>NZ_CP032143.1:0-3557428 GCF_002165295.2 Acinetobacter sp. WCHAc010052 | reverse complement strand
GTGTAACCCCTGTTCATTCCATTTAAATTTAAATTCAAAAACAACACCGCCAAACTGAGCGGGTCGCCATTCTAACCAGCTTATCCACATCTGTCATGACAAAGTTAAGCAACTTCGTTCAAAAAGGGAACAGGAGATACAATAAATTTAAATTCAACTGCTTGTGGATAACTCAAACCACAACCTGTGGATAAATAAACACACCAGGATATCCACAATTCCCAGGCAGGGTTATAACATAGATATCCACAACAAAAGATATTGATTTAAATAATAAATATAGGGTTTTCAACAGAAAAACAGCTCTCTAATAAGAATAAATTTAAATTTATAAATTTGAATTTATTTAATAGAGCGACCAGTTCTGGGGATAAGTCTCCATAATTTTTAAATTCAGAATTTCAGAGAATTAAATTTAAATCACGATCACAAGCTGTGGATAAGATTGAGGATATGCTTGCTGATAACTTATTTTACCTTATAATCCAATGAAATACATTATTGATAACTTATTTTGTTTTTTTCTTTATATATGTACCTATAAGTATTGACACATTTAAAACAGTGCTTATTTTTAGCGAATATCTGATTTTGCATTGACAGCTCAAGCAATGAACACTAAACTCGCGAACCTTTATAGAAAGATCAATTTGGGAGTTTCGATATGAAACGTACTTTCCAGCCATCTGAACTTAAACGTAAACGTGTTCATGGTTTCCGTGCACGTATGGCTACTAAAGCAGGTCGTCAGGTCCTGGCTCGCCGTCGTGCAAAAGGTCGTCACAGCTTAACTGTTTAATCTATTAAACAGTTGGGTTCCGACTTGGGTGTGATGCCACTTTTCAGTTTTAGTCCTGCGCTCAGAATTCGCTGTGCTGCGGATTATAAAAGTGTATTTGATGGTGCGCTTTTTAAAGTGCATCAACCCCATTTTCTTTTTCTGGCAAAACCTTCCGAACAACTGAACAGTCGTTTGGGTATTGTTGTTGCTAAGAAAAAAGTGCGTCGTGCACATGAAAGAAACAGAGTAAAACGGCTTGCTCGCGAAAGTTTTCGCCTGCACCGGCAGCAATTGGAATTACTGGATATTGTGGTTATGCCTAAAACAGGTATAGAAGCAGTTTCCAATGATGAATTGCATCAGCAATTACAATTTGCCTGGCAAAAATTACAACGTATTGCCAGAAAGCATTCCAGAATAGCACCTCCCTCCCCACAAAATTAGAGACAACCAATGGTTCGTTTACTGCATTGGTTCATACGTTTTTATCAGATTGCGATCAGTCCTTTGCTTGGACCGCGCTGTCGTTATATTCCAACATGTTCTCAGTATGCGCTGGAAGCAGTCCATATGCATGGTGCTGTGCGTGGTGTGTGGTTTGCTGCCAGACGGGTTTGCCGCTGTCATCCCTGGGGTGGTTCAGGTTTTGACCCTGTCCCCTCCCGACCAGTCCGTTTTATTTCATTTCAGAAAATTGATTCTCAAATGCTTCACGTTGCTGTACCCTTTCGTGAACGTTTATTGAACCAGAACCACTCAAACCACTTGGGGTAATAGATATGCAACAATGGGCCAGGTTTGCCATTCTTGGAGCCATGTTTGTCGTCGCATATTTGCTTATTCTGGCTTGGCAGAAAGATTATGGTCAGGCAGACATCAAAGCACAGCAGGAAACGGCTGTTGTTTCTCATGATGTTTCTGCTGACCTGCCAAATGGTCAGACTGTTGCAACTGCAGCTTCTGACGTGCCACAGGCAAATATTGCAACTCAACAGGCAGCAAAAAATGTCACAGCACCTGTAAGTCAACAGCTTATTTCAGTACAGACCGACCTTTATCATCTATGGATCAATCCCAAAGGTGGTGATATTGTTCGTCTTGAATTACTTAATCATGATAAAAACAAAGACAGCGATCAGCCTTTTGTCATGCTGGAAAGTGATGCAAAACGGACTTATGTTGCCCAGTCCGGTCTGATTGGTCTGAATGGACCAGACAGTGGTCGCAGTGGCCGTCCTGTTTATGAAACAGAAAAATCTGTTTATACACTGGCAGATGCCGTACCTGTTAAAACCAAAGAAGGACAGATTGTTAAACAGTTAACTGTTCCAATGGTGCTTAAAACTGCTGATGGTGTGGAAATCACTAAAATATTCACCTTTACTGAAGGTGATTATCCAGTCGTGGTCAACCATAAAATCACCAACCGCAGTGCACAGAACTGGCAAGGACAGATGTTCGGTCAGATCAAGCGTGATAACTCCGAAGATCCAGGAAAATCTGATCAGGGTATTTTTACACTGGGTACATTCCTGGGTGGCGCATGGGGTACACCTGAAGAACATTATAACAAACTGAAATTTGCAAACTTCAATGAAGAAAAACTCAGTGTTGAAGCTAAGGGTGGATGGGTTGCTGTTGTTCAGCATTACTTTGTCAGCGCATGGATTCCTGGTGATCTGAAACTGACTCAGGCCAATGGTCAGGCTTACAGTGCCAAACTTGAATCACGTAAATCTGCTGATGAAATGAATATCATTGGATTCAGCTCACCAACCTTCAATGTTCCTGCAGGAACCACAGCAGAAGTTGGTGCGACGTTCTATTCAGGTCCAAAAATTCAGTCTGAACTGAAAGATCTGGCTGTAGGGCTGAATCAGACAGTGGATTATGGATGGTTATGGCCAATTGCTAAACTGTTGTTCATTGGTTTGCAGTTCTTCCATAACATTGTAGGCAACTGGGGCTGGTCAATTATTCTGTTGACTGTACTGGTGAAGCTGATTCTCTGGCCGTTATCATCAAAAAGCTATCGCTCAATGGCAAAAATGCGTGTCATTGCACCTGAAATGCAGCGTATGAAAGAAGAATTCGGTGAAGACCGTATGCGCTTCTCTCAGGAAATGATGGCATTGTATAAGCGTGAACAGGTCAATCCATTGTCGGGTTGTTTACCGCTGTTACTGCAGATGCCGATCTTCCTTGCACTGTACTGGGTACTGATGGAATCTGTGGAACTGCGTCATGCACCGTGGATGCTCTGGATTCAGGATTTATCTGCAATGGATCCGTGGTTTATCCTGCCGTTACTGATGGGTGTGACCATGTTTGTTCAGCAGATGCTGAACCCGCAGCCAACTGATCCTATGCAGGCAAAAGTATTTAAAATCATGCCGATCATGTTTACGGTATTCATGCTGTTCTTCCCTGCCGGCCTGGTGCTGTACTGGATTGTGAACAACTCGATCACGATTCTTCAGCAGTCTTTCATCAACAAAAGTGTTGAAAAAGAACGTCTGAAAAGAGAAGCTGCCTGAGCTGTAAAACCACAGTAAAGCAACAGCTGAATAAATCCGCTTAAGATGGTAATCTTAGGCGGATTTTTTATTGACCCCATATTTTCTGAAACAAGAGACTGATGAGATGAACACACCGATTCTGAATACGACGATTGCAGCCATTGCAACACCGCCAGGCCGTGGTGGCGTCGGGGTGATTCGTCTGTCAGGACCCAGAGCTTATGCCATTGCAGAACAGCTGACTCAGAAGGCATTACCCAAAGCCCGTTTTGCAGGTTTCCGTCAGTTTATGGATGCGCAAAATGAAGTGATGGATGAGGGACTGGTGATCTGTTTCCCGAATCCGCATTCATTTACCGGTGAAGATGTAGTGGAACTCCAGGGACATGGGGGACCTGTCATTCAGAATGCATTGCTTGCCCGTTTACTTGAACTGGGTGCGGTGGCAGCAAAAGCCGGTGAATTTTCCATGCGTGCTTTTGAAAATGGCAAAATGGATCTGGTGCAGGCTGAAGCGATTGCTGATCTGATTGATGCCAGCTCTCAGGCGGCTGCCCGTTCAGCGGTACGTTCCCTGCAAGGGGCTTTTTCAGTCAAGGTCAATACCGTGCTGGAAAAACTGGTGCATCTGCGTCTGCATGTGGAAGCTGCGATTGATTTCCCTGAAGAGGAAATTGACTTTCTGGCTGATGGTAAGATTTTAGCGCTGCTGGAAGATGTTCAGGCTTCAGTCACAAAAGTTCAGCAGTCTGCCCGCCAGGGACAGTTACTGCGTGAGGGGCTGCAGGTTGTGATTGCAGGTAAACCGAATGCAGGCAAATCATCCCTGCTGAATGCGCTGTCTGGAAATGATAGGGCGATTGTGACCGATATAGCAGGAACGACCCGTGATGTTCTGCATGAAAAAATTACCCTGAATGGTTTACCCATTACCCTGACGGATACTGCAGGTTTACGTGAAACAGGTGATGTGGTTGAAAAAGAAGGTATCCGCCGTGCGATTCAGGAAATTGAGCAGGCGGATCTGTTACTGCTGGTCTATGATTTAAGTCAGGGTGAAAACCCGCTTGAACTGGCAAAGAACTATTTTGCAGAGCATATTGAACCTAAACGGCTGATGCTGATCGGTAATAAATGTGATCTGACTGCTGAACAGCCTCAGATCAATGATCTGGATGGATTCAGACAGATTACGGTCTCTGCCAGACAGGACATGGGCGTTCAGGCGCTGATTGATGCCATTACAGCGCATGCAGGATTCCAGCCTGAGGAAGACACCTTTATTGCCCGAACACGTCATCTGGACGCAATGAAGCGTACTCAGCACTATCTGGCTGAGGCACGTGAGCAACTTGTGGTTTTTAATGCCGGTGAGCTGGTGGCAGAGTCTCTGAGACTGGCTCAGAATGCACTGGGAGAGATCACTGGAGATTTCAGTGCGGATGATCTGCTTGGAAAAATTTTCGGTTCTTTCTGTATCGGAAAGTAAAATACTGTGATCTGAAAAATTCTTTTAGATACTGTATTTTCTGAAAATTTCTGTGACAGCGTTCTGTTGTTGTGTAAGCTCAATTTACAGGTTTTTCTGAACAGGTTAAGCTGAATTCTGTATTCAACACTCCATTACAGGTAGACGCTATGAAAAAATCGCTGACAGCACTTCTGGTCTTTTTTGCATTCAGTACTGCCACATGGGCGGGTGATGAGGAAGACCTGCGCATCATTCAATCTGCAAAAGCAGTGACCGTTGCTCAGGCAATGAAAGCTGCTGATGAGACCGCAGTCATACTGACAGGTACGGTTGTACGTCAGATCAAAAATGAACATTATGAACTCAAAGATGCAAGTGGTCATATTGTGGTGGATATTGATGATAAACTGGCAACAGCAGCACAGCTGGCACCAGGCACTCAGATTAAAGTAACCGGTGAAGTTGATACGCACCGTTATAAACCTGCAGATATTGATGCTGTAAAAATTGAAATTGTAAAATAACAACAGATACAGAATCTGTTTATACCGAAAAAATGGCAGCTTCAGGCTGCCATTTTAAATGTTTATTCATTCTGAAAATAACCTGAGTCAGTATTGTCTCTGTTCAGCCATACCGTTTCAGTAATTTCATAAATTCAGCCAGTTCAGCTTCATTGATTTCAGTCTGTTCATTGATTACATGATGGCGTAAATGTTGTTCTATCAGCTCATTCATCAAACCATTTACAGCACCTTTGACTGCTGCAACCTGTTGCAGAAGATCAATACAGCTGTTTTCTGGTTGTTGCAGAGACTGTTCAACTGCATTGATCTGTCCTTGCAATCTTTTTATCCGATTCAGAATTTTTTTATCCTGGTGTAAATGGCTCAACCTGATTCTCCAGAAATAAAATATACTATGGGGGAGTATATTTAAAATCACTTAACATGCAAAACATTTCAAATCTCCGTACCCATTCACATCAGTTTGATGAGGGGAACCCACTGGCACAGAAACGTATTTTAATCGCCACTATTTTAACCGCAGTTATGATGTTGCTGGAAGTTGTGGGTGGATGGATATTTAACTCAATGGCTCTGTTGGCTGATGGGTGGCATATGAGTTCACATATGCTGGCATTGGGAATGGCATATATTGCTTACCGTGCTGCTCGACACTATGCTGCGGATCCTAGGTTCTGCTTTAGAACATGGAAAATTGAGATACTGACAGGATACAGTAGTGCTGTTCTGTTGATGGTTGTCGCCTTATTTATGGCATTTCACTCTGTTGAAAGACTGATGAATCCTGTACAGATTCATTACAATGAGGCGATTCCAGTTGCAGTTCTTGGACTGATTGTTAACCTGGTCTGTGCCTGGTTACTGCATGATGATCACCATCACCATCACCATCACCATCACGAGCATGTTCATCATCATGATTTAAATCAGAAAGCTGCTTTCTTACATGTGATTGCGGATGCTGTTACTTCGGTATTGGCTATTGTTGCATTATGCGCAGGTAAATATTTTGGTTGGGATTTTCTTGATGCACTGCTTGGAATTATTGGTGCTGTGCTGGTTGGGAAATGGTCATGGGGATTGATTCAGGAAACTGCTAAAACATTACTGGATGCAGAGATGGATCATCCTGTTACGGATGAAATCCGTGAAATAATTAAGCAACTGGATATTGCAGCAGTGATCACTGATCTTCATGTATGGAAAGTAGGTAAAGGTAAATTTTCCTGTATTCTTGTCTTGCAGACGGAGGTCCCACTGGAGGCGGATCAGGTTAGAAATGTACTGTCAGTTCATGAAGAAATTGTTCATGTCACTGTAGAAATTAATCCTGGTTCATCCTGTTCCACGTGAAACGCAACTGAAATAAAAAGATGCTGCTAAAACTGATGCATACATGAAAAATTATGCGTAGAATCTGTGCGGACTTATAAAATGAATGAGCATATTCATGATGAAAAAAACGATGATTTTCGCCCTGGCTGCACTGATTTCAGGTATGAGTTCTGCAAATGTAGAAACAGTCAGAAAGAATCTGGCACAGAATAATCCAGAACTGAAAATTGAAAATATCCAGAGCACAGAAATGCAGGGTATTTACAGTGGGGCAATGGAAGGTCAGGTGGTTTATCTGAATGAAGATGCACAGCATGTCCTGGTTGGTTCCATGATCCGTTTAAAAGATCAGCAGAATCTGACTAAAAACCTGATGATTCAGCAAAATACTGTCGACTGGAAAAAACTGCCGCTGAAAGATGCAGTGAAAAGTGTGAGAGGTAATGGCAAGCGCGAGCTGGTGATCTTTTCTGACCCAAATTGCCCGTATTGTCAGAAACTTGAGGCTGAACTGAAAAAACTGAATGATGTGACGGTCTATACGTTTATTTTCCCGATTAAAGCGCAGTCTGTAGCACCTTCAAAACAGCTTTTCTGTGAAAAAAATCCAGCCTTGGCATGGGAAAACCTGGTTTCAAAAGGAATACAGCCTGCATCGAAAAAATCATGTGCAAATCCGATTGACCGCAATTTAAGCCTGGGTAAATCTCTGGGTTTAAATGGAACACCGGCTATTATTTTTTCTAATGGCTTTAAAGTAATGGGTGCTTATCCTGCGGAACAGATTGAACAGATCTGGAAAGAATTCGGTCTGTAAGCTGACCACAGTAAAAAAGCACCTTGAAGGTGCTTTTTTACATTTAGAGCTGTTCGGGCTTATGTGCGTTTGGCAACGAAGTTATAGACAAACAGAATAATAATCGCGCCGATAACCGATGCAATAAAACCAGCCGCTGAGTTGTCAGCATACAGCCCCAGTAAACGACCGCCATAGGTCGCAAGCAGGGAACCTGCAATCCCCAGTACAGTCGTAACAATGAATCCTGCTTTATCTTCACCCGGATGAATGGCACGGGCAATTAAGCCCGCAATGAAACCCACCACGATAGCAACAATAAGTGACCACATCTGCACTCTCCTTTCTTATCATGTATTTAGTGATGATATCTGTATTTACATCATTGAATGATTTGAGAACTGATAACAGAGATTAAATGCAAAAACATGTTGCTTTTTTGTATAAAAAAAACACAAATTTAAAAAAAAAGCGGCTTTCGCCGCTTTCAGATGGACAATGACTGTATCAAAGTCCAATTTCACCAATAAATGGAATATGACGGTATTTCTGATCGTAGTCGAGCCCATAACCCACGATAAATTTATCTTCCACTTCAAAACCTAAAAAGCGGACATCCAGATCAATTTCACGGCGTGAAGGTTTGCTGACCAGCGTACACAGTTCAATGGAGTTTGGACCACGGGTCTGGAGTATTTCCAGGACTTTGCTCAGGGTATTGCCTGAATCAATAATATCTTCAACCACAAGGACGTCTTTATCACGGATTTCACCATCCAGATCTTTGAGGATACGGACATCACGGCTGGAAACAGTACCACCACCGTAGCTGGAAACCGTCATGAAATCCAGTTCATGAGTTTTGCTGATTGTGCGGCATAAATCAGCCATGAAGATGACTGAACCACGTAACAGACCGATCAGCACCAGTTCTTTATCACTGCTGGCATAATGTGCATCAATCTGCTGACCCAGTTCATGAACTTTTGCCTGAATCTCTTCAGCAGAAATCATCACTTTCATATCAATAGTCATGGGAAATACCTAAAACATCAAATGCAGAAATTAAAAAAGGTGTTGACGAGCAACACCTATTAGATGACCTGATTTTAAAACATATCTGTTCGGGATGCATCTTTTTTGGCAGAACATTATGTAATTGTCATATTTTTACTGGCTGTCACGTTTCAGTAACAGCGCACAGATGACAAAAAATGTACCCGCTAAAATCCGTTTTTTTCTGGATTTTTTATGTTTTGAGGGCTTATGTGATGGATTGCTCATAGGCTTTATTTCCATAAATATAAGTCGCCTGAATATTACGGTCATCACCCATGGTAAACAGGGCAAACAGGGCATCTTCAATATTTCTGGCGCGTTGCTGACGCAGTTGCTGAAGGGCGGTCGGTTTCAGATTCAGCACCACAAAATCAGCTTCTTTGCCGGGATTGAAGTTACCCAGCTGATGATCCAGGGACAGCGCTCTGGCACCCCCGAGTGTCGCATGATAGAGCGATTCAAAGGCGGACAGTCGGTCTCCCTGTAACTGCTGTACTTTATAGGCTTCATTGAGTGTCTGTAACTGACAGAATGAAGTACCTGCCCCGATATCAGTTCCCAGTCCGACTTTGACCTGTTTGTCCCATGTTTTTTTCAGAGGAAATAAACCGCTGCCTAAAAACAGGTTGGAGGTCGGACAGAAAGCTATCGCAGAATTGGTTGTATGCATACAGTCCCATTCGTGTTCTTCAAGATGCACACAATGTGCGAACACCGAACGCTCACCTGTCAGTCCATAATGATGATAAACATCCAGATAACCCTTCTGTTCAGGAAACAGTTCTTTCACCCAGGCAATTTCATTGTGGTTTTCACTTAAATGAGTATGTACATAAACATCTGGATATTCTGCTTTTAACTGCCCTGCCCGTGTCAGTTGCTGTTCAGTTGAAGTTGGAGCAAAACGAGGAGTAATGGCATAAAGATTCCGCCCTTTGCCATGCCATTTTTCAATCAGTGCTTTAGAGTCATGATATGCGCTTTCTGCGGTATCTGTCAGTGCATCAGGTGCATGACGGTCCATCATGACTTTACCTGCAATCAGGCGCATCTGGTGCTGTTCTGCGGCTTCAAACAGTGCATCGACAGATTCGGGGTGAACGGTGCAGAACACCAGCGCCGTGGTGGTTCCATTTTTCAGCAGTTCCTGTACAAAAAACTGTGCGATCTGGCTTGCATATTCTTTGTCTGAAAACTGCATTTCCGTTGGGAACGTATACGTATTTAACCATTCCAGCAATTGTTCGCCATAAGCCCCAACCATTTCAGTCTGAGGAAAATGAATATGGGTATCAATAAAACCAGGCACGATCAGCTGCTCAGGATAGTGTTCAATATGGTCTTCATCTGTCAGTTGTGACTGCCCGTCCCGCCATGAGCTGAACCATGTGATTTTTCCATTTTCACTGATGAGCAGACCATCTTCAGTCAGGCGGATCTGATCAGCGATCAGAGATGGATCTGTCACTGTCTGATCTATATCAAGAAAACGACCACGAATAACTGTTCTTTGTGTATCGGGAGACATAAAAAACCTGCAATTTATACTTTTTTCGGTTGATTGTACCTGATTCGCCAACATGACATCTGCATCGGACTGAATTAAATTGTTAATCGCAAAACGATGATAAGGGTGCTTTATCTTTCTGTGAAGAATGAGTAAAGTGTCGGCAAATAACTAAATAAGAGACTCAGAATCTTATGTATTTCTGGAATACCAAAGCCCTTGCACATGAACTGGCGGAAGACACTTTAGAGAAGCAGCATTATAAGAATTATTATTTAATTGCGGCTTTAGTGGTCAGTGCTGTTTATTACTATGGGATGTATTCTCCTTATTATGATGTGCGTGTCATTGGTGTTGAAGCCGTGCTGACCCTGATCATTATGGTGATTGGAATTGAACGGACGTACAAAGCCAATGGCGGTGATAAAGGTATCCATTTTCTGAACCGGGTGACTGCGCTTTCATTTCCGATCCTGTTGCAGACGACGGTTGCAGGCATTGTTTTTGGACTGGTCTTATTGGGGTTGTATCAGCTTTTAAATCTTGCTGATACTGCATTTGATCTGTGGTATGAGTGGTGTGTTTCAGCCTTTACTGTTTTTTTACAGTTGCTGTACTTTACCCGTCTGAATAAATACATGAAACGTGTGGCTGAGCATACGATCTGATCTTGGAAAACTGAATCAAACAAAAAACTGACCTCAAAATGGGTCAGTTTTTTATTTGTCATACATTGATTCGATAAACCTATTCCACAAAATAATGCGCTGCAAAATGTGCGTCGTTGCCAATGATGTCATAGCGGTCTTCACGAATGGACATACCTGCACAGCTGTGTCCGACCATCCATAAACCCAGTGTGGGTAACTGCCGGTCAAATAAGGGAGTATCTACCCACTTCTGTACAATGTAGCCGTGTTTATCATAATCATCAAAGTGGAAACTGCCCGATGCCGCTCCCAGGTCTGTACCATCTTTGAGTACCCGAATATTCGCTCCTTCCCGTGCCAGGATGGGTTTTTTGACCCATTTGCCCTGTAACTGCATATGATCCTGATAAGCGTGTGATTCGAGCAATAAAGGATGATTGGGAAATTTCTTCCACAGTTCAACCAGGATCGCTTTATTGGACAGCAGCATTTTCCAGCAAGGTTCAATCCAGCGGGTTTCAGGCTTTAAATACTGAGAAAAATTTTCCTCCCAGATCCACTCCCAGGGATAAAGCTTAAACAGATGGTCGATCTGTTTTTCATTCAGATCAACAAAATGCTGTCCATCCCATCCGATGTTTTCCATGGATAATTCAGAGACTTTATGTCCTGCCTGGAAGGCAGTATCCATCAGATACTCAAGATTGCCCCAGTCTTCCCTACCCGCTTCCTGACATGCTGCAAAATGAATCTGTGAACCTGGTGGAATGATGGTTTTCCAGCGTTTGATCAGGTCTTCATGGATGCTGTTGAACTGATCACGGTTTGGAATGTTTTTGACCTGTTCGATCCAGTGCCACTGCGCCACTGAGGCTTCAAGAAGACCTGTCGGAGTGTCAGCATTGTACTCAAGCATTTTGATATTTCTGCCGTCGTAGGCAAAGTCAAAACGCCCATAGAGCATTGGGGCGTGGTTATGCCATGAGTGTTCAATCAGCGCAATGGCAGCCTGCGGAATCTGAAAATAATCAGGATAATTTCCCTGCTGAATCATGTCTCCTGCAACCTGCATACACATCTGATGCAGTTCATTGGAAGCATCTTCCAGCTGTTCAATCTGTTTTAAGCTGAATTCGTAAGCCACCCCTTCTGACCAGTAAACAGAACCATCCTGGGAAGGCAGGCTGTAATAATCAAAACCGATATTTTCATGCTGCTGCTGCCAGTCGGGTCGTGGCTGAAATAATTTTCGTTCCATATTTTTTTATTAACCGCCGAATGAAAAACCACTGCGACCAAATCCGCCACGGACAGGAGAAGACTTACTTTGACTGCGTACAACCTGCGACACCAGCGGCTGACCTACGCTTAAATTTGTTGAGGGCTGAATTTTACGTCCCTGGAAATTCACTTTGCGCTGACCTGCGTAATACTGCGGTCCAAAGTATCGGGAACCAGTGTAGTAATAACCACTACTGTGAGATCCACCAGAGGATGACTGCTGTTCTTCTTCACACAGTTCTGGATTCCAGTCGTAGGAACAGTCGTACTGATTATTGTAGACATCCTGATTCAGTGTTCGGTCATTATTACTACAGGCTGTCAGAAGCAGTGGTACAACCACCAGGCAGATTTTTTTTGAACGCATGGAAAGCCTTACATCATTCAGTTTGTTTATCGTTTTGCTTTATAAATGAATCAGAATAAAACGGTTTCTGTGCAGTATGATATTTAGATGCTTGAACAAAGTACAGTGATGATCACAGGAAAAGGCTGCAAAATGGAAAAAGCACAGCAGATCCCCCATACTGAATATGTCACAGCGCTGTGGAATATTCTTCAGCAGAATCAGGACTTAATCCGCATACTGAACTTTCTCAGAGACAATGCACCTGATACATATCTTTGCGCAGGTGCCATCCGTAATACGGTCTGGTCCGCTTTGCATGGTTTTTCTGCCCCAGCATATACTGACATGGATGTTATTTTTTATGATGCAACCGATACTGAAAATATCAGAGCTGCACAGCTTCAGATTCTGCTGGCACAGCATTTTCCAGCCTGTCACTGGGATGTGGTCAATCAGGCACTGGTGCACACATGGTACAGAACATCAGAGGGGAAAAGCATTCAGCCGTATCGTTCTGTATCGGATGCTGTGTCGGTATGGCCTGAAACAGCGACTGCCGTCGCCGTACAGCTGATCTCTGATGAGCAGATACATATCGTTGCTCCACTGGGCTTGCAGGATCTGTTTGAATTGAAGCTGCGATGGAACAGTAAAATGGTCGCACATCATGTGTTTTTACAGCGGTTGCAGCAGAAAAAGTGGTTGAATACATGGAACAGGCTGGAGATCGTGCAATAAAAAAGCCCCTCATCAGGAGAAGCTTTTTCCATCCAGGCGGAATTTAATTAGAGTGTATTTTCATTGTATTTTTTACTGTGACGAATTGACAGCACAGCGGTAATCGCCAGGGTAATCACAATAAAGCCCAGTGAAATCCAGATCGGCATATGGAAGACATCAAGCATCAGCATTTTAAAGCCGATGAAAACCAGAATCGCACCTAAACCATAAGGTAGATAATGCATCTTTGTCGCTGCACCAGACAGCAGGAAGAACATGGCACGTAAACCCAGAATTGCCATCAGGTTTGCTGTCAGAACAATGAACGGGTCCGTGGTCACGGCGAAAATTGCAGGAATGGAATCGACTGCAAAGATCACATCTGAAGCTTCAACCAGAATCAGTACAAGAAATAACGGGGTCGCCCAGAGTACACCATTCTGGCGGACAAAGAATTTACCACCTTCAAGATTTGGCGTAATCCGCATGTGTTTACGTAACCATTTTAAAATCGCCATATCTTCAATATTGGTATCTTCCTCTTCCTGTCCTTTCAGGAATTTGAAGCCTGTATAGACCAGGAATGCGCCGAAGATATAAAGAATCCATGAAAACTCCTGAACAAACCAGGCACCAATAAAAATAAAGATGGTTCGTAAAACAATCGCGCCGAGTACGCCATACAGTAATAATTTACGCTGTAATGCAGGTGAAATGGCGAATGCCGAAAAGATCATCATCCACACGAATACGTTATCAATTGCGAGGGATTTTTCGAGTAAATAACCGGCAAAATATTCCATGGTTTTGGTATTTGCGATGGTAACGCCGGCGGTCTGCTGAAGATAGAGCCACAAACCACCACCAAATAAGGTTGCGACTGTAACCCAGGCAGTACTCCAGTAGGCTGCGGTTCTGACTTTGACTTCCTGTCCTTCTTTTTGTTTAAAACCAAGAAAGTCGATTAAAAGCATGACGGCAACTATGGCAAAAAAAGCCAGATAGAGCCATGGATTACCAATGGATTCCATAAATTTCTCCATATCTGGCAATCAGGCATAAAAAAACCTTGACCTGTTGCCAGATGATTAAACATCTGTATCAACATGATCAAGGTCTTGCCTACATCATCGTTTATGGATGATGCTCAGATACCGGCTTTATGATGGACAGCCACAATAAAGCGTAATGACGATATTCTGAATGGGAGGCTACTCCCCTTGTTCAACAGTATTCTGCTTTAGACCATAGTCTAAAATATGTGCGTAGCATCGCATATTCTGCGAAAGAGTGCAAATGTCAGATATGTTGCTGTATGTGGACAGCAATGCGGATTTGAAATGTCTGTTGTGCAGGCATAAAATCCAAAAAATTAGTGTTGTGAATACTGTTTTTTCATCATTTTAATTATTTAAATGGATTTTTCAGTTTCTCACGGAACATGGAAACCAGTAAAAACGTTGCAACAACCAATAAAAATACGATAGATAAAAGATAGATGTCCATTTTCATTATTTCCCCAAAAATAACTTAAGCCAATTAAACAAAAGAACATAGTATTTTTGTATACCTGGAATCAGGTATTTTTAGACATAAAATATTTTAAAATACAATTGCTTCGCATTAACTGACATTTTTTGTTAAATAATGACAAAGCTTACGTTATATTTAATTGTTTAATTTTTAATAATAACTTTTTAAATGTCGGTATTTTTTATAGCTGTATTTAAGCCAAATAATTCAGTTATCCATATTTTGCTGTTGG
This sequence comes from Acinetobacter sp. WCHAc010052, assembly GCF_002165295.2. NCBI lineage: Bacteria > Pseudomonadati > Pseudomonadota > Gammaproteobacteria > Moraxellales > Moraxellaceae > Acinetobacter > Acinetobacter sp. WCHAc010052. The sequence continues at coordinate 3,542,668 of NZ_CP032143.1, read as the reverse complement.
TCGAGTATTTCGGGATATTGAAGAATATATATGTTTTTTTGTAAATAAGTTTAAGTTTTATACAAAACTGTTGATTCTTTTATCCAGGGCGATTGCTATACTGGTGAAACAGCAAAGTTCAGGAATACAGGTTCAATCATGAAAATTCAGCATTCAGATAATTCAAAAAAAGGTGAATTTTACCTGGAAAGTGAGACTGGTCAGCGGCTGGCTGAAATGGCTTATACATGGGCGGGTGAAACCATGCTGATCATTGACCATACCACTGTTGAAGATGAACTGCGTGGGCAAGGTGCGGGACGTAAATTACTGGATCAGGTGGTTGCTATGGCACGTCAGAAAAATATTAAAATCATCCCATTATGTCCTTTTGCAAAGTCTGTCTTTGATAAAGATCCTTCAATTCGGGATGTTTTGAAATCTTAAGCTGGCTTTGTTACAGTGGATTGTGTCGTAGCCAGCAATCAGAAGATGAGAAACAGTTATGCAGTTCCAGCATGTAGATAATCAACACAAAGGCGAATTTTATCTGGACAATGAACAAGGCAAACGTATTGCTGAGATCAGTTATGTGTGGAGTGATGCGCAAAAAATTATTGCCGATCATACCTGGGTGGATGATTCTTTACGTGGTCAGGGTGTAGCGCGTCAATTACTGGATACTCTGGTTGATTTCGCCCGTGAAAAGAATTTAAAAATTGTACCAACCTGCTCTTATGTCGATGTGATGTTCCGCCGTGAGCAAAGCTTTGCGGATGTTGCTGCATAACATTCTGTCAGTTTACATTTTTTGAATATTTTTCAGTTTAAACAGCCCTTAAAATCAGGGCTGTTTTTATATTGAATGAATCTTTATGGAAAGAGTCAGAGATTAAAATTTAAACAGAAAGTTTAATTAAAAAAATGAATTTTAGAATATTAAAAAACGTCAGATAAAATAATTTTAATAAAGGAATGAATATGTTGATCAGGCTTTGTTATGCAAGTACACGCGTAGAACGAGAGACTAATTTACTGGAAGATTTAAGCGATATTTTATCTACAGCCCGACAGTTTAATCAGGAACATCAGATATATGGTGTGCTGTACTATGCTGAAGGGACTTTTTTTCAGTGCCTGGAGGGGCATAAAACTGTTTTAGAAGCTTTGTATGAGCGTATCTTAAATGATCCAAGACATGAAAACGTACAGCGTTTCTCAGATCAGTTCCTTGAACAGCCCTGTTTTTCAAAATGGTCGATGAAATATGTAAATGATTTTACAAAAATTTCCCGTTTTTTTGCAAAATTAGGTTTAGATAAATTCCAGCCTGATCAACTGGATGAGCGACAGATTCAGGATTTTGTCAGTTTGTTATTGAAAATAAAAAATTAAGTAACTGATGTTACGCATTACAAAACAGGTTAAAGCAGTTTGCAGGTTTTAGGCGGTGTCATACATCAAAAGTTCTAATTTAGGGATCAGCCACTTCGTCTTGCGCTTTGTTAAAGCAGTGCGTCAAAGTATACTTTGGCTTGCTCAGGCTCGACCTGCTTTTTTTTCGGAAAAATGAGCAGTGAAACTGCGCAAGGAAACCATCTTGCGAAGCTTCGCTTCTCACCGCAGAACTCGTCCAATTCTGTCAAACTGCTGGAAACTTCGCAGAAACATTAAATTGTACATCTTGCGCCATGACTGGCTTATGTCTCAAACGATTGAAGATGACGTTTCGCATACCCACTTTTTTTGAGACTTTAAATATGATTTTGATATTACTGCATAACATCAGTAAATTAATCAATTGTTTATAGATTTTTTTTACATTGTGATGGACGCATAATTAAAATCAAATGGGGGGAATATTGTCATGATGAAAAAGTTTATTTTATGTGTCGGACTCTTGTTCCTGACGCAAAATATTTTAGCCGCTGATTGCGCCAAAATAGAAAAAATAGCTGAGAAAAAAGAAGCGCATCTGATTCCACGTTGGGGCATGGTCGTTGTAAGTCCACAACGGGTCTACTTTCATTCTGCACCGAATGAAGCCTGTAAAATAAAAGATTTATTTATTGTCAAAAATGATTATGTCACTGCATATACGGTCTATAACGATGGCAAACAGGATTGGGTTTCAGTGATGTATTTCAGTCAACGTTTGGGCGATACCGTTCAGGGTTGGGCGAAATTTAAAGCATTTAAAAAGTCAGGGACGATGTCACCTGTGCAATGATTGATCGACAATAAAAAAACCCGCTTTCGCGGGTTGATCTGGATCCAGAACTTATCCGGCTCTTAACGCAGTAAGCAATTTCTGATGTAAGCCACCAAAACCACCATTTGACATGATCACCACAGCATCGCCCTCACCTGCTTCTGCAACCACTGTCTGAATAATGTCATCCAAAGTACGTGCAACCACCGCTTTATTCGGTGCAGCATCAATCACAGGTTGCAGATCCCAGTCCAAACCTTCCGGCTGATACCAGATCACTTCATTAGCTAAACGTGCTGAATGAGCCAGACCATCTTTGTGTGAACCCATACGCATGGTATTTGAACGTGGCTCAATGATTGCCCACAGTTTACGCTCACCTAAACGCTTACGTGCGCCCTCAAGTGTGGTATCAATCGCGGTTGGGTGATGTGCAAAGTCATCATAAACTTCGATACCATTGACAGTATCCAGAAGTTCCATACGGCGTTTTACACCGCCAAAATTCGACAAAGCTTCACATGCCGTTTCAATCGACACACCGACATGTTCAGCAGCTGCAATGGTTGCCAGAGCATTGGCAACGCTGTGTTGCCCTGTCATTGTCCATTTTACAGTGCCTTTGACCACACCATTTTCCAGTACTTTGAAATGTGAACCATCGGCAGATAATTGTTCTGCAGATAAAGATGCTTTTTCATGCGCTTCCCGCCCTGTACGAACTACAGGTGTCCAGCACCCCATTTCCAATACTTCATCAATATTGGTTTCAGTGATCGGTGCGATGATACGACCTTCACTTGGAATGGTACGCACTAAATGATGGAATTGTTTCTGGATCGCAGCCAGGTCATCGAAAATATCAGCGTGGTCAAATTCTAAGTTATTTAAAATCGCTGTTTTAGGATGATAATGTACGAACTTGGAACGTTTATCAAAGAACGCTGAATCGTATTCGTCCGCTTCTACACAGAAGTATTTACCGGCACCTAGACGTGCGCTTTCACTGAAGCCTAAAGGTACACCACCGATCAAGAAGCCTGGATTTAAGCCTGCCTGATCAAGCACCCAAGCCAGCATGGTTGTGGTTGTGGTTTTACCATGCGTGCCTGCAACGCCAAGTACGTGTTTGCCTTGTAAGACGTGATCTGCAAGGAACTGTGGTCCTGAAATATACGGTAAGCCTTCATTCAGCATATATTCTACGGCATCAATACCACGTTTCATGGCATTGCCCACAATCACAAGATCAGGATGTGGCTGCAAATGACTACGGTCATAGCCTTGCATTAGGGTAATGCCTGCATTTTCCAATTGAGTCGACATCGGTGGATACACGTTTGCATCTGAACCTGTCACCTTATGCCCTAAATCACGCGCCAGTAAGGCCAAAGAACCCATAAAGGTGCCACAGATACCCAAGATATGCAGATGCATTCGTTCTAACTCCACTGCTTTTTTGACACATCACTTTGTTGTTGTGGTGTTGTCGTGATTCATTTGATTTGAAAGCAACGATAGCAAGGGTTTAAGTGAAAAGATAGTTTTTCTTGTACAGCTCAAATACAAACTGAAAAGATGGAAAGAGGCTATTTTAGCTGCATGGATGAAATGGTATAGAAATAAAGACTGTCTTCTGCTCCATGGTTTAAAAATTTGACAACTTTATTCAATGGAAATGTAAAAGTCTCTCCATCGGTCAGTATTGCTGTAAGTTCAATGGATGGTTGCATATTATTGAAAAACTCAGGGTTTATTTCTTTAGCCATTTCCAGATCAATCCAGTGCCATTTTCTTGATTGATCATTTTTTCTCAGTGTTTCACCTACATAAGCACCTGTGCGCAAAATAGTTTTGAATTGTAGCTCTTCTGATGTTTGGGAAAACCCTGTTTTCCTGATTTCTGAGAGATAATTATCAATTATTTTTAAACTATCCAGTGAATAATCCAGTTTCTCTGAATCCAGACTTTCCCGTTTGTAGACAGGATTCATTTTTTCGTTTGATAACATAAAAGCCAAATCTGAGAATGCTTCATCATGGTTATTTAAATCGACTTCAATTGCATGACTTATATTGACTGAAATCGCTAATAGTGTTCCGAGTATTATTTTTTTCATCGAATTTTTCATAATTGTTGAAGTCCAAGGTATGATAACGTCTACTAAACACAGAAACAACATTGAGTATCAGGGCTGCTATGGCTTTATCTCTCCCTCTTTTACTTCTTATTATTTCCAACTGTTTTATGACCTTGGCATGGTATGGTCATTTAAAATTTTTACCGCATGATGCGCCTTTGTGGAAAGCCATTTTACTGAGTTGGGTCATTGCTCTGCTCGAATACAGTTTTATGATTCCTGCGACCCGTTTACTGGCAACACATGGCTGGTCAATGGGGCAGATGAAAATTACCCAGGAAGTGGTGACTTTACTGGTTTTTGTGCCATTTATGATTTTACTGTTCAAACAACCATTTAAACTGGATTATGTGTGGGCAGGTTTATGTCTGATGGGCTGTGTCTATTTTGTATTTAGAAGCCAGTAAGCTGTATTGGACAGAATTTCTGAAAAAATAGCGAAAATATGGTTCTGCCCTGTCTGTAAAATTTTCTTGAGCTGAAAAATCAGTCTATAATAGCGAGCTTCTTGATATTCATTTAAACACTGATCATCAGTTTTTAAACTTCCTTACATTCGTTTACGGAATATATGCAATGAATGCGGCCGCTGTACAAGACGCTCCTTTAGTTGGAATTATTATGGGTTCTCAATCTGATTGGGCGACTCTCGAAAACACTGCCAGTATGCTGAAACAGCTTGGTGTCCCTTTTGAAGCCGAAGTTGTTTCTGCGCATCGTACGCCAGACCGCTTATTTGAATATGCTGAAACTGCACGTGAACGTGGTATTCAGGTGATCATTGCAGGTGCAGGTGGTGCGGCACATTTACCGGGTATGTGTGCGGCAAAAACTGATCTTCCTGTACTCGGTGTTCCAGTTAAATCTTCTATTTTGAACGGCGTGGATTCATTGCTTTCTATCGTACAGATGCCTGCAGGTATTGCAGTGGGTACACTGGCGATTGGTCCTGCGGGTGCAACCAATGCGGCAATTATGGCAGCGCAGATTTTAGGTCTGACTCGTCCAGACATTGCAAAAAATGTTGCTGAATTCCGTGCTGCGCAAACTGATAAAGTTGCGAGCAAAAATATTCCAGGTCAAATGTAAGACATCGCGCTGTAAATAAGCTAGATTTATATTTTATCAGTCAAGCCAAGCTAAAACGGGACACAGGTTATGAATAAAACCATCGGAATTTTTGGTGGTGGTCAACTCGGCCGTATGATGGCGCAAGCTGCGCTACCGTTAAATATTCAATGCACCTTTTTTGAAGCCAGCCAGGATTGTCCATCTGCTGCATTAGGTCAGGTATTTTCAACCAAAGCGGAAAATGGCTTGCAAGATTTTATTGCCAGCGCAGATGTATTCAGCCTTGAGTTTGAAAATACACCATTGATCGATGTCGATGTTTTGACTAAACAAAAAGATTTGCATCCGCCACGTCAGGCTTTGGCGATTGCACAACATCGCTTGTCTGAAAAAGCACTGTTTGATGCGCTTGCGATCCCTGTTGCGCCGTATAAAGCGGTGACATCGCTTGATGAATTAAAATCAGCGGTTGAACAACTTGGCTTACCGATTGTCCTGAAAACCTCTCGTGGTGGTTATGATGGCAAAGGTCAGTTTGTGTTGCGTACGGCAGATCAAATTGATCAGGCTTGGGCGGAACTTGGCCCTGCGGGTGAATTGATTGCGGAAAGTTTTGTGACTTTCTCACGTGAAGTGTCGATCATTGCAGTACGTGGTATTGATGGTGATGTGAAAACCTGGCCTTTGGCTGAAAATCATCATCACAATGGTATCTTGTCACACTCGATTGTACCTGCGCCAAACAGCACAGATTTACAACCTGTGGCACAGGACTACATCACGCGTTTATTGAATCATTTAAACTATGTGGGTGTACTGACACTTGAATTGTTTGTAACGGAAAAAGGCTTATATGCCAATGAGATGGCACCACGTGTACATAACTCAGGGCATTGGTCGATTGAAGGTGCAATCTGTTCGCAGTTTGAAAATCACATCCGTGCAGTTGCAGGTTTACCTCTCGGTTCAACTGAAGTGGTTCGCCCAACCGTGATGGTGAATATCATTGGTCAATATCCAAAATCTGAAGATGTTTTGGCACTCAAAGGCGCGCACATGCACCTTTACAACAAAACTGAGCGTGAAGGTCGTAAGATCGGTCATATTACTTTAATGCCGAATGACAGTGCTGAATTGACGACTTTATGCCGTCAACTGGCGAAGATTCTACCGAATCCATTGGCATTAAGCGAAGATATGAGCATCTAAATGTAATATTGCATGCAAAGAAAGCGGTCAGCCTATTGACCGCTTTTTTATGCTCATGATTTATGTATGATGGCGTCCCTGATTTTATCCGTAATGATCAGTGATAATTGTCGATATTTACACAGATTAAATTGCATATAAAAACAACAATTGATATAAAAAATTCAGAGAAAACTCGGAAAAGGGTGAATAATTTAAATTCAAATATGAATTTAAAATCATTTTCAGGATTTGAATTTAAAAACTCCACTGTTAAGAGTAGTGAAGTTATCCCCAGTTTGTTCGAGAGAGTTGGTTTATGGCTTATGAATTTAAAACTTTAAATTTATAAAAATACTTTATTTGAATTTAAAACAATGGCTGTGGATAAGATTTTACGCACAGGCTGTGAATAAAAAATTAATTATAAAAAGAGCTACTTAATGTTTTTTTGATCGCTCTGGATTTAAATGGAGATTTCTGGTGAGAAGTTATCTGGTTTGAATTTAAAGATCTGCGAGAGGATTTGAATTTAAAAATTAGATCCGTTTTTTTGTGGATAACTGGTTTTAAATTTAAATGTGTTCTCAAGGGTGTAATGAATTCAAAATATACAAATGAATTTAAACTTTACGTTTTGCTTCTGTCATTTTGAAGTCAGAGTGTTATGGTATCCGCATAATTTAAATTCATAACCCGATTGTGGATAACTATGTCTCGTTTGTCTTTGTTGTGTGCTTCTCTTTTTGTTCTTATATCTCAGACTCATGCTGAACTGGTGATTAATGGTCAGCCTGCAGTTTTAACGCCTTCAATGGCATCTTCCACGGGTTTCGCACCTCAGAATGGCTTCCAGGGTTGTCTGGCAAGGTTACGCTCACAGGCAATTTCTTCAGGTGTGAGTGGTTCAACCTATGATCGTTATACGCAAAATTTAACACCTGATTATTCAGTGATCAGCAAACTCGATTATCAGCCTGAATTTTCTACCCCGATCTGGGATTATCTCTCAGGTCTGGTTGATGATGAACGTGTAGAAAAAGGGCGTCAAATGTTAGTGCAACATCGTGATGTGCTCAACCGTGTTGCAGCTGCTTATGGTGTACCTGCTGAAACTGTGGTCGCTGTGTGGGGCGTGGAAAGTAATTTTGGTGATATTTCTGGTAAATATCCATTGCTTCAGGCATTGGGTACATTAAGTTGTGAAGGGCGTCGTCAAAATTATTTCCGTGGAGAATTCTTTGCCACCATGCGTATTTTGCAGCGTGGTGATTTACGTGAAGAACAGCTGAAAGGTTCATGGGCAGGGGCGTTTGGTCATACCCAATTTATGCCATCGACTTATGAAGAGTTAGCGGTGGATTTTGATGGTGATGGTCGCCGTGATCTGGTTTCGAGTACTTCCGATGCTTTGGCTTCAACAGCAAACTTCCTGAAAAAACGTGGATGGCAGACAGGCATGCCGTGGGGTTTTGAAGTCAAAATTCCTGATAGTGCTTCAGTGAGTGGCGAAAGTCGTCGTAATAAAAAATCTTTAAGTTCATGGGTAAATCGTGGTTTTACCCGTGTGGATGGCACACCGGTCATTCAGGGTAATTTATCTGAAAGTTCACAGGCAGGTCTGATGATGCCAGCAGGGGCAAATGGTCCTGCATTTTTAGTCTTTAAAAACTTTGATGCAATTTATGCCTATAACGCTGCTGAAAGTTATGCTTTGGCAATTGCTCATTTATCTGATCGACTGCAAGGTAAAGGCAATTTTGTAACACCGTGGCCTACTGATGATGCGGGAACATCCCGTGCCGAGCGTCGTGAAATTCAAAACTATTTATTGAAAAAAGGCTATGACATTGGTGATGCAGATGGTTTGATTGGAGATAAAACCCGTCAGGCGATTCAGCAGGAACAGAATAAACTGGGACTGAATCCAACAGGTCGGGCAGGGCAGCAGATTTTAAAGGCGTTCAGAAATGAAAATGCCAAACTGATGATGCAGTAATCTATCTTGTTTGTTCAAACGTTCTGTCATTCACTCTATGACAACGTCAGCTTTTCTTTTACACAAAAAATCCTCATAAATGTATGAGGATTTTTTTATCACCGGAGTCCAGTGTGGATCCCGTACTTATATGGGTTCTGAGGCGTGATCAGTCCAGTTTTATTGCTTCTAAAATATCAAAAATAACGGAGGTGACATCCTGGCTCAGATCACGGTTGTTGAAAATCTCGTAAGCTGTAATGGTTACGTCAGTGTCGCTGGGTAACAGGCGCTGTTCTTCTTCAATCAGGTGTTCAATTGGCAGCAGAGTCTGTTTGATTGACAGATGCAGAATATCTTTAAACTCAATATTATCTTCTTCAAGTTCAATGATCTGTTCATTAAAGTAAGGCAATAAAACAGCATGGAGATAAGGTTGGATATCAGTAATATCAAAAATTTCAATATCACGGGTCTGTTCTATCGTACTGATATGATCATTAATTTCCAGAATAATATGATAGAAACTCACAGCCTTCTCCTTTCAAAGTTCAGTATTTACAATAGCATGAAAATCCTGCATCGTGATGAACAAATACTTTTAAATCCATAAATAAAATATGGAATAATATTGTGATGCTTATCTGCGGTTTAAAAGATCAATATCCGCTGATTTAAGTCTGAAATTTTTCAGATCCTGTTGTTCCAGCATCGGGTACATCAGGGCTTGAGGGTCTGCATGGTGTTCTATCCCGAGTGCATGTCCGAGTTCATGAGCCAGTGTCAGTCGAAGATCATCTTCGGTATCAAACTGATAGATCTGAATCTGATCTCCCATGAAAATACCTTTATGAAACTCACGTGGCGGAAAGCGTCGCAAGGCCTGCATGGCATCTTCTCTCAGTTGATCCGCATTTTTATTGTGCAGATGGACCTGAGAATTTAAGCCCTGACTTTTACGGTTAAAATAATCAATATCCTGTTGTAGCTGGTTTTTCTGTTCTTCCAGACGCCATCTTTTCTGGATCAGCTGCTGTTGGCTTTTAGTGGAGGCATTATGTTGCTCTCTTAGAGCATTCTGTTCTTTCTGCAGTTGTTCAAATTCATAATCAAGCTGGTATCTGCGCTGTTTGATACTGTTTTGCAGATGATCCAGATTCTGCTGTGCACTGCTGATATTTTCAGAATCACGTTCAGTATGCTGCAATTGTTCAGTCAGTTTTTTTTCAGTCTGCTTCATTGCATTGAAATTTTCCTGGCGGTCATCATAAATGAGCCGGATACTCAGCTGAGCGTTGGGATCATAAACAAAATACTCACGTCCTGTACCCTGGTGCCAGATTTGAATGGCTTCTTCACTTAACTGAATGACCTGTTGCTGAGTCAGCCCAAAACGTGAGTCCACTTCTGCAATTTTAAATCGTAAGCGTGAGTCAAAAGGGTGGGTCAGGTGATCACTGACTGAATTGAAATTCAGCTGTGGGTGTTTGGCACGCTGAATGGTCAGATAACAGATGGGCAGTATAAATATTATTATTAACAGGTAGCGCATGAGCATGAATTAAAAAGATTTTTTATTATGAATAATTTAACTGATTTATTGATGACAGAACAGTGCTGTATTCAAAATATAGAAAAAAGGTTGCTTTTTAAGCATCCTTAAGATGTTTTCAGAATATCAACGGAACAGAAAAATTTTCTGTTTTAAGATGATTCACACTTCATAAAAAAAAAGAGTATGAATTTCTATCTGATTTCAGGATCGTTAATGTTGCTGGCAGGGCTCGCTTGCTGGGGCTTTCTGTTCAAGTGTCTGTACATCATGTTCCGTACCCGTATTGTGGTCGATTTACCCCTGAATGAGCAGTTTAAAACATTCCGTGTGATTGAAAAAGGTGGTTTTGCCATCTGGGAAGATGGACCCATGTTGAAAAAATTGGCGATGGCATTCAGTACACCTCAGATTATAAACACCGATCACCATCAGCCTGTAAAACTTTCCCGTAGTTATGGCAATGTCACCAAAACAGGTTTTACCCGCGCATCGCGACTGGTTTATTTTTGTGAGCTGGATGCAGGAAATTATGTGCTCGAAGTTCGTGATGGTTCATCATTAAGTAAGTTTGATCAGACAATGACCAATACGATTGAGCGTGTGGTGACAGTTCCCAAAGCACCAGTTTCTGAATATCGTATTCAATTACGCAAAAGTTTGAGTAAACGCCAGCGATTATTGATGATCCCTGCGGTTTTTATCGGACTGTTTTTATTCAATATAGGATTGTTTACTGTCTTAGGTCATACGACAGGTGTGCATCTTGAAGGTGCTTTGGGCATGTAAAAATACGTTATGAATACGTAATATTGAACAGTAACTGTAGATCCATAAACAGTAAAATAAAGGCAAGAACACTCAGCAATTTATTCATCCATTTGGACTTTTCTAAGTATATGGTATTGATATAGTTATCTTTAAACTCACGTGGATGCAACATGATATAACTGATCTTCTGTTTAAATGTCGCAGTGACCGATTGCTGACAGATCTGCTGCTCAGTCAGGAGCACCTGACGGATAATTAAGGCATTGATCCACCATAATATCAATAAAATAAGAAGGATAACGACTGTGCTCCACGTGAAACGTAACATGTCACTTTGTTCAAAGAAAGCCATTTCTGTATAGGCATGATTCATCAATGCAATGCAATGCTCATGATCAGCATGAGGCGATAAAAAGTCTGTTGGATAAATTGTAAATGAAGCGGTTTACGATGATCCTGCACAACCGTTTTATCTAAAATTCGACGTACAAAGATCGCAAAACCATGACAGGTCAGCTCGAAAAAAACAAACAGTACAATGGTCAGTAGTATGATTTTAATCATGGCTTATTCCTGGAACAGCGGTTGATAGAGTGATGGTGTCACCAGAATCATCAGCAGAATTCCTGAGCAGACAAAGGCAAGATCATTAAAAATCGCTGCATAACTACTCATATAAATCCAGTGCATATAAGGCATGAAGTAAATCAGAAACGTAGGAAAAAAGGTGTAGATATAGGCTTTACGTGCCCATTCTTTTTTTCTGAAAAGTCCAATGGAGATTGCTATCAGGGCGATGAACAGGGGAATAACAATTACGGCTTCCCAGTTCTGCGGGTCTCTGTACAGGGTTTTATCAAGGGCTTCGAGCTCAGGTGCAGAGCTGAACATATCAATGATGGCCGCTATAAATGGAAATAAAATGGGGCAATGATCAGGCTGTAATACATAGTTGGGGAAATGGCAGAGGAGTTTTTCATTTTAATTGCTTTATTGTATTCATTGTTACAGATTTTATAGCATAAAAAAAACCGCGCTTTCGCGCGGTTTTTTGTTAACTCTTTCGAGTTGAGTTAAGGCGACAAATTATTTTTTGTCATCTTTAACTTCAGTGAACTCAGCATCTACAACGCCATCGTCCGCTTTTTGCTGTTGTTGACCAGCATCACCACCGAACTGGCTAGGATCGAAACCTTCAGCTCCGCCTTGACCTTGAGCAGCTTCATACGCACGTTGAGTGATAGGTATGATGATGTTCTGTAAAGCTTCAGTTTTTGCTTTGATCGCATCAACATCATTTTCTTTAGCAGTCACTTCAAGCTCAGATACCGCTGTATCAATTGCAGTTTTCTCATCAGCAGTCACCTGGTCGCCCAGATCTTTCACTGCTTTTTGAGCAGAAGAAACGAGTGCATCCGCTTCGTTACGTGCTTTTGCCAGCTCTTCGAACTTACGGTCTTCTTCAGCATTCGCTTCAGCATCTTTGATCATTGCTTCGATTTCAGCATCAGACAAACCAGAGTTTGCTTTAATCTGGATAGATTGCTCTTTACCAGTGCTCTTATCTTTCGCAGATACTTTTAAGATACCATCAGCGTTGATGTCGAAAGATACTTCAATCTGTGGCACACCACGTGGAGCAGGTGGGATGTCACCTAACTGGAAGTTACCCAGTAATTTGTTTTGCTGAGCCATTTTACGTTCACCCTGGAACACAGAAATGTCTACAGCAGGCTGGTTGTCAGCAGCAGTCGAGAACACCTGAGATTTCTTCGCAGGAATCGTGGTGTTTTTCTCGATGATCGCAGTTAACACGCCACCCATAGTTTCGATACCAAGCGTCAACGGAGTAACGTCAAGTAAAAGTACGTCAGTTTTGTCACCTGAAAGTACCGCACCTTGAATCGCAGCACCAATTGCAACTGCTTCATCAGGGTTTACGTCTTTACGAGGTTCTTTACCGAAGAACTCCTGAACTTTCTGTTGAACCATTGGCATACGTGACTGACCACCTACCAGGATTACGTCAGAGATGTCGCTTGTTGAAAGACCGGCATCTTTAAGCGCAATTTTACAAGGCTCAATCGTACGAGCAACCAGGTCAGCAACAAGACCTTCAAGTTTTGCACGAGTTACATTGATCACTAAGTGTTTAGGACCAGTTGCATCAGCCGTGATATACGGCAGGTTAATTTCAGTTGAATTAGATGAAGAAAGCTCAATTTTCGCTTTTTCAGCTGCTTCTTTTAAACGTTGAAGTGCAAGTGGATCCTGTTTCAGGTTGAAGTTCTGTTCTTTTTTGAACTCTTCAACTAAATAGTCGATCAATGCATTATCAAAGTCTTCACCACCAAGGAATGTATCACCGTTGGTAGACAATACTTCGATCTGCTGGTCGCCATCTAAGTCAGCAATTTCAATGATTGATACGTCAAAAGTACCACCACCAAGGTCATATACAGCAACTTTACGGTCGCCTTCTTTTTTGTCCATACCGAACGCAAGTGCAGCAGCCGTTGGTTCGTTGATGATACGTTTAACTTCTAAACCTGCAATTTTACCTGCATCTTTAGTTGCCTGACGCTGAGCATCGTTGAAGTATGCAGGAACAGTAATGACGGCTTCTGTTACTGTTTCACCCAGATAGTCTTCAGCTGTCTTTTTCATCTTTTTCAGAATTTCAGCTGAAACCTGTTGTGGAGCAAGTTTCTTGTCGTTTACTTCAACCCATGCATCGCCATTGTCCGCTTTCACGATTTTGAATGGTGCAATACCGATGTCTTTCTGTACTGCCTGATCCTGGTATTTACGACCGATCAGACGTTTGATTGCATACAGAGTGTTTTTAGGGTTGGTTACTGCCTGACGTTTCGCAGACTGACCAACCAGGATTTCACCATCTTTGTACGCAACAATCGATGGAGTTGTACGAGCACCTTCAGCGTTTTCGATTACTTTAACTTTATCGCCTTCAAGTACTGCAACACATGAGTTTGTTGTACCTAAGTCAATACCGATAATTTTAGCCATTAACATATTCCTCTAAATTCTTTTGAATCCTTTTGCTTTCCCGATATCAGCGGGGGAATGCAAAAGACATTTTCTTGTAATCCGATATGAGAGCCGTTCTGAATTTTTCAAGTAAAATTGATGAAAATTTTTTACGGACTCCCTGATATATAAGGCTTATGCGCCAACCATAACCATTGCTGGACGCAGTAAGCGACCATTCAGGGCATAACCTTTCTGCAGCACAGTACCAATCTCATTGGCTTTGGCATTTGGGTCAATACCGACTGCCTGATGCAGATCTGCATTGAAACCATGTGCAGTATCCACCACAACCACGCCAAATTTTTCCAGAGTGGTCAGCAGAGATTTCAGTGTCAGTTCCACACCTTCGGATAATCCGGATTTTTCTTCGCCTGCCGCTGCAATTGCCCGTTCCAGGTTATCCACTGAGTCGAGCAGTTCCTTGGCAAATTTTTCAAGCACAGTGTCTTTATGCTTTTCAGATTCACGCTGGATACGTTCCACGCTTTTCTGAGCTTCATACACTGCATTTGCCGTACGTGCTTTCTCAAGTTTCAGGCTTTCTTCAAACTGTCTGATCTGTGCCTGTAAATCTTCAACTGAAACTTCAGCCTGCTCGGTTTCAGCTTGAGTCTGCTGTTCTGCTTGCTCTTGCTCTAAATCTTGAGCGTCTTGATTTTGCTCAGTTGCCATTGATTTACTCCGTTTAAATGGGTTCTTAAACATGTACAGTCCCTTAAGGCGTCAGTGTTAACTGGGTTAATCTGAACTGCCATGCGTTATTGAATTCATGATTACTGTAAGAGGTCGGGGCAAGCCTTAAAAATTCAAGATGTCTGAGGGACAAAATTTAATGAAAATGGAAGAAATACTGAAGCTGTGAATGATTGCACTAAAGTTGCGGTACCTGATCTGTTTATTTCCACTTCAGTCTGAGAGACCGAATTTTTTACTGGATGGTACAGGAAGTCGGGGTGTAACTGCCTTGTAGGTATGAAAAATAATCAAAATAAATCAAATATGTATAATAATTATACTTAAAAGCAATAAATTGATTGTTTTATCGTCTTTTACAACGGTTACGGATTTATCTAAACTCATATTCAGATTCTATATCGCTGTAGTTTCTTTTTTGTCTTTCTGAATTGTGTTTTCAACGCCCATCCATCCCTGGATGGGCTTTTTTTTATTCAAAATACGGTTTTATGTTTAAAACCCCGGTGAAGTGTAAGTTTAGGCTGGCTTTACTGGAGTCTTCTGCTGTCATGCTCAGATCTGACAGACATATTATCTGAATATCTTAAAAGTCTGATTAAGCTGTATCTTGATAATAAAATGGACATTTTATTGTTTTGTTCGCTGTATTCTGTGCTGAAAAAAGATTGCTGTGGAATTAATAAAAAATTGCATAAGCACAACTCAGAGGGATAAAACCTTAACGATTTATGCGGGCAGCCCTGGGAATGTTGGGTCATGATGGCTCGGTCAAAGCAGGACTTTGGCGTTTATTACTCAATAACTCAGGAAAAAGTTATGAAAAAATCAGGTTTATTCTCTTTAATTATTTTGGGTGCATCACTCGCTGCTGTGGGATGTTCATCTGCGGAAACGGCTCAGGCTCCACAAAGTGCGCAGACACCTGAAACTGCTGCAAACTCAGGTGGGGCTCAGCCAGGCAGTGTGTCAGCAGTGGATACAGTGGATCAGTCGGGTGCAGTAACACAGGCAGATCCATCAGAACAGTCTGCTCCGGTTCAGTCTGAGTCTGTTGAAGAAGCACCGGTGGTTCAATAATTCATACTCATCTGTATAAGAACAGTCGCCATATACTGAGCTGGATGCCTTCAGTAATCATGCAGTACATGGCGAATGTTTTGGGGCAGAACATTTTCTGCTCAGCACAGTTCAGGTGGACGGACTGCTGAATCTGCCTGTATTTAAAGTAAGGTATCCATCAAAGAAAAAACCCTGTAAAAAATTACAGGGTTCTGTGTTTAAAAGCTCAGCTGGAATATCAGTCTTTGTGGCGGTCAGACCATCTTTGCTGACGGTTTTCCTGCTGCTGTTTACGTTGTTCAGCATATTTCTGGCGCTGGTTCTGTATGCGTTCACGCTGTTGTTCAGATTTTTTCCGATCCCATTCAGCGCGTTTCTGACGTTGTTCTTCAGCTTTTTTACGCAGTTCTTCCCGGTTCTTCCGGTCAGCTTCCTGTCTGCGCTGATCCCACTGAGCTTCCTGCTGACGTTTCTGTTCCCATTGTCTGCGGTCATGTTCCCGCTGTCTGCGTTCAAGCTCAATTCTTTGCTGACGCTGTTGATATTCCCAGCGCTGACGGTTGTGATTGTGGTCATAACGGTTATCGTAGTCACGATCATAGCGACGGTCATAACGATTGTCATATTGACCATTGTAATAGCCACCATCTTCTGGAAAAGCGACACAGCCTACAGCCAGAAATGTTGTGGCTATGGAAAGCAGAATCAGTTTTTTAGCCATAACCTTTATCCTTTATCTGAACAGAGTAGCAAAACGACCCTGTTATTATCGTGAAAATTGTCAATGACAAGCAGTTAAAAGAAGATTAGCGTATTGTAGTTTCAGCTGTGTATGCAGATGACATGTCTTATATAACAATATGGTCACATGAATGCTGATCATGTAGGAAATATGAAGAATACAGATAAGGAAAGACTCGCCATGGTTGCTTTCAACACTAAAATTCAAAAAATGATGGAAAAGGGACAGGGTGCAGCTGCACGGACGCTGGACCGTTTGCCTGGCATTGCTCAGGAAACATTAAGTAAGGCACTGGGATATCCATATCATTATCCAGACCTTGATCCTTTTATAAAATGCATGATGGCAGCGCAGATCAAGCAGGGGAAAATCGGTTTTATTGGAGACGATCCTGCCCATTCCCGAAAAGTGTTTGATCAGCAGATGCAGTCGATCCGTGCCCAGGCAACACCTGTTAAGCGGATTGAAGATCTACGTTTGCCTTTACACAGCGGAACCATTTTCGCCCGTCATTATCATCCTGCGCCGCATAAAAAGCTGCCGATGATTGTGTTCTATCATGGGGGCGGTTTTGTGGTTGGCGGAATGGACAGTCATGATGAAGCATGCCGTCTGATTGCAGTACATGCAGGCGCACAGGTATTAAGTATTGATTATCCACTGGCACCCGAAGCCAGCCCTAAACAACTGATTCAGACCTGTGAAGATGCACTGGCCTGGGTTTATCAGAACCGCAGACAGTTTAAAATTCTGAAAAACAGAATTGCTGTGGCAGGTGACAGTGCAGGTGGCAACATCAGTGCAGTAGTGGCACAGCGCAGTGCAAACAAAGTGTATGCACCCGAAGCTCAGTTCCTGATTTATCCTGTGGTGGATTTTAAAAGCCGTCACCCGTCATTTTATGCTTATAAAGATGGACTGGTACTGACGGGGGCAGATGTGGATTATGTGACAGACTATTATGCCACTCAGCATGATATTCAGCTGGATGATCCCATGATTTCACCTACTTATGGCAATCTGAAAAGACAGCCTCCTGCGTTTGTGGTGACTGCAGGGCATGACCTGCTGCATGATGAAGGCGAAATCTATGCACATAAGCTCAGACATCAGGGCAATAAAGTGGAGTATCAGGAATACAGTGATCAGACTCATGGATTCCTCAATCTGACTCCAGTTTCCCGACGGGCAAAAAAAATCACAATCGAAATCAGTAAGAATTTCCGAAAATTCTGGGACCGACAGCGTTAAATACGGGCAGATTAAGGCGTTTCCATTCGAAACGCCTTTTTTATGCTTGTTCGATCTGAGCTTCAGGAAAGATCAGCTGAAATTCAGGAATATAAAAGCTTTTCAGTGCAGTCGCTTTAGAAAAATCAGGAAAGATGTCCTGAGTATTGATCCACTCTATAGATTGCATAGGTTTTAATGCACCCGAAAACTGGGGTGCAAAACTGAACGTCCGACCCTGATCATGCTGTTTGATTTTGAGGATCAGATCAGGCAGATATTTACTGCTGACCGATGCTGTCTGAGTGGCTGGTTTTTTCATCAATTTAATGGACATAATCTGTTCGCCGAACTGAATCTGACAATAGCAGGTATTTTCACGTTCCAGCCATTCAAAATGAGCCAGTTCCTTTGGGATACCCCAAAGTACCTGACCATGCTGAACCGAGACCTCGGTAGATACATATATTTTAGGAATAAAGGAAAGACTGCCACCATATTTAATGCTGTGGTCAAGTAACAGCAGTTCATCATAGGGACCGACAGGTGATGTTTCATAGCGCACCAGCATAACCTGAACCATTTTGCCCAGATAAGACGGAGCAATTCCAAAATGGGCTGATGCTTTGGTTAAAGCAGGGCTCAGCCAGTAATTCATAATAAAAGCATCGCCACTCAGATGCCATGGCGGTGGATGAGTCACAACAGGATCAAGTAAATTTTTATTCATTTTATTCTCATAGTGAAGCAAAGACAGCTCAGTGAATATATTGTATGATTCTTATGCGATAATCTATGCGCATTGAGCGATACAGAGTAAGGATATGTTAAAGCAGACATTATTTGCCGTTTGTGCAATGACTACAAGTTTCAGCCTGATGGCTGCCAATACCGTGGTGGAAATGAAAACCTCCCTGGGAAATATTGAAATTGAGCTTTTCAATGATCAGGCACCCGTTTCAGCAAAAAACTTTGAAAACTATGTAAAAGCGGGCTTTTATACCGATACGCTTTTTCATCGCGTCATTCCGGGTTTCATGATCCAGGGTGGTGGTTTCAATGCAGATATGAGCGAAAAGCAAACTCAGGCTGCAATTAAAAATGAATCATCCAACGGTCTTAAAAATACCCGTGGCACTCTGGCTATGGCACGGACCAACAATCCTGACTCAGCAACCAGTCAGTTCTTCATTAATGTTGCAGACAATGCCTTTTTGAACAGAAGTCCAATGAATGCAGGCTATGCAGTATTTGGTAAAGTGACTAAAGGCATGAATGTTGTTGATAAAATTACGGCTGTTCCTACAGGAAACTATGGAATGCACCAGAATGTTCCAAAGCAAAGCGTGAAAATACTGGGTGTGCAGGTCAAAACAGCAGCAGCGTCCAAATAAAGTCAGTTTTTGGTGCAGATTTATAAGATGTTATATTTTTGCACCATTATCAAGCAGTTAAATGCATTTTTCAGTGTTTTGAAAGAAGTTTAACGTATAAAAATACAACACTCAATAAAACAATCAGTTAAAAGCACTTGCACGTGTAAGAAATTGTCCTATAATGAGCTCATCCCAACGCGATACAGCAAACGAACTTAGCTTAGAGGGTTAAGTTGTTAAATGTTCATTGCGTTTTATTTATCACTGACGAGGTGATAAATAATTCATTAAGAGAATATGAAGAACAACTTGTGTGGATTTTTACTGATTGATCGATCGAAATTATTTTCATTGATTGATGGTTTAAATTACTCGAAGTTTATTTGAGAGAATTTGTCAGAAAATTGATGAGCCAAGATTGGCACCCTTTAAGGTGCTAGCAAGTATTAAACTGAAGAGTTTGATCATGGCTCAGATTGAACGCTGGCGGCAGGCTTAACACATGCAAGTCGAGCGGAGAGATGTAGCTTGCTACTGATCTTAGCGGCGGACGGGTGAGTAATGCTTAGGAATCTGCCTATTAGTGGGGGACAACATTCCGAAAGGAATGCTAATACCGCATACGCCCTACGGGGGAAAGCAGGGGATCATTAGACCTTGCGCTAATAGATGAGCCTAAGTCGGATTAGCTAGTTGGTGGGGTAAAGGCCTACCAAGGCGACGATCTGTAGCGGGTCTGAGAGGATGATCCGCCACACTGGGACTGAGACACGGCCCAGACTCCTACGGGAGGCAGCAGTGGGGAATATTGGACAATGGGGGGAACCCTGATCCAGCCATGCCGCGTGTGTGAAGAAGGCCTTTTGGTTGTAAAGCACTTTAAGCGAGGAGGAGGCTACTCTGGTTAATACCCAGGGATAGTGGACGTTACTCGCAGAATAAGCACCGGCTAACTCTGTGCCAGCAGCCGCGGTAATACAGAGGGTGCGAGCGTTAATCGGATTTACTGGGCGTAAAGCGTACGTAGGCGGCTTTTTAAGTCGGATGTGAAATCCCTGAGCTTAACTTAGGAATTGCATTCGATACTGGGAAGCTAGAGTATGGGAGAGGATGGTAGAATTCCAGGTGTAGCGGTGAAATGCGTAGAGATCTGGAGGAATACCGATGGCGAAGGCAGCCATCTGGCCTAATACTGACGCTGAGGTACGAAAGCATGGGGAGCAAACAGGATTAGATACCCTGGTAGTCCATGCCGTAAACGATGTCTACTAGCCGTTGGGGCCTTTGAGGCTTTAGTGGCGCAGCTAACGCGATAAGTAGACCGCCTGGGGAGTACGGTCGCAAGACTAAAACTCAAATGAATTGACGGGGGCCCGCACAAGCGGTGGAGCATGTGGTTTAATTCGATGCAACGCGAAGAACCTTACCTGGTCTTGACATAGTAAGAACTTTCCAGAGATGGATTGGTGCCTTCGGGAACTTACATACAGGTGCTGCATGGCTGTCGTCAGCTCGTGTCGTGAGATGTTGGGTTAAGTCCCGCAACGAGCGCAACCCTTTTCCTTATTTGCCAGCACTTCGGGTGGGAACTTTAAGGATACTGCCAGTGACAAACTGGAGGAAGGCGGGGACGACGTCAAGTCATCATGGCCCTTACGACCAGGGCTACACACGTGCTACAATGGTCGGTACAAAGGGTTGCTACCTAGCGATAGGATGCTAATCTCAAAAAGCCGATCGTAGTCCGGATTGGAGTCTGCAACTCGACTCCATGAAGTCGGAATCGCTAGTAATCGCGGATCAGAATGCCGCGGTGAATACGTTCCCGGGCCTTGTACACACCGCCCGTCACACCATGGGAGTTTGTTGCACCAGAAGTAGGTAGTCTAACCGTAAGGAGGACGCTTACCACGGTGTGGCCGACGACTGGGGTGAAGTCGTAACAAGGTAGCCGTAGGGGAACCTGCGGCTGGATCACCTCCTTAACGAAAGATTGACGATTGGTAAGAATCCACAACAAGTTGTTCTTCATTGATGTATCTGAGGGTCTGTAGCTCAGTTGGTTAGAGCACACGCTTGATAAGCGTGGGGTCACAAGTTCAAGTCTTGTCAGACCCACCATTCTGACGAATCAGCACAGAAACAGATATATCGGGATCTTAACTGGGGACTTAGCTTAGTTGGTAGAGCGCCTGCTTTGCACGCAGGAGGTCAGGAGTTCGACTCTCCTAGTCTCCACCATCACATTAAGTGAAGTTCTGAATTATAGAATTTAGTGAATATGACATCATCTGATTTCAGTTTATTAAGTTCTGTGATTTATCACAGTTTGCTACCTGCTGACGAGGCGGTAGTTAATCATTAACAGCATATATTTGAGTTGAAATAAATTGTTCATACTCGTTTCAAGTAGGCAACTACAAGAAATGAGAAACTAGCGATTAAACTGAATCAAGCGTTTTGGTATATGAATCTAATTGAAGCTGTACAGTGATTAATTTCACAGACGCCAACTGTATGAGAGTGATGAGAAATCGTCGCGATCTGTTGCTCATCCTACTTGTAGGGATGAACGACTGTTTGGGGTTGTATAGTCAAGTAATTAAGTGCATGTGGTGGATGCCTTGGCAGTCAGAGGCGATGAAAGACGTAATAGCCTGCGATAAGCTCCGGGGAGGCGGCAAATATCCTTTGATCCGGAGATTTCTGAATGGGGAAACCCACCTGCTATAAGGCAGGTATCGTAACATGAATACATAGTGTTGCGAGGCGAACGAGGGGAAGTGAAACATCTCAGTACCCTTAGGAAAAGAAATCAATTGAGATTCCCTCAGTAGCGGCGAGCGAACGGGGAACAGCCCATTAAGTCATATAAGCTTTAGTGGAATGCTCTGGGAAGTGCAACCATAGTAGGTGATAGTCCTGTACGCGAAAGGGCTTATATGATGATGTCGAGTAGGGCGAGGCACGTGAAACCTTGTCTGAATATGGGGGGACCATCCTCCAAGGCTAAATACTCCTGACTGACCGATAGTGAACCAGTACCGTGAGGGAAAGGCGAAAAGAACCCCTGTGAGGGGAGTGAAACAGATCCTGAAACCGCATGCATACAAGCAGTGGGAGCCGACTTGTTCGGTGACTGCGTACCTTTTGTATAATGGGTCAGCGACTTACATTCAGTAGCAAGGTTAACCGTATAGGGGAGCCGTAGGGAAACCGAGTCTTAATAGGGCGTTCAGTTGCTGGGTGTAGACCCGAAACCGGGTGATCTATCCATGAGCAGGTTGAAGGTTGGGTAACACTAACTGGAGGACCGAACCCACTGTCGTTGAAAAGCCAGGGGATGACTTGTGGATAGGGGTGAAAGGCTAATCAAACTCGGTGATAGCTGGTTCTCCCCGAAAGCTATTTAGGTAGCGCCTCGGACGAATACCATTGGGGGTAGAGCACTGTTTCGGCTAGGGGGTCATCCCGACTTACCAAACCGATGCAAACTCCGAATACCAATGAGTACTATCCGGGAGACAGACTGCGGGTGCTAACGTCCGTAGTCAAGAGGAAAACAATCCAGACCGCCAGCTAAGGCCCCAAAATTATAGTTAAGTGGGAAACGATGTGGGAAGGCATAGACAGCTAGGAGGTTGGCTTAGAAGCAGCCACCCTTTAAAGAAAGCGTAATAGCTCACTAGTCGAGTCGGCCTGCGCGGAAGATGTAACGGGGCTAAAACTATATGCCGAAGCTGCGGATTTGCAATTTATTGCAAGTGGTAGGGGAGCGTTCTGTAAGCCGATGAAGGTGGATTGAGAAGTCTGCTGGAGGTATCAGAAGTGCGAATGCTGACGTGAGTAACGACAAAACGGGTGAAAAACCCGTTCGCTGAAAGACCAAGGGTTCCAGTCCAACGTTAATCGGGGCTGGGTGAGTCGACCCCTAAGGCGAGGCCGAGAGGCGTAGTCGATGGGAAACTGGTTAATATTCCAGTACTTGTGTGTAATGCGATGAGAGGACGGAGAAGGTTAAGTCAGCCTGGCGTTGGTTGTCCAGGTGGAAGGATGTAGGCATGTATCTTAGGCAAATCCGGGGTACTCTATGCTGAGATCTGATAGCAAGCTGTACTTGTACAGTGAAGTGGCTGATACCATACTTCCAGGAAAAGTCTCTAAGCTTCAGTTACACAGGAATCGTACCCGAAACCGACACAGGTGGTCAGGTCGAGTAGACCAAAGCGCTTGAGAGAACTCTGCTGAAGGAACTAGGCAAAATGGTACCGTAACTTCGGGAGAAGGTACGCTGCCGGCGGTGATGGGATTTACTCCCTGAGCGGCCAGCAGCCACAGAAACCAGGCCCCTGCAACTGTTTATTAAAAACATAGCACTCTGCAAACACGAAAGTGGACGTATAGGGTGTGATGCCTGCCCGGTGCTGGAAGGTTAATTGATGGGGTTAGCGTAAGCGAAGCTCTTGATCGAAGCCCCAGTAAACGGCGGCCGTAACTATAACGGTCCTAAGGTAGCGAAATTCCTTGTCGGGTAAGTTCCGACCTGCACGAATGGCATAATGATGGGGGCGCTGTCTCCAGCAGAGGCTCAGTGAAATCGAATTCGCCGTGAAGATGCGGTGTACCCGCGGCTAGACGGAAAGACCCCGTGAACCTTTACTGCAGCTTGACATTGAACTTTGATCTTACCTGTGTAGGATAGGTGGGAGGCTTTGAAGTAGTGACGCCAGTTGCTATGGAGCCATCCTTGAAATACCACCCTGGTAATATTGAGGTTCTAACTCTGTCCCGTTATCCGGGACGAGGACCATGTCTGGTGGGTAGTTTGACTGGGGCGGTCTCCTCCTAAAGAGTAACGGAGGAGTACGAAGGTGCGCTCAGCGTGGTCGGAAATCACGCGTAGAGTATAAAGGCAAAAGCGCGCTTAACTGCGAGACCCACAAGTCGAGCAGGTACGAAAGTAGGTCTTAGTGATCCGGTGGTTCTGTATGGAAGGGCCATCGCTCAACGGATAAAAGGTACTCTGGGGATAACAGGCTGATACCGCCCAAGAGTTCATATCGACGGCGGTGTTTGGCACCTCGATGTCGGCTCATCTCATCCTGGGGCTGAAGCAGGTCCCAAGGGTATGGCTGTTCGCCATTTAAAGAGGTACGCGAGCTGGGTTTAGAACGTCGTGAGACAGTTCGGTCCCTATCTACCGTGGGCGCTGGAAATTTGAGAGGATCTGCTCCTAGTACGAGAGGACCAGAGTGGACGAACCTCTGGTGTACCGGTTGTGACGCCAGTCGCATCGCCGGGTAGCTATGTTCGGAAGGGATAACCGCTGAAAGCATCTAAGCGGGAAGCCTACCTCAAGATAAGATTTCCCTAGGACTTTATGTCCTCTAAAGAGCCGTTGAAGACTACGACGTTGATAGGCTGGATGTGGAAGCACGGTGACGTGTGAAGCTGACCAGTACTAATTGCTCGTGAGGCTTGACTATACAACACCCAAACAGTTGTTGTATGAAGCTCAGTTGATTCGATATTCATCAGAATGACTTGATTCAGAATCGCAACAGTATGACAATGTTCCAACTCAGATAGAGCTGTTAATAACTCATTTGGAAAAAGCATTGGCATCTAAATAAGACCAAAGCAAGTATCCATAAACAGTTGTGCTGGCGACAATAGCAAGAGTGAACCACCTGATCCCTTCCCGAACTCAGAAGTGAAACCTCTTTGCGCTGATGGTAGTGTGGGGTTACCCATGTGAGAGTAAGTCATCGCCAGCTCATTATTCCTAAACACCCTCAATCATTTGATTGAGGGTGTTTTTTATTGCCGGAATGAAAAGAAAAGTAAAGGCTATTTTAGACGTGTCATCTGAAGACCATCGGATTTATTTGTGTAGAGTTCCTGTATTAATTTAAAAATAAATGTTTAGAAAAATTGCAAATATACATAAAAGTAAGGTGAAATTTTGAATTTAAAAAAGATGATAAAACTCATCATCTGAGAAAATATAAATGTAAATAAAGTATATAAAATCATGTGATTACCACTATTAAACTCTGGTTTATCCATCTTATTCTTTCGTCTAATTGCCCATGAAACACGACCTGCGTATATTTCGCCATCGTTGAATTTTGCTTAAAAATTCATGTGAAAATTTGGACAAGTACTCATGGGAGATGAGAACGATGACAACGGAAAATCTGAATATAAATTCTGTCGTTGATAAGGCAAAATTTACCTCGTTTCACTTCAATGTAGTGGCTTGGTGTTTATTGATTATTTTGTTTGATGGCTACGATCTGGCAATTAATGGTGTGGTTTTACCACTGTTGATGCAGGATTGGGGGCTATCAGCAATGCAGGCAGGTATGCTTGCGAGTACTGCTTTGGCAGGCATGATGTTTGGAGCCATGTTTTTTGGCTCTCTGGCCGATAAAATTGGTCGAAAAAAAGTCATTATGATCTGTATTGTATTATTCAGTGGTTTAACTTTTGCGGGTGGTTTTGCATCCAATCCCACAGAGTTTGCTGTTTTGCGCTTTCTTGCAGGTTTAGGAATTGGTGGAGTGATGCCAAACCTGGTGGCATTAACCTCTGAATACGCCCCTCAGAAAATGCGTAGTACACTGGTCACAACCATGTTCAGTGGTTATGCGGTTGGTGGCGTGATGGCAGCTTTACTGGGTTCATGGTTTACGCCGGACTTTGGTTGGCAGATCATGTTCTTTATTGCGGGTATTCCATTATTTCTTTTACCTGTGATTTGGAAGTTTCTGCCTGAATCTCTGGCTTTTATTGTGAAAGAAAATAAACAGGAAAAAGCTCGCAGTATTGTGAGACAGCTTGCACCAGATGCAAAAGTGACAGATGAAACTGTGTTCAGCATACCTCAGGAAAATATTCCTGAAGCTGCCAATGTAGTGAGCCTGTTTCGCCGAGGACGTGCGGGAAATACACTGCTGTTCTGGCTGGCATTCTTTACCTGTTTGCTGACTATGTATGCTTTAAGCAGCTGGTTGCCGAAACTGATGATGGCAGCGGGTTATTCTATGGATAACAGCTTAATGTTCATGATGGTGATGAATGTCGGTGCTGTGGTCGGAATTGTCGGTGGTGGTATTCTGGCTGACCGTTTCCACCTGAAACCAGTATTGATGGTCTTAGGTATGATGGGTGCGCTTGTGATGAGTCTGATGGGCTTTCAGTCCAATCAGTTCCTGCTGTATATCCTTGTATTCCTGGCTGGTGCGGCATCAATCGGTTCACAGATGCTGTTATATAGCTACGTGGCGCAGTTTTATCCACTGGCAGTACGTTCGACAGGGATCGGCTGGTCTTCGGCAATCGGTCGTATGGGTGCAATTGTAGGACCGATTCTGATTGGTGGTTTACTGGGTATGAATTTACCTGCACACTTCAACTTTATGGCAGTCGGTTTACCTGTACTGATTACTGCGATAGCGGTTGCATTGATTGTTCATGACAATGACAGCGATAAAATTGATATTAAAGAAGCTTCGGCTGCAAAAGCATAAATTTTAAATAAAAAAAGCCCTCAGCATTGTGAGGGCTTTTTTTATACAATGAGAAAAATCTGAATATTTATACTGCGATGAAGATGAAATATAAAATAATTGGTCGTGGAGCATTCTCTGAAATTATAGAGATTGATGATGGAAAAAAGGTTTTAAAGGCATTTAAAAGAGATAATAAAATGTTTGAGGGAATGGAATATACCCCTTGTAAAGATCGCGAACTGATTTTAAAGGCAGTGTGTTTTACTGAAATGAAAGCCTATCAGATTCTTCATGAAGATAAAGTGCTGAGTCGATACATTCCACATTTTTACGGTTCTTATAATCCTGCTTTAATTGATGAAACTGCTTATATTCAGGATGCAGGATTTATAATTGAAAAAATTAAGAAGGAACAATTCGGTACTGATATCAAATTTAACGCGTTATCCCAAACTCAGAAGATTGCTGTACAGCCGATATTATTGGCTATTTCTGAAAAGCTGAGTTCGTTGAACATCGAATCTGTAGATGCATGCTGTTTTTATATCAATCAGGATAATTTTCGATTCATTGATTTTGCATTGTGGAAATACAGCCCTTATCTGGAAGAGCTTGAACGTCATGATGAGTTGAGCGAAAAATCAAAAAAAGCGTTAGAATTACTCTGCACACAGTTAAAGACTTCAATCAATCAGGTAAATTTATGAAATTCAACTCATTCTCCCCAATTCCTGAAGATGATGAAGAACTTCATCTTCCTGAACTTGTTTACTGGTCAGCGCTTGGTGAACTTGCAGAAGTTGAAAAATCTTTAGCCAGTGGCACAGATGTGAACTCGGCTGATGAGGAAGGCTATAGCGCACTGCATGCTGCTGCAGAAAATGGTTATCTGGACGTGGTGAAGCTGCTTATCAGCAAAGGTGCTGACGTAGAGCATAAAATACAATACACAGCCCTTGAGCTTGCAGAAATGGCAGGTCATAGCGATGTTGTTGACTATCTGAAAAAGCAGTAAATAAAAAAAACCCCTGTCATCCTGACAGGGGTTTCTTTCATATCGGTTTGCTAAGTATGACTCCTGTCTTACTTCACGTTCCTGATGTACAGACCATTTATAGTTGTTTTATGTCCGGGGAAGTTCCTGTTCCCTATGACTGTAGAATAGCGTTCAGAATGGTTTATGAAAATATGCAAAATACGTCACACTGTGTAAGCCATAGCGTACAGCGATCAGATATGAAAATGCTGTGATACAGTAATAAAAAAATGAAGAACAGCTGAAAATGAAAAAACTGTCTGCACAAACTGAACAGCAACTGCTGGATATACTGAAAAACAGATTTGAAAAGAATATGTTCCGTCATCCTGATATCCGTTGGAGTGAACTGAAAGAACAGTTACAGCATCTGCCTGAAAAACTGTGGTCATTAAATGAAATGGAACGCACGGGTGGTGAACCTGATTTAGTTGTGTTCAATTCTGCGCAGAACTTAACTTTTTATGACTGCTGTACAGAATCTCCGAAAGGACGTCGAAGCCACTGCTATGATGTGGAGGCTTTAAAAAGCCGTAAAGCAAACCCACCTGAACATCATGTCGTCGGTCGGGCAGTTGAAATGGGTGTGAATCTGCTTACAGAAGATATTTATCATGATCTGCAACGTGTATTTCCATTTGATTTAAAAAGTTCAAGCTGGGTCTGCACGCCTGAAGACATCCGTAGGCAGGGTGGGGCAATTTTTTGTGATCTTCGATACGGTCGGGTATTTACATATCACAATGGAGCAGAATCCTATTATTCATCCAGGGGATTCAGGGCATATCTGAATCTCTGAACTGATTTTAAAAATAAAAAGAAAGCCCCATCATCCTGACAGGGCTTTCCGGTATTGGTTCGGGTAATAAACATCCTGTTTACTACTGTGTATCCATGTGTTTTTACTTTTATCATTATTTTTATGGGGAAACTTCCTGTTTCCTGTGATTTAAAAATAGACCGATTCCCAAGGGCTGAACAGATGAAAACGGCAGTAAATGATGTAAGCATTCGCTTACATCAGTGTCGAGTCAGACATTTGCATATTGAATCAGTTTATTGACCACAGATTTAACTGCTTTAGTATCAAATTCATTTGGCTCAAAAATTTCTGTTCTGGTTCTGCTGAAAATATCACGAAGCTCTATGACGGCATTGGAATCTATCATGCCCATAAATCCACAGACCTGCTTCAGCTGATCAATGGAGCGTGAGCCATTGGTTCCACCATAGCTGACAAAGGCGGATGGTTTTCCCTGCCATTCTTTATAGACATAGTCGATGGCATTTTTCAGTACAGGGCTGTAGCCGTGATTATATTCGGGCGTAATAAAAATGAATGCATCTCCAGATGCAATTTTATTGCCCCATTCCTGCTGTTTTGGCTGATCATAAATGCCTGTCGCGGGAGAGTTTTTCCCTGCAAAAAAAGGCAGATCCCATTCTTTTAAATCTACAGTTTCTACATTGAGGGTACTGAATTCGAGTTTTTTAATTTCTGCGGCTAACCAGTCGGCAACTTTAATGGCAACACGGCCTTCACGAATGCTGCCTACAATAATAAAAATATTCATGTTCTGTCCTGATCTGTTGTTATGTTCTTAAATTATGATGAAAAATCCTGATTGAACAGGAGGATTATGTAGTGATTTATAGCAGAATCAGTCATAAAAAAAGCCCCCTCAGGAGCTTTCTTTTAACTTATTCAACTGATGGTTTACATCAATTTCACACCTTGCTGACCAGCAGGAGTCACTTTGAAAATTTCCACTTCAAAAGTAATATTTTTACCTGCCAATGGATGGTTGAAATCCACTTCAGTAATGTCTTCACCTACAGTTTTGATGACACCAAATAAGCTTTGTTTGGCTTTATCTTCAAACTCCATCATGTGACCTTCAACAGGACGCTGTTCGAATTTTACAGTGTCAAATTTCTGCACATTTTCAGGATTCCAGGGACCAAAAGCATCTTCAGGCGGAAGACTGACCGTACGACGGTCGCCTGCACGAAGACCAAATAACGCTTTTTCAAAACCTGGCAATAAACTGCCATCACCCATGACTAAGCTCACAGGCTCTTCACGGCTACGGGTATTGTCAATTTCAACGCCATTTTCAATCGCAACAGAGAAATGGAGATCTACTTTTGAGCCATCCGCAACGCGGGTTTCTTCATTGGGATTAATAATTTCTTCAGTCATTTTGCGCTTTCCGCATTTTGAATACGTTTCTTTTCTAAAAAGAAAGTATCAATTAACAATAAAATGGTGCCTAAAGTGATCGCACTGTCTGCAATATTGAATGCAGGAAAGTGATTGTTCTGGTAAAACACATGAATAAAATCGACCACATAACCCAGGCAGATACGATCAATCAGATTACCGATCGCACCACCAAGAATCAAAGCAATGGCCATGGGCAAAACCACCGTACTTTTCGGCATACGCATCAGCCAGAAAATAAAGATGATCGACACAATGCCTGCCAGGCCTGTAAATAAATAATGTTGCCATCCACCTGCATCGGACAAAAAGCTAAAGGCTGCGCCGTAATTGTGCAGCAATGTCCAATTTAAAAAGGGCAATACAGGTACAGGGTCTGCATAAGTCAGATGTGTACTTGCAATGTTTTTAGTCCACTGATCAATAATGATGGCGAGGACAGAAAGTCCAAGCCACATTAAATTGTGCGGATAAAACTCAAATAAACCCTTTTTATTCTGTGGATTAGGCATATTTTCTCTCTTCGCCTTGACCTGTAGGAAGGTTGATAATACAACGAGCGCACAGTCCTGGATGTTCAAGATGTGTATTTACATCAGGAAGAACATGCCAGCAACGCGCACATTTTTCACCTTCAGCAGCAGACACCTGAACACGTAAACCTTCAAGATCAGTTGCTTCACCTTGTACAGCATCAAAGTCTTTTACAATCACAGTTGAAGTGATCAAGACAAAACGTAGTTCATCGCCCAATTGATCCAATACCGCTTTCAACTCAGGATTTGCCCAGATTTCAACTTTGGCAGACAGGTTTGAACCGATCAGTTTGGCATTACGTGCTGCTTCGATCTGTTTGTTCACGGCTGATTTAACAGAGATCAAGGTTTGCCAGTCTGCTTCTGAGATCAGGTTTGCAGTCGATGACACTGGAATATCATACCATTCCGCAGTAAACACATACTTTTCAGACTGTTCTGGAATCAACGGCCATGCTTCCTGTGCTGTGAAGCTCAAGATTGGTGACATCCAACGTACAAATGCTTGAACCAAATGATACAAGGCAGTTTGTGCAGAATGACGCGCTTGCGAGTCTGCTTTAGTCGTGTACTGACGGTCTTTAATGATGTCTAAATAGAAACCACCCAAGTCATTGATACAGAAATTGGTCAAAGCATTGGTGACGATATGGAAATTCATATCTTCATAAGCTTGCTGAATGGTTTTCTGTACATCAGCCGCACGTTGCAGGATGTATTGATCAAGTGCGATCAATTGATCTACAGGTAAGCAGTCTGTCGATGGTTTGAAACCATTCAAGTTTGCTAACAAGAAACGTAAAGTATTACGGATACGGCGGTAGCCATCAGACGCACGGCTGAAGATTTCTTTACCTGCCGTCATTTCATAACGGTAGTCCGCAGAAGCAATCCAGAAACGTAAACCATCTGCACCCATATCTTTGATGATGTCCTGCGGGGTGATGATATTCCCGATTGATTTAGACATCTTGCGACCTTTCTCATCCACCACGAAACCGTGAGTAAGAAGGGCTTTATATGGTGCACGTTTGTTGATTGCAATTGATGTTAACAATGACGATTGGAACCAACCACGATGTTGGTCTGAACCTTCAAGATACAAATCAGCAGGATCTTGCAATTCTTCACGTTCACGAAGTACTGCATAATGCGTTGTTCCGGAGTCGAACCATACGTCTAAAGTGTCACGTACTGCATTGTATTGCTCGGCATCTGCACCAATAAACTCAGACGCATCACGGTTATACCAACCATCAATCCCTTCCTGTTCGATCAGTTTGGCAACTTCTTCGATCAATTCAGGGGTACGTGGATGCAATTCATTGGTGTCTTTATGCACGAAGAATGGGATTGGCACACCCCAGGTACGTTGACGTGAGATACACCAATCTGGACGACCTTCGATCATTGATTGGATACGGTTTTTACCCCAGTCAGGGACAAAGCCGATCTCATTTTCAATGGCATTCAAAGCGTCCTGACGTAAGCCTTTATTGTCCATGCTGATGAACCACTGCGGTGTTGCACGGAAAATAATCGGAGTTTTATGACGCCAGCAATGTGGGTAGCTATGCATGATTGGCACATGTGCCCAAAGCTTGTTGTTTTCGCTCAATGCTGCAATGATTTGTGGATTGGCTTTGTAAATATGTTCGCCTGCAAAAATCGGTGCAGTCGGTAAATACACACCATTACCGCCTACAGGATTGTCTACTTTTAAGTTGTACTGTAAGCCAACTTTGTAATCGTCCACACCATGACCAGGCGCAGTATGTACAGCACCTGTACCACTAGTCGCGATCACGTGCTCACCTAAAATCACAGGCACTTGACGCTCTGCAAGCAATGGATGTTGCAGTTTTAAATTCTCAAGTTTTGCGCCGACAAAGTCCGCCAATACTTTTGGATTTTCAAGTTTGTAACGCTCACACGCAGATTCAACCAGATCTTTAGCTAAGATTAAGTTTTGTGTACCACGTTCAGTTTGAACTTCAACCAGTTGATATTCAATCTCAGCATGTAGGGCAACCGCCTGGTTCGCAGGCAGTGTCCAAGGCGTAGTCGTCCAGATCACGATGTCTGTAGGGTTGGATACAGTCACACCAACTTTTGCAGATAGATCAGCAAGATCAACCACACCGAAACCGACGTCAATCGCATCGGATTTTTTATCTTTATAGTCGACTTCTGCTTCTGCAAGTGAAGAACCACAGTCTAAACACCAGTTGACTGGTTTTAGACCTGGTTCGATATGACCAGCTTTGGCAATTTCACCCAGCGAGCGAACGATATCCGCTTCCTGTTTGAAGTTCATGGTCAGATAAGGCTTGTCCCAATCACCAAACACGCCCATACGCACGAAATCTTTTTTCTGTAATTCGATTTGTGTGTTGGCATATTCACGACATGCTTTACGGAAAGTAGAGGCATCAACTTTAACGCCCACTTTACCGACTTTTTCTTCGACTTTAAGTTCGATTGGCAGACCGTGGCAGTCCCAACCTGGTACATATGGCGCGTCAAAACCGTCCATGACACGGCTTTTAATGATGATGTCTTTTAGGACTTTATTGACTGCATGACCTAAATGGATCTGACCATTTGCATACGGAGGACCGTCATGAAGCACATATTTTTTCTTGCCAATACGCGATGCACGAATCTGCTGATAAATGTTGTCGGCATACCACTCTTCCAACCATTTCGCTTCACGTACTGCGAGATTTGCTTTCATCGCAAATTCAGTACCTGGTAGATTCAGCGTGGCTTTGTAATCCACAGCATTTTCAGGAGTTTGCTTATCGCTCATGCAAGTTGTCTTCCAATATTATCAGCACCATTGCTGACGCGTTTTACAATAAAAAATCTGGTTTAAAAAGGAAATTTGGGGGTGTTTTTACGAAACTCAAGCAGTCGCTCGACATCATCATCAATCCCCGCCTGTAGCGCTTCAAGAGATGGGTAATTTAATTCACCATGTAAATAGTCGAGGAAAGTGACCCGCATCAACAGACCGTACAGATTAGCAGAAACATCAGGAAAATGTACTTCTAATCGCCATTCAGGATGTTCCTGTTTGATCGCAGGGCGTGTACCGACATGACCTGCACCATAAAGTGCATTTGCCTGGTAACCCTGAATGCCTGGCTTAGCAGGATTGTCTGCTTTGACTTTGTCGGTCAGTGGCATGGTTTCACAGACCACATCCACGCCATAAATACCATTGAGACATGGACGATGACGTCCCATGCGTACATTAATGGTCGGGAAATTCAGCGTCCGCCCAATCTGGTCGCCATATTGTACACGACCCGTCATGCTGTATGGGCGCCCCAGTAATTTTGCAGCAAGAGCTAAATCACCTGCCTGCAGTACCTGGCGAATACGGGTGGAACTGACACGCTCACCGTCGCAATCCACATTATTTAAATTGGTAACATTAAAGCCGTATTGTTTTAAAAATTCACTGTTGCCCTGGCGGTCTTTACCAAAATGATGATCTTCGCCTAAAACAAGGCTTTTGGTATTGAGTTTAAATTTAAGCAGGTCTGCAAAGCTTTGAGCACTTAAACTGCGGAACTGATTATCAAATTTGGCAATCGCAATATAGTCGACACCCAGTTCAGTTAAATATTCTACTTTTTCTCTGAGTGAACTGATGCGAGGTGGTGCTTCATAGCCTTTAAAAAATTCCAGGGGCTGTGGTTCAAAAATCATGACCAGTGTTTTTAGATGCTGCTGCTGAGCAATGTCTTTCAGCTGGGCAATCATCGCCTGATGCCCAAGATGGACACCGTCAAAATTGCCGATCGTCACAGCGGTCGGTGGCAATTGCAAATTCGGTGCTAAGGCATTTAGACGTAACAGCTTCATGATTTCAAAATAAGCATAAAATTTGAAAGGATATATTTTGCCATATTCTCACAATTTCGTCCTGTTGTTGTGTTTTTACTCAGAAAATTATGAGATTTACAGTTTTATATAAGCAAAACTGATTCATTTTATGAATATTAATCAATTTTATTTATTATAAGACGTTGGTATGATCAATTTATCTGCTGAATTGAGGAAAAAACCATGCAAAAGCCATTTTATCAGTTACACCATCCCAGAGAAGTGATCCGCCAGTTTACGCCAAACTGGTTTACCGTCACTATGGGGACAGGTGTGGTGGCATTGATTTTACCTGAATTTCCATTTGCACACGAACTGCTGCTGCGTATTGCGACCCTGTTATGGCAAATCAATACCGTATTGTTCAGCGTATTCAGTATTTTATATTTATTGCGGTGGTTGATCTATCCTCATGAAGCACGGCAGATTTTTTCCCACTCAAGCATGGCACTGTTTTTAGGCACAATCCCAATGGGGCTCGCAACGGTGCTGAACGGCTTTCTGAAGTTTGGATTGCCTCTGTATGGTGATGTCGCGGTTCAGATTGCCCAGGTGCTCTGGTATACCGATGTTGTGCTGGCTGTTGCGATTGGCATCATTGTACCGTTCTGCATGTTCAACTATCAGCAGCATGAGCTGCGGACCATGACAGCAATGTGGTTACTGCCGATTGTAGCCTGTGAGGTTGCAGCAACGTCAGGCGGTTTACTGGTGGCACATTTACCTGCGGGGCAGGAAGCGGTTGGGATTTTATTTGCAGGTTATGTGCTGTGGGGGATGTCTGTATTACCGGCCTTTGCGGTACTGACCATTCTGATGTTGCGCCTGGCTTTGCATAAACTGCCCGGTAAAGAACTGGCCATCAGTGGCTGGTTGGCACTGGGACCGATTGGAACAGGGGCATTGGCACTGCTGGTTCTGGGTGAACAGGCACCACAGGTTCTGGCATTTATTCAGATGCAGCAATTGGGTGTGTTCTTCCAGCAGGCAGGCATCGTTGCAAGTTTTATCCTGCTGGGTTTTGGTATCTGGTGGTTTGCGATAGCGGTTCTGACCACACTGAAACATGCTGTGAATGAGTTACCGTTTAACCTGGGCTGGTGGGGGCTGACCTTCCCATTGGGTGTATTTACACTGGCTGTTCTTAATTTAGGTCATCAGCTGAAGCTTGAGTTTATTGTGGATACGGGACTGGGCTTTGCTGCCATTCTGATGCTGCTGTGGGTCATGGTCATGGCGAAAACAGTGAGAGGAATGTATCAGGGGCATCTGTTCTTTTCACCCTGTCTGAAAAGCCTGCTGGAACGTGAGCAGAAAGGACTCTGAACCGAATCAATCAGCCGCACCGATGCAACATTGCACCGGTGCGGTTTTTGTCTTTTAATAACGCACAAATTTAATCGTGTGCGGTGTTATGAAAACTGATTTTGCTCTGATCATGGCTTTACCCAGTGAATCCAAAGGTCTGTTTGAACAGGCCGGTATAGACGTACATTACAGTGGGATTGGTAAAGTCAATGCAGCGTTTAAAGCCTTTGAAGTGATCCAGAAAACAGGCTGTAAAACATTACTGAATCTGGGTACAGCAGGCAGTACGCATTTTCAGGCACACGAACTGGTGGAAGTGCAGACTTTTGTGCAGCGTGATATGGATGTTTCTCCATTGGGCTTTCAGGTGGGTGAGACACCGATGGATACTGATTTTCCTGCGGAGATTTCCCTGGAATGCAGTTTTGCAGATTTGCCTAAAGGAATCTGTGGTACAGGTGACAGTTTTGAAACCGGCAGACCTAAAGTTGCATGTCAGCTGGTGGATATGGAAGGTTATGCACTGGCAAAAGTCTGTAAAAAACTCGGTGTGCGCTTAATTTCCGTAAAATATATTACCGATGGTGCAGATGATACTGCCCATCTCGACTGGGAAGAGAATCTGTTGCTGGGAGCACAGAAACTATTAAAATTATATCAAAGCCTGTAAGTGACCTGTAATTTCTGGCGACCATAGATTTCTATGGTCGTATGCCTGAGCCAGTTTATTTTTCGTCGCGAGGTAAAATACCGTACAGCATCATATGTACGGTATGCTGAATAATGCGCTGCTGCATACTGCGGTTACGCAGTGTTTTTCCTGTCACCATTTCCATCTGAACAGCGAAGTCAGCATAGTTCTGAGTAATCGCCCAGATATTCAGGATGAGCAGTTCAGGATCAATTTCAGCTGAAATTTTTCCCTGTTCCTGCCACATGGTGATGACTTTCGCTTTACGTTTCACCAGCTTTTTCAGTGGTCCTTTCAGAATCTCCAGAATATGCGGAGCACCCTGAATTACCTCAAGTGCAAACAGGCGTGAAGCTTTCGGCTGAGTACGCGACACTTCAATTTTCGTCAACAGATAATTGGTGATCGCTTCAGCTGGTTCCAGTTCTGACTCCAGTGTCTGCAGTGGTGCTAACCATTTCTGTAGAACGGTAGTTAAAACTTCAACATACAACGCTTCTTTATTTTCATAATAATAGAAAATATTGGATTTATGCATTTCTGCAATCTGGGCAATCTCAT
This sequence comes from Acinetobacter sp. WCHAc010052, assembly GCF_002165295.2. Taxonomy (NCBI): domain Bacteria; kingdom Pseudomonadati; phylum Pseudomonadota; class Gammaproteobacteria; order Moraxellales; family Moraxellaceae; genus Acinetobacter; species Acinetobacter sp. WCHAc010052. Next base: position 3,505,849 of record NZ_CP032143.1, on the reverse strand, counting down.
CCAGACTGGCCCCGGTAAATCCATACAGTGAAAATACATCCAGTGCTGCGTTCAGCAGCTGATTCCGTTTTTGAGTACTCTTCTTTTGTTCCATCTGCACACTTAAAGCAATGAAAAGGGGGGAAGCTGAATTGTACGGCAAATCATCAGATTTGTGCATGCTCTAAAATTGCAATTTGATGAATATTGATAATTAATTCTGTAGATTCGCTGTCTGTTTTGCATAAAAAAGAATAATAGGAAAATAATCTTAACTTTCACTCCAGGATGAGTGTTCAGAATTTTATAAGGTATTTCAAAAAGTTTATGATATTCATCATAAAACATGATCAGAATAATAGTGGAATAGTGTTTTTTCAGTCTTTAAATAAATTAAAAAATCATATTAACAAATTATAATGTATCCCCTGGAATTCTGAATATGACAGGTGCTGTCAGAGCTTCCAGGGAGACAGATTTATGTTGCAAGAACGGCATGCAGGATCTGCTGTTCAAGTCTGGCAAAATCGGCATTTTTAATACGTGGGCGGGGGAGATCAATGCTGAATTCACTGGCGATATGACCTTTATCGAGCAGAATCACCCGATCAGCCAGCTGAACGGCTTCACTGACATCATGTGTGACTAAAATAGTGGTAAAACCCTGTTCCAGCCATAGTCTTTCAATCAGACTCTGCATTTCAAGTCGTGTCAGTGCATCCAGTGCACCTAAAGGTTCATCCAGCAACAAAATGCGGGGGGTATGTGAAAGTGCGCGGGCAAGGGCTGTACGCTGCCGTTGACCTCCGGAAAGCTGGGAAGGCCACAGTGCCGCTTTCTCTTTCAGCCCTACTTTTTCCAGCAGTTGCTCAGCTTTGGCAAAATCATGTTTTTTCAGTCCTAGCTGGGTGTTGTGCAAAATACTTTTCCAGGGAAGCAGACGGGGGTCCTGGAACATGACCCTGATGTCATCCGAGGTAATTCCTTCACGGAAATTCAGTAAAGATCTGAATTTGATTTCACCATAGCTGGGCTGTTCAAGATCTGCAATTAAACGGAGTAAGGTGCTTTTACCACAGCCACTGCGTCCAACAATCGCAACAAACTCACCTGCCTGAATGTGGAGATCCAGATCTTCCAGTACTTTGACCTGACCATAGAACTTATGCAGCTGTTCTATGGAAATTTCTGCGCCTGTTTTTGGTTCAGGTGTAACTTCAGGTTCATTGATAATACGTAGATCTGCATATTGTCCTATGCTTAAGTCGGTCATGATACGCTCCTATTTTTGATAGCCTGCATGCCAGCGCAGTAAATATTTTTCTAAGAATTGCGCCAGAACATCGGCCAGTTTGCCCAGCAGGGCATACAGTAAAATACCGACCAGAACGATATCGGTCTGTAAAAATTCACGTGCATTCATGGTCATATAGCCAATGCCGGACTGTGCCGAAATGGTTTCAGCCACAATCAGCAGTACCCAGACCAGTCCCAGTGCGAAACGCAGTCCCACCAGTATGGAGGGCATAGCACCAGGTAAAATGATTTCTTTATACAGCTGCCATCTGTTCAGACCATAACTTTTACCCATTTCAATCAGTTGTGGGTCTACCGAACGGATGCCATGATAAGTATTGATATAAACAGGGAAAAACACGCCTACAGCGACCAGAAACAGCTTTGCGGATTCATCAATACCGAACCAAAGGATCACCAGTGGAATTAACGCCAGTGCAGGGATATTCCGAATCATCTGCAAGGTTGTATCCAGTAAATTGGACGCAATTCTGGATGAACCATTCAGCAGTCCTAAAATCAGTCCAAGTCCACCGCCCACCAGTAAGCCCAATAAGGCACGACCGGCACTGACTTTGACATGCTGCCACAGTTCACCACTGACCAGCAGTGTCCAGAACGCTGAAACGACAGCAGTTGGAGCCGGTAAAATCCGGCTTTCCAGCAATCCTGTCTGAGAGGCAATCTGCCAGATCAGGATTAAGCCTATCGGGACAATCCAGGGCAGCAGACGCTGCCCCAGCTGTTTTGTTCCACGTGAAACGAGAGAAGGTTCTTTCTCAGTCAAAGCACTCATGCAGACTCCTTTAACGATTGAGGATCTTTCGTCGCTTCGGGAGCAAAATTATTGGCAACGATTTCACCGAAAGGACCGGTTAAATTGGGCTGTGTCAGTTTTTTCTGTGTTTCAATCGGAAGCAGAGGGAATACCAGTTCTGCAAAACGGATGGATTCTTCCAGGTGTGGATAACCTGAGAAAATAAAAGTATCAATGCCCAGTTCAGCATATTCCTGAATACGGTCTGCAACGGTTTGAGGATCTCCGACCAGCGCCGTGCCTGCACCGCCACGAACCAGTCCAACACCTGCCCACAGGTTAGGGGAAACCTCCAGTTTTGAACGGTCACCATTGTGCAGTTCAGCCATACGACGCTGTCCGACAGAATCCATCTGCTTAAATTTTTTCTGTGCCGCAGCAATGGTTGAATCATCAACATACTGGATCAGTTCATGCGCTGCCTGCCATGCCTGTTCCGTTGTCTCACGGACAATCACATGCAGACGGATTCCATAATTTAAAGTCCGTCCTTTGGCAGTCGCTTTGGCACGGACATTTTCAATTTTTTCTTTAACTGCAGCAGGAGGTTCGCCCCAGGTCAAATAGGTATCGACCTGATCCGTTGCAAGCTCAACAGCATCATCAGAAGAACCACCGAACCAGAGTGGAGGATAAGGTTGCTGAACAGGTGGATAAAGCAGTTTTGCATGATCCACACTCAGACGTTCGCCGTGAAAAGAATACGGTTCACCTGTATGGGAACGGGTTAAAATTTCACGCCAGATGGTGGTGTATTCGGCTGCTGTTTTATAGCGTGTGGCATGATCTTCATAGACGCCATCCCCTTTGAGTTCTTCTTCATCACCACCTGTGACCAGGTTCAGCAATACACGACCATTGGATAAACGGTCAAAAGTTGCTGCCATACGTGCAGCCAGTGCAGGTGTGGTCACGCCAGGGCGTAATGCAACCAGAAATTTTAAATTTTTTGTCGCATCAATCAGGCTGGCCGCTGTGATCCATGGATCTTCACAGGAGCGTCCAGTTGGAATCAGCACGCCTTCATAACCTAAGTTGTCTACGGCCACTGCAATCTGCTTCATATAGGCATGATCGACCTGGCGGGCACCTTTATTGGTACCTAAATATCGACTGTCACCGTGAGTGGGAATGAACCAGAAAATTTTCATGAATATTGTCCTTAAATTTAAAATGTCAGATTATTTTGCTGTCCAGACAGCTTGTTGAATCCTGATGGTGCCGGGAATAATTTTTAATTCACTGAATCGGTTTGCGAGCTGCTGCTGATCGGCAACCACTTTTGGCGACAGTGGCGCTGCACCTGAAGGGCGTGGGCGACGGTCTATAAAGGTCTGGCTGACATTGCTTTTCAGACCGGTACTTTTGCTAATCAGTTGTGCGGTTTCGACCCGGTTTTTCTGTACCCAGCGGTCAGCTGCATTAATCTGTTGAATGATGCCTTTGACTGCTTTGGGGTGTTTTTTCACAAAATCTGGAGATGCCAGATAAAAAGTATAGTTAGGACTTAAGCCTTTGCCTGATGCCAGAATCCGTGCCTGATCTTCGAGCTGTGCAGAGGCAAAATAAGGATCCCAGATAGCCCAGGCATCGACGGCACTTTTCTGAAATGCTGCACGGGCATCGGCAGGTGACAGCCAGATGGGCTGGATATCTGTCCATTTCAGACCTGCTTTACGAACAGCCTGGACCAGCAGGTAATGGGCACTCGAGCCTTTCTGTACCGCAATGCGCTTTCCTTTGAGCTGACTGAGCTGAGTCAGGGTTGAGCCTTCAGGTACAAGTATGGCGGAAGCAAGCGGTTTCGCCGCTTCGTAGGCAATGTAATACAGCGGTTTTTTCGCTGCCTGTGCATAAACAGGAGGAGTGTCACCTGTGACACCAATATCGAGTGAACCAACCGCGAGAGCTTCTAAAATCTGTGGACCCGCAGGAAATTCATTCCATGTGATTTTTGCATTAGGAAATTCTTTCTCATAGAGTTTCTGTTGCTTCACAATGGCAAAGTTAATGGCACTTTTCTGAAAACCGATACGCAATTCCTTGACGCTGGGATCAACCGCCCAGGCAGAGGAAGCTCCCAGCATTGCACAGCAGACTGCCATGGCAGAGATGCCATGAGACACGCTTTTTAACCATGAAGTGATCTGAAACTGTGCAGTAGACTGAGTCATTGAATTTTCCTCTGTATGGCATGCTTAACGGGACGAACTGTCCGCTAAAACAGCTGCCTGAATATTGATTTTATTGGGAATCAGTTTTTGCTGATAAAAAGCATCAGCAACGTATTGTTGTTCTTTGGCAACCTCGCCAGAAATTGGGCTGACACCGAAACTCATGCGGGCGATGGATGTTTTTAATACATCAGTTGGTAAGCCTGTGGGTTTTTCCAGCAGCTTTACGGCTTCAGGCTGATGCTGAGATACCCATTGGGTGGTTGTATTCAGTTCATTGACCACGGTTTTCAGGACATCAGGATATTGTTCAGCAAACTTTCGGTCAGCCAGATAAAACTGATGGTTTTTGACCAGGTTCTGACCTGTGGCAATGGTCCGGGCATTGAGCTGTTGTTCTGCTGCGGCATAGAACGGGTCCCAGATGACCCAGGCATCCACTGCACCTTTTTCAAAAGCGGCTCTGGCATCAGAAGGAGGCAAATACACCACCTCAATATCGTTCAGTGTCAGACCATTGGACTCAAGGACTTTCAGCAGCAGATAGTGAACATTGGAACCTTTATTCAGCACCACCCGTTTGCCCTTTAAATCTTTAACCGTTCTGATGGCTGAGTGATGAGGAACAATCAATGCTTCAGCAAGCGGAGCACCGGGCTGATTGGCGATATACACCAGGTCAGGGTTGGCAACCTGTGCAAAAACAGGAGGTGCTTCACCGACTTCACCAAAGGACACGCTGCCGACATTCAGACCTTCGAGCAGCTGGGGACCGGCTGGAAACTCAACCCATTTCACCTGTACACCTTGGTTTTTCAGTGCGGTTTCGAGGACACCACGTGCTTTTACAATAGGAAGTACACCGTATTTCTGAAACCCGATATTCAGGGTGGTCTGTTCTTTTTTCTGTTGAGCACAGCCTGAGATAAACATCATTCCTGCACTGAGAGCAGTCAGAAGCAGTATTCTGGTCTGAAAAAATGCAGGTTGATGTGACATGAGCTGTACTCCTGAAAAAAATTAGAATGTTTGATCAGGCATACGCTAAAGAAATATCTATTTCTAAAAAAATAAATAATCAGGGATTTAAAATCTAAAAAAAATATAAATAAAAATATGCAGAGCTTATGCAGAAAAATGATTTTATAAATAGATAAATTATAAATTTACAATGATTCATCTGATTGTTTTTCAATGGAAATTTAATGATTTTTAAGGTGCGGATATGCTTATAAAAGAAAAAGATAAGGGTCTGTCAGTCAGGCTATCTGTACTTGTGATAAGGACTTCAGAAATAAAGATATAACAAATAATGAAAAAGCCACATCAGAGTGGCTTTTTGCAGACAATTGAATTGCGCTGATAGTTATAAAGCGCCTGTCGGGCATCGGGTAAATCATCGACAGAGACTTTTTCAAAACCCTGTTCCAGAAACCAGTGTGCTGTGCGTGTGGTCAGAATGAAAAGCTGTTGAATACCCTGACTGCGGGCTTTTTCTTCCAGGTAATGCAGAATCTGGCTGCCACGGTTAGATTTACGATAACCAGGATGAACGGCTACACAGGCAATCTCGGCAGACTTCAGTTCATTCCCTGTAACCGGTAAAGGATACAGCGCGGCACAGGCCAGAATGGTTCCGTCCCGTTCAATGACCGCAAACTGTTCAATTTCACTTTCAAGGCGTTCCCTGGAGCGGTAAACCAGAATTCCTTCTTCCTCAAGCGGGCGCAACAGATTGATCAGACCACCGACATCCTGAATCCCCGCCATACGGACTTCTTCATAATGTGCATCGGTAATCATGGTGCCGTGTCCATCGCGGGTCAGCAGTTCTTCAATCAGTGCACCATCATGTGCATAGGAGAGCAGGTGTACCCGATGAACACCATTTAAAGAGGCTTCTTTGGCGTTGTGCAGATGCAGGGCAATTTCAAAATTGGAATCCTGAAACTTGGCAATGTGCTGATCAAGCTGATGTGGTGTGATTTCCCGCAGTAAATGACCATGTTCATCAAACAGACCCTGCTGGTTGCCCAGGAAAATCAGTTTATCCGCCTGAATCTGAATTGCAGTTTTGGTCGCAACTTCTTCTGCAAGTAAGTTGAACACCTCACCGGTTGTTGAATATCCGGTGGGTCCAAGCAGCACAATATTATGGTTGTCCAGATGCCGTTGAACCGCAGCAGTATCCACACTGCGAACCTCACCGGTCAGTTGAAAATCCACCCCATCACGGATACCAAAAGGTTTGGCAGTGATAAAATTGCCTGATATCACATCGATACGTGCGCCAAACATCGGTGAATTGGCAAGACCCATCGACAGCAGGGCTTCAATCTGTAGACGTATGGAGCCGACAGCATTCATCACACAGCCCAGAGCTTCGCGTGTTGTTACACGACGGTTGATATGGATCGGGCTTTTAATCTGTTTTTCTTTGAGGTTTTCATTGATCTGAGGACGTGCGCCGTGAACCAGAATCAGGCGGATACCGAGTGAGTGCAACAGCGCGATATCATGAATAATGTGCTGAAAATTTTCATGCTGTACAGCTTCCCCACCAAACATCAGGACAAAGGTTTTCCCGCGGTGTGCATTGATGTAGGGTGCCGAATGTCGGAACCAGTGCACGTACTGCTGGGTGGTACTTTGGGATGTTTCTGCCGGATAATTGTGCATGACGGATCTGAATCAGAGATATTTTCTTAAGATGATTCTAATTCAAAATGATGTGAGTGGAACAGCGAATATAAAAAAACACCTGAAACGGGTTCAGGTGTCTGAAAAGGAAAGCAATGATCAGCCTACAATACGGATGATCCGGTTGCTGCGTTCATTGACCAGCACATAGTCACCATTAATTTTGTACCATTGCTGATAACGTCCAGGTCGGTTTAAACGGTTTGAATCACGGTGACTGATTTCATATCGGTTATTGTCAAAAGCGCGGGGAAATTTCTGTCCAGCACGCCAGTCACGGCTTGGGTTGACCCGTTTCTGCTGCTGATAACGGTCATTCCATTGATTATTGTCCCAATGGTGACGGTCCTGTGAATGATAGCGATGTTCATCATAATGGCTGTACTGAGAACCAGCCATAGCTGAAGTTGCAGAAAGAACACCCAGGGAAAGCGCCAGTACTGAAATTAACTTTTTCATTTTTTTCACCACAGAAAGAACTGTATTTTGATAACTCAAACATAGCGTTCAAGTGGAGATAAAGAATGACGGAACTATAGTGCAATTGTGAACTTCATGAAGAAATAACGGAGAAGTGGTGAAAATAAAGGCTTTAAAGATCAGCAATTAACTTTTCGGTATAAAAACAGCGCATAAAAAAACCTGGAAAAATCCAGGTTTTAATGACGCATTTATTTACATGCCCTGAATACGGACAATGCTGTTGGAATCTGAATCCACCAGAATGTAATCATTATTGATTTTATACCATTGCTGGTTCCGCCCTGGTTTTGGGAGATTATGATTTTTGAATTCCACTTTATAGCCATTGCCACGATAGTGCTGAGGCATGACATAACCTGTTTGCCATTTGTGCTGCTGCAGTCGACGGACACCACGTTCTTCACGCATACGGCGTTTACCCTGAATATCGTCATCATCATCTGAATTACGATAGTCACGGCCTTTACTGAAACCGCGTGGATTGTCATAACTGTCATCATCAAAGTGAGGCGCAGCAGAGGTCAGGCTGCTTGCAGTCAATGCACTTAAAGAAATAGCTAAAGCAGCCAAAATCTTTTTCATGTTGAACCCTCATAGGACCGTTTGTTTACTGGATCTACTGTACGCAAAAAATGCAGAGAAACTGTGAAGATAAATCAGTAATTTTTTAAAAAAAGCGGATATAGTCAGGATATTATGCGTGAAAGCATCAAAAATGAAAATCCCGCTTATTGCGAAACAATTCACAGAATAGCAGTTTCTTCTGTTTAAATTCCAGCTTTTGTCTTTTTCTCAGGGTAGCTGTTCAGAAGGGTATTCTGAAAGCTGTTTCAGTTCCATTGTTCAATCAGATCTTTTAAAGAATCAAGCGCTTCAATCACGCATTGTGCCTGATGGGCATCATCCATTGCGACAATTAAACTGTCAGACAGCTGCAGATTTTTGATGGAGCGGATCGCATCAGATTTGCGGACAGGATCTTTCATTTTGCTTCTCAGTGGCTGTTAAAGGACGCTGAAAGCAAGCATAGGAAAGAATATATGAACTGTAAAACCGAATAATATTATGTAATTGATTTAAAAATGCGATTTATAAAACGGGTCTGATTAATCAGGGCAGCATTTGCCCTGATCAGCAGGTCTGAATCAATAGGCGTATGCAAGGTCCGTATAATCGTTCAGTGACTTTAACATATGCGCCTGGATAAACTCATGAATATCCTGAGGTGACATCGGTTGTCCCTGACGGGTAATGACATGCTCAAAAGGTTCCTGAGATTCAGCCGTGATGCGGTAAACAAAACTGGTGGCTACCCGGTAGTTCTCATCTTCTTCTCTGATCATGCTGGTGACGTAGCGATAGCTGTGTTCAAAATTCAGATCGGTATGTGAAAATATGAACTGATCAAACAGTTTCAGGCTTTGACCCGATACCAGGGCTTTCAGTTCGTCAACAATACCAGGCTCAAAGGTCACGCCATATTTTTCAGAAATGGGTTTTCCTGCAACGGACAGGCTCAGTTGACCATCATCATTTTCAGTCACTGTAATATTGCTAAAATCAGACATATAAACCCCGATGTTTGAATGGAAGAATGAATGCCGTCCAATATAAGTGAATCAGAAACAGATTCAACTGTTTTAAGGTGCTGTATAGACTATTGTTCAGATATAAAAAATGGAGGAATCAAAACCTCCATTTTTGAATGTTTCAGATTGCATCAGTCCTGTGCATCAATACTTTCACCATTTAAATGACGGCTGTCTTCGCCCATCAGATATAAATAGGCAGGCATGATGGCTTCAGGTGTCGGCAGTGTTTTGGGATCTTCTTCAGGATAAGCCTTGGCACGCATCGCAGTCCGTGTTCCACCTGGGTTAATACAGTTGTAGCGGATATTGGAGTATGTATTTTCTTTGGCAAAAATCTGGCTGACCGCTTCAATGGCAATTTTTGAGACCGAGTAAGCACCCCAGAGAGCACGTGCTTCGCGTCCAACGCCTGAGCTTGCGAAGACCACAGAGGCATGCTCTGATTTCTGAAGTAAAGGCAGCAGTTCCTGAGTCAGGACAAAGGGTGCACGAAGATTGACTGCCATGACATCATCCCAGACTTCCTCTGGATAATGTGCCAGTTCTACACGTTCACCGAGTATGCCAGCATTGTGCAGAATCCCGTCCAGACGGCCAAACTGCTGTTCCAGGGTGCTGACCAGTAACTCATAGTCATGCGATGTTGCTGTGGACAGCTGTAAAGGTAAAATTGCAGGCTGAGGCGCACCTAAAGCCTCAATTTCATCATAAATAACTTCAAGTTTATTGAGTGTACGGCCATGCAGAACAACAGTTGCACCATGCAGGGCATAGCTGAGTGCTGCTGCGCGACCAATCCCGTCACCGGCACCGGTAATCAGGATAATTTTATCCTTCAGCAGATCAGGACGAGGCTGGTATTCTGAGTATTTCATGGGAGACCTCCTTCAGTTTTTATAATGTTTGCATTTCACTAAATTACGCTGAAGCCGGCTGAATATCCACCAGTTTATAAATGATCTGTTGCAGTTCAGCGACATCGTTGACTATACAGTCCGCCTGCCATGCGTTCAGATCATCTTTGTGCGCTAATGGTAAATAACCGTAAGCAGCCAGAATGGTATACATCCCTGCATTGCGTCCTGCATCAATATCACGTGGATGATCACCGACATAGATACAGTCTTTGGCTATGATCTGAATCTGTTCTGCTGCCAGGTACATCGGCTCAGGGTCAGGTTTGGTTCTGCTGACATCTTCTGGACAGATCAGTACAGCACAGCGTTCAGTCAGGTTCAGGGCTTCCAGCAGAGATTCACTCAGATCACGGGGTTTATTGGTCACAATGCCCCAGGGAATCTGATGCTGTTCCAGTGTTTCAAGCAAAGGATACATGCCTGTAAACAGGTCGGTATCCACCGCAATATCCTGACCATACAGGTTCAGAAAACGCTGACGATGTGCCAGGAACACAGGATCTTCAACCTCAAGTTCAGGGTAGACCAGTTTGACCATTGCACGTGCGCCTTCGGACACCTGTGTACGGATCAGCTCAGCATCCACAACGGCTTTGCCTTCCTGACGGCACATTTCCTGAATGATACGGATAAAATCGGCTGCGGTATCAATCAGTGTTCCATCCAGATCAAACAGAACGGCTTTCATGCTTCACCTGCTTTTGTGGTGTGAACCATGTAATTGACATCGACATTTGGTGCAAGCCAGTAGTGCTTGGTAATCGGGTTGAAATGCAGACCGGTCATATTTTTCAGTTGCAGTCCTGCACTACGGATATCATGCGCCAGTTCTGATGGTTTAATGAATTTATGATAGTCATGTGTGCCTTTAGCCAGCATGCGCAACACATATTCAGCACCAATAATGGCAAACAGATAGGACTTGGGATTGCGGTTGATCGTGGAAAAGAATACATGACCGCCTGGTTTTACCAGTTTATGGCAGGCCTGAATAATCGAGGCAGGGTTTGGTACATGTTCCAGCATTTCCATACAGGTCACGACGTCGTACTGTCCCGGTTGTTCTTCAGCGAGCTGTTCCACAGGAATCTGACGGTACTCAATATTTGCCACACCTTCCTGTTCCGCATGAATGCGGGCGACATTGAGAGGTGCTTCACCCATATCAATGCCCAGAACAGTTGCACCACGACGTGCCATGCTTTCCGACAGAATACCGCCACCACAGCCGACATCGAGGACTTTTTTACCCTGAATGCCACCGGAAAATTCATCAATCCAGTTCAGGCGCAGCGGGTTGATCTGGTGCAGAGGTCTGAACTCGGAATGCTGATCCCACCAGATGGCCGCAAAGGCTTCAAATTTTGCAATTTCCTGCGGATCAACATTCAGTTGCGACATGGGGGTCACCTCGATCAAGTCATTAGAATTTAAAAAGGTCTATGCGATGCTAGTGTAGCGATTATTCTGGAAAAAGCGATAAAACCCGTAAAAAAGTTCACAGAATGAAAACGAAATCAGTGTAAATGTTTTATAGTGTTCGAATAAGCTAATCATAACGATGAAGAGGACAGACAAGGTCAATGAAAAAATTCCTTTTGGGCAGTCTTGCCACAGCAGTGATTGCATTTTCTGGCAGCGCGATGGCAGCCAGTTTTGAAGCGGGTAAGGATTACACGGTAATTGCCAATCCGGGGAAGTCAGAACTGCCAGGTAAAATTGAAGTACGTGAGTTCTTCTGGTACGGGTGTCCGCATTGTTTCAAACTTGAACCGCATATGCAGGCATGGCTGAAAAAAATGCCAAAAGACGTATATTTTGTACGTACACCTGCGGCAATGAATCCTGTATGGGAACAGGGTGCACGTGGTTATTATGTTTCTGAGGCACTGGGTGTCCGTAAGAAAACTCACATTCCATTGCTTAATGCCATTCATGTTCAGGGACAGCAGATTTTTGATCAGGCATCTCAGGCAAAATTCTTTACGAAATACGGCATTCCTGAAGCTAAATTCAACAGTATGTTCAACTCTTTTGCCATTACATCCAAAGTGTCACAGGCGAACCAGCTGTCTAAACAGTATCAGCTGACGGGTGTTCCGGCTGTGGTGGTGAACGGTAAATACGTGGTTCAGGGCGAAGATGCAAAAGTCACTGAAGTCGTCACTTACCTGGTGGAAAAAGAGCGTCAGGCAAAATAAGTCCTGAGCGCTGTAAAAAAAACCGCATCAACTGCGGTTTTTTTTATGTCTGTAATATGGAGAAGTTCAGTCTGAACTTTTCACCTGCATGCCCGAAACGCCTCTGAAGATCAGTTTGACCTGAGTGATCGCCTGCTTTTTGACAACGGCTTTGCGCAGTTCCAGCTCCAGACCACTGTACTGACGGCTCAGACTGAGCCAGGACATTGCCCAGGTAAAAGACAGGTTAATCAGAATATTGGACAGGACTTTCAGATCATTTTCATCATGCAGCTGCTGCACAATTTCAAACTTTTTCAGGCTGTTGATCAGATCGTCCATCAGAAAGTCAATTTCACGGGCGATCGCATGGCGCACAACTTCGGAACCACCCCAGCGTTCTGCAATCATGAAAATCCACTGATGCGGGTTACTGTCCACGGTGCCAAAAAACAGCTCCATACTGGATCTGGTTTTTGCTTCAGGCAGTGCCATTCCCTGTCCCAGCTGATGCATGACATTTTTCAGATAAAGCGCAACCTGATCGACCAGTTCCTTGCCCAGTTCATCCATATCCTGGAAATGCCGATAAAAAGCCGTAGGTACAAGTCCGACTTCGCGGGCAACTTCACGCAGGCTGATACTCGAAAATGAACGACCCGATGTGCTTAAAGTTAAAGCAGCATCAAGTAAAGCCTGACGACTTTGCTGTTTGCGTTCATCACGAATCGACATTGTTGAACCTGAGAAAAATAAAGTGCCATGAGTCTATCAAATATTTATCAAAATTAAACGACGAATGTCAGTGTACAGGTGTTGACTGAATATGGATTTTGCGTATAGTGTACATATGTTCACTAAAAGAACATTTGTTCACTCAATAAATAGCAAGCACAAAGAGGAACGCAAAATGAGTAGTACAGTTGAATACAGTCCTGAGTGGGTTCGTGAAGACTTTGTCGATTTTATCGCTGCAAAGATCAATCCGTTATGGGCATGGAAAAAAGTCAAAGCCAGTGTGGTGAAAAGCCGCACCCTGAGCCATGATTTTTATCAGATCCAGTTGCGACCGAACCGCAATTTTAAACATCAGCAGTTTAAAGCAGGACAAAGTGTGCTGGTGACTGTGGAGATTGCAGGTGTGCGTCAGCAACGCAGTTATTCAGTCATCCGTCTGTTGTCAAACGGCGACATTTTACTGGGCGTAAAGCGTCAGGGCATGGTGTCTGGTCATTTAACCCGTCTGAATGCAGGCAGTCTTGTAGAACTGTCTCAGCCTCAGGGTGAGTTTGTCCTGCAGGATACAGCAACGCCACTGCTGTTGATTGCATCGGGCAGTGGGATTACGGCGATTTATTCACTGTTGATGGAAGCATTAAAGACGCCTGAACGTCATATTGACCTGATTTACTTCAGTCGTGATCAGGCATTTCAGTCCGAACTGGAAATGCTGTTCCAGCAGCATCTGAATTTTCAGTTTCATGCGGTAAACACAGCACAGCATAAACAGCATCTGGATCTGGCTTTACTGGAACGGCTGGTTCCTGATTATCAGCAAGGGCTGACCTATGCTTGTGGTGCTCAGTCCATGATGCAGAGCCTGAAAGAAATTTTTGCAGTACAGGGAATTTCTTCGCAGCTGAAGCAGGAATATTTTCATATGACCGCTGATGAAAGTCTGGAGACACAGCCTGTGACTTTTTTAAGAGCGCAGCAGGAATTCAGTGCAAAAGGCAGTCTGCTGGAAAGCGCTGAACAGGCAGGTTTAAGACCGACTCATGGTTGCCGTATGGGCATGTGCAACACCTGTACCTGTACCAAAGTCAGTGGTTCAACCAAAAATATGCTGACCGGTGAAATCAGTCATGACGCCAATACCCAGATCAAGCTGTGCATCAGCCAGGCGGTCAGTCCGGTCACCATTAATCTGTAGATTGAACCAGATTAGTCCAGATATTTAACCGATTTAAAAAATATGCAATTCAGAAACTGGGAATTTATCCGGTTCAGGAAAGTTGCATCCAGAATTTGCAGAGTGACTGAAAACAACAGCACTCAGGAGAAAAAATATGAATATGTCAGTCAGTTTTCCGAACTCGAAATCAAAGCATCTGAACCCTGAACAGGTGGCTGAATTTGGTCGCCGTGTCGATGAAATCCGTCGTGAAGTGATGGAGAACATTGGTGAACAGGATGCGAAATATATTTATAAAATCCGTAATTTTGTACGTTACAGTGAGATTGCTTCACGCGGCATGCTGATGTTCGGAGGCTGGATTCCACCGGTGTGGGTGATCGGTACAGGATTACTCGGGATTTCCAAAATCGTGGAAAATATGGAACTGGGTCATAATGTCATGCATGGTCAGTTTGACTGGCTGAATGATCCGAGCCTGAATGGCGCCAGCTATGACTGGGACACGATGGCAACTGGTGATGACTGGAAATATACCCATAACTATATCCACCACACCTATACCAATATTGTCGGTAAAGATCATGATGTTGGCTATGGCCTACTGCGTGTCAGTGAGTCACAGAAATGGGAGCCACGTTTTCTGCTGAATATTCCTCTGGCGATTCAGTTGATGGTGTTTTTTGAGTGGTATGTCGGGGTGCAGAATCTGCATCTTGAAGACGCTGCTGTCTATAAAACCAAAACCTGGAAACAGGTCTGGGCGGATGCAACCAAGTTCCGTAAAAAAGCCCGCCGTCAGATACTCAAAGATTATGTATTTTTCCCGGTGATTGCAGGACCGAATGCACTGCCTGTTTTAGCAGGAAATGCCATTGCCAATATCATCCGCAGTTTATGGGCTTCAGCGGTTATTTTTAATGGTCATTTTACCGAAGATGCTGAAACTTTTGAGGCGGACAATACTGAAAATGAAAGCCGTGCAGAGTGGTATTTACGTCAGATCCGAGGTTCAAGTAACTTTAGCGGCGCAGAATGGCTGCATATTTTAAGTGGTAATTTAAGCCATCAGATTGAGCATCATTTATTTCCAGATATGCCTGCAAACCGCTATGCAGAAGTCGCACCCAAAATTAAGGCACTGTGCGCTGAATATGGCATCAATTATAACGAAGCCAACTTCTTTCAGCAGTTCTGGAGTGTCTGGGTGCGTTTAGCAAAATGTTCTCTGCCTAACCAGTGGACTGCCTCTATTACCCAGTCATTGCAGAAAGTGAAAGGTATTTTTGCCTGATCTGAGCGGTTGCTAAGCCCTGTTTTAAATGGGCAGGGCTGATATTTAAAAAACAGGACTGAGCCTTAACCGTTCAGTCCTGTTTATTTTTTAAACGTGATATTTCAGCATAAACAGCTCAATGCTTTCCGTAATGATCTGCTGTTTTTCCTGTGCCGTAGGTGCAGTGGCAATGCCCAGCAGAACTTCGTGGTGGCGCATTCCCAGTAACAGTGAAAGGATCAGCTGAGTCTGTTTCAGCACATCATCTTCAGAAATAAATCCAAGCTCAATCGCCTGGCTGAACAGGTCTTCCCACACACGGCACATGCGCAGATGTGAGGCATCATAAAAACGCTGAGCGAGCGGGCTTTTTTCTGCGGCCAGTTCCACCAGTAAAATGTCCAGTTTAATGGCTTCAGGTAAATAAATCACATCCAGTGCAAGCTGACAGGCTTTGGACAGTTCAGCTTTAAAGTCACAGTCAGGGCTCAGCAGAAACTTACGGGCACTGATGGATTCTTCACAGGTTTCTGCAATCGCACAGCAGAACAGGTTTTCTTTGTCCTGAAAATGGTTATAAACCGTCAGTTTGGTCACACGGGCTTCTTTAGCAATCTGGTTCATGCTGGAACCGTGATAGCCGCATCTTAAAAACAGGTCTTTGGCAGCCTGTAAAATCTGCTGTCTTTTTTCAAGATCTTTCGGGCGTCCTACAGTGATTTGCACAATATATTCCAGAAAAAAAAGAATCGGTCATTTACTTTTTACAGGATTCACAATTAGTGTACCATGCAGTATATTAATTAAAAATTGATCAAATTAATATCCTGTCAGTATTTTGCCTGAAAAAAAGTATTTGAATAAGAGCCTTTAGCTATGAATATTCTGAAAACATCGGTCAGCAGTCTGATCATTGTATGCTGTGTCACGCTGTGGGGGTGCAGTAAGGAACAGCCTGCTGCAGAGCAGATTCCATTTGTCATGGTTGCACAGCCTGCAACCTCACATCTGGATCAGAAAAGTTATGCGGGTGAGGTTCAGGCCCGTCAGCAGACAGCACTGGCATTCCGTGTTGGAGGGCAGATTACAGAGCGTCTGGTTGATGTTGGGGACAGAGTTAAAGTGGGGCAGGTACTGGCAAAGCTGGATGTCAAAGATGCACAGCTTCAGCTGAACTCAGCACGCGCACAGCTGGAAAGTGCGCAGTCAGCTGCCAAAGTGGCGGGTGATGAGTTCAAACGTTTTCAGCAGCTTTTACCGATCAATGCTGTCAGCCGTTCACAGTATGATGCAGTGAAAAATCAGTACGATGCAGCATTGGCGTCCCTGAAGCAGGCGCAGTCCAATTATGATGTATCGGCTAACCAGACCGGTTATAACCAGCTGGTGGCAAATAAAAACGGTGTGATCACACAGCGCAATATTGAAGTGGGGCAGGTGGTTTCCGCAGGGCAGGCAGCCTATCAGCTGGCTATGGATGGTGACCGTGAAGTGGTGATCGGTGTTCCTGAGCAGGCTGTGTCCAGCATAAAAGATGGTCAGGATGCATGGATTACCCTGTGGTCCAGACCTGAAGATAAATTTGCAGCTTATGTACGGGAAATCTCTCCGGCTGCTGATCAGTCCAGAACATTCAGTGTGAAAGTGGCTTTAAGGGAAGGACAGTCGGCGATTCAGCTGGGTCAGAGTGCCCGCGTGTTTTTTACGCAGAATGTACAGAATGTTTTAAGTGTACCGTTATCCAGTGTCTCGGCAACCAGTAATCAGGCTTATGTCTGGGTGGTCAATCCAGATCAGACCATCCGTAAAGTGAATGTCACACTGGGTGCTTATGGTCGGGACAGTGTCCCTGTCCTTTCAGGGCTGAAACCTGGTGAATGGGTTGTGGTTGGGGGCGTACACCTGCTGCATGAAAAACAGAAAATTAAACCTGTAGACCGTGAAAACCGTGCTGTCACTGTTCAGAAAGGAGCAGCTGCATGAGTAACTTCTCCCGGTTCAACCTGTCTGAATGGGCACTCAGAAATAAAGGACTGGTTCTTTATTTTATGATTCTCATGGGCATCGTTGGCTTTTTTTCCTATTCAAAACTGTCGCAGAGTGAAGATCCACCTTTTACCTTTAAAGTGATGGTGGTTCAGACGTACTGGCCTGGTGCCACTGCCGAAGAAGTGTCCTTACAGGTCACGGATAAAATTGAAAAAGAGCTGATGAGTACAGGACTGTACGACAAAATCATGGCGTATTCACGACCTGGTGAATCCATGGTGATGTTCATGGCTAAAGACTCACTGAAATCTGCACAGATACCGGATGTCTGGTATCAGGTACGTAAAAAAGTCGGCGATATCAAAGGGCAGTTGCCCGGTGGTGTACAGGGACCTTTCTTCAATGATGAGTTTGGTGACACCTTTGGCAACATCTATGTCCTGACAGGTAATGATTATGATTATGCAACCTTAAAAGAATATGCCGACCGTTTACAGCTTCAGTTACAGCGGGTCAAAGATGTCAGCAAAGTCGATCTGGTTGGATTGCAGGATCAGAAAATCTGGATTGAACTGTCCAACACCAAAGCCGTACAGCTGGGTGTTCCTGTCACAGCGATTCAGGATGCATTATCTAAGCAGAATGCCATCACCAGTGCCGGTTTCTTTGAAACAGGTTCAGACCGGATTCAGGTTCGGGTCAGTGGGGCGATTAAAAATGTCGATGATCTGAAAAAAATGCCTTTGCTAGTGGGAGATAAAACCATTCAGCTGGGAGATGTTGCCGAAATTTACCGGGGATTCAGTGACCCTGCTCAGCCACGTATGCGTTTTATGGGTGAAAATGGTATTGGGCTTGCTGTTTCCATGCGTAAAGGTGGCGATATTATTGCGCTGGGTAAAAATCTTGAAACTGAATTTCAGCATTTACAGAAGACTTTGCCATTGGGCATGGAGCTGAAAAAAGTATCTGATCAGCCGGTGGCAGTGCAACGCTCCATTCAGGAGTTTATTAAGGTTCTGGCTGAAGCCGTTATTATTGTATTACTGGTCAGCTTCTTTTCCTTAGGGTTCCGTACTGGACTTGTGGTGGCATTTTCCATTCCGCTGGTACTGGCAATGACTTTTGCAGGAATGAACCTGTTTGATGTCGGATTACATAAAATTTCCCTGGGGGCATTAATCCTGGCTTTAGGCTTGCTGGTGGACGATGCCATTATTGCTGTGGAAATGATGGCTATCAAAATGGAGCAGGGCTACAGCCGGATGAAAGCGGCAGGCTATGCCTGGACCAGTACCGCATTTCCAATGCTGACCGGAACACTGATTACAGCAGCAGGTTTTTTACCGATTGCAACCGCTGCCTCCAGTACAGGTGAATATACCCGCTCCATCTTCCAGGTGGTGACCATTGCTTTAATCGTGTCCTGGGTGGCTGCAGTTTTATTTGTTCCTTATCTGGGTGACAAACTGTTGCCTGATTTTAATAATGCGCCACAAAGAGCGCCGTGGTATCAGCGTCTGATTGCCCGTTTACGCAAACAGCCAGAACCTGAGCCTGTGGTGCATCATGCAGGTGAGCATTTTGATCCTTACCAGACCGGGTTTTATCAGCGTTTCCGTCAACTGGTGAACTGGTGTGTGACTTACCGTAAGACGGTGATTGCAGTTACGGTAGGTATCTTTGTACTGTCTGTTGCGATGTTTAAGGTTGTACCTCAGCAGTTTTTCCCACCGTCGAACCGCGCCGAAATTCTGGTGGATTTAAAACTGGAAGAAGGCGCATCACTGAAAGCCACTGAAAATGCCGTGAAAAAAGTAGAGCAGTTCCTGGCGAAGCAAAAGGGTATCGACAACTATGTTGCTTATGTAGGAACAGGCTCACCACGTTTTTATTTACCGCTTGATCAGCAGATGCCGCAGGCAAGTTTTGCTCAGTTTGTGGTACTGGCGAGTTCGCTGGATGACCGTGATGAAATCCGTAAGTCCCTGGATACTCAGATCCGTGCATTACTACCACAGGTCAGAACCCGTGTGTCATTACTGGAAAATGGTCCACCTGTGGGTTATCCATTACAGTTCCGTGTTTCAGGTGAGGATATTGCAACAGTGCGTCAGCAGGCGCAGCAGCTTGCAAAAATCATTGGAGAAAATCCAAACACCACCAATGTTCATCTGGACTGGGGTGAACCAAGTAAAATTATTTCTCTGAATATTGATCAGGACCGTGCCCGTCAGATGGGTGTCAGCTCTCAGGATCTGGCGAATTTCCTGAACAGTTCCATTTCAGGCATTATCATCAATCAGTACCGTGAAAAACGTGAGCTGATTGATATCCGTATCCGTGGCGATCAGAACGAACGGATTGGTGTGGAATCATTGTCCAGTCTTGCTGTACCGACCAGTAATGGAACTACAGTACCACTCGCTCAGATTGCAAAAATCGACTATAAGTTTGAAGATGGTCTGATCTGGCACCGGAACCGTCTGCCGACCATCACCGTCCGCGCAGATATCCGTACCCATTTACAGCCTGCAACGGTGGTTGGGCAGCTGACTGAAAAGATGGATGAAATGCGTGCTCAGTTACCGAATGGTTATCTGGTTGAAGTGGGTGGAACCGTGGAAGAGTCAGCCAAAGGTCAGAACTCTGTAAATGCGGGTATGCCTTTATTTCTCGCGGTGGTCTTTACTTTACTGATGATTCAGCTGAAAAGTATTTCCCGTTCATTCATTGTGTTTCTGACCGCACCACTCGGACTGATTGGTGTTGTGCTGTTCCTGTTGCTGTTCAACAAACCTTTCGGTTTTGTAGCCATGCTCGGGACCATTGCACTGTCGGGAATGATCATGCGGAACTCGCTGATTCTGATTGATCAGATTGAGCAGGACATACTGGCAGGGCAGAATCAGTGGGATGCAATTCTGGATGCAACGGTACGCCGTTTCCGTCCGATTATCCTGACAGCACTGGCTGCGGTACTGGCGATGATTCCACTGTCACGCAGTATTTTCTTTGGTCCAATGGCTGTTGCGATTATGGGGGGGCTGATTATTGCAACGCTGTTGACGCTGTTCTTTTTACCAGCATTGTATGCACAGTGGTTTAAAGTAAAAAAAAATAACAATACTGCTTAATTTTATGACAATATGGGGTGTGAAAAATTGAAAATTTCAATATAGTAGCACCTTATATTTTACTAATTCTGAAAAGCTATTTTTTACTGCATATTACAAAATCAAACATGCAGTAAATAAGGTTGGAAAGCACATGAAGCAAGACAATTTATCCAGGTATCGCCGCTCTGTTGCGATCTCTTATGTCTTCATGTTTTTGACACTTTTTACCGTGATCAGTGGAATTTTTGCTTACCTCTTTGCTCGTAAAGTTTCTCAGGCCGTCGATACCGAAGTCTGGTTACAGGCACAGGCACTCTGGGTCATGCGGAATATTCTGATTTATTTTATTATTACGGCTTTTGCTGCACTCTGGTTCATTCCTTTATTTTTCTTTTACTGGGACAGTTATCTCTGGGTGACTGGCTGCACAGTTGCAGGCGTTTCTTTTGCCCTGATCGGTTTCCTGTTTTTGCTGAATGCCTGGATTAAAGGCGTGGCAAAATTCTTCCAGAACAAAGCTGTTTTCTGATTCTCATAAATTTTTTCAGTCCTGCCCTTGTAATATTCGGTTTGACCCCCAATTTCAGACCACAGTTAAGTATTAAACAAAATTCCGTGAGGAGCTTCGCCAAACATGGCTAAACGTGATTATTATGAGGTTCTGGGTGTTGCCAGATCCGCTGGTGATGATGAAATTAAAAAAGCCTACCGTAAGCTGGCGATGAAGTATCACCCTGACCGTAACCCTGACAACGCAGAGGCTGAAGAAAAATTTAAAGAAGCTGCTGAAGCTTATGAAATTTTATCTGACAGTGAAAAGCGCAGTATGTATGACCGTATGGGGCACCGTGCCTTTGAAGGTGGTATGGGCGGCGGCGGTGGCTTTGGTGGCGGTTTTAACGCAGAAGATATTTTCAGTCAGTTTGGCGATATTTTCGGTGGTGCATTTGGTGGCGGTGGACGTCAGCAACGTGCCAGTCGTGGTTCGGATCTGCGCTATGTAATGGAACTGACGCTTGAAGAAGCGGTCAAAGGCGTGAAAAAGACCATTACATTTACGGCGCCAGCGCCGTGTGAAACATGTGACGGTAAAGGTTCCAAAAACCCGAAAGATGTTGAAACCTGTAAAACCTGTCATGGACACGGTCAGGTTCGTATGCAGCAGGGCTTCTTTTCTGTACAACAGACCTGTAGTACCTGTCGTGGTCAGGGTAAAATTATTAAAAACCCATGTAATACCTGTCATGGTTCAGGTGTTTCAGACCGTCAGCAGACGCTTGAAGTTACAATTCCCGCAGGTGTGGACAACGGTGACCGTGTCCGTCTGAGTGGTAAAGGTGAAGCAATCCGTGATGGTCAGTCCGGCGATCTTTATGTTGAGGTCGTGGTTCGTGAGCATGAAATCTTCCAGCGTGATGGTGCAGACCTGTATATGGATGTGCCTGTGAGCATTGCTGATGCAGCTCTGGGTAAAGAAATTGAAATCCCGACTCTCGAAGGTCGTGTCAGTCTCAAAATTCCAGAAGGAACACAGACCGGTAAATTATTCCGCTTACGCGGCAAAGGTGTGAAACCGGTACGGACCAGTATGCAGGGCGATCTGCTTTGCCGTATTGTGGTGGAAACACCGGTCAATCTGACTTCCCGCCAGCGTGAACTGCTGAAAGAGCTGCAGGAAACAATGGATGGCGATGACAATAAATCATCTCCAAAAAAGAAATCATTCTTTGATCGGCTGTTTGACTGACCGTTCTTAAAAAAAGGCGATAGTGATATCGCCTTTTTTTATATCTGTTCAAAACAGAGTTTATTCCAGTACTGGAGCATCAATATCTTCAACCCGTACCTCTGATCCTGTACTTTGTTCTTCAGCCGCCTGTTCAGTTGTTTTTTCAGACTGAACCTGGTCGCGAACCGTGACACTGATTTTTGCCTGAGCCAGACTTTCGAGGGTATCTCCAGGCTGTACAGCAGGTTCAGCCCAGGCAGCAGCCATCATCATCCCCAGTAAACCCACAAGCAGCTTTTTCACCGAATGCATTTTCATCTCCTTATTTACTTGTATTGTGATCATTCGTACAGGTGAGTCTGCATGGGCAAGTTTTCAGAATTGTGAAAATGGGCAAGTGTCTGAAAATATTTTTAAATTCCTTCCAGCCTGAAAGCATGACTGTAAATACTGGAATAGATCTGAGCGATCATACAGCCGCACGGATTTACTTTATTTTTAGTCTGAAAACTTAGTCTAAGCAGGGAGTTTTGTTATAGTAAGCACAATTAAAAGTCAGTTTGGAATAGATCATGTCTACAGCTCCACGTATTGGTATTTTAGGTGCAGGCGGTCGTATGGGCCGTACGTTGATTCAGGCTGTGCAGCTTGCGGGTTATCAGCTTGCGGCAGCAGTGGAACGCCCTGAAAGTTCTTTGATTGGAGCAGATGCAGGCGAGCTTGCCGGGATTGGTGCCGTTGGGGTGAAGATTGCAGGCAGTCTGGAAGAAATTCTGAAAGATGTGGATGTGGTGATTGATTTTACTGCACCTGTTGCGACTGCGCATAATCTGAAATTATGTGCTGAAGCAGGTGTTGCAATGGTGATTGGTACAACGGGTTTTTCTGATGAACAGAAAGAACTGTTAAATCAGTCTGCTGCTCAGACCCCGATTGTTTATGCTGCCAATTATTCAGTGGGTGTCAATGTTTCCATTAAACTGCTGGAGCTTGCTGCGAAAGTGTTTGGCGATACAGTGGATATTGAAATTATTGAAGCTCATCACCGCCATAAAGTGGATGCACCATCAGGTACAGCACTGATGATGGGTGAAGCAGTTGCTGATACACTGGGTCGTGATCTTAAAAAAGTTGCGGTTTATGGCCGTGAAGGACATACGGGTCCACGTGAGCGTGAAACAATCGGTTTTGAAACGATCCGTGGCGGAGATATTGTAGGTGAACATACCGTAATGTTCATTGGTGAAGGTGAGCGTGTGGAAGTGACACATAAAGCCACCAGTCGAATGAATTTTGCATCAGGTGCAGTCAGAGCTGCAGTATGGGTTGTCGGCAAAGATGCAAAAAAATACGATATGAAGGATGTTTTAGGCTTAAATGACATTTAAGCGGGATGCAGCTTTGTTTAAACTGTAGCAGTATTAAATAAAACTGATCCTAAAATGAAAAAAAAAGCGATGTTTCTTAGCTGTGTGGTCGCTGCAATCAGTCTGACCACACAGGCAGCTGTTCCCACCAATGCCAGACTCAGCCTGAATAAAAACAATGTGAAGGTCTGGACTTATCAGAATACAGGACAGTCAGTGCTGTCTTATAAAGCAGAAACAGTGCTGGATGTGTCTATAGAAAGGGCGGTTGCCTTAATTCTTGATGTCCGGAACAGTACCCGATGGGTACCCAATGTCGCCAAGGCAGAAGTACTGAGTCGTGACGATGCCAAAGGTGAATTTACCCTGTATATGGTGCTGGACTTTCCATTTCCTTTAAAAGACCGTGATATGGTTGTAAAAGGTAAAATGTATAAAGATGCCAGTGGCGTGATCAGTATAAAAAACACGGCTGTTTCAAAGGTTAAACCTGTAAACCCAGGTTATATCCGGATCAGTGATTATTCTGGTGACTGGGTTTTTCAGCAGCAGGCAGATGGGCGGGTTAAAGTCACAACAACGGGGCATGCAAATCCTGAAGGGGCTATTCCGGCCAGTGTGACTAATCTGCTGGTTGAGCAACAGCCCTATCAGATGTTGCAAAGAATGAAGACTGAACTTGCCAAAAACAGTAGCTATCAGCCTTTACCAGAATTCTTACGCTGAATGCCCGTTCGGTCAGTAAAAAAGCCCGCATTTCGCGGGCTTTTTTACTTTATGAAATCAGTCATTATCCTGTGAGGCTTTATAACCATAAGCATAGTTGTAGCCATAGCCATAACCATAACCACCCGTGCCACGCTGAATATCATTCAGAATAAAGCCATTCACTTTGACTCCAGCCTGATCGAAACGGTTGACCGTCAGTTCGAGTTCTCTGATCTGAGACTTCGCATAGCGGGCAATCACCAGGTTCACACCGGTATATTGTGAAATAATAATACCATCGGTTACTGCCAGTACTGGTGGGGTATCAATAATCACATGATCAAACAGCGCGGACACTTCTTCAAGCATTGCAGCAAATTTTGCAGAACTCAATAACTCAGAAGGATTCGTCGGGCTTTTACCACGAGGAATAATGGACAGATTCTGAATGGATGACTGATGAATCGCCTGTTGCAGATTTAACTGACCATTCAGATATTCAGACAGACCATTTTTGTTTTCCTGGTCAAAATATTTATGCAGATAACCACGACGCATATCACCATCAATGATCAGAACACGCTTGTCACTTTGTGCAAGAATAGCCGCAAGGTTGGTTGAAATAAATGACTTACCAACCTCGGGTGCAGGTCCTGAAATCATAATAATATTATTTTTCGCGTTGCTGAGCGCAAAGTGAATTGCGGTACGCATGCTGCGCAGACTCTCAATGGCAATATCATCACTGTTTTTAACCGCAAGCACAGGAATGGATTTTTTCTTTTTCAGCAGTTTAATCCGGCTTTCCTGAACAGGTGAACGTGGTACAGTTGCATAGACAGGCAAATCCAGTTCATTTTCAATCTGACTTGAGTCTTTGATCCCTGAACGTAACATGTTACGCAGTAATGCCAGTAAAGTCCCAAGGAATCCACCTAAGAATATGGACAGTACAAGGATCTGCAATTTCTTTGGTTTAATCGGTTCAATCGGTTCAACTGCGGTATCGACGACACGAACGTTACCAATTTCACCTGCTTTTGCAATACGCAACTGCTGATAAGAGTTTAACAGTGCAGTATACAGCTGCTGCTTCACCTCAACTTCACGATACAGCTGTAAATACTGACGTTGCAGATCTGGAAGACGTTTCAGCGTGCCATCCAGTTCTGCAATTTTTTTATTGATTGCACCAAGTTGAGCATTGATTTCATGCATGGCAGGATGTTCCTGCGTATATTTTGCTGAAAGCTCAGCCTGTTTCTGTTCCAGCTGGGCTTTCTGTGTTTCCAAAGTGATACTTTGGGTCAGATAGAGCTCAGATTCTTTGGTCACATCAACTGTATTGAACTGCTGACGGAATTTATTGAATTCACGTTCAGCTACATCGAGCTGTTTTTTCAGATCAGGCAGTTGTTCATCCAGAAACTTTAAAGTCTGTGCAGTTTCAGCGGAACGGCGTTCAATGTTCTGCTGGCTATAAGCAACAAGGATTGCATTCAGTACCTTGGTGATGTGCTCTTTATCGGTTCCCTGATAATTCAGCCCCAGTATCCCCGTCATTTTACCTTTTTCAGCAACAGAGTAATTGTTGGTTAATGCTTTCATAGCAGCAGGTAAAGTCTGTTTGCGGATGTTGTATGTGGCTTTTAAGTGATCTTTAGTAAAGATAGCAACTTTCCATGCGCCATATTCAGACTGCTTTTGAGTCAGTTGATTGATAGGTGCGGAAAATACAGTCTGTTCAGTTGCTTCATTGATCAGAGAGAAAGTATTGTCTTTGAAGCTGAGCAAAAGACTTTTGTCGAGAAAATTTGCAGGAATATCAAACTGACGGATTTCAAAGGATTTTGCATCATCATAGAATACAACTGACTTCCCATAATATTCTGCATTATATTCGTGTTTGTTCAGTAAGCGGTTCCAGAATGTATCCTGTGTACCTGAGACCTTAATATTTAGGTTCAATCCATTAATGACAGAGCCTAATACTAAGCGGGATTTCAGAATCTCTATTTCAGCCTGAGCAGGTTGTTTTTGATCCACCATACTGGATAGGTCACCCAGCAGTGCCGCCGAAGCTCCTTTATTTTCCTCAACCTGAACCAGTGCATCCACCGAATAAGTATCAGGTGTTGTTCTCAGATAAAGTAAAGCACAGACCATACTTAAAATGATGCACAGCGCAATCAGTTTCCATTGAGCAATGAGAGAGAAGAACAGTTCCTTCAGGTCAATTGTATCTTCTGTATTAGTATTTTGGCTCATAATCTTGGTATCAAAAGTTAAATATGTTTTTTCCAGTCTGCGACACAATGCTGAATCAGTAGACAGGTTTCATCAAATACAGCCTGGTCATGGCGGTAGGGATCAGAGACATTCTTTCCTTGCCAGTGTCCTAATCGGTATGTTTTTCCTTTGGAAAATGGCCAGGTCTGTTCAAGGTGCTTTTGCTGATTACTGCTCATGACCAGAATCAGATCGGCTTTTTTAATCAGATCACCATTCAGCTTGCGTGCTTTATGCGGCGACATATCAATGCCTAATTTTTGCATGCAAAGATCTGCTTTGTCATCTGCAGAATGACCAATCAGACCAGAAATGCCTGCTGACTCAATATGGAGGTCTGGATATTCATGTTTCAGTAAATACTCTGCCATTGGGCTTCTGCAGATATTACCCACACAGACAACGAGGATGTTCTGGATCTTCATTACTGTCCCATACGGTCAACGTTATAAATCATGTTGGAGAAAGGAATAACCTGATTGACAACACGTTGCCAACGGGCAAGTCCTGAAGCATCTACATAAACAATATCATTGCTGCGCATTTTAAACTGGTTTGCCAGGCCAAAGTCACCAATACTGGTTAAATTCAGATGGTAAACTTCAGTACTGAAATCATTTGGATTGCTGCGAACTACATAAATTTTACTTCGGCTAGCAGACAGTGGATTCAGACCAAGGCTTTCGCCCAGCACATCACTTAGGCTCATCCCCTGATCACGCATGGTTAGAGACTGATTTTTCCCAGACTCACCCATGACATAAACTTTCTGATTTTCACGTGAATTGACATAAATAGTATCATTGGGCTGGATCAACAGATTGTGCAGAGAATAACCTGCTTTTTCGAGTTCAATACTGTTTAAACTGTATGTTTTACCCTGTCGGACCAGGGTGATTGCTGTATTGTCACCATTCAGAGTGTTGATGCCACCAGCCATCCCCAGTGCTGTATAAAGACTGACAGGCTGATCACTGAGTGCAAACTGGCCACCTTTCATGACGTTACCCTGGACGGAGAATCTTTGTCCCTGATAAGACAGGACGCGTGCAACAACATCAGGTGTTTTTAAAAAGCGGGATAACTGACTTCTCAGTTCCTGATTGACCTGGTTTAAGGATTTTCCTGCTGCTTTATAACGACCAATCACAGGAAACTGAATATATCCATTCTGGTCTATCTGGTAACCGTTGGACTGTGCGGCCTGTTCATTATTGATGGTATTTGTTGGTGGTGTGATTTCGGGATAAGCCCACAGGTAAATGGATAAAATATCGCCAGCACTTAAGAGATAGTTTTTATGTGAGCGGTTAAACAGATGAGCGTAGTCCTGACGGATATTGATCTGTGCGGGTTGAACAGCGGGTAAGGATTCCTGTGTTAACTGAACCACATTCACTGATGTGCCAAGATCAGTCTGATAAACCCCTTCAACAGGTAAGTCATAGGTCTGTAGGCCAGATGTAATGGCGCAACCTGAACCCGTCAGACCAAAAGCTAGCAGTAATGATAATGGTAGTTGTCTCACTCGCAATCCCGCTTATAAAAATAATGTTAGATAATTAAAATAGTTGGTATTGTACCCAATTCAATATAAAAAAAAATATAACAAATTGTAATTGCTATTTTATACCAGGAAGCTGGTATAGCGGTAGTATTATTCGATTATTATTGTGTGCACTGAATTAAATTTAAAAATAAATTTATGTCGAGTTAATGTATGTTTTCTGATGGTTTCAATATGCTTTTGGTAAGCAATGATAAATATTGCCATTGATTTTATTTTTATGTCATTGTTTTTATTTATTATATTTGGATGATCTTGATTTTTGTTTGCAGAGTAAAAAATGGCTTTATTGATATTTATTTTATGATTTTAATAACTGGAATAAAAAAAGTCTGTTATATTATGCTGTGCTTAAAAGCTGTTTTATTATATACATAAATATACAAGATAAGGCTCTGGAATGTTACAGATCTCGGAACTAAGAATTGCGGTTATCGGATTAGGATATGTCGGTCTTCCGCTCGCAGTGGAATTTGGTAAAAAACACCCGGTAGTGGGCTTTGATATTCATCAGAAAAGAATTGATGAGTTGAAGGGTGGTACAGATCATACGTTGGAAGTATCTTCTGAAGAACTGGCTAGGGCAGCGCAGTTAACTTATTCAGCAAATCTGGAAGATTTAAAAAGCTGCAATTTTTTTATTGTTACTGTTCCTACACCTGTTGACCACGTTAATCGTCCTGATTTGACTCCACTTAAAAAAGCAAGTGAGACATTAGGTAAGGTGATTTCGAAGGGGGATGTTGTTGTCTATGAGTCAACTGTATATCCAGGTGCAACAGAAGAAGTCTGTATTCCTGTTCTGGAAAGTGTTTCAGGACTGAAGTTCAATCAGGATTTCTTTGCAGGTTACAGCCCGGAGCGTATTAATCCAGGTGATAAGGTAAACACACTGACTAAAATTAAAAAAATTACCAGTGGTAGTACACCTGAAACTGCAGACCTGGTGGATGGTGTTTATGCAAGCATTATTACAGCAGGGACACACAAAGCATCAAGTATAAAAGTTGCTGAGGCAGCCAAGGTAATTGAGAACACTCAGCGTGATCTTAACATCGCACTCGTTAATGAGCTTTCAGTCATTTTTGAGCGTATCGGTATTGATACGGTGGATGTACTTGAAGCTGCGGGCAGTAAGTGGAATTTTCTTCCATTCCGCCCCGGTCTTGTTGGTGGTCACTGTATTGGTGTGGATCCTTATTATCTGACGCATAAAGCAGAAGAAGTTGGTTATCATCCGCAGGTGATTCTTGCGGGTCGACGGATTAACGATAATATGGCGCGTTATGTGGCTCGCAACACGATTAAGCATATGCTGAAAAATGGTGTGGATGTTCCTCGTGCCCGTATTGGTATACTTGGCGTGACATTCAAAGAAAACTGTCCGGATATCCGAAACAGTAAAGTTTCAGATCTGATCAGGGAGTTTGAACTGTGGGGGGCTCAGGTGATTGTTGCTGATCCATGGGCGGACGCTGAGGAAGTCAGACATGAGTATGGCGTTGAACTTGGAACTGTGAATGCTGAAAATCAGGTGGACAGTCTGGTGGTTGCTGTTGGTCATGAAGAGTTCCGGATATTGACACCTGCACAGCTGAAATCATATGTGCGTTGCGATAAGCCAGTTATTGCTGATGTAAAAAGCCTGTTCGACCGTAATGAGCTTGCAGCTGAAGGTTTTACTGTTTTCCGTCTGTAATTTTAAAAATCAATTTATAAAGTATTGAATTATGAAAAAGTTTGCTCTTATTGGTGCTGCTGGTTATATCGCTCCACGTCATTTAAAGGCGATTAAAGAAACAGGTAATACTTTAGCTGTTGCAATGGATATTAATGATTCTGTCGGGATTATGGATAGCCACTTCCCTGAAGCTGAATTTTTTACTGAATTTGAAGAATTTGAAGCGTATGTGGAAGATCAGAAATTAAAAGGTGAAAAACTCGATTACGTTGCGATCTGTTCACCGAACTATCTACATGCACCTCACATGAAATATGCACTCAAAAATGGTATTGAAGTGATTTGTGAGAAACCATTGGTTTTAAATTCAGAAGACCTCAACATGCTATCTCAATATGAGAAACAGTATGGTGCAAAAGTAAACTCAATTTTGCAGTTACGCTTACATCCTTCAATTATTGCATTGCGTGACAAAGTGCAGGCAGCACCTGAAGGAAAAATTTTCGATGTTGATTTAACTTATCTGACTTCTCGTGGTAAATGGTACTTAAAATCATGGAAAGGTGTAGATAACAAGTCTGGTGGTGTTGCAACCAATATTGGTGTGCATTTTTATGACATGTTGCATTTCATCTTTGGTGATATCGTAAAAAATGAAGTGCATTTCCGTGATGAAAAGACAGCTTCAGGTTATCTGGAATATGAGCGTGCACGTGTACGCTGGTTCTTGTCTATTGATGCAAACAATTTGCCATCAAATGCGGTGAAAGGTGAAAAACTGACTTATCGCAGTATTACAATTGAGAATGAAGAGCTTGAATTTTCAGGTGGTTTTACGGATCTTCATACGCAAAGTTATGAGCGTATTCTTGCTGGTAAAGGCTACGGTGTTGAAGAAAACCGTGCTGCTATTGAAACAGTAGAAGTGATTCGTATTGCTCCGATTGTTGAAAATCCAGGTAATCCGCATCCGTTGTTAGCAAAAGTAAAATAATAAAAGGGGAAACACGATGAGTTTTTATCAACATGAAAGTGCAATTGTTGACGAGGGTGCTCAGATTGGTGAGAACTCTCGTGTCTGGCATTTTGTACATGTGTGCGGTGGTGCCAGAATTGGACAAGGCGTTTCCTTGGGGCAAAACGTCTTTGTCGGTAACAAAGTTGTGATTGGCGATCATTGTAAAGTACAGAATAATGTTTCTGTTTATGACAATGTGACTTTGGAAGAAGGTGTTTTTTGTGGTCCAAGTATGGTGTTCACAAACGTCTACAATCCACGTTCTTTAATTGAACGCAAAGATCAATATCGCAATACCCTGGTGAAAAAAGGTGCGACTTTGGGGGCAAACTGTACGATTGTTTGCGGTGTGACTATTGGTGAATATTCATTTGTAGGTGCAGGTGCAGTAGTTAATAAGGATGTACCAGCCTATGCCTTAATGGTTGGAGTTCCTGCGAAACAGATTGGCTGGATGAGTGAGTTTGGTGAGCAGCTTGATTTACCTGTGGCTGGTCAAGCAGAAACCACTTGCTCACATACAGGTGCAATTTACCGTTTGGATGGTCAGAATGTAACAAAACAACAGGCACAAAAATGATTGAATTTATTGATTTAAAAGCACAGCAGGAACGCTTAAAAGATAAAATTGAAGCGGGGATTCAGAATGTATTGAGCCATGGTCAGTATATTCTTGGACCTGAAGTTAAAGAGTTGGAAGGAAAACTCGCAGCCTATGTAGGTGCAAAGCATTGTATCAGCTGTGCAAATGGTACTGATGCATTACAAATTGTGCAGATGGCATTTGGAATCGGTTCTGGCGATGAAGTGATTACCCCAGGATTTACCTATATTGCAACAGCTGAAACGGTTGCTGTGTTAGGTGCAACCCCTGTTTATGTAGATGTAAACCCAAAAACATATAACCTGGATATTGAAAAGCTGGAAGCAGCGATTACGCCACGTACTAAAGCGATTATTCCTGTTAGTTTATATGGTCAGTGTGCTGACTTTGATGCCATTAATGCAATTGCGGCTAAGTATAATTTACCCGTAATCGAAGATGCTGCGCAAAGTTTTGGTGCAACCTATAAAGGCCGTAAAAGTTGTAATTTAAGTACGGTAGCATGTACAAGCTTTTTCCCAAGTAAGCCTTTGGGTTGTTATGGTGATGGTGGCGCAATTTTTACCAATGACGATGAATTGGCAAAAATTATTCGTCAGATCGCACGCCATGGGCAGGATCGTCGTTATCATCATGTTCGTGTAGGAATGAACAGTCGTTTAGATACTTTGCAGGCTGCAATTTTACTTCCAAAATTAGAAATTCTGGATGATGAAATGCAGGCACGTCAACGTGTTGCGGAAACCTATACAAAACTTTTTAATGAGGCAGGTATTTTAACCACCCCATTTATTGAAGAATATAACCAAAGTGCTTGGGCGCAATATACCATTCAAGTGGAAAATCGTGATGATGTACAAGCAAAGTTAAAAGAGCAGGGTATTCCTACAGCGGTACATTATCCAATTCCACTGAATAAACAGCCTGCTGTTGCAAATGATGCTGTTTTACCTGTTGGTGATGCAATTGCTGAACGTGTGATGAGTTTGCCGATGCATCCTTACTTGACTGTAGAAGCTCAAGAAAAAATTGTTGCAGCACTTTTGAGTAAATAAGTAGTGAAAAGCCTTCTTGAAAAAGTTAATGCAAAGTTAAATGCGCAAGGGGGCTTTTTAAAGGCTGTATCTGTGTTGGTTGGTGGTACAGCATTTGCCCAATTGATAGGATTTTTGTGCTTACCAATTTTGACACGTTTGTATACTCCTGAAGACTATTCTGTCTTGGGTGTATATGTTGCTATTGTTTCAATTTTTGCCGTAATTTCATGTTTAAGGTTTGATATTGCTATTCCAATACCGGAAAATGAAAGTGACGGGAAAGCTTTATTATTATTATCATTACTTAGTAATATTATTCTCACCATTATTCTTTATATATTTCTTATAATAAGTCATCCATATATTCAAAAATATAAAATAATTGATCAATTATCTTACTGGATTTGGTTGATTCCACTTGGTGTTTTTGTTTCAGGGTTATATTCTGCATTACAATATTGGACAACACGTCATAAAAGATTTAAAGATATTTCTCAAACACGAATGACTCAAGCAGTTTTGGGTAATGGGGTAAGCCTTTCAACTGGGTTGGTTTGGGGGGGATTTTGGGGTTTAATATTAGGGCAAATTTTAAACTTTTCTGGCGGAATATTTAAATTGGCAGCCGATGCTAAGAAAGATTTAAGAAAAGTGAAGAGTGCATCAATAAAAAAGACTTTTCATAAATATAGTAAATTTCCTAAATATTCAACTTTTGAAGCATTAGCAAACTCAAGTGCAATTCAGTTGCCATTGATAGTTATAGCAGGTTTTTTAGCTGGCTCTGAGGTTGGTTATTTAATGATGGCAATGAAGCTTTTGGGTGTGCCTATGACATTAATTGGAAGTTCAATGTCACAGGTTTATTTGTCGCAAGCTCCACATTATTATATAAATGGAGGATTATATGATTATACAATTTCTATTCTAATTAAAATATTTAAAATTATCATTATCCCTTTTGTTTTATTGGCTTTAATTAGTTCTTTTATATTTGATTTTATTTTTGGGATTGAGTGGGCGGGTTTGGGTAAGTATATTTTAATAATGATACCGTGGTATTTTATGCAAATTTTATCATCACCCATTTCAATGGCGTTGCATATCGTTGGCTTTCAAAAAATTGCTTTAATTTTACAAGTTTTTGGTTTTCTAATTCGTGTCGGTGTTTTATTTGCTTTAGCATGGATTGGGAGTGAATTTGTTATTGATTATTATATTTTCTCAGGTTTTTTATTTTATTTTATTTATATGCTTGTTGTGATTTGGGCTGTAAAAAAAAGAGGTATTTAATAGAGTGATATTGTTTAAATATATATTTAATTTGAAAATTGGAAGAGAATCAAATGTTTGAATTTTTGTTCGTAATTCTTTTTTTTCTATTCCCGGTTTTAGCACTATATGTGTATAAATATATATTTAAAGAAAGTATTCTTAAGGTTGGAATTTTAAATTTTCTTTTAATTAGCATTTTTGTCTTTGCATATATAGGGATAATATTTTTATTTTTCCATATGGATCCGTTGAGAGTTTCAAATGGAGTCATTGATAGGGAAACTATATTCTTGGTTTGGTTTTTTTCCTCACTATCAATTTTTTTTATAATGCTAGGAGGAGGGGTTGCTAAAAAAACTTTATCTTTAGCTGATTCACATTTTTCTATTGAAAGAATAAAAAAAATTAATAATATACAAAGATTAAAATCATACATATTCATTGTTATCGGGATTGTTTTTCTTTATCTCTATATTAAAGCTGTTCCTGAAATTGCTATTTTTAATATTTTTTCTTTTGAAAGTAAAAGTGGAATACAAAGCTTAAGAAGTGATATGGGGAATAATTTTGAAGGTTCATATTTTTTATACAGTATTTTTATGGAAGATATTTTAAAATTTCTATTATTCTCTTTCTATGCACAATGGTTGGTTTTTCATAATAAAAAAGATTTATATGTTGTCTTATTCTTGTTTGTAGTTAATGGATTTATTGCATTAATGGCTACAGAAAAAGCCCCTTTAATTTGGTTAATTGTAGGAATGTTTTTAGTAAATACGATTATTTGTAGGAAGGGTTTAATTCCTATTAAATCAATATTCAAAATTTCAATTCCAATATTTTCTATATTAATATGTATGTATATGTTTTTTATGAAAAGTTTGTCGGTGTCGGATGCTTTTAACTCAGTATTATCTAGAACTTTTACAGGAAGTATTACACCAGCATATTTTTATTTGGAATTATTTCC
This sequence comes from Acinetobacter sp. WCHAc010052, assembly GCF_002165295.2. Lineage (NCBI taxonomy): Bacteria > Pseudomonadati > Pseudomonadota > Gammaproteobacteria > Moraxellales > Moraxellaceae > Acinetobacter > Acinetobacter sp. WCHAc010052. Next base: position 3,471,167 of record NZ_CP032143.1, on the reverse strand, counting down.
TGAACATTATGATTTTCTTTATGGGAAAAGTTTTCCTAATCCAAAGGGAATATTTCCATATGAGCCTGTTAGGCTAACCGTATTGGTTATGAATTGGGTAAACCCTCAGTTAGAACAATTAGGAATTGTTGGAACTATGCCAACAGTTTATTGGGCAGAGATTTACGCTAATTTCGGCCCAATTTTTATTGCACCATTTTCATTTTTTATAGGTTTTGTTTTAAGAATTCTAGATAGCATTATTTTGAAATTTAGAGAGCTTCCTATCGGAGCAGGTTACTATGTGTGGGTGATTTTGTATTTTAGATCGTTGTCAGTTACAAGTTTTTCTAATTTTATATTAAATATTACTCTTATTATAATCACGTTAGTTTTTGTTTTTATTTCAATGAAAAAATTGAAGTTAAGTTATGTCAGATAAAGCTTTTATGGAAGTAATGTGCAATGAAATATTCTTATTTCCAATTAATTGATAATGTGTGAGTAAGTGATTATGAGAAATCTTCATATAAGTTTGAATGAATTCACAAATGCAAGTCGTGTTTTGAAGCAGACTAAAAGCTTAGTTGATTCTGGTATTGTGGATAAGCTATATATTGCAGCTTTATACAAGGAAGGGTTGGATAGTGAATTTAATTATGACAATAAGAGAGAGTTGAAAAGGTTTTCTTTAAGGAGTAGAAGTTTAAATAAAAGTCTTTTTATGCAAGTCATAAAGTATATAGAGTTTTGTTTTTCAATTTATAATTATTATAAAGATAAAAATATAAAAATGATAAACATTCATTCTTTGAGTATGCTTCCATTTGGACTTTTTTTAAAATATTGCTTTCAAGCAATATTAATTTATGACACCCACGAGCTTGAGGTGGAGCGTAATGGCTTAAAAGGAGTAAGGAAGAAAATAAGCAGATTTTTTGAGTCAAAGTTGATAAAACATGTTGATATGACAATAGTTGTTAGTGAAAGTATTGCTGATTGGTATCAAAAAGAATATGACATCAAACGTCCTCCTGTTGTTTTAAATGCACCAAATAAAAGAGAAATGAAAAAAAATAACCATTTCAGGGAGCAGTTGGATATTCGCGAAGATCAAATCATATTAATTTATCAAGGTGGTTTATTTTATGGTAGAGGTATTCATTTAATTTTAGATGCATTTAGAGATAGAAAAGATGACAAAGTTGTGGTTGTTTTTATGGGATATGGTGAATTAGAGAAAGATATAACTGATTTAGCTAAAAATTATAATAATATTTTCTTTTTCCCAGCAGTATCACCACAGGTTGTGCTGGAATATACTTCATCAGCTGACTTAGGTATTTCTTTAATCGAAAATACTTGTTTATCTTACTATTATTGTATGCCTAATAAACTATTCGAATATTCTATGGCGGGTTTACCTGTTTTGGTCTCTAATATGAAAGATATGTCTGAATTAGTAGTTAAGAATAATATGGGGGTAGTAATTAGTGATTTTTCTTCAAAAGGTATTAATCAAGCGGTTGATGATTTTTTGACTAGAGATTTGGTGTCTATGAAGAAAAATGCTTATGATGTGGCATGCGAAAACTCTTGGGAGGTTCAGGAGCAGAAGATGATATTTTCCTATCGTAAATTATTGGAGAATCATGATATTTTTGATCTAAAAAATAAATGATATATAAATAGTATGGTGGGGAGTCACCTTCATGTAAGGCATCGTTTTTATGAAGGTTTTAAATAAAGAATATATATGATTGAAGGTGTGCATGAAATCTTATATTTATATTTGTAATAATTTCACTGGAAATAAGGTTCATAGTGAAGTTATTTTAAAATTATCAAGAAAATACAGCAATATTAATCATTATATTTTTGTACCTTGTAGCAATAGGGGGCTTATTGGTAGAAATAATATTAGTAAAAATAATATTATTGTTGAATATTTTTATGTTAATAAGTACATGAAATTTTTTCCAATAATAAAATCACTAATAATTATTTTTATGATTATTTCCAAAATAAAATTTTATAAGATAGATATGAAGGAAAGCAAAGCTTTGTCTTATACTTTTTGGTCTGATGGTGTATTGTGTTTGTATCTTTATTTTATTTTTGGAACAGTATTTAGTACTTTTGTAAGAACTACTGATGTGTCTATATTTTTTAAATACGGCTATCATTTAAGATTGTTTTTCAGATTGATAGCAAGTAAGTCTAAATATATTTATTTTCCTAGCTTAGTGTTAATGAAAAATGGTGAAAAAACACTATTTTTAGAAAAAAATTCAAATAAGTTTAAATTTATACCAAATCCGATAAATGATTACTGGGTTGATAATATTTATTATTTTGATAATTTAAGCATTAATAACAAAAAGATTTTGTTTGTAGGCAGTTTTGATCTTAATAAGAATATTATGGCAGTTTTTAATTCTTGCTCTGCTCTTTATAACTTAAGAGGGGATTTTCAGCTTGAATTTATTGGGGGTAGTGTGACAGATTTTAAAAAGATCTGTCAGATTAATTCAATACCTGATTGGGTGTCTGTTTTAGATAAAATTCCTAAAGAAGAGCTTTTGTTGAAGTATCGTTCTTCTAATATATTATTGGTACCATCCTTTTTAGAGACTTTTGGTATGGTCTATATTGAGGCTATCAGTCAAGGTTGTATTGCCATATGTTCAAAAAATCAAGGAATAGATGGTTTGTTCAGTAATGAAAATATTCTTTATACCGTTGACCCATGTGATTGTATTAGTATTTCAGAGGCATTAAACAATTTATTGGATAAAGATATAAAAATATCTGATTTTGAGTTAAAGAAACTTTTACTTCCTTTTATTTCTGAAAATGTAATCAATGATTATTCTTCTTTTTATTGTGAGGATTCGTAATATTTTTATAAAATTCATGCAGATGTTTTTGATGAAAGAAAATGAGTTGTTAATTTTTGAATGAGGATTTTTGTATTAATAATTTAAATCATAATATGCTGAAATTGTTATTTACAAACAGCATTAAGTGTGCTGTTATTTTGATTAGTGTGTAGCGTATGAATACTAAGAAAACTTTTTGGATTGTTAATCAATACAGTTCTACTCCTGAGACTGCAATGGGTGGACGACATTATTATATTGCCTCTGAATTAGCTAAAATGGGGCATCAGGTTTATGTCATTGCAGGTGGGTACAGTCATTTATTACGAAAACCTAAACAATTTAAATCTCCCTATCTCTTGGAGGCTATTGCACCAAACTTTTCATTCGTATGGATAAATTTACCAAAATATGAGGAAGCTCACAGTAAGCAGCGAGTCATTAACTGGTTTAGATTTTCATGGGCATTAAAAAAATTACCGCCTTTAATGGAACATCAACCAGATATTGTTCTTTATTCATCGCCATCACTTGTTGGCTATCTTGGGGCAAAATATCTCTCTAATAAATTTAAAGCAAAATTTATTTTTGAAGTACGGGATATCTGGCCTCTAACATGGATTGAGCTAGGTGGTCACTCTCCTCAACATCCTTTTGTGCGTTTTATGCAATGGATAGAAGACAGAGCTTATAAAAAAGCTGATTTTGTGTTTTCCAATCTGTTTAATGCCGTAGAGCATATGCAAACAAGAGGTCTTGACAGAGCTAAGTTTCATTGGATTCCCAATGGGATTTCTTTGGAAGAAGTGACACATAGAGAACCATTGAATATTGATATTATTAATCAAATTCCAAATGATAAATTCATTGTGGGCTATACTGGGACTATAGGAGTTGCGAATGCAATTGATGATTTAATTGAAGCTGCAAAATCACTGTCGAAGCAACAAAAAGATATTCATTTTGTATTAGTAGGTGCGGGTAAAGAAAAAGAAGATCTGGTCAATAAAGTTAAATCCTTAGGCTTAAGTAATGTTACTTTTATTGATGCGATACCTAAAAAGCAGATTCAGTCTATGTTGGCTTATTTTGATGTTTGTTATATAGGGTGGCAGAAGAATTCTCTTTATAGATTTGGGATTGCTCCGAATAAATTACCGGAATACCTTTTTTCTGCAAAACCTATTATTCATGCATTTTCCGGTAAAGGGGATGTGGTAGAACTTGCAAATGCTGGTATCAGAATTGAGGCAGAAGATCCCGAACTTATTGTTGACGCAGTTATACAGTTATACAGTTTAAGTGACAGTGAGCGTCATGAGATGGGGGATAATGGTAAAAATTATGTTATTCAGAATTTGGATTATACAAAGATTGCAGAAAAACTTGTAAATGTTGTTTTGAACGATGAGGACTGATTAATGAAAAGAATACTCGATATCATCATCGCCTCTATTGCTCTGATTTTGCTGTCACCCTTGTATTTTATCGTGGCACGTAAAGTAAAAAAGAATCTGGGATCTCCTGTTCTGTTTCGTCAGGTACGTCCAGGTCTGAACGGCAAACCTTTTGAAATGATTAAATTCCGCACCATGAAAGATGGGGTGGATGCACAAGGTAATCCTTTACCCGATAGTGAGCGATTAACGCCTTTTGGTAAAATGCTGCGCTCAACCAGTCTGGATGAAATGCCGGAACTGTGGAATGTAATTAAAGGTGATATGAGTATTGTTGGTCCTCGACCATTACTTATGGAGTATTTACCTTTATATAATGAAGAACAGGCAAAACGCCATAATGTGCGCCCAGGCATGACGGGTCATGCCCAGGTGAATGGACGTAATGCGATTGGCTGGGAAGAAAAATTTAAGCTGGATACCTGGTATGTAGAGAACCGATCCACCTTGCTTGATTTTAAAATTATGTTTAAAACCGTACATAAAGTGATTGCAAAAGACGATATCAGTGCAGAGGGCGAAGCAACGATGACTCGTTTTACTGGTACACATGAAAAGGAAAAACAGAATGACAGTTGAATTGTATGGAGTGTATGGTGCCAGCGGTTTTGGTAAAGAAGTAATGCCTTTGGTGCGCCAACAATTCCCTCATATAGAAAAAGAATGCTTTGTTTTTATTGATGATGGGCAAGCAGGAACAGATCTGAATGGATATCCAATACTAAGTTATCATGATTTCAAATCACATAAAGCAGTTTCAAAATCAGTTACAATTGCTATTGCAAACAGCATCGTTCGTGAAAAACTTGTATTACGTTTAAATGAAGACAGCATTCAGCATCTGGAAGTGAAAGCTGAGAATACAGTAATTCTGGATGAAGTGGAAATTGGTGAAGGCAGTTTACTCTGCCCATTTACATGTCTGACTTCAAATATAAAAATTGGCAAGTTTTTCCATGCCAATATTTATAGTTATGTTGCGCATGATTGTGTGATTGGCGATTATGTTACTTTTGCACCGAGTGTAAAATGTAATGGTAATATTCATATCGAAGACCATGCCTATATCGGAACAGGCGCAGTTATTAAGCAGGGTACGCCGGATAAGCCTTTAGTGATTGGTAAAGGGGCGGTGGTGGGAATGGGGGCTGTTGTAACGAAAAGCGTACCACCAGGCGTGACTGTTGTCGGTAACCCGGCACGAATTTTAGAGAAGAAATAAGAGTTTAAACCGCTCAGAAATCAGGACAGATAATATGTTAAACACTGCATTTGAACCGTGGCCAAGTTTCACTCAGGAAGAGGCGGATGCTGTATCTCAAGTATTACTTTCAAATAAGGTGAATTACTGGACGGGTCAGGAATGCCGTGAATTTGAAAAAGAATTTGCACAGTTCGCAGAATCTGAGTATGCAGTTGCACTTGCCAACGGTACCGTAGCACTTGATGTTGCGCTGAAAGCATTAAACATCGGTCCTGGCGATGAAGTGATTGTGACCTCCAGAACCTTTCTCGCTTCAGTCAGCTCAATTATTACAGCAGGTGCAACGCCTGTATTTGCAGATGTAGAACCTGATTCGCAGAATATTTCCCGTCGCACTATAGATGCTGTATTCAGTACAAAAACTAAAGCCATCATCTGTGTTCACCTTGCAGGGTGGATGTGTGATATGGACCCAATCATGCAGTTGGCTGAAGAAAAAGGTCTGTATGTCATCGAGGATTGTGCACAGGCGCATGGGGCTAAGTATAAAGGTAAATCTGCAGGTTCAATTGGACATATCTCAGCATGGTCTTTCTGTCAGGATAAAATCATGACGACTGGCGGTGAAGGTGGAATGGTCACAACCAATGATGAAACGTTGTGGAAAAAAATGTGGTCATACAAAGACCATGGTAAAAATTATGACAGTGTCTACAACAAACAGCATCCGCCAGGGTTCCGCTGGTTACATGACTCATTCGGTACAAACTGGCGAATGATGGAAATGCAGGCAGTACTTGGTCGAATTCAGCTGACCCGTATGCCTGAGTGGACAGCAAAACGAACTCAGAACATGAATCAGATTCTGACTTCATTTGATGACAGTCCATTTTTTACAGTACACCGTCCATCGCAGGATTATGTACATGCCTGTTATAAATGTTATGTTCAGGTCAATATAGATGCATTACCTGAAGGGTGGTCACGTGACCGGATTATGCAGGAAATCAATGCACAGGGTGTTCCATGTTTCAGTGGATCATGTTCGGAAGTCTATCTTGAGCATGCTTTTGACAATACACCATGGCGACCGGAAAAGCGTCTTGAGAATGCGCAGCAGCTGGGTGAAACCAGTCTGATGTTTCTGGTTCATCCAACGCTGAGTGAAGCCAGCCTGAATAAAACTGTTACAGTAATTCAGCAGGTTATTGGTCAGCTTTAACAGGAAAAAATCAGTCTATACAGATACATATTTAATGTATCTGTATATTAAAAATAACGATATTGTGAGGGTATCCATCAATTAATGTATGTACTGCATTAAAAATGGATAAGAACGTCAGGCCGAAAAGAAGTTTTCTGTGAAATCAATTATTATCTCATTGGCTGCTGCGCCCAGACTGGCAAAACAGGCTTTTTTAATTCTTATAGATTTTTGTGTGTTTCCTGCACTGATCTGGTTGTGTTATGCCATCCGCGAATTTAATTTAGGTGCGGAGGTTGTTCCTCGTCTTGATTTTGGTGCGGTCTGGGTGAGTCTGATCACTACAGTTGCATTGATTATTTGTGGGGTTTACCGTTTCATTGTCCGTACATTCAATGAAGCGTTTATTTTTAAGTTAGGTTTGGCGACTTTTGTTACTGTTGCTGGCTTGTATCTACTTGCCTATCTGACACACGCATTCATTCCGACTTCCATTCCGATTATGTTCGGTTTCATGATGTTTTCATGGATCTGGTTCAGTCGGGCTGCGATCCGTATGCTGGTCAAGTCCCATTTGTCATCTGATGTGCCGCGTAAAAGAGTAGCTATTTATGGCGCAGGTTATGCAGGTCAACAGGTCGCTGCAACGCTGTACCGTTCGGATGAGCATTTACCGGTTTTTTTCATTGATGACGATACTTCTTTATCCGGTCAGATTATTGGTGGGTTACGGGTTTTTGATGCAGGAAACAGTCTTAAACAGCTGAAAAAACAACAGATTGATGAAATTCTGATTGCTTTGCCTTCTGTAGGGCGGGTCAGAAAAAGTGAAATCATTAAATTTCTTGAACCTGTACATTTAAAAATTACAGAAATTCCTGGTCTGACAAAGCTTGTTGATGGTGATATTCACGTTTCAGATATTCAGGAAGTGGATATTATCGATCTGTTAGGACGAGATCCTGTTCCACCTATTGCAGAATTACTGGCAAAGAATATTAAAAATAAAGTAGTGATGGTCACAGGCGCAGGGGGGTCTATCGGGTCTGAATTATGCCGACAGATTGTGAAAAATCAGCCGAAGAAACTGATTATTTTTGAACTGACTGAGTTTGCCCTGTACAGTATAGATAAGGAACTGCGTTTAAAAACTCAGATTGAAATTATTCCTATTCTTGGAACGGTGTTGGATCAGCCGAAGCTCGAACGTATTATTCAGCAGTACAGCGTACAGACGGTATATCACGCAGCGGCCTATAAACATGTTCCACTGGTCGAGTGCAATCCGATTTCTGGTCTGAAGAATAATGCTCTTGGCACCGCATTCAGCCTGAATGCTGCTGTAAAAAATGCAGTTGAAACCTTTGTTCTAATTTCGACGGATAAAGCTGTACGACCGACCAATGTTATGGGCGCGTCGAAACGGATGGCTGAACTTTATTGTCAGGCAATGGCTGAAGCTCAAGATCAGACACAAATTAGTATTGTTCGATTTGGTAATGTACTGGGTTCATCAGGTTCAGTGGTACCCTTGTTTAAACAGCAGATAGCTAAAGGTGGTCCAATAACTGTGACACATCCCGATGTCACTCGATATTTTATGACGATCCCAGAAGCATCACAGCTGGTGATTCAGGCCGGTGCACTGGGGCAGGGTGGTGATGTATTCCTGCTGGATATGGGCGAGCCTGTGCGTATTCAGGATCTGGCAAGACAGATGATCTCCCTGAGTGGACTGCGTGTACGTGAAGAGGGTTCATCTGATGGCGATATTGAAATTAAATATTCCGGCCTGCGTCCAGGTGAAAAACTGTATGAAGAACTGCTGATTGACCAGGAAGATACTGAAGTCACTGATCACAGCCGGATTTTAAGATCATTTGAAAAGCATTATCCGCTGGATGAGCTGATGAAAGTTTTTGAACGGATCAACGAGCTGACCGCGACACAGCAGGATATTGACTGGGCTTTATCGCAGCTTGAACACTATGTGGATGGCTATCAACGTGGTAAAGAAATTCAGGTAAACTAAGCCTGTTCATTTGTACATTCAGGAAATTGCATGACAATCAGAAAAGCCATACTCCCTGTCGCTGGTCTGGGTACCCGTTTTTTACCTGCCAGTAAATCCATTCCCAAAGAAATGGTGACAGTTGTTGACCGTCCTGCAATTGAATATGTCGTCAGAGAAGCTGTTGAAGCAGGAATTGAACAGATTATTCTGGTGACACATTCTTCCAAAGCTTCGATTGAAAATTATTTTGATCGTAATTTTGAACTTGAGACTACGCTTGAGCAGAAAAAAAAGTTTGATCTGCTGAAAGAAATCACAGAAATTTTACCTGAACATGTCAGTGTGATCAGTGTCCGCCAGCCACAACCTTTAGGTCTCGGACATGCGGTTCTCTGTGCAAAAGAAGTGATTGGTCAGGAGGATTTTGCAGTTCTGCTACCGGATGTACTGGTCAAGTCGAAGGACAATACCAGTGATTTGACATTGATGATTGACCATTTTTCACAGCGTAAGCATGCGCAGATTATGGTTGAAGCCGTACCTGATCATATGGTTGATCAGTATGGAATTGTTGATGTGGCTGCAGCACCTGCTGAGGGTGAAAGTGTGGTGATGCAGGGGATTGTGGAAAAACCGGCTATAGGTACTGCACCATCCACCCTCTCCGTTGTAGGGCGTTATATTCTGCCAGCCCGAATTATGGAACTGCTTGAAAATACTCCTAAAGGTGCGGGGAATGAAATTCAGCTGACTGATGCGATTGCTGCCCTGCAGCTTGAACAGTCTGTTGATGCCTATCGTATGAAAGGTCAGACTTTTGACTGTGGCAGTAAACTGGGGTATCTGAAAGCAGTACTGCATTATGGAATTGAGCACCCTAAATTAGGCAATGAGTTCAAGGCACTGATTCAGGAACTTCCGCTCTAAGAAAGCACAGGATTTTTGCGATGAAGATTGCTGTTTTTGGTAAAACACTTTATTCAGGTGTTATGTCAGCCTTACTTGCTGAATGTGGGCATGACGTCTACTGGTGTAATATTTTCAGCTCATCTGATGCCGAAAACTATCATTTTCAGGATGAGTCTGTTACTCAACTGCTGGAGCAGCAGCGTCAGGAAGAGCGGCTGAAATTCTGTGAGTTTTCAGAACTGCCACTGACTGTGGATGCTTATATTTTCAGCTTCAGCCCAGCTGAAGAAAGTCTTGCATTTGAGTTGTTGACCCAGTTGCAGCACAGACCGATTATTCACCCTAAACTGATGATCAATGCTTCAACACTGGGGTTGAATGGTACTGACCGTTTCAGCAGAATTTTACCTGATGATCAGTGGATTTATTTACCGGATACCATTCAGGAAGGTAATGCATTACGCAGTCTGACTCAGGCGAAGCAGCTGACGGCCGGTTGTACAGATCCTGCAGCACAGATCCGACTGAAAGAGATGCTCAGACCTTTATTTCCACTGGAACAGAATTTTCTGTTTATGCCTGTTTTGGATGCCGAATTTACCAAGTTGAGTATCTCAGGTATGCTGGCAACCAGGATCAGTTACATCAATGACCTGGCTGTGGTTGCAGAAAAGCTGGGGATTGATATTTCCCATGTGCGTCAGGGAATGGCAGCCGACAGTCGAATAGGGGCATCTTATCTGTATCCTGGGGCAGGCTTTGGTGGTGAGAATTTTACTCATGATATTCAGACGCTCGCTAATACTGTGACCAATACAGGTGTAAAAAGCAGATTACTTTCTCAGGTCTGGGAAATTAATGAGCAGCAGAAAGAACTGATGTTTCAGAAATTCTGGAATTATTATCAGGGTGATCTTCAGGGTAAACGTCTTGCTATCTGGGGTGCATCATTTAAGGAAAACACCACAAGAGTACAGCATTCCCCGATCCATGTGATGTTAAAAGCATTATGGGCGCAGGGGGTGGCAGTGGCATTGCATGATCCTCAGGCATTAAACGAGATCAGGCAGATCTATGGTGAACGTCCTGATCTGATTCTGTGTGAAAATCAGTATCAGGCAGTGGATGGTGCACATGGTCTATGCGTACTGACTGCATGGAAACAGTATTTCAGCCTGGATTACACAGAACTGTTAAAAAGAATGACACATCCGCTGTTACTGGATGGGCGTAATATTTATGATCCTGAATATGTGAAATCTCAAGGATTTGCTTATATGGGAGTTGGCCGTTGATGACTGCACATTCTGGGACAGATATATCTGAACCGTCTTCATCGGGTCTGTTCGAACTGAATCAACTGAAAACTGCCTTTGAAACCCGTCATCTGAATGAGTTGTTTGCACAGGATCCATTACGGTTTGAACATTTTTCTGAACGCTTGAATCAGGTATGTTTTGATTTCAGCAAGCATCGGATTGATAAAAAGGTGATGGATGCACTGATCGGTTTTGCTACAGAACGGGATCTGTCAGGCTGGATCCGACGACTGTTTTCACAGGAAAAAATTAACTATACCGAACAGCGTGCGGCTATGCACTGGGCTTTAAGGTTGCCAGTGCATGATCAGAACTGTCCAGAACTGGCAAGCGAGGTGCATACACAACTGGAGCGTATGGCTGTTCTGGTTGAACAGATACATAAGGGTCAGCGTCGTGGTTCAACAGGTGAAGTCATTCAGGACGTGGTGAATATTGGGGTCGGTGGATCTGACCTTGGACCTCTGATGGTGACTCAGGCGCTGTCTGATTTTAAGAAACCGACGGTTAAGCCACTGGATGTACATTTTGTATCCACTATGGATGGCAGTCAGTTATCAGAACTGCTGCACAGACTCCGCCCTGAAACAACGCTGTTTATTATCTCTTCCAAGTCATTTGGTACCATTGATACTTTATCCAATGCACAGACGGTCAGATTGTGGCTTGAAAAAGCGCTGGGACATCAGCCTCAGATTCTGAAGCACCATTTTATTGGGATTTCGACCAAGCCTGAAAAAATGACAGCATGGGGAATTGCTCCTGAAAACCAGCTGAAGTTATGGGACTGGGTGGGAGGAAGATACTCGCTGTGGTCGTGTATTGGACTGCCGATAGCACTCAGTATTGGTATGGATGGATTCAGACAGTTGCTGGCTGGGGCATATGAAGTTGATCAGCATTTTCAGTCTGCGCCATTTGAAAAAAATATTCCTGTGCTGATGGGCTTACTGGGCGTCTGGAATAATAATTTTCTGAATATTCAGACACATGCTGTTTTGCCCTACGATGGTCGACTGAAATATTTTGCGTCTTATTTACAGCAGCTGGAAATGGAATCCAACGGTAAATCGATTCAGCGAAATAATATACGGGTCAGTATGGACACCTGTCCAATTGTCTGGGGCGAGGTTGGACCTAATGCGCAGCATGCATTTTATCAGTTGCTGCATCAGGGAACTCATGCCGTCAGCTGTGACTTTATTGCACCGGTTCAACGCTACAACGCCAATCAGTTTACTTATGCGGAAAATGCGGATGCATTGATTGAGCAGCATCATCTGGCACTTTCCAACTGTCTGGCTCAATCCAGACTGCTGGCATTTGGCAATGAGGCACTTGATCCGTCAGAACTGAGTCAGCTGGAAAAATATAAGCAATATTCAGGGAATCAGCCCAGCAGTACTTTATTGTTAAAAGAGCTGAATCCACATAGCTTAGGTATGCTGATTGCGTTATATGAGCATAAAGTTTTTGTTCAGTCGGTGTTGTGGGATATCAATCCTTTTGACCAATGGGGTGTGGAAAAAGGGAAGGAAATCGCTAATCAGCTGCTACCGATACTGAACAGAGAGCAGCAGGATCTTTCCGCACTCGATGCCTCTACCCAGGGGTTACTGAAAATTTTACTGGAACAATAAATAACGGATTTTATTGTTATCAGAAAAATAAGGAGTCTTAATGACTCCTTATTTTTTGTTGATCAGCCCTGAATCAGGCTGGTCAGCAAATCAATATAATGCTGCATTGGTTGAGGGTTCTGATCACGGCGGCTTTCAATATTCAGACGTAATAACGGTTCGGTATTGGATGCACGTACATTCAGACGCCATGCGCCAAAGTCCAGACTGACTCCATCAGTACGGTCAATGGCAGGTTGCTGATCGGCAAAGTAATCGAAAATTTTCTGAATGGTCTGTTGAGTATCCTGGACTTTGAAATTGATTTCACCACTGCATGGGAATTTCTGAATCATATCTTCAACCAGGGATGACAGAGTCTGTCTGGTTTCAGAAAGAACCGATACCGCGAGTAACCATGGAATCATGCCGCTGTCACAATATGCAAAATCACGGAAATAATGATGGGCACTCATTTCACCGCCATAAACAGCATTGTGTTCACGCATTACATCTTTAATAAAAGCATGTCCTGATTTGGACTGTACCGCGATGCCTTGATACTGCTCAGTAATATCCAGGGTATTCCACACCAGTCGTGGATCATGCACAATTTTTTCACCAGCCTGTTTCAGCAGGAAAGCCTGAGCCAGAAGACCGACAATGTAATAGCCTTCAATAAACTGTCCTTTTTCATCAAACAGGAAACAGCGGTCAAAGTCGCCATCCCAGGCAATACCCATATCTGCTTTATGTTCCAGCACAGCAGCAGATGTGCTGCCCCGGTTTTCAATCAGAATCGGGTTGGGAATACCATTTGGGAATGTGCCATCAGGATCATGATGAATTTTAATAAATTCAACAGGAATCTGTAATGCCTTAAATTTTTCTTCAATGGCATCAATGACATGACCTGCTGCACCATTGCCTGCGTTGACCACCAGTTTTAATGGCCGGATTCTGGCAGGGTCAATATAGTTCATCAGATGTTCAGTAAATTCAGGCAGAATATTGTATTTCTGAGTACTGCCTTTCAGCGTTGCTTCTCTAAATTCAGCACTTTCAGCAAGTTTCTGAATATCTTTCAGTCCTGTATCTGCACTGATAGGTCGTGAGTTTTCACGGACAAGCTTCATCCCGTTATAATCCATTGGATTATGACTGGCGGTCACTTCAATTCCGCCCTGAACATCCAGGTGGAAAGCACCAAAATAGACTTCTTCTGTTCCCGTCATGCCCAGATCAAGTACATTGACCCCAGCATCGTTCAGACCCTGAATGGTTGCCTGCTTCAGGCTTTCGCTGGTCAGGCGGACATCGCTGCCAATCACGATAGTGCGGGGCTGATAAATCTGACCGTAGGCACGTCCTATTTTGTAGGCGATATCTTCATTTAATTCTGAGCCGAGTTTACCGCGGATATCATAAGCTTTAAAACAGGTGAGTTCAGACATCTTTTTTCTCTTAAAAATACAGTGAAAAAAGGGCTGAAATTTCAGCCCTCTTGATCAGGATTATTCGACGGTGACTGATTTTGCCAGGTTCCGTGGCTGGTCTACATCCGTACCGCGTAAGACCGCAACATGATAGGACAACAGCTGTACCGGAATACTGTACACAATCGGTGCCAGAATCGGATTGATAGATGGAACATGCACAACGTGCTGGCGGTCTTTGCCTTTAATACCGCTGTTTTCATCAGCAAATACAAAAAGTTCACCACCACGGGCCTGAACTTCTTCCATGTTGGATTTTAATTTATCCAGCATATCATCTTTCGGCGCCAGGATCACTACAGGCATATCATTATCCACGAGTGCCAGTGGTCCATGTTTCAGTTCACCGGCAGCATAACCTTCAGCATGAATGTAGGAAATTTCTTTCAGCTTCAGTGCACCTTCCAGCGCAATTGGGAATTCCGTGCCACGTCCCAGGAACAGACAGTGCTGTTTTTCTTTGAACAGTTCAGACAGACGCAGAATTTCTTTGTCGTTCTGTAAAGTATCCAAAATCACTTTTGGTGTATGCCACAGATCTGTCGTGATGTCTGCAATCTGCTGTTCAGTGATGGACTGTTTGATCTGACCGATTTTCAGCACCAGCAGCATTAATGCCGCCAGCTGAGTCGTAAATGCTTTGGTCGATGCAACACCAATTTCAGGACCCGCTAAAGTCAGCAGGCTGTGATTGGTTTCACGGACCATGGATGATGTAGCGACATTACAGATGGTCATGGTGGTGATGTTCAGCTCTTTAGCAGCAGCGCGTTTCTGCGTATCACGCAGAGCAGCTAAAGTATCTGCGGTTTCACCAGACTGTGAAATACACACATACAGGGTCTGACCCACAATCACAGGTGTACGGTAGCGGAATTCACTCGCGATTTCGACCTGACATGGCAGATTGATCAGCTGTTCAAACCAGTATTTTGCAATCATTCCTGCATGGTAACTGGTACCACAGGCAATAATCTGCACCTGTTGAATATTACTGAAGTCTGTTTCGGCATTTTTCAGGAAATCTGAGCGTAATGCATTGCCGTTCAGTGCCTGAGAAATTGTCTGCTGAATTGCTTCTGGCTGCTCATAAATTTCTTTGAGCATGTAGTGCTTGTATTCGCCCTTAGATGCGTTGCTTATAGTCGCGTCCAGTTCTTTTACAGGACGTTCAACACGTTTACCGTCAACAAAAATTTCAATACTGCTACGGGTCAGGCGTGCAATATCACCTTCTTCGAGGTAGATGAAACGGTTGGTCACCGGCAGCAGAGCCAGCTGGTCAGAGCTGATGAAATTTTCACCAATACCAACACCAATGACAAGCGGAGAACCTTCACGGACAGTAATCAACTCATTAGGGTGATCTGTGTGAACAATTCCAAGTGCATACGCACCTTTCAGCTGAGGAACGACCTGGCGTACTGCTTCAAGCAGGCTTGGTGTGGATTTCAGGGCATCATTGACCAGATGGGCAACGACTTCGGTATCAGTCTGTGAAGTGAATACATAACCCAGCGCTTCCAGGTCATCTTTCAGTTCCTGATAATTTTCAATAATACCGTTATGAACAACGGCAACATTACCAGAAATATGAGGATGGGCATTATTTTCAGTCGGTTTGCCGTGTGTCGCCCAGCGGGTATGAGCAATACCGAGGGCACCTGCAAGATCAGCTTCTGAAACAGCCTGCTCAAGGTTGGCAACTTTCCCCACCTTACGTTCACGCAGTACCTGCCCCTGATTGATCAGTGCAAGTCCAGCAGAGTCATAGCCACGATATTCAAGGCGTTTCAGACCTTCAATCAGAATATTGGTAATACTGCGTTCAGCAACGCCGCCAACAATACCGCACATAGGTGAATCCTCTTATTTCTTAATCTTCTGGGGACGTTGATAGTTCTCTTTTTCGAACTGTTTTGAACGTTCGACAGCTAAACTGTGATCTGCAACATCGCGTGTAATTGTAGAGCCTGCACCCGTGGTTGCACCATTGCCAATTCTGACAGGTGCCACAAGTGAGTTGTTGGTGCCAATAAACACATTGTCGCCAATAATGGTTTTATGTTTATTTGCCCCATCATAGTTACAGGTGATGGTTCCTGCCCCAATATTTGAACCTGCACCAATTTCTGCATCGCCCAGATAGGCAAAGTGATTGGCTTTTGAACCTGTACCGATATGTGTGTTTTTAACTTCGACAAAATTACCGATATGAACCTCGTCAGCAAGTTTCGCACCTGGGCGAAGACGGGCAAAGGGTCCAATCTGCACATCGCTGCCAATCACGGCATTTTCAAAGACACTGTATGGCTGAACTTTTGTTCCTGCTGCAATGTCTGTATTTTTAATGATACAGCCTGCACCAATTTCAACATTGTTGCCAAAGGTACATTCACCCTCAATAATCACATTGATATCAATACGGACATCTGAACCTGCATTCAGTTTGCCACGTAGATCAAAACGTGAAGGGTCAATTAAATGCACGCCCTGCTGCATTAACTGTTTTGCCTGATACTGCTGAAATTCGCGTTCCAGAGCGGCAAGCTGAATCCGGTCGTTTACACCTTCAACTTCAAAAGCACGTTCTGGTTCTACAGAAGCCACTTCCAGTCCATCAGCAATCGCCATAGCGACAATATCAGTCAGGTAATATTCGCCCTGAGCATTGTCGTTGGACAGCTGTGGCAGCCACTGATGCAGTTTTGCATTACTGACCGCATAGATTCCAGTGTTAAATTCTTTGATTTTACGCTGTTCTTCAGACGCATCTTTATGTTCAACAATGGCCTGGATTTTACCGTTTTCACGCACAATACGACCATAGCCAGTTGCATCTGCGACCGTCAGGGTCACGAGACCAATACCTGTAGAGGTGGAGGCATCCAGCAGTTTTTTAAGCGTGTCCTGGGTAATACATGGAACATCTCCAGACAGAATCAGAGAAATGCCATCTGCAGGTAAGACCGGTAAGGTCACTTTAACAGCATGACCTGTACCCAGCTGTTCTGCCTGCTCAACCCATTGTACATTTTCTGCGGCAAAGGCTTGTTGTACCAGCTCACCGCCATGTCCAAAAATCGTAATAATATTATCTGCGTTCAGTTTTTTTGCAGTTTCGATCACATGACCAAGTAAAGGGCGACCCGCCAGTAGTTGTAATACTTTGGGTAAGCTGGAGCGCATTCGCGTTCCCTTACCAGCGGCAAGAATAATAACGTTAGTTGACATGTATTTTTCCAGGTACAACGTTTAAGCAATAGTAAAATATAAGTAAATGCAGATACACAGTGCAGCCCATATACCCGCGATGATGTCATCAAGCATGATGCCAAAACCGCCACCGACCTGCTGGTCAGCTACACGGATAGGCCAGGGTTTCCAGATATCAAACAGTCTGAACAGAATAAATCCGACCAGTACCCACATCCAGTTCATTATTCCCATGTAAATCAGGGGTAAAAATGTGATGGACTGTCCTGCAAATTCATCCCAGACAATCCGGCCATCATCATGAACGCCCATGACTTTAGCGGTTCGGTCACAAATGTAAATACCACTAAAGGACATCAGGATCATCAGCAGTACACTGAGTTGAAATCCGGAAGCAAGCCATAAAGGAATAAACAGCAGGGCAAAAGCTGAACCAAAGGTACCCGGTGCTTTTGGAGCAAGACCAGAACCAAAACCGACACCACTGAATACGACACAGCGGTCGAACCAGTTCATACTGCGGAAGTTGATGGGTGGTTTATGCAAAGTGCTGATACCCTTGAAATTGAATGGAGTAATCTATGCCATTCTGCTGATAAGTTAATCCCAATTTACTGGTAATTTGTCCAATTATCGTAATATTGACATCTAATTGTTGTTGCAAAAGTTTTTCATAATTCTGCGGGTTGATTGTAAAGCATAACTCATAGTCATCGCCACCCGCCAGCGCATATTGCCACTGCTTTTCGTGTTGTAATTTTTTTATTTCCGTGTGAACAGGTAACTGGGTCAGTTCCAGCACTGCACCACATGCGGATGCTTTTAAAATATGCCCCAGATCCTGAGCCAGACCATCAGAGACATCAATCATGCTGGAGGCAAGTCCCTGGAGTTGAAAACCCAGCTGACAGCGTGGAGTCGGGTAATCCAGCCGCTGCTGCAGTGGATGTCCCAGATGCTGTAATCCAAATGCTGCATCACCAAGTGTGCCACTGACACAGATCAGATCACCAGGCTTTGCACCGGAACGCTGTACAGCACGATCTTGCTGAATCCAGCCGAGGGCAGTGACAGAAATGGTCAGATGAGGGCTTTGGGTGGTGTCTCCACCAATTAAGCTTACACCATATTGATTACAGCAGTCGTAAAGACCCTGGCTGAAACCTTTCAGCCATTCGTGATCAATATGGTCTAAGCTCAGTGCCAGTAAAATGCTGTGTGGTTTTGCACCCATTGCGGCTATGTCAGATAAATTGACAGCAACAGATTTCCAGCCAATGGCATGTGCAGAAGTATCGAGAGGGAAATGCCGGCCAGCAACCAGTGTATCTGCACAGATCACCAGCTGTTGTCCTGCAGGTGGCGTGAGCAGGGCTGAGTCATCGCCGACACCAAGATCAGCACCACTGTTGTGATGTTGTTTAAAGTAGGTGTCTATAATTGAAAACTCAGCCATCAGCAATCTTTCGGATCAGTTGGATTGCTGTTTTTCTGCTGCACGCAGTGATGTTGCAAGGCGGTCAAGTACACCATTGATGTATTTATGACTGTCTGCACCACCGAAGTGTTTTGCCAGTTCAATGGATTCATCCAGTACCACACGGTATGGAATTTCCAGATGTTCTTTCAGTTCGTAAGCACCCAGACGGAGCGTTGCAAGTTCAACGCCATCCAGTGCTGTAACTTCACGGTCAAGAACAGGAACAAGCAGAGCATCCAGTTCTTCAGTGCTGGCAACCACCTGGGTCAGCAGTTCATGATAATAGCCAAGATCCACTTTGTGCATGGCATTTTCAGCACGGGTACGGGCTTCAATTTCATGTACAGGATTGTGGCTCATTTGCCATTCATAAATGCCCTGCACGGCAAAACGGCGTGCTTTCCGTTTTGCTGCATAGGTTGCCTGGAGTGTTTGCGACATGCTTTAGATAGCCTTTAACAAGTTAACCATTTCAATAGCAGTAAGTGCAGCTTCGCTGCCTTTATTACCTGCTTTTGTACCTGAGCGTTCAATCGCCTGTTCAATACTGTCCGTAGTCAATACGCCATTAATTACCGGTAAGCCAGTGTCCAGACCAACAACGCCCAGACCTTTGGCACATTCACCGGCAACAAAGTCGAAGTGCGGTGTACTGCCACGAATGACTGCACCTAATGCAATCACTGCGTCAAAACGGCCCGCAGCTGCGAGTTTTTTAGCGACAACAGGAAGTTCCCATGCACCTGGTGCATGAACAACTTCGATATTATCTTCTGACACACCATGACGTTTCAGTGTATCAATTGCACCTTCAAGCAGGTGTTCAACAACAAAACTGTTGAAACGACCAACCAGGATCGCGTAACGGCCTTCGCTCGCGAGATGTAATAAACCTTCAATTCGGCGAATCGCCATAGCAACCTCGATTATTTTTCAGATGTTTGATGAGCGGTGACATATTCCACCACTTCCAGGTTAAATCCAGATAGAGCGTTGAAGCGTAAAGGTGAGCTGAGCAGCTTCATCTTTTCAACACCTAAATCACGTAAAATCTGTGCGCCAACACCAATGGTCTGATACTGCTGAGACAGTGCCGCACTCGATTTGGTTTTCTTCGGTGCAGTCAGACTGTCCAGTGCAGGACCCAGATCCTGAAGATGACGCTGACCAATCCATACCAGCACACCACGGTCGCTTGCAGCAACAGTTTTCAGTGCACGGTCCAGATTCCAGGCCGGTTCACCTTCCTGTTTATTCAGTTTTAACAGGTCACGTGCAGGGCTGAAGCCATGAACGCGTACAGTGGTGATGCCTTCTTTCGGTTCGCCTTTCACGAGTGCCAGGTGAATGTCCGGGTTACCGACTTCGCGGTAACGGTACAGTTCAAATGCACCATATTCTGTGTCAATGCTTTGCTGATCAATACGTTCCACAGTCTGTTCATTGGTCATGCGATAATGAATCAGATCTGCAATGGTACCAATTTTCAGGCCATGTTTTTCAGCAAAAACTTCCAGGTCTGGACGACGTGCCATTGTACCATCTTCATTGATGATTTCGCAGATCACTGAAGCAGGTTCAAGTCCAGCCAGGCGTGATAAATCACAACCGGCTTCGGTATGTCCTGCACGGTGCAGCACACCACCAGGCTGTGCCATCAATGGAAAAATATGTCCAGGCTGTACAATATCAGCCGGTTTTGCATGTGC
This sequence comes from Acinetobacter sp. WCHAc010052, assembly GCF_002165295.2. Taxonomy (NCBI): domain Bacteria; kingdom Pseudomonadati; phylum Pseudomonadota; class Gammaproteobacteria; order Moraxellales; family Moraxellaceae; genus Acinetobacter; species Acinetobacter sp. WCHAc010052. The sequence goes on along the minus strand of NZ_CP032143.1, from coordinate 3,450,679 downwards.
CGCTACAGCAGTCTGAATGGTATGGGCACGTTCAGCAGGTGAAATTCCTGTAGAAATGCCGTTTGCTGCTTCAATGGAAAGCGTGAAATTTGTACCATGCTGTGCGCCGTTGGCGTCGACCATTAAAGGCAGATTCAGTTGCTGACAGCGTTCACGGCTTAAAGTCAGACAAACCAGTCCACGTGCATGAGTGATCATGAAATTGATGTCTTCAGGGCGGACATGCGTAGCAGCAATCACAAGATCGCCTTCATTTTCACGGTCTTCGTCATCCATCAGGATGACCATTTTCCCTGCACGGATGTCTGCTACAAGTTCTTCAACTGTATTGAGCGGCATCAATTTTCACCTTTTTATCTGTCTCAAGCGACATATTAACTGCATTGACTGGCGCATAGTTTAACGTGTTTTTACGAAATTTTCCTATGCTTCTTGGTTTTCTCTATTGGTTCATTGTTATACACACCCCGTTAAAACTTGAAAAGGGGTGTAAATTTTAAAACAGAGAAAGCTGTCCAATAAACAGGCAGCTGATCACAGGATGATGATCTTATCATCAGAAAGATGATGCAGGGGTGACTTTGACTGCATGATCCAGGCAGGACGCACTGTAAATAAAGCGGCCAGGATTGATCTGAAAAAACATATTATCGACAATTTTTTCAAAAAGATTGTTCAGATCAACGATAAAAAAAGCCCCGATCTTTCGATCAGGGCTTTTTTAGAATCTGGAGCGGGAAAGGAGACTCGAACTCCCGACCCCAACCTTGGCAAGGTTATGCTCTACCAACTGAGCTATTCCCGCGGAGTCTGTTCAGTTTTTTAAATAAAAAACCAAATGAAAAAATTTTGAGCGGGAAAGGAGACTCGAACTCCCGACCCCAACCTTGGCAAGGTTATGCTCTACCAACTGAGCTATTCCCGCATGCGGTGTATAATACATTATGTAAAAACAGGGTCAATAACTTTATGAAAAAACTTGGATCAATTGAATAAAATAAAAACACTTATGCTGAAAAATGAGAGTTTTTGAGCTGTTTTTTGCATGGAGGTACTCTGTTGTTACGCTAATGATTTAATTTTAAACAGCAAAAAGACAGAGCAGAACAGGTATAATCAGTTCAGTTTTAACTTTCAGGAGACTTTGCCATGAGTCTGCAACAGCAACTGACAGAACGTCTGCAATCTTCATTTTCTCCGGTACATCTGGAAGTAGTGAATGAATCATCAGGTCACGGTGGATATTTCCCTGGAAAGGAATCACATTTTAAAGTGGTTGTGGTCAGTGATGCTTTCAATGGACTGCGTCTGGTACAGAGACACCAGAAAGTCTATGCAGCAGCTGAAGGTCTGCTTGGAGCAGGGCTGATACATGCACTGGCTATTCATGCATTTTTACCTTCCGAATGGCAGGGACAGGATACATCCAGCCCAGACTGCGCACATGCGCCAAAAGCATAACAGGTAGCTGACAGATGGAAAATTATCAGTTGACGCTTCAGTCCATTCACCTGTTTGCTGTAGTTGTGGTCTGTATAGTTATTGCTGCACGGGCACTGACTTTATTTAAAGGCACGCAGGGGCATCTGCCCAATCCGGCTGGGCGTAAGCTTTTTGTTGCACTTCAGCATGCATCCATGACCGTCCTTGTCCTGACGGGGATTGTGTTGCTTTATCTGAAAAATTTTGAAGTTCAGAGCTGGTTCTATGCCAAACTTATTCTGTTTGCAGTGTTATTGTCTTCTTTAAGTAAGGCATACCGTAAAACAGATACCGTTTTTCTGACACAGCGCAGAGCAGGGCTGTTTCTTGCTGCTGTGGCTATGCTGGGAATTATTGGACTGGTGATGATTAAACCAAATTTTGGTTAATTGTCAGACATTTTTTTCGAGTATGGAGCAGTTCTGCGTTAAACTGCTTTTTCGCATATAAATATAATTGAAATAAGGGGTTCCAATGCTTACACGCGTGGTTTTCAACCAGAAAGGTGGAGTAGGTAAGTCGAGCATTACAGTTAATCTGGCTGCGATCAGCGCTTTTCAGGGGCTGAAAACCCTGGTGATTGATCTTGATCCACAGGCAAACTCAAGTCAGTACCTGCTGGGTGATGATGCCACTTATAATGTGGACAAGCCTGCACTGGAACCGAATATTCAGAATTATTTTGAAGAAGTGCTGGGTACAGGACAGAGCAAGGGTCTGTTGGGCAATGCGATTGGTTCGATTCTGAAAAACAGATCCCGTGGTCTTGAGGATTATGTACATCAGTCACCTTTTAAAAACCTGGATGTAATTCCTGCCAGTCCGGATCTCGGATCACTTGCACATGCACTTGAGTCCAAACATAAGATTTATAAACTACGGGATGCTTTACAGCAGCTGGCAGGTAAATATGACCGCGTCTTTATTGATACTCCGCCAGCATTCAACTTTTTCACACTGTCCGCACTGATTGCTTCAGATCGGGTGCTGATTCCTTTTGACTGTGATGTGTTCTCTAAACGTGCATTACAGACCCTGATTCAGAACGTGCTGGAAACTCAGGATGATCATAATGACCGCCTTGAAATTGAGGGGATTGTGGTCAATCAGTTCCAGGGGCAGGCAAAACTGCCACGTGAGGTGGTTCAGCAGTTAAAGGATGAAGGTCTGCCGGTACTGAATCATATGTTGCCACCGTCAGTACTGATGAAAGAATCTCATCATAAAAATCTACCGCTCATTCATCTTGCAACAGATCATAAATTGACGCAGGCCTATCAGTCATTGTTCAATGAGATAGAACAGAAATAAATCTGGAATAAGAGTATGAAAACAATTTACCTCAGCCTGCTGGCTGGCAGCACATTATTGCTCGGTGCCTGCGCAACAACGGTTAAACCGACTTATGTGTCACCGACACAGTATCAGGCGCTGAACTGTTCGCAGCTGCAAAGTGAATATAACCGTATTCAGCAGCATCTGGATAATGGGGTTCAGCCTCCTAAACGCACAGGAGTCGGTGTAGGTGTCGGGCTTGGCGGTGGTTGGGGCAGTCGTGGTGGCTGGGGGATCGGTCCAAGTATTTCGGTCAATATGGGACAGTCTTCCAACACGAAAAACACTGAAAAAGCACGTTTGATGGGTGAACAGGAAGCAGTGGTTCAGGCCGCAAAATTTAAAGGTTGCCCAATTATCGTTCGGATTAAGCAGGCTTCATGAGTCAGTTTTCAGTCATGACTGTTGTTTTTCAGCGGTTATGACTGAATGAAATTTTAGCAAAATGTTTCAAAAAAAATATTTAAATAATAAAGAATTATAAAAAATAAAGTCTCAATAATGGCGCATCAGGTCATCTTTGGACTTTGAATTATTTGGCAGAATTTATCTTTTTCGTATAAGGTGTGTCACTCTTTTCCTTTGATAAAACAGGTGTCTATGATTGAGAACTGGCTTTTTGTACTGGCTGTTTTCGCGGTTCTGATGATTCCAGGTCCGACCAATGCCTTACTTGCAAGTTCTGCACATCAACAGGGTATTGCCCGCACCAGTCTGTTTATTCCTGCTGAAATGATGGGTTATCTGTATTCCATCAGCCTATGGGCACTGGTTATTCACCTGACAGCACCTATCTGGCCTCACTTTATTACACTTTTACATGTACTGAGTGCTGCTTATGTCATCTGGCTGGCTTTTCATTTATGGAAAGAATCACAGTTACAGCACCATAATCAGAAATATACAGCTATACGTCCAAAGCAGCTGTTTTTCGCAACCATGAAAAATCCGAAATCTTTGTTGTTTGCAGCAGGGATTTTTCCTCAGACCGCCTGGGACTCTCCAGCTGTTACGTTACTGGTACTGGGTGTTTTCTGTATGGTGCTGTTACCGACAGCAATTTTCTGGATGCTGTTTGGACAGGCGATACTGGCAGGAAAATACCAGCAAAAAAATGCCGACCTGCTGTATAAAGGGTCGGCACTGTTACTGATCATCTGTATGTTACCGGTGATGTTCCGTTTTTTCTGAGACCTGTTCTGCTCAGGTCGATTTTTTAGAAAATTTCTGACGCAGAAAACCAATCACGCCTGGCAGCACACTTAAAATAATAATACCGAAAATTAAATGAGTGAAATTGTCTTTCACAATCGGCATATTGCCAAACATATAACCCAGAATAATGAAAGAGCCGACCCAGCAGATTGCACCTACCACATTATAAGTCAGAAAATATTTGTAGTTCATGCTGCCTGCACCTGCTACAAAAGGGGCGAAGGTGCGGGCAAAGGGAATAAAACGGGCAAAAATAATGGTTTTTCCTCCGTGTTTTTCAAAGAACTGTGAGGTTTTGATTAAATGCTGCTTATTGATAAAGCGGGATTCAATTTCAAACACTCGTGGACCAATATATTTACCGATATGGTAATTGAGCGTATCCCCAAGGACAGCAGCAATAAACAGCAGAACAATCAGTATGACGGGATCCATTGCACCAGTGGACGCTGCAAGTGCACCTGCTGCAAAAAGCAGGCTGTCGCCAGGCAGAAATGGCATGACCACCAGACCTGTTTCGACAAAAATAATCAGGAACAGAATTGCATAAATCCAAACGCCATAATTACGAATAAATTCGAGCAGATGGTCATCAACATGTAAGATAAAATCAATCAGTTCCATGAGTCTTGAGTGCATAAAATAGTGCTCAGATGCTATCAGTCTGTGCTTTTAAAGTCAGTATTAAAACGTAATTAATTTCTCGGCAGTCTGTTGCAAAAATGGAATGATGGGTATTAAAAAACCATATTTAACACCAATAAGAAACGACTTAATCTGTGCACATCTTCTGAACAATATTCAAAAAAGGTCTGAACATGTTAAATCCAAATGTTGTTGTTAAAAATCTGAGTGAGCAAGCTCAAATCAATGCTGTGATCAGCCTGGTTGCCCGTATCCTGATGGCATATATCTTTATTGTAGCGGGCTGGGGGAAAATTACTGCCTATACCGCGACAGCAGGCTATATGGAATCGATGGGTGTTCCCGCTGCACTGCTGCCAGTGACAATTCTGGTGGAACTGGGTGGTGGTCTGGCATTGCTGTTTGGTTTTCAGGCACGCTTTGCAGCACTGGGTCTGGCTGTATTCAGCTTAATCACCGCATTTTTATTTCATGGTGGCGTGGATGATGCAATCAACTTCATGAAAAACTTAGCCATGACCGGTGGTCTGTTCTTCCTGATGCTGCATGGTGCAGGTAAATTCAGTCTTGATCATATGATTGAAAAATAACTGCTCACCGATAAGTGAAGTCAGGCATCTGCCTGGCTTTTGCCGTTTTATGGAGCAGCCGGATTAAAACAATGATTCATAATGAAAGAACAGAACATCTGAACCATGTATTTCAGACACTGATTCAGGATGAATTGATTGTTGTGATCACGGTGAAAATACAGCAATAAATTTTTTATTTTCAATCAGTTTATAAAATCACTTATAAAGTGAAACATCACCCGACTGAATAAAGTGCGTCCTGCCCAGAAAAATGTTAAAATGTCGCGCTTATATTCGTTTGCCTGCATAGTTGTATATCATGACGACCAATACCCAAATTACTGAAGATCGCATCCTGATTCTGGATTTCGGTTCTCAATATAGCCAGTTGATTGCACGTCGTGTACGTGAAGCTGGTGTTTATTCTGAAATGTATGCATTTGATATGTCTGAAGAAGACATTCGTGCATTTAACCCAAACGGGATCATCCTTTCCGGTGGTCCAGAAAGTGTGCATGAAGAAGGCAGTCCACGTGCGCCAGAAGTTGTGTTCAACTTGGGTGTACCTGTACTGGGTATCTGTTATGGTCTGCAAACCATGTCTGAACAGCTTGGCGGTAAAGTTGAGCCAGGTGATGTACATGAATTCGGTTATGCAGAAGTTAACATTCAGGTGCGTGACAAACTGATCGGTGATCTTGAAGACAATAAAGATCAGCTGAAAGTCTGGATGAGCCACGGTGACAAAGTTACCCGTATCCCTGAAGGTTTCCAGGTAACTGCAAGCACGCCAAGCTGTCCATTTGCAATGGTTTCTGATGAAGCTCGTCGTTTCTATGGTATCCAGTTCCACCCAGAAGTAACGCACACTGCAAAAGGTGCTGAGATTTTATCTAACTTCGTTCATGGAATCTGTGGTTGCCGTAATTTATGGAATTCTGAAAATATCATCGACTTACGTGTTGAACAACTTCGCGCGCAAATTGGTGATCAGAAAGTTCTTTTAGGTCTTTCAGGTGGTGTAGATTCATCTGTTGTAGCTGCACTTTTACATAAAGCGATTGGCGATCAGCTGACTTGCGTATTTGTGGATAACGGCTTACTTCGCTTGAACGAAGGCGAGCAAGTGATGGACATGTTTGCGAAAAACATGGGTATCCGTGTGATTCGTGCTGATGCTGAAGATCGTTTCCTGTCCGAGCTTGCAGGTGAAGTTGATCCTGAGAAAAAACGTAAAATCATCGGTCGTGAGTTCATTGAAGTATTTGCTGAAGAAGCACGTAAGCTTGATGGTGTAAATTTCCTTGCTCAAGGTACGATTTATCCTGACGTGATTGAATCTGCTGCGACTAAAAATGGTAAAGCGCATGTGATCAAATCACACCACAACGTAGGTGGTTTACCGGAAGATTTAGCGTTTGAACTGGTTGAGCCAATCCGTGACTTATTTAAAGATGAAGTACGTCGTTTAGGTACAACTTTAGGTTTACCATTTGAAATGCTTTACCGTCACCCATTCCCAGGTCCAGGTCTTGGTGTACGTATCCTGGGTGAAGTGAAAAAAGAATATGCTGATATTCTTCGTTTAGCTGATGACATCTTTATGCAGGAACTTCGTGCAAGCGGCTGGTATGATAAAACTGCGCAAGCCTTTGCTGTATTCCAGCCTGTTAAATCTGTTGGTGTCGTAGGTGATGGTCGTCGTTATGCATGGGTGATTGCACTACGTGCGGTTGAAACGGTTGACTTTATGACAGCGCGTTTTGCACATCTTCCTTATGATCTTGTTGATAAAATCTCAACACGTATCATGAATGAAATTGCTGATGTTTCCCGTGTTGTTTATGACGTTTCGTCTAAGCCACCTGCTACGATTGAATGGGAGTAAAACTGGGCTTTCATGAAGCATCGCTTCATGCCAGTTTTACGGCAAAGGCTATGCCTGCGCCAGTTAGGGATTTCAAGAAGCGAAGCTTCTTGCCTAAATTACGCCAAGAGCTATGCTTGCGGTAGCTGGGGAAATTATTGAATAAAAAAGAGCACTTAGGTGCTCTTTTTTAGTTTAAGATACTTAAAAACAGCAGTACTTTATTGATATGTATAATCACTATGACTTGATGATGCCTCTTTTAAAAATTATGCAGAGTGAAGATAAAATTTATAGTCTTCAAGAAGCATACCGAAATTTGATTGTCGAGCTGAATTGTTCAGAGGAAGAGATTAATACGACCATGAGTGATGGTAGAAATACTATTTTTTATCGTTTGAAATGGACTAAGACATATCTACAAAAAGCGGGTTTGATTGAATATACAAGTAGAGCTCATTTTGAATTAACGGATCTTGGACGAAAAATTGAGTTAGATAAAATTGATAAACTGGATAAAGAATATTTATCCAGATATGAATCTTTTCGAGAGTTTAGAAAAATAAAAAAAGATTTATCAAAGTTAACACTTGAAATAGAGAATTTACCTAAAGATGAAACTGTTTCAGCAACTGAGCAAGACATTGATATTGGGTTGACCCCACCGGAAATTATCGAAATTCAAGCGCAGGAACTTCATACTCAATTAAGTGAGGAATTATTAGAACTTATAAAAAGCAATACACCAAAATTTTTTGAACAACTCGTTGTCGATCTTTTAGTCGCTATGGGTTATGGCGGTTCACATCAAGATGCAGCAAAAGCCATTGGTAAAACTAACGATGGTGGTATTGATGGTGTTATTAGTGAAGATCGTTTGGGTTTGGATAAAATATATATTCAGGCGAAGCGTTGGGAAAATACAGTCGGGCGTCCCGATATTCAACAATTCAAAGGTGCTTTAGCTGATCAGGTTGCAAAGAAGGGTGTATTTATTACAACTTCTAGTTTTAGTAAAGAAGCTATTGAATCAGCTAAAAAATCAGGAATTGTCTTAATTGATGGCGATAAATTAACATCTTTAATGATTGAATTTGGTTTAGGTGTACAAATTGAAAGAAGCTTCCATATTTATAAAATAGACCAGGATCGCTTTGACGAAGATAATTTTTAAGAGCGTCTAAACGCTCTTTTTTTATATCTTAACTTTTAAGAATAAAAATAATATTCAATATAAAACAAAATTTTAAGTTTCGAATGAGAAGGAAAACTTTACAAAAGACACATTAAGATATATCTTAATGGTCATTCTGTAACTTAAAGAAAACGCATGATTGAAAAACAACAGCATGGTGAACGCCGTGGACGCTTGTTTGAAGCAGGGCGTATGAAACTGCTGGTTTTACATTTGATCGCACAGTCGCCTAAACATGGTTATGAAATCATTAAAGAAATCAGTGATCTGGTCGGCGGTGGATACAGTCCCAGTGCAGGAACAATTTATCCAACACTGAACTGGCTGGAAGATATGCAGTTTGTCACGGTACAGCAGACAGATGCTGAGCGTAAACAGTACAGCATCACTCCAGCAGGAGAAATGCATCTGCAACAGCAGCAAAAGGTACTTCAGACTTTGCTGGAAAAACTGCAGATGCGCCGTGATATTCATGAAAAAGATGAGCTGCTTGATATCCATCGAGCCATGGAAAACTTAAAAACTGCATTGCGTTTAAAACTGAAATCCAGTCAGGTCAATCCAGAACAGATCCAGCAGATTGCTGAAAAAATTGATCAGGCAGCGGTTGAGATCGGCAGGCTTTAAATCTTAAAGCATTGTTAAAGAACATTGATTTAAAAGAGTAAAAATCATGAAACAACACCAGTACCATGTGACCGTACAACACCTTGCAGATGCTCAGGGTAACCCATCCACTTATACCGAAAAACTTGAATTTAACACCGGCAACCATGACGATATTTTTGTTGTGCTGCAGAAAATGCAGCAGGCAGAACTGTTTGATGAGCGAACCACGCAATCCTTTGCAGTTGGATTGAAACTGTTCAGTGAAGTTATGCTGGAAAATAAAAATCACGAACTGTTTAAAGACTTTCTTCCACAGTTTGGTCAGTTTATGAAACACCTGAAACAGCAGGTCAAAAAAGAAAACTGAACAATTTATCCTGATGATTAAAAGAGTATTTTATGCAACCTGAGCGTGCAATGATTTTTGGTTCTGTGCCAAAGTTACCCATGAAATATATGGTTTGGTTAATGCCACTGGTACTGTCATGCCTGATGAGTGGAACCATTTCATTTGCCAATATGCTGATGAATCTGGGCTGGATTGATGGCTTTTTAAGCCGGTGGTTTTCGACCTGGATGATCTCCTGGTTAATGGCATACCCCGTTGTTCTGATTTTCCTGCCACTGGTTCGCAGATTGATGAGCCTGATTATTGATACTGCACCTCCCACAGCAAAATAATCTGCCTGCGACTGCATGACCGTTATGATCAGAAGTGATTTGCGATCATGTATGTTGCCGCTGAAAAGAACATATACAACAAAAACAAAACTCTGATTGTCCCATAGTTGAAATTCAGTGTATTAAATCAGGTATAGGTCAATGAAAATTGAATCATTACACTGAACTTAAACAGGTGATCATGCCAGCCTGAAACGCCAGCTTAGACATTTCACAGGATAACAATATGACCAATACAGATTTTACCGAAATTTCCAGTTCCGATGACTGCACGAAATACGCGAATCAGTTTATTCAGGACTTTACCATCCGTTCGGCAGAAATAGGCAAAGGGACTGTGATCAAACGTGCTTTGCCCAGCCGTCAGAAGCGTATGATTGGCGCATGGTGTTTTCTGGATCATGCAGGACCGGTGAGTTTTCCGACAGGGGATGGGCTTGATGTTGGACCACATCCACATATCGGTTTGCAGACTTTTACCTGGATGATTGAAGGGACGATGATGCATACGGACAGCATCGGCTCAAAGCAGCTGATCCGTCCTAAACAGGTCAATTTAATGACAGCGGGTCACGGTATTTCTCACACTGAGGTTGCACCGGACAGCGAAACAAAAATGCATGCTGCACAGTTATGGATTGCATTGCCTGATGACAAAATCAATATGGCACCTCAGTTCGATCATTATCCAGAACTGCCAGTGGTTGAGCAGGACAATATAGAATTTACAGTGCTGGTGGGGGAGTATTTGAAAACTAGTTCACCGGTCAAAGTACACAGTGAGCTGCTGGGTGTGGACATGACTGCCGCTCAGGAAACCACTGCCCGTATTCCACTGAACCCATTATATGAATATGGTTTTATGGCACTGGAAGGCACTGCTGTGATTAATGGGCATGAACTCGATGCAGATAATCTGGTTGTGCTTGAACCAGGTCTGAAAGAAATAGAAATTCAGATTCATGCTGGCAGTCGGGTGCTGATGCTGGGTGGTGAACCTTTCGAATCTCCAATATTGCTGTGGTGGAATTTTGTTGGACGGACTCAGGACGAACTTCGCATTGCCCGTGAGCAATGGATTAAGGGAGATGCCCGTTTTGGTCGGATTCCGGATTATCAGGGTGACCGTCTTGAAGCACCGGCATTCCCAGACAAAATGCGTCCTTCAAAATAGCAGTATTGCAGTATGAGGTCAGCAACGGTGAGTCTGCTGATCTCATAAGAAAAAATAACAGAACAACAGCGGGTTAAAAATAAGGAAAATATCATGGCGATGATTGCAAATGCGAAGGTTCAGACCCTTCCTGAACCGTGGTCAGGTAAAATTCACAGTGGGAAACATCAGCTGATGACGGATAAACCTGAATCTTTTGGTGGTCAGGACAAAGGGCTTGCACCCTATGATTTACTCTGTTCAGCACTGATTTCCTGCACCATGATTACTTTGCGGATGTATGCTCAGCATAAGGGCATTGAACTGGGTGAATTTACAGTGGAGGCGGATTTCAGTGCAAATAAAGAGGGGCAGGAATGGATAGACCGTCGTGTCTCATTTCTTCATCCTTTAAGTGATGAGCTGAATCAGAAAGTCCTGGATATCTGCCAGAAAACGCCGGTGACGAAGACTCTGTTACGCAGCGTGGAAATTAACACCACGCTTGTTTAAAACATGCTGATGCAATAAATAAGATATTTTGTTCTCAACAAAGTGTCTTTTTTTATCTGAATTCGGTATAGTCAGATGATAAAAAAACAAGGCAGAAACAATGATTACACTGCACCATCTGGAACAGTCCCGTTCCCTGCGTATTATCTGGGCACTTGAAGAACTCGGCGTTGAATATCAGATTAAACATTATCAGCGTCTGCCGACTTTTGCTGCACCACCTGAGTTAAAACAGGTACATCCTCTAGGTAAATCTCCGGTACTGACAGATGATAACCTGACCATTGCCGAGTCAGCAGTCATTCTGGAATACCTGCAAAGTACTTATGATAAAGATCATAAATTTAAACCACAGAACCCCGCAGATGCCATGCAGTACAGTTACTGGATGCACTATGCAGAAGGTTCGCTGATGCCCTATCTGGTCATGACACTGGTGATGAGCAATGTGCCAAAGCATGTTCCATTTATTATCCGACCTGTGGCGAAAAAAATAACAGAGGGCGTACGGGGCGGTTTTATCAATCCACGATTAAAAGAACATCTAGTGTTTCTGGAGGATTATTTTTCCAGACATACATTTGCGGCTGGAGATCAGTTTTCCTTTGCAGATATTCAGATGAGTTTCCCTGTGATTGCCATGCAGGAACGCTTTCAGGGGAAATATACACATTTGAAAGCGTACTCAGACCGTATCAAACAGTTTCCTGGTTTCCAGAAAGCACAAAAGCTCAGCGGTTACAGCTTTGATATCAGCTGACAGCTGCGGAACATAACACAGCCTATGAATTTCATCTTTTTACCTGGTGCATCGGGAAATACAGCTTTCTGGCAACCTGTGATGGAGCGTCTGTCTGTTGATGCTGGGAAAACAGTCATTGCCTACCCTGAGTTTGGTGGACATGCTGCACATGCTGATGTTCAGAGTTTTGCAGATCTGGAGCGTTATGTTTTAAATCAGATTCAGTCACCTTCAGTGATTATTGCGCAATCCATGGGTGGCATCTTTGCTGTGCAGGCGGCGTTGCAGAAGTCTGAACTGGTTAATGGACTGGTACTGGTTGCCACTTCAGGAGGGATAGATTTAAGTTCATTTGAGGTTGCGGACTGGCGTCAGGATTATCAGCAGACGTTTTCGGTACCTGACTGGTTTGTCAGTCATCAGTCACAGCAGGACGAGCTGCTGTATAAAATAGACTGTCCGGTATTACTCATCTGGGGTGATGCCGATCCGATCAGCCCTGTTGCTGTGGGTGAGTATTTAAATGCAAAAATCAGCAGTTCCGAATTGCGGATCATTAAAAATGGTCAGCATGATCTGGCTTTTGTATATGCAGATAAGGTCGCAGATCTGATACAGAATTTTCTGGATAAATTAAAACCCTTTTCTGAGCTGTGATGGGCTGTAACCATAATGCTGTTTAAAACGCACACTGAAATGGCTGGCTGAACTGAAACCACAGAACAGTGCAATATCAGTCAGTTCATCCCGACTGTTTAAAATCAGCCGATGAGCTTTGTCTAACCGCCGTTGTAATACATACTGATGCGGTGGTAAACCCATAGACTGTTTAAACATATGGGCAAAATGGTATTCACTTAAATCTGCCTGCTGAGCAAGGCTGGCAATGGTAATCGCTGTCTGTAAATGCTGATCAATCCATTCCAGTACACGTTTTAATATAAAAGGTGCCAGTCCACCTGTGACACGCGGTAATTTCCATTGCACATTGCTGTAATTCTGCAGTAAATGATTGAGTAATAAGGTAGATGCACTGCTTAACTGCAACTGGTTGGCTGGGTCCTGCCAGTCACAGTTCAGTAGAAACTGTCGATAGCCTGTACTGATTAAAGCATCCTGTCCAAAATCCTGCTCATACAGTTCAATGTGGGCAGGTTCTTTGTCCCATATTTTCTGTGCAATATCGCGTAAATGTTGATCGGTGTAGTACAGATGTGCAAAGGTCAGATTGCCCCGAATATCCCAGGTGGAATCCTGTCCTTCTGGCATCAGGCAAAAACGGTCAGGACCTCCGCCATTCTTCCACCCCGAATGTGTTTTACGGTAACTTTCGTAACCATCCTGAATATAAAGACTTAAAGTATGATGATCACTGCACACCCGCACCCGATCATGATGATTATTCCACACTGCCATCTGCATACCTGATCCAATCTGGATGGTATCCATCAGTTGTGTTTTATGCTGTTGCAACTGTGAAATGGTCTGGTACGGCATGGATGTGTATAGAAAGTGAGCCATAAAAATTCAGTTTAGCGATATTGATCAGATTAGACAAAAAATAGCTGTAGAAAATCGCAAGAATATATAAGTCAGCACAGAAATGAAAAATCATCATTCAGCCGGACAGGGCAAACTTAGGACAGATGTTCAAATGAGATGAAGTGATGAATACAGGACTGTATTTACTGGTGGTGCTGATCTGGGGAACCACATGGATTGCCATTACGGCCCAGCATGGTCAGTTCAGTCCCGTGGTCGGAGTGTTCTGGCGTTTTGCCATTGCGGCAGTTTTGCTCATGTCCTTTTTATGTCTTACAGGCAGGTTAAGACGTCTGTCCAGCACCGACCATCTGTACTGTTTTTTACAGGGGCTGTGCGTTTTTGGCTTTAATTTTATCTGTTTCTACAGCGCTGTGGCTTATATCAACAGCGGCCTGGAGTCGATGATTTTTTCCATGGCCGTGCTGTTTAATGCCATCAATAACCGAATTTTCTTTAAACAGAAAGTGTCTATTTATTTTGTTCCTGCTGCTGTGTGTGGGCTGGTCGGCATCGTGGCTATTTTCTGGCATGACCTTATCACGACCCGGTTACAATGGCAGACATTGCTTGGTATTGCGCTGTGTATGCTGGGTACTTATGGATTTTCGCTGGGCAATATGATCAGTATCCGTCATCAGAAACAACAGCTGGATGTGGCGAGTACCAATGCTTACGGCATGCTGTATGGTGCAGGTTTTATGGGGATTATTGCGGTGCTGATGGGGCAGGAATTTTTCCCTGAAGTTTCGGTGCAGGCACTGGTGGCACTGGGTTATTTAGCTGTGTTTGGTTCAATTATTGGCTTCGCTGCTTATTTTGTGCTTATTGGTCGGATAGGTGCGGGTAAGGCAGCTTACAGTACCTTGCTGTTTCCACTGGTTGCTTTAAGTATTTCGACGGTCTGGGAAAATTATCAGTGGCATGCAGGTGCAGTTGTGGGTGTTGCCTGTATTTTACTGGGGAATTATATTCTTTTTAAACAGCCGAAATGGGTCGTTGCTTTAGCAGGAAGAAGGTCTTGAATGAAATGACGATTGATGAAAGCGCAATAAAAAAGCAATCCATTCGGATTGCTTTTTCAGTTCTGAAAATCAGTTCTGATCATTAAAAATCAGCGTTTGACCACAATCGAATCGATTCCACTGTGTTGCAGGGTTTGCTGTGCAAGTACAGCAGCTTCCTGGGATTCGTATGGTCCTGAAATCACACGGTACCAGGTCTGTCCGCCTTCTGTTGTTTTCATCACATCAGCTGACAGACCATTTAAGATAATTTCCGCACGACGGGCATCTGCACTGTCTGGATCAGGATAACTGCGAACCTGAAGAATATAACTGGTCTGGTGTGCAGGTGCAGCTGTGTCATCACCCTCAGCGGTTATTTCTTCAGTGGTATTGTCCGGAGCTTCGACAATCACGACAGCACCTCTGTCTTTCGTTTCAGGAATCGCCTGGTCAGGAATCGGTGTCACCTGTTGCTGTGGCAACAGGTCATAGAAGCGATAATCCTTGTTGGTTTCTTCCTGATAATGAGTCGATGTGACTTCATTGGTCTTCGGCTTTACAGGTTCCCAGGGCTTCCAGAGCATCAGTGCAACTGCAAAACACATCACGATCAGAATGACGACAAGTGTACCTAACCATGCAGGAATCAATGGCTTTTTAGGTTTGTTCGGTCGTTCTGATACACCACGTTGCGTTTTTCCAAACACTGGGATTTCCTCTGGTTTTTTTATGGTTTACATTTCATAAGGTGCTGAAACACCGAGTAATGTTAAACCATTTTTCAGCACTTGTTGTACATTTATTGATAACAGCAGACGCGCCTGAGATAAAGCAATATTCTGCTCATCCAGCACTTTGGCATCATCCAGGTTGTACCAGCCATGGAACAGTGCAGCGAGTTCCTTCAGGTAGTTACCAACCTGATGAGGTTCGTAGCTGTTGGCAGCACGCACGACAATTTCAGGATATGCAGCCAGTTTTGCCAGAATTTCTGTTTCAGCTTCAAGACTCAGTAATGAAACATCGTAGGCATCAGGTGTATTACGGTCAAAAGCAATGCCTTTTTCAGGTGCTTTCAGATCGACCATACGGTTTACACGGGCATGTGCATACTGAATGTAATACACGGCATTGTCTTTACTTTGTGAAACTGCAAGGTCTAAGTCAAAGTCAATGTGCTGCTCTGATTTACGCATCACATAATAGAAACGTGCAGCATCATTACCGACTTCTTTACGCAGGTCACGTAAAGTCACGAACTGACCGGAACGCGAAGACATCTGAACCATTTCACCGCCACGCCACAGACTCACGAACTGAACCAGCAGAACAGTCAGTTTTTTCGAGTCATAACCCATTGCATCAATGGCAGCTTTTACGCGGGCAATATAACCGTGGTGGTCAGAACCCCAGATATCAATGATATCGGTATAGCCACGTTGCAGTTTATTTAAATGATAGGCAATGTCAGACGCAAAATAAGTAGTCTGACCGTTACGGCGTTTCACTACACGGTCTTTTTCATCGCCAAATTCAGTTGATTTGAACCAGATATTTCCATCTTTTTCATAGAGGAAACCACGCTGATCCAGGGTCTGCAGAGCTTCATCAATTTTTTCAGTTAATGATGCTTCACTGAACCATTTGTCAAAACTTACGCCAAACTCGCCGAGGTCATCTTTAATGTCATCCAGAATGGCATGCAGTGCTGCCTGATGGAAAACACGGTAACCTTCACCGGTCAGATTCTGAGAATTGTGAATCAGACCATCAATATGTTTTTCTTTATCGCCTGAAAGGACAACTTTGTTGCCATCGGCATCCAGTTCTTCAGCATACTGAACATCTTCAGGGACATCTTTGTATACGTCAGCAACAGGGCGGACATAGGCATCGCCATCTTTATCAATGATGCTCTGTGCGATTTCCTTAACATAGTTACCTTGGTAGGCATTTTTAGGGAATACAAGTTCCTGACCTGTAAGCTCTAAATAACGCAGGTATGTAGAGGTCGCAAGGATGTCCATCTGACGGCCTGCGTCATTGACATAATATTCGCGGTCAACTGTTGCGCCAGTTGCTTCAAGCAGATTGGCAACGGTCATACCATAGGCAGCACCACGTCCATGACCCACGTGCAGACTTGACGTCGGGTTGGCTGAAACAAATTCAACCTGAATGCGTTTAGCAGCATTTGCCTGAGTTTTACCAAAGCTGTCTTTTTGTGCCTGAATCTGATTCAGTACAGCAAAACGCTGGTCTGCATTTAAAAAGAAGTTGATAAAACCGGGACCTGCAATTTCTGCTTTGGAAATATCAGCAACTTCAGGAAGGCTGGACAGGATTTTTTCCGCCAGATCACGAGGCTTCATCGCAGCAGCTTTTGAGCCGATCATTGCGATATTGGACGCAAAGTCGCCGTGACTTCGGTCTTTGGTACGTGTCAAAGTACTTGTATTGTTCCAGTCGGATGGAAGTACACCTTCAGCCTGAAGGGATTGCACCGCATGATCGAGAGCTGCTTGGATTGCCGTATTCATAATCAGTCGAAAAATAAATGTCGCAGAAAAACGCTAAATATAACAAATTTCGGGCTGTTTAGGGGAATGCATTTGTACAGGATAATATTTATTCTGCATAACATTGAAAAAACAGTTCTGTGAGTCAGATGCCATGAAAAAAGACCGGATCTGATGGCTTTGAGTCATAGGTATTTTCTTTGAAAAATATAGGCAGCGTTATTTTTGAGCATTGTGGAACAATGAAGTTATCATTGTGTAAAATACTGCACATATCATTATCACGTATCTAAATGCCAGTAAGCCTGTAAATAGGCTTAAGCTAGTCTAAGACTAAAGTGGAATAAAGCAGTAACCATTGTCCACTGAACTGAGAATGGAAATGACGACCGAAAATTTAAATAAACACCCTTTATATATTCATTATGCCGGCAATGCACTGCTGGAACTTCCTCTGCTGAACAAAGGCTCTGCATTTACAGAGCAGGAACGTACCAATTTTAATCTGCATGGACTGATTCCTCATGTGACGGAAAGTATTGAAGAACAGAGCGAGCGTTCATGGCAGCAGTACTGTTCTTTCAATGAAGCGATCAATAAGCATATTTATTTACGGAATATCCAGGACACCAACGAAACGCTGTTTTATCACCTGATTGAAAATCATCTCAGTGAAATGATGCCAATTATCTACACGCCAACTGTGGGCGAGGCATGTCAGCGTTTTTCAGATATTTACCGCCGTCACCGTGGGGTATTTGTTTCCTATCCTGACCGTAAGCACATTGATGAAATCATTCACAATATTAACCGTAAAAATGTGAAAGTGATTGTGATTACAGATGGTGAGCGGATTCTGGGACTGGGTGATCAGGGGATAGGAGGTATGGGAATCCCAATTGGGAAACTGTCGCTGTATACCGCCTGTGGTGGGATCAGTCCTGCCTATACTTTACCGATTACGCTTGATGTCGGCACCAATAATCAGCAGTTGCTTGATGATCCGCTGTATATGGGCTGGGCACAGCCACGGGTCAGTGGTGATGAATACTATGCCTTTGTGGACGAAGTGCTTGCAGCAGTTAAACGCCGCTGGCCAAAAGCACTGGTTCAGTTTGAAGATTTTGCCCAGAAAAATGCCATGCCTTTGCTGGAAAAATATCGTGACCAGATCTGCTGTTTCAATGATGATATTCAGGGAACGGCTGCTGTTTCTGTCGGTACGCTGATCGCAGCGAGCCGAGCGGCCGGTAAGCAGTTGAAAGATCAGACCATTACTTTCCTGGGGGCAGGTTCGGCAGGTTGTGGTATCGCTGAACAGATCATTGCACAGATGGTGGCAGAAGGGCTGACGGATGCAGAAGCTCGTGCACGTGTGTATATGGTGGATCGTTTTGGTTTGTTGACAGAAAATCAGCCCAATCTGCTGAATTTCCAGGCACGCCTGGTTCAGAAAGTGGATGCTGTTGCGGACTGGGCAAGTGTTGAAGGCAACATTTCACTGCTCGATGTTGTGAAAAATGCCAAGCCAACAGTGCTGATTGGTGTGTCAGGTCAGCCAGGATTATTTACCGAAGAAATTATTAAAATGATGGCAGCACACTGTGAATATCCGGTGATCCTGCCATTGTCCAACCCGACATCTCAGGTGGAAGCAATACCATCTGATATTCTGCAATGGACAGAAGGCAGAGCACTGATTGCGACAGGAAGCCCTTTTACACCGGTCAATTATCAGGGGAAAACCCATAATATTTCGCAGTGTAATAACTCGTATATTTTCCCGGGCATTGGTCTTGGGGTTGTGGCTGTCGGTGCGACCCGGGTGACGGACAACATGCTGATGGTATCAAGCACTGCTCTGGCGGACTGTTCTCCAAAACTGAAAAATCCTGAAGCAGACTTGTTACCGGATCTGAATGAACTGCAGACAGTCTCCAGAATCATCGCATTTAAAGTGGCAAAAGCAGCCATGGCAGATGGTGTCGCAGTACAGATTTCAGATGAGCAGTTACATAAGGCGATTGAAGATAATTTCTGGAAACCGGCTTACAGAAACTACAAACGTGTTCCTTTCTAACTGGAACTGAATCACAGAATTAAAAAAGAGGAGTGAAGCACTCCTCTTTTTTATGTTTTAAAATCATTTATTTATATCTAGACGACCTAAAAAACATTGAATAGAATGCAGCCATAATTATTAGATTTACTTACAACAATAAAACTCTATGATAAATACAATTCATAACATGCTGGAAAGCATGGGGCTTGGTGCGCAAAGACGTGCGCTGCATCTGACTTTTTCCAGTGACACTTTAAACGCTCAGGTCTTTATACAGCGTATCGAAGGACAGCATTTTATTAATCAGGGGCTGAAAGCCGAAATTATCTGTCTGTCCACCCATGCTCATATCCCCTTAAAAAGTTTTATTGCGGCGCAGGCTGCTGTAGATCAGGTCACAGACAGTGGTGAGTTGTTCCGTACCACTGGAATTATCACTGCCGTCAGTCAGGGGCAGAGTGATGGGGCTTTTACCCTGTACAAACTGACCCTGGAAGATGCCACTTCGCTTTGGCATAAGCGTCGTAACAGCCGCGTTTTCATGAATAAAAGTATCCGTGAGATCAGTGAAACACTGTTCAGTGAATGGCAGAGTAAAAGTCCATTATTTGCAGCTGCTTTGAGTCTGGATATTGAAGGTCTTGAAAATGCAGATGAAATCCGTCCATTTGTGATGCAGTCCAATGAAACGGATTATGAATTTTTGACCCGTTTATGGCGTAGTGAAGGGATTTCGTGGCTGGTGGATGAAGCACAGCATAAAGTGGTTCGGTCAGCTGTTCCGATACAGCCTCAAAAATTAAGACTGCTCAATCATAACAACGCTTATTCAGCGCTGGAGCGGGGGCATATCCGCTTTCATCGGAGTCATGCCGCTGAAAATTCTGACACAGTCTCGTCTTTTACAGGGCATCGAAGTTTACAGTCCTCCTCCGTTCAGGCACAGCGGTGGCAGGCGGAACAGCTGACACAGGATCAGTCCGATGGTTTGCTGAGTCATCATTTACACAGTGATTCACAGGCAAATGAGAGCCTGAATCTGGAGCAGGCATGGACGCTCAGTCCTGCATGGACAGCAGATTTAAAGGGTGATGATCAGGTATCGCAATCAGGTCGCCAGCAGCTGGAAAAACTGAATCGGCAGTGGTCAGATTATTATGATTTACAGTCACGTTATTTTACTGCGGTCAGTAGTGTGCGTGATGCACAGCCTGGCTACTGGTTCGAGCTGACAGGTCATTCCGAAATTGATCAGCATGAGAGCGTAGACCGTGAATTCCTGATTCTTGGAAAACAGTTTTTTAATCAGAATAACCTGCCTAAAGATCTCACCGCACAACTCTCTGCATTACTGGACATCAGCCACTGGAATGTCAAAGCTGAACAGCGGCAGGCATGTGAACTGAAACTGATCCGTCGCAGTATTTCAGTTGTTCCTGAATATAACCCTTTAATTCACAGACCGTCAGCACATCCTCAGCGCGCCCGTGTAGTTGGTCCCGAGGGGGAAAGTATTTATGTGGATGCCTGGGGACGTATCAAAGTCCGTTTTATGTTTACCCGTGCAGATGATCATCAGCATGATGGCGGAGCAGGAACAAATGACAATGACACAGATTCGGCATGGGTCGATGTACTGACGCCCTGGGCAGGTGATGGTTATGGTGCCCGGTTTCATCCCCGTATTGGCGAGCTGGTGGTGATCGACTTTTTTGATGGAAACGTTGACCGTCCATTTGTGGTGGGTCGGATACATGAAGCTGAACGTCACCACACCATGTTTGACCTCAAGGGGCAGCTACCTGACAGTAAAAAACTCAGTGGAATCCGTTCTTCTGAAGTCGGAGGTTCAGGTTTCAATCAGCTTAGATTTGATGATACAGCAGGACAGATCAGCGCACAGTTGCAAAGCAGTCATGCTGCAACACAGCTGAATCTTGGAAATCTGAGCCATCCAAAAGATAAAGAAATAAGCAATGGGCGAGGGGAAGGTTTTGAGCTCAGAACCGATGCATTTGGAGCAATGCGGGCAGGAAAAGGCATGCTCATCAGTACCTATGCTCAGGATCAGGCAGTTGCTGATCACCTTGAGGCAGCACAGGCTCAGTCTTTACTGAATCAGGGAACTGAGCAGATGAAAATGTTAAGCAGCCTGGCTGTTCGGCAGCAGGCAGATGCGTTGAGTGTGATCAATCGGCTGCCGAAACTGATTCAGTCCCTCGAAATGAAAAGTACAGATCATGCATTACAGATGACGGTGGAGCTGTTTAAAAATGCAATCAGCAGTGATCCACTTTCAGCACTGAAAAACAGTGGCAGTTTTATCGAAGATATACAGAAATTTGGAAAAGATTCAAAAGACATTGCCCAGAATTTTCTGGACTGTTTCAGTAATGCGCCGGGGGCTGTGGAAAACCTGAAGAGCTTTATTGAAAATATTGAAGATCATGGGGCTGACATTATTCAGGGCAAGCTGAGTAGTCTGAAAGATCAGCTGGATTCAGATCCGCTGAATGCACTGAAGAATATCGGGAAGGTGCTTGCCAATATCGAAATGAAGGACTTTGATCTTCAAAGTACCTGTGGAACCTTCAGTAAAGGCAGTCAGCTGAATGTCAATCCTGCGCAGGCTCTTAGCACCTTACAGGGGTTTATGGAGGGTTATACCCAAGGGCTTGAAAACAGCAACGATGATAAAAAGATAGAACAGGGCAAAATTTTCCGTCAGGCTTTAATGTTGCTGGCCTCTCCTGCAGGAATTGCATTAACCACACCCGAAGACATTGTTTTACAGGCATCGCAGGATATTGCAGAAAGTGCTCAGGGGTCGGTCAATATCAGCGCGCAAAAAAATATTGTGCATCATGCCCAGGACAGAATCAGTCTGTTCGCAGCACAAAAAGGATTCAGTGCATTTGCAGCAAAAGGCAAAGTTGAATTACAGGCACAGGATGATGCCATTGAGATGATTGCCCGTAGGGTGGTCAAGCTGATTTCTACGGAAGATAAAATTGAAATCATCAGTCCAAAGGAAATAATCCTGACAGCAGGAGGTTCACAGTTAAAAATCAATAAAGAAGGTGTTTTTGTTACGACCGGTGGGAAATTTGAGGCGAAGGCAGGGCAGCATAGTTTTGTCGGTGGGGCGAAAGTACCTTATGAAATTCCCCAGCTGAAAAATGATGTTATGTATAGCAATAAATTAGATGTTTATGATTTGTTCTGGCAGGGTGATTTCAGCCAACTCAGCTATAAAGCATTTATTGCGGATACTAATGCTTTTGTTTCAGGTCGGATCGATGAACATGGACGTACAGGGAAAATAGTAACTACAGATCCTTCTAAAGTTCAAATTCTTGTCGGAACCGATGAAGGGTGGGGTTTAAATATTGAGGGGTTTGATGTGGATGAATTAGCTTATATATCAAAGAATATTTAACAGAAATAAGTAGTAGAAGAATAAACAATGAATAATAAATCTTTAGTAACTGTACAAATTTTAGATTTTTTAGGAAACCCGATTTCTAAAGTGAAATATGAGGTTAAAAATAATAAATCCGGTCAGCATGTTGTAAAAGGAACAACAAATTCTAGGGGTTGTCTTCATGAAATTCAGAGGGATAGGGGTACAGTTTTAGATGTGTACATTAAAAGTATTTTTAACGGTGAGATGCGTAAAGTACAGACATTCAGGATGTCGAAAGATCGAATGTTAGTAAAGGTCATCAGTCCCAAAATACTGTTGGATTTAAAAACAATAGAAAACAAAGGCAGTAATGGTGAATATAAACGTAAAACACATATTGTACAAAAAGGGGAAACATTAACAGAGATTGCCAAACAGCATCATACAACTGTTAGAGCACTTAATAGAGTGAACAATATTGATGATTCAAATAAAATCAGTATTGGGCAAGTAATTAAATTACCGTTAAATATTCCTGCTAATGGTAATAATACCAAATATGATACTGATTTTATTTCTAAAATATTTCCGGCTTGGAACAAGGCTGAAAAAGGTTCCGGGTCAGTGAAACCTGATAAAAAAAATGATAAAGATATGCTCTCTACATTGGAAGAGTATCAAAAAAATGCTCTGAATCAGCTCAATGAATGGTACGAAGAAAGCAAGGCAGCTTTAAAAGAAACCGTGAAAATTGAAACTAAAGAAGACCGGAGTGTGGATGGTGGGATGCCTAAAGCAAATGTTCTAAATTTATGCAAGACAGCTCCTCAATGTGTTTCTAATGGAAAAAGTGAATTAATAAGAGAAATTAATATCCGATTGGCTGGCTTTGGAGGTGCTTTGCCAACAGATGAATTCACACCTTTAACTGCAGTATGTATTAAGCAATTCCAAAGAGATTATATGGGAATGCCTGAAACTGGTAAAATTTGCGGTAGTCTGTTGGTGGCTTTGGATAAGTTTTATTATGAGTACCCTATTTCAGATTTTATGGCCAAAGCATCATGCCAATGCGGTGAATGTTCAGGTTATGGAAATAATAAAAAGGGAGTTGCTTCTGGAAACAATACAGCAATTGAATATCCTGGTCTACACAGATCTTTAATATGGATTTTAAAGAGCTTGAATTTTTATCTTAAAAATGAATTTAAATCTATGGGGCTCGAAATTGCATATATAGAATCCGGTTACCGTTGCATAGAAAATAACAAGAAAAAAGGAAGAACCAGTGTGAATCATATGGGTTTAGCACTGGATTTACACATTAATAAAAATCGAACCAGAACTAGAGAATTGAAAGATATCGAATTTGTTAGAAAAGATGTTATGGCTGTGAAGATGGGAGCTGGTGAGAAACGACATACTGATAAAATATATTTAGAACCGAAACAATTTAACAATGGAGATACTGGTGCAACCACCTGGGTTCATTTTGATATAACAAGATTTTCAAATATTTATCTTGATGATAATTTTTTCAAAAAAACAGTAAGTGAATTAAATGGTCAGGCAATGGTTGATATCGCTCAAAAACTAAATTTAACTTCTCTTTTAAATTGTTCAGGAATAGCAGGGACTTTAAATACTACTTCAAAATTAACTGATAGAACTATTGATGAGTTGGTAGTTGAATTAGGAGATGCTATTGCCAGCGGCGAAGGTAGCTATGAGGCCTGGAATGCTGGTGCTCCTGAAGGAAAAAGAGTTAAATTTGGTAAAATGAATGATTTGCCCGGAACAATTACAGGTAAAAGTATTAATAACCTTTTAGATGCCGCTAAAAATTATACCTGGGAAGATAAAAGAAGACGGTTTGCAACAGGGAAATATCAGACAATTCCTTCAACTTTGGATGCAGCAAAAACTAGATTAAATTTATCAGGTAATGAATTATATGATGAAACTATGCAAGAAAGAGTTTTTAAGGAACATTTATTAAAAGGCCGTTCTTCAATTTATAATCTTATTTGTACAGGAACTGCAACAGTTGATCAGGCAATGGTTGATGCTTCTAAAGAGTGGGCATCTATAGCATTACCAAAAGGGTTTAAGAATAAATTTGGAGTAATGTCGGATGGATCAATTGGTTATCATCAGTCTGGTACTAACAGAGCTAATTCTCATTCTACGCTGAAAGTTAAAAAAATATTTGAAAAAATTAAATCATACCACGAATTCAAAAAGGTTTGAAATGAAATTAAATCAGGCTCTATTAATATTAATATTAGGATTTTTATCTGCAAACAATACTTACTCAAAATGGGATAAGGATGGAGTGGTTGGATTTAATCAAGCCATTAGTAAAAAAGATGTATCAAACTGTAAGTTTGATAATGAATTGATAGATTTTTGTTCTCGTGAGAATCTATCATTTTATAGTAATCATATTAATGATAAAATAAATTTCTCAAACAATAAAATACTTTTAACTATTGATAAGAAAAGAAATAATGGTGGAGAGGATAGGGTTGTTAAATTAATTGTAGTTTTAGATCCAATTAAAAACATGGTTTTTCCTTTGTCGCAAATGGTTGGTAATTTTGTTGATGATAAATTAAGGGTGATAAATAAAGAGCCTGCAAAAATTGAATATTATAAAAACAGCAATAAGTTATGTCTGTTCGGTACGACTTACTCGTATAAAGATAATAATATTAATGTGGAAAATGAATGTTATAGATTTGAGAACGGAATTTTTTTTAAAATAGTTGAATCCGACGATAATAAAAAAGAAAAATTTACTAAATTGCCATATAGGTCAGATATACACTTCAAGTGTTTAAGGAATCAGAATGGTGAAAAATGTAATAATTTCAATTTAATACCTGGGGATAAGCTGCTTAAAAAATATAATTTTATAAATCCACAGGATGGAAGTGCTGTCGTGTTACATGGTGCTAATGGATTGATTTTAATTGTTTCACCATTTCAGGATGAAGATGGATCTTATGTAAGAGTAATGAAAGTTAAAGAGAATAGACTACTTACTGAAAAAATTATTTATGCAGGAAGAAATGTAGAAATAGATAAAGAATTTCATTTGATTTATTTTGAAGGCTCAAAAAGGATGGTGGTTAATTTAAATTAACATTTTTGAGATAAAGTTGTTAATTAAGAAGGATTAAATGAAAGAAGCAGCTCACAAGCTGCTTCGGGTCTTCCTCACCCTTCCAAAACATTTTCCAACAAATCTTCACTCGGTGCAAAAAAGTAAGCACCATCTACGGCAGTGACAAAATGGAGTAGGCGGTCATGAATACCATCACCACTGGTACCAAACATTCTGATCAGCATCTTATCAATACGGGTTAAATCTTTGGTATAAGCAATAAAGAACAGCCCCTGTTCACCTTTACCATCACCATAAGGTAAAGAATGACGCAAGATTTCAAGCTCTTCACCTTCATCATCTTCAATCACTGCACGGGCAATATGTGAATTTTCAGGCTTAACATCATCATCAAGTTCAATACTTTCGAGTTTTGTACGGCCAATGACATGTTCCTGAGCATCAACCTTTAATTTTTTCCATTTTTCCAGATCATGCACATAACGTTGTGCAAAAACAAAGGAGCCATCTGCAAAAATTCCGGCATCTTCACCTAAAAGAGCAGTCTCACCACGATCATCAGGAAACTGAGGATTCTCCGTTCCATCAATAAATCCTGTCAGATCCCGTCCATCCAGATAGCGGAAGCAGACACGTTCATCCAGCACGTCAACCTGATCCTGGATACCATCAAAAAAAGACTGGCTCATTGCAAAGCATAGATCAGAGCGGGTAGATGCAATATGAATCAGTACATCTGCTGGAACCACAGGCATTTCAAAGGAGCCATGAACGGGGCTGAGCTGTTTAAATCCTTCTGGTGACTGTTGGTGCAGTTTGCTCCAGAGTTCAGGACCGAACGCGATAGACGTTTTAATTTCAGCTTCGGGATGCTGAGTGATTAAACGGTCACGGGTGCTCAACAGTGCATTGAGCTGTTCTTTTAAACCATCAATTGACAGATTTTTTAAATTTAAAACAATAAAACGGGCATGATTTGAAGGTAACGGTAAAATTACGGTTTGAGCTGTCATTCATGGCTCCTGAATTCTTATATAAAGTGAGTGGCTGTCTGTATTGTGCCTTATGATCATCTGAGTGAACAGCCCAATGACGTTTTTCAGTGATCTAAGTTTTTACATCATAAACATGAAAAGTCATATAATAATATTTCAATCAGTGTCCTTTTTTCTATTTTTATGTCTTTTCAGATCTGGCTGGCATATATGCTGGCATGCTGGGTAATCAGTGTTTCACCAGGAGCAGGAGCTATTGCATCCATGTCCAGTGGACTGAACTATGGTTTTCGTCGCGGTTACTGGACGGTTATAGGATTACAGCTGGCTCTGCTGGTCCAGATCAGCATTGTTGCTGCGGGGGTCGGTGTACTCTTTGCGACTACGCCTTTGGCTTTTCAGGCGATCAAATGGTTTGGTGTATTTTATCTGCTGTACCTTGCCTGGATGCAATGGCGTGCGCCTGTTCAGAATATTCAGATTCAGCAGGAACAGAAGTCAAAATCCATTATCAGGCTGATAGGCAATGGTTTTATTGTCAATATGAGCAATCCGAAAGCAATTGTATTTTTACTTGCGGTTTTACCTCAGTTTCTTGATCTTTCCAGACCGCAATGGATTCAGTATGTGATCATGGCTGCCACAATGGTGACTATTGATCTGATTGTTATGGCAGGATATACAGGGCTTGCAGCAAAGGTACTGAGACTGCTGAAATCTCCAAAGCAGCAGAAGTATATGAACCGAACATTTGCAGTTCTGTTCAGTTGTGCTGCAGGTTTGTTGAGCTTAGTGCATCAATAATATTTTAAATTTGTTACTATAATCATAATTTTAAATTTATTTTTTTTTGTGTATTATGCGTGCATTTTTATTGATTTTGGGCTATTTGGTCGCTTTAGGAATGTATTTAACATTTATATTGCTTCCGTATTATATTGCTTATTCAATTATTGAACCTAGAAGTTTTTGGGGAATGGTAGGGGTTTTTATATTTGGCTCAGTGATTGTGCCATTATCAATTTGGGCTATTGGTTTAATAGTTGCTGCAATTGGGCTAAGTTTTGAAACTTTGGCTGAGAAAAAGGCTAAAAACACTACTTTAAAAATGAGAACAATAAATCAAACAACGGTAAATACCAAATCAAAAATGACTATGGTATTAGCTTTTTTGTTAACTATATCCATAGGTTTTATTATTTACTTACTAAACAATAGAAGTCCAAATTTTGAAACTCTCAATGCTGATACAACAACAGTTTCTCAAGCTGTGGAAGCAGCTGATGAGGTGACACAGACTTCTGAATTATCATATTCGGATGAATCAAATAATCTTGAGTTCAATCAAGGCTTATTGTATGAGAGTAATAGATTTGGAGAGGATGAAAATATTGAAACTCAAAATATAAGTTCAGAGATACCGAATCTGAAAACTTTAGGACCCTCTCACCTTAGTTTGAATCTTTGGTTTAAGGATAGTCAAGGTTTGAGTTTCTACATGGAATTTCAAAATGCGAAACGCCCTGAATTAGATTCAATAGGTTTTTGTCAAAATATTCAAAGTGAATTAATTGACACGGATAGATATTCTAATTTGATTCAGAAAAAGCTAAGAATTCGAGCACTATTTGAATGTGATAATGATAAGACTTTGGAAGTATCCACTTTTATTGAGGATGAGGAATCCCATCTAATTATTACAATGAGTTCTACTGGTAATCCTAATCGTGTGTTTTATAGTGGTGAAATGACGCAACCTTAAAAAAAGTAAAAAGGCTATGTAATTACATGGCCTTATAAAAATTACTTTATTTTTTCATTTTATGAGAAATAAACACAACAACAAACAAAATTGCCATGGTCAGGACAATGGTTAAACCTGTAGAAGTGTTCAGTCCGGCACTGGACCATAAACCAGCGGTAACCCCCAGTTGTGCAATGATGAATGCCCAGATCACCATTTGTCTTGGTGAGTGCGCCAGCAGTCTTGCCGTCAGCGCAGGAATCACCAGTAAAGCTCCCATAAGCAGTGAGCCGACTGCCCGTAAGGCAAGTACGGTAAACATCGCCAGTAAAAGCATGAAAATCAGTCTTTGCAACTTGGTATTGATACCTTCGCTGATGGCAATATCAGGATCAATGGCAATCTGAATCTGCGCTTTCCAGTGTCTGTAAAGGATCAGCAGTGCAACGGTGATCACTCCGGCAAACATCGGTAAATCCGACCAGGAAATAGTCAGCAGATCTCCAAACAGGTAGCTGAGCAGTTCTGGACGCAGACTCGGAATATGCTGAATAAACAGCAGTCCTGAGCAGAGCAGGGTGGCGGAACACAGAGCCAGCAAGGCATCATTTGGCAGTCGGGGGTCATGAAGAACCCACAGTACACCCACCAGCAGCAGTGCCAGCAGTGTTACACCGGTCCAGAGGGGCAGACTGAGTGCGCCCGCAATTGCAACGCCCAATAGTGTCCCATGTGCCATGGTGTCAGCAAAAAAAGACATGCGTCGCCACAGCATCAGGCAACCTAAAGGGGCAGTCAGGAAAACCAGCAGCGTTCCCATAATCCATGCAGGCAGTAACAGTTGTAACCATTCCATCATGGCTCAGGCTTCCGGTTCTGGGTGAATATGTGGACGGGTATCATGCTGGCAGGGGGTTGCGCTGTCACCATGCGCACAGTGATCATGATGGTGTTGATAAAACACCCGGTTTGTGCCAAATATTGCCTGATATTCTGGGTGCTGCTGAATATTTTCAGGTGAACCGCTGCAACAGATATGTTTATTCAGACAGACCACACGGTGAGTTCCCTGCATAACCCATTGCAGATCGTGAGACACCATCAGAATGGCACAGCCATATTTTTCAGGCAGACTGCGTACATAATCATACAGTTCAGCTTCAGACTGAATATCCAGTCCCTGCATAGGTTCATCCAGTACCAGAATGTCCGGATGTCGTAAAAGTGCACGTGCCAGCAGGACACGCTGACGTTCCCCACCGGACAACTGCTGAACTTTGGACTGCATTAATCTGGAAATACCGGTATCTCGGATAATTTCTTCTTTTATGGTTGCATCACAAGGTTCAAGTTCAAGCAGATCAGAGACTCTGAGTGGCAGGCTGTGAGAGGGATTGAACTTCTGCGGAACATAGGAATATTTCAGTTTCTGTGTGCTTTGAATCTGACCTGAAACAGGTTTGACAATACCAAGCAGCACTTTGATCAGTGTGGATTTGCCGGCACCATTGGGGCCGATCAGCGTCACAATTTCTTTTGGATACAGTGAAAAATCGACATTTTTCAGAATGTCCCGCTCATCAATTCTGACACTGATCTGAGACAGACTGATCAGAGGGGAGGGGCTTATTGCTTGCTGCGACACTGCTGACAGATTCCTGAAATTTCAATAATACTGTGATGGGCACTGAACTGATCTGATGTTGCAATTTCATCAATCTGTTGTAAAAGTCCCTGTGCAGATGCCTCCTTGACCCTACGGCATTCTGTACAGATCAGGAATGCAGCCTGATGTCCTTCACGGGGATGGCAGCAGGGAATATAGGCATTGATGGAAGTCAGTCGATGAATCAGACCCTTTTCAAGTAAAAAGTCCAGTGTTCGATAGACTGTAGGTGGCGCAGCTGGACGATCAGATTCACTTTTTATTTTCGCCAGCAGGTCATATGCGCCCATAGGACCTGATGCATTCAGGATAAGTTCCAGCACTTCTTTGCGCAAAGGTGTGAGGCGGGCACCGGTACTGGCACACAGAGCTTCTGCTTCAGTCAGGCGACTTTCAGTATTATGATGGTCATGTACGCCATGCAGTGCATTGTGATGTTCGTGCGAACAGGAACTCATAAACGACCTCTAAAACAGAATATTTGAATTTTATGCAGCCCATAATTTTAACACGAAGCCATCAGAGTTTCGATCAGGCATAGGTATTTTTAGCGATTTGTTATATTATAACACCTATTGTTTAATCAGTGATCTATTTTCATGTCTCGTTTTTTAGCATTGAGTATGCTTATGCTTTTCAGCATGGCTGCATCGGCACAAAGTCTGGTGGTATCCACGCATCCTGTATTTCTGATTGCACAGGAAGTGACAAAAGGTGTGGAAGAGCCGGTACTGTTACTGAAAGATCAGGCGGGACATGATGTCACACTGACACCTGCGCATCGTAAAGCCATCATGGATGCTTCACTGGTGATCTGGCTGGGAAAAGCGCATGAAGCGCCACTTGAAAAGGTGCTGGGTGATAACCAGAAAGCCGTTGCTTTGCTTGATTCGGGCATTATGACTGCTTTACCTCAGCGCAGTGCGCGTGGTACTGCACTGAAAAACACAGTGGATACCCATGTATGGCTTGATCCCAACAATGCTGTCCGGATTGCGTTCTTTATTGCAGCACTCAGATCACAGCAAATGCCTGAAAATAAAGAAAAATACTGGTCTAATGCAAGGGCGTTTTCAGGCAGTCTGCTTCAGGCTGCACAAAAACACAGCACAACTGCAACAGCGAAGCCTTACTGGTCATATCATGATGCGTATCAGTATCTGGAACGTGTGCTGAATCTGAAATTTGCAGGTGCGCTGACTGAAGATCCACATGTTGCACCTTCAATTGCTCA
Organism: Acinetobacter sp. WCHAc010052; assembly: GCF_002165295.2. Lineage (NCBI taxonomy): Bacteria > Pseudomonadati > Pseudomonadota > Gammaproteobacteria > Moraxellales > Moraxellaceae > Acinetobacter > Acinetobacter sp. WCHAc010052. The sequence goes on along the minus strand of NZ_CP032143.1, from coordinate 3,419,365 downwards.
GATCAAGTATCTGAATGACAGCCGACCGATGCCACGTATGTGTCTGCTTGCCGAAGGGCATGCTGGTAAAAATCAGTATGGTAAGCTGGCACCGGTGGTTTTTCAGGTGGTGGATGAAAATATGAGCGGATCAACTGAATTCATTTCAGCATGGAAAACCCTGGCAGACCATGTGCAGGGGTGTGTACTGAATGCACGAAAATAATGCAAAAAATGAACAGAAACTGATTATATCAAAACCAGCCTGTACATCGAAAAAAACGCGACTAAGGTCGGGAAAAGATTGCATGTTCAGGGGGGTAACTCTATAATGCTCGCGATTAAAAACGATCACCAGCTAAACTTGTCAAGCATTAATGCTGTGAGTAGATAATAAATGAGCCGAGCCAGTCGCTTGATTGACCGACGATTAGCAAAAGCTTTGGTCTTCCTGCAAGCCTTAATGATTCCTGTTTCAGCCTTGATAGGATGGGTCCTGAAAGACTCGACTGCGGCTCTCAGTGCAGCACTCGGTGCATGTATATGTTGGCTTGCCAGTTGTTATTTTTCCTGGCAGTCATTTCGAGCAGCAGGCGCGCGAGCATCTAAACAGGTTCTTTCGAACATGTATCGAGGCATGATGGGTAAGTTTACGATCGTGATTGTTGGATTCATTTTAATTTTAAGCAATGTGAAACCGTTATCCCCGGTGGCATTGTTTTGTGGTTTTATACTTGTACAAGCAATGACGTGGATTGCGCCTTTCTGGGCAACCCGTTTACAAAAATGAGTATAAACACAGCAAAAATTGAAAAGGTTTTCAGGAGCAGGCGAGATATCAGGCAGCACGCGATATTCGTCTGATTCTATTAGTTTTTACATTGACCAGGTGTGATTTATGGCTGCTGAAGAACATGCCCTTACTTCGACCGAGTATATCAAGCATCACTTGACCAATATGACCTATGGCAAAATGCCAGACGGTACATGGAAATTGGCTGAAAGTGGTGCTGAAGCTCAACAGATGGGGTTCACTGCTATTCACTTGGATTCAATGGGTTGGTCTATCGGACTGGGTCTGATTTTCTGTTTGCTGTTCTGGTGTGTGGCGAAAGCTGCAAACTCTGGTGTTCCAACCAAGTTCCAGTCTGCAATCGAAATGATTATCGAGTTTGTGGACTCAAGTGTTCGTGATACTTTCCACGGGAAGTCTCGTTTGATTGCACCGTTGGCACTCACTATTTTTGTGTGGATTTTCCTCATGAACTTAATGGATTTAGTGCCAGTGGACTTCATTCCACATCTTGCAACTGTTATCGGTAGCAACGTGTTCGGTATGGATCCGCACAGTGTGTATTTCAAAATTGTACCTACTACAGATCCTAACGTTACCCTTGGTATGTCTTTATCTGTATTTGCTCTTATCATTTTCTACAGTATCCGTGAAAAAGGTGTGAGTGGTTTTGTAGGTGAACTAGCACTGAACCCATTTAACCCAAGTAATCCAATTGCTAAAGCGCTTTTAATTCCATTTAACTTACTTTTGGAATTGGTAACTTTCCTTGCACGTCCAATCTCTTTGGCTCTACGATTATTTGGTAACATGTATGCGGGTGAATTAATCTTCATTCTTATTGCATTATTACCGTTCTGGATCCAGTGGGCATTGTCTGTGCCATGGGCGATTTTCCATATTTTGATTATCACCCTGCAAGCATTTATTTTTATGATGCTGACCATCGTTTATCTAAGCATGGCAAGCGAAAAGCATTAATGGTATTGCCTGACTGTCAACGGATGGTTGGGTATAATTTTTTTTAATTTAATTTGGTATAAAACCTAACCTCTGAGGAATTATCATGGAACTAGGTCTTGGTCTTGTTGCGATTGCAGCTGCTATTTTGATCGCTTTTGGTGCTTTAGGTACTGCGATTGGTTTTGGTCTTTTAGGCGGTCGCTTCCTTGAAGCTGTTGCTCGTCAACCAGAATTGGCTCCACAACTTCAAACTCGTATGTTCTTAATCGCGGGTCTTCTTGATGCTGTGCCTATGATCGGTGTTGGTATTGGCTTGTTCTTCATCTTCGCTAATCCATTTGTAGGTTAATCAGCTTAATTCCTAAATTAAACTATTGAGGAATAGCAATGAATATCAACCTCACATTGATTGGCCAAGCGATTGCATTTGCGATTTTCGTCGCATTCTGTATGAAGTTTGTATGGCCACCACTAATCAATGCGATTAGTGAGCGTCAGCGTAAAATCGCTGATGGCTTAAATGCAGCCGAGAAAGCGAAAGCTGACCTTGCCGATGCGCAAGCTCAGGTTAAAGCTGAACTGGATGCAGCTAAAGCGCAAGCGGCTCAATTGATTGAACAAGCGAACCGCCGCGGTGCACAACTGGTAGAAGAAGCGCGTACTCAGGCATCTGCTGAAGGTGAGCGTATCCGTCAACAGGCTAAAGAAGCTGTTGATACTGAAATCAATGCTGCCCGTGAAGAATTACGTCAACAGGTTGCTGCTCTTGCAGTGACTGGTGCTGAGAAAATTCTCAGCCAGCAAGTTGATGCAGAAGCTCACAATGCCATGCTGACTCAGCTGGCTGCTAAACTTTAAGAGGGGCGGATTATGGCTGAACTCTTGACGTTGGCACGCCCATACGCTAAAGCAGCATTTGCTTACGCTTCTGAGCAAAGTGCAACTGACTCATGGTCAAAAGCACTTGAACTGCTCAGTGCTGCGGTGCAAGACGATGCATTTTCAGCTTTCTTAAATCGCCCTGAGCTTACTCCTGCTGAGCAGGTAAGTCTTTTTGCAAAAGTATTAGGCGAAGACCAAACTGCAGCTGTGTCAAACTTTTTGACATTGCTTGCTGAAAACAACCGTTTGGCGCTTCTTCCTGAAATTTCTGCTGAATACGAACAGCTCAAATCACAGAATAACAATACTGTGGATGTCGTGATTGAATCGGCATTCCCATTGACTTCTGTACAGGAACAACTGCTTACACATGCTTTAGAGAAAAAATTTGAAGCTGCTGTAAACGTTTCTGTTGAAGTTAAACCAGCGCTTATTGCTGGTGTGGTTATTCGTGCAGGCGACCAAGTGATAGATGATTCTGCGCTTAACAAGCTGGAAAAAATGCGGACTCGTCTTCTTGCGTAATTTTTGAATAAAAATTACTGCATAGAAGAAGACTGAACTTATAAAAGATTGAGGTATAGCGCAATGCAACAACTGAATCCATCCGAGATCAGTGCGCTCATTAAACAGCGTATCGGCGATCTGGACACCAGCGCGACCGCTAAGAACGAAGGGACCATTGTTATGGTTTCCGACGGTATTGTGCGTATTCACGGCCTTGCTGATGCAATGTACGGTGAAATGATCGAATTCGACGGCGGCTTATACGGTATGGCACTGAACCTAGAACAGGATTCAGTGGGCGTCGTTGTTTTAGGTAACTACTTAAGCCTTCAGGAAGGCCAGAAAGCTCGTTGCACAGGTCGTGTATTGGAAGTTCCGGTTGGTCCAGAACTTTTAGGCCGTGTAGTAGATGCTTTGGGTAACCCGATTGATGGTAAAGGCCCAATTGATGCTAAATTAACTGATGCTGTTGAAAAAGTAGCACCAGGCGTAATCTGGCGTCAATCAGTGGATCAACCTGTACAGACTGGTTATAAATCAGTAGATACAATGATCCCTGTAGGCCGTGGTCAGCGTGAGCTGATCATTGGTGACCGTCAGACTGGTAAAACAGCAATGGCGATCGATGCGATCATCGCTCAGAAAAACTCTGGCATTAAATGTGTATACGTAGCTATTGGTCAGAAACAGTCGACTATCGCTAACGTTGTGCGCAAGCTGGAAGAAACTGGCGCTATGGCGTATACAACTGTTGTAGCAGCAGCTGCAGCCGATCCAGCAGCAATGCTGTACCTGGCTCCATACTCTGGCTGTACAATGGGTGAATACTTCCGTGACCGCGGTGAAGACGCTCTGATCATTTATGATGATCTGTCTAAGCAAGCAGTTGCTTACCGTCAGATTTCATTACTGTTACGTCGTCCACCAGGTCGTGAAGCGTATCCAGGTGATGTATTCTATCTTCACTCCCGTCTTCTTGAACGTGCTTCGCGCGTTTCTGCTGACTATGTTGAGAAATTCACGAATGGTGAAGTTAAAGGCCAGACTGGTTCATTAACTGCATTACCAATCATTGAAACTCAAGCGGGTGACGTATCTGCATTCGTACCAACGAACGTAATTTCGATTACTGATGGTCAGATCTTCCTTGAAACATCATTATTCAACGCAGGTATCCGTCCTGCTGTGAACGCGGGTATTTCTGTATCACGTGTTGGTGGTTCTGCTCAGACTAAGGTCATCAAAAAATTGTCTGGTGGTATCCGTACCGCTTTGGCTCAATACCGTGAACTTGCAGCGTTTGCTCAGTTTGCTTCTGACCTTGATGAAGCAACCCGTAAGCAACTTGAACACGGTCAGCGCGTAACTGAATTAATGAAGCAGAAACAGTATGCTCCATATTCAATCGCTGATCAGGCTGTTTCAATTTATGCATCTAACGAAGGCTACATGGCTGACGTTGAAGTGAAGAAAATCGTTGCATTTGATGCTGCGCTGGTTTCTTACTTCCGTTCAGAACAAGCTGCGTTAATGCAAAAAATTGACGAGACTGGTGCTTGGGATAAAGATATCGAAGCAGCATTCAAAGCTGGTATTGAAAGCTTTAAAGCGACTCAAACTTACTAAGTTTCAACCTGTTGAAGCATAGTTAAGGTTTGGTTCACGGAATCAACCTTCGAAAGCTCGAAAGGGCTTTCGAATACTAGGTTAAGCGTATGGCAAATTTAAAAGAAATTCGCGCCAAAGTAGCCAGTATCAAGAGCACGCAGAAAATTACTCGCGCGATGCAAATGGTAGCGGCTTCTAAGATGCGTCGTGCGCAAGAGCGCATGGCTCAGGGCCGTCCGTATGCCGAAAATATGCACCGTGTAATTGCTCATCTGGTCCAGGCGAATCCTGAATATAAACACCGTTATATGGTTGAACGCCCTGTGAAGCGCGTTGGCTATATCATTGTTTCTTCAGATCGCGGCCTTGCTGGTGGTTTGAACATTAACCTGTTCAAAAAAGTGGTCAAACACGTACAACAGCAACAAGAGCAGTCAATTGAAGTTCAGTTTGCTTTGATTGGTCAAAAAGCGGTTTCGTTTTTTAAAAACTACGGCGGTAAAGTACTTGGTGCAACGACAAACGTCGGTGATACACCAAGTCTTGAACAGTTATCTGGTTCTGTACAGGTGATGTTGGACGCGTTTGATAAAGGCGAGTTAGATCGTATTTATTTAGTGTCAAACGGCTTTGTCAATGCCATGACTCAAGATCAGAAGATTGAACAGCTTGTTCCTTTAGCAGCTGCTGAAGATGACAAGACTCTTAACCGTCAGTACGGTTGGGACTATATCTATGAGCCTGAAGCTGAAGAGCTTTTAAATGGCTTACTGGTTCGTTATATCGAGTCTGTGGTATATCAAGGTGTGATCGAAAACATCGCGTGTGAGCAGTCAGCTCGTATGGTTGCAATGAAAGCTGCAACTGACAACGCTGGTGATTTGATCAAGAGCCTGCAACTTATTTATAACAAGCTGCATCAAGCCGCGATTACTCAGGAAATTTCTGAGATCGTTGGTGGTGCCGCTGCCGTTTAACATTATTTTGAATTGAGGAGACAGCAATGAGTAGCGGTCGTATCATTCAGATCATCGGCGCGGTTATCGACGTCGAGTTTGAACGTAACAGCGTTCCTAAGATCTATGACGCTCTCCACGTTGATGGCACTGAAACTACACTTGAAGTTCAGCAACAACTTGGTGATGGCGTAGTTCGTACTATTGCAATGGGTTCTACTGAAGGCCTTAAGCGTGGTCTGAACGTAACTAACACTAACGCGCCTATCTCTGTACCAGTTGGTACAGCGACTCTTGGTCGTATTATGGACGTTCTTGGTCGCCCAATCGACGAAGCTGGTCCAGTTGCAACTGAAGCGCGTTTACCGATTCACCGTCAGGCGCCTTCTTATGCTGAACAGGCTGCTTCTACTGATCTTTTAGAAACTGGTATTAAAGTCATCGACTTACTTTGCCCGTTTGCTAAAGGTGGTAAAGTTGGTTTATTCGGTGGTGCGGGTGTTGGTAAAACCGTAAACATGATGGAACTGATCAACAACATCGCGAAAGCTCACTCAGGTTTATCTGTGTTTGCTGGTGTTGGTGAGCGTACTCGTGAAGGTAACGACTTCTATCACGAGATGAAAGATTCCAACGTTCTTGACAAAGTAGCAATGGTCTACGGTCAGATGAATGAGCCACCAGGTAACCGTTTACGCGTAGCGTTGACTGGTCTGACTATGGCTGAATATTTCCGTGACGAGAAAGACGAAAACGGTAAAGGCCGTGACGTTCTATTGTTCGTAGATAACATCTACCGTTATACACTTGCAGGTACTGAAGTATCAGCACTGTTAGGTCGTATGCCATCTGCTGTAGGTTATCAGCCTACACTTGCAGAAGAGATGGGTGTTCTTCAGGAACGTATTACATCGACTAAGTCTGGTTCTATTACGTCAATCCAAGCGGTATACGTACCTGCCGATGACTTAACAGATCCATCGCCTGCAACTACGTTCGCTCACCTGGACGCAACTGTTGTATTGAGCCGTGACATCGCATCTTCTGGTATTTATCCAGCGATCGATCCACTTGACTCAACTTCACGTCAGTTGGATCCACTTGTAGTGGGTGCTGAGCATTACGAAATCGCTCGTTCAGTTCAAAACGTTCTTCAGCGTTATAAAGAACTGAAAGACATTATCGCAATTCTTGGTATGGACGAACTGGCAGAAGAAGACAAACTTACTGTATACCGTGCACGTAAGATCCAGCGTTTCTTCTCTCAACCGTTCCACGTAGCTGAAGTGTTTACTGGTGCTCCTGGTAAACTTGTACCGCTTAAAGAAACGATTCGTGGCTTTAAAGGTCTTCTAGCTGGTGAATACGACCACATTCCAGAACAGGCGTTCTATATGGTTGGTGGTATTGACGAAGTGATCGCTAAAGCCGAGAAGCTTTAATTAGCAACTCTCATTTAGGAGATTCACATGTCGACTATGCAATGTGACGTTGTAAGTGTTAAAGAGTCTTTGTACTCAGGCACTGTAACAATGCTTATCGCAAAAGGTGCTGGCGGTGAATTGGGTATCATGCCTGGTCACGCTCCGTTAGTCACTTTACTTAAGCCGGGCGCAATCCGCGTTCAGCTTGAGAACGGTACAGAAGAGTTAATCTATGTATCAGGTGGTGTACTTGAAGTTCAGCCGCATGTTGTAACTGTTCTTGCAGATACAGCTGTACGTGCGGAAAGCCTTGATGAGGCGGCAATTATTGAAGCACGTAAAAATGCTGAAACTTTGCTTGCAAATCAGAAGAGCGATCTGGACGCTGCTGCTGCTTTGGCTGCTCTTGCAGAAACTGCTGCTCAGCTGGAAACCATCCGCAAAATCAAAAACCGCGCTCAGTAAGACGCAGTTGGAGATTGAAGAACCACCCGAAAGGGTGGTTTTTTTATGGGTAAATAAAATAAGCTAAAGTCTATTTTACCTGGATCTGTTTTCAGCATAATCTTGAAAATATCAATGAATTTTTGACATGTTATGAATCTGATCGAACAACAGCCTCATTTCTGGGAGCTTTATCAGAACCACAATCAATATTATCTCAGCATCGCTGTAGATATGAGTTCCGTGGTGTCCTGCTGGGATATAAGGCTGGCGGATGATGTTGCTGAACATTATAAAAATAAGGGACGGATTGCGATTGAGGAACTTGCAGACCGTATCGTCAAAGAATCTTATTGCGGAGATTTCAGTCTGCTGGAACAGCTTTCAGCATCACCTGAGGACAAACAGGCAATGCAGCAGGCATTTATGCTGTGGAAGAAAGGATGACAGTGGACTGTTATTTTTCGACCGATCTGAAATCATTCACGGTGAGTGGTTCAGGTTTGAAAGGTTGTAGGCTTGCTTTAATCTGAGCAAACTGTTCAAGAAATTCGTCAATATTTTCAATATCCAGTTTCTGGATGTCTGGAAATTCGTAATTCCACCATTCTGATTCCAGCAGTTTCTGTATCTGTTCTTCACTGAACCGGTATTTGATCACTTTGGCAGGATTTCCTCCAACAACGGCATAAGCAGGGACATCTTTGGTCACGACCGCATTGGCAGCAATCACTGCCCCATTGCCAATAATCAGATCATTTTTTAAAACCGCATTTGCCCCAATCCATACATCATGCCCAATGATCAGACCATGGTCTCTCATTGCACTGGGTCGGCGTCGTACATTCATGGCTGTAATATCTGAATTGTGATCCTGCAGAAATTTGCTGAAAATATGGAATCTAGGGTCATAGGTGGAACTGCTGGTGGTTAACCATTCCAGCGGATGTCTTACCCCCAGGACAGAAATACCTTTGGCAATGGAACAATAGCGTCCCATTTTGGTATTGGCAGGCAGAATACTGTAGGAATATGAAAAACTGCCAATACTCCAGAGAATATTGCCTCTTAAAATGGCAGAATAAGGCTCCATTTTTAAATCTGGGAAAAAAATAAAAGCATCCTGATCCTGATGTCGTGCTTCTCCGTTTCTTGAAAAAAATATCCGTTTTTCCTCTAAAATATCTTTTATATTCTGATAAAGCATGGTCTTTTACTCTAAGTTATTATCGCTTTTATATGTAGTCTGAAGCATATTCAAATGATGAACTGACTTTAATATAATCAGAAGTTCTGGAAAAACTCTATGAAGAATAATAAAAAACTACATATTGCTGTGTTTTGCTTTTTATTTTCAGCTTGTCAGTCTCAGTTTGTCACAACACCAAACTCACCGACAGAAGCCAGTCTTGTTGCTGATGCCGTGGACAATGGTTTAAGTGCCGAACTGGACATTCCCTATGTGCAGGCATATATGAATCTGAAACAGGCCTATCAGCACTGTATTGCATTTTCAGCAGAAAAAGATTTTGTATTTACAGATAACCGCCTGGAACAGCATCTGGAGATGGGAACACTGTTTGCACGAACTGAAGGGGGAGCATATCTGCAAAAAACCACAGTAGAAGCGCTTGCACCTGAAAAAACACGGATTACGCTGTTTCTGCCTGCAAAGTTCAGATTTGCTCAGCAAAGATTTAAACAGGATTTAAGGTGGGCGCAAGGGAAGGATGCACTGTGCAATCACTCCCCGTATCATCTGAAAAGTTAAAGTTCAGATTCTGGAAATTCTTTACGCTGACCTCCCTCATAACTGGCAAAGCGGGGTTGTTCACGCTTAAATACAGGAGCTGGACTGTCCCATGGCCATTCACCGAAATGGGTTGCTCTGTAACGACGAAAAGCATCATCCAGTTCCTGGGCACTGTTCAGTACAAAAGGTCCCCGCATGGCAACAGGTTCACCAATCGGTTCACCTTCCAACCATAATATACGGGCTTCAAGCCCGCCTGCTTTTAAATGAATTTCTGCATCGGGTTTCAGTTCTGCCAGGTATTTATGCTGAACCGTCTGGTCTTCAATCTTAAGTGTGTTGCCTTGGTAAAAATAGGCAAAACGGCTGGAGGTGGGTGAGGTGGCCGGAATGGTCAGTTCTGCATAGGGTTCCAGGGTCAGCAGATAAATATTGACTTTGTTGCGACTGTCCGCAGCCCATGAATGAGGCGGTCGGCTGATGGCTTCAGTCTCTTTATAGTGCCCAGAGATGACACGGATATCCGATTTTCTGGACTCCTGATCCGTCTCAAATACATGTGGAATCTGTTCACGCCACATCATTTTATAGGCGGCATCCTGTTTCTTCTGTTCTGCCGATGAGTTGAACCAGATCTGAAAGAGTTCAAAAGGATTGCTTTTATCCTGATGAATCAGGGGAAACATTTCACAGTGTTCAACACCATTTCCTGTGCTGAGCCACTGTACGTCGCCTGCAGCATAACGTCCGCCATTTCCAAGTGAATCAAAATGATCAACAAAGCCCTGTTCCACCAGGGTAATGGTTTCAAAACCGGTATGTGGATGTTCGGGGAAACCTGGGACAGTTTCTCCGTAGTACATGTTGTATTCATGATTCTGAGCAGGGGAGACAGGACCCAGCTGCGCATTTCCAGCAGGGAAATGATCAATGTGATGTGCAGTGAAAAGAAAGGGATCTTTAAGATCGAGTCTGAATTCAATCGGTGTCAGTTCATAAATTATATTATTGTTCATATTTTTACGTCTCATCTGCTTTTTTCTGTCGCAGTCACGGACAGCTTCTGTTTTTAATGTAAGCCAGAAACCGGACAGAGTTCAGCAGTAATTTGTAAACTTATGAATTTTTAAAGGTTATAGAGGTCAGGGCTATGCAGATATTCAGTTTTTCATTCCCTGCACAATCAGCTGAATGACAGAGACAGCATAGTTCTCAAGTGCAGTCAGATCATCAGGAGCTGTCAGAAAGCGTAAGGCTCCGTTGGTAATCATGCCAATAATGGCATGTGCTGTGGCTTCGGTATCCAGATCCTGACGTAAAAAGCCCTGTTCCACGCCATTTTGCAGATAATGGGCGGTGATGGTGGCTGACATCTGAATCATGCTCTGAACATACTGAGTCATTTCCGCATCTATGGATGTTGCTTCGAGCAGAATCAGTTTCAGTGCCAGCGGATTTTCCTGTGCAAATGCAATCAGACGTTCTGCAATACGTTCACACTGTTCCTGATAAGCCGCCAGCGTACTGACCGCAGCGGGAGCATTTTCACCGGTCAGCAGACTGTTGATTTTTGTCACAGTATCAATGATGACTTTTTCCAGAATATCTCTTTTGTTCTGAAAATGACGATAAAACGTCCCATGACCAATGCCCAGCCGTGTTGCAATATCTGCAATAGCGGTCTGATGATAGCCACGTTCAGAGAACTCAAGGAAAGCAGCCTGAATAATGTCCTGCTGCAACTGAATTTTCTGACGTTCTGCACGACTGAGTGACGATAAATCTGACATGATCAAGAAAATAAAATAGACATTTCTGACTCAATATAACGACAATTATGTGCATTGACAATCCATTCCGTTTTTGACAGTCTGTTCCAACTGTATATTATGTGATCGGATTGACTGAGATGGATGATCAGAAAAATAAAATGAATACGTCAGAATTCCATAAAGTGATCATTATTGGTGGCGGCTTTGCAGGACTGGGCGCAGCGATCAAAATGAAAGAGCAGGGAATAGAGGATTTTATTCTGCTTGAAAAAGGAGATGAACTCGGAGGTGTATGGCGTGAAAATACCTATCCTGGCTGTGCCTGCGATGTACCTTCTGCACTGTATTCCTATTCATTTGAACCCAATCCGAAATGGAGCAGGGTTTTCGCACCGCAGGCAGAAATTAAAACCTATTTACAGGATGTTGCTGCAAAACATCAGATCATGCCTTTTGTCCGTCTGGAGCATGAAGCGCTGAGTGCCACCTGGTCAGATCAGGACGGTTGCTGGATTATACAGACCAATCAGGGCGAATTCAGAGCACAGTTTTCCATCATGGCATGTGGTCCTATGCATGAACCTGTATTGCCTGCAGTCAGTGGTATTGAGAACTTTGCAGGAGAGATTTTTCATTCATCCCGATGGCGTCATGATATTGACCTGACGGGTAAGCGTGTTGCCGTGATTGGTACGGGAGCATCTGCGATTCAGTTTGTTCCTCAGATTCAGCCTCAGGTCAGTCAGCTGACGGTTTTTCAGCGTACAGCGCAATGGATTTTGCCGAAATCAGACATGAATCTGCCGAAACCGGTTCAGGCTTTGTTTAAGTTATTGCCACTGACCCAGCAACTGATGCGTGGTGGCGTATATGGCATTTTTGAAACCATTAATGGCGGTATCCAGAGTCCGACAGCGATGAAGCAGTTTCAGCGTCTGGCAAAACTGCATCTGCAGCTGACCATTAAAGATCCTGAGCTGAGACGGAAACTGACGCCTGACTTTATTATTGGCTGTAAGCGGATTCTTCAGTCCAATAACTGGTATCCCGCACTGGCACAACCTAATGTCAGTGTCATTGCCAGCGGTCTTGCCAAAGTGGAAGGAAATACCCTGATTGCTTCGGATGGCAGTCAGTGTGAGGCAGATATTATTATTTTGGGAACAGGATTTGAAATCGCAGAACCACCGATAGCCAAACGGGTGTTTAACCGTTTTGGTCAGTCCATGGCAGAGGTCTGGCAAGGGAGTCCGGAAGGATACAAAGGCACAATGGTCGCCGACTGTCCCAATGGTTTTCTGATGTTTGGTCCGAATGTGGCAGTGAGTTCATCCGCATTCATCATTATTGAAGCACAGCTGACCTATATTATGGATGCGCTGCGGCAGGCGATTGAGCTGGATATTCAGACCATTGAGCCTGATCCTGAAAAAACAGCTGTTTATAATGAAAAAATTCAGGCTGCCTTACAGTCGACTGTATGGAATAAAGGTGGCTGTCAGAGTTATTTTCTGGATCGGAATGGTCGTAACAGTGTGGCCTGGCCGTGGACGACATTTAAGCTGAGAGAGCAGTTGAGTGCTTTTAATCTGGCGGAATATCGCCTGAATCATGCATCAGAGCAACAGGAATCAGTATCTGTATGACAGAACTGTAAAAATAAAAGAGTTTAAAAGGATAATAAAATGTCAGAGAAACAAAAACTGAAAGGTAAGGTGGTCGCAGTCACAGGTGGTGCAAGAGGAATCGGGTTTGCTATAGCCACAGCCCTGGTTGCTCAGGGTGCAAAAGTGAGTATTGGTGATGTCGATATTCAGCTGACAAAACAGGCAGCAGAAAAGCTGGGTGCAGTTGCCTTTGAACTGGATGTCCGAGACAGGGCTTCGTTTGCAGCATTTATTGAACAGACGATTGCTCACTATGGCCAGCTGTATGCACTGGTCAATAACGCAGGCATTATGCCTATGGGTGCATTTCTTGAGGAAGATCCAGCACTGGCTGATGCCCAGATCGACATTAACTTCCGTGGTGTGGTGTATGGCATGCAGCAGGCATTACCTGTCCTGCTGGCACAGGGACAGGGTCATATTGTCAATATCGCATCGCTGGCAGGACGTTTTGCGATCCCTGGTGCAGCAGTTTATACCGGAACAAAGTTTGCTGTGGTCGGTATGACTGAAGCTGTTGCAGCCGATTACAGAGACACCGGAGTTCATTTTTCAGCCATTATGCCATCCAAAGTACTGACTGAACTGTCTTCAGGTACGGATGGCGCAGATCAGGGTATTCCTGCGGTAACGCCTGAGCAGGTGGCGCAGGCTGTTGTCGGTGTACTGGTTAAACCCCGACTGCTGGTGGCGGTTCCGGATTATTTACAGGTGGCGCACAGTGCCTATCATCTGTTGCCTGCCTGGGTACAGGACAAGGGACGCCGACTGCTGGGTGACCGCAGAATTCTTGAAAAACTGGATAAGGCTGCACATGCAGGTTATGCAGACCGTATCAGCCGACTGACAGGAAAATAAATACAGCTTTACTGCTCTGCTGAAGCTGTATTTTCCTGCTCAGTATTCTTTTCCTGTGGCAGCAGCATGGTCGCAAGTTTCAGCATTTCTGACTGTACGCTTCCGATCTGCTGTTGAATCTGGGCAAAGTTGATTTTGCTGAAATCAAGGTCACCATTCAGAAAAGAACTGCTCAGTAACTGCTGACTGGCATGCAGCATCTGCTGACGGATGGATTCCACTTCCTGGCTTTTCAGATTCAGACTTTCCAGTGCAGTATTGAAACCGGTTAACTGCTGTTTCAGCTCGCTGGCTGAGGTGGACAGTAACTGCTGGTCTTTATTCTGAACAGCTGTCTGAAGATCAGACTGAGTCTGCTGCAGCTGCTGCATATATTGTCCTGCTTTCATTTGCAGGTCGGCTGTGTCACGAACCATATAGAGCATATTGCCACTCGGCAGTGATTTCTGCGCAACAGGGGATTGTTCTGAAACGGACTGTTCAGCTGCTGTATTGTCCTGGACAGGTGCTTCACGTGCCTGTTCACAGCCAATCAAAAGAATCCCTGCTGTAAAAATCGCAAATGGAAGTAATGCACCCTGAATCAGTTTTTTCATCTTTCTCTGCTTTTATAACGTTGCTCTGCTGTGTACTGACTATAGAATTGAAATGTGGAGATAAATGTTAAAGTTGCAAAGTCATAACAAACATTAATAAAAAAGAGCACTTAGCGCACTCTTTTTTTTGTTCATGAACGGTTTAGCCCGCAATGATGCGGATAATGGTATGGGTTAATGTACTGGTTAACACATAATCTCCATTGACCTTGATCCACTGTTGTTGATGACCAGGTTTACTGAGTTTTCTGTATTTGCTGTGATCAACTTTATAGCCCTGTCCACGATACTGGGCCGGAACTTTCTGTCCTGCTTTCCAGTCATGGGAAGGATGGACTGATTTTTTCTGAGTCTGACCGTGCTGATGATGCGTGGTGCTCTGTGTGCTGTGCTGAACCTGATGATGCTGTTCAGACGGATGACCCTGAGGTGCTGCAGATGCAGAAACGGAAATCAGTGCAGCAGAAACGGACAGGATCAGCGATTTAGTAAATGTATTCATGATCAGACTCTTATAAAGATATTGCTCTATAAGCGTCATTAAATGCCTGAATTTTTGATGCAGAAAGGAGGGAATGTTATCTTATGATTAAAATAATGAATAAAAATGGAATATATATGTAAAAAATGAGGTGATTATTATCACCTCATGAGAATTATTTAATCTGTCAGGATTTATTTTGCCAGTTCAGCATTGATGGCATCAACAATACGGGCATCATCTGCTTTGATATCAGGTGCAAAACGGGCAACGACTTCTCCCTGTTTGTTGATCAGGAATTTTTCAAAGTTCCACAGCACTTCAGGTGGCTCATTAGGAGTCAGTCCATAATCCACCAGATCTTTCCACCACGGTCCTTCTCCGGTACGGACTGGAACAGCCTGAGTCAGGGTTGTATACAGAGGATGCTTGTCATCACCTGCGACAGAAATTTTTGAAAAAAGCGGAAAATCCACCTGATAATTCAGTGAACAGAATTCCTGAATTTCTGCATCAGAACCCGGTTCCTGTGCCAGGAAGCTATTGGCAGGAAAGCCCAGAATTTCCAGGCCTTCAGCTTTTTTCTCTGTGTACAGTTTTTCAAGCCCTTCATACTGAGGGGTCAGTCCACATTTGGATGCCACATTTACGATCAGCAGTACTTTTCCTTCGTACTGGTTCAGCGTGACGTCATTGCCCTGAATCGTCTTTACCGGAATATTGTAAACCGAAGTGCTCATAGTATTGTCCTGATTTAAATTGTTATTTCAGCATGCAAGTTGTATCGGGAATTATCACGATCGGCAAGTGATTCCAGCGGAACTTTCAGAAGAATTTTGTATGTGAATATGGCAGATTCAGATTTTCATAACTGCACTGTCATCAGTTTTCGTGAAGCTGGGAGGGAGTCTGTCCCGTGTGCCGTTTAAAAAATTCAATAAAACTGGAACTGTGCTGATAACCGAGTTCATAGGCCGTTTTCTTGATGCTGATGCCTTTACGCAGCTGCCCGATGGCATAAATAATTTTTGCCCGGTTGCGCCATTCAGAAATCGGAATCTGCAGCTCCTGCTGGCTGAGTCTTAAAATATGCCGTTCGCTCAAAGGAAAAGTACCCAGTAACTGTTGCAGGCTGAGATTAAACTTTTCGGGATCAGACAACAGTTTCAGTACAGGTTCAAGAACCACATGACTGCTTTGCGGTAAATACTGATGATGGCAGGGTGCCAGTTGCAGCTGATCCAGCAGAACCTGAAGCAGATGCTGCTGGTAGTGTGCAACAGGATAACCGGCCTTTTTCCGAGCCAGCAGTTCCATCACGGTATGTCTTAAAAAGGGTGTAATACTCAGGGTTCTGCTGTCCTGGCTGAATAAATGACACAGTGAGGGATGTATGCGGATACAGATGTAATGGGTCAGCTGGGTATCCACTGCAATGCTGCAGTGTTCTGTCCGGGGTGGAATCCAGATGCCATAACTGGGTGGCGACATAAAGACCTGAGATCCGATTGAAAACTCGAGCAGACCATTCAGACTGAAATTGAAATCACCCCACAGACAGCTATGTGGGGTGATTGTTTCATCTTTGTGAAAATGAAATTCTTCAATTTCCATCAGATCTTTAAGCGCAACATTATTCTGCATGGCGGACTGATCGGTTATGAGGTGCATTCCATTTTAGGATTATTCAGACCACGTGACCATGTAAATATTGAAAGCACAGCGATCAGAATAAAACTGAGCACGCTGTAGAGCAGGATGCTTGCATTGAAATGATCCACGACATAGCCACCCAGTAATGACCCTGTGGCAATCATGACCTGGAAGAAACCGACAAACAGCGGCATCCCTTTTTCAACGGCATCAGGCGCATGCACAAACATCCAGATATTGGCTGTTGTTGGGAATGCACCGAATGCAAAACCCCACAGTGCGGTCAGTATGAGTGCACCTGGCAGATAAACGGCAAACACAGGGAAGCTGAAAAATACAATGGCAAAGAGCAGGCAGATAAAGGCAAAGGTATAACGGACATTCAGGTTGCCACTGTAGCCGGCAAAAGCGTTACCGAAAATACCTGCAACACCGTACAGGAGTAGAAGACTGCTGATGGTGGAGCTGTCAAACCCTGCAGTATTTTTAAAAAATGGAGCCAGATAACTGAAGGATGAAAAGTGTGCCAGTCCGACCAGGATAATAATAATCAATCCTTTACGGGCTTTTTTATTTTTCAGTAAGGCAGGCAGATCACGGAAATGAGTCGCTGAATCCGGTTTCAGTGCAGGCAGGAAAATCAGTTCCAGCAACAGGACCACAGCACCAATAATGGCTGTCAGCAAAAAGGCATTGCGCCAGCCAAAATATTCACTTAACCAGGTCCCCAGAGGAACACCGAGTACCGTTGCAAGCGTAACCCCCGCCATAACAATGGCAGTGGCTTTAGCAATCGGCAGATGCTGTGGTCCCAGTTTTCCACTCAGGGCAATGGCGGTTGCCCAGAAACCGCCAATGGCGATACCGAGTATGAAACGGCTGAACAGAAGCATGGACAGACTCGTGGAAAAAGCAGTCATCAGATTGGCGATCACCATAATGACAGTCAGTCCGATCAGCAGGTATTTACGGTCAAGTTCTTTGATCCACACGGGTAACAGGGGTGCGGCAAGGGCTGCCATAATGCCAGGCAGGGCAATCACCAGACCTGCCGTGCCTGCTGAAATATGCAGATCTGAGGCAATGCTGTTCAGTACGCCAATCGGTAAAAATTCACTGGTAACCAGGGCAAAAGCAGTAATGGCGACAGAAAGCAGGGCATACCAGCTGCCCTTTGTAGTGGGGGGAGCTTCAGAGCGTATTTCGCTGTTCTGACTGTTGGGAGAGATTGGCATAATCAGGTTCCGTATTCAGGTATTTTGTTTGAATAATTAAATAGCGATCATTATAAAAATAAAATATTTGATCATTTTACCCGTGTCAATTAATTTAATAGTAATTGTTATAAAAATATGTGTGATGTTTATGACAGAATCAGACAAAGTTGTTTCAGGACATGCTGATCTGGTTGTTCGCCGTGGTCGTGGCAGACCCAGATGTTTTGATGAGCAGGAAGCACTGCACAAAGCCATGCTGCTGTTCTGGGAATATGGTTATGAAGCAACCAGTATCAGTGATCTGACTCAGGCATTGAATATTACCGCGCCCAGTCTGTATGGCAGTTTTGGGGATAAAAGTCAGCTGTTCTATCGCTGTCTGGATTATTATCTGACCACTGAAGCCTGCCCGATTGAAAGGATTTTTCAGGAAGCCCGAACCGCCCGAATCGCTATTGAAATTTACCTGCATGAAAATATTAAAAAGATGGTACAGGATCATAAACCGGCAGGATGCATGCTGGTGGTGGCAACCATGAACTGCTCCGAGCAGAACCATCAGATTCAGGAACAGCTGTTACAGAAACGGCACTGGGTCAAACAGCGTATTTATGAACGTCTGCAACAGGGCATACAGGATCAGGATTTAAGTCCGAACAGCCCAATAGAGGCTATGTCAGATTTTTATACCACCATCATTCAGGGCATGACTTTACAGGCAAGGGATGGAGCCACGATTGAACAGCTGAATCGGGTGGCTGAGCATGCTATGAAAAGCTGGGACACATTCTGATGACAGATTTTCAGTGATGAAGATGTCGTGTCTGCGGTAGAGATGTCTGAAATACCATATTTCAAACATCTCAGACCTGAGGGAAAATACCATGACTGAAAATGATGGGAACGAACATGACACAACCTATTAAAACAGCCTGGTGGATGATTGCCTTACCGTTGCTCGCCGTTTTGATCTGGTCTATGAACATTGCTGTGACCCGCTATGTCACAGACTATATTTCTCCTGTCAGTATCAGTTTTTACCGCTGGCTGGTGGCTTTTCTGATTCTTACGCCTTTTATGCTGTTTCGGGTGATTCAGGAGTGGGCAGATATCCGTCCACATCTGAAACAGCTTGCTGTTCTGAGCGCATTCGGAATGGTGATGTATCAGGGTGTGGCATATACAGCTGCACATTATACGACCGCAACCAATATGGGCATTATCAATGCCTTTATTCCTGTATTTACCATTTTTGTTTCCATGCTGATTCTAAAAGATATTCCGAACCGTTATGCGGTTGTGGGCAGTCTGATTTCTTTTGCAGGTCTGATCTATGTCATGGGGCAGGGTAATATTACGGCACTGGTTCAGTCAGGCGGGCATCTGGGTGATGTGCTGATGATTGCTGCTGTTTTCTTTTATGCATTTTATGGCGTATTTCTGAAAAAGTGGCAGCTGAAAATTCCTCTGATGCAGAGTCTGTATGTACAGATTGGATTTGCACTGCTGTACCACCTGCCGTTTGTATTATGGATGGGACTGGATACGGTCAATGCAGAGAATGCTCCCAGTGTGATTTATGCCGGTATTTTTCCATCACTGATTGCACCGTTGTTATGGATGCTCGCTGTGCAATGGATCGGACCGAACCGGACCAGTATCTTTATGAACATGATGCCGGTTTTCACTGCGATTATTGCTTTTTTCTGGCTGAAAGAAGCATGGACGGTCTATCACACTGTGGGTGGAATCGTGATTGTTGCAGGGATTTTACTCGCCCAGAAACGACACTGATGTCTCTGGGCTGGGTAGAGCGAACAGTAGTTGTATAATTGATGAACAATTGATTGAAAATTACATTATTTTGAGTTTGGTGATTTAATGTGCATACTGGCATTTTATAAAACTGAATATAGATAAAATAATTTAATAAAATAGTGATATATATTTAATTGTTAAATTTTAATGATGACAGTCTGTCTGTTTTTTTAAGTGAATTATATAAATATTGTATTTGTATAAAGAAAGCATTTGTTACATAATGTCTGTACAGACAATGATTAAGTTTTTCTTAACTAATCAGCTTGTTGTCTGGTGGATTTAAAGACCCTCTGGATGTGTTTTTTGCACATCCTTTTTAACGCTCAACCAGTCTTCTATGGTTGAGTTTTTTTTTGCCTGAATATTTCTACTGTAAATTACAGCTGCTTCTTTTGATTATTTTTTGAACATCGTGTTTCTGGAGCAGATTGCAGTCGATGAAATTCATCAGACTGCTCATGTATGTACTGGAATAATCCGCATTATGCACGGATTACTTCACCTGTTTCAGCATCAATAATCCGGCTGGGTTCACGGCTCAGTCCCAGATCACCGTTCAGATAATTCATATCGCCTGAAAAGTAGCGGCTGGCTTCCTGAAGGGAGCGTGCAGGTTCAAGTCCGGCAGGATTTGCACTGGTCGAAACAATAAATCCATTAAAGGCATTACAGAGTGCGACACAGAGCGAATGTGTGGTGACGCGTACAGCAACCTTTGAGTGATTGCCTTTAATCCATGCAGGAATATGCTCACCTGCGGGCAACAGCCAGGTGGTGGCACGCTCATTCGGTTTACGGTTGCTCCAGCTGTTGATCACCTGTTCATACATTTCAGGAGAAAGATCTTTCAGCAAAGGTTCTACCTGTGCAATCTGTGCAGCAAGCAGAATGACGCCTTTTTCAATGGGACGCTGTTTAAGACGCAGAATCTCGTGAAATGCCTGTTCATTGAGAGGGTCACAGCCCAGTCCCCATACAGCCTCTGTAGGATATGCCAGAACCTGTCCTTTATGCAGACATTGAGCAGCTTCAACAACAGAGGTGGTGATCATGGGATCTTGCCTTAAAAAAATAAAGGACTATTGTGAACCTAAATGACCCTGACGACAACGCAGATATAATCCACTCTGTTGAATGCACATCCCCTGAAGCTCCAGTTCCATCAGCTGACCAGTCAGTGTTGAAATATCCATACTGAGTTTGTTTGCCAGCTGATCCATGTTCAGTCCGTTCCAGTCCAGGGTTTGGTATAAAGCAATCAGATGCTCAGGCAGGACAGGTGTTTCTGGAACCGTGCTGGTCTCTTTCTTTTGCTGCACCATCCACTGGGTAGGCAGTGCCAGGTCCTCAATCACCTGTTCAGGATGGTCAATCAGGATTGCACCTTCACGGATCAGTTGATGACATCCCTGATGAAACTCGCTGTAAATATGTCCAGGTATGGCAAACACGGTTTTTCCCTGTTCAGCGGCAAGTTGAGCTGTGATCAGTGAGCCACTGTTCAGACTGGCTTCTGCAACGATGACGCCCAGGCTTAGTCCACTGACAATGCGGTTACGCCGTGGAAAATGCTGCTGAAGAGGAAGTGTACCAGGTAAAAACTCTGTGATGACCGCACCACGCTGTTCAGTAATCTGCTGTCTGAGCTGGGTATGGGCTGTCGGATAAGTCTGGTCCAGTCCTGTTCCCATGACTGCAATGGTTCGCTGGTGCTTCAACCCGCCTTTATGGGCAGCTTCATCAATACCCTGAGCCAGTCCACTGTTGATATAAAAACCCTTTTCGCTCAGATAAAAGGCAAAATCATAGGCAATCTGACGTCCGTGAGGACTGGGTTTGCGACTGCCGACGATCGCAATCTGAGGTTGCAGCAAAGCTTGAGCATTTCCCTGTCCAAACAGAATGGGCGGAGGGCTGGTATAAGGAAGAAGCTGAGCAGGATAGTCGGTGGATTCAGGGATCAGAACAAAATCTGTATGAGATTGAATGCTTTGCAGAAGTTCTGCAAATTTCTGTTGTCCAGCGTCAGTCTGAAATTCCTGTGCACGCTGTATGTGATTTTTATGCAGATTCAGCTGAGACCACTGCGCAAGACCTTTGGGGGCTATCGCCAGATGGACACTGCCAAAATGTTGTTTCAGTTTATAAAAAGCAGAAAGAGAATGCTGAACCAGATACCACAAGGTAATTGTTTCAATCTGCGCTTGTGATAAAGGGTTCAGCATGTTTATGACTTCCGAAAGGTTATTCGTCCATCAGCGGTGGCTGGATACCTGCCCCGACTTTGATCGGTAATTCGCTGTCCAGTACGTATGCATAGCTCAGATTATCAAATGCTTTGAAAACCATGATGTTACCAATACGCTGTCCTGGCAGTTGAACACGTTCATGTGTTTTTGGATCTGTGACAGTTTCGCCTTTCTGGGAAACGGCAAGCACATGTCCAACCTGAATGCCCTGTAAAGTACCACGGTCAATGGTTACAACACTGTTTTTCGCAGCGGTTCCAATAGAACCCATCACACGGACAATCTGACCGCCAGCGGTAATATCTTCAGCATGCGTTGGATAGAACAGGGTCGGCAGCATTGGATCATATTCAGGCAGTACACGGTCACCACGACGGACTTCACCATTATAGGTATTGGTCAGTTCAAGGGTGGTGATGTCATTTTCACCACGGATGGCAATACCTGATGCAACCTGAGTCAGTTCCAGACCTGCATTGTATTTTTTGCCTTTTGCGTCAGTGAACATGTACGGTTCACCTTCACGGTAAACGGAGTAACGCTGACCTGCAACAAGACCGTTGCCACGTGCGTAGACAGTTTGACCTTTGGCAGCCATTACACGCTGATCACTGGTACCCAGGATGTATGGTGTTCCTTCAATGGCACTCTGAGGAATAATGGTACTGCGCTCCAGCCACTGTTTGATATATTCAAGAGGAATAACTGGAATGGCATTGTTCAGTGATTCAACACGAACCTGTGGCTGCAGTTTGGTGCCACCGGTATAGCGACGGATAATACCTTCACAGCCATCACCTTCATCTTTACCGATAATCGGTTTACCGTTATAGGTACACATCAGCAGGCGGTCGCCAGGAAAAATCCAGTGCGGGTTTTTTACATGCTTGTTACTTGCCCAGATTTCAGGCCAGCGAACAGGATTTTTTAAAAATCGCTTCGAGATATCCCACAGCGTATCGCCTTTTTTCACCACATAAACCTGTGGTGCTCCTGCTTTCAATGCGGGTGGATTGACGTTCCTGGCTGGCGCAGCTTCAGCAACGCTGACCATGCCAGCTCCAACGCTGACGCAGATGGCAAGCGCTAATAATTGTTTTTTTAACCCCAGAGCATTAAAAGATGGTATGCCCTTCAAAACCTTTTTCATTATCATAATTCCTAAAATTATGTATGCAGATGCGTTATAATAACGATCTTACACACATTTTTTTGATGAAGCATTCCTTCATTCTGGTTTTTTGATCAATGGCATAAGTGAGGATGCAGTATGGCCTTATTACCTATTTTAAGTTTTCCTGATCCCCGTCTTCGTACCATTGCAAAACCTGTCGAAGAAGTTACTGATGAAATCCGTCAGCTTGCTGCAGATATGTTTGAAACCATGTATGAAGCGCCAGGCATCGGTTTAGCCGCTACACAGGTTGATCAGCATATTCAGCTTATCGTCATGGATCTGTCTGAAAATAAAGATCAGCCCATGGTGTTCATTAACCCCAGAATTACCCCATTGACTGAAGAAACACAGCCTTACGAAGAAGGCTGTTTATCAGTGCCTCAAATATACGATAAAGTTGCGCGCCCGTCACGTGTAAAAATTGAGGCAATTAACCTTGAAGGTCAATCATTTGAGATGGAATCAGACGGACTTCTCGCTGTTTGCATTCAGCATGAAATGGATCACTTAAACGGCAAACTGTTTGTCGATTATTTATCGCCTTTAAAACGTCAGCGTGCCCGTGAAAAGGTCGAAAAAGTTATTCGTCAGCGTCAGAAAGAAAAAGTTGCTGTGAAACGCTGAGCAGTAAAATTTACAAATTTGTAAGTGCAAAAGCCCAGATCAGTCTGGGCTTTGCTATACTTGCGCTGCGCAAATTGCAGGACTGTTATTTTGCTGTTACGTAGTGGTTTACTGCTGTCATTTGCAGCAGTATTTTTACAGATTGCTGTATTTTTACAGCCTTTGCTGCCGAAGCAATATCAGGTTGCTCCGGTCTGTGAAACCATTACGCGTGCACTTTTAGTGAAACCTGACAGTCATTCTTCTGTTTCGCATTTCCATCACGCAGCTCATTCTGCTGTGTCTTCAACCCATGATCATGCTGATCTTTCTGTACAGCATGAGTCTGAAGCTGCTTCTGAACACCATCATCATGATGCAGGGCATCAGTGTCAGTACTGTACTGTCTACGGAAACCTTGTACTGCCACCAGAGCTTGAAGTCAAAGAAGTGCTTGATCGCATTCAGGTGCGTCTGCTTGCATTTCAGAAAACATTCAGTCATGTCTGGTTCGTGCTGCAACGGCTGTTTCTGCTTCCTCAGGGTAGGGCACCACCTCTTTCTGCATAAATCCGGTTGTTGTTTTTCAGGGTCTTGAATGACTCCTGTCCCGTTGTATTTATGTATTGAGAGAAATTGATATGGCTAAGCCAGTATTCCTTTTACAGCCACTGACGGCTGCAGTTCTTATTGCCTGTCATTCAGGTGTGGCATTTGCTGATGCTGAAAATGATCAGTCCCACAGGGCGGTTGCCAGCCTGGCACCTATTGTCACCACTGCTCAGCAGGGAAATGATGCCAGTGGGCTGATTGTCCGTGCTGATCCGAAAAAGCCGATTCAGCCGGTTCCAGCAACGGATGGTGCAGATTATCTGCAGAGTATTGTGGGTTTCAGTGCAGTGAAAAATGGTGGAACCAACGGTGATGTTACGTTTCGCGGCATGTTCGGTTCCCGTATAAAAATTCTGACGGATGGTTCGGAGAGTCTGGGTGCCTGCCCAAGCCGGATGGATGCACCGACCTCTTATATTCAGCCGGAAAGTTTTGACCGTATTTCAGTCATCAAAGGTCCTCAGACAGTGCAGTATGCAGGTACGGGTTCTGCTGCCACGGTTATTTTTGAACGTCAGAAATCTGAATTTAAAGAACATCAGCCTGTACAGGGGCAAGCCAGTGTGCTGCTCGGATCATTCGGGCGACTGGATCACAACGTGGAAGCACTGGCAGGAGATGACCAAAAATACATCCGTCTGAATGCAAACCGTTCGGAGTCGGACAGTTATCAGGATGGTGATGGGAAAACAGTCCCATCGGCATGGGAACGCTGGAATACAGATCTTGCAGTGGGCTGGACACCTGATGATGACACCTGGGTAGAGCTGACAGGCGGTAAGGGTGATGGTGAGGCACTGTATGCAGGGCGTTCCATGGATGGTTCACAGTTTGCCCGTGAAAGTCTGGGACTGCGTTTTGAAAAGAAAAACATTACTGAAACGATTCAGAAAATTGAAGCGCAGGTGAACTACAGTTTTAATGATCATGTGATGGATAATTTCAGTTTGCGTCAGCCAGAAATGAAGCATGACCATACTCTGCATACCATGTATCTGGATAAGTCTTCCATGCAGGTGACACGCCGTACACTGAACTCACGCCTAGCGATGACGACTGAGTGGGATAAATTAAGTCTGATCAGTGGTGTGGATTCACAACAGAATCATCATGCTGGCAGTATGACTTCGCATACGATGAATATGCCGCTCAGTACCAATATGAAATACCACTCCTATGGTGCTTTTACAGAACTGGGCTATCAGCTGTCTGAAAATTACAGACTGGTATCCGGGGCTCGTATAGATCAGGTCAAAATTGATGCGCTGAAATTGAATGATGAGCGTAAGGAAACCTTACCGAGTGCTTTTATCCGCCTGGAAAATCAGCATCCCCATCACGATGCAAAAACATATATTGGCCTGGGTTATGTAGAGCGGGTGCCTGACTACTGGGAGCTGTTCAGTACAGCACATGGCAACAGCGGAATGTCCAAACCTGCATTCAATGACCTGGATACTGAAAAAACCTTGCAGCTCGATATGGGCTATCAGCATGAACATGGTGCGTTCAGTTCATGGGTGTCGGCTTATGCAGGTCTGATCAATGACTATATTCTGATGAGTTATCACGATCATTCGACGGGTATGGGACACAGTCATGGTTCTACATTCAGTGCAGGAGCAAAAAATGTGGATGCTGTGATTGCCGGTGCTGAAGCAGGTGTGGGCTATCAGTTTACAGATGCAGTTCAGGCAGATATCAGTGCCATGTATGCCTGGGGTGAAAACAGCGAAACAAATGATCCACTGCCACAGATCGCTCCTTTGGAAGGACGTCTGAATTTACGTTATGTTCAGGATAAATACTCGCTGGGGCTGTTATGGCGTGCGGTTGCAAAACAGGATCGTATCAGCCTGAATCAGGGTACGATTGTTGGTTATGACATGAAAGAAAGTGCAGGATTCAGCACACTTTCCATTAATGCAGGCTATAACATTCAGAAAGATCTTAATCTTGCGGTTGGTATAGATAATCTGCTGGATAAAACCTATACCGAGCATTTAAATAAAGCAGGCAGTTCAGGTTTTGGCTTTGCCAGCAATGAACAGTTCAACAATACCGGTCGTAACTACTGGGCAAGAATCAGCATGAAATTCTAAGTTGATACAGACTGAACAGGAGTTTAAATATGAGTCATTCAAGTAATAAGTTATCCCCTGAAAAATCGGGATGGGGCTGGAAACTGCTCATCGTTGCCATTATTCTGAGCTGTATCTTTATGGGTTTTTTCTGGCTGGCAATCACCAATGATCCGGAATATATGCCAAGTCATAAACAGCAATATACGCAGCAGAGTTTTAAAAATGCACCTGTCATGAAGCAGACAGAACAGGCTCATCAGGAACAGGCTTCTTCAGAAGCTCATGCATCACACCATCCCTGAACTATCCTTCTGATCTGATAAAAGGAAACCTGCGGGTTTCCTTTTTTTATGGGTGGAATAATAAAAATCATCAGGATCGGTGACTGAAATTTTCAGTGGAACTGTAAAAATTAATCTGTGGATCAGTGCTGGTGCATGCTTGCCAGTTGTTTGGCTTTACTGCTGTACAGAGCCAGTCCTAACTTCTGAACATTACGCCCGTTCCGCAGTAAAAAATCATCTATTTTGCTTGAGTGGCGCGCACCTGTATAAAGCAGCAGATTACGGGCGATCAGATAGTATGCAAACCATGCAGCAGGGCGTTGTTTTAAACCGAGCTGGTGCATTTTTTTACGTCCAATAAAAAACTGAGTCACCTCCAGGTGCTGTCTGTAAGCCAGTTTCTGCTGCAACGGTCGCATATAGCGGTATTGCCGTTCAAAAGGTTCTTTGGAAAGACTCGACCCCAGTGAAACACTCGACTCATCAGACTTGGGATGGGCGAAATGCATCCAGTAAATAAGTTTCCATCCATCAGATTCTTTATTCACCAGCCATTTTTCATCAATACCCATTAACCAGCCTGCATATTTCCAGAAATGCAGAAAACTGTCGACTTCCTGCTTTGAAGGAAAAATGCCAAGCGCCCGAATACCAATCAGCACCACACCACTGAAAGCAATATTGGTCATAGCCTGATCAAACTGATTAATAGGAACGCCCCAGGTGTCGGCATCCCATTTTTCAGACTTTCCAAGATGGTAGCGCACCAGTGAATGAATAAACCGGACATAGATAGTGGATGTAAAACCTTTGTTGAAACGTTCGAAACCGTTTTCTTCAGTGATATCAATCCACCATTTTGTGGTTTCGGCAAGCCGTGTGCCGGCCTGCTTTTTCAGTGCCCCGGTCAGCACCAGTGGCTGGTTGAATCCTGGATACATATAGCCTGTCATCAGGGACAGATCACGCAGAATGAAACCATTATTGACCCCGAGCCGGTAAGTAAACCTGAGAGCATCATCAATTTTCTGCTGATCGTACCATTCCGGTTTCTGTTCAACTTTTCTGAAAAAATCAGTCAGTACCGACATTTCATGAGGTAACTGATCCAAACCCTTATACAGCGCCGTTTCAAAATACTGCCGATGCTCTTTTGGATTCTGAACGACCCATTGCATGACAGTATCCATAGCATCATCACCACTTTGCAGAGCGCGGTTCAATGCCTGATATTCTTCAAAACTGGGAGAAACTTCCTGATCAGCCATATAGCTTAAAATTTTTGATTTCAGACTGAACTGAGGGATGTCTTCAAATGCAGCCAGTCGGCTGGGTCTGTTTAATGTTTGCATTGTGATCAATTCCTGATTATTGTTTGATCAGACTTTAATATGAATATTTATTCGCATTCAATTCGCATATCACAACAGGCATAACCATGAGAAAACAGCCACAACAGAAGCGGGCACGACTGATCGTGGACAATATCCTTGAAGCAACACAGCTCTGTATTGCAGAACATGGGTTGTTACAGGTAACCACACCCAAAATTGCTGAAAAATCAGGTGTCAGTGTTGGCTCTATTTATCAGTACTTCGAAAATAAAGAAGAAATCGTTCAGGAACTCCTGCGCCGTAAAAGTGAAAATCTTGGGCTGGCTCTGAAACAGCTGGCAACGGCTCAGGAGCAGCTGAAGCTTGAAGAAATCATTCCACTTAGTATTCAGTTCGGATTTGACATGATGAAAGCAGATGATGGTTTCTTTATAGAAATCCTGAAACACTGGCATGGTTATAACAACTCTGAAGCAGCTCAGATTCTGGAAAAACACTTTTTTGAGGTTGGCTTATATGTTTTTAACCGATTTTTTCAGCACTGGAACTTTGAAACTTTAAAGAATAAATCCTTTGTGATTATCAACAGTACACTTTTCACTATGATGAGATATGTCTCAAACAACAGTTTTCTTATTTCAGAACAACAGCTTAAGAAAGAATTAACATTGATGATTCTGGCGTATTTAAGTCAGGATTAAATATTTCTAAATAAAAATACATTATAAAACAGTAATTTAAATATTTTGTGGTTTGAAATATAAACACCCGTTTTAAATATTTTAAAAATAGGGTTGCACCGGTTCTGAAATGCTGTAGAATGCACATCCATCGGCGGTGATGAAGATTAAAACTTCTGATAAAACAGTGGCTTAGCATAGAATGGTTAAACTGGGTTTTAGAAAGAAAGTTTAAAATAATCTGAATTATATGTTGACTTTGAAGAGATTCAGAGTAATATAGCCGACCTAGCTTGATGCTGACGAAGCATCGAGAAGATCATTAAGAGAATATGAAGAACAACTTGTGTGGATTTTTACTGATTGATTGATCGAAATTATTTTCATTGATTGAATGGTTTAAATTACTCGAAGTTTATTTGAGAGAATTTGTCAGAAAATTGATGAGCCAAGATTGGTGCCCTTTAAGGCACTAGCAAGTATTAAACTGAAGAGTTTGATCATGGCTCAGATTGAACGCTGGCGGCAGGCTTAACACATGCAAGTCGAGCGGAGAGAGGTAGCTTGCTACTGATCTTAGCGGCGGACGGGTGAGTAATGCTTAGGAATCTGCCTATTAGTGGGGGACAACATTCCGAAAGGGATGCTAATACCGCATACGCCCTACGGGGGAAAGCAGGGGATCACTTGTGACCTTGCGCTAATAGATGAGCCTAAGTCGGATTAGCTAGTTGGTGGGGTAAAGGCCTACCAAGGCGACGATCTGTAGCGGGTCTGAGAGGATGATCCGCCACACTGGGACTGAGACACGGCCCAGACTCCTACGGGAGGCAGCAGTGGGGAATATTGGACAATGGGGGGAACCCTGATCCAGCCATGCCGCGTGTGTGAAGAAGGCCTTTTGGTTGTAAAGCACTTTAAGCGAGGAGGAGGCTACTCTGGTTAATACCCAGGGATAGTGGACGTTACTCGCAGAATAAGCACCGGCTAACTCTGTGCCAGCAGCCGCGGTAATACAGAGGGTGCGAGCGTTAATCGGATTTACTGGGCGTAAAGCGTACGTAGGCGGCTTTTTAAGTCGGATGTGAAATCCCTGAGCTTAACTTAGGAATTGCATTCGATACTGGGAAGCTAGAGTATGGGAGAGGATGGTAGAATTCCAGGTGTAGCGGTGAAATGCGTAGAGATCTGGAGGAATACCGATGGCGAAGGCAGCCATCTGGCCTAATACTGACGCTGAGGTACGAAAGCATGGGGAGCAAACAGGATTAGATACCCTGGTAGTCCATGCCGTAAACGATGTCTACTAGCCGTTGGGGCCTTTGAGGCTTTAGTGGCGCAGCTAACGCGATAAGTAGACCGCCTGGGGAGTACGGTCGCAAGACTAAAACTCAAATGAATTGACGGGGGCCCGCACAAGCGGTGGAGCATGTGGTTTAATTCGATGCAACGCGAAGAACCTTACCTGGTCTTGACATAGTAAGAACTTTCCAGAGATGGATTGGTGCCTTCGGGAACTTACATACAGGTGCTGCATGGCTGTCGTCAGCTCGTGTCGTGAGATGTTGGGTTAAGTCCCGCAACGAGCGCAACCCTTTTCCTTATTTGCCAGCACTTCGGGTGGGAACTTTAAGGATACTGCCAGTGACAAACTGGAGGAAGGCGGGGACGACGTCAAGTCATCATGGCCCTTACGACCAGGGCTACACACGTGCTACAATGGTCGGTACAAAGGGTTGCTACCTAGCGATAGGATGCTAATCTCAAAAAGCCGATCGTAGTCCGGATTGGAGTCTGCAACTCGACTCCATGAAGTCGGAATCGCTAGTAATCGCGGATCAGAATGCCGCGGTGAATACGTTCCCGGGCCTTGTACACACCGCCCGTCACACCATGGGAGTTTGTTGCACCAGAAGTAGGTAGTCTAACCGTAAGGAGGACGCTTACCACGGTGTGGCCGACGACTGGGGTGAAGTCGTAACAAGGTAGCCGTAGGGGAACCTGCGGCTGGATCACCTCCTTAACGAAAGATTGACGATTGGTAAGAATCCACAACAAGTTGTTCTTCATTGATGTATCTGAGGGTCTGTAGCTCAGTTGGTTAGAGCACACGCTTGATAAGCGTGGGGTCACAAGTTCAAGTCTTGTCAGACCCACCATTCTGACGAATCAGCACAGAAACAGATATATCGGGATCTTAACTGGGGACTTAGCTTAGTTGGTAGAGCGCCTGCTTTGCACGCAGGAGGTCAGGAGTTCGACTCTCCTAGTCTCCACCATCACATTAAGTGAAGTTCTGAATTATAGAATTTAGTGAATATGACATCATCTGATTTCAGTTTATTAAGTTCTGTGATTTATCACAGTTTGCTACCTGCTGACGAGGCGGTAGTTAATCATTAACAGCATATATTTGAGTTGAAATAAATTGTTCATACTCGTTTCAAGTAGGCAACTACAAGAAATGAGAAACTAGCGATTAAACTGAATCAAGCGTTTTGGTATATGAATCTAATTGAAGCTGTACAGTGATTAATTTCACAGACGCCAACTGTATGAGAGTGATGAGAAATCGTCGCGATCTGTTGCTCATCCTACTTGTAGGGATGAACGACTGTTTGGGGTTGTATAGTCAAGTAATTAAGTGCATGTGGTGGATGCCTTGGCAGTCAGAGGCGATGAAAGACGTAATAGCCTGCGATAAGCTCCGGGGAGGCGGCAAATATCCTTTGATCCGGAGATTTCTGAATGGGGAAACCCACCTGCTATAAGGCAGGTATCGTAACATGAATACATAGTGTTGCGAGGCGAACGAGGGGAAGTGAAACATCTCAGTACCCTTAGGAAAAGAAATCAATTGAGATTCCCTCAGTAGCGGCGAGCGAACGGGGAACAGCCCATTAAGTCATATAAGCTTTAGTGGAATGCTCTGGGAAGTGCAACCATAGTAGGTGATAGTCCTGTACGCGAAAGGGCTTATATGATGATGTCGAGTAGGGCGAGGCACGTGAAACCTTGTCTGAATATGGGGGGACCATCCTCCAAGGCTAAATACTCCTGACTGACCGATAGTGAACCAGTACCGTGAGGGAAAGGCGAAAAGAACCCCTGTGAGGGGAGTGAAACAGATCCTGAAACCGCATGCATACAAGCAGTGGGAGCCGACTTGTTCGGTGACTGCGTACCTTTTGTATAATGGGTCAGCGACTTACATTCAGTAGCAAGGTTAACCGTATAGGGGAGCCGTAGGGAAACCGAGTCTTAATAGGGCGTTCAGTTGCTGGGTGTAGACCCGAAACCGGGTGATCTATCCATGAGCAGGTTGAAGGTTGGGTAACACTAACTGGAGGACCGAACCCACTGTCGTTGAAAAGCCAGGGGATGACTTGTGGATAGGGGTGAAAGGCTAATCAAACTCGGTGATAGCTGGTTCTCCCCGAAAGCTATTTAGGTAGCGCCTCGGACGAATACCATTGGGGGTAGAGCACTGTTTCGGCTAGGGGGTCATCCCGACTTACCAAACCGATGCAAACTCCGAATACCAATGAGTACTATCCGGGAGACAGACTGCGGGTGCTAACGTCCGTAGTCAAGAGGAAAACAATCCAGACCGCCAGCTAAGGCCCCAAAATTATAGTTAAGTGGGAAACGATGTGGGAAGGCATAGACAGCTAGGAGGTTGGCTTAGAAGCAGCCACCCTTTAAAGAAAGCGTAATAGCTCACTAGTCGAGTCGGCCTGCGCGGAAGATGTAACGGGGCTAAAACTATATGCCGAAGCTGCGGATTTGCAATTTATTGCAAGTGGTAGGGGAGCGTTCTGTAAGCCGATGAAGGTGGATTGAGAAGTCTGCTGGAGGTATCAGAAGTGCGAATGCTGACGTGAGTAACGACAAAACGGGTGAAAAACCCGTTCGCTGAAAGACCAAGGGTTCCAGTCCAACGTTAATCGGGGCTGGGTGAGTCGACCCCTAAGGCGAGGCCGAGAGGCGTAGTCGATGGGAAACTGGTTAATATTCCAGTACTTGTGTGTAATGCGATGAGAGGACGGAGAAGGTTAAGTCAGCCTGGCGTTGGTTGTCCAGGTGGAAGGATGTAGGCATGTATCTTAGGCAAATCCGGGGTACTCTATGCTGAGATCTGATAGCAAGCTGTACTTGTACAGTGAAGTGGCTGATACCATACTTCCAGGAAAAGTCTCTAAGCTTCAGTTACACAGGAATCGTACCCGAAACCGACACAGGTGGTCAGGTCGAGTAGACCAAAGCGCTTGAGAGAACTCTGCTGAAGGAACTAGGCAAAATGGTACCGTAACTTCGGGAGAAGGTACGCTGCCGGCGGTGATGGGATTTACTCCCTGAGCGGCCAGCAGCCACAGAAACCAGGCCCCTGCAACTGTTTATTAAAAACATAGCACTCTGCAAACACGAAAGTGGACGTATAGGGTGTGATGCCTGCCCGGTGCTGGAAGGTTAATTGATGGGGTTAGCGTAAGCGAAGCTCTTGATCGAAGCCCCAGTAAACGGCGGCCGTAACTATAACGGTCCTAAGGTAGCGAAATTCCTTGTCGGGTAAGTTCCGACCTGCACGAATGGCATAATGATGGGGGCGCTGTCTCCAGCAGAGGCTCAGTGAAATCGAATTCGCCGTGAAGATGCGGTGTACCCGCGGCTAGACGGAAAGACCCCGTGAACCTTTACTGCAGCTTGACATTGAACTTTGATCTTACCTGTGTAGGATAGGTGGGAGGCTTTGAAGTAGTGACGCCAGTTGCTATGGAGCCATCCTTGAAATACCACCCTGGTAATATTGAGGTTCTAACTCTGTCCCGTTATCCGGGACGAGGACCATGTCTGGTGGGTAGTTTGACTGGGGCGGTCTCCTCCTAAAGAGTAACGGAGGAGTACGAAGGTGCGCTCAGCGTGGTCGGAAATCACGCGTAGAGTATAAAGGCAAAAGCGCGCTTAACTGCGAGACCCACAAGTCGAGCAGGTACGAAAGTAGGTCTTAGTGATCCGGTGGTTCTGTATGGAAGGGCCATCGCTCAACGGATAAAAGGTACTCTGGGGATAACAGGCTGATACCGCCCAAGAGTTCATATCGACGGCGGTGTTTGGCACCTCGATGTCGGCTCATCTCATCCTGGGGCTGAAGCAGGTCCCAAGGGTATGGCTGTTCGCCATTTAAAGAGGTACGCGAGCTGGGTTTAGAACGTCGTGAGACAGTTCGGTCCCTATCTACCGTGGGCGCTGGAAATTTGAGAGGATCTGCTCCTAGTACGAGAGGACCAGAGTGGACGAACCTCTGGTGTACCGGTTGTGACGCCAGTCGCATCGCCGGGTAGCTATGTTCGGAAGGGATAACCGCTGAAAGCATCTAAGCGGGAAGCCTACCTCAAGATAAGATTTCCCTAGGACTTTATGTCCTCTAAAGAGCCGTTGAAGACTACGACGTTGATAGGCTGGATGTGGAAGCACGGTGACGTGTGAAGCTGACCAGTACTAATTGCTCGTGAGGCTTGACTATACAACACCCAAACAGTTGTTGTATGAAGCTCAGTTGATTCGATATTCATCAGAATGACTTGATTCAGAATCGCAACAGTATGACAATGTTCCAACTCAGATAGAGCTGTTAATAACTCATTTGGAAAAAGCATTGGCATCTAAATAAGACCAAAGCAAGTATCCATAAACAGTTGTGCTGGCGACAATAGCAAGAGTGAACCACCTGATCCCTTCCCGAACTCAGAAGTGAAACCTCTTTGCGCTGATGGTAGTGTGGGGTTACCCATGTGAGAGTAAGTCATCGCCAGCTCATTATTCCTAAACACCCTCAATCATTTGATTGAGGGTGTTTTTTATTGTTCAAAAAATGAAAGGATTTAAAATAATTAAGGATATACATTAGTTTTTATAAAATATAAGGTGTTATAAATGGAAGAAAAAGTAGCTTGTTCAGAATGTAATACTTGGATTTTGATTGATACACCAACAAAAAATAACGGTCTATGTGTACCTTGTGCAAAAGGTTATAGGAAACAAATAGAAGAATCTAAAAAACGTTATCAAGATGATAAAAAATATAGAGACTCAGAAGAATATAGATATTGGGTAAATTTATCACAAAAGGTATCTTGTGTAGCTGATTTAAGAAACTTAGCTTTTGAAGAACAAGTCTATTTTGTTATAAATGTGTTGATTGGAGAAGTATTTAATGGTGGATTTTATCAGTATTTCGATAATAGTTCAGGAAATTATTATGCTGAAACACTACAAGCCTTAAATGAATTAAAAGCTTTTAAAAGTTTAGAATTATTGGAAAGTGCAAAAGTAATATTATTTGGTAGTCTGGATGTTCCAGATGATCGAGGGTTAAGATTTGATATATTAAATAGCAAAGGAGATGTAGAAAATATCGAATTAGATCAACTAGACAGGAGTTTTTGGGAATTTTCAGATCAACTTGATCAAAAAATACTTCAATTTGCTCAATTAAAAAAATTGTTTAAATTATTTGAGTGAATTCAGAATTATAAATAATTCTTCAAAATAATGGGATTACCAGATGTTGGTGTAATTGCAAAATCAGAAAAACTTTCGTTTAGAATTGAGAAAGATAAAGAAGGTAAATTCCTTTTGAATACGAACGAAAATGTTACGCGGGCGTTGAATAGATTTGGAATTATTGTCTAAATAAAAGAAAGCCCATCATTTTCATGGAATTTCTTTAACTTGATTTGTTAGGTAAACTTTTGTATTACCTAACTTTTAGTCTCTCTATACTTTATATCTTAGTGAATTGACCTCATTAGATATATTCGTCGATCTACACTGACATTTACATAAAAAAGAAGTTATCGATAACACCTAATGTTTTTAATGTAGTAATGCCCGAGATTAAAAACATGTGGAAATTAAAGACTGGCTCCTTTTATTCGATCATGTTCCTTGATATGCATTTAAGCGAAATGCAAAGTTTTGTCCAAATAACTGAGCGGTTTTAATATCGCCAATATCAAAAGCATCTGCTGCACTGGCATGTTCGGCTTGTGCCATAAGACCAGACCATGATCCGAGCCGGTTGGCTGCTTGCGTATACGGAACACCTTGATGTTGCTCAGGTAAAATAGGATTGCCGACCCATACCATACCGTGTTGCATCGAGAAGGTGAAAAGTGAAATCAGGGTTGATTGTTTATCCCCTGCAGGTAATGAGGAAACGGTAAACCCTGCGGCTAATTTTCCTTTAAATGCCTGCTTCTTCCATAATGGACCCGTGGTATCCATGAGTTGTTTAAAGGTGCCAGAGACACCACCGAGATAGGTTGGCGAACCCCAGATCAGTCCATCATAGTGACAAAGTAATTCAGATTGAGACATTAACTGCTCAGCGGTGAATAAATCAGCTTTAATCTGTTCGACTTGTGTTGCGCCAAGTTGAATCTGTTGAGCAATAAACTGAGTATGACCTTGGCGGCTATGATAAATAATGGCAATAGATTTCATGGTTTGACTCCTTATTGAAATAGTGCAAGTAGTTGGGCGCTGAGATATAAACCACAACCAAAGACACTGTGATTGATCAGACTTCTTAGCGCGTTGCGCAAAGGTTGTGCAGTTTTAGTAGAAGCAATCCCTGAGCCCATGGCAGGTTGCATGATCAGAAAAGGCATCAGAACCGTGATGAGACCAAAACAAAAGGCAGAATAAAATTGAGGCTGTAATAACCATGCTTTGCCTGTAATTAAAATAAAGCCAGATGCAAAGAGGGTACCGACACAGTAATGCGCCAGCCAACCCAGAGCATATTCATGTTGAATACCAGGACTTTGGGCAATTGATGTATGGGTGAATTTACCTTGAAATATCCAGCCGACCCAACGACCCAGCAACGCAAAATTGAGTGTCGGAAGATTGAATTTCTTTAAGATAAAAAGCCAGATATCCATGATCAGTGTGGCACCGATCCCTAAGCACAGGATTTGAAACAGCAGTTCCGCAGTTTTCATTTTTTCACCTTGATCTTTTCTGCACAAAACGCGATAAAGATAGTGTGCAAGTTAAAGTCAACTTGAAGTCAAGAGGTTTTATGGATATTGGAGAAGTGGCTAAACGGGCAAATATGGCGACGTCGACCTTACGTTTTTATGAGGAGAAGGGTTTAATTAAATCCATTGGTCGTCATGGACTGCGCCGACAGTATGGCAAGCAGGTTTTAGATCAATTGGCATTGATTGCTTTGGGACGGGCGGCAGGTTTTTCCTTAACTGAAATTGCGCAGATGTTTAGCCAGGAGGGACAGCCTGAATTAGATCGAGAAATGTTAAACCAGAAAGCTGAGCAACTGGAACAGATGACCCGACGTTTACATTTAATCAGTGAAGGACTGAGACATGCTGCGGTGTGTCCTGCAGAAAATCATATGCAGTGTCCGACCTTTCAAAAGTATTTAAAAGCAGCGATTGCGGGTGAATATCAACCAACTAAACTTGAGTAATACTGAGCCGATGCGCTTTATTTTCATTCAGTTCGCAACGTGTTGCGTTGCATTGTCATCTTTTCGCCATAAAGACTTCATTCTGGTGCAGTAAAAGCGTCATAAAAAACTGTTTATATTTGAGTCAATTTTGATCAAATGTATAAAGACCATGAACAGGAAAACTTTATTGACTCTATTTTGCTGTAGTGCTTTTGGTCTAACAGCATGCAATGACAATGAGGATGATTTCTCGCCTGAATCATCGGTTACAGTGCCTACTTTAGTTTCATTTGCTAAGCTTGACATTGAAACCTATGCTGCAGGACCGAATTCAGGTGCAGCAGTGAAAGGGGCAAATGGTATTTTCCCACCCTTTAAAGGTCAACCCGTCCAGGGTTTTTCAGGTGCTTTGAAAAATGGTGACGGGACGTACATGGTGATGGCGGACAATGGTTTTGGTACGCAAGATAATTCATCTGATTTTTTATTACGTATCTATCAGATTAAGCCTGATTTTCGTACTGAATCAACAGGTTCAGCAAAAGTTCAGGTGATGGACTTCATCCAGTTACGTGATCCTAACGGATTAATTCCATTCACCATTTTTAATCAGAACACAGTGGATAGGTTACTGACCGGTTCAGACTTTGATCCTGAATCCATTCAGAGAACAGAAGATGGAAGCTATTGGATCGGTGATGAATTTGGTCCATATTTACTGCATTTTGATAAAGATGGTGTGCTGCAGGATGCACCTTTTCCACTTCCTGATCCATTTAAAAAGGGCGCGGAACTGCGTTCACCACAGAATCAGTTCAATAAAGCCGATATAAATTATACAGAACCTTTGACGCAACAAAGCGGTGGCTTTGAAGGTATGGCTCTGAGTAAAAATGGCTTATATCTGTACCCTTTGCTGGAAAAACCTTTAAAAGGGCATGAGACTGAAAAAAAATTACTGATATTTCAGTTTGATTTACAGACAAAATCCTATACAGGAAAATTCTGGTATTTTCAGTTGAATCCCAAAGCCAGTAATATTGGTGATTTCCAGCTGTTTGATGATAAAAACGGTATTATTATTGAACGCGATGCGACACAAAACAGGCTGGATGGCTATAAAAAACTGATTAAAGTTGAACTGGGTGAGCCAGGAACAGTCGTCAGGCGCGAAGATCTGGTCGACTTGATGAATATTGCCAATCCGCATCATCTTTCTGGAACACCACGTAAAGGTGATATTGGTACAGGAAAGATATTTGCCTTCCCGTTTGAAACAATTGAAGACGTCATTATTGAAAATAATCACACTTTAACCGTGTTGAATGACAATAATTTTCCAGGATCATCTGGACGCAATGCTGAACGTGCCGATGATAATGAAATGATTCAGATTAAATTACCCAAAGCATTGTTCTGAAGTTGACAGAAATCCAGGCAGGATAAGATCAGCGGGTTTTACTGGCTGATCTTTTTTCACGATGTGAGAAACAGGCGTATAATGATCAGATACAGGGAGTCATTATGTCTGAATCAGCCGAAGCAGCAGCTTATATTGAATATGGAAGCCGGTCATTTCAGGCTGTTTTATTGTCCTTGTTCCTGGCAGGTTTCGCGGTATTTTCATCCTTGTACTGTGTACAGCCAATGATGCCTTTTCTGGCAAAATTCTTTGATGTCACACCCACACACAGTAGTTTTCCTCTGTCTTTTTCCACCATTGCACTCGCGCTGGGGCTGCTGTTCGCCGGCTTGATTTCAGATCGCTATGGCCGTAAACAGATCATGGTTATTTCACTGTTTGGCACTTCAGGTCTGTTGTTGCTCAGTTCCTTTTTACCTTACTGGGAGTTTTTCTTAGCCACCCGAATGATGGTGGGACTTGCAGTCAGTGGCGTTGCCTCAGTGGCAATGACTTATATTGGTGAGGAAATTGCCAGAAAAGATGTCGGTTTTGCCATGGGATTATATATTTCAGGTACGGCTATTGGAGGTATGAGTGGACGTCTGATTGCTGGGGTACTGCTGGATTATATTTCATGGCAGACCGCGACCATGATCATTGGTCTTTTAAACTTATGTATTGCTGTAATTTTTTATATAGCCTTGCCCGCATCTAAACATTTTGTCGCTTACCCGATTCAGTTCAAACGTTTCATTGAATCTTTTAAAAAAAATCTGGCAGATCATAAGCTTCGGTTATTGTTTGCCGAAGGTTTCATTCTCATGGGCTGTTTTGTTACGGTCTTTAACTATATGAGTTATCACCTGCTAGAACCTGAATTTGCACTGTCACAAACCTGGATTGGGTTGATATCCATTGCATATTTATCGGGTATTTACAGTTCACCTAAAGCAGCCGGATGGAGCCGCTCTTTTGGTCGGGGGAAAGTCCTGATGGCTATGTTCAGCAGTATGATTTTAGGTTTATGGATTATGCTGATTCCATCTTTATGGGCAATTTTAACAGGCTTACTGATTTTCACATTTTCATTTTTTGCAGCGCATTCGACCGCAAGCAGCTGGGTTTCAGTACAGTCACTGCAATACCGTGCCGTAGGTTCATCGTTATATTTATTTTGCTATTATCTGGGCTCCAGCTTCCTGGGTAGCAGCAGTGGACTGGTCTGGGAAGCATATGGCTGGCTGGGACTGACCATCACGA
Source organism: Acinetobacter sp. WCHAc010052 (assembly GCF_002165295.2). Lineage (NCBI taxonomy): Bacteria > Pseudomonadati > Pseudomonadota > Gammaproteobacteria > Moraxellales > Moraxellaceae > Acinetobacter > Acinetobacter sp. WCHAc010052. Next base: position 3,379,824 of record NZ_CP032143.1, on the reverse strand, counting down.
TCAGTATAATTTTATGCGTGGGATTTCTCATCGCATACTGTTTAAGACTGCTGAATTTAAAAAATCCAACTGCTTAAGGCGTTGTGTATCGCTGAATAAAAGCAATACTGCTGTTACGAAGCTGATCCAAAGCTTCTTTTTCCACTGGATAATGCCCGCCACGTGGCAACATCACGATCTGATGTGGCACAGACAGATGTGCCATGACAGGCTGGCTCAGTTCAAGCGGAGTCCAGTGATCTTCGGCAGGCTGAGTCAGTAAAACGGGACATTGTGTAAAAGCAGTAATCGACATTTCTGGTTTGTAATTCATATAACTGCTCAGAAAACCAATGGACATGGCATTGCCCGCAGATGTTTTATCCTTCAGCATGATGTTTAAGGCTTCAGGATCATTGGTCAGTCTGGACATTTTTGAGACCAAGGACATTGGTAATGGTGTGCGGTTAATGATGGGCAGGGTTGCACCCAGTTTCATACCAGGAAGCAGTATCGGACTGAATCCACTGAAACGCATGGTTCCTTTTTTTACTTTCAGTTGCTGCTGATCCAGAAAGGTCATGCCAATCACGCCTTTGATATTTTTATTCTGCATGGCAACGTGCAGTGTCAGCATACCGCCAGCAGATAAACCATAGAGGAAAATGGGACGCTGGTCTTTCTCAGCTTCGGCATCAACAAAATCACTGACCACCTGTATCCAGTCCTCATAGCGAATGGCACTTTTGGAAGGATAGCTACTTAAACCATAACCTGGTAAATCCAGAGCCATCGTTTCATAGCCTGCCTGAGCCAATGGATGCCCCAGTACCAGACTCATCTGACGACCATTTGTTCCGACTCCATGCAGAAGTATGATTTTAGCTTTTGCCTCTGGATTAAGATAAGCATCGACATGAATTCTGTAGTTTTTCCAGCTCCAGAAAGATTCCTGTGGAAGGCTGTTTTCATTCAGTTGATATGAAGCAGGCATACGTTTCTGGAGGTTTTTCCAGGCATTCTGTTCTGTATAGAAATTTTCTTTAGAAACGGCAGCCCATCCAGAAGTGTTGAGACAGACCATAAATGCCATCAGCATACGTTTTATAAGCATGATGTATTTCTCTGTTTTATTATTTAATCCAATTTAAATCACGAAATATAAATCTGGAATGACTGAAATAATGAAGATCAGGATTTAAGGGTCAACACTGTATAATTGATAATAAAAAATTAATGATATCAATTTATTAAAATAGAAGCTTTCTGAACGGATGGTGTGTTGTGAAGGATAAGGGGAGAAAGGACCTTTAATATGGATATGTTTAATACGATCAATATTTATTGAGTGATGCTCAAGTGAAACAGTTGAGTTGCTGTGCTGAATATTGAAAATGATTAAAAATCCAGGGCTTATTGAATAAGGTGTATTTATCATTAAGCTCTGACAGAGGGGAGTGAACAGCATTAATTGAGAACTTTGTTTAATGAGTGATCACAGTGTATTTTTTATGTGATATGAAGCATATTTTATAAAGATAACTTTGATTTTATATAACAAAAGATAAAATATTATGAATTGAATCTAACTTGTGTTTAAATTTTAAGCAATTGATTATTATATAAAAAATTGAATTATTGGAAGATTTTTAAACTTCCGATAAACGGATTTGCTTTTTATTTTTGTTTCTTTTTATTATGAATTTGTTAATTTAGTTTATAGCCAAGGTGTACTGTGAAAAATATGAAATTTTTTATAATCGCATGTGGCTGTTTATTATTTTCTGGTTGTATGACAACAACGAAAACCGGAACTTTTGGGGCAGACCGTAAGCAGTTTATGGTGATTCCTGAAAAAGCATGGAAAGCTCAATCAGAACGTTCATATAAACGGTTCGTACAAAAAGCAAAAAATAGCCAGGTCATGGTTATTGATGCAAAACTGGATAAAGTGTTAAACAACATGAAGTCCCATGCTGAGTCATTCAGAACGGGTTCCAAAGCCTGGAACTGGGAAATTAATGCCAGTCTGAACGGTGAGCTGAATGCTTATGGTTTTCCGGGTGGAAAAGTCGTGATCAATACCGGTCTGTACTGGGGACTGGGTCTGAATGAAGATGAACTGGCATTTGTCGTTGCGCATGAAATGGCACATGCTTTACGTGATCATAACCGTGAAAAGGCATCCTTAATGGTGGCAAGTAATGTTGCCATGCTGTCTGCATCAGCTGGTCTGGGTGCGCTTGCTACAGTAGCAACGACAGTCACTTCTCAGACCGCTTATGTGCCTAAAGCCTGGACCATGGAATCTGAAGCTGATGTGCTGGGTCTGGAAATCATGGCAAATGCGGGATATAACCCAGAAGCAGCATTGAGTTTCTGGAAAAAATATCAGCAGGAAGAAGAACGTCGTAAAAAATACAATGTTTCCCCTCAGATGAGTGAAACACTGTTTACCAAGCGTATGGAGAATATCAGTAAATTTTTACCGGTAATGCAGGAAAAATATCTCCAGGCTAAAAACACAGGTGCGGATTCCTCCGTTTCACTGACAACACAGAATATTGTGAAATAGCAGTTTAACCATGAAAAATCAGCACCTGAAAAGGTGCTTTTTTATTGAATATTCTTTTTTTATTTTTTGTATAAATTATAATCAGACATGATGAATTGAATTCATGGTAAAATGATCAACTTTCATCTTAGATCTCTCCCGATCGCCATCTGCTAATCGAGATAAATAACCATGTCTACAGCTTATACTGCTCAGACAGCGCCAATTGCACTGTTTGATTACGACAAATATTGGGCGTCATGTTTTGAACCTGCGCCATTTTTGCCGATGTCACGCGAGGAAATGGATTTACTCGGTTGGGACAGTTGTGACTTTATTTTAGTCTGTGGTGATGCCTATATTGACCATCCGTCATTCTGTTCAGGCATCATCGGGCGTACTCTGGAAGCGCAAGGTTTCCGTGTCGGCATTATCGCGCAACCAGACTGGACATCGGCTGAAGCATTTAAAGTTTTAGGTAAGCCAAATATTGCGTGGGGTGTCACTGCGGGCAATATGGATTCAATGATCAACCGCTATACGGCAGACCGTAAAATCCGTTCTGATGATGCTTATTCTCCAGACAATCAACCGAATAAACGCCCAGACCGTGCTGCGACTGTGTACTGCCAGCGTTGCCGGGAAGCATTCCCAGATGTGCCTGTATTACTGGGTGGGATCGAAGCATCTTTACGCCGTATTGCACATTATGACTATTGGTCAGACAAAGTTCGCCGTTCAGTATTGATGGACTCAAAAGCCGATCTGTTGATGTATGGAAATGGCGAGCGTTCTATCGTTGAAGTAATGCATCGCCTTGCCAAAGGGCAAAAAATCCATGAAATCACCGATGTTCGTGGTACTGCATTTATTGTTAATAAAAATAACCGTGCTTCAAAAGCACACTTTGTTGAAATAGCATCGAATGATGTTGATTCGATTGGACGTGTAGATCCAATTATCAACCCCTATGTGATGACTGAAGATTTGGATGGTTGTGAAATTGAACAGGGTAAAGGCAATTCTTTAACGCAGTATCAAAATTTCCAGAAAGAACTGGTTGCCAATCCGATTGTCCGTGAAGGCGACAATCTGGATGAAAATACCCAGATTGTTCAGCTTCAACCTGCATCGAAAGCGATTAAACACAAATTACCGCCACGTGAGTTAGCGGTCATTCGTTTGCCTGCTTTTGAAGAGGTATCACAAGATCCTGTTTTATATGCACATGCCAACCGTATTCTTCATCTAGAAACCAACCCTGGTAATGCGCGCGCGATGGTTCAGAACCATGCAGGGCGTGATGTATGGCTGAATGCGCCACCGATTCCATTGACCACTGAAGAAATGGATTATGTGTTTGACTTGCCTTATGCACGTCTGCCACATCCTGCTTATGGTGAAGCACGCTTCCCTGCATTTGACATGATTAAATTCTCTGTGAATATCATGCGTGGCTGTTTTGGTGGTTGTACGTTCTGTTCGATTACAGAGCATGAAGGTCGTATTATCCAGAACCGTTCGGAAGAATCGATTCTGCGTGAAGTGGAAAAAATCCGTGATACCGCACCAGGTTTTACAGGCATCATTTCGGACTTGGGTGGTCCAACGGCAAATATGTACCGTCTGGCATGTAAAGATCCTGAGATTGAAAAGAACTGCCGTAAGCCATCGTGTGTATTCCCAGGTGTGTGCCAGAATTTGCATACCGATCATGCGCCGTTGACTCAGTTATATCGTAAGGCACGTGCATTAAAAGGCATCAAAAAGATTCTGATTGGTTCAGGTCTGCGTTATGACCTTGCTGTACTGAATCCTGAATATGTCAAAGAACTGGTACAGCACCATGTGGGTGGTTATTTAAAAATTGCCCCTGAACATACCGAAAAAGGTCCATTGTCGAAGATGATGAAACCGGGTATCGGGACCTATGACCGCTTCAAACAGATGTTTGATCGTTACAGTAAGGAAGCAGGTAAAGAACAGTATTTAATTCCGTACTTTATCGCAGCGCATCCTGGTACGACTGAATATGACATGATGAACCTTGCGATCTGGCTGAAAAAGAATGGTTTCCGTGCCGATCAGGTTCAGACCTTTTATCCATCGCCAATGGCAACAGCAACGACCATGTATTACACAGGTAAGAACCCGCTGGCAAAAGTGGCGCGTTATACTGAAAATGTTGACATCGTGAAAGGTGATAAGCGTCGTCGTATTCATAAAGCCTTCCTGCGCTATCATGATCCGAACAACTGGCCTTTGTTACGTGAAACCCTGAAAGAAATGGGGCGTGCCGATCTTATTGGTAACTCGAAACAGCATCTGATTCCGACTTATCAGCCTGCGGGCAGTGCTGATGGTCAGTATCAGTCTGCGCGTAAGAAAAACTCAACGGTGGATGGTGACTCGCAAAAGCGTAATGGTGAACAGGGGAATCGCACTAAAGCGGGACAAAGTCAGTCACGTCCGTCGAATACTAAAAAACGCCCTGAACGTGGTCAGATTCTGACGCAACATACAGGTTTACCACCACGTGAAACAGGTGACCGTAAAAAGTCATCGGGTGGTTCAAAACCTAAAGGAAAATCCAGATCTGGTGCATAAACACGGCTGAAAATAAAAAAGGGCACAGCGGTGCCCTTTTTTTATAAAAAGAACAGACGGCATAAAGTCGTTGAAATTGAATAAAAAATAATCATATGGTCTTATTTTGAGAATTTTAAACCCTACAATTCGTCGGAATTGTTCGACACTATGCTTAAATCTAATTGCATTCCGAATAAGGCTTAATATAAATTGAAACTGATGTTATTGACCTGAAGTTGACGCAGGAGTGACATTGACATTCTGAGCTGTATATTTTGCACAGGATTGTTGGGCTTTTATAATAATTTCGTCAATTGAAACGACTGTTTTTTGTTAGGACTCCCTTATAAGAACAATGCCTGTATATCGGGGAAAACATCGGTGTGATACCGAAAAGATTATAAGAATATGGATTTTTTAAAGGATTATGAAATGGCTATTTACATACTGACGGGGGTCTTGCTGCTGGGAATCGTTCTGATTATGGCAGTAAAAGGACTCGTAAACCGTAATAAGCAGCAGGATAGTGTGCTGAAACAAAGGGCTCTTTTTAATATACAGCAACAACTGACTTATACCCGTCTTCAGGAAATCATGCCGAAAAAATACACCATTCTTGTGCATGTTTCCTTTGATGCTTTACTGACAACCAAACTGCCAAGAACGCGCGATAAATACAGACATATGATCGCTGATTTTGTGGTGGTGGATGATAATCTTCAGGTGGTCTCCGTGATTGCCGTGGACGATGTTTCTGCATTGAAAAAAATGCGTGATGTTCAGTATGAGGATGATCTGCTCAGAATGGCAGGCTATCAGGTGATCCGCTATGATGATGTACCTGAATATCAACAGCTCAGACAGGACTTTAATCAGGATTATGGTCTAAGTGGAACTGAGCAGCCTGAAGAACAGAAGAAATTCAATTTTTATCCAAAAGTTGACCGTAAACTCAGAGTCATCGTTTAACACACAGGAAGCACTCAGGCTTCCTGATCTGGACGGACTGCAACAACAGTCATTTCCACGAGTACATCAGGCAGGTACATTTTTGCTTCCACACAGGTGCGGGGCAAAGCCTGAATGTCAGCGACCCAGGCATCCCACAGCTCATTAAATGCTGCATAATCCTGTTCAATATCCTTTAAATAAATAGTCACAGACAGAATGTGGCTTTTATCGGTTCCCGCATCTGCAAGAAACTGATCAATGATGTCCAGTGTCTGCTGGGTCTGTCCTTTAATATCCAGGCTGAGATCTGAAGCCAGTTGTCCAGCCAGGTGAACCAGATTGCCTGCAATGGCGATTTCTGAAAAACGCTTCGCAACATGTAAACGCTGTACAGTCATGGGAGTTCCTGAAATAAAACTTACAATGTCTGATTTTACGTGATCAGGAGCATTCTGCCTAATCTGTTTGTTATGCTTTGGTGCACTGTTTTTATTATTTTATCGTCTGTGTGCAGAGCGGACAGATGAACGTATTACCTGGAGTTTAATCAAAATATCAGGATGCAGGCGAATGGATTTCTGATGGATTTTGTATGAAGACAGAATGAGGTGAAATTCAGGACTGAGGGTTTACCCTGTTATTATTTTTCTGAGAGCCCTGCAATCTTCGGATTTGATCGTCACGCCAATCACAGGACAATATGCTGAAAGTAAAGATGATTTTCAGCATCTCTGTCAATGCATGGGTAATGCATTGCGGGGAATAGAGTACGCTATTTTTTAAGCACTTTGCGAAGAATTTGGTGTCTTTGTGTTCTTTTGGTCAATAAATAGACTTTTATGGGGTAAATGCCGAAAACTACCATAGACAGAGCTGAGGCTGGTCCTGCTGTTCGGTCAGTTGATACAGTCCAACACCGACCAGGCGGAACTGAAAATGGGCGGGAATCTGCATTTCATCCAGTAACTGATGAATGACCTCCTGCATTTCCTGCTGTGAATTCAGTGCCAGTTTAAAACTTTTACTGTGCTGTAAAACCTGGAAGTTTTTCAGTTTCAGTTTGACTGTTACGCCACGTGCCTGCATCTGCTTTTTTTCCAGACTCTGCCAGACACGTTCAATCAGACCCTCCCAGTACACAGCGCACTGGATCAGAGTCAGATCATCATCAAAGGTGGTTTCTTTGGAAATCTGCTGGCGCTGACGTTCAGCCTGAACTGGGCGCTCATCTATCCCCTGAGCGTATAAAAAGAGTTGCTTGCCATATTTGCCAAAGTGGTGGATCAGGACATTTTCTTCTATCTGCTGTAAGTCACCCAATGTTTCCAGATTCAGGCTTTTCAGCTTTTCCTGAGTGACTTTGCCGACACCTGGAATTTTTTTAAGGGGCAGATCATGAATAAAATGCTGAACCTGACTGGGTTTAATAATGCAGATGCCATTGGGTTTGTTCCAGTCGGAAGCAACTTTTGCAAGAAATTTGTTGGGTGCAACACCTGCTGATGCAGTCAGCCCTGTGATTTTGAAAATATCGGCACGAATCCGCTGAGCAACTTCTGTGGCACTGGGGATATTCTGTAGATTTTCAGTAACATCCAGATAGGCTTCATCCAGCGAAAGGGGTTCAATGAGTGGTGTATATTGCTGGAAAATTTCATGAATCTGCTGAGAAACGGTACGATATTTATCAAAATGAGGTTCAATCACCACAACGTGCGGACAGAGTTTTTTTGCCTGTGACATGGACATGGCGGAACGCAGTCCGAACTTACGGGCAGGATAGGATGCCGCAGCAATCACCGCCCGTGGATGGTGTGAAGAAATCACAACAGGCAGATGCTGAAGGTCGGGGCGTTCCCGAAGCTCTACAGATGCAAAGAATGCATCCATATCAATGTGAATGATTTTTCTCATGAATCACACAGTGTTTTAACGCTGTGTGATTATTCTAACCGATTATCAGGGAAGTTCATGCCCCTTCAGGATTTACTGAACAGGGTAAGCGACAGGTTGTGTCAGGATGACAGCTTTTGCATGCTGTTTTTCAGTAAAATCAATCAGTGTCTGCATGCTTTTTGAAGTATTGTCAGCCACATAAGGCAGGAACTCCAAAGGCTGCTTCAGTGGCAGTGCTTCCCAGAAGTTATCCCAGTGAACAGGAATAACCACTTTGGGTTTGAGCATGGCAATAGTCTGTTCCAGATAGTGCTGCTGATAGTCAGGACTTTGCCTGGAGAGTTGGGCAATGCCTAAAAACAGGGTATTCACTTTAATATGTTTCAGCTGATCGGGCATGATACCTGTACTGGCTTTCACCAGTATTTTCTTTCCTTTATGTTCAATCAGATAATCAAAGCTGTGACCTTCCTTAAACGCTGAAAAACGGGCAGGCTGTTGCAGTGGGTGGCTGATCACTTCGCCCAGATCATTGTTTACCGCAGTAGGTGGGGTATGCTGAGAAGGCAGCGCCGTGACACGGAAATCTCCGAACTGCATGGCGTGTAAGGGCTGAATCAACACTAACTGATTCTCTGCAATCTGAGCACCACGGGCAATATTCAGTGTGCTTTCCGAGCCGACGATTCTGACCGGTAACTGCGTCCCCAGTTCAGCAATATCCAGTGCATGGTCATAGTGTGAATGTGAAATCAGGACGGCACTCAGACGTTTTAAATCATAGTCTTTAATCATGCGCTGAATCAGTTCAGGATCACTCCGTACAGGTCTGAACAGCGTCTGTGACAAAGAGGGGCGGGTAAAAAAACCATCAATCAACAGCTGATCTTTGCCATCATCAAACAGCAGTGTCGATACACCAAAAAATCGGACAGTCAGCTGATCAGAAGATGATCCAGCTCTGGAAGCTGTTTTGATGTCGGGCTGATACATCCATGCTTTGAACTGCTGTACATGCCCGGATGGCTGCAGCAGAAAGGTCATTATGGCAATCAGGCTGAACACCAGCAGGCTGAGCGTGATGGTAATGGTTTTTTTCAGATTCATTGTTCATCCATGCAACACAGTATTTTTGTTATGTACGTTTTTTATTTTACAGGAAGCTGTACCGGACTTTTCATCGGATAGATCCCATTTTTTTCAAGAAAACTCAGCCATTCGTATTCATCACCATAAAATACATTGAGATCGACATCGGTGCTGATGCCGTTTATTTTCCCCTGACTGGTATGCTGCCAGAAAGTCCATGCGGGATTGCCTTTCAGGTCAGGTTGACCGTTATATTCACGAACCCATAAAGGTGTCTGTTTAAATTCACCTGCGAGGATAATGTTGTAAAACGATTTTGAAATATAGAAAACAGGCTGTTTGCCATAGTGTGCATGCAGTCGGTCATGCATGAGCTGAATTTCCTGCAGCAATTGTTCTCTGGTATAGGTGTTGATACATTTGCTGTCATATTCGAGGTCTATGACTGGTGGCAGGGCATCGGGCTTACGGGGAACGGTCTCAATGAAGTTCTGCGCCTGTACCGCACCATCCCGACACAGACGGTAAAAATGATAAGCACCGACTAAAAAGCCATTTTCTCTGGCCTGTAACCAGTTGTCCTGAAATTTACGGTCTTTAAAGTCGCCACCTTCAGTTGCTTTCAGGTAAATAAATCGGTATTGCTGTGGGGAAATTTTCTTCCATTGAATGTCTCCCTGATGGTGTGAGAGATCAAAGCCTTTGACGGTATATTCCTGTGCAGATGCAGGGTTGTGATGGAAAACAAAAACATAGAGTACAATCGCCAGACAGCATAAACCTGCACCAATACATGACGCATAGAGTGCATGTTTTTTATGGCTGTTGACCTTTTTTTTCATATGTACCGTTCCGTCACTGAGCTGTTCATCATACGCTGAACCGGTTTATCAGACCACACCGTTCAGGAAAGCCGATTTTAAACAGCGGTATCTTTGGGAATATGCCAGAAAATCATGACAGTGATCAGATTGATACAGCCCAGGCAGATCAGCGTTGCATGAAAAGCGGTGGTCATCTGTTCAGTGCCGAAATATGCCGTGAAAATATTGATCAGTGTCCCCGCCAGTGCAATTCCGATACTCATGGACAGCATCATGATCATGGACAGGAAACTGTTGCCACTGCTGGCCTCCTGCTGAGGCAGGTCTTTCAGTGTCAGGGTGTTCATGGAGACAAACTGCAGTGAATTCAGTACACCAAAAATAAAGAAGTGCAGCGCACGTAACCATACAGGAGTTTCCGCCGTGGTCAGGGCAAAACTGGCAATACAGGCACCGACCAGCAAGGTGTTGACCAGCAGGACTTTACGGTAACCAAAATACTGAATCAGAGGGCGGACGACAGGTTTGGATGCCAGTGAGCCGAGTACGGTGGGTATCATCATCAACCCGGTGATAAAAGGTTCAAATCCGAAAGCCACCTGAAGCATCAGGGGCATCAGAAACGGCATGGCATTGCCACCAAAGCGGGCAAAGAAATTACCTAAAATACCAATCGCATAAATTTTATTTTTAAACAGTTTACTGCGGAATAAAGCATTCTGATGAGTATGGGCATGCCAGGCATACAGTGCAGCGGTTAAAAGTCCCGTGATAAACAATGCAGCACTGACCCAAAGGGGATACTGCGTGCTGGCAAAGTTTTCAATGCCCAGTGACAGCCCCACCATGGCGACCAGCAGTAACAGAAAACCACTGAAATCAAAACGGGGAACAGTCGGTTCAGTGACATTGGGCATGGCTTTAAAGGTGATCAGACAACCGAGGATGCCCATAGGCAGATTGATCAGGAAGATCCAGTGCCAGGTGGCAACCTCGACCATCCATCCGCCAAGTGTCGGTCCAATCAGTGGACCCACCAGACCTGCCAGGCTCATCAGGCTCATGGCAGACAGGAACTGTGTCCGTGGAATCAGCTTCAGCATGGCGAGACGACCGACAGGCAGCAGCAGCGCACCACCAATGCCCTGTATGACCCTGAAAAACAGCAGTTCATTCAGACTGCTGGACCAGGCACAGCCTAATGATGCCAAAGTAAAAATGACAATGGATGCAAAATAGGTGTTCCGGACACCAAAGCGGTCTGCCAGCCAGCCACTGAGGGGAATACTTGCTGCAACAGACAGAACATAAGCCACAACAACACTGTGCATCTGTAACGGGTCTTCATTCAGGCTGGCTGCCATTGCAGGAATGGCAGTATTGACAATGGTGGTGTCCAGTGCCTGCATGAAAAAGCCAATAGAAACAAGCAGAACCAGCAGTCGGTACTCAGGTTGCAGTGCCTGGTGTGTGGGCGTGGTGTTCATATCTGTTAAAAGGTCATGTTTTATCAGTATTTTAAAGTAACACTCGGATGAATGCTGTAGCAAAATTTTAAGATCAGATACTGGTGTAACTGCAACAGAACTGACATGAAACCGTCATGGCTATGACATGAGATGTTTATAAATTGTTCATAATTTATAAAATTGTCAGGAAAAACAGAATGAAAGCAAAAATGACGGTGCTTGCCACCATGCTGATGGTGGGTTTAAGCGCATGTAATGACAGCGATGAGAGCAATAACAATACTGCCACCATTACACCACCGGTCGTTGAGGAAGTCACACCTGAGAGTATTTCACTCAGTCTGCTTGGACGTTATGAAACGGGTGTATTTGCTGAAAGTGCTGCTGAAATTCCTGCCTATGATGCGGCAACAAAACGTGCATTTGTGGTCAATGCAAAAAAAGGTCTGGTGGAAGTACTTGATATTTCAAAACCTGAAACGCCATTACATATCGGTGACTTATCTGCACGTGATGTACTGGCAGACTCCGAAGTCAATTCGGTTGCCGTAAAAAATGGTATTGTCGCGCTGGCTGTTCAGGCAAAAGTGAAAACTGATACCGGGATTGTGGCATTTTACAGTGCTAAAGATCTTAAATTTATCAGCAAAGTCGATGTCGGGGCTTTGCCTGATATGCTGACATTCAGTCCAGATGGAAAAACCGTTGTGGTTGCCAATGAAGCTGAACCTAATGACGACTACAGCATAGATCCAGAAGGCTCAGTCAGTATTATTAATGTCACAGATATTACGAAACCGACAGCCGTTGTTGCTGATTTTAAAGCCTGGAACAGTAAAAAAGCAGAACTGATTCAGTCCGGTGTCCGTATCACGGGGCCGAAAGCGACCGTTGCTCAGGATCTGGAACCTGAATACATCACGATCAGTGATGATGGCAAAACCGCATGGGCAACTCTGCAGGAAAATAATGCCCTGGCAAAAATTGATTTAACCACTCAGAAAGTAACGGACATTTTTGCACTGGGCTATAAAGATCATGGTCTGGCGGGTAATGAGCTGGATGTCAGCGATAAAGATAAGAAAATTAATATTCAGACATGGAGTGGACTGGTTGGGATGTATCAGCCAGACAGCATTGCGCAATATCAAAGCAACGGTGCAACGTATCTGGTGACCGCCAACGAAGGTGACAGCCGTGAATGGTTCACGGATGAAGATGCCTATCTTGCAGGAGATGCAACTAAAGGTTTCATTGAAGTCATCAGAATGAAGCATTTGTTCAATGTTAAAGGTTTCAATACAAAGGGTGATTATCCTGCGCATTTACAGCAGATTGCGGTTGGTGTAAAAGGTGCAAAACTGGACCCTGCTGTTTTTTCCTACTGTGGTGCAACCGCAACGGATCCTGGTTTATGCCGTGATGATGCTCAGCTTGGGCGTCTGAATATTGCCTGGAATATGGGATATGAAACCCATGCTGACGGTTCTGCAAAACTGGATGCCAATGGTCTGCTGACCTATAAAAAACTGTATGCCTATGGAGCGCGTTCTTTCAGTATATGGAATACGCAGGGACAGCAGGTATGGGATTCTGGCAGCGAGTTTGAACGTAAGGTTGCAGAACTGGTGCCTGACTACTTCAACAGTGATCATGAAGCAGCGGCTTTTGATGACCGCAGTGACAACAAAGGACCAGAACCTGAAGGTCTGACCGTCGGGACGATCGGTAAAAAGACCTTTGCCTTTATCGGGCTGGAACGTCAGAGCGGAATTATGGTGTATGACATCAGCAATCCGCAGAAACCTGCCTTTGTTCAGTATTTCAGTACCCGTGATTTTAAAGCAGCGGAGTCATTGAAACAGGGTGATCTGGGACCGGAAGGACTGGTTTTTGTTCCGGCTAAAGACTCTCCTAATGCTAAGCCGATGCTGATTGTCGGCAATGAAGTCAGTGGCAGTACCGCACTGTACCAGATCAATCTGAAATAGATTTCAGTCACGCAGTTTCAGAAAAAGGAGCAGCTGTCTGCTCCTTTTTACATTTCAGTTCCAGAATCAAAAAAGGGTAGGCAAATAGATAAAAGTGGCTTAACCTCGCAGACTTTAAAGATGAAAAACGTTTTTTATGTCTGAAATACGGGGAATGGCGGGATGAGCATTGAACTGTTGATGATTGTTGGGTTCTGTCTTGCAGCGTATTCGATTGTGGGGAATGACGTTCCTCAGACTCTGGGGACATTTATCTCGTCCAATGCACACCGCCCGTGGTGGGTGCTGTGGCTGTACACCAGTACAATTCTGAGCGTAGTTCTGATGTACGGCTGGTGGGTTTCAGGAACAGGTGATGCATCCTACGGACGGCTTGAAACCATTCCGTTTCCCGCAGAGGGCATGACCTGGCTGTATATTGTGCCGCCCGTACTGCTGCTGTTTCTGACCCGGTTCGGTATTCCTGTCAGTACCACATTTTTAGTGCTCACCATTTTTTCTCCGAGCAGTTTAAGCTCCATGCTGACCAAGTCCATGCTGGGTTATGCCGTGGCATTTGTGGTTGCCATACTGGTGTACCGTTTTGTCATTAAAACAGTGACCATCTATTTCAGCCAGACCCGTGATCAGCCAGCATCCAGCACCTGGATCGGCATTCAGTGGGTTTCGACCGGCTTTCTGTGGAGTCAGTGGCTGATCCAGGATCTGGCGAATATTTTTGTCTATGTGCCACGTGCCGTACCTTTCTGGTTCATGCTGTTTGCCATTGCTGTTTTTGTCGTTTTACTGGGCGTGGTGTTTTATCAGCGTGGCGGAGCCATCCAGAATATCATTGATACCAAAACAGGGGTGCAGGATGTCCGTTCAGCCACGATTATTGACTTCATTTATGCGTTGATTCTGCTGGTCTTCAAGGAAATGAGCAATATTCCAATGAGTACCACCTGGGTATTCCTGGGGCTGCTGGCGGGACGTGAATTTGCCATGTCCATGCATCTGGTCAGTGTCAGTAAACACCGTACTTCACGAAATGTCAGTAAAGATGCTTTTAAACTGCTGATCGGTTTATTGATGAGTATTCTGCTGGCGACGACATTACCGTGGCTGTATGCATGGGTGGAGTCATTCAGATAGTGCCGAATACGCCATCGGTCTGATAAATTCAGGGATAAATCAAAAAAAGGGCAGATCTGCCCTTTTTTAATGTCAGGTCTGTCAGACCACAAATTTTTTAGGACATTCCAGATTTTTAATGGCATTGAAAATCTGATGCGCATGGTCGCAGACAATCAGTTTAGCTCTGTGCTGAGGGGGAATGAAGCCTTCCTGTACCGCATGATCCAGCTGAGCAATCAGGTGATTGTAGAAGCCGTTGACATTGTAGAGCATCATGGGTTTCTGGTGCTGATTCAGCTGACCCCAGGTAGCAATTTCCAGAATTTCTTCAAAGGTACCAAATCCGCCAGGCAGAGCAACAAAAGCACTGGCACGTTCTGCCATCATTGCTTTACGTTCATGCATGTTCTGAACAATATGCAGCTCGGTCAGCTTGTTATGTGCAATTTCATAGTCGAGCATAAATTCAGGAATCACACCGACCACTTCACCATTGTGTTCAATCACAGTATCAGCGACCTGTCCCATCAGACCAATACTGGCACCACCATAGACAATGCCAAAGCCATGATCTGCAATACCTTGAGCCAGACGGATGGCTTTTTCACGGTAAACAGGGTTATTACCAGGGCGGGAGCCACAGTACAGGGCAATGAGAGGCTGTGTTGTTGCAGGAGATGGATTATTCAGTTGTTCTGTCATTCTTAATACACTGCTGATCATGGTATTTTTTTTACCTTATCACTTTATTCTTTGATGCTCTAGTTTATGTCTTAAATATGACAGTTCAGGGTCGGGGGAACAGAGGAAGATTCTGTGTACTTTCTCTGTGTATAAAATTTTTCCTGAAAATAAAAAAGATGAATTTCGCGCTGATCTTGCCTATACTGATGATCTGTTTCACAACAAATGAACCGACATGGGTAGTGGTTGTCATCGCTCCGAACATATCAATTATTCACTAATAATTATTTATCCAGCCTGCTCAGGCATTTTCAGTTATCAGCAAAATATGCAGGCAATGCCTGATCATATCATTCAGGAGATACGTACATGATCCTGGAGTGGATGTCTGATCCTGCTGCATGGGTCGGGCTTGCGACGCTGGTCGTACTGGAAATTGTACTGGGTATTGATAACCTCGTATTCATTGCTATTCTGGCAGAGAAACTTCCACCTGAACAACGCAGTAAAGCCAGGATTCTCGGGCTGTTGCTGGCTTTGGGCATGCGGCTGATTCTGCTTGCTTCCATCGCCTGGGTGGTCACACTGACCAACCCACTGTTCCATATTTTTGATCATCCATTTTCAGGGCGGGATTTAATTCTGCTGTTCGGTGGGGTATTCCTGCTGTTCAAAGGCACCATGGAGCTGCGCGAGCGGCTTGAAGGCGGTGCTCAGCTCAAAGAAGAAAATCCCGTACATGCCACCTTCTGGATGGTCATTGTGCAGATCGTGGTACTTGATGCTGTGTTCTCGCTGGACAGTGTGATTACCGCTGTGGGTATGGTCAAAGAGCTGTCCGTCATGATGATTGCGGTGATTATCGCCGTGGGTATTATGCTGTGGGCATCCCGTCCACTGATGGATTTTGTCAACAAACATCCTACCGTTGTCATTCTGTGTCTGTGCTTCCTGATGATGATCGGTTTCTCCTTGCTGGTCGAAGGCTTTGGCTACCACATTCCGAAAGGCTATCTGTATGCTGCCATTGGTTTCTCTGTCCTGATTGAGTTCCTTAACCAGACGGTGCGTAAAAATCAGGAAAAAACAGTGACCACGACTGACCTGCGTTATCGGACGGCTTCAGCTGTTCTGAAAATGCTGGGCGGAAAATCGGCAGATGGGCAGAACCATAAAGCAGATGATGTGCTGGCAACTCAGGCACTGGCCGATGAAATATTTGATCCTGAAAACAGCGTTTATCACAGTGTGATGGTTCAGGGTGTCCTGGGACTGTCTGAACGACCGGTCAAATCCGTGATGACACCGCGTCCAGAACTGGAGTGGGTTGATCTGGATGAAGACGAAGCGGTATTGAAAGAGCAGTTGCTCAGCATGACGCATTCCAGGCTGATTGTGGCACGTGGGGAACTGGACAATATTTCAGGCATTGTACTGACGCATAAAGTCATGAATGAATTCATTGAAACAGGTGTGCTGGATTTTGAAAAACACCTGCGTGAACCTGTGATTGTGCATGAAAATGCTCAGGTTCTGATGGTCATGGAACAGTTGCGTCAGGCACCTTTACAGATGGCAATTGTGCTGAATGAGTACGGTTCCATCGAAGGTATAGCAACGCCGATTGATGTACTGGAAGCGATTGCCGGTGAATTCCCAGACGAAGATGAAATGGATACTGCTGCTGAAAGCCTGGAAGATGGTTCACTCATGCTGGAAGGTTCTACAGACATCCGTCATGTTTCACTGCTGCTTGGACGTGATCTTGTGGATGAGTCTGAGCAGTACTCGACGCTATCAGGTTATATTCTGTTTCACCTGGGGCGTTTGCCACAGAATGGTGAAAAAATGATTGCGGATGGTTATATATTTGAAGTGGTGACCATGGATGGACATAAGATTGATAAAGTCCATATCGTGGCGCTGGAACAGTCCGATGATGAGTGATAATTCATAAAATACAGAAAAGCTGGTCGAAAGACTGGCTTTTTTATTGGTTTAAAACACGCAGACCATTGAATGGATAAATCTGGGGACAGCTCATTTATTCTGTACACTCAGGCATCAACAGTGAAGTCTTAATCTTAGCGCAGAGTCTGACTGAAATTTAAAACATAGCTCCGTGATGGATTATTTGAGTGGTGATCTCATGATCCCGATGTCTTTTCTATAAGCATGGATGGGACCTTCCAGCATAAATGGATAGGCAATATGCTGCTGCTTTTCTGAAAATCCCCATGTTCCAATGCCTAAATATAAATGCTCATTAATTTTTCTGACCTCATCCACCATATTGATATCAGCACACAATGAATGGAAGCTTTTGTAGATCAGTTGATAGACTGGTTTTGCATCATATCTGGAATGGGCGATCACTGTCTGCATGGGAAATTTTTGAATAATTCTGTTTTTACGCAGAAAGGTATTATAGCCACGTCCCTGATCTTCACTGACAGGGCGAAACGATTTGGTCTGCCAGTTGAGTATCGGATTATTGATGATATAGCCACTCAGGGTCGCAATAAAACTAGGTTGCTTTAACAGGGTGGCTCGATATTCACCGTGCATTTCATTGATTGATGGAGCGTCCAGTGTTTTAAATAAATGGAGCAGTTGCTGGTGGCTCATTTTGGTCAGGGAAACTGCGGTGATTTCATTGTTTTTACGCATCTTAAATTTCCTTTTTTTATTAAGATAATTTTGACAATACATATTGTCAAGTTTGTGTGCGTAAAATATCTGATGCAGGCTTTCAGCTTTAAGTCATACTGGATGTTTTAAAGCGGTACATGGTCATGGACAGGCAAACCGTGATCATGATTGAAACTTTAAGGGTCTGAATTTTTTAAATGATTGAATATCAGGTTTTTTCTTTCTGACGTGTATCAATCCAGTCGGAAAAATACATGACACCAAAATAAAATGGCAATGGCGCAGCGGCTAAAGTTATGCCCAGCCAGAAGGGAAGACCGAAAGCATGATAACCAAATGGAGCAATCAGCAGATTGATCCAGTAGATCAGCATGCCACCATAATTACTCATCAGGGAATTTATCCAGACGGTTACCAGAATCCCCATCGAGATTAAAGCAATGGGGATGGTCAAAGCTGGGGAAACAGTTATACAAGTATACCAGCTGAGTGCTGATTTGAAGCCCGCAATAGTGGCAATCATATTCATGACGCTGATACCGACAGAAATCCAGAAGCTGAGCATGGGGATACGTTCAGATATTTTTGTCATAGATAGCAACTCAAACCCCTGCTGGCTTGTTGAAAAAATGATACTTTGCGGTGTAAGAACCGATAGTCAGGATATATGGGTGAATATATTTTTACTCCATAACCTTTTTATACTGAAGTATTTTTTGAATTCTGTATTTAAGATCAGAAATACAGTGCTGGTGGTCAACAAACCTGAGGTTTTGAAGTTTATAAGCAGCTTTTAAGTCGGTAACATCGGAACTCAGGATAAATCAGACCGATCAGAAACAGGATGGTAAAACCGATCCATAAAAATAAAGCCATTGCTCTGAGTTGTTCTGTATTCCAGTCTTCGGGTGAGCCATTGAAGAAAAATACACTTTTCCAGCCTTTGATACAGTCTGCACCACCCCATGAAAGAATCCATTTACACATCAGGCTGACCGCCAGATAAATAAGTACCCATACCCCAGCAGACATAAAATACCTGATTCATTTTAATAATTTATGAGCTGATCATAGCGGAATTTCAGCTAAAAAGAATCCTTCATTTAAATACGCCATTTATGATCAGAATTTCTTATAATTCCATGGGTTTCCAGAAGGGTTTTATCATGTCAAATTTATCCTGCCCATGTGGTTCACCACTTTACAGCGAGTGTTGCCAGCCTTTACATGCAGGTCAGAAAAAAGCTGAAACGGCTGAACAGCTCATGCGTTCCCGTTACAGTGCATTTGCAAAACATGAAACTGATTATATTGTGCAGACGACTGCTCTGGGGCAACAGCAGGCACTGGATGCCAAAGCCATTGCAGACTGGAGTCAAGCGAACCAGTGGTTAAAGCTCGAAATTGTGCAGACGAAGGAAAAACTGGGTAAAAATCATGCTCAGGTCGAGTTCAAGGCACATTATTCAGAACAGAAAAGCCATGATTCACAGGTACAGATTCATCACGAAGTCTCACATTTTGTAAAGCAGGAGGATACCTGGTATTTTCTTGATCCAACCACAGATCAGCCACTCACCATGAAACAGCCCTGTATTTGTGGTTCAGCTAAAAAATTTAAACAGTGTTGTGCGCAATATCTGTAACTTTTCATGCATTTTGACTTAGAATACGCGCATCGATAACCCTCAGCGGAAGAAGGGCAATGTTGTTATTAGTCATCTATATTATTGCAATTACGGCAGAAGCCATGACGGGTGCGCTGTCGGCTGGACGGCGTAGTATGGACTGGTTTGGCGTGGTGCTGATTGCCTGTGTAACGGCTTTGGGTGGCGGTTCTGTCCGTGATGTCCTGCTTGGGCATTATCCCCTGACCTGGGTGAAACATCCTGAATATCTGGTGCTGACCTGTGTTGCCGCATTTGTGACAATTATTATTGCCAAATGGATGAAGCATTTACATTCCATCTTCCTGTTACTGGATGCTTTAGGTCTGATTGGCTTTACCATTATTGGCTGTCAGATTGCCCTGGAAATGGGACATGGCTTTGTTGTCAGTGCGGTGGCGGGTGTGTTAACGGGTGTATCCGGTGGTATTCTGCGGGATATTCTGTGTAATGATGTTCCACTGGTGTTCCGCCGTGAGCTTTATGCTTCCATTTCTTTTGTTGCGGTCATTTTTTACTGGTTCTGTATCCACTTCGGTTTATCACTGGAGTTGACCGTTATTTCGACGCTGGTTTTTGGTTTCTCTTTACGCTGTATTGCGATTTATTTTGGTCTGGAAATGCCGAAATTTATTTATAAAGATGATGATGAACAGTCTGCATCTTCCAAGGATGAAACCTGATACAGTATATGCAGAACCACGCTGTGTTAAAAAATAGATCTGAAAGATGATGAACTGAACCTGCGGGTTTAAACTGTGGGTTCACTCCTCTAAAAAGAATAAACAGAACAATAAAATCCTGTTGTGAAAGCAGTAAGACTCACTTTCACCTCAAGCCAGAGAATCGTTATGGATTTAATCTCACGAGTACAACGCCTGCCTGTCGGCAAATTTCACTATACCTTGCTGTGGGTCATTGGACTGGGCTGGATGTTCGATGCCATGGACACAGGACTGATTTCCTTTATTCTGGCGCGTATGGCAGAAGAATGGCAAATGACGCCAGCGGAAAAAGGCTGGGTGGTATCGATTGGTTTTGTTGGTATGGCTATTGGGGCGGTGTTTTCAGGCGGACTTGCCGATAAAATTGGTCGCCGTACGGTTTTTGCCATTACCCTGGTGACTTACAGCATCGCAACAGCATTATGTGCATTTGCTCCAAATCTGACCTGGTTACTTGTTTTCCGTTTTGTGGTTGGACTTGGGCTGGGTGGACAGCTGCCTGTTGCCGTGACACTGGTCAGTGAATATATTCCTGCGCAGGTACGTGGTCGTTTTATTGTGCTGCTGGAAAGTTTCTGGGGACTGGGCTGGCTGGTGGCTGCTTTAATTTCTTATTTTGTCATTCCAGATTATGGCTGGCATATTGCCTTTTTAATTGGTGGCTTACCTGCGATTTATGTATTCATGATTCTGAAAAAAGTCCCAGAATCTGTACCGTATCTCATCAATAAAGGGCGGATTGAGGAAGCACATGCACTGGTGCAGAAGCTTGAACGCCAGTGTGGCGTGGAAGTGATTGAAACAATTGAAGTCAAACCTGTTGCAGAAAAAAATACAGTTTCTTTTACACAGCTATGGTCTGATCCATTTGCAAAAAGAACCCTGATGCTGTGGCTGATCTGGTTTGGAATCGTCTTTTCGTATTATGGCATTTTCACCTGGTTACCCAGTCTGCTGGTCAAACAGGGCTATACCATCGTGCAGTCTTTTGAATATGTGCTGGGCATGATTCTGGCTCAGCTTCCAGGTTATGTGGTTGCAGCGTGGTTGGTGGAAAAACTGGGGCGAAAAGCAACGCTGGCAGGCTTTATCGGCATGTGTGCGGTATCTGCCTATTTCTTTGGGCAGGCAACGACCGTCAGTATGATTATGCTCTGGGGCTGCCTGATGTCTTTCTTTAACCTGGGTGCATGGGGTGTGCTTTATACCTATACGCCAGAACAGTACCCAACCAATATCCGTGCATTTGGTTCTGGCTGGGCATCTGCAATCGGACGTATCGGTGGCATCGTAGCGCCACTGGTGGTGACCCATATGATGGTTGCAAGCAATGGTTTCAGTGCAGTCTTTATGATGTTTACCGCTGTGTTGCTGGCTGTGGCAGCTGTGATACTGGTACTGGGTGAAGAAACCAAAGGAAGAACCCTGGAAGAAATCGGGCTTTGAACCTGATGCAGGCAGTGCTTACTTTCACGCTGTCTGCATTTATTTTTCTATGTTGGCAGAACTGATCTGGTATATAATCCTGCCGGATTTTATGAACAGAAAATAAGCACAATAAATATTTAAAATATAAAAAGAATTTAAATTATAAGGATTCAGATATGGCAAAGGCTTTTGCTGTGCATCATTCCATGACAGATCATGGTGGGGTTATTCCTGCAACACAAATGAAAGCAACTCAGATGGGCATCCCTTTTCTTGTGGCAGGAGATGGCTATTTCTGTGCCAGGTGCAGTCAGTGGTCAACGATTATCAAAAGTCATGATCATGTCATTTTTGATGGTAAAGCCGTTGCTTATGTCGGCGATAAGCTCAGCTGTGGTGCAACCATTTTACCGAAACAGGTGCATGTGGTTGGAGAGAGTGGTGGTTCCAGCTGACATGATTCATTCTCTGATTTTAAGCCTGTTAATTCTTGGCAGAATTTAACCAATAGTCTGGTAGCAAGCACGGAAGAGAAAAAAGAATGCTTCTGCCAACAGGATATCGGCATGGAGCTTTTCAGATTAATTTTTCCATCAGATGTTTTTACTAAGTGGCTGTTTTATAAAATAACTTATCCAATAATCAAAAATATTAGTCTTCAAACATCTTCAGCCGGTGTTTTAAGTAAAAGTAAAGTTGGTTCTCAGATATGGACAAAATACAATCAAAACCCAGGTCTTAAAAAAATATGTATCCTGTGAGTCTTAAGGAAGTAGAATGAAAAAAATTATTATAATGGTTTCTACACTTGTTTCCTGTATAAGCCATGCAGGTACGTCTATCCCATTACAGAAACTATCGGATTCAAAGGCATGTCAGAATATAGATAAACTGATAATTTCTGATGATTCAGGTAAATCTGAAGATTTCAGTATTCCAGACGAAGATTATTTAATCCTGAGGTTATCGGATACTCAAAAGAATGGCTGTTATTCTTTTAAGTATTTTCCCAGTATTTCACCTGACATTAGTTTTTTTATAAAAAACAGAAAATTAATAATTAATGAGATTGCAGGTTCTACATTAAATGGAAATCAAATCAAGACGTCATATTCAATAAATTTAAAAAAGAAAAGACTGGATACACTTACTTCAGAGATGATTACTTTTGACAGAGATGAAAAAGCTAATGTTGTTAAAGTTGTAAGTAACTTATTGGAGTAAAATGAATTAAAGAAAAATCTGATCAGCTTTCTTTTACTCAGGGCTGTTACATTACAGTATTGTAAAGTAGTCGTCTGTATCCTGTTCAGGTTAAGATTTTTCATGAATTTAAGTCATTCTCCCAGGAGTTGCCACTATGTCCTGTCTAAAATAATGGACGATTGGTTCTGTAAAAGCTGATTGATGTATTTGTCATATTTTTATAAATAAAACGCTTAAAAATCAATCATGACTTATATTTTAAATAAATGACCATCCATGATGTCTGAATCAACGTATCTGTTGCTGTCCGGATGTGACATCTGAAACCACGATGGATGAGTATCAAAATTATCAGTTGCTCATTTCATCAAAAATGGATAATTTTACGGCAGTAGGAACATCTGAAGACGCAAATTGTCGCTGTGCGGTGTGCTTATACTTGTATAGGTGAAGCTGGCGACTTAGCATAAGAACGTAGAAATAATATTACTTAGAACGAATTGATTCAGGATAACAGGTTGTTATGACAAGCCTTGCGCATCAAGCAACGGAAAACCGTTCCGTAGCCGAATTTACCGAACAGGCTTATTTGAACTATGCCATGTACGTGATCATGGATCGTGCATTACCGCATATCAGTGATGGTTTAAAACCTGTTCAGCGACGTATCGTCTACGCCATGAGTGAACTAGGCTTAAAGCCGAGTGGTAAGCCGAAAAAATCAGCACGTACTGTCGGTGATGTACTGGGTAAGTACCATCCGCATGGTGACTTAGCCTGTTATGAAGCGATGGTATTGATGGCACAGCCATTCAGCTATCGTTATCCATTTATTGAAGGTCAGGGTAACTGGGGTTCACCGGATGATCCTAAATCATTCGCTGCAATGCGTTATACCGAAGCTAAACTTTCACAATACAGTGATTTACTGCTTTCAGAACTGGGTCAAGGCACTTGTGACTGGCAGGATAACTTTGACGGAACCATGAAAGAACCGGTCAGTTTGCCTGCGCGGGTACCCAATATTCTGTTAAACGGTACAACGGGTATTGCTGTCGGTATGGCAACGGATATTCCACCGCACAATTTACGTGAAGTGGTGAAGGGTACGATTGCTTTAATCCGTAAGCCTGATCTGAGTGATGAAAAAGTTGCAGAATACATTCCGGCACCTGATTTACCGACTCGGGCTGAAATTATTACGTCACCCGAAGAATTACTGAAAATACAGACCACGGGACGTGGCAGTTATCGTACCCGTGCAATTTACACAATTGAAAAAAATGAAATTGTGATTACTGAACTGCCTTATCAGGTATCCGGTTCAAAAATTATTACTCAGATTGCAGACCAAATGCAGGCAAAAAAACTGCCACTGGTGACAGACCTGCGTGATGAGTCGGATCATCAGAATCCGACCCGACTGGTGATTGTGCTGCGTTCAAGCCGGATTGATGCAGAAGCGGTCATGAGCCATCTGTTTGCAACGACTGACCTCGAATCAAGCTATCGTGTCAACATGAACATGATCGGTGCTGATGGTCGTCCGCAGGTTAAATCCATCCGTAAAATTTTACTGGAATGGATTGAGATCCGTAAAAATACGGTTACCCGTCGTCTACAGTATCATCTGAATAAAATTGAAAAGCGTTTACATATCCTTGGCGGTTTAATCATTGCTTATCTGAACATTGATGAGGTGATCCGAATTATCCGTGAAGAAGATCAGCCTAAACCAGAGCTCATGGCACGTTTTCATATTGATGAAATTCAGGCAGAAGCCATTCTGGAACTCAAGTTGCGTCATCTGGCAAAACTTGAAGAAATGGAAATGCGCCGTGAACAGGAAGAACTGGAGGCGAAAGCTGCCATTATCCGTGAACAGTTAGCCAACCCTGAATCTTTAAAATCTCTGATTATTGATGAATTAAAAGAGGTGGCAAAAAACTTTGGCGATGACCGCCGTTCTCCGATTGTACAGCGTGCAGAAGCGACAGCCATCAGTGAACAGGATTTAATGCCTGCCGAAGCGGTGACCGTTGTGCTTTCAGAAGCAGGCTGGATCCGTGCTGCCAAAGGGCATGATGTGGATGCTGCCGGTCTGAATTTCCGTGCGGGCGATCAGTACTTAAGTTCAGCTCAGGGCAAGACCAATCAGAAAGTTTATATCCTGGATGAAAGCGGGCGCAGTTATGCACTTGCCATCAACAGTCTGCCTTCTGCCCGTGGTCTGGGTGAGCCTTTAAGTTCAAAACTTTCTCCGGCAAGCGGAGTCGGCTTTATGCAGATTCTTGTGGAGGAAGATGAGCAGGAAATCATTGCGGCAAGTTCAGCAGGCTATGGTTTTAAAACTCAGGCAAAACAGCTGGATACCAATGCCAAAGCAGGTAAAGCATTCCTGACTGTCCCTGATCATGCTCAGGCACTGAACTTACAGGTCGTTAAAGACAGTACGCATCTGGCAGTCCTGAATGGAACGGGCAGACTGTTGCTGATTGATCTTGAAGACTTACCCGTGCTGAATAAAGGCAAAGGTAATAAGTTGATACAACTGGAAAGTGATGACCAGGTGATCGACATGATAACGTTGAACCTGAATGATGTGGTACAGATTGTTGCTGGACAGCAACAGCTTAAACTCAAAGGGGATGATCTCCAGAAATATATCGGTAAAAGAGCAACGAAAGGTCAGCTCCTACCACGGGGATATCAAAAAGCAAATAAACTGTTGATTCAAAGATAATAGTAGCGTTTTTTGAGCAAAATACGTTATATATGATCATATTCGTGAAAATGGATGAGATGCAGCGCATATACAAGCAAAAAATGACGCGCTGCATTGAAAAAAACAGTTGAAAACTAAGGATTATTGATTGGAGAGATAGGCGTTATGGAAAAGATCTGGTTTGCTGAATACCATAAGACAGGGATTCCGGAGACTGTTGAATTACCGGCAGAAAATACATCACTTGTAGATATTTTTGAGCGTAATTTCCAGAAATTTGGTTCACGTGATGCCTTTATCTTTATGGATAAAGTACTGACATTCAGTGAGCTGGAAGAAGCAAGCCGTAAATTTGCTACATATCTTCAAAGCCTGGGGCTGGCAAAAGGATCGCGTGTTGCGGTGATGATGCCAAACGTATTGCAGTATCCTGTGGTTGCACTGGGGGTGTTCCGTGCAGGACTGGTACTGGTCAATGTGAACCCACTGTATACTTCACGTGAACTTGAACATCAGTTGAATGACTCAGGTGCAGAAGCACTGGTTATTGTTGAAAACTTTGCGACGGTGTATCAGGCAATTATCGGTAAAACACCTGTGAAGCATGTGATTGTCGCTTCTGTGGGTGATATGCTGGGTACTTTAAAAGGTACACTGGTGAACTTTGTTCTGCGTTCTGTACGTAAGCAGATTCCAGCGTGGAGTATTCCAGGACATGTGAAGTTCAATGCTGCAATGTCCAAAGTCAGTGCAAACAATTATAAGCGTCCAAGTCTGACTTTAAGTGATACTGCTGTTCTACAGTACACGGGTGGTACAACAGGTGTTTCCAAAGGTGCAGAGCTGACACATCGCAACCTTGTTGCGAATCTGCTGCAGTGTGACGGTATTTTCCAGAGCAAATTCGGTAAAGCCGATGGCGAAAAAGATGACCGTATTTTCTGTGCGCTGCCGCTTTATCATATCTTTGCATTCATGGTCTGTGCCATGTACGGCATGTACAAAGGTCAGGCAAACATTCTGATTCCTAACCCGCGTGATCTGCCTGCGGTGATTAAAGAATTACGTAAATATCAGCCATCGTTCTTCCCAGCGGTCAATACACTGTTTAATGCACTGGTGAACAATGAAGAATTTAAACAGCTGGATCACAGCAAGCTGAAAATGGCGATGGGTGGTGGTATGGCGGTATTGCCATCGACTGCTGAAGCATGGAAGAAAGTAACGGGAACCAACATTATTGAAGGTTACGGTCTTTCTGAAACCTCACCTGTTGCAACGGCAAACCCTCCTGCTTCAGAAGAGTTCAGCGGTACAATCGGGATTCCATTGCCACTGACTGAAGTTGCGATTCTGGATGATGATGGCAATGAAGTTGCACTGGGTGAGCAGGGTGAAATTTCAATCCGTGGCCCTCAGGTTATGAAAGGTTACTGGAACCGTCCTGATGAAACAGAAAAAGTTATGTTCAATGGCTATTTCCGTACAGGCGACATTGGTGTCATGAATGACCGTGGTTTCGTGAAAATTGTAGACCGTAAAAAAGATATGATTCTGGTCTCAGGCTTCAACGTATATCCAGCCGAAATTGAAGAAGTGATTGCGAAACATCCAAAAGTGCTTGAGGTTGCAGCCATTGGTGTACCTGATGAAAAATCAGGTGAGGTGCCTAAGCTGTTTGTTGTGAAGAAGGATCCTTCTTTAACAACTGAAGAAGTACTTGAATATGCTAAAGAAAACCTGACTGGCTATAAACGTCCACGTTATGTTGAATTTATTGATGAATTACCAAAATCCAATGTAGGTAAAATCCTGCGTAAGGACTTACGTAAATAAATCAGATATAAAAAAAGCGCCATAAGGCGCTTTTTTTATGACTTACTTTTCAGAAACCAGCGGTCAATATAAGGTCGTCCGATAGCAACAATGCCCAGAAAGATAAACATGGTGCCGAACTGGCGGCTGAAGCCTGAAATATTAAAAGAGCCATAACTCAGAAAATTATCAATCAGACAATAAACCAGAATAAAAACAACCCATTGCCCAACTGCCATGTTTTTGATGCCTGTGGCAATAAAAGCAATCCACAGGACAAAAAATGTGAAGACGGTAGACCATACATTCAGATTGGCACAGATCACGGTCAGTAAAAAAGCCATAACAGGCAGTACAAACTTCAGAATACGATCCACCTGACGCTGACTTTTGTGCTGCTGCTCCAGCACATCAAACATTTCCTTCTGATCAGGACTAAGCATGATGAATCTCTTCCTCTGGTTATAAAAACACTATATTTAACAAAATTTATTAATGAAATGCCATGCTATGATAGTGCAGAAATTGTTGAAGAGACAGAATGGATGCAAAGTATCAGCGGAATCATATGGCTAATCATCATTGCCTGTCTGTTGCCTTATGTATTTACAGTCATTGCAAAAATGGCGGGTGGATTTAAACCGGCAGATAATCAGAACCCGCGGGATTTTCTGAGTAAAACAACGGGTCTGTCCGCACGTGCAAATGCAGTTCAGCAGAACAGTTTTGAAAGCCTGCCTTTATTTATTGCCTCTGTGCTGATGGCTGAATATATGGTGGTTCCGCAGATTGTGGTGATGACCTTCGGTATTGCCTACATTGTGTTGCGTGTGCTGTATGGCATCTGTTATCTGGCAAATCTTGCAACCCTGCGTTCAGTCATCTGGATGCTGTCTTTGTTATGTCCGATCTGTCTGCTGATAATGGTGATCAAACTGACCTAAGTTCAGACCGGTGAAAATACTTTTTTAATGTCCAGGATGTATAATTCCGGCGACATAACCAGAAAACCGCTATAATTGTGCCGGTTTAAATCAGATTTAATTTGTTAAAGAGTATCCTATGAGCTACAGCAATATCCCTGCGGGTAAAGATGCACCTAACGACATCTATGTAATTATTGAAATTCCTGCAAATGCAGCGCCAATCAAATATGAAATTGATAAAGATTCTGATGCATTATTTGTAGACCGTTTCATGGGTACTGCGATGTTCTACCCAGCGAACTACGGCTATGTTCCAAATACACTGTCTCTTGATGGTGACCCACTTGATGTACTGGTTGTAACTCCACATCCAGTGGAACCAGGTTCGGTAATCCGTTGCCGTCCAGTGGGTAAACTGAACATGGAAGATGACGGTGGTGTGGATGCAAAACTGATTGCAGTACCACATGACAAATTAACACCGCTTTATAAAGATGTTAAAGAATATACAGATCTGCCTGAATTACTGATTAAACAGGTTGAACATTTCTTTGCTCACTATAAAGATCTTGAAGCTGGAAAATGGGTTAAATTAAGCGGTTGGGAAGGTTCTGAAGTTGCAAAACAGGAAGTTCTTGATTCAATCGAAGCTTATAAAGCTGCAAATAAATAATTCCCTCGCGGAACTGGAAAATGATCTGAAACAGAATGTTTTCCATAAAAAAACCTGCACACTGTGCAGGTTTTTTTATGCCTGATACTATGGAAATCAGAAGAATTTCACAGGGATATCAAGGAAAATACGCCATTCGTTGGTGTCACCGATGTATGTATTTTCATATGCATCGTTTGCACGATAGATGGAGTTACGTAAACGTAAGCTGGCATCTTTGGCAAAACCGGACTGAACTGTATATTTGACCTGGTTGAAGAACTCCTGCTCTTTGCCTTCATCCGCTGTGCCGGCAACATTGATATCCCAGCCATAGACATATGCAGTGGTCCAATTCAGACCAGGAACACCTAATTTACCCAGGTCCAGGCTGTACTGTGCCTGTACAGATTTTTCATGGTTACCAATAAAGTCTGAAAGGTAAGAGTTTGGCAGGTAAACACTCTGGAAACCATCCGCATTCTGACCATAGTCATAGCCAACATTCCCTGTGTTCTGCTGGTAAGCTAACATCAGATTATGTGCGCCAGTATTATAGCTACCTGATACCGCCCAGATATTATTGGTTTTTTCAAAACCTGCAATACTCGTTGTTCCATAGTCAGGAGCAACTTCACCTGTTGCAGAATACGTGACCGCATTTTTGTCAAATTTAGTGTGATAACCACTGAAATCAAGTGTCAGTGAGCTGTCATTGGCAAGCGGCTGCTTGAAGTTCACATTTACATAGTGACGTTCAAGTTTGTTTTTGGAATCGAGACCAAAGTAGGATGCATTTAACTGCTCATCAAACTTATATTTTCCACCCCATACAATCGCGCTGTCCAGACGGTTTTTATCTGTTGAAATCTGATCAGACATCTGGTTTTTAGTAAATTTACCGGCAGTCAGTTCAAGACCGTTAATTTCACGGCTGGTTGCAAGTACACCTTCAAAATATTCAGGAACCATACGGCCTGTATTGCTGGCAAGAACCGGCAGATCTAAAATCTGAGTACCATAGCGAACGTCAGTGTTCGAAATGCGGGCTTTTACATTTGCACCACCACGTGCCCAGTGATCGTAGGCATCAACACGGCCTTTTGCATCTTTCTGACCATTGTTGTGCAGTGGAATCATGTTGTTGCCAGCATGATTGTTGTCACCGATTTTAAATGATCCATCGCCAACAACACCTACACCAAAACCGACAACACCCTGAGTATAACCAGAGTCTAAATCGAAAATAGCAGACTGAGCGGTGGAACGGGTGTCTGCTTTGCCATGTTTCTTATCGCGATCAACAAAACCGGTGCGGAACAGTACTGATCCTTCAGCATCTTCTACAAAGCCTTTGGCTTCACTCTGTTCGCTGGCGTATACAGTGGAGATTAATGCGGCATTAATTAAAACTGCCAATGTAAGTTTGCTTGCTTTCAGCATGGGACTGCCTCAAAAAAAAGGATAATTTGCAATATTTGTTTTTACTGAACGGTCAGGTCAGGAAATGGATAAATTGTATAAGTTATCTCATAAAAAGGTACAGTATTTTTGGAAGATTATTTCAATAATATGACATGCGGTTTGTACTTATTTTTCATTAATTTAGATAATAATGAGAATACATAAGCTTTCTGAGCTTTAATTTTTTATTTAAAAAGATGAAATGTATTAGAAAAATCAATCATATTTTGATGAATAGTTTTTACCATAAGTTTTATTATTCAGTACAATTCGGCTTCTTTATGTGTCTGACCCTGAAGCTATGTTCTCTCGAATTTCCCAATTGTTTTTAGCAGCTGCATTTTCTGTTCCTGCGTACACTGTCTGGGCTGATGAGCCTGATACAGGCAACAGCTTTTCTGGTAACGTGGGTGTTGTATCCAGATATGTATACCGTGGCGGTGTGGAAAATGATGATATGGCTGTTCAGGGTGGTGTCGAATATGCGCATAAAAGCGGAGTGACACTGGGTTACTGGGGATCAACGCTGGGTTATGATCCTGCCGATGACGCAAAGAACCGTGGGTTTGAACACGATCTTTATGTGGCTTATGACCATGATTTTGCCAAAGACTGGAAATATCATTTGCAGACAACAGCTTATTATTATCAGGACAGCGGCAGACTGGTGTCTGAAGAGGGTGAACGCCGTAAACTCACAGGCTATGATGTGATGGGTTATGTGGCATATAAAGACCTGAGTGTGGGTGCAACGGTTCAGTTGAACAATGCCACTTATGCCAATGCCGGAGATGTGTATTTGAGTGCGGTTTATCATCATCCTTTAAAATATGACATGACGCTGAACACCTCAGTGGGTGCATATATTTACAATGATGCTCACGATGACAGCTTTATACAGACTGAAAAAGACGTTGTTTTCAATGAAGCACGGGTGGGAGTGAGTAAGGCCTTTTCCGATACAGGGCTGACTGCCAGCCTTGATTATGTGGTGGGTGGTCAGGACCGACTGGGTGACGATTTTGATAATCATATGGTCGCAGGATTGAATTTCAGTTTCTGAATGATTTTAAAGGCTTAAAAAGTGCATTTTAAAAATGCACTTTTTTAATGCGTAAAATTTAATCACAAAACAAAAAATGCCGAATTATGGAGCGTAACTGCCCCCGCAGTTTCATCCGGTTTTTCTTATCTCAGCTTACAGATATTACATTTAATTTATGCCAGACCCCGGGTTGTAAATGGCATTTTTATGCAGCATTCGAGCACACTGCTATGCGCTGTTATATGACAGTTTGCCGGTTTATGTTCCTGTTGTATCTCTATATTCAGACTGGCTGGTCCAGGCGGTGCTCTGAACAGCTTAAGTTTTGTCTGTGCATGAAAAAGATAATTTTAAATATAAGTTGTTGTTTTGATGGTTATTTAATTTTTTTATTCTGATGCAGTCATAAGCTGGCACAGCAATTGCTGAACAGATATCGGAATCATTAAATTTCAGCAAAACAAATACACATCAAACGATGGGGGAGTTATCAAGATGAAATTATCCACTCAGGCATTTTCTGTTGCTGTTCTTAGCTGTATGACTGCTGGCACTGCCATGGCAGCGGAAGATACAGCACTGTCTCAGATGGGACTGAGTTTCAGCGGTTCAGCTGCTGCAACTTCTGACTACCGTTTCCGCGGTATTACTCAGACACAGTCCGATCCTGCTGTTCAGGCAGGTTTCACACTGGCACATACCTCAGGACTGTATGCAGGTGCATGGGGTTCCAATGTCAGCTTTGGTTCGGACTCTCCATCGCTGGAACTTGATCCTTATATTGGTTACAGCACTACTTTAGAGGCGATCGGGAGTAAACCTGTTCTTGATGTGGGTGTCTGGTATTACAACTATCCAGGTTCAAGTGATCTGAACTGGGCAGAGCTGTACGGTAAGCTGACTTTCAAAAATGCGGTTGCTGAAGGAGACAGTATTCTGACCAATATCAACTATACCAACGACTATGCAGGGGTCAAAGCGGACAGCTGGAATGTCAATCTCGGTTATAGCGTACCTTTTGGTGCAACAGGTTTTGGTGGTGTGTTTGGTGTGGGATATACCACGGTGGACGAAGACAAATACAGCTTCAATGGTGATGACAACTATGTGGACTGGAAAGCAGGCGTGACCTATGGCTTTAAATCTGTTTCAGGTTTAAGCGCAGAACTGGCTGCAATAGGTACAAATACTGAGACAGCAGGTTTAACTCATGCTCAGAAACGTGCAGTTGAAACCGGTGCAGTATTTACACTGACCAAAGCATTCTGATCAGACTGAATATATGAACAGGAAAGGGCGACAGTATTGTCGCCTTTTTTATGCTTTAAGCCTGCCTGATCAGGATTGCTGACCTCTGTAGGACAGTGCTTCAGAAAGGTGTGAACTCTGTATCTGTTCTGAACCTGCAAGGTCTGAAATGGTGCGGGCGACCCGTAAAATCCGATGATATGCCCGTGCCGATAAATTCAGTCTCTGTTGTGCCATTTCCAGCATTCTGGCTGAAGACTCATCCAGTTGAGCATGTTTTTCCAGTAGCTGTGGTGACAGGTTCTGATTCAGAAAACCCTGTCTTTGCATCTGCAGTTCATAAGCCTGAGTAATTCGGTTGCGAACTGTTTCTGAGTTTTCGACCGGTTTATTGTCCTGGAGTTCGTGGGCTTTTAAGGGGGGTACATCAATATGCAGATCTATACGATCGAGTAAAGGACCTGAAATTCGGTTCTGATAGCGTTTGATGGATTCAGCCGAGCACTGACAGCGCACATCCTGATTAAAGGCATAACCACATGGGCATGGGTTCATGGCTGCAATCAGCTGAAAGTTTGCAGGAAAGGTGATCTGGCGGGAGGCTCTTGAAATAACAATTTCTCTGGACTCCAGCGGTTGACGCAGTACTTCCAGCACTTTACGGTCAAACTCAGGTAATTCATCCAGAAATAACACACCTAAATGTGCAAGGGTGATTTCTCCAGGTTTTGGATATGATCCGCCTCCAACCAGGGCAATGGCAGATGCCGTATGGTGCGGTGCTCTGAATGGACGTTGCCCGAAAGTGTGTGGCGTACTGGCAATCGAGTAGATACTTGCCACTTCCAGATTTTCCTGTGCTGTCAGTGGAGGTAGGATGCCTGAGAGTCTGGACGCGAGTAATGTTTTGCCTGTGCCGGGAGGTCCTTTAAATAAAATGGAGTGTCCGCCTGCTGCTGCAATTTCCAGTGCCCGTCGGGGACGCAACTGACCTTTAATATCAGCCATATCAAATTTACAGGAAGGCTCTGTCCGTATCTCTGGAGATGCTGTGGCGCTGATTTTGTGCATTTCAAGGAAATGCTCACAGACCTGACGTAAATGTGTAGCTGCATAGACCTGCAAGGCAGGCAACTGGGCAGCTTCTGGTGCATTTTCAGAAGAAAGCATTAAATGATGTTCTGCCTGAAGGCATGCCATGGCAATGGTTAAAGTACCTGAGACAGGACGTAAATGACCATCCAGTGCCAGTTCTCCAATGAACTCAAAACCATCTGTTACATTTTCAGGCAGTTGCCCTGAAGCAATCAGAATACCCAGTGCAATGGGCAGATCAAGTCTGGAACCATCTTTGGGCAAATCTGCCGGTGCCAGGTTGATAGTCAGGCGTTTTGCCGGAAACTGAAAACCACTGTTGATGATGGCAGAGCGCACACGATCCTTACTTTCTCTGACCGCTGCCTCAGCCAGTCCCACAATGGTCAGAGAGGGCAGTCCCTGACTGAGATGGACTTCAACTTCAATAAGCGGGGCATGCAGCCCCAGCAATCCCCGGGTATGAATTTTTGCGAATGACATTATTATTGTTCCATTTTTGTGCGCATTTTTTAATCATTATGCGTCTTTTTATGCACCTTTCTGGTGCTTATTTATTGTTCTGAATTTTACTTTCGAGTGTTTCAACCAGTTGAGTCAGTTCCTGAAGTCGTTGGGTCGCGACATTCAGAGCAGTGCGCTGACGTTCGATTTCTTCACGGGATACCAGATCCATTTTGCTGACGGCTTCATTCAGTAAAGCACGTACATTATGTTCCAGATCTTTCTTTGGCTGATCCACCTGTTCAAGAATCGCCTGTAATAAGGTTTCAATCATTTTTTAAGCCTTGAATTGAAATAAGTTTGCGCAGTGTATCACCGCTCAGAGCTGCTCGGACAGTGTTTCAGTTTAAATATGGTTTCGTGTTTATAACAGTGTTAAGGAATCCAGTAAAAATGTCTAATATTAATGATTAATCTGCTTGAAAACGGATAAAATAGGTTATAAAGAAAACTCATGTACAGGAAATCTGTTTTCCCCCGACCTCAGATATTTCTGGCATGAAATTTGAACATAAAACCTTACTGGTGAAAGAAGCCGAAGGAAAACACACATGAAGCTCGTAACTGCAATTGTAAAACCCTTTAAACTGGATGATGTTCGTGAAGCATTGTCTGAAATTGGTGTTCAAGGGATCACCGTAACAGAAGTCAAAGGATTTGGTCGTCAGAAAGGTCATACAGAACTTTATCGTGGCGCTGAATATGTTGTTGATTTTCTTCCTAAAGTAAAAATTGAAATCGCAATCAGCGATGAAATGGTGGATTCAGTTATCGAATCAATTACCCGTGTTGCAAGCACAGGCAAAATTGGTGATGGCAAAATCTTTGTCACTAATCTGGAGCAGGTCATCCGTATCCGTACTGGTGAAACAGGTGCAGATGCCGTTTAACTGGCACGAAGTTTGCTGAGTATCTAATAACTCAGAAAAACAGGTTGGGGGATACGAATGAAAAAAATGCTTTTCGCGCTGAGTCTGTCCGGCGCATTATTAGGTGGTTCTGTTGCATGGGCTGAAGAAGCGGTTACGACACCGGCTTCTACTGCTGATGCAGTGGTCGTTGAAACAACTGTAACTGACGTACAGCCAGTTGCTGTTCCGGCTGCTGCTGAACAGGCACCCGCAGAAGAAGCACCCACTCTTGATACAGGTGATACTGCCTGGATTCTGATTTCTACAGCACTTGTGCTGCTGATGACCATCCCAGGTCTGGCATTGTTCTACGGTGGTATGGTTCGTAAGAAAAACGTTCTCAGTACCATGTCACACAGTTTTGTTGCCGCAGCAGTGGTAAGTATTGCCTGGATCGTGATTGGTTACTCTCTTGCCTTCGGTCAGGGCAATGCCTTTATCGGTAGCCTGGACAAAGTCATGCTGTCCGGTATTACGACTGACGCACTGACAGGCACTATTCCTGAAATTCTCTTTGTTGTATTCCAGATGACGTTTGCCATTATCACGGTTGCGATTATCAGTGGTTCAATTGCCGAACGTATGAAATTCAGTGCTTTTGTTGCCTTTATTGCAGTCTGGGTTGTGGTTGTCTATGCCCCGATCACACACTGGGTATGGGGTGGCGGCTGGTTAGGCAGCGATGGCGCACTGGACTTTGCTGGTGGTACCGTGGTTCACATCAACTCGGGTGTGGCAGGTCTGGTCGCAGCTTATATGCTGGGCAAACGTATTGGACTTGGACGTGAATCCATGGCACCTCACAATCTGACACTGACTGTACTGGGTGCAAGTCTGGTCTGGGTTGGCTGGTTTGGATTTAACGGTGGTTCTGCACTGGGTGCAAATGGTTCTGCTGCCTATGCCATGATTGTGACTCAGGTTGCTGCTGCCGCTGCTGCAATTTCCTGGTTGATCACTGAAAAAGTGATCCGTGGTAAAGCTTCTGTGTTGGGTGCGGCTTCTGGTGCAGTTGCAGGTCTGGTGGTGATTACGCCAGCAGCCGGTTTTGTTACTGTCGGTGGTGCACTAGCAATGGGTCTGATCGGTGGTGTGGTCTGTTTCTGGGGTATTTCTGCACTGAAACGCATACTCAAAGCCGACGATTCACTGGATGCATTTGGTCTGCATGGCGTAGGCGGTATAGTCGGGGCAATCCTGACAGCGTTCTTTGCCAGTGAATTTATTATGGGCGATAAAGCACCGGTCAGTGTTGCTCATCAGTTATGGGTACAGGTTGAAGGTGTTCTTGCAACGATTGCTTACTCAGCAGTCCTGACATTTATTATTCTGAAAGTGATTGATCTGATTATTGGTATCCGTGTGACACCTGATGATGAGCGTATGGGTCTGGACTTAAGTCAGCATGGTGAACGTGTAGAATAAAAGCTGAAAAGTATTATCAATATATTGTGTAAAACAGTCCTTCGGGGCTGTTTTTTTTCCATATCCAGCGAAAGTCTCTACAAAATACATTATTTTTGCTACACTCTGAGTTCAGTACAATTTGTTCAATTAAACCGCTATGCATTGTCCATTTTGCAACGCAGCAGACAGTAAAGTGATTGACTCCCGTCTGGCGGCTGAAGGCTGCCAGATCCGTCGACGCCGTGAATGTACGAGCTGTGGTGAACGATTTACCACCTTTGAAAGCTATGAAGTGGTCATGCCCCGTGTGACCAAGTCAGATGGTAAAAATGAACCGTTTGATGAGGCAAAGTTACGCCGTTCACTGATGCATGCCTTGCAGAAAAGACCTGTGACTCAGGAGCAGATTGAAACGGTGCTGAGCGATATTCAGTTACAGATCCGCCGTCTTGGAGAGCGTGATGTCCGTTCACGTACCATTGGTGAGATTGTCATGCAGTCACTGTTTGCCCTGGATCATGTGGCTTATGTACGTTTTGCATCGGTTTATCAGGATTTTCAGGATGTTGAAGCCTTCCGCAGGCAGATTGAACAGATGCAGCACCACCGTGGTGTCCAGGATTAATTGTCAGCGTGATTTTAAAGAAACAGCCCCCATCTTCTTATATTTTTGATCAGGATTATTATGTCTGAGCTGAGTCAGGATCAGTTGTGGATGCTTCAGGCTGTGGCTGAGGCAGGCAAAGCGATTTATCGAACCCGTCCTAATCCTGCTGTGGGCTGTGTGATTGTCCGTGATCATGTGATTGTTGGGCGTGGTGCAACTGCACCGGTCGGCGGTTCACATGCTGAGGTGTTTGCGCTGCGTGAAGCAGGAGAGCTGGCACGTGGTGCAACGGCTTATGTCACACTGGAGCCATGTGCGCATTATGGGCGTACGCCGCCTTGCGCAAAAGCATTGGTCAATGCCGGCCTGGCAAAAGTTGTGATTGCCTGTTCAGATCCAAATCCACTGGTGGCAGGTAAAGGCGTACAGATTTTGCGTGACGCGGGTATAGAGGTTCTGACAGGTGTCTGTGAAGAACAGGCAGCGGAGCAGAATAAAGGTTTCTTAAAAGCAATGGCGACAGGACGACCGTATGT
The DNA here is from genome assembly GCF_002165295.2 of Acinetobacter sp. WCHAc010052. NCBI lineage: Bacteria > Pseudomonadati > Pseudomonadota > Gammaproteobacteria > Moraxellales > Moraxellaceae > Acinetobacter > Acinetobacter sp. WCHAc010052. The sequence goes on along the minus strand of NZ_CP032143.1, from coordinate 3,342,069 downwards.
CCGGCTCAAGGTTGCTTCAAGCCTGGATGGTCGTACAGCGATGGCTTCAGGAGAGTCAAAGTGGATCACAGGAGCACAGGCGCGCAGTGATGTTCAGCACTGGCGGGCAGTTTCTGGTGCGGTGATCACAGGCATTGAAACTGTGCTTGCTGATGACTGTCAGTTAAATGTACGTGCGCTTGATGCCGTGGAAGATATATCTTCGGTTGTGCAGCCTGTACGGATTGTGCTGGACCGTAAAGGACGTCTGCCATTCAATGCAAAACTGATGGAACATCCTGAAACATTGATGGTGATGGGCCCTTATCGTCAGGACCTGGCAGATGCGGGTGTCATCCAGCTGGAAATTCAGTCACTGGAAAGCCTGCTGTCACTGCTGGTCCGTGAGTATCAGATCTATGATGTGCTGGTGGAAGCAGGTGCAACATTATCCACGGCTTTTCTGCAGCAGAAACAGGTCGATGAAATGATCAGCTATGTCGCACCGACCTTTTTAGGTCAGTCAGCACGTGCAATGTTCAATGCGGATTTCAGCCGCATGGCAGAGCAGCTCAGGTTTAAGCTGATACAGGTCACACAGCTGGGTGATGACGTGCGCTTAAAACTAATACCTTTTCAAGAGTCAGTATGAATTCAGAGTCAACCTCTTCGGTTTATCACAAACGTCGTCATGCCGCTCGTACGACAGATGAATATCTTTTCCATCAGCTGGTTCCTTATCTGGGCAACAAGCGTCGTTTACTGCACCTGATTCTTGAAGCACTTGAAATAACAGGCACCCTGCATACAGGGAAGAAGCGTGCCCCGATCTTTGCCGATTTCTTTGCAGGCAGTGGTGTGGTGTCACGACTCGCCCGTCAGAATGGCTACCGTGTGATAGCCAATGACTGGGAACCCTATAGTCATGCATTGAATCATGCCATTCTGGCAGGTACAGAAGCACCTGCGTTCAATGAGCTGGGTGGTTATCAGAAAGCCATTGATTATCTGAACCGTCTGCCTGAAGTAAAAGGGTGGGTGACACATAACTTGTGTCCACGGAATGATGAAATCTATGACCCTGCAAAAGACCGTCTGTTTTTTAAACGCCGTAATGGGATGCGTATCGACGCGATCCGTCAGCAGATCGCAACCTGGCAGGCGCAGGGTGCGATTGATGATGTTGAAATGAGTGCATTACTTGCGCCATTACTTTATTCGGCAAGTTTTGTCAGTAACACCAGTGGTGTATTTAAAAGTTTCCATCACGGGTGGGGGGGTAAAACACAGACTGCACTTGAGCGGATTGAGTCACTGTTGTGGCTGACCCCAAGCCGTTTCTGTGAAGTGGGTGAAAACCAGCAGAAAAATCCAATGGCTGAAATGTGGTGTGTGGATGCACAGCATCTGGCCAGTCAGATGAGTGGCTTTGAAGTGGATGTGGCTTATCTTGATCCACCTTATAATCAGCATGCATACAGTAGTAATTATCATGTGCTGAACTCTCTGACACTGTGGGATCAGGTCGACCTGCCAACACCGGATACCAAGGGTTTTAAAAGTGGTATTGACCGTGCATGGCGAAAAGAACGCCCAAGCCCTTATAATTCGTCCAGGTTTGCACAGGAAGCGTATGAAAAACTGCTTTCAACCATTAATGCACGTTTTATTCTGACCAGTTATTCCACTGATGGTAATATTGAAGCAGCTGATCTGCTGAAAGCAAACCTCGAACGTGGTCGTGTGACCCTGCTGACTCAGGATGTGCCACGATACAGAGTCAGTAAGCAGCGTCAGTCTGAACGGGCACGAGTGCTTGAGTTTATTGTGATTACAGATACGCATGCGAAATCGGGACCACCATTAAGACAGTTGCTGGGTCAGCTTTATCATTTTGCTGAGCTGGGCGGTGTGGATACCAGTGGCGTCAGCACACAGCTGGCACTGTGGTAAAACCGGCTGTACTGAGCGTATGGCTTGATCAGAGTGAAACGGATAAATTCAGAAATTTCCTTTCTGTGAAATGGAAAGGGCAGAGGGCAGTTTATGTTTACAGGTATTGTTGAAAGTCTGGGTAAAGTGGAAAGTCTGCAGAATGTCGGTGGTGATATCCGCCTGCGTATACAGACCGATCTGGATATGTCCGATGTACACCTGGGCGACTCAATAGCGACCAACGGCATCTGTCTGACCGTCATTGACTGGGGCAGCAACTGGTATGCGGCAGATGTCTCCAGGGAAAGTCTGAACCGTTCCACACTGGGCAGCTGGAAAGCTGGACAGGCGGTTAATGTGGAAAAGGCAATGTTGCCGACTACACGTTTCGGTGGACACATTGTCAGTGGCCATGTTGATGCTGTCGGTGAAATTACCGTTGTACGTTCAGATGCACGTTCACTGTATTTTGAAGTGACTGCACCTGCAGAAATTGCACGTTACCTGGCAGAGAAAGGTTCGGTGACTGTGGATGGCATCAGCCTGACGATCAACCATCTGCGTGGCAGTGTGATCAGTCTGAATCTGATACCGCATACGGCTGAACGAACCAATATCGGCAGCTGGAAAGCAGGAACAAAAGTCAACCTGGAAGTGGATGTGCTGGCACGCTATATCGAACGTCTGTTGATGGGAGATAAAGCCGCTGAAGTGACACAACCGTCAAAAATCAGTATGGATTTCCTGGCTGAAAATGGCTTCCTGAAGTAAAAATTATTAAAATAATGAACAGTCTGATTGAAAATCAGGCTGTTTTTTGTTTTTATGGGGCTGTTTTTAATTTTATGCAGATGAAATGCTTCAATCGGATTTTTGATTATGCTTGATTTTATGCTGCATATGGATCAGTGGTTACCTGTTTTACTGGATCAGTACGGTATCTGGATTTATGCAATTCTGTTTCTGATCATTTTTGCTGAAACAGGCTCGGTATTTATGTTTTTTTTACCGGGCGACAGTCTGTTACTCGCCATTGGTGCGATGTGTTCAACGACAGATGTGGTCCATCTGCACTATATGGGTATTCTGCTGCTGTCGGCTGCGGTACTTGGTTATATTGTCAATTATTATACGGGGCAGATACTGGGGTTGAAGTTTTTCAACCGCTATAACCGTTTTTTTAAGCCCGAATACATGGTGAAGACCAATCACTACTTCACTAAGCATGGCGGAAAAACCATTATGGTTGCCCGGTTTGTTCCCTTTGTCCGTTCATTTGCACCGTTTGCCGCAGGTGCTGCCCACATGCATGTTGCAACATTTATGTTTTATAACCTGATGGGTGCTGTGGTCTGGATCGGTGGTTTACTGACCGTCGGTTATGGGCTCGGAAATGTGCTTGGTAGCCTGATTGAGTTGCTTTAACCTGAAGCAGTTAAAAAAGCCCACTGATTACAGTGGGCTTTTTTAATATCAGGAGAATATCAGTGTTTGATGACGGTCAGTGTTGGGTTGGCGCGTTGCTCAGTTGATGAAACAGAAAAGCTGCCACCCTGGGATTCACGTGAGAGATAAACAGAAAGTGATTGAAAGTCAGTACGACTGATCATCAGATCCTGAGCGCTGACAATCCATTGTTCACCTGTTGCTAATGCGGAAATCTGTGTTGAAAGTCTGTTCAGAATATCCATGATGTCTTCCTTATTCAGTCAGAGAAAGCCCTGATACCCGTCCTGTTTTTACAGACTCAAAGTAAGGGCATGAACATCATGTGACATTTGTATTTCATTTTGATGACACGGATTCATTCTGCTTTATAAGAAAAAGAGATCAGCTTTGCTTTTTATCTTCTGAGAGACTGGAGTTTTTCAGGATAAAAGCAATTTCTTCCTGAGCAGCACTGTGCAGTCGGGCACGGAAGACAGTGACAGCCTGTTCAATCAGGCTTTCTGCTTCCAGTTCAAGCCGTAGTTTGACGCTTTCCAGTTCAGAGAGGATTTCATGGTCTGATACGGCCAGGCGGGTTTTATCAAAACTGACCGCGCCATTGGCTGGGTTTTTGTGATAGCGTGCTGTATAGGTCTGAATTTCATTATCGAGAGAGCGTCTGATCAGTGCCAGTGTCTGTGCCTGTTCATTGAACTGGCGCTGCTCATCCTGCTGGAGCTGTCTGGCATAAGCCGCTTGCTCATCACGCTTTTCCTGAAGTGAGCGTTCCAGTTCCTGCTGCCGGCGTATGCGGGCTTCTTCAATCAGCTGGGCTTTGCGTTCAGCGTATGCCTGCTCTATTTTCTGCTCAGAACGGTGCTGTTGCTGTTGATCGTATGCGACCCATTTCTGTATATCAGATTCTGGATGCAGGACATCACAGATGCGGTGAAGGTCATCAATAAATGCCTGACGTACAGCTTCAGGCGCATCGAGCCAGCGCTGTTTAAAATCCTGACCGACATTTAATGCCACCGCATTTCTCCTTATTCAGTCTGTTGTATTCTGATCTGATCTTTAAAGTTTAAAGGTTTTCGGCTCTATACCGGAACGTCTGTATTGTTTGAACTTTTCACGACCTGCCTGTTTAGCCGGTTCATTATTTTCAATAATCTCGATAATGTGACTAAAACGGGCGTACTGTTCAAGTGCCTGATTGTTAAAATTAAACACAATCCAGTCGGTTTCTTCAGGCAATGATGCAGAAATACAGACCCTGACATGTGGCTGATCAATCCCGTGCGGAATAAAACTTTCAGTATCAAAACTCCACAACAGATCATCCAGCTGCTGCTGAAGTTCCTGTGTGGGGCAGTGTAACCAGATCCGCTGAGATTTCCGCAGAATTTTCCGACATAAACGGCAAGTGCTTTCCACTTGCCGTTCATTGCTTTTTTCAAACAGATAAAAGCTGACTTTAGCCATTGGACTGAACACGGTCAGACAGGAACTGCATTAACAGTGGAACAGGACGACCAGTGGCGCCTTTGTTGCTGCCGGAATTCCAGGCAGTCCCTGCAATATCAAGGTGTGCCCAGCGGTATTCACGGGTAAAGCGCTGCAGGAAGCAGGCGGCTGTAACAGCACCGGCTTTTGGTCCACCAATATTGGCAATGTCTGCAAAAGGTGAGTCCAGCTGTTCCTGGTAGTCGTCCAGAACCGGCATGCGCCATACGCGGTCAAAAGACTTCTGTCCTGCCTGAGTCAGTTCAGCTGCAAGTTCATCATCCGGTGTAAACAATCCTGACACGACAGAACCCAGAGCCACCACACATGCACCGGTCAATGTCGCAATATCAATCACCAAAGCAGGGTTGAAGCGTTTGATATAAGTCAGTGTGTCACACAGAACCAGGCGACCTTCAGCATCAGTATTTAAAATTTCCACCGTCTGTCCGCTCATGGTGCTGACAATGTCACCTGGGCGGGTTGCATGACCTGATGGCATGTTTTCAGCAGCAGCAATGGCACCCACCACATGAATCGGCAGATTTGCTTCACAAAGTGCGCGCATGGTGCCCAGTACGGAAGCTGCACCGCACATATCAAATTTCATTTCATCCATGCCAGCGCCTGGTTTCAGTGAAATACCGCCCGTATCAAAAGTCACGCCCTTACCGACCAGTACCACAGGTGGCTGTTCAGCATTTGCTTTATATTCCAGGGTGATGATGCGACCAGGGCGGTCAGAACCTTTGCTGACAGCAAGGAAGGCATTCATGCCCAGGTCTGCCATCTGCTGCTCATCCAGCACAGTGACTGTGATGAGATCTGGATATTCTTCTGCAAGCTGCACAGCCTGGTCTGCCAGGTATTCAGGGAAGCAGATGTTACCAGGGCGGTTGCCCAGGTCACGTGCCTGGTTCTGTCCAGACTGAATCGCCTGAATCAGGGTCAGTTGCTCAGCTGTCAAAGGAGTGGCTGTTGCAATCAGATTGATCTGTTGCAGTGCAAATTCATTTTTTTTGGATTTGTATTCATCAAATGCATAAGCTGCCTGAGTCAGACTCAGTACAAACAGATAATGATGTTCAGCAGGCAGTGCATTCAGGTCAATACTGATCTGAGCATATTTTTTTTGTGTTGCTTTGATGATGGTCTGTGCAATTTTTGCCAGTCTTGCTGGTTGAAGTTCTGTAACTTTATCCAGACCCACAAGTGCTGCATTTGCTGCACCGTTAATTTTTCCGATTAATGGTAAAATTTCGTTTAAGCCAGCTTTAAACTGAGTCGCTTCAATCAGAGAATTTAAATCATTGATTTTATATGAGGAAGAAACACCCTGAACCTGATCAGCATCTACAGGAATCAGTAAATACGGAGTGGATGCATTCTCCTGGAATGACGTATTAATAGTAAATTTCATCTGTTTTTATCCGCGCCTTTTAAAAATTTGCAAACCATTAAACCATTGAAACATTTCTATGAATAGGGTTTCAATGTGCATTGCAGCGATAGGTTTTATATTTTCAACATTCGGGTAAACTAATGCCAGTTTTATTCCCCTTATTTCTGGAAGAATTAATTTGATTATTCGGCGTTATCTGGTCAGGCAGGTTGTATCGACTTCCTTAGTTGTCATCGGTTTACTGATCCTGATCATGATGGGTGGACAGCTGATCAAGCAGTTTGGACGGGCTGCAATGGGGCGTATTGATCCTGGAATTCTGCTGGATATTATCGGATACCGACTGCCGGAATTTCTGACTCTGATTCTTCCATTAGGTTTCTTTATTGGTCTGATGCTGGTGTTCGGACGGCTGTATGTTGACCATGAAATGGCGGTGCTGAACAGCAGTGGTATCAGCCGTAACCGACTGGGGCGTTTACTGGTTCCCATGACGGTTATTTTCATGACTGTTCAGACCTGTCTGATGGTCTGGATTTCACCCTGGGGACTGCGTCAGTATGAAAAGCTGATCACAGATCAGGCGGTTCGTACCGGTTTTGATCTGGTCAGACCCAAAGAATTTATTTCTTCAGGTCCACTGACCATTTATGCAGGCAGCCTGTCTGAAGACCAGAAAAACCTGAAGGATATTTTCTTTTACAGACGTGCTGTGGATGAAGGCAAGCCTGATGAACTGATTCTTGCCAGGGAAGCGACCCGTATTGAAATGACTGGTGATACTGCCAGTGTGGTGGATTTGCGGGAAGGGCGACGCTATGAAATTGATCCAGACACGCTGAAATATACTCAGATGGAATTTCAGACCTGGAGACTGCGTCTGGAAAATGACGAAAAAGCAAAATTTGAAAGCGGTGAAGTGGAAGCTCTACCGATCAGTACACTGTTTAAAACCAGTGATGATCCTGTCGTTGCAGCTGAACTCGGGTGGCGGATATTTGTACCATTTTCCATGCTTGTTGCATTACTGCTTGCGGTTGCTTTATCTGAAGTCAGTCCACGTCAGGGGCGTTATCTGAAACTGATTCCTGCATTACTGATTTTTGCCAGCCTGATCGTTGCGCTGATGGCGATTAAGATCAGGATCAGTAAGGATGAAATCGGGATCTGGGCATATCCGGCAGTTCTGCTGTTTTATGGTATTGTTGCGGCGCTCTTTTCCAGAAAGCAGAAACTGGCACCTAAAATTAAGAAAACATTAAAACGAGTGGGGTCTTAACTATGCTTGCACGTCGAATTATTGCACGTCATGTGACCTCAACCACGGCACTGGCGATGCTGGGTGCTACCGCAATTCTGTCCGGATTACAGATTTTATTTACCTATCTGGGTGAGCTGGGTTCTTTAAAAGAGGGTTATGGTGCCTGGGAGGCACTGAAGTTTGTTCTGTGGGGCGCACCGGGTTATCTGTATGAGATTTTACCTATTGCTGCACTGATTGGTGCAGTGCTGGGGCTGGGGACGATGGCATCCAACAGTGAGCTGATTGTGATGCGTTCTGCCGGTGTCAGTCTGTGGCGTATTGTGGGCTGGGTCATCCGTTCCGCACTGATCCTGGTGGTGCTGTCATTTGCTTTAAGTGAATGGGTGATTCCGCATACCAGTGAACTTGCTAAAAGTGTAAAAAAACACCGTACAACAGCAGAGTTGGGTGAAGTCCGTGGTTACTGGACCCGTGAAGGTCAGCGTTTTATCTATATTGATTATGCCAATGCCCAGGGGCAGCTGAATAATATCCAGGTGATTGATTTTGATAATAACTACAGATTAAGAGGGACGCTGAATGCAGAGCAGGGTGCTTTTGTTAAGGATGGCAGCTGGGAATTACAGAAAACCCGCCAGATGGACATTCTGAAAGAAGGTAATGCCGTGGCTCAGCATATGGAAAAAATGCCACTGTCACTGGCACTGCAACCGAAATACGTGCATATGGTGACCCTTGATCCAGAAGATCTGTCGCCAAGTCAGCTGGTCAGTTTTATGCAGTATATGCATGAATACAGTCAGGTGCCGAAAACCTATCAGTTAGCCTTCTGGAAAAAAGTAGGCGGTCCTTTTGCCCTGATTGCACTGGTGGTGATTGCCTGTTCATTTATTTTTGGACCATTACGTCAGCAATCCATGGGCTTCAGACTGGTGATCGCACTGTTTATCGGGCTGACTTTTTTCTATCTTCAGGACTTCCTGGGTTATGCAAGTCTGGTGTATGCACCGTCGCCTGCGTGGTTTGTGTTTATACCGATTGTACTGATGTTCATTGGTGGCGGTTATTTACTGCATCGGGCCAGATAGTAACAGGCGAAATCTATCCTGCTGAAAGGCTTTAACCATCAGCAGAACATGGAGTCTTGACCGAAAATTCGGTAAGATATAAGACTAATTTGTAAACAGTAAAGAGTGAAAATAATGACGGATGCAACTGCTGGCAAAATCCCTCACGTTCTGGTGATTATGGATGGTGTGGGTCATCGTGAAGCGGTCGAGGATAATGCGTTTTTAGCGGCAAAAACGCCTAATCTGACCATGATGCAGGAAAAGCATCCGCATAGTCTGATTTCAGGTTCGGGTGAAGATGTGGGTCTGCCAGATGGGCAGATGGGGAACTCTGAAGTAGGTCACATGAACCTGGGCGCAGGTCGTGTGCTGTATCAGGATTTTACCCGTATTACCAAAGACATCCGTACCGGCGATTTTTTTGAGCATGAAGTTCTGGTTGATGCTGTGGAAAAAGCCAAAGCAGCAGGCGGAGCAGTGCATATCATGGGTTTATTGTCACAGGGTGGCGTACATTCACATGAAGACCACATTGTCGCGATGTGTGAGCTTGCATTGAAACGTGGTGCAACAGTGTATTTACATGCGTTTCTGGACGGTCGTGATACACCGCCACGCAGCGCACAGCCATCACTTGAGAAACTGGATGCACTCTTTGCACAGTATCCAGGTCAGGGGCGTATCGCCACCATGATCGGTCGTTATTTTGCGATGGATCGTGATAACCGCTGGGATCGTGTTGAGCAGGCTTACCGTCTGCTGACTGAAGGTGAAGCTGTCCGTACAGCAGCAACTGCGGTGGAAGGTCTGGAACAGGCTTATGCTGCCAGTGAAAATGATGAATTTGTGAAAGCAACCCGTATTGGTGACATTGCCAGAGTTTCGGATGGTGACAGCGTTGTCTTTATGAACTTCCGTGCTGACCGTGCCCGTGAAATCACCAGAGCTTTTGTAGAAAAAGACTTTGCAGGTTTTGAGCGTAAAGTTGTGCCTGCGCTATCTAAATTTGTCATGCTGACCCGTTATCAGGCAACTATTGATGCGCCTGTGGCTTATATGCCTGAAGGGTTGAAAAACTCAATCGGTGAATATCTGTCAGGGCTGGGGAAAACTCAGTTACGTATTGCTGAAACTGAAAAATATGCCCACGTGACATTCTTTTTCAGCGGTGGTCGTGAAGATGAGTATCCAGGTGAAAAACGGATCCTGATCCCATCTCCGAATGTCGCGACTTATGACCTGCAACCGGAAATGAGTGCGCCTGAAGTTACCGATAACCTTGTAGATGCCATCAATTCCGGTGAGTTTGATCTGTTGGTAGTGAACTATGCCAACGGTGATATGGTTGGGCATACCGGTGTCTTTGATGCTGCGGTGAAAGCTGTTGAAACAGTGGACAGCAGTCTCGGTCGCCTGTACGAAGCAGTGATGGCAAAAAAAGGACATATGCTGATCACAGCCGATCATGGTAATGTGGAACAGATGCAGGATTATGTCAGCGGTCAGGTACACACTCAGCATACGACTGAACTGGTGCCGTTCATCTATGTCGGTCCAACCTCTGCAACGATTGCTGATGGTGGTGTACTGGCAGATGTCGCACCTACAATGCTCAGCCTGATGCAGATTCCTGTACCTGAAGAAATGAAAGGTCGTAATCTGATTACTTTAAAAAACTAAATCAATTAAAAAGGTGAATGAATGGTTCAGTACGGAAAATCAGTTGTTCTTTTAACAGCATTATTGATGTTTCTGAACCATTCCGCTTTTGCTGCTCCATCAGCAGCAGGCTCAGATTTTGATGAGGGCGAGACACGGACTTATGATGAAGTCCCTGTTGAACCTATTCAGCAGTTTGTACAGATTTACGGCATTGTCAAAGAAAATTATGTCAATGAAAAAAGTGACGATGCCCTGTTTCAGCAGGCGATTAAAGGTCTGGTCGGTGGTCTGGACCGTTATTCCAGATATCTGTCCCCAGAAGATTATAAACAGCTGCTCCAGTATACCGAAGGCGATATTGCCTCTGTCGATTTTGAACTGGCGTATGACAGTTCCCTGCACCAATGGGTGATCCAGGGGCTGAAGAAAGATGCCGATTCTTCAAGACAGGGACTGCGTAATGGCGTCAGTGTTTTCAAGGTCGATGACCATGAGTTAAGAAAACTCAATCATGATCAGGTCAATAACCTGCTGACAGGTTCTATTGGCTCAACCTTAAGTATTCAGCTGGCTCAGAACAGCATACCCATCAGCCTGGTCCGCAATAAAAAACTGGAAACAGATATCCAGTCGCAGCTTCTGCATAATCAGGTTCTTGTGCTGCGGGTTAAAGTCTTCAAGCAGGAGACTGCCAATGAAATTAAAAATCTGGTGGAAGCCCACAGTGGTTCAAAGTTAAAGGCCGTATTGCTTGATCTGCGCAATAATCCAGGTGGACTGTTGTCTTCCGCAGTGGAAACAGCCGATCTATTTCTGAATCAGGGCATTATTGTTTCTACAAAAAGCCGCGCAGAAGGTGATCAGCAGTTTCAGGCATTACCCGGATTTGAGTTTCAGAATCTGAAAGTCGGTATTCTGATTAATAACCGTTCGGCATCAGCCGCTGAAGTATTTACTGCGGCTCTAAAAGAGCATAAACGTGCCTGGGTGATTGGTGAGAAAAGCTATGGCAAAGGAGTGGTACAGAAGCTGTTCCCACTGAGTAATGGTGCTGCTTTACAGATGACGGTTTCGCATTATTACACCCCTAGTGGGCGTATGATTGAAGGAACAGGGATTTATCCTGATCAGCTCTATCCTCTGCAACAGGATGTCAAGGAAGATATTTACCTTAATCATGTTGCAGAGATGCTCGTGAACCGTAAATAAACTGAGAAATCAGTCTTCGTCGCTGTCCAGCCCAAATTTTTTCAGGCGGTAGCGCAAAGAACGGAAAGACATTCCCAGTTTTTTTGCTGCCAGTGTTCTGTTCCAGTGGGTCAGATTCAAAGCATTCATCAGAATTTCTTTTTCAACCTTCTCCAGATGAAGTTCCAGACCTTCCTCGGGTAACTTCCGTGTGGAAGAAACGACAGGTTCGCTGACTGTCTGAGGTGCTGTTTCTTCAGTTTCACTGCTGCTTTGCAGCGGTTTTACCGAGAACTGACGTAAAGGCGCGCTCTGTAAATGCTGAAGATCAATCTGGCTGTCATCACTGAGCGTGATGGCACGTTCAATAATATTGCGAAGTTCACGGACGTTGCCCGGATAGTACTGTTCAAGCAGGAACTGGCGGGCTCTTTCAGTCAGAGGTTTGGTTTCAATATCCCATTCTTTACAGATTTTATGAATGAAGTGCTGCGCCAGCAGTAAAATATCACTGCCACGTTCACGCAGTGCAGGCAGAACCAGATCCATGACGTGAATACGGAAAAATAAATCCTGGCGGAATCTGCCCTGTTGAACCAGTTCTTCCAGATCCTGGTGACTGGCACTGATCACCCGGAAATCGACATCAATTTCTGCTTCACTGCCAATAGGGCGTATCCGCTTTTCCTGAACTGCACGTAACAGTTTGACCTGCATGCTTAAAGGCAGTTCAGCGATTTCGTCGAGGAACAGGCTGCCGCCATGTGCAGACTGGATTAAGCCTTGCTTGTCCTGGGTTGCACCGGTAAAACTGCCTTTCTTGTGGCCAAACAGTTCGCTTTCCATCAGATCACCAGGAATCGCTCCGCAGTTGATCGCAATAAAAGGGCCTTCACAGCGGTTACTGAGCCGATGGATCAGATTGGCAACAACTTCTTTACCCGTACCGGATTCACCCGTAATAAACACAGGTGCCTGGGAGCGGGCAATTTTTTTCAGTGTTGTACGCAGATGCTGAATCGGCAGTGACTGACCAATCAGCATACGGTGTTCGAGCTGATCAGATTCAGGGACACTGTTTTTTTCAACAGGCTTGTTCAGTGCTTTTTCAAGTAACTGTTCCAGGTGCTTCTGATTGACAGGTTTACTGACAAAATCAAAGGCACCGGCTTTCAGTGCTGCGATCGCAATTTCCATATTTCCATAAGCAGTCAACACTGCCACTGGAAGCTGTGGGAAATGCTGCGAGATCAGATTGACCAGCTCCAGGCCATTGCCATCAGGCAGATTCAGATCCGTCAGACAGGCATCATACTGATGTTCTGAAAGCAGTTGTCTCGCCTCTGAAAGGCGGTGTGCGATGTGTGTTTTAATCCCCATACGTGCAAGGGTCATTTCCATGAGCACGCATAAATCTACTTCGTCATCCACCAACAAAACGAGTGGTTTTAAATCCACTGTAACACCCCGATAAAATTAATTTAAATAAACGCGTGGGCATTCAATCCTGAAACAGGCCCCTTGTTTTTGTTCTACATAGCTCAGCTTAGCCTGATTGGCTTCACAGAAGCTGTGTGATAGATACAATCCTAAACCAGTTCCGGTAATTTCGGTACTGAAAAATGGTTGAAACAGATAGGCAATATCCTGCAGGGCAACACCAGAACCATAGTCACGGACGTCAATCTGAATGTTTTTGCCCTCTGCCTGTATGACCAGTTCGATACAGTTCTGATCGGGAGCATTATGCCGGATTGCATTGCGGATCAGATTGATCAGTACCTGTCTGAGCTGTGATTCATCAAAGCAGACAGTCAGGTCGCTGCTTTGTAGATGACAGCGGATTTTCTGGGAGATGTCAGAAAGATCTTCTTTAATAAATTGGGGAATAAAGGTCGGAAGCTGAATTTCAGTCGGATGGGTTTCCCTGTTGCGCACCATACTGAGTGTATCACTGATAATTTTATCAATCCGTTGAGTCTGCCGACTGATCATCTGGCTTAGACTTTGCTGCTGCTCTGCATCACTGCCGGCAAACAGGACATTGGCCTGTGCAATAGCAGCAAGAGGGTTTCGGATTTCATGGGCAATACTGGCAGACAGCTGTCCCAAGGCAGCCAGTTTCAGCTGCTGAACCTGTTGATTGATACGCCGCGCATCCTGAAGCACCAGCAGTGTCAGCGTCTGGTGAGGCACAATCAGTTTCTGTACTTCAATATGCACCAGATAACTGCTGAACTGTGATTCAAACTGGAATTTTTCACCATTCTGTAACTGATCAAACTTCAGAATATCAAACAGGTCGGGCTGTAATTTATACAGTGGATAAATATTAAAGGCATACAGCGGAGAGATACCCAGCAGGGTGCAGGCAGCAGGATTACTCAGCACCACATGGCAGTTTTCATCCAGTACCAGATAACCCATCTCCACCTGTTCCAGGATGTAGCGGTTAATGTTCTGTAAGCGGTCCAGTTCAATGGACTGGTGAAAATTCAGTGTTTCCAGAATCTGGAAGCGACGGACGGCTACCAGTCCACAGCCGTACACAACAAAAAACATAATGGCGAGCAGTACGCTGTTTCCAATATTGTTTAATGAGCTGAGAGCAAACAGGCTGCTGATAAAATGCTGATAAATGACACTGATCACGGCAATCAGTGTAATCACCAGCGCTTTTCTTGAATTCAGTAATAAAGAAGCTGCAAAAATAGTGATGACAAAGAGCAGGCTCAGATGCAGATTGGGACCATTGGCAGCAAAGGTCAGCAGACTGAGGACTGCAACATCGACCACAAAAATCCAGGTCAGTTGCTGGGTAATATGAACAGGAATATTTTTCATCCCGATCAGTTGCAGGCAACCCATCAGGAAATAACCGATCAATGTATATAAGTAAAGCTGTGGGTGTTGATAGTCAGATGCCAGCTGTACAGAGGTAATAATAAAAATCAGTAACATACAGCATGAAATAATCATGCGGTATGCAGCGTACCACATGCCCAGATGATATTGATTCATTTCTGAAGTGAGTGAGTTCTGGATCATGTGGACGTTTCAGTAAAAGAAAATTCAGGGTTTGATTAAGCCGTATCGGATGGCCAGGTGAGTCAGTTTAACATCACTGTCCAGGTTCAGTTTTTCAAAAATACGGTAACGGTAAGTATTGACCGTTTTTACGCTTACAAACAGTTTATCGGCAATTTCCTGCGCACTGATACAGTTGACCACCATCATCGCGACCTGCATTTCACGTTCTGAAAGTGCATCAAACGGAGACTGCTGGGTATCTGATAAATAAGAGCTGGCAAGCTGTTCAGCAATATCTGCGCTGAAGTATTTACCGCCCTGCATCACTTTATTGATGGCACGTACCATTTCGGTTACGGGTGCGCCTTTGGTGATATAACCTTTTGCACCTGCTTTCAGCAGCAGGGAAGGATAAGGTTCTTCGGCAAGCCCACTGACAGCCAGCACTTTGGTGTCAGGAGCGCTCTGAAGCAGGCGGCGCGTGGTTTCCACACCTCCAATGCCAGGCATGTTGACATCAAGCAGGACAACATTCGGATGGTGCTGGCGGACTAAATTAATGGCTTGTTCTCCAGATTCGGCCTGACCAATCACCTGAATTTCACTATGGTCTTCAAGCATCCGGCAGATGCCTGTGCGGACCAGTTCATGATCATCCACCACTAATACTGTGATCACCTTATGCTCCCTCCTTCGTTCTTCTGCTCGCTAAAAAATCATCTTTTTTGTTACATATCGCAAAATAAGCTTGCAATGAAACGACAAAATTAGCAATGCTATTATTGATATTAAACGGAATAGTTATACAGTCGGGGTGATGCGAGTCTGCTCACCTTTCTGTATTCACTAAATGTAAGGCATATTAGAGGTATTACGCAAATGTAAACTGCCTCGCTGAGTTGAGTAAATTATTGTGAAAAAGTCCAGAAAATTTTTAACGCATGTACTGGGGATGTCCGTTCTTCTGAGTATCAGCACGGCTGGTATGGCAGAACTGGTGGTCAATCCTGGGCAGACTAATTCGGGGCAGGCAACACTCAGCTGGTCGTCAGAAGAGGCGAGTCAGTTACTGAATGGTGATGCTTCTGTTGCAAGCCTGAACAGCTCTGAGGAATTGTCACCTCAGGGTTCGACCAAAGTGACAACTTCTGTACGAAATGGCGGTGCTGTCAGTACTTCAGCGCCAAAGACAGCTTATATTGCTGATACCTCAAGCTATTCCAGTCAGCCTTCGGTAAATGCCCGTGCAGCACTGGTCATGGATGCGCAGACCGGTGAGGTGCTGTACAGTAAAAATACCAATGTGGCATTGCCAATTGCGTCCATTACCAAACTGATGACAGCGGTTGTGACTGCAGATGCAAGACTGAACATGTCTGAAGAAATTACCTTACAGCAGATTGATTTTGCAGGTGCGGGCGGTAAAAACTCCAGTTCAACATTAAAAGCCGGAGATACCATGAACCGTGCTGAAATGCTGCTGGTGGCACTGATGAAATCTGAAAATCCGGCTGCTGCTGCACTTGCACGTACTTATCCAGGTGGACGTTCTGCATTTGTTGCTGCCATGAATGCCAAAGCGCGTCAGCTGGGTATGAATTCAACTCACTATGTTGAGTCAACCGGACTCGATGTACGTAATATTGCTTCAGCACGTGACCTTGGAATTCTGGTCAGTGCTTCTTCACAGTACGGTCTGATCCGTCAGTTCTCTACAACAGCACATTATGACTTCAACCTGGGTTATCGCGTTTTAAAATCCAACAATACCAATGCACTGGTCCGTAACGGTGGCTGGAACATCAATATCTCCAAAACTGGATATATCAATGAAGCAGGACGCTGTGTGGTGATGCATACAACGGTTAATAACCGTCCGGCAGTTGTGGTTCTGCTTGGTGCAAGTTCTTCACAGGCCCGCACCAATGATGCGACAAACCTGATGAACTGGGTCAGTCAGTTACCAAAACGTATTTAATATTTATTGATGGTTCTGGTTCATGATTTACTCAGCGTTATGAGCCAGATAAAAAAAGCCCTGCTTATGCAGGGCTTTTTTTATGATGATTATTTTACATATTTGACAGAATGGATGTTTTTACGTCATTCATTGTTGCATCAATAGTCAGCATAACCGCATCCTGGCACTGTTTGATTGCAGTATCAGGATCTTTCAGACCATTACCTGTTACGGTACAGACAATCACAGAACCTTCTTTGATTTTGCCTGCTTTAATATCACGGATTGCACCGCCGATAGATGCAGCAGAAGCAGGTTCTACAAAGACACCTTCGTACATGGAAAGCATGCGCTGTGCATCAAGGATTTCAGCATCCTGAAGCTCATCGAACCAACCTTCAGAATCACGTACCACTGCTTTAGCATGGTTCCAGCTCTGTGGATTACCGATACGGATTGCAGTTGCAACAGTTTCAGGGTTTTCAACCGGAGCGCCACGCAGGAACGGTGCTGCACCAGCAGCCTGATAACCAACCATTACTGGACGGCCTTCAGGGTTTGGTCCTGTGAATTTATCAGTTTCAGCATCGTAAACGACCTGTTCAAACTGATCTTTTGGCTGATTGGCAACAGCTTCGGTATAACCCATCCAGTGTGCGGTGATGTTGCCGGCATTACCTACAGGCAGGCAGTGATAGTCAGGTGCACGACCTAAAGCTTCTACAATTTCGTAGGCAATTGTTTTCTGACCCTGCAGGCGGTAAGGGTTGATTGAGTTCACAATCGTCACAGGAGCCTGATCGGCAACTTCTTTTACCAGACGCATACCGTCATCGAAGTTACCACGAATCTGCATGGTGATCGCACCGTACATCAGCGCCTGAGCCATTTTGCCCATGGCAATTTTGCCTTCAGGAATCAGAACGAATGCTTTGATACCTGCACGTGCAGCGTATGCAGCAGCAGCAGCAGAAGTGTTTCCTGTCGATGCGCAGATGATAGCTTTAGAACCCGCTTCAACAGCTTTGGTTACAGCCATGGTCATACCACGGTCTTTAAATGAACCAGTCGGGTTTAAGCCTTCATACTTCACATAGATTTCAACATCTTTACCAATAATGCGTGGAATGTTCTCAAGCTTGATCAGTGGGGTATTTCCTTCGCCCAGGGAGATCGCACGAGTAGTTGCAGACACTGGTAAACGGTCACGATAACGGTCAACTAAACCAGTATAACGATTGTCATTAGACATGATGATGTTCCAATTGTGTGTAGAGCCTGGTGAGGTGGACAGAAAACCCACCTCAACCCGATTAATTATCAAGCAATTCTAAACGAATTCGTACGATTTCGCCATGAATCACAGGTAAAGCCTGAATTTGAGCTAAAGCTTCATTCATTTTTGATTCCTGGACTGGATCGGTCAGAATCACAATCGGAATCAGATCTTTCAGACGCGGCTGCTGCATGATGGCATCAATACTGATACCTGCACGGCTTAAAATAGTCGTAACATCAGCGAGTACGCCTGTCTGGTCCTCGGCATTGATACGGATATAATAACCCGTGGTCATATCATCACTGCTTAAAATCGGCAGATCAGACAGTGCTTCAAATGCCAGCTGAGGAATTGTTCCTGAACCGTCTTCTGTGTAGATAATGTCACGGACAATATCCACGACATCGGCAACCACAGCAGAAGCAGTAGGACCTGCGCCCGCACCTGCGCCATAGTAAAGCGTAGGACCAACAGCGTTTGCCTGAACCAGCACCGCATTTTTTACGCCGTTGACATTGGCAATCAGTTCTTCAGCAGGAATCAGTGTTGGGTGTACACGCAGTTCGATACCGCTTGCAGTACGACGTGCAATACCCAAATGTTTGATGTTGTAACCCAGTTCCTCAGCATATTTTACATCCTGAGCGGTGACTTTGGTGATACCTTCGGTATAAACCTTGTCGAACTGTAGTGGAATACCGAATGCACATGACGCCAGGATGGTCAGTTTGTGCGCAGCATCAATCCCTTCCACATCGAAAGTTGGATCAGCTTCTGCATAACCGAGTTCCTGAGCCTCTTTCAGTACATCTGCAAAAGCACGGCCTTTTTCACTCATTTCAGTCAGAATGAAGTTGCCGGTACCGTTGATGATGCCTGCGAGCCATTCAATTTTATTGGCAGCAAGACCTTCACGGATGACTTTGATGATAGGAATACCACCAGCAACCGCCGCTTCATAAGCAATCTGTACATGATGGTCATCAGCTGCCTTGAACAGTTCGTTACCATGTTCAGCGAGCAGGGCTTTGTTGGCAGTCACAACCTGTTTGCCATGTTTGATGGCTTCCATAATGACTTCATAAGCCGGGTGAATGCCACCCATCACTTCAACAACCACATCGACGTCAGGCTGACGGACAATTTCCATCAGGTCTGCACTTTGTTTAACGCTGTCAGGCAGATTTAAATCGGGGCGTGGACGACGTGTACCCACATGGGTAATTTCAATTTCACGACCGGTTCGACGTCTGATTTCAGTAGCATTTTCTTGTAGTAGTTTAAGGGCACCACCACCTACGGTACCAAGACCGAGGATTGCCAGACGAACTGGTTTCACGTCACACTCCATTTATTTCAGCAATTATAAGTGAATCTGAGATCATAGCTAAAAAAAAGCTCTGACTCCAGGGAAGAAATCAGAATCTCTTCACCTATAAAAAACAGTAAGTTAACTTATAAAAATTATTTATTTAAACGCTTGTCCAGTTCTTCAGGTGTCAGGTAACCACCTAAGTAAAGACCATCTGCCGTATAGATAGCAGGTGTGCCGTTTACACCAATATTCAGACCAAGCTGATACTGTTCACGAACCGGGTTTTTACATGTTGCCGGTGGCAGCTGCACACCTGCGATAGCCTGGTCGAAAGCAGCCTGACGGTCTGCACTGCACCATACACTTTCCATGGCAGGCATGAACTGTTCACCACGTGGCCATGCAATATAACGGACTTCAATCCCTTTGGCAGTAATTTCACCCATATGCTCATGCAGTTTGTGGCAGTACGGACAGCTGGCATCGGTAAAGATATACACAACGTGTTTTGCTTTGCCTTTGGCTTTATAAATCAGCAGATCTTCAGTTTTCAGCTGAGCAAACAGTTTTTTGTTGATTTCAGCCTGAAGACTTTCACTGACATTGTGCAGTTCTTTATCTCCAAGGCGGATTACATCACCCTGAATGATAAATTTACCGTCGGCAGTGGCATAAACCGGAGGCATGCCTTCCAGTGTCACCCAGTACAGGCTGGGAACTTCAGTCGCTTTGACATCGAGTACTTTAGCGTTCACGCCAGCGGTTTTGAAATTCTGCTGTAATGTGCTGATCAGACGCTGACCTGCATTACGTTCCGTCAGTGTGGATGCTTCCCCAGTCGCAGGCGCACTTGCGGTTAAAGTATTCTGTTTTTTGTCTTCATTATTTGCGTTTGAGCATGCAGTCAGTGTCAGACCAGAAGCCAGTACGCATGCCATAAAAATCTTCGAGCGGGTAAATGCCATAAAGGACCCTTTTTCTTTTGCTTTATATCAAACAGGTGCACTAGCATATCAAAAAAAAGTTTCTGCCCCTAACACTTCATGGTTTTATATCCCTAAGTCGAGGAATCATGCCCGTGGATGGTGTTCAGCATGCAGTTGCTGCATACGGATCTGTGCAACATGAGTATAAATCTGCGTGGTGGACAGGTCACTGTGTCCCAGCAGCATCTGTACAACTCTGAGATCTGCTCCATGATTCAGTAAATGTGTTGCAAAAGCATGACGCAGGGTGTGCGGCGATAAATCTGCCTGAATGCCTGCCTGCAGGGCATAACGTTTAATTGCGTACCAGAAGTTCTGACGGCTCATGATACCGCCGTGCTGGGTCAGAAAAAGATAGTCAGTCGATGATTTATACAGCACAGGTCTGGCTGTATTCAGATAATTTTCCACCCATTCACAGGCAACAGCGCCCAGGGGAACCAGGCGTTCTTTATTGCCTTTCCCTGTGATACGCAGGTAACCCTGTTTCAGGTTAATCAGTTCAAGTCGAAGGTTGATCAGTTCAGTGACACGTAAACCACAGGCATACAGCACTTCAAACATGGCACGGTCACGCAGTCCCAGTGCTGTCTCTGTGTCTGGTGCCTGAATCAGGGCTTCAACATCCTGCTCTGACAGATCTTTGGGTAAAGCACGTCCAAGTTTTGGTGTTTTATGTGTTGCAACAGGGTTATCGGAGCGAAGTTTCTGTTCTCTGAGAAATTTATAAAAAGAACGCAGTGCTGAAAGTGTCCGTGCAATGGATCTCGGGCTTTTCCCCTGACGGGTCAGTTCAAGCAGAACATCCGAAATATGCTCACTGCTCCAGTCAGGCAGGCTGACAGTGGCGTACTGACTGCAATGAATCAGGTCTGACAGATAGGCATTGCGGGTATGCGGACTGACTGTCTGAGCAACCAGCCAGTCCCGGAATCCCTGTAAAAAACTGAGCGGTTCAGGAATGTTGACCGGAGCTGGAACACGTGGCTTTTTATTCAGCATAAAAGTGAAATTTCCATTATTTCTTGTGCTTTTTTATCACTGTAAAGCAGAACAGCTGGATTGTCGATTTCAGTGTGGCTGAATGAGAATTATTCTGAGGCTTATTTGGTAACTATTCTCATTTGTATGTATAATAGACCGTTAATAGACGAATTATTTCAGGGTCAGTTGCAGTGCGTTTGTCAGAATTGAAAGTGAAGCATGCTGCTGTTATTACTCGGGTCAATCGAATCGGGGACGAACAGTCAGATCAGCCAGATATGGTTGCGAGCCGCCTTGAAACGCTGGGTTTTGTCCCAGGTACAAAAGTACAGGTCATTACCAAAGGTATTTTTGGTGGCGACCCGATTTTAATTCAGGTGGGTTTTACCCGTTTTGCTCTACGTAAGGCAGAAGCAGAGAAAATTGAAATTAACCCACATGCTGAAGGAGTTCCTGCATGAGCGCAGCGTTAAGAATCGCTTTGGTAGGAAATCCGAACTGCGGTAAAACATCATTATTTAACCACTTGACCGGAACACGCCAGAAAGTTGCCAACTATGCGGGTGTTACGGTAGAGCGTAAGGTCGGAGCATTTACACTGCCTTCAGGTAAAGCTGTACGTGTCCTGGATTTGCCAGGGACTTACAGTCTGAATGCCACCAGTCCGGATGAAGCGATTACCCGTGATGTGGTACTGGGGAAAATTGCAGATGAACAGGAACAGGATGCTTTTCTGTGTGTGGTTGATGCCACCAACCTGAAACTGCACCTGGGGCTGGTGCTGGAAGTGATTGCGCAAGGTAAACCAGTTCTGCTTGTACTGAATATGGTGGATGAAGCCCGTCGTCGCGGTATGCAGATCAATACTGAAAAACTGGCGCAGCGTCTGGGTATTCCTGTTGTGGAAACTGTTGCTGTACGTAATTCAGGTATCGAAAGCCTGCTGGGTGCACTGGATCAGGAGAAATTCCGTAAACCGGATTCTTCACTGAGCGATGTCAGCCTGAATGGTGCCATCCATGAGAAAGTTGCACAGCTTTTAAAAGATGTTGTGGCTTATGTGGATGAAGAAGACAAGCGTACTGACTTCCTGGATAAGATTTTTTTACATCCGGTGCTGGGACTGATCAGCCTGGCTGTAATGATGTTCATTGTGTTCCAGGCGGTGTTTGCCTGGGCTGAACCGGTCATGACCCTGATCGAAGATGCATTTGCATGGTTGGGTGAAACGGTCGGTCAGTTTATTGCCCAGCCTTTGCTGAACAGTCTGGTTGTGGATGGAATCATTGCAGGAGCGGGCGGTGTTGTGGTGTTCCTGCCACAGATTCTGATCCTGTTCTTTTTTATTCTGGTGCTTGAGGAATCGGGTTATCTGCCACGGGCAGCTTTCCTGCTGGATAAACTGATGTTCAAGGCAGGTTTAAGTGGTCGTGCCTTTATTCCTTTACTGTCCAGCTTTGCCTGTGCAGTACCGGGTGTGATGGCAACCCGCAGTATCAGCGACCCACGTGACCGTCTGGTGACCATTTTTGTGGCACCACTGATGACCTGTTCTGCCCGTTTGCCTGTTTATGCGCTGCTGATCAGTGCATTCATTCCATCGCAGACGGTATGGGGACTGTTCAATCTACAGGGACTGGTGCTGTTTGGTCTGTATATGTCGGGCATCGTCAGTGCGCTGCTGGTGGCATTTGTACTGAAATTTTTCCAGAAGGATAAATCACAGTACGCTTTGCTGATGGAGTTACCAAGTTACCGTATTCCTGATATTCAGAGTGTGTGGATTGGTCTGCTGGATCGTGCCAGAATCTTCCTGAAGCGTGTTGGTGGTATTATTTTCGCACTTTCAATTCTGCTGTGGTTCCTGTGTACATTCCCACAGCCACCAGAAGGTGGAACATTACCTGCAATTGATTATTCCTTTGCGGGGATGCTGGGGCATCTGATGCAGCCGATTTTTGCCCCGCTTGGGTTTAACTGGCAGATCTGTATTGCGCTTATTCCTGCAATGGCAGCGCGTGAAGTGCTGGTGGCATCACTGGGTGTGGTCTATGCACTGTCTGCAACGGATGAAGATGCAGTCACTCAGGGCTTGTCTCAGTTGATCAGTCAGGGTGATCTCAGCTGGTCACTGGCGACCGGTCTGTCTCTGCTGGTCTGGTTTATTTATGCGCCACACTGCCTGGCAACACTGGCGACTGTAAAACGTGAAACAGGTTCATGGAAAACAGTAGCGGGTATGACGGCATATCTGTTTGGTCTGGCATATCTGATGTCATTCCTGACCTATCAGATTGCAACGAACTATTTCGGTCTTTAAGCGAAGGAGCTTGAGATGGTTGAATTATTGATTGTTACCGCACTGGTGATATGGAGTGCGATCTTTGTATTTAAGAAAGTCTTTCCAAAGTCGGCATATACAGTATTTATGAAACTGTCTCAGTTCTGCCGAAGAAAAGGCTGGGTACGCCTGGCTGACTGGTTGCAACCTGCAATGGTGATGGGTTGTGGTGGCGGTTGTGGTTGCAGCACAGATGATGCACCTGCAAAAAAAACAGAAGTTCAGGCTGTAAAATGGAAGTAAGTTCCGGCTGAACAGTAACGTTATGAAAAGAACCGTCATTTATGACGGTTTTTTTACGCGATGACACAAAAAAAGGCTGAATCAGTCAAAACAGAAAAAGCTTTCAAAACGGCAAAGTGCTAACATTTTGTCAGTTTAAAAAACCTTTGGATATGGGGTAAGCATGTTAATACAGCGTGGTGGTCTAAAAGTCGTCGCAGGACTTGGAATTTCAGGTGTTGCAGCAGTTAATTTTCTGCATGGTAAAGGCTACCAGGTTGCGGTAACAGACTCCAGACCGACGCCACCGGGACATGATCAGATTCCAACTGAGGTTCAGACCCGTTTTGGACAGTTTGATCAGGAACTGCTGTTACAGGCTGAAGAAATCATTATCAGTCCAGGGCTTGACCCGAAACTGCCGGAAATCCAGGCTGCAATTGCTCAGGGTATTCCTGTCGTGAGTGAAATTCAGATTCTGCGCCGTGCAACGGACAAACCAGTGATGGCAATTACTGGTTCCAATGCAAAAAGTACGGTGACTACTCTAATGGGCTTAATGGCACAGGATGCCGGAATTAAAGTCGCAGTGGGCGGGAACCTTGGACGTCCTGCACTTGATCTGACCAAAGATGATCCTGATCTGTATATTCTGGAGCTTTCAAGTTTTCAGCTGGAAACCACTTCAAACTTAAATGCAGAAGTTGCCGTGGTTCTGAATATGAGTGAAGATCATCTGGATCGTCATGGTGATATGGCAGGCTATCATGCAGCCAAACACCGTATTTTCCAGGGTGTCAAAAAAGTGGTGCATAACCGCGATGATTCACTGACCCGTCCATTGGTTCCGGATGTCACACCAATGCAGAGTTTTGGATTGAATGCTCCTGATCTGAATCAGTACGGAATCCTGAGGGAAGACAATGGCACGATCTGGCTTGCCCGTGGTCGTGAACGTTTGCTGAAAAGTTCTGAGATGTATATTCAGGGTACACACAACGTTGCCAATGCTTTAGCATGCCTGGCACTGGGTGAGGCAATCGGCTTACCATTGGAAAAAATGCTGGAAACACTGAAGACATTTAAAGGTCTTGAGCATCGCTGTGAATTTGTCAAAGAACTGCATGGTGTCCGTTATTATAATGACTCTAAAGGCACCAATATTGGAGCAACGCTTGCAGCACTGGATGGTCTTGGTGCAGCCATTGAAGTTCAGCAGGGGAAAGTTGCGATTATTTTAGGTGGGCAGGGTAAGGGACAGGATTTTACTGCACTGCGTGACTCACTTGGGCAGTATGCCAAAGTTGCGATTCTGATTGGTGAAGACAGTCCTGTGATTGAACAGGCCATTGCAGGAACGGTTGAATTACGTCACGCAGCAAGCCTGAAGGAAGCTGTAGAGCTGGCGCAGAAAAATACGCAGTCCGGCGATGTGGTACTGTTGTCACCTGCATGTGCCAGTTTTGATATGTTTAAGGGTTACAGTGAGCGTGGTCACCAGTTTGTAGACTGTGTGAATGCACTTGGCTAAGAAGAATGATAAGGAATATGTTGTATGGCTGATCTGGCTCAGACGACGATCAATAAAATAAATCAGATATATGACCGATGGCTGCCGAAAGTACCTGCCGAATTCAGTGTCAGAAATGTGCTGATCTTCTGTGTACTTGCATTATTGTGTATCGGTTCCATCATGGTGGCATCAGCTTCCATGCCTTATGCCGAGCGGATGCATGAAAATGCATTTCACTATGTTGGGCGTCATGGCATTTCCATTGTTGTTGCTGCCGTTGCTGCATTTCTGGCTTATCGGATACCGTTAAATATCTGGTTTAACAATACATTCCCCTTATGGCTGGTCACGATTGGTTTGCTGGCTGCCGTGCTGGTGGTCGGGACGGAAGTCAACGGTTCAACCCGATGGATCAGAATTGCCGGATTTACGCTGCAGGCAACTGAAGTGGCGAAAGTCATGATGGCAATCTTTACCGCGGACTATGTTGTGCGCCGTGCAGAGGAAGTCAGGAATAATATTAAGGGACTGGTCCGTCTGGCGGTGATCATGATCCTGACGGTGGGATTGATTATTGCAGAGCCTGACCTGGGTGCCACGGTCGTTATCGTATTGTCCATGCTGGGTGTGTTCTTCCTGGCAGGTGCTCCGATTATTCAGTTCGGTATCGCACTGGGAGCAATTATTGCGGCATTTGTTTTCCTGGTGGTGTTTGAACCGTACCGTTTTGAGCGACTGATGTCATTTTCAAACCCGTGGAATGATCCACTTGGAGCAGGTTATCAGCTGTCCAATGCACTGATGGCCTTTGGTCGTGGTGAATGGATGGGCGTAGGTCTGGGTCACAGTATTCAGAAAATGTCCTATCTGCCAGAAGCGCATACTGACTTTATGCTTGCAGTACTCGGAGAGGAATTCGGTTTCTTCGGTATTGTGACGGTATTGGTGCTGTCGTTCAGCATGCTAGTGTGCTGTATTAAAGTTGGACACCGTGCCCTGAAAAATCAGTATTTACGGGCAGGTTATCTGGCTTATGGAATCAGTATCATTTTCCTTTTACAGATACTGGTCAATGCCGGGATGAACATGGGTATGCTGCCAACTAAAGGTCTGACATTGCCGTTCATCAGTTATGGTGGTTCCTCTTTGATTGTCTGTGCAGTCATGATCAGTCTGATTCTGAAGATTGATTCAACTACTCAGCAATCCAATCCATCCAGGGAAGAATCCAGTTTTTAATCTATAAATTAAAGTATCTGCAGGTCTGCTGAATTCAACGGAATTCAGCAGATTTTTTTTGAGGGAAATTTAGTCCCAGGCTGGGGAGCTGTGTGCTGAAATCATTCACTGAAATTAAATACCGATTATTATTTTTTCTTTTGCTAGGGAGTGCTATTCCGCTGTTGTACAGCACAACAAGAATTTATTGGATGGGGCAAATGGAGGATGGGACAACATTTAATATAGCCTCTCAGCTGACCTGGATATCCGTACTTTATGAAACGGTAAATGAAGCTTTACTGCTGCCACTGGCATTTATTCTTGGATCAGTCATTAAAGAAACTGAGCGGCTGAAGCAAAGAATAGCAATAACACTGACCGTATTTGTTGCAGTTTATCTGGTCATTACTCTGGTGATGCTGGTGTTTACGCCCAGTGCTGTCGGCTTTATGCAGCAGGCATCATCCTTGACTGCTTTGACAGTTCAGTACATTCGACTTGAAGCTGTCGCAATCTTTTTTTCCTCAGTATTCAGTTATTATCAGCTCCTGCTGGTTTTAGAAAACAGGCAGAAACTTCTGTACTTACTGCTTTTTCTTCAGACAGTTCTAATCATTCTGCTGGACAGTTTTTTAGTCAGCAATCTGCCATTTTCATTGCAACTTGGGGTTTTGGGTGTTGCTTTGAGTAATATCGCTGTGAATATATTTATGTGCAGCCTGACTGTTTATTTCATCTACCGTCGTGGTATTGGTTTCTCAGATCTCCAGTTTAATGGTGCTGCCTGGATAAAAAAGTGGCGTGAGTTAATGCTGATGTCAGGTCTTGAATCAGGCATAAGAAATATCATTTTTATCGTCATGATTCTGAAAATGATCAACCTTGCAGAAAGTTCAGGTGATTTCTGGTTAATGAATCAATTTATCTGGGGCTGGTTGTTATTGCCGGTTTTCGCAATCACGCAACTCGTCAGACAGGATGCGGCAACGCATACAGAGTTGAGTCCCTCAAAAATCAGCGCTTATCTGGTTCTTGTCAGTGGTGTGATCATTTGCTGGTTTTTCACAATGCCATTCTGGGAATATTTTATCCATTCAGTAATGGGGATTTCGCATGCTGAAAAAATTGTCAGTATGGTGGTCTGGATGCTTGGTTTTTATATGCTGTTTGCATGGAACAGTGTTTTCGATCAGTATTTCTATGGAACTGGTCGTATCCATTTAATCCTTTATCAAACGCTCATCATTAATTTGTTTTTTTATGGCACGGCGTATATTTTGCATGTCATGAATATGTTCAGCGTGACACTGGATAATATATTGCTGATTTTTGGGTTAAGTCTGATGTTTGACAGTTTGCTGACGTATTTTCAGTATATGAGGGTGCGAAAGCAGAATCAGCTGAGGGGGTTGAAGTGCGCCAGCTTATAAAAAGACAGCCTGAATTTCAGTACCTTGAGGAATATTTTTTCTGTCCCATTGAGCCACTGCCTGTATCAGCATTCTGTCAGGCCGATCCAGTTCTACAGCAGGTTGTCCGAGTGCAGTAATGGCATCTGACAACAGTACAGAAGCCTGAGCTGGATCAAGTGCCTGAGCCATGTTCTGTTTGGAAAGTTTCTGCCCCTGATCATTCATCGCCAGGGGAAGGTGCATATAGGACAGTTCAGGATAGTCCAGCAGTTTTCCCAGCCAGATCTGACGTTCAGTGTTGTCCAGCAGGTCTGCGCCACGGACGACATGTGTCATGCCTTGCAGATAATCATCCACGACGACAGCCAGCTGGTAGTTGATAATGCCGTCCCGACGTTTCAGAACAAAGTCACCCAGATCATATTTCAGATTGGAACAGTGCCGTCCCTGTAGGGCGTCATCAAAACAGATTTCACAGTCATCGACCTTCACCCGCATCGCCTGATGCGCCAGAGGCAGATTTAAGTGACGGCAGGTTTCTGTATAAATATGATTGGAGCCGAGTATTTTTCGGGTGCACTGACATGCATACACCAACCCTTGCTGATGCAGTTGTTCAATAACGGATTCATAAATATCAAGGCGGTCTTTCTGAAAAATAATTTCTTTGTCAGATTCAAAACCAAAGGCATCCAGGCATTTCAGGATATGTGCTTCGCTGCCAGGATAGATGCGGGGAATATCCGTATCTTCAATACGGACAATCCATTCACCTTGATGGGCTTTGGCTTCACAGTAACTGGCGACAGCTGTAATGAGTGAACCAAAATGCAAAGGGCCGGTTGGCGATGGCGCGAACCGACCCCGATAAGCCACCCTTATCTCCTCCTTATCAGAAGAAGGAGACAGGGCTGGATTATTCAATAACATGGATCAACCGTTATTCTGCTTCTCTTTGATTTCTGCAAGTGTTTTACAGTCAATACATAAAGTCGCAGTTGGACGGGCTTCCAGACGACGTAAACCGATTTCGATACCACAGGTTTCACAGAAACCGTAGTCATCATTTTTGATCGCTTCGATAGACTGTTCAATTTTTCGGATCAGTTTGCGTTCACGGTCACGGGTACGTAATTCAATTGCAAATTCTTCTTCCTGCGTCGCACGGTCATTGACGTCCGGCAGAGATGAACTTTCGTCCTGCATTGTGTTCAGAGTGCGGTCAACTTCAGACATGAGTTCTGCTTTCCATGCGAGCAGAATCTGACGGAAGTGTTCGAGTTGCCCCTCAGACATGTATTCTTCATTTTTTTTAGGCTGATAAGGTGCAATACCAAATAAGCTTGCAGTTGAAGCACTGTCAGCAGACTTAGGTTTTGTTTTACGCACACGCTTTACAGCCTTATCGTCCATAACATCAGACTGTTCATCCAGGACTTGATTTTGGTTGTCATTCGCCATACAGGGCATTCCTCATCATATGCGTATATCTATACGCAAAAAATATGGTGATATGCAAGTGTTTTTATCCAGCCTCGGAGGATTATTCCTCTTCGGGGGTCGTATCATATAGACTTTTTGAATTTTTTGATAGTCTTAGATGTCGGGATTTGACATCTCACTTTCCTTTTCGATGGCATAACTTAATGTAAAAAAACCAAAATGAAAAGTCAGTAACCTGAAATTTCACCATTTATTTTTTGTATCAGACCACTGATCCGGTGTACCCGTGTTTCAAAGCGACCATTTTCATGCAGATGCATCACACGATAGCCAGGAGCCTGTTCATCCAGGGCAAATTTTTCACTGAGTGGTTTAAACTGTACACAGGTTGATGGTGTGGAAAGAAAGGGTATGCCGTTCCACTCATGCAGGGAATCCTGATGGACATGCCCAAACAGGACAGCTTTAATATTGTTATGCTGCCCCAGAATATCGGTCAACTGTTCGGTGTTTTTCAGTTTATGGTTATCAATCCATCTTGATTTCATTTCAAAGGGATGATGATGACAGGCAAGCACAATGGACTGATCCTGATAGTCCTGTAGAATCTGATTTAACTGTTCCAGCTGAGCCTGTTCGACCCATCCATCGACCTTACCTTTTACAGCGCTGTTCATGAGGCAGATTGACCACTTTCCAAGCTGAATGGTGTGGATCTCATCCTTATAGTCATAAAATGGAAAACATTCAGCATTATCATGATTTCCAGGAATCTGATAAAACGGGACATTCAGCGTTTCCATGAAGTTGATATAACGTTCATATGTGGAAACCACAGGAACCTGAGCCAGGTCGCCTGTATGAATAATGGCGTCAGCTTCAGGATACTGTTCCATAATATCCTGAATGACCGCTTTAAAGGTCTGTTCTGGATTTATACTGACAAAATCGAGGTCTTCCTGATCCATGAGATGGGTGTCAGTAATCTGGATAATGGTCCAGCTTTGCTGGCGTGGTGTTAATGCTGATGAAGTCATGTCTGCCCCCTTAGACACTCCCTGTAGTATTTATTCGTTGTTGCAGCCATTGCAATGCCATAATGACAGGTGCATTTTTAAGGCGACCACTGGTCAGTAAATCAGGCACATCCCTGTAATTTATAATGTGCAGTTTTATATTTTCACCTTCGTCTGGCATGCCGAAGACACCTCCCTCACTGGGTAGGTGAACATCTGCACTGTACAGATGAAAGATTTCTGCGCATGCACCGGCAGAAGGGTAGAATGTAAATAAGTGGGTCGGTTGCCCGATACTGCAGCCGGATTCCTCCAGGCTTTCTCTTTGAATGCAGCTCTCAGGTGATTCATCACCGTCCAGAACGCCTGCAATCACCTCGAGTTGCCAGGGAGAGTCAGCATCATCCATTGCACCGATACGGAACTGTTCAATCAGGGCGACTTTCTGCTGTGCACTGCTGTACAGCAAGACTCCGGCAGCTTCAGGGCGACGGATCAGCTCACGTTGAATGACAGGCGTATACTCGGTCTGATTGAACAGACGATGAGTCAGACACACTTTTTCAACCTGAATAAAACCACGAAAAACATAGTCACGGGAGTGAATATGAACGTCATGGCTGTCATATGTGGCTTGTTTAATAATATTCATAAAGCACAGTCAGGATGAAAATACATCTGTTTCATCCTAACCGAGATTTTACTGAACACAAATATATTTTTTAAGCAATCATACTTTGCGGTACAAAATTTGACCATTTTCCTGCCATGCAGTTTTCATGGATCTGAGACCTTCCTCAATAACAGATTCATCATCTGTATAGTTTTTTTCATCCTGTTGATTTTGTGCATATTCACGCACATTCTGCGTGATTTTCATGGAGCAGAATTTTGGACCGCACATTGAACAGAAATGCGCTGATTTGTGTGCTTCTTTTGGCATGGTTTCATCATGCATTGAACGTGCCGTATCTGGGTCCAGGCTCAGGTTGAACTGATCTTCCCAGCGGAATTCAAAACGTGCTTTGGACAGTGCATTGTCACGTACCTGCGCACCTGGATGACCTTTAGCGAGATCCGCCGCATGCGCCGCAATTTTATAGGTGATAATGCCGTCTTTAACGTCTTTTTTATTCGGTAAGCCCAGATGTTCTTTTGGCGTTACATAGCACAACATTGCCGTGCCGTACCAACCGATCATCGCAGCACCAATCGCAGAAGTGATGTGGTCATAACCTGGAGCGATATCCGTGGTGAGAGGGCCAAGCGTATAGAAAGGTGCTTCCTGGCAGACTTCCAGTTGCAGGTCCATATTTTCTTTGACCATATGCATCGGCACATGTCCAGGCCCCTCAATCATCACCTGTACATCATGTTCCCATGCACGATGGGTCAGTTCACCTAAAGTACGTAACTCAGAGAATTGAGCTTCATCATTAGCATCCTGAATACAGCCTGGACGTAAACCATCACCCAGACTGAAAGACACGTCATAAGCTTTCATGATTTCGCAAATTTCATCGAAATGGGTATAGAGAAAGTTTTCTTCATGATGTGCCAGACACCACTGTGCCATGATTGAACCACCGCGTGACACGATCCCTGTCAAACGATTTGCAGTCATCGGAACATAACGTAATAACACGCCTGCGTGAATAGTAAAATAATCCACACCTTGTTCAGCTTGCTCGATCAAAGTGTCTTTGAAAATTTCCCATGTTAAATCTTCAGCGACACCATTAACTTTTTCTAAAGCTTGGTAAATCGGTACTGTGCCAATCGGTACAGGTGAGTTACGGATAATCCATTCACGGGTTTCATGAATATTTTTACCTGTCGATAAATCCATGATGGTGTCTGCGCCCCAACGGGTCGCCCACGTCATTTTCGATACTTCTTCATCAATAGATGAACCGAGCGCAGAGTTACCAATATTTGCATTGATTTTCACCAGGAAGTTACGCCCAATAATCATTGGCTCACATTCAGGGTGGTTAATATTGGCAGGAATAATGGCACGACCTTCAGCCACTTCTTTACGGACAAATTCAGGCGTGATTTCCATCAAATTACGTGCGCCAAAGTTCTGTCCTGCATGTTGACGCATATCCACGCCTTCACGCTGACGTTGATTTTCACGAATCGCAATGTATTCCATCTCAGGGGTAATGATGCCTTGTTTGGCATAATGCATTTGCGATACGTTTTGACCTGTTTTGGCACGACGTGGTTTTTGGATGTGGGCGAAACGAATTTCAGCAGTACGAATATCTTTTAAACGTTCCTGTCCAAAAGCAGAAGTCAGTGTGTCTAAGCGTTCAGTATCTTCACGTTCCGCAATCCATGTTTCACGGACATTCGGCAAGCCTTTATTCAGGTCAATATGTACATCTGGATCGGTATACACACCTGATGTGTCATAGACCATGATCGGAGGATTTTTTTCACCGCCTAAGCCTGTAGGTGTATCCGTGAGTTCAATTTCACGCATCGGCACCTGAATGTCGGGACGTGAACCCTGGATATAGACTTTTTTGGATGCAGGTAAAATACGGGTCAGGTCACGGGCTTCCTGCTCATGTTGAGCAAGGGCATCGATTGGGGACAGATTCGTTAACTGGTTCATTGCAATGATCCTTATGAATGACATCAACGAATCAAGCACGACCAAAAACGGTGGCAATTCAGTCTGCTTCATGGCATTTATTCATAATTTTATTGAGTGAATAAATGGTATTTCTACTGAAACAGAT
The DNA here is from genome assembly GCF_002165295.2 of Acinetobacter sp. WCHAc010052. NCBI lineage: Bacteria > Pseudomonadati > Pseudomonadota > Gammaproteobacteria > Moraxellales > Moraxellaceae > Acinetobacter > Acinetobacter sp. WCHAc010052. The sequence goes on along the minus strand of NZ_CP032143.1, from coordinate 3,309,160 downwards.
AAATCTGGAGCTGTGGTTTTCAGACTGGCTTGATTCCTACGCAGGTTTTAACCTGATCAGGTTCAACGGTACTCATCTTCAGAAGATGATCTCAGCGAGGAAATACTCGCGCTCCGTCAAGCGATGGTTGAATAGTAACATGCAATCCAGCTAAAAACATCAGCCAGAAAGTTCAGCTGTATTTATGATGGAAGACAGACTGCATCACTGAAACAGTCACGTTTATCTTTAAGGACTTCAGTATTGAGTTGCAGATACTGAGTCAGTTGGACTGAAGGGCTGGCAGCGGCAGGAAGCTGTCTTCGGTCGGTATCAGACATCTGAATGAACTGGATGAATTTTCTTGCCTGATCCGCCAGTGCTGAGTTTTTTAATTGTGTCAGTGCTTCAATTTCCGCCAGGTTATCAGGAGTAACTGAGCTTTTATCACGATAATTTTCAGATACTGAAGTCTTTGGTGTGCCTTTAAACAGGAAAATGGCATAAATTTTCTGTAAGTATCGGGCATCCTGAATATAACGGCTTTTAGGATAATCCCTGACATAACCCTCCCAGAAAAGTGCTCGCTCAGTCACTTCCTGAGCTGAAATAACCAATGCACCGTCACGTAAGGTCTGCTGCATGTTCTGCTGTGCCAGGTGTTCAATAAAGACTTTTTCTGCTTCAGGCATATAGGGTGCAAAAATAATCGCGAGGTACTGCGGACTGCGACGGTAAATCAGACTGTCAGCACCTGCATCAAACAGTTCAATATAAGCCTGTCCCTGATGTTTCAGCAGATACTGATCCCGTAGCGTAAACTGTTCAAAATGACTCTGTTGAATGGTTGGGTGTTGTGCCATATCAAAAGCATACTGATGAAAAGCTTTTGCCTGCTGAGGTGTCCGTTCAACAGTTAAAAAATTACGGTACATCTGGGTGGACAGTTTTAACAGAGCGAGCTGTTCATCCGGCTGCACCAGAGGCAGGCAGACTTTCAGATCCTGGTTGATCTGTTCCAGCGCAAGTGTGGTACGTTGCGCATTGATATCGTTCATTTCCTTGTGAATGTTTTTACACAGCTGGGTCAAATCCACCGCATCTGAAATTTCCTGGTGGCTTTGTTTCTGCTCCTGGACAGGTCGATGTTCTGACTTATCACAGCCTGTCAGGACAAGCATGGTGGCCAGTAAAAAAGAAAGGGGCAGAAAAGAAAAGTGGACAGTCATTCAGTTGCTAAACAGTTCATACAGAAAACAGGGGCTATTTTCGCGTATTCCACCGCTGAATATGATTATAGAATTGTATAGTGTTGTGAACGGCTTTCGTTACAGCCTGAGTGCTTTTCCATAATATGTATTTTCAGGTCGATATGAAGACAGTATGATAAAAACAGTCATAGAGTGAAGTAATGGAAAACAGAGATCATTCTTCAGCAGAACTGGGTAAATGATTAAAATAATGAGAGATGATTGAACATGGTCATGGCGGGATGGAACGCTCAATAAAAATGAAAAAGATTTTACTTAGTGTCAGCATACTTTCACTGTCTTCATTCAGCTATGCACTGGATCTGGTTGAAGCGTATCAGCGGGCAAAAAATACCGATCCATCCTGGCAGGCCAATCTGTTGCAGTATGAAGCAGATCAGCTGAATCTTGGTATTGCAAAAGGGAATCTGCTGCCTACGGTCACTTTGTCGGGAAATGTCACCCGAAAAAATCAGGATCAGAACACAGACCCGATTGAGGGAATTCCGGCAGATGCACTGGTTTCTTCTGCTTCCACGGCACGCCAGATCGCACTGACTGCGAGACAGCCATTATTCCGCTGGGATGCCTGGGAAGGACTGAAGCAGGTGAAAACCTCACTGAGTCTGAGTGAAGTGAATCTGAAACTTCAACAGCAGGAACATATTTTAAGTGTTGCGCAGGCATATTTTGATGTGCTGAGACAGCAGGCTCTGACGGCTTCCAATGTACAGGAAGAAAAGGCGTTGCAGGAGCAGCTGAATATGATGAATGCCCGGTTAAGAGAAGGGCTGGTTGCAAAAAGTGATGTCAGTGAAGCAAATGCGCAGTATCAGAGTGCGCGTGCAAACCGTATTGCTACCCATGTTCAGCTGATGCTGGCACAGGAGCAGTTAGCTCAGTTGACCGGTTCATATCAGGAAAGTCTGGCAGTGCTCAGAGATGATTTTCAGTTTCAGAAACCGGTACCTGAACGGCTGGATGAATGGAGCCAGATGGCGCTGAGTCATAATCTGAATATTCAGCAGGCACGTTTACAGCGGACCTATGCTGAAGATGGCAAGCGGGTTGAGCAGGCAGCGCTTTATCCGCAGGTCGAAGCAGTAGCAACTTACGGTTATGCAAAACAGACCCCTGAAAATGTCATCTCTCAGAATGGACAGTTTGATCAGGTGGGTGTTGAGGTGAGCTGGAATGTCTTTTCGGGGGGTAAAACCCAGAAATCCATCCGCAAAGCCGATGTGGATTTAAAAAAATATGAAGCACAGCTGGATGCTGCCATCCGCAAAGCCAGTACAGATGTGAAAAAAGCCTATTTACAGGTCGAAACAGATCAGTCCAGGCTGATGGCAAGAAAAGCGGCGCAGGATTCATCTGAAACGGTTGCTCAGGCGTCCAGGGCTCAGTATCGGGAAGGACTGAAAACCATGGTGGATGTGCTGCTGGCACAGAGAAATGCATTTTCTGCACGGCAGGATTTTTTAAATGCACGTTTCGATTATCTGTTGAATGTTCTGAAACTTAAAGCCGCAGTGGGGCAGCTGACTGAACAGGATTTACAGGAAATGAATGCCTGGCTTGTCGAAAAGACAATATAAGTCAGTCGTTGAACCGTTGCATTGTCATAAAAGCTTCACAATAACTGTGATTTAATATTGCCTGGAAAATTCTGTCTTTTTTTGCTGAGGAGTATGTGCCTTGAGTTTTAATAATCCAGTGCTGAGCCACCATATTTCTTCTCAGTTTAATGAAGATCTTCAGGCTGTGAACACGAAGTTCATGACCATGGGCGGTCTGGTGGAACAGCAGGTTGCCAATGCGATTCATGCATTACTGGACACCGATGCTAATATGGCGATGGATGTTCAGTTTCAGGACAATACCGTTAACCGTTATGAGCTTGAAATTGATGAAGCGCTGACGCTGATTCTTGCACGCCGTCATCCTGCCGCGATTGATTTGCGTATGGTAATTGCCATGAGTAAAGCCAATACCGACCTGGAACGTATTGGCGATGAAGCTTCCAAAATTGCCCGTATTGCTCAGGCTTTGTGTGAAGAGGGAGAATCTCCTCGCGGTTACATGGAAACCCGTCATATCGGCAATCAGGTGCGTGTCATGATTCATGATGCGCTGGATGCTTTTGCCCGTCTTGATGTCGATCAGGCTTTACATGTATTGCTTGCAGATGCAGATATTGACCGTGAATATCAGTCTGCGACACGGACACTGATGACCTATATGATCGAAGATCCGCGCCATATCTCCCGTGTCATTAATGTGATGTGGGTGTTGCGTTCACTTGAACGGATTGGTGATCACGCACGTAATATTGCAGAGCAGGTTATTTATATGGTGAAAGGGCTGGATGTGCGTCATACCAGTATGGAAGAAATTGAGGAAAAGGTTCAGGAACGCTGACACGAACTGAACCCTGCTTTGAAAGACATCATAAATATGATGTCTTTTTTTTGCTTTTCTAAAGACAAAAAAAATCCTGAATTTTGGGGGAAATCCAGGATTTAAATCGGGGTATTTATCTCTTTTATCAGCAATGCAGAACATTGCCGTTAAAATCAGTATAGAGAGATGACTCTGAAGTTTCATGATGCTTATTGTGAGCTAATGTTGCCTTTTATGTACTAATGTATCGCGTCTTTACATATTGGATAATATTTAATCAATTGATTGTAATAAAAGAAAATTCAGGCTGATGACCTTATTTTCAGGGCAAAAGTGTTCTGTGCAGATAATAAAAAAAGAATCCCCAGATGTATGGAGATTCTTTTCAATTAAAGCCTGTGAGCATCTTTGATTTTTGTCTTTTTGAGCAAGGGCGGAGCATTTTTTAGATTTATTGCTAAATCAGAAACTACGTACTTCGCTTGTCTTGCAGAAAAATAAGGCAAAAAAGAATCTCCAGATGTATGGAGATTCTTTTCAATTAAAGCCTACGCACATCTTCGATGTTTGTCTTGCGTAAAAAGAAAGCGTTACTTCTAAATACACTCGAAGCGTAGCTTTTCGTCTTGCGTTCGGGTGGAGCGCTGCTCCACTGATCCTCACTCAGGCTTCAGCCCCTCGGCTTTTTCCAGTGAGTCATCATTGTTGAAGAATTTTTCACGCTGTTCTTCAAGAAACTTTTTCGCATCCGGTTCAAACACGTTTAAACGCTTTTCATTGATCAGCGTAGTCTGGTGTTTGAGCCATTCCTGCCAGGCTTGTTTAGATACCGTGTCAAATAATTCCTGACCCTTTGCACCAGGGAATGGTGCAAAGTCTAAACCGTCCAGCTCTTTTTGATATTTACGGCAAAGGACTTGTCGAGACATATCAATACTCCAAATTTAGTCTAAAATTAAACTTAAAAAAATTAAGCGTAAAGTTTCTCTAAGCGTGTATAAGCACGTTCAATTGCAGCTTCAACCTGTGAAGGTGCAGTACCACCGATGTGGTTACGTGCATTCACTGAAGCTTCTAAAGTGAGTGCTTTTTCAAATACATCGGCCTGGATCAGATCAGAGAACTGTTGCAATTGCTCAAGTGTAAGTTCTGACAGATCTTTGCCTTCAGCAACACCCAATGCAACCGCTTTACCCACGATTTCGTGTGCATCACGGAACGCAACGCCATTTTTAACAAGATAATCAGCTAAATCTGTCGCTGTAGAGAAGCCACGAAGAGCCGCTTCACGCATGATTTCAATATTTGGAACCAATGCAGGAATCATGTCTGCAAATGCCATCAGTGAACCACGAACAGTGTCAATTGCATCAAATAAAGGTTCTTTGTCTTCCTGGTTGTCTTTGTTGTACGCCAAAGGCTGACCTTTCATGAGCGTTAACAGACTCATTAGATCACCATAGACACGACCTGTTTTACCACGGATCAACTCAGGAACATCTGGGTTTTTCTTCTGTGGCATGATCGAAGAACCAGTACAGAAACGATCAGGAATATTCACAAATTTAAACTGTGCAGATGTCCATAGAATCATTTCTTCTGACATACGTGACAAATGCATCATGATCAAAGATGCAGCAGCATTAAACTCAATCCCGAAGTCACGGTCAGAAACAGCATCTAACGAGTTTTCACACACTGCTTCAAAACCTAAAAGCTCAGCTGTATACGCACGTTCGATTGGGTAAGTTGTCCCAGCCAGTGCAGCAGAACCCAGTGGTAAGCGGTTGACACGTTTACGACAGTCGATCAGACGTTCAGAGTCACGCACCAGCATTTCAAACCAAGCCATTAAGTGGTGACCAAAAGTCACAGGCTGTGCAGTCTGTAAATGGGTGAAACCTGGCATGATGGTATTGGTATTTTTTGCAGCAAGACCCAGGATACCTTTTTGCAGTTTTTTTAATAACTGTAAGATGGCATCAATTTCATCACGTACATATAAACGGATGTCCGTTGCCACCTGGTCATTACGGCTACGACCAGTATGTAGTTTTTTACCTGTAATGCCGATACGCTGAGTGAGGCGTGATTCGATATTCATGTGTACATCTTCTAAGTCGATGCGCCACTCGAAGTTGCCTGCTTCAATTTCAGCTTTAATCGTGTTCAGACCATTGATAATGTCGTCACGTTCCTGTTCAGTCAGAACGCCAACTTTAGCCAGCATGGTTGCGTGTGCAATAGAGCCTGCAATATCCTGTTTATAAAAGCGTTGGTCAAATTGAACAGATGCTGTAAATTCAGCAACAAAGGCATCAGTTGCTTCAGAGAAACGACCGCCCCACATGCCAGAAGTCTGGGCTTGTGACGGATTTGAGGAATTAGAAGATGTGGTCATGTCGGCTCAATAAAATTAAAAGCAGTAATTTGAAAAAGAGTATAACAAATTCGTTTGCTGTTGCCGAAGTTCAAGTTCATCAATCTTCTGTTCAGTAGGAGAATAATCTGCGCCATTCATATTTTTTTACCCGTGTAGGTCAGTCTCAGCATTATCTGGAGCTGTTCATTGCAGGCAATATTTTAAGTATGCTGCTGGCACTGGCAGAAGCTCAGTCATGGCAGGCGCTTGACCCTGTACGGCTGATTCTGCATATGCTGTATATCAACTGGATACTGCTTTCATTTACGGCTTTTATTGGACTGCTTGAGAAAAAAATCAGTCAGTACAGTCTGAGTAAAACACTGCTGATTGGTTTTCTGTTACTTCAGGGCATTATTTTTGTGACCACCCTCAGTATGAATGTACTGATTTATTTTGGGCAGTTCTTCACCCTGAATGGATTGAGTGCGGGTATTCTGTTTCATGGTGTGGTTTTACATTTAAGTTATGGTATGTTGCTTGGAGCATTCTGTTTTCGCTATCTTTTTATCCGTGAACAATGGATGCAGCAGCAGAACAGTGAACTGAATGCGCGTATTCAGGCAATGCAGGCAAGAATACATCCGCATTTTCTGTTCAACAGTCTGAATAATGTCATCAGCCTGATTGCGATTGATCCTGATAAAGCAGAGCAGATGCTGTTAAATCTGTCACGTCTGTTCAGGGCAAGCCTGCAGGAGCTTAAGCTGGTCAGTGTCCGCGATGAAGTGGATCTGTGTCAGCGTTATCTTGATATTGAGCAGATCCGGCTGGGAGACCGACTGCATGTGGAATGGAAACTGGTGAATGAAACTGCATTTTCCAGAGTGCAGATACCTTTATTGACTTTACAGCCCTTACTTGAAAATAGTATTTTTCATGGAGTTGAAAAAATTCTGACGAAGAGTACGATAAGCATATTGATCGAAATATTGCAAAATCAAGTCAATATCGTCATTACTAACCCGTATATTCACGATAAAATAAATCCACGACAGGGACATGGTCTTGCTGTTAAAAATGTGAAGCAACGGCTTGAAGCATATTATGGTCAGAGTGTTGTTTTTCAGACCTATGCTGGGGATGGTATGTTTACCACGGTTGTTCAATACCGTTATAAATAAATGACAGTCAGCCTATAAAAATAACTGACAGACTGAAAAGGAGGAGATATGGACATCCTGATCTGTGATGATGAAATCCTCGCAATTGAGCGATTATCACGTCTGGTCATTCAGCTTGGACACAATGTTGTGGCGACTGCTACACATGGTTTACAGGCGCTGGAGCTTGCCGAACAGTATCTGCCGGATGTCGTCTTACTGGATATTCAAATGCCAGGAATGGATGGATTGAGTTGTGCACAGGAACTGCGCCAGCTTGACCCAATGCCAGCCATTGTGTTTTGTACCGCTTATGATGATCATGCGCTTGAAGCGTTCAGATCGCATGCAGACGGATATCTGCTGAAACCGGTAATGCAACAGGAACTGCAAAAGGTTTTAGACCATTTAACCAAACTGACTCAGGCACAGATGAGCAATTTAAAACAAAAAGAAATTATGGATGAACTCAATGTAAAACGTCACCAGATTGCTGCGAAAACATATCGTGGTGTAGAGCTGGTGCCTGTAGAAAATATTTATTATTTTCTGGCAGATCAAAAATATGTCACAGTCCGCCATAAAAATGGCAGTGTACTGATTGATGAAACATTAAAAGACCTTGAAACGGAGTTTGGGGATCAGTTTATCCGCATTCATCGAAATGCGCTGGTTTCCATTCACTTTCTGGATGGACTGGAAGTGGTCAGTTCAGGGCAGTATCAGGTTCGCTGTCGGGAGCTGGATGAGCGTCTTGCTGTCAGCCGCAGGCATTTACCTGGTCTCAGGGAGAGGATTCAGAAACTTTGATACAGAGAATATCTGTGTGAGTTTCAACAACAAAAAATAAATAGGCTTGCTTTTTATCGCGATCAGGTTAAGTTTAGAATAAGTCATAAATTATTCTTATCAGCAGATACTATGAAAACCCTGAAGATCGCAACCCGTCAAAGTCCACTTGCTCTATGGCAGGCGGAACACATCCGTGCACGCCTTGAAAATATGTATGCGGATTTAACAGTTGAACTCGTCACTTTTGTGACTCAGGGCGATAAAATTCTGGATACGCCGCTGGCAAAAATTGGTGGAAAAGGGCTTTTTGTAAAAGAACTTGAAGCTGCACTGATGGATGGTCGTGCTGATCTTGCAGTCCACTCCATGAAGGATGTTCCGATGCAGTTGCCTGAAGGGCTGAGCCTGGCGGTCATCTGTGAGCGTGAAGATCCACTGGATGCTTTTGTTTCCAATACCTATGCAAGTTTTGCAGACTTACCGCAGGGTGCCCGTGTCGGTACGTCCAGTCTGCGCCGCAAATGTCAGATTTTAAAAAGCCGTCCAGACCTGAACATTATTGATTTACGCGGTAATGTTGGAACACGTCTGTCCAAGCTCGATGATGGTCAGTACGATGCCATTATTCTGGCAAGTGCAGGACTGAAACGTCTTGAGCTGTCTGAGCGTATCCGTCATACCCTTGATCCTGAACTGAGTCTGCCGGCTGTTGGGCAGGGCGCACTGGGGCTTGAATGCCGTGAGGGTGATACAGATGTACTGAATCTGATTTTACCTCTCATGCACGATGAAACCAATGTCTGTGTCCGTGCTGAACGTGCGTTCAATGCTTATCTTGAGGGTGGCTGTCAGGTTCCGATTGCAGGTTTTGCAACACTGCGCCAGGGTGAGGTTCATATGGAAGGTCGTGTAGGCAGTCTTGATGGATTAACACTGCTGAAAGCTGAACAGTCCGGTCAGCCTGAACAGGCGGAAGAAACAGGCATTGCACTTGCAAAACAGTTACTGGCTCTGGGGGCTGGTGAGCTGCTGAAAGCCCTGCATTAATTTATGAATTCAGCACTGTTTATCAATACAAGGCCTGCCGATCGGGCTGATCCACTGAATCAGGCATTACACCGTGAAGGTGTTCAGGTATTTGAGCTTCCTTTATTGGAACTGATTCAGACAGGATGGTCAGAGACTCTGAAAGATCTCTATGAACAGATAGAGCGTGCTCAGGTTATTGTGGCAGTCAGTCCGTCGGCAGTACATTTTGGAATGCAGGGGCTGAAATTTACAGGTAGAAGCCCTGAGCAGTTACAGCATATTCAGTGGATTGCTGTGGGGGTAAAGACAGCCCAGACTTTGCTTGAGTATGGAATTGAAAGTACAGCACCTGAAGTTGAAACCTCAGAAGGAATGCTGAAACTGGATGTGCTGCAACAACTTCAGCCAGGCAGTGTGATTGCTTTCTGGCGGGGTGAAGGTGGACGTCAGTTCATGATGGAAAGTCTGCATGAAGCAGGCATGAAAATCCTGAACTTTCTGCTTTATACACGCAGATGCCCAGAAGAAACACTGCATAAGCGTGAAGCTTTGATTCAGCTGCTGTCAGTTTCAACTGAACCTTATGTGCTGATCAGCAGTGAAGCCAGCTGGCTGAACTGGCTTGAACTGCTTCAGGGGCAGGAGCATCTGCTGCAGAAATGTCACTGTTTTGTGCTGGGTGAACGTTTGTACGGACTGTTGTTCCGTTATCAGCAGGAACATCAACAAAAAATAAAACTGTCACAATTAACTGATTTAAAATCAGGCACAATACTTCGGCAGATTGCCTCTGTGCAGGGAAATAAATGAAAAAGTTGCTCATATTCTTACTGTTGGTCGGTCTGGGGTGGATGTCCTGGCTGAGTTACAGTGTTATGCAGATTTCATCTCAACAGACTGAACTGCAGTCAGAGCTGCATCAGGCAGAAAAAAGCAACGCAGTATTGAATGATCAGCTGGCGGCACTGCAGCGTCAGCCCGATGAGCAAAAGGGACATGAAGAAATCCCACAAAAAAATACAGCAGATGCTGAACTTCCTGAAACAGCCATTAATCCTGCTGTGTTGATTAAACAGCAGCTGGATTTTGTAGCGTTTGCCCTTCAGCAACAGAAGTACCCGATGGCACTGGACCGGTTAACTGCGCTTGACAGTGCTCTGGATCAGTATCTGATAGCACCTGCGCTTAGATTGAGCCTGAAGCAGTCCTTGCAGAAAGACAGAGCGGTTATTCTCCAGTTTATCAAAGCACGGTCAGAGCAGAGTGAGCGGACAGCTAAGCTGTTACAGCAGATAGATGCGCAGCTGGTTGCTGCTGCAAAACAGCAACCGGAACCTGCAGCGCAGGACTCAGGTCATTTCTGGCAGAAGTGGCTGACCATCGAATCAGCAGAAGCACCATCAGCTCTGCTGCTGAACAGACAGATTGTGCTTAAGGAAGCCCAGTTGCGTTTATTGCTTGCAAGACAGCTCCTCGCAAACGGTCAGTATACGGAGTACCAGTTTGAGCTAAATGCTGTTGGGGCACTGCTGAAGCAGTTGCCTGATCAACAGACTCGATTGCTTGAAAAGCAGCTGAACAGTATCCGAACTGAGACAGTGATTGCTGTTCCTGATTTAAGCACCAGGGCGCTGCTGGGGTAAATATTATGAAACAGATTATATTTGCTCACGTTTTTGTCATTCTGCTGATCGTCGCTTTATTAAGTGTATTCAGCTATGGCTATGGGGCAGGCTATGTGTATATTCACTGGCGTGAAACGCAGGTGCAGACCAATGCCTGGGTTCTGTTTGTTTTTCTGGCGCTGTTCAGTTTCTGTATTCAGCTTATCTGGCTTGGGGTTAAACGCTATCTCAGTCGGGAAAAGCGAAAAATTGAAACGGTATTTGATTTTAAAAACCTGCATCCCTACGAGCAGCTGGGTGTGATCTGGTTGCTTGAGGCATCAAATGATCAGCAGGATTTTGTTCAGAATGTATTTGCACAGTCGGGTCTGCTGAAAGGGGTGATTGATTCACGTCTCTACTGGATGCAACAGCAGTTTCCTCAGGCACTTGAAGCCTTAAATACAGTCAGTGCTTCAGCCTTTGAACTTGCAGAAATTCAGCGTATTGAAATTTATCTGGCACAGAACGATGAAGAAAAAGCACTGACTCATCTTGAATTCCTCACTCAGCATGAGCTTTCGCCCTGGCTGAAAAATGTCAGAAATGCTTACGAAATTAAACTGAATGAGCTTTGGGGTAAATTTGCTTTCTGTTTTCCCTGGGGATATCTGAGATCGACCCGTTACGGGCATCTTGATGCAGCTCATAAACAGGCATGGCTTGAACAGCTGTTACAGCATTTTGATCAGGCGACTGTGGAAAACCTTCAGGATTTGAAGCAGCGTTATGAAGCACTGGGTGATCAGGTATATCTGCGCAACTCTGAAATTAAAACACTGTGGTTAAAGGTTCTTTCGAGGCTGCCTGAAATGAGTGAGCAGCATGAAGCACTTGCACTGCATCTGCTGGATCAGCAGTTTGATCAGGATGTGTTTTATTTATGGTTTCAGCAGCAGCTGTTAAAGCAAAATCCTGATTATATTCAGGTAGAACAGAAGATTATGTACTGGGAAGAAAAATATCCGTCATTACCTGTACTGAGTTTTGCAAAATGGCATGTGCTCAATGCGACAGGTCGGACGGAAGAAGCAGAACAGTTGCTGGTATTATATCCCGATCATGTATTAATGAATTATTTAAGGATTAAGTCTGGTTTTAAAGATAATGACCAGTTAATTAAACAGTTAAATTCAATTTTTGAAAATAACGCAGGTTTTATGGAAATTAAAATTTAGGATGCTTATGTCAGAACTGTCAGAATATCCCGTGGTATATGAGCAGAAGGTCGCATGGGGCGATATGGATGCTTTTGGTCATGTCAATAATGTGATGTATTATCGCTATATTGAAAGTGCGCGTATTGCTTATTTCGATGAGTTGAATATTTTTCAGGAAAATGTAAATACGGTTGTTGCTTCAAGTCAGTGCAGGTATTTACAACCGGTATTTTATCCAGACACCTTAAAGATCGGTACCCGTATTGAAGAAATGCGCAACAGTGCTGTCCGTATGGTCTATGTGCTGTGGAGTGAAGCTCAGCAGGCAGTTGTTGCGACAGGGGATGCTGTGGTGGTCTGTGTTGATCGTGAAAATGGCAGAAAGACAGCCATACCTGAAAATATACGTCACAATGTGACAGAGATGGAAAGTCGGGTGGGACATATTATTAACTGAGGCAGGAACCGATTATAATTCCCTATAATGATATAGGATTTGATTTTATGTTTCGGTATTGTTATTAAGTTAAAATACATATTGAATAATATTGTGAATAAAAATATTATGTGGATGTTTAATTAAATAAACTATAAATATTTTATTTGGAGTAATTATGATGCCAGACATCAGTAATTTATCAGTTGAAGAGTTAAAGCGTTTACAGGTTGAAGCAGAGGCATTAATTGCATCTAAAAAAGATCAGGCTGTAGAAGATGCTTATAATCAGATTCTTGATATTGCAGATAAAGTTGGTCTAAGTATCGAACAGATTCTTGAGTACGGTTCAAGCAAACGTAAAAAAGGCACACGCAAATCTGTAGAGCCACGCTACAGAAGTAAAAGCAATCCATCTGAAACCTGGACAGGTCGCGGTAAACAGCCACGCTGGTTGGTTGCTGAACTTGAAAAAGGTGCAAAACTTGAAGATTTTCTGATCTAAGTTTCATGGAACTGTCATTTTGATGACTTGGATTGCTGAAACCAGGCTTTTATGCCTGGTTTTTTTCTATCCTGCATTGGCGTTGTAAAAAAAGTATGCATAATGATGACAAACGACAATGAAAGTCTGTTCAGGAAAATAATAGATTACTGGTTATGGTGGGATGATAAGTAAACCCCGATTTTTAAAATGGTGGATTTTTGCCATCATCGCATTTTTAATTTTTGTGTTGCTGCAGATACCGGCAGCATGGCTGATTTCCAGATTTTACAAAAACAATCAGACTTTACAGAATGTCAGTGGCAATATCTGGCAGGGGCAGGCAGACTGGCAGAGAGGGCAGCTGAAAGGCACGCTCGCCTGGAAAACCCGTCCCCTGGATCTGATTTTACTGCGGGCAGGTGCTGATGTTGAAGTGCATAGTGGCAATACACAGCTTCAGGCTACTGTGGCTTATGGTGTTGGAAAAAAACTGATCATCAAGTCCATGACGGGGCAGATTGCCGCAGAAACTTTAAAAACACTGGCGGACTGGCAATGGCCGACAAATCCGGTTCAGTTAAAGGATCTCAGCTTTAATTTTAAAAAAGGTCAGGGTTTTTCACAGGCTGATGGGCAACTGCTCTGGGGTGGTGGAGAGTTGATTTATACCTATGCTCAGCGTCAGGAACAGATGAATGTTCCATCCTTAAAAGGTGCACTGACAGAAGATAACAATAAACTGATTTTTGATATACGGGATCAGCGGGACCAGAAAATGGTCAATCTCACACTGGATCAGGAAATGATGACGGATGTACAGCTGACCCAGCGGTTTTTAATGAATATTGCTTCTTATAATGGTAAGGCAGGGCTGGATACCTATGTGATCAGTACCCGTCAGCCATTACTTCGGGGAGGTATTCAATGACCGGTTTTATGGAAAAGCTGCAACAGTTGAACCTGAAGCAGGTTGATCGGGTTGCGCCAGCGGTGCTGGTGGTTCTGGTGCTGTTGTTGTGCTGGAAACTGGCTTCCCTGTTCTGGTTGCTGATTGCACCTCCACAGGTGATGCAGATTGAACGTGTCGAGCTGGGATCTCAGCAGCCTCAGATTCCCAGTATTTCTTCATTTTCTCTGTTTCAGGAAGCGGGTCGTACAGCGGCAGATGACAATCTGAATTTATTGCTGCAGGGTGTTGTGGTCGGTTATCCGAGTCAGTTTTCTTCGGCTGTGATAAAGCTCAATGAAACCGCTGAAAGATACCGGGTGGGTGAAAGCATTGATACGACCTCTTATCAGCTGGCGGAAGTGTACTGGGATCATGTGGTTTTAAGAAACAGCAGTGGTGCAACCAGGGAGCTTCGTTTCAAGGGGATTGAAAATGGTCTGAATCAGCCCATTGTTCAGCCTTCGGTAGCGCCTGCAGCTTCTGCACCGGCTCAGTCTTATCAGCCACCCTCACAGACCAGTGAGCAGAATGCTGTAGGTCAGGCAGTACAGAAAATGCAGGAAGACCGGGAACAGTATCTGCGTGATATGGGTGTCAATGCATCAGGTGGCAGCGGTTATGAAGTGACGTCAAGAACACCGGCTGCACTGCGTTCCAAACTGGGTCTGCAACCAGGTGATAAAATTATGTCTCTGAATGGACAGACCGTGGGGCAGGGACAGTCGGATGCGCAGCTGCTTGAACAGGCACGCCGTGAAGGACAGGTAAAACTCGAAGTAAAACGTGGTGATCAGGTGATGACCATACAACAGGATTTTTAAGTGATGCGTAATCACCTAATGGGTTAGGAAACACAACAGGTTATGGCTTTATTGAATCATGAGCGTCCACTTTGGGCATTACTGGCAGGCGCACCGCTGGTTGCAATGCTGAGCACTGCAACGTATGCACAGACCTGGAAAATTAATCTGCGTGATGCGGACTTAACTGCATTTATTAATGAAGTGGCAGATATTACGGGTAAAAACTTTGCCGTTGATCCACGGGTGCGTGGCAATGTAACCGTCATTTCCAATAAACCGCTGAATAAAAGTGAAGTCTATGACCTGTTTCTTGGGGTTCTGAATGTAAATGGTGTGGTGGCGATTCCTTCAGGCAACACCATCAGGCTGGTGCCGGACAGTAATGTCAAAAGCTCAGGGATTCCTTACGATGCACGCAACCGTGCAACAGGCGATCAGATAGTGACCCGCGTCATCTGGCTTGAAAACACCAATCCCAATGATCTGATTCCCGCTCTGCGCCCTCTGATGCCTCAGTTTGCGCATATGTCTGCGGTGGCAGGAACCAATGCACTGATTGTGTCTGACCGGGCCAGTAATATTTATCAGCTGGAAACCATTATCCGTAATCTGGATGGAACGGGACAGAATGATATTGAGTCTGTGACTTTGCAGTCCAGTCAGGCTGAAGAAATCATTGCTCTGCTGGATTCCATGAGTTCGACCGGTGCTTCAAAAGATCCCAAAGGCTCAAGAGTTCGTATTATTGCTGACAGTAGAACCAACCGTATTCTGATCAAGGGTGATCCTGCATCACGTAAACGGATCCGTCAGACCGTTGAAATGTTGGATGTGCCAGCAGCAGACCGTCTTGGTGGTCTGAAAGTATTCCGTCTGAAATATGCCAGTGCAAAAAATCTGGCTGAAATTTTACAGGGGCTGGTGACAGGGCAGGCAGTTTCTTCTTCTAAAAATGACAGTTCATCGTCCACGAACAACAACTCAGTCAACAGCCTGATAAATGGCAATAACAGTAACAGTTCTAATAGCCAAAATACTGGCTCTACGGGTATTAACACACCTGGAATCAGTCTGGGCGGTAATTCCTCCAGTTCCAGTCAGAACAGCATCAGCAGTTTCAGTGGGAACGGAATCAGTATTATTGCGGACAGTTCTCAGAATGCACTGGTGGTCAAGGCTGATCCTCAGCTGATGCGTGAAATTGAATCGGCTGTCCAGCAGCTGGATACCCGTCGTCAGCAGGTACTGATTGAAGCTGCAATTATAGAAGTTGAAGGTAATGATGCTGATCAGCTCGGTGTGCAGTGGGCGCTGGGTGATTTAAGCAGTGGTGTAGGACTGATCAGTTTTGATAATGTCGGTTCAAGCCTTGCGGGGCTGGCGGGTGGTTATCTGACCGGTGGAGCAGCAGGACTGGGTAAAGCAGCTGCGGGCATGAGCGGATCATCACTGATTCTGGGGGACTATAAAGAAGGCAAGGATGGGTCGCGCAGGCTGTATGGCGCACTGATTCAGGCATTGAAGAAAAATACCAAATCCAATCTGCTGTCCACGCCATCCATTGTGACCATGGATAATGAAGAGGCATACATTGTGGTCGGTCAGAACGTACCGTTCATTACAGGTTCGGTCAGTACGGGTTCTGGCGGCACAGTCAATCCTTATACTTCTGTGGAGCGTAAGGATGTCGGTGTGACTTTAAAAGTTGTACCGCATATTGGTGAAGGTGGTTCGGTTCGTCTTGAGGTTGAACAGGAAGTTTCAGCGGTACAGGATAAAGGGGATGCACAGGATCTTGTCACCAGTAAACGTGCGATTAAAACTTCCATCCTGGCAGAACATGGGCAGACCATTGTACTGGGCGGTCTGATTTCAGATAACTCGATGTACAGCCGTCAGGCAGTTCCTGGTCTGGGAGCAATTCCTGGGATTGGTCGTCTGTTCCGTTCAGATTCAAAGTCAAATGAAAAGCGCAATCTGCTGGTCTTTATTCATCCGACGATTGTAGGTGACAGCGCGGATGTCCGTAAGATTTCTCAGCAGAGATACAGTCAGCTTTACAGTCTGCAGCTGGCTATGGACAGAGATGGGAGTTTTGCCAAACTGCCTGAAAATTTAGAAGATGTTTATCAGCAGCGCATACCGGTCACACCATCGGTTCCGGCAGTGCGGGATTACAGTAAAGTACCTTCAGGGGGGGCACAACCGTCAGCACAGGGAGCTGTGACCACACCTGTGGCTATAGAGCCTGCAGTTCAGCGTCAGGTTGTAGTGCCTAAGCAGGATGTACAGAAAACCCGTAATACAGTGACAACCACAACATTACGTTCGGGTTCTTAATGTAGGCAGTGAATGCTGAAGCATGCTTTAAATGACATGTTATTATGATGAAAAACTGAAACTGAGAAATTATTCATGACTTGGAAAATACAGGCACTCACTGGTGATGCTACGGGGCAGGAAATCAGTATTGAACAGGATATGCTGGTCGGTCGTCATCAGGAAGCAGACCTTATGCTGCAATCTGGAGAGGTTTCCCGTAAACATGCAGCATTACTGTTAAAGGATCAGGAACTCTGGGTGCAGGATCTGAATTCTTCTAACGGGACTTATGTCAATGATCTACGGATTGATCAGGAAGTCAGTCTGAAGGATGGTGATACCTTACAGTTTGCCAGTATTAAATTTTCTGTGCTTCATGCCGTAGAAGATCTGATTGATCCCGTAGAGCCTGAATTGCCATTGTCAGGTGTGGAAGAAGAAGCGGAAGCGCCAAAGTCGGCAGCACAGCAAATGAATGATCAGGGAATGCCTGATCTGAAAGAGCGTGATGCTGGTGTTCAGTTGAGCCGTGATGGCATGCCACAGAATATTTCAGTGCCTAAACCTGCCCCTATTCCAGAAGGTGTGGATATTCATGCTGTTTCAGAGCAGCCTGCTCAGGTGGAAGTGGAACAGGTTGAATCCAGGGTTGAGCAGGAAAAAGAACAACAGAAAAATGCATCTGTTGGACTGATGACGATCGTGGCTTTGATTATTCTTGCAATTATTGCCTGGCTGTTCTTCAAATAAGTGCCGAATG
Organism: Acinetobacter sp. WCHAc010052; assembly: GCF_002165295.2. Lineage (NCBI taxonomy): Bacteria > Pseudomonadati > Pseudomonadota > Gammaproteobacteria > Moraxellales > Moraxellaceae > Acinetobacter > Acinetobacter sp. WCHAc010052. The sequence continues at coordinate 3,291,601 of NZ_CP032143.1, read as the reverse complement.
CGATACACTCGGGGCATGCAATCGCATGCCCTTTTTTATTTTTGGTTTTTACTGCTGCGGATGAAATCAATGGATATTGCAAAACTTGATCAACGGGAACTGATTTTATTTGATCTGGATGGAACGCTGGTCGATTCAGCTTTTGATCTGTACCGAGCCATGAATCTGAGTCTGGCACGTCTGGATTTGCCTTTGGTGACTGAACAACAGGTTCGTGTCTGGATTGGCAAAGGAACATCACTATTTTGCGAAAGCACATTAAAATATTTAAAAGGTGAGGTTGATCCTGCATTACATCAACAGCTGCTGGATACCTTTTTAGAGATTTATAATGCTGAACCTTGCGTAGATACACTACCATTTGCAGGTATTCTCGAGTTTTTGGACTGGGGTATTCAAAACAATAAAAAGCTGATCTGTGTGACCAATAAGCCAGAGCAACCTGCAAGACAAATCCTTGTGGATTTAAATATGGATCATTACTTTGTGGATGTGATTGGTGGTGACCGTTTTGAAAAGCGGAAACCTGATCCAGTTCAGCTGAACTACTGTGTGGAGCATTATCAGAGCAGCAAAGAAAAAACCCTGATGGTGGGTGATTCAAGTAATGATGTCGAAGCTGCGCGCCGTGCAGAGGTTGATTGTATTGTGGTCAGCTATGGTTATAATCATGGTGAAGATATCCATCTTTGCCAGCCTCAGCAAGTGGTTGATAATTTAACCGAGCTTCTGGCTTAAAAATAATGTTGAATTGGGCTTTTAAACAAGTTGTAAAGAAAGGAAGAGGAATGAACAGCAAAAGTGCTTTTCGATGGCGTCACTAAGTTAGAAGTATCGCATTCCAACTTGGTAATATCGAAAATAGAGAGAATTCCTCATGACAACTTTAGCGCAATTTGAACAATTAAAATCTGCTGGTTATAACTTAATTCCAGTCTATCGCCAGCGTCTGGCAGATACAGATACTCCATTATCTGTATTTGCACGTTTGAAAGAACATCAACAGGCTTATTTATTTGAATCGGTCGAAGGTGGGGAAAACTGGGCGCGTTATTCCATCATCGGACTGGGTGAATCTACCGTATTTTCCTGTAATGCAGGACAACTCACCATTCAGGCACCAGGTGGGAAGATTGAAACACAGGATTGTAGTGACCCATTTCAGTTCATTCGTGACTTTCTGGCGCAGTTTAAAGTACCAACCCAGCAGGATCTTCCTGCACTACCAAGCTTTACAGGTGGTCTGGTTGGGTATTTTGGCTATGATTCTGTACGTTATATCGAACCACGTTTAAAAAATGTGCCTGAAGCCGATCCGGTTGGACTGCCTGACTTATGGATGATGCTGTCTAAAACCGTTATTGTTTTTGATAATTTAAAAGATACCCTGTTTCTGATCGTACATGCAGATACCACAGACAGCGAGGCTTATGTAAAAGCCCAGCAGCAGCTGGATCAGATAGAGGCTTTACTTGCGACACCGATCAGCCTGGTGGCAAAGAAACATACAGCACCACATTTTGAGTCCTTAACAGGCAAAGAAAACTATCTGGCTTCAATTGAAACCGTCAAAGAATACATCCGTGCAGGGGATGTGATGCAGGTGGTTCCAGGGCATCGTATGGTGTCGAACTTTGATGGTGAGCCTTTGCAGGTTTATCGTGCCTTGCGTCATCTCAATCCTTCGCCTTATTTATTCCTTGTGCAAGGGCAGACGATCTCTGATCAAAAGCCATTCCACATCGTGGGGTCATCACCTGAAATTCTTTCCCGTCTTGAAAATGGTATTGCGACTGTGCGCCCACTTGCGGGTACTCGCCCACGTGGTAAAACCAAAGAGGAAGATTTAGCGCTCGAAAAAGATCTGCTTTCTGATGAAAAAGAAATTGCAGAGCATTTAATGCTGATTGACTTAGGTCGAAATGATGTGGGGCGCATCTCTAAAATCGGTAAAGTGCAAGTCACTGATCAAATGGTGATCGAGCGTTATTCGCATGTCATGCATATTGTGTCCAATGTACAGGGTGAAGTGCGTGATGATGTTGATGCTTTGGATGTTTTTAAAGCAACATTCCCTGCAGGAACACTTTCTGGCGCACCAAAAATCCGTGCAATGGAAATTATTGACGAAGTTGAGCCTGTAAAACGTGGAATTTTTGGTGGGGCTGTTGGTTATTTAGGCTGGCATGGTGAAATGGACATGTCGATTGCAATCAGAACCTGTGTGATTCGTGAAAATAAGGTCTATGTACAGGCAGGAGCAGGGCTTGTTGCAGACTCAAATCCAGAATCTGAGTGGAATGAAACCCAGATAAAAGCTCGTGCAGTGATCAAAGCGGTTGAATTATCATCAAATGGTTTGATTTTATGAGTTTTTGACAGTTTTTTTAAAAAAAACACTTGCAAGGATTCTGAGTTTTGCTAAACTGCACACCGTTCCGATACGAAACGTACGAAACACTAAGAAGCGCCGGCATAGCTCAGTTGGTAGAGCAACTGACTTGTAATCAGTAGGTCCACAGTTCGAATCCGTGTGCCGGCACCATCTTAAGGTTTTAAGCGATCGTTAAAAGAGCAACACTGAAAGTAAGTGTAAATGGTGAGATTCCCGAGCGGTCAAAGGGAGCAGACTGTAACTCTGCCACGAAAGTTTCGAAGGTTCGAATCCTTCTCTCACCACCATTACTTCACTTCGATAAGTGGTAATTACCAACATTAAGCGGGAGTAGCTCAGTTGGTAGAGCGGTAGCCTTCCAAGCTACATGTCGCGAGTTCGACCCTCGTCTCCCGCTCCATCGAAGATGATTTTGCTCTTATAGCTCAGTGGTAGAGCACTCCCTTGGTAAGGGAGAGGTCTCGAGTTCAAATCTCGATAAGAGCTCCAGATTACAGTTTAGTGACTAGTTCACAAAATTTCAGAAAGCAGGCTTATTAGTCTGCTTTTCAAGTATCAGGTATCCGGTTTTTCTGGATGTGATGTCGATACAGAGTTGTTTAAGACCGTGTTCGACGTATACGAGGATGATTATTATGGCTAAGGCTAAGTTTGAACGTAATAAGCCGCACGTTAACGTGGGCACAATCGGTCACGTTGACCATGGTAAAACAACTTTAACAGCTGCGATTGCAACTGTATGTGCTAAGACTTTTGGTGGCGAAGCGAAAGACTACGCTGCAATTGACTCTGCACCTGAAGAAAAAGCACGTGGTATTACAATTAATACTTCACACGTAGAATACGATTCTCCAATCCGTCACTATGCGCACGTTGACTGTCCAGGTCACGCCGATTATGTTAAAAACATGATCACTGGTGCTGCTCAGATGGATGGTGCGATTCTTGTATGTGCTGCGACTGATGGTCCAATGCCACAGACTCGTGAACACATCCTGCTTTCACGTCAGGTTGGTGTACCTTATATTCTTGTATTCCTTAACAAGTGTGACCTTGTTGATGACGAAGAATTACTTGAATTAGTAGAAATGGAAGTTCGTGAACTTCTTTCTACTTATGACTTCCCAGGCGATGACACTCCAGTTATCCGTGGTTCAGCTCTTTCTGCACTTAACGGTGAAGACAACCAGTACGGCGTTCCAGCTGTTCTTGCTCTTGTTGAAGCGCTTGATACTTATATCCCAGAGCCAGAGCGTGCTATTGATAAAGCATTCCTTATGCCAATCGAAGATGTATTCTCTATCTCAGGTCGTGGTACAGTAGTAACTGGCCGTGTTGAGTCTGGTATCGTTAAAGTCGGCGAAGAAATCGAAATCGTTGGTATCAAAGATACAGTTAAAACAACTGTAACTGGCGTTGAAATGTTCCGTAAACTTCTTGACGAAGGTCGTGCGGGCGAGAACTGTGGTGTTCTTCTTCGTGGTACTAAACGTGAAGATGTTCAGCGTGGTCAGGTACTTGCTAAACCAGGTACAATCAAGCCACACACTAAATTCGATGCGGAAGTATATGTACTTTCTAAAGAAGAAGGTGGTCGTCACACTCCATTCCTTAACGGTTACCGTCCACAGTTCTACTTCCGTACAACTGACGTAACTGGTGCGATTGCACTTAAAGAAGGCGTTGAAATGGTTATGCCAGGTGACAACGTTGAAATGTCAGTAGAACTGATCCACCCAATCGCAATGGACCCAGGTCTGCGTTTTGCGATCCGTGAAGGTGGTCGTACAGTTGGTGCTGGTGTTGTTGCGAAAGTAACTGCATAATATAAAAGTTAAGTTTCTAAGCTGGAAACTTCGGTTTCCAGTTTATACTGCAGGTCAGTAGTTCAATTGGTAGAGCGTCGGTCTCCAAAACCGAATGTTGGGGGTTCGAGTCCCTCCTGACCTGCCAGCTTTCAAAAAAATGCTTGATGCTGGCTAAATTGTCATATAATAAGTCGCGAATTCTACGACGAGTACAAAAATGTCGAATGATAAATCGCGTGACGCATTAAGCGACGCGCCAATCCCTCAAAGAAATAATTCTGCTGAAGTTGTTAATTCTGGCTCACCACTTGATGTGGTTCTATGGATTGTTGCACTGATTCTGTTGGTTGGTGCCATGATGACGAATCAACATTTGCCAGCCTATTGGGCGCCTGCAAATGATGTTTGGGTGCGTGTTGGGGTAATTTTGGCTTGTATCGTAGTGGCTTTAGGTTTATTATACGCCACCCATCAAGGCAAAGGCTTTGTTCGTTTGCTGAAAGATGCGCGAATTGAGTTGCGTCGTGTCACATGGCCAACAAAGCAGGAGACTGTAACGACATCGTGGCAGGTTCTTGCAGTTGTAGTTATTGCATCCATTGTTCTGTGGTGTTTTGATTACGTACTTGGTTGGTTGATGAAGTTTATTATCGGGTAAAAGAGCTATGAAACGTTGGTACATTATTCATGCCTATTCAGGTTATGAAAAGCAAGTGATGCGTTCGCTTAATGATCGAATCCAGCGTAGCGCTGTTGCCGATAGCTTTGGTGAAGTCCTTGTCCCTACTGAAGAAGTAGTGGAAATGAAGGATGGTAAGAAACGTAAGTCTGAGCGTAAATTTTTCCCAGGTTATGTCCTGGTGGAAATGGAAATGAATGATGAAACCTGGCACATTGTTAAAGAATGTCCAAAAGTATTGGGTTTCATTGGTGGTACGGCTGAAAAACCTGCACCGATTACGCAGAAAGAAGCAGACGCGATTCTTGCACGTGTACACAATAAAGGCGAAGCACCTCGTCCTAAGACGATGTTCGAGCCGGGTGAAGAATTACTTGTTATTGACGGTCCATTCACAGACTTTAAAGGTGTGGTGGAAGAAGTTCAGTATGAGAAGTCACGTTTAACGCTGACGATCAATGTATTTAACCGCCCAACGCAGGTTGAACTGGAATTTCGCCAGGTCGAAAAAGCCATTTAATCTGTATTGGCTGGAAAGCGCCCGATCTGTTGAGGATCGGGCATTGTTGTTGTAACGGTATCGTTACTTAGAAACTTGGGGAGCTGTAAAAGGCGTTTGTACCCAGAGGTAATTTGAAATGGCTAAGAAGATTGACGGCTATATCAAGCTGCAAGTTCCAGCTGGTAAAGCGAATCCATCTCCACCGATTGGTCCTGCACTGGGTCAACGTGGTGTTAACATCATGGCATTCTGTAAAGAATTCAATGCTGCTACACAAAAAGTTGAAGCTGGTCTTCCAATTCCAGTCGTGATCACTGTGTACAACGACAAGTCGTTCACATTCATCATGAAAACTCCACCTGCTGCGATTCTTCTTAAGAAAGCGGCTGGTATCCAAAAGGGTTCTGCTGTACCAAACAAAACTAAAGTTGGTAAGTTGACCCGTGCTCAACTGGAAGAAATTGCGACTACTAAAGAACCAGATTTAACTGGTGCTGATTTAGACGCACGTGTACGTACCATTGCTGGTTCTGCGCGTTCTATGGGCTTGGAAGTGGAGCTTTAAGACATGGCTAAATTAACTAAACGTCAAAAAGCGATTGTTGCTGCTGTTGAAGCACACAAAGTTTATACACTTGAAGAAGCTGTTGCAGTTTTAGAGAGCCTTCCAGCTCCTAAATTCAAAGAGTCTTTGGATATTGCTGTAAACCTTGGTGTTGATCCACGTAAATCTGATCAGGTTGTTCGTGGCGCGACTACACTTCCTGCAGGTACTGGTAAAACTGTACGTGTTGCTGTGTTTGCTCAGGGTGCTGCTGCTGAAGCTGCTAAAGCTGAAGGCGCGGACGTTGTAGGTTTTGATGATCTTGCTGAGAGCATTCAGGCGGGTAATCTTGACTTTGACGTAGTCATTGCTGCTCCAGACGCGATGCGTGTTGTGGGTAAATTAGGTACGATCCTTGGTCCACGTGGCTTAATGCCAAACCCTAAAGTGGGTACAGTAACTCCAGACGTAGCGACTGCTGTTAAAAATGCAAAAGCTGGTCAGGCACGTTACCGTGTAGACAAAGCGGGTATCATCCACGCTGCGATCGGTCAGGTAGGTTTTACTGCTGAAGCTGTTCGTTCAAACGTTGAAACTTTGATTGCTGATTTGAAAAAATTAAAACCAGCAACTTCTAAAGGTGTTTATATCAAAAAGATCACTCTGAGCTCTACTATGGGTCCTGGTCTGATTGTTGACGTTGCAAGCGTTTCTAAATAATTATTTTTAATAATTGTTTAAAGTGAAAGAATTTTAAAGCCCTGAGCAGGTTTTAAAGCATTGCTTTGAAATCTGCGCAAGAAACGCTCCGTCGTATTTTGCAGACTCAGGCAAACTTTGAATTGATAGATGTAAATTTATCAGCGTCAAAGACCTCAGGCGAGGGGAGTTTTCGGACTCGCTTCTTAAAAATCCAGTCTGAGTAGACGCGGTGGTGTGATTTATTCCTCCTCCGCGTGTGAGCTGTATTTGCAGTTCGCGAATTGGGAGTGTGTTCACTTTGAACACATAAATCACCTTAGGAGGTTTTCAATGGCTCTTCTTATCGAAGACAAAAAACAGATCGTTGCCGAAGTAACTGAAGTTGCTTCTAAAGCGTTTGCTGCCGTTGTTGCTGACTATCAGGGTTTAACTGTTGAGCAGTTGACTGCTCTTCGTGTTGAAGCTCGTAAGCTTGGTGTTGCTACACGTGTTGTACGTAATACTCTGGCTAAACGTGCACTTCAGGATACTCAATTCACTATCCTGAATGACAACCTTGTTGGTCCAACAATTTTAGCTTTCTCGACTTCTGAAGACGACATGGGTGCAGCTGCACGCCTGTTCGAAGAATTCGCTAAAACTAACAAAGCATTTGAACTTAAAGCTGCTGCATTTGACGGCAAACTTTATCAAGGTGCTGAAATTAGCGTTATCGCAAATCTTCCGAACCAGGAAAAAGCGCTTACTATGCTTGCCAACGTTCTTCAAGCTCCTATTTCGAAACTGGGTCGCCTTATTACAGCGCTCAAAGAGAAAAACGAGTCAGAAGCTGCATAAGCTTAACAAAACTTTTTATCCACCATTCTATACCCATTTGGAGTTATTCTCATGGCTTTAACTAACGAAGAAATCCTGAACGCAGTTGCTGAAAAAACTGTTCTTGAACTTGTTGAACTGATCTCTGCTTTCGAAGAAAAATTCAACGTATCTGCTGCTGCTGTAGCTGTAGCTGCTGCAGGTCCTGCTGCTGCTGCTGCTGAAGAGCAATCAGAATTCACAGTTGAACTTGCTGGCTTCGGTGCTAACAAAGTTGCTGTAATTAAAGCAGTTCGTGAAGCTACTGGTCTTGGCTTAAAAGAAGCTAAAGATTTAGTTGAAAGCGCTCCTTCAGCTGTTAAAGAAGGCGTTTCTAAAGAAGAAGCTGAAGAACTTAAGAAAAAACTTGAAGAAGCTGGTGCTGAAGTTAAACTTAAGTAATCGCTTAAGGAGTCGATTTTTTTATAATCGGCTCCACAAAATGGCTGATGGCTCTTGGGTCATCAGCCTTTTTGCGTTACAATAATCGGCTCGATTTTTGTTTGTATGACGTAAAAAATCACCAAACATTGATTATGTAAGTTAAATCAAACGCTTAACAATGTTTTTTGTGGTTGAAAAATATTGTTAAGCGTTTTATACCACTGAAAATTGCAGCATTTGTAAAAAGTGGTGGCCATATCGGCCTGCGTCATTACTTCTGAACCCGTTCTGCAGGCGGGTTCAGTTTACTTTCCGAGGACTCCAGATGGCATACTCATATACCGAAAAGAAACGGATCCGTAAGAATTTTGGTAAATTGCCGAGCGTCATGGACGCTCCGTACTTGCTCGCGATTCAAGTTGACTCGTACAGAACGTTCTTACAAGGCGGCAAAACACCAAAAAATCGCGAAGATATCGGTCTTCAAGCTGCATTTCGTTCAGTTTTTCCTATAGAAAGTTATTCTGGCAATGCTGCTTTAGAATTTGTTGAGTATAGTCTTGGTAAGCCTGAGTTTGACGTTCGCGAATGTATTCTTCGTGGCTCAACTTATGCAGCACCAATGCGCGTAAAAATTCGTCTGATCATTAAAGATCGCGAAACCAAGTCGATTAAAGACGTACGCGAGCAGGAAGTGTACATGGGTGAAATGCCACTCATGACTGAGAATGGTACTTTTGTGATCAACGGTACTGAGCGTGTAATCGTATCTCAGTTACACCGTTCACCAGGTGTGTTCTTCGATCATGACAAAGGCAAAACGCATTCCAGCGGTAAAGTGCTTTATTCAGCACGTATCATTCCTTACCGTGGTTCATGGTTAGACTTTGAGTTTGATGCCAAAGATTTGGTATACGTTCGTATTGACCGTCGTCGTAAACTGCTTGCAACTGTTGTTTTACGTGCGCTGGGTTACAGCAACGAACAGATCCTGGAAATGTTCTACGAGAAAGTACCTGTTTACCTGGATATGGGCAGCTACCAGATTGACCTGGTGCCTGAACGTCTTCGCGGTGAAATGGCGCAGTTTGATATTGTTGACAACGATGGTAAAGCGATCGTTGAACAAGGTAAACGTATTAATGCACGTCATGTACGTCAGATGGAAGCTGCTGGTTTAACTAAGCTTTCTGTACCTGATGAATACCTGTATGAGCGTATTACAGCTGAGGATATCACTTTACATAATGGTGATGTGATTGCTGCCAATACTGTGCTTAGCCATGAAATCATGGTGAAAATCGCAGAAGGCGGAATCAAGCAGTTCAATATCCTGTTTACCAATGACATTGACCGTGGTCCGTTCATTGCAGACTCTTTACGTGCAGACACAACATCTGGTCGTGAAGAAGCACTTGTAGAAATCTACAAAGTGATGCGTCCAGGTGAGCCACCGACTAAAGAAGCAGCTGAAAATCTGTTCAATAACTTATTCTTCTCAACTGAGCGTTATGACTTATCGCCAGTGGGTCGTATGAAGTTCAACCGTCGCTTGGGTCGTCCATACGAAGTGGGTACAGATCAGAAGTCACGTGAAGTTGAAGGTATTCTGTCTAATTCAGATATCACAGACGTACTGAAGACACTGGTTGAAATCCGTAACGGTAAAGGCGAAGTCGATGATATCGATCACCTGGGTAACCGTCGTGTGCGTTCAGTTGGTGAAATGACAGAAAACCAGTTCCGTGTAGGTCTGGTTCGTGTTGAACGTGCGGTAAAAGAGCGTTTATCACAGGCTGAAACAGATAACCTGTCTCCACAGGATCTGATCAATGCAAAACCTGTAGCAGCTGCAATCAAAGAATTCTTTGGTTCAAGCCAGTTGTCTCAGTTCATGGATCAGAATAATCCGCTGTCTGAAATTACACACAAACGTCGTGTATCAGCGCTCGGTCCTGGTGGTCTGACACGTGAACGTGCAGGCTTTGAAGTGCGTGACGTACATCAGACTCACTACGGTCGTGTATGTCCGATTGAGACTCCTGAAGGTCCAAACATTGGTTTGATTAACTCACTTTCAGTTTATGCGAAATGTAATAACTTCGGTTTCCTGGAAACTCCATACCGTAAAGTTGTTGATGGTCGTGTAACTGAAGATGTTGAATATTTATCTGCGATTGAAGAAGTGGGTACTGTGATTGCACAGGCCGATTCTGGCGTGGATAAAGACGGCAACTTAACAGAAGAATTCGTATCAGTACGTCACCAGGGTGACTTCGTACGTATGCCTCCTGAAAAAGTAACGCATATGGATGTATCTGCTCAGCAGGTTGTATCTGTTGCTGCGTCACTGATTCCGTTCCTTGAACACGATGATGCCAACCGTGCATTGATGGGTTCAAACATGCAGCGTCAGGCTGTTCCTACATTGCTTGCAGACAAACCACTGGTTGGTACTGGTATGGAAGCAAACGTAGCGCACGACTCTGGTGTATGTGTGATTGCGAAACGTGGCGGACGTATCGAGTTTGTTGATGCTTCCCGTGTGGTTATCCGTGTTAATGAAGACGAAATGATCGCTGGTGAGGCAGGTGTGGATATCTACAACCTGATTAAATACACCCGTTCGAACCAGAACACCTGTATCAACCAGAAAGTGCTTGTAAGCCTGGGTGATAAAGTAGGTCGTGGTGATGTTCTTGCAGATGGCCCATCGACTGACGGTGGTGAACTTGCACTTGGTCAGAACATGCGCGTCGCGTTCATGACCTGGAACGGTTATAACTACGAAGATTCGATCTTATTATCTGAGCGTGTGCTTCAGGAAGACCGTCTGACTTCGATTCATATTCAGGAACTGTCATGTGTAGCACGTGATACCAAGTTAGGTGCAGAAGAAATTACTGCCGATATTCCTAACGTGGGTGAAGCTGCGCTGTCTAAGCTGGATGAATCAGGTATTGTTTACATTGGTGCAGAAGTAACTGCGGGTGACATCCTTGTTGGTAAGGTAACACCTAAAGGCGAAACGCAATTAACACCGGAAGAAAAACTGCTTCGTGCAATCTTCGGTGAAAAAGCAGCTGATGTTAAAGACTCGTCTTTACGCGTTCCATCAGGTACTAAAGGTACTGTTATTGATGTTCAGGTGTTTACACGTGACGGCATCGAAAAAGATGAACGTGCTCAGGCAATTGAAAAATCTCAGCTTGATTCTTACCGTAAAGATCTGAAAGAAGAATATAAAATCTTCGAAGAAGCTGCTCGTGAACGTATTGTTCGCTTGTTGAAAGGTCAGGAATCCAACGGTGGTGGTACAACACGTCGTGGTGACAAACTGACTGAAGATCTGTTGTCAGGTCTTGAGTTGGTTGATCTGCTTGAAGTACAGCCTGTAGATGAAGGTATTGCAGAGCGTCTGACTCAGATCCAGGTATTCCTGAAAGAAAAGAGCATTGAAATTGATGAGAAGTTTGCCGAGAAAAAACGCAAACTTTCTACAGGTGATGAACTGACAACTGGCGTACTGAAAGTTGTTAAAGTTTATTTAGCTGTTAAACGTCGTATTCAGCCTGGTGATAAAATGGCGGGTCGTCACGGGAACAAGGGTGTTGTATCCAACATTCTGCCTGTAGAAGATATGCCGCATGATATCCATGGTGTGCCTGTTGATATCGTGTTGAACCCACTGGGTGTACCATCACGTATGAACGTGGGTCAGATTCTCGAAACTCACCTGGGTATGGCAGCAAAAGGTCTGGGCGAAAAAATTGACAAGATGTTGCAGCAGCAGCGTACTGTTATTGAATTACGTGAATTCCTGGACAAGATCTATAACAAAGTTGGTGGCGAGCAGGAAGACCTGGACAGCCTGACTGATGATGAGATCCTGGTTCTGTCTGGTAACCTGCGTAAAGGTGTTCCATTAGCGACTCCGGTATTTGATGGTGCTGAAGAAAGTCAGATCAAAGATCTGCTTGAACTTGCAGACATTTCACGTACAGGTCAGACCGTACTGTATGATGGACGTACAGGTGAACGTTTCGACCGTCCTGTAACTGTCGGTTATATGTACATGCTGAAACTGAACCACCTGGTTGATGACAAGATGCATGCGCGTTCTACAGGTTCTTATTCACTTGTTACGCAACAGCCACTGGGTGGTAAAGCTCAGTTTGGTGGTCAGCGTTTCGGTGAGATGGAAGTCTGGGCACTTGAAGCATACGGTGCAGCTTATACACTGCAGGAAATGCTGACTGTGAAGTCGGATGACGTTGAAGGTCGTACCCGCATCTATAAGAACATTGTAGATGGCAACCATTATATGGATCCGGGCATGCCTGAATCGTTCAACGTATTGACCAAAGAGATCCGTTCTTTAGGTATCAACATTGAACTGAAAAATGGTGACTAAATCCCCCTCCGTCCCCCTTTGTTAAAGGGGGAAGTTCCCCTCTTTTTAAAGAGGGGCTAGGGGAGATTCCAATTTCAGTGAAAAAACAATATTTGTGACCCAGTTGTAGAGTGAAAATCTCCACAACACACGGAGAAAAAAATTGAAAGACTTGCTCGATATCATGCGCAAAAAGACGGATTCAGACGGTCATGCTCCAGTTGAGTTTGATCGCATCCGTATTGGTCTTGCGTCACCAGAAATGATTAAGTCATGGTCTCATGGTGAAGTTAAAAAGCCTGAAACCATCAACTACCGTACGTTCAAGCCAGAACGTGACGGTCTGTTCTGTGCCAAAATTTTTGGTCCAGTAAAAGATTACGAATGCTTGTGCGGTAAATACAAGCGTATGAAATACAAAGGCGTCATCTGTGAAAAATGTGGCGTTGAAGTAACAACTGCGAAAGTTCGTCGTGAGCGTATGGGTCACATCGAGCTGGCTTCTCCAGTTGCACATATCTGGTTCTTGAAATCACTTCCGAGCCGTATTGGTCTGTTACTTGACATGACTTTACGTGATATCGAACGTGTATTGTATTTCGAATCTTATGTGGTTACTGATCCAGGTATGACTCCATTTGAGAAATACCAGCTTTTAAACGATGAAGAATACTTCAACGCTTTAGAAGAACACGGTGATGAATTCACTGCGAAAATGGGTGCAGAAGCCGTTCAGGATCTGTTGAAAGACATTGACCTTGAAAACGAAATTTCACGTTTACGTGAAGAAATTCCAAATACAACGTCTGAGACTAAGCTGAAAAAAGCGTCTAAGCGTCTGAAACTGATGGAAGCGTTTAAAGAGTCAAACAACAAGCCAGAATGGATGGTGATGAATGTACTTCCAGTACTTCCACCAGATCTTCGTCCGTTGGTTCCGCTTGAAGGTGGTCGTTTTGCGACTTCTGATCTGAACGACCTTTACCGTCGTGTGATCAACCGTAACAACCGTTTGAAGCGTCTTCTTGATCTTGCAGCACCAGACATCATCGTACGTAACGAAAAACGTATGTTACAGGAATCTGTAGATGCGTTGCTGGATAACGGTCGTCGTGGTCGTGCAATCACGGGTTCGAACAAACGTCCTCTTAAATCTCTGGCTGACATGATCAAAGGTAAACAGGGTCGTTTCCGTCAGAACTTACTTGGTAAGCGTGTTGACTACTCAGGTCGTTCAGTAATTACTGTAGGTCCTACTTTACGTCTTCACCAGTGTGGTCTTCCGAAGAAAATGGCACTTGAACTGTTCAAGCCATTCATTTTCGCAAAACTGCAGGCTTCTGGTCAGGCAACAACCATTAAAGCTGCGAAGAAAATGGTTGAGCGTGAAACGCCAGAAGTATGGGACGTTCTTGCCTCTGTGATCCGTCAGCATCCGGTTATGCTGAACCGTGCGCCGACACTTCACCGTTTAGGTCTTCAGGCATTTGAACCTATTCTGATTGAAGGTAAAGCAATCCGTCTTCACCCACTCGTTTGTGCTGCGTTCAACGCCGACTTCGATGGTGACCAGATGGCGGTTCACGTACCATTAACACTTGAAGCTCAGTTAGAAGCTCGTGCGTTAATGATGTCAACCAACAACATCCTGTCACCTGCAAACGGTGAGCCGATCATCGTTCCTTCTCAGGACGTTGTCTTAGGTTTGTATTACATCACCCGTGATGCGATCAATGCCAAAGGTGAAGGCATGGTGTTTGCGGATACTGATGAAGTAAACCGTGCGCTTGCAACGGGTCAGGTGGATTTACACGCTCGCGTTAAAGCACGTGTACACCAGACGGTGATCAATGAAAATGGTGAACGTGAACAGCAGACGATTGTTGTTGATACGACGCCAGGTCGTTGTCTGCTTTGGGAAGTTGTTCCTGAAGGGATGGACTTCCAGCAGATCAACCTTGAGATGACGAAAAAGAACATCTCTAAGCTGATCAACTCCTGCTACCGTAAACTGGGTCTGAAAGATACTGTTATCTTCGCTGACCAGCTGATGTATCTGGGCTTCCGTCAGGCAACACGTTCAGGTGTTTCTGTCGGTATGGAAGACATGCTGATTCCACCAACGAAACAGGTCATTATTGAAAAAGCAGAAACTGAAGTTCGTGAAATTGAACAGCAGTTTGAGCAAGGTTTCGTAACGGCTGGTGAGCGTTATAACAAAGTCGTCGATATCTGGGCACGTACAAACGACCAGGTAGCGAAAGCGATGATGGACAACCTGTCATATACCACTGTTAAAAACAAACAGGGTGAAGACGAGAAACAGAAATCATTTAACTCGATCTACATGATGTCTGACTCTGGTGCCCGTGGTTCGGCAGCTCAGATCCGTCAGCTGGCGGGTATGCGTGGTCTGATGGCGAAACCGGATGGTTCGATCATTGAAACACCGATTAAAGCAAACTTCCGTGAAGGTCTGACAGTACTCCAGTACTTCATTTCAACACACGGTGCGCGTAAAGGTCTGGCCGATACAGCACTGAAAACTGCAAACTCCGGTTATCTGACCCGTCGTCTGGTAGACGTTGCACAGGATCTGGTAATTACTGAGCCTGATTGTGGAACATTGGGCGGTCTTGTAATGACTCCGTTCATTCAAGGCGGTGACGTAATCGAGAACTTAGGTACGCGAGTACTGGGTCGTGTGGTTGCTGAAGATGTAAAACGTGCTGGCACTGACGAAATTCTGCTTCCACGTAATACATTGATTGACGAAAAACTGGCTGCATTCCTCGAAGACAACGGTGTCGACGAAGTGAAAGTGCGTTCAGTTGTAAACTGTGAATCGACTTTCGGTGTCTGTGCGAAATGTTATGGTCGTGACCTTGCACGTGGTCATCAGGTGAATCCTGGTGAGTCTGTTGGTGTTATGGCTGCGCAATCCATTGGTGAACCTGGTACACAGTTAACCATGCGTACGTTCCACGTGGGTGGTGCTGCGAGCCGAACTTCTGCTGCAAACAGCGTACAGGTACGTAACAAAGGTACAGTACGTTTCCATAACGTGAAAACTGTTCAGCATGCTAAAGGTCACCTGGTATCTGTTTCCCGTTCAGGTGAAATCGGTATTGCAGATGAGATCGGTCGTGAGCGTGAACGCTATAAACTGCCATACGGTGCGTCTATTCTGTTGAAAGATGGCGAAGCTGTGGAAGCAGGTGGCATCGTGGCAACATGGGATCCGCATACACATCCACTGGTAACAGAAGTTGCCGGTAAAGTACGTTTCAGCCAGATTGTTGATGGCGTAACTGTGACATCGAAAACTGATGATGCAACAGGTATGACCACGATTGAAATCTTACCAGTGACTTCACGTCCTGCGTCAGGTAAGGACATGCGTCCTGCTGTTGTACTGGATACGACGGATGGTGGCGAGCAGTTCTACTTCCTGCCACAGAACACGATTCTTTCTGTCCGTGACGGCGAAACAATCGGTGTCGGTGACGTTATCGGTCGTGTTCCACAGGAATCATCACGTACCCGTGATATTACCGGTGGTCTGCCGCGTGTAGCCGATCTGTTTGAAGCACGTAAACCGAAAGAGCATGCAATTCTTGCTGAAATTTCTGGTATCGTCAGCTTTGGTAAAGAAACTAAAGGTAAGAACCGTTTAGTGATTACTCCAGATGATGGTTCAGAGATCTACGAAGAGCTGATTCCGAAATGGCGTACCATGAACGTGTTCGAAGGCGAACATGTAAACCGTGGTGAAACTGTTTCTGATGGTCCACAGAACCCGCATGACATCTTACGTCTGAAAGGTGAAGTGGCGTTAACGAACTACATCGTGAACGAAGTTCAGGACGTTTACCGTCTGCAGGGTGTAAAAATCAACGATAAGCACATCGAAGTGATCGTACGTCAGATGTTGCGTAAAGTTGATATCACTGATGGCGGTGATACAAGCTTCATTAAAGGTGAGCAGGTTGACTACATCCGCGTGATGCAGGAAAACCAGGCTGTGCTTGCACAGAACAAGTTCCCTGCGAAGTTTGAACGTCAGCTGATGGGTATTACCAAAGCATCGCTTTCTACTGACTCGTTCATCTCTGCTGCATCGTTCCAGGAAACAACACGAGTGTTGACTGAAGCTGCTGTGACAGGTAAAGAAGATGACTTACGTGGTCTGAAAGAGAACGTTGTTGTGGGTCGTCTGATTCCGGCAGGTACGGGTCTTGCTTACCACCTTGAACGTCGTCGTCAGGAAGCAGAAGCTGCTGAAATGGCACTTCATAATGACTTCTCTGATGTTGATCAGGCATTAAGCCAGGCATTCAATGAAGAGTTCAATCAAGGTCTGTAATGTCCTGATGAACTGATTAAAAGGCACCTTCGGGTGCCTTTTTTTATGATCTGGATTTGTAGATCACAATGATGAATACAAGAAGAATTAAAATGGAACAGTGGGGTATGGATGGATAATACTGCTGCTGAAAGCTGCATTGAGACGGTTTATCTGTACAGATAGGACAGAGGTGCGATTGATTATTTTCACCAATCGCTCAACAGTACAGTCAGGTCTTAAAGAGTTAAGGCATGCCATGATTCAATGGATCTGTTGTCAGGCGACTCTGTAACAGGACAGATGTGCAATTGTGAAGAAAAGTGCTGCAATTGTGTATAAAAGAAAATGAAAAATAACATAATCCAGGCATTCTGAATTCTATAAAAGGCGTATGCTGAAACTAAGAAAACATGTTGGGAGAATCTGCCATGAAAAAAATGCTTATGGTTGCAGGATGTGCATTGTTACCTTTAATGATGCTTACAGGTTGTCAGAATATGTCAGCAAATGATCAGCGTATTGGTGCAGCTGCTCTGGGTGGCGCACTGGGTGGTGGCGCAGGGAATCATGTCGGTGGTGGTATTGGTGCTGCCGCGGGTGCAGGTGCGGGTGCGGCAGTCGGCAGTAAGACTCAGAATGGCTCCAATCGCAATGCAACTTATAGTGGCGTAGGTGCTGGTATTGGTTCAGTGGTTGGTAAAAGCATCTTTGGTGGTAACACTGGAGCTGCCATTGGTGGCGCACTGGGTGGAGGCGCTGGCGCTGCAATTGAGCAAAACAACCGCCGTTAATCTGAATATGTAAATTCAGCAATACTGAATGCGCCTGTTGATCGGGCGCATTTTTTATTGAGGTTTCGGTTTCTTTCTGCGGATATACAGTGTTTTCTCAACCTCAGCAATTCGGAGTCCTGCTTCGTCAAAGATATTCACGGTGTAGTTGCGGTGTACTGGCGCATAATTTTCAGCAAGACTTTTAATATGCCGGATTTCCATAGCGTCGAGCCGTATATCAGCATAAACCGTACCACGTCCAGGGGACAGGAAGTGAATAGTGGCGGATCTGTCCCAGACAATATATTTTGATCCCAGGTGATGCATCATGAGCAGCATATAAAAAGGATCAATCATTGAGTACAGACTTCCACCAAAATGAACACCGACAATATTCTGGTTTTTACGGGTCAGTGCCATTTTGACGCGGATGTGATAATTGGGCAGATCAATTTTATCAATTTCAATGCCTGCACCACGGTAGGGGGCATAGTGATTGATCATGAATTTGGAGACAAAGGGGATTGTCACCAGTTTCTTTAAAATGCTCATAATGGTCAATTGTTTTTATTTCTGTTCAGACCATACTAGAGCAGAAAAATTGTTATGGCATTGATCACACTGCCATGGATGAATAATAAACAGTCAATAAGAATGGGAAAAGAATTCATGCAAGCACAGTCTCAATGGGTAAATACAACGGATCAACAGCGTTTGAATGTAAAAACCTGGGGTGATTCGGGTAAGCCTGCACTTGTCCTGGTTCATGGTTATCCTGACAATCAGGAAGTCTGGGAACCGGTTATTGAAAACTTAATACAGCATTTTTATATTGTCAGCTATGACGTGCGTGGAGCTGGAGCATCTTCTGTTCCAAAGCGTATCCGTGCTTACCGGCTGGAACAGCTTTCGCTTGATCTTGAGAGTGTCGTGAACAGCGTACTGGAAGGACGGTCTTTCCATCTGGCGGCACATGACTGGGGTTCAATTCAGTCATGGGAATCGGTCACTGAAGCTAAATTCCGAGGAAGAATTCTGTCCTATACCACGATTTCAGGCCCTTGCCTTGATCATGCAGCCTTCTGGATGCGTGATCAGTTCAGACATCAGAAGAGCAAGTTTTTCAAGCAGCTGTTCAAATCCTGGTACATTGTGGCTTTTCAGCTTCCGATTCTGGCACCGACCGTCTGGCATTTATTCAATGCTGAACGTTGGGGGAAAGTGCTGAACCGTCTGGAAAAAACCAAAGGTTTGCCTTTAAACCAGAACATTTCCAAAGATGGTGAATATGGTATTGGATTATATCGTGCCAATTTTCTGCCACGTCTGAGTATGCCACGTCAGCGTCATGCTGTCTGTCCTGTACAGGCAGTTGTTTTAAAGCGGGACAATTTTGTCAGTCCAGAACTGATTGATGAAATGCCAAAATGGGTGGAAGATTTTTCAAGAGTCGATGTTGATGCCAACCACTGGGCTGTTTTAAGCCAGCCTGAGCTGATTGCAGAACATATCAGCAGCTTTGCAATGAAGCACAACGGTTAATGAACTTACGATACTGTGCTCTCTTCAGACAGCACAGTATCGGATTCAGCATGCAATTTACAGTTTCATTTAGCTGAATCTGATAAAATGCGGTTTTTTCGTCTTCCCTTAAAATTCACATGAATGCAGTAGTTATTGCGATTGCCGTGATGTTTCTTTTGTCACTGGCACGAGTTTCTGTTGTTTTGACACTGGTCATTTCAGCAATTATAGGTGGTCTCGTTGCGGGACTGAGTTTATCTGATACGGTCAGTGCATTTAATGCTGGACTGGGAGATGGTGCTGAAGTTGCTCTTGCCTATGCGGTGCTGGGAGCCTTTGCACTGGCATTGTCTAAATCAGGTCTGCCTGATCTGCTTGCGCATAAGCTGATTGGTCTGCTGGGTGCAGAAGTCACTCATGCACGTGCCCGTAAAGTTAAATTCTTCATGCTTGGAATTCTGCTGATCTCAGCGATCTGTTCTCAGAACCTGATTCCTGTGCATATTGCATTTATTCCTGTACTTGTACCGCCTTTACTGAAGGTGATGAACCACCTGAAACTTGATCGTCGTGCTGCTGCCTGTGTACTGACACTGGGACTGGTGGGGACTTATATTTTCCTGCCAGTAGGCTTTGGTGCGATTTTTCTTGAACAGATTCTGATGGGGAACATCAACAAAATTGGTGCCGCATCCAATCTGCATGTTGAACGGTGGATGATGCCTGCGGGTATGGCAATACCTGTACTGGGTATGGTGATTGGTACCTTGTTTGCCTTGTTTGTAACATATCGCAAGCCCCGTATTTATGAAGACCGTACAGTTAACCGTGTGACGACAATTGACCTGGATAAGCCGATTCGTGCAGGCGAAACCAGTCTTGCAGAAGATGCAAAAGAGTTGCAGCAGGAGGCTGATCAGGCACCTGTGATTGCGAAAAAAACCATTTTCATGGCCGTACTGGCGATTGTTCTGACACTTGTTGCACAGGTTTATTCGGGTTCGATGATTCTGGGTGGACTGGTTGGTTTTTCTGTACTGTCAGCATCGGGCATTTTCAAATGGCAGGATGCTGATGATGTGTTCGTGCAGGGGATGCGTATGATGGCTCTGGTTGGATTCATCATGATTTCGGCAGCAGGTTTTGCTTCTGTGATGACCCATACCGGTGATATCAATGGACTGGTCAATGGTGTGGTGCATCTGATCGGTGATAATAAGGCAATGGCTGCTTTCCTGATGCTGTTTATTGGTCTCTTTGTGACTATTGGTATCGGTTCATCTTTCTCAAGTGTACCTGTACTTGCAGTCATCTATGTTCCTCTGTGTGTACAGTTCGGCTTCTCTCCACTTGCGACAGTTGCGCTGATCGGTACCGCTGCGGCATTGGGGGATGCAGGTTCGCCGGCATCAGATTCGACCCTGGGACCAACAGCAGGTCTGGGTGTGGATGGACAGCATGATCATATCTGGGACACGGTCATTCCGACCTTCATTCACTTTAATATTCCGCTGCTTGTTTTTGGCTGGATTGCGGCAATGGTGCTTTAAATCAGCATTATTTTTATTATAAACTTTAAATAATAAATCATATTAAAATAGCTGGAATTATAACCATTAAATCAGATTAATAAGGTTGGTATTAAAACCAACCTTATTGGTCTGTTTAAAATAAATTATTTTAAATATCAATTATTTGAAAATAAGTTTAATTTTTGTGAATTAATAAGTCTTGCATATTAAAAATACTCATGTTTAATATGGTTTATTCATTCTGGAAGGTTGTTTAAAATGTTAAAACAAGCTGCTTTAATTGCATTAATGGGACTTTCTGCATCTGCTATGGCAGGTCAATGGCAAGTGAAAGTTGGTGGATCTGCAATTGCACCGACTCAGGACACAAAAATTCTTGGTGGTGCTGCAACTGTTGAAGCTGACAGTGAGCTTGCATTCACGCCATCAGTGGAATATTTCTTTAATGACAATTTCTCAGCAGAAGTACTGCTTGCTGCGCCAATCAGCCATGATGTAAGTGTTCGTTCTGCGGGCGAAGAAATTGCAGGTGTTAAATTAAAACATTTACCGCCAACAGTAACTGCAAAATATCACCTGAAAAACTCAACAGGCTTTACACCATATGTAGGTGTGGGTGCGACAGCATTTATTCCTTGGGATGAAGAAGCTTCAGGTGTACTTGCAGATACTAAAGTTAAAGTGAAAGAAGATTACGGTTATGCAGCTCAGATCGGCTTTAATTTCCAGCCTGCTGACGCAAAAAACTGGGGCGTGTTTGCTGACGTACGTTATGCAGACTTAAACCCTAAAGTTGAAACTGCAGTTGAAAAATTCAAACTGGATATTGATCCTGTGATCTATACAATCGGTTATAGCTACAAATTCTAAAATACTGAAAATCAGAAACCCGGTCATCGTACCGGGTTTTTTTATGTCTGATATCGGGTGCGAAATTTCAGATGATGACTGCTGATATATGCTGATCATGGTGTCACAGCTTTAAAATACCTTTGCTTAGCATTTATTGATTAAAAAACAATTTTTGATAAGAACATGGTGAATTATTATTTTTGAAAGTTTTCTGGTCAGATTAGATTGACTGTACGAGCAGATGAAGTCCTGAGTATATTCAAAGAATAGCTTGATATCAGGATGCTCAGTCAAATCAATTAAAAGAGATCAGAATATATGTTAAAAAAATCATTACTGCAGCATTCCATTTTCCTGATAGCCCTGGGTTGGGCTGTTATCCCTACTGCACAGGCTGGTCACTGGCAGCTCAAAGTTGGTGGCAGTCTGCTGGCTCCGACTGAAAATAATGGCACGGTTGCAGGTGCGCAGGCTGATGTCAGCCATGAGTTTAACCTGACACCTTCAGTTGAATATTTTTTTGGAGATTCTCCTTTTTCAGCAGAGCTTTTGCTGGCCGTTGCACCGTTTCAGCACGATATACGTCTGAATGGTGTTGAATCTGCCACCTTTAAACATTTACCCCCTACGGTCACAGCCAAATATCATTTAAAGAATTCAACGCGATTCACACCCTATGTGGGGGTGGGTTTAACGGTCGCTGTTCCCTGGGATGAGAAACTTACAGGCAGTAATTCCAAACTTGAAGCAGATGTAACTTATGGTGCAGCAGGACAGCTTGGATTTAATTTTCAGCCGGCAGATGCGCAGAACTGGGGAGTATTTCTGGATGTCCGATATGCTCAGGTTGAAAGTGATGTCAAACTTGATGGTAAGGATATTGGTACACTTGAAGTGAATCCGCTGGTGTATACACTGGGTTACAGCTACCGTTTTTAACGGTTGATGATTTTATTTCGTCTGATGCCTTTATTTCAGGTGATTATTTTCAGCTCTATACTAAAGTTACCAATTATGAGCAAATATGCCCTGTTAGATCACAAAAATAACAGTAAAGTTGCAGAATGATCGGTGGATTGAGTTGAGTGAATGAATACGTTGAAGTCAGTGTACGTGCTGGTTGCGGGTCTGCTTGCCATTCCTGCATATGCAGCAAGTTTTAACTGCGATAAGGCTCAGACAGAAACCGAATATGCCATTTGTGAACACAGAAAGATAAATGATGCAGATGTCCGCATGGCAACCACGTATCAGATTATCAAAAGACTGGTGCCCATGGGAACGCGTGGCGTTATTCAGGATGAGCAGATCAGATGGCTGCACATGCGTGATCAGTGCGGTAAGTCTGAAAACTGTCTGAATGAAGTGTATAAAATGCGTCAGCAGAAACTGGATCTTTATATGAATCGGGTCTATCAGCAGGGTCCTTTCTGAATTTTTTTTATTTTTCCTATTGAAATATTCTTAAGTCACTCCATTTCTAAAGCATTCGATAAAAAAGTGTTATGAATTTAAGGAGTGATTTATGAGCGAGCAAAGCGCACAAAAACATAGTTTTCAGGCTGAGGTGGCTCAGCTTTTACATCTGGTGACGCATTCACTCTATTCCAACCCTGAAATTTTCCTGCGTGAACTGATTTCCAATGCTTCCGATGCCTGTGACAAATTACGCTTCGAGGGCATCAATCATCCTGAATATTATGAAAATGATCCAGATCTTCATGTCCGTGTCCGTCTGGATAAAGACACAAAGACCATCACCATCTCAGATAACGGGATCGGTTTAAGCCTTCAGGAAGCGATTGATAATCTGGGGACGATTGCAAAGTCAGGTACCAAAGACTTTATGTCTAAACTGTCGGGTGATCAGAAGTCAGATGCCCAGTTGATTGGTCAGTTTGGTGTCGGTTTTTATTCAGGCTTTATTGTTGCTGAAAAAATCACGGTTGAATCGCGTCGTGCCGGTCTGCCTGAGACAGATGGGGTTCGCTGGATCAGTGGCGGTACAGGTGATTTTGAAGTTGAACAGATCACTAAGGCTTCACGTGGAACCGATATTATTCTGCATTTGCGTGATGATGCACTGGACTATCTGGAAAGCTATAAGGTTAAGCAGATCATCAATAAATATTCTGACCATATCAGCCTCCCGATTGAAATGCAGAAAGAAGAATGGGTGGAAGAAGATGCTGCTGAAGGTGAGGAGAAGAAGCCAGGTCAGTATGTTAAAACTGAGGAATGGGAAGCCATTAACTCTGCCAGTGCTTTGTGGACACGCAATAAATCTGAAATTACAGAAGAACAGTATGTGGAGTTCTATAAGAACCTGACTCATGATTTTGAGGCACCGCTGGCATGGGCACATAACCGTGTTGAAGGCAGTACTGAATATACTCAGCTGTTGTATGTACCTGCAAAAGCTGCAAATAATATTTTTACCCGTGAAGCTAAAGCGGGCATTAAGCTGTATGTCAAACGTGTCTTTATTATGGATGAGGCAGATAACCTGATTCCAAACTATCTGCGCTTTGTACAGGGCGTGGTGGACAGTGCGGACTTACCACTGAATGTCAGCCGTGAGCTTCTGCAGGAAAGCCGTGATGTGAAAACCATCCGCGAAGGCAATACCCGTCGTGTACTGACTATGCTGGATAATCTGGCGAAGTCGGAAGATGAAGCAGATCAGGAAAAATTCAAGGCATTCTATACTGAATTCGGTTCAGTCATTAAGGAAGGTCTGGGTGAAGACTTTGCCAACCGTGAACGTATTTTAAAACTGTTACGCTTTGCTACCTCTACTCAGGATGAAGTAGTCACTTCTCTTGAAGCCTATAAAGCACGTATGCAGGAAGGGCAGAAAGCAATTTACTATGTGACGGCTGACAGCCTGAGCGCGGCGAAAAATTCACCTCAGCTTGAACTGTTTAAGAAGAAAGGCATTGAAGTACTGTTGATGGGTGACCGTGTCGATGAATGGGCGATGGAGTTCGTGCATGAGTTTGATGGCACACCTATGCAGAACGTTGCCAAGGGTGCTGTAGACCTGGGTGATTTACAGGATGCAGAAGAGAAGAAAGCACTTGAGGCAGCCGCTGAACAGTTTAAACCTGTAGTGGAAAAACTGTCAGATTCACTCAAAGCCAAAACCAAAGAAGTACGTGTCACCACACGCCTGGTGGATTCACCGGCTTGTCTCGTGACTGGCGAAGGTGAACTTTCTCCGCAGCTGGTGCGTATGCTGAAACAGGCAGGGCAGGCAGTGCCTGAGTCTAAACCGATTCTTGAAATCAACCCTGAACATCCACTGGTGAAAAAACTGGAAGCTTCAGCACAGTTTGATGATCTTGCCAATGTGATCTTTGATCAGGCGGTGATTGCAGAAGGAGGATTACCGGATGATCCTGCTGAATATGTAAAACGCATTAACAATTTATTGCTGAAATAAACCATATTCTGTTCTATGAAAGCCTATCTTGAAGATAGGCTTTTTTTTATGAATAAAAATATGAAGAAATATCGCTTAATGATGAGCACAGTATTGTTGCTGTTATTTCCAGCAATCGTACAGGCCTATGATCTGCCACCACCTGATCAGCGTAAGAAAGCTTATGCAGAAGAACTGTCTGTGCATAATGCACAGTTCCTGAGGGATAAGACACTGAGCTCAGTGATTGCTTATCTTCGGCAGGATGGAAATAAATATGAACTGACCGATCATTCTGATCCATCTTCAAGGGTGATGGGTTTGCCCCTGGAAGTTCACCCTGAGATTAAAATAGATCCGACTCTGGTTGGTAAAAAAGTCAAAGCGACAGGATTGATGACCTATAAGACGATATATTTCCCCAATATGCCTGTTGAAAATGGTCCTGCATTCAGCTTTAAGTTTCAGCTATATGCTATTGAAGCACAGGAATAAAAACAGGCCTGGGTGAGCTGTGAATAAAGTGGATAAATCAGAACTTATCCACAGATATGCTTAAAATCAGAACAGGGTTTCCAGACGGATGGATGCACCGACAAAATGATTTCTATCTGCCCGGTGGTCATTCAGATAGTTCAGATCTCCCTGAACATAAAACCATTCTCTTAAAAATGGCTGACGCCAGGAAACGAAAGGTCCCCAGCTGTTCAGACGCAGATTTTCATCTGTATAAAATCCACCGGTATAGATACCGTAATTGAATCGGTTGTTCTGAAAGAACTGATGCTGGCGGAAAGTAAAATTATCCCAGGTCAGGTCATCATACTGAGTGTCCGCATAGGTCAGGTTCAGCTGATTGGAAAAAAAAGCCTGATTGGGGCGGGCATGGGTCAGTTCCAGATTTGTCCGTAAGTAATTTTCACTGTCGATGCCATAACGGTAAATCTGCTCGGCATAAAATTTAAAGTCATTGTCCAGTTGCCATTCTCTGGATGCTTTGAGCCGAACATAAATATCATCACCTGATCTGACCCCAAGATCTGCATCTGTTTTAAAAGGTATTTTTTCAGAGAACTGAGACCATCGCAGGGCAAGCGAGCTGTTGCTGTCACGGGTACGTTTTGTATCGAGTTTTTTATCCGGGCTGTTGACCGGGTTTTCATTGGTAATCGCGACATTGGTGTTGAGTTCATTGTCCAGTGAGTCATCACCAAAGACCAGGCTCAGCTTTTTTTCCAGGGTTGGCAGTTTAATCCGTCCACGGATACGGGGTTTTATTTCATAGCCGTCATATTCATTCCAGCTGTTATCCACCAGTACCCTTAAGGATGCTGTTGCAGGCTTTTTGGGATCGGTTTCACCAAACCAGTTATCTATACGTACTGCGGTTCGGTCTGCCCAGTTGCGGATACCCAGTTGCTTCTGATCAATCCAGGTGCTGTTTTCAGTGACACTCACAGGTGGAACAATCGGGTTGTCGGACTGTTCGGGCAAAAAAGTGGGCGTGCTGTCAATCCATCGGGGAATCTGGTACAGCAGGTTGTATTTCTGGGTGAATTCAGAAATCTGTTCCACCGTCTGTGGCAGAACAGGGTACTCAGAAGCAGAATGATCTTCCTCCGCAAGTACCGTCATACTGACCATTCCCAACATTATCAGTAAGCCCAAGCGGGTTGCTGATAAAGTATCCTTTTTGTACATAGAGCTGGATCTTGTATAAAAGTGGTACTTAACAGTGTTGGAAATTATGGTCAGGAAAGCAAGGGTTTAATACAAAAATTAAAATTATTCTTCTGAATAAACCTGAATCGCTTCATAGAGTTGAAGTGCTTCAATCGGTTGTTCCAGACGGTTGATGACCCGTTGAATCAGTTGCCAGCTGATGCCCTGTTGACGGTCGAGCAACAGGTGGGGGAAAGCCTGTTCCATCTGAGACAGTTCAAGACGTTTCTGACCATGAATGACACGGATTTTCTGACGTTCCTTGAGCAGGATGACAGGCGTTTCCGTTTCTGCTGCTGTTTCATCAAACTGAATAAACTTCTGCGTGTGAATTAACTGCGCTGGAATGTAAGGGAAATAAGTGTCCTTGTTCCATACCACCGTGGCTTTTTCAGTGAAAACCTCAAAGAAAGCTTCGTGCTGTAGTAACTGATCCTCCAGTGATGCCCAATTGGTCATACGTACTGAAGCCAGGTCATAGCCCTGTTGCTCAGCAGATACTCTGGCGAGGCGAATTGCCTGCATCTCGTCTTCTGCACCAAACAGAGCGAGATATTTAATAAAGCGACCCTGCGTGGAAATCTGTTCAGCCAGATAAACAGGGCGTTGCAGAACATTTTCCTGATCAGGGGCAAAAATCAACAGATCAGTAAACTGAGCCACTTCAGGCAGCTTTAAACCATACAGTTGCTGTTCAAGCGCTTCGGGAAAATTCAGTACAGTCACTATCGCCTGGTGCGCACCCAGCTGGAGTGTGACGGGCAGATTTTGTGCAGGTCTGTCTGTAGCGGTGAGTGGATGAGTTTCATCGACTTCGACCTCAGAAGACTGTCCTGATTTTTTACGGAAATATGCTGAAATATCCCGAGGTTTCAGAGACAGTTGAGCATCGGCAGGAGAATTATTAAAAGTCATATCAGGTTCAGCAGTTTCAGGGAGAGAATGAGAGATGTGTTCGGTTGATAAATGCTTGTATTTATGAAAACGGTTTTTAGGCTGCTGGGCAATCAGTTCAAGTTCCTGATCGGTTTTCAGGCAGTGATAATGATGTAACTGTTCCATCATCCAGCTGAAGACGGCTTCAATTGAACCCCATTCACTGATCAGTGCGGTACGGTCTGCTGCCGGAATCAACCAGATCTGCCAGCCTTCAGATGCATGATGCAGAAAAGCCCATCCAGATTCGGGATGTGCATACAGTGCCTCTTCAAGGAGGCTGTCTTCCTGAAAATAGCCACGGAATGACTGACGGTACAAAGTCTGATCGGCAAACTCAAGTGTTGTGGCTTCAGGATTGATCTGTGCTTTATAACCCAGCACCTGTTTTTTAAATATCGGTTCATCACACAGTTCAAAAATTTCATGAATACGTTTTTTTGAACGGGCTATTTCATAAAAAGACAAAGCCTGACGTTCCAGATCATGGGTCAGGTCACGTAATTCTTTAATCAGCAATGACTTTTCCAAAGCATCCACTGACATACTCCTAAACATGTTTCTGAGCTTTTTCCAGGTAACTGGCCAGCACAATATTCACAGCCAGTTCTATCATTTTGTATTCTGCCGACTGTTTTGACGGGTAACGTTCAGCCAGGGCAATCAGATTTTCAATGTTGATTGCCTGCGGTGGAATTTTCCCCTGAATAAGTGCCTGAAGTTCCTGCATATGAATACGTTCAAATGAAAAAATAATTGTTTTGATTTTTTGATTATATGGATTTAAATAAAAAAAACATGAAAAAAATTGTCAGTTTTTGAGATTTTATAAGCAAAATTGACACAAAGTGGGAATGCATCAATAAAAAATTGAAATATTTTTTAAGTAAATGACAAAGATGGGTTCTGAATCATGTGAACTGTGAGCGTTATTTTATAAAAACAGGATTTCTGAAATAAAAAAAGCAGGCTGAAAAATAGCCTGCTTTTAAGGGTTTAAGTAAATTATGCTGCTTTTTTATCCTGTACAGATTCAGATGCAGCAGGTTGATCAGCAGTCACAGTCTGAGTTTCCACCACTGCTTTTTTAACAGGAAAGTCAGGTACATAAACGATTTGAGCAGATACACCAGCAGAAAATACAACAGCGACTGCAACAGCAGCAGTTTTAAACAGTTTCATAAGGATTTCCTTCTGAAGATTTGTCCTGATGGACTGGGAGATAAAAGATTTGTTAAATGAATTATTGTTAAAAAATGATCATGCAGGAATGATAGATTCGGCAATCAGATATAAAATAACAATATAAAACAATTAATTAGAGTATTTGCTCTGGTTGTTGCAATGATTTTTGGAATAGAAAACAGCTGCATCCGCTGAAAATTGCTCATATCGAGGCTTGATGGCAGGGCAAAAAAAATCCTCCATTCAGGAGGATTTTTTAGACAGCTCTATTCGGGCTTTACTTCGGCAGATCACATTGTTCATCGTTGCACTGTAAACCGTCATCGGACTGGACATCATTCTGATCTGCACTTTCCAGTGCTTTCTGCATAACCTGCATAAAGATTTCACGGGGCTGTGCGCCGGCAAGTGCAATACGCTGATCAAAAACAAAGAAAGGTACACCGGTCACTTTCAGCTGATCACGGGCAACTTCTTCGTCAAAGCGGACAATATCAGCATATTCATTGCCATCCAGAACATCATCCACTTCAACAGGATTCAGACCAATCCGTGCTGCGACATCCTCAAGTGTTTCACGTTCGCCAATCGCCAGACCTTGCGTCATATAGCTGTAGAAAAAGGCTTCTTTTGCTTCCGAACCTAAGCCCTGACTCTGTGCCAGGTGAATAATACGGTGTGCGTTGAACGTGTTGCCTGAGTTGGCATTCTGCCAGTTGAACTCAATGCCTTCTTCTTTTGCCATTGCTGCGATATTACGTTCCATTTCTTCCACTTCGGCAGTGGTGCGACCGTATTTCTGTGCCAGGCGTTCAGTATTGGAAATCTGTTGTACCGCAGGTGCGTCAGGATCAAGTTCAAAGCTGTGCCAGTGAACTTCCAGTTCAATATCCATTTCTTTAGCAGCGGCTTCAAAACGTTTTTTACCGATGTAACAGAAAGGGCAAACCACGTCTGACCAGATATCTACGCGCATAAAAAATCTCGATTGTTAAACTTTAGAGTTAAGCAGTACATGGGGATGTACTTCAAAATTTAAAGCATTTTTACATAATCAGCTCAGCTTGTTCATCATTTTCAGCAGAATTGTGGATAACTTATTGTTTATACACAGCCTGTATCCGATAGATGATCTGTTTAAAAAAGCATCATTTCTGCAAATTCAGGCTATGATATCTGAAAAGGAAAAAACGAGCAGACTATGCCACGTATCTTTATTATTTTAGGTCTTGCCACCCTTCTGATGTTTGGCGGGATGTACTGTCAGTACAGGGAACAGCAAAATGAACAGCAGGCACTGGATATTTATCAGACGGTATTGCTTGAAAAAACTGAACTGATTTACAGCCAGGCAAGAGACTGGTCAAAGCCCATTCAGGTCGATATTTCAGATCCGCGCCTGACGGGGGATTATAAAATTATGGCTGATTTTGTGCTGAGCCATATGATTCAGAATGCTGAAGCCCGCAATACATATCTGCGTGAATTAAAAGCCCTGGGATGGGATCAGTTTTTA
The DNA here is from genome assembly GCF_002165295.2 of Acinetobacter sp. WCHAc010052. NCBI lineage: Bacteria > Pseudomonadati > Pseudomonadota > Gammaproteobacteria > Moraxellales > Moraxellaceae > Acinetobacter > Acinetobacter sp. WCHAc010052. The sequence continues at coordinate 3,261,527 of NZ_CP032143.1, read as the reverse complement.
AATATTAACCGGCTGGAAAAAGACAAAAAACAGAACTATACCGAAACGGAAAATATGCTGAAACAGGCGCATGTACTGGCGGAACAGTTCAGACTACAGACGCAGCAAAGAGAGCAGAATGCTGTAGATCAGGCAAAACATCTGGGAATAAACTCACGTTATCGGCATCAGCTGGCTGAAAATATGAAAGCAAGCCTGAAACAGGATGAAGCATTGGTGATGTTTGAGATTGAGATGCAGATTCTCAGTAAAGCAGAAGCGATTTTTACTGTACTGAAAAACAATAAATGGGAAAAGAAAAAGAATACTTTTATGTTTTATGAAGATAAACCATTGCAGCAGTTCAATGCTTTATACAAAGAGGTACTGGCACTGACTGCGAAGCTTGAACAGATTAAAAAGCAGAACCGCCGTGAAGTGGAGCAGAAACTGTAACCTTAAAAGTATGTCGTGCAGGATACAACTTTTCAGTGAACTGTCACATGTATTAAAACTCAGCACTGTAGCCTGAGCAGTGTTGAGGTACATCTCTTTATCTTATGTGTTTCAGGCAGAGCAAAAATGAAAACAATCCATGTCTTTCATGATATTCATCAGCTGTATGCAGAGTTCATTGAAAATAAAAACTATCCAAAACTGGAAAGTCTGAGTAACTGGGGTAAAAACCGTTTTTTCTTTAATCAGCATTTTCGCATGATTGAAGACTGGCACCACACCGAACAGATTGTCATTGAATTTAATAATCAGTTTTACAGTCTGGATACCGGTACTGCACCAGACTTTATGGACAAAGAAAAATATATGGAATGGTTAAGTGTGGAACTGCTCAGTCAGCAGGTTCAGTAGAGACTGAGCAGTACGCAGAAGACATCAGTCAAAGATTTTTTCGGCAGCCTGGAAAGGCAGGCTGATGACATCTATAGCCACTGCAAAAGGCAGCAGTGCCAGTTTTTCGAGTGGATTCATACCTGATTTATTTTTATAACTTTCTTCCTGATGTGTATGAATACTGACATGGTAAGGCTTACTCAGGGCTTTCAGTGAGGTCAGGTTGGCAGCTGGTGGAAAAACGACACCTGCCATTTTGATATTGAAACAGAAGCGCTGAGCATTCATGCGTTTATCACTGGATGTGGAACATTCTTCAGCACCATTCTCAATAAAGAATGTCATGTCCTTTTTACTGATATCTTCCTGCAGTTTTACATAGGTCAGTGGTAAAGTTCCGCTGAAGTGACCATCATTATTTTCAGAGTGGAAAGAAAGCGCTTTGTTGATCTGAATATTTTTCGGGTCCAGTTTTGAAATGAGCGTAACAAACTGAGTTGAACCTTCAGTGATGACATAACTGTTCTTCTGACCTGCAATCACCAGACTGTTGAGTGGAACATTGTTCTGTACCGTTGATGGACGACCGAAAGCGACCACCTGATCTTCAGATAGAATAACCTGCACATTTTTTGTATAGGTGCGGTTATCTTTTTTAATGAGTGTTGATGTTGCACAGCTGGATAACAGGACTGAAGAAATCAGAACGAATAATGTCTTATTCATAAATTTGTTATGCATGTTGAAACTCCAGTGATACCGATATGAAGAACAGTGAAAATAAAAAAATAAACAGAAAAAATAAAAGTATGTTTTTAAAAACAGATGAAAAACTGTACTCAACATAGCAAAAAAAAGCATGAAGTCAAAAATTAATAACGCAGACATTGGTCTATAGAAAGCATTATCTGTCTGCAGGAGCGTAACCTTTGGAGGTGTGCGCCTTACTGTCTGTAGTGGTTTATGAGAAAAAACCTGAACTGATGCTGAATAGAAATAATCATTCAAAATCAAAAGTGAACTGGATTGTTTATATTGTTTTTATGGGATGTTGCACATCATGGAAATACATCTTATGGTGAAGTGAGATAAACATAAACGGCAATTGGTAAAAGGGGGCGGTGTGATGAATCAGGAACTGGTCTGTTATAAAGAACTGGCTGTATGGACTGCACAGCGTATTCTAGAGGGATTTAAAAAACCACACAATACCAAAGCTGGCAGCTGGGCAAAACTTACGATATTTAAAGGTGAACTGAAATTTGCAATGCTGGATGAGTCCGGCCATGTACAGTCAGAGCATTATTTCAGCGCGGAACAGCAACCCCCGCTTATTGAACCTCAGGCATGGCACAAAATCGTTTCAACCAGTGACGATATAGAGTGTCAGCTTCAGTTTTACTGCACCGCTCAGGACTATTTTTATAAAAAATATCAGCTTTCGCCGACGCACTCAGAAATTGTGGCTGCAACGCCGTATTTTCAGGGTGGAACAGCGCTGGATGTGGGCTGTGGACAGGGGCGTAACAGCCTGTACTTAAGCCAGCATGGTTTTGAAGTGGATGCCTGGGATGTCAATGCAAACAGTTTGCTGAAACTGGAGCAGATTATAGAGGCAGAAGGTATTCAGAACATTCATGTACAGCAGCGTGATCTGAATGCTGATCAGAGTATTTCGGGCGAATATGACTTTATTTGCTGTACGGTGGTGATGATGTTTTTAGAAGCTCAAACGGTGAAGCCTTTGATTGCTCAGATGCAGCAAGCGACCCATGTGAATGGTTTTAACCTGATTGTCTGTGCGATGGATACGCCTGATATTCCTGCTCAGCCTGACTTTCCATTTGCATTTAAAACAGGAGAGTTAAGTGCGCTGTATGAGGGCTGGAAGATCGTGAAATACAATGAAGATATTGGTGAGTTGCATCGGGTCGATGCTGAGGGCAGTCGGATTAAACAGCATTTTGCGATGTTATTGGCGCAGCGGGGCAAAAGTAAAAATTGATTTTTATGTTTTTTATATTTATGATTTATAATAGTAAAAATAATTTTTTACTTAATGTAATTAACCATAATGTATAAGAAACAGCCTCGATGAGTGAAATAGAGACAAATGGCTATTTAATATGTAGTAAATGTAATTCAACAAATAGGGTTGTTGAAATAGGTCGTCAGGGTGTTTATAAATGTGGTACTTGTAGAAATGATTTATTGGTTATTAATAAAGAAAAAAAGGGTTCTAAAATAATTCCCCTTTTAGTTGCTTCGATTTTTATTGGAGTGTTAGGAGGATTTGGTATTGATCAAGTACAGGAAAAACTTAAACCATCTGAAATTACCTACTCTGAGTTGAGTACAAGTTGGGAAGATTGGCAAATTGAAGCTTTTGACAGAAATTGTAAAGCCAATTACTCACAATTAAAGCAAAACTGGTCTTCTGAAAAGATTGCTAAAATATGTACATGCCTTGTGATATATATTGTTGAAAGGACGGATTATCCTAAATCAGGAATGTTACATGATGCTATTGTGAATGAGAGCAATAAAGAATGTCGTTAAAAGAAAATCAACAGAATGAACATATATTAAGATTTTTAGATTTATTAGACATGTGCTATGAAGGAAAATTAAAGATGTTTAGCGATGAATTTTCTAATGGTGATAATTCTTTTTATGAAAAATTAAAAAAAGAAGTGCAGCGTGCAAAAGCTGGTGCAGTTTCATTAAACAAAGAGGATGTCTTTAAAAAATATAACTTTTTTTTAGAGTATAGGCTTTGGGAAAAGAATAATACTAATAGGGAAATGAAAATTTTTGATTTAAAGGTAACTAAATTTATTAGGAATAGACATAAGTAAGTAAGAGATTTAAAAATCTCTTACTTTTATTACTTGGCTTTATTGAGAAATAGAAGGGATTAAATTGGATCTCTTAGCAAATTTATGAATATTGAATTTAATTTGCTTTATTGCAGCCTCTCCTCCTATTTGTAAAATGTTGTGGCTGTAATCGTAACCATGAGATAGTTCATTATTTTGAAAAAAGCGACCTAGAGGATCAATCATTAAGTAAGAGTGAGTCATTTCATCATTATTTTCTGAAAAAATAATTTTTTTAAACTTGCTGTGTCTATTTATAAACTTATAGAAGTCTTCATTGTTGATGGAGTTTTCTTTGGTTAATATTGGGAGAATTTTAAAAATTTTCCATTTAGTTGGGGAGGCGTTTTTGATAAATAAATTAAAGTCTTCTAATTTATTTAATTCATTGATAACAGTGTTTATTTTAATTTCTATATTTGGGTTTATTATTCTTATTAGTTGGATGTTCTTTAGAGTTTCATTGATATTCATTGGAGTATTTTTTACAACTCTTCCTATTTCTTTGTTGGTATTTGAATTGAGTGAGTCAATGCTAAATCCAATAGATGAAAATTCATTTCCAATCATTTCTATTAATTCACCATCCAATAAACTACCATTGGTAATAGCTGATAATTCAAAATGATATTTTTTTGCTTCTTTAATTATTTCTAGAATTTTTTTCTTATAAAGAAAAGTTTCTCCACCAACTAAGTTAAGGCGTATTCCTGTAAAGTTAGTTCCTTTATTTTGATTTACAATCATAGGTAGTAGCGATATTTCTTTAACTAATTGTATGATTTTTTCATTATTATGAATAATTTCTTTAGTCTCATTTTTTTGCCATTTTGCAAAACAATAAAAACATTTGTAGTTACATGCTTCAGTAATGTGCCAATTAACAACTAAATTTGTCATTTTTCTCTCAGAATTAAGTATAGTCAGGTGATTCCTTTAATTAATACTAATATTTAGTCGGCGCATTTTTGGGGACAAACAAGGGACAAAAAACCCCGCATTAAGCGGGGTTCTTTATCTCAGTATTTAATTAAAAATTAAACACGTTCGATAATTGTCGCGATACCTTGACCAAGACCGATACACATGGTCGCAAGACCGATTTGAGTATCCTGCTGTTCCATAACGTTCAGCAGAGTAGTCGTGATACGTGCACCAGAACAGCCCAATGGGTGACCTAAGGCAATCGCACCACCATTCAGGTTAATGATGTCTTGCTTGTCATAGATGTTCAGACCTTTCATAACAGAAAGACCTTGAGCAGCAAACGCTTCGTTTAACTCGATGGTTTGAATGTCATTCATACTCAAGCCAGCACGTTTAAGCGCTTTCTGAGTTGCAGGAACTGGACCATAACCCATGATCGCAGCATCACAACCTGCAATCGCCATAGAGCGAATGACAGCACGTGGCTTAAGACCTAAAGCTTGAGCACGTTCAGCAGACATCAGCAACATTGCAGATGCACCATCAGACAACGCTGAAGAAGTCGCAGCTGTTACTGTACCGCCTTTCGGATCAAATACAGGACGTAATGCTTTGAATGCTTCAAGGTTAGCATCGGCACGGATCACTTCATCAATGTCGCAAAGCTGTTTAAAGCCATTTGCATCATGACCTTCAACACCGACGATTTCATTTTTGAAACGACCTTCCTGAGTTGCAGCCCACGCACGACGGTGAGATTCAACACCGAAAGCATCCTGTTCATCACGGGAGATGCCATTCATACGACCTAGCATTTCAGCGGTTAAGCCCATCATGTTCGATGCTTTTGCATAGTGTTTAGAAGCTTCAGGGTTCAGGTCGATGCCGTGCATCATGCCTACATGACCCATATGCTCTACACCACCGATGATGAAAATATCACCCTGGTTGGTTGCAATCTGCGCCGCAGCAGTATGGATCGACTGCATAGACGAACCACAAAGACGGTTAACCGTTTGACCACCCACAGTCTTAGGAAGATCAGCCAACAGCACGATGTTACGAGCAATGTTCATACCTTGCTCTAAAGTTTGGTTTACACAACCCCAGATTACATCTTCAACTTCGTTGACATCAAACTGGTTACGAGCAACTAAAGCACGAACCAGTTCAGCAGATAAGCTGTCAGCACGTACATTGCGGAACATACCGTTTTTGGTTTTACCCATTGCAGAACGTACGCCATCAACGATGACAACGTCACGCGGATTTAAAGTAGCCATTCACGTCGCTCCTTAACCGTAGAATTTTTTGTTGTTAGCAGCCATGTCACGCAACATTTGTGGCGCTTCATAAGCTTTACCTAAGTGTGCATATTTGTCACAAAGCGCAACGTATTCTGCAACACCAGTCTGGTCGATGTAACGGCATGGACCACCACGGAATGGAGGGAAACCTACACCCATGATCATTGCCATATCTGCTTCAGACGCAGTAGATACGATGTTGTCTTCCAGGCAACGAACAGTTTCGTTACAGAAAGTCAGCATCATACGGTCAATGATTTCCTGAGCATCAAACTCGTGCTTTTCAGTCGTTGCCATAGATGCAACAAGCTCGTATGCAGCTGGATCAACCACTTTGGCTTTTTTGCCTTTACGATCAAGTTCATACTTGTAGAAACCAACGTCATTTTTCTGACCAAGACGTTTGTTTTCATACATGATTTCGATCGCGCCTTTATAATCAGGCTTCATACGGTCAGGGAAACCTTCCGCCATCACTTCTGCGCCGTGTACACCTGTGTCGATACCCACAACATCGATCAGGTATGCAGGACCCATAGGCCAGCCGAATTTTTCCATTACTTTATCAACTTGCTGGAAGTCAGCACCGTCTTTAAGCAACAGGTCAAATGCACCGAAGTAAGGGAACAATACACGGTTTACAAGGAAACCTGGGCAGTCATTCACAACGATCGGTGTTTTACCCATTTTCTGAGCTAAAACAACAGTGGTTGCAATCGCTTCTTCAGAAGTTTTTTCACCACGGATCACTTCTACCAATGGCATCATGTGAACTGGGTTAAAGAAATGCATACCTACGAAGTTTTCAGGGCGCTCTAATGCATTTGCAAGGCGTGTGATTGAAATCGTAGAAGTATTTGATGCAATGATCGTATTTTCACGAACTTTTGCTTCTGTATCACGTAATACAGCTTCTTTGATTTTTGGATTTTCAGTCACAGCTTCAATGACGATGTCGACTTCTTTGAATTCGTCATAGCTTAAAGTTGGACGGATGCGAGCAAGGGTTTCACCCATTTTTGCAGGAGTCATGCGTTTGCGTTCAACCTGTTTGGTCAACAAGCCATTCGCTTCAGACATACCCAAAGCAAGTTGTGGATTACCAATATCTTTCATGATGATTGGTGTACCTTTGCTTGCCGCCTGGTAAGCAATACCGCCACCCATGATACCCGCACCTAGTACAGCTGCCTGGTTTACAGGATGCGCACCTTTCTCATGTTTTTTCGATGCTTTTTTCACAACCTGATCATTGATGAATAAACCGATCAATGCACCAGCTTGTGGTGTAATCGCAGCTTTAGCAAATGCTTCAGCTTCAATTTTTAATGCCGCATCACGACCTTGGCTCACACCCGCTTGAAGTGAATCAAGAAGAAGTTTAGGCGCAGGGTATTGAGCAGGGTTTGCTTTCGCAAGAACCACACCTTTAGATGAGTTAAACGCCATCATCTGTTCAAGCATGTCGAGTTTAACAGGCTCTAATTTTTCCTGACGTTTTGCCTTCCAGTTTAAACGACCAGAGATTGCCTGTTTAACAAGGTCAATCGCAGCGTCCTGTAATTTGTCCGCAGCAACAACTGCATCTACAGCACCATCTTTCAGTGCAGCAGCAGGTTTTTTGTTTGCAGAAGTGGCAATCCACTCAACTGCATTGTCGATACCGATCACACGGCTTAAACGAACAGTACCACCGAAGCCTGGGATGATGCCCAGTTTAACTTCTGGCAGACCAACTGTTGCAGCTTCTGACATGACACGGTAGTCACACACCAGGCACATTTCAAAACCGCCGCCCAGCGCAATACCATTGATCGCCGCAACTTTAGGAATCTCTAAATCTTCAAATGAGTTGAAAATTTCATGAACAGGCATTGCCCATTCTACAATTGCGCTTTCGCCCTGTTTAAAGTTATCACCGAATTCAGTGATGTCTGCACCAACGATGAATGTGGATTTACCAGAGGTAACGATTAAGCCTTTGATGGAACTGTCAGCTTTGACAGCAGCAATAGCAGCCTGAAAGTCTTCAATCGTTGCACGGTTGAATTTGTTAACCGACTCACCTTGTAAGTCAAAGCGGAATTCTGCGATTCCGTCCGAAAGCATTTGGACGGTAATGGCATTGCCAGCGTGGATCATGCCCTGATCTCCTTTTTTGGAGGACTTATGAGTTGATGTTTTGAAGCATGTACGCAGTTGCAGCGGACATTTATGCTTCGCTAATCTTACGATAACTATATCCAAAAAGAACATAACAAGTTGTATCAAGCCGTGACGCAAGGGTCATCAATTTTTCTTCACTGAAACCGTGTAATCACAGGCGTTGTTATGAAATCAGCCTGGGTTCTGATTATGAAGCTTATGTTTCAGATGATATTTTTTACCAGGTAACCACTTTTTAGAGATTGAAATAAGCCATTTTTTTTCAAGGGGCAGGCTGAAAACTTTGGGCAGAATGGTCAATTGCCATTTGAAACAGTGGCTGATGAGGAAAAATGTCACACTGTGTCTGAGCCTTATGGGCACTGTAACTGTATAAAATTTGATACAATTGCGCCATGTGATAATTCATTTGTTTTTTTTAATCAGGCCGACTGCTTGAAATCTCCCGAGTAAATGTATGATTAAGTGGATCATTTTAGCTGTTTTTATTGTTTCTGCGCTGTATATTCAGCGACGAGGAAAGGTACGTCATTCGTTTTACCGTCAGTTTTTTGACCATTCCACCATTCTGGCGCCCATCAATTTTTTGATGTATATGTTTTCAAAAGTTCCGAACGAGCCTTATATTGATTCGCAGCATTTTAAAGATTTAAAAGTGCTGGATGACAACTGGGAAATGATTCGGGATGAAGCGAGAGCACTGTATGATCAGGGCGGAATTAAGGCTTCCAGTAAATATGATGACCTGGGCTTTAACTCATTCTTCAAAACCGGCTGGAAGCGTTTTTATCTGAAATGGTATGACTCAGCGCATCCGTCTGCTGCGGAACTGTGTCCTCAGACCACGGCACTGTTAAAAACATTGCCGACGATTAAGGCAGCAATGTTTACTGAACTGGCACCTGATAGTCGTTTAGTCCGTCACCGTGACCCTTATGCAGGTTCATTGCGTTATCACTTAGGGCTGATCACACCTAATGATGACCGTTGTTTTATTGATGTGGATGGTCAGAAATATTCATGGCGTGATGGTGAGAGTGTGGTGTTTGATGAAACCTATATTCACTATGCAGAGAACACCACAGATCAGAACCGTATTATTTTCTTTGCAGACGTTGAACGCCCATTAAAGTCAAAAATGATGGAGCGGTTCAATCACTGGTTTGGCAAAAAAGTCATGACAGCAGCCAGCTCTCCAAATGAAGCAGGGGATCAGACCGGTGGACTGAATAAAGCATTCGGCTATATTTACCGCTTGCGTGTCAAGGCTAAAGCCCTTAAAGCTACTAACCGTAAGCTTTATTATTTTCTGAAATGGTTTTTAATGCTCGGCATTTTCTTCCTGATCTTTATCAGACCTTATGTGTTTTAAAGCCGTACAGGTACTGAAATTAAACACTCCATTCGGGGTGTTTTTTTATCGGAAAAATAAAGATTTAAAACTGCACTGCAAAGAGCGTTTTGTGTAAGATGCTCACTAAGCAGGAGTCCTTTATGCATAAATTTCGTTCCAGAATTGACTGGTGGGTTTTAGGTTTTTTTATCTGTCTGACCGGAATGCTGGTGCAGTTGCTGCTGACCATGTATGCCAAAGGTACGATGGTGCAGTATCCTGTACATACGGCAGTCTATGTACTGGCGGCTGTTGTGGTGTGGTGGCCTGTGCTGAACACACGTTATGTGATCAGTGATGGCATGCTGACGATTCACTGTATGTGGCTGACCTGGAAAATTCCTGTAGCAGATATCCAGAGTATCACTGCGACGACCAATTCTGTTTCATCTCCGGCACTGTCACTGGACAGACTGAAAGTCGTTTATCTGAAAAATGGAAAAAGTTGTACAGTTCTCGTTTCTCCTAAAAATAAAGAACTGTTTTGCAAATCATTGATGCTGAAAGATTAATTAATAAATCAGTTGATGATTCAGTATTGTGTTTTTTTAGTTTTTTTATTTAAAACATGTAGTTAAAATGCCATTGTGTTTGTTTTTTCATCAAAATATACTCCGTGTTAATTAGAATATTACTTATTAACCAGAACATGAATATGAAAAATTTAACACTTTGTCTGTCTTCAGTTGTGATCGCAGTGACCCTGACGGGCTGTGGCGGTGGTGGTGACAGTTCATCCTCAGCGCAGGTGGTTACACCTCAGGCTTCTGTTACTGCTGATTATACTTTTATTGTTGATGATGAAACGCTTGAAACAGAAACCATCCGATATATTAATGGTGGTACAGGGCAGGTACAGTACCGCACAACTTTAGGTCCAGACAGTTTTTTACTGACGCCTTCAAAGCTTTATAATAATACATGGGTGGATGCTGTAACCCGTGCACTGAATGAAGAAACACTGACTTTCAGCAGTGCACCAGGTACTCTGAGAACGGAAACACTGAAAAAAGTGGATGTTTCTGGTCAAGATATTTTTTCTGTGGTGTATCCTGGGTATCGTGAATATTTTAAGTTCCTCAACGTAAACAGCAGTTTGAGCAGTCAGATTGTTCAGGCTTATCTGAAACCGGTTCGGTATTTTCCTGCGGGTTCAGTCTGTTATAGAACGGATAAAACTACATCCAGTCAGGGGTATATCCGTTTTGAACAGGAAGATCTGGAGACCAGGGGGAGTTATCAGGACATGGTGGATATACTGCCAGGAGTGGCAGCCGACTGGGGTGCTGAAAATCAGTGGACTTATCGTATTTCAGGAGGCACCTGGGCAGGACATGAGTGGAAATATGTCCAGTTCTTTGATCAGTACGGGTTGCTTAAAGACTCATTTGCGGTCGTGAATAACCAAGGCAAAGCCTACTATGGCGAAATGTATGATTTTGAAAATTACAGTGCCAGAACTGAAAGTGAAAAAGTCAAAGCCTTACTTGCAGATACACCCGCTCAGACAGCAGATTATTATCTGAATAACATCATGCTGAAATATAATGAGCAGGGTTGTAGCTATTATAATAATACTGCTGCCAAAGCTCTGAATTTATTGAGATAACACGCTCAGTGAAACAGCATAAAAAGGGCACGGAATGGTGTCCTTTTTTATTGATCTGTCTGAAAACTTAATACTTAGTGATTTGTTTGCTTCCTGAAACTGCTTGAAGAATAAAAAATGAATGCCTGTTATCCCAATAATATATACCGTCTTTTTATCATTTTCGGCATATTCCTGCTGTGGCTGAATTTAAGCTATCACGATGCAACAGGGTATTTAATGACTGCTGTTGGGGTTTTTCTTCCAGTGTGTTGTTTCTATATGGCATTTCATTACCGACTGACCTTTAAGGAAAATGAACTGGTTGTCCGGTCGCATTTTTTCAGGCTAAGGGTTTATCGTTATGCGGAATACCAGTTTGTATTTGGTCCAACCATGAAGGTACGTTCAAGACCTGGAACGTGGCATGTACCTTCCAGGTGCTTGACGGTTTACAGGCTGAATGAGCAGGGAGAGCCGATGGACAGTCAGCAGCACAGATTTGAATTTGCTGTGACCCTGAAGCTCAGACAGAAAATATATATGACTTTGCAACAGCGGCTTCAACGACTTGAGCTGAATCATCATCTGAAAGCTGTGGAAATGGATCAGACTTATTATTATTGACTGCCTTGAAAACCTGATGTCAGGCAGGATCTCTGACACGCAGCTGTTGATTGATCAGGTCTATATACAGATGGTTCTGGTTGGGATGATTCAGAAAGTGAACAGCCAGCAGTGGCTCAAGTTCAGTCCGTATTTTTCGGGTCAGATGCCGTGCGCCAAAACGGATATCATGGTTTAGATAAAAACAGGCTTTGGCAGCATCGCTCAGTGTGATCTGACGCTGCTGTGGTTTCAGCCGCAGATTGAGTTTTTTCAATTCAATTTCAACAAGATGGGGTAAGGCATCTGCCTGAACAGCCTGATAATGCAGGGTTCGATCAATCCGGTTTAAGAACTCAGGATCAAATTTCCTGAACATGACTTTTTCAATGATGGTCTGAGTCGGTACACGTTTCAGGCAGAGATCCTGCAGTTTTTTAGGCAACAGATTCAGTTTATCCAGATATTGCTGTGCTGCCTGCGCACCGATATTACTGGTCATAAAGATCATGCAGTTACGGAAATCAATGGTTTTGGTTCCAGCGGTCAGGGTCAGTTTTCCTGTATCCAGAATATTCATTAAGCCACGGATCACTTCTGTCGATGCTTTTTCCAGTTCATCAAACAGCACAATACCAGGGCGGGTGTGTGAACCGGCAATGGCAGTTTCATCAAATAAGCTGTGACCTTCTCTGGAGCCGACATAACCAGGAGGAGCACCGGTTATGGCAGCAGCATAATGCTCCTGTGCCAGAGTGTTCATGTCGATACGGCAAAAAGCGTCTGCCTGCCCATAAATGGCTTCTGCAATCAAACGGACGGTTTCAGTTTTACCAACACCGGTAGGACCCAGCATCAGGGTGACAGAAAGAGGTCGTTCAGGAGATGAAAAATCAGCTTTCACCACATGCAGCATTTTTTCTATTTCGTTTAAAGCCTGTTTTTGCCCAATGATTCTTTGTTCTAAATGCTGCATGACTTCGGCAGGTTCAAAATGAAAACGTGACTTGCCTGGTCTGAACGGTTGAGCGTTGTTATCCACATTGGCAGAAGCGGGTTTTACGATATGAATGGCAGCATTTTCAATGGTCATGCAGTTTGAACCTGATAAAGAAATGGGCAGATCAGATTCAGCATAGCAAATTTAAAATAGTGGATTAATAGCTTTTAACAATCAGATGATTGTTAAAAACATGCTGACATTCTGGTGTTTATAGCTTGTGATATGGTCAGCAACTGACTGATAATGATGAAAAATAGAACAAGTGATGATATAAAATGAAAAAAAGTTTTTTGCTGATAGGGACACTGGCACTGGCGGGGTGTGGCGGTTCAGATGATACTGAATCTGCACAGGCACAGCCTGTAGATCATGGGTTGTATACTTCATCATTCAATGATGCGGATGAGCTGATTTTTAGAAAATACGGGATTAGTGCTGAGGGACAACTGACCGTCCAGTATCTGAAAGGAAGTCCATCTATAGCCAGTGCAACTGGGAAATACCTGACTCAGTATGGGGTATCTGAAAGGTTGCCACCTGTATTGTCAGAGAATCACTATCTGCTGGGGGAAAAAGCCACTTTTGATGGAGACCGGCTGACATATGACATCAGTAATGGTGTTTCAGGTAACCCATTGATGCTGAGTGCTCAGTATAAAAAACAGATGTTTCCGGCAGAAAAATCAGTGACGATGGACTGAGTCCATTTTATGCAATGGATAAAACACCGACGGGGCAGATTTTACTGGCAGTACTGGGTTTAAATCTTGAGAACGAACGGTTCCCTGCCGGGTCAGTCTGCTGGCAGAAGATCTCGGTGAGCAATAATCAGGATAATATTGAGTTTTATCCTGCACTGGATTATTCAGAACAGTTTAAAGACACGGCTGTGGAGACCACTGGAAACTGGAGTGGCGTTGCATGGACCAGATATCAGCCTGATTTAAAAGTTCCACGGATTAATGTCCGTTTAACGATGGATGGCGTGGACTACTGGGGGAAATATCACCACCAGAATGAACTGATTGAGCACAGCAAATATTACGATGAAAATGAACAGATCTGGCGCGTGGCGGACCTGTACTGTGATTTCATGAACAGCATTGCTTTTCAGAAAGTAACAGGACCATTGACGAAAATTGGGAGCCACGTTAAAGGGCTGTGAGTGAAAATTTATTTGAGCAGGCTTGAAAAAACAGCGTTGAGACGACATCATCCAGATATAGTCCAAAGTTAAAAAGTCTGCTGTGAACGAAAACGCACGTGAAAATATTGAAAAAATTTTAGCCAGTATGACCACGCTTCCCGGTGTCTATAAGATGCTGGGAAAAGAGGGGGAACTGTTGTATGTGGGCAAAGCTAAAAATCTGAAAAACCGTGTATCGAGTTATTTTGTCAAAGCCATTGAACATCCGAAAACCCAGGCGCTGGTTGCCCGTATTTATAATATAGAAACGCTGGTGGTCCGTTCTGAAACTGAAGCACTGTTGCTTGAGCAGAACCTGATTAAACTGCATCGTCCGCCGTATAACATTATGCTGCGGGACGATAAATCCTATGTCTATATCTTCGTTTCCGCAGACAAACCTTATCCACGTATTGCTTCGGGGCGGGGGAAAGGCAAGCATCAGGTTGGGAAGTTTTTCGGCCCTTATCCGAGTGCCTACAATGCACGGGACACCTTACTGGTGTTACAGAAACTGTTTAATGTCCGTCAGTGTGAAAACAGCTATTTTTCACAGCGTAAGCGACCTTGTTTACAGTACCAGATCAAGCGTTGTACTGCGCCCTGTGTAGGACTGATCAGCCCTGAAGCCTATAATGAAGATGTACAGAACTCGATCCGCTTTTTAAATGGAGACACTCGGGAGTTGAATCAGGAACTGATTCAGAAAATGGAAGAAGCCGCAGAAGAACTCGAATTTGAAAAAGCAGTATTTTACCGTGACCGTATGGCATTGCTGCGTGATGTGCAGTCACAGCAGGCGATTTATAAACTCAAAGGTGAAGCCGATATTCTGGCGATTGCTTACCAGGCAGGGGTGACCTGTGTGCAGATCATGCATGTCCGCAACGGTAAAATGCTGGGTGGCAAAAGCTATTTTCCAGATATGCAGGGTGATGATCTGGGGCAGATGCTGTCTGACTTTATGGCAAACTTTTATTTTCAGGTGGCAGACGAAGTTCCTGCAGAGTTGATCATCAATACAGAGCTGCCCGACCGTAAAGAGCTTGAGCAGGCGATGCACCAGCAGTTTGAAAAGAAAATTCAGATTAAACACAGTGTCCGTGAGACCCGTGCTGAATGGCTGGAACTTGCGGAAATGAATGTTCAGCATGCCATAAAAGGAAAACTTGCCAATCATCTTGAACTGAATGAACGCTTTCATCAGCTCGAAGAAATCTGTGGGCGTCCGATAGACCGGATTGAATGCTTTGATATTTCCCATACCATGGGTGAGGCGACCATTGCTTCCTGTGTGGTGTTTGATGCAGGGGGAGCGCGTAAGCGTGATTACCGACAGTTTGCCATCGAAGATATTACCGGTGGAGATGACTATGCAGCCATGCGTCAGGCACTGACCCGACGCTATAAAAAAGCCATGTTGCCAGATCTGTTGCTGATTGATGGGGGTAAAGGGCAGTTGCATATGGCAATGGAGGTCATGCAGGAACTCGGACTGGATGCATATATGGTCGGTGTTTCCAAAGGTGAGGGGCGAAAGCCTGGCCTGGAAACCCTGCATTTCACCGATGGCACAAAAATTCAGTTAGCTGAAGACCATAAAGCCCTGCATCTGATTCAGCAGGTGCGGGATGAAGCACACCGTTTTGCCA
Source organism: Acinetobacter sp. WCHAc010052 (assembly GCF_002165295.2). NCBI lineage: Bacteria > Pseudomonadati > Pseudomonadota > Gammaproteobacteria > Moraxellales > Moraxellaceae > Acinetobacter > Acinetobacter sp. WCHAc010052. The sequence goes on along the minus strand of NZ_CP032143.1, from coordinate 3,245,992 downwards.
TTACCCGACATCGTGCAAAACGTGATAAACGCCGTGGAGGATCTGTGTTGGAGGCTATTCCAGGATTGGGTCCTAAACGCCGTCGTGATTTGCTGACGCATTTCGGTGGAATTCAGGGGGTGTTGAAAGCATCCGAAAATGATCTGAAACTGGTTCCTGGGCTGGGAGATGTTATGGCGAGAACCATTTATAAAGTACTGCACGAGTGAGGTGAGGTGGGTTTCTGGGGCAACGCATTTGCATAAATGCTCACTGACGCATGAGTCATTGATCATTCACATCAGCGCAAAAACAGGCAAGGATAGCAACAGTCAAAATGAAGGATGCCCCACATGTCACTCAGTCAGGTCTTTAAAGCACTTGAGCAGAATGAATGGATTGATATACCCAAAGGATGGTTACAGGGACGGACCATTTATGGCGGACTGGTTGCCAGCATGATGATGCATAAGGCGGTTGTCACCATTGCCGATCCTGGAAAACGTTTACTCAGTACCAGTGTGACTTTTGTTGGACCTGTACAGGAAAGTCAGGCACGTGTCACGGCTGAAATTTTGCGGCAGGGAAAGTCAGTAACCACCATAGAAGTACGGTTATGGCAGGATGATGCCGTTCAGAGTATTCTGATCGCCAGTTTTGGAGCACAGCGTGAATCTGCGATACAGGTACATCAGGAACGGACGGCACCTGATTATGCTGCGCCTGAAACACTGAGCATGTTACCCCGACATGCCGCAATGCCGCAGTGTTATGAACAGTTCGATGTGGGTTGGGCTGAGGGACGTTTTCCCTGTACAGGCAGTGAAAAACCTGACTTTGGTGGCTGGTTCCGCTTCAATCCTGAAAAACATGAAAACCGGGTGTTTACCGAAGCTGACCTGCTGGCACTGATGGATATCTGGCCGCCTGGTGTACTGCCGATGTTTAAAACATTGTCTCCCGCCAGTTCACTGACCTGGCATGTGACCTGTGTCCATCCTGTTCAGCATCAGTTGCTGGACTGGTTTAAATATAAAGTATTTACAGACTTTGCATCTGATGGTTATGCAACCGAATATGCCCATCTCTGGGATGCTGAAAATAGACTGATTGCGATTTCAAGACAGACGGTTACGGTGTTTGCCTAGTGACACTGTAGGTCATTTCGTATAAAGTGAAGCCTGTAAACGGTGGATAAATCTTCAAAAATCAGTATGCATTCAAATTCGTGCATTTAAAGGAACGCTGGCGGTGTCTATGACAACAGGTCAAATCCTGAATATTCCCAATATCCTGACTCTGGCGCGGATCGTACTGATTCCTGTGTTTCTGCTGGTGGCGTACTGGCCGCCTGCAATCGGGATTCACGGTCATGATGGCAGTATGTCCCGTCATATTATTCTGACCGCTATTTTTGTTGTGGCAGCAGTCACAGACTGGTTTGATGGTTATCTTGCCAGAACACTGAATCAGACTTCAGCATTCGGACGTTTTTTAGATCCTGTTGCCGATAAACTGATGGTGGCAGCGGCTTTGATTGTACTGGTGCAGTGGCAGCCTTCAATTTCCATGGCTTTTGCCGCGATTGTGATTATTTCACGTGAAATTACAGTTTCAGCTTTGCGTGAGTGGATGGCAGAATTGGGCGCAAGAACCAATGTGGCTGTGTCTACGGTCGGAAAATATAAAACCGCTTTTCAGATGATTGCGATTACGGTTTTCCTGCTCAACTGGAAACCCCTGGAAATGCTGGCATATGGTTTACTCTATACCGCCGTCATACTGACTTTATGGTCGATGTTTATTTATTTAAAAGCTGCATGGCCGTATCTGAAACAGCCCTGAGTGTTTAAGAGTATTAAAAGCCTTTCATCTGAAAGGCTTTTTTTATGGCTGAAACTTACAGTCAGCAGGGAATAACAGCATCTAACTGTGCGTTTCTTCCTCTGCCTCCTCACCAAAAGTCCGTGCAATTTTGTCAATGTTCAGGCTTTTTGCCATCGCATCAAAAATTTCCTTATAGGCACCATCCTGATGGTACAGCTGCTGATGCTCACCATGTTCGGCAATATGTCCATCCTGCATGACATAGGTATAGTCTGCATCAATAATCTGCGACAGGCTGTGCGACACAATAATAACTGTCCGCCCCTGTTTGATTTCATCCAGGCTCTGCTTGATCTGCTCTGCGGCAATGGCATCCAGGCTGGCAGTCGGTTCATCCAGGAAAATAACAGGTGGATTTTTCAGGAACATACGGGCAAGAGCAATACGCTGCTGCTGACCACCTGAAAGCATCAAAGCATCGGCTTCATAAGCCTGGGGCAGCTTCATGATCTGTTCATGAATGGAAGCTTTTTTTGCCGCGGTCATGACATCTTCAATACTTGCATCCGTTTTACCATAGCGGATATTTTCAAACACTGAGCCTTGGAAAATATGATTTTTCTGCAGTACCAGTCCAATGTGTTCACGCAGATAGGCGGTATCAATCTGCTGCAGATCCACACCATCCATACTGATACTGCCTGAGGAGGGCGTATAGAACTTATCCAGCATACTGATCAGGGTTGATTTTCCTGCGCCGGACAGACCCACCAGGGCGGTAATTTTATTGGGCTGAATGCTCATGTTGATGTTGTGCAGCGCCTGATGACCATTGGGATAGCTGAAACAGACATTTTTCAGTTCAAAGTGCCCATGTACAGGTGGTTTCAGTGCTCCACTGACCTCAATTTCATCATCAGCTTCCAGGATTTTGAAATAGCCTTCAGCGTAAATCATGGCATTGTTCACTTCATCATAAATACGGTGCAGGGAACGGATCGGTGCAGAGACATTGTTGAACAGCAGCACGTGATACATGATCATCCCGATACTCATCTGTCCATCCAGCACGAAATATGCGGTAAGAATAATGACAAAGACCACGCCCGCCTGTTCCAGGAAAGTTTTAATACCATCATAGAAAAAACCGGTTTTTTGCGCACTGAGTTGGTTCTGGGTCAGCGATTTCTGCAGTGCCAGCTGACGGGCAGACTCATCTGCTTCACGGTTGAACGATTTAATGACCGTAATGGAGTTAATGATGGTATGAATACCCTGATTTTTCTTTTCAAATACATCACGGATGGCTCGCCGTTTGGTCAGCAGTTTCTGTGATTCTTTAAACGTGATCCAGAAATAGATCGGGACAATAATGGTTGCGATCAGACCGACCCAGACATTGGCGTAATACATCAGTCCCAGAGCAATGATGGCACTGGTGAATAACGGCAGGATATCAATAAAGAAGATCTGAATTAAACGGGTTAAGTGGCTGATACCCCGATCAATACGGGTCTGTAATTTGCCAGACTGATGGTCTTCCTGTTCAAAGAAGCTCAGACGATACCTGATAAATTTTTCAATCATGTTCTGGGCAAGACTTTGCGACACCATTAAGCGCAGTTTTCCCCCCAGCAGGCTCTGACTGAAATTAATCACGGTATTCAGTATTTCTTTAGCCAGCAGGACTACCGTGATGGTGATGATGATGTGCCAGCCCTGTGTCAGTCCCTGTCCTTGCTGCAACAGACTGTTGATGCTGTCCACCGCATATTTCAGAGTCAGTGCGTTGACCTGCGCCAGCAGGGAACCGATCAGGGTCAGTGTCAGTGTCAGAATCACCAGTCCACGATAGGGGCGGACAAAGGGACGGATTTTCTGAAAAAGTTGCCACAGATTCATAAGACTTTGTTTTTATTGTTCAGATATCAGCAGTCTATGCCCATCCAGCCTGTGTCACAAGCGCATACAATGTTTTGAATTGTGAAGATGGTGAGTGGCGGTATAAATCACTAAAATGTCTGTGTTGATGAATAATTTTGAATGGGGTGTGACGATATGAATCTGGAACTGTTCACTCCCGAAGCTCAGGAAAATCTATTGCCCTGTGATGGTCAGGTGCAGGACTATGGTTTAATTCTGGATGCTCAGCAAAGTCAGCAGTATCTGAACTTTTTTTTACAGCAGCTGGCATGGCAGCAGGACGAAGTATATCTGCATGGTCAGTACTATCGGACAGAGCGTAAAGTTGTATGGTATGGCGATGAGCATTATCAGTATCACTATTCAGGCATGGCGAAACAGGCACATGTATGGAACCCGGGACTGTACAGACTGAAACAGCATATCGAAAAGCTGACGGGTCATGTCTATAATTCATGCCTGGCAAATCTATATGAAAACGGTACGCAGGGCGTAGGCTGGCACAGTGATGATGAACCCTCACTGGTTTCACCTGACAACCATGAAGTGGTGATTGCGTCACTCAGTCTGGGTGCAACCCGAAAGTTCAGGTTTCAGCATAAATGGAAAGCTGAAAAAATGGATATGCAGTTGCAAAGTGGACAGCTGATTGTGATGCGGGGACAGACACAGCGCTACTGGAAGCACTGCCTGGCAAAATCAACCCGGGTGACAGAACCACGGGTCAATCTGACTTTTCGCTGCTTTTATTCACAGATTTAAGCCTGGCAGACCCGTTCAGCGTGGATAAAGCCGCTCGTCAAACTGTTCCAGTTCTGGGAAAACCAGTGGCTCTAACTGTTCCAGCTGCTGCAGGTATTGCTGATAATCCAAAATCATCTGTTTACGGGCATCCTCTGAAATATAAGGCACATGATAGGCAATAAACGGGGGCAGAACTTCAAAGCCCACATAAGCCAGTGTACCACGCTGTACAGGAGTTAAAATGTGATCCATAGAGCCATGAATGGCACCATCACCAAACATATGGTCACGTCCACCCAGTGTAAAGCAGAGCATGGCTTTTTTACCACGCATCCCGCCGTGATTGTAAAAACGCTTTCCGCCATAGAAAATCCCAGAAACAAAAACACGGTCAATCCAGCCTTTTAAAATGGCAGGGACAGACATCCAGTACATGGGAAAATTCAGAATTACAAGATCTGCTTTCTGAATCTTTTCAACCTCGGTCTGAATATCCTGTGTCAACGCATGATTTTTGCAGGCATGGCGCTGTTCCAGTGCATAGTTCAGATAGTCAGGGTTACCGTGTGCTGTAAAATCATCTCGGGATGCGACAGGATTAAACTCCATTTCATATAAATCAGAAATCTCAACCTGATGACCCAGTCGCTGTAATTCTTCCACGGCGGTGTTTTTCAGGGTGTGGGTAAAAGACTGTGGCTCGGGGTGGGCATGTACAATCAGAATATTCATCCAGGATTCCTTTTTATTCTGTGATCTTGTTTATCTGGCGTATTGATAATGGACGCTATGCCGTGATTATTGATGAACAGAATGTATTTGCCAATGTACAGCGTTTGAGAAAGCACTGTCTTAAATGTAAATCAGAGTACCTGTGCATTTCTACAGCCCATAAAAAAGCCCATGATTTTGAACATGAGCTTTTTTACCTCTGAGGATACTGTTTTCGCAAAAGCAATATCATCTTCTATGGATCTACTGAAGAACAGAATCATAGTATGAGAATTTTATGAGTTATACAAGTTGAAATTGCAACAGATTATTGCTCATTATCACTTTTGCTGATGCTGTAGGTATGTCCCGGTAACTGATGTGTTTCAGACAGGGAAATAAAGCGTTTTTCAATCTGAGCAGCATTATCTTTGAGTATTTCAATCAGTTTATCTGTATTGATAAACTCAAAACGGTTTTTGGAGGCAAGTACTGTCAGGGCAAGAGGAGCTTCCTTGCTTGAAAATTTTACAGGGACTGACAGACCGGAAACATTTGGGTCGAGCTCCCCACGGGAAAGATAGTATCCCTGTTTCTTGATTTTTTTCATGTGCTGTACGAAAGCATCTTCATCCTGAGCAAAACCTACATTTTTCAGTTCAGTTGCAAAACGCTGGTAATAGTCATGAATTTTCTGTTTAGGTAGATGCGCCATAATCACTTTAGGTGAAGACCCCATAAATACAGGGCGGGGGCATCCACGTCCATAGGACAGAAGACTGACGTCTTTAAACACTTCGTGATGAATATCAATACAGTAATCGGTATTCAGGTGGGTCAGTAAACAGCACAACTCTGTTTTTTCAGAAATTTCCTGCATAAATGGAATACTGATCTGAACCAGTGGATCTGTCGTTCTGGAAATATAATCCATGACAGCAATCTTGGGTCCAAGGGTGTAGTCTCCAGAAGTTCCGCTCAGGCGCTGTAAAATATCTGCAGAGACGAGTTCTTTCAGATAGCGGTAACTGGTCGGTTTGGATAACCCCAGTTCCTCACTGATGGTATCCACATTAATAATCGGACGGGATACAGAGAATAAATCCAGTACAGTGAGAATTTTTCCAAAACTCGAAAGTGCCATATGAACCCTGATTGATCTGAAAGAGAAAAATAAAAAAAAGAATAATTACTTTATAACAAAATGCGGGACATCATGCAGAGCTTTTCTTGTAATCACGCTGTATTTGTCGGCATTTAAGTGGCTGAATCCATAGTGTAATAAGAACTGAGCTTTGAAAACTGTGTAAGTTTTCATTAAATATTGATGTTAATATCATATAGAGATACTTGTATTGACTTTTTATCTGTTTTTTGAAAAAATAAACAAATCAAATATCCAATGATGAATTTTAATTCAATTTAAATTGAATTAAGTCCTGAAAAGTGCCTGACAGGCATTTTCTGACTGATTTTGTTCCCTCCAGTGTGAATGTCGAAATTTCTACTGACATCATGTGCAAATGCAGATGATGTCTCTTTGTCGTCGGCTCTAAAAGAAAATATGAATCACTGGAGCTGTTGTCAAACCCTGTGAGCAGAGCGTATTTATGCTTTTATATAAACAGATTCTTGCATTCCGTCCCAATAAAATGGACTGGATTTTTGCGACCAAAACGTTTATTGCGGGCATGTTGTCTCTGTATTTTGCCTTTATTCTGAACCTGAGTTATCCCATCTGGGCGATTGGTACGGTCTTCGTGATCGCCAGCCCTTATTCAGGAATGACGGCATCCAAGAGTATTTACCGTTTGCTGGGAACATTATTCGGGGCTGTTTTTGCCGTAGCGGTTACACCGTTGTTTATCAATATGCCCATGCTGTTGATTCTGATTCTGGCGATCTGGGTCGGATTCTGTCTGTATGTGTCTCTGCTGGATCGGACACCCCGCAGTTATGTGTTCATGCTGGCAGGCTATACCGCTGTGATTATCTGCTTTAATGCGATTTATTATATTGACACGATTTCCATCTTTGATATGGCACTCGGACGGTTTCTCGAGATTTCGCTGGGGGTAGTCTGTAGTGCTGTGGTCACTGCCACAATTTTCCCTCAGCCACTGGCACCTGTTTTACAGACACGTGTGGCAAAAACCATGCAGGACACCCGATCACTGTATGATCAGATTCTGCTTGATGAATATCATCAGCCCAGTTATACCACCTTACTCGCCAGTATCACGCGGGATACCTCAGACATTCATGTCATGGCGGTACATCTGAGTTATGAAACATCGGTTAATAAGCTGATGACCAAGCCCATTCAGGAGCTGCTGCATCAGGTCACCATGCTGGTGGCAAACCTGGTGGCAATGTCTGAACGGATTAAACAGCTTGATCAGATTGATATGAGTTATCGGGAAGATTTAAGGCTGCTGCATGGGCATGTGGCTGCTTTTCTGGATGATAAACACGAGATTCATGAAAATGAACTGAGACATTTACCTGCAACATTCAATGCTGATTTTGAGCGGATGCTCAGTCATGCCCGTTCCGAACAGCAGGTGATGCTGGGGGGACTGAAAATGGATATCCGACATTTTATTCAGAATGTTCGGGCAGTGAAACTGATCTGGCAGCGGATTCTACAGGGTGATAATTCACTGCCTGAGACCATTACGCCTTTAACCACAAGCTATCCGAGTCTGCATCGGGATCATGGTGTCGCTGTACGTGGCGGAGTGTCGGCGAGTATCACTATTTTTATTGCTGCTGCGCTGTGGATATTAAGTGGCTGGAAACCTGGTTTCATGATGGCGGAAATGGCAGCGATCAGTGCCTGTATTCTGACGGCAATGGATGACCCTGTCCCTGCACTGAAAATGTTTATTCGTGCCAATCTTTATGCTGTGGTGATTGTGTTTATTTATGCCTATGGAATTTTCCCACATGTCACAACCTTCTGGGAAATGGCTGTGGTACTGGCACCGTTCATTATTTACTGTCTGATGCTGTTTCCGCATCCGCCTTTGACGGGGCTGGCTCTGCCTTTGCTGATGGGCGTGGTGATGGGACTGAATATTCAGAACCGTTATGCACTGGATCAGATAACCTTTTTTGATTTTTCCATTGGTACAGCGATTGGTCCGATTATTTCCGTCTGTGTGGTACAGATGGTGCGCTCGATGTCACCTGATATTACTGCACAGCGGATGCTCGCGCTGCATTATCGGGATATGCGACATGCCATCCGTATGCATTATGGCGTGCAGTTCAAAACGCATCTCAGGGGCATGCTTGACCGGATTGGCGTACTCAATACAAAAATGGTGCAGTCAGCCGCACTGAAAGCAGAAATGAATGCCGTGCTGATTGAGTCCAGTGCCACCATTGATCTGACCCGCTTAAATGAACTGAAAGAGAAACTGTCTTCTGACGCTGTCGCTGTGAAATGGATTGTAGCTTTACAGCACAGTCTGGAAACATGGTTTAAGGCCAGGGAAAAACAGCAGCAGCACCTGGTCGATTCTGCACAGATTTTTGAGCTGTTAGAGCGGACCGAAAATGCGGCACTGGAGATAGGTGATGAAGATATTCAGAAAAGAATCAGAATCTCGGTGAACAACATCCGTAATGGCTTATGTCAGGTTGAAACGGAACTGAAACTACAGCGTGAAATGGCGGGAGCATAAAGATGGGTGAACTGAATCTGTACGGGGTTTATATTCCGGTCTTTCTGGTCCAGGCGATACTGGCGTATATCCTGCTCAGAATAATTGCGCTATGGACAGATACCCTGATTGAAAGAGGGTGGATTGCGCTGCCGGGCATTTTCAATTTATGTCTTTATGCCATTTTACTGGGGCTGATGCACTGGATTTTCAGTCTGGTGCAGTAATGAATAAAACTTCCTGAATTGATGAATGGATAAGTGGAATATGAAAAGTTTTGATGCTCGAAAAGTCATCCGACCGACAGTGCTGACTGTTGTGGTGATACTTGCTGTCCTGTGCGTGGTACATCTGTGGAACTACTACAATGCCGAACCCTGGACCCGTGACGGGCGGGTGCGTGGAGACGTGATTCAGGTGTCTTCAGATGTTGCAGGTCTGGTCACTGAAGTTCTGGTTCAGGACAATCAGCAGGTCAAAAAAGGTCAGGTGCTGTTTAAAATAGATCTTGCCCGTCAGGCACTCGATGTTGAGCAGGCAAAGTCAGATCTGGCAAAAGCAAAATCAGGACTTGCAGAAGCGGAAGCAGGACTGGCACAGGCTAAAGCGAATGTGGTGAGATCGGCTGCCAATATTCAGCTTGCTGATAAAACAGCAGGACGTTATGCATCTTTGATGGATGGTGCGATTTCTAAACAGGAACAGGATCAGGTGTTTGCCACACGTGATCAGTCCCACGCAGAGCATGAGCAGCTGCAGGCAGCAGTTGAGCAGGCACAAGCCAGTATTACTCAGCAGAAAGCCCTCATTGAAGCTGCGACCAGCAGTCTGCATCTGGCTGAACTGAACATGAACCGTGCTGAAGTTATTGCACCTGCTGACGGGACTTTATCCAATTTTGATATGCGTCCTGGTAATTATGTCAAAGTGGGGCAGGCGGTTGCGGCATTGCTTGACCGTAAGCAACTGTATGTGGTCGGTTACTTTGAAGAAACCAAACTGAATAAAATCCAGCTGGGAGATCAGGCAACCATTCAGCTGATGGGTGATTCAGAGAAAATTAAAGGTCATGTACAGGGAATTGCATCAGGGATTGAAGACCGTGAGCGGACAACATCCTCTGGTCTGCTGGCCAATGTAAATCCAACCTTCAGCTGGGTGCGGTTGGCGCAGCGTGTCCCTGTAAAAATTGTACTGGATGAAGTACCGCACAATGAACTGGCTTTTATTGCAGGTCGTACCGTGACCGTACATATTCTGGAAAGACATAAAAAATAAGCTGTCAGCCATTCATCAGGTTTTAACCCATCGAAAGATGGGTTTTTTATATGTGCAGATCTGCCATGGCAGGCATGTTGATTTCTTTGACGCAGGATGCCCGACTGGTCGCCAGAATAAAGCGGATAGCTGCCAGTACATCCTGAAGTGGAATCAGTTGAGTCTCAGTTTCTGCCAGCACAGTATCCAGTGGTGTGTTGATGTCAAATTCTGTGGCGAGATAACCCAGGTTCAGTACACTGATACCAATCTGATCTTTTCTCAGACTCTGTCGCAAAGCATGAACCATTCCGCGCAGTGCAAATTTACTTGCTGAAAAAGCAACTTCTGCACCGTTATGATTATCCAGTCCCCAGGTTGAACCGATCAGAATGATTTTGGCATTGCTGGATAGACGTAAATTTTCCAGCAGAGACTGAATCGCAAGTATGCAGGCATGTACATTGGTATGAAGTAAACGCGAAATTTCGGTATCAGAGCAGTTTTCAAAGTCATAATCAGGCTCAAATGCTTTTTCTTCCCAGATACCTACGTTATAAATCAGATAATCCACCTGCTGATTCTGAATCTGTTTTTTCACCATATCCCGAGCCAGTTCAGGCTGAGAAAGATCGGCAGAAATCCACTGAAAACCGGGATGAAGACAACTGGGTTCAGAGCGTGAAATACCGAATATACGGTCTTCTTGCTGAGGAACAGCCTGCAGGATTGCCTGCCCAAGCCCTTTACTTACCCCATAGATGACATATGTCCTGGACATGACTGAACCTGCTGTTTAAGGTGTTAAGCCTTCTGGATTGCGATACCAGCTTTCAATAAATAAAGCGGCTGCGATGCTGTCTGCGGCGAGTTTTTTTGCACGTCCCTGAGCCTGATAATGCTCAAGTTCATCACGGGCTTCCCGGGTGGTCAGACGTTCATCCACCATCAGGGTTTCAATATTGGTCTGATGACGCAAACGCCGTGCAAATTTACGCGCACGGGTGGAAAGTTCTGACTCGGTGTCATCCATATTTAAAGGTAATCCCACCAGAAATAAACTGGGTTGATGCTGTTTTACTATTTTCAGCAGTTCATCCCAGTTCGGAATACCATCTTTCATGGGAAACAGGGCAAGCGGGTTTGCACTTTCAATCAGGGAAGAACCAACCGCCATCCCCATTTTCTGTGTGCCGAAGTCAAAGGCAAGAATGAGTTGCGGTTGTGTTAAATCAGGCATGTCCAATCTCAGATGATAACCAGGTGCGGTCAATGCCTATTTTACGATAAGCTGCGTCCCAGCGGTCATCGTAGGGTAAATTAAAAATCAGATCCATATCTGAATCACAGATCAGCCAGTCACCTTTGGCAATTTCATCTTCCAGTTGATTTTTACCCCAGCTGGCATAGCCCAGTGCAATCTGGTAACGCCCCACACCCTCGTTATGTGCAATCGCATCGAGGATATCCTTACTGGTGGTGATACAGACGTTTTCACCGACTGCAATGGAAGAATGCCAGGTCGGTTGACCGGTATGCAGAACAAAACCGGCTTCGGGACGCAAAGGTCCTCCCTGAAGCACATCGTGCGGCAGGACATGATCGGCACTGATTTCCAGATCATTGAGTAATTCACGTACAGAAATTCCCGAAGGACGATTGATAATAATCCCCTGTGCGCCTTCATCATCATGTCGGGCAAGGTAAATCACTGTATTGGCAAAGAAATCATCTGCCATTTCAGGCGGTGCAATCAGACAGCGGTGCGTCAGAAATTGTTTTGACACCTGGGAATTTCTCCTCAATTCTCTGAATTATTATATTAAATATTACGTTTATTAATAAGTTACAGGACTTCCATCACTTATCCAAATACTATTTTGTGTATTTGACAGAGTCCAAAGAGATATCACGGGTCAGGCAATCTGAAATTTCAGCTGTCTCAGCTGTCGGGCATGCTGCAATGTAGTTTCATTGATTTCAATACCACCGGTCATACGTGCGAGTTCCTGAATCCGCTCATCTTCTTCAAGTTCCAGAATACTGCTGCTGGCTGGATCTGACTGCCGTTTCTTTGCCAGCAGATGTTGATCAGACTGTGCTGCAACCTGTGCCTGGTGGGTAATACATAAAATCTGTACGTGTTTGCCCAGTCCTGCCAGCAGACGACCGACTATTTCTGCTGTACCACCACTGATACCCACATCAATTTCATCAAATACCAGTACTTCGGCATCCGTTTTTTCTGCATTCATGACCTGCATGACGAGGGCAATACGTGACAGTTCACCGCCTGACGCCACTTTTGCAAGGGGCTGTGCTGGAATACCTTTGTTGGCAGTAAATAACAGCTGAATAAAACTGAAACCTTCTGCTGATGGCTGTTCCAGTGGTTCAAATTTAAACTCAAAATGGGCTTCTGGCAGTGCCAGCTGTTTAACCTGCTCGGTCAGTTGTTTTGCCAGCGGTGCAGCAGCTTCACGACGGATATCATCCAGATGCTGTGCCTTGCTGAGATAGTCCTGATAGGATGCCTCAACCTGTTCAGCCAGGGCTTCAGGGTCTTCCAGCTGATGCAGCTGTTCAAGTTCCTGTTGCCATTCGGTGTACTGATTTTTCAGTTCATCGGGCTGGGTGCGGTATTTACGGGCTAACCGATGGAAGACTTCCAGTTGTGAGTTCAGTTCTTCCATTCGTTCAGGATCAAAACTCTGACGGTCAATAAACTGTCTCAGATTTGCAGTTGCATCATCAATTTCACTCTGCGCATTGATGAGGGAATTATAAATTTCAGAAAGCTGATCACTGCGACCCGCATGTGATTCGAGTCTGCGTAGAATGGAAGACATTTCCTGAGCAATATTCTGTTCGGATTCATCGAGTGCATTCAGGCTGTAGCTGCAATCCTGCATGATGTGTTCATGGTGACTGAGACGGTCAAATTCCTGTTCAATTTCTTTATAATCAATCTGAATCAGTTCTTCAAGTTCTTCAAGCTGTAGCTGTAAAGTGTCGATGCGTTGCAGACGGTTTGCCTGTGCATCTATGGCAGCCTGATGCTGACGGATGTCCTTCTGCCATTTGCTGTAAGCATCACGAACCTGCTGGGCTGGAGTGTAAAAGTTGCTGTAACGGTCAATCCAGTGCTTCGGATAAGGCGGTTCCAGTAACTGCTGCTGGCTGTGCTGGCTGTACAGCTGTACCAGCAAGCGTCCGATTTCCTTGAGTTCAGACAGACTGCCTGGACGACCATTAATCCATGCCTTACTGCGCCCTGTGGAAAAAATAACACGACGTAAATGGATCTCACCAGATTCATCATCCAGCTCATGTGCTTTGAGCCATTCAGCCTCTGGACTGCCGTCCTGATAGCTGAAAACAGCTGTGACATCGGCTTTATCTGTGCCGAACCGTACATAATTGGTATCTGTTCTTTCACCAAGACAGGCAGAAAGCGCATCCAGGAGCAGGGATTTACCTGCACCGGTTTCTCCGGTGAGAACATTAAAACCTTGTTCAATATCAATGGCTAAATTGTCAGCTAATGCAAAATTGATCAGAGTTAAATGTGTCAGCATATACGCATCCGGACTGCGGTAAGTTTAAGTTAAAGATATCAGGTTTTATTTTTGTCACAAGATGACTTTTATTCTAAGATGACCTGAAACATAACTATTTTATCCCATATTTATTATGAAAATGAAACTGCCTTTGCCTAAACCACCGGTCAGGCAACCGATAAAAAAACAGAATATTGAACAGTTGAATAAAAAACTTGCACAGTTATCCGCTCTGTTCCGTCAGGCAACAGCGCAGAAAGACTATGAAGCCGCACGGAAACACGTGGCTGAAGTACTGAAATATGTACCTGACCATGTCGTTGCAATGATGGATCTGGCATTTACCGAACTGCGTCTTGAACGCTATGAAGATGCTTACCGACATTATCTGAAGGCGATCAGTCTGAGTAAAGCCAAGGTGGATACCAATATTTACGATGGATTGACCGAAGTCTGTTATCAGCTGAATAAACCGGATGAAGTTCAGAAGTATGGTGCGCTTGCATTACAGAGCAAAAAAAACCAGGTCAATGAACAGTCCACGCTGAATATTCCTGCTGAAAGACCTGTGTTTAATCCTGCCCGTCCGCAGGAAAATATTATAGCTTTTTCACTGTTTGGCAGTGATCCAAGATACTGTGAAACAGCATGGCTGAACGTGGTTCATGCCAGAGAGATTTACCCCGAATGGACATGCAGGATTTATCTGGACGACAGTGTGCCGGATGTTGTTCAGCAAAGACTGAAAAATGCAGGTGCGCAGACTGTTATGGTGAATGAGCAGCAAAAACAGCTGTCCGGGCTGTTCTGGCGATTCCTGGTCATGGATGATCCTGATGTCCGGTTTTTTATGATCCGTGATGCAGACTCACTGATTTCCTATAGAGAAAAAGCGGCAGTTCAGGCATGGCTGGACAGCAGCAGATGGTTTCATAGCATGCGGGACTTTTATTCACATACCGAGTTGGTTCTTGCGGGGATGTGGGGCGGCTGTCATGGTGTTTTTCACGGAATTGAAACCATGATTCAGCAGTATATGCAGACGGGTAATTATCTGACCAGCAGGGTGGTGGATCAGCATTTTCTGCGCTATATGATCTGGCCTGCATTGAAACAGAGTCTGATCAGTCACGACAGTCAGGGCTTTGACCCTGATGCAGTCCCTTTTCCTGAAGCTGTTCAGCAGACTGATTATGAACAGGCTGAGACGTTTCATGTGGGCAGTAATATGGGGGCACCCGTCATGATTGTTAAGGTTGAAGATGCAGCAGCAGAGACCGTTCGTTGGGTGTTGCTGGATCAGGAAAATCAGGAAGTCTGCAGTTATGAAGCTGCAGTACTGGACTCCCGTGAAATTATGGTGAACCTGCCTCGGATTTATACAGACAATATTCAGAAGAAAATATGGAGAATAGAACTCTATTCTGTATAAATCTGGATTGATTAGTTGTACTTGCCCAATTAAACTACAGGCAGTCAAAAGATATAAAAACGCGTTACCTGGAGAATATGCATGTCAGCTCAGTTTGATCATGTTTCTGTTGTGAAAAAATCAAACGTCTACTTTGGTGGCTTGTGTATCAGCCATACGGTTCAGTTTGAAGACGGTACTAAAAAAACCCTGGGGGTTATTCTTCCAACCGAGCAGGCATTGACGTTTGAAACGCATGTTCCTGAACGTATGGAAATTATTTCTGGTGAATGCCGGGTTAAAATTGCTGACAGCGAAGAAAGCGAACTGTTCCGTGCCGGACAGTCGTTCTATGTTCCTGGTAACAGCCGTTTTAAAATTGAAACGGATGAAGTGCTGGATTATGTCTGCCATCTTGAAGGCTGATCTTTCATTTTATTGAACAGGGAATTTTTAACCTGAATCGGTTAAACTGTTCATTCACAGAAATCCTGTAAAGTCAGCTTTGCAGGATTTTTCTTTTGAATTCTGAATAAAAGTTGAATTAGAGGTCGTTCATGGCTAAACCTGAATATTATTATGGCGTTCATTCGGTGGAGTCATTACTTGAGCTTGAGCCTGAGCGGGTTCTGACTTTATTTACTCTGAAAGGGCGGGATGATCAGCGCTTACAGAAAATTCTGGAGCTTGCTGAACCGTTTGGCATCAGTGTTCAGAAAGCTAGTCGTGACAGCCTGGAGAAACTGGCAGGTCAGCCATTTCATCAGGGTGTTGTTGCTGCGGTGCGTCCACATCCAGTACTGAATGAAAAAGATCTTGATCTGCTGCTTGAAAATAATCCCCAGGCGCTTTTACTTGCGCTGGATCATGTGACTGACCCGCATAATTTGGGGGCATGTATCCGAACAGCAGCAGCAATGGGTGTGGAAGCCGTGATCGTGCCCCGTGACCGTTCTGCCAGCCTGACGCCGACGGCACGCAAAGTTGCAGCTGGTGGTGCTGAAAAGGTTAAATTTATTCAGGTAACCAATCTGGCGAGAACCCTGGGAAATATTAAAGACGAATTCAATGTGCGTGTTGTTGGCACCATGCTGGATGAAAAAGCGTTGCCTGTTCAGCAGTTCGACTTTACAGGGACAGCGGTGTGTGTAGTGATGGGCGCTGAAGATACAGGTTTGCGTCCGATTACTCAGTCACAGTGTGATCAGACCGTTTATATTCCGATGGCAGGGAATTT
Organism: Acinetobacter sp. WCHAc010052; assembly: GCF_002165295.2. Taxonomy (NCBI): domain Bacteria; kingdom Pseudomonadati; phylum Pseudomonadota; class Gammaproteobacteria; order Moraxellales; family Moraxellaceae; genus Acinetobacter; species Acinetobacter sp. WCHAc010052. The sequence goes on along the minus strand of NZ_CP032143.1, from coordinate 3,229,672 downwards.
ACAGAGTCTGAATGTCAGTGTGGCAACGGGTATGGCGCTGTATGAAGCCTGCCGTCAGCGTAATCACTGAGTCAGTTTATTATTTAAATTAAAGTAGCAGGAACATGTCTCCCAGAACACAAGGTTATGCCCTCGTTGCAGTTACGATGTGCATCTGGGGAGGGTTTACGATTACCTCCCGTCTGAATGCTCAGTGGCACATCAGCGCATGGGATATTACCGCACTCCGATTTGCACTGGCATTCTGTATTCTGATGCCAGTTCTGATATGGAAAAAAGATACTGCCTTTCTTTGGAAAAAAGAGCCATTTATTCTGGCGATGGTCGGAGGGGTGGGGTATTGCCTGACTTCCTACAGTGCTTTTCATTTTGTCCCTGCTGCACATGCTGCGATTTTCCTGAACGGCTGTATCCCTTTGTGTACAGCACTGGCAGGTTTTTTTCTGTTCAGGGAGCCTTTTGATAAGCATACCTGGGTAAGCCTGGTCATTATGCTGTCCGCCATTTCAGCCATGTGTTTTCTGATGTATGAGGAAACAGGTGTGGCCTTTGGTTTTGGTGATCTGTTGTTTTTTATCAGTGCAATCTGGTGGGGAGTATTTACTGTGTTGCTCAGGCAGTGGAAGCTTTCTGCATGGCATTCCATGGCGGGTGTGGCGATCTGGTCAGCGCTTGTTTATATTCCGGTTTATCTTTTATTTTTACCTAAAAATCTGACGCAGCCAGAACCCATGCACTTGCTTGTTCAGGGGATTTTTCATGGCATTTTTGTGGTGATTATCGCCACACTGACTTATGTGGAAGCTATTAAACGGTTGGGGGCATTTAAAACAGGGAGTATTGTGACCCTGGCGCCTTTTATTGCCGCAGTACTGGCTGTTCCATTATTGAATGAGCCTTTGAGTATAGCGATTATCTGCGGCTTGCTGGGTATGGGTGTGGGTGCATTGCAGCCATGGCGATGGTTTGGGCGTAAAGACAGTCTCCAGGTGAAGCTGGATCAGCAGAAAAAAAACTGATTCAGGCTTCGCTTCTTGCAAGATACTGAAGATGCAGTTTTTTAAGCTGGTTGTGCAGATGATCGATATGACCATCGTTGAGAATAATATCCTGAGCCAGAGCCTGCTTCTGTAAGCGTGGCATCTGCGCAGCAATGATTTTTTTTATCTGTTCAGCATTCTGCCCATCACGTGACGAAGCTCGTTCAATCTGAAGCTCTTCAGTCGCATCAATCAGTAGATTGTGATGGGTCAGTTCGTGCTGACTGGTTTCAAACAGCAGAGGGGAAACCAGCACAGCATATGGACTGGTTGCAGACGCCAGCTGTTGAATGATTGCAGTGCGGATGGCAGGATGAGTAATGGCTTCAAGCTGTTTGCGGGCTGAAGGATCTTTGAAAATATATTCTCTTAAGGCTCGGCGGTTCAGCTCACCATCTTCCTGTATGACCCAGGTGCCAAATATCTGCTGAATCTGTTTCAGAGCTGGTTGTCCTTTTTCAACAACTTCTCTTGCGACAATATCAGCATCCACGACCTGAATGCCCTGAGATTCAAACCATTGACTGGCAGCTGATTTTCCACTGCCTATACCGCCTGTTAAACCCAGAATAAAAGTCATTCAGTTGTCCGTTATTACTGCCCAAGATAAATTTTCATGATCTGTTCACCCCATAAAAAGGCAATCCAGCCAGCGATGGCAATATAGGGGCCAAAAGCAAAGGGCTGATTTTCTTTACGGATTTTCAGTAAAATAATACCAATTACCGCACCGACCACAGATGAAAGTAACACAATCAAAGGCAGGAGCAAAGGACCCATCCAGGCACCCAGGGCAGCCAGCAGTTTAAAGTCGCCATAACCCATGCCTTCTTTGCCGGTCACAACTTTAAACAGATAATAGACGACCCAGAGGCAAAGGAAGCCAATGATATATCCCCATATGGATGCAGCAGGGGATGTGAATACTGAATAGCTGTTTACCGCAAGGCCAATCGCTGCAAGTGGCAGGGTATAACGGTCAGGCAGTAACTGTGTGTCAAAATCTATGAAGGTTAATGCAATCAATACCCAGGTCAGTAGCAGTCCTGCAAGCATCTGAATGGATGGACCAAATACCGCAACGACAGTCAGGGAGCAGGCCGCCGTCAGCAGTTCAATAAAAGGATAGCGGATACTGATTGGATTGGAGCAGTTACCACATTTGCCACGTAATGCCAGCCAGCTGACAACAGGAATATTCTGATACCAGCGGATTTCTGACTGACACTTGGGGCAGGTCGATGCGGGTTTGCTCAGCGTTATTGGAGTTTCAGGTTCAGGTGGGTGATCTGGATGCAGGTACAGCTGACATTCCTGTCGCCATTCCTGTTCCATCATTTTCGGGGTGCGATAAATAACGACATTCAGAAAACTGCCGATACATAAACTGAAAATCCCAACTGCCAGATAAAGTGCAGTTGGGGTTGTACTTAAATAAGAGATAATTTCCTGCATTAAACCACGGAGCCCATCTGGAAGATTGGTAGATACATTGCGATAACCAGACCACCGACCAGTACACCCAGTACAGCCATGATCAAAGGTTCCATCATGGAGGTCAATCCATCCACGGCATTATCCACTTCATTTTCATAGTGTGTAGCCACTTTATCCAGCATGGCATCCAGTGCACCGGATTCTTCGCCAATTGCAACCATCTGTACTGCCATGGATGGGAACTTATCCGTAACCCGCATGGCGAACTGGAGTTGTTGTCCTGTGGCAACGTCATCTCTGATTTTCATGACCGCCTGTTCATAAACCACGTTATTGGTTGCGCCTGCTGTAGATTCAAGTGCTTCAATCAAAGGTACACCGGCTGCGAAAGTGGTTGCAAGAGTACGACTGTAACGGGCAATAATGGCTTTATACACCAGATCACCAAAAATAGGTGCTTTCAGTGCTGCTTTATCCAGGAAATCACGGAATTTTTTACTACGCTTTTTGGCTTCCAGGAAAGCTGTAATGACGGCACCAATAGCAATAATCAGAATGAACCAATATTTCTGCATCCACTCAGACATGTTCACCACCATTTTAGTAAATGCCGGCAGATCTGCACCAAATGAGGAGAACAGCTCCTGGAAAACAGGCACGACTTTAACCATCAGAATAATTGTTACAATAATAGCGACCACAACTACACTGGCTGGATACTTCATGGCCTTTTTAATTTTCTGTTTAAGCAGTTCGCTTTTTTCTTTATAGATTGCAACACGGTCCAGCATGGTTTCAAGAGCACCAGACTGTTCCCCTGATTCGACCAGTGAACAGAACAGGTTGTCAAAATACTGTGGATATTTTTTCAGGGCACCTGCAAAAGTATTACCGCCTTCGACTTCACCTTTAATGCCAAGGACAACTTCACGCATGGCAGGGTTTTCAAGACCTTCTGCAACAATTTCAAAGCTTTGTACCAAAGGTACACCGGCTTTCATCATGGTTGCAAGCTGACGGGTGAAGATGGTGATATCAAGCGTGGATACTTTTTTCTTCATCAGCCCTTCGAGAATATTTTTTTTCTTTTCCCGGATGGTTTTGATGGTGATCCCTTGCTTGCGCAGCGTCACTTTGGCTAAAGCCATGTTTCGTGCCGGCATTTCCCCTTTGATCTTAGCCCCTTTACGATCAACCCCTTCGTAGATGAAGTTTGGCATCATCTGTGCTTTTTTGACAGCCATGCAATTATCCTTATTTTAAATTTTCAATCTATTCACTCGTCACACGATTTACTTCCTGAAGAGAAGTAACCCCCTGCATGACTTTCACTAATCCAGAGCGGCGAAGATTATTAAACCCCGATTTTTCAGATGCTTCTGCAATTTTGATCGCATTACCATCTTCCATAATAATCTTTGAAATTTCTGGTGTAACTTTCATAACTTCATAAATACCGACACGACCCTTATAACCTTCACGGCATTCTGAACAGCCGACTGGCTGAAAAACCTGGAATTCTGAATTATTCAGATCTTCTTCTGTGAAACCCAGTTCCAGTAAGCTGTTACGTGGAACATCAACAGGTTCCTTGCAGTGTGAACATAAGCGACGGGCCAGTCGCTGAGCAATCACCAGGTTGACAGAGGTTGCAATGTTGAAGGATGGAACCCCCATATTCCGCAAACGGGTCAATGTTTCAGGTGCACTGTTGGTGTGCAGCGTGGAAAGAACCATGTGTCCTGTCTGTGCGGCTTTGACTGCTATTTCAGCTGTTTCAAGATCCCGGATCTCACCGACCATAACAATGTCAGGATCCTGACGCAGGAATGATTTAAGTGCGACGGCGAAGGTCAGACCAACTTTGGGGTTGACGTTCACCTGGTTAACCCCTTCAAGGTTAATTTCGACAGGGTCTTCGGCTGTGGAGATGTTGGTGTCTTCCTGGTTCAGAATATTCAGACCGGTATAAAGAGAAACCGTTTTACCCGAACCGGTTGGACCTGTGATCAGTAACATTCCCTGAGGTTTTTCCAGAGCTTCCATAAACAGGGCTTTCTGTTCAGGTTCATATCCTAAAGCATCAATGCCCAGCATGGCACTGGATGGATCCAGGATACGCAGAACCAGTTTCTCACCAAACAGTGTCGGTAATGAGTTGACACGGAAGTCGATGGCTTTGGTTTTGGACAGTTTCAGTTTGATACGTCCGTCCTGAGGAATCCTTTTTTCAGAAATATCCATCTGTGACATGACTTTCAGTCGGGAGGCAAGACGGTTTGACAACTGTAAGGGTGGTGTCGCAATCTGGCGCAGTACACCATCTACACGGTAGCGGACACGATAGGTTTTTTCATAGGGTTCAAAATGTAAATCCGATGCACCCATACGTATGGCATCAATCAGTAATTTATTGATATATTTTACGATTGGGGCTTCATCTGCCTGTGGTTCATCATCGTCATCTGTAGTCTGGGGGGAGGTACCCTCATCAAGATCCAGGTCAATATCATCATCTGAAAAATCAAAAGTACTTTCTTCAGCGAAATTCTGTTCAATAATTTTTTCGAGTTTATTGTGTTCAACAATAATCGCTTCAATATTCATTTTACTGTTGAAGCGGATCGCATCCATGGCATCCATATTGGTTGGATTGCTGGTTGCAACGTACAGGATGTGACCCCGTTTGAAAACAGGCAGAATACGGTGGCGTGTGATCAGCTTATCGTCTATGCCTTCACGGATAATCTGAGCTGTATCATAGGCAGCAAGATCAAAAATGGGTTCTGCGAACTCTTCTGAAATTTTTTCAGCAACAGTTTTGGGAGAAAGGCTGAGCTGTTCAATCAGATAGGGAACAATATCCTGTTTGGCTTTTTTTGCTCCTGCAACAGCCTGCTGCATTTTTTCGGCAGAAACTGTCCCTTCATCGACGAGGCGACGAATAAATCCTGTGAATTTAGGTGAACCCTGTAATACTGACATTCCCCGGTATCCCTACTTAAATAAAAAATACTGTTTATAATTGGTATGGCAAAATTATACTTTTGTTGCACAAAAATACCATATCTAAAAGTGATGCTACCACCTTAATCTGTCTGAAAAGCATGAACCAGTCGTAATTCAAGGCATATGTTTTTATTCATTGTTTCATTTCAAAGGTATCTTAATTCATACAGTCTTGCAAAAGCTTCAATAAAAATGTCTTCATAATTATGATTTGCGTGTAGAATGTGCGCGTTTTGATGAATTTTCTTTACGGGTTACTTTATGTCGGGATCGACTGTTACGCCTTGGGTTATTGGGAACTGGAAAATGAATCCAGTGCAGGCTGATGCCAAGCAACTGATTCAGGAATTTAAAGAATTACTGCAGAATAATGATATTTCGGAACAGGCTTGCCGTATAGGTGTTGCGCCTGTTTCCATTGCTTTAATGAATGTAAAAGCTGCTTTTGAAAATGCAGCATCTCCTGTCCATACTGTGGCGCAGGATGTGTCCAGGATTGCAGGTACGGGTGCTTATACCGGCGAAGTGAGTGCTGAACTGCTTAAAGACAGTCAGATTCAGCTGGTACTGGTTGGTCATTCTGAACGACGTGAAATTTTTGCAGACAGTCCTCAGATTCTGTGCGAAAAAGTGAAAAATGCACTGAATGCGGGTCTGACTGTCGTATATTGTATTGGTGAAAGTCTTGAACAGCGTGACGCTGGGCAGGCGGAACAGGTGGTATTGCAGCAGATCTGCGATATTGCGCCAGTGATTGAAGCTGAACAGTGGAAGCAGATCATTGTTGCGTATGAGCCTGTATGGGCAATCGGGACGGGGAAAACTGCTTCACCGGAAGATGCTCAGTCCATGCATGCAGCGATCCGTGAGGGGCTGAAGCAACTGACGCCTTATGGTCAGCAGATGGCAATTTTATATGGTGGCAGTGTCAAACCGGAAAATGCGGTTGAGCTGGCTGCCTGTCCAGATATTAATGGTGCTCTGGTTGGTGGAGCATCCCTGAATGCGGGGTCTTTTTATAAAATAGCCCAGGCATTTGCAGAAACAGAATAATCAGGAGTTCAGCATGCATACTTTTGTGCTGGTGGTACATATTATTTTAGCTGTATTGATGATTGCACTGATTCTGGTGCAGCATGGTAAAGGTGCTGATGCAGGTGCATCTTTCGGCGGCGGTGGTGCCGCAACTGTTTTTGGTGCATCAGGTTCAGGCAGCTTTATGACGCGCCTGACCGCAATTCTGACAGCACTGTTTTTTGTGACCAGTCTGACACTGGCGGTTTATGCAAAAAAACAGACCACTGATGCCTACAGTCTGAAATCAGTTCCGGCAACAACTGCACCTATACAGGGTGGGTTGCCTGGAACTTCGCCAACTGGAACGAAAACTAGCGAATAAGTTTATTTAAGCCTTTCTTTTTTGCAGTGATGCGACTAGAATGCGTCACAGCTGCGGTGGTGGTGGAATTGGTAGACACGCTACCTTGAGGTGGTAGTGCTTTCGGGCGTGGGGGTTCAAGTCCCCCCTTCCGCACCAACTTATGAATCCAGAATATAAGTTGGTGTTAGCGGCAAATCTGTTGATGCGGGATGGAGCAGTCTGGTAGCTCGTCGGGCTCATAACCCGAAGGTCGTTGGTTCAAATCCAGCTCCCGCTACCAATCAACTCTTTTTAAGATGCAGACTTAAAAAGACAGTTTGAAGAAACTGAGATATTTATTTGCATGTTGTTGCGGGATGGAGCAGTCTGGTAGCTCGTCGGGCTCATAACCCGAAGGTCGTTGGTTCAAATCCAGCTCCCGCTACCATTTTACTGATCAGCATGCAAAGCTGAACAGTCAGATCTTAAATGTAATTCTGATTGAAAAATGTTTAATATCTGGGTATAATTTTGCACGTTGATGCGGGATGGAGCAGTCTGGTAGCTCGTCGGGCTCATAACCCGAAGGTCGTTGGTTCAAATCCAGCTCCCGCTACCAAGTTTCTAAAGAGGCTCACAACAAAGTGGGCCTTTTTGCACAGTGGACATTGGTTTTCTGTGCGATAATAGGGGCGATTTCGCCCTTTTTTATTGGCTATCGTGTAGTGCCGACATCAAATTGGTCAAATCGTCATGATTCACTACTACTATAGTTAAGATCGGTATGTAGTGGTCATCCTGACCATTGGATTGCACAACTTTGACGAGAGTAAATGAAGCTATCAAATAAAACTCAGACACTTCAGGATTTAATTGCACCAGCTGTGCAGGCTTGTGGTGTGGATCTCTGGGGGATTGAATTTATCCCTCAGGGTAAACGTTCCCTGTTACGTATATATATAGACAAAGCCGTTGATGACAATGCAGAACCTGTTCTGAATGAAGACGGTGAGCTTGAGCAGGGTCGCGGTGTTGGTGTACAGGACTGTGTTCGTGTGACTCAGCAGGCTGGAGCTCTTCTTGACGTTCATGATCCTATTTCAGGTGAGTTTTCACTTGAAGTATCTTCACCGGGTTGGGATCGTCCATTTTTCCAGCTGGAACAGATGACAGGATACATTGGTCAGCAGGTGGCTTTACGCCTGATCAGTGCTGTAGAAAACCGTCGTAAATTTCAGGCAAAACTCGTCGCTGTTGACGTGGAAAATGAGCTGATTCAGGTAGAAGTTGACAACCAGCAAGTACTTGAAATCGACAGTAATAATATTGATAAAGCAAATTTGATTTACCAGGATTAATCCCGGAAATAAGAATCTGAACGATATAGGTGACTTATGGCGCGCGAAATTCTTACCGTGGTAGAAACGGTCAGTAACGAAAAAGGTGTAAGTCGCGAAGCAATTTTTGAAGCGCTTGAACAGGCTCTCGTTGCCGCGACTAAAAAGAAATTCTACGAAGGCACACACTCTGAAGAAGCTCGTTTACGTGTTGAAATTGACCGTAAAACAGGTGAATACAGTACTTTCCGTCAATGGGAAGTGGTTGCTGATGAGGATCATGAAATGCCGGCTTGTCAGGATGCAATTTCTGATCTTGATCCAGCGCAGTGGTCTATTGGTGATATCCGTGAACTGGAAGTTGAATCCATTGACTTCGGTCGTATTGCTGCACAGATTGCCAAACAGGTGATTGTACAGAAGATTCGTGAAGCTGAACGCGCTCTGATCGCTGATGCTTATGAGTCTAAAGTCGGTGAGCTGATTTACGGTGAAGTGAAAAAGCAGACCAAAGACGGTTTCATTATTGATCTGGGTGATAATGCAGAAGCTTATCTTGCCCGTGAAGAAATGATTGCCCGCGAAATTCTGCGTCCAAAACAGCGTATGAATGCAATCCTGTACAGTGTTAACCGTGAAGGACGTGGTGCACAACTGTTGTTGTCCCGTTCAAAACCGGAAATGCTGATTGCATTGATGAAAAAAGAAATTCCTGAAATTTCTGAAGAAATCATTGAAATTAAAGCCGCTGCACGTCAGCCGGGTGTGCGTGCCAAAATTGCAGTAAAAACCAATGATCACCGTATTGATCCGGTTGGTGCATGTATCGGTATGCGAGGCACACGTATTCAGGCTGTTCAGTCAGAACTGAACGGTGAGCGTATTGATGTGGTGGTATGGTCTGATGATCCTGCTCAGTACATTGCAAGTGCACTGGAACCCGCTGATGTATCAGGTATTGTCATTGATGAAGATGCGCGTACAGCAGACATCATTTTTGCAACCAGTGATCAGTTGGCCCGTGCGATCGGTTCACAGGGGCAGAATGTACGTCTTGCATCTGAACTGACCGGTTTCAAACTGAATATGATGCTTGAAGAAGACTATCGTGCCCGTCAGCAGGATGAAGCACAGCAGTATCTGGACATGTTTGTAACCCGTCTTGATATTGAAGAAGATCTTGCAATGGCACTGGTGGAAATGGGCTTCACTTCACTTGAAGAAATTGCTTATGTTCCGCCTGAAACATTCGATGAAATTGAACTGGATGCTGAAACAGTTGAAATGCTGCAAAGCCGTGCCAAAGAGATTGCTCTTGCAGATGCACTTCAGCAGCAGGAAAATGTTCAGGAACCTGCAGCAGACCTTCTGGCTATGGAAGGAATGACACAGGAAACAGCATACGCGCTTGCTTCCCGTGGCGTCATTACCGTTGATGATCTTGCAGATCAGGCAACAGATGATATTGCAGATATCGAAGGTCTGGGTGCTGAAAAAGCAGGTCAGCTCATTATGAAAGCGCGTGAATCATGGTTTAACTAGGAGGTAATATATGACGGACAAGTCGATAAAAGAGTTGGCGCTCAGCGTGGGTCGTCCCGTTGAAAAGCTCCTGGAACAGGTTCGTGAGGCAGGCTTACCTCAAAGTAAGGCTGACGATATTATTTCCACTGAACAACAGAATACCCTCGTTAACCATTTGAAGAAGGTTCATGGTCAGGACGGCGGTCAGGCAGGACAAATCACGTTGAAACGTAAAACAACCAGTACTGCTAAAGTGGCAAGTACATCAGGTAAGGCAAAAACCATTAACGTTGAAGTGCGTAAAAAGCATACGTTTGTGAAGCCTGATCCTGAGCAGATTAAAGCAGAAGCTTTAGCTAAGGCTGAAGCTCAGCAGAAAAATCAGGAAGCACCTGCTCCAAAAGAAGCTGAGAAAACTGAAAGTTCTGCGAAAGCAAATCTTGAAAAAATGCGTGCAGCTGCAAAACAGCAGACAGCAGCAAAAGAAACACCTAAAGCAGCGGTTGTTGTAAAACGTAAATCAACAAACAAACCGATTACGAAAGCAACTGTTAAAGTGATTGAAACACCTGAACAGAAGAGAGCTCGTGAAGCTGATGCTGCGAAATTAAAAGCAGCTGAAGAAGCAGCACGTCGCAAGTCTGCTGAGGAAGCGCAACAGCGTACACTTGAGCAGATGCGTCAGATGGCTTCCAAGTATTCTTCTGAAGATGCAACTGCGACGATCCGTGTTGTGGATGATTCTCCACTGGCGGCAGGTCTGGTTGGTCAGGCATATGAAGATTCATTTGCGAAAGAAGACCGTGACATTAAACGTGGTACCAATACTCCAGGTGCCCGTGCTCCGAAAAAAGGTGGCCGTCGTGGTCAGGAAGAGCAAAGTTTCAGCAAGCAGCCTAAACGTGGTCTGAAAACAAGTCAGACAGGTAAACACGGTTTTGAAAAACCTGTTAAGAAACAGGTTTATGATGTTGAAATTGGTGAAACCATTGTTGTTGCTGACTTAGCTGCGAAAATGGCGATTAAAGTTCGTGAAGTGATCAAATCACTCATGAAAATGGGTGAGCTGGTTACTCAGAACCAGGCGATTGACCAGGAAATCGCTGCATTGATCGTTGAAGAAATGGGTCACAACCCAGTTCTTGTTTCTGATACGCAGGCTGAAGACAACTTACTTGAAGCAGCTGAAGGCGCGCGTGGTGCTCAATCTACACGTGCACCAGTGGTTACGATCATGGGTCACGTTGACCATGGTAAGACATCGCTTCTTGACCGTATCCGTCGTGCAAAAGTTGCTCAGGGCGAAGCGGGCGGTATCACACAGCATATCGGTGCATACCATGTGAAAACAGAGAAAGGAATTATTACTTTCCTTGATACTCCTGGACACGCTGCATTTACTGCAATGCGTTCACGTGGTGCGAAAGCGACTGATATCGTGGTACTGGTTGTAGCGGCAGATGACGGTGTAATGCCACAGACTGCGGAAGCAATTGACCATGCCCGTGCTGCAGGTACTCCAATTATTGTTGCCATCAACAAAATGGATAAAGAATCTGCTGATCCAGATCGCGTATTGAACGAACTGACTGTAAAAGAAATCGTACCTGAACAATGGGGCGGTGATGTACCGGTTGCCATGGTTTCAGCACATTCTGGTCAGGGTATTGATGAGTTACTTGATCTGATTTCAATTCAGGCTGAACTGCTTGAACTGAAAGCATCTGAAGAAGGTGCTGCGCAAGGTGTTGTAATTGAAGCACGTGTTGACAACAGCCGTGGTGCAGTAACATCTATTCTTGTTCAGAACGGTACGCTGAAAGTGGGTGATCTTGTCCTTGCAGGTTCATCTTACGGTCGCGTTCGTGCTATGACAGATGAAAACGGTCAGCGTATCAAATCTGCAGGTCCTTCGATTCCAGTCGAAATCTTAGGTCTTCCAGAAGCGCCAATGGCGGGTGATGAAGTTCTTGTTGTAACTGACGAGAAAAAAGCGCGTGAAGTTGCGGATGCCCGTACGGATCGTGAACGTCAGAAACGACTTGAGCGTCAATCTGCAATGCGTCTTGAAAATATTATGGCGTCTATGGGCAAGAAAGATGTGCCTATCGTGAACGTTGTACTGAAAACAGACGTACGTGGTACACTGGAAGCGCTTCATGTAGCACTTGCTGAGCTTGCGACTGATGAAGTGAAAGTACGTATTATCGGTTCAGGCGTAGGTGCAATTACTGAGTCTGACGTAACACTTGCCGAATCATCTGAAGCGGTACTTCTTGGCTTTAACGTCCGTGCTGATAATACTGCACGTCAGAAAGCTGATGCTGATGGCATTGATATCCGTTACTACTCAATCATCTATCAGTTGATTGATGATGTGAAAGCTGCAATGAGCGGTAAACTTGCACCTGAACACCGTGAAACGATTCTGGGTGTTGCTGAAGTGCGTGAAGTGTTCCACTCAAGCAAATTTGGCGCTGCTGCGGGTTGTATGGTACTTGAGGGTACATTACACCGTAACAAACCGATTCGCGTATTACGTGATGACGTGGTTGTGTTCCAGGGTGAACTTGAATCTCTTCGTCGTTATAAAGAAGTGGTTGAAGAAGTTCGTGCCGGTATGGAATGTGGTCTTGCGGTGAAAGGTTATAAAGACATCAAAGCACAGGACAAGATCGAAGTGTATGATGTTCAACTGATTAAACGGAGTCTTTAATGGCGGGTAGTCAGCGTCTTAAGCGTATGGCAGACACAGTTCAGAGAGAGCTCTCTGAACTGATCCGTCAGGAGCTAAAAGATCCACGTCTGGGTGGTCTTGTGACCATCTCAGCGGTGAAAGTCAGCCCTGATTTAGGCTATGCAGAAGTTTATGTCACTGTAATGGGACGTGAGCTTGGCGATGAGCAGAGTGAAGTGGCAAATAAAGAAACACTGGATGTCCTGAATAAGGCATCAGGGTTCCTGCGTCATGAACTTGGGCATCGTATTAAGACACGTATTACGCCACGTCTGCGTTTCCACTATGACAAAACCAATGCATATGGTAACTATATGTTTGGTCTGATTGCAGAAGCAGTGAAAGATTTACCTCCTGCTGAAGAAGCAAAAAAAGATGATGAATAAGCTGTTTTTATAAAGACAGCAATAAAAAAGCCACCTTCGGGTGGCTTTTTTATTGGATACGACTTTCAGATTGATTGTTCTGAAAGTCGGTCACTGTTGATTGTTGCGGTATTTTCGGAATATTTTTTTGCGTTTCCGTTGCCATGGCAGAGGGCGTTCAAGTGATTCAGGTACATTGCCACTCATGGAGCGTAAACGTAAATGTAAGGCTGCCTGTGCAATCAGATTTGCAGATACGGGCGCGGTAATAAACGCCAGTAAAGTCAGAAGCAGTTCAGCAAACCCAAAACGGCCATTAAATGCTGCATGGATCATGGCGGCTATCAGGAAGCTGCCTAGTCCTAAAGTACTGGACTTGGTGGGAGCGTGAAGTCGCATAAACAGATCAGGCAGGCGAACCATTCCGATACCACCGACCAGCATAAAAAAAGCACCAATGATCAGGAAGAAGGAGACGAGTATTTCCATCAGAAGCTGCATATCTTTTCTCCTTAATCTATGACATGACCGGACGTAAAATAACGTGCCAGCGCTGCTGTGGAAACAAAGCCGAGCATGGCAACCAGTAATGCCCCCTCAAACATGGAAGTGCTGACCCAGTAAATGCCAAGAACGACAATCAGGCAGGTGGCATTTAAAAATAAGGTATCCAGTGCAAGTAAGCGGTCTACAATGGATGGACCAATCACAATGCGGTAAAGGCAAAGCAGCATGGAGATGGTAATGCAGAACATACAGAAGCTGAGCGCATAAGGCAGAATGCTCATGATGATTCTCCTGGTTGCACATTGAAAATTTTCATTAAAGGCTGTTCATAGCGCGTTTTAATATCTCTGATTTCCTGCTCAGGATCATCACTGCTCAGCGCATGTACCAGAATGTCACCTTTGTCCTGGTCAATCCCTGCTGTAACGGTTCCAGGAGTTGTGGTAATGATCATCGCGAGCAGCGTGTTCACTTCATCATGCTGTGTTTCAAGAGGAACCCTGAACCATTTGGGATGCAGATTATCCATAGGACCCAGGACCTGTTTTGCGACCCGGATATTGGAAATGATAATGTCCCATAAAACAACAAAGCACAGTTTCAAAGCTTCAATCCAGTTGATGTTGGGCGTGCTTTCAATAAATGGGCTGACCATACGGGGCACGGCAACAGCAAGGATCAGCGCCATCAGGATGGTACCTGCTTCAAGGCTGTGAGCCAGCATAATCCAGCTGAGTGCGACAATCACAGAAACAAATGGATGCGGCAGCCAGCGATTCCAGAAAGTTTTTTCTTGCATACTCATGGCTCCATCGGTTTGAGCTGATCATGTTCATTATCAGGGCTGATCTGTGAGTCCTGATTCAGAATCTGACGTCGCTTGAATTCTGAAATATGCTCGCCTTCAAGTGTATCTTTACTGATGGTATAAGGAATCAGATGAGCATTTGGGTCGACTGATTCACCGTTATATTTGGTCTCAGGCAGGTTTTCAGGATCAAATGGCTGAACACTGATGGTCTCTCGGTTATGATCCTGTTTCAGGATAGTTGCTTCATACAGCGCATTGTTCTGAATCTGAGCAGCTGCCTGGAAAGTATACTGCTGAACAGGTGAGGCAAAGACAACATATAAAACCAGTCCCGCCAGCAGGGCATAGATTGTGACATCATTCCGTAAAGGTGCTTTATCAGGTAAAGCCTGGTATTCCCTGAACGCAGCCTGTTCTGTGTTTTCTTCAGGACGGCTTGCCCGCCAAAACAGAATGAAGCCGACACGGGTAAATGCAATAATACTGAGCAGACTGACAATCAGTACAACGGCAATAATGATGCCTTGCCATGCATGACCTGCGGTTGCCTGCAGAATAAAAACTTTACCGAGAAAACCACTGAAAGGCGGCAGTCCTGCCATCATCATGGCAATAATAAAGAAACTGATAGAGACAGCTTTCTGCTGTTTCATCTGCGGTGCAATTCTGAAATGATCTTTGAATTCACCACGCTGAGACGTGATCCATCCACTGAGCAGATAAAAAGCTGCTGCAATAATGGTACTGTGTACCAGATAATAAAGTGCTGCTGACCATGCCTGAGTATTGAACAGTGACAGTGCCACCAGAATGGTACCAATTGAAGACAGAATCATGAAGCCGACAAAACGGCGCAGACGCTCAGCACCAATAGCTCCGATCACGCCATAAAGGGAAGTGATCAGTCCGATAGGCAACAGCCAGCTGCTCAAAATCTTCTGGCTGACAGGATCATCAAAGACCGTGCCGTTGACCCGTAAAATCGCATAAACACCGACTTTGGTCATAATGGTAAATATGGCAGCCACGGGTGTAGCGGCAACAGCATAGGTTTTAGGTAACCAGAAACCGACAGGGAGCATTGCTGCCTTGATACCAAAAACAACGAACAGCAGCAAACCACCTGCAACAGCCAGACGGTGCTGATCTGCTTCAAGCAATGGCATCAGTCGGGCAACATCGGTCATATTTAAACTGCCGACACTGCCGTAGATCATACCCAGTCCAATCAGGAACAGAGCAGAAGCGAGCAGGTTAATGGTGACATAATGAATGCCGAGATGAAAACGGGCTTTCCCCTGACCATGCAGTAACAGGACGTAGGACGCCATCAGCAGGATTTCAAAGAATACGAACAGGTTGAACAGATCGCCTGTCAGGAATGCACCGCTCAGCCCCATCAGCAGGAAATGGAACATGGCATGGAAATAACGTCCACGGGTATCCCACTGTTTACTGGCAAACCATAAGATCGGTACGGACAGGGCATAGGTCAGAACCAGCATCAGTGCAGACAGCTGATCGAGCACTAAAATAATGCCAAAAGGTGCTGCCCATTCACTCAGATTATAAATAATGATCTGACCGTGGCTCGCCTGAACCAGGTAAAAAACAGCTGTGCTGAGTCCGAGCAGGGAAGAAATACAGCTGATGCTGCGCCTCCAGGGTTGACGCCAGTCATGAGCGAGTGAGCCAGAACCTGGATTGCCCAGTAATAACAGAATGAATGCTGTAAATGCAGGAATCAGAATACTGAAAACCGGGGTGTGCTGATTCAGGAAACTGAGGAGATCATTCATCATGGCTCATCCTCACGTAAATCGGTAATAACGGGCTCTTCTTTGGAGTCCACATGATCTGTACCTGACTCATAACGGCTTCGCAATGCCAGCTGAACAATAAATGCAGTCGTGGCAAATCCAATCACAATTGCAGTCAGTACCAGTGCCTGTGGTAAAGGATCTGTTGCTTTTGTGGCAGAAGTCAGTACAGCAGGCGCATTGATCTGTAAGCGTCCCATGCTGAACAGGAAGATATTGACGGCATAACCAATCATGGCAAGCCCCAGTACCACAGGGAAAGTACGTGCCCTCAAAACAAGGTAAATCCCTGTAGCCACCAGTAAGCCAATCGCAGAGGCGACTAAAAATTCAAGACTGATCATCTTATTCTCCCTTCGGCAATGGGCCAGACATGCTGGAGTGACGGGAGTCGCCCAGTATTGAAATCATCAGCATGGTTGCACCGACCACAGTAATGTAGACCCCCAGGTCAAACAATGCGGCTGAAGCAAGATGCATTTCACCAATCACAGGAGGTGAGACGTACACATGAGCACTGGTCAGGAACGGTCTTCCCCAGAACCATGCTCCCAGACCTGTCAGGCCTGCAATCACCAGACCTGTTCCAATCCAGATTTCATAAAGCCGTCCGGATTTTGCTTTGAGTAACTGTTCTGCTTTATCCTGACCCAGCGCAATATACTGAATGATCAATGCCAGTGCGGTAATCAGCCCAGCAATAAATCCACCGCCTGGCAGGTTGTGTCCACGCAGGAAAATATACAGACTGACCACCAGTGCCAGCGGCAGAACCCACGAAGCCGTCATGCGGAACATCAGTGGAGATGGATTGAAACGGAACGTCAGTCCCTGAGTCATGACCGTACCATGTGAACGCATACCATCCATCAGGCACAGTACGCCGACAGCGGCAATACCCAGGACTGTAATTTCACCAAAGGTATCGAATCCACGGAAATCGACCAGAATCACATTTACGACATTTGTACCACCGCCCAGAGGAATGGACTGCTGCATGAAGAACCATGAAATGGAACTGTGATCACGGGTCATAATCAGCCATGAAATCCAGCCAATACCCAGTCCAGCTGAGATGGCAATGATGGCATCGCGCCAGCGTCTTGAACGGCTGGATTCATAGGGGGTTAACTGTGGCAGCAATGACAGGCTCATCAGCAGAAGAACCGTTGTAACTACATCAACTGTGATCTGAGTCAGTGCCAGATCCGGTGCTGACATGGTCACGAAAATCATCGTAACTACCAGTCCGACAGCACCACTGATCAGTACTGCTTTAATCCGTTCATGGTGGAACCACAGCATCATCCAGCAGGCAGAGAACAGTAGCAGCCATAAAACAATCGCAATGGCTGAGGCATGCGTCAGCTCACGGGTTCCAGTTGTCAGTCCCTGTGATAACAGCGGCATGGCTACAATCACAATGCTGAAAGCAACAATCCATACCAGATAGCTTTGCAGAGAACCATTTTCGGTTGCACGTTTGATTTTTCTGGACGTCAGAAGCAGATGTTTCAGGAACAGATCAAAGAGGACTTTGCCCTGTAATTTACCTAAAGCAGGATCAAGATCTATCTCTCTGATTTTTCCACCTTTGGCTAATGAAAAATAGAAAATCAGACCACCCAGCAGCGCAATCAGGCTCATGAGTAAAGGCAGATTGAAACCGTGCCAGATGGCAAGGTGAGTTCCCTCAAATACAGCAGACTGAGTACTTGCCTGCGTGGTGCTGTTGACAATTTTTTCCACCAGCAGGGCAGGCAGTATACCGACCAGGATACACAGAACAGCCAGCAGAGTCGCAGGTGCACGCATGCCGAAAGCCGGTTCATGTGCATTTTTATTTGGAACATCTTTGCCGACTGGACCATCAAAGAACACACCGTGAACCAGTCGGACAGAATAAGCGACCGCAAAAACACCTGCCAGAGTTGCTGTAATGGCAGAAACCACCATGACCGGACCGCTTAGATTTGCCAGCAGTTCAGTAAAGAACATTTCTTTGGACAGGAAGCCATTGGTCAGTGGAACACCTGCCATGGATGCCGCAGTGATCATGGTCAGGGTTGCTGTGAACGGCAATAACTGCCATAAACCGCTGAGTTTACGCAGATCCCGTGTACCTGATTCATGGTCTACAATACCTGCAATCATGAACAGGGCGGCTTTAAATGTCGCGTGATTGATAATATGGAAAACAGCTGCTGCAACGGCCAGCGGTGAGCCGATTCCAAGCAGACAGACAATCAGCCCCAGATGACTGATGGTGGAATAGGCAAGCAGACCCTTCAGATCTTCTTTGAAAATGGCAAAAAATGCAGCCATACACAGGGTAAATAAACCTGTAAAAGTCACAATATTATGATAGAGCGCAGCACCGGCAAAGATAGGCAGTAAGCGTGCCAGCAGGAAAATACCTGCTTTGACCATGGTGGCAGAATGCAGGTAGGCAGAAACCGGTGTCGGTGCTGCCATTGCATTGGGTAACCAGAAATGGAATGGAAACTGCGCACTTTTGGTAAAAGCACCCAGTAAAATCAGCAACAGTGCAGGCACAAACAGTGCATGCTGCTGAATCTGCGAGCTCATGCTGAACAGCTGATCAATTTCATAGGTTCCCGTGATCTGCCCCAGCAGAACAAAGCCCCCCAGCATGGCCAGACCACCCATACCTGTAATGGTCAGCGCTATACGTGAACCACGCTGAGCTGCTTCATAATTGCTCCAGTATCCGACCAGCAGAAAAGAGGAAATACTGGTCAGTTCCCAGAACACAAGTAAAATAATTAAATTATTGGACAGCGAAATTCCCAGCATGGCTGACATGAACAGCATGAGCAGAAAGTATAATTTGCTGAGTGAGTTTTTAGGGCTAAGGTAATAGTAAGCATAAATATAGATCAGCGTCCCTATGCCGCTGATCAGTAGGGCGAACAGCAGTCCAAGGGCATCCAGGCGAAAGCTGAGATTTATATCTGCCTGAGGGAGCCATTCCCAGCTCTGGCTGATGACAGCACCATTGAAAACACTGTTGGCTTGAGTCAGTAACAGTGCAAAGACTGTCAGACTGACTCCGATCGCTCCGAAAGCCGTTACCCCGCGAGAGAATTGCTTCAGCCACGAGACAAGGGTTGTGCCGAGTACTAAGGGTAACAATACAATAATTGGCAGCACGCTCGTATCCATTGTCTTGAGCAGGTCAGAAACCTGGATGAATCTTATCTTTCAGGGATTACAGGGCCGCAAGGAACGATCCAAATTTCTCAATCCTGAAAGCCGCATTGAGTTTGTTAAAAATATACAGATTGTGTTGCGCAACCTGAAAAAGGTCATAGTAAATCGGATTTTACTATGAAAAAGCTAATCTAATTCGATATTATTACATGAATAAAACAACATCAATCTTTTTTGCGCATTGTTCTATTCTACGCCACTGTTCAGTGGTTCATGTGTCTGACTGGGCATGGATTGACTGATCAACGCATAGTGTGATTAAAAAGCAATCATACATTTTATCTCTGAAAATGCTGGATTTACAGAATAGGTATTTCCAGCATTTATCCGTCAGCAGAATTATTGCAGATGCTCATGGGAAGATGTGTCATCGTCAGACTGAATCAGCATCAGCAGCTGTTTCTGTTCTGATGGATTCAGAGTCTGAATCTGTTCAAGAATCTGCTGTATCCGGTCAGATTCTGTGGATGATGGATCATTCAGACTCAGAGGGACTTCTGCTGACTGCATAATTTCCTGGTAAAGATGCTGAAACTCGCTCGAAAACTGATGGAAGTTTACTTCATGTAACTGCTGCTGTTCGATACGGAAACACTGATACTGCTCAGCAGACTCGATCACTTCATGACGGCAACAGGAAACAATAATCTGTAACTGCGGAAATGCCCGATGCAGTCTGTCCAGTATTTCCATGCTGTGGGTTTCATCCAGTCCATTATCTACAGCATCAATCATCAGCACACCTTCACCCTCCAGACACGGATACAGACTGAGCGGATTGAGCAGACACATCCGACGGACAATATCTCCTGTCAGTGCAATCCAGTTTTTCAGACTGCCTGGCAGTTGCTGATACAGCATGGTTTTGCCCTGATAGCGAACCATCAGCTGCAAAGCTGGATGATACTGGATATAAAGCTGCTCTATTTCAGGCAATACAGTCTGTAAAGCATCACGCAGAGCTTTAAGTCCAGGTGCATGTAACTGGGCATGAGTCTGCCACAGAGTCTGTGAATGGCTGGCTGGTGCCTGAGACTGTTCATCGAGCCATTGTTGCAGTAGCTGTGCAGTCTGTGCATTTTCACAGTCACTGACTTCACGTAGCCATTCAAAAAAACGGGAAAAGGTGGTGAATGGAATGATGGCATTGTCGTAGGCATGACTGAGCTGAAAAACCGCAGGATTGTTTTTACTGAGCAGATTGATTTCGTGTATGAACCTGTCTGCAGGATAGTAGGCAATCAAGGGGAGTCCCTGTAAGGGATCCTGTTTTACAGCATGCTGGTACAGCACGGTCAGTGCTTCGAGCTGCTGAGTTTCAACTTTGCTGATACCAGTTCCGTTACTGTTCAGTGTTTTATACAGTTGCCACTGACATTCGGCAGTCAGTACGGAAGTTTTATCTGATGATTCGGGAAGCTGCCCAACTTCGGCAGGAATCTTCACCTGGATATCCACTTTTGCCTGTAGACGGTTCAGCAGAATATCCTGATCTGAAATCACAACACCTGCATTACGTGGATCTCTGTAACGGGCAGAAAACCAGGTCAGTGACTGATACAGATGTTTCAGGATCAGTGATTTCCCACTGCCTTGCGGTCCACTGATGACCGTAATGGCAGTATCCTGTAGACGGAAAGGAATCTGTATATCTGTAAAGTGACCAATATGTTTAAGCTGTATGGATTTGACTTTCATGGTGCACCTGCGGATGAGTGACCGTTATCCTGCTTTAGTCCGCAGGGAAACAGGCATCTGTTTTTTTAATTGTTGAATCAGATCGTAAATATGATGAATGTTTAAGCTTACTTTAGCACGTGTACAGGCAACGTACAGTAACCGTAATTCTTCATCTGTAATTTTATGGTCATGTTCATTGACCTTGAACTGGTAATCGTCCTCGATATGGACACGGTTCCATTCCAGTCCTTTCGCTTTATGTGCTGTGGAAATAATATAATCTGCCTGATCAATCGGAGTGATTTTGGCAAGTGCCCGTTTCAGCGGGTCAGTTCCATGATCATCCACCAGTTTGACGAGTGGTTTAATGTCACTGCCGTCATTGGTTTCGCAGTATTCATGAACATCATGCCAGGAATTGAACCAGGCCAGTTCAGGTACATCAGTCACTCTGCGTCCCTGTTTCAGCATACTTGCAGCATCAACAAAACGGTTCAGACGGGCATGATCTGCCTGAAGACTGACTTTATCTCCATGCACCAGTCCCGCCAGCAACAGCTCCATAGCGCGGGCATTGGTTCTGCATAAAATAGCATCACGCAGGCGGGTATGGGGTTTGTTCACGACCTTTGAATTCAGCAGGGAATTTCCCATCAGAGGAACAGTTTCGTTGAGTGCTCCCAGAATGGCATTGGCATTATGTGCAATTTCTTCACCAAAACGGAAAGATGTGGTCAGACGGGATTCAGGCAGGGGCATCTGCTGCATGGCATTGACAGCACCACGCCAGGCATAGATCTGCTGATGTGCGTCTCCGACATAAATGACCTGCGTATTTTTCTGTCTTAATAAAATTCCCAGCATCAGCGGATCAGCATCCTGGGCTTCATCAAACAGAACATAGTCTGCTGGTATGTTCGGACTCGACAGTGCCCATAATTTCAGATAGATATCATGACCGATACCTGCCTGATGAGCTGGATCAATGGATTCAAGCCAGCGACGTTCT
This sequence comes from Acinetobacter sp. WCHAc010052, assembly GCF_002165295.2. NCBI lineage: Bacteria > Pseudomonadati > Pseudomonadota > Gammaproteobacteria > Moraxellales > Moraxellaceae > Acinetobacter > Acinetobacter sp. WCHAc010052. Next base: position 3,207,802 of record NZ_CP032143.1, on the reverse strand, counting down.
ATCGCAGGGTATAAATGTTTCTGTAAGGCTTCGACATCATCGGGATGTAACCAGCTCGGTGTCTGTAAATGCCGTGGCGCAGGATACTGTGAACTGGTTGAGCAGAAATAACTGACAGCATTGGAGACCAGGCTGGCAAGACGCGAGGGCATCAGCACATATTTTTCATAGCGTCCGCCCATCATGCGACGTAAAGTTACAGGTTCAAGCCGGTATTCCTTTGCCATAAAGCCAGGGCTTAAACGGGGTAAACGCAGTTTATCTGTGACGCCACGGGGAACACTGCGGAATGCCAGGGAGTGAAATGTACGGCAGTCTACACCCCGATGAAATTTATTCTGAGCTTCAGATGCAATGGCTTTGTTGAATGCCAGATACATGCCACGCCGCTCAGGCATGGCATCACTGATCATCTGTAAAGTCGTGGTTTTTCCGGTACCTGCATAAGCAATGACTTTGAATGATTTCCCAAGCCGAGCGTTGTCTATGGCGGTTGCCTGCTCATACGTTGCTTTAGGTTTATTCTGCCCGGACATGGAACTGATCGGTCTGTTTATTAATGGCTGCGGCTGGCTTTTTCAACCAGACCTGAAAGACCCTGACGACGTGCCAGTTCATTCAGTACAAGCTGAACATCCAGATCAAAATAACCGAGCATGACAACAGTATGGAACCATACATCAGCCACCTCATAGATTAAATCGTTTTTATTGTCTTCACTGGCATGCGCCTGGTATTCTTTCGCTGCAATCACGGTTTCAAAGCTTTCTTCGCCGATTTTTTCCAGGATTTTGTTTAAACCTTTGTGATACAGCTTGGCAACATAAGACGATTCAGGATCAGCTTTTTTACGTTCAGCCATCATTTTGCCTAAGTAATCCAGCACTTCAACCTGTTCAGACTGAGCATTTGAAGCATTCATCGCCAGTGTATGTGGGTTTGTGGACTGCTCGCCTTTTGCGCCATAAATCGAATCTGGGTCTTTCAGTTGCGCATCGACAGTTTCCCAACCGTTTGCTGTGAGTTTGCGGTAGAAACAGGATTCACGTCCTGTATGGCAGGCAATGCCACCTTCCTGTTCAATCTGCAGCACGATTACATCCGCATCACAGTCTAAACGGATTTCATAAACGGTCTGGAAATGTCCGGATTCTTCGCCTTTGAACCAGAGCTTATTGCGTGAACGTGAGAAGTAAACGCCACGCATTTTTTCAGCAGTGAGTTGTAGCGCTTCACGGTTCATCCATGCCACCATCAGAATGCGTCCAGTCTGATGATGCTGTGCAATAGCAGGAATAAGTCCTTGTTCGTTAAATTTTACTTCATCGAGCCATTGCAGATTGTTCATAGGATTTCACCAGGTTAATAAGTTTTAAGAGCGCTACTATGTCAACGTAGCGCTCTATAGTCTACGTGATTTGGAGCGATTTGCCGAGAAAGTTCCGCATTATGTTTGATCAATGTTGGGTGAAAATGATTTCAGTGTCGTGGCTTAAGTTCTAAATTTTCACGTAATTCTTTATATACCCACACGATTATGAAAAGACTTAGACTGATTCCGATATTCCAGATAAAATAAATTTCGTAAGCGATGTAAAATACTAAAATATAAAGCATGATTTTTTAGCAAAACTTGATTGATAAAAGTGAGTAAGAACGGAATCAATTCAATGAGTATAATTCCCCAAAAGTGTGGATGTTCACTTAGCCTTGTTAAAGTCGTTCTATGTATTGAAAATAGGTGTAGTTGGTTTTTAAAAAAGTAGAAATAGTCAGCCAGTTGAAAAATAAAAAATAAGAGGTTAAAGCCAAAAAGACAAACATTACTTATTAAATGTCCTGCCATTATCGACCAGTAATTATTTTTAAAAATTTGTTTTAGATTCATTTTTTATCCACAATAAAATTTTACTTTTTAGCAATATCCTCATACTTCATCTGACTGAACATCCCCGATTTTAGTCCTGAAACGGTAATCGCCATTTCTTTACGGAAGTAGGGAATGCGATACATCCATGAAAAGGTCAGATCACGGAATCCGCCCGCCCACCAATGTTCCGATTGATAGAGTGGCGTGAGTAAACGACTTAAAAATTGATAAAAAGCAGTCGAACTTTGACGGTGTCGATGGTAAGTCTGCCAAAGCTGTGGATAATCCAGGGTTTCATTCTGCCTCGCATTCTGTACCGCTTGCCCCAGTGCCCATGCATCAAGGAGTGCCATATTTGCACCTTGTCCCAGTTGTGGACTCATGGCATGCGCTGCATCACCAATCACACCAATGCGTCCCTCGCCAAATTTAGACATCACCACATCACGGTAATTTGCCGAAAGCCATTGTTGCTTTTCTTCTGGATTGGCAATGACCTGTTCCAGCCATTCAGCAACGGGTGACCAACGTTTTGAAACTTCCTTTAACCATTCTGAACGTGCTTGATTGGTCTGTAAAAAATGACCCAGTTGATCTGTCTGTAAACTCCAGAATATGCTTGAAAGCCGTTGCTCAGGGGCAGTCGGTACAGCACCTGTTGGCAGTATTCCCATCATGATTTTGGATTTATCATAAAACTGATGCAGGATCTGGGGATTGAAGTCTAAACATTCAGGAACAATCGTCCATTTTGCACCCCATGGATAAGCTTGATCGACTTTGACCCACGATTTGGGTCTGAGTTCACTTCTTGCGCCATTGGCAACTATCACACAATCAAAAGCCTGCTCGAAAGTTTCACCATTGATAGTGCCATACACTCGAATTTCATCAGTAGCTTCTTCAAGTCTTTGGATATCAGCATTCATGTGCCATGTGATCAACTCAGGATATTCACGGCATTTATTTTCAAGGACATGACAGAGGGTCGCTCGGTGAATACCCAGACCATAAAAATCGGGATGTGCCTGAGCATAATGACTATCCACCAGTTTGGATCCACTTGGCAGTTGTCCTTCTAAACCTGTCACGATTGCACCCAATTTTACAGCATCGTCCAATACATCTAAGTGTTCAAATACCGCCAGTCCTGAGGGTTGTAGCAATAAGCCTGCACCGACAGGTTCGAGTTTTTCAGCTTTTTCAAATAAGGTGACATGAATATTTTGTTGAGCAAACAGGATTGCCGTAGCAAGCCCTGCAGTTCCTGCACCGATGATGGCAAAATTTAGATTTTTTGTTTGAATCATTATTCAGATGTGTATTTTTAATTGTTTTAAATTTAGCAAATTAAACAGCTTAAGCAAGTTATAAATGTATGGAAAATTTTTAATTCTCGTTCAGCCTAATGTTACAGAGTCATGCTGATCAGTTAATATTTTTTGAATCTTTCCTGTGGAACTGTTCCTCACCTTTTTTTAAAGAGAGATGAGTAGCTTAGCTACGTAAGATTAATAAAAATCAATTTCTTACAGGAGGTTCCTCTCTTTCTCCTTGAACTATACATGGCTCAGAGCTGGGAGGGGTTTCAGGGATTTTCCAGTCATTTTGCTTAACTGATGGATCTCTTCTTCACAGGGGACTTTTCAGTAATTTATAAATCCACCATCACATCTGCAAAACTCTGTTTTTCTACCAGTTCCAGAAACTCATCACCCATACGCTGACTTTCAGCTACAGACTGTCGCCATAATTTCTTACGCTCACTGTCTGATAAGCCTTTCATAACAAAGTCTTTACGGTCAGGTAAACGTCCTAAAGGCAATGATTCCAGATATTCCGCAGACGGTGAAACGAGTAAAGTCCGTGCCTGATTTTCAGGATTGGCTTTGCGGGATTTGAACATTTTATCGAACCAGCCAGGGGTGATACTGTCGGTGAAATGTGGGTACAGCACAATCCCTTTACTGTTGAAAGGCAAGTCGATGTGATAGTCAATCAGACCGCCATCACGGTATGCGCCTTGTGGTGCATCGGTAATATTTTTCACCGCCGGGGTGACACCTGGAATTGAACCTGAAGCCATGAGCCAGTCGGCAACATTGTTGGTATTAAAATTGACATAATGGGTTTTAAAGGCATCGTCCTGAATTTTAAACTGTGGGAAATGTTCAGGCTGACAGATCACCCGTTGCATAAATTTATTGAGGTGATTACGTGAAACAGCATTACTGCCAATGATGCCCAAAAGTGAGCTGTATAAGGCAAGCTTCTGATCACTCTGGAAAATATGCTCTGCCTTGGCAGCGATAATCGCAAGGTGATAATCAGGATGAGTGACCAGTTTTTCGGACTGATCGCCTAATATCCCATGTAACATATCACGTGATATTTTCTCAATATCAGCGATTTTCATGCCTTTATTAAAGGGCAGATTGATATACAGTTCTGCCAGTTGTTCTGCGCCTTTTTTTTCACCTTGTGCAATAAGACTTGCAAAACGCCATGCACCTACAGATGAGCCAATCAGGTAACGGCGCTGTTTTTCACGTTGCAGAAAATCACCGAAAATGGCTTGGTCCAGACCCATTAAACCAATGCCTTTGGGACCACCTGCCGCACCAGGAATGATGTCAACATGATGTGCTTGCAGTCCTTCGTTCTGAATGAGTTGTCTGGCAAGTGTGCCGGCCTGGATATTTAATGCAGCCGGGCGTTTTTGTAGAATCTGGGTCATGGGTTCACTCACTCAAACGGATAGGGCTATTTTAGTGCTGAGGGAGTGATGGACAATGGCGAGAGGTGTCAGTGGGTGACTTGAGAGTCACCCTGGATGCTGAGCAGGAGATGTTTAGAAACCGTGAAAAGTGATCCCCAGGGATGCCAGTCCATATCTACGGTCCAGACGTGAAGCTGTGACGCCATTATATAAAAATGGAATATTCCCTGTGAAATTATGCTGGTACAGTTCACCCTGGAAAAATCCGGTCAACTGTGGGCTGAAGTCATAACTCATTTTTGCTGCAAAAGTATGATTGTTGCTGATTGGGCTGCTGCCGAAAGAACTGACCCGATCATCTATATCTTTGCGCCACAGGTGTTGATACTGATAAGCCAGTTGAGATTCAAATGCTCTGTAGCGCCAGCTCCATGATCCTCCAAAATGAGCAAACCAGGCTTCATAGTTGAGGTCTTTCTGGATATCAATACCATATTCAGTGGCATTGCCGGAAATATTCATTTTGGTCATCAGCATGTTATCGATCTGGCAGGGGCGGGCAAGCTGTCCGTAATAGCGGTTATCTGAGTGAATGGCGATATTCATCAGGCAGCCACGGGACTGAGTCTGGATATCGAGACGGTTCACTTTTACTTTACTGTAACCACTTCCAGCAAACAGATTCAGCTGGTTCATGTGATCAATTTTGTGTGAAAATATACCATCCAGCTGGAACTGAATATCTTCAGGCTGACTGACCTGAACCTGTTCATAATTACGCTGATTGATACGGGTTGGCGTTGATTTGTTCAGCTCATTTGCCTGATTTCCCCATATACCTGCACGTAAAGAGAGACTGCTTTTTTTACTCAGATTCAGTTCAGGTTTATAGCGAACAGCGAGCAGCATACTGTCAATATTGTTGGTGTCAGAAGCAAAATCTATTTTTCTTTTCCAGTATTCAGCATCTACAGACCATTGTGGATGGAACTGATAATTTGCCGCAAGGTGGAAGCCCTGATAGTCACCGGTACTGCTGTCACTCAGTCCTTCACTTTGCCTGAAGTCCGCAAAATCAATAGTATCGTTCACAGCATCCAAACTGGCTGTCAGATGCAGTCTGGGTTGCTGGTCGGTAGTGAAGCTGGATAAAAGAAATGGATCAGAAGGAGCTGCCTGTAATACAGACATGCAGGTATAACCTGCCAGCAGAGTCAATACAAAACGTTTCATAAGAAAGGCGTGGGAATTGGAGAGGGAGAGGGAAAGTCAGCCCTAAGGCTGACTCTGGAGAACAATCAGTTCAGTTTTAAGTAACCCGTTACACTTGCACCTGTAAAGCCACCAAATGTTCCAGTGCCAAGCCCTAGTGACGGATCAATTACATAGGTGATAGGAAGTACATAAGCTGTTGTTGCAATCACATCGCCAACAGCCAACTGGTTAAAGTACTGGTTGTAATAACCTTGCAGTGTTGGGGTATTGCTGATGATGCTGTACAGGGAAACTGCACCTGCCTGAATTTCAAGAGGCTTATCGTTCAGCATGACAAATTCAGTTTGCTGTATACCTTTAAGGCTGGACTGAAGTGTGATGACCGCATCCTTAGGTACTGTTGCACTGATAATGTCACCAGCAGTATTGAAGGTGATACGTAGATTACTGATACTGATATCCATGTTTTCAGTCAGGGAGCCACGTGTTGCAACAACTTTAAAGCCAAGTTTAATGGTGTCGGTTAATTCTGACTTGGTGTTGTCCAGTTTGAATTTAGCAGACAGAGCAGCCTGCAGACCACCAAGATCAATGTTGAGTGGTGCCGCAGCAGTTGAAGACTTAATGTCAGCCAAAGAGTAATGACCTAAGGAAAAATCACTGTAAACAGGGGTTTTCAGGTTTTCTTTAATTTCATTGAGTTTGGCCTGATCAGCAACTAAAGCGGACTGAAGGTCTGCACCTGTACCATTGGCAGTAACACTTTGTATAATATCTGAGACAGTGGTGATATTTGTCTGAATCTGATCTGTTACAGAGGTATCAATTGCTGTAGATGGATCTGCAATCACGGTTTCAGCAGTGCTGACTGCACTGTCGACAATATTTGCAAGGACAGTCGTCTGAAGATCACCGTTGGCATTAAACAGAGCAGTATTCTGGTTTTTCAGAATACTGACAATGGATTCAAATGCAATTTTAGTTGCGGCATCCTGTGTCAGTGCTGTAGAGCCATCACCTTTGCTGACAGCCTGTAAACTGTCTTCAATCTGGGTTGCCAGTTGCTGTAATACAAAAACGGCTGCCATTTCTTTTGCAGTACCCGCTGTTACTGGATCAAATGTGCTGATATTTGCTGCTGTGACAGAGGTGATACCCAGGTTGTTCAGTATCGTCTGTAAATCTGCTGAGCCCAGGTAGTATTCAAGTGAAGTCAGAGGACTTGCAACGAGTTTGCCTGATGCGAAATTCTGAAGATCTGTTTTTTTAACTTTCAGCGTTCCAGTAAAAGCCTGACCAGTAACAATATCTGTGCCGCCACGTATTGTCAGTGCTGAACTGGTACAGTTTGCAAGAGTTGTGAAAGAGAAAGTACCTTGAGCGCCTGTAGTAGTACTTACGCCATTACAGTCATCAAAGGTAACGGTTGAACCATTCAGATAAAAGTCAACAGCGACCCCGGATACTGTTTTAGGTGTAAACGGTGTTGATGGATTTGAGCTGCCACCACCACCGCCGCCACCACAAGCAGTGATTAATGAGCCTATAGCGATTGCTAATACAGAATGTTTGATTGTTTGATAGCGAGACATATTGATTTATTCCCCAATAAAAAAGTAATTAAATAATTTTAATCACTTATATCAAAAAAAAATTATTATTAAAGTAAGGTTTATTTTTATTTTAAAAAAATGAATTTTTTGTTTTATTGTATTTGATTAATTTTTTTATTTTAAATTTTTGTTATAATTATTATATTGTTTTTAAAAAGGATTTATTGTTCGATTTGATTTTTTAAAAATGTCAATAAATGTGAAAATTATAGCAAATAGTAAATTGTTAGTTGTTGAAATTAAACAATAAATACCAAAAACCAGGTATTTAAATTTTAAAATAAATAATGGTTTTTATTTATCTTTGTGTTGCTTGTCTTATATTTAACTTAAATATAACCAAAACCAGGGATATGTATTTTTTATTTATTGTGTTAAAGGTTTGTATTTGGGTTGAATAATAATTTTTTTAATATTTATGTGAATTTTATTTTTATGAGGATAATAAAATATCTGGCTAAAGTGATTTCAGTATCATTTATTTTACTGTGAGTTAAAAAAAGAGAGCCTGAGCTCTCTTTTTAATTTGAATATGTGGCTTTACTTTGCAACCCGCCAGACGGCTAAAACACTTGCCAGTACAATCAGCACAATTGAGATATACCACGGCGCAATAATGGCAATGGATAATAAAATCGCCATGATAGAACCGAACATCCAGCTGCGTTTCTGTTGATGTTCAACCTCCAGGCGCATCATCTGTAATTCATGCAGTTGCTTTGAATGCCATGCGGACTGATTTTTCAGACCATTTAAACTGTCAATCATCAGCATTGGTAAATCCTGAGCACCTAAAAGCAGATCAGGGATTTTTTGTCCTAATTCTTTTAAATTCTTCTGCGGATTCATCTGTGCTTTGACCCATTCGGTCAGAATCGGCTTTGCCAGGCTCCAGATATCCAGATCAGGATAAAGGTCTGTGCCTAAACCTTCCACATGTACCAGTGTTTTGAGTAATAACATCAGCTGTGGCGGAATTTCCAGATGGAAACGACGGGCAATATCCATGACCTGAATCAGAATCCCTGCAAAGTCCAGTTCGTGCATCGGTTTAGACACCATTGGTCCAACTGTGCGGCGCATTTCACGGGCGAGGGCATCCTGATCTGTGCCTGGTGGAATCCAGCCTGCCTGATGCACGATCTGAATCAGCTGCATAAAGTCGCTGTTCATCACCGCAAGCAACATACGGGCAACGGTCATCTGATCTGACTTGGACAACTCACCCATAATTGCACAGTCAAGGGCAATATAACGAGGTTTGCTTGGATTCAGCGTTTCAACAAAGACATTTCCTGGATGCATGTCTGCATGGAAAAAGTTGTCACGAAACACCTGGGTAAAGAAAATCGTTAAACCTTTTTCAGCCAGATCTTTGCGATCCATGCCCAGTTTTTCAAAGGTTTCAATGTCTGAAATCGGCACACCTGTGATGCGTTCAGCCACCATCACATCTTTGCTGTCCATATACACTTCAGGCACATACATCATGCTTGAGCCTGTGAAGTAATGGCGCATACGGCGTGTATTATCCGCTTCTAAGGTCAGATCCAGTTCATTTAAAATGACCTGGCGATAGTTCTCGATAATTTCTGAAATATGCACAGCTCGTGCCGCTTCAAGACGCTTCTCTAAACTTGTGCCTAGCCATCTTAGAATTTCAAAATCCTGCAGAATCTGATTGCGGATATCAGGTCGGGTGACTTTCACCACGACTTCACGACCATCATGCAAGGCCGCTGTATGAACCTGAGCAATTGAAGCCGCAGCCAGAGGTGCATCATCAAAACGGGTGAATAATGTGTTGATGCTGGCTTTAAGCGATTCTTCAATACGGGTTTTGGCAACATCTGAACCGAAAGGTTTAACGCGATCCTGAAGTAAAACCAGTTGCTGTAACATTTCAGGTGGAATCAGATCACGGCGTGTTGAAAGCAATTGCCCCAGTTTGATTGCCAGAGGTCCCATTTCCTCTAAAGCTTCTTTGAGCTTCAGTGGGTTTTTACGCTCTTTGCTTGACCATGCAGCAGGGTGCATGCGAATAATTGACAAGGCGTGGCGAGCTTTTTCAGGTAATTCTTCCGCAGGAACCAATGTATCGAGTCTATAGTGAGCAGCAATGCGCCACAGTTCGAGTAATCGGGAAATATGCGGAATCATAAATGGTCTTACCTGGATTGTTCAGAACTGAGTTGACTTTGAAGCTGTAGAATTTTTGCTTCAAGCCGATCAATATTCTGGTTAAGAGAACGTGTATCGTGCTGTAAATCATCCATTTGCCAGCGCGGTGCAAATAAACCTGTATCTTCTTTTAGAAAATCTTCGGCAAAAAATAAATGACTTTGTAATGAGCGTTTGATCAGTTTAGGTGCAAGCTGAATTTTACCGATTTCATGTGCAAGCGCTGGGCCGATCCATGGACTTAAATGCGAGGCTAAATCAGGTTCAGCCTGCTGGATAATCCGCTGGATATCCTGTAACAGATGATAATCACCTTGCAGGGGAATATTGCCAATATCATCGGCAACAAACAGTTTGGCAAGTTCAACCACACTTTTGACATGTAAAGTCGCAGTTGCTTCCGAAACTGCAGTGGTCTGATCAAAAGGGCGCTGTTCAAAAACAGATGGTGTATCACTTTTGCCTGTCACAGTCGGTTCAAGACGAACTTTATGTTCATCAAAAAACACATCCACAGACAATTGTGGTGAGTCAATCACCACACGCAGCAGTTTACCCTGTAACTGATTGAACTGGATGCGGGTGATTGCATCCAGATTGATAAATTGATTGATGAGTCGTTCAACTGCACCAAGTGCCAGAATGGACCACATAATTCAACCTTTACTGTTCATATTGTTCAGTGGACTGTAGCAATTACAGTTTAAAACCGCGGTGTACTGCTACGATGCCACCGGTGAGGTTGTGGTAATCGCAGTTTTTAAAACCTGCATTTTCCATCATGTCTTTTAAGGTGCGCTGATCCGGGTGCATACGGATAGATTCTGCTAAGTATTTATAACTTTCAGCGTCATTGGCAATAATTTTACCCATGATTGGTAATGCTGTGAATGAGTACAGATCGTACAGTTTGGAGAATGGCTCGAAGACCGGTTTTGAAAATTCAAGAACCAGTAAGCGACCACCTGGCTTCAGCACACGGTACATGGCAGCCAGTGCTGCATCTTTGTCAGTCACGTTACGCAGGCCAAAACTGATGGTCAGAAGATCAAAACTGTTGTCTTCAAATGGCTCTAAAGTTTCAGCATTTGCCAGTACAAAATCGACATTGGTACAGCCTGCATCAATCAGACGGTCACGGCCGACATTAAGCATGGATTCATTAATATCAGACAGAACCACATGACCAGTAGGACCGACTTCACGGCTGAATACTTTGGCTAAGTCGCCCGTACCGCCTGCAATATCGAGGACACGCTGACCACGGCGTACACCGGACATATTGATCGCAAAACGCTTCCATAAACGGTGAATACCGAAAGACATCAGGTCATTCATGATGTCGTATTTGGCTGCAACAGAGTGGAAAACTTCAGCCACTTTCTGGGCTTTATCTTCACTGCTGACAGTTTGATAGCCAAAGTGTGTGGTTGCGCCGACATTGCCGGTATTTGCACCACGAGGAAGGTTATATTTCGGAACAGTATCTGAAACAGGTGTATCTGTCAGCTGTTGCTGTAATGTCTGCTGTTGACCCTGAGCAACACCCTGCGGTAATGGCTCAGTCAGAAATGGACTCACTTTGTCTGTTTTTTCTGCCGTTGCTGCTGTTGCATCTGGCTGCTGGTTTTCATTCGACATTCGAGTCACTCCTGAACACAAAAATAGTCAATCTTGCAGTGTTTTGCATGATGACAGATTCTACGGATTTTTACAGTCATCATCATGCAGTTGTGATGAAAAATATACCGAAAATATGCTGGGACATCATGCGGATCTGCCACCGACCTTATCATATTTCAAAAGGATTTGTTTTTCCTGCATGTACATTTTCTACAATTGTACGTTCTTTGGCTGTAAATTCCTGAATAAACTTTGCTGCCGATTTCATCGGTTTCATTGCCACAAAGCCTTCACCAATAAAGTCATACATCAGCTCAAACTTATATTTTGCTGCAGTCCCTTTACACATTTTAAATGCAGTGTGCATGATGAATGAGCGCATGTATTTATCCAGCGCTGTGCCGAGGTCATCTAGCAGATTCAGCTGTTCCAGACGGGCATCTTTCTGATCAAGCTGAATCAGGGTCTGGAGCATCATTTCATCGTCAATGGGTTGATCTGTCGGATAGTTTTTTAACAGCTGGGCAGCAACCTGTTCATCCAGCCGCATGGCAAGTACAGCCAGTCCGACCGATTTCAGTCCGGTTTTAATGGCATTTTCAGGAATGATTTTTTCAGCCTTGTGGGCATATTTCAGTAAGCGCTCAATCTGAAGGGAAAGCTCATCGAACTCGGGACCACCGTACAGGCGGTTAATAAAGTATTTTGCCATCAGCTGGTATTCAGGTTTACTGAACATTTCCTGATGGGTTTTCTGAATGCGCTGTTTCAGCCAGTCCTGAGCTTCATGCAGACGTTTTTCCAGGACAGGATCTGAGTGATAGCTGAGTTGCTTGTATTGTTCCAGCAGTTGATCCAGTGCTGCAAGTTTGGACATATTTAAACCCGATGATTCATCTTTTGAAAAGCATAATGGCAGTTTAACGGCACTGCTATGACAGTAGAACTGAAACCATACTGAAATATGGTCAGTCCTGGGGGAGGATTATTACAGAATGATGTACATAATTGATATGGCGGGTACGGCGGAAATCACTATACTGAACTGATCAGATAACATAAGAGAAGTGATGGGCATGCTCGAACAACAATTACAGTTTTCAGTCCGTGAAGAAGATGAACTTTCGGTTGATCTGATAGAAGCACAGTATGCACTTAAAAATACCCGGGATAAGAATAATGCAAAAAGCCTGGTCATACTGGTCAGTGGCATTGAGCTTGCCGGTAAGGGAGAAGCCGTCAAGCAGTTAAGGGAATGGGTTGACCCGCGTTATTTAAGAGTGAAAGCAGACCCTGCTCATTTATTTACAAACAAACAGACATTCTGGCAGCCTTATACGCGTTTTATACCCGCTGAAGGTCAGATACAGGTGTTTTTTGGCAACTGGTACAGTGATCTGATGGCAACCGCGATGCATGTGTCCAGACCGCTGGATGACAGTATGTTTGATGCCTATATTGAAAATATGAGAGCTTTTGAACAGGATCTAAAAAATAACCATGTTGATGTAATAAAAATCTGGTTTGATCTGCCGTGGAAGAGCCTGCAGAAGCGTCTGGATGATATGGATGGCTCAGAACAGAAATGGCATAAACTTTTTGGACTGGACTGGCGCACTAAAAAACAGTACGACACCGTGCAGAAACTCAGACAGCGTTTTACCGAAGACTGGTTTGTGATTGACTGTGAGGATGAAACTGTACGTGATCAGCAGTTTGCACAGTATATTCTGCAAGCCTTGAAACAGTTGCCAAAACATAAAGCGAGTGTAAGAACCCGATGGAAACAGGCGGCTGTTCCTGAAACTTTACTTCATCCATCTACCGAAGTTCTGGTAGAGGATGATTATAAGGCAGAACTGAAAAAACTGACCCGTAAGGTATCGGATGCACTGCGTAATGATTCACGTAACGTCGTGGTTGCTTTTGAGGGTATGGATGCTGCAGGAAAGGGTGGTGCAATCAAACGCATTGTGAAAAAACTGGATCCCCGTGAATATGAAATTCATACCATTGCTGCGCCTGAGCAGTATGAGTTACGTCGTCCGTATCTGTGGCGTTTCTGGACGAAACTGACGGAAACCAATGAAATTACGATCTTTGACCGTAGCTGGTATGGTCGTGTTCTGGTTGAGCGGATTGAGGATTTTGCGAAACCTGCCGAATGGCAAAGGGCTTATGATGAAATTAACCGATTTGAAAAAGACCTGACGGATAATCAGACGGTGGTGATCAAATTATGGCTTGCGATCAGTAAGGATGAGCAGGAAGCGCGTTTTAAAGCCCGTGAAGAAACGCCACATAAGCGTTTTAAAATCACCCCTGATGACTGGCGTAACCGTGGGCGCTGGGATGATTATTTAAATGCAGCTGCAGATATGTTTGAACGGACCAGTACTGAGTATGCACCGTGGCATGTGATTGCAACCAATGACAAATACTCGGCGCGTATTCAGGTGCTTAAGGCGATATTGAAGCAGTTGAATGCAGATTGATGGTATTTGAGTCCGAGTAATACTCCTCCCTTTGAAAAAGGGAGGAGTGATGTTAGTAAAGTAACTGGTGTTACGTACTTCAAAAGAACAGCATTGTTTTAAAGCTTAATTGGCGGAGTCTTACATCAAAAGTTTTGATTCAGGGATTAGCCTTCCGCTGGACTTACTTTTCTTTCGGGAAAATGAGCAGTGAAACTGCGCAAGGAAACCATCTTGCGAAGCTTCGCTTCTCACCGCAGAACTCGCCAGCTACCATCAAAATATGGAATACATCGCAGAAACATTTATAGTCAAAAGTAGTCCTGCCTCAGACAGATACGGATGACGTTATCGCGTATCCATTTTTTCTGGATTTTAAATATGCATTTGATGTTACTGCATAACATCAGTTAAATAAGACTATTGGGTAAATTGTTAAAAATCTTTCCTCTTGCGGAGTCAAACTCCTCATCCCAAAGAGAGAAGGTACTTTCATTGTGAATTAGAGAATGATTGTAATTCGATTTATTGCAAAAACTTTATTGTTGATAAGACTGGTTTAGTTAAAATCGGGAATGCATAAAAAAGAGCATCAGATTATGAGTCCGATGCTCTAAGCGACTAAGAATATTCAGATTAGGAATACTTCACTACACTCGCATTTTGTTTCTGCTGAATGTTTTTTGCCAGTTTATAGCATTCTTCCACATGCGCTTCAGCGACTTTCTTCATCACAATATAGCCCAGACTGGCTGCAATGATCGAACCACCAAGCGGAATGAATTTGGTTACCTGTTTGGTAATGACTTTGGCAGCAACATTATTTAAAGATGATTTGACAGCTGTACGTGCCACCACTAAGCCTGAAAATTCAAAGCCACGTTTGCGCAGTTCATTCCAGTGGATTTTTTTGGTTGCAGGGTCATACACACTGATCTGATCCGGTGCCAGACCAAAGCGGGCATTAATTTCCGGAATTAAGAAAGACAACATTCCGACATCAATCACAACATCAAAAAACGGTACAGGAATCACTGCAGCACCTGCAGAAACATAGGAACGTTTTTTGACCAAGCCTAGACATTCCTGACGGATCTGTTCCAGGTTTAGATTGGGGTCAATGTTGTCTGGAATCTTATCAATTTTCATAGAAGCACTACCTGATTTCAGGCTCTGGGCAGGAAATTGCTGAAATTATTTTTTATGCCCAGACCTGGTAAGTTGTTCGAAATGTTGCTGTAAAAATGCCACAGTCCCATTAAGATGTACAGTAGCCAAAGTTTATGTTTTGTGCACGGTTGATGAAATAAAAAGGTAGGAACAGAAGAATGGGAATTCATGTCATTCAGAGTCAGCGACTGGATGTGTTGCTGGAGGGTGTGTTTAAAAGTCGTATTAAACCATCCAGACATGCATTTTCTGTATTAAAGGCGCAGCATTTTATTGTGCCTGGTCCTGCGGTGCAGGAGTGGCTGACGCTGAAGATTTCAGAACATCAGGGGGTTAGTGCCAATACACTGTTTCATCAACGCATCCGTGGTTTTCAATGGTATGCCTACCAGCAGGTATTAAGTAATAAGGACAAAGTCCGTAAAGCCAATATTCCCCGACTGGTGATGAAGTGGCGGATTTATCAGACACTGAAAGCATTTATTGAAACTGAACATAATCTGCTGGCAGAAAATCATCCCTTATTTTCTATCGTACAACGGATTTATGATGCCGCTGCTGAGCTGACAGATCCCGTACAGAAGCAACTGAAAAAACAGAGCATGCTCTATTGGGTGGCTGAACGGGTTTCGGTTCTTTTCAGTAATTACATGCTGTATCGGGGGGAGTGTCAGCAGAACTGCCAGCAGGGCTGTAAATGCAGTGGCAACTGGCTGGTGCAATGGGGACAGGGAAAAGCGCTGAATCTGGAACAGCAGTTTTTTAAAACCCGGGATGAAGTCTCTGCTTTTACGTTCAGTCAGGCACAGCAGCTGGAAGAATGGCAACGCTGGCTGTGGCAGCATACTTTTCATGAAGACTTTGTGGAAATGCAGAGTATTGATGCAGATTTCTGGCAGATCATGGACAATGCTGTTCTCCGGGAAGAAGCACTGTCAAAACTGCCTGCCCAGGTAACCGTATTTACACTGCTTGATCTGCCTCCTGCGCAGCTGAATTTTCTGCGCAGACTGGGACAGCATATTGATATTGTGATTCTGCACTATAACCCTTCACAGGAGTACTGGGCAGACAGTGTCGATCCCAACTGGAAGAAACAGTACGATCTGAGAGTCAAAGAGCGGTTTATTGCCAGGCATCCGGAAGCCACAGATGAAGATATCCAGAAATTCTTTGATGAATTTACCTTAAATTTCAATGCCGAAATCCGTGAGTCCAGACACCCTTTGCTGACCCGTTTCGGCAAGCAGGCACGGGATCACTTTTCCTTGCTGTCCAGTCTGTCATCAGGGGATGAGGGACAGTGGGTTGATGCCTTTGTGGATGAAGTGCCAAAGAGCTTACTGACAAAAATTCAGTCCGATATTCTGTATCTGGCTGAACCTGAACAGCATGCGTATCTGCTCGAACAGGATGATGATTCGGTGCAGATTCATGTCTGTCATTCGGCACTAAGGCAACTGGAAGTACTGCGTGATCAGCTGATTCAGTGGCTATCCCAAAGCACCGCAGAACAGCCCCGCCGCCCGTCAGATGTACTGGTGCTGGTACCTGATATCAAGCAGGTTGAATCCTTAATCCGCAGTGTCTTTCCGCATGTGTCGAAACAGAACAGCATTTATCTGCCGATTAAAATAGCAGGAGTGACGCAGCTGGATGCCAATAATGCCTGGCGTGCGGTGCTCGGCAGAATTCAGCTGGTGCAGGGGCGATTCAGTACTGAGGATTTTGCAGACTGGCTGAATCTGAATGCAGTTTTATTGCGTTATGAACTCGATCTGAACAGTACCGCCAGAATGATGGAACTGCTGATTCAGGCAGGATTTAAACGCGGACTGGATGAACAGCATCTGGCAGAGCAGCTCAGTGAAAATGACAGGGACTATCGTTTCAGTCTGAAATTTTCACTGGATCGGCTGGTGCTGGGAGTTGCTGTGCCTGAACATGCCATGTTTGGAACCACCTTAAGTTTTTCACAGGTGCTGCCTGGGGACTTTGAGCTGGTCAGTAAACTGATTCAGATTTATCAGGATTTTGCTTTGCGTCGTCACTGGATGACCGCACATGAGAAAAAATCTGCAGGCTCAGAGATCGGTGTGGAAAAGTGGCTGGTGATTCTGACCCGTGAAATTGAAGAATTTGAACAGTATGGAGTCGAATCACTGACTGTGGTGAAAAAGATTCTGAAAAAGCATGACACCATGCTGTCACTGGCTTATCGGAATGAACAGGATGCAGACAGATCCAGTGAACTGAGACGACTCAATTTACCATTGCCATATCTGCTCACAGAAATTCAGAATACCCTGGACAATCAGTTTGATCAGGCTGTGCCTACCGGACAGATCACTTTCAGTCAGATTGGTCAGATCCGTCCGGTTCCTTATTCACTGGTGGTGCTGTTGAATATGGACAGCGGTAAGTTTCCTGACCGTAATCAGAATCTGCCTTTTGATCTGATGGCACTGCTTAAACCACAGCTGGGTGACCGCTCCCGCCTTGAAGATGATCAGGGTGCATTTCTGGATGCACTCCTGCTGGCAAAGCAGAGTTTCTGGATGTTCTATAACGGTTTTGATGTCAGTGATGGCGAAGTCAGAGAACCTTCAAGTGTGGTGCAGGAGCTGATCACTCACATGGCACTGATTTCCAGCACCTCTGACAGCTCAGCTGAAGTTGCAGAAACTGCCACAATGATCAGGCTGCATGAGATAGAAATCCCTGCTCAGTTAAAGTCTCTGTACCATGTGCATACCTTACAGCCTTTCGATCCTGTCGGTTATGAGCTGTCTGAAAACACCCGTTATCAGGATCAGTGGTTTCAGGTGGCAACACGGCTGCATCAGCAGAATGTACAGAACAGCAGACAGGGGTGGGTAAACAGCGCATATCCGCTGGAACAGGATTCAACCGTTGTACTGGATGCCGGTCAGTGGATTCAGGATATGATTTTCCCTGCTCGTCTGTACTTAAAGACCCTCGGTGTTGCCAATCTGCAGCCTGAAGATATTCCTGAAGATAATGAACCGCTGGTGCTGGATGGACTGGGGCGTTATGTCATTCGGGATTATTTAAAAAAGCAGGGTGAACAGCCTGTGCATCCTGATCTGCTGATGGATCGTTTACCTGTTGGAAAAGTTCAGCACAGTGCCTGGCAGATCAGTCTGGCGGAACAGGACAGCCTGAAAAAAAGACTGTCCCGATATGCAGAAGAAGAGACGCCTGTCACGCAGAAACAGTGGCGGATTCAACCTGATCTGATCATCAGCCTGACTGTCCCTGAACAGAAAGCAGAGCAGTGGGTCAGTCTGGATGCTTCCAGTGGTCGGGCAAAACGGCGGGCAAAAGTCTGGCTTGAATATCTGCTTTGGCTGGCTTATGCAGGTCTGAATGATGAGGAATCTGTCCACCTGAAGCGGATCGCGGTATTCAGTGATGTCACTCTGATCAATACAGGACTGAGTTCAGCTCAGGCACGCGACTGTCTGCAGGGCTGGTTCAAAGCCTTTGCGTATGGACAGACTCAGCCCCTGGTTCTGCCTGCTGCTTTATTAATGAAACCTGCAGAAAAAGCAAAAGAACTGGAATGGCTGGTGGATGAATTCGGACACGCAGTTCCTGAGCTTCGGGGAGATCTGCTGAAAGAGTGGAATGGAGATGCTGCCCGTTTCAGCAGTGCATTTTCAATTGAAGACAACGAAGCGACAAAATTTCATCGTGACTGGCAGTTTATTTTACAGGAACAGGATACAACAGCTTTGCTGGAGCATTGCTGTGATCTGTTTGCTCATGAGCTGTATCAACCGATTTACCAGTATCAGTCTGTAGAGGAAGCATAAGCATGACTCAGAAACTTTCCTCATCGCAGGTTTCCACACAGCCTATTGAAGATATGTACTTTACCGGACTGCACTGGATTGAAGCATCGGCAGGTTCTGGAAAGACGTATACGCTTTCAAGCCTGATGGTGCGTATCTTACTGGAAAAATATCTGCCGGCTCAGGTCATTGCAACGACATTTACCCGTAAAGCGGCAGCGGAGCTGAAAAGCCGTATCCGTGCCAGGGCAGTGGACACACTGGCTTATCTGGATCAGTGCCGGGAGTTGACTGAACAGGACATTCAGCGCAAAGCGGAAAATGAAAAAGATCCGTTATTTGCAACAGTTTTAAAAGGCTTTTCAGGCCGTATTGCCTACGCCTGTGAACGTCTGAAACTGGTGATTGATCAGCTGGATGAACTGTTTGTAGGAACACTGGACAGCTTCAGTCAGAAACTGCTGCGGGAATTTGCTTTTGAAAGCGGGAAAATTGAACGTGCAGAAATAACGGATGATGCCCGTCGTTACAGTTTTCTGCTGATTCATGATGTATTACGTGAATGGATACAGCAGCAGCCTCAGCCTGTTATTGATTATCTGCTGTTGAATAAAAAGCTGAAATCGCAGGAAGCGTATGTCTCTGTTGTGGAAAGCAGTCTGAATTTTTCCTCAGCAAAATTTCAGGAAGTGGCGCAGCCTGATATTCAGCTGGAAGCATTTTCAGCACAGATGACAGCATTCAGCCAGCTTGATCTGGCACAGCTTACTTCACTGTCAGCATATTATCTGGCAGAAGGTGAATATCATGGCATTGTGGCAAAAAAATGGCGTGATCATGCAAAACTGCAGCGTTTACTGACGGAAAAACTCCCTGCCTTTATCTCAGGGATTCAGCAACAGGGAGCTTATGCACTGTATGCACCCGAATATGCAGAAACGCTGAAACAGCTGACAGACCTGCTGAAAAAACCACTGAACAAATGCCCTGAAAATGTTCTGGCAGACTTTGAACAGCATCCTGTGATTCAGGCTGTGCGGGTGTTTATAGAGGAACTGAACAGGCTGACAGTTGACCTTGAACTGCTGGACAGCTATCTGAAGTTTCATCTGGCGACTGAGGTCAGAAAGCGTTTGCCACAGGTACTTCAGCAGAAAGGTGAAACCACTTTTGCTCAGCAGATCAGGACACTGGCAGATGCTTTGCAGGAGGAAGGTGGTCAACGTTTTGCAGCACATATTCATGCCCGATATCCCCTGATTCTGGTCGATGAATTTCAGGACACCAATCAGGATCAGGATAATTTGCTGGCACAGGTCTGGCGGAATCCTGCACGGGTTAAGCTGGGCTGCATGATCATGGTTGGAGACCGTAAACAGGCTATTTATGGTTTCCGTGGTGGGGACATGCTGACCTTTCTGAAAGCCCAGACAGACGTATCAGGGCAGAGTGGTCGGACGTATAACCTGATCTATAACCATCGTTCAGTCAAACCGCTGGTTGAAGTGGTCGATGCACTGTTTCAGCAGCAACCGGACTTTGGTGAGCAGGTGATCTACAGCCCTGTACAGGCGGGCAGCAGACCACATCCAGACCTGGTCGATGAACAGCAGATCAACCCATCGCCGCTTCGCTGGATACAGCTGGAAGATAAAAGTAAAGAAGCTGAACAGGTGGCGTGGAAAGTCTGTCAGCTGTTGAATCAGGGTGTGGATGGCAGTCTGTTTTTTTCAGAGAATGGCATCCAGCGACCTGTCTGTGAAAATGATATTGCCATCCTGTGCAAAGGACATCGAGGGCTGGATCAGGCGCAGTCTGCGCTGGAATACATGGGTATACGCACTTCCCGACCATCCAGAAAAAGTGTGTTCAGCAGCATGGTGGCAAAAGACACAGGTGCTGTGCTGACCGCGATTATGTTTCCTTATGATGAGCCAAAGGTGAAACGGGCGTTATTAAGCCGTTTATGTGGATTTAATCTTCAGACTTTAATGGAACTTGAAGCACTTCCGGACGGACTGAGCCGTTATATGGAACAGTTTGATCTGATCAGGGAAATGTGGCTGAATCAGGGTTTTCTGACCGCATGGCACTATTGCCTGGATCAGTTCAGTGTCTGGCAGAACCTCGTCAGCAGTTTCAGTCGGGATAATGAGCGTGCGGTGGTCAATTTAAGACATCTGAATGAAGTGCTCAGTCAGCACAGCGAACAGTATCAGGGGGCACAGAATCTGTATCACTGGTATTTAAAACAGCTGACTTCTCCGATGGAACGTGAATGGGAAATGGAGCGTCGTCTGTCCAGTGAAGCCGGAGTTCAGCTGATGACGATTCATCAGTCCAAAGGGCTTGAGTTCAGAATAGTCTTTCTGCTTGAGGCAGACAAAGCGTTCAGAGAACGTGATAAACCTCTGAATTTTTCTACCATTGAACAGCTCAATGAGCGGACTGGAAAGATGGAACAGCAGCGGGTTGTGGCTGTCAATGACAAACATCTGGTTGAACAGGCAGCAGTGACTCAGCATGAAGAACGGGCACTGGCAGAGCATCATCGGATCTGGTATGTCGCACTGACCCGTGCCAGCTATCGGGTTTATGCCATGCTGAGTGATGACAAAGGAAAGTCGACAGGCGGTCTGGCTTACTGGCGGGGACAGGCCGAACAGATTTTTCAGCATCAGGGCAGTGTGATGGAGCCTCTGATGATGGAGCGTCCAGTCCGTAAAATGGTGCAGGAAAGTCCGGTTCAGCGTGATCTTCAGGCACAGGTCTTTCCTGACCAGCGTTTTTATGCCAAAGCGAAAACCAGCTTCAGTGCTCTGGCACAGCACCTGACCCGGCAGCAGATTCAGGATGCACTGGCAGTTGCAGAGTTATCCATCGGTGGGGCTGAAGACGAGCCGGTTTATGTGCCTGAAACGGAAGATGCTTTAGAACAGGATCAACCCGTTTCGTGGATCAAGGCAAATTTTCCAATGGGTACGGTTGCAGGAAACTTTCTGCATGAAATTTTTGAACACATTCAATTTGCAGACAGCAGCGAGTGGCTGCTTGAAATTCACAGGCGCTTTAAAAATGATTATTCCATTTTGCTGAAAGAAGTAACTGCGCGTTATCAGGCAGATTTTCCAGAGCAGGAACAGTCAGAAAATATTCTGTTGAGCTGGATTGCTGAATGGTTACAGCAGGTGATGGATACACCTTTGCAGGGCAGTTTTCATCTGGGACAGCTGAAGCCGGATCAATATCTGTCAGAATTTCCATTTCAGATGGCACTGGCAGACCGTGTCCCAGCTGTGAAACGGATTCACCAGTTATTTGCAGATGAAGGTATTGTGATGCCTGAATTTAATGCTGCAAATGCTGCACGTTATTTACAGGGTTCAATTGACCTTGTTTTTCATGATGGACAGCAGTATCACATTGCCGATTATAAAAGTAATTTTTTAGGAAAAGATCAGCAGCAGTACAGGACAGAAGCCATTCAGGAAAGTATGAGTTTTGCCAGCTACTGGCTGCAGGCAGCGGTTTATCTGGTTGCACTGCATCGTTATCTGAAGGTGCAGCTGGATGATTATGAGATTGACCGTGACCTGGGCGGAGCCAGCTATCTGTATCTCAGGGGAATGAACGGGCAGGCTCAGCAGGGATATGTTTACTGGCGTCCATCTTCGGAGTTTATTTTAAGACTGGATGCACTGCTGGGACATCTGACGGTTCAGGCGGACACTGTTCTGCTGCACGAAACCGTATAAAACTGTGGATAACTTTGAGGATAACCATGTGGAAACTTTGAGCATAACTTCACAGCCCGATACAGAAAACCAGGTGGATGAATGGATTCAGCAATGGAGCAGTTATATCCTGGGCGCACCCTATAATACTGAACCCGTTTCAGACAGTGCAAAACAGCTGGTTCAGCAGCTGTTGCTGGCTGCACAGCAGGGGGACAGCTGTCTTCTGGTCAATCAACACCAGGTCATGACACTGGGACAGATGGTGCAGAACAGTGCCTATGCAGAAAACAGTGTGATTCCGTTTGTCCATGATGGTGAGCGACTGTATCTATACCGTTACTGGTCTCTGGAGCAGCAGCTTTCAGATCAGGTTTTACGCTTAAAGCAACAGACACTTGAAGCGGTCAATATTGAAGCCTATCGGGAACTGCTGACAGATCCATTTCAGCGACAGGCTTTGCAGATGAGTGTAACGCAGTCACTGAATATCATTACGGGAGGACCAGGTACAGGTAAAACCTATACACTTGCCCGTATTATTGCCGTGCTTAATCAGGCACAGCCCGGACTGAGAATTGCGCTGGCAGCACCGACAGGTAAAGCCGCCCAGCGTATGAAAGAAGCACTGCAGAATTCATTGAATGATCCGAAGCTGACAGAACTGGCATCAGATGAACTGAAACAGCTGACACCAGTCACGATTCACCGTTTGCTTGGACTGGGAACGGGACAGAAGCCAAGATATCACGCCCGACAACCATTGCCTTACGATGTCATTGTGGTTGATGAAGCCTCCATGCTGGATCTGAGTCTGGCGCAGATGCTGCTGGCAGCTGTCTCCGGTCAGGCACGGCTAATATTACTGGGAGATGCCAATCAGCTGGCATCTGTCGATGTTGGAACTGTACTGGCAGATTTGCAGCAGGTGACGGCACTGGCTGAGAACAGAGTGCATCTGGTCAACAGCCGTCGGTTTGGGCAGGATGCCTTGATTGGAAAAATGGCTGCCTTTATTCAGCAGCAGGCAGAACAGCCGGATGCAGATGTACTGAAAGCATTTTCTGAGCAGATCGCTTTGCCAGACATCATACAGCCCGTCGCACTGTCGAAGGATATGCAGGATGTTGTGCAGCTTGAATATCTTCCTTCGCACAGACAGACACCCGCAGAGTGGTCTGAATGCTATGATCGTCTGATGTATGGTTACAGTACTTATGCAGACATACTCAGCAGCTATGTGAAAGCGGATCATGATGAAAGCATGTTACAGCAGATAGTGACCGTTTTTGATGACTACCGGATTCTGACAGCCATCCGTCATGGTGAGTCGGGCGTACATCAGCTGAATCTACAGATAACAAAAAGACTGCTGGAGAGACCGGTCATCGCGGCATCAGTGCAAGGTGACTGGTTTACGGGACGTCCGGTCATGATGACCTACAATGATTATCAGCTGGGGCTGTCCAATGGTGATATTGGCATCTGTCTGAACAGAATCAGAAATGGCAGTACACAGTTTGAGGTGTATTTCCCGAGTCTGGATAAATGGGTAGCGGTTACGCGGTTACCTAAAAATATTGAAACGGCATTTGCACTGACGATTCATAAGTCACAGGGTTCTGAATTCAGGCACACCGCGGTGGTACTGGATGGAAATGCAACAAAACTGCTGAGCAGAGAGCTACTGTATACTGCGATTACACGGGCAAAAAATACAGTCACACTATTGGTGAATGCAGATTCATTTGTACAGGCATTGAGTGTTCAGACTTGCAGGAATAGTGGATTATTAGCAAAAGTTAATCAAAAACTAAATTGTTAAAGAATTATTAATAATACTGGGCTTTGTACGAAATGGCTTACATTAATTCAAGAGATTTGCGCATAGAGCTTACGGGGACTTTTTGAGAAGATGACCCTACAAATTGCTCAACAAGGAATGTTGAGAATAATCGCAAAACTATAATAATAAAGTCGTTTAGACAGCGAGCTTACAGAGACGTAAGCGAAAAGAGGAAACTTACAGCCGCTAAGCCTTGTAGTTTTGGGAGAGACTACAGGGCTTTTTATTTTTTATCAGAAATTACACAATGATATAATGTTTACTTGTTGTACGAAAATACTTACAAACAGATACGTAAAAGTGGACTTTTTTCATTCAGTGAATATGGCAAAATCTTACACATAGGGAAGTAAAAGTTAAACATGGAATGTTTAATAAAAACCGCGTGAAGCGGATACTATGACAATAAATAAAACAACGATAATTAAAATAAAAGAAACTACAGCGCAGAAAAAGCCCCAGACCTGGTCTGGGGCTTTTTCATTTCATACGAGGTTGGTTTCAGTCCGGTCTGTTCCAAACAGAGAACGACGTTGTTCTTTGGGAACTTTAGGGCACTGCGCAGAGATCTGGTAAAGAGAGGCAGCCAGTGCTGGAATATGTGTACCAAGCACGGATTTTCCGGTATTGAGGAAAGAGACACTGATGTCCCGCTCAGGATCTGCCCAGCATAAAATATTGGAAAATCCTAAGTGACCAAATGCCTGTCCTGTCATTGGACCAAAGACCCCTAGGGGATTACTGCCCAGCATTGGACCCAGTGCATAACGCATCGGAGCAAGCAGAGTCCGGTCAATACTTGTCGTGGACGTTGGCAGCGTTGCGCGGAAAACAGTTTCAGGGCTCATGATCTGCTTACCGTTATAACTGCCGCCATTCAGCAGCATTTCAAAAAAACGGTTGGACTGTTCTGCACTGGTATAAATATTACCCGCAGGGCAGATGGTATCCATAAAACGGTGATCATTGGTGACATCGACAGCAAGCTGTAATCCACCACCGAGCACATGATTCAGATAATGATCGGTACCCAGTTTAGGGTGCATTCCTGTCGGATAGTTCAATGCCACCTGGTCACGGAACTCAGGTTTCAGACCATAATTGAAAAAGGGCATGTCCATCGGTTTCTCAATATGCTCATGTAAAAACTGACGCAGATCCTGACCTGTGACCCGTTCAATCAGCTCTCCTAAAATATACCCTGCGGTGACAGCATGATAGGCAAGATGCGCGCCCGCAGGAGAGATCGGTTTAGAGGCATATAATTGTTGTAAAATCTGTTCTTTATCAAATAACAGTTCAGGTGTGACTTCGGTTTCAACACGGGGAATACCGCCACGGTGTGACAGCAGATGGAATATGGTCGCCCGACGTTTCCCGTTTTGTGCATATTCAGGAATGTAGTAACTGACAGGATCAAGCAGATTGATTTCACCTGTTTCATCCAGCATGTGAATGAGCATGGCAGTAATCATTTTGGAGGCAGAAAACAGACAGACGGGTGTATCAGGTGTGGCAACAATTGCCTGATCAGACAGACCAGAGGCTGAATTGCCCTGCGCATAGCCAATACTGCGGTTCAGCATAATCTGCCCTTTACGCCGCAGACAGAAGCTGATCAGAGGATAATTTCCTGTTTTGTACAGGTTTTCAATGCTCTGCCAGATTTTTGAAACCTGCTGATCAGTCATACCCCCAAGCTCGGGTGCAACCTCATCAAGGCTACGGGTCACCTGTGACAGGTCTTTGGGTACATAGCAGGTATTGGTGGAAAAAAGTTTCACAACAGGCATCCATGATTCATTTTTTTTATAGAAGAACAAATATTGCAGTTTCATGACGCGCTGTCAGTGTCTCATCTGACTGAAAATGGTTGCCGATTATGCAAGTGATCTTTTGCATTCAGCATCAATTTCCCTTAAAATAGCGGCTTGCTGTAGTGATGCACGGCAGTCAGCTTAATTTTGAAGAGTTAAGCTGATTTGTATCAAATATTTACATAAGCATCTCGGAGAAATCGAATGGCTTTAACTAACACAGATCGCGCAGAGATCGTTGCTAAATTCGCTCGTGCTGAAAATGACACTGGTTCACCAGAAGTTCAGGTAGCACTTTTAACAGCTCAAATCAATGACTTACAGGGTCACTTCAAAGAGCACAAACACGACCACCATAGCCGTCGCGGTCTGATCCGTATGGTTAACCAGCGTCGTAAGCTTCTTGATTACCTGAAAGGTAAAGATGCGACTCGTTATAGCGATCTGATCGCTGCTTTAGGTTTACGTCGTTAATTCGATTTAAACTTTTATTTTCGGAAGATTGCATGATTAATGCTGTACTGATGAAAACTAAAGTACACCTGAGTAAAATCGGGTAACTGGAAGGGGCGATTGTTCGCTCCTTCTTTGTGTCTTAAATAAGTGTTTTGAATATCTGGTGAGGTCGGCTTCTAAGCTTTGTCATTTATGTTGTTGATATGAATGCCAAACCTTAGGGGTCTCCACCAGAAGAAAAAATCAGGAAAGAAAAATACATGTCGATGTTTAATATTATTCGTAAAGAATTCCAGTACGGTCAGCATCAGGTTGTTCTTGAAACAGGTCGTGTTGCGCGTCAGGCAAATACTGTAGTAGTTACTATGGGCGGCGTAACAGTACTGGTTGCAATTGTTGCTCAACCAAAAGCAAAAGCGGGTCAGGACTTTTTCCCACTGACTGTGAACTACCAGGAAAAACAATATGCTGCGGGTCGTATCCCAGGTGGTTACGGTAAGCGCGAAGGTCGTCAATCTGAAGCTGAAACTTTAATTTCACGTCTGATTGACCGTCCAATCCGTCCATTGTTCCCAGAAGGTTTCTATAATGAAATCCAAGTAACGGCTACGGTTGTTTCTTCTGACAAAACGATGGATGCAGATATTGCTGCAATGATCGGTGCTTCAGCTGCAATGTCGATTGCAGGTGTTCCATTTGCAGGTCCAATCGCAGGTGCACGTGTTGGTTTGATCAACGGTGAATACATCCTGAACCCGAACAATGAACAGCTTGCTCAATCTGATCTTGACCTTGTGGTTGCAGGTACAGAAGCTGCTGTACTTATGGTTGAATCTGAAGCGAAAGAACTGTCAGAAGACCAGATGCTGGGCGCTGTGCTTTTCGGTCATGATGAAATGCAGATTGCAATTCAGGCAATTAAAGAATTTGCTGCAGCTGCTGGTGCAGTTGAATCAACATGGGTTGCTCCAGTTAAAAACGAAGAACTTCTTGGTAAATTAAAAGAAGCTTTCGAAGCGAAAATCTCTGAAGCATATACCATTGCTGTTAAGCAGGACCGTTATGCGGCTCTGGATGCACTTCACGCAGAAGCTGTTGCTCAGTTCGTTCCTGAAAATGATGAAACTGGCATTGCTGCTGAAGTTGACGAATTATTCGAAGACCTTAAATACCGTACGGTACGTGACAATATCCTGTCAGGTAAACCACGTATTGACGGTCGTGATACTAAAACTGTACGTGCAATCGATGTACAGGTTGGTGTACTGGGTCGTGCGCACGGTTCTGCACTGTTCACACGTGGTGAAACTCAGGCACTGGTGACAACTACACTGGGTAATACACGTGATGCGTTGATGGTTGATACGCTTGCGGGAACAAAAACTGACAACTTCATGTTGCACTACAACTTCCCTGCATACTCTGTAGGTGAAACTGGTCGTGAATCAGGTCCTAAACGTCGTGAAATCGGTCACGGTCGTCTGGCTCGCCGTGGTGTTCAGGCAGTTCTTCCTGCAGCTGACCGCTTCCCGTACGTAATCCGTATTGTATCTGACATCACTGAATCCAACGGTTCGTCTTCAATGGCGTCTGTATGTGGTGCTTCATTGTCTCTTATGGATGCAGGTGTTCCACTTAAAGCACCAGTTGCAGGTATCGCAATGGGTCTTGTGAAAGAAGGCGAGCGTTTCGCAGTTCTTTCTGACATCCTGGGTGACGAAGATCACCTTGGCGACATGGACTTTAAAGTAGCAGGTTCTGCAAACGGTATTACTGCACTTCAGATGGATATCAAAATCGAAGGTATCACTGAAGAAATCATGGAAGCTGCATTGAACCAGGCTTATGCGGGTCGTATGCACATCCTGAATGAAATGAACCAGGTGATTTCACGCGCACGTCCTGAAATCTCCATGCACGCGCCTACATTCCAGGTGATCAACATCAACCCTGACAAGATTCGTGATGTCATTGGTAAAGGCGGTGCAACAATCCGTGCAATTACTGAAGAAACGAAAGCTGCGATTGATATTGAAGACAACGGTACAGTTCGCGTATTTGGTGAAACTAAAGCTGCTGCTTCTGCTGCTGTTGCGAAAATTCAGGCACTGACTGCTGAAATCGAACCAGGCACAATCTATGCAGGTAAAGTTATCCGTATCGTCGAGTTCGGTGCTTTCGTAAACATTCTGCCAGGTACTGACGGTCTGCTGCACATTTCTCAGATTTCAAATGAGCGTGTTGCAAACGTAACTGACGTTCTGACTGAAGGTCAGGCGATTAACGTTCAGGTTGCAGATGTAGATAACCGTGGTCGTATTAAACTGACAATGAAAGATGTAGAACAGGCTTAATCTGCCGGTTCAGTTTTTCTAAAAAAAGCCCTGTGTGTGCCAAAGTCGTGACTTTGGCTTGCTCAGGGCTTTTTTTATGGGCATGATGCAGGCAGGGATAATCAGAATAATTGACCGTATGCAGACTTTTTATTTTTTTCATCATCCAGATCATCAGAATATCTGCGTCCAGAAAATGCCTGTCAGCGAAACGGAGCAGCAGTTTACCTGGATTGACTGCACCCGTGAAGATGTGGTGAACAGAGCAGAAGAGTGGCAAAAAGAAATTTTTGAGCAGACGGGTCTGCTGATGAATGAATACCATGTCAGAGATATTCTGAATCTGGAACATCCCTGTGCTTTTGATGCGATGGATGAATACGATCTGCTGATTTTCAGAAAACTGATTACTCCGGACGACCATATCAGCAGTGGTGAAAATGCGATTGAACAGCATGAACGGGTCTTTGGTCTGGCAACGTCACCAATCAGTTTCATCTCCACGGATCAGGTACTCATCACAATAAGGGAGCGGGGCAATCATGCGGTGGAGAGCTATATCAACCGCATTCAGAATGTCGTGCAGAAACCCTTTGATGAGCAGAATAAACCCCGGAAACTGGCGAGCACCTCACTGGATTTACAGTTACGTCTGTTAAATACCATGATTGATGGATATCTTGATCTGCGTATGCCTTTGACCCGCCGTGTGGAGTTCTGGCAACAGGAACTGTTGCAGGGAAACCGTCGTTTTACCAAGTGGCAGCAGTTGTTTCAGGAAAATATGGCTTTGCAGCAGATGGAAAATCTGTGTGAAGAACAGATTGATGCCCTGCAGGAACTGCGTGATGAGATTGTTGAAAACTTTGGGCATTTAAAGCCCAGAAAGAAAGCTGAAAAGCAGGATCTGATCCTGGTTCGAGTGGACGATCTGGTCAGCCATGTCGAGCGGATTCAGAAATACACTGCGCGACTCAGTACAGCCATTCAGTCAGCCATAGATCTGCATTTCTCTGCAATATCGAATCAGACCAATGAAAACATGCGTATTCTTGCGATTATTACCGCAGTTTTTGCCCCTCTGACTTTATTGACTGGCGTATATGGAATGAATTTTGAATTTATTCCGGGTCTGAAAAGTCCTGTGGGCTTCTGGATTATGCTGAGTGCAATGCTGTTGTGTACTATTGCACTGCTCATTTATTTCTATCGCCGTCATCTCGTTGGACGGGGAGAGCGCAGTGTGATGGACATGCTGGCGCAGCAACATAAAAATCAGCATGTCAATCTTCTGTGGTTTCTGGATTATGAGCCCATCAAACAGACCATGAAAGAAATGGAAAAAATAACCCGGATGAAATGACCACAGGCAGCACAGGTTTTCAGCTCGGCTGTTCAGTGCTCGGGTTTAATCCTGCTGTTTTGAATGCTGTTGCAGCAGATGATAGATTTCATCTTTCAGATGCAGTTTTTTGCGTTTCAGCGATTCAATATCATCATTGATCAGATGAACAGGATTGAGTTCAAGCTGAATAATTTTCTGATCAAGCTGCTCATGATCTTCGAAAATTTTGGCAAAGTGAGGATTTTTTTCACGTAATCCGGGAATTAAATCCTTATGCTCTGGAAACATATTTTTAATTTTCTTATTACATTCCTTAACTTTCATATCGGGTATGGCTCCCCATAGTCACTGGTCTTAAAAAAAATACACCGCAATCTTCAGGGATTACGGTGTGGTCAAATCTTAAATCTCAGGATTCTGGCAAATGCAGGTGGCGTACTTCACGTCTGAGCTTCTGTACCTCATCAATCAGATCCAGCATCATGGCGACTGCGGAAAAACTGGCATCGAAGTCACGCTGCAGGCGATAGGCTTTACGGGCACGGG
The DNA here is from genome assembly GCF_002165295.2 of Acinetobacter sp. WCHAc010052. Taxonomy (NCBI): domain Bacteria; kingdom Pseudomonadati; phylum Pseudomonadota; class Gammaproteobacteria; order Moraxellales; family Moraxellaceae; genus Acinetobacter; species Acinetobacter sp. WCHAc010052. The sequence continues at coordinate 3,177,042 of NZ_CP032143.1, read as the reverse complement.
TGACATCATCACTGAAAAACTGATGAATACGTTCATCGGGGCGGTTGGGCAGAATATCGTATTCCAGTAACTGCAATACCCATTCAGGGCTTTGCCCACAGGTGGCAGCAAAATTTTTCAGATCAAAACTGCGATAATCATCTACAGATTCGGACTGATTACTGCCTTCACAAATAATTTCACGATAATGAATTGTTGTCATGGCGTTCTCCTTAACCCTGGCGAGGTTTAAAGTGCTTAAAGGCTTCAGCAAATGCTTTGTATGCTTGCTGTTCCGTTTCATTCTGAACAGGTGGATTTACAATCTTTAAAATCAGGTACAAATGCCCTGGTGTTTTATGGGGAATTCCTTTTTCTTTCAGGCGAAGCTGCTGTCCATTCTGTGCATTTTCAGGAATATTGACCTGAAGTTTATTGCCTCCTGGTGCAGTAAACTCAACACTCTGACCTAAGGCAGCTTCCCACGGGCTGATCTTCAGGGTGAAATAAACATCAGCACCTTCTATGCGGATCTGATCGTTATCCTTATATCGGATTTCAATATACAGGTCGCCATTTTCTCCACCATTGACACCACTTTGTCCCTGTCCTGAAAGTCTGATCTGCTGACCTTCTTTCATGCCGGCTGGAATTTTCACCTGCAGGGTTTTCCGCTGAACTTCAGGCTCACCATAGGCATTCAGTGATGGAATCTGCAGGCTGATCTGCTGGCTTGCTCCGTGAAAAGCAATTTCAGGATCAACTTCCAGGCTCGCATGCTGATCTTCACCTTTATAACTGCGTGACTGCTGTTTCTGACTGCGCTGGTACTGATAGTTTTCCCCACCAAAGCCTGAGCCAAAGCGTCCAAACAGATCTTCAAAACCGGAAAAATCTGAGGCATTACCCTGTCCAGTATGCTGTCGGTAAAATTGTGCATTATCAAATCCACCTGCACCCGCGGACTGCCCGTAATTGCTGAAACCTTCTGGATGATCCAGCTGAAAATCATATTCTTTCTTTTTTTCTTCATTGCTTAAGGTGTCATAAGCAACATTGACTTCCTGCATCCGGCTTTCTGCATCAGCTTCTTTACTGACATCGGGATGGTATTTTCTTGCCAGCTTACGGTACGCTTTTTTGATCTGGTCTGCTGTGGCATCGCGTGAAACGCCCAGAATTTCGTAGTGATTTTTAGGCATATTTCCTGAATTTCAGAGTCATTATCTTTTATTTATTATTAAGTCTTTTAAGTGACTTATAACAGCCCTGAACTGTAGCTAATTGTTTCAGCCACAATAAAAAAGCCTTCCTGAAAAAGGAAGGCTCTGACTGGTGGAGCGGGATTAATATTTAACCCAGGTCACACTGCGTCCAATGACGGATACACCGACATAGCCACGCATGGTCAGACGTTTTTCATTGCTGCTCAGACGTGCTTTGCCTTTGTAAATTTTGCCACCAATCGGATCAAGTACCCGACCATCAATAAACTCTTTAGGGTTATTTGGATTCTGTTTAAAACCCCAGATGAAAGGCAGTCCTAAAAATGGCTTTCCTTTCAGGGCACCTGGGCAGTTGGAGCAGATGACCGCTTTTTCTGCACCTGGAATACTGCGGGTTTCAACAATAATTCCCTCATAAGTGCCGTCAGGTTTTTTACTGATCTCGACATCGGCACGTGAATAGCCGGTACGGTCGTCAATGGTCTTCCATTTTCCAACCAGTGGATCGCTGTCAGCAAAGCTCATCGAAGATAAAGTTGCCAGAAACAGTCCAGCAATAATCCCTTTATAACGTTTATTCATTCGGGCCTTCCCTTGATAAAAGTATGCCATTTTAATTTTAGAGTAAAATACCTAAAACAAAGTCCAAAAATCAAGTGAAATCAACGCTATAAAGTGTGACTTTAATCTCTTAAAGAGTGAATTGTGTAGTGTGTTGTGAGATGTGCAGGAGATATTTGCAGTCCACTGCGATGTGGACTGCATAAACTGATGTGGATTTCAGTATTTGATCCAGGTCATATTACGACCGACAGAAGTCCCATCAATAAGACCGCGGATCACCAGATGCTTGCCGTTACTGCCTAAGCGGGCACGGGCTGGATAAATATTTCCAGTATGCGGATCAAGCAGTGTTCCATTGATAAATTCATCTTTCTTTTCAGGATTGGTGGTCAGTCCTGCAAGGGTTGTCAAACCGATCAGTGGTTTACCTTTATTGTCTCCAGTACATTTCACACACTGTACCTGTTTGATTCCACCAGGAGATGAACGTACATCAACAATGGTTGCAGTATACTGATTGGCTTTGTTTTTGGTGATTGTAACGTCGGAAAGAGAGAATCCTGTACGGTCATCAATCGTTTTCCATTTCCCTACAAGTGGATCTGTTGCTGCAAATACCGGCTGGCTGATTATTGTTGCTGTAAAAATTGCGGTCAGCAGTAGTTTATTCATGAAGCTTTCCCTAAAACATGATGTAAATACCTGAAACACAGGAATAATGTTAAATACTTATTAAAACTTTGGAATAACTTATACATGGAAAAAACGGAAGTTGAATAGGCAAAAATGTTCAAAAGAACTGCAACTTTAGGAGGGTGTTCTGGTGATGAAATAACCAATTCATGCACTCGGAATTTGTGCATGGAAAGGGGTGCGAATGAGTGGTTAAAAAATATTCCGAAACCGGCAGTGGTGAATTATTCCACTTTGATCCAGGAAACTGTCCTGCCAAGCAGCGTTGTCCCGATATAACCACGTAAAGTCAGAACATTTCCGCGGGCATTTAACCGACCTTTACCACTGTAAATATTTCCTGTTAATGGATCGAGCACCTGACCATGAATAAACTCACCTTCTTTATCAGGGTTCTGCTGAAAACCTGACAGTATGGGCAGTCCAAGTAAGGGGGCATTTTTCAGTGTTCCTGAACACTTTTCACAGTGGCTGATTGCAGGTCGGTTGGGAATGGCATGAACTTTGATGATTTTTCCTGTGTATTGCCCATTTTTCTGTTTACTGATCTGAACTTCTGCACGTGCATAACCTGTTTTATCATCTATGGTTTTCCAGGTGCCAGAAAGATCCTGAGCATGCAGTAGAGAGCAGTGGAACAGGGGGATCAGCGCGAGGCGCATTATTGTTTTCATTTTAGTTTTTCCGGTCTTTATTCAGTTATTTTTATGTTCCAGCATCGGCTGGAAAACCGGCATTCTACTCGAATTTTAAAACTTTACAATACAGAGGACTGAGCCATTTTCAGTGCATAAAAAAGGGTGACCGTGGTCACCCTGAGCTGCATTTTATATTCAGCTGAGATGTTCACCAAACAGCGCCAGTGCTTCTTCAGCAGTAAAGCTGTACTGGGTGTTGCAGAACTGGCAGTCCATGGTCAGTGGGTTCTGGTGTTCCAGCGTTTCACGTACAGCGACTGAGCCAATCTGAACCAGTGCAAGCGAACAGCGTTCTTTGGAGCAGGTACAGCCAAATTTCAGCTGTTCTGTTTCAGGTAGACGGACTTCTTCTTCATTGTATAAACGGTAAAGAATTTCGTTGGCATCTAGTCCGATCAGCTCTTCAGGTTTGAGTGTTTCAGTCAGCATGGTCAGACGAGGCCACAGGTCTTCATCGACCCAGCGCTGTTCTTCTTCGCTGTTACGGGGTAACAGCTGAATCAGTAAGCCACCTGAGCGCTGTGTATCGCTCGCCAGGACAATCCGTGTTGGAATCTGAGCAGAAAGGTCGTAGTACTGCATCAGGCAGCTGGCAAGATCGGGTTTGTCCAGCGGCACAATCCCCTGATAGCGTTCACCCTGTTCAGGCTCAATGTTAATGAACAGAACCGGATTCAACAGATTTTTCAGCACAGTACTGCTGCTGGTTGCTTCTTCAAAACGGGGATCGGCTTCGTAATCTGCCAGGGCGCGGACTTCACCATTGTGGTTACATTCAGCCATTGCCCATTTCAGTGTACCTGTTGCCTGAATCTGCAGGCTGATCCGTCCACGGATTTTCAGTGTACTTGCCAGTAAAGCGGTTGCACTGAGCATTTCACCCAACAGAACTTTAATGGCAGGTGCGTAGTCACGCTGTTGCAGAATTGTTTGCAGCGCATTTTCAAGATGCACAACCTCACCACGAACAGGGCTATCTTCAATATAAAAACGTTGACGTAAATCAGACATAAAGTTCTCCAAACCCTGTCTTAATGGTGACTATATTGTAAAACACAAGTCACTCAGATTCATCCCGTGTAACATCTATCCGCTGATGTTCCAGTCCGCGCTTCAGATTGACGCCAGCTGGGACTTCACGCGCCTGTGCATCACTTTCAAACAGGTGTTCAAGTTCGGCTAATGCGTTACGGTGTGTTTCATAAATTTTCTGTTCATCGGTATAGACCCGCTGCTGCTGAGTCAGCAGTTTTTCATCATAGTCACGGAACAGCTCAATGCTGCGGTAAGCATCTTCTTCCTCAATCCCCAGTTCACACAGCGCTCTGTAAGCCATGCCCAGTGAAGACAGATAGGTTTCACGCCATATATGCTCAACCCCAAGGTCACGTAACAGATGAACATGGTGGCGGTCTCTGGCACGGACCAGCAGTTTCAGTTCGGGATAATTCAGACGGATATGCCGGGCAACATTCATGGAGTCTTCAATATCATCAATGGCAAGGATGAAAATCCGGGCATGCTCAATGCCTGCTGCCCGTAAAATTTCCGGTTGAGTGGCATCGCCATAATAAAGTTTACCGCCATACTTTCTGACAAAATCCACTTTTTCCAGGTTGCTGTCGATGGCGGTAAAGGACTGGTGCTGTAAATGGGCAACACGGGCAATAATCTGTCCGAAACGTCCAAAACCGGCAATGATGATTGAACTGTGCTCATCAGGAATGTCATCGTATTCAGGCGTACTTTCTTTTTCAAATAATGGCAGCACCCATCTGGTAACCACCCAGTACAGCAATGGTGTCAGCACCATGGAAAGGGTCACCATCAGATTGACAGGTTCCAGCACAGCCTTTGTGATGACCTGTTCACTGAGTGCGACATTCAGTACGACAAAGGCAAATTCACCGCCCTGTGCCAGACAGGTTGCCAGTAATAGGCTGTTGCGCCAGGAGTACTGAAAATAACGGGCAATGGCAGTTAAGGATAATAATTTGATCAGCAGCAGAACCAGTGCTCCACCAATGATCAGTCCTGGAGACTCCGCAATCAGTGACAGTTCTGTGGTCATGCCTACGGTCATAAAAAACAGACCCAGCAACAACCCTTTAAAAGGGGCGATACTGGCTTCAAGCTCATGACGGAATTCGGAGTCTGCAAGCAGTACACCAGTCAGAAAAGCTCCAAGCGTGGTGCTGATACCGAGTACATCCATCAGTACGACCACGCCCAGTACAATAAACAGTCCCACCGCAGTAATCAGCTCATGTGCGCCACTTTTTGCAACAAAGCGGAAAAACGGGCGCATCAGATAACGGCTGAACAGAAACAGTCCTGTAAAGGTTGCAATAATTGCTGCGAAATAAGCAATGCCGTGATGGGTGGATTCTGTACCTGCGAGCAGTGGAATCACGGCAATCAGTGGAATAGCGGCAATATCCTGGAACAGCAGAATGGAAAATGACTGCTGACCGAAGGTGGTGTTCAGTTGCTGTTTTTCGCTGAGCAGCTGCAGTACAAATGCGGTGGATGACAGTGCCAGTGCTGAACCGATAATCAGGCTGGCAGCCACAGATTGCTGAAGGGCGAAAAAGACCGCAATGGCAAGAAACAGTGCGCTGACACCTACCTGGACACTGCCGATCACAAAGATGGATTTGCGCATTTCCCATAGACGCTGTGGACGCAGTTCCAGTCCAATTATGAACATCAGCAGAATGACACCAAATTCGGCAAGTTCCTGAATGGCTTCAGGATCGCTGGCAATATTCAGTACACTGGGACCCAGTACAATACCCGTAAACAGATACCCCAGTACTGTGGCAATACCGAAGCGTTTGGCCAGTGGCACCAGCAAAAGTGAGGCACCAATAAAAATGGTGATCTGCAGTAATAAAGACATGTTGCTGTTCCAGTTATTCTGTATTTGCTGACTCAGCTGAGTTCCTGAGGGTCAATATCCAGTGTCAGTTTCATCGTGGAGGGTTTCTGATGCAGCATGTTCTGCCACCAGCTGCGCATATGATAATGCAGTCGTGCCCGATCCTGCGATAACAGTACCATATGTGCCTGCCAGCGTCCTGCTTTGCGTTCCATTGGTGCAGGAATGGGTCCCCAGATATCTGCATTCAGGTCACTGCGCTGACGTAACAGCCCTGCATGTTCCTGTAAAAAATCCTGATTCTGCTGCTGACTGGATGATTCACAGCGGATCAGGGCTGCATAGCGATAGGGTGGCAGTAAAGCATTTTTACGTTCGGTCAGTGTCTGCTGTGCAAAAGCCCGATAGTTTTCATTGACCAGAGTCAGCAGTAAAGGATGATCAGGTCTGAGCGTCTGTAAATAAACATCTCCTTTGTGTTCACCGCGTCCTGCACGTCCTGAAACCTGAACAATCAATTGAGCTGTGCGTTCAGGCGCACGAAAATCAACACTCAGCAGTCCGGCATCTATATCCAGTACGGCAACCAGGGTCACATAAGGGAAATGATGCCCTTTGGCAAGCATCTGTGTTCCGAGCAAAATGACGGGTTCACTTTTATGAATTTTGTCATAAATTTTTTGCCAGCTGCCAACACGACTGGTCGAATCCCGATCGACCCGAATCACCTCATGATCAGGGAATAAGCTGTTCAGGCTTTCCTCTACTTTGGCTGTGCCCATTCCAATGGATTTCAGCTCAGTGTGCTGACAGGCAGGGCAGTGCTCAGGTAAACGGTGTATGGTACCGCAGTGATGGCAGTGCAGATGTGAATACGGCTGATAGTGAACCGTAAAATTGGCATCACAGTGTGGACATCGGGCTTGCCAGGCACAGCTTTCACAGATCAGCACAGGAGCGTAGCCACGACGGTTCAGAAACACCAGTACCTGCTCTTTTTTATCCAGCCGTTTTTTCATTTCAGCCAGCAGAATTTTACTGATGCCATGCTCTTTCTGTGCAATTTTTAAATCAAGAATATGAATTTTAGGCATCTGAGCAGAACCTGCCCGCTGATTCAGCTCCAGCACAGTCATTTTACCCTGATCCACAAGGGCATAGCTGTCTATACTTGGTGTGGCACTACCCAGAATCACAGGACAGTTCTGAAGATGTGCTCTATACAGAGCGACATCACGGGCATGGTAGCGGAAACCTTCCTGCTGCTTGAAGGAAAGATCATGTTCTTCATCCAGCACAATCAGTCCCAATCGAGGCAGCGGGGTAAAAATGGCTGAACGTGTACCCAGGATAATCGAGGCTTTACCTGTCTGAGCTGCCTGCCATGCCTGAAGACGTCGGGAATCATTCAGACCCGAATGCAGCATGGCAATATCACAATGAAAACGCGACTGAAAACGGCTGATGGTCTGAGGTGTCAGACCAATTTCAGGTACCAGTACCAGCACCTGTTTACCCTGTTTCAGTACTTCCTGCATCACCTGAAGATACACTTCAGTTTTACCGCTGCCTGTTAAACCATCGAGCAGAAATGCCTGATATTTTTTTTGTGCTTTCAGAATGCTCTGAACTGCTTTTTTCTGATCTTCGTTGGCAGTCAGCGGCATCTGAGCCAGGCTGACAGCCTGAGGACTGAAATTCTGTGCTTCCAGCACACATTCACAGATGCCTTTTTTTTCCAGAGCTTTGAGTGTGGCGGTTTCAACGCCTGCCAGATTCAGAATATTTTCTGCTGTTCCAGACGGGTGCAGTTTAAGAATCTTATAGGCTTCCTGCTGTCTTTCAGAGCGTTTCAGACGGGCATCTGCATGTTCATCCAGCAGTTTCCACATCCTGGCGAGCAGGTTATAGGGTTTACCCTGGCGCAGCAGCGCAGGTAATGCAGTGTGCATGACCTCACCGATAGGGAACTGATAGTACTGTGCCGACCATGTCAGTAAATTTAAGGTCTGAGTATCCAGCAGTGGTTCATCATCCAGCAGTTCAGTAATGTATTTCAGTTTAAACTCTGAACTGAGTGGAGCATCGGGCGCAATTTTTTCAGTCACAATCCCCGTCAGATTCTGTCTTCCAAATGACACAAGCACCCGGGCACCTGGCTGGGCTTTCTGATAGTCCTGTTCACTGAGCATATAGTCAAAACTGTCATACAGGTAAACTGGTACAGCAACCCGAATGCGAAAAACTGGAGCAGAGGCGGAAGTTAGGTCTGGCATAAAATGGTCAAGTCGTCCTGATTAAATTTCGTCGTGCAGTCACTGGAGTTATGTTAGAGTGAACGAAAAGTTTATATCCAAGAATATGAATGATTTTGGTGGTCAGACGCAACAGCGCTGAAGAAAATAGTGGACAATTAGAGCATTACAATGCCTGCATATCAATTTACTGCCATTGATGCTTCAGGAAAGCAGCAAAAAGGAGTGCTGGAAGGTGATTCAGCACGTCAGATCCGTCAGCAGTTGCGTGACAGGGCACTGATACCGGTTGCTGTTGAACCTGTAGAGCAGAAAGACAGGCAGACAGGAAGCAAATGGTTTCAGAAAAAAATCACAGCTTACGATCTTGCTCTGCTGACCCGTCAGCTTTCAGTACTGGTGGCTGCATCCATTCCGCTTGAAGAAGCCATTCGGGCTGTCGGAAAACAGACTGAAAAACCACATGTTCAGAATTTACTGATGTCTGTCCGTTCAAAAGTCCTGGAAGGACATTCACTGGCCAGTGCACTGCAACAGGCTGGACGTTTCCCAGAGCTTTATACGGCAACAATCGCAGCAGGAGAACGTTCAGGGCATCTGGATCTGATCCTGGATCAGCTTTCTGACTATACCGAAAACCGTTTTGCCATGCAGAAAAAAGTACAGGGTGCGATGATCTATCCTGTCATTCTGATGCTGATGTCTTTTGCCATTGTGATGGGACTGATGACCTATGTCGTACCGGACATTGTCAAAACATTTGATCAGAGCAAAGATGCCTTACCCTGGATTACGGTAGCTTTAATGAAAGCCAGTGACTTCATTCGGGTTGCCTGGCCTTTTCTGCTGGTGGGCAGTGTGGTGGGAATGTTCCTGCTGATCCGCTTTCTGAACACCACAGCAGGACATTATGCCTTTGATCGTTTAACACTCAGACTGCCATTATTTGGTAAATTATCCCGTGGTATAAATGCAGCCAGATTTGCCAGTACACTGTCCATTCTGACCCGATCAGGTGTTCCACTGGTGGATGCACTGAAAATTGGTGCTGCGGTCAGCAGTAACTGGGTCATACGCGATTCAGTCAATGCAGCAGCAGAAAAAGTGACAGAAGGTGGCAACCTTGCAACTCAGCTGGAGCGAAGTGGTTATTTCCCACCAATGATGGTACAAATGATCAAAAGTGGAGAGGCTTCCGGTGAGTTGGACCGCATGCTCGAGCGGGCATCCGGTATGCAGGACAGAGAAGTGACAGCATTTATTTCCACCCTGCTTGCTTTGCTTGAGCCACTGATGCTGGTGTTCATGGCAAGTATTGTGCTGGTGATTGTGATTGCAGTCATGCTGCCGATTGTAAATATGAATAATATGATTTAACTGTCCCATAAACTTTGAAAAGAACATGATTTTGATGAGAGAAAATTCAATGCAACGGAAAATGTATCAGACCAGACAGACCGGTTTCACACTGATTGAAGTCATGGTGGTTATTGTTATTCTGGGGGTGCTTGCTGCGCTGATCGTTCCTAATGTCATGGGACGTGGTGAAAAAGCCAAAGTGGATACGACAGTGATTACCCTTAAAGGGGTTGCTGGTGCGCTTGATCAGTACAAACTCGATAACAGTAAATACCCATCCATGCAGGATGGCGGTCTCGATGCCCTGGTGAATCAGCCTGCATCTGCAAAAAACTGGATGCCTGGCGGTTATGTCAAAGGTGGATATCCAAAAGACAGCTGGGATAACGATCTTCAGTATGTTGTTCCTGGACAGGAAGGACGTGCATTTGACCTGTATTCTTTTGGCGCTGACGGTAAAGAAGGCGGCGAAGGAAATGATGCTGATATTTATTATCAGCCTTGATTGAAAACAGAGTTCCTGTAAAAGTCAAAAAATAATCATGAATGGTATTCAAATTTAATGCTGAAAAGTTCCTTCTCTTGCGCCATATAGGGCTCAGGGAGAAGATCAGGCAGAGGGGCTTCTGTCATCAAAGCCTCTCCCTTTTGCGAAACTGTTTATCATCCTGAAAGGAGTGGGCATATTCGTGACTGAACTGATTTTATGGTTCATCGACTTTCGCAGGAGATTTAATATCATTCTGGTTTTATCCGTCCATACTCATGTTTTATAGAAAAATAATCCAGATAAAATAAAACAGCTGATGGAATATATCACTTCACAGAATTGGTTTTACCCATGAAAAGTGAAGTGATAATAAATCTCAGTATTTAAAACAATGCTAAGATTATGAAAATTATAAATATATTTATTTATTGATACTTGAGAGATATAATAAGAATTATTCCCATATGTAATACTTACAATTCATTTAAAATATGGAGAGAAATAAGCTTTTTATTTTGTTCAAACTTTGCATAATGTAAATAACAGCAACTGATTTGATATAGGGGAGCAGGATGAAAACATTAATTTTTTCAGATGAAGTCAATCTGTTCCATTGGACTGTATTGAAATCGGTATTGCTGATTTTAAGCTTATTGCCTGTCAGCCAGTTTTTTATGAACATCTGGCAAGGCGCAGATGCAAACAGTCAGATCATGATTGGTTTTCTTGCCATCAGTATGTTCAGTGCATTGTCCATTATCAGTTTTTACAGTGCCTTGAATGCAACCGTGATGCAGCTCAAATCGGAATATGCATCCCTGATGGAGCAGTATGCGGTAAAGGTTTACCGTTATATCCCAATGCTGTTCCTTTCCTCGATACTGTCTTACCTCGCCATACAGCTTTAAAACAGTTCAGTGAAAACCGGGTCTTTCCCGGTTTTTTTGTGTTTTATTCAGCATCAAACAGTAAGCTGAGTTCAGTCCATGAGGGAAGTTCCATATAATCCGTTGTCGTGCTGGCAAAGCCAGAAACTTCCCAGTCAGCTTTTGAAGACAGACAAAAATTCACTCTTTGTTCGGGGGCTGTTACAGACTCAAGCAGTTCCAGTGGAATCCACATATAAACGCTGCTTCCAATCTGATTGGGAACAGGTGAGCCACACTGGGTACAGAAGCAGGAACAGAATCCGGATGCTTTTCTGTAGGTCTGAATCAGTGATATCCCCTGTAACCATTCAAAATACTGTTGATTAATCATGGTTGCATGATTGGCATGCGTGCCGGACTGTTTTCTGCATAAGCTGCAATGGCACTGATAAACTGTTTTAATGTTCTGGTGCAGTTGAAATTTTATTTCGCCGCATAAGCATTGCCCGTTCAGCATGATCTGATATCCATATATGTGCAGGTTCGTATTTTCAGCTTTTGATCTGAGTGATCAGATTTCAGTGATTGAAAAATAGCATGATGAGCAAGGAAAATGGAACAGGTATGGGCAATGACTGAAATGGTCTGGCAGGGCACATGGAAGGCGCTGAAAAAATATCCCCTCATTGAAATGAAGGGATACTGTCGGTTATCTGCGGGATTTGAAGCTGACATCCACTTTCCGTGGACGATAAAGCCATCCTAAAATCAGCAGCAATAAAGAGAAGCCGAGTACAGGCCAGTCACTTAAGCGTGTATACAGCGTTTCACCTTGCATGGCTGGCAGGTTGCCTCGTAATACCGCAGGCTGATCCATAGGTGCCTGCTTCACGATATGCCCCTGATAGTCAATGATCGCTGTAACGCCCGTGTTGGTTGCACGGATAAACCATCTGCCGTTTTCTTTGGCACGCATCTGAACCATTTGCAGGTGCTGCTGTGGTCCGGCAGTTCCTGTAAACCAGGCATCGTTGGATACTGTCACCAGGAAGTCACTTTGAGCGGCATTACGGCGTGTCAGATTGGGATAGGCAACTTCATAGCAGATCGCTGAACCCAGACGGTGATGACGGATTGAAAGCGGTTTCTGATCTTTTTCACCACGGGAGAAACCACTCATGGAAGGATCATTCTGCAATGCGGGCAGTACCCAGCTCAGTAATCCTGAAAGGGGAATATATTCACCAAAGGGTACCAGACGCTGCTTTTTATACAGACCTTCAGACTCAAAGCCAGTTGCCATCAAGGTATTGTAATACATTGGGTAGCCTTCAGCCTGCGACTGTTTTAAATCCCAGTAGGGAATACCGGTGACCCATGCTGAACCTGTTTTATCAGCCTGAACTTTCATGGCTTCAAGGAAAGGTTCAATATCGCTCTGAAACATCGGAATGGATGATTCAGGCCAGACAATCAGATCACGTCCCCATTCAGTACGGGTCAGATTTGCATAGATTTCCAGTGTCTTGATCTGATATTCAGTCAGCCATTTTAAGTCCTGAGGAATATTTCCCTGAATCAGCGAGACTTCCAGTGGGCGTTCATTTTTAGCTTCCACGAATGAAAGCTGAGATGCACCCCATGCACCCAGTAATAAAAGGGCAGACGGGACAGCCCAGAACAGGCGTCGGTTTAATATTTCGACAACAGCACAGGCAAGTACAATGACAACAAAAGATATGCCAAAAATACCAAACAGAGGGGCATAACCATCAATGAAGCGTTCGGTGAATGCATAGCCTGCAAACAGCCATGGGAAACCTGTGAACACCCAGGTTTTGGACCATTCAAACAACACCCACAGCGGTGCAAAGGTTAATGGTGTCTCAGGGAAAAACCGGCGGTAAAGCCAGGTCTGAACGGCGGTAAACAGCCCCATGAGTAGTGCCATAATGGCAATCATGAGTACGCTGAGCACTGCATTGGTGTCGCCATAGACATGGATGGAGGTGTACAGCCAGAATGCTCCGACAAACCACAGTCCTATGCCATAAGACCATCCGATGAAAAATGCCTGTTTAGCCGAACGCTTGCGTAACGAAGCGTACAGTAGTGCAGGTGAAAGAATGGCAAGCCACCACCAATGGTATGGGGCAAGTGCGAAACTGAAAATTGCCCCTGAGAACAGTGAAATCAGTAAGGGAAAAATGACAGGTAACTGCTTCTGTTCTTTAGTATTCAGCAGTTTGTCGAAGTAAGTCCTCATTTACGTACAGCTCGAATCAGATGAATAGTGCGCGCATCTGCTTCAAGTATGGTGAACTCCCAGTTATCCAGTGCAATCACCTGTCCCTGTAAGTCGCTGACCAGACCAATATCCTGAAGCAGAAGTCCGCCCATAGTTTCAACTTCATCTTCTGGAAAGTCTGCATCAAGTACATTGTTAAAGTGTTCGATTGGTGTAAGTGCCTGAACAATCCATGTATTTAATGTGGCTGGATCCTGGTCTGGAACGATATATTCAGCTTCTTCATCCACATTGTCATGCTCATCTTCGATTTCACCGACAATCTCTTCAAGAATATCTTCAAGTGTGACCAGTCCTGAGGTTGTACCGTACTCATCAATCACAACAGCAATATGGGTCTGCGTGTTTTTCAGCATGCGCAGAACCTGATCGGAACGGGCACTTTCAGGGACAAACAAAGGCTGGCGCATCAGAGCGCGGATATCGACATGGGCTGTTTTTTCAGTCAGAAACGGCAACAGATCTTTTGCCAGCAGAATACCGACGACATTGTCCGGCTGATCAGCGGAAAATACGGGGAAACGGGAGTGAGCTGACTCAATCAGTACATGCAGAATATCGAGTAACTGATCATCTTCCTGTAAACTGATCATAGCGGTACGTGGAGTCATGACTTCACGTATTTTTGTTGCCGGAAGGTCAAGAACACCCTCAAGCATGGCAACGGTATCCGGTTCTAAAAAACGACGTGAATCCTGTACTAATTTTAGCAGTTCATCGCGGGTTTCGGGTGCTGTTCCCAGCCATTTACGTAAGCCACGCATACCCCACGACGTGCCTGATTCCTCGTGCATGATCTTTCCTGAAGACTCTTAATATCAAAAATGTAAATTTATCATACCGAAGAAAATACAGATGTCTATCTATTAAATGGTGATATTGGATGAAACGGTCGGTCATCTGAGACGGTTTATCTCACTGATTTCTGGCGGACTTTAAAATATGCTAAAATGGCTGGAATTTTTCCAGGGAAATCCACGATGTCCGAATCCAGCATGACTCCATCCATTCAGTTGAACACCCGTGGTCTGCGTTGTCCTGAACCTGTGATGATGCTGCATCAGGCAATCCGTAAGTCAAAATCAGGTGATGTCGTTGAAGTCTTTGCAACAGACAACTCCACCTCCTGGGATATTCCAAAATTCTGTATGCATCTTGGACATGAGCTGTTATTACAGGAAGAAAAACTGGATGAAGCTGGCAACAAAGAGTTTCATTATCTAGTGAAGAAAGGCTGAGTTTAAAGGTCAGTTTCTGTATCTGCTTTCAGATGATATTCATCTGTGAAAAGATTTAAGTATTTAATAAAAAAATCCCCTGAATATTCAGGGGATTTTTTATGTCTTAAGTTACATGTTTGGATAGTTTGGACCACCACCACCCTCAGGTGTTACCCAGGTGATGTTCTGTGATGGGTCTTTAATATCACAGGTTTTACAGTGAACACAGTTTGCTGCGTTAATCTGGAAGCGTTTTGAACCGTCATCATTTTCCATGATTTCGTAAACACCGGCAGGGCAGTAACGCTGAGCAGGCTCATCCCATTTTGGTAAGTTTACATTTACAGGAATGCTTGCATCAGTCAGTTTCAGGTGAGCAGGCTGATTTTCTTCATGTACAGTATTGGATACAAATACAGAAGATAAACGGTCAAATGTGATTTTACCGTCTGGTTTTGGATAGTTTGGCTTGAATGTAGATGCATCCACTGCTTTTAATGCGCTGAAGTCAGGCATCAGATCATGTAATGTGAATGGTACTTTAAAGATATTCTGATCAATAAAGTTAAATGCACCACCCAACCATAAACCGAATTTATGCATTGCTGGACCGAAGTTACGTGAACGGTGTAACTCTTCTTTCAACCAGCTGTTGTTGAACTTGTCGGTATAAGCCGTCAGTTCTTTAGCAAAGAAGTCTTCACCTTCAGTCACGCGGGCAACAGCCAGATCACCGCCTTTTTCAACACCGGCAGCAATCGCTTCAAATACTGCTTCACCACACAGCATGCCTGACTTCATTGCAGTATGGGAGCCTTTGATTTTTGCAAAGTTTAAGAAACCTGCATCATCACCCACCAGACAGCCACCTGGGAAAGTCAGTTTAGGTAAAGCGTTGATACCACCTTTGGTGATTGCACGTGCACCATAGGAAATACGCTTACCACCCTCAAGATACTGCTTGATCAGTGGATGTGTTTTCCAGCGCTGCATTTCTGCAAATGGGTACATATTTGGATTTTCGTAAGATAAATCTACGATCAGACCTAAAGTCACCTGATTGTTTTCAGCGTGGTATAACCACCAGCCACCTGAAGAACCTGTTTCAGACAACGGCCAGCCTGAACCATGCATCACAAGACCTGGCTTGTGTTTAGCAGGATCAATTTCCCACAGTTCTTTAATACCGATACCGTAATGTTGCGGATCAGCATCTTTGTCTAAGTTAAATTTAGCAAGCAGACGTTTACCTAAGTGACCACGACAGCCTTCTGCAAAAATTGTGTATTTTGCATGCAGTTCATAGCCAGGGGTAAAGTTGTGAGTCGGTTCGCCATCTTTACCGATTCCCATATCACCGGTCTGGATGCCTTTTACAGAACCATCAGCATGATACAGAATTTCAGAAGCAGCAAAGCCCGGGAAGATTGAAACTTCAAGTTCCTCAGCTTTTGTTCCTAACCAGCGGACAACGTTACCCAATGAAATAACATAGTTGCCATCGTTGTGCATGGTTTTAGGAACCATCCAGTGCGGTGCTTCCTGAGCTTTTTCAGGAGACATTAAGAAGAATGTCTTGTCTTCTGTCACAGGTACATTTAATGGCGCACCTTCTTCTTTCCAGTTCGGAAAAAGTTCATTCATGGCACGTGGCTCAAGTACAGCACCAGAAAGGATATGCGCACCGACTTCGGAACCTTTCTCTACCACACAGACAGAGAGATCAGGTAAATTGTTTTCAATCGCAAGTTGACGGATCTTGATTGCAGCTGACAGACCAGCAGGGCCTGCGCCGACGATAACTACGTCAAACTCCATCGATTCACGTTCGATGTGTTCCATGTAGGACTCCTCATATGACTTAAAGGTGGCAACCGCTGACTCAGAATTACGGTGCTGCCATGAGTGTTCTGGATTCCAGACACAAATTTTACTGTTGTGCCTTTTATATTGTGGGCTAGTATAGTTTTAAACGCTGATCCAGCCAATTGGCTGAATCATATTATTTTTCCGTCAGTAAGGTATTCCACCATGGTCAGTCAGAATAACTCCGAAAATCCGACGAAAAAAAAATCATATGGAAATGATAGGAATTTAATGGACATTGCACAATACTTAAAAGATGCACAGTCCGGTCACAAAAGGTCAATACCCCCACTGGAGCTATGGCATCCAAAGCATTGTGGCAAAATGAATCTGGCGATAAAAGCCAATGGAGAATGGTGGCACGAAGGTCAACTGATCCGGCGGCAGGCAATGATTGATCTGTTTTCCAGCGTTCTCTGGAAAGAAGACAATAAATTTTATCTGAAAACACCTGTCGAGCAGATTGAAATAGAAGTTGAGGATGAACCACTGCTGATCAATCAGGTGGATCAGGTGGAAATTGGAGGTCAGCTGTTTTTGCAGTTACAGACCACCAGTCAGGATCTGGTGATTGTCGATGCTGAGCATCCTGTGTTTATGCGTGAATTTGCAGGGCAGCTGCGCCCTTATGTGCATGTGCGTCTGGGACTGAATGCCCTGATTCAGCGGCATGTGTTTTTTCATCTGGTGGAAATGGGTCATCTGGTTGAAAATGCACAGGGTGAAACTGTTTTAAGCTTACAGAGCGGTGATTTTCACTTGCAATTAAGCACCTGAGGTTTAATCTTAAAAGATCTGTTTTAAGAACTGCCAGAAGAGACCTCATGACCGCCATTCTGCCTGCCAGCCCATTGACTGATCCAATGCCTGAAGCCCGACCGGAAGCACCGATTGGGATATTTGACTCAGGAATTGGTGGGCTGTCTGTTGCGCAGGAACTTGCAAACTATCTGCCGGATGAACAGTTTGTTTATTTTGCCGATACAGCGCATGTGCCGTATGGTCCAAGATCGGATCAGGAAATCAGGGAACTGACAGCCAGGGCAATTGAGTGGCTGTACCGAAAAGGCTGTAAAGTGGCTGTAGTTGCCTGTAATACGGCTTCGGCTTTCAGTCTGGATTATCTGCGTGAGCATTATGGTGAAAAATTTCCCATTATTGGATTGGTGCCTGCGCTGAAACCTGCTGTGCTTCAGACAAAAACGGGTACTGTTGCTGTCCTTGCAACACCGGCAACCTTTCGTGGCAAGCTGATCAAGGATGTCATGCTACGTTTTGCTCAGCCTGCAAATGTTAAGGTGATTCCCGTCACCAGTCTGGATCTTGTGCCTTTTGTTGAGAGTGGTGCGCAGATGAGTCCTGTCTGTCTGCAGGTGCTGAAAGATATTTTACAGCCTGTCGTGGATCAGAATGCCGATTATCTGGTGCTTGGATGTACGCATTATCCGTTTTTAAAGCCCGCCATTCATCATATTTTTGGTCATAAACTGACATTAATTGACTCTGGGGTTGCCGTTGCGCGTCAAACAGCCCGCATTTTAATAAAAAATGAGTTATTATTTGAACAAAGCAGAAAGGACAGTCTGAGACTGCAGTGTTTTGTCAGTGGCAATAATGCAGATCAGTTAAAACCCGTACTGGAGCACATGATTCAGGGAAATATCTCCTGGAGTATTGCAAATATTGCGGTTGTGTGACTTCATGGGTTAAAACAGTCCTGAGAACTGAATTTATTTATTTTTTGATTTTTATCATTGGGGTGGGGCACTGTAGCCGCGACGGGATTCTGCATTCGTTGCAGTGCTCAAAGATATAATGAGGATAACCAATGCTCGATAAGCGTTATCAGGTTTTTATTTCTACATCAGGCAGTGAAATGCAGCCTGAGCGTATGATTCTTGCCCAGACTTTAGTAGGTATGGGCTTTTTTTCATGGGGACTTGAACAGCGTACACCACTCAGCACGGCTTTTGCCCGCAGACAGGTGGACGACTGTGATTATGTTATAATTCTTCTGGGCAGTCAGTATGGGGAACAGTCTGTCTCAGGTGTCGGTTATATGCATCTTGAATATATTTATGCGGTGACCAAGCAGAAGCCCATGATTGTATTCATGCATGAAGATCCACTGTCACGGGATATTTCTTTACAGGATTCGAAGCCTGAACTCAGAGAAAAATTTCAGGAATTCCGAAAGCTTTTACAGCAGGAAGTGGATCAGGTTTTTACCTACCGAAGCATGCGTGATCTGGAAATGGCAGTACGTTTTAATATGCCACAGATGCTTGAGCGTTATCCTGTACAGGGTTGGGTGCGTCCGCAGAATACTCAGGCGCTGCATGATGAGATTGACAGCCTGAAAGCAAAACTTGAACAGCTGGAAACGGAAGCAGGTAAGCGTGAAGTGGATCCATTTCTGAGCCTGCCTAAAGTCGCCATGCACGAAGATTTCAGTTTTGAATACAGAATGCATGCCTATCAGGATGGTAATTTTAAAGAACTGAAAATCCAGAAAAAGATGACCTGGGCACAGTTGCTGGGCATACTGGGTGCGACATTTATTCATCCGACACCTGAAGAATATTTCTCCAAAAGGATGAATGAATATCTGAATGATACCGGACTGAATGATGCACGCAGAGAAATGCCAAGAGCACATGCTGTTGCCCGCTCTCAGATCAATATCAGGGCTTTGCACAGTATTAAAATGCAGATGCGGCAGAATGAATGGATTATTCAGTCTGGGCGTGATGAGCGCCAGAGAATGCTGTGGCAACTGACTCCAAAAGGACAGAAACTGCTGGAAAGCAATCTGCTGGATGCTGATCGGGTTCTACAATTGAAGTCAACGTATTAACTTGTTTAGCGGAAGTGCAGAAAACTGTTAAAGTAAGGACACTGAACAGATCTGAGAGGACTGAATGTTTTCTGCATCCAAACCGAAAGTAACCGTTGTTCTTGCCAACCTGGGAACGCCAGATACACCTGAGGTTCCTGCGGTAAGAAAATTTCTGAAACAGTTTCTTTCCGATCATCGGGTGATTGAAATCCCTGTCCCGCTCTGGCAGATTATTTTAAGACTGTTCATTCTTCCATTCAGACCCCGCAGAGTGGCGCATGCGTATGCATCCATCTGGTCTGATGACTCACCTATGCGTGAAATTATTTATGCACAGACCGATGCTGTGAGACAGAATCTGACGGTTGCATTTCCTGAATTTGAACTGAATGTCGTTCCAGCCATGACGTATGGAAATCCTGGTATTCAGGATGTGCTTGAACAGCTTGCACAGCATCCTCAGGATCACATTGTTTTACTGCCTTTATTTCCACAGTATTCTGCAACGTCAACGGCACCTTTGTATGATGCCTTTGCACGATGGACGCTGAAACAGCGGAATCTGCCAGGTTTAACCCTGATCCGTGATTATTTTCAGCATCCGCTTTATATTGAGTCTCTGGCTCAGAGTGTCAGGGAGTACTGGGCTACGCATGGGCAGGCGGAAAAACTGCTGATGTCCTTTCATGGTATTCCTCAGCCTTATGCAGATAAAGGCGATCCTTATGCAGACCGTTGCAGAGTCACAGCACAGAAACTGGCAGAAGCACTGAATTTGCAGGACAATGAATGGGCAATCAGTTTTCAGTCCAGATTTGGCAAGCAGGAATGGGTCAAACCTTATACAGATCAGCTGCTGGCAGAATGGGCTGAACAGGGCGTTCAATCGGTTCAGATTATGAGTCCGGCATTTTCCGCAGACTGCCTTGAAACTCTTGAGGAGCTTGCGATTCAGAATAAAGAACTGTTTCTGAATGCAGGGGGTAAGCAGTATGACTATATTCCTGCATTGAATGCTCGTGAAGATCATCTGCAATTGCTCAATTCATTACTTCAGGCTAATCTTGAAGCCTTAAAGCACACATTAGCCAATTAAAACCCTGAGGTTTAGCCAGATGCTGCAAGTGAAAATTGTGCCTGTTACGGCATTTCAGCAAAACTGTTCCATAGTCTGGGATGCAGAAACAAAAGAGGCAGTCCTGATTGATGCGGGTGGGGAGCCTGAAAAACTTAAAGCTGAGGTGGAAGCGCTGGGACTGACCGTTAAAGCGCTGTGGCTGACGCATGGACATCTGGATCATGCAGGCGCGGTAGGTGCTTTGACGAAGGCATGGAATGTACCTGTGATTGGTCCGCATAAAGAAGATCAGTTCTGGCTGGACATGATTCAGGAAGTATCAGCACGTTATGGTTTTCCTGTACCAGAACCTGTTCATGTGACACAGTGGCTTGAGGGTGGTGAGGTGCTGAAACTGGGCAGTGAAACGTTTGAAGTCCGTTTTGCGCCAGGACATACGCCAGGTCATGTCATGTTCTATAATAAAAACTATGGTCTGCTCTGGACCGGAGATGTACTGTTTAAAGGTTCAATCGGACGCACAGATTTCCCTCGAGGGAACCATCAGCAGCTGATTGATTCCATTCACAGAGAATGTTTCAGTCTGCCAGATGAAACGCAGTTTATTTCTGGACATGGAGCGCTGAGTACCATTGGCTTTGAAAAGCTGCATAATCCCTTTGTTGCAGGTAAAGCGGGATAAATCAGTCAGCTGTGTTAAAAAAAATCTGCTTATGTGCAGATTTTTTATTGCCGGAATGTTTGCAGATGCACTACGGCTGTCAGAAAAATTCCCGCTCATCACCGCCATCTGCCTGAGGAGCATCCTGTGTGGGCATTTTATATTCTTCATTTGCCCATGCACCCAGGTCAATCATTTTGCAGCGCTCAGAACAGAAAGGTCTGAATTCATTGTTTTCCCATTGGGACAGTTCGCCACAACGTGGACAAGGGAAAGTGTGAGACATGCTGAAATCCTTAAATTGAACAGCAAATCCATTCAGGAATTGCTAAACTTGTGCCGATTTTAACAAGTTTGATCTGATTATGCCGATTCGTCAATTTCAAGCCCAGCGTATGCAGGCTCCACGTAATTTTCAGCCTGTAGAAAATGCGCCAGTCTGTGTGGAAATTGGAGCAGGTAAAGGAAAACATGCCTTGCTTTTTTCGGGTCAGCATCCTGAACTGAAACTGATAGCCGTGGAGCGAACCCGCGAAAAATTTGTGGCAATGCAGAAACAGCATGGGCTTGAAGGGCAGCAGAATCTGACACCTGTACATGCAGATGCATTGCCATGGGTGGTACATGCTTTATATCCGGCTCAGGTGCAGCAGCTGTTTATTCTGTATCCAAATCCTGAACCGCATAATCCGGCACAGCGCTGGTTAAATATGCCTTTTTTTGAATTTTTATTATCCCGTTTACAGGCAAATGGCACGGTGACACTGGCCAGTAATATTCCTGAATATATTGAGGAAGCAGAGCAGCAGCTGAAAGCAGTCTGGAAACTGCCTTATGAAAAACAGATCATTGCCAGTGACTCAGCACGGACGCATTTTGAGATTAAATATCTGGAGCGTGGCGAGTTGTGCCAGCAGCTGGTCATCTGCAAACCTGAAAGTTACAGCACCCGTTTTGACAGCTTTCAGCCTTTAAACGGGCAGAATGCAGAGCCAGCAGATGACCAGTAAAAAGGTTGCCATTATTGGGGCAGGTCCAGCAGGGTTAATGGCTGCTGAAGTACTGAGTCAGTCTGGTGAAGCTGTTGAGATTCACATTTTTGAACAGAAGCCTTCAGCTGCCCGTAAATTTTTAATGGCTGGAAAAACAGGACTGAATATCTCTCATGCTGAAAATATTGAGCAGTTTATACAGCGCTATGACTGTCCTGAATGGCTGGCGCCGTGGGTCAGACGCTGGGATGCTGACTGGATACAGCAGTGGATGGCAGGATTGGGCATAGCGTCCTATACAGGCACATCTGGTCGTATTTTTCCCAATGAAATGAAAGCAGCGCCGTTACTACGGGCATGGTTACAACGCCTGAATACCGCAGGTGTGCAGTTTCATTACCGTCATGCAGTCCGGGATTTAAAACAGCAGACTCTGACCATAGAAAATCTCAAAGATGGCGTGCAGACCTCACAGCGTTTTGATGCCATTATTCTGGCCTGTGGAGCAGTGTCCTGGTCACGCCTGGGCAGTGATGGTGCATGGCAGAAATGGCTGTCCGCAGATGAAACAGAAGATTTTCAGGCAAGCAATGCTGGGGTGTTACATGACTGGTCTGACTATATGCAGAGTGTCTTTGGTCAGCCTTTGAAGCGGGTGGATGTCTGGACTGATCCACAGCTGAAAACTCAGGGTGATGTGATTATCAGTCACTATGGCATGGAAAGCGGACTGATTTACAAACAGGGACGGGCACTGCGTAACATGCAGAAAAATGGACTCGACCTGCAGCTGTTTATGGATCTGTTGCCTGATCAGAGTGTGGCGCAGTTACAGCAAAAACTTCAGCCCTCAAAGAAACAGTCATTGAGTAATGTATGGCGCAAAGCAGGACTGGATACGGTAAAAGCCAGTCTGGTCCGTGAACTGGTGGATAAAAGTCTGTGGCATCAGCCTGACGTTATGGCAAAACAGATTAAAAATCTGCAGATTCCTTTACAGGGTTTCCGTCCTATTGAAGAAGCCATCAGCTGTGCAGGTGGCGTCCGCTCTGAAGCGCTGACAGAGCATCTGCAGTTAAAGTCGAGTCCATTTGTATTCTGCTGTGGTGAAATGCTGAACTGGGACGCACCGACAGGCGGATATCTACTGACAGCCTGTTTTGCAACTGGGCGGGCAGCGGGGCATGGCGTACAGCAGGCTTTGTTTATGAATCATCAGAATAGAGATTAAGTTTTTATTAAGTGTGAAGTGCTGTGCTAAATTGATTGCTACATAAATCACGGGAAGCGAAAGATGTCCGAAGAAAAAGTGTATGCAGGAAGCTGTCTGTGCGGTGGCTTGCGCTATGAAATTCATGGCGAAATTGGTGAGATGGTTCAGTGTCACTGTAAGCGTTGCCGTAAAGCAAATGGTACGGCTTATGCAACCAATGCCCCGATTAACAAAGTCGATTTTAAAATTGTGCAGGGCGAGCATTTACTGAAAAAATTTGAATCGACACCGACAACGACCCGCTGTTTCTGTGCAGAATGTGCTTCACCAATTATCAGTATCAAAGCTGAAACACCGGACACCTATAGACTTCGTTTGGGAACACTGGATACACCTCTTGAGCAGAAACCTGTGATGCATATTTTCACGGCATATAAAGCAGAGTGGGAAAGCATCTGTGATGACTTGCCTCAGTATGAAGAGCGTCCTTAAGTCTGGCTGTTTGATATTCACAGAATTAAAAAAAAGGATGCTGATGCATCCTTTTTTTAATAAAGTTTTTAGAGTTTATGACGGGTTCTGGGCAGTTTCAGGATATTTTGCACGCCAGGCTTCAAGCTGTTCCTGTGCCTGAATAAAGTCCCCCAGTCCTTTTACTTTCTCTTCGTCTTTTACTGTGGTGGTTTCAGCGTCATTTTTGTGCTGTTCCAGAATGCGGAACTGATTTTCCCAATAGTTTGCCATTAAGCCCTGAATATATCGTCCCTGTTCAGTTTTCAGCTCAAGCTCCTTGAGCATGCTCAGTGCGGAACGGACATTATCACGCTTGCGTTCATATGCAAATTCAGGTGTCAGCGTACCGGCATCCTTCATTTTCATGATCTCATCTTCCATTTCATCACTCATCTGGGTGAAACGATCATCATAGTCGCTGAGTTGGGCAATATCATGCTGATCATCGGCGGTCTGTGGAAATTCTTTCACAGGGCCGGAAGCCAGTTCCTGCATGACTTTATCTTCAGGTCGAATATCCTCTGTGGGTTCAGAATTTTTTTTACCGCAGGCACTCAGTGCGATCATGCTCCCCATAATAACAGCAAGAGATAAATGCTTGATGGTCATATATTCCAGTCCTTATTTTTCAATCAATCTTTGTAAAATTATAAGCATAAGTCACGTAAGGAAACGAAATTTCGTCCTGAGGTCTTTTACCACAGTGCTGAAACACAATGTCTTCAAACTGAGCTTTCAGCTGACTTTGTTGTTCCTGTGGCATGGCAGCAATAAAACTTGTGGACAGCAGACGTTTTGAAACCACCTGTTCCACCGTTCCTGTCTGGTGGTGTTCAAACTGATGAAGCGGTTCAGCATGGAACAGAGTCTGATCTGAAAATACATTTTGCCATAACCCACTGTGAAATCTTGGAGTGTCCTGCTCCATTGGCACAATCAGTTCGGCAAGTGCCTGAACCCAGTCAACACGGGTATCCCGCTGATTCCAGATCAGCCCCAGCTGACCTTTGGATTTCAGTATGCGGTGAATTTCAGTCAGTGTGTCCATATTGGCAAACCAGTGAAATGACTGAGCGCACACAACAGCATCAATCGTTCCGGATGCTAAGGGCAAATTATTGCTGAAAGCCTGTAAAGTGTTAACATCAGGGAAAGCCTGTTTCAGCTGTGTCAGCATTTCTGCAACAGGTTCCACCGCTGTGATCTGTGTTGTGATCTGTTGCAGAGAGCTTAAGAACTTGCCAGTACCGGCACCCAGGTCTACAACTGATGAATTTTCATTCAGATGAAGCTGGTCTTTCAGCCAGCTGACAATGTCCTGAGGATAGCCTGGACGCACCTGTTGATAGAGTTCTGCAGCAGAACTGAAGCCTTTTTGAGCAGCAGGGTGGAGTGATTGTGTCATATTTTGCGCTTTTTTATCTCCGGGGCATCTATAAAATAACTCATTCAGTTCTGATAAATAGACAGTGGTCTATTTGTTCAATCGAAAAGGAAAATTAAAGGGCCGCTTATAGTCGGTGTGGGTATGGAAAAACACATTATTTTTGAAGACGAACATATCAGAGCAATCTATTTACAGGGAAACTCTGACACCTTAGTCCTGTCCTTTGGTGATCTGATTACACGTGCTAAAGGGCTTTCGATTAACGCAGAAAAGTCTTTGATGAAATATGATTATGCTGTGGTGGGTATTATGCCCAAGCAGAAATCATGGTTTCCTGCATCCAGTATATCGGCACTGATGGAACATTTGAGCCCGATTCTGAGCCAGTTTAAAAATATCGTCGGATATGGTGGCTCCATGGGTGGATATGCTGCCATTAAGTATGCACGTGTCCTGAAAATGAACCGTGTGGTTGCGATGGTGCCACAGTATTCGATTAATCCTGCTGAAGTCGATGATAAACGCTATACCGATTTCTACGATGAAACGCTGAATGCAGACATGCGGATTCAGGCTCAGGACATTGTGAGTGATTGTGAATACATCATTGTTTATGACCCGTATTTTGAAAATGATAAAGAGCATTATTTAAAAATCAAACCTCTGATTCCTCAGCTACACACACTGCATCTGCCTTATACAGGGCATGATGCCATTGCTGTACTGGCAAACTCTGCTCTGTTGCATGACTTTATTGAACATCCTTACGATCAGACCTATTTTTATAAGCAGATCCGTGAGGTGAAGAAAAACAGCAAGTTTTATTACCGCAGTGTGATTGCCCATTTACTGGGGACACATAACGAAGCCCTCGGGAAAATTCTGAAAGGGACTGATATTCAGCTGGACAGTAACTTTTTTGATGCCAGTCTGAAACAGACCATCACCCGTATTTTATTGACCAATAAACGGGTGGATGAACAGGATTTACAAAAACTGGGCATTCAGGTCAATTTTGCTTTTGAAGACAGAATGCAGCTCAAAGACAGCTTTGGCAATATTCTGGTTTTCAATGTTATTACCCAGAAACTGGAAAGTTATGATCAGCAGGTCATTGATGTCAATGGAAAATATATTATTCCATTGCATGTGGAAAACAGTGGTCTGGCACAGGTGGAAATTAAAAAGCAGAACTATCTGATCTGTATGAATGACCGCCGTGTGACCAAATTATTTAAACAGGACGATGCTTTATCTTTGGATATGAATCCAATTGTGATTAAAAAGACCACAGACTTTTATGTGCTGAGTTATAAAAACTTTTATATGAGTTGTGATATTCAGGGACTGGTCAGTTTTGATGATGAAAGCCTGAATGAGTTCTGTCATTTTAAAATTGCTTAGATTGATTAACTACGATTCATTTGCCTGGATTTAAAATGTTTAAATCAATATTGCACAGTTAAGTACATTTCTTTAACTGTGCTTTAGGAAAGAGTGCTTTGTATTCATTGAAATCTTGACGCATTTCAACATCAGTCAATGGATAGATTGCACTTGAATAGGGATGGATTTTAGTGACAGCGTCTAAAGACCCTTCAAGATCTTTTTTATATTCATAACGTAATGTTTTTTCAGTCGCTTTGTATAAAGTTTGGGTGTTGAAATAGTAGTTATAGATTTTCTGTTCAAACGATAAAAAGAAATGTGCCTCGATTCGACAACCTTGTTCTATTTTGATGAGTTTGAAGGTATTACCTTCATGTGTCTGGTATTCTTCGAGATTGCTTAAGGATTGTAGTATTTTTTCAGCAGCACTAACAGTTGTTGAAATTGTGCAAAAGCAGAAGATTAGAATTGTTAATTGTCTGGATGTTTTTAATGTCATTATGGATATTGAGTCGTAATTTATTTTGCTTACTATAGATTGAATTGAGCCAATATCAAATAAAAAGAGGGCACATGCACGAGCCCTCATGAATCGGAAAGTTCCTTACATTTTTATTTATTGTTGTTATTTTTCATGATTTTCCTGATTAAAATCTACGGTTAGCACGTTTGAATGTACCGAAGTCATTAAAACGCACGCCATTTTCTTTCATTACTGGGTAGCAGTCCTGTGCAATCGCTTGGCGAATATAGAACGGATCACGTACCACAAAGTGATGAATCGCATGTGTACCTGCAAAGTTAAAACAGAATGCCTGTAAAGGTTTCATGCGCCAGTCTGTCCACACCTGGCATTGCTGAACGATATTGCCATCTTCAACATCACCGTAATAATGCATATTTGAGCTGGTGAAATGCAGACTCAGCGTTCTGAGAAAATTCGGTGCAGCGATACTCACGGCATAAAATTTGGTGCTTTTATCTGCCAGTTTCCACAGCTTATTTGTTGGCTGTTGCATATCGACTGCTTTCATCAAAAGCTTTGCGACAGACATCAGGATAAAGCCATGCCATAAGGCATAGTGAATATGTCCTAAAGGTGTATAGCCCGCTGAAACTTTAGCTCTTAATTTTACTTTTTCTAATTTGGTTAAATTCTTCTGCGCATTGATAAAACGCTGGGTGGTTTTCATCATGGTGATCGGGCGTAGATAAACCGCCAGCATATTATCACCCGTCATGAGCAGGCGTTTTAAGCCCCATTTGTCACCATTGTTAATACCACGTTCTTCAAGATCGCTTTTCGTGCCTGATGACTTGTGATGATGCAAATGAATATCACGACGAACCCATGGGCTGATGGTACTTGGACGGAACATATAGACCGCACCCATCATCAAATTATGCATATTCTTATTTTTACGGAAATACATCTGGTGGATTAAATCATGCTCAAGTTCATGCAGGATCGACATCCAGAATGCAGAAAGCGGAACTGCCACATACCATGGCATTTTCCCTCTGGAGTACTGTGTTATATTGAAAATAATTCCAGTGACTGCGGTTGCTAAAATACCGAGACCAATTTGATCCTGGTGTTGAACTAACCACGGATGACGCTCACGTAATTGATTACCCACGTCAATAATCCCTTTACGGATTCTTTGATTGCGTAATTCATCTTCTGGATCTGCAAAAAGTTTAATTTTGCTTTGTTTTGACATTTTTACATCGGAAAGGGGTAAATTCATTTCCGTTTTCCTCTATATTTTTTGTATGACTACAAGGAAGAAGTAAAACCAACATTTGTTGGATTTTTAAAGAGAATAGCTGAATGATCAAAATACCGTCAACATCTGTGTTGAAAAAAGTGACGAAAAAGGTGAACAAGCCTAAGCAGGAACGTTCACAAAAACGCATGGAAACGATGTTGGAAACCACTGAGAAGTTGCTGTTATCTATTGGAATTGAAAAAGTTTCTATTCCTGAGATTGCCAATGCTTCAGGTGTGCCTCGAACCAGTATTTATCAATTTTTTCCGACGAAATACGATATTTTCCGTCATATAGCACTGGCACATTTGAATGGTTTGGTTAAACAACTGGGGCAAGCTGCTGTACGTATTTTGACTGAAAACCCGAATGCCAGTATTGATGAGTATGGACGATTACTCACAGAAAGTATGATCCGAACAACTGCAAAGTTTTTTAATGAATCTGAAATTGCCAGTTTATTGATTCTGAGTGGACCTTTTACGCGACAAGCCTATCTGGAATATCAGATTGAATTGAAAAAGGTCAGTGAGGGAGTTCGTAAAGCTTTGGAAATGATTAAAGTGGATAATTATGTGCCACAACAACCCGATACATTAACCATTCTCATGGAGTTGATTTTCACCTGTATGAAACATGGCTACTACAATGAAAGTTATATTTCTGAAGCAATTATTCAGGAAGCCTATCGGATGGCAATTGCCTATTTAACCGCATTAAAAAATAAATCATTTAACTTTATTCCTGCAACAGCTCAGTAGCTTGTGATAAATAACTGGTATATTTAAAAACTATCGTTTTGTGCTTAGCCAAACAAGGAATGTAAATGAAAGCTGTATTTTTAGATTATGAATCTTTAGATAAAAATGATCTGGATTTCAGTTTACTGGAAGCAGAATTTGATGATCTTGAACGTTATCCTGCGACAATCTCAGATCAGGTGTTGGCACGGGTAAAAAATGCTGATGTGATTATCACCAATAAAGTCGTTGTCGATGCGTTGATGATTGAACAATGTCAAAATCTTAAGCTGATCCTGATCTCTGCGACGGGGACGAATAACGTTGATCTGGTCACTGCTAAATCAAAGGGCGTTGTGGTCTGTAATTGTCAAGGTTATGGCACGTCTGCGGTTGCACAACATACACTGACCTTGATGCTGACTTTAGCGACTTCACTTTTAAAATATGATCAAGCGGTAAAACAAGGGCAGTGGAACACATCACCGATTTTCTGTTTACTGGATTTCCCGATTATCGAACTGTCAGGGAAAACTTTGGGCATCATTGGTTATGGTGAATTGGGCAAAGCAGTTGCTAAGTTAGCAGAAGCTTTTGGTATGAATGTCCTGGTCGGTGCTTTGCCGAATCGTCCGCAAAGTGAATCACGCATCCCATTTAAGCAGTTATTGCCTCAGGTGGATTTTCTCAGTTTACATTGTCCATTGACTGATGAAACCCGTGATCTAATAGATCAGCAAGCTTTTGATTTGATGAAGCGATCAGCATTTCTGATCAATTGTGCAAGAGGTGGTATCGTCAATGAACAGGCACTGGCGCAGGCATTACTGAATGGCGAAATCGCAGGTGCAGCGACAGATGTTCTTTCAGTAGAACCACCAAAGGATGGCAATGTCCTATTGGCTGAAGATATTCCTAACTTAATTATCACACCACATAGTGCATGGGGCAGTGTTGATGCAAGACAGCGGATCGTTCAGCAGATGGTGCAGAATACTCAGGCTTTTAAACAGGGTCAGTCCCTGCGTCGGGTGAACTGATTATTCTGTTCAGCTGAAACAGTCAGCATCCTTTGGTCAGTTCAGAGTTAAAGTTTTTCAGCAGCTCGGTAAATTCCTGTTGAATGGATCTTGAGTGTGTATTGAAAGTGGTTTCGGAATACAGTTCCTGTTTAAACGGGTCTTTACCTTCTGGATTGGTCAGTCCACCATTCGGATACTGATAGGTACTTTCCATGACATGCAGAAGTTTTCCGTCATGGAAAAAGAAAGTACGGTACATATAGTAGGTTTCACCCACCACGCTGATCGTGATTTTGCAGCTGTCATTCAGTCTGAACAGCGTGGCTTCATTCCCCTCAGTTGAAAGATACTGTTCACTGGACAGTTTTTCCACCATTTGCAGATACTGTCCTTCTTTTCCATGAATGTAATTATGTTCCTGCTTTTTTTCAGCAATGACAGCAGGATCAGTTAAGGTGAGAGGTGGAGTTTTTGCCTGGGCGCTCTGTCCTTGAGATGACACAATCAATTGGGCAGTAAAAAATCCCACAATTAAGCCGACTAGCAGCCCAAATATTATTTTCATTATTTTTTTAGTTGAATGAAGAAGAATCCAACGAGTTTAATTGATTTTGTGTGCAAATGAAAAGCCTGTCAGAGACAGGCTTTGTACGCTTTGACTTACCTGACGCAGTGCTTAAAGGCGTGTTACTTTGATTTCTTCTTCAGGCTCAGCAGGTACAGGTGTCTGAGTTGCAGTAGGTCGAGCTGGAGCATGCTGAACAGATGACGATGATTGCTGGATCTGGGCAGGGCTTTCGTCACTCAGTGAACCCTGAATAATCGGAGCTGACTGCTGAGGTTTTCCACCCATCACTTCACGGGTTTCCTGAATTTTTGCATTGACCTGCTGTGTTGCATGCTGAGCAGACTGATCGACCTGTTGTACTGTAGATGAAGCCAGTTCTTTCGAATTGTTCCATGCCTGATCCACAGAAGGTTTAACTTTGGCGACACCCTTTTCGGTCAGTGCACCTGCATTTTTTGCAGCTCCAATGACTCCTTCCTGAGCTTTATAAGCCCATACATGGAAGATATTCGGATTATCACCATAAGCAGCAATCGGTTTCTGAGTCCCTTGATTTTGCCCAGATGTATCTTCAGGTTGCGCCCAAAGCGTGGGAGCAGTCACCAGAAGACTGATGCCCAGTACAGTTTTTATCAGTTTCATGGTCAGAATTTCTCAGTCTTATCAATCTTTATATGCATTATAAGAAATGAGGCAGAAATTGCATGGGAGAGAATGTAATCTTCATCAGGATTTGTACAGAATTTTTGTTGAGCATTAAAAAAGCCCACAGAAGTGGGCTTTTAAAACATGGGGTGCTTATTGAGTTGTAGAAGCTTCTACATTTGTTCCCACAGAAGCTTTAGCAACTGGAGTACTGACTTCTGCCTGAGCACCACCCTGAATACCCGTGCTTCCTGATGCAGGTGTCAGAGCATCTTTAGTTTTCTGCCATTTTTCTTTGCTAAAGCTTTTGACTTTATCTGTTTTACCTCCAACATAAGATTTGGTGTCTCTGGTTTTTTCAACAGTAAAGTCTTTTGCATCTTCAGCTTTATCTTTCACAGCATCTGTTTTTTCTTCAGTAAATGTTTTCGTGCCATCCCATACTTTTTTACTTGTAGAACGTGTTTTATCTACACCCACGGCTACACTCTGATCGACTTTTTCAGCGGTATGCTGAATGCCTTCGCCTGCTTTATGCGCTGTGTTGCTTACACCACTGGTAATACTGTGCAATACACCTTGTTCACCTGTTTTGACTTCAGCATTTGCACTTGCATTTACTGCAGTGTTGGCAAATAAAGGAGACGTCGCTAAAAGAGTGGTAGTGATTAAAACTGTTTTGATTGTTTTCATATCATTGTGATCCTGTCTGAACAGCACAGGAATTTTTTCCGGTTAAATTAAGACTTTTTCATCATAAAGAAAAAATGGAATAAAACTGATTTTGTCATGAAAGTCACACACGGAAATAACAGCAGTTTTACAAATATTAAGAAATTGTGAAGATGGATTACAAAGGAATATTTATAAGATTTTGTTTTTGGATGGTTTAATTTTTAGCCTGTATTTTCAGGATACAAAAGCAGTTCTTTCAGTAGAGCATTGTTTCTCGCATGACGCTTTATTTTCAGAAATAAAAAAGCAACCCATGTGGTTGCTTTTTTAAGTGGTATTGCTAAATCAGTCACACTGAGCAATCGCTTCTTTCGCAAAATTTTTACGCAGTAACAGGAAGTTCTGCTGTACGGTGGCATCGTTCAGATCAAAACTGGTCGCTTTACTTGTACCGTCTTTTGCAAATACAGCTGAACCACCAGAAATCAGTGAATTGCCTTTAAATGACCACTGTTCTACGGCTTTACCGCCTTTCATGTTGCCAGAAAATTCAATGACGCATTTATCACTGAATTTGGTCAGTTTTGCTTTGTTGTCGGTTGTATCTGGATACACATCAAGATTCTGAACTTCCTGAAGGACACCCGCTGTCAACTGTGGAATTGTTGGTTGAGATGTACATGCTGTAATAGAAAGGGCAGTAAAAGTAGCGAAAAGTACAGTTTTTAATTTCATAAGGTTCGTTCTTGTTGCGAGTTGTTAGGTTGAGTATAGGGAAGCGAGTGCAAATTGGCTATAACAAATAGTCTAAATATTGTTTAGGGTGAAGGTGTTGAGGAGCTTGATTTATAACGTCCACTTTTTTTGTATTGGGTGTTGCAAGGAAGCTGATTGATCCGCCAATAATAAGTATGAAAATAAGAACAACCGCATGGCGTAAGCGAAAAAGTTTTAGGTCACGAATATAGATTAACTTTAAGTGTTCGAAAGCTAATTCTTTGGATATATCTAAGTTTGTATCGTCTATTTCATTTTTATAGCTTTGAACTGATTTTTTGGAAAAATTATTACTCCTCCAAACAATGTTGAGTAAATTAAATTTGAATAAGCCAGCATTAAAATATAGACCTTTTTGATCTGTACTATCATTAATATGTTTACTAGGGTTATCTATAGCAGAAAGAGCAAAAAGTAAAATTAGGACGGTCGCTAGCCAAATAACAAAGATAATTGCTGCTATCGCATGCTGCCACCAATATTCATTTAGTGTTAAAAATTTGAAAATTTCTCTTATTTGTGGAAAAGGAACAATACAGCCAGCTAGTAATGCACCGATTTTAAAATCGATTGCTCTTATGTTTTGTTGGGTATCTTGAATAGCAGAGTGAAGAAATTCAATCTTATCCATTTTCATTAACCCATTTATTCATTGTTGTATTTATATAGCTACCTTGATAACAATTAACAGAGGTGCATTTAGTTAAAAGACTTTTGTTATGTGTATTTAGATTGTTATAAAAAGAATTGGACACTAAAAGCCTTTTTCGACCATTTTTATTTGCTTTAGAGCATAGGTCTGCAGTTTCACCAACAAGCTTGCCAATCCAAGTTACTTCATTGATTCCACTATTCTTATAGCCCGCTTTAATCATTAATACATCTTCATCATGCATTGCTATTCCTACTTTAATTTCGGAATATTTTTTCTTACGTAATTTTATATTTAAAGTATCAATTAAAGATGCAGCTTGTGCAGACGTATCAAATACTGAATCAATGTCGGCTTTGTTTGGTGTATTAAAAACACCCCAAACACAGTCACCTTCGATATAAATTTCTCTTAAATTTGAATTTCCATTTAATACTGCAACTAATTCAGAAATATAACTTCGATATATCTTAGCTGTTACAGGTCGTCTATGTTTGCTGGCAAATTCTTTAGACCCTCTCATATCAATGAAAAGAGCCGAACAGCAAATATAGTATCCATTAGTAAAAGTTAAATTATCCCTATTAGGAATAGTTTTTGATTCTACATAATTAGAATCAGAAGAATCTAAAATTTCATCTATTCGGTCACGACTTTTTTCAAAATCATAAGTTTTATAGTTCGCGTGCATTTCTTTTCATTGTTAAAAAAACCCCACTTATTCAAGCAGGGTTTTCTTTTAAATTCAAGTAACTAAGACTTTAGTGCTGCAAAACTGAAATATCCGCAACACTGGTAAACAAATCACGTAACTGAGCTAGTAAACGTAAACGGTTTGCTTTCAAGTCGCTATCATCTGCCATCACCATGACGCCATCAAAGAAAGCATCAATCGGCGCACGTAATGCAGCAAGTTTAGACAGCGCTTCGGTATAATCTTTTGCAGCTAAAAGTGGTTGAACCACAGGAAGCAACTTTTGAATTTCGGCATAAAGTGCTTTTTCAGCATCTTCAACCAATTTAGATTCAACGATTTCACCAGTCGGTGCAGCTTCTTTCGCTAAGATATTCGCAACACGTTTGTTTGCAGCAGCAAGTGCAGCAGCTTCAGGCAAGTCACGGAAATGATTCACAGCATTGACACGCTTATCAAAATCTAAAGGAGATTTTGGAGAAAGTGCTTGAACAGCTTGGATAACATCAACTGCAACGCCTTGATCTTCATACTTCGCACGATAACGACCTTCAAGGAATGCAACTGCATCCGTTAAAGTCTTGTCATGATCTTTGATCACATCGCCATACGCTGCTAAAGCAAGCTTGATCAATTCTTCAATCGAAACATCAAGATTGTTTTCAGTCACCAAACGCAAGATACCAATCGCTGAACGACGTAAAGCAAACGGGTCTTTAGAACCTGTAGGTGCTTGACCAATACCAAAAATACCTGTGAGTGTATCTAAACGGTCAGCAAGGGCAATGGTCGTACCTGTCTTGGTTTGTGGTAAAACGTCACCAGCAAATTTAGGTAAATATTGTTCACCTAAAGCTTCCGCAACTTCATCATTTTCACCTTCAATACGTGCGTAGTAAGTACCCGCAATCCCTTGAAGTTCTGGGAATTCACCCACGAGTTCAGATGTTAAGTCACATTTAGCAAGTAAAGCTGCTTTTTCAGCATCAGCAGGGTTTGCACCTGTGATTGCAGATAAAGCCACAGCCAATTTTGCGATACGTTCAGACTTGTTCCAAAGCGTACCCAATTGAGCTTGGAACACCATATTGGCTAGTTTTTCTTTACGAGATGCAAGCGGTTGCTTTTGATCCTGTAAGAAGAAGAATTCAGCATCAGACAAACGAGGACGTACAACTTTCTCATTTCCTTCAATGATTTGAGTCGGATCTTTAGACTCAATATTTGAAACGGTAATGAAATAAGGTTGCAGTTTATTGTCCGCATTGACCAAACAGAAATACTTCTGGTTGTCTTGCATCGTTGTGATGAGAGCTTCTTGCGGAACAGCAAGGAAACGTTCTTCAAAACTTGCACGAAGCGCAACAGGCCATTCAACCAATGCTGTTACTTCATCACGGAGATCACTTGGTACAATCGCAATCGCATTCACTTCATCAGCAAGTGCTTTGACTTGTTGGTCGATGATCGCTTGGCGTTCTTCAAAAGACGCCACAACATGCGCTGCTTTTAATTTTGCTAAATAGTCTTCTGCATTTGCCAATGTAATCGCTTCAGGCGCATGGAAACGATGACCATAAGTCACATTGCCCGCTTTGTGATCCTGAATGGTTGCATCAACAACATCATTATCTTTAAGTAATACAACCCATTTTACAGGACGAACGAATTCAGTACGGCTTGCCGCTGAACGCATACGTTTTGCAATTGGAAGATTGTCCAAAGCTGTTTGTAAAATTTGTGGCAATAAAACGTCAAGGCTTTGACCTTGAACATCTTTTAAATAACAAACTTTTTCAACTTTACCTGCCTGGAAAGTGGTGACTTGATCTACAGTGATGCCTTGACCACGCATAAAGCCTTCAAGTGCTTTAGTCGGTTTGCCTTCTGCGTCAAAAGCCGCTTGTTTTGCAGGACCATCGAAACGTTTTTGTGTATCTGCTTGAGCGCCATCAACATTGACAATTTTCAATGCCAAGCGACGTGGAGCTGCGTATGCTTCGATAGAATCAAACGCTAAGCCTGCATCATTTAAGCCTTTTACAGTTTCTGCTTGTAATGCATCACGTAAATTTTTTAAGCTTTTTGGTGGAAGTTCTTCACAGCCTAATTCGAACAATACTGTATGTTTAGACATTATTTGCTCTCCTTAGATTCAATTTGCTCAGCTTTTGCGTCGCTTTCAACTTGTGCTTTTAACTGTGCCAGTACTTCATCACGTAAATGTGGTTCAGCCATTGGGAAACCAAGTTTTGCACGTGCAGCCACATAACTTTGCGCAATAGAGCGCGCCAAAGTACGAACACGTAAAATATAACGTTGACGTTCAGTCACAGAAATCGCACCACGAGCGTCTAACAAGTTAAAGCTATGTGATGCTTTGATGACTTGTTCATATGCAGGCAATGGAAGTTCAGCTTCCATTAAGCGAGTTGCTTCAGCTTCGTAGAAATCGAAAAGCTCAAACATTTTTTCAACGTTGGCATATTCAAAGTTATAAGTCGATTGTTCAACTTCGTTTTGATGGAATACGTCACCGTAAGTCACTGTACCGAACTGACCTTTCGTCCAAACCAAGTCGTAAACTGAATCTACGCCTTGGAGGTACATTGCCAGACGTTCAAGACCGTATGTGATTTCACCTGTGACAGGGTAGCATTCAACACCACCGACTTGTTGGAAGTAAGTGAACTGAGTCACTTCCATACCGTTAAGCCAAACTTCCCAACCTAAGCCCCATGCGCCAAGTGTTGGAGATTCCCAGTTGTCTTCTACGAAGCGAATATCGTGGACGAGTGTATCGATGCCGATTGCTTTTAATGAATCTAAGTACAACTGTTGAATGTTGTCTGGGTTTGGCTTAAGCACGACCTGGAACTGGTAATAGTGCTGTAAACGGTTTGGGTTTTCACCATAACGACCGTCTTTCGGACGACGGGATGGCTGAACGTATGCTGCGTTCCATGTTTCAGGACCCAGTGCACGTAAGAATGTTGCAGTGTGGAATGTCCCTGCACCCATTTCCATATCGTAAGGTTGTAACACTACACAACCTTGTTCAGCCCAATAGTTTTGTAAGGCAAGAATTAAGCCCTGGAATGTATCAATATGCGATATGGCGCGACTCATGCAGCATCCACTATAAGTATTAGAAAAATTGGTTCTAAGTATAAGGATTTTGGGGGAGAGTGGCAAAGGGTATAGGGGAGTACAGCCGAATTTTATTCACGGCATAATAAAGCTGGCGAACATATTGGGTGGATTATATTTATGCGCTGGAAGTCCGTGAAGACTTTCGCTGAAAATAGTGCAACAACCCCCAGTAACAAATACCGGTAAAAACAGCAAAACTGTAAAAAAACCAGTCTGTAAATAGTCGGGACAATGGTTCTGGCAGGCTGTGTGTAAAAATCAGATAACCCATGAGAGTAATCAGAAAGCAGGTCAGCACTGAACCAGTGATAATCGTGACGATATTCAGCTGATTTTTTCCTGCCAGCAGCATGGAGCAGGTATAGCTGATCGGGATGGTAAAAACACAGTAAATACAATAAATCAGTGCATTTGCAGCCAGAATAAACGGAATGGACTGAAATCTGAATTCATTGTTCAGATACATAAAAGACAAAGTCAGAAGAATGAGCAGAGCGCAGGGAGCCAGCAACAGCGATTTGATGATGGTTTCTTTGCTATAGTCAGGCATGGAAAAATTATAAAAAGGGTCAGTATGAAAAGAGTATGCTTGAAAATAATCATGATCACCAGTCTGTTTTTCAGTCAGATGGTGCTGGCTCAGACGGAAAAGGATGATGACGTTTACAGTCAGTGTGTAGACAGCATGATTGATAAAATGAAGTTACAGGGAATCAATAATGGTGTGGTGAGTGCATGCAGTAATTACAGCCGTGCAATTTATGAAAAGCAGATTGTCAGTCTGCTGGATCGGATCAAAAAGCAAAGTCAGGAATATCAGCAGCCTGAGCGTTACACAGATATTTTAAAATCGCAGCGCTTATGGAAAAGTTATATTGATCAGGAATGCAGAAATGCAGGGGCTTATGTGGGTTCTCCCATGTACGAGTTCTGCCCGATGGTCGAATATAAGAACAGAGTGGATCAACTGCAGGAATATCTGGGTGGATCGTCCTGATATATCAGTCATTTTAAAATGAAGATGGATATTGAATATATCTTATGGGAACAACATCGTATAATTGCGGCTCAAATGTGTAAAACAAAGGAATACCGTGTTTCATACCCAGCTTGAATGGTTAAATACCTTAAAACCCAATTTTAAAGTTTTACCGCTGAAAGAACGATTGCTGTGTGGAATCGGGGCATTACTGGGACTGGCAATATCGTCATTCATCAGCTGGTATGTGCTGGGTGGTTTCAATGCATGGTATATCGCCCCAATGGGTGCATCATCCGTACTGTTGTTTGCTGTACCTGCCAGTCCTCTGGCGCAGCCCTGGAACATGGTGGTGGGAAATATCATTGCTGGAGTCATTGGCGTGACCTGTGCCATGTACATTCCCGGTCAGACAGAAGCATTCAGTATTGCGGTCGCTCTGTCCATTTTTCTGATGATGACCACAGATTCACTGCATCCACCCAGTGGTGCGGTGGCAATAACAGCTGTACTGGGCGGAGAGCCTGTGCATCAGCTGGGGTATGCCTTTATCTTTTATCCCGTTCTGTTAAATTCGGTTTTGCTGTTGGTTGTCGCGATTATTTTTAATCGTATGCTTGGCAAACAGTATCCCCAGGTGGCTCAGGTCAATACCCGTTCCAAAGATCCGACACCAACGCAGAAAGTCAGTATTCAGCCTAAAGACATTCAGGAAGTGCTGGATCAGCAGACAGAGCTGCTCGATATCAGTGAATATGATTTACAGAAAATCATTTTACAGGCGCAGGAAAAAGCCAGTGCCAGAGCGGTCAGTCAGTTCTGTTGTCAGGATATTATGAGCCGTGATGTGATCAGTTTGCATGCTGAAGATGATATTCACCTGGCACTGAATAAATTTAAAGATATGAATCTGATGAGTCTGCCTGTGATCAATGCTGAAGGGGTACTAGTGGGAACACTGGCACTGTATGAAGTAGTGGAATGGTTTAAACGTGCAGCCGATCCTAAGGCAGGATGGGAACATAAAGTCAGGCATATCATGAGTAAAAAGGTCGTTACGGTTCAGCCAATGCAGCCTGTGCATGATCTGATTCCGTATTTTGTGGAACGTTCATTTAATTATATACCGGTGGTGGAACAGCAGCGTCTGGTGGGGATTATCAGTCGTGCAGATATGATTGCTGTACTGGATCGTCAGCTGAGTACATTACTGAAACAGTAGTCAAAAAGAAGCTGTGCATCCGGGGGAGGGAGGCACAGCTGTAAAAAGGATCAATAAAAGTAAGTTTGGATCAGTATCTGTCTGAGCCTGATTCATTCTGAACAGTGCGAACAGGTCGTGCATAGCCATGATGCTGTGTATCTGATTCATTCTTTTTTGGAATCACGAGCCATAAAATCAGATAAACCAGAATACCTGGAAAAGCTGCGCTCATAATGGAAATCAGAACAAAAATAATGCGCAGTAAATTTGCATTCCAGCCAAAACGTTCAGCAATACCTCCCATCACACCGGCAACCATATTTTGTCGATAAGAGCGATATAAACCTATATTGGCCATGCAGGCCTCCTCTTGAGAAATCAGTCATCGGCAGTCAACTGCCATACTTTTTATATGGAGATACTTTTCTTCTTTTTAAAGGGAGGGCGATGCGAAAAACGTGTTGTTATGTAACAGCCCATTTTCTGAGATGGAGTCTCAAATTAAAATAATCAGGCAGAAAGTGATAAAAATAAGCAGGGTTCAGTATCATATGTAACGAGTAACATATATTGAAAAGCCTGAAATTGAGTATTTATCAGTTTTTTAACGGTTTAAATTTTTTATTTGTCTTTTGAGGTTCCTGATGTGCATTGTGTGAAGTATATCCATTCAGGGTGTCTGATCCTGGCTTGCTGGGGATTGACCGCGTGCAGTCCATCCCAGCACCAGGAAACTGCGACTGGTGACAATGCAGGGCAGGGCAATACAGAATCCGCCCTGAAGCAGGATGCTGAAAATGCACATAAGCTGACAGATGTGGCGGGTAAGGCATCGGTTCCTATGGATGAGGGCAGGGTATCAGGGCGGGATATAAAAGCTTATGAGCAACCTTTGGCAGGTCGCTATATGGGCAGGATGTCCTGCCAGGATGATTTTGCAAGATGTGATAAAGGCAGTGCTGAATACATTTTAAATCTGTTGCCTGATGGAACAGCGCACAGAACAATTATTCATTATGGGAAAATTGTAGCTGATGCTCAGGATGAAACAATAAATAACTCTGCAATCAATTACAGAAAAGATAGCTGGTTTGTCAATGAAACAGAACAGGAGGTGGTTGTGCATCTTGTGGAAGGGGCAAATTTCTATTTTAAAATAGATCCATCAGGCAACCTGATCATGAATCTGGATAAAATCAATAACCCTGAAAATATTATGAACCGTGAACTGTTTGCCAGGGGCTATCCTCAGCCTTCGGAATATTATGTACTGATCAAGGATAAAAAATAATCCACCTGCACATTGTAAAACGTAAATGTGACAGATGGATGGAGAAGAATCATCTGGTGGGTTGTGTGGGGTTCGAACCCACGACCAATAGATTAAGAGTCTACTGCTCTACCAACTGAGCTAACAACCCTGAGTGAGGATAAACAAAACAACGTTTTGTCCGAACGCAAGAGAAAATCTGTGATTTTCTATCGTTGTATGCAAAGGCTGCATTCTGTTTCAGGTGCAAAAAAATCGGTGATTTTTAAAAGCGCATTAAACACAATACTCTGCAACATCGATGTAGCAAAATTTCGAGAATGGCGAAGCATCTGAAAGGAGATGTTTGGTCGTGGTCGGAATTTGCAGGTTTCATTTCTATTGTCGTACTGAAGCAGTACAGAAAGAAGCCCTAAGAAAGAATGGTGGGTCGTCCGCGATTCGAACGCGGGACCAACGGATTAAAAGTCCGCTGCTCTACCAGCTGAGCTAACGACCCTGAGCGAGGATGTGTGAAACAACGTTTCACCCGAGCGCAAGAGAAAATCTGTG
This sequence comes from Acinetobacter sp. WCHAc010052, assembly GCF_002165295.2. Classification (NCBI taxonomy): domain Bacteria; kingdom Pseudomonadati; phylum Pseudomonadota; class Gammaproteobacteria; order Moraxellales; family Moraxellaceae; genus Acinetobacter; species Acinetobacter sp. WCHAc010052. The sequence continues at coordinate 3,135,859 of NZ_CP032143.1, read as the reverse complement.
ATTTTCTATAGGTATATAAATAACCTATATTTGCAATATCGGATTATTATCCTGAGCAGGTATTATAGAATTAAATTCTATAATAATAAAATGGTGGGTCGTCCGCGATTCGAACGCGGGACCAACGGATTAAAAGTCCGCTGCTCTACCAGCTGAGCTAACGACCCTGAGAAAATTTTAAAATAACATTTTAAAATTTTGCAAGACAAGCGAAGCGCATAGTCTTGGATGTTAGATAACTTATGCAATCTAACCGCTTTCAGGAAAGCCTAAACAAATAAATGGTGGGTCGTCCGCGATTCGAACGCGGGACCAACGGATTAAAAGTCCGCTGCTCTACCAGCTGAGCTAACGACCCATCTATTTGATGGAGCGTATTGTAGCAAGATATGGTTTGAGCGCAAGTAAAAAATCACAAAGTTGTTGATGTTTGATTATAAATACAACAACTTTGTGCCGTGAACTCAAAAAATGTGCGCCATTTTTTTAGAAACGGTATTTATATGCCTGAATGCTGGCATAAATTTCAGGGTTGATATCGCAGTAAGCTGTAGCACCCGGCAGAAGAACCAGCAACCGTTCATCTGTTTTTTCTGGGTCATAAGCCTGTTCTTTCAGTTTATTTTTCTGATACTTAAAGGTACCTGTTGTTTCAACCTGTTTCTGAACTCTTAAAAATACCGGGACGGCATAAGCAGGCAGATACTTTTTGAACTCTGTCAGCATCTGACTCAGATCCTGTTCATCTAGTTCTGCACCATCCGCCAGTGTAATGGCTGCCATACCTGCACGACCATTGGTTTCAGGGATTTCCACACCATATACAACTGCTTCTGCAATCTTATCGTATTCACTGACCATGTTTTCCACTTCAGTGGTGGAGACGTTTTCACCTTTCCAGCGGAATGTATCTCCTAAACGGTCAACAAACTGTGCATGACGGAAGCCGATATCACGAACCAGATCGCCTGTAATGAAGTAGGAATCGCCTTTTTTAAAGACATCCTTCATGATGACCGATTTGTTTTTTTCAGGATCGGTATAACCATCAAATGGAGAGCGGCTGGTGATTTTGCCGACCAGTAAGCCTACTTCGCCTTTTTTGACCTTTTTACAGTAGCCTTTCGGGTCGTGTACAGCTTCATTTTTTTCTTTATCAAACTCAATAATCGCATACGGTGTCGGAGAGAAACCCACGGTATTGTCAAAGTTGAAAATATTACTGAAACCGACGTTGCCTTCGCTGGATGCGTAGAGTTCCAGAATTTCTTCCACGCCAAAGCGTTCTTTGAACTTGCCCCAGATATTCGGGCGCATGCCATTACCAATCATTTTTCTGACACGATGGCTGTGATCCAGGTCTGATGGAGGGGCATCCATCAGGTAGCGGCACAGTTCACCCACATAGCCGATAGCCGATGCATCAAATTTCTGAACATCGCTCCAGAAACCTGAGGTTGAGTATTTACGTCGGATGGCAAGTGTCGCACCGCCTGCAATCACGCCACACCAGCACACGACCATGCCTGTTGCGTGGTAAAGCGGCAGGGTGCAGTACATGACATCATTTTCATTCAGATTCAGTACGTGCCCATAGGTTCCATACGCCAGTGTCCATCGGCTGTTGGAGAAAACAACTGCTTTAGGCAGACCGGTTGTACCCGATGTATAAATATAGAAAAGACCATCTTTACCCTGCACGCTGTGCGTGGTCGGGGTGTTGAATTTTGGAAACTGATCGGCTTTTTCTGCAAGGTTAATGTAGCCTTTGGGCGCTTTGCCAGGATTGTTCTGTGTATCCTGGTCGGCAACCCAGAAGAAACGATCTGCTGCAATCAGCAGTTCAGAGCGGACATCATCCACAGCGGCACGACATTCTTCACCGGTAATTACAGCAATCGGTTTGACGAGGTTAATGCTGTGAGCCAGTACTTTTCCAACCTGGGAGGTGTTTACAAGTGCAACCGTCACGCCAATTTTAGCCAGGGCAATGACTGTTGCAATCAGCTCAGGTCTGTTTTCAATAATGACGGCAATGACATCGCCTCGGCGGGCACCCATGGAAAGATAAAAATGACCAATCTGGTTAGCCCAGCTGTTCAGATCCTGGTAGGTATATTTCTGATCTTCAAACAGCAGTGCAATACCATGAGGATTACGTTTCGCTGTCTTTTCAAACGCCAGCCCCAAACCTGCCGGTGTGGTAGGCGTACGCAGATAAGCCTGTTTCAGACCATTTAATAAGTTAGGAACTTTGCGGATAAGGCCTGGTATTTTTGCAGCAACGTCTGCGATACCGATAAGATCATTTTGTGTTGTTTGACTCATGTGAATCCTGTTTATTTTTGCGTAGTCCGTACGGTCATTGGGCATAGTGAATATACACTTGTTCTTTTAATCGTTTCAGTCCAGTGCAATCAACCTAATCTGACAAAAAATATCAAAAAAACCCGATCATATGAATGACCGGGTTTTTTTATTCAGCTGCAATTGAGCAAATGAATTACTCAGCAGCAGGTGTTGTTTTCTTTGGTGGACGACCACGAGGGCGACGAGGGCGAGCCTGTTTGTCTTTATCGTCTTTCGCTTTTTCATCGCTTGCTGCATCAGCAGATGCTGTTTCAGCTTCAACCGCAGCTTCAGGAGCTGGTGAGACCTCTGCAGGAGCTTCTACTTCAAGTTCTGCCTGAACAGGTTCAGCAGGAGTTGATGCTTCCACAGTCTCGGCAGTTGCAGAAACTCCAGGCTCAGTCACTGCTGCAACCGGTGTTTCTACAGCAGGAGCAGCTTCAGCGATTTCCTGAACAGGTGCTTCAACGGATTCAGCTGCAGGTGCTGCTGTTTCTTCAGTCTGTGCTTTACGTGCCTGTTCGGCAGCCTGTTTAGCCAGACGGCGACGCTCACGAGGATCGTTGGCTACACGTTTGTCTGACTCAGGTTTAGGTGGTGTCAGATCAAGTACAGGTGCTGGTTCAGCTTCTGGTGCAGCCTTGGTGATGCTTGCATCACGGGTGACTGGTTTTTTCTCAGCTTCAGCAGTTGCTTCAGGCTGAGCACTCAGGCTTGCTGCATATTCAGAAGTAAACTTCTCAAGTGCACGATTGAATGTTGGGATTAAACCGAACTGTTCAATCAATACCGCACAGTCATCACCATAAACATGGCGGATCAGACTGCTGATGGTGTACAGACCCAGGGTCGGTACCTGAGAAGGACGCAGTTGTGGTGCAGGAGCAGCTTTCTGGTTCTGAGCCTGACGCTGTTGACGCTGGCGTTGACGAGGGTCATTGCTTGCGCGTTTTACAGCCTGACGAGGTTTCTGCTCTTCATGAGCCTGAGCTGTTTCAGGCTGATTCTGCGGTTCTTCAGGCTGGATTTCAGCAGCTTTGGCAACAGCCATTGCCTGAATTGCCTGTTGTACCTCAGGTGTTTCAGTGATCTGAACGTTACTGTTCAGTGCAACAATTTCACTTTTAGCCTGTTCAACGTTGACCACGAGTGCAGTAGAAATGACATCCTGCTTAGGTGCGTCAAATACTTCTACTTTAGGCAGCTGCTGGTTGTCAGCCGGCTGTGCTGCAGGAGCTGCATTTTGCTGCTCATTCAGAACACTCTGGTCACGGTGACGGTTTGGACGTTCAGGGCGCTGCTGGCGACGGTCACGACGGGGAACGGCATTCTGCTGTTCGTTCTGTTCAGCAGCCTGTGGCTGTTGGTCGTTTTGCTGACGACGAGCCTGACGGCGGTTGTCACGGGCTTCCTGACGCTGTTCCTGGCGTTGCTCCTGACGGGTGACCTGAACCACTTCTTCAACGACTGTATTCTGTTCAGTCTGTTGCTCACGTGATTCTCTGTGCTTGTTATTGCGCTGTTTTTTATTGTGACGCTGACTTCTTTCTTCTTTGTCAGCATGCTTTTCAGGTTGCTCACGCTGTTCAGGCTTCTGAACAGTGCTTGGTACCAGGTAAGCATTTCCTGCAGAAGGTGCAGCAGCGGCCGTCTGAACAGGTGCAGTACTGATCTGTCCCATCTGACCACGGCTGACAGAACCGTTATTTACCATCTGCTCAATCGCAGCAGCAGCATTGTTTGCTGTACGGGACTGATCTACAGTTGCAGCCTGTTTCTGAACGAACAGATTTTCAAGCCATGCACATGGGCTTGCAGACGGTGCAGCAGCTGATGGCTGTACAGCTGCAGCAGGCTGTTGCTGAGCAGGCTTTTTCTTTTGCCCTTTTTCAGTCTGAGGTGCAGCGGTCTGAGCAAAATGCTGTTCTTCTTCCAGGTGCCATTCAGATGCTTCATAACCCAGTTCTTTTTCGCTTGAACGGGTTGCTTCTGTACGCTCGTAACTGGTTGGAGCAAAACCTTCAGGGTTATACGAAATTTCGTAATGCGGTGTTTCTAAATGTGGGTGTGGTAATACAGTCACACGAACATTGGAAGTCTGTTCCAGGTAAACAAGGCTGTGACGCTTTTCATTCAGCAGGAATGCAGCGATTTCAACAGGTACTTCCACCTGAACTTCACCATGACGTTCACGAAGTGCAATTTCTTCCACTTTACGCATGATGGAAAGGGACAGAGAACGCAGGTCACGAACCATGCCTGTACCATGACAGCGAGGGCAGACATAACCGGTCGCTTCTTCAAGCGATGGGCGTAAGCGCTGACGGCTCATTTCCATTAAACCGAAACGTGACAGCTGACCGAACTGAATACGTGCGCGGTCACTCTGGGTCGCTTCACGAAGTTTGGCTTCAACCATACGCTGGTTACGGTCTTTGGTCATATCAATAAAGTCAATGACAACCAGACCACCGATATCACGTAAACGTAACTGACGCGCAATTTCTTCTGCTGCTTCCAGGTTGGTGTTCAGCGCAGTTTCTTCTACGTCATGACCACGTGTGGATTTTGCAGAGTTGATGTCAATTGAAACCAGTGCTTCTGTCTGGTCAATGACAATAGAACCGCCTGAAGGAAGTTTTACTTCACGTTCATAAGCAGTCTGAATCTGACTTTCAATACCAAAGTGAGCAAATAACGGCTCATTCAGTGTGTAAGTTTTCAGTTTGTCCAGCTGACTAGGCATGACTGCTTTAACAAAGTTATAGGCTTCGTTATAAGCCTGCTCAGAGTCAATCAGGATTTCAGCAACATCATCACGCAGATAATCACGGATTGCACGGGTCACAACACCTGCTTCCTGGTGAACCAGCATTGGAGATGGACCTGAAGATGAAGTGCTCTGAATCTGAGCCCATAAGTCCAATAGATGCTGAAGATCGAGCTGAAGTTCTTCCTGAGAACGACCGATACCTGCTGTACGGACAATCACGCTCATACCGCGGGGTACATTCAGCGCTGCCAGCATTTCTTTGAGTTCTTCACGGACAGAACCTGAAATCTGACGGCTGATACCGCCACCTTTCGGGTTATTTGGCATAAGAACCAGATAACGGCCAGCAAGAGAAATAAACGTGGACAGGGCAGCACCTTTGTTGCCACGTTCTTCTTTTTCGACCTGAACCAATAGCTCAGTACCTTCAGTGATCAGTTCACGGATGTTTGAAGTCTGACGTGGATCTGCCTTGAAGTAAGAATTTGCAATCTCACGCATGGACAGGAAGCCCTGGCGCTGTGCTCCATATTCAACGAATACGGCTTCAAGAGAAGGCTCTACACGGGTCACATGACCTTTATAGATATTGGATTTTTTTTGTTCACGGGTACGATTTTCAAGATCGAAATCGTAAAGACGCTGACCAGTGACAAGTGCAACGCGAATTTCTTCGGCATGTGTTGCATTAATCAACATACGTTTCATGGGTGTAACACCTAATAGTGATACACAACAGACGATCCGCCTTTTACGCAGAGGACATCAGATATACGGATCAGCTGTGCAGACTACTTACAGTATGACTGTGGATGTCTGAACAGAACGACCAGCCTTAAGTTATGGGTCTGGTACATGATTGACGTTCTGATGATGACTTTGCGCACTTCACCTTTAAACGGTTAAAGTTCCTGCGTGATTCACTGGCGGACTGGCGGTGTACTGGATGTAATGCAACTTTCACTGTCACAATGCTCGAAGATCATCTCTTCATGAACTGATAGAGTATCTTGATACGGAATTATCGTCGTATCTTTACAATCTGTGCAGTTCCAGTACATCAACGCCGTAGCCTGAATGTAACGTCAGGGAGCGACTGATCTGTTCTGTATCAGTTTACGTTTAAAACCAGTCTGAGACTGGCGACATATTTTTCTGGGCAGACTGATTTATGTACCTGAGGTACAATTAAACGCAACAGTCTGCTTTTTTGCCGATATAATAAGCCTTCGGCGTCGGCATAATTCTTTAAGGACCTTTCCGATTCTGGGTGGGTTTTAAATTTAAGCGGTTGTTCCTGTTTCACAGGCAGCATTAAATTTTTACACTTCGGTGGTTTCCGTGCGCTGACTATAGCAAACCTTGCATCATCTGCCTATGGGCTATACCGTGAATTTGTATGAAAAGTATAGTCTAAATGGTCATTTTTTAATCAAAATTTCGTTTTATTGGGTCATCATAACTGTATGAATTCTACGCAAGATTGGCAAAGTGTCACCTGGTTTGAAGTGGATGAACACCAGGAAGGGCAACGGATTGATAATTTTCTGTTTTCCCGTCTCAAAGGTGTGCCGAAAAGCCGTATTTACCGACTGATCCGTGAAGGTCAGGTTCGGGTCAATAAAAAGCGCGTTAAAGCTGAAACGAAGCTTGCCATTGGTGATCAGATCCGTGTTGCGCCGATCCGCTTTGAACAGAAAGATGAAAGTGCTGCACCTGTGTCAGATAAAGTGGCACAAAGTCTGTTAACCCGTGTGGTCTATGAAGATGAAGGCTTAATGGTGGTCAATAAACCTTCAGGCATCGCAGTACATGGTGGCAGTGGTGTGGCGTATGGCTTGATTGAAGGTTTGCGTGCTGCGACGGGTAAAAAATATCTGGAACTGATTCACCGTATTGACCGTGATACTTCAGGTCTGGTGATGATTTCTAAAAAGCGCAGTACTTTAAAAACCTTACAGGATTTGCTGCGTGAGCACAAAATTCAGAAAACCTATGCTGCAATCGTTAAAGGTCAGGTCAGTCTGGATAATCAGCTGATCGATCAGCCATTGCTGCGTTATGAATTGGCTAATGGCGAACGTCGTGTACGTGTGTCAAAAGATGGTAAAGATTCTAAGACACAATGGAAAGTTGCTGAACGCTTTATGCATGCGACGCTGGTGTATGCGTCACCGCTGTCTGGGCGTACCCATCAGATTCGTGTGCATGGTTTGAGTATTGGTCATCCGCTGGTTGGGGATGATAAGTATGGTCATGAAACTGAGTATCGTGGACCAAATCCACGCCGTCTGTGCCTGCATGCGATGCGTCTGGAAATTCCGGGTTATGAAACGATTGAAGCGCCTTTGCCTGAAGATATGCAGAGTTTGGTGGCGCAGTTAAGATCGCAGAAAGCGGATAAGCCTGTTGTTTAATTAATAGCTTTTTACCTCTCCCGAACCCTCACTTGCACTTCGTTTTAAAGCAGTGCTTTAAAACTTGCTCAGGAGAGGGGATTTCAATTTTAAAATTGATAGTATTTGTCGAATAATGAAAGGTCCTCTCTCCTTTTTTTAAAGGAGAACTCTTTATCTTCCTGATGGGAAGGGATGCAAGAAAGAGTCAAATTTAGGCTTCACCTCTCCCTAACCCTCTCCTGAGAGGAGAGGGAACTTATTGGAAATAAACATGCAAAAACCTGTAGAACTGATTATTTTTGACTGGGATGGGACACTGTTTGATTCTGTCGGGCAGATTGTGGCGAGTCTGAAATTTGCAGCACAGCAATTTGAACAGCCTTTAACGGATGACGCTGCAAAAAGTATTATTGGTTTAGGTTTGCCTGAAGTGGCTCAGGTTTTATTTCCAGCTGTACCTGAACTGCATACGGAAATTTTAAAAACCTATGGCGATCATTATGTGGAGCATTCCAAAGGTGATCAGTGGTTTGCAGGCGTGTCAGAAATGTTGCATGATTTAAAAAGTCAGGACATCCAGTTGGCAGTGGCGACAGGTAAAAGCCGTAAAGGTCTGGATCGTGTGTTAGGGCAAACCAACAGTCGTGATCTGTTCACTGTCACCCGTGCCGCCAGTGAAACGAAATCTAAACCTGATCCTTTAATGCTGGCAGAAATTTTACAACACACAGGGATTCAGGCAGATCATGCGATTATGGTCGGTGATACCTCATATGATCTGGAAATGGCAAAAAATATTGCCATGCCACGTGTCGGCGTGAGTTATGGTGTGCATAGTATTGATGTTTTACAAAGTTTTAATCCACTCAGTATTGCTCATGATGTCGAAGCACTGCATGATTTTTTGCTTAAACAGGTTCAGCTTAAACAAGTGATTTAAGTATTGGGAATGATCAATTTGTCATCTCATGGAAAAGGGCAAAGCCACTTGTTTTGCTCTTTTTTTATATCTGAAACATTGTATTCACATTCTGTATCTGAATTAAAAAAATGGGTTGCTCTTTTAGCCTCGTATTAGCTTTTAGTCGTAGGTACTGTTTTCCTGAAAAAAGCCATATTCCTAATTCTGAGTGAAACAGTCTTGTTTGTTGTTGATTTATAAGTCTTGTGGAATGTGCATAAAAAACTGCGGTGAATTTATAGGTTCTAACTATTGTCATAAATAAAATAAGTATTGGCACAAAAACAGCAATTTATTGATGCTTAAACTGTTCATAAAAGTACACGTTTTAAATACATGGTCAGATGCAGTGAAACTGCAAAGATTGATCTGATTCATACAAAGCAAAATCCCACATTCGCTGATGCTGGGGTTCAGCCATCTAAAACGGTATTCAGTCCATTTTGCAGTTTAAGGAAACATGATGTCGAATTCTGCTGTTGTTGAAACGGTTGCTTTGGCTTTAAGAGAAGCTGAATTATCAAAAACGGCGATTGCGCCTGTTCGTCCACAACTTGGGGGTGAAAGTGCCGATGTAGATATCGCCTATGCCGTTCAGGAAGAAAATACCAAACGTGCGATTGCTGAGGGTCGTCGTTTAGTAGGGCGCAAAATTGGTCTGACTTCAATTGCAGTACAAAAGCAGTTAGGTGTTGATTCTCCTGATTTTGGAATGCTGTTTGCCGATATGGCATTTGGTGATGGTGAAGCCATTCCTGCAGGTTTATTGATTCAGCCGAAAGTTGAAGCTGAAATTGCGTTAGTGATCAATAAAGATTTAACCCAGGAAAAACACACTTACGCAGACATTATCAGTGCGACTGAATATGCCTTGCCTGCGGTTGAAGTGGTCGATAGCCGTATCGAAAACTGGAAAATTTCACTGATTGATACTGTTGCCGATAATGCGTCTTCTGCAGCCTATGTACTCGGTTCTAAGCCTGTAAAACTTGAAAATCTTGACCTTGTAAATTGCAAAATGACCATGACGCGTAGTGGTGAAGTGGTTTCGCAAGGTGTGGGTAAAGCCTGTCTTTCAAATCCATTGAATGCAGCCGTTTGGTTAGCAGATGAAATGGTACGTCGTGGTCGTCCACTTCTGGCAGGTGACATCATTTTAACTGGTGCGCTTGGTCCAATGGTTGTGGCACATGCGGGTGATGAATTTGTTGTGGAAATCGAGGGTTTTGGTTCAGTGACTGCGGCTTTTGCGGCTGAATAAATCTGAATTTTACCAGGTCTTAAGTTTTACAACGCCTGCATTTTACAACGTAGCGTTAAGAGATATTGTTCATGAAAAAGATTAAATGTGCATTGATCGGTCCAGGGAATATTGGTACTGATTTACTTTATAAATTACAACGCAGTGAGTTTTTAGAACCTGTATGGATGGTGGGGATTGATCCAACATCTGAAGGTCTGGCACGTGCTGCAAAAATGGGCATTAAAACCACTGCTGAAGGTGTCGATGGTCTTCTTCCTCATGTGATTGCTGACGATATTAAAATTGCTTTCGATGCAACGTCTGCATACGTACATGCTGAAAACAGCCGTAAGCTCAACGAGCTTGGCGTACAGATGATTGACTTAACGCCTGCGGCGATTGGCCCTTTCTGCGTACCTCCTGTGAATCTTGAAGCTTTGCTTGAAGCAGGTGATTTGCCAAACGTGAACATGGTGACTTGTGGTGGTCAGGCAACGATTCCGATGGTGGCTGCGATTTCACGTGTTCAGCCTGTTGAGTATGGTGAAATTATTGCGACAGTATCGACCAAATCAGTCGGTCCTGGTACACGTAAAAATATTGATGAATTTACCCGTACGACTGCGGGCGCGATTGAGCAGGTGGGCGGTGCAAAAGCGGGTAAAGCGATCATTATCATTAACCCAGCTGAGCCACCACTCATGATGCGTGACACAGTGCATTGCCTGGTGGAAGGCGAGCCTGATCAGGCAGCAATCACTGAATCTGTGCATGCCATGATCAAGGAAGTTCAGAAATACGTCCCTGGCTACAAACTTGTCAATGGTCCTGTATTTGATGGCAACCGTGTATCTATGTTCCTGGAAGTTGAAGGTCTGGGTGACTATTTACCTAAATATGCCGGTAACCTCGACATCATGACCGCAGCTGCTGCACGTACCGCAGAAATGTTTGCAGAACGTCTGATCGCTAACCAAGTAGAAGCATAAGGAGCATCTTCATGTCTAAGATTATTATTAATGATATGACTTTACGTGATGGTATGCACCCGATGCGCCATCAAACTACCCCTGAGCAAATGGTTGCGATTGCAACTGCACTCGATGATGCGGGCGTACCGTTAATCGAAGTGACACATGGCGATGGTCTAGGTGGTAACTCGGTTAACTACGGTTTTGCTGCTGCAACTGATGAAGAATACTTAAAAGCCGTTATTCCGAATTTAAAACAAGCTAAAGTATCAGCTTTACTGTTACCTGGAATCGGTACGGTTGACCATCTGAAAATGGCACATGATGTGGGTGTCGCAACCATTCGTGTAGCAACGCATTCAACGGAAGCTGATGTTTCAGAACAACATATTACTGCTGCACGTAAACTTGGTATGGACACCGTGGGCTTCCTGATGATGGCACACATGGCTACTCCTGAGAAATTACTCGAAGAAGCACAGAAAATGGTGTCTTACGGTGCGAACTGTATTTACGTGACTGACTCAGCAGGTTATATGCTTCCGCAAGACGTAACTGATCGCGTTGGAATCTTGCGTGCAAACTTAGCCGCTGATATCGAAATTGGTTTCCACGGTCACCATAACTTAGGTATGGGTGTGGCAAACTCTGTGGCTGCGGTTGATGCAGGCGCAAAACGTGTCGATTTAGCTTCAGCAGGTTTAGGTGCAGGCGCAGGCAATACACCACTTGAACTGTTTGTAGCGGTGGCGAACCGTATGCAGATGGAAACAGGTGTGGATCTGTTCAAAGTACAGGATATTGCTGAAGAGTTGATTGTACCGATGATGCAACAACCGATTCGTGCGGATCGTGATGCAGCGACTTTGGGTTATGCAGGCGTATATTCATCATTCCTGTTGTTTGCTAAACGTGCCGAAGCAAAATATGGCGTATCTGCACGTGAAATTCTGCTTGAATTGGGTCGCCGTGGTACGGTGGGTGGTCAGGAAGATATGATCGAAGATTTAGCGTTGACCATGTCTAAAGCCAAAGAAGCCAATGCTTAATTTTTAGTCACTGTATTGGAAATTAAGTAATAAAAGCGTCCGAAAGGGCGCTTTTTTATATGGGGAAATCAACCATATTGGAACTGTTATGGTGTGAGGTCATTTTTCATTTTAATTGCTGGAGCGCAATATATGTAAATTCTACGGGATAAAAAACAGTAAATGGACGGTTTAAGTCAGAGCTGTATAAATGCTGTTATGTGGCTATTTAAATGCTGCTGTTTTAAATAAGGTAATCAGCTTTAAAATAACTGAAGCAGAATTATAGAAAAAAAATGTCATAAACAATCTTTCACTTATAAGTCGGTTGTGTGGATTTTATTATTTAAAAAAAGATTTAAACAAAAAAACGCTAATAGCCTCTTAAGGGAAATATAAAAACATAAATCAATTCATCATAATATCTGAGCTTTAATCATAATATGCAATAAACAGTAGTCGTTTCATATCATGTCTTATTGTTAAAAAATATTAAGATTTTTGAGTCAGGGATTATTTTTACAGTCAGGTTCAGTATTTAACAGAATCCTTAATACTGTGGTCGGATTCTTTTTAACTTTATAGTTCAGCATGATGGCGTTATAGCTTAATTTGATCACTGGGAATAAGCCATGCGTCGTCAAAATTTATGGATAGCAATTCTTGCTGCGACAGCAACATTAGGAACATCTGCAACTTATGCAGACTTTGTTGACGATAGCCAGGTACAGCTAAAACTGAAAAACTTTTATCTGGACCGTCAGTATGATTCTGCACCGCAGAATAACTGGGGAAGCTGGTCACAAGGCATTACACTGGATGCCAAATCCGGTTATCAGGATATTGGTGCGGGCATTCAGGTCGGTGCAGATGTGCTGGTACAGCATGCCTTCAAACTGAATGGTCGTGATAAGAATCCAGACTGGGTTCTGCCTCATGATGGTAAAGAATCTAAAGACAACTTCGGTAAAGTCGGTGCGACTTTAAAAGCCAAAGTAGCTCAGACTGAATTAAAAGTAGGTGAGTTACTTCCTGTTTCACCTGTGCTGGTGTTTGATCCATCACGCCAGCTGCTGACCACATACAGTGGCGCATGGCTGGAGTCTAAAGATCTGAAAGATACCAAGCTGACTCTGGCTTATATTGATGGGATCAACAACCGTTATGACAATCAGTTCCGTGATCTGACGAAGTTTGCTCCGCCAACCTATGACAATGGTGCAGAAGCAGACGGCATGTATATTGCGGGTGTGGATCACCAGTTTACTAAAGATATCGGTGCAAGTTACTGGTATGCAGATGTGCGTGATATCTATCAGCAGCATTATGTCGGGCTGAACTACAACCATCAGTTTGGACAGAAGACGAAGCTGAATACCCATGCACGTTATTTTGACAATTCAGAATCTGGCGACAAGCTGTACGGAAAAATTGATAATCAGGCCGTTTCACTGGGTGCAAAACTGACACATGGCGCACATACGCTGGGTCTGGGTTATCAGCAGATGATGGGCGATAATACCTTCCCAACCATTGGTGGATGGGTGCCGCAGCCTGATTTGGTGAACTGGGGCATTGCGACATTTACCAATGTGGATGAAAAATCATGGGGCTTCACTTATGGCTATGATTTCTCTGAACTGGGTGCAAAAGGTCTGAATGCAACTGCTATTTATTTCACAGGCTACGATGCAGAAGTGGCTGGGAAAAAAGATCAGAAGTCTGATGAATGGAATGTGATTGTGAATTACACCGTTCCAGAAGGAAAACTGAAAGGTCTGGGTGTACAGGGTATGTTCATTGATACCAATTTTGACTGGAAGTCTGATTTAAGAGAATACCGTGTAGCAACAACCTACACTTATAAATTCTAAGAACAGATAAAAAGAGCGGCAGATCAGCCGCTCTTTTTTACTCAATGGAAACGGAAGCTTCAGAAGCTGAACACCCTGGATAAATTAAGGGTGTTCAATAAAATAAAACTTTTAAAATCATGTATTTAAATTATAGTTTTTTTATTTGTAGTGATCGTAAATTTGTATCAGTTTCATTGCTTTGAACAGGTAATATTGGGGAACAGAGATAAGTATTCTGGTCTGTCCATGTTTAAAAACAGGCAGACTGGATTGAACAGCCAGCAGCAATACGAGGAGTAAGTATGAGCACAGTTCAGATTCCTGATTATACAACGGATGCATTTTTTGGTCTTGAAGACAAATGGATTGAAACTGCGGAAGGTGAGCTGACCCATTACCATGAAGTCGGAACAGGAACTCCGATTCTGTTTTTACATGGTTCTGGTACAGGTGTTTCTGCCGCTGCAAACTGGTGGCTGAACCTGCCACAGATTGGAGAGCAGGCACGTTGTATCGCAATTGATACCATTGGTTATGGTCAGACGGTTGTTGCACCAAATACCGCTTATGGTATCCGTGCATGGGTGGATCATGCAATCCGTACCCTGGATGCACTGGGGATTGAAAAAACATGGCTGGTGGGTAATTCACTGGGTGGATGGCTGGCATTCCAGCTGGCACTGGACTATCCGGATCGTGTGCTCGGTATTGTGTCTATGGGGACTGGCGGTGCTAAACAGACTGCTGCACTGAAAGCACATGCAAACCCTGTACTGACCGAAGAAGGCATTAAAAAAACTTTGTCCATGTTTGTAGTTGATAAATCCCTGATCACAGATGAACTGGTGAAAGTTCGCTATGAAGCAGCTAAAAATGACTACGCATCTGACCGTCTGATGGATGTGGTTGGCGCACGTGACCGTGACCGTTTTGAGTTTCCGCTTGATTTTGAAAAAATGAAAGACATTACTGTGCCTGTACTGTTGATTCATGGTGTTCAGGATGTGGTGATTCCAGTGTCTCGTTCATGGGATATTTTAAATACGGTACCTCATGCTGATGCACATATTTTCAGTCAGTGTGGTCACTGGTCACAGGTGGAAAAGTCTGAAGAATTCAATACCGTGATCAAAGACTATTTAACCGCACGTGGCGTGTAAGTTTTATATATTGATTCATCTAAAGGATGGCGCAAGCTGTCCTTTTTTATGGCCGCCTGTTTCTCTCAGCAGTCAGTATTTCACCCCATAATCAAACTCGCTGCAACATTAATACAGATTGCCAGGATTGTGGTGTTGAATCCGTATGCCAGCAATATATGTAAAGTGTTCAGTACACGCATGTTGCGCGATGTCACGGACACATCAGCAGTCTGTGCAGACGTACCGCAGACATAGCTGAAATAAATAAAATCAGGGTACAAGGGCTGAGGTGTTTTTGGGAAATCCAGTCCACCATCCTGGTCTTTGTCCAGTGCAAGATAAAAGTCATGTGCATAATGAACAGCAAAAACAGTATGCATAAAAAACCAGGCAAAAATAATGGTGCTGATAGAGAGAATGAGATGTCGGCTTTTCAGTAGATGATCGGTGGGCAGATCTGACAGTTCAACAAAAATGGCAATAAAGCACATGATTAAGGTCAGTAGAACAAGTAACAGAATAATCCATTTGCTGCCGTCCTGCTGCTGAGCCCGTTTCAGAATATGCTGCTGAGTCGTGGACCAGAGCATTTTCATGGTAATACTCAGGTAGATAAATACTGAAATATTCCAGCTCAGTAATACAGCACTGGACCAGTGCCATTCACTGATCAGTCTGATGACTATATAAAGCAGTGCGGTGAGCAGAAAAGTAACAAAAAAGTAAGGGCGGGACTGAATTCCTGTTTTCATCCGATGAATATGACGCATAGGCATAGTGTTTTATCCCTTATTTATTCTGATTCTTTAATATTATTTTAATTCATATCCACGGGCTTCATTAGACTTAAGTTGTAAAGCTGTTTTATTTTTAGGTGGTTATCAGTTTCGGAAATAAAAGTTATACGTTATTTCCAATAAGTCAGTTCAGTCTCAGGAGATTTATTTTGCAGTCAGATGTATTTATCTGATCAAATGTTATCGTATCTGTATAAAAAAAAGCACCAGTATTCAATTTAAAAATACTGGTGCATGAAAACAGTATAAGCCACGAGTTAAAAGTTAATCAGTCACGATTAATATTCAGATAAAAAACACGGGTCAGTAATTCAATAAATTTATTGACGGATTCAGAGGTGCTGTTTTTGCGGTAGCTGACATAAAGATCCAGGTAAGGCAGCTCTACATCCAGAGGGCGGATTACGGTATTGCTCATGGTCAGAGGGGCAATATAACCCGGCAGGATCGTACAGCCCAGTCCCATACCAATCGAGTTGATATTGAACAGAATATTGTCAGCTTTCTGAACAATGTTGAATTCAATACTGTTGGTTTTTGCAAAATCGAGAATCGTATTATGGAGGGTCAGGGACTGCTCCGCAGCAGGGATAATAAAATCTATACCATTCAGTGCTTTAACTGGAATTCTTTCGTATTTTGCTAAAGGATGATCTTTGGGCAGAATAAAAATTAGAGGTTCACGCAGTACAAACTGACTTTCCACTTCGTCATTGTGAAAGTTATGCCGTGTAAAGGTGATATCCAGCTCACCTTTTTTCAGTGCTTTCATCTGATCAGTGTTGTTCATACTGAGCAGTTCAATTTTCAGGTCCGGATTCTGAACCCGTAAATTGGGCAGAACATAAGGGAAAATTTTCATTTCAGCGACAGGAACGAAACCGATGCGGAGCATCTGCTGTTTGGCTTTGGACACCTGACGGGCCATGGCAATGGCTTTGTCTGCCTGCGCCAGGGTCAGACGTGCCTGTTCAAGAAATACAGCACCTTCTTCAGTCAGTTCGACTTTACGCTTGGTACGATGCAGAAGCTTTACACCAACGTCTTCTTCGAGGTCTTTGATCTGCTGACTTAAAGAGGGTTGTGCGGTATAAAGTTTGAGTGCAGCCTTACTGAAGTTGAGTTCTTCGGCAACAGTAATGAAGTAGCGAAGGTGACGTAATTCCATATAAACAGTCCGATGAGTAATCCAAAAAATGTCTTACTATAATTTCGAAAGAGTATAATCTATAAACAACTATGAGGTGAAGATTATTCTGCCATTTAGATAATAAATGGTTTGTGAGAATCAATTAGCTTTTCCATATAAGAAATAACTGTGCTAATAATTGATAAAACGTATTAATTGAAACAAAAAAAATATTTCACCAAAATCATCTGAAAATCCATTATCCATGAAAGTTGAGCAATTAAGTTTGTGACCCCACGTTTGTCGCAGGAGAGCTTTCATGAGTGGAAAAATTGATGTGCGTGAAATCGACGCTTTAGTCGATGCGCAAAATGGACGTATCTCGCCATCCATCTATACCGACCCTGATCTGTACGAATTGGAACTTGAACGTGTGTTCGGTCGTACATGGTTATTCCTTTGCCATGAAAGCCAGATTCCTAAGGCAGGTGATTTCTTCAATACCTATATGGGTGAAGATCCAATCATCGTGGCGCGTCAGAAAGACGGCTCAATCAAAGCATTTTTAAACCAGTGCCGTCACCGTTCCATGCGTGTCAGCTTTGCTGACTGTGGGAATACCCGTGCATTTACCTGTCCATATCATGGCTGGTCTTATGGCGTGGATGGTTCATTGAAAGATATTCCACTGGAAGACCGTGCATTTCCACAGGGTGCCTGTAAAGAGCACTGGGGACTGGTAGAGGTTAACCGTGTTGAGTCTTATAAAGGACTGATTTTTGGGTGCTGGGATGAGTCTACACCTGATCTGATCGAATATATGGGTGATATTGCCTGGTATCTGGATGGTGTGATTGATCGTCGTCCTGGCGGTACTGAAATCATCGGTGGTGTACACAAGTGGGAAATCGAGTGTAACTGGAAATTTGCAGCAGAGCAGTTTGCATCTGACCAGTATCACGCTCTGTTCTCTCATGCATCTGCAATCCAGGTACTGGGTGCAAAACCGGATGATGAATCATCTAAAAAATTAGGTGCTGCACAGACTGCACGTCCTGTGTGGGAAACGGCTAAAGATGCGATCCAGTACGGTTCACGTGGTCATGGTTCAGGCTTCTTCTTTACTGAAAAACCGGATGCAAACGTCTGGGTGGATGGTGAGGTTGCCAACTATTTCCGTGAAACATTTGATGAAGTGAAAGAGCGTTTAGGTGAAGTCCGTGCATTACGTCTGGCGGGTCACAACACCATGTTCCCAACCATGTCATGGTTGAACGGTACTGCAACGCTTCGTGTATGGCATCCACGTGGTCCAAACAAAACTGAAGTGTGGGCGTTCTGTATTGCAGATGCTGAAGCTTCTCAGGAAGTCAAAGAAGCCTTTGAACGTTCTGCGACCCGTGCTTTTGGTCCTGCCGGTTTCCTTGAGCAGGATGACTCGGAAAACTGGATCGAAATTCAGAAAGTTCTGCGTGGCTATAAAGCACGTAAAAACCCGTTGATCATGGAAATGGGTCTGGGGAATGAAAAAGTCCGTGAAGATGGTATTCCAGGGATTACCAACTACATTTTCTCTGAAACAGCAGCACGTGGCATGTACCGTCGCTGGGCAGATTTATTGATTCATGAAAAATGGGAAGACGTGGAAGCAGCTGCAGAAGCGTATGAGAAGGAGCTTGTGAAATGAGTTTAGTCAGCTTAGAACTTCAGCATCAGATCAGCCAGTTTTTATACCGTGAAGCAAAATTGCTGGATGACTGGAAATTCCGTGACTGGCTGGAAGTATTTGCAGAGGATATTTCGTATACCTTGCGTACGACGCCAAATGCACAGACCCGTGACCGCCGCCGTTCAGTTGAACCACCAACGACGTGGGTATTCAACGACAACAAACATTTGCTGGAACGCCGTGTTGCACGTCTGGAAACAGGTATGGCATGGGCTGAAGAACCTCCGTCACGCACCACGCACATGGTTTCAAATGTGATCATTGAGCCGACTGAAGTGGATGGTGAATACGATGTCTATGTCACTTACCTGTTGTACCGCACACAGAAAGAGAAAGATGTCACCATCTACTGCGGTAAGCGTCACGACAAACTGCGTAAAGTTGAAGGTGGCTTAGGCTTCCAGATTTTCAACCGTAAGATCACCCTTGATCAGGTGACTTATAACTCACATAACCTGAGTGTGTTCTTCTGATGAATAAGATTTTTGTTTGCCAGGTGGATGATCTGGATGAAGGCGACGCGCTGAAAGTGGATTGTGGCGTGAATGGTATTGAAGCGCTTGCAGTATTTAATAATGGCGGAGAGTTCTTCGCCATGAATGACCGTTGTTCGCATGGTAATGCTTCGATGTCAGAAGGTTATCTTGAAGATGACGGTACTGTGGAATGTCCATTACATTCAGCTCGTTTCTGTTTAAAAACAGGTGAAGCATTGTGTCTGCCTGCAACTGATCCAATCAAAACATTCCCTGTGATTGTGGAAGATGGGCAGTTGTTTGTAGAAATGGCAGGAGAGTGATCATGGGTTGGCTACAGGGCGAAGTTGCACTGATTACCGGCGGTGGTTCTGGTTTAGGCTGGGCACTGGTTGAGCGTTTTCTTGAAGAAGGTGCGAAGGTTGCCGTGCTTCAGCGTTCACAGTCAAAAGTGGATGCACTGAAAGCACATTTTGGTGACCGCGTACTGGCGATTGCAGGAGATGTAGCCAGCTATGAAGATAATGCCCGTGCTGTAAAGGCGACTGTGGAACATTATGGCAAGCTTGACTGTTTTGTTGGAAATGCAGGTATCTGGGATCACTACGCAGATATCGTCAATACATCAGGTGAACAGCTTGAAAAAGCCTTTGATGAAATCATGGGCATTAACACCAAGTCTTTAATTCTGGGTGCCAAGGCTGCGCTTGATGCATTGATAGCTTCTGAAGGTTCCATCATATTTACTTTGTCTAATTCTGCACTGTATTCAGCAGGCGGAGGCCCTGTGTACACAGCATCCAAGCATGCTGGTGTGGGTGTGATGAAGGAACTGGCTTATGAGCTTGCGCCTAAAGTACGAGTGAACGCTGTGGCGCCCTCAGGTATGAATGTCAACATTAAAGGCGCTGCATCTCTGGGTCAGGAAAATCTTGGCTTACTGGATGCGCGTGATCCTGAGAAGATTGCCCGCGGTATGCCGCTCAACTTCTTACCAGAACCCGAAGATATGACTGGTTCTTACGTTTTACTGGCATCCCGTCAGAACAACCGTCCACTGACGGGTGTTTTAATCAATGCAGAATGTGGCTTAGGTATCCGTGGTTTACGTCAACCGCGTGCCGGCTTCTTTGACGAAATTTAATCCGTCTGAAACGTAAAGGACTTACTCGGCAGCCGACTCTGGCTGCCTTCCGTTCAGGAGTTACACATGGCCGTTAAACTTATTTGTGCATCGCACAGCCCCTTAATGGAATTTGCTTCTCCGCAAGAGAAATACAAAGAGGAAAAAGTCCGTGAGACTTTTGCCAGACTTGCAAAAGAAGTTGAAAATTACGATCCGACTCTAATCATCACCTTTGGTCCAGACCATTTTAATGGTTTTTTCTATGACCTGATGCCGAGCTTCTGCGTGGGGATTCGTGCCACAGCAGCAGGGGACTGGGACTATGGTAAAGACAATGATCATATCAATGTTCCTGAAGACACAGCGATTGATTTAGTGCGGCGTGTACTGGATGAGGGTGTTGATGTTGCCTATTCATACCGTATGCAGGCCGATCATGGTGTGACTCAACCCCTGCATTTCCTGTGCGGTGGAAAACTGGATCGTTACCCAACCATTCCGATTTTTATCAATGGTGCTGCTGCACCGATGCCAACCACGAAACGCACAGTGGCTTTAGGTCGTGCTGTGGGGCAGTTTGTTAAATCATTGAACCTTGAAAATGAACGTGTCCTGATTTTAGGAACAGGTGGCTTATCACACGATCCACCAACACCACAGATGGGTTCAGTACCACCTGAAGTGGAAGAGTTTCTGATCTGTGGACGTAATCCAAGTGAAGAAGCGCGTAACAACCGCCAGGCAAAAGTCATTTCAGTTGGACAACGCCTGGCTGCGGGAGATAAATCAGTTTCTGTACCGCTGAATCCTGAATGGGATCGTGCCTTGCTTGAGACTTTTGCTAAAGCTGACTTTGCAGCGATTGAAGCGATGACTGAAGCTGAAATCCGTAAAGATGGCGGTCGTGGTGGTCAGGAAGTCCGTTCATGGATGGCAGCATTTGCAGCTATGCATGAAGTGGGTGAATACGACATGACCACACATTGCTACGAAGATATTAGTGAGTGGATTGCGGGCTTCGGCATCGTATCTGCTGAATTGAAATAAATAAAGGAAATCTCCCATGAGCCAGAATGAGACGAAAACCATTGTTATTGTTGGTGCAGGTCAAGCAGGTGCGAGCGCCATTTTAGAACTTCGTGCCAACAAATATGAAGGCAATATCATTCTGGTGGGAGATGAAACACATCTGCCGTATGAACGTCCACCTTTGTCCAAAGATGTGATCTTAAAGCCTGATGAAACCAAAATTGAGATTTTGTCAGAACAGAAACTGACAGATTCAGGTGTTCAGCATATCTGTGACAATGGTGTGGTGAAAATCAACGCTGAGGCAAAAACAGTTGAACTTAAAAATGGTGAAATTATTGCCTTTGATAAGTTACTGCTTGCCACAGGTGGTGCGGCACGTCGTTTACCGAATTTTGATGCATTAGGTAAACACGTTTATACCTTGCGTAATCTTGAAGATTCGCAGGCACTTGTCCCTGTATTACAGGCAGGTCGCCGTATTGTCTTAATCGGTGGTGGTGTGATCGGCCTGGAGCTTGCATCTTCTGCGCGTTTTAAAGACTGTCAGGTGACGGTCATTGAAATGGGCAGCATGGTGATGGGACGTTCATCGCCACGTATTTTGAGTGAATTCCTGTTGGCTCAACAACGCCTTGCAGGTGTCGATGTACGCCTTGAAACCAGGATTGCGGACTGTAAGCTTGAGGATGAAGAAGTGGTCATCACACTTGAAGGTGGTGAAGAACTTCGTGCAGATGCTGTCATTTACGGCATCGGGATTATCCCAAATGCGCAGCTGGCTGTGGATGCAGGCTTGAACGTAGACTTTGCGATTCAGGTGAATGAAAACTGCCAGACATCACATCCTGACATTTATGCCGCAGGTGATGTGGCGACTCAGTTGCGTGGCAATGGTCAATATGGTCGTGTCGAAACCTGGGAAAATGCCAACCTCCAGGCAGGGATTTTTGCCCGTCACGTGATGGGTGTAGAGCATCCGACACCGAACCCTGCATGGTTCTGGACAGATCAGCTGGACATCAACTATCAGTTTGCTGGCGATATGGCAGCAAATGAATGGCAGGTCCGTGGTGAGATGGATGAAGCCAAAGGAGCCGACAATTCCTTTGTGATGATCGGAGTCAGTGAGGGGCAGGTTGTTGCAGGCATTACAGTCAATGCAGCGAAGGAAATGCGTTTCTTAAAGAAAATGATTTCAAAAAATACAGTTTTTGATGCAGACAGACATCTGGATCTGACTGTTGATCTGAAAAAAGTTGTGTAATTGGTTCACGGCACATCTTATGTCGATGATGTGCTGAACTGGCTATTCAAACTGAACCGGTTTTTGGAGGACCCCCGAAAACCGGTTTTTTTACTTTCCATTAACTGGAAACGGTTATGGATCAGGATACTGTTGAAATGAAATCTTCCTCTGCATTGCCTGTCACAGCAGCTGTTTATGTTCTGCTGATTCTGATCTGGGCGACGACACCGCTTGCCATTGTCTGGAGTGTGCAGGAAGTGCATCCGATGTGGGTGCTGATCATCCGTTACTTTGGTGCATCTTTAATTGCTGTGTTGATTTTACTGGTTCTGCGGAATCCTTTGCCTTTTGACCGTATTTCTCTGAAAAGTTATGTCGCAGGCAGTCTGAATCTGATCGGAGCACAATTGTTTATTTATCTGGCAGCGAATTATCTGACATCAGGTCTGATGGCACTGATTTTCGGTTTTTCTCCATTGCTAGCCGGTTTAATTGGACACGTTATTTTAAAAACACAGCGTCTGATTGCCCTGCAATGGCTAGGCATGCTGATTGCAACAGCTGGGCTGACTTTTGTCTTTGCGGCATCAGCGGACAGTAAAGTGAACCCGATTGGTATTTTACTGATGCTGATCAGTATGCTGTCTTATATCAGTTCCATTTTCTGGGTTAAACAGATCAATGCACCCCTGAGTGCTATGTCTCAGGCAACGGGTTCTCTACTGATTTCAGCACTGGGTTCGCTATTTTTATTGCCTTTTGTCTGGCAGCACATGCCTGTCAGTCTGCCTGGAACTCAGACCATCATCGGTTTTCTGTTCACCATGATCATGTCATCCATTGTGGCAATGCTCTGCTATTTCTGGCTGATCAGGAGGCTTAAACCATCTACGGTGTCCTTAAGCAATGTAATCACCCCAGTTATTGCACTGGTACTCGGTGCAGGGCTGAATCATGAACAGATCAGCAGTCATGCTTTTATAGGTATTGCTGTGGTCATGATGGGGATTGTAATGTACTTCTGGGTGGAATGGCGGAAACAGCACCGTTCATCCTGATCGGACTATGCATGCTGATGTGATGAGGTCAGCTGCATATGCAGAATGGGAAATGGGTTGCCTGCATCATCTGTCTCAGAGCGTTGATACACTTCAAAACCATGTTTTAAGTAAAATGCGGTCGCTTCAGGATTCTGTTCATTTACATCGACCTGAGTTGCACCTAGTCTCAGTGCATGTTGCAGCAACTGTAAACCTATGCCTTGTCTTCGCAGATCGGGTGCAATAAAAAGCATTTCAATCTTATTTTCAGACAGTCCAATAAAGCCCTGAATCTCATGCTCCTGTTCCACATGAAACAGTGCTACATGCTGAAAATACTGATGGTCAATAATCTGTTGTCTGATTTCTGAAATCTGCCTGTCATTCAGAAAATGATGTGTAGCACGGACGGAAGCCTCCCACAGTTTCAGCAGTTCTGCATGTTGTTCAGGTGTGGATGATACAATTTTCATAATATTTGATTTTAACTGATCGGTTGAATAGAAAAACGTTTGCTGGAAAATGCCCAAAACAGAGGGATAAGCCAGAATCTGACATCAAAAATAAACAATATCTTCAGTCCAGCCTGGTTAATATATTTGAAGGCTCAAATAAAAATCAATGATGAAAATATCCCGCCGTTCAATTCTTTATCAAGGATAATTCCTGGTGTCAGATTCAAATAAGGTTGTTGTTTATGCGGCATTGCTGGGTAATCTTGCGATTGCTGTGGTGAAGTTTGTTGCGGCATATATCACCAACAGTTCAGCCATGCTCAGTGAAGCAGTTCACTCAGTGGTGGATACGCTGAATGAAATCCTGCTGCTGCACGGCATGAAAAAATCTCAGAAACCTGCCAATGCAAAACATCCCTTTGGTTATGGCAGGGAACTGTATTTCTGGGCTTTTATTGTTGCGCTGATGGTGTTTGCACTGGGTGCAATTGTATCTGTATATCAGGGTGTGCTGCATATTCTTCATCCTGAGGAAATGAAAAACCCACTGGTAAACTATATTGTGCTGGGATTTGCTATTCTGTGTGAAGGGACATCCTGGTTTGTGGCTTTAAAAGCCTTTAAGAAAACCAAGGGGAGTCTGGGCTATTTTGAAGCGTTCCGTCGCAGTAAAGACCCGACGACATTTACAGTACTGTTTGAAGATTCAGCAGCACTGATCGGGCTTTTTATTGCTTTACTGGGGATTTTTCTTGCACATCAGCTGGACATGCCTGTGCTGGATGGGGTAGCTTCCATTCTGATTGGTGTGGTGCTGGCGGTTTCAGCATTTTTACTTGCCCGTGAGACCAAAGGATTATTACTTGGTGAAACGGCAGACCCACAATTAAGGCATAATGTGTTGCAGATCGCACAGGATGATGTTGCAGTTCAGTCAGCAAATGGTGTATTGACTGAGCAGATTGGGGCGCATCAGGTGATCGCATCGTTGAGTCTGGAGTTTAAAGACAATCTGACTTCGGATGACATAGAACTGTGTGTTAACCGAATTGAAGCAAGAATCCGACAGATTCATCCTGAAATTGTGGCATTGTTTGTGAAGCCTCAGACTCAGGAAGTATGGCTGGAACGGATGAAAGGGCGTCTGAACTGAATATATTCCGCTGAACTTCATTCATGCGAATGAAGTGTGATTAATTTTAGAAATTGAAGTACATGAAACAAAATCAGCAACAAGTTCATTTTCAGTTACCAACCGAAGCATGTTGGTCACACACATGGCGTCAGCCAGTATTTCATTTTATGGAGTCAGATCACTTCAATGGGGTACGTTTTTTTAATCAGCAACGGGCTCCACAAGGCTGGAAGCGATCCGACCTGTTTAAATGGCTGATCAGCCGAAAGTCCTACACATGGAATGTGGATATAAATCAGGAGCACAGCGAATTTCATGCTTCAAAACGGAGTCTGCCACAGAACAGACCCAATGCAGCACTGGATGACTGGCAGGTATGGTTTGTCGGGCATGCAACAGTACTGATTCAGATCGGTCCTTATAACCTGCTCACAGATCCTGTATGGGCGGACTACGCAGGTCCTGCACGTGGTAAAGGTCCTGTACGGGTCTGTCCGGCAGGTATTGCGCTGGAAGAACTGCCAGAAATTCATGCTGTTTTACTCAGTCATAACCATTATGACCACATGGATATCGCCAGTTTAAAATGGCTGCATGAAAAATTTGCCATGCCGGTCTATACTGGTCTGGGCAATGGCTGGTATTTACCTGCTTACATGAATGTGATTGAAATGGAATGGTGGCAGTCAGCGCTGTTTAATGAACTGAAAATTGTATATACCCCTGCACAGCACAGTTCAGGACGCGGTATCCGTGATCAGAACCGGGCGCTCTGGGGAAGTTTTTCGATTCTGCATGGAACAGATCATTGCTACTTTGCTGGTGATACAGGCTATGGTCCGCATTTCAGGGAAATTCACCAAAGATATGGTGCACCAAGAATTGCACTGTTACCGATCGGAGCCTATGAACCACGGGCTTTGATGAAATACCTGCATATGAATCCTGAAGATGCCTTTCAGGCACATAAAGATCTGCATTCAAAATGTTCAATGGCGATTCACTACCGGACTTTCCAGTTAACAGATGAAAGCCGTGAACAACCCGAACTGGATCTGCATAAAGCCATGAAAAACTCATCCAAACTGATGAATCCATTTTACTGTGTCAAGGAAGGGCGCAGGCTCGTGGTTTGATCACTGAGTTTCAGGTTAAAGAATTTGGTGCTGCATTTTATTCAGGTCAGAATGATCTCAATGAAATTCAGCACCATTTTTTATGATCTGATTATGGTTGTCCCGCTTAAATATATCCACCAAACTGGGCTGCATGAGTTTGAAGCCGAAAATTCAGCTGTATTTTCACAGCACGCAACAGTGATGTTCTGCCAGCGTTATGTGATGGTTGTTATGAACAGATATGTTTAAAAAAAAGGCGAAATATGTGAAATAAATCACCATCGAAATAACCGAAAAGTCTGATAAAAATAATGAATCACATAAAGTTTATATGGAATTTGGCGCTAAAATGCAGCTAAAACACTGTAATTTCATAACTCATTAAAAAATAATGCTTTAAATTGAAAAATCCGATTGTTTTTATTCGTTAAATTCTCTTTAGCTTGTCATAAAAAACAGCTATGTTGATGCTGTAGCAGAAATTTTAAACGGTTAAAGTTTTAATCAGAATTGATGAATGAGGAAATTATATATGGATAACAATAAGCCAGCTTCAGGTTGCCCTTTCCATCAAGCCGGTGGGCAGACCAGCGTAGCCAGCACTAACAATACTGACTGGTGGCCGAATGCACTGAATCTCGATATTCTTTCTCAACATGACCAGAAAACCAACCCGATGGATCCTGATTTTGATTATGCCAAAGCATTTAAATCACTGGATCTGGAAGCGGTGAAGCAGGATTTACGTGAACTGATCAATTCCAGCCAGGACTGGTGGCCATCTGACTATGGTAGCTATATCGGTATGTTTGTACGTACAGCATGGCACCTGGCGGGTTCATACCGTAAACAGGATGGTCGTGGTGGTGCCAACACTGGGAACCAGCGTTTTGCACCCTTAAACAGCTGGCCTGATAACGTCAATACAGATAAAGGTCGTCGTCTCCTTTGGCCAATCAAACAGAAATATGGCAATAAAATCTCCTGGGGGGATTTGATCGTCCTTGCAGGTACAGTGTCTTATGAAGTTGCAGGTTTAAAAACTTTTGGTTTCGGCGGCGGTCGTTTAGACATCTGGGCACCTGAAAAAGACATTTACTGGGGTGAAGAGCGTCAATGGCTTGCACCAACCAAAGAACGTTATGCAAGTGATGAAGATCGTTCATCTTTAGAAAATCCACTTGCTGCGGTACAAATGGGCTTGATCTATGTTAACCCTGAAGGTGTCGATGGCGTACAGGATCCACTGCGTACAGCGCAGGACATGCGTGTCACGTTTGACCGTATGGGGATGGATGACGAAGAAACTGTTGCACTCACCGTTGGTGGTCATACAGTGGGTAAAGCACATGGTAATGGTAAAGCTGAAAACCTCGGTGCGGATGTAGAAAGTGCAGATGTAGAATTCCAGGGTCTTGGCTGGCACAACTCAGAAGGCACAGGCAATGGCGCAAATACCATGGTCAGTGGTCTTGAAGGTGCCTGGACGACGCATCCTGACAAATGGGACAATGAATTCCTCTATTTACTGTTCACGTATGAATGGGAAAAAACCCTTAGCCCTGCAGGTGCAAAACAATGGGAACCTGTGAACATCAAAGAGGAAGACAAACCTGTTGATGCACACAATCCAAATGTACGCCGTAACCCGATGATGACAGATGCCGATATGGCACTGAAATTTGACCCTGCGTACCGCAAAATTGCAGAAGATTTTTATCAAAATCCTGACAAACTGGCAGATGTATTTGCACGAGCATGGTTCAAACTGACGCATCGTGATATGGGGCCAAAAACCCGTTACTTAGGTGCTGATGTTCCTAAAGAAGATCTGGTGTGGCAGGATCCAATCCCTGTTGTGGATTACACGCTGTCTGACGTAGATGTTGCCAACTTAAAAGCAAAACTGCTGGACAGTGGTTTAACTTCAGCAGAATTAATTGCAACGGCCTGGGACAGTGCTCGTACTTTCCGTGGTTCGGACTACCGTGGTGGTGCCAATGGTGCGCGTATCCGTCTTGCACCACAGAAAGACTGGGAAGGAAACGAACCTGCACGTTTAGCTAAAGTACTGGCAAAACTGGAAGAAATTCAGGCAAGTCTGTTCAAAAAAGTCAGTATCGCTGATCTGATCGTTCTGGGTGGTACTGCTGCCGTTGAAAAAGCAGCGAAAGCCGCTGGTTTTAATGTAAAAGTACCATTTACAGCAGGGCGTGGTGATGCGACTCAGGAACAGACCGATGCATATTCATTTGAAGACTTTGAGCCTAAAGCTGACGGTTTCCGTAACTTCTTAAAAGCAGATTATGTAGTTCAGCCAGAAGAGCTGTTACTTGATCGTGCACAGTTGCTTGGTCTGACTGCACCTGAAATGACGGTGTTAGTTGGTGGTTTACGTGTACTTGGCGCAAACTATGCAGACAATAAAGCAGGCGTGTTCACGGATAAAGTTGGTGTCCTCACCAATGATTTCTTTGTGAATCTGACGGACATGAACTTTAACTGGAAACCAACAGGTAAAAATTCATATAACATCGTTGAGCGTAAAACAGGCGATGTGAAATGGACTGCAAGCCGTGTTGATCTGGTATTTGGTTCCAACTCGATTCTTCGTTCTTATGCAGAAGTGTATGCACAGGACGACAACAAAGAGAAGTTTGTCAAAGACTTCGTGGCAGCATGGACAAAAGTCATGAATGCTGACCGTTTTGATGTGAAATAAATCTTTTCTACACAAAAAAGCCGATCGAAAGATCGGCTTTTTTGTGCTTCAATCAGTGCCTCTCAGCGTTTTTTGAACTGGAAGCATGCTCAAGTGTTGTATATGAAAAATGGCTATTTTTTTATAGAAAATAGCATGTATTAATAATGTGTTTTGTGTTAACTTTTGTTAACAAACCTTCACTGTGATTTCTATTTTTTAACGCATACCAAAGTCACAGAAAGCAGCTTTTTTGAAAGAACTTTATTTTAAATTAATTAAATTTTATTTCTTATGATAGACAATCTTACTTATCTGGCGAAAGTAATCAGAACCCGGTTTGTTTCGGATCGAAAATATTTAACTAAAAGATTTATCAGTAAACTGGGGTACG
Source organism: Acinetobacter sp. WCHAc010052 (assembly GCF_002165295.2). Lineage (NCBI taxonomy): Bacteria > Pseudomonadati > Pseudomonadota > Gammaproteobacteria > Moraxellales > Moraxellaceae > Acinetobacter > Acinetobacter sp. WCHAc010052. The sequence continues at coordinate 3,106,759 of NZ_CP032143.1, read as the reverse complement.
TTCCTGACTTCGATAAACCATCCAGTTTTAATGAAAAAGTTACGGCACGGATGATTTTTGAAAGAGATCCTCTGCATACGCAGCTTGCAGATAAACTGGCTGTCAGAGAGATTATTTCAGATAAAATCTGCTCATCTCATCTTGTTCCTGTACTGGGTGTATACAAACACTTTGATGAAATAGATTTTAATGCCTTACCAGAAAAGTTCGTCCTGAAATGTACGCATGACAGTGGAAGTGCTACCGTCTGTTCAGATAAAAAACGTTTTGATAGAGGCAGTGCTGCGCTTAAATTTAAAAATCATTTAAGTATGAACATGTACTACAGAAAGCGTGAATGGCACTACAAAGATATTAAGCCACGGATCATCGCTGAGCAATACATTGACCTTTATCATGATACTAAAAATGATCTGATTATTACGACCTGCCGGGTACATTGCTTTGAGGGGAAACCCGCATATATCGAGGTGGATGTTCAGGACAGGCAGGGTAAGGATTACTCCAATATTTATGATACCACCTGGGAGTTACAGCCATTTAAAGTGGATCTGAAAGAAAACTCACCGATCTGTATCGATAAACCAGAAAAAATATGTCAGATGGTAACTTTGTCTGAGACACTTTGTTTGCAGAAGGGTTATAGCCGGGTGGATTTTCTGTTATCAAAAGATTATGTTTACTTCAGTGAAATTACACTGACTCCAAATGCCGGCAGAATGGTGATTACTCCGGCAGAGTGGGACTTGAAACTGGGTTCTTTGTGGCAGTCAGATTGAAGTCTGATCTGAGAGTACAAAATACAAAGCCTTGTCTTGATAAAAAACCGCCTGAGGGCGGTTTTTTTGTGGTTATTAACTTTCCATTCGATCTATATACTCAATATAGCCTTGTCCCTGAATTTCTTTATTTTTATGCATGCCTGTATAAGCATAGCCTCCGACATAACCACTGCCTAAGCCATAGTTAAATTCAGTATTCACTGTGCAACGTAAATAAAGAATTTCCTGCTGATCTTCATAAATACACCATTCAAAAACCTGTGGCAATTTCATCTGTTTGCCATCAGGTGCAGTCGCTAAATCTTCCTGATATTCAATGACCTTAAACTCAGCTGTGCAGGTTTTATTGTATTGGGTCAATGAACGGAAGAAGGCTTTACTGACAATCTGAGTACCATTAATACGGGTATCATTGAGCAGTAGCTGAGTTCCATCAGCAAGGTTAATGATCTGATAGGTAAAGAAATCTAAAGGTAATTTCAGATTTTGTTTGAGTGCTTTTTTCCAGATTAAATGTGGGCTGACAGCGGCTGCATGTTCAAAGGTGCATAAGCCTGAAACTTCCTGAGACTGACCTTCACTTTGCAGTGTCCCTGAATATTCTGCCAGGAGACTGATGTGATCATAAAATGGTGTTTTAACAAACCATGTAATTTTATCTGTTAGCTTTAAGTCCAGATCAATCTGATAGTTTTCATTGCCTGAATGAAGCTAGTAATGTGGATATTGACCTGTAATGGTGAGGTCATTGCCAAACTGAATATGTGAACCATCTTCGGCAAACTGACATTCTTTCGGAATCGAATAACCTGCAAATACACTGGTCTTTTTTGTTCCTGTTCCAACAACCGCAGTTGCATTATTTCGTGGTGTATCTTTTAAAGCATGATCGTTATCAAACGCCAATGCACCTGCTGTACCGATGATGGACATGACTGAATAAAAGTGATGTGGTGCAGGTAGATCAGGAATCATGACACCAAAATGCGTCCATCCAGTTTTTTTGGAATGAGTGTAGGGGAGGAGTTTATAGTTCTGTGGAAAGGCTTTGTTTTCCTGACTTTTTGTAGCATCTACAAGTGGGTAGATATATTTGATAAAACGATCTGAAATTTTTTTATTGAACATGATCAGGTCTGTTTTGTTGAAATTGTTCAATAAGTTATCGCATAAACTGATTTTCAAACATGACTGAAAGGAGTTTTTTTATATCTTTTAAAGTCAGCAAATGGTGTGGGGGAAATGAGGTTTGTGGAATGATGATTTCCTATCTAAAAAAGTCCAACCTGGATCAGTTAGGCTTTTGTATGGATTGTAATCTACTGATTTAAAAAAGATAACTGATTGAATTTCGTACAAGATGTATTATATTAATTTTAGATATTCTTAATACGACAGAATCGAATTTTATAAAGAATTTTGTCCAATAAATAATAAATAGCTTATAAAAACTAAGCATGTTATTTTTATAAAAAGTTAACAGTTGTAATTTAAATGGATAAAAGATATCAAGTTTTTGTAAGTTCAACTTTCAAAGATTTAGAAGAAGAACGTAAACATATCATTCAAACTCTCATGGAGATGGATTGTATTCCTGCAGGAATGGAACTCTTTCCAGCAGCAGATGAAGAACAATGGGATTTTATAAAAAAAGTTATTGATGATTGTGACTATTATCTTTTATTAATTGGAGGAAGATATGGCTCTTTGAGTCCTGAGGGTATTGGTTACACTGAAATGGAATATGACTACGCTGTTTCTAAAGGAATGAAAGTTATTGCATTAGTTCATGGTGAACCTAATAATTTACCTCAAATCAAATGTGAAAAAGATTCCAATTTACAAGAAAAGTTGGAAAATTTTCGAGAAAAAGTATGTACAGGAAGACTTGTTAAATTTTGGAAAAATTTAGATCAAATTTCGGGAATTGTTTCATTAAGCCTTAGTAAAACAATAAAAACTTATCCTGCTATAGGATGGGTTCGTGCTGATTTAATACCCTCTGAAAACACAACTCAAGAAATTTTAGCCTTAAGAAATAAGATCCAGGAACTTGAAACTACTATACAAAATTTAAGGTCAAAACCTGAAGGCATTGAAAACCTGTCACAAGGTGAAGATAGTATTTTTCTACATATTTACTTGACAGCTAATAAAATTAACGATGATCGTTATGCAAGCAAAACAGGTTATGCGATTCCGGTGGGGATAACTTGGAATAGCATTTTTGAGCATTTATCACCAAGTATGATTGTAGAAAATAGTGAAGAAAATTTATTAGTTCTTCTTGGAGAATGCATTTACAGATATTGTAATAAGGAAATTAAAGTCTTCGCAGAGACAAATAAATTAAAAAATTTATCTAATAGAAAAGCATATTTGGAAGATTTAAGACTTGTAATTGTCCAGTTTAGAGCCTTGAAATTAATTGAATTAAGTAATAAAAAACACCCTCCATCAGATAACAATATATATTGGACTTTAACGTCTTATGGTGATCAATTGATGACTCAATTGACTGCAATAAAGAGAGACTAATGCATAAAACTCCCTCAACCAATTATCCATTTAACATAATGGAGGTTATGCGAAATTTAATTTAAATAGTTTGTATTTTTCAATTAATTGAATGATTTTAAGATCGCTATTTATCATCAAAGAAGCCGACCTGAAAAAGTTGGCTTCGTTTTCACTCAATTTTAAAATATTTTGCAAATATAAAACTTATATCCCTATCAAATTGTTTAAAAGACCAATCACATCATTCTCCAAAACATGCCATCCTCCAAACTCAGGCTCAATCAATAAAGTCTGTGAGGTCACTCCATAACAAACCCGTTGCACATTTAAACTGATCCGATTCAGTTGCTCATGATCCTGAACAAAAGGCGTAAGAATGGTATGCCACATCTGCACCATCATGTCATAACTTTTACGATAAATTTCAATACTCGAAATCTGCCGTTCCAGTAAAAAAGTCTGTGCCCATAAAAATTGCTGTGCTTGAATTTCCTGTAACTGAAAATGAATCACTTTCTGTAAATATGCTGAAAAATCCAGATTTGTGGATAACTCGATCAGACTTTGTGCATAACTTTTTAAGGCTTCAGCATTACTTTTCACATGCTGATGAATGGTCAACGCAATCAAATCTTCTTTCTTAGAAAAATACTCATAAAAAGTACCTAAGCCGACACCTGCAACATCGGTGATTCCCCGAATAGTGATTTCACTGGCAGGGCGTTCATGCAAAAGCCGAACAAAACTTTCCATCAAGGCTTCCTGGGTGATGCGAGCCCTTGACTGGCGAGGTTTACGACGTACATTGATCGCAGGCAATGCCATAAAAATAACCCGAACATCCATCTACAGATTTTCTTCTATACTGAATGGAATCGAAGCAAACAACAAGATGAGATTCAGGATGAATACAGCACAATCTGGAACAACCACAGCATGGCAGACCCATGAGATCAGCAACCAATTTGATGAATTGCAAAACTACAATTTATTCAGCACAGATCAAGTCCTACAGGAAATTTTACAACGCTATGGCAGTCAGGATCAGCAGACTTTAGCGGAGTTTGGAGAGATTGTCGGTTCAGCAGAATATTATCAATATGCAGACCTAGCCAATCGTCATACACCTGAATTACATGCATTTGATGCACGTGGTCGCCGTAAAGACTTTTTAGAATTTCACCCTGCATGGCATAAATGGATGGGCATTAACCGTCAGTTCAATACCCATGCACATCCATTTAAACATTCAGAGTCTTCTTCAAAATGGGTGGATTGGGCAGCACGATTTTTTCTAAGTGGACAGGTTGAATGTGGCAATTTATGTCCCAATTCAATGACTTTAGGCAGTATTCCACTGATTCAGAATGAACCTGAGCTTTGGTCAAAAATTGGCGAAAAATTACTGTCCAATGAATACGATGAACGTGATATTCCTATTGCTCAAAAGAAATCCATCTGGATGGGTATGGGCATGACGGAAAAGCAGGGCGGTTCAGATGTCCGTGCCAATGAAACTTTTGCTGTACCTGTGGCGGAATCAGGTCGTGGAAAAGCTTATTTGCTGACAGGGCATAAATGGTTTTTCTCAGCCCCAATGTGTGATGCGCATCTGGTCGTGGCGAAAACTGAACAGGATGGTTTGGCGTGTTTCTTTGTGCCACGTTGGTTGGAAGATGGCACGAAGAATAATATTCACGTGCAACGCTTAAAAGACAAAGTCGGCAATCGCAGTAACTCAAGTTCAGAAGTCGAATTTAAAGAGGCTTGGGGCATCATGATCGGTGAGGCAGGGCGTGGTATTCCGACCATTATTGAAATGGCGAATTACACCCGTTTGACTTGCTCGGTGGGTTCAAGTGCGATGCTACGTCAGGCATTGGTACAGTGCATTGCCTATACCCGTCAGCGCAAAGCTTTCGGAAAGCATTTAGCCGAACAACCTTTGATGCAAGCCGTGCTTGCGGATTTGGCATTGGAAACAGAAGCTGCAATGCAACTCAGTTTTCATCTCGCACATTGCTATGAGCAGGATGATGAAATGTCACTGGCATGGAAACGCATCATGACCCCTGCATCTAAGTTTTGGGTATGCAAACGTGCTGTAGAGCTGACAGGTGAAATGATGGAAGTCTTTGGTGGCAATGGTTATGTCGATACAGGCATCATGGCTCGTATTTTTAAAGAAGCCCCTGTAAATACCATCTGGGAAGGTTCGGGCAATGTCATGTGTCTGGATGTATTGCGTGCCATTCAACGTGATCGTGAGTCGATTGAAGTTCTGTTCCAATCATTCGCCAAAGTGGCTTCAAGTGATGCTGTTTTGCAAAATGAATTACAGTCATTGTTTAAGTTATTCAGTAGCCTACAAGCCGATGATATGCAGTTTATGGCACGTAGTCTGGTCAGTCGCTTGGTCATTCTCGCTCAAGCCATTTTACTGAAACAGTATGCACCTGAGTTTGTTGCCGATGCATTTATTGCAACGCGTTATAGTGAATTTCATGGACGAGTCGTGGGAATGGTAGATGCAAAAGCAGTGGATGTAGCGCGATTGTTGGAAAGGGCGTTGGCGAGTTGAAATAGATTTTTAAATGCCAAAATCAGCGAAGGTCATCATCATGATGACCTTCATACGCTTAAATCAAATTAGATTTGAAGCTGATACTTTTAACCCGTAATTATTGAAAATTACTTTTGTTTTTTAAGCTTTTTTTGGAGTTTTTTCAATTTACCTTCGTGTTTTGAAATTTTGTCCAAACGCGCTTTGATTTGTTTCTTTAAAGATTTAACTTGCTTTGACATCATGTTACTCCTTCGTTTGAGTATCCGTTGGCTGATGCTTTTTGATAAAACTACGGATAAATTTTCTTAACTCACGTGCCGCACTGGTATCAAGACTTTCACACAATTGTAAAAACTCATCCCGTTCAGCACTGCTAATGCGAATTAAGAGCTGACCATCTTTTTTATTCACCTTTGTCTTTTTGGGTAATTCAGCCATCACGTATTTATCCCCAAAGGTGAAAATCAAAATGTATATACAATATATATACGTTTTAAAAATAAAGCAAATTTAACTTGTTGAAAATATTTAATTATTTTTTATTCTGATGAAACTTAATGTAAGGCTGTGTGTTTTTAGGCTATAACAGCTTGTTATCATTGTCTTTATTTTGAGTTATAGGGACGTTTATGAAAGATGGAACTGGAGCGTATATGAATGTTCGGAACTGACATTCATATACACCCTTAAAATCAGTTATGGATTTGATTTGGGAGGGTAGGTTCTTACACTTTCAGAAATGCGTATCCATGTGCAGCCATCCGTTTCATTCGTGGATTTGAGTTGGAAGAGTCCCATGAAACGATAAAATGTTCTGGCACTTAAATTATCTTTGACGCGAGCAAAGACGATTCTTTTTGAGGGACCACTTTTCCATTCAATCACTTTTTTAGCCATGATTTCCTGATTTGTTGATTTCTCATTAATAATCAATCCATCAGGAGTAATTGAATTGATCCAGTGTTCATTTTCAAATAATTTTGGAAACCAGATGAGTGTATCTGATTCTATAGGATGTATAGCCCCTCCTCGTTGCATACCTTTATAATTGTGTCCAAAGCAATTACAGACATCCTTTCCTGTTTTTAATAAAACATTATCTTTGAGATGGATTGAACCTAAGTCGATATACGTTTGTGGATTAAATTCCTGATCAATATCCCATGGATGGAATCGATTCTCTGATTTTAATTCAGCTTTTAGATTTTTTATGATTAAAAGTAGATCATCAATTTGCTGATGAATAGTACTTAATGTTTGAGGTGCGTTATTTTCTTGTTTATCGACATTAATTCTATAAATTTGATGCCCTGTAATACTGATAATATCTGCTTCTCTGACTTTATCTTCATTATGGTGCTGAATAATATAGTGTGGTTGATTGTCACTTCTTATTAAACGTTGTTGATCATAATTTTGATCATGGATTACAAAGTGATGTCCCTCATCGACTTCAACATGTAATTTGAGTTGTGGAAAAAATAGATCTGTAAGCGCAATTCTATTATCAGAACGTCTAACATATTGTTGAGTCACAAACTTTAAGGAAAAGTCATCGAGTAAGTTAATGATCCTGTGGACTACATAGGATTCATACCTTTTATGACGTAATTTAGTCAGGCTTCTAAGAATATATTCAGCTAAAAGTTCTGAATGTTGATGGGGAATCATATTGATCTGATTTTATGTAAACTTTTATTATATATGATAAAAATGAAATAACTGAGATGTATGTTCAGGCTTGCATTTTATGCAAAAAAGCGTACTATCAGCATTTCACCAAGTGGTGAAAATACAGTCTGAAAGGTAAATAAAATGGCGAAGAAAAAAGCTGCGCCTGAAGTTGTGATTCACAACTTTGTGGCAAAACACATGAACGATTTTAACAAGAGCCAGACTTTTGTAGATCGAAAAAAGAATGCAAAACGAGGTTATGCAAAACACAAAAAAGGGGGATACTCAAATGATTATCTCCCTTTTTTATTGCCTGTTAATTCTTCAGTTTTATGTCAGGTGATCTGAACAGTAAAATGATGCTGTGAGGTAAAAGAAAACCCTTTCTCTGTTAGGCACTGATAATACGTGTTGCAGATTTCACCATATCTTCCAGACCATGCGTCTTAAAATAATATTCCATCCAGCTTTTCACCATCAGTGGGTTACTCACTTTCAGAACACGCTCCAACAACTCCTCTGCATCACTCATTGGGACATGGCAGATTGCTTTACGTACCCGTAAGATATTACTTGAACTCATGGACAGGGTATTGAAGCCCATTGCCATCAGTAGAATTGCTGTTAAAGGATCACCTGCCATTTCACCGCAGATACTGATCGGTTTGTCGTATTTATGGCACTCTTTGACCAGTCGGCTCAGCGCACGCAGTACTGATGGATGGAAATGCGAATAAACGTTGGCAACCCGGGGATTGTTGCGGTCAACCGCCAGCAGATACTGAGTCAGGTCATTGGAACCTACAGAGAAGAAGTCCACCAGTTCAGCAAATTCTTCAATCTGTAAAAGTACACTGGGTACTTCAACCATGATGCCGATTTTAGGTTTGGTGATTTTAACCTGTTCTTCTTCCTGAACAGCGACCCAGTCACGTTCGAGCAGATAAAGTGCTTCTTCAACCTCACTGACACTGGTGACCATCGGCAGTAAAATATGCAGATTGTTCAGACCAATACTGGCTTTGAGCATTGCACGGATCTGTGAAGAAAAAATTTCAGGATGATCCAGGGTAAAGCGGATACCACGCCATCCCAGTGCAGAGTTTTCTTCTTCAATGGAAAAATACGGCAGGTCTTTGTCTGCACCAATATCCAGAGTACGCATCACTACGGGTTTATTGGCAAAGTGACTGAGCTGCTGACGGTAAATCAGACGCTGTTCCTCTTCACCAGGAAAGCGGTCACGGAGCATAAACGGAATTTCGGAACGGTACAGCCCAACGCCTTTGGCACCACGCTGTACACCACGGACAACATCAATCATTAATCCTGTGTTGACATACAGCTTGACCGCCACGCCATCTGGGGTAACAGCATCCTTGGTTTCGTACTGTTTTAAGTCTTTGGCAATCTGTTCTTCTTCTTTCTGAACTTCTTTATATCGGGTGCGCAGACGACGCGGTGGATTAATGAAGACCCGCCCCTGATGAGCATCCACAATCATTTCAACATCATCAAGCGTGTTGATCGGGAGTTCTGTCACTCCGACAACGGTTGGAATCCCCAGTGCGCGAGCCACGATCACCATGTGCGAGTTCATCGCACCTTCGGTTGTAACAATCGCTGCAATTTTATCGACTGGCAGTTCCACCAGTGCAGCTGTGGAAATTTCCTCACCGATCAGAATGCTTTCGTCAGTCAGTTCACGGTGACTGGAATCGGCTTCCTGCAGGAAAGCCAGGATACGTCGTCCAAGATCACGCAGGTCAGAAACCCGTTCCCGCAGATAGTCATCTTCCATCTGTGCAAACAGTGCTACATGATTATCAATGACATTGCGGACAGCCCCCTGTGCCCAGTTACCATCACGGATTTCAGTTTTGATTTCAGCAGGCAGGGCATTTTCATCAAGCATCCGCAGGAACACGCTGAATAAAGCCCGTTCTTCTGCCATCAATGCATCCTGCATTTTTTCATCCAGAGACAGAATTTCCTGTCTGACCGATGCAATGGCATTATCCAGTAACAGCAGCTCTTCACTGATGTCATCTGCTTCACGGTCGGGAACAGCGTCCAGATCAGCAGGGGGATATAAAATAACAGCGCGACCTAAAGCAATACCGCCTGAACCAGAAACGCCCTGAAAGGTTTTGTAGGCAGGGGTGTTGCTGGGTTTACGGAAGACGTCAATATTACCAACAGCATGAGCATGTGCAATCACGCCTGAAAGCTGTGCACACAGGGTCACCAGGAAAGATTCTGCGGCTTCGCTGAAATCCTGTGACTCTCTGTTCTGAACAACCAGTACCCCCATAACTTTACGGCGGTACATGACCGGCACACCCAGGAAAGAATTGTAGATTTCCTCTCCGGTTTCAGGCAGATATAAAAACCGCTCATGTTTAGGTGCATTGTCCAGGTTGACAATTTCTTCACGCTGACCGACCAGACCGACCAGACCTTCACTGGTATGCAGTGAAACATGACCGACAGATTCGGGGTTCAGACCTTTGGATGCCATCAGCAGATAACGCTGATTGCGTTCATCCAGTAAATAGATGGAGCAGACGTCAACATGCATGGCTTCCGCCACCTGATTGACCATAATGTCGAGTGATTCATGCAGACTGGTGGACGCATTGATTTCCTGCACAATGCGTCTTAGGGTGTCCAGCTGCATATTCGACATAAAACTGCTCCAGTTAAAAATTAATCCTGAATATATTTATAACAACAGTAGTCCATAAAATCTGCATTTTAATGCGATTTTTTATGGTTTTTTCATGGGTAACTGATTGCACAGTTCCACCATGGCTTTACGGTATACATCGCGTTTAAAATTCACGACCTGACCCAGTGGGTACCAGTAACTGACCCATTGCCATTGATCAAACTCAGGAGGGTCTGAAAGGTTCAGCTGAATGTTTTTTGCAGACGCTGTCAGTTTCAATAAAAACCACTTCTGTTTTTGACCAATACATACAGGATCTGAATCCGTGCGTATATACCGATGCGGCAAACGATAGCGCAACCAGCCTTTTGTCTGCGCTACGATTTCGACGTGTTCGGGCAGTAAGCCAACTTCTTCTCTCAGCTCACGGAAAAGTGCCTGTTCAGGGGATTCTCCAAGCTGGATACCTCCTTGTGGAAATTGCCAAGCATTGTGACCAATGCGTTTTGCCCATAAAACCTGTCCAAAGTCGTTTGCCAAAATGATCCCGACGTTGGGTCGGAAACCTTCTGAATCGATCATCTGGCACCTAAAATTGTTTAATATCTCTGACTTTATATATGGGGATACTCTCTTTTTTATCCAGCTCGATAAAGTCAAAGTAATAATGTTGTAAAATTGCTATGATCTTAACGAATTTCTATCGACTAGCGGTGATAGATTTACAATTTTTTTCTTAAATTTCAGTTTAAACGGGTATTTTCATGAAATTGGCGTTATTTGACCTGGATCACACCTTATTAAATACCGATTCTGACCACTCCTGGGGTGAGTTTCTGGTCAATGAGGGGCTGGTGGATCCTGTCCATCACCGTGCAATGAATGATAAGTTTTATGAAGATTACAAAGCAGGGCAGCTTGACCCGATTGCCTACAATGAATTTGTCTTTGAATTTTTAACAAAGCACGATAATGAATATTTAACTGAACTGCATCAGTTATTTATGAAAAAAGTGATTCGTCCACAAATGCGTCCTGAAGGCTTCAAAGCGATTCAGCGACATAAAGATGCTGGACATGAGCTGGTGGGAATTACAGCAACTTCTGATTTTATTACTGCGCCGATTTTCCGTGAATTTGGTATTACTGAGATTATTGCGACCAATGCAGAAGTTGTGGATGGAAAATACACAGGCAAAGTAATCAATATTCCGTGTTATCAGAAAGGCAAACTGGCGCGTCTGGATCAGTGGCTGGAAGGGCGTGATGTGACAGAGTCCTGGGCATATTCAGACTCGATCAATGACCGTTTTCTGCTGGAGTATGCAGATCATGCTTTTGCCATTAACCCTGATGACCGTCTGGAAACCTTAGCAGAAGAGCAGTGCTGGGAAATTCAGGACTGGTCGATTTAAGCTGGATCTGTATATGGTGGTGATACTTCTGAAAAACAGAATCTGCTGAATGTTTAGCCAAAAGTATGATGCGGAATACTTTTCTTTCACTTAAAAGATGCTATGTTGAGAACAGTATTTTACTTGCAGAGGAAGAATAACAATGAGCCAGACACGTCCAAGAATGACCAATCTGTTTGAACAGCTCGGACTTGATTCAAGCGAAGAGGGGATTCAGACATTTATTGAAAATCATCAGATGGATGCCTCTATGTCCATTACTCAGGCACCGTTCTGGACCGATGCACAGCGTCAGTTCCTGTCTGAAAAAATTCAGTCGGATGGTGAATGGGCTACAGTGGTGGATCAGCTGAATGAGTCATTGCATGAAGACTCTGTAGAATAATTCAGTGCGCTGAACGGCTGCTGAAAATAAAAAATCCTCCCTAAGTGGAGGATTTTTTATTTTCAGCTTTTGTTGCCATCAGAAATAATGTTCGGATTATTTCATCATCTCAATCAGTTCCTGAACCGCACGTGACTGAGTCCGTCCTGGATGCCAGACCATCCCCAGTTTACGGTTCATTTCAAAATTCAGATCAAGCTGTTTCAGATCCTGATTCAGCAAAGTTTTAGGCAATACAGACCATCCCAGACCAATCGACACCAGCATGCGGATCGACTCCAGTGGGTTGTTGCTCATGGTGATTTTAGGTTTCAGCCCTTTCTTTTCAAACTCCGCCAGGGTGATCTGACTGGTATAGGTCTGTGCAGCAGGTAACAGACTCGGATATTCAATCAAATCTTCCAGTTTCAGGTTGTTGATCTGTGCCAGTGGGTGAAATGGTGCAACCACAAATACCAGTGGATCATTCCACATGGTGAAATAGTTCAGCCGGTCATCTCCTGTCGGCGGTAAAGTCAGAAACGCCAGTTCCAGATCTCCTGCTAGTACCTGTTCGTGTGCCTGTTCTGAGTCCACAAAATGGACATCCAGTTTGACTTCAGGAAACTGTTGAACATAGTTTTTCAGATGGTCAGGCAGATGGTGTAACCCAATATGGTGACTGGTACCAATTTTCAGTTTGCCACGGACTTCACCCTGTTCATGGCTGAGCGTATGATGAATATCACCCAGTTCATTCAGCCAGTTTTTGACTTTAGGCAGCAGGGAGTGAGCGGCATGTGTCGCCTGTACACCTCGTCCAGCCGACTCAAACAGTTTGACACCAAAATATTCTTCCAGGCTGTGAATCCTTTTGGTCACAGCAGGCTGAGTAATAAATAAAAGTTCTGCCGCCATAGAAATTGATCCTGTTTCCATGACTTTCACAAAGGCTTCAAAGGCTGCTAAATTCATTGCTCACTCATCCATAAAGAATTTTTATGCTTAATTCATTATTTAGAAATTTTAAGAATTAATCAAAGTAAAATTTCATAAATTTTTAATTTCAAGCTTTGGTAGCGTATGCATGAGGTACTGAATTACAATTTTCTGACTTTAGAGACGTTAATTTCAGCTAAGTTAAATAAAAATAAATACAGAGCCATGCATGTATAAACAGACCATCAATCAGCATCCGTACAGAAGGCATTTCAGTGAAATCAGCTGGTCTGTATTTTTTATTGTCAGTGCGGTGGTTTTCATGATGACTGCAGGTATTGGCTATGCTTCCGGAAATTTTACGTTACTGCTGATTCCTGCTGTTTTTATGCTGATCTGGGGGATTTCCCGTTTTAAAAGTATGCAGAAAATGGCACGACTGGATGCATTTCAGATCCCATCATATATTCTGTCCGATTTTTCACGGCAGTATCCAGGGTATGGCTCTGCGCAGATTAAACAGATTGAAGAGGGATTTAAGGATTATCTGGCATTGCATCTGATTAAGAAACAGGCCTATGCGATGCCCTCAAAGTCAGTGGATGCACTGTGGCATCTTTTACTAGAAAGATACGCGGGCTTTTATGCAGAAATGTGTCAGCAGTTACTTGGGTTTCAGTTGTATCACTATCCACATGCAGAGGAGGTGTCAGCAGGGGAACATCGGGCTCACCGACTTCAGCTGTTACACAGCTGGCAGGTGAGTTGCCGTCTGCATGGGGTTAAAGATCTGCATCCAGAGCAGATTCCTCGCTTGTTTCAGGTCGATCAGAACGTTGCCTGGTCAGCAGGTTTTATTTTTCAAATGACGCTGATTTATGCTTTATATGATCAGTTCTCTATCAGGGACAGTGGTTCAAACTCATCCAGTTGTTCTTCTTCCACTTCGGGTACAGCCAGTCATTCTGACAGTCGTGACTGTTCAGAAAGTTCGTCATCCTCAGATTCATCTTCATCCTGTAGCAGTTGCAGCAGCTGTGGAGGCGGTGGTGGTGATTAACCCTAATTTTTATTATGTTGAAAGCTTGATCTGTGTGGAATATCAGTTTCTTAAATGTGAAAATTGTATCTGGGGTTCAGCTGGACAGCCTGAGTCCATACATCGGTCTTGTCAGATGATAACAGAGTCCGACTCATGGTCTGGACGGCTTCAGGCTGCATCACTGGCATTCAGGGATTTTTTACGATCCTGCGCATTCCATGCTTTTTCATGGAAAAAGAATGCAATCGCCTGAACAGTAGGTTCAATCAGGCTTAAAGTAATCGCCATCCACAGATTACCGGTAATCACGTATGCGACCAGCATTGCAACAGTGATGTGCATGATGTAATAGCTGAGCGTTTTTTTGAAAATCCGCTGATTGCTTTGAACAAAATTATGAATACGAGCCATGAGCGTCACCACAGGATGAGAAGGTAATTAAATAATAATCATTATCATTTAAAATGTAAAAGAGATTTTTTTATTTGTGATCATTGGATTTGTAAATAACCTTTATTCAGTGGGTAGTTTTAAAAAATATAGTTTAAAAATAAATACGATTAAATATAATCACTTAATTATACTTTTATTGTTCTGGTGATCATGTGAAATTGAAATACTGTGTATTGGGGTTTGCAGTTGTACTGACTGGATGTGGTGGGAGTTCTTATTTAAAGGACTTACCCGAAAAGGATTTACTGGAGGCAGCACTTGAATCACAACGTATTGAAAGTGAAATGACCTTAAAAATGCAGATTTGTGGAGATTTGCAGTCATTAGGGTTTGAAGCACAACAGGAAGCTCGTGAATATGGACGTGAATTAAGACGAGCCTATGAATATTATGAGCGTCAGACTAAACCGTTTAATCGTAAAGTCCGTCGCTATCTGAATGATTATGATGCGCAATATGGTGCTGAATATCGGGAACAATTAAGGGAAGCTAATTTTCAGTTGAATATGCTCCCTGCGCGTCTTGGGACTGCAAAGTTTTTTGGTGTGGACAGCAAGGAAGTAAAAGAAGCCTTGTCTGAGCCGAATCCACATTTTTCATTTTCAGGTGGTAACCCAAACTCGGTCATTATGATTCAGGCCTTACATGAAAAAGAAAAAAATATTAAGTCACAGTGTGAAAAACTGATGGCCCAGGTTTTTGACGATAAAATTCAACCCAACTTTTCCAGATATGGCGATGAATATAAAAAAATTACAGGAATGCAAAGCCTGAAAATGGCGGATTAATTGACCTGAAATTTTTATATCTGAATATTGCATGCATGAAATAAGTTGGTTGATGGTTTTATCAGGTACAACAGGTGTCTGATAAAACTCAAAATATTTTGTCGGTTGAAAAGTGTATGTAATTGATTTGACAGGTTTAAGAACACAGTGATATCTGGGATGAATGTGTTTTTAAATAATTCCAAAAAGTTTTTAAATTAATAAAAATGATAAATTAGATTTATGTGAAAACGTGGTTATAATCAAAGTTAATGAAAGAATTACCCAGTCCAGTGGAGCGCATCGACATGGCAGGCGAAAACCAGAAAGCAAAAACATTGTATGACAAATTGTGGGATGACCATTTAGTAAAACAACGAGATGATGGTTCAGCACTTCTTTATATCGACCGTCATTTATTACATGAAGTAACGTCTCCTCAGGCTTTCGAAGGCTTGCAGCTGGCGGGTCGTAAACCTTGGCGTTTAAGTGCCAACGTGGCAACACCTGATCATAACGTTCCAACGTCCACCAAAGAGCGTTCAGAAGGGATTGCAGGGATCGAAGATGATACTTCACGTATCCAGGTACAAACTTTAGATGATAACTGTAAAACATTTAATGTGGTTCAGTTCGACATTAACGATGTACGCCAAGGGATTGCACACGTGGTGGGGCCTGAGCAGGGTTTAACTTTGCCGGGTATGACCGTGGTTTGTGGTGACTCACATACAGCAACACATGGTGCATTTGGTTGTCTGGCACACGGTATTGGTACATCAGAAGTTGAACATGTATTGGCAACTCAATGCTTAGTTCAAAAGAAAATGAAAAATATGCTGGTACGTGTTGACGGTAAATTAGGTCAAGGCGTAACACCGAAAGATGTCGTATTAGCCATTATCGGTAAAATCGGTACTGCGGGTGGTACAGGTCATGCGATTGAATTCGGTGGCCAGGTGTTTCGTGATATGTCGATTGAAGGTCGTATGACTGTATGTAATATGGCAATCGAAGGTGGCGCACGTGTGGGTATGGTTGCTGTTGATGACAAAACCATTGAATACGTAAAAGATCGTCCGTATGCACCTAAAGGCGAACAGTGGGATGCTGCTGTCGCTTACTGGAATACTTTGGTTTCTGATGAAGGCGCGCATTTCGATACTGTTGTTGTGTTACAGGGTGAAGAGATTGAACCGCAAGTGTCGTGGGGAACTTCTCCTGAAATGGTGATTCCTGTATCACAAGCTGTTCCTACCCTGGAACAGGCGAAAGATGATGTACAGCGTAATGACTGGACACGTGCTTATCAATACATGGGCTTGAATGGTGGTCAGGCATTGGCGGATATCCAGTTAGACCGCGTATTCATCGGTTCATGTACCAACTCACGTATCGAAGATATTCGTGCGGCAGCTGAAGTTGCAAAAGGCAAAAAAGTTGCAGCAAGTATCAAACAAGCGATGGTGGTTCCGGGTTCTGGCTTAGTGAAAGCACAAGCTGAAGCAGAAGGCTTAGACAAAATCTTAATCGAAGCTGGTTTTGAATGGCGTGAGCCGGGTTGTTCAATGTGTCTGGCAATGAATGCGGATAAGTTACAACCAGGTGAGCATTGCGCATCGACGTCTAACCGTAACTTTGAAGGTCGTCAGGGCAATGGTGGTCGTACGCATTTAGTCAGTCCTGCTATGGCAGCTGCGGCAGCAATCGCAGGTCACTTTGTTGATGTACGTACATTCTAGTTTAAGCCCTCATCCCAACCTTCTCCCAAAGGGAGAAGGAGTTCCCTCTCATTTTAGGAGAGGGTTAGGGAGAGGTTACGATTCATTGGGAAATAAACATGAAAAAATATACCGTTGAACAAGGTATCGTTGCACCTTTAGACCGTGCCAATGTCGATACAGATTTAATTATTCCAAAACAGTTTTTGAAATCCATTAAACGTACAGGTTTTGGTGAAAACTTATTTGATGAATTGCGTTATTTAGATGAAGGCTTTTTAGGTCAGGACAATTCAAAACGTCCTAAAAACCCTGATTTCACTTTGAACCAACCACGTTATCAAGGTGCTTCCATCCTGATTTCACGTGCTAACTTTGGTTGTGGTTCAAGCCGTGAGCATGCGCCGTGGGCATTGGAAGAATACGGTTTCCGTACTGTAATTGCGCCAAGCTATGCAGACATTTTCTTCAATAACAGCTTTAAAAATGGCATGTTACCAGTGATCCTGTCTGAAGAGATTGTGGATCAGTTATTTAAAGAGTGTTTTGCCAATGAAGGCTATCAGTTAACGATTGATTTGGAAGCGCAGGAAGTACGTACACCAAAGGGCGAAGCATTCAAGTTCGAAGTTGATCCATTCCGTAAACATTGTTTACTCAATGGTCTGGATGATATCGGTTTAACTTTACAGGTTGCTGATGATATCAAGGCCTATGAAGAGAAAACCAAAGCGGCTCGCCCGTGGGTTTTTGCAGAAATTCAGGGTTAATTCAGAAACTGAGTTCACTTGTGGTAACAAGCCCTGACTCTTGTTAATATCTGAGCAGAAGAAAATATTGTATCTGCTGCATTGTATAAGGGTTGGGCTTGAACAATGACTGAATTTCTGGGGCGTCTGGCTGGACTTGCAGTAATGGCAACATTATTGACGGCTTGTCAGACCATGAATACTGTAAGCCTGAAAAATATTAAGGAAACTGAAGCAACCCGTTTAAATGCACAGATTTACTGTACAGGTACAGAAAACTGTGAATTTGAAAGGCTGGATCAGATTCCTGTTGTCGCAGAAAAAAATCACAGGCTGAGCAGACAGGCGATGCGTTCAAAGATCGTGCGTCTACAGGCAGACTCACTGAGTGATGCAAATGCAGTATATCTGTCTGTTCCGCCTGGACAGCATGAAGTGGTGATCCGTTTTTATCCTGTCTCTAAAGATAAAGCGGAAAAACTGCATGTGATCCATCAGTTCAGACCAGGTCGTTTGTATACATTCAGAATGTATCGTGAGCGGACCAGACATCAGGGAAGTTTACTGAGTGTGTCTGCGCCGGATCCTTTGTGTGTGGAACTGCGTCAGCAACATAAAACAATCCGCCGTTTCTGTCGTCCGTATAATGCTTTGACCGGACTGGGCGAATTTGTGGAAAAGAAACTTTAATTACAGTCGGTCACTGACTGACTCAAACAATGGAAAAAAACATGTCCAGACAAATTCTGATTTTAGCTGGTGACGGCATTGGTCCTGAAATCGTTAAAGCTGCAGAGCAGGTTCTTCATCGTGTTAACGAAAAATTCAGTTTAGGTCTGAGCTGGGAACAGGGTTTGCTGGGCGGTGCAGCAATTGATGCACATGGCGAACCATACCCTGCTGTCACTGCAGAACAGGCAAAAAAAGCCGATGCGATTCTTTTAGGCGCAGTGGGTGGTCCTAAGTGGGATACGATTGAGCGTTCTATCCGTCCTGAACGTGGTCTGT
Organism: Acinetobacter sp. WCHAc010052; assembly: GCF_002165295.2. NCBI lineage: Bacteria > Pseudomonadati > Pseudomonadota > Gammaproteobacteria > Moraxellales > Moraxellaceae > Acinetobacter > Acinetobacter sp. WCHAc010052. The sequence goes on along the minus strand of NZ_CP032143.1, from coordinate 3,088,088 downwards.
TAAAAATCCGCAGTGAACTGAATTTATTTGCAAATTTACGTCCTGCCATTCTTTATCCGCAACTGGCAGATGCTTCCAGTTTAAAACCTGAAATCGTATCTGGACTGGATATTCTGATTGTCCGCGAACTGACAGGTGGTATTTATTTCGGTCAGCCACGTGGTATCCGTGAGCTCGAAAACGGTGAAAAACAGGGTTATAACACCGACGTTTATGCCGAATCTGAAATCAAACGTATTGCTAAAGTTGCTTTTGAAATGGCAAATCTGCGTGGCGGTAAAGTCTGTTCAGTGGACAAAGCCAACGTTCTTGAAGTGACAGAGCTGTGGAAGCAGACTGTGACCGATCTGAAAGAAGCACAGTATCCGAATATCAATCTGTCACACATGTATGTAGACAATGCAGCAATGCAGTTGGTTCGTGCGCCTAAACAATTTGACGTGATCGTGACAGGTAACCTGTTTGGTGACATCCTTTCTGATGAAGCGGCAATGCTGACCGGTTCAATCGGTATGTTGCCATCTGCATCTTTAGATGAAAACGGTAAAGGAATGTATGAGCCGTGTCACGGTTCAGCACCTGATATCGCAGGTCAGAACGTTGCCAACCCACTTGCAACGATTCTTTCTGTTGCAATGATGCTTCGTTATACCTTCCGTGAAGAAACAGCGGCTAAAGCGATTGAAGATGCTGTAGGTAATGTGCTGGATCAGGGTTTACGTACAGGCGATATCATGTCTGAAGGTATGAACAAAGTCGGTACAGTGGAAATGGGTCAGGCTGTGGTTGCAGCACTGGGCTAAGACACAGTACAGGATAAAAAACGCAGTATTTTTACTGCGTTTTTTTATGTCTGATCAGCAGGCACGACCCGAATATTCAAGAGACTGAGCAATACCATCTTTCAGATTAAAAATAATATTGCATTTGAGATCAATGGAGTCATAACTTGATGCGGCATGAATAGCTTGAGTGCCTCCACTCGAGGAGATGCGCATTGCAGGCTGAGCCACTGGAATCTGCATGGTGCGAAGAACGGTGTAACTCAGGTGGCTGTCAGTCTGAACAGGCGCAGAGCGGACTTTATAGCCCAGTTCGGTTAGATTCAGTTTCTGTTTGATTTCTGAGGCAGATTGACCAATATACTGTTGCAGTTCCTGGTCCAGATTTACACGAACGGTGGTTGGTGAAGTGTTGCAGGCACTTAAAAACACGATGCAGGGCAACAGTAACAGGCTGGCTGGTTTCATTATTTTATTCTCGGTATTCTGATTTTATCTGTTTACAGTTTTATTGAATTGTTGTGTAAATTTCAAGTTTTTATATCGGCAGAGGATAAATTTAAGAAAAACAGAGTTATACAGATCAGCATACAGATATGCGATCCGACAGATCAGAAACAGGAATCATGCTTTTAAAAAAAGCCACTTGATCAGTGGCTTTTCTGCTTTCGCTAAGACTTAGCGTGCACGGTAAGTAATACGACCCTTGGTCAGATCGTAAGGAGTCATTTCGACTTTTACGCTGTCGCCAGTCAGAATGCGGATGTAATGTTTACGCATTTTACCTGAAATATGGGCAATCACTTCGTGACCGTTTTCTAAACGTACACGGAACATAGTATTAGGAAGCGTTTCGGTGACAACGCCTTCGAACTCGATGAGTTCCTCTTTATTGGCCATGGCCTACCTGATGATCAAATTGGAAAGGGGCAAATTATAGTCAATTATTCTGTATAAAACAAGATGAAATGGAGCGTTGGCTGATCATCTGTAAGTAAAACAGGCAAAGAACGCTGTAAAAAAATTCTACAAAAATGTGTAGTTTCATGTTGTCAGTTTGGTCAATCGCAGTTAATCTGAAATTAATCTTTTTGAGTATAAATGAATAAGATACAAGGAAGGTCTTTGAGTGGGTCAGCTAACTGATGCATCTGTTGTTTTAAGGTTGGGATACCAGGCGATTCGTCGTGCAGGTTTACCGACTGAGGAAATTTTAACAAAAGCGGGTGTCGCCCTGAATCAGGTTGAGGCCAATGACCGTACTCCATTGAATGCTCAATATGCGTTCTGGGTTGCGGCGGAGGAGGTCAGTAAGGATCCTGACATCGGGTTGCATCTTGGTGAACATCTGCCTTTATATCGGGGGCAGGTGATTGAGCACCTGTTTATCAGCAGTGAGAACTTTGGGGAAGGACTGAAGCGTGCACTGGCCTATCAGCGTTTGATCAGTGATGCATTTCATGCCCGACTGGTGATTGAGGATGACCGCTGTTATCTGACCAATGGTGAGCAGCCGTGGGCAGAAAATATTGTAAACCGACATTTTTCTGAATGTGCGATGTCTGGTGTATTACGGTTTTTCAAATTTATCACTGAAGGACGCTTTGAACCGATTTATATTGATTTCAATTTCACACAGGGCGCACCTGATGGTGAGTATTTCAGAGTGTATGAGTGTCCGGTCAGTTTAGGGCAGAAGGAAACCCGTCTGTATTTTGATCCTGCAATTCTGGATTTCCCGTTATGGCAGGCAGAACCTGAGCTGTTGCAGTTACATGAACAGCTGGCGATTGAAAAGCTGCAGGAACTTGCCCGTTATGATCTGGTTGGTGAAGTCCGCCGTGCAATCGGCTCCACGCTTGAAAGTGGTGAAACAACCCTCGAAACCGTGGCAGCACAGTTGAATATTACGCCACGCCGTTTACGGACTCAGTTATCTGAAGCCAATACCAGTTTTCAGCAGATTTTGTCGGATTACCGCTGTCGTCTGGCGAAAAAACTGCTGGCAAATACAGCTGAAAGTGTGGAGAGAATTGTGTATCTGACCGGTTTTTCAGAGCCAAGTACTTTCTATCGGGCATTTAAACGTTGGACCAATGAAACACCTGTGGAATACAGAAAGCGTAAACAGCGTTAAGTATTTTAAATACCTTCCCTTAATCCCTCCCACAGGGAGGGAGACTTTCATTGTGATGGAAACAGTGCTTCATTTTTGGATCCGGGATTTATCATGAAGGTGTATCTTCAACTTCCATAGATATTTTTAAATCCAGAAATTACTCAGGCATATTGAGCCAGTGTGGACCTAATGGCATTTTCGGCAGTTCAAACTGTGGTGGATAGTCTGCATGAATAAAATAAAGACCATCGGGTGGAGCGGTAATCCCTGCTGCTTTTCGGTCTTCGGCAGCAAAAATTTCGTCAATATGGTCAACATCATACATACCCTGACCAATTTCAAGCAGACAGCCCATAATATTGCGAACCATGTGATGCAGAAAGCCATTAGCCTGAATATCCAGCACTAAATAGCATCCGTGACGGACTAAACGGCAGTGACTGACATGACGTACCGGCTGGTTGGACTGGCATGCTGCCGCACGGAAGCTCTCAAAGTTATGAGTACCTTCGAACTTTTTCGCAGCCTCAATCATTTTATCTACATCCAGAGGGTAGTAGGCATGTGTCACCTGTTTAAACAGCAGAGCAGGGCGACTGGGGTTGTTATAGACCACATAGCGGTAACGGCGTGACTGAGCCTTGAAACGGGCATGAAAATCAGGGCTGATTTCCTTGATCCACTGAATGGCGATATCTTTAGGCAGCGTGCTGTTTGCCCCCATCAGCCAGCCACGGATCGGACGAATGGCACTGGTATCGAAATGAGCCACCATATTGGTTGCATGTACACCGGCATCGGTACGACCTGCGCCATGCAGGATAATCGGCTCATCTGCAATCTTACTCAGTATGGTTTCAATGGTTTCCTGTACGCTGCGAACGCCAGCTTGCTGAGTCTGCCATCCTTTATAACGAGTACCACAGAACTCAATACCGACTGCAAAACGCTGCATAGTGACCTCAAAAACTGACTGAAAAATGAAAAGCTACCAATGTTCATGCCATTGCTGAACAGCATCATATTGTAAATACATTTTCAGGGTTTTTGCATAAAGATCTGCATGTCCATGACAATCGCTGATGAGTAATTCAGCATCTTTAATCCATGAACTGACAGCATACCGCTGATCCATCTGCCCATAACTGACCTGTGTGGTCAGTATGACGGGACAGCCCTGGCTTTGAATCTGCTGAAGTTTCTGAATGATTTCCTGGTTTACCGCAATATTTCCTGTACCAAACCCCTGCAGTATCAGACAGTCTGGAGGATTTTTCTGTAACAGTGATAGATTGAACAGTAAATGCTCTGTGGCAATGGGTTGCATCATCAGATTCAGACAGTTGAAGCGTCTCGACTTTTCAATATCCTGTTCACTGACTGTGTGGCTTTTTTCAGTATTTTCCCATTCAGCAGTGGCGGAAGTCCCACTGAATGCATTTAACTCTGTGGTATGAGTTTTCAGGACACTGGCTGCATGCAGTAACTGATGGTGAAAAGCCAGATAAACTCCTGCTTTAGCATGCAGAACAGACTCAAGGGCAAAGTTCAGATTATCCATTGCATCACTGAACTCACGATTGTCCGCTCCCTGAATATTCAGTAATGGATACTGACTACCGGTCAGAACGACATGAGCGGACTGAGTAATGAAACGGGACAGTACGGCAGCGGCATAACTGAGCGTATCGGTACCGTGAATCACAACAAAATGATTAAACTGCTTTAACTGTAACTGTTGAATGAACTGAATAAGCTCAAGCCAGTCTGTACCGATACAGGCACTGCTATCCTTTATCACAGGCGCAGTAAAGCATTCGATATCCATATTCAAAGGAAGGACACGTTTCAGCTGGGGAATAAACCGTTCAGCTGGCATAGGAGACAAGGGTTCGCCTGTACAACCGAATGTCCCGCCCATATAGATCAGAGCAATTTTTTTCATCATAAAAAAAGCAGTCATGGAGACTGCTTTATTTTAAGGCTAAATCGTTCAGGAAGCGATTCTGTTCAGTAACAGATCGGCTTGCTGACGTTGTTCAGTACTGTATGAAGCCTGCTGTTCAGCCAGCAGTTTACGCGCAGAATCATAAGCACCCAGTTCAATGTACTGTTGAGCCAGATCGAGGTTCAGTTGAATTTCATTGACTTCAAGCAGTTCAGGGAAAGATTGAGCCAATGGGTCATTCAGATTCTGTGCAGGCTGAATATCAGAAATTACTGCTGCAGGCTCTGGTTCAGCTGTTTCTGTGCTGACAACTGGGTCAAGACTGAAACTGAATTCTGGTTTCAGTTCACTGACAGGTTCAGCAGCTGTTTCAGTCTGACTGGTTTCTGTTGCTGAAAAGTCAAATTTAAATTCTGGAACAGCTTCTGCTTCTGCCGGCTTTTCAGCTTCAACAGCAGGTGTGTCGGTAACAGGAGTATCCAGCGTAAAAGAGAAATCCAGTGGTTTGATTTCTTCTGTTTTTTCAGCTTCAACTACAGGTTGTGCAGCAGGAGCTGGATCAAAAGTCAGATTGAAATCCAGTGGTTTTATTTCAGGAACAGGTTCAGCTACAGGCGCTGGTGCAGGTACTTCTGCTGCAGGTGTTACGGGTACTGAAGATTCGACTGAAAGTGAGCTGAAGTCACTTGGCAGGGCTTTTAACTCAGGAAGTACAGAGTCAGATGATGCAGAGAGTTCCTGTTGCAGGCGGTCAAATGCAGGCGTCTGACTGGTTGCTGTATCAGGAGTCTGCATTAAAGCATCAAAGTCAGCTGTTGCTTTGGCAGATGGAGCTGTCTGAACCGCTGAACCGCTTGACGGTACAAAATCAATGGTATCTTTGGTCGAGGCATGAGCACGGTCATATTCGTCTTTTTTTGCCTGCGCCTGTTCAAGAATACTGTTCAGCTCAAGGCTTTCAATATGATTCAGCAACTGGCTGATTGCAAATTCATCTTTCTGTAAAAGGTGAATATCAAACAGAAACAGATAGAGTTCATGTTGAGTGTTGTCGCGGTTTAAAGCCTGATTGATCTGCGCTTCTGCACCTGAAAAATTACGCTCCTGAATCAGTCCCTGAATTTTGTCACGGACATCTGCAGACAAAGGCGTTGTTTTCTTCTGAGCTGTTAAAACAGTATCTTCAACGACCTGGGTGGGTTGCGGCACTTTTTTAGTCGAGCTGCTTTTCTTCCCTTTTGCAGAAGCTGCTTTTTTCTGTGTTGCGCCAGACTCATTCCCTGCCTGTTTTTTCTTGACGACAAGTAAAACCACAATCAGTAAAATTAATGGAATCACATAAATCAACATGTTGTTACCCCTTATGGATGAAGCCTTTAAACTGACTTCTCCCCAAAATCTTTAGTTTGTAGCACTCTGGTGTTTTGCTTTGTTGTCTGGCTGTTGATTTTTCAACTGTTGCTGCAACTGGGCAAGACGAGCATTTAATAATTGAATTCTGTGATCCTTCTGACGTAATGCTGAATCCAGTTGTGTCACGTTTCTCTGTAATTTAACGGTTTTCTCTCGAGATGTCATAACTTTTAGTGACAACTCTTCTGAGGTTTGATTTGTTTGTGTGCTCTTTTTCGCAGAACCATGTGCAGAATTATTTTCTTTTTCTGCCACCAGGCTCATCTCTGCCTGATTCAGACGGTACTTCGCTTTACCAGACTGTTTTGCTGTTGCAGAAGGCTGCACAGTGACAGGTGTCTTTTTATCTTTGGCAGGTGCTGCGGCATGCAGATTCAGAACAACACCTTTACGCAGGCGGTTGGCATCACCATGAATGAACGCATGTTCATTTCCGACTTTAATCTGCTTCATGACTTCCTGAACCGGTCTGTTCTGGGAGTTTGCAATACGCGTTGCAATTTGCCATAAAGATTCATTATTTTGCACGGTATGCTGTGCAGGTGTGGAATCGGGAGCTTGACCTGCTGTTGCTGTCTCTGGAGTCTGCCTGGTTACAGCAGGTCTGGCTGGCTCAGCAGTATTGTTTGTCTGAAGTGATTCAGCGTATTTCCTGACCAGAGGATCTGCTGAAACCTGACTGTTTTGTACAGCAGGAGCAACTGATGGTGCTACCGATGCAGATGCCGATGGTGCAGGGGCGGCAGGAACAGCAGCTGTTACAGTCTCAGTTGTTGTCTGAGAGACAGCGGATGCATTCATAACAGGTGGTGTGCTGAGTTTCACAGGCAGGGTAACTTCTGGCGTTTTAATCTTTGCAGCCGTCTGCATGGCAGGCACACTGTATGCCGTACTCATCGGAAGATTCAGAGGAATGTCTTTTTCACTGGCAATAATGACCGGTGTCAGCGTCCGCTCGTTTGCTGCGGTATTCTGATTGAGCAGAGCATTCCGTTTGATCTGTTTTCTGACATGCTGAATATGGACGGCATTGCCTTCTCTGATCCGGATGACAACATTCAGCTCCGATTCCGTCATCGGGCGGGAAGAGGTAATGGTGATCACACCTTCACCCTGACCATTGCGTCGGGTAAAAAAGTTCAGATGTCCTGGAGGCTGATGTGCAATCCCCATTGAAATCAGATCTTCAGGTGTTGCCAGACCCGCCTGTACTGCTGCATCAGGTGCAGCATTACGAAAATTTATTTCTGCATAAAGCAGTTCCCCAGGTGCCGATTGAATCTGAATCGGATCTACAGTAATTGCATGAATCTGCTGTGATGCAATAATGGCAAGAATAGCGATTTTTAATTTGTTATGTGCAGTCATCTTAATATGTGGCTCAGGTCATATATCGCAACGAGATCGTTATACAATAACTGGATGTTGATGATTTGTAAAATATTAACACATGAGTTACATAAAAAAGCCGATCATTTCATGATCGGCTTTTTATTCTGACCCATCATTCAGATGAGATCAGGCATTTTTGTAATCAATCAGAATGCGTAACATACGACGTAAAGGTTCAGCAGCACCCCAGAGTAACTGGTCACCCACTGTGAATGCACCAAGGTATTCTTTACCCATATTGAGCTTACGTAAACGACCTACAGGTACAGTTAAAGTTCCTGTTACCGCCACTGGAGTCAGGTCAGTCATGGATGCTTCACGGGTATTTGGAACCACTTTAGCCCACTGGTTCGACTGACGGATCATATCTTCGATTTCATCAAGCGGAACGTCTTTTTTCAGCTTCACAGTCAAAGCCTGTGAGTGGCAACGCATTGCACCGATACGGATACAGTGACCATCAATCGGTACAATCTGCTGATTGCCCAGGATTTTGTTGGTTTCAACCTGACCTTTCCATTCCTCTTTCGATTGACCGCTTTCCAGCTGTTTGTCGATATAAGGAATCAGGGAACCTGCCAGAGGCACGCCGAAGTTTGCAGACGGGAAGCCTTCGCCACGCTGTAAATCAGCAATTTTAGAGTCGATGTCCAGGATTGCAGAACGCGGGTCATCCAGCAGATCTTTGGTATTGTTGTATAAATACCCCATTCCTGTGATCAGCTCACGCATGTTCTGTGCGCCTGCACCAGATGCAGCCTGATAAGTCATTGCTGTCATCCATTCCACCAGGTTCTGCTGGAATAATGAACCCATGCCCATCAGCATCAGGGAAACAGTACAGTTTCCACCGACAAAAGTTTTAGTCCCTTTGACCAGACCTTCTTTAATCACGTTCAGGTTCACCGGATCCAGTACAATGATCGCTTCATCATTCATACGCAATGTAGATGCAGCATCAATCCAGTAGCCGTTCCAGCCTTCTGCTTTCAGCTTTGGAAATACGTCAGAGGTGTAGTCGCCACCCTGACAGGTAATAATGACATCCATCTGCTTCAGACTGCTGATGTCTGATGCATCCATAAGTGCTGGGGCGGTTTTACCACCAAAAGCAGGAGATTCACCCCCTGCATTACTGGTAGAAAAGTAGAATGGCTCAAAATGAGCAAAATCATTCTCTTCAACCATACGTTGCATAAGGACGGAACCAACCATCCCGCGCCAACCGACCAGACCTACTTTCATGTCACTTTGCCTCGGTGCGTTAAAAATTTAAAAGGGGTTTGAGTGTATCAAAAGTGCGCCCAACTGCAAGCGCTACAGAATCAAAACAGCAATTATGTTGTGCAATATAACTTGTTTATGTTACATGCAAAATTGATATTAATTTATGAATAGTTCAAAAAAATAGAATATAAGAGTGACAAAATATGATCTGGATCGAAATACTGGCAGGCGTGGTGATCTGGCTGAGTTTCTGGTCACTGATTCCACGGGATGAATGGTGGTTCAGGGGAGCAGATTTTCCACGTTTACAGATACTGGCAGCAGGTGTTGTTGCTTTTATTCTGTTGCTGTTCTGGCATGAGCCGTGGGATAGGCAAAGGGAAATCATCCTGGTGTTGCTGATCGCAGCCCTGGCTTATCAGCTGAAAATGGTCCTGCCTTATACATTTTTGTGGAAAAAGCAGGTGAAGCAGGTCAGACAGGAACAGCTGAACCCTGCACAGCAGATTTCTGTGATTGTATCCAATGTGCTGACACCCAATGACCAGTATCACTTATTGCTTGAGCAGATTCAGAAACATCAGCCAGATATGGTGCTGACCCTTGAAACGGATCAGACCTGGCAGAATGAACTGTCTGTGATTGAATCAGACTATCCGTACAGGGTGCCCGTGCCGCTGGATAACCTGTATGGCATGCATCTGTACAGCAAACTTGAACTTCAGGATGCAGAAGTTAAATTTATTTTAAGTGATGAAATTCCTTCCATTCACTGTACGGTGATTTTAGCTTCAGGACAGCCGGTCAATCTGTACTGTCTGCATCCCAAACCGCCGAGTCCGACCGAAGCCAAAGATTCAACATTAAGGGATGCAGAACTGCTGATTGTGGGAGATCAGATCAAAGACCTGGATGAAAGCTGTATTGTGATGGGGGATCTGAACGATGTTGCCTGGTCCAGAACCACACGGCTGTTCCAGCGGATCAGTGGTTTGCTCGACCCGCGCGTCGGACGTAAATACGTCAACACCTTTCATGCGGACTATAAATTTTTAAGATGGTCACTTGATCATGTTTTCCACAGTACTGACTTTGCACTGGTACAGATGCAGCGGTTGCCACATATTGGTTCAGATCATTTTCCTGTATATGTTGTTTTGCAGACAGGACGTGTTTTTGAGCAGATTCAGGAAGAAATGGAACAGACCGATGCGGATGAGCAGGAAGCACAGGATGCGATTCAGGATGGAATAGAAAAAGCTGAGCGTGAAGAAAAAACAGTGACAGATGAAATTGCTCAGGATTATAAAAATGAAATGAGATAGAGCGGAACAGGATTCAACATTGCAGGAAAAGTGTAAGAAATTGCTTACATGGATTTAGGCGGATAGCGGATGGCGGAGCAGCGAGGTATCACTTATTCTCAACTCATCGGCACATGGAGTTGGGAAAGGAAGAGTCCCGTTTAAGGAAGCAGAAGCCGATGGATAATCATCATGGACATGATGGTGGTATGGAAAGCCAGAAAAAAACAAAAAATTGAAAGCACAACCTCATAAGCCCGAGTTTTGCAGGACGCAGAACTCGGGTTATGCTTTTATGGAACAGTAGAAAAATGACAAAAGCGTAAAAAAGAGGTTTTCCTGAATGTATCTGTCTGCTTTTCAGAATTTCAAAATTTATATTGTGAATTTTACCGACCTTGCCCGTGATGCATTGCATATCTATGCGGGTCTTGCGGTTTATCTGATTGTGGCACTGCTGCATAAACGTCAGTTGAAATCACATTTTGCAATATGGGCTGTGGTGCTGGTTGCAGTCGGTTGTGAGCTTTTCGATGCCAGGGATGATCTGATCAATCATGGCTACTGGCGGGTTGGTGCCAGTCTGCACGATATTGTGAATACTTTATTCTGGCCTATGATCATCTGGCTGAGTGTCCGGTTTAAAGTGTGGAAGGCTTAGGGTGGGTAAAATCAGTATCCAGCTCTGGGATCAGCTGGATACCTGAAAAAAATTACTGTGCGTACTGAGCGTTTAATGCATTCAGTTCACTGCCCAGTTTTTGCTGAATAGCTACAGAGCGCTGAGACAGCTGAATAAACTCTTCAGTAGGTGCCTGCATGTTAAAGTTGGATGCAGTTGAGATGTCATACAGTTTTTCTGAGGTCAGCAGATTGTCAATCATCTGTGTACGGATATTCTGAACTTCTGCGCTTTTCAGATTCATTGCCATGATTTTTTCTTTGACTTTTTTCTGTAGATCGTTGCTCTTGCTTAGAATGTCTTTGATTTTTTCCTGGTCTGTACCGGCTTTCAGTACTTCATCACGTAATGCAAGGGCATCGGCATTTGTGGTGTTGGTTACTTCATTTAACAGTGTGAGATCAGCTTTAATGTCAGCTGGATTGGCTTTTGAAAGGCTGTCTGCTTTAATCTGCCAGTTGCCTGATGTTTCAGCAGCAGCTTCAGCGGAAGGTTTTTTATCACAGCCAGCGGTCATTAAAATTGCAGCCGTTAAGGGAATTAAAAGAAATTTTATCTGCTTCATTGTTTATTTTCTCTAAAATTATAAAACAAAAAAAGCTGAATATCAGAGGTATTCAGCTTCATTCAGTCTAAAGTCTTTCGCTGGTGCATCAGTTAATTTTTGTACAGTATTTGCACTATATTGGTTCAAAGGCTCAGTAAATCTGTTCGTAACCTTCTGGACGGGTTTTAAATCTGCGGTGAAACCACATGTACTGAGTGGGTGCGATACGCAGCTGATTTTCAATCACTTTGTTGACCCGAACAGCATCTTCTACTTCATCTTCTCCTGGCATATTGCCCAGAGCTGGTTCAATCAGCACACGGTATCGGGGATTGCTGACTTCACCATAACGATAAAAATATAAAGGAATTGCTGCAGCTTTGGTCATTTTCAGTAAACGGCGATGCGCTGTAACGGTAGCGGCAGGAACACCAAAAAATGGCGCCATAACGCCTTGTTTCAGACCGAAATCCTGATCAGGACTGTACCAGATGGCTCTGCCGTTTTTCAGATGTCGAATCAAGCCACGCATGTCATCGTGATCAATCTGATGGGTGTAGATGGTTGCCCGACAGCGATAGATCAGCATATCAAGCAGGGGGTTGTTCTGTGGGCGATAGACGACATCAGGTTCAAAATACTGGGCGCAGATATAGCCACCGGCATCGAGCAGTGTGGAGTGTGTTCCCAGCAGCAATGCACCTTTTGACTCAGCCTGTGCTTTCTGCAGATGTTCCAGTCCTTCGATACTGACTCTGTTTTTAAACCATGCAGGTGAGTACCAGGCATTCAGAGTTTCAAAAACCCCAAGCATCTGATCGACAAAGACCTGACGGGCATTGTCCTGAACCTGTTCAGGTGTCCATTCAGGAAAGCAGACTTCCAGATTGCGAACAGCTGTTTTTCGTCTTGATTTGAGACTTTTAAATGCAAAGTTACCCAGCACAGTCGCCAGTCGGTACTGAACAGCCCAGGGTAAAATAGCTAAAAGCATTAAAAAAACAATAGCAATCCAGATCCCCCAGTATTGAGGGGAGATGAATGCCCAATAAAACTTTCCGGGTTTGTATTGATGTTTTTTGCTCATATAACGCTTTTAACAATGAATATTGATCGACAGCGTTGCAGTTTAGCATGAACTGAATTCGACAAGGAAACAGCAGAAACAATGTGCAGACATAAAAACACCGCCATTGAGGCGGTGTTTTTATCTGTAGAAAGCTGATCTGAATCTGAAAAGATCAGGCTTTGGTCATTTCTTCAAGTTCATCCCAGCGTTCCATTTTTTCCAGCAGCAGGTCATCAATTTCTGACAGGCGCTGTGATGCTTTGGTCGCTGCATCTGCATCACTGACAAACCATGAACCATCTGCCAGTTTTTCTGAAAGTTCAGCCTGTTCTTTTTCAAGCGCTTCAATTTCAGCAGGTAACTGTTCCAGTGCACGCTGATCTTTATAGCTCAGTTTGACTTTTTTCTGTGGAGCCTGAGCTGCAGCGGCAGCCGTTGCTTCAGCTTTAGCCAGGGCTTTTTTTACATCACTTTTCTGATCGACAGCAGTCTGATCAGGACGCTGTTCCAGGTAGTCCTGGTAACCGCCAATGTATTCATCAATATTGCCTTTGCCATCAAAGACCCAGGTGGATGTCACGACATTGTCCATAAAGGCACGGTCATGTGAAATCAACAGTAATGTACCTTTATAGCCACCGAGCATTTCTTCGAGTAACTCTAAAGTCACCATATCCAGGTCGTTGGTCGGCTCATCCATCACAATTAAGTTGGATGGTTTGAGCAACAGTTTTGCCAGTAGAATACGGTTACGCTCACCACCAGACAGTGCTTTGACCGGTGTACGGGCACGTTCAGGTGAGAACAGAAAGTCCTGTAAGTAGCTGTAGATATGACGACGGCCACCATTTACATCCACAAAGTCAGAACCTTCTGAAACGTTATCTTTGACTGATTTTTCCAGATCCAGTGCATTACGCAGCTGGTCGAAATAAGCAACTTCCAGCTGTGTACCGGTTTTGACCGATCCTTTATGTTCCTGTTCACCTAAAATCGCTTTAATCAGTGTAGTTTTACCTACACCGTTGTCACCGACCAGACCAATACGGTCGCCACGCATGACCAGTGCAGAGAAGCCTTTGATGATTGGTGCGTTATCGCCAAAAGTGACCTGAAGATTGTCAATTTCAAAGACCACTTTACCTGAGCGGCTGGCATCCTGTGTTGCCATGCTTACTTTGCCCTGTTGAGAGCGACGCGCTCTGGATTCTTCACGCAGGGCTTTCAGCGCACGTACACGACCTTCGTTACGGGTACGGCGGGCTTTAATACCCTGGCGGATCCAGACTTCTTCTTCTGCCAGTTTTTTATCAAACAGAGCATTCTGTTTTTCTTCAGCTTCCATCTGCTGAGCTTTTAAGTCCAGGTAACGTGAATAGTTACCCTCATAACTGCGCAGGACACCACGATCCAGCTCAACAATACGGGTCGCAATGCTGTCCACAAATGAACGGTCATGCGAAATAAACAGCAGGGTTAAATTGTTCTGATCAAGCAGGAACTTTTCAAGCCATTCGATGCTTTCAACATCCAGGTGGTTAGTCGGTTCGTCCAGTAGAAGTACGTCAGGTTGTGTCAGCAAAGCACGGGCAAGCAGGACACGACGTTTACGACCGCCTGATAAATCGGCAAGATCAGCTTCTGGATCAAGTCCCATTTTACTTAAAATGGAGTTGACTTTGGTTTCCAGTGACCAGCCATCCAGCAGATCCAGCTGGTGTTGCAGATTACCCATACGGTCGCAGGCTTCCATATCACCCAGTACACATGCATCGCTGGCTTCATGGTATGCTTTAAGGACAGCAGCAGCTTCACCGGCACCTTCGGCAACAATGTCTGCCACTTTGCCTGAATCCATGGGAACATCCTGCGCCAGCATGGAAATGGTAATGCCGTTCTGGAGAGACACTTCACCATTGTCTGGAAGCAGACTTCCTTCAATGAGTTTGAGCAGGGTGGATTTTCCTTCACCGTTACGCCCAATCAGACAGACACGTTCGCCACGCTCCAGACTGAAGTTTGCGTTATCGAGCAGAGCCGGTCCGCCAAATGCGAGCTGGATATCCCTTAAAGTAATATAGGCCATACGGTTTCCTGAATATCCCCAAATGAGGACTTAAAATGACTAAACATATAAATCTGGATGATCAGGCGTCATTGTCCGCACCTATAGAAGATTTGCAAGTCCGAATTGCATTTTTGGATGATTTAGTCGAACAATTAAATGATCAGCTTGCGATACAGGGTACAGAAATTGCTGATTTAAAAAAACAAATGCAGATTCTGTATCGCCGTGTTGAAGCATCTGATTTGTCAGAAGGTATTGCAGAGTTTGATCCTGTAACTGATCGTCCACCGCATTACTGAGTTTCAGCACTGAAAACCAGGTGTGCTGCACAACGTCTCAGGAGCTGAGGTATATATGCGTGTTAATTTAAAAAGAAAGTTACATTTATCTGTCGGTTTTATTTGCACTTTATCGCACTTGCCGTTGTAATGCACAACCTGTTAACAGTCTTTTGAAGCTTCTGACAATGAATCCCAAAGCCGTGCTGCTGGACCTGGAAAATAATATGCCCACTGCAAAGTTGCTGCGGGAGATTATTGAGCATTTTCCTGTGCTGTATTTATTTAACTGCAAAGGGAATTTTGAATACACCCTTGAAGACATGACAGAGTTTTCGGGCTGGGTCAGCAGTGGTCAGGTGGTGATTCTGGATGTACCGGAAGCCAGTCAGAAAGAATTTGAATATGCTGTTCTGGTTGGACAGCTGATGGCTTTACTTGAGCCAGACAGCCATGTGGAAGTGATTTCAGCACAGTCTGGAATAGATGTTCTGATAGATTTACTTAGTGGTGCAGATATTTCATGCAGTCTGATTCAGATCAGTCCAGATACAGGCAGGGCAGTTTATGTGCTGCCCGATGCAGAAACGTTCAAGCAGAAACCGCTGTTACAGCAGGTCAAAAAATACTGTGATGCACTGGGACGGATGACAGGGAAGCCCAATACAGTTGAAAAGCTGAAAAATTCAATTGCCAATATTTTGCAGATGGTTCCTGAAAAAACACAGCAGGTCGTGGGTGCAATGATTAATCTGAAAATCATTAAACGCCATGAGGATCAGATTGCTTACCGTAAAAAAATCCTGCGTCAATGGATTCAGCTGAACCTGAATGGAAGCCCTGTACCACCTGAAAATTCTGTGGATTTATCGACAGCTGTCACACAGTTGCAGATCACGGCAGAAAGTTCACCGAATCTGAAAACAGATATTATTGAAGCAGCTTCGCAGGATGTGCAGACTGAGCTGTACAAAAATTTTGGTCAGATTGATCCTGTGCAGCTGGAAGTGGTACGGAAACTGTCACAGCTGAAAAATGAGAAACCACGGGATATTTATCAGTTACGCGACTTGCTTGGAGCAATGTTCCCTCAGTCTGACGTCAGACTGTTGCTCAAAGAGCTGATAGAAAAAGGCTATATCTACTGGAATGGTCACGAAATCCTGTACAGCCACGAAATGTATCTGAACTAGACATCACAACAAATCTGAACACAGGTAGAAATTTCAGTCTGCCTGTTATTCAGAACCAGCTTCAAAGGTTGGCAACACCGCCATCAATCAGTAATTCGGTGCCTATAACAAATCTGGATTCAGTCGAAGCCAGATAGATAAATGCATCGGCAATTTCACTTGAATCTGCCATTCTGTTCAGTGGAACAAGCTGTTCAATTTCAGCTCTAAGCTTCAGTTTTGTGCTTTCATCAGAGGTAATTTTATCCAGTGCAGGTGTCTGCGTTGGTCCTGGGGACAGAAGATTAAACCTGATCTGTTGTGACAGCAGTTCACGGGACAGTGTTTTTACAAGTGAACGTAAAGCGATTTTAGAAGCAGCGTAAACATTGCTCTGGGGCAGTGCAATATGAATACTGGTCGAACCACAAAGAACAACAGAACAACCTGGATTGAGCAGGGGTAAAAGGCTTTGCAGGAGAAAAAACGGTCCTTTCACATTGGTGTTAAAAACCTTGTCAAACTTTTGTTCATCCCATTGCCCAAAAGCCTCATGATGTACATTTCCTGCATTTAGAAATACAGCATCCAGGTGGACAGCTGAATGCTGCAGATAACTGACCATAGACTGCTGTTGATGAACTGATGCATGATCACATTGAATGCCATGACTTTTCTGCCCAAGCAGTGCCTGAGTCTGTGCAAGAGCTTCTGTATTTCTCGCTGTAAAATAGACAAAGGCACCTTCCTGAATTGCACGCTGTGCGGATGCAAGCCCAATACCGCTGGTTGCTCCTGAGATCAGGATGGTTTTGTTTTTTAAACGCATATAATACCTGCTGTATCTGTATTTATCGCTATGCTGTCTGTATTTATGGTGAGATAGAAGTACTTACCTGTCGGTAACTGGGTGTGCATCTGGTTGGAAATGACGGCAAATGTGGAAACTGTAATTGTAATTTTATGTAAGGTGGAAAATGTCTGCTTCTGAGTATGAACAACATTGTTCAATTATGCGTTTTATTCAGCTCTTTTCAGGAAAGTGGGTGCTGCCGATCATTTATCACCTGATTCATGCCGAGAAACCTGTCCGTTTTAATGAACTGCATAAAGCACTCAGTCCTGTCCCACAGAAAGAACTTTCAAGACATTTGAAGCTGCTGGAAAAACATCAGCTGATCAGCCGGACGGTATATGCTGAAATTCCTCCAAAAGTGGAATACCAGATCACAGAGCTGGGGAGAACACTGGAGCCTTCAATTGAATCATTGTCCCGATGGATGCTGTATTTTGAGCAGCAGAAATGAGCTGAGGGTGTATAAACAGTGGATTATCCATCATAGATTGATTTTGATCTTGCGTTTTATATTGCGCTTGTGCAACTCTAATAAAAGGTCAGAAAGGTTTTACTATGGAAAACACAGGTATTTGGGTTGCGGTTATTGTTATCGTATTTGTACTGGGTTCAGTTCTTGGGCTAAAAGTCAGTCCCCGTGAAAAAGCACTGGGCATCATGCGCGACAAAGCCCGTAAAATGGGATTGCATCCCAGACTGGTTGCAGCACCTGAATGGACCCGTGTACCGATGGCAACTGAAAAACGTGCAAGTATGGTGGCGTATTACAGTGTTCTGTTGCCTGAAGCCCGTTTGCCTCTGATGCGTGCAAGAGTGGAGGATCAAAAACTCAAAACCGTTCAGGGAGATGAGAAATTTAATGATTTTCCCATTGCATTAAAAGGGATTTATGCTATTGATATGCAGGCAAACTGCGTGGGGCTGTACTGGCAGGAAGAATCTGACCTGAAAGCCGAGCAGCTTGACGACATGAAGGCATTGTTGATTCATCTGGCTGAATTTTAATTTCATAAATAACAGGGTAAACGATTTATTATGGCGAAAGCTCCTCGATCCACATCCAAAAGCACCACAGATACCGCTCCTGATACGGGGAAAAAACGTGCCTTAGTGATTGTGGAGTCGCCTGCAAAAGCGAAAACCATCAACAAATATCTGGGTTCGCAATATATTGTGAAATCGTCGGTGGGGCATGTCCGTGACTTGCCTACAGGTGGTTCATCCAAATCTGCTGAAAAAAAAGCTGGACCCCGTGTAAAACTGACTGAAGCTCAGAAGGCTGAAAAAGCCCAGTCCGCTTTGGTGAACCGTATGGGGGTTGATCCAGAACATGACTGGAAAGCCAAATATGAAGTTTTACCAGGCAAGGAACATGTCGTTGCCGAACTGAAAAAGCTTGCTTCGCAGGTTGACGAGGTCTATCTCGCAACCGATCTTGACCGTGAAGGGGAAGCGATTGCCTGGCATTTAAAAGAAGTCATTGGTGGTGATGATTCACGTTATCAGCGTGTGGTCTTTAACGAAATTACGAAAAATGCCATTCAGGATGCATTTAATCATCCAACGCGTCTGGATATAGATAAAGTCAATGCTCAGCAGGCACGCCGTTTTCTCGACCGTGTTGTAGGTTTCATGATTTCCCCTTTACTGTGGGAAAAAATTGCCCGTGGTCTGTCTGCTGGCCGTGTACAGTCAGTTGCAGTAAAACTGGTGGTGGAACGTGAGCGTGAAATCCGCGCGTTTGTCCCAGAAGAATACTGGCAGGTTTTTGCAGATACAAAATCTGCCAAAGATGAGATCCGTCTTGAAGCCGTTAAGCAGAACGGTAAAACCTTAAAACTCAGCAACAAAGCACAGACTGATGCTTTGCTGGATGTTTTAAAAGGTGCAGATTATAAAGTTGCGACCCGTGAGGATAAACCGACCAAGGTCAATCCGAGTGCGCCATACATTACATCGACCCTGCAACAGGCAGCCAGTACACGTCTTGGTTTTTCCGTGAAAAAAACCATGATGCTTGCACAGCGTCTGTATGAAGCAGGTTTCATCACTTATATGCGTACTGACTCCACATTTTTAAGTGATGATGCGGTGAATATGGTACGCAGCCATATTGAAACAGAATTTGGTGAGAAATATCTGCCAGCCAAACCGAACCGTTATGGCAATAAGGCAGGAGCACAGGAAGCGCACGAAGCGATCCGTCCATCCACAGTATCGCTGAAAGGTGACAGTCTGGTGGGTGTGGAACGTGATGCACAGCGTCTGTATGACCTGATCTGGCGTCAGTTTGTTGCATGTCAGATGACACCTGCTGAATATTTATCATCCACGATTCTGGTTGATGCCAATGGCGTTGAGTTAAAAGCCAAAGGCCGTACACTGGTTTTTGAAGGTTTTACGAAAGTCCGTGGTCAGAACAAATCTGATGATGATGTACTGTTACCTGCGGTAAAAGTCGGTGAAATTCTTAAACTTGAAAAACTCGACCCATCACAGCATTTTACCAAGCCACCTGCACGTTTTACTGAAGCATCGCTGGTGAAAGAACTGGAGAAAAAGGGGATTGGTCGTCCATCGACTTATGCTGCCATCATCTCCACCATTCAGGATCGTGGCTATGTCAAACTTGATAACCGTCGTCTCTTTGCAGAGAAGATGGGCGAGATTGTGACAGACCGTCTGGATGAAAACTTTAACAATCTGATGAACTATGCTTTTACAGCTGACCTGGAAGGGCAGTTGGATAAAGTTGCAGATGGTGAGCGTAACTGGAAAGAGCTGCTGAACAGTTTTTATGGTGACTTCAAAAAACGTCTGACCACAGCACAGGGTGAAAACGGTATGCGCCGTAATTTACCTGTGGAAGTGGAAGCTGTGCACTGTAAAGAATGCGAGCGTCCTATGCAGATTCGCACAGGTACGACTGGGGTGTTCCTGGGTTGTTCAGGTTACAACCTGCCACCGAAAGAACGCTGTAAAGAGACACTGAATTTAACGCCAGTTGAATCACTGGCTGCGCTGTCTGATGATGACGCTGCTGAAACCGCAGATCTGATGTCGAAAAAACGCTGTCCAGTCTGTGAAACGGCAATGGACAGTTATGTGATTGATGGTGGTCGCAAACTGCATATCTGTGGTAATAACCCTGACTGCGATGGTTATGAACTCGAAGAAGGTGAGTTCAAAATCAAGGGTTATGATGGTCCAACCATTCCATGTGATAAATGTGATGGCGAAATGCAGCTGAAAACAGGTCGTTTCGGTCCTTATTTTGCCTGCATGAGCTGTGACAATACCCGTAAAGTCCTGAAAAGTGGTCAGCCTGCACCTCCGCGTGTAGACCCGATCAAAATGGAACATTTACGTTCAACCAAGCATGATGACTTCTTTGTACTGCGTGACGGTGCAGCAGGTCTGTTCCTGGCGGCGAGTAAGTTCCCGAAAGTCCGTGAAACACGTGCGCCTAAGGTTGCAGAATTGCGCAGTGTTGCAGATCAGCTGGATCCGAAATATCAGTTTATCCTGCAGGCTCCGGATCAGGATCCAGAAGGTAATCCAACCCTGGTGAAATTCAGCCGTAAGAATCAGGCACAGTATATTGGTTCTGAAACACCTGAGGGTAAACAGACCAAATGGTCACTGGTTTATACAGATGGAAAATGGACTGAAGCTTAATTATTCAGTCGGTTTAAAATGCTAACTTCGGTTAGCATTTTTTGTTTTTAAGACAATGGACTGAACTGCATAACTGAACTGTAAAAGGATAGATTCATGATAAAAACGCTCATTCCAGTTCGTTCACATATTGTTTCTGGGATCCTGCTCTCAAGGCAGGACGGGGAAATAAAAATTCTGCTGATGAAACGGGTCAAAGGAAATTTCTGGTCTCACATTGCAGGAAAAGTTGAAACGGCTGAAACCGCTGTTCAGGCGATTGTGAGGGAAATTAAAGAGGAAACACAGGTTCAGGTAAGCGAGCTGTACAGTGCTGATTATCTGGAGCAGTTCTATGAAGCTGATCAGAATGTAATAGAAATGATTCCTGTGTTCCTGGTGTATTGCACGGAACATCAGCAGATTGTGCTGAATGATGAACATAGCGAATATGCCTGGTTCAGTCTGCAGGAGGCAATTGAAAAAGCTGAATTTGGGGGGCAGAGACTCCTGTATCAGTATATCTGGGATAATTTTGTTCATCGGAAACCATCTGAATTATTGAAAATCCAGCTGTTTTAAACGTTAAGCCGAGTCCTGTTTATGTGGAAAAAAATCAGAGTATCTATTTTACTGGTGGTTTTACTGATTGTTGCTGTGAATGCCTGGCGGGATATGAATCAGGACTGGACAAAGCCTGTGGTTGTTCTGTTGCATCCTGTCAACGCGGATGGAAGTGAAGTGACGCAAGCCTATATTCAGCAACTGTCTGCTGTCGATATGATAGAGGCACAGGATTATATCCTCAGTCAGAGTCAGCAGTTGAGGGGCAATCCTGTGCAGATTTATTTTCAGCTGGGGCGTCAGATCAATCAGCTGGCACCTAAGGTACCTGAAACAGGCAGCATGGCTGATACGATCATCTGGAGCCTGAAGTTCCGTTATTACGCCTGGCGACAGCAGGAAAGTGCAGATGGTCGTCCGGGTGTGACTCTGTATCTGAATTACTATAACCCTAAGCAGACGAAGCTTTTAAAACACTCTGTGGCTTTACAGCGGGGTAAAATTGGTTCGGTCAATCTGTTTGCGTCAGGCAGGCACAGTGGTTCAAATAAAGTGGTGATGCTGCATGAGCTGATGCATACTTTTGGAGCAACAGACAAATACAGCATGCAGACAGGGCAGCCAGTTTTTCCTGAAGGTTATGCAGCCCCTGATCAGCAACCGTTGTTCCCTCAGAAACGTGCAGAACTGATGGGTGGCTATATTCCGCTGAGTAATCAAAAAAGTATTACCCCTTCAAAACTCGAAGATACCATGATCAGTACGCTGACGGCTCAGGAAATGGGCTGGCTGAAATAAGACGGGCTGCCTGTAGCTGGAGCCATATTTTGTACCTGTTCAGATGCAGTTTTTATACAGACAGCCTGTTGAAACAGCGCAACAATAAAGCAGGTGCATGACAACGAAGAGAAAAATATGCGTACAGTGGGAAACGATCTGATTCGCCATCAACTTCATGAAAACAGAAAGTGGTATTTATTGCTTGGGGCAATACTGGTTATTTTTGGACTGGTTTTACTGGGATCACTCGGCTTTGCGACATTAACGGTCGTCATGCTGTTTGGCGTGCTGATGATGATCGGTGGTGTATTACATCTGATTGCGGCTTTTAAAATATTTGATGGTGGATTGCGCTGGCTATGGGCGCTGTTTGGGCTGTTGTATATCGGGGCAGGTTATTATGCATTTAAGGCACCTGTGACAACGGCTGTCGTGTTGACCAACCTGCTGGCTGTGGCTTTGCTGATCGCAGGATTTATCCGGATTATTAATGCTTTTATGCTGAAGCCAATGCATGGCTGGGGATGGACGTTATTTTCAGGCATACTGACGCTGATCACCGGTGTCATGATTCTGGCAACACCCGATTCACCTTTCTGGGTACTGGGGTTGTTTCTGGGTGTGGATATTCTGTTTCAGGGGGTCAATTATCTGACTTTTGCTGCCGCAATTAAGAATATACCACCTGCAAGCCATTGATGACTTGTAAATAATAAAAATGCCCAGTCAGTCGCTGGGCATTTTTATTTATTCTGCTGAAATTTCAGCGCTGATAGGGTCTGTACTTTGATAAAGATAAAAGTAATCTTTATAGTCTGACCTGATACTGACTTGAAATGGCAATGCGATTCCAGGTATTGATCACAATGGCGATCCATTCAATCGCTGTAATTTCATCATCATTCAGCACTTTTTTTGCAGCTGTATAGGCTTCATCAGGAAAATGCTGTTGTGCAATCAGGGTGATTTCTTCAATCAGAACCAGTGCTGCGCGTTCTTTTTCTGAAAAATACTGACTTTCCCGCCATGCACTGATCAAGGTAATCCGATCAATGGATTCACCTGCTTTGATTGCATCCTGGGTGTGCATACGGACACAGAAAGCACACTGGTTAATCTGTGAAGCACGTAATTTTAAAAGATGTGAAAAACCTGAGTCCAGACCTGCCTGTTTCACTTTTTGCATGGATAGATTTTCAAGTTCAAGGACAGTTTTATACAGTTCAGGTGCTGTTTTTCCTAAATTGACTCGTTCCATATTCATCACTTCTTTAGCTTTAGAAATTATTTATCAGTTTATCTATGTGTAAAAAGTCGTTATGTTAATTTTTGAATCAGTAACGCTTGAAAATTAAATGTCAAAATGTTTTGTCCTCGCCCCTGACTCTTTCAAAGAAAGCATGACTGCTGTGCAAGCCTGCCATGCTATGCAGAGCGGCATTCTGAAAGTGATACCCGATGCGGAGTTTATTCATGTTCCTATGGCAGATGGTGGCGAGGGAACAGTGGATGCGTTAGTGGCAGCGAGAAATGGGCGAAAAGTTGCAGTTGAAGTTTCAGGACCATTAGTCAGTCAGAAAATTCAGACATATTTCGGTTTGATTGAAAATGATCAAACCGCTGTAATAGAAATGGCACTCGCCAATGGTATTCATCTGATTGAAAAATCTCAGCGTAACCCATTATTTACATCGACCTTTGGCACAGGGGAAATGATCAGTGCTGCGCTGGATCTGGGTGTTTCGAAAATTATTATTGGTCTGGGGGGGAGTGTGACCAATGATGCGGGTGCAGGCATGGCTCAGGCATTGGGTGTCAGCTTCCTGAATGATCATGGACAGCCTGTGGCAGTGGGCGGTGGTCAGTTGAATCAGGTGACTCAAATTGAT
Organism: Acinetobacter sp. WCHAc010052; assembly: GCF_002165295.2. Lineage (NCBI taxonomy): Bacteria > Pseudomonadati > Pseudomonadota > Gammaproteobacteria > Moraxellales > Moraxellaceae > Acinetobacter > Acinetobacter sp. WCHAc010052. The sequence goes on along the minus strand of NZ_CP032143.1, from coordinate 3,064,341 downwards.
CTTTCAGAACTGGATTCACGTTTAAAGCAGACTGAAATCATGATTGCCAGTGATGTGAATAATCCTCTGTGTGGTGAAAATGGTGCTTCCCATGTTTTTGCACCACAGAAAGGTGCAAGCCCTGAAATGGTGGAAACACTGGATCAGAATTTAAAGCATTTTGCTGCTCTGGTTGAATCCACTTTAAAGATTGATCAACAGAATGTTGCGGGGGCAGGGGCAGCAGGTGGTTTGGGTTTTGGTCTGATGGCTTTTGCAGGTGCGACAATCCGTTCAGGTGTGGAAATCGTGATTGAAGAAACGCAGCTGGCAGACAAAATAGTCCAGGCTGATTATGTGCTGACAGGTGAGGGTGGCATAGATTTTCAGACCAAGTTTGGTAAAACACCATTTGGTGTGGCGCAAGTTGCCAAGCGTTTCAATACACCTGTAATTGCTCTGGCAGGTTATGTCGGTGAAGGCATTGAAGAATTGTACGATAAGGGCTTTACTGCGATTTTTGGCATCGTTGATGGTGCTTGTGATCTGCAGACAGCATTGAAAAATGGAGAAAAGAATCTGGAAAGGAGCTGTGAAAATATTGCCAGATTAATCCTGTAAACGAATGAAAAGGAAAAGTCATTTTTAAAAGACAGGTCTGCTAAACTAACGCCATTCGCAAATTGATGAGTAAAAATGAGTTTAGCCCAGCTGATAAATGAATTGAACCCGCAACAGAAACAGGCTGCCACTACAGAGGCAAAGCACAGTCTGGTACTTGCAGGGGCAGGTTGTGGCAAAACCAAAACCATTGTGGCGCGGGCAGCCTATCTGATAGACCAGGGTGTTCCGGCAAACCAGATTCAGATTCTGACCTTTACCCGCCGTTCAGCGAGTGAAATTGTCGCACGGGTGGAACTGGCGCTGGGCGATGAAGCCAAAGGTTTACGTGCTTCCACGTTCCATACGTTCTGTATGTATTTACTGCGCCGTGTGCCTAAGGCATTTGGACTGGAACAGTTTTCCATTATTGATCGGGATGATCAGCTCATGCTGTTCCGTCTGATCCGTGGTAAGGATGATAAAAAAAATCCTAACGCCTTGCCAAAACCCCAGCAGCTTTGTGATGTCTATTCCTATGCGCGGAACACCCGTCAGAAACTGAGTCTTTCCTTGGAAAAACAGCATCCGGAATTTCTGGAATATAAAGATCAGATTGCAGAGATTATGAAGGAATACGAGGCTCGGAAGCGGGCACGTCACTTTCTTGATTACGATGATATCCTGGCTGTGGTCGCTTCTGCACTGGCGCAGTCTGAAGGGCTGTGTGAGTATGTGGCAGGGCTGTGTCAGCACATGCTGGTGGACGAAATGCAGGACACCAATCCCTTGCAGTGGGCAATTCTTGAGCCTTTAAAAGATCAGACCAGTCTGTTCTGCGTGGGCGATGACGCACAGTCCATCTACGGCTTTCGTGGTGCAGATTTTGAAAATATTCACCATTTCAAAGACCGTGTACCCGATGCCGTTGTCCATAAACTGGAAAAGAACTATCGCTCCACCCAGGAAATTTTGGACCTGTCCAACTGGTTGCTCGATCAAAGCCCGATTCATTATGACAAAAAACTCGAAGCGTACCGTGGAGAGGGTATAGCACCTCGTCTTCATGTTTTCCCGAATGAGTTTGATGAAGCGAAATGGATTGCGATTGATATCAAGGAGCGGCATCTGCTTGAAAGTGCATCATGGAATGATCACATGGTGCTGGTGCGTTCAGCTTTTGCAGCACGTCATATTGAGGCGGCTTTTATTCAGGCGAATGTACCCTATCGTTTTATTGGGGGCATGAAACTGCTGGAAACAGCGCATGTGAAGGATTTACTCAGTTTGCTGCGTGTTGTTGCCAACCCAATGGATGATATCGCCTGGATGCGTTTTCTGACGCTGTGGAATGGTGTGGGGGATGTCAGTGCCAGCAAACTCGCGCAGCAGTTATTACTGGAAGCTGACTTTGATCAGCTGATGCTGAAACTGGAAAAATTTGGACGTATTCCAGAAAATACACTGCTCATTATGAAACAGATGCAGGTACTGAAAACAGAAGTGGAAGCCTGTGTCCGACTGGGTGTGGAAGCCATTGTGCAGCAGCTGGAAGAAAATTATGCCAAAAAAGACTGGCATAAACGGGTCGGAGACTTTGAGCTGGTCAAACAGCTGGCTTCAAAACATGCTCAGCTGAGTGAGTTCCTGGAAGAATATGTGCTCGATCCTGTGTCCATTTCCGAGATTGAGCGTCAGTCACAGGATGATGTGGTCACACTCATTACCATTCATTCAGCAAAGGGAACTGAACAGAAAGTCTGTTATGTAGCGAATGTATCCGCAGGACAGTACCCACATGCACGTGCGCAAGGTAACTTTGACGAAGTTGAGGAAGAACGCCGTGTGCTGTATGTGGCACTGACACGGGCGCAGAATGAGCTGATTCTGACTAAGCAGAATCTGAGTCTGTGGGCAAAAGATCAGGTGGATGAGCAGGGGCGTAAGATCGAAAGTTATTTTCTGAATGATCTGAGCCGCATTTTATGTACTACGGAAACGCATTACCGTCCCCGTCAGCAGACAGTAAAAAGTGCCTTGATCGAACGTCAGGCGATTAATTTAGATTTTGGTATAGATCTGGATTAAACTATGTGGAAGATATTACAGGTTTGATCATGAAAATTTTAGTGCGTAACCTTGAGCGTTCGATCACAGAAGCTGAATTACTTGAGCTGTTTAAACCTTTTGGTGCTGTAGAGTCTGCGGTAGTTGTGATGGATGCTGAGTCAGGCAAATCCAAAGGCTTTGGGTTTGTTGAAATGACAAATCCACGTGAAGCGATTAAAGCAATCAAAGGTTTAAATACGCTGAAAGTGAAAGGATGTGGGATTCGTGTGAAAGCTGCGGAAGAAAAACCAAAAGCTTAAACTGAGTACACGACATTGAAAAGGAGCAGAAATGCTCCTTTTTTATTGCCTGAGAATATTGCTGTCGGTATATATTGAAACCCTGAAGTACTTGATTTAAGAACTGTAAATGAAAAAACAATATTCTGCTTTGTCGATCGTCTCACCAGGTGGTTCTAAAATTGTACAGGGATTAAAGACGCTGGAAATACGTTCATGGTGTCCGCCTCATGTGCCGATGAAAGATTTGCTGATCGTGGAAAATCATCATTACCTGAGACAGGAGGGGGATGAAGATACCGGTCTGGCGGTCGCACTGGTGGATATTGAATCGGTTCATCCCTGGCGTGAAGATGAACTGGAAGCAGCATGTGGTACTTACTGGGCATGGGTGATCACCAGGGTTCGTCCACTTGACCCACCTGTTTCTGTTATTGCTAAACGGAAAATCTATACGGTGGAAATTGATCATGAATAATTTTTATTGTGTATTCGGTTTAATACAGATTAAGCTTACAGGGTCTGCTGAATCATCGGTTCAGTCTGTATGATGGGCTGAAGCAACGCAGACTTTTACGTCATAGACGCCAGAATTTTTAGGAAATACTCATGTCCCGTGTTGCCCGTTTTCATGCAGACCGTACCAATCAGAAGCTTTATTTTGCCAGACTTTCCTGTCAGCAGGCGGAACAGATTGAACATATTCAGCAGTCACAGGCACATCGTGAAGCTGCAGTATTTCATCTGCATGGTGCTGTACTTGCCTTTTTACAGGAACTGGTGCGTTACTACCGCCTGAACGATATGACGCCAACGCTGAAATCCATTGAAGAAAATATGGCGGCCAAAGGGCAGGTGTCACCTGAAGTTGCTGTGATGCAGCAACTGGCAAAGCAGGGTTTTATTGCTGAACTTAAACGGGCATACAGAATGTGTCAGTACACACCCGAGCCAAGTGCGCCAGAACCTGAAGATGAAACATCATCCAACCTGATTATTAAAGTGACACAGACACCGCAGGCATGGTTACCTGATACAAAAATCCTGCGGGAATGGCACCGTGAGCTGACTCATTTGATTGATGGATTCAGAAATGAAATGGTGGAATTCTAAGCAGAGGGGGAACCCTTGAACTTTAGAAAATTGCCCCGATATCAGTATTCTCAGTCACACAAAGTGTCCTGCTCTTTGTCACCATGTTGAACATGGAGGATTTATGTCTATAGAACAATTGAAAGAATTATTTGGCAGCCAGGAAGCGATTCTGGAACTGGTTCAGCTGGAGGGCGGTGAACTGGCATTGAGAAATGCTGATTCTGAAAAAGAGCCATTGGTCAAAATTCAGTTTAATGACGAAGTGAAGGCATTGCTTGGTGATCAGACAGCAGTGGTTGCACAGCATATGATTCAGGCAGCCCTGTTTGGTTTGCTGGAAAAACAGATGGATCAGCTTCAGGCTGAAATTGTGGATGAAAAACCACAGTATATGAGCTGAGTTGTTTCATTGAAAAAACGCACCAGAAGGTGCGTTTTTTGTTTTTAGTAACAGGTTAATGCGTAGGTGACTGATGGTGTGCGATCTGAATCTGATTCAGAATATGATTGGTCATATTTTTCGCCATTTCTTCTTTGGCAAAATAGACCTCACCAATTTCTTCTTTGCGTATCACTTCAGCTTCTTCTTTACTTTCAGCACAGACCAGTACCTGAATCTGTGGGTTGAGTGTTCTTGAAATATCAACGATACGATGAATATCAATGATATCCATAGGTGAAATCACCAACAGGCGGGCATGCTGAATATGTGCCTGAATCAGGACGCCAGCTTCGGTTGCCACACCGCTGACTGCGGCAATGCCTTTTTCACGCAGGTCTTCCACGATTTCCCGGTTTTCTTCTGCAATCACGACTTTAATATTTTCAGACATCAGGCTGCGGGTAATACGGCGACCGACCTCACCATGCCCAATAATCACCACCTGATCACGCAGGTAATCCTGTGAGACTTCATCCGGTAACATCGCCAGTGGGTCACCACTGCGTTCCAGTAAGCGTGCCAGATGTGAGCGTTCACGTATCCAGTTCTGCACAGGTTCAATTGCAGAGAAAATGAACGTGTTCAGGGTAATGGAAATCAGGGCACCAGCCAGAATCAGGTTCTGACCTTCCAGGGATAACAGCTGGAGTGAGACACCCAGTGTGGCAAGAATGAAGGAGAACTCACCGATCTGTGCAAGGCTTGCGCCTACAGTTAAAGCGGTGTTGAGCGGATAGCGGAAAAACAGAACCAGTGCCATAGCTGCAATGGTTTTACCAATCATAATAATGGCAACCACTGCCAGAACATGGATTGGATCATCAATCAGAATGCGTGGGTCAAACAGCATACCGACAGAGACAAAGAACAGGATGGAAAAAATTTCGCGTAAAGGCAGTGTTTCTTCCTCAGCACGGTGACTGAAGTCTGATTCTTTAACCACCATCCCTGCAAAGAATGCTCCCAGTGCCATAGAAACACCAAAGACTTTATATGCACCAAATGCAATGGAGACCGCGGCTGCAACCACTGTCAGAGTAAACAGTTCACGTGATCCGAGACGGGCAACAAACTGCATGATTAATGGGACAAGTCTTTTACCCACAATCAGCATGAATGCGATAAAGCCGGTAACTTTCAGGAGTGTGATGCCCAGTGTCAGCCATATATTCTGCGTTGCAGAGCTGTCAGTGAGTGCCTTGCCACCCAACAGAACCGCAGTTGCAGGTAACAGTACCAGCACCAGTACCATGACCAGATCTTCAACCAGTAACCAGCCAACGGCAATTTTACCATTTACAGAATTGAGTAAACCTCTGTCACCCAAAGCTTTGAGTAAGACGACTGTACTTGCACAGGACAGACTGAGACCAAAGACCAGGGCAGAGCCAAAACTCCATCCCCAGAGCATGGAAACAGCTATTCCGAGCAGTGTTGCTACAGCAATCTGTAAAATTGCACCAGGTAAAGCAATCCGTTTGACCTGCATCAGATCATTTAACGAAAAGTGCATACCTACGCCAAACATCAGGAACATCACGCCCAGTTCAGCGAGCTGGTTTGCCAGCTGAATATCACCAACTATACCAGGCGTATTTGGGCTGATGATAATTCCTGCGATCAGATATCCAATCAGAGGGGGGAGGCGTAGACGGGCAGCAAAATAGCCAAAAACAAGGGCTAAGCCAAAACCTGCGGCAAGTAATATAATCAGATCTACGTCATGAGGCACTAAAGGCTCCTTAAGTAATGATTAAGGTGAAAACATAAGCACAAAAAATGCCAGAAAAGTCTCAGAAATTTTAACAAGCTGAATAAAAAAAGTGCAAAAAAAAACGACCAGAGAGGTCGTTTTTTTTAAGAAAACCAAAATTATTTGATTTTCGCTTCTTTGAAGATCACGTGCTGACGGATTTTTGGATCAAATTTTTTGATTTCCATTTTTTCCGGCATAGTACGTTTGTTCTTAGTAGTGGTATAGAAATAACCTGTACCAGCTGAAGAAACCAGGCGAATTTTATCACGCATTGCTGTGACTCCTTAGATCTTTTGACCTTGAGCACGCAGGTCAGCAACAACCTTTTCGATACCCAATTTGTCGATAATACGCATACCTTTTGTAGTTAGACGAAGACGTACGAAACGTTTTTCGCTTTCTAACCAGAAACGGTGGTGATGCAGGTTCGGCTCGAACCGGCGTTTGGTTTTGTTATTGGCGTGCGAGACGTTGTTGCCAACGACTGGACGCTTGCCGGTAACTTGGCAAACCTTAGACATGGTGAACTCCATTGCTAGACAACACAGATTGTGCAGCTAGTTATTAAGTAAACGGATGAAATCATTCAAGGGGCGTTTTATACCAAAAATGCGCTTAAAAGACAAGCGATTTTCATTAAAACTGGGCATGAACCTGTGCGATAGGTCATGCCTTGATCATTTAGCGAAGAAGGGTCTTTGAAATCAACTTGTGAATCGGTTTGTTAAACGGTGGGAGAATGAATTTCAAGCTGTATAACTTGGGATTCGACATCACTGACCGTTCATGCGACAAACTGAAGAAACCTTCTGGACCATGATATTTCCCCATACCTGATGCACCAACGCCACCAAATGGTAAATCGTCCTGTGCGACATGGGTCAAAACCGTGTTCTGTCCGAAATGCCCTGAATGAGTACGCTGTGCAACATAATCTGCACGCGCCTGATCAAAGTCGAAGTAGTATAAAGCAAGTGGACGTGGACGGCTATTAATAAAGTCAATAACATCGTCTATTTGATCATATTCCATGATTGGAAGTACCGGACCGAAGATTTCATTCTTCATGATGTCCATATCAGGGGTCACATTGCTCAGCAATGTCGGTGCAACTTTGCGGACACCACTCAGGTCTTCATGCTTTGGATTGATTTCAGTGAGGGTTGCACCCTGATTGCGTGCATCCTCAAGATACCCCTGCAAACGGTTGTACTGTTTGTCATTGATAATCGAGGTATAGTCAGGGTTGTTCTGAATGGATGGATACATCTGCTGAACACAGTTTCTGAAGTGTTCAGTAAATTCAGCTGTCTTGCCTTTAGGCAGGAACATGTAATCCGGTGCAACACAGGTCTGACCGGCATTCCATAATTTACCGACAGCCAGGCGCTGTGCGACATCATGCAGATCAATTGAAGGGTGAACCAGAACAGGTGATTTGCCTCCCAGCTCCAGAATAACAGGAACCAGGTTTTCAGCTGCCGCCGCCATGACGGTTTTACCGACATTGGTTGAACCGGTAAAAATCATTTTGTCAAAAGCCAGACGACAGAATGCATCAGAAACAGCCCCACCGCCATTGATGACTGCAACCAGTTCCTGTGGAAAAGCTTCAGACAGTGCATTTTCAATGACCCGACCAAAATTGGCAGAGGCGCTGGAGATTTTGATCATGGCATGGTTACCCGCAGCCAGCGCACAGATCAGAGGACCCATAGACAGCAGTAGAGGATAGTTCCATGGCGTGATAATGCCTACAACACCAAGAGGCTGATACTGAACCCATCCTTTTGCTGGCTGGTGAATAATACCGATGTGACGTTTGGAAGGCTTCATCCAGCCGGTTAGATTTTTACTGTAATATTTGATATGTTCAAGGCAGGTCAGCAGTTCACCAATTTTGGTTTCTGCAATAGAGCGGTTGCCATAATCCTGATTAATGGCTTCTGCAATCTGATCCTGATATTTCACAAGTATTTTTTTCAGTCGTGCCAGACGATCAATACGTTCCTTTGCTGTTGGCATCGGGTAACGCTGATAGGCAAACTTCTGCTGCTCAAGAATTCCCAGCATCTGACTGTCCAGTGCATGCGGTGTCATTGAAGTTGTTTTTGTTTGACTGTTCATGACGTGTTACCATTTAATAAAAAGCGATTGAATTATTTTTTAGAGTATTTACTCTAAAGAGTCAAGTTACTTTATGTGTCACTCATCTGACACTTGGAAAATGGTTAGTTCAGGATGTCTCACTCCAAAACGGTTAAAACGAAAGAACGAATTCTGCAACTCAGTCTGCAGCTGTTTAATGAGCGTGGTGAACGTTCCGTTACTACGAATCATATTGCAGCAGAACTGGGTATGAGTCCGGGGAATCTGTACTATCACTTCAGAAATAAAAATGAAATCATCAAAGAGCTGATGGAGCAGTATCAGCAGGAAACACTGGAAATGCTTGCATTGCCAGATGACCGTCTGCTCGATGCCAATGATAAGATCCGTTATTTTCAGGTGCTGAGCAGCCAGTTATGGGCTTACCGCTTTCTGCACCGTGATGTTTATCATCTGGTGGAAAATAACGAAGATTTCCGTAAGATGTACCCACGTTTTGCGGGCAAGGTCATGCAGCAGGGTCAGAAAATCTATCAGGCATTTGTGGATGCAGGTCTGATGCAGATGACATCTTCTGAAATTGAGGCACTGATTATCAACCTCTGGATTGTGCTGACCAACTGGACCAATTTCCTGTATATGTCGGGTCATATCGTGGACTCCAACCATCTTGAAGAGAAGTGGGTCTGGCAGGCACTCAGACAGATGGTGTTCCTTGAGGGTGCATATCTGCGTGGTGAAAGCCGTGCAACCTATGAGCATTTAATGGAAACATTTGGACCGTCTGAACTGTTTGCCTGTCTTTCTGCATCGCGTAATAACGATACAGAGGAATAATTCTGTTTCAAAAAACCTGAAACAGAGTAGAATATTTGCCTTGTTTTTTTAATTAACCGATTAGTGATATAAACCAACATGAATATGACCACTGCTAATACAGCACGTTTACTGATTACCTGTGAGGACAAACCTGGTATTGTGCAGGCTGTTTCCAGCTTTTTGTACCATCAGGGCGCAAACATTACCGCACTGGATCAATACGCGACTGAAGCTCAGGGTGGACGTTATTTCATGCGTGTTGAGTTTGAACTGGATAATTTACAGAGCCGTCGTGAAAGCCTGCTCCAGACTTTTGCGTCCAATGTGGCTGAACGTTATGAGATGCAATGGCGTCTTTCTCTGGTCAGTGACGTGAAAAAAGTCGGTATTCTGGTCTCTAAAGTGGATCATGCCTTACTTGAATTGCTGTGGCGTCATTCACGTGGTGGACTGGCGTGTGAGATCACTAAAGTGGTTTCCAACCATCCTGATCTGCGTGAAGCCGTGGAAAACTTTGGTATTCCGTTTGAAGTTGTACCTGTTACAAAAGAAAATAAACGTGAAGCTTATGCACAGATTGATGAGCTGATGCAAGGTAATGATCTGCTTGTTCTTGCCCGTTATATGCAGATTCTGGATGAAGAATTTGTACAGAAGTGGGAAATGAAAGTGATCAATATCCACCATTCATTCCTGCCTGCATTCGTTGGTGCAAACCCATATAAACAGGCGTATGAAAAAGGTGTGAAACTGATTGGGGCAACGGCACACTATGTGACGGCTGATCTGGATCAGGGGCCGATTATTGAGCAGGATGTAGAGCGTGTCAGCCATGACTTTACCGTCGAGCAGCTGCGTGAACTTGGACAGGATGTAGAGCGTAATGTACTTGCCCGTGCGGTGAAGTGGCATCTTGAAGACCGTATCATTGTGGATGGTAATAAAACGGTTGTATTCCAGTAAGATCGACTGATTTCTTTATTTTAAAAGGCATACATCTGGTATGCCTCTTTTGTGTGACTCATTCAAAAAACTCATAAAAACAGTGCAATTAATAGTTGCAAATGAAAACACTTCTCATTTATTATTGCGTTACCTTAATTGTGCCAACCAATGAAACTGATTGTTTATTTGAATAATAAGCAGCAGTTCAGGTATCAGATTTTAAATGAGCTATTCTCCCACACCCGCTATGCAAGATCCAAATTCGATGAAAAAGAAAGTCGTAGCTGCACTTGTTGCTGTTGTGATTGGACATATGGGCGTGCTATGGGCAGTCAGTCATATGAAAATGGCTGAACTTAAACCTATAGAGAAAAAACCTGTACAGGTGCGTTTTGTCAAAATTAAACAGGACATTCCGCCACCACCACCGCCTCCTGTCATGCCGAAACCGAAACCAAAACCGGTAGAGAAAAAGGTTGAGCCGAAGCCTGTTGTGAAACCAAAAATTATTTCGCAGAAGGTGACTAAGCCGGCATCTGATGTAAAGCATCAGGAAGATATAAAAGAAAAGCAGAAGCAGGAACAGCAGAAGCTGGATCAGCAGCGTCAGGCAGAACAGTTACGTCAGGATCAGTTAAAGCGTGAGCAGGAACTCAGAGAGCAACAGGCACGAGAGCAGGCTGCGCGTGATAAAGCTGAACGGGATCGGGCTGACCGTGAACGCGCAGACCGTGAGTCGAAAACACCACGGGTGGTCAGTTTGGGTGAACTCGACTGGTCAAGAAAACCAGCCATTAAATATACCAATGAAGACCTCAAAGGAAGTAACAGAAAAATGCTGATTGCACTTGAGGTTGATGGAACATCGGGCAAGATCAACAGTGCAAGAATAGCCAGTTCTTCAGGTGTTTCTGCCTTTGATGAAAAGATTTTGAGAAGCGTGCGTTACAGTAAATTCAGACCTGTCAAAGGTGGTGGGATTCTGACAACAACGCTTCCACTGGAATTTGAATTGAATACCCAAAATTAACATTTCAGGAGTTCGTGTATGAACTTTTCAGTTTACTGGCAACATGCTGATGCAGTGAGTAAAACGCTGTATTTCGTATTGCTGGCAATGTCGATTGCGACATGGACCATCTTTGTTCTGAGATTGATGGGTACTCGTCAGTTAAAGCAGGTGGCTTATATCCGTCTTGCAGATGCACTGAATAAATTAAAGGCGAAGTTTTCTCCTTTAAGTTTTGAACAGCGTAAAGCCGTTGCTGAACAGGCGCTGCTTCGTCAGATTGCTGCAGAAAAAGCAAATGCTGAAAAAGGTGTTTCTGTTCTGGGTACGATTGCTTCAATTGCGCCTTTCGTGGGTCTGTTCGGTACAGTATGGGGTATTTTCCATGCCCTGGTTGCTGTGGGTAAAAGCGGTCAGGCGGGTCTGGCTCAGGTTGCAACGCCAGTGGGTGAAGCACTGATCATGACGGGGCTGGGTCTTGCGGTGGCAATTCCAGCAGTACTTGCCTACAACATCTGTGTCCGTTTTAACCGTACACTCAGCAACGAGTTACAGGATCAGGCACATAGCCTGCTGATTGACACGATGCTGCAACAGGATTCAACGGCTCAGAAAGCAGATGTCAAAACATCTTCTGACAGTCTGGTTGGAGGTCAGGTTTAATGGCTTTTCAGTTGGGTGAAGATAACGATGCAGGAATGAATGAGATGAACCTCATTCCTCTGATCGATATTATGCTGGTTTTGATGATCATCTTTCTGGTGACTGCAACCGTTGCCAACCCATCAATTCCATTAACATTGCCAAAAACAACCGCAGAAGTGGTTGAGCCTCCTCAGGAGGCGGTCACCATCAGTATTAATGCTGAGGGTGAAGTGGCGTGGGGAACTCAGGTCATCAGTATGGATGAACTGAAGAAGCGCCTGGATGAAGCAGGGCAGCAGTCCAGCAAACCACCGATTCAGCTACGTGCAGACAAAGAGTCACGTTATGATACGGTTGCACAGGTCATGTCCCGTGCAAGTGAAGCAGGACTGACTGATATTGCATTTGTCAGCGAATAAAGCTTCAGATTTTAAAAAGCGACCTTCAGGTCGCTTTTTTTTGCCTTGAATTTTGCTGTTCAGAGCTGTCTCAGTTTACGGAACTGATCAGGGGTAATATTCATCCAGCGTTTGAACATATTGATAAAAGCAGATGCATTGGCATAGCCCAGATCCAGCGCAATGCTCTCAATTTTCCTTGCTTCATTCAGCATGGTCATGGCTTTCATGACTTTCAGGCGCTGTCTCCATTCATTCAGCGACATGCCCAGTTCTTTTTGACAGTGTCTTGCGAGTGTCCGCTCGGTCATATTGACTGTACGGGCGAGTGCTTCAAGTGAGCTGTTATCCGCAGGATTCTGATGCAGATAGTCCAGAATCTGTTTCAGTGCAGCATGTGAAGTATGGGGCAGATAACTGCTGATAACCTGCGCCTGGCGTAACTGATCAAGCATGACATACAGCAACCGTGTATAAGCCGGGTCGGTTTCATCTGAAGGGTTCTGCAGAATATGTTGCAGTATTGAGGTCACTAGTGGAGTCGTCAGCAGAATACCTGGATGTGCCGGAAGTGCATTACAGAGACTTTCATGTACATACAGTGTTGCATGGGTAATTGACGTCCGGTTCAGTCCACTGTGCTGAATATGCGGTGGGAGCCAGATGCCATACGGTGGAGGAGTAATGTAATCAATCTGCTCAATGTTTACCTCCATCACCCCGTTGAATGCATAGATGAATTCGCCCCATGCATGCCCATGAAGGGGATAGATGGATTGGGCAGGGTCGTGGCGGATGTTCAGCCAGAGGGGTGCAACAATCTCATCGTTATTTGTCAGCCGATGCAGCTGTTGATGGGTATGGCGGACTTTCATGAAGACAGTTTGCCTGAATAAGAAGATGTGTTATCTGTTTTGAATTATATCCTGTAAATCTGACAGCGTTATAGTGCAGTGTAATTTTTTAAAAGAAGGTCGTGCTGTGGACGTGCGAAAAGCCCTGGATGCAAAGGCATCCGGCATTATGGTGGCATTGTGCATGATCTGGGGATTACAGCAGGTGGTGCTGAAAATGGCTGCTCCTGATATTTCTCCGGTCATGCAGATTGCTGTCCGGTCGGGTCTGTCAGCACTGATGGTCTATCCTCTGATTCAGCTTCAGCAGGGGACAACACTGCTTACCAGAACTTATCTGATCCCTGGGATATGGATTGCATTTCTGTTTTCAGCCGAATTTTTTCTTGTGGCTGAAGCATTACGTTATACCACCGCATCACATACAGTCGTTCTTTTGTATACAGCACCGATTTTCGTTGCTTTGGGGTTACACTGGAAACTGCCTTCAGAAAGGCTGACCCTGTTGCAGTGGATGGGGATTTTGATTGCTTTTCTAGGCATTGTGGTGACGTTTATGGGGCGTGAAACCAGTGGCATGCAGGTACTGCCACAGCAGCTGTTCGGGGATAGTCTGGCTTTGCTTGCAGGTATCTTCTGGGCACTGACGACCATCTCACTGCGTCTGACAAAACTGTCCGATGCACATCCAACTCAGACACTGTTTTATCAGTTGGTGGGTGGCTGTATTTTCCTGCTGCCATTGGCATTTTTGATGGGGCAGGCAGGCATTCACTGGACAGCACTGGCGATTGGCAGCCTGGTTTTTCATACGGTGATTGTTTCTTTTATCAGCTTTATGCTGTGGTTCTGGCTACTTCGGAATTATCTGGCAAACCGACTAGGGGTATTTTCATTTATGACCCCTATTTTTGGAATGCTTTTTGGCGTGATCTTTTTAAAAGAAAGTATCGAAATGAATTTTATTATCGGGACAGCCCTGGTGATGGCAGGGGTGCTTGTGGTGAGTATGCAGAGCTGGTTCCGTCGTCGAAGCTGAAACCGAACAGATGCTGAATGATTCAGTCATCTGTTCAGCCGTTTTTTTATTTATCTTCTAAAATGGTGGAAAGCGGTACGGACAGTTTAGCCGCAAGATAATCATCCGCATCAATCAGCGCAGGACCGATGCGCTGCATCCATACATCATCAGGGTGAATGTTTCCGACATCTTCACGACGTGGCAAAGTGTAGGGCAGGGCTTTGTAAAAGGTCCAGAAATCCACGGTATCCAGGTTTCGGGCGAGCACATATTCATTGTTGTCGGTGCGCTGTACCAGATTCTGTTTTTCCAGCTGACGCACATAGGATGGCCACCGCCCAATTTCACCACGACCCAGTATATCCAGGGCTTCGGCATCGGAAACTGTTTCACCGGTTTTCTGCTTTTTATAAAACAGTTCCAGTACATCCAGCATCATCAGAACAGGATGGCGGGTCTGAATTTTACCGGTATGAAAGGCGGTCAGTGCATAACTGATTTCCACACCGAGCAGCACGATATTCCAGGACAGAAAAATCCATAAAAGAAAAATGGGAATCGCTGCAAATGCTCCATAGACAATGGTGTAACTGGTGAAATTGGTCATAATAAAACCAAACAGGTTTTTCAGTAACTCAAAGATCACAGCACTGAACAGCCCTGAAACTGCAGCTGCACGGATGGGAACACTGCGGTTTGGAATGGTCCAGTACAGAATAAAAAAACCAAGAACCGTCAGTGAAAACGAAATAATCCACAGCAGAAAAGAGCCATCTACCTGATAACCTGCGAAGTTGTTGCTCAGTACATTTAAAGAGGCAAGCGTTGAGGAAATGACAAAAGCACTGCCCAGTAAAATAGGACCGAGTGAAATAATGGTCCAGTAACGCATAAAGCCAACAATACCGTTACGGGTTTCCTGTACACGCCAGATCCGGTTGAACACTGTTTCAATGCTGGTCAGCATCAGAACAGTAGTGACAAACAGAAAGAGAATACCGATCACGGTTAAATTACTGGATTTTTCAGTAAAGGCGCTGAATGCTTTGTCAAAGGCAATGGTGGTTTTAGGCAGAAAATTGCTGTAAATCAGTTGCTGTAACTGCTGACGGGCAGGTTCAAGTGCTTTGATGGATGAAATAATCACCAAAAATACAGTCAGCATAGGCACGACTGCAAACAGCGTGGTATAGGTCAGGGAGCCAGCCTGCTCACGACAGCGGTCTGCTTCAAAACGCCGAATGACAAATAATACAAACTGAAACCATGTTTTGTCATAAAAGGGTAATTTCTTTAAATACTCAAATATCATGCTTTCATATCTCAGTTTTTTTTAAATCTTTAAGAATTTTCATCTATCAGCTTAACCATAAAAGCGGAAAAATACCGTATAGTTTTCTTTTTCAGTCAGATTCTAAAAATATGCAACCTTATGTTCTTGTTTTATATTACAGCAGATATGGTTCCACAAGAGAAATGGCACATTTAATTGCCAGTGGTGTTGAATCGGCAGGTGTCAGTGTGAAAATCCGGACGGTGCCTGCGGTATTTACATCTGTTGCTGTTGCAGAACCGAGTATTCCTGCCGAAGGTGATATTTACTGTACTCTGGATGATTTACAGAACTGTGCAGGACTGGCATTAGGTTCGCCTACCCGTTTTGGCAATATGGCTGCTGAAATGAAATATTTCTGGGATCAGACCACAAGTCTGTGGCTGAATGGGGCACTGCATAATAAACCAGCCTGTGTATTTACATCCTCAGGCTCCATGCATGGCGGTCAGGAAAGTACGTTGCTGACGATGCTGCCTCCTTTGTTTCATCATGGCATGATGATCATGGGACTGACCAATGCCATTCCGGCACTGTCAAATACGAAGACAGGTGGAACGCCTTATGGTGCATCCCATGTCAGTGGTCCCCGTCATGATATGGACTTAAGCCAGGATGAAAAAATACTTTGTGCTGCGCAGGGTAAGCGTCTTGGGGAAACTGTCAAAAAACTGCTGGCAGTATAAAGTTTGAATTGCAGCAAAAGTCAGACTGGATTTTTGCTGCAAAGGCTCAGGTTTTGCTTTGAAAACGGTGGTTGCAGTTTTTGCACTGATATTCAAGGAATATGTTTTTATCCACAATAACACCTGCTTTTTTACCAAAGCGGTGCCCGATAAAACCACCAGTAATACCAATGCTGATAGCACCCACAAAAGTGCCGACAGTACCACCGACAATAATCCCCAAAGGACCTGCAACCGTTCCGATAGCAGCTCCAATGGATGCACCGGATGCAGCACCACCGACAGTTCCAGCCGCAGCACCGGCAGAAGTCAGCAGGACTCCTCCTGCTTTCTGCAGAATCTGTTCATGATTGCGTTTTTCTATATCGGATGAACCACATTTAGGACATTGCATGTCTGATTCCATTCTTTGTTGTCAGTATATTCTGTTCAGGCGAACTGAAGATTAATCTGTCAGGTGAACTGACTTAAATTTCAGAAACTTTATTAAGCCCCTGATTGTATACGAAAGATTCATTCTTTGTTTAGCTCTGTTGTAAATACAGCCCTGAAAAATGGACAGATTATGAATCTGACCTGATAACAAGCTGTTGTAGCGCAGCTCTAAAAAAAGAGCCGAAGCTCTTTTTTATGGATCTATTTTTGATTGACTGACATGTATATCAGTTGGATGCAGGCATATGTGTCTGTACAAACTTCATCAGGTCGGCATTTGCCCAGACAATAGCCTGAGTATGTGATGCATCTTTTACAGGGAGGAAAGCTACATTTGACTTCATGGCAAGCATACGGTCATACAGCCCTTTCGTTACAGGATAAGGCACACTCATATCAAGAGTACCCTGAATAATCAGGATTGGCTTATCAATTTTTTCAGTACCTGGCTGGCTGTCCAGAATGAACTGCTGAACCTGTTTGCTGGCTTTGAATTTAGCTTTATCCAGACCTGGATATTCCATAATTCTTCTGGATGTATCTTCGGACAGGAACCTGATGATATCCTGACTGAATTTATTGCGGATGCTGTCAGTGTGACCACCATTGATATCCAGACACAGACCGTTTTCACCTGTAGAGCCTTCGGCAGTTGCAGCAATATCTCCAGAGCGTGGATCTGCAAAAATTTCGCGATAGTCAAAACGAGGGTCTGAGGCTTTAATACCCACAGCTGCTATTGCGGCATAACTGAGTAATGTAGAATAAGCAGACACAGAAGGGCGTTTGTCGGCTGGTATACCAGCGGCAATTTCCTGTTTCTCTGTATCAATCAGCAGGTCGGGTGCGATATCAAAAATAATTGTATCGAGGCTGGAAGCCGGAGCCCCTGCAACTGCACCTTTGTAGGATTCATCCGCTTTGGCATACTGGGCTGTTCCCAGGGAAGCCTGACCACCCTGAGACTGTCCAACTGACATCCACGCACCATTCAGCTTGGAACCGTAGTGATCCTTTGCTGCTTTCATTGCTGAAATTGCAGACATCGCTTCACTTTTCAGGTGCAGATACGGATGAATGCCAGGAGTCCCCATACCTTCATAGTCAGGTGCCACAATCACATAGCCTGCATTGAGTAAGCCTTTAGCTAACGGGTCTCTGAAGTTTGTTCCCAGGACATTGTTGCTTGGTGCACAGAAATCACCTACCCCAAGCGTGCCATGTTCCCATACGACTGTACGGTATCCATCTTTAGGCATTGGTGTTTTAGGAAACATCACAATGGCTGTAGCTTTAGCTGTTTTTCCCTGAACATTAACCATGTTGTAAGTCATGACTTTGATTGAATCCGCTTCAGCCATGCTTTCATGTTTGTATGGAGTTTCGGAGATGAACGTCTGATCAGGTTTGACACCGGTAAAGCTGTCTGAACCGTCACCGCCACATGCGGTAAGCAAAAGCAGAGAAGAACAGGTCAGTGCTAATAAAGATTTCTTAAATATCGTTTTCATACAACATCCATTACTGTTGAATTTACATCCTCATCATGAGGACAGAGCAATGAAAACATAAAAGAAATAAACAGGCTATATTAAAACCAGACAGTTGTTTTAATTGACAAATGTATATTTGATTTACTTATCATTATTAAAAAAAACAGTGATTTTAATTTGAATATTAATGTGAATATACAAGTGAAATATCTGATATCCATGATCCCGTGAAAATCACAGGATCACGTATTTTGTATGGAATATTTTCAGTTTCGCTTTACGGATGCATGAATCATCCAGACCAGATCGCCTGCATGTTCATTCTGCATTGCATTTTCAGCTGGATTGCTTTGTGCAACATGCATGTCAGAAAAATAATGACTCGGTTGTACCGTTTCAGTTTTGCTGAAACCAGCTGTGCTGAAGAAGTGCTGAACCTCATCGGGGGTAACAAAATGAAAGGAGAAAGCACTCCTGGACATCCATTTCAGCAGTTTGCTGCAACTCCAGATAATATTTGCCAGTCTGTTTTTAACAGGTTCAGGATAAATATCGGTCAGATAGTGCAGTTCTGGAAATGAACTTCCATACTGTGTCATGGCTTGCAGCAGTTGCTGCAGCATGTCTTTGCTAAAGTAGTTGATCAGTCCTTCACTGATAATCACCAATGGACGTGACTGGTCAAATACTTTAAATGCATTTTCAAAATCAGCAGTGAACAGATCTACTGAAATCACTTCTGGGCTGGCAGTATCTATTGTTTTCAGGGCTTCTGTTTTGATACGTGCCATATCGGGCAGGTCAAGTTCACGATAGTTGATTGCAGGGAATTTCTGGCGGAAGCTCCAGCCACGCGGAGACAGACCACAGGCGATTTCAAGAACCTGCAGATCAGGATGCTGTTCGATCAACTGAGTCAGGTGTTCATCAATCATGGTGTGTCTGAGCTTAAGCGTGGTGCGCATACTGCCACCTACGAATTTTTCCGCCCAGCTTTCCAGTGGATGTACCAGTTTCGCCAGAAATTTGCCTTTGGATGTGGCAAAAGCCGCATGTGAAATGCCCATTTTGTACCAGATATAACCGGTGTAGTGGGCTGTAAATGAAATATGTCTGTGTTCTGAAAGTGGTTGTGTCATGTCGTCCTGACCTTGTTATTCTGGTTTTATGTCTGTTGAATCATCGTATCCTTCCGATGATAAAGAAAAAGGAACACATTGTCGTGCTCCTTTTACGGTTCAGCTGGAGATGCTTCTGAATTCTGAAACATTATCCCTGATCTGTTTCCATTCACCATCCAATTCAATGTTCAGACCTGGTACAGATGCCGGAATTTTGCCACGCATACGTTCCAGCCGCTGCTGATCAGGCAGTGCAATATCGCTGATGCCTTCAAGTGCTGTACACTGTGCAGCGCGGTCATTACACACCAGCCCCATATCACAGCCAGCATCGAGTGCAGCTTTAAGCCGTGCATCAGCACCTCCTGCAACACAGGCCGCCTGCATACTCAGGTCATCTGAGAACAGAACGCCATTAAATTTCAGTTGCTGGCGTAAAACATTCTGAATCCAGTAGGGTGAAAAGCCTGCTGGATTTGGGTCAATCTGATCATAAATGACATGTGCAGGCATGAGGGCATCAAGCTGTGGCATCAGCTGAATAAATGTCTGCATATCTTTCTGGTAAATTTCGTCATAACTACGTGAGTCAATGGCTGCTGCAACATGTGAATCTGCTTTTACTGAACCATGACCAGGGAAGTGTTTTCCTGTTGATGCCATGCCGGCTTTTTTCAGACCTTTCAGAAATGCACCTGCAAGTGTCACAATATCGGCAGGGTTACGGGCAAAACCACGGTCACCGATCACATCACTGATATCATTCAGATCCAGTACAGGAGCAAAACTGAAGTCAATACCGACCGCCAGGACTTCTGTTGCCATTAACCAGCCGCACTGCTCCGAAAGCTCAATGGCTTTTGCTGGTTCAGACTGATAGAGTTCTCCCAGTCGGCCCATGGCTGGTAACAGTGTGAACCCTTGTCTCAGACGCTGGACACGACCACCTTCCTGGTCGACAGCAATCAGAATTTCAGGGCGGATGCGGCGCATGTGATCCGTCAGGGCACGAACCTGTGCAGGAGATTCGATGTTTCTGGAAAATAAAATCATGCCACCGACTTGCGGAGCCTGTAAGAGTTCAATATCTTCTTGGGTAAGTTCTGTGCCGGCAATATCCAGCATCAATGCGCCAATCATAGGGATGTCCGTATTGGTTTTTTAATCAGGAACTTCTGCTGTTGTTTGCAGACAGCAGAAAACCTCGAAACAATACCTGAATTCTGCAATGATTTGCTACATTTTGCCAGTACAGATTATGATAAAACTACACGACATAAACATATTAAGTTGTTTAAGATTTTGAATATGCTCAGTTCTGTTTGAAAAACAACACCGTTATATTGGTTAAATCCAGGGAAGTACAGATTATTTATGAAACTTCAAACCATAGCTTGTGCAGTTGCCATCGCGACTGGTGGCTTCTTTTTTTCCCACGTCATTAATGAAGCTATAGCTGCAAATGATACGACTGTGGTCGCAGCAAGAACGATTGTTCCAACTCAGGAACAGGCTCTGGTTTCACGTCAGCTTGCGACACTGGTCGACCGTCAGCACTATCTGAATATGCGACTGGATGCGGCAACCTCTGCACGGATTCTTGATTTTTATCTGGACAGTCTGGATCCGGAACACACGATTTTTCTTGCGCCAGAAGTAGACAGCTATAAGAAAAAATATGGGGCAACATTTGGTGCTGCGCTGAAAGGCGGTGATCTGTCTGGACCTTATGCGATTCATGCTCAGTACCGTGAAAGACTGACTCAGTTCTATCAGTTCATGCTGGATGAACTGAAAAAACCTCAGAATCTGAATCAGCCCAATGTCACGATTGAAACAGACCGTGAAAAAGCACCATTCTTTAAAACAGCTGCTGAACAGCAGAATCAGTGGCGTAAAATGCTGATTTCTCAGCTGATCAATCTCACGATCAGTAAGCAGGAAGAGCAGGCTAAGCAGAAAGCACTGAAAGATAATCCAGAACTTGCCAATGGACAGGATCTTGCTGGACCTGAAGATCTGACACCGGTTCAGACACTGACCAAACGTTATACCCGTCAGCTTGAGCGCATCAGCCGGATTAAAAGTGATGATGTGCTCGACAAAACACTGAACGCGATGATGCTGACCTATGATCCACACAGCAACTATTTTCCACCTGTGGATGCAATGGAACTGAACCGTCAGACCACCTTGCAGCTTGAGGGGATTGGGGTATCCATCCGTCCAGAGCGTGGCAATGAAGATTACACTAAAATCGAAACCATAGTTGAGGGTGGACCTGCTGGTAAGACTGGTCAGGTGAAGTCCGGTGACCGCATCATTGGTGTCGCGCAGGATGGTGACAAAATGGTGGATGTGATTGGATGGCCGAGCAATGAAATTGTGGGTCTGATCCGTGGTAAACGAGGAACCAAAGTGACTGTCCGTCTGCTTGGGCCGGGTGCTGCGATGAATCAGGCACGCAATGTCACCATTGTCCGTGATGTGATTCAGGAAGAAGATGCCGGTGTGCGTTCACGTACCGTAGAGCTGACCCGTGATGGCAAAAAGCATACGCTGGGTGTGATCGAAATTCCGTCGTTCTATCTGAACTATCGTGCCCGCCGTGCAGGAACTGAATACCGTTCTGTTGCTGTGGACACCAACAATGCACTGAAAAGTCTTGCAGCTAAAAATGTAGACGGCATTATCATTGACCTGAGAAATAATCCAGGCGGTTCACTTGAAGAAGTGGCACGTATGCTGGGGCAGGTTGTAAAATCCGGTCCTGTGGTTCAGATCCGTGATGGCAATGGCAATGTCAGCGTTTTTGAAGATGAAGATGGTGGAGCGCAGACTTATGCAGGTCCGCTGGCGGTCATGATCAATCTGGCTTCAGCCTCTGCCAGTGAAATTTATTCTGCTGCGATTCAGGACTATGAGCGTGGTATCGTGATTGGAAGTACCACCACAGGTAAAGGGACAGCTCAGGTGCAGCTGGATTCACTTGCCTATGGTCAGGCGACTTTGACTCAGCGTAAGTTCTATCGGATTACGGGCGGAAGTACGCAGAACAAAGGTGTAGTTCCTGATGTACAGCTGGTGGATATTTACAATGAAGAATTTGGTGAGCGTAAAGCCAAAAATGCATTGAAATGGGACACTATCCCAACCGCACCGTTTAAACGTGAGGGCTCTATTAAACCGTATCTGCCACAGCTGAACCAGTTGTCTCAACAGCGTGTTGCAGTTGACCCTCAGTTTAAATATCTTGAACAGCGTAAACAGATTGCAAAATCGACTGAAGATAAAAAGACGGCAGTGCTGGATCTGGAACAGCGGAAAGCAGAGCTGATAGCCCTGGAGCAGAAAACCCTGACTGCTGAAAATCAGCGCCGTCAGGCAACGGGTTTAAAACCTTATGCCAACTGGGAAAGCTATCAGGCATCGATTGATGCACTTGCGGAAAGCAGAGCGAAAATGAAAGCAGCACAGCGTCCGCCTTTACCAGAAGATGAAGCATTTGTCGTTGAAGCGGCAAATACACTGCTTGATTATTCGAAGTTACAGGCACCCACTGCAAAATAAACAGCAACATCCAGACAGTCAGGTTTACCTGGCTGTTTTTTTGTGGTCTGAATTATTACAGCAAAAAGACATATTGTGCTTTTTTTGAGAAATATTTCAGCTATTTAATTGATGAATTGTAGTTTTGATACTTGACCTGATTCCAATTGTATTGGATTCTAGATTGAGTGGGTTTGAAGTTCCAGCCTGTTGAAGATAGATGTGAAAGATTTAAGATTAATCCATATTGAGTTTGGCAATAACAACAAATATAACCTGTACGGAAGCTTTGTATGGTTCATGTACATTATGATATAGGCCTTGTCCTGGGTTCTGTCGCTGTCGCAATACTGACCTGCTATCTGGCGGTGTCAGTGGAACAGCTGCTTTTTTGGGGAAACCGGAAAAAATACGAAAAACTCATCCTGATCGGGTGTGGGGCTTTACTGGGTGCTGCCATCTGGAGCATGCATTTTGTAGGGATGCTCGCATGTCATTTACCATCCACCTATCATCTTGATTATCCGCTGACTTTTGTCTCCTATGTCATTGCATTTATTGCATCGACCTTTGCCGTCTGGCTGACAGCAAGACCGACTTTGCCTTTGCCAAGATTGATTCTCGGTGCAGTGCTGATGGGACTGGGTATTTCAGGGATGCACTATACCGGCATGATGGGACTGATCCTGGATGATTATAAAATTTACCATGATCCATTGATTGTTGTATTTTCCATTCTGATAGCCATCAGTGGTTCGGGACTGACCTTCTGGCTGACTTTTAAATATAAAAATTCTGTAAAACGCTTAAAAACCCTGAAGTTCATGATTGCCTCCATGATGGCGCTCAGTATCGTGGGTATGCACTACACAGGCATGTCCGCAGTCATGTTCTATCCTGATAATGGTTTGATGGTTGAACCATTTAAGGCAGGTCAGGGCATTATCCTGTTTACGATTATTTTCATTACCAGTCTGGTTCTGGTGGCAGCGTTCAGCGTGGCTGTACTGGAGCAGCGCCTGGAAGAGCGCAACAAGCAGCTTTCCAAAGCCAACCGTGAGCTGGCAAATCAGGCGATCCAGGACAGTCTGACCCGTTTACCCAACCGTATGTATCTGTCCGAATATTCACATTTTCTTTTTGTCGATCATCGTCAGAAAAATACCAAAGTGGCATTTCTGTATATAGATCTGGATCGCTTTAAAGCGGTGAATGATGTGTTTGGGCATCATATTGGTGATCAGTTACTGATTCAGCTGGCAACACGTATTCATCGTGGACTGAATGACAAGGAAAAACTACTGCGTATCGGTGGAGATGAGTTTTTACTGGTTGTGGAAGATGCAACGGTGGATTATGCAATGCAGCTGGCTGAAAAAACACTGGATCTGATTCAGGAAAGTTTTCAGGTGGCTGGCAAAGATATTAATGTTTCAGCGAGCATTGGTATCTCCATGTATCCTGATCATGGCAATAACTTACAGGATCTGTTGATCAATGCCGATGCTGCGATGCTGACCTCCAAATATCAGGGACGCAATACGTTCTCTGTATTCAGTTATTCC
The DNA here is from genome assembly GCF_002165295.2 of Acinetobacter sp. WCHAc010052. Lineage (NCBI taxonomy): Bacteria > Pseudomonadati > Pseudomonadota > Gammaproteobacteria > Moraxellales > Moraxellaceae > Acinetobacter > Acinetobacter sp. WCHAc010052. The sequence goes on along the minus strand of NZ_CP032143.1, from coordinate 3,040,139 downwards.
TATGATCAGCAGGAAGCCCGCAGCCAGACCCGATTGATCAATGACCTGTATAAAGCTGTGGATGAACAGCAGTTTGTTATGTTTTATCAGCCTAAATTTAAAACAGGTACTTATGATATCTGTGGTGTGGAATCGCTGATCAGATGGAAGCATCCAGGTCTGGGGCTGCTGACACCGGGCATGTTCATTAAAGGGGCTGAAAAAACCGGACTGATTATTCCAATGGGTTACTGGGCACTTGAACAGGCGTGCAAGCAGATTCAGCAGTGGGAAAAAAGCGGTTCAGATTTTTTCCCGGTTGCGGTCAATCTTTCTGCTGTTCAGTTTGAACATAAACATCTGTTCAGTACACTGGAAATGCTGTTTGAGCGATATGAAATCAACCCTGGGCATCTGATGATTGAAATCACTGAGTCAACGGCGATGCATCATATCGACTCAAGTATCCGCAGTTTTGAACACCTGAGAAAGATGGGCATCAAACTTGCGATTGATGATTTTGGAACAGGGCACTCGAGCTTTCTGTATCTGAAAAATCTGCCTGTGGATGAACTGAAAATCGACCGTGGATTTATTCAGGATCTGGCGACAGGCTCAAAAGATGAACTGATTCTTGAAAGTATTATTCAGCTGGCAATCAAACTGGGTCTGACAGTGACTGCTGAGGGTGTGGAGAGTCCATTACAGGCAGAAATTCTGACCAGACTGGGGTGTCAGCAGTTACAGGGATATTTACTGGGCATACCGGTGGAAGTGGAACGGCTGGAAGCAATGGAGTTCCGTACCCTGACAACATAAATACCTGAACGGTAAAACCCTGGGTTTAAAAAGTAATTAAAAGCGGTCTGAACAGTTTCAGGTCGCTTTTTTTCTGACAGATGGAGTGCGGATGCAGGTTATAGATAAGAATAAAGAGCAGATGGCATGCAAATTAAGCCAGTTCAACAATCGTAAAATTATTTTCTAAATCTGCTACAATTGCGCCAATTTTGAATTTCCTTTTTTTCAGTTTAAGTACATATTTTCCGATGTGTACATAACTGTGTATACATTGCAGATTTTTTATATGTTTAAAGACGAATTGGCGGCACAGGTCGCACAGCGACGTACTTTCGCTATTATTTCCCACCCCGATGCCGGTAAAACCACCATGACAGAAAAACTGCTGCTATGGGGTAAGGCAATTCAGGTGGCTGGGATGGTTAAAAGCCGTAAGTCAGACCGTGGGGCAACCTCCGACTGGATGGAAATGGAAAAGGAGCGGGGTATTTCCATTACCACATCCGTGATGCAGTTTCCGTATAAAAATCATGTGATCAACCTGCTGGATACACCGGGACACGAAGATTTCTCGGAAGACACCTACCGTACTCTGACAGCTGTTGACTCAGCACTGATGGTGATTGATGGTGCGAAAGGGGTCGAGGAACGAACCATCAAACTGATGGAAGTGTGTCGTATGCGTGACACCCCAATCATTTCTTTTGTCAACAAGATGGACCGTGAAATCCGTGAGCCACTTGAACTGCTTGATGAAATTGAAAATGTTCTGAAAATTCAGTGTGTACCACTGACATGGCCTATGGGAACAGGGCGTGATTTTGCAGGGGTGTATAACCTGCTTGAAAACAAATTCTATGTGTATAAGGCTGGTTTCGGTTCAACCATTACTGATATTGAAATCCGTGATGGTTATGATCATGCGGATCTGCGTGACAAGGTTGGTGAACTGGCATTTGCCGCATTTGAAGAGTCGCTGGAACTGGTACAGATGGCAAATGAACCACTGAATGCAGAAGAGTTCCTTGCAGGAAGACAGACTCCAGTGCTGTTTGGTACTGCACTGGGTAACTTTGCTGTGGATCATGTTCTGAATACGTTTATTCAGTGGGCACCACAACCGAAAGCACATCCGACTCATGAGCGTGCGGTTGAAGCAACAGAGGAAGGTTTCTCAGGTTTCGTATTTAAAATCCAGGCGAATATGGATCCAAAACACCGTGACCGGATCGCATTTATGCGGATCTGTTCAGGGAAATATGAAAAAGGACTGAAAATGAATCACGTCCGCTTAGGAAAAGATGTCCGCATCAGTGATGCACTGACTTTCCTGGCGGGTGAGCGTGAGCAGCTGGAAGAAGCATGGCCTGGAGACATTATTGGTCTGCATAACCACGGCACAATCCAGATTGGGGATACATTCACCTCAGGTGAAAACCTGCATTTTACAGGGATTCCTCACTTTGCTCCTGAAATGTTCCGCCGTGTGCGTCTGAAAGATCCATTGAAATCCAAGCAGCTGCAGAAAGGTCTGAAAGAGCTTTCTGAAGAAGGCGCGACTCAGGTCTTCATGCCACAGATCAATAATGACCTGATCGTTGGTGCAGTTGGTGTGCTTCAGTTTGATGTGGTGGCATACCGTCTGAAAGAAGAATATAAAGTGGACTGTGTTTACGAGCCTGTAAATATCAATACCGTGCGCTGGGTTTCCTGTGATGATGAAAAGAAATTCAATGAATTTAAGAAAAAAGCACATGACCAGCTGTCAATTGATGGCGGTGGTCATCTGACTTATCTTGCGCCAAGCCGTGTCAATCTACAGCTGATGCAGGAGCGTTATCCTGATATTCAGTTCCGTGCTACACGCGAACATTAAAGAATTGTTACTTAAAGATAAAACAGCTTCCCGTGGAAGCTGTTTTACTATGTAAATCCCTGAAGCTGTAATTTAATGAAGAGTTTTGTCCATGAAATGGAATGTGCCTTTCTGTTCGGTTCTGATCATCAGTCTGATTTCACTCAGTGGATGTGACTCATCTGGGAAAGATGGTCAGAAAAATACAGCGGCAAAGGATGAAGTTCAGCAGGACAAGGCTGAGGTGCTGCCTTATCTGAATATACAGGAACAGCCAGCACAGATTGCCTTGCCATTCTGTGAAAGTAAGAACTGTATTGATATTGATATTCAGACGGTTAAAACTCAGGACAGCTGGCTGAATGAGTGGATTGCAAAAAATCAGGCAACCGTCATTCAGAATCAGATTGGTTTAAAACAGAATATGACGTTACAGCAGGCAGTAAATGCCTATGTTAAAAAGTCAGATACCTGGCAGAATGAGTTTTCTGCAAATAAACCTTATGCCCTGAATATGTATACACGGGTTGCCTATCAGCGTAATCAGTATCTGTTGTTGCAGCTGGGGGTGGATACGCAACAGGAAGATATTAAAGTGAAAGAGCGCTATTACTTTTTTGTTGCAGACCGGAAAAATAAAAAGAGCGTGACTTTGCTGGAAAGCATTAAACCTGAACAGCAGACAGCACTGAATACCTATATTCAGACGGCATATCAGAAATGGTTAAAAGAACAGAAAGCAGATATCAGAAAAGAAGCACCTGCCAAACTGTATTGGGGGCAATCAGACTGGTTTTTTGATCAGGAAGGACTGGGACTGCATTTCAGGACCAGTGAAATTGTAAAAGATGGGACTCAGCTTGATATTTACTTAACGAAAGCACAAACTCAACAAGTATTAAAAGCTGATGTTTATCAAAATATGTTTTAGTCAACAGCTTCAGTTCATATCTGCACAGCAGGTGTGTTCAGTTTTAAAATAACAGGTCAGATCAATGTTAAAGAACAGAATAAAATGGACAGTCAGTCTACTTGCAACTGCAATGGCACTGAGTGCATGTCAGCCTAAGCAGAAAGAACCGGAACAGCCACAGGCTGCTTCTGCTGCTGTTGTTGAAAACGATGCGCTGAAGCTGAAAGGGGACACCGAAAAGCTTGCACTGAATTTACCTGAGTGTGATGGTAACAGCTGTCCGGAAGTTTCAGTTGAACGCTTAAGCACGAATCAGCCTTTTATTGATGAACTGATTGACCGTGAAATTCTGAAACAGTTAAATCAGATTCTGGATGTGGCTCCTGAGGAAGCGGTCAAAGCAGAACAGCGCACAGCTGCATCCGAGTCATTGCCTGCATCTCAGGCAGAAGCAAAGATGCCTTTGCCTAAGCAGCAGCTTGAACAGCAGTTAAAACCTTTTGTCGCAGCATTGCTCAGTATGGACAGTGAACTGAAACAGCTGAGTTCAAGCCATCAGATCAGTGTGATGGTTAAGCCTAAAATTCTGAATTCTGAAGGTGCACTGGTGACGGTTGTGCTGAACAGCAGCAGTTATCTGGGCGGAGCACATGGTTCTTCAGCGCAGCAGTATTATAATTTTGATCTGGAAAAGAAAAAACTGATTCCACTGGGTCAGGTATTACAGGCTGGCAAGCAACCTGCACTGGATAAGCTGGCGCATGAAGCATTTAAGCTCTGGGTGGTGGATTCGAAACTGGCTGGCAGTGTGGATGAATATGAGCAGGCATGGAAATTTAAACTGTCTGAAAACTATTATCTGGGTAAGGATGGACTGATTCTGCAGTATGCAGAATATGAAATTGGACCTTATGTGGTTGGACTTCCGCGCCTGACTATTCCATACAGTCAGTTACAGGGCATTCTGAAAAAAGAATATTTACCTGCCAGTGAGCAGCCGGCTTCTGAGCCGAAGATTGAAAAAGCACAATCTTAATGAAAATCCAGCTGTTTGATACGCATACGCATTTTGATGTTCCTGACTTTGATTCAGATCGGGAGCAGCTGGCGTATGCAGCAAAACAGGTGGGCGTGGAAAAACTGATTCTGATCGGTTTTTTACAGCAGCGTTTTCAGGATATGCTCAATACGCATCATTTTCTGAATGGCTTGAATGATGCACCTCAGAGTTTACTGGCACCTGGTCTGCATCCTTTTTATATTGAACAGCACAGTGTTGAACATTTAAGTTGGCTTGAACAGTTATTACAGGCAGAAGACTGTGTTGCCATTGGGGAAATCGGACTGGATACTTTTTTGCCAGAACATAAAGAACCTGTGGTACTGAAAAAGCAGAAAGATTTTTTTTCTGCACAGCTGGAGATGGCTGAACAGTACAGTAAGCCTGTGTTACTGCATATCCGGAAGTCCCATGCAGATGTACTTGCATTGTTGAAAAAGCATCATTTTAAAAATGGTGGGATTGCACATGCTTTCAGTGGTGGCGTGGAAGAAGCCAAAGCATTTATCCGTGCTGGATTTAAAATTGGTGTAACGGGACAGATTACCAATCCCAATGCCAGAAAACTGCATACGGTGGTACAGGCGGTGGGGGCAGAGCACCTGGTGCTGGAAACAGACTGTCCAGATATGACACCCTTATGCTGTCAGCGTTCAGATCAACATCGAACCCGTAATACACCTGCCAACTTACCCTTTATACTGGATGGACTGGCGCAAAGTCTTCAGATGGATCGTGAACAGCTTACGTATAAATTATGGGAAAATTCTCATAATGTGCTGAATCTTAAAATATAAAAATAAAGCTGTGACAGCTTACCAATCAATAACATTTTTAGATCAGAATTTAGCCTAAATTAGAATCTGTAAATCATCATAATACCAAAAACAGGTTCGGTCAGCCGGAGGAAAACCCTATGGCAAAGTACAGTGAGATCAACAGTTTTAATGCCTTGAAGACGCTGAATGTCGGTGCAGAAAGTTATCAGATTTTCAGTCTGAAAGAAGCACAGCACACACTGGGCGATATTTCGAAGCTACCCAAATCCTTAAAAGTTTTACTGGAAAACTTACTCCGTTTTGAAGATCAGATGACCGTAAAAACCTCAGATATACAGTCTGTGGTGGCATGGCAGAATACCCGCAGTTCTGATCAGGAAATTCAGTACCGTCCAGCCCGGGTACTGATGCAGGACTTTACCGGTGTTCCTGCGGTAGTGGATCTTGCAGCCATGCGCGCAGCAGTGGCAAATGCTGGAGCAGACCCTGAAAAAATCAATCCACTGTCGCCTGTGGATCTGGTGATTGACCACTCTGTGATGGTTGACCACTTTGCCAGTTCACGTGCATTTTCTGAAAATGTTGATATTGAAATGCAGCGGAATGGGGAGCGTTATCAGTTTTTACGCTGGGGACAGTCTGCATTTAACAATTTCAGTGTTGTTCCGCCTGGAACGGGGATATGTCATCAGGTCAATCTCGAATATCTCGCTCAGACCGTATGGCTGGGAGAAAGTCAGGGACAGCAGTTTGCATTTCCAGATACACTGGTGGGAACAGACTCGCATACCACCATGATTAACGGGCTGGGTGTTCTGGGGTGGGGCGTTGGAGGAATTGAAGCAGAAGCCGCCATGCTGGGACAACCCGTATCCATGCTCATCCCTGAAGTGATTGGTTTCAGGCTGACCGGTAAGCTCAATGAAGGGATCACAGCGACCGACCTTGTACTGACCATTACCCAGATGCTGCGCCAGAAAGGTGTGGTTGGAAAATTTGTAGAATTTTATGGGGATGGGCTGGCAGATTTACCGCTTGCAGACCGTGCAACCATTGCCAATATGGCACCTGAATATGGGGCAACCTGTGGCTTTTTTCCAGTGGATGATGTCACGCTTGGCTATATGAGACTGACAGGACGCAAAGCAGAGCGGATTGCACTGGTGGAAGCCTACTGTAAAGAGCAGGGCTTGTGGCGTCATCAGGGTGATGAACCGGTATTTACCGATACGCTGAGCCTGGATATGGGCAGTGTTCAGGCCAGTGTGGCTGGACCAAAACGTCCACAGGACAAAGTGCTGCTTGCTGATGTACCTTCAACATTTAGCCAGCTGATGGAACTGAGTTTAAAACCTGCCAGAGAAGAAAAGGCACGGCTTGAAAATGAAGGTGGGGGAACGGCTGTAGATGTGAAAAAAGCCAGTCTTCCGAATCAGCAGGACAGCAGTTTCTGCGTAATTGATGGTAAGCGTTATCCGCTGGTTCATGGTGATGTGGTCATTTCCGCAATTACATCATGTACCAATACATCCAATCCAAGTGTTATGCTGGCAGCGGGCTTGCTGGCAAAAAAAGCGGTGGAAAAAGGATTACACCGTAAACCCTGGGTCAAAAGTTCACTGGCACCTGGTTCAAAAGTGGTGACGGATTATCTGAATGCAGCAGGACTGACCAGTTATCTGGATCAGCTGGGTTATAACCTGGTCGGTTATGGCTGTACCACCTGTATTGGTAACTCAGGACCTTTGCCTGCCCCGATTGAGGAAGCGATTACCTGTTATGACCTGAATGTTGCATCGGTACTTTCGGGTAACCGTAATTTTGAGGGACGGGTGCATCCATTGGTCAAAACCAACTGGCTTGCATCGCCACCACTGGTGATTGCCTACGGACTTGCAGGAAATATCCGTACAGATCTGACCACGCAGCCTATTGGTGAAGGTACTGACGGGCGGGTGGTCTATCTGAAAGATATCTGGCCATCTCAGGCTGAAATTGATGAGGTACTGCAAAAGGTCAATACAGAAATGTTCCATAAGGAATATGCTGCAGTGTTTGAGGGGGATGAAAACTGGAAATCCATACAGATTCCTCAGAGCCAGACTTACAGCTGGGATCAGGACTCAACCTATATCCGACATCCCCCTTTTTTTGAGGGCATAGACCGTCCTGCTGCACCTGTACAGAATATTGAGTTTGCCCGTATCCTGGCGGTGCTGGGAGATTCAGTCACCACAGACCATATATCGCCAGCGGGGAACATTAAGCAGGACAGTCCAGCGGGCAGGTATTTACAGGATCATGGTGTTGCACCGAAAGACTTTAACTCCTACGGTTCACGCCGTGGTAATCATGAAGTCATGATGCGGGGAATTTTTGCCAATATCCGGATTAAAAATGAAATGCTCGGTGGTGAGGAAGGGGGTAATACGCTTTATATTCCTGATGGGCAGAAGATGTCCATTTATGATGCTGCCATGCTGTATAAGCAGGATAGAACGCCACTGGTGATTATTGCAGGTAAGGAATATGGTACAGGGTCATCCCGTGACTGGGCTGCCAAAGGAACAAACCTACTGGGAGTAAAAGCTGTGATTGCGGAAAGTTTTGAACGCATTCACCGTTCAAACCTCGTGGGGATGGGGGTTTTTCCATTGCAGTTTGTGGATGGGCAAACCCGACAGAGCCTGAATCTGACTGGAACGGAAACATTATCCATTCTGGGAATTTCCTCCGAAATTCATCCGCATCAGCATTTCAGTGTTGAAGCCAGACGGGCAGATGGTTCGGTCGAGCATTTTAAAGTTCTTTGCCGTATTGATACCCTGAATGAAGTGGAATATTTCAAAGCCGGCGGGATTCTGCATTATGTACTGCGGAATCTGATTACGGCTTAATGCTGAAAAATACTGTCAAAGATGAAAGCTCTGCTTTCATCTTTTTTTATGTATATCTGTCCGATGTGCGTTAATGTATTTAAGCCTGATTAAGCTGGAAGCCTGTTTTGAAAAAATTACCGCGTTATGTCTATTACCTGCTGATTGCTCAGGCATTTAATTTAATTGCAGCAGTACTGTCCGTTACTGTTGCAGCCATTGTCGGTTTAAAACTTGCACCGAGTCAGGCACTGGCGACCACGCCTTATGGCTTGCAGTTCCTTGCTATGCTGCTGACCACTTTTATTTTTTCTGGTTTAATGAAAAAAATGGGTCGCCATACTGTTTTTCAGTTTGGCTGTCTCTGTCTTTTTTCTGCAGGATTGACCGGCTTTTTTGCACTTCAGTATGAGCATTTTTATTTACTGTGTCTGAGCCATTTTTTGCTGGGGCTGTTTATTTCTACGGCAAATTTTTACCGTTTCGCAGCATCTGACCGTCTTGAGGCAAGCCTGGTTCCTAAAGCAACTGCAATGGTTATTTCCGGTGGTGTGATTGCAGCAATCGTAGCTCCGGTACTGGCTATTCAGTTTCAGCAAGTGCATGGCTTACCTGATTTTACGGCTATTTATCTGATATTCAGTGGGCTGGCTTTACTGCTTTCACCTGTTCTGTATGTATGGAATCAGAAATTTAAAGTACAGCAGATACCTCAGATCAGTTCTGAATCATCAGTACAGCCTGGATTATCCGTCAGTCTGATACTTGTTGCGGTCATCAGTGGTGCATTCGCATTTTATATTATGAATGTGATGATGATTATGTCTTCCCTGCATTTAAAGGAACATCATTCATTTCAGTACGCTTCGGTTTCCATTCAGCTGCATGTACTTGCAATGTTCATCCCTTCATTTTTTGTGCCCAGACTGATACAGCACTGGGGTACACAGTCTGTGATTTATTGCGGTTTTATTCTGCTGATGCTGTCATCACTGGTCCCTGCATTTACTCAGGCGAGTCTGTATATCAATATTTCTCTGATTGTACTGGGTGTGGGGTGGAATTTTGCATATTCAGGGGCATCGACGCTTATTGCAGGTTTAAATGAACAGCAGAAACATCGTATACAGGGACTGAATGAAACGGTGATTGCACTGTTTGCAACACTGGGAGCATTTTTACCTGCACCAATCCTGATTGCATTTGGATGGAAAAATGCAAACCTGCTGGCGTTGTCCATCTGCGTGATTGTTTTTATGATTCTGATTTTTTTAAACTGGAAGATGAAGCAGGGAACAGAAGCTGTATCTTCCTGAAGTAAGGGATAGCGTGCTAAGTTTTCAGTTGTTCGGGGATCAGGTTTTATTTCTCATTTTCAGTGTGTATTTTTGCTAAAATGGCAGCAATATTTTAAAGCCGATGTATGTAATGACTGATCTTCCTCATGATGATGAATATGACCGCCGTTTTGCCGGTGTTGCCAGAATTTATGGCGATGAAGCATTTAATCATTATGAAAACAGTCATGTCATGGTTATTGGTATCGGTGGTGTCGGTTCATGGGCGGTGGAAGCCCTGGCACGTACAGGCGTGGGTGAGCTGACACTGGTCGATATGGACTCGATTGCAGCATCCAATATTAACCGTCAGTTACCGGCCATGACATCAACGCTGGGCTATGAAAAAATTGAAGTCATGGCAGAACGCTGCCGTCAGATCAATCCACGGATCAGAATCAATCTGATTGAAGATTATTTAAGTCCTGAAAATATTAAGGAACTGCTGGTGGAAGCACCTGACTTAATTCTGGACTGTATTGATGACGTGAAAGCAAAACTGGCTTTGATGCTGCATTGCCGCTTCAATAAAATTCCTCTGATTGTTTCAGGTGGGGCAGGTGGAAAACTTGATCCTTTAAAAATCAGGGTTGCGGATTTATCCAGAACAGAACAGGATCCAATGCTGGCGAAACTCCGGACTCAGTTACGGGGCATGGGCATCTGTAAAAAGCCGAAAGATAAATTTGGAATTACCTGCGTGTATTCAGTTGATAACCCATTTTCCAGTGCAGATGTCTGTCCGAGTGCAGGTTTACGCTGTGGTGGTTATGGTTCGGCAGTGGTGGTCACTTCAAGTTTTGCCATGGTTGCTGTGGCAGAAGTGCTGAAAAAACTGGATGCGCTGAATGCAAAGAAAAAATTTTAATGCTTCAGCGCACCCGATCAGTAAGTTTCAGCTCCACCAGTAACGTAGAATATGGAAGAAAATTGGCGCTGAAAAACAGATCGAGTCAATTCGGTCGAGCATTCCGCCGTGACCCTGAATCAGGTTGCCCCAGTCCTTGACACCACGGTCACGTTTGATGGCTGACATGACCAGTCCACCAAAGAAACCGAAGATACAGACAATAAAACCAATCAGTGCAGCCTGCCAGTAAGTAAATGGCGTTAACCATGCCATAGCCACACCGAGTGCAGTTGCAAGAACAATCCCGCCCAGTAAGCCTTCGATGGTTTTTGATGGCGAAAGTACAGGGGCAACTTTATGTTTTCCGAACAGCTTTCCGCAGACATACTGCAGAACATCGGATGCCTGAACCACCATAATCAGCCAGATTGCCAGCCAGATTTTTTCGCCGTCAAATCCTGGAAGTTTCAGATTCAGTAAAGCAGGAACGTGCGAAATACAGAAAACGCTGACCATCAGCCCCCATTGTATTTTTGCACTGCGCTCCAGGAAGTGGGTGGTATCTTCTGCTTTCAGGCTGGCAATCGGCACCAGTAAAAAAACATAAAGTGGAATAAAAATGGAATACAGTCCGTACCAGTCGGTATATACCAGGTAGTACTGGTAGGGAATAACAAAATAAAAGGCGATCAGTAAAGGAAAATAATCGCCACGGCGTGTAGGAAGCAGGCTGATGAATTCCCGAAGTGCGAACAGTGAAATAATACCGAACAGGATAATAAATGCTGTTTTACCCAAGGTGATTGCCACGGCCAGCACAATCAGCATGACCCACCAGGCATTGATTCTGGCATTTAAATTGTCAATGACAGGAGCAGGCTGTGAACCTGCCTTGCGTTTTAAAATAAAACCGATGGTGGATGCAATAACCAGGATTGCACTGAAAATGGAAAAAAGCAGATAAGTCTGTTGAATATGATTAAACATTATTGAAGCTCTTTCTGTTTTAATTCTAAGAGTTGCTGTCTGGCATGCTCAAGGAACTGAGTTTTGTCCCAGTCTGCTGAATGTGTCAAAGGTGCACCAAAAATGACGGTGGATAATAAAGGCAGCGGCAAAAATGCACCTTTCGGCATGACCCGTTTTAAGTTGCTGATCCAGACGGGAATGATTTCAACCTGAGGGAACTGCTGGCTTAAATGGAACAGACCACTTTTAAAATTTAACAGTTCAGTATCATCACTTAAATTTCGCGTACCTTCAGGGAAAAAAATAATGGAATCGCCCTGACTTAAGGCTTCCTTGATACTGGCAAGCGGATCACTGTTTGTATTGCCCTGACGCTGAATGGTAATGCCTGAAAAAGTTTCCTGAATCAGAAAACGTCGGATACCATCTTTTAACCAGTAATCCGATGCAGCAACAGGACGGGTCATACGGCGCACAGGGGTTGGCAGTGATGACCACAGTAGAATAAAGTCGATATGACTGTTGTGATTTGCATAATAAATCCGCTGTTTCAGTTCAGGTTCACATCCGGTCCATAAACTGCGGGCACCTGTCAGCAGTCGTGCGCCTCTGCGAACCACAAAGGAAATACTTCTGGCAATGGGACGGGACACAAGTTTTGAAGAAGATTTTGTTGGCTGATTTTCTGTCATATCTGTATTCTGATCGTCTCTTTGTTTTACTGGTTTATCTTTTTTGCTGTATTAAAGCTGAGTGCATACAGGTTGCCTGATGCAGACCAATCCACTAAAGTGATCTTATATTAAACAAATATTCCAGTTTCGCCTATGAATAATAAAATCAGAAACACTCAGCGTTATAATTTTCTTTCTGCTTTTTTTGCTTTTCTTTTGTGGGGAGGCTGGTCTTTTTATATCAATATGAGCCAGGGTGGTCTAAAGGCGGGTGTTATTTCAGGACTGGCACAGGGAATCTGCAGTTTTATTATTACTTTATTTATTACCTTTTTAATTGAAAAGCAGTTTAATTTTTATAAATCTGTCCCTGCCAGACTGATTTTACCTCCTGTCTGTACCGTACTGTTTACAGGAAGTTGCCTGGTACTGGTGCACACACTGATTCAGACCCCTGCGATTTTAAAAACGGTTGCCCCTGCATTAACCGTTGCATTGCTGTTTGCCTTTGTGACAAATATTAAGCTGTATAAACAGCTGAAAACTCAGGCAACCCATTAATTTAATAAAATAATCTGGAAAATAAATACGATGACACAACAGGAACCCTCTCTTGAAAACCGCCGTCCACTCAAAGTACGCGAAGTAGGAATGGTCAATGGATTTGCCCGATGGCTGAGTCAGAAATCCATTACACCGAACCATATTTCACTGCTGAGTATTTTGTTTGCGGCACTTGCTGCGGTGTATCTGTTTGCCACACCTTATGCTCAAGGGCTATGGAAAGTGGCACTGTATCTGCTGGCGGCTGTATTTATTCAGGGGCGTTTGCTGTGTAATCTGTTTGATGGGCTGGTGGCTGTGGAGGGTGGGAAGTCCACACCGTCTGGCGAGCTGTTCAATGATATTCCAGACCGTATTTCTGATCCGCTGATTATTGTGGCTGCAGGCTATTCCATTGTTTCCAGCAGTTATGGTGTGGAACTGGGATGGTGTGGTGCGCTGCTTGCAGTACTGACAGCTTATATCCGTACCCTGGCGGTTTCCATTGGTGCACCAGCCAGTTTTGCAGGGCCGATGGCAAAGCAGCACCGCATGGCTTTACTGACCGTTGCCTGTGTTGCAGCAGCGGTTGAACAGTATGTCTGGCAGCATGATTTTGTCATGCTGGGAGCATTGGTGACTCTGAACCTGGGTGCTCTGATCACCTGCTGGCGCAGGGCAGCAGGTGCTTACAGATTTCTGGAGCATCGTTCCTGACAGGTGTCAGGCTTGATCCTGATGCTCCTGAAGATATTCTTCAGTTCGTTTCATGGCTTCTTTAATGTTAAGAATGGCATTTTCCACATCTGCAAAAGTTTTTGCATTGCCACCACTTAATGCCTGACGCCATTTACGGGCACCCGGTAAATTCTGGAACAAACCTAAAATATGACGGGTAATGATCGACAATGGTGCGCCTTCTTCCATACGCTTTGCGATATATGGAAGCATCTGATCAATGATCTCAAAACGGTCAGGCATTTCCATATTCCATAACTGACCAAGTTCCGCCAGCAGGTATGGATTGTGATAAGCCTCACGACCAATCATGACACCATCGACATGTTTTAAGTGTTGCTGAGTTTCAGAAAAAGTTTTGATGCCACCATTGATTTCAATGATCAGGTCAGGACGTTCCTGCTTTAAACGATAGACATCGTCATAACGCAGGGGTGGCACATCACGGTTTTCTTTTGGAGACAGTCCCTGAAGCAATGCAATTCGAGCATGCACAATAAAATTATTACAGCCTGTTTTTGCAACAGTATCAACAAAATGCAGCATTTCTTCATAGGACTGCATATCATCAATGCCAATGCGGTGTTTCACTGTCACAGGGATTTCCACAGCATTGCGCATCTCAGCAATACATTCTGCAACCAGGTCTGGTTCTGCCATTAAGCAGGCACCGATTTTATTGTTCTGTACACGGTCGCTTGGGCAGCCCACATTCAGATTGACTTCGTCGTATCCCCAGTCCTGCGCCATTTTTGTGCAGGTTGCCAGGTCTTTCGGGTTTGAACCACCCAGCTGCAGTACAATCGGATGTTCTTCTTTGTTGTAGTCCAGGTGGCGGTTTGCTCCACCATAAATGATGGCACCGGTGGTGACCATTTCAGTATAAAGAATGATGTTGGGGTTAAACAGGCGTGCAAAAAAACGGTAATCGCGGGTTGTCCAGTCCATCATCGGTGCCACACTGATTCGCGGAGATTGAGTGTTTTCAATGTTTTTAACAATAGTCATTAAAAATCATGCCTTTAATCTATGTTTCGCAACCTGCGCGAATCTGTGTGAACCTATATTTAGGTGAGTTAATCGATTTGCATTTACACCAAATTTTACACCATAATCAAAAAAACAGTTTGTGGTGTAAATTATGGGGTCAATTACAGCAAGAAAAGGCGCAGATGGGAAGGTTAACTATCGTGCTGCGATTCGAATAAATCGAAAGGGTTTTCCTACTTTTTCTGACAGTAAAACTTTTCATTCAAGGAAGATGGCTGAAAACTGGATTAAGAAACGAGAAGTCGAAATTCAAGAGAATCCTGATATTTTACTGGGCAAAGAGCAACTCATTGATCTGACCTTATCAGATGCCATAGATAAATATTTGGATGAAGTCGGGAGCGAGTACGGAAGGACGAAACGCTATTCTCTGCTCCTAATCAAGAAGCTGCCAATCGCGCGCAATATTATCACAAAAATAAAATCAGTACATTTGGCTGAGCATGTTGCTTTGAGAAAGGAGGGAGTTCCTCATCTCAAGCTGAAACCTAACGCGACTAGTACGCAGCAACATGAGCTATTACATATCCGTGGTGTACTTTCTCATGCTGCTGTTATGTGGGAAATGGATATTGATTTAAATGGTTTTGATAAGGCTACGGCTCAGTTAAGAAAAACACGTCAAATATCCTCTAGTCAAAAAATAGACCGACTTCCTTCTACGGATGAACTGATTGCATTGACTAAGTATTTTACAGAACGATGGAAGATAAATCGTTATGGCTCTAAGTATCCAATGCATTTGATTATGTGGATTGCTATTTTTTCATGCAGACGTGAAGCTGAATTAACACGACTGTATCTGCGGGACTATGATTCACATCATTCTACATGGAAAGTACATGATCTAAAGAATCCCAATGGCTCTAAAGGCAATCATAAGTCATTTGACGTACTTGAACCATGTAAGGAAATTATTAAAAGATTAAGGCATTCAGAAGTTCGTGAACGGATGTTGAAGCTTGGGCATGATGAAAACTTACTACTGCCTTTGAATCCTAAAAGTATAGGTAAGGAGTTTAGAGAAGCATGCCGAATATTAGGAATTGATAATTTACGCTTTCATGATTTGAGACATGAAGGTTGTACTCGACTAGCAGAACAGAGTTTTACTATCCCAGAAATTCAGAAAGTAAGCTTGCATGATTCTTGGAGTAGTTTACAGCGTTATGTGTCGGTAAAGGCTAGAAGGAATATTATACAGTTAGAGGAGGTGCTACGCCTCATCGATGAAACGTAGCAAAATCTTTAGAAGCTTCTGAATACTTACTGTCTAAAATATCTGCTAGATCTTTTATGTGCACTAAAAAAGGTGCACGTTTACTTTGATCTATTTTAAATACAGAGAAAGGGAATTCCTGATTATTTGCCTTTCTCAATGCTTCAGCTTTACTAAGATGAGGATAATAGTCTGCAACAATTGTCATCAGCTCAATGGTCATAGAGCGATACCTCATAAATAGATAGTCGGCAGTTTTTAACTGGATAGCTCCCATATGTATATTTTCCTGAATAGCATTTTTTAGATGGTTCCATCGTATTCATTGCAATAAATAAGTTATATGATTGAGCTAAAGTAATAAATAACCTAACTATAATGATATGATAATTTATTGATAATAATTGATAATTTTTTTATGGTATACGTAGAAGTAGATGAGCTTGGCATGTTTGCATTTGAGGTCTGTCAGGGATTTTTGAGTTACTGCACAAAGCATTCAACAGAATATGATGTTGATGCACCCGACCGGGATGCTCTGAACTTTACTTATATACTGGAATTGAATAGAAATTTTACGGAAGATGAATTCCATAAAATTTTTCAGATTATGAAGTTTCCTTTTACGGTTGAGCGGTTTGGTTTAACTTATTCCAGCCATGATTTTATGCAAACTTTAGTGCAAACCTTGGAATTGATTGATCATTATGATGAGCTTACAGAGAAAGAGCTAAAGACTGAATATCAAAGAATACTGCATAAATACGCTATGATGAATGCTGATATTCAATATAGTAAAAAGATATATACCAGAATTAGAGGGATACGTGGAGCGCATAAACGTTATTCAAATGTTCTATATAAAAAGCATCAAGTCATTTTTGAATTTATGCGGAATAAGGCTAAAGAACAGGGGAAATGGGCGAATTTGAATGTTGCTGTTGAAAGTGTTTTGCCACAACTCGATATTGAATTAAAAAAATTTGATAAAGATTGGATTATATTAAAAATGGCAGAAAAAACTAAAGAACTGGAGCAAATAGAACAAGAATTTGAAAAATATAAAGCCCATCCGCCGCACTATAAGCTAGGTTCACCCAAGACGATCACTGCAACCCGACATGAAACCTATATAGGTAAAATAAGAGCACTCAAGGTTGAGTGCCGTGATTTAGATAGAGCTTTAGAAATGGATGACCCTTCTTTATTGTTAAAAAAGCAGCTTCCGTTTAATACAGCATATCAACCAGAGGTTATAAAAAATTTGTTAAGAAAAGAGCCCAGTCTATTAAATGAAATTTTAATAAAACAAACAGAAAACTGATCTGTATTCACAAATTGAATTTAGAAATTTTTAGACTTTCCATCTGTATCAGTTGTGCACTCATTATAAATTTTTTCAATAATGAAATCTAAAACATCAGGAATAGGTTTATTAAATAATTCTGATAATTTTTTTAATTGCTCGTGCCTTTCTTTTGTTAATGGGAGATGGTGAGGTTTTTTAATTTTTCCAGAATCTCTAAATTTCTTTTGAGACCAGGTTTTTTTCATTTTAATTAAAAAAAGCTCTTTAGCATCAGGGGAACTTATAAAACCCATTAAGTCTATGGATGAAACAATATGATTATAACGTTGCTTTTCGTTAATTGGTAGGTTAGGTATCGATGCTAATTTGTAAGATTTTTTTAAATAATCCCATGCCCAATTAATTTGATCTATTTCTTTTATATCTATCCAATTAGTATGGCTTTTAGAAGTTTTTAAACTTGACCATGTATTTTTTATTTCAATTATTTGGCTATTTTTCATTTCTTTAGTAAGTATTAATCTATCAACAAGATCTACGAAATATTCGTAGTTGTTTGTGTAAAATAAATTACTAAGTGTTAAATTATTGAACTTTAGTAACATATTTATCGTGAATATTAATAATTGCTCATTTTGTGGATCTTTTGCCCATTTTAAATCATTCTCATTAATTAAAAAACTGTTTTTATTAGTTATTGCTGTTTGGTAATGGTTATAACCAGTTGTAGGGTTGTCAAAAATTTCAAATATGATTTTTCTTTTTGTAGAGAAATCACTGTTATAGACTTGCATATATTGCATATATAACTGATTGAAATTCCATAGCCAGTTAATTTCCCTATCCGTAAAACCTCGGTCATCCTTATAAGGTTTGGCATCTTTTCCTTGAATCATTCTTATCTCCTTGTAGAAACTTTAGTGAAATTATAAGTGAAAAACTTAAAATATACGAGTCGTTAATTAGTGTTTTATTAATGAAATATAAGAGTTTTATAGATGTTGATATTAATAATAAAAATAAATAAAACAATAGCTTAATTATTTTATGAGATATAAGTATCAATAGTGCTGTATGAAGAAATGAGGAAAATTCCTAAAGATAAGAAAAGCTCTGACTTAACTTTAGCTTGATTTATGTGGTCGAGAATTGACCTTTTAGTGGGGTGGAATTACAAATTGATATTCTGTAATACGATACTTTATTTATGAAGGATTAATGGGTTTTTAATATAATGAATATATATCTTATTTTTAATATATTAGTATGTTTATTATATTAATCACTTAGGTTTATTACATACTATTTATTTGTATGTAAAAGATAACTTAATGCCTAGTGATATGTGTTAAATATTCACTAGGATATTATATGTGCTTAATGCTACCAAATGATAACGAATCAAAAGTATTGATTGATGTAGATCAGTTTATACAGTCAGTATATAAAACTGAACTTAATAAAACTCTGTTTAAGAGTATATTAAATGATCTAGTTCCTAAATTCAAAGCAGTTTATAAAGCCCATTTAAAGTATAGTGAGAGTGTTTGTATCTTTAAGAGAATGGTGTACTCATTAGATGAAATATTGCTTGGACATAAGAGTATTGATGAACTAAGTAACTTTGAATTAAGGTTTTTATGGAATAATGCTTTAATTTACTTTAATGATGTTAATTTAGAGTTATTAGGATTTAAGAGTCAAGAAAAAAGAAATCGTAATGGTTTAGAAGAGTACCTAATTCAACTGACTAAACACTACTCGAAATTGCTGTTTATACGCATTGATTTAAGTATAGCACTAGATCATCAGCATGAAGTTGGTATAGAACAGTTTAATCATTACCTACGCATCTTCATTAACCGTGTACAGAATCAAGATACTTGCTTTAAAGACTTGCAGGGTTATGCATGGGCAATAGAGCAGGGTGAGAAAAAGGGGTATCACTGCCATGTATTACTCATCTACGATGGACATAAGCATCAAAATGATTTCGGTATTGCCTTACAGGTCGGCCAGTGCTGGAAACAGATCACAGAGAACAAAGGTTACTTTTTTACGTCTAATTCAACTGAATACAAAAACAAGTTTGATCAAAAGGGTATGCTGGGTATTGGTATGATCTACCGTAAGAATCCTCAACAGGTGCAAAATGCGATTAATGCCGCGATGTACTTAGTAAATCCAGAAAAAGACAACCAATATCTTCGAGTTAAAACACTGAGAATGCGTAGCTTTGGTAAAGGTCAGTATGAGATTGATAAGCGACGAACGTGTTTAAAATGAGATATTTATAAGAAATGTGTATTCATTTCGAATACACATTTCCTGCTTTAGCTACAATAAATTAAGCGACTCTTTTACTAAATTCAGCATGCCATTCCAAAAGTTTATCTACATCAGTATCTAATTCATTGGGTTCAGGCATTTGTACCGGAGCTTCTAAAGATTGACTATGTTCATAACAGGAATATTTGGTCATGATTTCTTCTATTAACTCACAGTCACTTGAATTAATCTGAGCTAATTTATGTATTTTTCCTTGAGTATTAACAGTTCGGCGATGTCTCTGGATAACATCCGCTAGAAAAACGAACTCTACTATCCGTTCTGTTAGGATTCTTAAGTCACTACATATTGCTTTTGCAAGCGGGTAGTATAGTTCTTGGCCTTCTGTTTCTAATATCTTTCGTGCTTGTGTAATTCTTCTACCTTTTAGATCTTTAAGAGCGGCTTCTGGTTTTTTCCCATATAACGGGATTTCACCAGCTTCTCCAGCTCCCCAAGCTTCTTGTCTAATATGAATAGTATGAATGCTATCAGCCTTTTCAGAGAGCATACCTAACAGACTTAAACGATGTGTGAATACAATTACCTGACGTGTTTGGCTTAATTGAATTAAACGGTCTATAGTTCTTTCTTCCCAAGTTTGATCAAGAGATGATATTGGATCATCGAAAACGAAAGGTGCTTTGAAAGGTTTTTCTGAGACATCTGCTAAAAAGGCAGCAAGGGTAATAATACGACGTTCTCCTTCGCTTAAGATGGATTCAATTGGAAACTGATGTTTAGCTGCTTTTAGTTGAAGCCTATGGAGTGGACGTCCTTTAGCTGTTTTTGTTTTGATCAATTCTATTTTTAAATGCTTTGCACCAAGCATTTGAAGTTCTTGGTTAAACCTTGCAACATATGACTCAGTTATTAATGCATCGGCAACAGTACCAGCTTTAGCAGAAATAGTTCTGGAATTGGTTGAAGCTATCCATTGGTCATATTGCTTGATTTGTTTTAAACGTTTTACTTCAGTTTGAATCTGAGCCCGCTGTTGTGATATCCAGCGTTTCATTTCTAAATTTACTTTATTTTTCTCTACTAATGAGCGATTAAAGCTCTCTGCATCTTTTTTTAATTGGGTGATTTGTTGTTCAAAAAACGTGCAATGTTGTTTTAAGTTATGAATAGCGTCAGCAATTGTATTGATCTCTGTAATATCTTGCTTCTCTTCGCTTAGAATTACAGCTCTAATTAATCTAGCGTTATCAAAATACGCATTCAGGTAATTCACCCAATCCTCTTTCAGCCCTGATGCAATACAAAAAGTTTGGGTATCAATAGCTGAGGGAATTGATGGCAATAAATTTAGATTATGGGTATATGTTGCTTCTGCGACTTTAGCATCTGATTCTAATTTTCCTTGAACAAATTTTTCAAAATTAGACAACCTTTGTTGTGCATCAAAAGATAACTCCTGATGGCATAAAACACATTTTGCACTGTCTAGTTTTGGAAAATGCTCTGTAGGATATGCAAAATTTGTTGAGTAAGTTCTAGCGGCTTCCCACATTGATTTCCAAACATCACTACCAACACCTTTTAGTAACTGACCGTTAATAATCGAAGCTGAATCTTCTGCTTGCTTTTTTTTCTCTTCAAAAGTTCGTTTTATAATTTTGATCTGTTCATTTTTTTGCTTGTTGTAGTGGGATGCTACTTCTTCTATTCTTTTGATTAATGAATTTAGTTGACTAAGTGTAGCTTGAATTTTCTTAGCATCTTCCAAAGGATTACTTGATTTTAAGCGATCATCTAATGCTCTAATTTCAGCCTCCTGCTGATCACCCCATGTGGTTAATAGTTGTACGTCATTTTCAGACATAGATGAACTTAAATTTCGGTACTGTGTTGCTGCTTCTGTTTGTAGGTAAATTTCAGGGATATCGGGTAAAGTTGAAATTAAAGTATTTCGTTCAAACAGTAATTTGTCTTTAATATCATCACAAGTTTTTGCTAGGTCTTCAAACAGTTTTACTAAACTTGGCGTATATGATATTGGATTCTCTTTTCCTAAATAATATTGTGATTCATCAGTGTCAAAAATATCTATCACCCGTAAAGCATCAACTGGACCTGTATGAGTGTGCCAATCCAAAGTATGCTCTTGTTTTTCCTGAGTGTATACGATTTCACAGTTCTGCGATGCTGGTGGGTCTTTGAAAACATTTCCTTTTAAAGTGCTAGTACGTGGCTTCCCTGAGATATTTTTGATTATTTTGGAATAGCTAGATTTACCTGAACCATTATGTCCAAAAATCACTACTAAATTATCTGTCCCGAAAGTCAGTGGTTGTCTAGGTGCTAAATTTTCAATTCCAGAAATTTTCCCAATACTTTTTAGCCTTAATTCACTATTTTGAACACTAACCGATGTTAATTCAGCAAATACTTTTTTAGGCTGAGGTTGCGGGATAGAAGGGGATTTTAATAGGTTTACAAGTTCATTGATATCATGGGAAGTCAGGTCATCGTTTTTTAATAAACGTTCCGCAGCTTCTTGTAACCAGTCTTTTTGAGTGTATAGCCAATTTTTAATATCATTTGAGATATTATTCATTTAATTATTCCTTAGAATTATAAGAAGTTTAAAAGCTCTCTAATGATTATTGCTTGTAATTTAGCCAAAATCTATTTTAATTTTCTTTAAATTTAGGGGGGAGTTTGAGGGTGCGTAATTCATAACTGGATTACATATTTTATGTAGAAATTGACTAATTCTCTAAGCATAAGTCTCGTTGGTTGTGCTCATGCTGACTTCATGGATGCGCTGGATCTTACGGCGTAGGTAACCAAAGCCATTGAGCTCTTCAGCATGCATGCTGATCCAGCTGTGTTTAGGCTCAGCGCTGATTAGAGACTCTTTTAAAGCTGAAGGCATCACCTGACTCACCTTAAGCCCCAATCTTCTTTACAGTGGCTGTTAACAGCCACTGATTCAGGTTCGGTCAAAGTAAGAGCTGTAAACACAGTTAATCCCTAGGTAAATAAATAGACAGAATTTTCTGTGAGGTTATTCTTCAACAATAGCGCGATGGGTGAGTTTGCCACGTGTGGTATACAGATAAACTTCACTGATTTCATCAGCTGTACAGCCATCCAAAATCAGGTTGAAGGTATTGCCATAGTAGACTCGCTTAGGAAATTCGACCGTATATGGTTCTACGCCAATGACCTTGCAGTTTGGATTGTTCATTTCGACTTTATCCAGCACATCGTCAACTTCAGAGACCACTTTTAAGCGGGTACTGTCTAAGACCGTGGACGTAATGACTGTAAATCCAACATAAGTATCGGCAGGTCTGAACTTCACTTCAAGGGCTTCACCCGGGAGCAGTTTTCTTTTGAGTTGGGGTGGTGGGATATCAATATTTTCAGCACCTTCGTAAATGCTGTCTGGGTCATAGCGGTCATGCGCTATCGCAGCAGCTTCAGCTTCGCGTTCTTTGGCTTGATCCTGAGCTGCCTTGTCATTGGGCTGAGCATTGGATTCATGCTCTGCTGATTCAGTTGTGGTATCTGTTGCAGAGGTTGTGTTTTCAGGGGTTTTACTACATGCGGTGAGCAGGGTAAAAATCGCAGCCGTGATAATCAGTTTTTTCATGGCGGAATGTCCTTTTAAATCGATAATGGGGGGAATCCAAAGGGCAGGCTTACTGAGCTGCAAACTGGGTACGTTGCACATATTTCAGAACGCTTAGCCCTTTGACATACAGCCATCGGTCATTAAAATTCTCAGCACGATAATCAAAAACTTGATACGCAAAGTCATCAAGGTCTAAGAGTTGCTGCTTATGTAAATCTTTGCCTTCTCGAATGAGGGCATTCAAATCACCGCTGTAGATGAAATAACGCAGTGGATCATCTTTAGGGATGATCTGCCATTGTTTGCTAATCGCCACAAACGCATTGCAATTTACATTGCCCTCACAGCGTTTCACTACAGGTGCCGTGGATGGATTGTTGATGAGTGCCATCACTTGATTCATATCGGCATGGCTTAGACTGGAACCAGCTAAACAGGCTGCAATTGCCCCGTATTGTAGAAAGGTTTTGATTTGTTTATTCATGAAGTTAGATCCTGATTATTGTTGTTAGATACTTTATAGAGCGCGCAGCAATGGCTTGACAGCAATGTTTAGACGAGTCTGTCCATCACAATGACAATGTATTGTGCAATTCTAATGAGCATGGCTGATGATCTACAAAGGTGTAGCTATGCCGAATTATTCCGCCAGTGGATCGACGAGATCAGGCAACGTGCCATAGAAATGGAGCACGGGCGGGGAATACGTAGCAAGAATAAAAACAGTCATGATTGACTCCTTGGAATTATAAGAAGTTCTACCGCATCACTGCTAAATAATGGTGGCAGAACGAAAGAGGGTTAGCAGACTGGGATCCAAGGAACCAGCACACCCGAAGGTGTCCCCCTTCCGTCCTACCATTAAGAAAAAAGGGGGACGAGTGAGTTCCCAAAAAATAGTTAGACTATTTTCTGCTCGGATCAACGGTCTGCTAAAACCGACTGGCAATGTAGGCCAGCAAGCCCATCATAATGCCAAGCTGAAAGCGGGTCAATTTCATTTCTTAATGCTTAAATCACTGTGGCTTA
This sequence comes from Acinetobacter sp. WCHAc010052, assembly GCF_002165295.2. Taxonomy (NCBI): domain Bacteria; kingdom Pseudomonadati; phylum Pseudomonadota; class Gammaproteobacteria; order Moraxellales; family Moraxellaceae; genus Acinetobacter; species Acinetobacter sp. WCHAc010052. Next base: position 3,016,241 of record NZ_CP032143.1, on the reverse strand, counting down.
AATAATACTCAAAACAGATTGTAAATAATTTCAGATACATAACACCTGAATGAAGCAGAAGCTGAACATTGATTTCATCTCAGGATGAATGCGCAGCTGAGCGATAGCACCCATATTTAGGAGTTTTTTTATGCCGTATCGAGATTTTGATCAGATGGAAGATGCCATGTTCCCGCAGCGTGAACCGATCAAGCCAATGATGCAGAGCTTAGGTCTCAGCAATGCACCGACCACTTTAGCTGTGCTGGGCATGTCGTTGGCAAAGTCATTGGGCTATTCACCTTTCATTGGCGGGATTGCTGGGGCCATGCTGGGTGGTGTGATTCTCGTGATTGCGGATCAGACACAGGCGGCTTGCCGTCCACCATTCCACAAATAACATGCATCTAATTTCTACTTCTTCACACGTTTCAAATTATTCATTATTTACAAGCAGGATTATTTTATGGCACATCAACTAGAACAAATGGCCTATGTCGGTGAAACCCCTTGGCATGGTCTAGGCAACCCACTGACTCAAAACCAACCGATTGAAGTCTGGGCAAAGCAGGCAGGGATGGATTGGAGGATTGAGTCCTCCGATGTTAGTTACATGGCCCAAAACCAACGGGGTCAAAACATCATCATGCCGTATGAAGAACAGCGCGTATTGTATCGTTCTGATACTCATGCACCCTTGTCTGTGGTCAGTCAGCGTTATCAGGAAGTCCAACCGAAACAGATCTTGGAGTTTTACCGAGATTTGACGGAGCAATCAGGCTTTGAACTGGAAACCGCAGGGGTACTGAAAGGCGGTAAGAAATTCTGGGCTTTAGCTCGAACAGGACAAACATCTGCTTTAAGGGGTAAAGATGTCAGTAATGGTTACATTCTCTTAGCTACAGCTTGCGATGGCACACTGGCGACCACGGCGCAATTCACCAGTATTCGTGTGGTGTGTAATAACACCTTAGCGATTGCTTTAAAAGGTCAAAACTCAAGTGCAGGTGTGGTGAAAGTACCACACAGCACCAAGTTTGATGCGCAGAAGATCAAACAGCAACTCGGCATTTCAGTCCGTACATGGGATGAACACATGTATGAAATGAAGCAACTCAGTCAACGTAAAGTCACTCAGACAGAAGCAGCAGCTTACTTTGATGCCGTGTTTAACAACACTAGCCTAAGCAATGTAGAACAAGATGAGGGCATTATTCAGTTCTATCGTAATGTGGCATCACAAGCCAACCACACAACCAAAGCTGAAAACAAGACTGAACCGAATGGACGTGCCATGTCTAAAGTCATGACCATGTTTAATGGACACGGTCGTGGCGCAGAACTCAGTTCAGCCAAAGACACCGCTTATGGCCTGTTGTGCTCAATCACGGAATTTGCAGACCACGAGCGACGTGCCATGAGTCAGGATCATCGCTTAGATTCAGCATGGTTCGGTGCAGGGGCAGGCCTCAAACAACGTGGACTTGAACAAGCACTACGCTTAGTTGTTTAAGTTTCGATTCAGATTCAGGATTTAAGATCAGGACATGAGATCAATATGATCCTGTAACTCTCCTTAAACCTAGACACCTCTTTGCCACATCTCCAGATGTGGCTTTTTTTATGCCCAAAATTTAACAATTACAGGAAAATATTATGAACTCAGCCGTAATTCACTCAAGTCACACCAAAGCCAATCTCCATGCCGACCGTCCAAAGCTGTTTACCGCAAAACGTTTCGTAGAGACTAAAAATATGACTCAAGCCGAATGGCTCGAAGTCCGTCGACAAGGTATCGGCAGCAGTGACTGTGCCGCAGCCTGTGGACTCAATCCGTATATGTCGATGCTTGAACTGTGGATGATCAAGACCGGACGGATTCAACAAAACATTGAAGATGACAGCGAAGGCCATGCACCTTTGTATTGGGGCAAGCAGTTAGAGCCGCTCGTTGCTGAATACTACAGCATCCATACCAACTATAAAGTGCGTCGGGTCAATGCAGTCCTGCAACACCCGGATCCAGACAAACATTTTATGTTGGCTAACTTGGATTACTCAGTTGTTGGGGATGCAGATGTACAAATTCTGGAGTGTAAAACCGCAGGGGAATATGGGGCCAAGCTGTGGCGCGATGGTGTGCCTTTATATGTACTCTGTCAGGTACAACATCAGTTAGCAGTCACAGGCAAGCAAGCGGCACATATCTGTGTGCTGATCTGTGGGCATGAAACGCGCATTTTTAAAGTGACACGTTCTGAGTCGGTGATTCAGCATATTGTGAATGCCGAACGTTACTTCTGGGACTGTGTAGAAAAGGATACGCCACCTGAAGCGGATGCCAGTGATTCGGCAGCCAAAGCTCTACAACTGCTTTATCCAGAGCATGTACCGCTGAGTACTACGGACTTATCTGAAGACGAGCAAGCCAATCAACAGTTTGAACAGCTAATTCGAGTACGCAATCAAGTTGAGAAGTACCAACAGCAATTTGACTTACTCAAACACCAATTACAAGGCCAGATGCAAGAGGCTGAGCGTGCCACCTTTAAAGCGGGCTCAGTCACGTGGAAGAAGTCGAAAGATTCAATCAGTTTAGATACGAAGGCTTTACTGAAATCACACCCTGAATATCTAAGTCAGTTTCCACAAAGTAAGCAGGGTACACGACGTTTCAACATCTATTGTCATGATGACTAAAGGCTTTATTCAACTCAGCGCATATCTGCAAAAAAGCGCAAAACAGCCCCCGCTCCCTGTAAGCACTGAGGTACTTACAGAGAACAAAATGGACTGATTTGCGAAGATTTTTATACATCTGAAAAATAAATGATTTCTACATATTAACCAGACAAAAGTTAGAAATAACTTGAGGGCATTCACATGATTAAAGGTTTAGCGATTACACCACCGATCTTAGGTCGGATCAGCATCGGTAAGATGGCGGAGAAGAATGGTAAACGTGTCCCTGAAAAAGATGATCAGTTCACTATTACCAGCCAAATCCAAAATAAAGAGGGTTGGGTCAAACACCCCTTAGATGAGCAACTACGAGCTAAAGCTCAAAATCAAAAACTCAGAAGCATTCCAGTACGTATGCTCTTTAATGATCCTGAGCTGAACTTACGTGCAGAGTACAGCTTATTTGACCGACAGACAGGCCGACCTGTGTGTATTGGTAATGGAGAAACATGTCAGCGCTTAACCAATCAAGGGGTTGAGCATCATCCATGCCTATCTCCAGATTTATGTCCATTGGCACAAGGAGGATTGTGTAAACCCTATGGTCGTCTCTATGTGAATCTCGATGAATCGGATGAGTTTGGGACTTTCGTTTTTAGAACCACCGGCTTTAACAGTATTCGTACCTTAGCTGCTCGGCTCAGTTACTACCATGCTGCATCCAATGGCTTACTTTCATGCCTACCTCTACAACTCACACTGAGAGGCAAGAGCACCACTCAAAGTTATCGCACCCCTGTCTATTACGTGGATTTGACTTTACGTGAAGGCATTCATTTGCAAGACGCGATACATACAGCTAAGGAGATTGATCAGAAGAGTAAGTTGTGTGGTTTTAATCAACATGCCTTAGATCAGGCCGCTTTACAGGGCTATGTAAATTCGCAGTTTGAGGTGAATGTGGAGGAAGGCTTGGATTTGGTAGATGAGTTTTATACAGATGGACTTGTTGAATCTGAGCAAATGAAACCTGAGTCGAAACCTAAGGTTAAAGCAAAGTTCAATCATGGGGATGGTTTTGTGCAGGATATTCAGCAAGGGTTGCAGGGGAGTGTGAGGACAGTGAATTGAAGCTAATCGTAAAAAATCATTAGATTCTTTACGAGTTATACACTCGATTTATTTTTTATCATATTTAGTATCAATAGCTTATAGAGCTATCGTATTAAGTCTAAACTTTGTATTTATTCAAGCTAAATTTTTCAATACACCACATCTATCAACTGTGCATGAACCATCGCATGTCTTTCTTATATCTAATAATTGTTCAATTAGTTTTTGCTGATTTTTGATACTTTCTTGTACATCTACAATATGTGCGTCAATTAATTCATTTACTTCTGAACAGTTTTGGGTAGGTAAATCTTTATAAGAAAGCAATCTTTTGATTTCATTTAGATTCATATTTAGAGAGCGGCAATTAACTATAAATTTTAATCGGTCGATATAAGCTTCGGAGTACATTCTATAGTTCCCCTCAGTTCTTTCAGGTTGAGGAATAAGACCCTCCTTCTCATAGAATCTAATAGTTAGTACTGAACAAGAAGTTTTCTCAGATAACTCACCTATTTTTAAAAACATTGAAATCAACCAAATCTAGCTTGACTCTATAGTAGCTATAGGGATTCTAATATGCAATAAGTGAAAATATGACTATAGGTACATCCATGAGTGGTTGCGGTTGTAATGAAAGTTCTTGTGACGATACTAAACCCAAACAAAATATATCTGAAACTGATTCTTGTAGTGGTACAGATTTAAAAACTGAAACAAATAAAAAGTCTTGTTGTGATAAAGGTATTGCTAGCGAGTCTAAAGAGCAGATCATTGTAGATGCTTGTGGTGGTAGTCAGCCTTGTTCAACAAAGGCTAAATCATGCTGTGGAACAGATACAAGTAATCAGCAACAAGACATACATAAAGAAATAGGCAAAGCAATTCTCATTAGCGATTACACCATTCCTAAAATGGATTGTTCCGCAGAGGAACAGATGGTCAGAATGTCTTTGTCCTCTTTAGAAAGCGTTAATAGTTTAATTTTTGACTTACCAAATCGAAATCTAAAAGTTTTGCATGAAGGCAATACAAATTTAATTACTTCAAAACTTGAAGCACTCGGTTTTGGAGCAAAGTTAAATTCAACTGAAACCTATATTGATAACAAAAGCTCGAAGCAGACCAGCACCTATATCATACCTAAAATGGATTGTTCCGCAGAAGAACAAATGGTGCGAATGGCTTTAGCACCACTAAGTGAGGTCAAAGCTTTAGCTTTTGATCTTCCAAATAGAAAGTTACAGGTTTTCCATACCGATGGAATCTCAGAAATCACAACGAAACTTGAGGGTCTAGGTTTTGGAGCGAAGCTCGAAAGTACTGTTGAATCAACAGGAGTTTTACCTGACAGTCCTGATCCAACTAGTCAAGCTAAAGTTCTCAAAATACTACTCGCAATTAACGCAGTGCTTTTTGTCATTGAGTTTATTAGTGGCATTATTGCCGCTTCCACAGGATTAATCGCCGACTCTCTGGATATGTTTGCTGATGCTGCCGTTTATGGCATTGCACTTTATGCAGTAGGTAAAGCAGCAAAATATCAAGTTAGAGCAGCTCACTTCGCTGGTTGGATTCAGCTCTTACTAGCTGTAATTGTTATTGTTGATGTCGTTAGACGTTTTATGTTTGGTAGTGAACCTGAATCTAATCTCATGATTATCATCGGCTTCTTTGCACTTGCCGCGAATGTCACTTGTTTATATCTCATATCTGGGCACAAAGATGGTGGTGCTCACATGAAGGCAAGTTGGATTTTCTCAGCGAATGATGTGATCGTTAATATGGGTGTAATTCTCGCAGGAGTACTCGTTGCTTGGACAGGCTCAGCTTACCCTGACCTGATTATTGGAATTATTGTTTCTTTATTCGTGCTGAATGGTGCTCGAAAGATTTTGGCCTTGAAGTAGGACTTTTATAATGAACTTATTTCAAGTGAAACCAAATCAGTTTGCAAAGATTGTTGATCTCAAAAAAGGGGATCAATACACCAACAAAGACCCTGTACTTGAAAGACTTGAGTTACTGGGTTTTAGAGTTGGGGAATCTCTACAAGTTCTTGAAAAGGGGTTATTTGGTGGCGATCCAATCTTAGTTCAAATCGAAACATCACGCTTTGCCCTAAGAAAAAATGAAGCTGAACGAGTTTTTGTAGAGATCATCAATGAACACTAAAAATATTGCACTCATTGGTAATCCCAATTGTGGTAAAACCTCACTTTTTAACACTCTTACTGGTACTCGACAAAAAGTTGCAAACTATGCGGGTGTGACTGTTGAACGTAAGGAGGGTTTCTTTAAGTTACCTTCAGGAGATTCCGTTCGAGTATTGGATTTGCCGGGGACTTATAGTTTAAAACCAAGTAGCTTAGATGAAGAAGTAACAAGAGCTGTTTGCTTCGGTGAGCTAAAAGGTGAAGTATTACCTGACATTTTTGTTTGTGTTGTTGATGCTACAAATCTTCACCTTCATTTAAGCCTAGTACTAGAGGTCAGAGCGTTAAATAGACCGATGTTACTTGTCTTGAATATGATGGATGAAGTAAAAAAACGTGGAATTTCAATTGACACCTCAAAACTATCACAACTTTTAGGAGTGCCTGTTGTTGAATCCGTCGCTGTGAAAACAAAAGGGATTCAGGAGCTATTAACGCAGTTAGATCAAAAAAATCTATTTGTTGCACCTTATCATTCTGAGCTAAATCATTTTGATCAGATTAAATACATTACTAAGCAAGTTATTTTAAAAAATGACAGTGGTGATAAACGAACTGCATTTTTAGACAAAATATTTTTACATCCTGTCTTTGGCCTACTAATTTTGACGCTGACCATGTTTGTCATGTTTCAGGCCGTTTTTATTTGGGCACAGCCTTTCATTGCTTTTATTGAAGACTCAATTACTTGGCTAAGTGGTGCAATTGGCCCCTTGATTTCGCATCCATTATTAAGAAGTTTGATTGTTGATGGTGTGATTGCGGGTGCAGGCAGCGTTCTAGCTTATATGCCACAAATTCTTATCCTTTTCTTCTTTATTTTGATCTTAGAGGAATCGGGTTATTTGCCAAGAGCAGCCTTCTTATTAGACAAGCTTATGTCTAAAGCAGGGTTAAGCGGTCGTTCATTCATTCCATTACTTTCCAGTTTCGCTTGTGCTATTCCCGGAGTCATGGCAACAAGAAGTATTAGCTCTGAACGAGATCGTTTAGCAACGATTATGATTGCGCCATTAATGACATGTTCTGCTCGACTGCCTGTATATGCTTTATTAATAGCCGCGTTCATTCCTAATAAGTTGGTTTATGGGTGGCTCAGCTTACAAGGTTTAGTTCTGTTCGGACTTTACATGTCAGGAATCATATCTGCGCTATTGGTTTCTTTATTTTTAAAGTTAGTTCGAAAAGATAAAACTGAAAGTATTTTTATTTTTGAATTGCCGACTTACCGTTTACCAGATATTAGAAATGTGGCATTAGGCCTATATGACAGAGCAACAATTTTCTTAAAGCGAGTTGGTGGAATTATTGTCGCTTTATCAATTTTGTTATGGGTACTCGTGACATTCCCTCAGCCACCAGATAACGCCACAATGCCTGCAATTAATTACAGCCTAGCAGGGCAATTGGGGCACATCATTCACCCTATTTTTGCCCCAATCGGCTTTACATGGGAAATTTGTATTGCGCTCATTCCGGCAATGGCAGCCCGTGAAGTAATTATTGCTGCATTAGGTGTGATTTACGCTATGTCTGGGGATGAAGATACAGTCACACAAACTCTGCTCAGTCAAATTTCTGGGCCTGATGGATGGGGACTTGCAACAGGCTTATCACTTTTGGTTTGGTTTGTTTTTGCACCTCATTGTCTTGCAACATTAGCAACAATCAAGCGTGAAACAGGTAGTTGGAAACAACCAATTATTATGGCTACCTATCTGTTTTCACTAGCATATTTCTTCTCTTTTGTTACGTATCAGATTGCTAGCCGCATATAGTTAAGTTGAATATCGAACAGCGGTGAAATTATCGCTGTTTGTATCTTCATAATTAAAGTTAGAATTTTGAAGTAGAAGTTTTATTATGAAAATGGGTATATTGGGAATTGCATATATATGTTTATTCGTATATAAATATATTCAAAGATCCTGTTGAGTTTGAGCAAATGTCTGCTACTCCAAACGTTAAGATTTATCACAACCCTGAATGTGGTACGTCACGTAATACATTGGCATTAATTCGTAATGCCAATATTGAACCTGAAGTTATTGAATATCTTGTTAATCCTCCATCTAAAAGTGAGCTTATTCAGCTGATTGCGGATGCGGGTTTAACGGTGAGAGAAGCGATTCGTAAAAATGTTGCTCCATATACAGATTTAGGAATTGATCAAGAGGATTGGACTGAAGATCAATTGCTTAACTTTATGCTTCAGTATCCAATTTTGATTAACCGTCCATTCGTGGTGACTGAACTAGGAACTCGTTTAAGTCGTCCGTCAGAACTGGTTTTAGAAATTCTGCCACTCCCGCAAAAGGGTGCTTTCACTAAAGAAGATGGTGAACAAGTACTGGATGCAAATGGGCAGCGATTGAAATAAAAATTTCATGGATATATGTGAATATTGATATATCCATATGTTTGAGTGAGTAAAAAATATGGATCAAATCAATTTTTTTAAATGCTTAGCTGATGAAACGCGATTCAATATCGTCATGTTGGTTCTTGGAAATAATGAACAGTGTGTTTGTGATTTGACTGAAAAACTAGAGTTGAGCCAACCCAAGATTTCACGGCATTTAGCTTTACTGCGTTCTTCTGGTCTTTTACAAGATCGACGCCAAGGGCAATGGGTCTATTACAGTCTCAATCCCAATTTACCCATTTGGTGCGTAGAAGTACTTAACACCCTTAAAAATGCTGATTTACAGCCAAAAGTTGCTCCATCATTTCAACAAATCAATAGTTATTGCGAGTAGAACAACATGAAATTCCTTTTTTTGTGTACTGGAAATAGTTGCCGTAGCATCCTGTCAGAAGTGCTGTTTAATAGTCGTGCCCCAGAGGGTTGGAAAGCCTTTAGTGCAGGTAGTAAGCCATCAGGGCAAGTACATCCATTGACCATAGAAACTTTAGAAAATCTAGGTCTTTCAACAGATGGTTTGTGGAGTAAAACCATTGATGACTGCGAACAATACCAACCTGACGTTGTGATTACCGTCTGTGATTCGGCAGCACAAGAAGCATGTCCACTGTATTTAGGTGGTGCAATCAAAGCACATTGGGGTTTGGCTGATCCTTCACATTTGGATTTACCTAAAGAAGAAAAGCTCAAAGCATTCCAAGTCACTGTTGACCATATCAACCGTCGTTTAGATGCGTTATTTGCACTGGATACAGCGCACATGTCTCGTCCTGAATTGATTGCTTCAATCAATCACATCTCAGATATTGAATGAGAACATCATGGCTCAACAAAGACTGTCATTTTTAGATCGTAACCTCACGCTATGGATTTTCATTGCGATGGGGTTGGGAATAGCGATCGGTGTGTTCTTTCCACAAGCTTCAGTGGCTTTGGATAAAATGAGTGTGGATTCCGTCAATATTCCAATTGCGATTGGTTTGATTTTGATGATGTATCCACCGTTAGCCAAAGTGGATTATGCAGCTCTGCCACAAGTGTTTAAAGACAAGAAAACCTTAACGTTGTCTTTGGTACAGAACTGGGTGATTGCACCTGTCTTAATGTTTGCATTAGCCATTATTTTTCTACATAGCTATCCAGAGTATATGACTGGCTTAATCCTGATAGGACTAGCTCGTTGTATTGCAATGGTCTTGGTATGGAATGGTTTGGCCTGTGGTGATAACCAATATGTCGCAGCACTGGTTGCTTTTAACAGTATCTTTCAGATTTTGTTCTTTAGTACTTATGCTTGGCTATTCTTGACCTTTTTACCGCCTTATTTTGGCGTTGCAGGGCAAGTGATCAATGTCGATTTCTGGACGATTACCCATGCGGTACTGGTGTACTTAGGGATTCCATTTTTCCTTGGCTTTATGACGCGATTCACTCTAGTGAAAGCTAAAGGTCTGGATTGGTATCAAAATGTCTTCTTACCTAAGATTAGTCCACTGAGTCTACTGGCTTTATTGTTCACGATTGTGGCGATGTTTAGCCTGAAAGGGAACGATGTGGTGAGCTTACCGATGGATGTCTTGCGTATTGCGATCCCATTGACCATTTACTTTATCGTGATGTTCTTCATCAGCTTCTTCATGAGCAAATGGATGGGGAACGATTATCCTAAAACCACAGCAATTTCTTTTACTGCTGCGGGAAATAACTTTGAATTGGCGCTGGCCGTCGCGATTGCGACCTTTGGTTTAGCTTCACCAGTCGCATTTACCACGGTAATCGGCCCATTGGTTGAAGTACCAGTGTTAATTGCTTTAGTCAGTGTGTCTTTGTGGCTCAGAAAAAAGTTTTTTAAAGCAGAGGTGTAATTTCTATGACTCTCCCAAATGTAGATATGAATCTTTTGGATCAACCGACTTTAGAAAAGGTACAAGCTAAAGAATTGGATCATCCACCCCGTATTTTGCTGCTGTATGGTTCTAACCGTGAGCGTTCATACAGCCGATTGGCGGTGATGGAAGCTGGTCGTATCTTGGAGCAGTTTGGTGCCGAAGTAAAAATCTTTCATCCTAAAGGGCTGCCTTTACCTGAAGATGCGGACACTGAACATCCAAAGGTTAAAGAGTTGCATGATTTACTCGCTTGGGCAGAAGGAATGGTGTGGTGCTCGCCTGAGCGTCATGGCTCCATGAGTTCAATCTTTAAATCGCAAATAGATTGGATTCCACTGGCAGGCGGTGCAATTCGTGCAACCCAAGGTAAGACTTTGGCTTTGATGCAGGTCAGTGGTGGTTCACAGTCTTTTAACAGCTTAAACCAGATGCGTATTTTAGGCCGTTGGATGCGGATGATCACCATTCCAAACCAATCGTCTATTCCCAAAGCTTTTTTAGAGTTTGAAGAAGATGGACGGATGAAACCTTCATCCTTCTATGATCGAATTGTCGATGTAATGGAAGAACTATATAAGTTCACCTTGCTCACTCGTGGGCAGAGTCAGTACCTCACGGACCGTTATTCAGAGCGAAAAGAGTCGGCAGAAGAATTATCTAAGCGTGTCAATCAACGTAGCTTATAAACTTTAGGTGATCAGAAATGCAAAAGAGACATTCTAAATTAGTGATCTTAGGTTCAGGGCCTGCGGGTTATAGCGCTGCTGTGTATGCAGCACGTGCAAACTTAAAACCTACATTGATAGCGGGTATACAACTTGGTGGTCAATTAACAACGACCACTGAGGTAGATAACTGGCCGGGCGACCCAGAAGGTTTAACTGGTCCTGTACTTATGGAACGAATGCAAGCCCATGCTGAACGCTTTGGTACAGAGATTGTGTATGATCACATCAATGAAGTTGATTTAAGCGTCCGTCCATTTGTACTAAAAGGCGACATGGAAGAATTTACTTGTGATGCACTGATTATTGCAACAGGTGCGACAGCACAATACTTGGGTCTTGAATCTGAAGCTAAATTCATGGGTCAAGGTGTCAGTGCATGTGCAACTTGTGATGGTTTCTTCTATAAGAACCAAAAAGTCATGGTCGTGGGTGGTGGTAACACAGCAGTTGAAGAAGCACTTTATCTTTCTAATATTGCTGAGCATGTCACCTTAGTTCACCGTAGAGACAGTTTACGTTCAGAGAAAATTCTACAGGATCATCTTTTTGCCAAAGAAAAAGATGGCAAAATTAGCATTCTTTGGAACAATCAAGTTGATGAGGTCATAGGTGATAATACTGGTGTCACATCAGTTCGCTTGAAATCAACTTTGGACCAAACTATACAAGATGTTGAAGTACAGGGCTTATTTGTTGCTATTGGTCACAAACCGAATACAGGTATGTTTGACGGTCAACTCAACCTACGTGAAGGCTACATTCAAGTACAAAGTGGTACTTCAGGCAATGCAACAGCAACTTCTGTGGCAGGAGTATTTGCTGCGGGTGACGTTGCTGACAGCATTTATCGCCAAGCAATCACTTCGGCAGGCTCAGGCTGTATGGCAGCTTTGGATGCAGAAAAGTATCTTGATCAATTGAGCAATTGAAAGGCTCATTTAAACGCTTGAAAATTTTATAAAATACGCCCAGTCTGTTGAGTAGACTGGGCGTTATTTTGATTATGACTATAAATAATAGGAGAGAAGCTTTGACTCAATTACAAACTGAAGTCGATGTAATCATTATTGGTGGTGGTCAGGCAGCCCTTGCCACAGCTTATTTCCTCAAACGTAAGAAAATTCCATTTATTATTTTAGATGACCAATCTCAGGCAGGTGGTGCATGGTCACATGCTTGGGAATCTCTTCGTCTTTTTTCTCCAAATACTTGGAGTTCATTGTCAGGTTGGATGATGCCCACAACTGAGCAGACTTACCCAACGCGAAATGAAGTGATTGGCTACTTGTCAGCATACGAGCAACGATATCAATTTCCAATTATTCGACCAATTCATGTCGACCATATAGAACAAAAAGATGGCTATTTAGATGTGTATGCTGGCGATCAATATTGGCGAGCTAAAGCGGTGGTCAGTGCTACTGGGACATGGAGTCAGCCTTATATTCCCCATTATGAAGGATATGAACGATTTGAAGGATTACAAACGCATTCAGCACATTATGTAAATCCAGAGCCTTTTATCAACAAGAAAGTGATTGTAGTTGGTGGTGGTAACTCAGGGGCACAAATTCTTGCCGAAGTCTCAAAAGTTGCAGATACCACTTGGGTCACAGTAACACCACCTCAATTTTTATCGGATGATGTTGATGGGCGTGTTTTATTTCTTCGGGCAACTGAACGTTTAAAAGCCCAACAGGAAGGTCGTGTGATTGATCAACCCGTTGGTGGTCTGGGTGATATTGTCATGATAGACAGTGTCAAAGAGGCCCGCGAACGTGGCGTACTACATAGTAGAGAGCCTTTTACCTCATTTGAGGAGCATTCCGTTGTTTGGGCTGATGGTACAAGACAAGCAGTAGATGCTGTGATTTGGTGTACAGGGTTCAAAGCTTCATTGACTCACTTAAGAAGTCTTGATGTGGTAGAGCCTGATCAGACAGTTACTGTGAATGATGGGCGCTCAGTAAAAATAAATAACCTTTGGTTGGTTGGCTATGGGGAATGGACAGGCATGGCATCCGCAACACTCATTGGGGTTTCTAGAACAGCAAGAGCAACTGTAGATCAAATAGCTGCTTATTTGGCTAGGATCAATTACTAAAGTTAAGGACTGAAGGAACTATTGGTCAAGTGATAGATCATTTAAAGACTACAAAACGGCCATTACCACCAGATCGAATAATTAGAAGGGAGGAGGAGCTTCTTTCATTTATAGATACACCTAAAGAGGAATGGTCTTCAACACTACAACGTTATAATAAATTAAGAGAAATCGAATATAAGGAAGTTATCGAGGTTACAAGGTTTATTGAAAAACAGACTCCTTTTGCAACGCAGCATAGTGTAAAGGGGGCTGAGTTTGAGAATGTATTAGTGGTCTTAGGTGGTGGCTGGAATCACTATAAGTGGCCACAGCTTTTAGAGTTACTTGAGACTAAAAAATTGACTAAAGCAAATACGAAAGGTTTTTTATAGAGCACGTAATCTTTTTTATGTTTCCATTTCTTGCCCAATGACGAGGCTAGCTGTGTTAGCTACTCAAACACTATCTGATACAGCTCTTGTAACTGTGAATAATCTATTGGGGAGTGAAAATATTGAAGATTTATGTTTTGATACATAAAAATAAAGTTTACTCCAAATTTATACCTTAACTTAATTTTTTTATTTTAAGTTGCTGTAAATTAATGGATTATTTTATCTTGTTGTCCAATCCATCATAGGTGCGACTGAAATACGTGGCTGCAATGCTGAAATGGCGGACATAATTAAAAACCGTAGAACACTGAAATTGGGAAGATACAACAAGGTTGCGGATTATACGTGCTTTCCATTAAAACTGACACCCTGCATCCGAAACACAACACGACAGCACGTTTGACCTGTTTATGCAGCCTTCAGGGGGCTACATATTTTAACTGAACGAAAACAATAGACTGGGTGGAGATATATCAGTACTGATGCCCGATGAATATTACTGTGAACTATGACTTTGTGTTGATTGAATGAAAGTTTAAAGCAGGTTATGGTGATTTTATAAAAATATTAAAGATATTCGAGAGGGATACAATGCTTGTGCTGGAAGAGATATTTAAGGACAGAAAACATGAAAATACAGATCAGTTTAATCTCAGAATCCAAAGAGGGTTGAGCTGGCTGAAAAAAGCCATAGATCTGGATCAGGATATTGACCTGAAATTTATCACTTTGTGGATTTCATTTAACGCTGTATATGCGCAGGACACAACTGCCGTTCAGGATAAACAGATTCTCCGGCAGTTTATTGATAAAATCTGCCATGCTGATCATGAACATAAAATTTATAAGATCATCTGGGAAAAATACAGCCAGCCTGTCCGTCTGTTTATGCAAAATCCTTATGCATTTCAGGAATTCTGGGATTTTCAGAATCAGAAAATCAGTAAGTCTGAATGGAAAGAAGATTTTGAATCAGAAAAAAACAGAGCATTTCAGGCGCTTGAAAACAAAAACACGCCTGAAATGCTCATGATGCTGTTCAGTCGTCTGTCTACCTTAAAAACTCAGCTTATACATGGTGGTGCAACACATAACAGTACGGTTAACCGTAAGCAGCTGTACGATGGCTGTCATTTGTTATCTGCACTGATTTCGGCATTTCTTTTTCTGTTGCTTGAAAATGCAGCAATACTGGATCAGGGAAAACCTTTTTATCCTGTGGTGCAGATGTCATGAAAATATACAGAGCAGAGACAGCATCAGGCTGTCTCTGCTCTGCACTGAAATTAAGCGGTCTGCTGGCGGGATTGATGTAAGGTATCCAGCAGTGCAAACAGTGCGGAACCTGTGACCAGTAAAAGCCCAACCAGACAGGTCATGCTCCATCCTCCATGATGCCATGCATACACACCCAGTGCAGAACCACAGGCACCACCAATAAAATAGGCAGTCATATAAATGGAGTTGATCCGTGATTTTGCATCAGGGCGCAGTCGGAAAATAATATTCTGATTACTGCTGTGTACGATTGCCAGTCCAAAGCTGATGATCCCATATCCAAGTACATAGCTGATCAGTGACTGACCGCCGAAATAAAGGAATATCCAGCTGACTGCAAGTACAGCGACTCCTGCCCAGGTCAGTATTTTTGTATAACCACGGTCTGCGATTTTACCAATATATGCTGTGGACAGCGCACCAAATACACCGATCAGTGTAGCAACACCGACCATCACATCGGGAAGTTTAAAGGGTTCAGAGGTTAACAGCACAGCAATGGTTGAAAACAGAATGCTCATGGCTGCAAAAGCAAAACCACCTGTCATGGAGCGATAGATCAGACGGGGTTCTTCCCTTAACAGTACTCCCATGGATCTGAAAATAGAGGGATAGCTCATTTTCATCAGCGGTACCTGAGGCAGCCGTGATTTCAGCATGAAAGCCAGAATCAGCATCAGTACAGAGCTGAGTATATAGATCAGTTTCCAGCTGAACAGATCTGACAGTAATCCTGCCAGACTGGTGGACAGCAGTAAGCCCACCAGTAATCCACTCATCAGAAAACCTACAACTTCACCGGTTTTTTCAGGTTTAACAGCCATCGTTGCAAGTGGAATCAGTACCTGAGCCGCTACTGAAAACAGACCCGCAATGACCGTTCCGAGCCACAGCATCGGCAGATTGACTGCAAATGCACAGATCAGCAGACCAATGGCAGCCAGGAACATCAGCAGGGGAATAAAGCGGGTTTTATTGACAATATCTCCAACAGGAACAATGAATAATAACCCCAGAGCATAAGAAATCTGAGCAAAAGTCACGGTCAGGGCAACCTGAGATTCAGGAACATCAAAATATTGCTGTATGGAATGAACCAGTGGCTGACAGTAGTAGTTGGCTCCAGCACAAAGCCCGCAGGCAATTGCCATGAGCCACAGCAAGGCTCTGTCCTGACTGATATCGAGAGGAGAATTCATGTGAAAACACCTTATTGTTCTGTTATTTACAATAGGCGGTTGCTTCAATTTCTATCAGCATACCTGGTATGGCAAGACACGGAACAGGAATAAGGGTACAGGCAGGAAAATCATGATGTTTCCAGCGTTTCTGCATTTCCTGAATTAAAAACTGATGTTTTTTAGGGCTGTGATCAACCACTAAAACTCTTAACACAGCGATATCCATCAGATCAGCCTGAACATGTTGCAGGGCATTTCGCAGATTCTGAAAAGCCTGATCACATTGTTCAGAAAAATCTCTGGATAATAGTCCTCGTTGGTTTTCACCACCTTGTCCTGAGATGTGAAGTAAACGTGAAAAGTGTTTAACTTCTGCGATGTGACTATACGCAAAAGGGCGTGGATTATAAAGCGTATTGGGGTTCATCAGTCTGAAACATGGTGTATGAATTGTTATTTCCGCATTCATCATCTTTCCTGCACACAATTTGTTATAGTGCTCAGTATCAAAGCTCAGGTTAACTTGAGGTCAAGGTGGAAAAGATTGAAAAACCAGCTGAAGAACATCGGATTCATCAATGGCTGAGTATTGGTGAGCTTGCCACACGCAGTGAAGTCAGTGTGCCTGCCATCCGTTTTTATGAAGAAAAACAACTGATATGGAGTACAAGGACTGCGGGGAATCAACGCCGTTACCATAGGGCAATGCTCCGCCGTGTTGCAATCGTCAGAGTGGCTCAACAGGTGGGAATCAGTCTGGCACAGGTGGCGGAAGCATTTTCAGCACTGCCACGCAACGATATGGCAACACAGCAGGACTGGAAAAATATGTCCCTTGCCTGGCAGGGAATGCTGGATGCACGGATCACAGGTCTCTTGCAGCTCAGGCAGCAGCTGGATAAATGTATAGGCTGCGGTTGTCTGTCGCTCACACAATGTCCCCTACGAAATCCAGGGGATTGTCTAGCTGAAGAATCTGCGGGAGCACATTTTCAGGAGCTTTTACTGAAAATGGAAGCTGACAGAGCATGGGTTGAAACGGGAAATGTAGAAGCAGGTATTCAGTAGATTTCATGAATAATGCTGGGCTGCATTATTCATGAATAGTCATGTATTTCAGGACAGTCTTTTTTTGGACAGAGTAATCATCAGTACCCCAATAATATTCAGAATACATCCAAACCACTGTAATGAATTCAGATGCTCACCCAGAAAAGCAACGGCAAGCAGAATAGTCAGCACAGGACCAATTGAACCAATCATGGCGGACTGTGCAGCGCCAAGACGGGAAATACTCTGGGCAATCAGGACTGTAGGAAGTACAGTCACGAGCAGACCCAGAGCCAGTCCATACCACAGAACAGTTGAGGGGAGTTGGGACAGCAGTGCGACAGGCTGAGGTGTTACGATTATAAAATGAGTCAGTGTGCCAATGCAGGCGATACTGAGTGCAAGCCCCGTATAGTTCCATGAGCCAAATTTCTGAATCAGTCGTGGTGTCAGCAGCAGATAAGATGCAAAACACACGGCACTGGCAAACACCAGGCTGACACCTAACCAGAAGTTTCCTTCATGTGGCACCGTACTCTGTTCCTGAAGCATCACAATGACTGTCCCGCCATAACTGAGTGCTATGGCGAGTACACTTTTTAGACTCAGTTTCTGTTTCAGAATAAAACTGGTGGCAATCACTGTCAGGGTTGGATAAAGAAACAGGATAATCCGCTCCAGCGAGGCACTGATATACATCAGGCCTGTAAAATCCAGCCAGCTTGAAAAATAATAACCGATCAGACCTGCCAGAATCAGCAGCAACCAGTCTCTGGCAGCAATCTGCCTGTTTCTATGACGGTTGATCCAGCAGATCAGCAGGAAAAAAGGCAGGGCACTGCCCATTCTTAAAGCCATGAGTACAGTGCCGTCCACTAAAGGCGACATAGCATAAGTCTGTTTGATAAATATTGCTTTGGTACTGAACAGGAATGCTGCACTGAGTGCAAACAGGGAACCCAGCTGAGTACTGCTCAAAGAAAACTTCATATCTGATCGGTCGGTTCAGGCTTATTGAACATTCAGTATAAATTCCAGTTCATGGGAATAGAAATGCAAAAAAAGAATCAGTGAAGGCAATAAATGGAATGAGTACAGTTAAAAAATGCACAGTTTTTCAGCATTTTCTCTCTATATCTACTTTAAAGGACTGTCTGAACATACAGAAGAAATTGGTATTGGTTTCAGATGTAACAAAGGCGTGGGGTTTTTGACATACTTATGCGTTGTTTTGGTGCGTTTTTAGGCATGGATACATGTCTGACCTTTATGAATATCAATTGTCAAAATGGCAAATAAAAAAAGTTTAAAAAATTTTTTTCCTGTTTTGTACTTAAGGCGTATAAGAAACCATAACTGCATTTAAGTACTTTTTTTTATTAATTAAATTAAAAAATGGAATGATAGCTGACTCGTAAAACTGACAGAAGTTAATGAATATTCAGCCAATCTTTGTACAGCTTATTTCACTGTAAATTGTCAGAAAAGCTAATTTATCAGTGATAAAAGGCTGAGTGTGTTGTTTTAGCTGCAAAATTGAGATGCGATAAAAATGTGAATAATGCGCTGAATCTGGTCTAAAAAGTCAAACGACAGGAATGTTATGTTCTGGGGTGGAACTGGAATGATCAGGGGAACAGCTGAAATGTTGACAGGAATGGCTGGGATTTGATTGAAAGGTAAAAATTAACCTGTCATAAAATCAAGGCAGAATGAATATAGGATATATCGTACGATTATTTTTATGAATCATCAGTTCAAAATATGGGTATTTATTAAATAAATATTGGGTAGTATTTTATAAAAGTTCAATTAGAATCCAAAAATTCATAAGAACGCATCCTGGGGGAAACATCGGTTATCCACGATGTTTACTTGAAGAAAAATTTAGCTTGAGGAACGCTCATGCAGATTGGAATCCCAAAAGAATCTGTCGTCGGTGAAAGCCGAGTAGCCGCTACGCCAGAAACTGTAAAAAAGTTAATCAGTGCTGGTCATAGTATTGTTATTGAACGTGGAGCAGGCGTTAGAGCTGCTTACATTGACAGTGCCTATGAGCAGGTTGGTGCAAAAATTACCGACGATGCCTATACAGGCAGTCAGATTATTCTGAAAGTTCGTGCACCTCAGGGTGATGAAATTCAAAAACTTGCACCAGAAACGACTGTGGTTGCAATGTTTGACCCATACCGTAATACGGAACTGGACAAGTTTGCTGCACAGCAGGTCAATGCTTTTGCACTTGAGCTGCTACCGCGTACGCTATCCCGCGCACAGAACATGGACGTCCTGTCTTCACAGGCGAACCTTGCAGGTTATAAGTCTGTTCTGCTTGCGGCTGCTGAGTACCAGCGTATGTTCCCAATGCTGATGACAGCAGCGGGTACGGTGAAACCAGCCCGTATTGTAATCATGGGTGTGGGTGTTGCAGGTTTACAGGCGATCGCAACGGCGAAACGTCTGGGTGCTGTGGTTGAAGCAACAGATTTACGTCCTACTGCACGTGATCAGGTGGAATCCCTGGGCGGTAAGTGGCTGGATGTACCGATGTCTGATGAAGAAAAACAGAAAGCTGCGGATGCTGCTAAAAACGGTTATGGCTGGATGCCGGGTGAAGACTATATCCGTGATCAGGCGATTATTGTGGATAAAGCAGTTTCCAATGCTGACATCGTGATTACGACAGCTTTGTTACCAGGTCGTGATGCACCGCGTTTAATCAAAGCTGAAACAGTTGCCAAAATGAAACCAGGTTCAATCATCCTTGATATGGCGGTTGAAAGTGGCGGTAATGTGGAAGGCTCTAAAAACGGTGAAAATGTTGTCACAGACAATGGTGTTACGATTTTAGGTATTCCGAATATTCCTTCCACCGTATCGACAGAAGCTTCTGCACTGTATGCACGTAACGTTTTTAATTTCGTTGAAACTTTATTTGATCAGGATAAGAATTTTAAACTGAATCAGGAAGATGAAATTCAAAAAGCTCTTTTAGTGACTCATGGCGGCCAGGTGCTGCTGAAACGTGGTTAAGGAGATTAATCATGGTTGAAACTATTACGATTTTCGTCCTGGCCATTTTCGTGGGTTACTACGTGGTCTGGGGTGTAACACCAGCTTTACATACACCGTTAATGGCGGTAACCAATGCACTGTCATCCATTATTATTGTGGGTGCGATGATTCAGACTGTCGGTATTCCAGGTATTGTGGATGCAAATGTACAGTTCCAGCAGATCAATGTTGTCAGTGTGCTGGGTGCAGTTGCTGTATTCCTTGCAAGTATCAACATTTTTGGTGGTTTCGCGGTGACTGCGCGTATGCTTGAAATGTTCAAGCCAAAGCCAAAGAAAAAAGAGGGCTGATCCATGGAATTCATTAAAGAATATGCGGATTGGTTCTACCTGGTAGGTGCAGTCCTTTTTATCCTGACTTTACGTGGTCTTTCGGGTCCTAAAACAGCAATTCAGGGTAACCGTTACGGTATGATCGCCATGGCGATTGCTGTCATCACAACATTCTTTGTTGCTGACCATCCGGTGGTCTGGATGATCGGTGGTGCGATGGTACTGGGTGCGGTTGTGGGTATTGCCCGTGCACGTACAGTTCCAATGACACAGATGCCTGAAACAGTTGCACTGATGCACTCACTGGTTGGTCTGGCGGCGGTACTGATTGCAATTGCTGCTATTCTGCACAATAACCAGCTGACTGCACTGTTCGCACAGAATGAAGCTGCTTTAACTGCAGCAGGCGTTCAGCATGCGCACATGAGCAAAGTTCATCTGTTTGAACTGTTCGTGGGCTGTTTTGTGGGTGCGATCACGTTCACAGCTTCTGTATTTGCTTACGGTAAACTGGCTGCGAAAAAATGGGCAAAAACCATTTCTGGTGGTTGGGTTAAACCTGTACAAGCAATTATCTTCATTGCGATGCTGGCATGTGGTATCTGCTTCTTTACGACAGGTAATATGCAGGCATTCTGGGCAATGACAGCACTTGCACTTGCATTTGGCTGGGTATGGATTGCACCGGTTGGTGGTGGTGATATGCCGGTTGTGGTATCGCTTCTGAACTCATTCTCTGGCTGGGCTGCTGCGGGTATCGGTTTCACACTTGAAAACAACATGCTGATTGTTGCGGGTTCGCTGGTAGGTTCATCAGGTGCGATTCTGTCTTATATTATGTGTAAAGCAATGAACCGTTCAATCATCAACGTACTGTTTGGTGGTGCGATGGGTGGTGCAGCAGTTGCAGCATCTGATAATGGTGAAAAAGCTCAGCGTAACCACCGTTCAGGCTCAGCAGATGATGCCGGTTTCCTGATGTCAAATGCAGACAGCGTTGTGATCGTACCTGGTTATGGTATGGCACAGGGTCGTGCACAGAATGCAGTAAAAGAACTGTGTGAAATCTTAAAAGAGCAGGGTGTAAAAGTCCGCTTTGCGATCCACCCGGTTGCTGGTCGTATGCCTGGTCACATGAACGTACTTCTTGCTGAAGCAGATGTTGCTTATGAAGACATTCTGGAAATGGATGAGATCAACTCAGACTTCCCAGCAACAGATGTGGTGCTTGTTATTGGTGCAAATGACGTTGTGAACCCAGCGGCAAAAGATGACCCAAGTTCACCAATCTATGGCATGCCAATCCTTGAAGCACATAAAGCACGTACCATTATGGTGATCAAGCGCTCTATGGCAACAGGTTATGCGGGTCTGGACAATGATCTGTTCTATAACGAAAAAACAATGATGATCTTTGGTGATGCGAAGAAAGTTGTTGAAGATATGACGAAAGCCATTAATGGCGGCGGTCATTGAGTATCGACTTCTGAAAGCCCTTCTTTCATAAAGAGGGACTTTGAGAGATTTAAACCACCTTCGGGTGGTTTTTTTATGCATTTATCTTCTGTTTCATCATGGCGGTCAGAGTTGTTTGAATCATAAAAAGACAGCTGAGTTTTTTAATAAATCTTCAGTACACAGGATTGCGGTACTTATAAATTAACTGCAGATGAATAACTGGCACTGAATTTGCAAACCATGAGCTATTCTTTGGGGATAGTTCATGAAAAATATAAAGTATTTATTGATTTTAATGGCGCTGACAGTTTTACCTGTTTCCGCTATTGCGGCTGAAAATATACAGGACATCCGGATATCGCTGGACAGTATATGGGTGGTGATAGGTGGGATTCTTGTCTTTTTTATGCAGGCAGGTTTTGCGCTGGTCGAAAGTGGCTCTGTCCGCAGTAAAAATACTATTAATGTCCTGATGAAAAATTATATGGACGCCTGTCTGGGCGGATTGGTCTTCTGGCTGGTGGGTTTCGGTCTGATGTTTGGTGTCAATGCTTCAGGATGGATCGGTACGAGCCATTTTGCACCGGATGAACTGGATGGATGGTACTGGAATTTACTGTTTTTTCAGATCATGTTTGCCGCAACAGCCACAACCATAGCCAGTGGGGCGATGGCTGAGCGTATTCACTTCGTGGCCTATGTGGTCAGTGCCATTGTGGTCAGTGGAGTGATTTATCCTGTTTTTGGCAGCTGGGCATGGGGCAGCATTTTTGATGGTGAAGGCTGGTTGAAAGCGAAAGGTTTTATTGATTTTGCGGGTTCAACAGTTGTGCACTCCATAGGTGGATGGGTTGCACTGGCAGGTATACTGGTACTGGGGCCACGACTGGGTCGCTTTGGGCGTAATGGTCAGAGCCATTATTTGGCGGGTCACAATTTACCACTGGTTGCACTGGGTGGTTTTATTCTGTGGCTGGCATGGTTTGGTTTTAATGCGGCTTCGACCGTCCGTGCAGATGTCAGCGTAGGCAGAATTGCACTGAATACCCATCTTTCTGCCTGTGCAGCAGCAGCGACTTATATGCTGTATGCATTGATCCGTTCCAGAGCAATTTTAATGCGCACCACAATTAATGCATCTTTGGGTGGACTGGTCGCTATTACGGCAGGATGCGCCACAATGACGCCTGTTTTTGCTGTTGTTTCGGGAGCTGTCGCGGGACTGATTGTGAGTATTGTTCCGGCTGTACTGGAAAAATTTAAAGTGGATGATGTGGTGGATGCCGTTACAGTTCATGGTGTCTGTGGGGCATGGGGCACACTGGCCGCAGGTCTGTTCTTTGAAAAAAATATGTTCAGCATGGAGATCGTCTCAGTTCAGGCAATTGGTGTTGCTATGGCATTTGTATGGGGATTTGGTGTGGCATTTATGGTTTTTAAACTGCTTGATCTGATGCCTGGGGGGATTCGGGTCAGTTCACAGCATGAGCAGAGAGGGCTGGATTATACCGAGCATGCGGAACTGTCTTATCCGGAGTTTCAGCGTGATGTGACCTTTGAAACTGATGATTTAACCAGAAGACACTGAGGATAAGTATATGACAACAGAACTGCTCAGTCTGGCACAGAAACGTAATGCAGTGGAACGGGGGCTCAGACCTTACTTTAATGACTCTGTCCTGGAGCGGGTCATTCGCTACTGGGAAGTGGAATATGGAAATAAACCATCCTTTGTACTGAACCGGTTTTTAAGTGAAATATGTAATACAGATGATCTGCGCTTATACCGGAAAGAAATTTTAAAACAGGTACTGTCTGAAATTTCAGAAGTGGAGCGACAGATCAGGCTGAATATCCGAACAGATGAAGCAGTTCCACAATCAGGAATCAATCCACCGGAGAATAAAAAAACAGCAGGGTTAGGAGAAGTTTCGGTTTCTGAAAATCTGATGGATGCTTTTCAGTATTTTGTCGTCAGTATTTATAACGATGTACCTGTGGATGATCAGATGGAGTTTGATACAGAGATCAGGCAAAGAATCCTGAAAATGGGGCTGTCGATCAATATGGAGGCAAAGTTATATGACACTGAGCTGATGAATTTTCTACCAGTACGGAGTTATTCACGGGTGATCACTGCATTATATGAAACGTACTGTGAATTTTATGGACCGGTCAAAGCAGACAGGGTGTATGCCAGAAGAAAGGAAGAGCTGAAACAGAAGTTTATGGATGTCAGTTTGCATGACCTGTTGTGATTGAAATTAAAAAATAAAAACCACCTTAGGGTGGTTTTTTATTTTTTAATAAATCACTATACTGTTTGTTATAAAATGATGCTTAAACATCAAAAAATTAATCAAAATGTTAAGTGTGTATCATTATTGTGCTTTATTTATTAAGTCGGATTAAACATGACGTCAGCTGCTAAATATTTGATGATCTGTATTCTTGCTGCTTTGGCAGTACAGGGGCATGCATCAGTTATTGTTGCAGGTGAGGATTTTGAACAGTTCGACATTATTCCTGATTTTGAGTTGCTGATTCTGGGTGGGGTATTTGTCATACTGCTTCAGGCGGGTTTCGCGGTCGCAGAAGGTGGTTATGAAAAGAGTCTGAAATCTTTTTATGGATTGTGCATCAATTATCTGGCGGCAATACTGGGAACATTCTTTTTTGGTCTGGTGTATTCAGTATCATTTGACCCTCAGGGGGCAGAGCATGCGTTGAAGGTGTTGTCGAATATTCATGGGTGGCACTGGAATGTCATCTTTTTTTATACGCTTATGGCAACAACCATTACCACGATCGTAGGCAGAATATTTCCGGCTGATTACAGTGTTCCGGCCTATGCGTTTATCAGCTTTTTAGTGGCGGGTGTGATTTTTCCTTTTTTCAGTTGCTGGGTCTGGGGAAGCATTTTATATGACAGTGGCTGGCTGAAACAGTTAGGTTTTATTGATTATGCCGGCTCTACAGTAGTGCATTCTTCGGCAGCCTGGGTCGTACTGGCAGGTTATCTGGTACTCCGCTCAACCTCACAGATTCAGATGGAAAAGCGGGATGTGATCTTTGATGATTATAAAATTCTGTCTTTTGCGCTGGCGGGTTTTATTCTGTGGCTGGCATGGTCAGGTCTGAATATTATTTATATTTCAGATATTCCTGTCAGCATTGCAACAATTGTGCTCAGTGCTGTGGCAGCATTGATTGGCTCAATTGTGACCGTAGTCGTTTTCTCTCTGTTTTTTAATAAAATGATTGCCTGGGAGGCCATGCTGAAAGCAACGCTTGGGGCACTTGTTGCTGTAACTGCCAGCTGTGGTTTTGTCAGTATTTCAACTGCGGCGGTGATTGGTGGCGGGGCAGGATTAATTACACTGTACAGTCCGAATCTGCTGAAAAAATGGCTTGATTCAAAACATATCCGTGAAGTGATCGCGGTGCATGGGCTGTGTGGAATATGGGGAACACTGGCTGTCTCTCTGAGTGGGCAGGTGCTTGGAAATATGACGCATGCTGTCAGTCTGAAAACTCAGTTAACGGGTATTCTGGTCTGTTTTATCTGGAGTTTCGGTACGGCATTTGTGGCATTCTGGAGTATGAAAATGCTGGGAATAAAGTTCAGAACTTCCAGTGTGACGGATAAAGTCTGAATTTCAGTCATAAAAAAAGCGACAGATGGTCGCTTTTTTTACCGGATAAATTTTATGCCACTGTATTTGGGCTTGTACGCCATAGGCTTTCAAGGTCATAAAATTTACGTGCTGTTGGCAGCATTACGTGAACAACAACAAAACCAAGATCAATCAGGATCCATTCTGCGTCTCGCTCACCTTCCACACCTAAAGGGCGGAAACCTGCTTTACGTGCTTCTTCAGCAACGTTATCAGCAAGTGCTTTAACATGACGTGTAGATGTACCGCTTGCAATGACAATCGCATCTGCGACATTGCTGATGCGGCTGACATCAATATCAATAATATCTTTGGCTTTTACATCCTGCAGGGCTTCCTGTACGACTTTTAAGCAGTTCTGTACATCCTGGGACTGGGAATTCATTGTGAAATCGTGAGAATTAGAAGCGCTGGGCGATGGTTCTAAATTCATAAAGGGTATCATTTCCTGACAATTACTCATCATCTAATATAGCCGTTTTACTGGTGGATTTCAAATCAATCCAGTATTGCTTCGGGCTTATTCAGAAAAGTATTTTTTCTTCCATGCGAAAGAGTTTACCGAATGTGACTGAGGGCGGTATTCTGCGGCAATAAAGCCCTGATAACTGCTGTGCTGTAACCAGTTGAAAATCTCTGCCCACATGATCTGAGCCGTATCCGGTTCATGACGACCAGGACAGTCTGCAAACTGGATGTGACCGATATCATGGAGGTTATCCTGAAGGGCTTCCAGTACATTTTCCCCCATCATTGCCATGTGGTAACAGTCGTACTGCATTTTCAGGGCTGGATGCTGAACTGCTTCAAGCATTTCCTGTGCCTGAGCAATATTCTGTACAAGAAAACGGGGCATATCTGTACCGTTGATCATTTCGAATACAGGTTCTATGTCGTGTTCTGAAAGGATATGACAGGCGAGTTTCAGGTTTTCAGCGAGTGTGTTCAGGCAGGGCAGCAGATCAGCATCCTGAGGCTGTTTACCTGCAAGAATATTGACCCGGGGGACATCCAGTGCTCTGGCATAATGCACAGCCTGTTCCAGTGCACGGCTGAATTCAAGTTCTTTACCAGGAATACCTGCCAGTCCATTTCCACCCTGCATCAGGTCTCCAGCAGGGACATTGATCAGACAGAGACTGAGCCTGTGCAGCTGTAACTGCTCTTGAATGGCTTCAATGCTGAGTTCGTAGGGAAACTGAATTTCCACATGTTCAAACCCCTGAGCCTGTGCAAGTGCAAAACGTTCAATGAGTGGCACTTCTGTGAAAATCATGGAAAGATTGACTGCAAGTCTGGTCATAGGTCGGTTCCCTGTCTGGCTGACATTATAAAGATTTGATCTGGTGGATGACGGTTGCCAGATCTGATTCGGCAAATCCCTGCTGCTGGTGAGTATTTAACTGAGACAGTGCTGTAGTTGCAACAGGTATATCCAGCTGATATTCAGCGGCAAGTTTCACGGCATTGTTCAGGTCTTTGGACAGTGTCTGAACTTTCCATTGAACGGGCTCAAAGGTATGGGTCGCCATACGTGGAGCCAGGATCTGAAAGGGTTTTGAGTCAGCAAAACCGCCAGCAAGTGCCGGTGCCAGCAGTCGTGTATCCACACCGGCTTTTTCTGCAAGAGCCACGGCTTCAGCGATCAGTGTACTGTTGGCAGCAACGATCAGCTGGTTACAGATTTTGGTCGCCTGTCCGGTTCCTGTTTCACCCATGCAGGTGACCCGCTGGGAAAGAACATTGTAAATCAGCGCCAGCCGTTCAATGGACTGTGGGTTGCCCCCTGCAAAAATAACCAGGGTTCCATTTTCAGCACCAGCAGTGCCCCCAGAAACAGGGGAATCAATCCACTCGACACCGGACTGTGCTGCCTGTTTTGCCAGCTGACGGGTCTGGTCCACAGACAGGCTGGAAAAGTCGACGATGATCTGATCAGGATTTAAAGAGGAAGATATCTGTGAAAAAACGGAATGAACCGCCTGATCATCTGCAAGACAGGTCAGAATGACAGGGTATTGCCCGATATTTTTCAGATCGAGCAATACAGCACCCATGTCTATGAGTGAGTCGCAGGCACTGAGGGTTCTGTTCCATACAGCAACGTTAAAGCCTGCCTGAATCAGTCGGGTTGCCATGCGGCTTCCCATCAGTCCCATACCTAAAAATGCAATCTGGGTACTGCGATCAAAACTCATGTTCCATTTCCTGTTCTGAAATTGAATTACTTATACTGGCGCGGTAAAAACTGCACATCCGGATTTTTATCCTTTTTACGTGCAAGTTTACTGTTTTTGCCCATCAGCAGTTTTAACTGCCATATTTTTTCAAGGCGTAATGATCTTGTCGGTTGATGTTCCATTGCATCCAGTACGCGTTTTGCAGCCATCAGGGCATCTGGAGAGCGTTGCAGCATTTCCTGTGCAATACTCACTGCTTTGTTCAGTGGATTTTCATCAAGATGAGTCACCAGTCCAATTTCTTTGGCATAGTGACCATCAAAAACACGGGCAGTCAGTGTCAGCTCTTTGGCAAGATCAAGTCCAATCACGCCTTTGATGGAGCGGGTCAGTCCCATATCAGGAACTAGTCCCCAGCGACTTTCCATAATGGACATTTTTGTATCAGGATGGCTGATGCGGATATCCGCTGCCAGTGCAAGCTGCATACCTGCTCCGAGGCAGAAGCCTTCCATTGCAGCAATCACAGGGACAGGAAGTTCCTGCCAGATCAGAAATGCTTTCTGGAAAAGGCTTTGTCCTGGTTTGATGAGTTCCCATGCAGCATAGGCGGTGTTTTTAGGATTGTTCAGGTCTGTTAAATCAATACCTGCACTGAAGACACCTGCTTCACCTGTCAGAATAACGCAACGGATGCTGCGGTCTTTTTTAATTTTTTCAGCGGTACTGACCAGTTCCCGCAGTAATGCAAAGCTCATTGCATTTCGCTTATCAGGGCGGTTCAGGGAAACTGTAGCGATGCCGTTATTTTTTTCTATGCGCAGTAAAGCCATGGTAAAAACCTTTTATTGTCCTGTTTCTGAGCATAACATGGGGGCGTACAGGATACATGACAGTACAGTCACATCCATGAATGGACGTAGTGGACTTTAGTCGTGTAGCGCCCGTGGTGCTTCAGAGATTATGTTTGTTCAGAATAATCTGAGCGGCTTGTTCCACCTGCTGGATGACTGCTTTCAGGTCATTGAAGCGGTTCAGGGTTTCCTGCACAAAGTATTCGTCAGCCTTACGCCGTTCTTTGCGTAAAGTGGAAACAAACTGTTCAAATGAACCTGTTGCTTCCTGTAAGGCAGGTACACCGACATAACGGGTTGCACCATACAGACGGTGCAGTACATGCTCAAGCTGAGGAAAATCTTCAAGTGCAATCAGCTGTTCCATTTCATTCACTTCAGCTTCAAAACTGTCCGTCAGCATTTTCAGCAGATCCACGGCCAGGTCTTCCTTATTGGCAGCCAGCTGGAGACTCTGTTGCCAGTCCATAATCTGAGGGTCAAGCGCTTCAATCACATGAGCCTTTTCCACAGTACTGACTTTGTTGAACTGTTGTGTGGTCCACTGAGTCAGGATCTGAATAATCTGTTCAATCTGAATCGGCTTGGTGACGTAATCATCCATACCCCCTTTCAGCAGTTTCTGTTTTTCATCGGACAATGCATGTGCAGTCAGTGCAATCACAGGTAAACGCTTGTGATTTTCAAGTGTGGATTCCAGTGAGCGGATGGCACGGGTGGTATCAATACCAGACATGACAGGCATCTGAATGTCCATGAAAATCAGATCGAAAGGCTGCGCCTTGCTCTCAAGGTTATTCTGAAGAATTTCCAGAGCTTCCTGTCCGCTCAGCGCTTTGGTGGTTCTGACGTTCAGCTCAGCAAGTAACGCTTCCAGAACAATCAGGTTTGGCAAATGGTCATCGACCGCCAGGATGTGCAAACCCTGACCATTGAAGTCCTCATGTTCATCCTGATCGAAGACAGGCTGATTACTCAGCAGCTGAATTAAAGCACTGCGGCTGAGTGGCTGATACAGTGGACGGGCACGGTGTTCATTGAGTATTCCTGGGTCCAGTACCATCTGATAGCCATAGACTGCCAGGTTACCATTGTAACGGGTGCGAATCTCAGTCAGCAGTGCTTCGGAGTCGCCACTGTGATCCACAATCAGCCAGGTGTTTTCAACGTTGCCAGTTAAATGGTTCAGTCGGCTGAACAGATCCAGAATGGATGAAGTTTCAGTATGCTGAACTTTATAGTCTTCAAGATAATGTCGGAGTACGTTCGCTGTCGCAGGGTGCGCAAGATAGGAAACAACCTGCATGTGGCTGAAATCAGGATGCTCAATGCCATCATCTTCATCGACATTGAACATGGCAGTAAACCAGAAAGTTGAGCCTTTTTCAGTCGGTGCGCGTTCCTGGTTATCCTCAAAACCAATCTGTCCCTGCATCAGATGGACAAGCTGTTTGGAAATCGCAAGTCCAAGTCCTGTACCGCCAAACTGACGGGTAACGGATGCATCGCCCTGAGAGAAAGATTCAAACAGTTTTTTACGGTCAGTGCCACTCAGACCAATACCACTGTCCTGCACGCTGAAATGCAGCAGGCACTGACCAATATCATCCTGCTCCATTCGTGCACGTACAATAATTTCCCCATCCGGTGTGAATTTGATGGCATTGGAAATCAGGTTGGTCAGAATCTGTTTAAAGCGTAATGCATCACCAATCAGATATTTAGGAACGTTATCTGCATAATAGAAGGTCATGTTGATGTGTTTTTGCGCTGCCGGTGGAGACAGCATATCCATCACATCAAAAATTGCTTCTTCCAGATCAAACGGTGCAGTTTCAAGTTCCAGTTTGCCGGCATCAATTTTGGAAAAATCCAGAACGTCATTAATCAGTGCCAGCAGATGGGCAGAAGACTTACGGATGGTCTGTAAATACAGATTCTGCTCGTTGCTGAGGTTGCCCTGACGCAGTAACAGATGAATAAATCCATCAATACTGTTCAGTGGTGTACGCAGCTCATGGCTGATGTTCGCCAGGAAGACTGATTTGGACTGGTTTGCAGAAATGGCCTGATCCCGTGCCTGACGGTAAGTAATGTTCTGTACTTCAAGGGTATCTAAAGTTCTGCGTAAGTCATCTTCGGTCTGTTCGGTGTGTTCTTTCAGTTCAAGAAAGCTGAAATGCAGCCGTTTGACGACATTGGCAATATCACGCTGTAACAGGCGCAGCTCACCGGTACTGTTAATGACCATGTGCTGATCGAGCGTATCTGCATTGAGTCGCTGTAGCTGCATGCGGATTTCATACATGGGTGCAATCCAGCGGCGCGAATAGAAATTCAGGCACAGCAGTAACAGCAGCAACGTCAGCAAGCCCGTTGCAACCAGCACGATCAGGACTCTGTATCGGGCAATCTGTAAAGGCTGGTTATCCAGTTCAATCAGCAACCAGGCATGATCACCCACGCCTTCGTTGATCTGAAGCCCATACACATGGCTGTCTTTATGTTCAACAGGACCAATAAAAGACTGTCTGGTGTCATATTCAGGCCAGGCAGACTGATCCTGGTAGCCCATGCTCAGGCGGTTTGAGTTTTTTGAATCAATAATTGCAGTGCGGATCAGGTGTTTTTCATTCATCATGTTCTGCATGAAAAAACGTGCCTGATCGTATTGCCAGGGAAAGCGGTCGAGCTG
This sequence comes from Acinetobacter sp. WCHAc010052, assembly GCF_002165295.2. NCBI lineage: Bacteria > Pseudomonadati > Pseudomonadota > Gammaproteobacteria > Moraxellales > Moraxellaceae > Acinetobacter > Acinetobacter sp. WCHAc010052. Next base: position 2,985,008 of record NZ_CP032143.1, on the reverse strand, counting down.
CATCAGTGCATTTTCAGCAGCAGACTGGTTACGGGTCAGAATGGCAATAGCCATCTGTTTCTGCTGTGCTTTGGCAGCACTGGAGGTTTCAGAAAGAACCAGGACAGTACCCACGCATGCCAGAATGGTAATCGGTACAAAAATCAGGGCAATCAGTTGCCCATAAGCATGATTTAAGTGTAGCCGCTTAAATAATTTCTTATTGATATTTGACATGGTGAAAGCTGTTAATTCCCTTAGTCAGGCATATTAGCATGCTTTAAACTGGAACTGACTGAGCTTTAATCACATTCGATAAAAAGCCTGGGAAATGGGTGCAGGAGAAGTCATTTTTTCATACAATAGTCGCACCTCGATACAGGTACATATAATGAGTAATACAACCCCTGATTTTCAAGCAGACGAATTTTTACTGGATCACTATGTAGGGAAAACTCCCCTGGTGCGTCTACAGCGTCTGGCAAGTCACACTCAAGCAACCGTACTGGCAAAACTGGAAGGCAATAATCCAGCGGGTTCAGTCAAGGACCGTCCAGCGTACAACATGATCATGCAGGCTGAAAAGCGTGGTCAGATCAAGCCTGGCGACACACTGGTTGAGGCGACGAGCGGAAATACAGGGATTGCACTGGCGATGGTCGCTGCCATGCGTGGCTATAAAATGAAGCTGATCATGCCAGGTAACTCCAGTCAGGAACGTAAAGATGCCATGCAGGCTTATGGCGCGGAACTGATTGAAGCACCCGATATGGAAACTGCCCGTGACATGGCTTTAAAGATGCAGCAGGATGGCGTTGGACTGGTGCTGAATCAGTTTGGCAATCCTGATAACTCAGAGGCACATTATCTGACAACCGGTCCTGAAATCTGGGAGCAGACCGGTGGAAAAATCACTCATTTTGTCAGCTCCATGGGCACAACAGGTACTATTATGGGGATTTCCCGTTATCTGAAAGAACAGAATCCTGATATTCAGATTGTTGGTTTACAGCCAGAAGATGGTGCAAGCATTGCAGGTATCCGCCGCTGGCCTAAAGAATATCTGCCGACTATTTTTGATCCATCGCGTGTTGACCGCATTATGGATATTCCACAGATTGAAGCAGAAAAAACTGCACGTCAGCTTGCGCGTAAAGAAGGCATCAGCGCAGGGACATCTTCAGGTGGTGCTGTATGGGCATCCATTAAAATTGCAGAAGAAAATCCAGATGCCGTGATTGTCTGCATCGTCTGTGACCGTGGTGACCGTTATCTGTCTACAGGTCTGTTTTCAGTTGTGGATGCAGAATAATTCTGTTCAGCCCTTTACTCAGTTGAGATGAAATGCGTTTACCAATACTGATATTTGATATTGAAACCTTGACTGATCTGAAATCAGGCGCACATCTGTACCATCTGGATCTGCCGGAACCTGCCCTTGAAGCGGCGCTGACCAAGTTGCGCCGTCAGGAAACAGGTATGGATTTTCAGCGTTTACCGCTGCATGAAATCGTCTGCATATCTGGACTGGGCATTGATGAAACTGGCATGATGAAACTGTTTTCGTTCAGTCGTGAACAGTATTCGGAAGCAGAAATTCTGACCCGCTTTCTGGCTATTTTTGACAGAAAGCATCCGACTTTGGTTAGCTGGAACGGCTCTCAGTTTGATATTCCAGTGATTCTGTACAGAGCAATGTATCATGGTCTGTCCGCTCCTGGTCTGTTCGATCAGGGAGAAATTGATCAGCAGAAACGCTATAATAACTATCAGAACAGGTATCACCACCGTCATGTTGATCTGATGGATGTGATGGCAATGTTCAATGGCCGTAATTTCCAGAAACTGGATGATATGGCACATCTGCTGGGCTTTCCAGGTAAACGCGGTGACGGTGCTTACCATGTGCCTGAATATGTCAAAGCACAGCAATGGCAGCAGCTGACCAGTTATTGTGAAGGTGATGTGCTGAATACATGGCTGATCTATCTGCGGTGGTTACTGCTGAAAGGTCAGTTAAACCATCATGATCATGGTCTCTGGATTCAGGCAACCATTCAGTATCTGAAAACCCAGCCTCAGCATGCAGATTTTCTGAACGTCTGGCATGAAACCTCTCTTCAGACTGTATTCACAGCTTCTGATTTTTCCTCTCCCACATCTTAGGTATCCATGAAATACAAAGCCAGACCTCGTACAGCTCCTCAGTCCAGTTATATTTTTCGGATTGAGTCACTTTCACATGAAGGTCGTGGAATTGCACATTACGGAACGCATCCTGACCACCCTGAGGAAAAAAAGGGCAAAAAGGTCTTTATCAGTTATGCATTGCCTGGTGAAGAAGTTTTCGCTCAGATTACGCATCAGGCAAAACGGCTTGAAGAGGCAGACTGTAAAAAAGTGCTGGCTGACAGTTCTCTGGATCGGGTTGAACCTGCCTGTCCACACTATACGGTTTGTGGTGGATGCAGCATGCAGCATGTCCGTGAGGATGAACAGATCAGGCTGAAGCAGGATGTGCTGAAATCACATCTGGAGCATTTTGCCGGTATACAGCCGGAAGAATGGCTGTCTCCTTTGCGCTCGTTACGTCAGGATTATCGTCGGAAAGCACGGATCGGGGTGCGTTACATACCTGCGAAAGATAAACTGGTGGTTGGTTTTCGTGAACGCCAGACCAACAGACTCACATCTATCGATCGTTGTATGATACTCGATCATGAGTTTGGCTCTGTCACGCATGTTAAGCAGTTACTCCAAAGTCTAAAAGCCAAAGCTGCAATTGGTCATATAGAATGGGCAATGGGGGACAAGGAAAAAGCCCTGTTGATCCGTCATACGGAAGAATTAACGGCGGAAGATGTCAACCTGCTGAAGAACTTTGCGTTAAATAAGGCATGGCAGCTTTATTTGCAGCCTGAAGGGTCTGAAAGTGTTCATCGTGTTGATGATCCAGCTGCTGAAATGCGTCTGCATTACAGTCTGGATGATTTTAATGTTGAATTTGGTTTTCATCCACAGGACTTTACTCAGGTCAATTCGACCATTAACCCCCAGATGGTGAAGCTGGCATGTGATTTGCTTCAGTTACAGCAGGGAGAACGGGTTCTGGATCTGTTCTGTGGGCTTGGAAATTTTTCCCTGCCACTTGCAAGATGTGTTGGAGACACAGGACGGGTAGTTGCGGTTGAGGGCAGTGAGGAAATGGTTAAACGTGGCACTGAAAATGCAGAACGTAACCAGATTCAGCATATTAACTTTTATTCACAAGATTTAACAAAAGATTTTTCGCATCATTCTTGGGCAAATCAAGGATTTGAGGCATTATTGATAGACCCTCCGCGCTCTGGTGCAGAGGAAGTGATGCATTACGTGCCCAAATTTGGTGCAAAAAGAATCGTTTATGTATCCTGTAATCCTGCAACACTGGCAAGGGATGCCGGTATTCTGGTGAAACAGGGGTATCAATTGAAAAAAGCAGGTGTAATGGATATGTTCACGCATACTGGACATGTTGAATCCATTGCTCTGTTTGAGAAAGAGAACGAAATAAACGATCTATAATATGAAGCATATATATTTAGGAGAACGGTATGGTCACAGTACGTGAGCAACTTCCCGGGCGTTTGAATGAACTGTCAGAGGAAGCGACTGTAGAACATGCCGAGCAAGCTCAGCACGATCTGGCGGAATGGCTGGATCGGGTCAGAAGCATACTGGATGGGGCACAACTGAAGCAGCTCGAAGAAGTTGCCTGCCTGACACTGCAGCGTGAACTGGATGCAGCGCCCAGTCACCGTTCCAATACTTTTTATACCGGTATTGAAATGGCAGATATCCTTGCCCATTTACATGTGGATGAAGACACTTTATCTGCTGCAATGCTGTACCGTAGTGTCCGTGAAGGACTGACCACCCTGGAAGAAATCCGCCAGAAATTTGGTGAGCAGGTGTACAGTCTGGTGAAAGGTACGCTTGCCATGGGTAAGCTCTCTGAACTGATTGAAAAAAATAAACGACTTGAAGATCATTTTAACAACAACCAGCGTGAGCATCTGACCGGTATTTATAAAATGCTGATTTCAGTCACGGAAGATGTTCGGGTTGTACTGATCAAACTTGCTGAACGTACTTATGCACTGCGGGAACTTGCAAAGGCTTCCAAAGAGCGGCAGGAGCGTGTAGCACGGGAAATTCTGACGATTTACTCACCACTGGCACACCGTCTGGGCATTGCTCAGCTGAAGTGGGAACTGGAAGACCTGGCTTTCCGCTATCTTGCACCAGAACGCTATAAAGAAATTGCATCCTTACTGAATGAAAAGCGTCTGGAACGTGAACATTATATTCAGTTTGTCATAGATAAGCTTCGCGCAGAACTGCTGAATGATGGAATTGAGGCTGAAATTTCGGGTCGGGTAAAACATATTTACTCGATTTACCGCAAAATGAAGAGTAAAAATCTGAGTTTTGACCAACTGTATGATATCCGAGCTGTGCGGGTGCTGGTCAAAACAGTCCCTGAATGTTATCACTCACTGGGGATTGTGCATCAGATCTGGCGTCATATTCCTCATCAGTTTGATGACTATATCACCAACCCCAAAGCCAATGGTTACCGTTCACTGCATACTGCGGTGATTGCAGAAAACAAATCGCTTGAAGTGCAGATCCGTACCATGGAAATGCATGAAGAAGCGGAGCTGGGGGTTTGTTCGCACTTCAACTATAAAGAAGGTGCGAAGTCCACAGATTATTCATTTAACCACCGTCTGCATTCATTACGAGCTGTATTGGAACATTATCAGGAACGTAATGATGCCAGTGCATATAAAGACGAAGACACTGAAGAAAACTTTGAACAGATTCAGGAGTTCGAAGATTTTGAAAAGATTTATGTGTTCAGTCGTGATGGTGATATCAAAGAGTTGCCTCGTGGTTCAACGGTGCTTGATTTTGCTTACCATGTTCACACAGAGGTCGGAAACAAGTGCTATGCATCGCGGGTGAACCAGCGTTATGTACCTTTGACCTATACTCTGAAAACAGGGGAGCAGGTCGAAATTCTGACCAAAAAAGACCGGGAACCAAACCGTGACTGGCTTGTCAATTCACTGGGCTATATCAAAACTGCCCGTGCACGGGACAAGCTGCGTCACTGGTTCCGTCAGCAGGACAGAAGTAAGAACCTCGAAGTGGGTCGTGAAATCCTGAACAAGGAGCTTTCACGTCTTGCGATACACCCGAAAAGTATTGATCTGAGTGATTACTGCAATCATTTCAATGTAAAAAGCGGTGATGATATTCTGATTGGTCTGGTGAATGGTGACATCAGTCTTCATGCATTGATCAATCAGGTCAACAAACATATGCATCTGGATCAGGATGAGCCTGAACTGGTGCTGAAGCCAACGCTGAATCCACGCGCAAGTCATACTTTGTCTGCCCATGGCATTCTGATTGATGGTCTGGACAATGTGGAACTGCATGTTGCACAGTGCTGTCAGCCTGTACATGGTGAGTCAATCGGAGGCTATATCACCTTAAACCGTGGTGTCAGCATCCATAAGGTTATCTGTACGGATTATGTCCGTATGATCAGTCTGGAGCCTGAGCGTGCGGTGGAAGCGGACTGGGAAATGCAGCCGACACGTGGTCAGAGTGTGCAGATTGTGGTTGAAGCATATGACCGCCGTGGTCTGCTTAAAGATCTGACTCAGGTGATTTTCTCAGATCAGATCAACATCCGTCAGGTCAATACAATTTCAGAAGCAGACGGTATTGCCAATATGAAGCTGTTGATTGAAGTTAAAGGGCTGGCGCAGTTGTCGCGTCTGCTTGCCCGACTTGAGCAGCAGCCTGGTATTATCAGTGCCAGACGGCTTGTGCAGGGGAACTGATTTTTCAGTACTTCTGTAGTGAAAACCAGCAATGATTTGCTGGTTTTTTATTGTGATCTGAAATATGAAAGGGCAGCAGAGATGAAAACGATTCGGCTGGATGTATGTGAAACAGGATACATTGTGCATGCAGATAATCTGTCTGATGTGCCAAAGCTCCGTATTCAGCAACAGAAACAGGCGATTCATGGCTTTCGTAACAGTCTGTTGAGTCAGTATTTAAGTCATACCATTCAGCCAGAAGATATTGCTGTTACTGAGTTTGGAAAGCCTTATCTGAAAGATTTTCCTGATTTCAGTTTTAATCACAGCCACAGCAGACAGCATTATGCACTGGCCAGCAGTCATCAGGTACGCGATCTGGGCGTGGATATTGAAGATCTGAACCGTCAGGTACGTTTTGAGGCTTTGGCAGGACATGCTTTTCATGCAGAAGAAATACAGCTGTGGCAGGAATATGACTGTGATTCAGAATACTGGTTCCGTATATGGACAGCCAAAGAAGCCATTTTAAAGGCAGCAGGGCTGGGTATACGGATGAACCTGAATGAGCTGAATGTGCGGTTGACCAGTGGCATGACTGGTGGAGTCTGCAGTCATGATCGGCTGGGTGTTTTTGCATTTCAGAGCTATGTTGTTATGGGCAGTATGCTGACAGTGGCGTGGCGTTCTGAATTGTCCTGTAAAGGTTTTAATTTTCCGAAGATTGAGTTGGTACGTCATTCCTGATATTGGGCAAATCATACATTTTCAGAGTGATGGCAAAGAAAAACCCAGGAAACAGAAGTCGCCTGGGTTTTGTATTGGACAGGAACTGAAATTCAGTATTAAGAAGGGATTTCCTCTTCTTCTTCAAATTCAGGTTTAACCTGAACAATGAAGTCCTGACGGTTCAGACCACGCCATAAGGCAAAGGCTGTACCGATATAAATAGAAGAATATGTACCCACAAATACACCAATAAACATGGCAACGGAGAACCATTTCAGACCATCCCCACCCAGGATCATCATGGCAACCACAACGAGTAACAGGGTCATGGAGGTATGAATGGTACGTCTTAATGTTTCTGTCAGTGCAGAGTTCACAACTTCCAGTGGCGAAGCACCACGGATTTTTCGGAAGTTTTCCCGGATACGGTCAGATACAACAATGTTATCGTTCAGCGAGAAACCAATTAATGCCAGTACTGCAGCCAGTACTGTCAGGTCAAAAGGCCACTGCATCATGGCAAAAATACCAACAGTCACAATAACGTCGTGCAGCAGGGAAAGGACAGCACCCAGTGCGAGCTTAAATTCGAAACGGATGGTCACGTAAACAAGCATCAGCAGCATTGCAAGTGCAACAGCACCTGCAGAGCGGATATACAGTTCATTACCGACCTGTCCACCCACAACATCCACTTTATGGACTTCGGCAGTATTGCCAGGCAGTTGTACTGCTTTGGTGATGGTACGGGTCAGATCTTCAGCCTGTACATTGTCCTGAACGGGCATACGGACCAGCAGGTCTTTATTGGAACCCAGGGTCTGTACAACGGCATCTTCAAAGCCAGCGCCCTGTAGTGCATTGATGATGTCTTTCTGGTCAGCAGCCTGCTGATAGTTCAGCTCGGCAGAGATCCCGCCAGTAAAATCAAGCCCCAGGTTCAGACCTTTGGTCGAGATGAAAAAGATACTCGCAAGTGTCAGCAGGATGGAAATGATTGCCGCTGGTCTGGCAATCTTCATAAAGTTTATGATTTTTTCATCGTCTGGGCGACCATACTTTTTCGGTTGAGTCACATCAGTCATCTTCGATCTCCTATATGCTCAACTTTTTCAGGTTACGCTTTTTACCGTAAATAATCTGTACGATTGCACGTGTTACTGTAATTGCAGTAAACATCGAGCAGACAATACCAATCATCAGGGTAACCGCGAAGCCTTTAATCGGACCTGTACCAATTGCGAACAGAATGAACGCCACAAGGAATGTGGTTAAGTTCGAGTCGAAAATGGTGTTATAGGCACGATCATAACCCGCCACAATCGCCTGCTTAGGTGAGGCTCCCCATCGCAGTTCTTCCCGTATCCGTTCACAGATCAGTACGTTGGCATCGACTGCCATACCAATGGTGATCACGATACCGGCAATACCGGGCAGGGTGAGTGAGGCACCGATCCAGGACATGACTGTTAAAAGCATGGCAAGGTTGATGATCAGGGCAAAATCGGCAATCAGACCGAACAGACGGAAGAACACCACCATCCATAAAGCGACCAGGATAAATCCAACAATAGTGGATGTTACACCTTTATCAATATTTTCCTGTCCCAGGCTTGGACCAACAACACGTTCTTCCACGAAGTACATCGGCGCAGCAAGCGCACCTGCACGAAGCATCAATGCCAGCTCAGCAGCTTCCTGTGGCGAATCCAGTCCTGTGATACGGAACTGAGAACCCAGAACAGCCTGAATGGTTGCAGCATTGATAATCACAGATTCAGTATAAGGTGTACGGACTTCAGTCTGCGTACCTGTTGCCGGGTCTGCAACATAGCTGATTTTCTGTTTGTTTTCGATGAACAGAACAGCCATGCGTTTGCCGACAGCATTACGGGTTGCATCTGCCATCAGCTTACCGCCAGCAGCATCCAGTGTAATGTTCACTTCAGCACCACCCGTGTCCTGGCTGAAACCTGAAGTTGCATTCTGAACGCGTTCACCTGTCAGGATACGGTTACGGTTCAGCAGTAATTCACGACCGCTGTCCAGTGACTCGTATGCAAAGGCTGCTGTACCTGGAGGTAAAGGCTGACCGTTGGATTTACCTGTATAGGAATCAATGTACTGATCATTCAGGTCTGAAACCAGGCGGAATTCAAGGTTCGCAGTACGACCCAGAACACGTTTTGCTTCAGCTGTATCCTGTACACCAGGCAATTCAACGACAATACGGTTACTGCCCTGAGTCTGTACCAGTGCTTCTGCTACACCCAGTTCGTTAATACGGTTACGCAGTGTGGTTAAGTTCTGATTGACTGCATAGGACTGAATTTCCTGTTTGCGGACATCTGTATAGCTCAGACGCAGTGTAGAACCTGAATCAGTTGCTACAGCCTGCTGAGTGAATTCATTGCCATTGCTGCGCAGGAAGTCCATCGCTTTTGAACGGTCATCATTGCTGGCAAACTGCACCGTAATGACGTTGTTGTTCATGGACAGACTGTTGAACTTGATCTTGTTGTCACGGAACTGACGACGGATGTCGGTTTCTGATGTTTCCATCCGCTGTGAAATGGCTTTATCCATATCCACTTCCAGCAGGAAGTGAACACCACCCCGTAAGTCCAGGCCAAGCTTCATTGGTTTTGCACCAATTTTCTGCAGCCATTCAGGTGTTGTTGGAGCCAGGTTCAGTGCAACAACATAGTCATCACCAAGGCTGCGACGTAATGCTTCCTTGGCTTTCAGCTGAGCTTCAGATGAATCAAGGCGTAACAGTGCCGCATTGTTGGTAAAGCTGTTGTCATGGCTTTTAATATTTTCGCTTTTCAGTATCTGCTCTGCTTTTTGTATGATGCTGCTGTCAATCTGAGTTCCGGCTTTGGCGCCTGAAATCTGAACAGCAGGTTCATCAGGATACAAACTTGGCAGGGCATATAACGTGCTGATAACCAGGACAACCAGGATCAGCAGATATTTCCATGCTGGGTAACGCATTTAATTTTCTTCTTAAAATGAAAAAGTCGTGCTCGCGCACGACTGTTTTTTAATTACAGGTTGTTTAATGTGCCTTCAGGAAGTACTGAAATGACACTTGCACGCTGGATTTTTACTTCATTACCGCGGTTCAGTTCAACCACAGCAAAATCACCTTCAATTTTTAAAATTTTGCCCATCAGACCACCGGCAAAAACAACTTCACTGCCTACACCCAGGCTTTCAACCAGAGTGCGGTGCTCTTTGGCACGTTTTGCCTGAGGGCGCCAGATCAGAAAGTAGAAAATTGCAACAAAAACAGCAATCATTAATAGGTTAGCGACCATACTTGGCTGCTGTGCGGCTTCACCTGCTGCGTGAGCAGTAGAAATAAAAAGGCTCATTTCAATTTCCTAAACTAATAAAACTGTATATCAATACAATCATAATAAACTGGTTTGTTCAGCAATTTACCCTGTCTTTTTCTTCAGCGCAAATGCTGAAAGAATTAATCTTGTGGACAGGGCGGTACTTCAAGTCCGCGACGTGTATAAAAGTCTTCAACAAATGCATCGAAGCTGCCATTATCCAGTGCATCACGGATGTCCTGTGTAAATCTTTGGTAATAACGCAGGTTATGAATAGTACCGAGCATGGAACCCAGCATCTCGCCACATTTTTCCAGATGGAACAGGTAAGCACGGGTAAAATTGGTACAGGTATAACAGTCACAGTGTGGGTCGAGTGGATTCTGATCATGACGGTATTTACTGTTACGGATACGCACCAGACCATCAGTCACAAAATAATGTCCGTTACGGGCATTACGTGTCGGCATCACACAGTCAAACATATCAACACCGCGGCGGATACCTTCAACGATATCTTCAGGCTTACCTACACCCATCAGATAACGTGGTTTATCTTCAGGCATTTTTGCAGGAAGATAATCCAGCACCTTGATCATTTCTTCTTTCGGTTCACCGACAGAAAGTCCACCAATGGCAAAACCGTCAAAGTCAATTTCTTTGAGTCCATTGAGTGATTCATCACGAAGATCTTCATACATACCACCCTGAATAATACCGAATAAGGCATTTTTATTTTTCAGGACATCATGATGATGAGTTTTACAGCGTTTTGCCCAGCGAAGGGAAAGCTGCAAAGATTTCTGTGCTTCTTCGTGAGTGGCAGGATAAGGTGTACATTCATCAAAAATCATGACGATATCTGAGTTTAATGTCTGCTGGATTTCCATGGAAATTTCAGGGGACAGAAATACTTTAGAACCATCAATAGGAGAACGGAAAGTCACCCCTTCTTCCTTGATCTTACGCATGGCACCCAGGCTGAACACCTGAAAGCCGCCTGAATCTGTCAGAATGGGTTTGTTCCATTTCATAAATTCATGCAGACCGCCATGTTCTCTGATCACATCCAGTCCTGGACGTAAATACAGATGGAAAGTGTTGCCCAGAATGATCTGTGCCTGAATGTCTTCAATGTCACGAGGAAGCATGCCTTTGACAGTTCCATAAGTGCCAACAGGCATAAACACAGGGGTTTCGACCACACCGTGTTCGAGGGTCAGACGGCCACGACGGGCGCGACCCGACTGACCAAGTTTTTCAAACTTCATACAGGTTCCAAAATCATGGCGAAAAAACAGTTCGCTGATTGTCAGGGCTAAAAGTCCACCATTTTCCTGGATTCTGCATCCAATTACCAGTGTTACTGCGCAGAAACATCAATTCGTTACCGACTGAACACTGACACTGCTGAAGCTGCATGAACACATCAGAAAAAAGGGACTTTATATAAATGGTGACACTTGCTGAAAAAACAAATCCAGCCGACTTTAAAAGTGACTGGATTTTTGCGGGGCTTCAACTGTGGGTTCAGATCAGAAATTTGGACGATAATCAAAATTCTGTAGAGTTGTACTGTCTCTGAAAGGACGGATGGCTTTTTTGCCCAGTGTCATGGTGTTGATGATATTGTTCGGAAAAATCTGAATATGGTTGTTGAACAGCTCTACATTGCGGTTAAAAATCGTAATAGCAGCACCGACATTTTCATTCTGCTCATCGATTTCATTCATCATTCTCAGATAAATTTCGTTGGCTTTCAGTTCAGGATAATTTTCCACCACGATATTTAAGTTCTGAATCAGCTCACGGTTCAGTGCTTCAATACGCTGTAACTGAGAGACATCGGCAGTTTTCATGTTCAGACTCATGATGTTCTGACGCAGTTCTGTGACTTTTTCCAGTGTGCCTTTTTCAAAAGCAGAATACTGTTCGACCAACGGCTGCAGAGCATCGAGTATTTTTACTTTCTGACGTTCGTAGCTGGCAACATCTGACCAGGCACGAACGGTGGCATTGTGATGTCTGACTATATTGTTGCGCACCAGCACACATCCGACCACGATGGCGATGATGACCAGTAAAAAAATCAGTAAGCCCATGTTCTTCCCCAGGATTGTTATTTTAAAAACTGTGTTAAATCGTGTTGCAGTTTTTCAAGATAAGGTAAATTAAATGTGCGGAGGTGTCCACGTAAAGCAGAGATATCTTCTATTTTTTTTGTGTTACGGCTGTTCATATGAAACAGATTGGAGGGACCTAAAAAGCACAGCATGTTTTTGTCCGGGTGAAACATCAGATCGCCATGACGTTGTGCAAAGAAGTCCGAAAGTTTCAGTACCATGGCAGGGGTCAGCAGTTTTACCACTTCAAGCCGGTCACTGCCAAAGAAGCGCAGTTTTTCATTGCTTTGAATATCACTGGTCTGCCAGGGGAAACTGTAGGGATAATAAAAAGATTTATTGGCAGTGGTGACAGCGAGCCCCCGCGTTTCTATATCAAAAATAAACACGCCCCATAGGTCACGCTGTACTTCTTTAATTTTAATGTCATTGCCATCTTTATCTTTGGCACGGATTTCATTGATATAGCGATACTGAAACAGCATCACCTGATGATCTTTGCCCTGATCATCCTGCCAGACGGTGCTGGCATACCAGGGAAAATCATTGGAAATATTGCCCTGGCTGAACACTGGAAACATCTGTTTTAACTGGGAAATAAACAGTACAGGGTTCAGTGGTACAGAAAGATGCTGAGGCTGTCTCTGAAAGTTCAGCTGATACTTTTTCGCAATCGCTTCTTTTTCAAGGTGAGCAATGACTTCTTCAACAGGGTCATCATTTTCATAGCTGATGAATGCCCAGAAAATCATCAGCAGTCCTGCCAGCAGACAGAGCTGAGCCCAGAAAGCCTCAGGCTGAATAAACAGTATCAGGCTGATAAAGATGCCGCATATTCCCAGTAAAATGGGCTGAATATTCTCAAATTTCAGCGTGATAGGAGCATTCCACGGATGCAGACCATCCAGCAGATCCTGATGGGAATGGCTGTTACGTGCCAGATCCCATAATCGGGCAATGTTATGAAAAACCACCTGATTTTTCTTTCGACGGATATGTATGGTCTGTCTGACACTGTCCAGCGGCATGGATAACTCCGTGAAATCAGGACGCTGCCTGGTCAATCAGCATGGCATCACCGTAACTGAAAAAACGGTACTGACATTCAACAGCATGTCGGTAGGCATTCAGAATGTTTTCACGGTTGGACAGAGCAGAAACCAGCATGAGCAGGGTGGATTCAGGCAGGTGGAAGTTGGTGATCAGACGATCCACCACTTTAAACTCATAGCCTGGGTAAATAAAAATCTGTGTATCACCCGTCCATGCTGCAAGTTCACCATCATGTGCCTGTGCAGCACTTTCCACAGCACGGGTTGCGGTTGTACCGACAGCAATGACTTTGTTGCCACGGGCTTTGGTCTGATGGATCAGTTCCACGGTATGCTCAGGCACATCACACCATTCACTGTGCATGATATGGTTTTCAATATCAGTGGTTCTGACGGGCAGGAAAGTCCCTGCGCCCACATGCAGGGTCACAAAGGTCTTCTGGACACCTTTAGCTTCAAGTTTTTCCAGTAAGTTCTGATCAAAGTGCAGGCTGGCTGTTGGAGCGGCAACACTGGCAAGTTTGCTCGGGTCATTGAACACGGTCTGGTAGCGTTCAGTATCAATCGCTTCTGCTTCACGGTTGAAATAAGGCGGGATAGGTAATTGTCCATACTGATCCAGCACATTCAGAATAGGCTGTGAAAACTCAACAATAAACAGGTTTTCATGACGACCCTGAACCGTGACTTTCACTTCATCAGGACCAATAAACAACTCAGCACCTGCTTTAGGTGAATTGCTGGCTTTAATATGACAATGTGCAATAAATCTGTCCTGCATACGTTCGACCAGAACTTCGACAGCCCCCCCAGAAGCACGTTTACCTTTTAAGCGGGCTTTCATGACTTTTGTATCATTCAGAATAAGCAGATCACCTGGTGAAAGCAGTTCAAGAATATCGGTGAAATGACAGTCGTGATACTGTCCTTGTGCATCCAGATGCAGCAGTCGGGATGCACTGCGGCTTTCCAGTGGATAGCGGGCAATCAGCTCGTCAGGGAGATCAAAATTAAAATCTGAAAGTTGCATGATGATAAATAAAAACAGAAATAAAGAACTGTGCTTAGTATATGCTTTTTTTGGTTTTATGAACGGTATTGAGGGGTATTGGCTCAAAAAAAACCATGATGATTCAAAAATAGACAAATGAAGAATCTTGCGTTGACAACTTTTTGAAACAGTTTATTATACGCAACACAACCTTTCCCGAGGTGGTGAAATTGGTAGACGCGGCGGATTCAAAATCCGCTGTCAGAGATGACGTGTCGGTTCGAGTCCGACCCTCGGGACCATATCTTTAAAGATATACTAAGTATTATAATAAAATATCGTTAAAATACCTTACTTTATCTGAAAATCCCATCTTTATATCACGTTATATGCCTTGATACACATGTACAAAATGAGTACCTTTATGAGCACCTCATCGTATAGACATGTTTGTATTCAATGGCAATAAAGGTTAAACCGCTTACAGATACTAAATGCTCTTCTGCAAAGCCTAAGAATAAAGAGTACTCTTTACATGATGGTGATGGTTTATATCTCCTTGTAAGAACTTCTGGTACGAAGAGTTGGCAGTTCAAATATAAAAATAAAAGCACAAATAAGGTAACTAAACTGACTATAGCAATTTATCCAAATTTAAGTTTGAGTAAGGCTAGAGAAAAGAGAGCAGAATATAGAAGAGCGTTAGCTGAAGGTAAAGATCCAAAACAGCAAAAAGAAATGCTTCGTCAAAAGGAAAATAATTATCATTCTTTAGAGAGTATGACGAGAAATTGGTTAGAAGCTTACGCTTTAAAGAAGCCTTTAAGTGAGGATACCAAACATAAGCGTTTAAGAAAGTTCGAAAATCATTTATTCCCCAAATTTAAAAATAAAGCGATTGATCAAATTGGTTTAAATGAATTAAAAAATACCTTAAACATAATCTATAAGGACTCTCCTGATAACGCCCAAAGAATTAGAGCTGACCTTATTTCAATCTTTAGTTATGCTTTACAGCATAATTTCATTGATCTTAATATTGCTCGTGAATTAGAGGATATGGACTTATCAGCTAAGAAAAATAATAGGGCTACATTTAAGAGTCTAGAACCTATACCTGAACTAATTCGGCGAATAAAAGCGGATACAGGACATAGCATTACTAAATTATTTTTACAATTTGCTTTACATACTTTTGCAAGATCTAGTGAGTTAAGATTTGCAAGATGGTCAGAGATTGATTTTGATAGGAAACAATGGGTAATACCTGCTAATAGAGAGTTTGTAGAAGGAAGTAAGCATTCATCAAGAGGGGCTAAGATGAGGGATAACCATATTGTGCCTTTATCTCCTCAATCCATTATTTTACTTGAGCAAATACGTGAATATAGTGGTAGCTGCGACAAAATTTTTCCAAGTCCTAATAATAAAAGTAATTTTCTTAGTGAGAATACGCCGAATGATGCTTTACGCCGCATGGGATACTCTAAAGAAGAAATTAGTCTGCATGGCTTTAGAGCATTAGCAAGGTCTGCATTAGGGGAAATGGGGATTTTCCAAAGAGATGCGCTTGAAAAGCAGATGAGCCATCAGGAAAGGAATAATACGGTTGGAGCTTACACACATATTGCAGAATATATTGAAGAACGTATAAAAATTATGAATGCTTGGAGCAATTGGTTAGATACTATTCAAGAAAAAGCTTATATCACGCCTTATGATTATGCTCGATTAGACTCAATACAAATATAAAATTAATTTTCATGATTTATTTTGATTTGAAAGAGCCATAATTAATTCTCTAACAAGTTTTTTATGTGGAGAAGGGAGATCAATAAAAGCTTCAAAAACTTCTTTATCTTTATAGCCTAATTCCTGTTTCCATCTAGCATCTCGTTGTGTAATTGCCTTTTGAATGTCCTTTTCAAAAGCTAGTTCTTCTGGCGGTACATCTAGCCATTTTGCAAGCGTAAGAAGTTTGTCACCAGATGGGATAGATTCCCCGATGAGCCATTTGCGAACTCCATGTAAAGTCATAGGTCTGCCAGAATAGTTCAAATTGAACTCTCTTTCTAAAACAGAAGCTTTAGCTTCGTAACCTTTGGCTTGCATAGCTTTTATCAAGCGATTTGCAAATAAAGTTTTTTCATCATCATTTTTCATTACCTCAAAATAATTAGCTTAACTAATAGTTACGTAATATTTGATTTTAATTACGTAGATTATTAAACTTTAGTTACGTAATTTACTTAACTTTTCAAATCTAACTCCAAGATATCCATAGGTTTACAGGGTAAGTAATTAATTAATATCAAATTTATAGTGGGGCAATTATGCTAAAAGGATCAACGTATTGGGGATTAATGGCGACATCGCTATGTTTCGTATGGGGATGTAGTGAATCTAAAAGTGAGACAGCACAAGAACAAGTTGCAGAAGCGGTAGCGGCGGCAGCCGAAACTGATCCATTGGCAGGTGCAGATGCCTTAGCAGATGATAGTGCAGTTGATGAAAATTTAGGATATGAGGATCAAGGTGCAGCCAATCCAATTAAGCAAATTTTAGAGGGAGAACCAGTTGAGGTTTCTTTTAATATGAATGAGTTCAATACAAAAGTTTATGGAAAGCTAGCGTATAATATTGTTATTCAATCTAAAGTAGATGACGTTACGATCAACGATATTATTATTAATCGTGGTAATAATTGCGGCATAGGTGAATATGATCACAATAAGAAATTACCTGCTAATTTGAAATTTGGACAGATGGTTGAGCTTTCAATAAATTGTGATGCAAATTTTGCAAAAGAAATAGAAGTAAAGACGAATTATGGTAATTACCAATTTGGTGCTATAAGACGTTAAACTGAAGCTAAATAGAGCTTATTCTGATTGGGATGAATAAGAATAGGCTCTAAACTAAAGAAGTCCTTGCGCTTGATGATATTTTCAAGTATAATATTATGTATATATTAAGACGACATTTGTATAAAATAATAACTCTCTATATCTCAGATAAATTATTTTTTTAAATCTTTAGCTTTTACAGTTAAAGATGCTTTGTTGTTTTTTAAATTTATACAAAAATAAAAAAAGGAGTTAAGGAATAAAATGAAATACATAAGAAATACTTTAGAAATTGATTGGGTTAATTTTGATATTTGTATTGATCATGATGTAAGTAAAATATCAGATGGATGTATTATAGATACTAATTTTAATATTGATGATTTGTCTAATGGTGATCTTAATTTAGGAAGTGCAAAAATTAGAAATAAGTCTAAAATTATTCTTTCAAAAAAAGGAGATCCTATCAAACTTACGTCTAAAAAAAATATAGTAAATGTTCAGGGGAATATATTTAAATGGCTTCATGGGCAGAATGTCACAGGAGAATCTAATCTACTTAAAATTATTTGTAATTTTGTAGAAAAATTAGAAAATTTGGGCTTTTTCTATCCTACTAAAGCTCAAATGTTTAAAATTAAAAAAGGTAATTTTAGGGTTTATAGGGTTGATATTAAACAGGATTTAATTTTTTATAGTAAGGATGAAGCCTTAAGGTATTTAGACCATGTTATTAAATTAGGTACTTACCCTTATAAAAAGAAAGATAAATATAAAAATGGTTGCTATTTTGGAATGACTAGTAAACGTTGGAATATCAGGTATTATCATAAAGGGACAGAGCTACGGGATAAAAATAGAAGATTCTATACGGAGAAAGAACTATTTGCTTTAGCTGAACTAATGGTCAGATCCGAAATTAGAGTTTTGAATCCTCAATTAAAGGATTGGTGTCTATCTTATGGCTATCATTGGGGAAATTTAGAAAAAATTAATTTAATTTTTTTAGAGAAGTTTAATGAATTAAAATTGCCAGACGTAATGGAGCGCGAAAAAATACTAAATATAGATGATAAAAGTGATAGAAAATTTTATGCGGTAATAAAAAATAACTGTCCAGAAGATTTTTATTGTCGTGCTACAATATCGAGCAAGAAAACTAAATTTTTGAATGAATACGGTATAGATATTGATGACTTACGTGCTAAATAGAGGGAGTTATGAATAAATTTATTTTTGAAGAAAATGTATATAAAGTAAAAAAAGAAAGAGAAATTATAATAATAATTAATAATAAAAGAGGAGAAAGTAATGATAGCATCAGAAAAACAAATGGTAGTAACGCAATCTCAGTCCAACAGGTTGTCAAAGCTTCGTTTAACAATTAATGAAGTTTGCGATATGTTGAGCATACGTAGAGATAAGTTAAAAAAATTAGAAAAAGAAGATCATTTTTTTCCAACACCAATCAAAGATGGTCAAAAAAGGCAATCCGCCGTTTATTATGATTACCAAGAGGTTATGGACTGGTATAACAATTGGAAAAAAGTAAATCGTAAAATGTTAGCTTCTTAATGAGATTATTTTAGATGTATGAAATAAGGCATCAACGGAATTTTTATAAGAAAGAAAATAAAAAACGGCGTTCAATACGCCGTTTTTTTGTTTTTTAAGACTCTATATACTGTAGCTATACCACAGTCTACAGCTTTGGCAATTTCTTCTTTTGTTAATCCTTTTCTATTTAATTCTTCGATTCTATTATGTTTGGCTAAATCTGATTTTTTTCCAGTAGGTTTATACCCACTTCTTTCTAAGCCCTGTCTTATACGCTCCTTGCGTTTATCATTGTCCAGTCTTGCCATAGTAGCTAGCAGATCGATCAAAAGATTATTAATGAGAGTTAATATAGAGTTAGTAATTGTATCTTCACTATTTATTAATGTATGAGTTGTGGGTAAATCGGCGACAACAAGCCTTAAATTTTTACTTTCAATCCGACCTCTCAATATTTTGAATTCACTTTGAGTAAGTCGTGAGAGGCGATCTACACTTTCAACAAGGAGGATATCGTTGTTACCTGCTTCATTTAATAACTGGTTCAATATAGGACGATCTAATTTAGTTCCTGATTCATTCTCTACGTATTCAATTTGTTCATGTGAGATGTTTTGAGCAAATTTTTTTAAATCATCCAGTGCTCTACTTGCATCTTGTTCCTTAGTACTAGCTCTAACATAAATTCTAACAATCATTATTGTTTAGACAATGATATTTAAGTGTTGTGATAATACTATCATTTAATTATTAATTAAAGTCTAATGATAGCTATTTTATTATTTAATAAATTTCTCTTTGTTGTATAGTTCTTTGATAATATTTTATTTTAAATAATTGAATTTAAAAAAGAGGAGGTCGGGAATGAGAAAAGCATTAATTATTGGGGTGAACGATTACGATAATATTAGACCATTAAATTGGTGTGAAAATGATGCCATCAGTGTTTCACAGGCATTAGAACGTCATGCTTCTGGTGATCCTAATTTTTCCGTTAAGTTATTTACAACAAATAATAAATTAAATTTAACAAGTGATTTAATTATTCAACAAATTCAAGAGCTATTTTCTGGAAATCCTGATGTTGCACTTTTTTACTTTGCAGGGCATGGTGGTTTTGATGAAAATATGAGTGAAGGTATTCTTTGTGCACAAAATTACTCACATAGTCTTACTGGAAGCATCCGAATTTCAGACATTTTAAACTTTGCAAACAATTCAAAAGCAACAAATAAAGTTATTATTTTAGACTCTTGCAATTCTGGTGCAGCAGGTGGTGATCGCTTTATTAAACAAGAAGCAAGTATAATTGGTGATGGTGTAACTATATTAACGGCATGCACCAAAAATGAATCTGCACAGGAAAATAGCGATGATCAACACGGATTGTTTACTAGTCTATTATTAGAAGGTCTATTTGGTGGGGCAGTGAATATATTAGGACAGGTAACCCCAGGAAGTTTGTATAGTTTTATTGATAATGCTTTAAACTCTTGGGAGCAAAGGCCTGTTTTCAAAACAAATGTTTCAAAATTCATTAGTTTAAGAGACAACTTTCCGTTGATTGATCGATCAATTTTAAGGGAACTACCAAAATGGTTTAAAGACCCAACTGATATATATCAACTAGATCCATCTTATGAACCAGATCGAAATAATGTTCCTGAAGAATTTCGCCATTTGCCAGTGAATGACGAACACATTGAAATATTTAAGAAACTCCAGAAATGTAATCGGTATGGTCTTGTCATTCCACATGAAGCAGAACATATGTATTATGCAGCAATTAATTCAAAAGGTTGTAAGCTGACAGCACTAGGGGCTTATTATCGTAAAGTTTGTTTAAAGGGGAATATTTAATGCCAGTCTTCATTAGTTATAGACATTCAGATAGACAAAAGGCTTTAGAGGTGGCAACAAAGCTACGTTTAAATAATATTACTTACTATTTAGATGTAATTGATGAAGAGTCAAGAACTACTGATGATATTACAGAAGTTATCACTAAGAATATTAAAAAATGTACTCATTTATTAGCTATAATTTCTCCAAATACAAATGGATCATGGTGGGTTCCATTTGAAATAGGTGAAGCAACTATCGCTGATCGAAGAATATGCTCTTATGCGTATAAGGAGTCTACTTTTATATTTCGGTCACTCTTGAATAATTATAAGAGTTTTCTACCTGAATATTTGCAAAAATGGCCCTTGTTATTATCTGATGCAGATCTTGATGCCTTTATTCAAGAGTATAGGAGGGATAATGAAAGAGCTATGTTTGATGACACTAGAAGCACCACATTTAGTTCACTTACACGAAGTGGTGCGGATGCTTTCCATAGAAAATTGAAAAACATACTTTAATTAATAGTAGGAGTGCTTATATTTTTGCAATATAAATTAGGCACTCTTATCTTCAAGAATTTCATTCATCATTTTACAAAAAACACTTTTGAATTTTAAAGCTTGTTCAATATCACTTTTTTTCTCTTGTGGTGTTAATTCATCATAGTTTAGATTGATCTGTTCAGTCCATTTAGCCACAAGTGTTGATGGAATTTTAAAAGAGCCATCAGGCATAATTTCACATTGATCATGTAAATATTTCTGCCAATGTGCCCAAATTTCATGAGAAATTGAAGCCAATGTATCTAAATTTTCATGAAATTTTTCATCTATGATATTTCTATTAATTTGCATGTTAGTTGTCTAATATCCACTTAATATTAGTGTATTTGTTTCTAAATTATGATCATCAGAGTTTTTGTAGCTAATTGTTCAAAAGATTTGTTACTCGTAGAGCCTAAAATTATTGAATTATCAAGTTTAAGTCCAGAACTTATTGTTATTCAGGAAAAGATAAATTCACCAGCATGGAAATCTAAGGTTGTTGATAAATTAGAAAAAGCTGATTTTTTTATAGTGATGATAGGTGAAGATACTTTAAAAAATGCTAACATTCGATGGGAAATGGAACAGGCAAGATCATCAGGAGTTATTCTTTGTGGAGCTAAATTAAATAATTTTAGAAATACCGAAGAAGTACGTAATTTTTGTATGGAATTTCCTTTATTTGAAAGTACTGATGAGTTATATACCTACTTTAAAAATGAGATGGTGGAACTAAAAAAAACTAGATTAGAAAGCTATAAGATTTTTGTTGGATCGACTGAAAAAGTAACAGATCAAAGAAGTAAAATTCATACATTGTTTTTTACACTATTAGCTTCACTGATGACTCTAAGCTTTTTAATTGCTAAAGCAAAAAATTTTGATGAATCAAGTGTTATAGCAATAATCTTATTGTCATTTGTAGCTTTATTTTTAATACAATCATGGAAAAAATTAGTGGACTCTTATGGTGTTCTCAATAAAGGAAAGTTCGAAATAGTTTATAAGCTAGAAAAACAATTAGGAATAAATTATTTTGAGCAAGAGTGGCAAATTCTGGTTGATAAATTAAAATATCAATCCAATACAGAAACTGAAAAGCAAATCATTAATATTTTTAGGCTTTTCTTGACTATGGTGGTAGTTTTTAGTCTTGTATACTTAATTTATTTGAAGTATAAAAATTAGACTTTAACTTTATAGGAAGAAAAATTGAGTCATTACAATTTATTTTTCAGCCATAGCTGGAAATACGATGATGAATATAAGAATCTAATAGCATTATTAGATAAACAAACAGGCAATAACTTTAGTTATAGTAATTATAGTGTGCCTAAAGATAGCCCTATTCATAATGCACCAAATGATAAGCTTCTTAAAGAGGCTATAAGAGCACAGATGGTCAGATGTTCTAATATTGTTATATTGGCGGGAGTTTACGCAACTTATAGTAAATGGATTAATATAGAAATTGAGTTGGCTAAAGAGATGGGTAAGAAAATTATTGCTGTGCAACCTTATCGAGCTGAAAGAACTTCTGAGAAAGTTAAAACAAATGCAGACCATATCGTTGGATGGTATGGAGTTTCTGTCGTAAATGCAATTAAAGCTTTAAAAGTGGTTTAGAGTTTTAATTTAAGGCTAATACTTTTATTAGCCTTAAATTCTTCATTCATGAGTCTTTCAATTTTTCTATCATTTTCAATTGCTTCATTTAAAGCTTTCTTTCTTCTGTAGTCTAGTTCTCTTGATTTAACTGTTCTAATATTCAATGTAAGACTTGGATAAAGCTTTTTTAGTTTTACTTCAACATGCCTCAGAAGCTTTTCAGCTAAAGCCTTATCTTGAATAAATTCACATTTTGCCTTTTTCAACCTGCCATTTAAGCTGATGTAGACATGGGCTTTTTCATCATTATTAATGCCTATTTCTTCGAAATGAAGACCATAACTTGGCGACCAGCCTTCCCGAAAAGTATTGGGTAAATCTCCGTAATCAAGGAAAGCCTCAAGAGTATATAATTTCCTTAACTCATTATCTTTCATTGTTAATTCCTAAAATCTTATACCGACTCGATTGTGTAATCTTCACCTAAGACCATCTGTCCAGACCATGTTTCTGCTGTTTCTTTTGCTTCTTCATAGTGAGTAAATTGTCCATTAGCTACAGCTTCTTCTCTAGAAGGAGTGGTATCTATGTCATCTTCACCTGCGGTAAAGTAATTTCCTGAATCAAGTAGTTTTACGATGAATCCCATGTGACACCTTTTATAATTTAGGGTTTATATTTTTAAGTTACAATATTTTATGAAATTGTACTATTCTCATTTGACTAAAGTTATTGTATTAGAACACTTTTTTCTAAAAATAATAAGCACCTATATAAGCACCTTTTTTAATTGTTGTAATTTAAATTTAATTAAAAACAATTGGTTGTGTTATGTATTTGATTCCGACCATCGGACCAAGAATTCCAAAACCCCTGATCTGCACAAATGATCAGGGGTTTTTTTATGGCTATATATTCAGTTCTACTCAAAAGATGTATTCATGTTTTTAATCCTGAGTATCCAGAAAAATCAAAAATGGTTATTTATGTCTGGATCCGGACAGGATGTAGTTTAATAAATCATCAATGATGTATAGTGGAATAACGATAAAGCCGGGTTGGTTGTATACAGATACTGTTTTATAGGCAGATTAAATCAAAGCTCAGCAAAATATATTATTTTTATCAGAAGGTTATTGAGTTTACTCCGTAAGTTTGATAATTAAGTTAACTGATTCAGTTGGTTTTAATTGAATACAACACTGTAAGAGGCGATGATGAGATTAAAGCTGCTGGAAGTGGGTGCTGGAACAGAGCAACTGAGTGCCTGTAAAGTTTCATTATTGCTGGGTGTATTCAGTAATGAAAACAGTATTGAACGGTTTCTGAAAATTGGTCGGAAAGTACTGAATGTGAAGAATGCAATTCTGGCATTTCCTGAAGAACCTTATGTCTGGCTGTCATCTGCTGCTGGCTTCAAAGCTTTACATGCACACGAAGAAGCATCATTACTTCCTTATTTTCAGGGTGCGCCATTTGTTGATTCCCGCCACTGGAATTATGAGGAATTTTCCAAACATATTGATCATCTGGGTGTGGACCATGAACGATTGATCTGTTTTGACCTGAAACTCAGTAATAAACAGTCAATTGGACAGGTGTCTTTTTATGATGACGGTACTGTAAGTTTTGATGATGAAAGTATTGAGCTGGTCCAGGAATTTGCACAGGGACTGGCTAAAATTATTGAAATGAATGCAGACTATGAAGAATTAAAAGAACGCTTTGAACAGCAGTCGGCACTGAATTTCAGTAAAACTAAATTTTTTCAGATTATTGCACATGATTTAAGAGCACCATTTCATGGTTTGCTTGGCTTTTCAGAGGTACTGGCAGAAGAGCGGGCGACACTGGATGAGGACAGTATTCAGAATATTGCTGATTATCTGCATGATACGGCTGAATCCACCTATACATTGCTTGAAAATCTGCTGAACTGGGCAATGGCTGAGGGTGGTCGTTTTGTTTATCATCCGATCAATTTTAAACTGAAACAGACGACACGGATTGTCAGCAATGTTTTAAACACGCTTGCTGTTCAGAAAAATATTCAGTTGATAGACCTGGTTCCAGATGACTTAAAAGTCCATGCAGATATCAATATGGTGACATCCATTATTCAGAACCTGGTTTCCAACGCGCTGAAATTTACACATACAGATGGTTCTGGAAAAGTGACGGTTTCCGCTGCAAATGTGAATGGTGTGGTGCAGATTAAAATTCATGATACTGGAATTGGTATGACTGAATCTCAGATTCAGAATATTTTTGAACCGCAGTTGAATGTCAGTCTGAAAGGAACTTCAGGTGAAAAAGGGACGGGACTTGGACTGGTACTGTGTAAGCGTTTTGTCGATCTGAATCAGGGTGACATCAGTGTTTCTTCTCAGGAAGGATGGGGAACTCAGTTTACCGTTACACTGCCACCTGCGACCAGTGGTCATCAGACTATTGCAAATACGGAGCTGATGGTCAGATATTCCAGATCTGACTGATTCAGCACCAGGAATTAAAATAATAAATTTCAGGCTTTATTTAGTCGGGGCAGATGATATATTTTGAGATATATCTGATGTACGGGCTTTTCCCTTAATGAATGCAGAACAGTTAAAAAAAACATTACGCGCCAGTCAATATGCAGAACAGGTACTGAGCCTGCATCAACCTATACTGGAACAGGATTATGCATTCGATCAGTTTCAGCAGCATCTTTCCACAACACAGATACAGCAGTATGTCCATGAAGTGCTTGATGGCATTCAGGATGAGCAGCTATGGATGAAAGAGCTGCGGGTACTTCGTGCACGGTTGATGTTCCGCTGGATCTGGCAGGATGCCAATCAGCTGACCGATGTGGTGACATTAACCCGCGAGCTTTCTGATTTTGCCGATGCGAGCATAGTTGTTGCTAAAGAATTTGCACTTCAGCCATTGATTGCCAAACATGGTGAGCCTGTCAGTTACAGCGGTAAAGTTCAGGATCTTATTGTTATTGGTATGGGGAAACTGGGGGCACAGGAACTCAATTTATCCAGTGATATTGACCTGATATTTGCCTTTGATGAACAGGGTGAAACCAGCGGGCGTAAATGTATAGAGATCCAGCAGTTCTGTATTCTCTGGGGGCAGAAGCTGATTTATCTGCTCGATCATATTACGGCAGATGGGTTTGTCTTCCGTGTGGATATGCGCCTGCGCCCGTGGGGAGACGGTTCTGCTCTGGCAATCAGTCATGTCGCACTGGAAAAATATCTGAGTCAGCATGGGCGTGAATGGGAACGCTATGCCTGGATCAAGGCGCGTATTATCACGGGTGGAAAAGTAGGCGATGACTTACTCGGTATGACGCGTCCATTTGTGTTCCGTAAGTATGTCGATTACACCGCTTTTGAAGCGATGCGTGAAATGAAAGCCATGATTGAGCGTGAAGTGGCTCGTCGTAATATTGCGGATGATATTAAGCTGGGCGCGGGTGGAATCCGTGAAGTCGAATTTATTGTTCAGGTGTTCCAGTTGATCTACGGTGGTTCAAAACTTGAACTTCAGGATCGTCAGTGTCTGGTGAGTCTGCGTCATTTGGGGGAAGTTGGATTGCTGGATCATCAGTCTGTTCTGGATCTGGAAGATGCCTATCTGTTCCTGCGCCGTGTTGAACATGCAATCCAGGCACTGAATGATCAGCAGACACAGTCACTTCCGAGTGAACCTGAATTACGTCAACGGATTACCGATACCCTGGGTTTTGCTGACTGGGACAGTTTCCTTGAGTTTTTAAATCAGAAACGTCGCAAGGTCACTTTTCAGTTTGAGCATCTGATCAAGGAAAAAGGACTTGAATCTCCAACAGAGAGTTTCAGTCAGCTTGAAAGTCAGTTGAATGATGTGCTGGATGATAGTGCCAAAAACCTGGTTCATGAGTTCTGGTATGGGCATGCCATTAAAAAATTACCTGCCAAAGCCGTACAGCGTTTAAAGGAATTCTGGCCTCATCTGATTGAAGCCATTCTGCAGTCAGACAAACCTCAGGTTGCTTTACTCCGTCTCATGCCACTGGTGGAATCGGTGCTGCGCAGAACGGTTTATCTGGTGATGCTGATCGAAAGTAAGGGGGCATTACAGCGTCTGGTGAAAATGGCAACCGTCAGCCCGTGGATCTGTGAGGAACTGACGCATTATCCCGTATTGCTGGACGAGTTTCTTTCCATGGATTTTGAACTGCCAAAACGGAAAGATCTGGAAGACTCATTACGCCAACAGCTGCTGCGTATAGAACTGGATGAAGTGGAAGACCTGATGCGGGTACTGCGACTGTTTAAAAAATCCAATGTTCTGACGGTTGCAGCAAGTGATGTACTGGCTGAAAGCCCGCTCATGAAAGTGTCTGATGCACTGACTGATATTGCTGAAGTTTCGGTCAATGCCAC
This sequence comes from Acinetobacter sp. WCHAc010052, assembly GCF_002165295.2. Classification (NCBI taxonomy): domain Bacteria; kingdom Pseudomonadati; phylum Pseudomonadota; class Gammaproteobacteria; order Moraxellales; family Moraxellaceae; genus Acinetobacter; species Acinetobacter sp. WCHAc010052. The sequence goes on along the minus strand of NZ_CP032143.1, from coordinate 2,958,080 downwards.
CTTGCAGCTGGCTTATCAGATCACAGCAAAAAAACATGGATATCCAGTCAATGCCGATGGTCAGCGCTGTTCACTGGATCAGCTGGCTTTCAGTGTGATCGGGTATGGAAAAGTCGGTGGTATTGAACTTGGTTATGGCTCAGATCTGGATCTGGTTTTTATTCATTATATGGATGAACAAAGTGACACCGATGGAATGAAGCCGATCAGCAGTTTTGAATTTGCCATGCGTGTGGCACAGAAATTTATGTCTCTGATGACCACACAGACACTGGATGGTCGGGTGTATGAAATTGATACCCGTCTAAGACCATCTGGAGAAGCGGGTCTGCTGGTGACCAGTCTGAAAGCATTTGAGCAGTATCAGCTGAAAAGTGCATGGTTATGGGAACATCAGGCACTTGTACGCGCCCGCTCCATTGCAGGAGCAAAAGATTTAATCGAAAAATTTGAATCTTTAAGGTGTCAGATTCTGACCCAGCCTCGGGAAGAAGCTCATGTCCGCGAAGAAGTACTGAAGATGCGTCAGAAAATGAAAGATCATCTGGGTTCTTCCAAAGAGCAGCAAAAAGATGGGATTTTTCATTTAAAACAGGATGCGGGTGGTATCGTTGATATCGAATTTATGGCACAGTATGCTGTATTAGCCTGGAGTGGGTCGAATCCTGATCTCGCCCATTATTCCGACAATGTACGAATCCTTGAAGACGCCGCAAAAGCAGGTTGCTTATCCAGCGACGACGCGACAGCATTGATTCAAGCTTATCTAAGTGAACGAGCCGAGAGCCACCGTCTGGCACTTGCCAATCAAACGATGCAGGTCAGTGCCGCAGAGTGGTTCGACACCAGAGAGGTAGTTTGCAAGTTATGGCAAAGATTAATTGATCCAGGTGCAACTTCTGTAGCTGGATAGGTAATGACTGTATATAAAAATTTGGAGTGTGCGCCATGAACTTGGCTGATCGTGATGGTTTTATCTGGCAAGATGGACAAATGGTTGACTGGCGTGAGGCAAAAGTCCACGTCTTAACTCATACTTTACATTACAGTATGGGTGTCTTTGAAGGTGTCCGTGCTTATGAAACCCCGAATGGTACCGCGATTTTTCGTCTCCAGGATCATACAAAGCGTTTGTTGAATTCTGCAAAAATCTATCAGATGAAAGTTCCTTTTGACCAGGCGACACTGGAACAGGCTCAGTTAGATGTGGTTCGTGAAAATAAATTAGCGTCCTGCTACTTACGTCCAATCATTTTCATTGGTTCAGAGAAACTGGGTATTGCTGCGACTGACAACACCATTCATGCAACTGTAGCTGCATGGAGCTGGGGTGCATACCTCGGTGATGAAGCAATGGCGAAGGGTATCCGCGTTAAAACTTCATCATTTACACACCATCACCCTAACGTGACCATGTGTAAAGCGAAAGCTGCGGGTAACTATACGCTTTCCATTCTTGCACATCAGGAAGTGGCTAAGGCTGGTTATGATGAAGCTATGCTGATGGATCCACAGGGTTATGTCTGTCAGGGTTCTGGCGAAAACGTATTCCTGGTGAAAGATGGTGTTTTACATACGCCTGATATCGCTGGTGGCGCGCTGGATGGTATTACCCGTCAGACGATTATTACCATTGCGAAAGATCTGGGTTATGAAGTGGTTGAACGCCGTATTACCCGTGATGAATTCTATATTGGTGATGAAGCATTCTTTACCGGTACTGCTGCTGAAGTCACTCCAATCCGTGAATATGATGACCGTGAAATCGGTTCAGGTACACGTGGTCCGATCACTGAAAAAATTCAGAAAGCATTCTTTGATGCAGTTCAGGGCAAAGACCCTAAATATGCACACTGGCTGACTTATGTAAAATAAGTGGCTGAATGCTGAAAAAGGATCCCTGTTTTTATAAAACAGGGATCCTTTTTTTATGTTTAATTTATGAGATGTTTTAAGATTCAGTTTTAATGGGTTCCTGACGTTTTATCCAGGAACCCTGTCAGTTTCTCCCTGGAGAGAAACCTGTTTATATCTTATAAAACTCACGATACCAATCTACAAACTGCTGCACACCATCTTCAACAGATACCGATGGCTTATAACCCACTGCCTGCTGTAAAGCGGTACTGTCGGCCAGGGTGTCCTGAACATCGCCAGGCTGCAGAGGCAGTAATTCCTTAATCGCAGTCTTTCCTGTTGATGTTTCAATCGCATTAATAAAATCAATTAATTTAACAGGAGAGTTATTGCCAATGTTGAAAATACGGAATGGCGCATAGCTTGTGGAAGGATCTGGATGATTGCTGTCCCATTGAGGGTTAGGTTGAGCAATCTGATCACTGGAGCGGATCACACCTTCAACAATATCTGAAATAAAAGTGAAGTCACGGCTGTGATTGCCGTGGTTATAAACCTGAATAGTTTTGCCTTCAATAATATTTCTGGTAAATTTAAATGGCGCCATGTCTGGACGACCCCATGGACCATACACGGTAAAGAAGCGCAGTCCTGTTGTTGGCAGACCAAACAGATGACTGTAACTGTGAGCCATAAGTTCATTTGCCCGTTTGGTCGCAGCATAGAACTGAACAGGATGATTTACACCGTGCTTTTCACTGAACGGCATACTGGTGTTTGCCCCATAAACACTGCTGGTGCTGGCGTAGGTCAGGTGTGGTGTCTTGGAGTAACGGCAGGCTTCAATAATATTGGTAAAACCAACGATATTGCTTTCCACATAACTTAATGGATTTTCCAGTGAATAACGGACACCCGCCTGAGCTGCCAGATGAATCACACGGTCAAAAGTGTGAGTTTTAAAACATTCATCAATCAGGTTTTTATCTGCAATATTGCCGCGGATTAAAGTAAATGAACCTGATGAACGCTGTACGGTCTCATTTAAGCAGGCAACACGGGCTTCTTTCAGTGCTGGATCATAATAATCATTGAAGTTATCAATCCCGACAACGCTGTCGCCACGTTCAATCAGTTTTTTTGAGACATGAAAGCCAATAAATCCGGCTGCACCTGTGACTAAAACTTTCATTCATCTCCTCCAAAAATATCCCGTGTATACACTTTGTCCTGTACATCCGTTAAGTCAGATGTCAGGCGGTTTGCCACAATGACATCACTGGACTTTTTGAACAGTTCAATGTCGTTGATGACTTTTGATTTAAAAAACTCAGATTCGCTGAGCGCAGGCTCATAGACAATCACTTCAATTCCTTTGGCTTTCAGACGTTTCATCACACCCTGAATGGCGGAAGCCCGGAAATTGTCTGAACCACTTTTCATGACCAGTCTGAAAATACCGACTGTAGATGGATTCATGGCAATAATAGAATCTGCAATAAAGTCCTTACGGGTGCGGTTGGAATCCACAATCGCCTGGATCAGATTGCTTGGAACGTGATTGTAGTTAGCCAGCAGCTGTTTGGTGTCTTTTGGCAGGCAGTAACCGCCATAACCAAATGATGGATTGTTATAGTGTTTTCCGATACGGCTGTCCAGACAGACCCCTTCAATAATCTGATGGGTATCCAGTCCAAACATCTGCGCATAAGTATCGAGTTCATTGAAATAAGCAACTCGCATGGCAAGATAAGTATTGGCAAACAGCTTAATTGCTTCTGCTTCGGTCGAATCTGTAAAAAGTACAGGGCTGTCTTTTTTGATCGCACCTTCAATCAGCAACTGAGCAAAGGTCTCAGCGCGTTCAGATTTTTCTCCGACAATAATCCGTGATGGATAAAGGTTGTCATGCAGCGCCTTTCCTTCACGCAGAAACTCTGGAGAAAAGATAATGTTGGAGGTGTTGAACTGTTCTTTAATATTTTTAGTGAAGCCCACAGGAACAGTGGATTTGATAATCATGACCGCATCAGGATTAATCTTGATGACATCCTGAATCACATTTTCAACGCTCTGCGTATTAAAATAATTGGTTCGGGTGTCGTAATCGGTTGGTGTTGCAATAATAATAAAGTCAGCATGGGCATAAGCCTCCTGCTGATCTGTCGTGGCTTTAAAATTCAGTTTTTTATTTTTCAGAAAATCAGAAATATCTTCATCCTGAATCGGGGATATCCGATTATTCAGCATCTCGACTTTCGTTGGCACAATATCAAGCGCAACAACTTCATGGTGCTGTGCAAATATCATGGCATTGGACAATCCAACGTAACCTGTACCGGCAATTGCTATTTTCATAAAAACCCGATGTTGAGATAGGTTCCAGGAACCAGATAGTATAAAAGTTTCCCTGTCATGTTTTATGATATATCAGCATGTCATCTCTGCATGAGCTGTGCGCAGGCTGTCATTCTGAATGAAGGCGTTTATAGACCTGATATTCAAAGTAAAGCATGTGGGATGAGATATGACAGCATAATATCATAATCCTGTAGCTGAGATGCTGTGCAGAACATAAACCAGTACAGTAACTTTTTGTGACTGATGGTATGATGGCAGAGTAAAAATGATGGATGGTCAGACATGTCTTTAAATGAAAATGAAATTCTGTCCCCAGGTTCAGAACAGCAGACGCAGAATCAGAATATTGTGCTGTGCATGAAATGGGGAACCAAATATGGCGCAGAGTATGTCAACCGCCTTTATAATATGGTGAAAAGACATACGACTGTCGATTTTCAGCTCGTCTGCCTGACTGACCGTACCGAAGGTATTGTGCCTGAAGTAAAATGCTTTCCTATTCCTCCTCTGGATTTACCACCGGGCAGCCCTGAGCGTGGCTGGAATAAACTGTCCACATTTGAACCCGATCTGTATGGACTGACAGGCAATGCGCTGTTCCTGGATCTGGATGTGGTGATTGTAGATAACATTGACAGTTTTTTTACGCATCCCGGAGACTTCCTGATTATTCATGACTGGAAACGTCCATGGCGGATTACAGGTAACAGTTCGGTATACCGTTTTAAACTGGGGGCTTTCCCTGGGCTGATGCCGTATTTCCGTGAGCATTTCGATGAAATCCGCGAAAAATTCCGTAATGAGCAGGCTTATCTGTCCTGGTATGTAGACCGTGAGAAAAAGCTGTCTTACTGGCCTGACAGCTGGTGTAAAAGCTACAAGTATCATTGTCTCCAGAAAATCCCAATGGCGTATTTCAAACCACCGGTTAAACCGAAAGATGTCAAAATCATTATATTTCATGGTGAAATCAACCCACCTGATGCCATTAATGGTGGTGGTGGGAAATGGTACCGCTATGTTCTGCCGTCAGACTGGATTAAAGCAGCATGGCAGTGATGCTGTAGCAGTCAGATAATGCATCGTTTCTGCATCATGATCATGATTCAGAAATGGACAGTCTGGCAGACTTGACCTGAGGTATCTGATACATACCTTCGGGCTCTAAAAATACAGATGCATATCCTCATACACAAAAGGCGGATACAGATGATCCGGTTGCTGTGAGGTTTGTTGTTTCAGAATGGGTAATAGAGGTGAAATGGTGCAGCCAGTTGATATTGTGATTGCATGGGTAGATGGAAATGATCAGGCTTTAAAGCGCAAGCGTCATCAGTTCCTGACCGGCGAAGATCCATCTGATGCAGTCAGCGACACCCGATTTGCCAGTAATGATGAAATTTATTTCAATATTGCGTCTATTTTGAAATATGTACCGTTTTGTCGAAATATTTATGTTGTAACTGATCAGCAAAGACCTGCATTTATTGATGAATTTGCAGAGCAGGGACTCTGTGCTGCCGATAAAATCCGTGTTGTTGATCATCAGGAAATTTTTGCAGGTTATGCCCAGTATCTGCCAACGTTCAATACCCGTTCGATTGAATCCATGCTGTGGAATATTCAGGGGCTGTCTGATTATTTTATTTACCTGAATGATGATTTTTTCTTTAATGCGCCTGCAAAAGTCGAAAATTTTCTTGAAAATCATAAGATTGTGACTTATGGTCACTGGCAGAGTAATTTTGCCCTGAAACTGAAGCTGAAATACCGTCAGTTTCTACAGCGACAGACAGGAAAGCCTGTCCAGCCTAAACATATGATTGCTCAGATGCTGAGCGCAGACGTGTTGGGCATGAACAGGTTTTTTGAGATACACCATTATCCGCACATTATTGATCGGAACATACTGAAAGATTATCTGCTGACACACCCTGAACGGCTTGAAACACAGATTAAATTCAGATTCAGAAGTGTGGAGCAGATTAATCCTGTCACACTGATGAATCATTTGAAAATTCAGGCAGATCAGGCGGTGCTGAAAGCTGATCTGGATCTGGCATATCTGAAAAATGAAGCCAGTGTGCAGCAGTTTATTCAGGCCACAGAAAACGAAAATATTCTGTATGGCTGTATCCAAAGTCTGGATCAGTTACAGCCTGAACCGGCAGCACAGATCCGTCAGGCAATGATCAATAAACTGGGTGACTTTTTGCCGGCATCCGTTCTTTCATTTGACGCAGCAGGAAATCATGCATGAAAGTTGAAACTTATCTGATTAATCTGGATGGCAGTGATGACCGACTGGCCAGAGCAACTGCACAGTTAAATGATGTTAACTGGCCTTTTCAGCGCTTTTCGGCTTATGACGGTCGTGGCAAAGCATTAGCTGATTTTGAAAATCATGATGTTGCTGAAACTCAGCGTCTGATTGGCAGAAGCCTGCTCAATTCTGAACTGGGCTGTTATCTGAGTCATTATGGCTGTGCTGAAAAATTCCTGAAATCGGATGCTGATTATCTGGTGGTTCTTGAAGATGATATGAAAATCACTTCAGAATTTAAAACCACCTTGGATGCGTTGCTTGATTATCTGCATACCCATCCAGAACTGGACTGGTATCTGATCAATATTGCTGCAAAGAAGAAAAAACTGTCCAGAGATGTGACTCAGATTGGAGAGCACAGTCTCTGGCATGCTTATTATTTCCCGATTCGGGGACTGGGACTGATCTGGTCCAGAAAAGGTGCTGAGGAGTTTGTCCGTCAGGGTAGAACCATGACCATGCCGGTAGATATTTTTTTCCAGACCTGGCTGAGTAAAAATGGTAAGGGCTTGGGTATATGGCCTGCATTGGTCAGACCTGCAGGTCTGGACAGTGACATTCTGGGGACAGTGGCTTCACAGGGTATTTCCCGAAAACAGAAAGAAAACCGCAGTTCATCGTACGAGCTGAAAAAGCAGAAACGGATGTGGCGTGACCGTATCTATGCCGTTAAGCATTTATTGACAGGTCAGTAATTGAAGCATGAAAAGTTTAGTTATCAGTTTAAAAACGGCAACAGAGCGCAGAGAACATATTGAACGGCAGTTTTCACAGCAACTGGTTAAGTATGAGTTTTTTGATGCTTTGACGCCTGATCTGGCTGCACCTCTTGCAGAAAAAATGCAGCTGAAAGTCGACGAGCAGCTGCTTTCACCAGGTGAACTGGCGTGCTTTATGAGCCATGTTGCTATCTGGAAAAAAATGGTGGATGAGAATATTCCTTATCTGGCTGTATTTGAAGATGATGTCTACCTTGGAGAAAATGCAGCACAGTTTCTGAATGATGCAGAATGGATTCAGTCGGGATGGGATGTGATTAAGCTCGAAGCATTTTCTAAAAAAGCCATTCTGGGAAACAGGGTCAGTGAGTTGGCAGATGGGCGGAGTATGTATGAACTGCGCTCAAGACACCTGGGAGCGGCGGGTTATATATTGTCTGGATATGCCGCTGCAAGCCTGCTTGCCATTTTGAAAGAACACAGGATTACTGAACCACTGGATCATATTCTTTTTGATAAAATTTATCATGCTGATCTTTTTTCAGGTCTCTATCAGTTACAGCCTGCACTTTGTATGCAGAGTTATCTGATTGAAAATAAAAATGATAATTTTGGCAGTACGCTTGAGAAACAAAGGGTGGTACGCCGGAAGTCTGAAAGTGAAGCCCGTACACCTTTAATGAAGCTGGTGCGTGAGCTCAAAAGGGTTTGGAGTCAGCTCAATACCTTTCTGTTCAAAAAAAGTATTGAGTTCCGCTAGATATAAAAATTCGCTGAAGATGGCTTTACTTAAAGTAGAGCCATTCCACAGACTCCTGTCTTGTCTTACGGACACAGTCAAGCATAGCTGCCCATTTTTCTTTACGGCTGATATATTTTTTGTTTCCGGTAAAGCTTAAAAGATAATAAAGAAAAGATTTTTTGCGGGATCGGGTTTCAAGTTTTTCCAGAAGTTGCTGAAACTCACTCTCAGGATAATGCTTATATGCAAATAAAACCTGTGATCTGAACCAGCGGTGATAAAACGCATAGTTTTTTAAAGGTTCGCTGGAACCACCTTTGTGATAAATTTTTAATTCGTTAATTTTAACCAGTGGCAGATTTAACTTTTTAACTCTTAAGCAAAGATCCTCATCTTCACAGTACATAAAAAAATCTGGATCGAATCCGGAAATTTTTTCATAGACAGATTTTTTCAGCAGCATGAGAGCACCGCAGAACCATACTGCTTCAGAAGACTGTTCAGTTGCTGGAATCGTATGTCCAAATTCATACTGATGATATTCAGAGGTGTCTTTCTGATCATCATTGATTTGCTGAGTGGTTATCACGCCATAATTATTATAAGTCTCAGCCTGATTCAGAAGTTTTTCAAGATAGTCATTCTGCAGCATTCTGAGATCAGGATTGGCAATTAACAGATGCTCGCCCTGTGCATGTGATGCAGCAAGATTCATGGCGCGACCAAAACCGATATTGGTTTCAGAAGCAATAATTTTTAAACTAATCTGTTCAAGTGAGCTGTTTTGCTGCAGGGTATCGTGGAGTGTGCTGTTCTGTACGTTATTGGTAATGATGACTTCATATTCAGAATGAGGCAGTGTCTGTTGAGTCAGATCCAGCAGGAACTGCTCTATAAATTTTTCGGTATTGTAATTCACAATGAGTATGGAAAGTTGCATGAGCGGGCAGTTTGATACAGAGTTTCAGTGATAGTCAGAGATTAACATATTTGTAAACACCTCAGGAAAATTAAGCTCATGATACGTACTCAGAACGAAATATAACCTGAAGATGTCAGTATCTGTGAAAGGAGTTATCCATGATTTGCCGAATAAAGATTCCGGGTTTCAGCTGTACCGCGGAATCTTTTGTATCCCCACATATACTGTTCAGGACAGCGGTTGATCATTTTTTCGATGGCAAGATTCAGTTCTGCTACAGCGGTTTCAGTATCCCGACTATACATCTCTTCAGTCCCTATATCTTCAATGTAAATATCAAAGCCATCATTTTCAGCCCGTCTTAAACAGACCATTGAAATCAGACGGCAATGTGTTTTTTGCGCAAGTTTTGAGCTCAGAGTGCTGGTCAGAGTTGGAATTCCAAAGAACGGAGAGGGAATACCACCAGAAGGCTGAGGCACATGATCGGGGAGAATTACGCTGAATCCACCCTGTTTCAGATTTTTAAACAGCGCTTTAACACCATTTGCATCTGTCGGAACCATAGTGGTATTCAGACGTTCACGGGCTTTACGCACAAAGGTTTCCATTGTGGGGTTATCTATAGGCTTGTACATAATGGTGGGTGTGCCGTACTGATGTACCCATGGATTCATGATTTCCCAGTTGCCCAGATGCGGTGTAATAATCAAAGCCCCTCTGGGGTCATTCAATGCATCCTGAAGAATACTCAGGTTATGTACATTTTTAATCTGTCGGATATTCCACTCTGTTGGCATAGCCCAGCATTTGAGCGATTCAGCATAACTCAGACACTGGTGCACAACGCTGCTGCGTGCCAGCTGTTCCTGTTCATCTGTGCTCAGTGTCGGATAACACAGCGCAATATTGACACGGGACTTCCATAACATTCCCTTATCTTTCTGACTGTTGATGATGCTGGCAGCTGTTCTGGCAACAGCTCTCAGTGCAGGCATTGGAGTAAAGCGGAAGATAGACAGTAAACTCATGTATCAACGGTTTAAAAAATTAATGACTTTATTCTACTGTAAAATTTCTTTTGACTTAAAGACAGTCGTGGTTGTTGTGCTGTAACACAGTAAAACAGTGTAATTTAATTCAAAGTGCTCAACGAAAATATCTATTTTTTTGATAGAATAATGCGATAAGTAACTTTTTATTTTTTAAATAATTGATATTCAGGATCACCGGATTAAAGGGTTAGAAAAACATGCGTATTCTTGTGACTGGCGGGGCTGGATTTATTGGCTCAGCATTGATTCGGTTTCTTATTTCAAATACTGCCAATCAAGTCTGTAATGTAGATAAATTAACATATGCCGGTAATCTCGAATCGCTGACAGAAATTGAAAACTCACCTGCCTATCAGTTCAGACAGATTGATATCTGTGATGAAGCTGCACTTGAGCAGGTGGTGCAGGAGTTTCAACCTGAAGTGGTCATGCATCTTGCGGCTGAGTCGCATGTAGACCGTTCAATTGATGGTCCTGCCGCATTTATTCAGACCAATATTGTTGGGACGTACACTTTACTGGAAGTTGTCCGTAAATACTGGATGGCCTTAGCTGCTGAGCAGAAAGACAGTTTCCGTTTTCACCATATTTCGACGGATGAAGTCTATGGTGATCTTGAAGGGACGACAGATCTGTTTACTGAAACTACATCCTATGCGCCAAGTTCGCCTTATTCTGCAAGTAAAGCCAGCTCAGACCATCTGGTCAGAGCATGGCACAGAACTTATGGATTACCGGTGCTGGTCACCAACTGTTCAAATAATTATGGACCGTACCATTTCCCTGAAAAGCTGATTCCTCTGGTGATTCTGAATGCACTTGAGGGTAAGTCTTTGCCTGTGTATGGAAATGGTCAGCAGATCCGTGACTGGCTGTTTGTGGAAGATCATGCCCGCGCACTGTATAAAGTCGTGACTGAGGGTGTGGTGGGAGAAACCTACAATATTGGTGGTCACAATGAAAAACAGAATATTGAAGTGGTCAGAACCATCTGCGGTATTCTGGATGAATTAAGTCCATCGAAGAGTGGAAAACCGTATGCTGATCAGATCACTTTTGTGAAAGATCGTCCAGGGCATGATTTAAGATATGCGATTGATGCTTCAAAAATTGCCACTGAACTTGGGTGGAAACCACAGGAGACCTTTGAGTCTGGTATCCGTAAAACAGTGGAGTGGTATCTGAACAATCAGTTGTGGGTTCAGAATATTCAGAGTGGCGAATACCAGTCCTGGTTAACTAAGCAGTATCAGGGTTGACCGATCATGAAAATAGTACTGCTCGGTAAAAATGGTCAGGTTGGATGGGAGCTTCAAAGAGCTTTAGCTCCGTTAGGTGAGGTGATTGCCCTGGATCGGCATGGTGAATCAGGTCTTTCAGGAGATATGACTCAGCCTGAAAAAGTATGCGAAACCCTGATCCGCCTGAATCCAGGTATCGTGGTGAATGCGACAGCTTATACAGCTGTGGATCAGGCTGAAAGTGATCAGGAAACTGCGCAGCTGGTAAATACAGATGCTGTTGCCAGCATAGCGGATAGCTGCAGGCAGATGGGTGCATTGCTTATTCACTATTCTACAGACTATGTATTTAATGGGCAGGGTACAGAACCATTTTCAGAATCTGACAGTATTGCGCCTTTGAATGTATATGGTCTGACAAAAGCAGCAGGCGAAAAAGCAATTATTGAGTCTGGTTGTAAGTATATGATTTTCAGAACTTCCTGGGTATATGCAAGGCAAGGTAAAAACTTTCTGAAAACCATGCTGAACCTGGCAGCTCAGCGGGAAGAGTTATCTGTTATTGATGATCAGCATGGAGCACCGACATCTGCTGAACTGATTGCAGATGTGACAGCACAGATTATTCCACAGGTATGCATAGGTGATGAAAAACTGGGGGTTTATCATCTTGTTGCAAGTGGGGAAACGACCTGGTATGGATATGCTCAGTATATCTTTGAACAGGCAAAATCAGTCGGACATACGCTGAAAATTCAGAATGTAAAACCGATTCCTTCTTCAGAATACCCCGTACCTGCTGTACGTCCCCATAATTCAAGACTGAACAATCAGAAAATTCAACAGACATTTAACCTGAATCTGGCTGAGTGGCAGGCAGGTGTAAAAAGAACATTAATGGAGTTACTCAACACATGAGTATTAAACGTAAAGGCATCATTCTGGCAGGTGGATCAGGTACACGTTTACACCCGATTACTAAGGGCGTTTCTAAACAGCTGCTTCCAATTTATGATAAGCCAATGATTTATTATCCGCTTTCAGTGCTGATGCTTGCAGGTATCCGTGAAGTGCTGATTATTTCCACACCAGAAGATCTGCCAAATTTTGAGAAGCTGCTGGGTGATGGTTCACAGTTTGGTGTTGAACTCAGTTATAAAGAACAGCCGTCTCCAGATGGACTGGCTCAGGCTTTTATTATAGGTGAAGAGTTTATTGGAAATGATCATGTCTGCCTGATTCTGGGAGACAATATCTATTATGGTCAAAGTTTCAGTAAACAGCTGAGTGCAGCAAATATACGGGAACAGGGTGCAACCGTATTTGGTTACCATGTGACTGATCCGGAACGCTTTGGTGTTGTGGAGTTTGATGCAGACGGTAAAGTTCTGAGTATTGAAGAAAAACCTGAAAATCCAAAGTCTGCCTATGCAGTGACAGGGCTGTATTTCTATGATCAGCGAGTCGTTGAATTTGCTAAACAGGTTAAACCTTCTGCACGGGGAGAGCTGGAAATTACAGATATCAATAATGCATATCTGAAAGATGGCTCTTTAAATGTTGAACTGCTCGGGCGTGGTTTTGCATGGCTTGATACGGGTACTCATGAGTCCCTGCTTGAAGCCAGTCAGTTTGTATATACCGTTGAAAAACGTCAGTCTTTGAAAGTTGCCTGCCTTGAGGAAATCGGCTTTCATCAGGGGTGGATCAGTGCAGAACAGCTTAAGCTGAGCGCTGATGCATTGAAGAAAACCGAATATGGACAATACCTGTATAAAGTGCTGGAAGAAATAAAGTGAAAATTGAAACAACAAAAATTAAAGGCTTATTAATCCTGCAACCCGCTGTATTTGGTGATGAACGAGGCTGGTTTATGGAAAGCTTCAATCAGCAAAAGTTTTCTGCTGCATTACAGGAATTGAATCTGCCTGTTCCTGAATTTGTCCAGGATAACCATTCACTTTCTCAGAAAGGTGTTTTACGTGGACTGCATTATCAGCGTGAACCTTTTGCACAAGGGAAACTGGTCAGAGTGGTACAGGGTAAAGCCTGGGATGTAGCTGTTGATATTCGACCTGATTCAGAAACATACGGTGAATGGGTTGGTGTGGAACTGAGTGCAGAAAATAAAACGATGTTCTGGATTCCAGAGGGATTTGCTCATGGCTTTATTGCACTCGAAGATAATACTCAGTTTCTTTATAAAACAACCAATTACTATAATAAAGAAAGTGAAGGTGCAATTATCTGGAATGACCCTGACCTTGCAATAGAATGGCCTTTGGCATCTGTTGAAAATGTACTGGTCAGTGAAAAGGATCAGATTGCCAGTCCATTTAAGACGCAATAAATAAAAATTAAGTGATAAAAAGCCTGATGAGTTATCAGGCTTTTTATTGTGTTGAAATTTATTGATCCAGTTTGTTGATTAATGCCTGCTGGCTTTTTTCGGTCATATCCTGATAGCTGAATTTGCAGTGCTTTCTATCCCAAAGCGTAGTCTCTACATCTTCTTTATGTCCTACAAGGTAGGGCAAGGTCGTAATAACACTTAAATCTGCTTTACGTTCAATATAGCGATCAATGGCATTGATAGAAAGATTTTCATCATTTTCATCCCATTGTGTTAAATAACTGAAAAATTTATCATTATAAATATTGAATACCATTCCCGTTGTTTTGTTTAAAGCAATGAAATCGCAATCAGCAGTTTTATGGAGTGGTTTAATTCTGGCATGATCATCAAGGTCTGTAATATGCCCTGAAAAAATATCCCATTCTATTTCCTGGTTGATCAGAAATTTCTCAATCTGTTCAAGACTCTTATTCAGGTGTTCAGGAAACAGAACGTCATCTTCACAGATCGTGATCTGCTTCCATTGATGATCTTTCGCATACTGCAACATATACTTATAACTGAGACCACAACCAATCCAGGGGGTACTGTGCCTGATACCAGGGAAGTGCCAGATATTTTTGCTGTATTTCTGTTTTTCTATGGTGAATTCTTTTTGTCTGAGCGTGGATTCTGGTAAGCCCAGGCACCAGAACTGTGAATCAGGTTGCCATATTTTACTGGTCATGCCGTACATCAGCTTAAAATCAATTAATCCCAGTGACAGCAGAATTCGATAAAAATAAAAATTAAAGACGTTCTGATCCTGCTGGATATAAGCAGAAATTTTATTTTTTTGATCAGTATAGCTTTCGGAGTTGTTTATCCAGTATTCAACTCTTTGAATCATCTGATCAATATCACCAATTTCAACAAAATCGACAAGATTGATCAGATCATCATGCTGATCAAAGTCTGCACTTTTTTCTGAAATGACTAAGGCATTATTTGAAAGGCATTCATACAGACGGGTTGTTTCAAGTAATGCACCTTCATAATAATGAATGTTGATAACAATACGGGCTTTTTTTATTTCCTGCCATATTTCTTTACCAAAGGCATTATTAATGATTTTAACTCTGAATTTTTTCTGAAGTTCCTGAAGGTACTGCTGTCTGCGCTCATTATTGGTATCGCCATAGAACAGAACATCATATTCAAAGTTTTCCAGGGGTTCAGATGTATTCAGTTCTATAGGTGAAATTGGTGAATAGTACAGTTGGGACAGGGGTAAATGCTGTCCAAGAAATTCAATATTATTGAGAGAATAATCCATTACCAATAGAGACTGTTTCAGTTTATTCATCTGTTCAGGACCAAACCAGCGATCAGAAACAGTCTGCTCCATCTGAAAAGCAATATAGGTTTTGGGTAAATGTTTGAATGACTGGGGACAGACAACAATATGCAGTGAGTGATCATACTCATTAAAGTCATTGCCGATTTTAATGCTATTTTTAATGCTGATCTGATTTAATGCCTGTGAAATCAGTTCAGAAATGAAGATGGTATGCGGTGTAGCAACAATAGTGACCGTCTGATCTGGTTGATTTTTCCATTGTTTAAAATAATGTTCACACTCAGACTTTTTCCAGATGATTTTGACCCCTTGCATACCATTCTGATTGAATTCCCGTCTGAAGAGTTGCCATGTTTTTCCGATGCTGCCCTGTTTATTGTAAATGTAACGTAAATTTTTTAGAAACTCATTCATTGAAAGGACTCAGAATTAGATGGTCAGGAATGGAAAACTTGTACTTATATCAGAGGAGGTCTGACTGGACTAACTCTGGTTTTTCTTCACAATTTTTTGTATCGGCGCATCAATGATTACAGAGTATACCAGCTTCACTGTGAACTTTAAAATAAACACAGGGCGTGAATAGACCGGTAATATCTGGAGTGCCTGTTGCGCCGTTGGGATAATTTCATGAAAGTGTCTGCGGCGGACTGCAAAAGAGCAGTTTCTGTTTACTTCTTTAAACAGGTGTTTCTGATTATCCTGGTAGATCTTTAAAGCGGTAGGGTTGCTGTTTTTATGGGACTCCCAGAACTTTGAAATTTCCAGTCGGAACTGAATCACCTGTCTGCGTAACTTAAAAGGACCTGCGGTCTTCTGAGCTTTGGCAATTACACTGGAAGTATGGTATCTGAAGTAATTCAGACATTCACTGGAAAAAAACAGCTCGCCCTGAGAGATAATCTTTGCCCATATTGACCAGTCTCCAATAAGGTTCAGATGTGAACAGGCTTTTCCAACATCAAGATAGGTCTGTTTTCTGAACAGCACAGCACTGGCATTGGGAACAGTATTTTTTGTATTCAGAAAACGGTCAATGTATTCCCAGCCATTCATGTGAAAGTCATGGCTGAACTGTTCAGCATCCAGTGAATCTGTATGGTCTTTCCAGTCACCTGTAACGACCCCTTCGCTGCTCATTCTGTATGACTGAGAGTAGGCAAGAACCAGGCTGGGATTATGATCAAACTGAGGAACAAGTTTTTCCAGAAATTCAGGTGAGGCAATATCATCTGATTCTGCAATCCAGATCAGTTCACCCCTTGCTAAAGCAATACCTTTATTCCACTGATGGAATGTTGAACCGGAGTTCTGTTCATTGATAATACAGTGTGAAACTTTAGGATGGTTTTTATATGTTTCTAAAATTTCTGAGCTGTTGTCAGGTGAGAGATCGTCCAGCAGAATCAGCTCAAAATTACTGTAGCTCTGCTGAAGAATGCTGTCGATGCGCTCTTTTAAATAAGGCGCATGGTTGTAGCTTGGTACAATTACACTGACAAACACTTGAAATAAAACCTTTTTTTAAGTATTTAAATGATCGTGAGTAATATACAGTAATTACAAAGGAATAGAGCATGTAATGTGTAATAAACGCCGTGTAATTGCCTTTTACATCATCAGTTTGTATCGGTATTGCCTTTCAGTACCAGATAAATCAGCGCGGCAATAATAAAGAAACCTGCAATAAAACTGCTCATACTGAAATACAGAATGCGCTGGTAAGTATCCAGGTTAAACAGCTGATGGTTCAGGATATAACGCATGAAACCCCATTGTACAACTGAGAATACAATAATAATAATGGTATGACGAAGGACAGCAGGACGCATGGCCATGTGGTTTCACCTCTGAATTTAACCCGCTCATTATGTCATTTTAGAAACTATATCTCAAATTAAAAGCTGTACGGTATTGTATGTGGAAATATGATTGACCGGACTTTATTTTTCAGAGGGACGATGATAAATATTTTCTTTTCCTTCAATATTACGAAAGCGTTTATAACCCCAGATATACTGCTCCGGTGCAACATCAATCATCTGCTGCATTTCAGCATTTAAGGTATCGACCGAAAGCTGCAGGTCTTTAGATAAAATTTCATCAGAGAGTGGTTTGCAGTGGACAGTAAATTCTGATCGGTCAGTATTGCGCAGGCAGCTCAAGCCCAGAACATGACACTGAGTTTTACTGGCAAGTTTGGACACAAGAGTTGTGGACAGAACACGTTCACCATAAAAGTCAGAGTAAATGCCTCCAGAAGCCTTAGGAATATGATCGGGTAAAATGACCGTTACACCCCCTTGTTTCAGGTGCTTAAAAATAGCCCGGACACCCGTATCATCTGTAGGTACCAGCGTTGCATTGAATTTCTGACGGGCTTCCAGCATATAGCGGTTAAAGCCTTCCTCTTTTGCTGGTTTATACATGATGACCGGATTGGCAAATACATTAATCCAGGCATTCAGTAATTCCCAGCTCCCCAGGTGTGGAACGACCAGAATGACTCCTTTTTTACTCGCCAGCGCTTCTTCAAAATAATGGGCACCATGAACTGTTTTTAACAGACTTAAGCTGTATTCGGCAGAATTTCCCCAACATTTAATAAACTCAAGATAAGTCATGCACTGGCTGCTTAGATTTGTCTGAACCAGCTGCTGGAGCTGTTCCTGATCCAGTTCAGGATAGGCAATCTGCAGATTGACAGTCGTGACTCTGCACATGCTGGAATTGGTGCGATACAGTAACCAGGCAAAGGCAGCCGCAAAAGACTGTAAAAAGTTCAGGGGTAACTGTGCAATCAGTTTAAGGAAAAAATACATAAATAAAATTGCCTGCACGGCACATATTTTTTTGATAAAACACGGATATAAAGCCCATCTGATGAGACAGCGCAGAGGGTGTTCATAAAGTGTTTAAAAAATATATTAAAGTTGATATAAAACAATGAAATAAAATCTATTCACCTACTAAAAGAACAGCTGGAACAAACTGATAAAGCAGTACTGGAATAAGTTGTCATTGAATGAGTATAAGGGATTGATCATACATTAATTTTTTTAAAATAAGCTATCTGAAAATATCATTCTGCATTTATATTTCTGAAATATGTTTACTGGTTATCAGTCCAGTTGTGTGATCAATAAAAAACCCTGCGCGATGGCAGGGTTTTTACTGATCAGAAAGAATTAAGCTTCTTTGTTTTCAGCTTTTGGTTTTTCACGTAAACGAATACCCAGATCACGCAACTGATTTGGTTCAACTGGTGCAGGCGCTTGTGTCAATGGACATTCAGCTGTTTTGGTTTTCGGGAATGCAATCACGTCACGGATTGAAGATGAACCCGTCATCAGCATCACTAAACGGTCAAGACCGAATGCCAGACCACCGTGAGGAGGCGCACCGAATTTCAGAGCGTTAAGCAGGAAGCTGAATTTTTCTTCTGCTTCTTCTTCACCAATGCCAAGCGCTTCAAAGATTGCTTTCTGCATTTCAAGGTTGAAGATACGCAGTGAACCACCGCCCACTTCAGTACCGTTCAGTACCATGTCATACGCAACTGAAAGCGCAGCACCTGGATTGTTTTTCACTTCTTCAACACTTGATTTTGGCAGTGTGAATGGGTGGTGAACAGAAGTCCATTTACCATCATCAGTTTCTTCGAACATTGGGAAGTCAACAACCCAAAGCGGTGCCCACTCGCAAGTTGCAAGTTTCATGTCATGACCGACTTTGATACGTAAAGCACCCATTGCATCGTTCACAACTTTGGCTTTATCTGCACCGAAGAATACGATGTCGCCATTTTCAGCGCCAACACGTTTCAACAGATCCAGCACGATTGGCTCGATGAATTTAACGATTGGAGACTGAAGACCCTCGATACCTTTTTCAAGTTCGTTGACTTTGATATAAGCCAGACCTTTCGCACCGTAGATACCAACGAATTTAGTATATTCATCAATCTGGCTACGTGGAAGCGCACCTGCACCTGGTACACGAAGTGCAACAATACGACCTTTAGGATCTTTAGCAGGACCTGCGAACACTTTGAACTCAACGTCCTGCATCATGTCTGCAACGTCAACCAGTTTCAAAGGAATACGCATATCCGGTTTGTCAGATGCATAGTCACGCATTGCGTCTGCATAAGTCATACGAGGGAATTTGTCGAATTCAACATTAAGAAGTTCTTTGAACATCTTCACTGTTAAACGTTCCATCAGATCCATGATGTCATCGTCACTCATGAACGATGTTTCAACGTCGATCTGAGTAAATTCAGGCTGACGGTCTGCACGTAAATCTTCGTCACGGAAACATTTCGCAATCTGGTAATAACGGTCAATACCACCCACCATTAACAACTGTTTGAACAGCTGTGGTGACTGTGGAAGTGCGTAGAAGCTACCGTTGGATACACGACTTGGCACTAAATAGTCACGCGCACCTTCTGGTGTAGCACGTGTTAATACAGGTGTTTCAACGTCTAAGAAACCATTTTCTTCGAAATAGTTACGGATCAGGTTAGTCAGTTTTGAACGGAAACGTAAACGGTCAATCATTTCAGGACGACGGATATCAAGGAAGCGATATTTCAGACGTACTTCTTCAGAAATGTTGGCATTCTCATCATTCAGAGGGAATGGAGGAGTTTCAGACGCAGCAAGAACTTCAATTTCTTTACCTAAAACTTCGATCTGACCACTCACCATATTGGCATTTTCTGTGCCTTCATAGCGACGACGTACACGACCAGTGATTTTTAATACGAATTCTGAACGTGCTTTGTCCGCAGTTGCAAATGCTTCTGGGGTATCTGGGTCAATCACGACCTGCACAAGACCGTCACGGTCACGCATGTCAAGGAAGATTACACCACCGTGGTCACGGCGACGGTGTACCCAGCCGCATAAAGTTACGGTCTGGTCTATTTGGGCTTCAGTCAATGAGCCGCAGTAATGAGTTCGCATCATAGCGTTAGAAATCCAACTATATGGGTTAAGGAAGCGGGTACGTAAACAGCGTATCGCCTTTAAAATAAGGTACGATTATGCCTCTTTGAACGTTCAGTCTCAAGGAGCAAAGGGGAAAACTGTGATAAAACGCAAAAATTGCTGAGCTATTCCTGATCGGGATACAGGTCGCTGTGTTTTTATGGTATGCCTGATATTCAGAATGGAAACAGGAGGAGAGCTTTTACTGCTGCAACTCAGTCCAGGTAGCCATTTTTATCCAGGAACAGAAACAGTGCGCAGCCAAAGCTGAAGACAAGCAGAGCTGCCTGAGTAAATTCGTTAATGGATTTTCCTGTAAAGAAATACAGATCAGAATTCCACAGTTCAGATGAAAAATACTGTGCATAATCCCATACAGAAAAACTGCCTGCACAGATACTCAGTATGATCAGCCAGTGGGCATAATATTTAACTTTGGACTGAACAGGTCGGTACTGACGGTAAGTTTTATAATAATGAACAGACATCCACAGTAAAAAGGGCAAAGCCACAAAGGATGTTCCAATCTGAAGAACACGGTGCATGGGGTAGGTTGCATTGAACAGTGTTACAGGCTGACTGAGAAATTCCCTGAAGGCAAAAGTCCGAAAATCCACATGAGTCAGACCATCCCAGATAATATGCGTTGCCGTTCCCACAACGATGGCAATGACCGTTCCTGCACTGAATTTCAGCAATGTACTGAAACTGTTCAGATTCAGACTGTGCTGTATACCCAGGAAACGGTAAACAACAGGGCGGTAAAGCCCATACCACAGTACGCAGAATGCCAGTCCAATCCACAGGTCAATATAAAGAACAGAGCGCCATAGATGGGTAAAGCCACTGTGATCATTGATAAAAAGACGGATTAAATCGGGCACCATACAACCAATAGCTAAAGCTGCGGTCGGTAAGGTATACCGGCTGAGTTTGGCAAGTGGTGGGGCAAGCACGGCATGAGAAAGTGTAAACGGCATTAAAAAATCTTTGAAATACATCATGAAAGATAGAAGTGAGCTGAACAGCATAAATGAAAGATAAATGAATAAGCTGTTTTTTATTGCAAAATAATGTTTATGTTATATTATAACATTACTTTAAATTATTCATTCTGACCGCTCATGTTTTATAAAAATCTGATTACGCTTTCCATTTTTGCAGTGATTGCACCGGCTGTTTTCGCTGATGAACCATCCAGACAGGCACAGCAACTGGAAACTTTACGCTTTAAAGCACATCCACTTGAACAGAGTGCTGCTGATTTTGCTGTGGCTGATACTGTGCTGAAACATGAACAGTTACAGGAAAAAGGGGTTACGATTGGGGATGCTGTTGGACAGGAAGCTGGTATTTACAGTAATCAGTTCGGTTCAGGTTCAAGCCGACCTGTTATCCGTGGGCAGGATGGTGTCAGAGCCAAAGTACTGCAGAATACGGCAGATGTGATGGATGCATCGGCATTGTCCCCCGATCATGCAGTAACAGTCGATCCGGTTCTGGCGAAGCAGGTGGAAGTGATTCGTGGTCCTTCGACGCTGCTGTACAGTGCAGGGACTGTGGGAGGATTGGTCAATGTCACGGATCAGAAAATCCCGACTCAGATGCCTGAAAAGGGATACGAAGGGCAGGTGGGACTGCGTTATAACTCAGGCAGTGATGAAAAGCTTGCAGCAGCATCTGTAACTGCCGCACTTGGTGATCAGTTCGCTGTACATGTTGAGGGTCTGAAACGAAAGGCAAATGATTATATCGCGCCTGGTTATGTCACTGAGCATATGCATGAGTCTGAAGATGCCAGTGGAAACCATATTCACGAATTACACAGCGAAAAACATCGCAGAGTCGGCAACACCTTTGCCGAAGGTGAAAGCACAGGTTTAGGGCTGTCATGGATTCATGATCGTGGTTTTGTCGGCGTTTCCTATAGCCGCCGTGAAGATCAGTATGGTTTGCCAGGACACAGTCATGAATATGAGTCCTGTCATCCACATGATGACCATCTGCACTGTGATGGACACAGTGACCATGCCGATGGTCATGATCATTCAGCACATGCACATGATGAAGAAGATCATACTGGTCCCTGGGTGGATCTGAAGTCTGAGCGTTACGACTTCCGTAGTGAACTGAACCAGCCATTTGCAGGTTTTGAAAAGTTACGCGTACATGCTGGCTATACAGATTATAAGCATGATGAGCTTGAAGAAAATGAAGTTGCAACCACGTTTAAAAGTAAAGGATATGATGCCCGCCTGGAGCTTGTTCATAACCCTGTAGCCGACTGGGAAGGTGTGCTCGGTATGCAGTACAGCCAGCAGAAGTTGAATATTACGGGCGAAGAATCTTTTCTTGATCCGAATAAAACCCAGAAATGGGGGCTGTTTGCACTGGAACATAAGCAGTTCGGAGATTTCCATGTGGAACTTGGGACGCGACTGGATCAGCAGAAAATTCAGATCGACTCTGACCTGAAAAACTATGATGACTATGCACTGTCATATTCTGGAGCAGTGAACTGGGCGTTTATTCCATCTTATAAACTGTCACTGAATGCATCGCATCAGGAGCGTTTACCACTGGCTCAGGAGCTTTATGCAGAGGGTAAGCACCTGGCAACCAATACTTATGAACGGGGAAATGAAAACCTGGATGCTGAAAAATCAGATAATCTGGAAATAGGTCTGCATTATGAAGGCGATCAACTGAAGTGGCATACACATCTGTATCATAACTGGTTCAACAACTATATCTATGCAGCAACAACCTATGCCTATGAAAATTTCAGGCTTGTCGATTATACCCAGGATAAGGCGAAGTTTTATGGTATTGAGGCAGAAGTGAGCTATGCCTTTAATCCTGTGTTTACGCTGGGGCTGTCCGGAGATTATGTCCGCGGGAAAATTGATGGTATCAATGCTCCCCGTGTCCCTGGTGGACGTATCGGAACACGGGCAGATGTTAAATTCACCGATGGTTGGTCAGGTCAGGCAGAGTTTTACCATGCATTCAAGCAGGACAAAACTGCTGCATGGGAATCTGAAACAGATGGATATAACATGCTGAATATGGGTGTTTCCTATGCAGGAAAGTTCTCACAGGGCAATGATTACCGCATGTACTTCCGTGCAAACAATCTGCTGGATGATCAGGTTTATTCTCATGCATCTTTTTTATCCAGTATTCCACAGGTCGGTCGTAATTTTACCGTAGGTGTTGAACTGGGGTTCTGAGAATGATGACTGTGACAGGGGCTGAAACCTGTCTGTCACAGAATTCCTCTTGAAAAATCAGGTGATAAAACCTAGTCTGAGTACATTGGACTGGGTTTTTTCTTATGCGTATTTTTCAACGGATTCATAAGCAGCTGAACTGGTCACGCAGACGTTATGTCGGTGTGATTGTTGGGTTGCTTGCTCTCGGCTATTTTTCTTCTGCGGTTTATCATGTCTACAAACCATTACCTGAAGGACTGAATGTCACGGGTAAACTCAGACATGCAGATGTTCAGTTTATTGCAGATCAGACCTGGATCGACAGCCAGGGTAAGCAGCAGATGAATCACCAGATTTTCAGTAAAATGCTGAAAATGATTGATGATGCCCAAACCACGATTGTGCTGGATATGTTCCTGTTCAACAAGGAAGTCGGTGCATCAGGTTTGGAACAGAAAAAACTGACTCAGCAACTTACAGATGCACTGATCAGTAAAAGACTGACCACGCCAGGCATTGAAATTAAAGTCATTACAGATCCTGTCAACTCGGTATATGGCGGTGTTGCGCCTGAGCATTACCGTCAGTTACGTCAGGCAGGTGTGGATGTCATGGAAACCAACCTGGTTCCCTTAAGAGCTTCAAATCCAGTATGGTCAGGTTTCTGGTATATCTGTTGTCAGGATATTGGCAATAATGCAGAAAAAGGCTGGTTACCAAATCCTCTTGGCACAGAAAAAGTCACATTACGCAGTTATCTGAATCTGTTCAACTTCAAAGCCAATCATCGAAAAACACTGGTTGTGGATACTCCGAACGGATGGGAAACACTGGTGACCTCCATGAACCCCCATGATGGCAGTTCACGCCACTCCAATGTTGCACTGGTGGTAAACGGTCAGACGGCATTGGATGTTCTGAAAACTGAACAGACGGTTGCACATCTGTCTGGCGGTGACATGCCTGTGGTGATTGCGGGAGAGTTTGATGGTGCTGAAACTTTGCCTCAGGTGCAGGTACTGACCGAAAAGGCAATTCTGGATGCGACACTGAAGCTGATTGAATCTGCAGACAAAAATGACCATATTGATCTGGCGATGTTCTACCTGTCAGAACGTAATATAGTGAAATCGCTGATTGCTGCCAGAGCGCGGGGCGTGCAGATGCGGGTTTTACTAGATCCGAATAAAGATGCATTTGGTCGTCAGAAGAATGGTATTCCAAACAGACAGGTGGCGTCTGAATTGCATGATGCAGGGATTGATGTCCGCTGGTGTAATACCCAGGGTGAACAGTGCCACAGCAAAATGATTGTAAAACGTAATGCGCAATCTGCGGAAATGATTTTAGGTTCAGCAAACTTTACGGCACGTAATCTGAAAAATTATAATCTGGAAACTGATTTACGCGTGCTTGGAAATACCCAACAGCAGGTTTTTGTGGATGCAGATCAGTATTTTAATACGGCCTGGTCCAATTTGAATGGTCGTCAGATGAGTGTGGATTATGCAAAATATGCGGATGAATCCAGGTTGAAGTACTGTGTATATCGTTTTATGGAGTGGAGTGGGCTGTCGACTTTTTAATGACCACTCCCTGACCCTCTCCAGAAAGGAGAGGGGGCTTCTTCACTTGCGCTGTAACAGCTCAGGGAGAAGGTTGGGATGAGGCTGATTATGGTTCTGGATTAGGCGGAACCAAAGTATCCAGGTCTTTATCTGACATCTGATCCAGTTCTTTAATATCGGTTTTAATTTTCCAGCTGCTGTCATCATCCACAGGCTGTGGTAAACGGGCTTCGAGCCAGTCACAGATAATATCCGGTGGAAAATCGGGGTGGTTGCACTGAATCACCCAGGACAGAAACTGTTTTGCATCACCATTCATATACGGTGGTGGTGATACAGGCAGAAACTGAGTCGGCAGGCGTTCATTTTTAGAAATATAATTCAGGACATGCCCTAGTTCCTGTACAGTCTGCCATGCCAGCGGATGTTCGGTATCAATCTGAAACTTGAACCACCATGCGTGTTTACCATCAGAACCATAGGCATCAATCCGGTTTTTCTGTACGCTCGGAACTTTGCAGAAAAATTGGTGCAAGCGGTCAAAACTTAAATCAGACACGTTGTATGATCCAGTAAAAAAGAATTGATTTTAGCATAACCGATTTTTGATACCGATGGTCTGAGGGAAATTGCAGGACATCTGTTTATCCTTTACAAATATTTTCAATAGAATGTTTTTTATCCATTTTTTATTCAGAACACACAGGTACACTTCTGATATACCTACTGTGATGGAGGCTTTTCAAATGAAAGTGTCAGTTTTATCTGCGGTCAGTAGCATGATGCTGTTGGGAGCGTCCATGTCAGCAATGGCAGAAACAAACCGCTGGGCAAGTTATGGCAGTGTGGATACGACCCGTCAGTATCATGGACAGCATTATCCGCCAAACAGACCCGTGTACCCTCATAGACCGCCTCAGCATTATCCTCAACATCCACCTTACTGGGGGCAGCCATCGGTCAGACCGGGTTTAACCATCACTTATCAGGGACCAACTACGGTTTATCATGATCAGCAAAGCTACAGCTTTGTAAATGGTGATCCTGTGGGCAGTTCAATTCACAGCTCCACTCATTCTGTGGTTGTGGACTGGCAGAACCGTGGCTTACCTGCGCCACCCCGGGGCATGTACTGGGGTTTTGAAAACGGCAGATATATACTGGTGCCGACGAATTAAAACGATCCCCCATTTCAGGGGGATTTTTTATCAGGCGAGTTCATCATCTTCAGGACGCGGTGTTTTTCCATGTGGCAGTGGTTTTTCAGTGTGTTTGTCACGTATAACAGATGGATACGTCCATGAAGCATAACGCACAATTAAAACAGCCACCGCCAGAATCAGAATCGAACCTGTGATAATCACCTGATCCATATCAGCTTTATGGTCATGCTGAATATCTGAAATAAGCAGTCGGGTCAGGGCAGTGATGGCAATATAAATCAGAAAACGCACGGGCATGTGGTTGGTTTTAAAGTAGATGCCCACCATTGCACCCAGTTCCAGATAAATAAATAACAATAGAATGTCATCAATACTTGCGTATTGTTTGATGGTCAGAATTTCAATAATGGTGTGTATGGCTGACCAGGCAATCATACAGCCAATAATAAACAGGGCAGTATAATGAAAGGCTTCAACTGCAATATTGCCCAGTTTGTCGAGGAGGTTTTCTATTTTCTCAATACGCGGATCTTTGTTCATTCCATCCTCCATTTTTGATGTTCTCAATGCATTAAAAGTTTAATTACATTAAAAACCATGCAAATTTCATGCACATGAAAGAGAAATGAATATTGCTGGATTTAAAAATCATCATTTTTGATGTTATGTTATTTCTGCCCCCATAATCTGATGACAATAAAAATGTATATGCCGACCCATTTCAGACAGGAAAATCTGACCGAGCTTTTTGAGCTGATTGAACATCATCCACTGGCGAGTGTTATGGTGATACATGAGGGAGAGATTGAAGCCAGTCATCTTCCTTTTGAGCTGGATCGTTCTGTAGGTGAGTATGGCGTTTTGCGTGGGCATATTGCCAAAGCCAATCCATTATTTACGTTGCTTGAAAATCCACAGCCTGTCTATGTGATTTTTCATGCCGATCATGCCTATATTTCACCCAGCTGGTACGAGGGCAAGCAGGAGCATCATCGGGTCGTTCCGACATGGAACTATCGGGTAGTGCATGTTAAAGGCACGATCCGTAAAGTCGAGGATGACAGATACTTACGGGGGGTACTGGCTCGTTTGACTCGAACACATGAAGCTACTCAGGAGCTTCCCTGGAAAATGGGGGATGCACCCGAAGACTTTATTCAGGAACAGTTAGAGAAAATTGTGGCAGTAGAAATTGAAATGGATTCCATCATCGGGAAATTCAAAGTCAGTCAGAATCGTAGTGCAGCAGATGCTGAAAGAGTGGCGACTGCTTTGGAAGACAGGAATCCCGAAATGTCGGAGTCGATCCGTAAATATTATCCTGAAGTTTAATTGCTGAAATAATACATTTTTAGCCCACTGTCAGTGGTAAGTTCAAAATGGAAAAAAGTTTTTTCAAACCTGATGACTGCTGAAAAGGATAAAATGATGAAAATAAGACCAATGATCCTGAGTGCCAGCTTTGTACTGTGTTCTCCATTGCTGTATGCAGAATCCATCAGGATACCCACAGTGTCTGAGGCAAAACAGGCAACAGTGGATCTGTTGGGCAAAGAAATCGGTGCAATGATTTCGGAGCTTAAACTGGGAACATGTATTTCTGCCGTTAAACCGACTCATCCAGGTCAGATCGCCTGTACTCTGACAATCAGACTGGGAGCAGCGATCAATGAAACACAATCTGATTTTTATCAGAAAAAGGGTAAATGGGTTGCTATGCCGAGTGAGTCTCAGGATAAATTACCATTTCCAGACCCTGAACTTCAGTAAGCCATAAATAAAAATGCCTGCACTGCTGGGCGTTCAGCATTCCTCAGTCGAGGTAAAACGTGGTGATGAAATATAGCCGGAAAACAATAGCCAACGCTTTGCTGCTTGCTCCATTACCGCTGATTTTACTGAGTGCATTGTCCATTATGATCGTGAACAGTGAATATCGTCTGGATTCAGTTTTTGTGATTTTTGCAGGGCATGCACTTGTTTATCTGGCTTATTGTGTTTTAACAGTACCCTTCACTTTTCTGATTTCTATCGGGCTGAATCATTATTCAGCACTTAACTTTTTTAGCATCTGTATCAGTTCACTGGTTATTTCCACCGTTTTTTTTATTCTTGTGATATGGAGTCATACAGGGCAGGTATCGGGGTATTGGAAAGAAGTGTTTAATCATGGTTTTACAATAATCACGGCACTTATTTCGGGCTTTTTTTACTGGCTGTTTCTGACTGTATTAAGGAACAGGGGCACTGAAAATAATGAACAGGAAGTTTGAAATTTCATCCGAATAAACAGATGAGTCTGAAAGTAAAATGCCCTCAATGGAATCCATTCAGGGCATTTTTAACCGCATGGCTGGCTAAAGATTAAGACTGATTGGTGAAATAATCTTCAGAGAAGTTCATGATCACTTCAGAACCAGCTTTCACTTTGGTAATACGCAGTGCCAGTGCTGGCAGAATACGCTGTACAAAGTACAGTGCCAGCGCCAGTTTGTTCTGGTAGAACTCGCCATCTTTTGATTTTGCTGCCTGAGCAATACGGGCAAACATGTATGAGAAACTCAGCAGACCGACTGCATGCAGATAATCGACAGCAGCAGAGTTCGGGAACTCATTGTTTTCAGCTGCCTGAGCCAGGATGTAACGGGTTACATCTTCAACTTCAGTTGCAGCATCAAGCGTTGCATCTTTAATAAAGTTCAGGTCAGCATCAAGTGCGTTGGCAAAGTCACGGATTTCCTGAATATATTCAGCGATGAATTCACCGTTACATTTAATGGTTTTACGACCGATCAGATCCTGAGACTGAACACCGTTGGTACCTTCATAAATCTGTGCAATACGCAGGTCACGGACACACTGTTCCATACCCCATTCACGGATAAAGCCATGACCACCGAACACCATCTGAGCATCAATCGCTGCATCAAATGCTGTATCAGTTAAATATGCTTTTGCAATTGGTGTCAGCAGGGCAACACGGTTGTTGGCAGCTGCAACAGCTTCAGGGTCTGTAGAGAATTTGGTGATGTCCAGCTGCTGACCAACATAAACAGCAAATGCACGGGATGCTTCATTGTTTGCACGGGCATTTAACAGCATACGACGTACATCGCCGTGTACTAAAATGCTGTCCGCTGGTTTTTCAGGTGATTTTGCACCTGTAGCAGAACGACCCTGTAAGCGGTCAGTCGCATACTGTGCTGCATTCTGGTAGGCATATTCAGAAGCCCCCAGACCCTGAATACCCATGGACAGACGTTCGTAGTTCATCATCACGAACATTGCTGCCAGACCTTCGTTCTCTTTACCGACCAGGTAACCTTTTGCTGCATCGAAGTTCATGACACAGGTCGCAGAAGCCTTGATCCCCATTTTGTGTTCAATGGAACCAGGACCCGCAGTATTGCGCTCGCCCAGTGAACCATCTGCATTGACAATGAATTTAGGCACGATGAACAGGGAAATACCACGTGAACCTGCTGGAGCGTTCGGAGTTTTCGCCAGTACCAGGTGAATGATGTTTTCTGACAGATCGTGATCACCACCTGTAATGAAGATTTTTGTACCAGTGATGTTGTAGGTACCGTCAGCATTTGGTTCTGCTTTGGTTTTAATAATACCTAAGTCAGTACCAGCGTGTGGTTCAGTCAGACACATGGTACCTGACCATTCACCTGTGTACATTTTAGGTAAATAGGTCTCTTTCTGTTCCTGAGATGCATAGCTGTTTAACGCCATACCTGCACCGACAGAAAGAAGTGGGTAGAGCATGAAAGATGGGTTGGTGGCGAACAGCATTTCATCAGACAGTACAGTCAGCATTTTTGGCATGCCCTGACCGCCCCATTCTTCATCCGCACCCAGACCAATCCAGCCGCCTTCGGCATACTGTTTAAATGCTTCTTTAAAGCCAGCAGGCGTGGTGACTGCACCATTTTCATAGTGAGCGCCTTCTTCATCACCTGTACGGTTCAGAGGCAGGGTCACGTTCTGTGCAAATTTTGCCATTTCTTCAAGGATAGCTTCAGCTGTTGCTGCATCCAGATGTGCAAGATTTTCATTGCTCTGCCAGAACTGTTCAGCATTGAAAACGTCATTCAGAATGAATTTCATATCTGCAAGAGGTGCATTATAAATTGGCATGATTGTCCACCTGTCTGTTTTTTAAATCTGTTGATATCCGTCAGTCTACTGTATTTATATGTCATAAATCAGACGACTCAGACTGAATATGTATCGGTATATTGTGTGTCTTTATAAAGAAAAAGGACAGTCAATACTATGACTGTCCTTTTCAGAAAGCTGAACTCATGAGTTCAGCTTTTTATGCAGTCCGGATCTGTTTGCACAGACCGGAGCAGTTTACTTAGAAAGCAAAATGTTCTGCATCAAGGGCCATCATAGGCTCTAAACCACCAGAGATCACATCAACGTGTGAACGTACACGTGGCAGGATTTTCTTGAAGTAGAAACGTGCAGTCGTTACTTTTGCATTGTAGAAGTCGACATCTGTTGTACCTGCTGCCAGTGCTTCCTGAGCAACAAGTGCCATACGTGCCCACAGGAATGCAAGTGTTACATAACCTGAGAAGTACATGTAGTCTACAGCAGCAGCACCGACTTCATCAGGGTTCTGCATTGCACGCATACCGATCTGCATGGTCAGGTCGCCCCATTCTTTGTTTAAAGCAGCCAGTGGCTCTACAAGCTCTTTTAAGCCTGCATTGTCTTTGTTTGCTTCTACAAATTTATGGATGATTTTAGTGAAGTCTTTCAGCATAGCGCCCTGAGTACCCAGTACTTTACGACCTAACAGGTCAAGTGCCTGAATTTCAGTTGTACCTTCGTACAGACATGAAATACGGGTATCACGAACAATCTGTTCCATACCGTGTTCAGAGATAAAGCCGTGACCACCGAATACCTGTACGCCGTGTTTCGCAGATTCAGAACCTGTTTCAGTTAAGAATGCTTTAGCAATCGGAGTCAGCAGGGACAGGATGTTGTCTGCAAATTTACGTTCTTCTTCAGTTGCACCCTGTTCAACAATATCAGCATACTGAGACAGGAAGTAAACCAGTGCACGACCGCCTTCAGCAAATGATTTCTGAGTCATCAGCATGTTACGGACAGCAGGGTGAACGATAATTGGATCAGCTTCTTTTTCAGGTGCTTTAGGACCAGAAAGTGAACGCATTGCCAGACGGTCTTTGGCATAAGCTAAAGCACCCTGGAATGAAGATTCAGAAGCAGTCAGACCCTGTACAGCAGTACCGATACGTGCAGTGTTCATGAATGTGAACATGCAGTGTAAGCCTTTGTTTTCAGGTCCAATCAGGAAGCCTTTAGCGTTATCAAAGTTGATGACACATGTTGCGTTACCATGAATACCCATTTTGTGTTCGATTGAACCACAACGTACGCCATTACGGTCACCTACAGTACCGTCAGCATTGACATTGAATTTAGGTACGATGAACAGTGAGATACCTTTAGTACCTTTAGGCGCGCCTGGTAAACGTGCAAGAACAATGTGAACAATGTTCTCAGCCATGTCGTGTTCACCAGCAGAGATAAAGATTTTCTCACCAGAGATTGCATAGCTGCCGTCAGCCTGTGGTTCAGCTTTAGAACGGATAATACCTAAGTCAGAACCTGCATGGGATTCTGTCAGACACATGGTGCCTGTCCATACGCCTGAAACCAGGTTTGGTAAATATGTTGCTTTCTGTTCAGCAGAACCGTGATGTTCAATGGTACGTACCGCACCATGAGACAGACCAGGGTACATACCCCATGCCCAGTTTGCAGAACCAACCATTTCAGAGACAGCAGTTGCTAAAGAACCAGGCAAGCCTTGACCGCCATGTTCTTCAGGAACAGAAAGAGAAGGGAAACCAAGCTCTACATATTTATCATATGCAGCTTTAAAGCCTGTTGGAGTCGTAACTACGCCATCATTCCAGGTACAACCTTCACGGTCACCGGTCTGGTTCAGTGGAGACAGTTCGTTTTCACAGAAGTCTGCACCAGCTTCAAGGTATTGATCCACCAATTCACGGCTTACTGTGTCCTGGAAAGCAGGAAGTTTTGAATAGTGCTCTTCAGCATTTAATAATTCATGCAAAACGAATTGCATATCACGTAAGGGCGCTTTGTATTGTGGCATATCGGTTTCCTCAATACTGGTTAAACCAGATTTATAATCTTAAATAAATATTTCACGTGTCTTCACTGACACGTATGAGAATGGTTCAATCGTGCAACATCTTCTGATCAGGTACAAGCATTTCAGGTGTATTTACTGGTGACTGTTAAGTCAAAGATTTTTATCCTGAAACAGCTAAGTGTATTGAGTGTAAACAGTTTTGTAGTGTTTTCCATGACACAAATGGTCAAAAAAACGTAAGAAGATGTGAATGCTTCATACTCTGCAAAGCAGAATAAATGCTGTTCAGGTTCGGTTGTCCGAAAGAGAGGGAATAACCCTGAAAAAAATAAGGCTCTTATTTCAGAGCCTTATGTTATGTGCTTTTATGATGATGGGTTCTGCTCAGAGAAACAGACCACAGTGTTTTGCCTGCGGATTGATCGGTTTTCCATCTTTACAGTAGCGTTCAAGATAAGCGATGGCATCCTGAAGCGTTTCAGTATCTTCAAATTCCACAGTAACCTGTTTACTGCCAGCTGGAATGTTGATGGTTCGGCTGACCTCATGCCATTTATTGCCGTAGAAACCACCCAGGAACAGCGTTGTTTCCAGTGCTCTGTCTGGCAATTCAACCTTGACCTGACCATTGTCTGAAACTACAGTGCCGATGTCACCGTAAATCGGATAATTTTCACCGTCATTTGAATCTGCCATATAGGAATGCGTGATCAACAGGCTGGCATTGGCCGGAGTCAGTGTCAGCAGCTGCAGCTGGCGCAACAGATTATTTTTCTGATTGTTCAGCCATTTGTTCAGAATGTACTGGTAACTTTCTGCATTCAGGTGGAAAACAGGAGATGAAACACCATCTGGATGTGTGTATTGCAGCAGTTCAGTTTTTGCTGTTGAGCTGAGCCCCATATTGCTGACCAGTGTATTCATATCCTTATAACTGAGGAACTGGTTGATTTTCAGTTTCGGTAGAATGGTGACGGTACGCCCTGAACCAGCCAGACCCGATGTATCAAGGGTGACATCTGCACATGAGTTCAGTGGTTTTGATTTGACTCTGCCAATAAAGTTCAGATCCAGTTTTCTGTTTTTAGGTATGCCTGTGACAGTCAGTGGTGACGTGACAATTTTTTCAGCTGTTTTGTCCCATTGGTAATAATTGAAAACTGAAAGATTGCTTTGCGTCGCTTTGAATGCAGTGATCGTGCTGGTGATCCAGTAATCACCTGCAAAAAACGGTGTGGATGGTTTGATCTGAAAACTGTCCGGGCAGTATTCCAGTGGAGGATAAGCAGTAATAAACTGTTCATCCAGCTGTACGGTGACGTCCGAACATGAACCTGCAGGTTTCTGCACAGATGCAACTTTGTTCTGTGGTGCCAGACCACCTGCATAAACATTCAGCGTGACCGCTCTGTTTTTAGGTATCTGATTCAGTACCCGGGACTCATTTTCTATCAGTGCAGCCTGAAAGCGGTTGCTGGATTCATACACATAAAGATGCCCATCGTCATAATGGAATGGCTGAGGGAAATGTATCTGAACATCATTTGGACAGTATTCAGCAGGAGGATTCTGATCCAGAAACTCCTGAGTCATTTTTATATTTACAGTGTCAGCACATTTTCCTGCTGCACGTGAAGCCTGACCTACAGTTTTTCCTGAAGCATCTTTGACCTGATATTCAACATTGCTACTGATAAATGTGCCTGTGGAATAAATAAAACTGTCAGGTCCAGTCACCATGGCACGTTGAGCAACCTGCCCATCCACACGAGTTTCCAGGGTCAGTGGCTCAGTCTGATAAAAATTATTTTCAAAGCGGACACGGGTGTTGTAGCAGATGGCTGGTTGCGCTTCAGGAATGATCCAGTCCAGGTTCCATATGGAAAGATGTTCCACCTGATAGCTGACGCTGTAAGAACCGTTTGCATTCTGGACAAACTGACCGATGGTTTCCTGCTGCCAGAGACCGGTCTGTTCATTATGACTCCATACCGGAATCGTTTCACCTGCACGAACAGGAGCACCTGTTTCAGGGTTAATGACACCAAAAGGAGTCTGAATGGTCATACTGCCTTGCTTACTCAGCAAATGTGCTTTACGTCCTTTTTCATCCACAATATCCACCGCCAGTAAGCCTGCAGTGACAAATTTACCGGCTATTTCAGTCTGACCTGAACCATTGTTCATCAGTACGGCTGCCTGATTAAGACCTCCTGGAAAGAATTTTTCAATATCAGGCATGACCGGACTGAAATAACCGACACTGACACGGAGTTTCCCTTCGAGGACTTTGCCCTGTGCATCTTTGAGCTGGCTTCCGGCAGGCAGACTGAAACTGCCGCTTGCCCCCTGAGAGGCAGGGTCAGCAGTTGTTGCAGTCAGTTGTATCGCACCTGACAGTACCCCAGCAGCAGCGGTCAGATTATTCTGCTGTTGAACAGCTGCTCCCTGAGGTGGAGCCGTTTTACTGATCAGATAAATTTTCTGAACAGCAGGTGCTGCTCCTGTGTAGCTGATGGTGATGCCTGAACTGAAATAATCATCTGAACTGGCCGTCAGTCGGAAGGTGACCGGAGTGGTTGCACTTGCAGATTTTGTTGCGCTTTCTTTTAAATAGACAGTTGCAGTACCGTGTCTGATGGCAGAACCAATACTGGCATCCTCATAGACGTTCTGACCGGAAATGCTATCGTCTGCACTGAGCGTTACAGTGGAACGCACAGGCTGACCGGTTGCTGCATCAATCAGCTGTACAGTAATGGGAACACGCTTCCCCATAACGTCGAGCTGGGCAGCAATCTGATCATCCTGCACCGTTGAACCAGACTTTCCACCGCCACCACAGGCACTCAGATGCAGACTGCATATCACGGCAGTCAGTAGGCTTAATTTATATTTCATGGACCGAAGACCCCGTTTATAGTTATAAAGTCAATTTTTTGAAGTACAGTAGATATATCTTTGTAATTAAATGAAACTTCAGCTGTTTAATGCTGAAAGGCTGCTCGGATTTATTGTGAAGTTCATCCGTGAAAATCATTAAAAAGATATGCAGATCATTCTAATCCGCTGAGCAAAGCCACAGATATCCCAAAATTGGGATACTGGTACATGTGCTGAAAGATTATTGTTTTTAAGTGATTTATACAGAGCTATATGACCTGACCATTGAGCAACTGCGGTGCAGGCAGTAATTGAGTCATAAAAAAAGGCGCATTCAGCGCCTTTTAATGAATATGGATTGCGGGATTAAGCAGCTTTCGCCTGAGCTACAGCAGCTGGTGCCGGCTGGAAGCGGACTTCACATTTGCCATCCACTGTCTGAGTACCGACTTTAATCTGCACTGCTTTACCGTTACTTTGTCCTTCGCAGGCTTTCAGAATTGTCTGCTGACGTGCCTGACGTTCTGCCAGTCGCTGGTCATAAGCTTTAGTCAGCTCTGCACGTTTAGCATCTGTCAGTACTTCACCACGGTTCATTCCGTGTGCTGAACGGTCATGCATTTTCATGTGATGGCGTTCACCAGCCTGAGGTCTCTCGGCATCACGTTTTTTATGATCGGCTTTGAAAACAGTCTGACAGGTTCCATCAATTGATTTATCGCCCGCTTTAATCTGAACAGACTGTCCAGCGGTTTTACCATCGCAGGCCTGTCTGATCTGCTGCATGACTTCCTGACGTTCTGCACGTTTCTGTTGTATCTGCTCACGTTGTTCAGGAGTCATTTTATGCATCTGACGTTCGCCGTGCATACGCTGTGGAGCATCAGCCCCTTTAGATGGTGCAGTGGACTGACAGGCAGTTAAAGCACCTGCACTGAACAGACCTGCTGTAACTAGTGCGATTTTTGTCATTTTGTTCATTATCATCAGCTCCACAAAAAAATAGATGTAAAATTCATTGATTAAAGATTAAATAATAATGATGAAGAAACAATGGAGGGCTTTTTAAATCAGTGTTCTATACAATACTTATTATGAATAAAAAATAGAGACCGTTGCTTGAAAAAACACCGTATTCCTATCGCCCTGCGTTTGTTTCTGACCGTACTGTTAACCACACTGGTTATTACAACAGTCAGCCTGGGCGTTTTGCACTGGACTATGCAGAAAAACTTTGCCCGCTATGTTGCAGATGTTGAAATGCAGAAACTTGATCACCTGATTGAAAATCTGGCAGGTGTCTATGGTGCGTACAGTGACTGGGGAAATGCAATTCAGGCACAGATTTTACAGGTTGAAGGAAACGCTGCGCCGGATGATTACGACAAACTGTCCCGGTGGTGGCTACGCAGACAATACGATATTGCTCTGCAGCAGCGTTATTTCAAAGAACAGACCGCTTCGCTGAATCTGGCACCGAATATCGGTCTGAAAAATATGAATGGGCATATTCCTGATGTGGAAGAACTTCGATGGATTGAACGGAATCTTCCTTCAGAGTTTCAGCCTTTTGAGGGCTTGAAGTTCCCATTAAGTTCAAATCAGGCAGCATTCAGACCACCAAAGAAAAATGGAGAAATCAGCGAACCACCACCAAAAACAACAGGTAAAAAACAGTTTATTTCCATGCCTGACCGTTTAGGACTGAGTTCCCGTCTGTCTCTTTTTGATGCCAGACATCAGTTTGTACTGGGGGAACCTTCAGATGATCAGGTGTCGTATCGACCGATTGTGGTGAATGGTAAAACAGTCGGTTATCTGGGGTTGAAACCAGTACTGGATAAGGATGATGCGCTCAGTATCAACTTTTTCAGTAATCAGAAACGTTATCTGTTGCTGGTGTATGGACTGACTTTTTTTGCCAGTCTGGTTGCAGCATTATTACTTGCGACCTATTTTAAGAAACCGATTCAGAGATTGCTGAATGCAACACGTGAACTGACCAAAGGAAACTTTCAACATCAGGTTACTGTGAAGCGTAATGATGAACTGGGGGATTTATCCACCGAAATCAATCAGCTTGCAACAATTCTGGATCAGCATGAAACCTCACGCCGTGTATGGGTTGCAGACACTTCACATGAGCTGAAAACACCGCTGGCGGTATTGCAGGCACAGATTGAGGCTATGCAGGACGGTATCCGTAAACCGACACCGAAGCATTTCGATGCCATGCTGGCACAGGTCACCAGTCTGAAAAAACTGACTCAGGATCTTGCAGATCTGGCACAGGCGGAAGCACAACAACTGACCTGTTATATGGCAGAGATTGATCCCTGGGCTGTGGTGCTGCATGAGCTTGAAAGTTTTAAGCCTAAATTTGAACAGGCTGAACTTCAGGTCTCTGCTCAGGGTGAATCGGTCAGATTACAACTGGATATAGATCGCTTTAAGCAGATTATGGTGAACTTGCTGGGTAACAGCATCCGTTATACCGAAAAGGGTGGTGAAGTCCGTATCCATACAGAACAGAATGAACACAGCTGGAGCGTGATTGTTGATGACAGCCCGCTTGGACTGAGTGATGAACAGCTTGCAAAACTGGGTGAACGTTTCTACAGAGTGGATGATTCACGGACGCGCAGTACAGGTGGTACAGGATTAGGACTGGCACTTTCAGTTAAAATTGCACAGGCTCTGGGTGGTACACTGCATTTTGAACATTCACCATTGGGTGGTTTACGTTGCAGACTGACATTCCCGAAACAGATGAATAAATAAAGGAAGTAATGAAACAATGAAACATATCATGCTGGTTGAAGATGAAGTGGAACTTGCAGAACTGGTGCGGGATTATCTGGAAGCTGCTGGACTGGAAGTCAGTATGTTTCATGACGGACAGGAAGCCTATGACAGCTTTTTACAGCGTAAACCGAGTCTGATGGTACTGGATCTAATGGTACCCCGTATGGATGGTCTGACCATCTGCCGTAAAGTGCGTGAGCAGTCCGATCTGCCGATTATTATGGTGACAGCCCGTACTGAAGAAATTGACCGTGTGCTGGGGCTGAACATGGGGGCAGATGACTACGTCTGTAAACCATTCAGTCCGAAAGAACTCGTGGCAC
This sequence comes from Acinetobacter sp. WCHAc010052, assembly GCF_002165295.2. Taxonomy (NCBI): domain Bacteria; kingdom Pseudomonadati; phylum Pseudomonadota; class Gammaproteobacteria; order Moraxellales; family Moraxellaceae; genus Acinetobacter; species Acinetobacter sp. WCHAc010052. The sequence continues at coordinate 2,920,036 of NZ_CP032143.1, read as the reverse complement.
GGGTACAGGCTGTACTGCGCCGTCTTGAGCGTAAGGCTGAACCTGAAGAAAATACGCTGTTCCGCATGGATAAAGCACAACAGCGTATCTGGTATCAACAAAAGTCGCTGAATTTAACACCAACTGAATTCCGCCTGCTGGAACTGTTCCTTGATCATGTAGGGCAGGTCTATTCACGTGCGCAACTTTTAGACCATATCAACCCGGACAGTTTTGATGTCGCTGATCGCGTTATTGACAGTCATATCAAAAACTTACGTCGTAAAATTTCAGATGCAGCAGAAACTGGAAACCGTCATGAATGGATTCAGGCTGTTTATGGAGTAGGCTATCGCTTTGAATATCCAGAAGATTAAATTTTCTGCATAAAAGTGACAGTCATGTGGATAAACACAAGTTTATCCACAGTTTTTGTGGGTAACTGGGTATAACTTCAAATCAGATGCTGATTAAAACGACAGTCGAAAAGAGTTTCTGTAAATTTTAAAGACTTGAATGAATAGCCAGGGTCTGTTTCTGAGCTTTGGTTAAGGTCTGTACGACCAGTGCATAAGAGTTCAGTACCAGATCTTCGATCAGTTCTTTCCTGATCTGATCACCTGAATATATCGAAATCCAGTGCCGTTTATTCATGTGATAACCGGTATGAATGGAAGAATAGATATCACGTAACATATCACCATGTTCAGGCGTGACTTTTAAATTAACAAAAATCTTTCCATCTTTACTGGATGTCAGCAGAAAGACCTTTCCCATGATTTTAACCACAGGAATATCATCTCCAAAGGGATAGCACAGTTCTGCCAGTGCAGTACCGGTAGCAATCTGGAGCGCATATTGCTGAATTTCTTTTCCCTGCATAAATGATCTCAGTATTTAAATCTGTACAGATCGAAATTATTGATAAATCTCGATGGGAGTTCCATCATCCACCAGTTGCCAGATTTCGTCCATATCTATATTACTGACAGCAATACAGCCCCAGGTCCAGTCATTTTTTGGCATGTAATTCATCAGACCTGGCAGTTTCTTCACCTGAGCCGTTGTTGCTGAGCCATGAATCATGATATCCCCACCTGGTGAAACGCCAAGCCCCTGTGCGGTCTTTTTATCCTGCGCATTGGGATAGGATACGTGCAGGGATTTGTAGAAAGCACTGTTCGGATTCCGCCAGTCCAGCAGGTAACGTCCCTCAGGCGTTTTTCCATCACCTTCCTGAACTTTATGCCCAGCGGGGTTAAAGCCCAGTCGCATGGGGTAGGTCTGTATGACCTGATCGCGGTGTATCAGTCGGACTAACCGGTCACTTTTATAGACTTTCACCTGGGTAATGGGGGTGGATGTACGGATCTGCTGAATTTCAGCAGCAGTAAAATGCTGAACATGCAGTTTGTCTGACGGTCTGCTGGAAAAATTTAAAACCGAATCGGTGGGAATATATTTTTCGTATTTTGACCAGGCATAGCTTAGTCCTGTGATCAGCACACACAGGACTAAAAGGCATAGAACAGTTTTTTTATTCATGTGTGATATGTATTCGAATTTCTTCTAAAACAATGTAATGACTAAATTTTATGCAGAATAATACGAAAAGCTGTAGCTGATTTGTGACTGTGAACTTATCCTGTGCATAGACACATAGTTATCCACAGAAATTGTGGGTAATTATGGATAAAAACTGAGTGGAGCTGTTTTAAGAAGAACAGCTCACCATCACTTCGGGTACATCGCTAGCCAGTGGTGCCAGATCTTCAGCCCGTTCCACATCAGACTGCTTGGTAAACGGCTGACTGAGTAATATAAACAGTCGTTCAACTTCTGAAAAATCATTCCGTTCAGCCTGCTCAATTGCTTTTTGAGCCATGTGATTACGCAAAATATAAAGGGGGTTGGCATTCAGCATTTCAGTATCCAATGTATCAATATCTTGATTTGCACGAATGCTTTCGTATTGAGCTAAGAAGCTCTCAAACTGACGACGGTCTAAACAATCATCTTTAATGGCTTCATACTGTTTGTTCTGTAAGCGGATAAAACTGTTCGTATAATCCAGCTGTTCTGATTGCATGATTCTTAGAAATGCCATACCACAGTCAAAACTGTCTTTATGAAATGCCGGTAAGCCCATTTTCTGGCAAAGACCATGTGTATAATTTTCAAGGAAAGTCGGTTCGAAATGTTCCAGACAGTCAGCAAGTTCCTGTTTGAACTGTTCTTTATTTTCAGGTGCAGACAATGGAATTAAGTTGTTTAACCAGTTCCATAAATTCCAGTGTGCAATACTTGGTTGGTTCTGATAGGTATAACGACCGTTGTAATCGCTATGGTTGTTGATCCAGTTAGGGCGGAAACGCTCCATAAAACCGTATGGTCCAAAGTCTAAAGTTGAACCTGTGATATTTAAGTTGTCTGTATTCATCACGCCATGTGCAAAGCCAACCAGTTGCCATCTGGCAATCATCACAGCTGTGTTCTGAATAACTCTGGTGGCAAAGGCTAAAACTGGATTTTCAGCTTCAAGGCATTCTGGATAGTGCCATTCAATACATTTCTGAGTAAATTCTTTGAGTAATTCAGGCTGATACTGATTGATCCATTCAAAATGACCCAGGCGGATATGGCAGTCTGAAGTACGGAGCATCATTGCACCGGGTTCAAGCTTCTCACGTTGTACACCTTGCTCAGATGTTGTGAAACCGACTGAGTTACTGGATGGTACACTCAGTGCATTGAGCGCATGACCTGCAAGATACTCACGGATCACAGAGCGCAGAACGGCACGACCATCGCCCATACGCGAGTAGGGTGTAGAGCCTGCGCCTTTTAAATGCAGATCAATAGTCTGGTTGTTTTTATTCAGAATCTGAGCAACCAGTAAGCCACGACCATCACCCAGCTGTCCTGCCCATTGACCGAACTGGTGTCCTGCATAAACCATGGCAAGCGGATGAAACTCAGCAAAGGTTTTCTGTCCGCTACAGATTTCGACCCATTCAGCTTTGTCCTGTTCGCTCCACTGTAATTCATCGGCCAGAGCTTCATTGAAGTGTCCTGCTTTTGCACCTTTGAGGGGGGCAGGCATCTGTTCGTGATAGAGTTTTGGGTTCAGTGAAGGGTAGCGAGGATTGAATTTCATAGCAGAACATCAGAATGGCTGTGTTGAAACTATAGCAAAGTTTTACTGGCTATGGGGATGAATACCTACTGTTTCAGTCGGCTTAATCAACGATAAATAATTTTGCCCCTGTGGTCGTGGATGAGCGATGTGCTTCGGCATGATCTGCAACCTGATAGCTCATTCCTGCTGTGAGAGTAAATGTTCTGCCATCTTCCAGTTCGGTATGTAATTCACCTTCCAGACATAACAGGATATGTCCTTTAGAGCAAAAATGATCGGCAAGGTAGCCCGCTGAGTAGTCCACCATTCTGACACGGATATGATCAAACTGTTGAGTGCGCCAGAGTGCATAGCCTTGCTCACCTTCATAGCGGGTTGTGGGAATTTCTGTCCAGTTGGTAGTACCAAATGGGATGTTGTTCAGATTCATTTTTTTATTCTCTGATTGATGTAAATTTTATTCTGTAAGAGGAAAGGATGCTTTCAATGGAGAACTTTTCCTTTACAGACCTGGAATCTATTGGGCGGATATTCATCTTTCAAAAGGGGAGAAGATTTTGAGTGGTAAAAGAAAAGCTCCATTCAGGAGCTTTTCAATTTATTCAGTTCTGATTAAGACACAACATTCTTTTTAATGCCACGCATGAGTGTTTCCAGGCGTTCGCGGTGGAATGCAAGTTTCTGTTCAACCAGCTGGAAATCTACTTTTAACTTCGCATCCATCTGATGCAGTTTTTCAGCAACAGAAGCTTTCTTGGCCTGAAGTTCTTCTTCCTTCAGCGCAGCCCAGTCGTTCAATGTGTTGGTAAATGCTTCATATTCCTGAGCAACTTTCTGTTTCATTGCTGCAATATCTGCATTTACGTCATGACCATAAACGGCTAAGTCCTGCTGTGCGTATTTGAAACGCATTGCCAGTTCAGCTTTTTTAATATTGAAGCTTGGAATACGACGCAGATTTTTTGCCAGACCAACCTTAGAACAGCTCCAGATGAGCCATTTGGTTGGGTCATACTGCCACCATTTCACGCCGTTACGGTAGTCGTACTGGAAAATGTGGTGATAGTTATGATAACCCTCGCCCCAGGTTGCAATTGCAAGGACAAAGTTATCACGTGCTGTATTTTCATCTGTATATGGACGTTTGCCCCACATATGGCACAGCGAGTTAATAAAGAAAGTCACGTGATGGCTGAAAATCAGGCGTAATAAACCACCCAGCAGCAATACACCCCACATGTCGCCTACAGCCCAGCCAATCGGTAATAAAATACCCGCATGAACGGCAATCACAAGAGGGATGTAGTATTTGTCCTGGAACATGACCAGTTTGTTATCGAGCAGATCTGGTGCGTTTTTATAATTAGGCTCAGATGCAGGGTAGTTACGCAGCATCCATCCAATATGGGCATACCAGAAGCCATTGTTGATTGAATACGGATCCTGATCCACATCATCCACATGACGGTGATGGGTACGGTGACCTGAAGCCCAGAACAGGATGCTGTTCTGTACTGCAAAAGTTCCCATAATCATCAGAATAATCTGTAGCGGTAATGTCGCTTCATAGGCACGGTGTGCCCACAGGCGATGATAGCCCGCAGTAATACCTAAACTGCTTAAACCGAGTAAAACAAATAAGCTGACCCATGCTGCGGCACTGAAATCGTGATGCCAGGCATACAAAGGAATTGCAATCACTGCAACAACAGGAAGAAAGACCAGTGCAAATACACCGATCCAGTTAATTGGGGCTTTTGGCAAGGGAGCATTCATCTCCAACAGCACTCCTAAGAACCTTTAAACAGGTAAAATTGAACGTATAGCTTCTTTATTTTTTCAGGCTATACAGTTTCAGATAGTAGCATGGGCGAACAGGTGTTCACCATATTAGTGTACATGTGTATTGTATAAAACAGTAACAGAATAAAACATGAATTTTGTGGATTTAATCGAAAAAAATAAACGACCACAAGCCCGACAATGGTCGAGTCTTTTCATGAGGTTAAAAGGGTTGTTTATTGGCTTATATTTCAGCTGGTTAAGCTTGTTGACACCTGTCTCATTTCTCCATGTTTACTGGGTCTGGTTCAGGGCTTTCTGCATCAGTTCTGGAAAATCGGTGATGAGTCCCTGAACGCCCTGGTCACGTAAATATTTTGCCCGCTCAGTGTCATTGACTGTCCAGATGCTGATCGCCAGATCCGCCTTCTGTGTTGCCTTGATTAAGGCATCCGTTGCAAGCTGATTCATCCACCCAATCTGGCAACAGTTTAATGCCAGTGCCTGTTCTATGGCTTTTTCCTTAATGTCATCTTCAATGAGTAAGCCGTGTTTAAAGTGACTGTTCTGTTGAAGCAGAGCCTGATGGATTTTTAAATCGAAACTGGTGATGATGGCTGTCTGTTCAAAGCCTTTCAGCTGTTTCTGCAATTCGATGATTAGCTTTTCAGCCTGTTCGTCTGTTTCGACCGCTTTGACTTCAACTTCAATATGCTCGAAGTCCTGCATGATGTTCAGACTCTGGCTTAAAGTGGGAGTAATCTGTTTTTCCCAGTCCATCCAGATATTTGCCTGGTTATAGGGTTCCAGTTCCGTACTTTTCAGATCATACAGTTTCTGATCTATGCCCGTGGTTCTGAGAAAATTGTCATCGTGCATGATGATCAGTTCACCATCTTTGAGCTGACGGACATCAAATTCGACTGCACGGATACCTAAGTCATGGATATGCTGGAAACCACCTAATGTGTTTTCTGGGGCTTCACCACGTGCGCCACGATGTCCGATGATGATCATTGTATTTCCTTAATTTTGAACGTTGCCTGTTCTATAATTTTATGGACGTTGTGATTCGATAAAGTTTTGCAAAAAAATGGCACTGCCATACTTTATTGTGCAGAATTCAGATTTATTTGCGTAGGCATTATTTTCTTTTGAAGGATCAAAAGAAACAAAAATCCTCTGTTGAGCAAAGGGCACATCCGTGATGCCCTTGTTCAACGGCGACATCCATGTCGCCTAAAGCGATAGCACTATTGTTGAATGTTCATTTGTTAAATCGTTTCATTGATATTTTTTTGCCAAAGGACTTCGCTGCCACCTTCTGCGCGCTGTAAGGTACGGGAAGCGACAAACAGCCAGTCAGAAAGGCGGTTCAGTAACTGCAATGCTAAAGGCTGAATATTCTGATCACGGGTGTGTACGGTCATTAAACTGCGTTCTGCACGACGACAGACTGAACGGGCCTGGTGAGCATAACTGCAGGATAATGTGCCGGCAGGTAGAATAAATTCTTTCAGCATTGGCAGTGCTTCGTTCATTTGATCAATTTCTTTTTCCAAAAAATCAATACAGATGGGCTGAAGCAGGTGATAGCCTGGAATACAGACTTCACCACCCAGATCAAATAACCAGTGCTGGATCAGGCTCAGGGATTTATCCCATGAAGCTTTGTCTGCAATATTGCTTGCAGTGATCTGAGCACGCAGAATACCGACAGCAGAATTGAGCTCATCCACATCACCTAAGGCCGCTATACGCAGATCATCTTTTGCAACGCGGGAGCCATCGCCGAGTCCGGTTGTACCAGCATCACCAGTACGGGTATAGATTTTACTTAAACGGTGTCCCATGTTGTTGTCCCTTTGAAATGAGAAAATGATCTTGAGAAATTAAAAAGGATAATGCCATAGTTATGACATTATCCTTAAAGTTTCGTGTATTTAAATATTGAACATTTTAGTATTTAAAAGTAATACCTACTGAAGCTTCACGACCGCCATCAACGTACCAGCCATTACCAAAATTATCAGCTGTTCTGTAATTGACATCCCCCATGTTGATAATATTGCTGAATACTTTCACATTAGGATTGATATTCCAGTACATATTCAGATCAACTGTGGCATAACCAGGTGCTTTGACCTTGTTGGCACCATCAGCATAAATATCTGAACGTGCGATCAGGGAAGCACTGATCCCATAAGTCGCATTTTCAAGTCCTGTGGTGAATGTCAAAGTCTGTTTTGGTCTATAAGCAATTTTGAGATCAGTTTTTTTGTTTACAGAATCGGCATAAGCATATTCTGTGGTTAAAAACAAATCATCTTTTTCCCATTTAAAACCAAGTTCTCCACCTTTGATTTCAGCTTTATCAATATTGATATAAGTTGAATTCGGCGAACCATACTTATAACTGATCAGATTTTTTACTTCAGTCTGGTATGCAGATAAAAATGCTGTTAAGTGTTGTCCAATGTTCTGATTTAAACCAATTTCATAAGAAATACTTTCTTCAGGTTTTAGATCTGGATTACCGTAAGTGTTTCCATATGTTCCTTCAGTGAAGTAATACAGTTCTGTCAGAGAAGGTGCCTTAAAAGCTGTACCGATATTGGCATAAATACTTGTATCAGGTAATAGTTGATAACGAACAGCACCCTGACCAACCGTATGTGTACCAAACATTTCATTATCTTCAGTTCGGACACCCAGCTGGGTATTCAGTTTTTCCGTCTGATATTGGTGCTGAACATAATACCCAACAGAATCAATGCTTTGTTTTTTATTTTTTATATCGTTACTTTTGAAATCTGACTCAAGGTACGTTGCACCAATTAAAAGACTGTTTTCAGTATTAACATTCCATTTTAAATTAAGATCACCTTCATTATTTTCAGTATCAAAGTGATTCGGATTGTTGTCTTTTACCTGCTGTTTATCAATAAAATTTGAATAACGTGCTGATAGAGTTAAGTCTTCAGTGATGCCGTACTGAATATTTGAGTTGATCAGACGGTTTTCAAAAATACGTTCAGCATCATTTTTATCGGTCATATAGTTATAGTATTGACTTAAGCCTTCATTCTGGCTGATTGCTAAATCAGCTTTGAAGTCTTTTTTGTTGTCATAACCAACTTTTGCACTATAACCTTTCTGATCATAACTGGCTTTTTGATCTTTACTTTGATTATCAAGAATACGTGTCCCATCGCTTTCCAGGCGTTGACCACGAATTTGTGCATAAAAATTATCCTGAACTAAATCTGCGCCAGCAATTGCTTTATATGTGTTGTTTTCGCCATATATACCTGTAATGAAACCGCCATTTTTTACAGGTGTCGCTGTTTTCATCTGAATAACGCCACCGATTGCATCTGTACCATACTGAACTGATGCAGGACCTTTCAGAATTTCAATCTGTCCAATATCTGTAGTATCAATAAAGGATGGGTATAAGGCAGCAATATGGTTCTGACTGTTTAAACGGGCACCGTCTTTTAATACCAGGGTATGGTTAGGTCTGGTACCACGGATAGAAATTTCAGTGATCTGACCCAGACCACCACTTTGCTTTACAAAAACAGAAGGATCACGTTGAATTAAATCTGACAGATTTACAGCAGGATTCTGTTCGATGGTTTTTTTGTCTATAACTGAAATAAGTGCAGGCACATTTTCAATCTTTTCTTCAGAACGAGTTGCAGTAACAACAATCGTCTCAAGTGGTGAAACAGCTATTTTCTGTTCAGTCGCGGTGGTTTCAGCAAAAACTGAAGAAGAGAACCCCATTGCAACAGCGACAGCACCTACAAGTGCAGTAGGTTTAAAAGCCTTAGGTTTAGAAAAAGCAGACATGATATGCTCCATACATTCACTCCCCGTGAATGATTGAGTTGAAGGGCACAACAAGCAGGTATCCGGACTTCAATATAGAATACAGTCTGTAAAAGCTGGATTCACTGTTCCACCTTCCCACAAAAAGATTGCAGTGGTGTAAATTTTTCAATTTAAACTGAACAGAATTTCATTGTTACCGTTGCGGGGGCAGTGCTGGAATTTCACCAGTTTCCCTAAGCCAAAGCTATGACTCGTTGCATTTGTGCGGAGTATAGAGTCTGATGATCGTTTAAACAACGTATAAAAAATGAATTGAACTGACTTCAGGAGTAAAAATGGCGATCACAATTCAGGATGCTGAGTTTGATGAAGCTCAACAGATTTTAGAATTACAAAAAATTGCTTATCAGCGTGAAGCTGAATTATATCAGGACTGGAATATTCCACCTTTACTGCAAACATTGCATCAATTGGAGCTTGAGTTTGAAAATCATAAGATTCTTGTCGCAAAGTTGAATGATGAAATTGTTGGTTCAGTAAGGGGATATGCAGATCAAGGCACACTGCATATTGGTCGCTTAATCGTTCATCCTGATTTTCAGAAACGGGGAATAGGGAGTCAGTTGTTGATGAAAATAGAACAGGAATCTAAATGCCAGCGTTATGAGTTATTTACAGGTCAAAAAAGCATTCAGAATATAAAGCTCTATGAAAAGCTTGGTTATCAGAAGTTTAAAACTGAAAAAATTCATGATGAACTGGATTTTATTTATTTACATAAACAGGTTTAAGCACTTTTGATTAAATTGCATTACAATGATTCGCCTTCAATATTGAAAATCAGTGTTGAAAACAAAGAATACATTTGAGTCCAGAACATGCGAACCCGTGCCAAAATTTGCGGAATTACCCGACCACAGGATATCCAGGCTGCTGTCAACGCAGGTGTGGATGCCATTGGTCTGGTATTTTTTGAACCGAGCCCACGCTATGTCCATGCAGAGCTGGCACAGCAACTGGCCAGGCTGATTCCCCCTTATGTCAGTATTGTGGGTTTGTTTGTAAATGCCACTCAGGAAGATATTGCTCAGGTGCTGGAACAGGTTCCTCTGGATGTCATTCAGTTTCATGGCGATGAAACTGCGGAACAATGCCAGCAGATAGCACAGTATAATAAACGCCGCTGGTATAAAGCGATTCAGGTGAAGCCTGATGCAACAAGTTCAGAGATTATTTCGACAATTCAGCAATACCAGCAGGCAGGTGCAAGTGCTATGCTTCTGGATGCATGGCATCCTGAACTGAAAGGTGGAACAGGGCACAGCTTTGACTGGTCGCAGTTCCCGAAACTGGATATTCCTTTAATACTGGCAGGTGGTTTAAAACCTGAAAATATTGAAGATGCAATAAAAATGACTCAGCCCTATGCGGTTGATGTCAGCGGTGGCGTAGAATCCGCTAAAGGTATTAAAGACCAGCAACTCATTGAAAAATTTATGCAAGGAGTCCAACGTGGATCAGCAAAGTAATCAACAGAACAGTGTGATTGACTATACCCAGTTCCCAGATCAAAACGGGCATTTCGGTATCCATGGCGGACGTTTTGTGTCAGAAACTTTAATGGCAGCTTTGGAAGATTTGGAAAAGCTTTATTTCCGAATGAAAGATGATGCCCAGTTCCTGGCAGAATTCGACCGCGATCTCGCTTACTATGTCGGACGTCCGAGTCCGCTTTATTATGCTGAACGATGGTCAAAAGAGCTGGGTGGTGCGCAGATTTACTTAAAACGTGAAGACTTAAACCATACAGGTTCTCACAAGGTCAACAACACCATCGGACAGGCTTTACTTGCAAAGCTTTCAGGTAAAAAACGTATTATTGCAGAAACAGGGGCAGGTCAGCACGGTGTTGCAACCGCAACGATTGCAGCACGTTTAGGTCTTGAATGTGTGGTATTCATGGGCGCAGAAGACGTGAAACGTCAGGCGATGAATGTGTATCGCATGCGTTTACTGGGTGCTACCGTTGTACCAGTGGAAAGCGGTTCAAAAACACTGAAAGATGCCATGAACGAAGCGATGCGTGACTGGGTGACCAATGTTGACTCAACTTACTATGTGATCGGTACAGTTGCAGGACCTCATCCTTATCCGCAACTGGTACGTGACTTCCAGTCCATCATTGGTCGTGAAGCACGTAAACAGATTCAGGAACAGGCAGGTCGTCTTCCTGATGCACTGGTTGCATGTGTAGGTGGTGGTTCAAATGCAATGGGCTTGTTCTATCCGTTCTTAAATGACCAGGATGTGAAAATGTACGGTGTGGAAGCCGCTGGTCTGGGGATTGAAACAGGTAAACATTCTGCACCACTCAATGCAGGTCATGTCGGTGTATTGCATGGTAACCGTACTTACCTGATGTCCGATGACCAGGGGCAGATCATTGAAACTCACAGTATTTCAGCAGGTCTGGATTATCCGGGTGTAGGTCCTGAACACAGTTTCTTAAAAGATATGCACCGTGTGAACTATGTGCCAATCAATGATACTGAAGCACTACAGGGTTTCCGTGATCTGACCCATATTGAAGGGATTATTCCTGCGCTTGAAAGTTCACATGCGATGGCATACGTGACTAAACTTGCACCAACCATGGATAAAGATCAGATTATTATTGCGACTGTTTCGGGTCGTGGTGATAAAGATTTGATGACGGTTGCCCGTATTGATGGCGTAGAAATGGTTGAGATGTAAGAGCCTTGACTGAGCCCTCTCCTTGGGGAGAGGGTTTGGTTACGGAAGTTGAAAGGCTTTTCTTTTTATGAACTTAAATCCTCTTTTTTAAAGTAATGCCAGTCAGTTAAGAATTTTTGAATCCTCCCCCTTGTGGAACATGTTTCTCACTCTTTTCAAAGGAGGGATGAGTAGCTCAGCTATGCAAGATTACTAAAAATCATTTTTAGTTACAAGAAGTTCCCCTCTTTTTCCTTGCGCCATATATGGCTCAGGGTCAGGGGAGATTTTAGGAATTTCCCCAATAATTTTGCTTAACTGATCAGCATTACTTTTTTACAAAAGGGGACTTTTTTATAATGAGTTAAAAAATGTCGAGTTTATTTATTGTCATGCTCGGTGGTCGTCATGCCCGTGCCAATACAGAAGTACATGATGTGGTGCTTGCGGTTGGTGATTCTCTGGATGAGATCACACCACAACTGAAAAATGCATGGTTTGGGGAACAAAACGGTCTGCATATTGATGCATGGGCAAAGTTAAACGGTCTTGAGTTTGAAAATAAAAACTATCAAATACATTTTACTGATGCACAGCCCAAGCAAACTGATGCAAAACTGTTTCTGATTAATCTTGGGGGCTATGATGCTAATGAATTTGGAGAGCTGCATCGCTATGTGCTGGTGGTCGCTCAGGATTCAACTGAAGCAAAAATAAAAGGAAAACAGTATTTTTCTGAACAATGGCAGAAACAGCACACAGACAGAGTACTGGATGTGGATGACTGCATTGCTGTTGATCATGTGCATGGACGTTATGTGCAACTGGTTGAAGGTGGGTTTCAGAAAAAAATATGGGAAAACACCTATCTGAGAATTTAAAAGCAATTCTGTGGCAGATATGCGAACAGAAGATGTGATTTTTTATTCTGTTGATATTATTGAAAAATAAATTAATTTATAAATAAAAATTATAGGTATTAAAAGAAAGGGGAATAGTCTCATTTTTTATGCTTTTTTGGATGAAATGCATGTTTTTATACTTTCCAAGTGTCTATTTATAGGCATAATGAGTTACAGGGATTATAAATTGCTCAGGGATGGAAACGGGTAAATGGATTTAATTCAACCAAATGGGCAACCTCATTACGGTCGGTTCAGCGAGCTTCCAAAAACAATTGATTATCACAAATATATTTATAAAACGCCTTATGGTGAAAAGCTGGCAGGCTGGCGTAAAAGGCTGAAATATAAAAAATTTAAATTCTGCAGTATTCAACATGAACATTACAGTATCGGTGTCGCAATTGTAGACATTGCCTGGGCTGGGCATGGATTTTTCTATATTTATAACCATCAGACCAAAGAAGTTCAGGAATGGAATGCAATCAATATCCTGGCACGAAATACCCTGCTGGATGAGCAGCCTTTATTTAATCAGAGTTTTTTTACCCATTCACCGTTTCAGGTCGAAATGCAGCATGCCAATGGTGTGCGTTATATTCGGGTCACGAAACATGGTGAAATTAAGCTGAGTGCCCGTATGTTCTGTGCAGGAACTGATCCGCTCAGTATGTGCAGTCCAACAGGAATTAATGGATGGACCTATACCCAGAAGCTGACCACACTGACTTGTGAGGGTTCATTTGTAAATAAACAGGGAGAGTTGATTCAGTTCAGTGACCGGACATTTGCAGCACTGGATGATACCTGTGGTTTTCTGCGTCCGGAAACGGCCTGGTTCTGGCTGTCCTGTAATTTCTGGGATGCAGAAAATAACCGGATAGGTTTAAATCTGGCTTCAGGGGTTAATGAAAGTTATGGCAATGAAAACTGCCTGTGGGTCAATGGTGTTCTTTTTGCTGTGGATGATGTGCTGTTTCAGCAGGAAAGTGAAGATTGCTGGAGTGTGCGTTCCAGAGACGGAAAACTGAATCTGAGTGTGAAAACAGGCTGGCGACGCTATGAAAATCTGAATCTCAGACTGGTGGGCAGCCAGTTCAGTCAGTGGCAGTCGGTGATTTCAGGAACAGTACAGACAGATGATCGTGAAATTGTTCTGTTAAATGAATATGGACTGCTGGAACAGCATTATGCCAAATGGTAATGCTGTATCCATGATATTTCAGCAATAAAAAAGCAGGCAATCAAGCCTGCTTTTTTTGGGTTTAAACTTATTTACTGAAACGGCTGATCTGTTCCAGTGCACCCTGTAAGTATTCAAAATTAGGCTGCTGTCCTTTGATCGGTTTATTGTGTTTATCCAGTAAATCATACTGACCCACAGCACCAACTTCCAGAATATTATCTTTGGTGATTACTCCATAGCTGCTGTAATTGGATGCAAGAATCCAGTCTCTGTGTACAGGTTTACCGAGTAAATCCTCGCCAACAGAGTAGTCTTTCACATCATTCTGCACGCCCAGGTAGTTTTTCATCAGGGTCGGTACAACGTCCTGGTGACTGGTCAGCATATTGCCCGGCCATAAGGTGGCTTCAGCAGAAACTTTTGGACCAATCATGGCAAATGGCACTTTAATCTGTGGATCAGTATAGTTGCCGTTATGTCCCCAGAAGTTTTCCATATTGTCATTCACTTCCTGACCATGATCACCGGTAATGATCACGACTGTATTATCTGCATCGCCCGTTGCTTCCAGTTTATCCAGTACCTGCTTGACCAGGCTGTCGACATAATGAACACTGGTTTTATAACGGTTCATCATTAGTGAGCGGTCAGTCTTATTGCTCAGTTTCAGGTAATTGACTTCTTTGAGCATTGGTTCATAGCGGTGAGGATAATCAGCCGGAAAGTCGTAGCCATGTGGGGCATCGTAGAACAGGAATGAAAAAGCAGGTTTGCTTTTATCCCGTTTGTCATACCACTGTAACCAGTCACGGGTAAGCTCTCCATCAATACTCGAAGGTGTATCACCTTTGGAGCCGATTCGAAGGTTGGGAACTTTGGAAAAGACCGTCTGGTCAAATTCAGGATTCGTCAGTTTTGCTGCAGCAAAAATACCGAGCTGATAATTCATGGCCTGTAAACGGTCAATCAGCACAGGGCTCTGACGGTTCACAAGAATACCATGCCAGTACGTTCCAGGAATGGCATAAAAAAGACCGAAGATTCCTGTACGGGTCGCATTTCCTGTAGAGTAATGCTGAGAAAATACTTTTCCAGACTGTGCATATTTCCACATATTCGGGCTGTTATCGGCATTAAAAGTGTCTGCACGCCATGAGTCGACCACAATCAGCATAATGTTGACCGGTTTTTCCGGAGCATTCGCCTGAATTGGATTCAGTGGATAATGCACATCACTTTTACGCTCAAGTGACATCGCTTTTTGTCTTTCTATTGCAGCTTCATCAATCCATCCGTATTTTTTCATGGTTTTATTGGATGTCATTGGGTAAAACACAGGTAAATAACGCTTGGTTACAGTCACAGGCTGATAAACATGTGCTGCTGCCCAGATATGAATTGCATTGGACAGCAACAGGGTCAGAACGCTTAACCAGGCAAACTTTTTACCGATTTTCCATTTTGCCAGAGGAATCCCTTTTTCAAGCCAGCAGATCAGAAAGTACTGTGCAGCGCAGACAGCAAGAAAGCCACCTATGACCATAAGCCATGAAGACAGCGGGAAACTGACAATCTGGCTCGACATCACCAGGTCCAGCATCACTGCATTGATATGAAAGCGGTATTGTGCATAAACCACAGTATCAATAAACAGCGCCATCAGCCCCAGGGTTGCGACCACAGCCATAATCAGGCGGCGTGGCAGCTGAGGTAACAGCAGTACAGGTATCAGGAGCAGACCACCGAGGGCACTTAACATCACCATGTGGGAGAATGTACCTGTGATCAGAAATGTTAAGCCGGCAGTATCGGTTGGAAACTCAGGCAAAAATACGAAATAGCGGCAGGCAATGAGCATGGCAATGACAGCATTGATCATGATCATGTAGCCAAGTACATGCAGCCTGGACTTAAAAGAAGATTTGAAAGACATAAAAGCGCTTCATCGGAATGATTGAAATACAGTGAGACCAACAGGTTGGGAATGTTCGTCGCTGTCTGCAAAATGATGGCTATGATATATCAATCGTTTTAAAAAAAATATTGCTTAATTCCTGAACAATTCTGAAATGCAGCTGGAAATGGTGCACTGGTTTTATTCTTGATCTGTCATAAATTCCGATGAAAGAAAGTGTTGCAGGTTTGAGCGGGCATTAATAAATGAGTGCATGGGTTCTGATAGGGCTAAAACAGATGTATAAAAATACAGCATCATGGTCGATGCTGTATTTAAATTCTTTGCTGGAGTGTACAGGCTCCTAAAGCCCTGCGTTCCAGAATGCTTCACCTGCTGCAATTGGGTCATCCGTTTCTGCAAGTGTATCGACCCAGACCTGGTACTGACGAATGACAGGATGCTGGTTTGGGTGAAAATCTTTTTTAAACCAGTCGGCAAACTGACTGCTCATTGCACTGAGTTTCCCGTTTCGTCCAAAGAACCACGGTAAACCTTTGCGTGCCATATTCAGTCGTTGCAGACGTGAAAAACCATCGTATTTGAGCATGACATCGGCACGGTAAAAAGTGTAGCCGAACATCAGGCAGGTGGTAATGGCAAGGGCTGCTTTACGGGTCATCTCTGGAACATTGCCGACCTGTTTCATGACATCAAAGGCAACATCACGATGCTCCATTTCTTCAATGGCATGCCAGGCAAACAGTGCGCGGACATAGGGATGCACATCCTGCAAAGTTTCTTTTTTACTGTAAAAGGTTTCAGCCATCAGTGCTGTCAGATGTTCAGATGCTGCAGTAATGGCAAGGTTATATTGCGGTGAGCGCTTGCTGAGCAGGTATTCAAAACGTTCACCCAGAAAGTCTACAAACGCATCCACAGGCATGCCCTGACGCTTCATTTCATCGTTCATTCTGTCATGAGCAATGCCGTGCTGTGCTTCCTGTTTAATAAAATCAGCAACCCGCTGTTTCAGATCTGCATCGGTAATCTGATCGCGAAACAAACGGACACTCTGGATAAAATAACGCTCACCAACTGGGAATGTCAGACTCAGGGCGTCAAACAGACGGGTACGGAAAGGGTCGCCACCAAACCAGAAACGGGGGACTTCACTGAGTTTAAAATCAAGGTTGCTGCGGACGACCGGATCAACCTGGTGCTGAACATAAGCATTCATGTTTATATACTCACAATCTGATTATTTTTATTTATCGCTTCAGGGGTTAATGACCAGCCTGCCAGAAGGCTTCACCCGCTGCAATAGGATCACCTGTGGCTGCCAGTGTATCAACCCAGACCTGATACTGGTGAATGACCGGATGCTGACCCGGATGAAAATCGGCTTTGAACCAGTCCATATACTGGGCACGCATTTTTGAAAAAATCCCTTGCCTGCCAACAAACCAGGGCAAGCCTTTTGCAACCATTTTTAAGCGTTCCATACGGCTGAAACCATCCGCTTTCAGCATGACACTGGCACGGTACATGGTGAAGTTGAACATCATGACGGTGGTAAATGCCAGAGCAAACTTACGGGTGTTTTCGGGAACTTCACCGACCTGCTTCATGACATCAAAGGCAACATCACGGTGTTCCATTTCTTCGATGGAATGCCATGCCAGCAAGGCACGGACATAAGGGTGAGCTTCGGCCAGTGTTTCTTTTTTACTGTAAAAGGTTTCTGCCATCAGGGCAGTCAGATGTTCAGCCGCGGCAGTCATGGCAATGTTGTACTGAGGTGAGCGTTTTGTCAGTTCAAATTTAAAGATTTTGTGCAGGAACTGGATGAACTGATCTACAGGCATCCCCTGGTCTTTCATGACCTGATTCATTTTGTCATGTGCCAGACCATGCTGTGCTTCCTGACGGATAAAATCAGCCACACGCTGCTGCAGGTCAGGATCTTTGATTTTGTCACGGAACAGACGGACAGATTCTATAAAATAGCGTTCGCCATCTGGGAAAGTCAGACTTAAAGCATCAAACATACGGGTGCGGAACGGATCACCACCAAACCAGAAGCGTGGTACTTCATCCAGTTTAAAATCCAGTTTTGTCCGAACAACAGGGTCAACCTGGTATTTGACTAAAGCATTCATTTTATTTTACTTGCATAGCCTTTCATGATTTCAGTATGTCGGTGTTGCATAATTTTGTTTTGACAGTTGTTGCCATTTTTTATACATTTTACGACAGAATGAAAATTTATAATGTCAGAATGATGTGCTCTACAGCATCAGTTTATAGAATGAAAAGAAGACAGGACGAGTAGCAGAATGCAGGAATTACAGATTCCGAATGGTTATTTTCATCTCTGGCAGATGTTTATGTCTGAACGGGGCATGGAAATTGCGACACTCGATTTTCTGCATCCTGACGAAAAAGCACGGTTGCTTGAAATTTTATCTCTGCCTATAGACACACAGTCATCCTATCTGTTTTTTCATCAGCTCATGGAAAAGACCCGACAGGCTCTGGACTGCCCTCAGCTGGTTTTTGAAATTGCAGAATATGTCCGTCCAGAACATTTTGGTGTGCTGGGATATATGGCTTCACGAAGTACCACTGTGGCAGAAGCCTTACAGAATATTTTACGTTTCAGTCGACTGGTGATTGATGGTGATGAAATTCTTCCGATGAAAATGGTTCAGCAGGGCACAGATGTACACCTGATCTGGCCCTTTCACCATGAGCGTTATATTTTAATCAATGAATTTACCAATGCTCTGATGATGCATCTCGCCCGCAAAATAGTTCCTGCGGATCAGTTTCCACTGCAGAGTGTTCATTTTGCCCATGCACCTCAGAAAGCCATTTATCACTATCAGAAGTTTTATGCATGTGAAGTCCTGTTTAATCAGCCTGAATATCGTTTTGTACTGGGGCTGGAAGGGCTGAATCTGAAGATTCAGCAGGCAGATCCCTCTCTGATGCAACTTCTGGTCAGACAGGCAGAAGAAGCACTGGCATCCAAACCCCGCTATGAAACCCTGGTGCAGAAGCTGCAGCTGATTGTTGTTGAATATTTAAGACTCAAAGAACAGGCTCCCCGTATTGAAGATATTGCAAAGGAGCTGCATATTTCCACCCGGACTTTACAGCGGCAGCTGAATGATTTTGATACGACTTTTAAGAAAATTGTTGAAACTGAACGTATGAAACGATGTGAGCAGTTGCTCGGTGATGATGCCAGTCTGACAGATATTGCCATGCGGCTGGGCTATTCAGATCAGTCTGCTCTGGCACGGGCATATAAAGCCTATGCAGGGCAGACTTTGCTGCAACGGAAACAGCAGTTCAGACAAAGCTGATATCTGCTGATGGTATGAGCCATAGACTTTCAGCCTGAATCAAATCAGCTTTTGCAATAATGCATGTATTTGTGGGTTAAGGTATAAGGTGCTGTTTTAAAATTATAATTTATTTATTTGCAGTGGTTTTTTCTGAAATACAGATCTGTAGCTCTGATGAAATTAGGTATCTTTGATCATTGAGAAAAAATGCTGAATATCGGTAAATGGAGTCTTTGGATTGTTCTGAAAATAATGGGTCTGCACATGAAATACAGGGTGGCGCTTCTGAACTCTGTTCAATGGGTAAAAAATAGCGTTACAATGCTTCCTCCTGTGTTTCTATAACATTAACTTCTCAGTATTAATCATTCAAGGAAAGCACATCTCTATGTCACGTTTAGCCACTCGATTTGGACAGCTTAAATCTCAACAGCGTAAGGCTTTAGTTTCCTATGTGATGGCGGGTGACCCACATCCAGAAGTAACCGTTGCTCTGCTGCATCAGATGGTGGATGCTGGCGTGGATGTCGTTGAGCTGGGTTTACCGTTTTCCGATCCTATGGCAGATGGCCCTGTGATTGCACTTGCAGCAGAGCGCGCTCTGGCAGGTGGAACCAGTACGCTGGATGCACTGAATATGGTTCGTGAATTCCGTAAAAAGGATACAGAAACTCCTGTGGTACTGATGGGTTATCTGAATCCTGTTGAAGTGATTGGTTATGAAAAATTCACTGCATACGCAAATGAGTGTGGTGTAGATGGTGTCCTGCTGGTGGATTTACCTCCAGAAGAAGCAAAAGAGTTTGATGCGGTTCTGAAAAAATATGGAATGGATCAGATTTTCCTGCTTGCACCAACTTCCACTGATGAGCGGATCAAGCATGTTGTGAATCAGGCAAGTGGCTTTATTTACTACGTTTCTCTGAAGGGAGTGACGGGTGCTGCAACACTGGATGTTTCAGAAGCTGCTGCCCGGATTCAGAAAATTAAATCTTTCACAGATATTCCTGTCGGTGTTGGCTTTGGTATCAGTGATGCTGCCTCTGCAAAAGCGATGGGTGGTGTGGCAGATGCAGTGATCGTTGGCAGTGCCTTTGTTAAGCAGTTTGCAGCCCATGCACCAGAACAAGCTGTTGTTGAAACGGTTAATAAAGTCAAGGAGCTTCGAGCAGCGCTCGATGAGTTAGTATGAATCAAGAAGTGAAATCAGGGAAAGTTCTTAGCCCATCGACGCCATGGACTGAACGCAGTGTGCCAGGTATCCATGTACCGGACGAGCAGCAGGCTTTAAAGGCAACATTTACTGAGCCAACAATTGAATGCCCTGAATGTCATGCTTTGGTGACCCGTACAGCGATGTCATTTAATGCGTATGTTTGTCCTCAATGTGATGAACATCTGCGTATGAAAGCCCGTGACCGTCTGAACTGGTTTTTTGACCAGGTTCAGGGCGAAATGGGGCTGGAGTTTAAAGCAGGTGACCCGCTTAAATTTGTAGATAGCAAAACTTATCCAGACCGTATGTCTGAAGCGCAAAAGAAAACGGGTGAAACCGAAGCCCTTGTGGTGATGCAGGGAACGCTAAAAGGGATCCCAATGATTGCAACTGCATTTGAATTTGATTTCATGGGTGGTTCAATGGGTACTGTTGTCGGTGACCGCTTTGTTCAGGCAGCTGAACGTGCTATTGAACAGAAACAGCCAATGATCTGCTTTGCAGCTTCTGGTGGTGCGCGTATGCAGGAAGGTATGCTGTCGCTGATGCAGATGGCCCGTACTTCCGCTGCTATTCAGAAAATGAAGGATGCAGGTCTGCCATATATCGTGGTTCTGACTCATCCTGTATACGGTGGTGTGACAGCTTCCCTGGCGATGCTGGGTGATGTGCATATTGCTGAACCGAAAGCCATGATTGGTTTTGCAGGTAAACGTGTAATTGAGCAGACAGTACGTGAAAAACTGGAAGAACCATTCCAGCGTGCAGAATACCTGCTTGATCATGGTGTAATCGACCAGATTGTTCATCGTCATGCATTACGTGATACTGTATATCGTATTGTGGCGAAATTGATGAATTTATCTTGAACAAAAGTGCTCCACTTGCAACAGACCCGTTAAATACATGGCTCGATTACTGGAGCCATGTTCACGTTACAGGCATTGATTTAGGGCTGGAAAGGGTGATTCCCGTTGCTGAAAAGCTGGGCGTGACCCGACCGGATGCCACTGTGCTGACTGTTGCAGGTACAAACGGTAAAGGTTCAACCTCAACCACACTTGCTGCAATCCTGAATGCTCAGGGCTACAAAGTTGGATTGTATCAGTCTCCGCATATTTACAGGTTCAATGAGCGGGTCAAGCTTGCTGGAACTGAGGTGGATGACCAGACCTTGGTGAATGCTTTTGTTGAAGTGGATCAGGCACGCAGAGACTGCGGTCTGACACTTTCATTTTTTGAAGCGACGACACTGGCTGCTTTTGTTATTTTCAGACAGGAGCAGTGTCCGGTCTGGGTGCTGGAAGTGGGTTTAGGTGGACGACTCGATGTGGTCAATGTCGTAGATCCCGATGTTGCGGTTATCACAAACATTGGACTGGATCATACCGACTGGCTTGGCGACACCATAGAAAAAATTGCTTATGAAAAAGCAGGGATTATCAGACCCGATATACCGGTGATTTTCGGAGGCGCACAACAGCTGCCGGAAGCCATTGCACAAAAGGCTCAGGAGTGTCAGGCAAAACTGCACGTTCTGAACAGTGATTATTTTTATCAGTATGCTGAAGATGGTCAGTCCTGGTTATTTGCATCTTCGGGCACAACCCTGAAACTGCCTTTGGGTTCACTGGCTGTTGAAAACATTTCTACAGCAGTAGCAGCAACGCTGGTGAGTGGGCTTGAGATTTCCCAGCAGGCTGTTGAGCAGGGGATTGTGCAGGCTAAATTACAGGGACGCTTTGAAATCCGCCAGATTCACGGCAAAACAGTCATTTTTGATGCGGGACATAACCCGCATGGCGTTGATTTTTTGTTAAAGCAATTGCGAAATTTCCTGAAATACAATAAACAGTACACAGAAGTAATCAGTGTTTTCTCAATGCTGTCAGACAAAGATATCAATTCTGTCGTGCAGTTATTGAAAGATACTGTTTTAATGTGGAAAATTGCATCGTTAACTGTGCCGCGCGCAGCAGATATTGCACAGCTGGATACGGCTTTGCAGGGACAGAACGTGCAGCATTTCAATAGTGTGCAGTCAGCTTTTGAATCAGCTTTGAACGAATTAAAAAATAATCAGCTGATTCTGGTATGTGGTTCATTTCATACCCTGGAAGCAGTTTGGGAGTATCTGGAAGAATGTCAATGAATAACAAACAGCGCTGGATGGGTGGTGCTGTTTTATTAGGTGGTGGAGTTTTATTGGCAGCATTGCTTCTTAAAGGCAAAGAAGAAATACATCAGAATAAAATCAAAACACCAGAGTCAGCAGAACTGGCTCAGCAAAAAAATAAAAATGCTGAAGGTGAGATGGTTCAGTTACAGCCACTGACTGTGGATGTGGAAACAGAAAAACGTCTGCTGGATGAGCAGCGCCGTGCCCGTGAAAAAGCGGTTGCTGAGCAGGAAGCCCGTGCGGCTGAGTTCCTGGCTGCACAGCAGAAAGCAGAAGCTGAGGCTGCCCGTAAGGCTGCTGAAGAATACGCTGCATTGAATGCTCACCGTACCGGAGCACAGCAGAGTTCAGACAATATTCCGCCTGAGCTGATTGAAGATGAAAAAGCAAAGCAGAAACGACTGGCTGAAGAAAAGCTGGCTGCTCAAAAAAAGCAGGATCAGCTGAAGGCACAGCAAAAGTCTGAAGCTGACAAAAAAGATGCAGAAGCGCAGCGTAAAGCTGATGCCCAGAAAAAAGCGGAAGCAGAACGTAAAGCTGAAGCTCAGAAAAAAGCAGAAGAAGAACGTAAGGCTGAAGCAGCGAAGAAAGCCGAAGCTGAACGCAAGGAAGAAGCCAAGAAAAAAGCTGAAGCTGAACGTAAAGCTGAGGCTGCTAAAAAGGCTGAAGCTGATCGTAAAGAGGAAGCAAAGAAAAAAGCTGAAGCTGAAAAAGCCCGTGATCTGCTTGAAAATGGCGATAAACAGTGGATGGTTCAGGTGGCTCTGGCTGCAAATGAAGCAAATGCTGATGCGCTTGCATCCAAGCTTCGTGCGAAAGGGTATAAAGTCACCAAGAGCCCAACCTCCAAAGGGGTTCGGATTATGGTCGGACCTTCCAAAAACCGTGAAGCTGCAGATGCTGCCCGTAAGAAAATTACAACTGACCCAAGTCTGAATATGAAATCAGCCTGGGTGATTGACTGGGTTCCGCTCGATAAGCGTTAATCGCTTTCCGCTCAGTGTGAATCAGGATGGATTCGACAGTTGCTGTTGAATCCATTTTATATTTTCAGGGCGGAATAAACGGTCAATGTTCTGCCACACAGGGTGAAAACCATAGCCCCCCTGTTTCATTTCCCTGACTGCTTCTTCGGTGGACCAGCCTTCAAAAATAATCCGGTACATGGCAACACTGGCGCCAGTACGGTCAGAACCGTGATAACAGTGCAGCAGTACCTGCTGATTTCTGGCTTTTGCCTGTCGAATGGTCTGCATGACCTCCAGTATATCTTCTTTTGAAATTGCCCAGGTATGGATTGGAATATGTTTCAGTTCAAAACCTTGCCCTGATAATACCTCAAGATCTTTATTCCTCGAGCGAAGGTTGATCACAACATCAATTCCCTGCGACTTCATCAGCGTAGACAGCGCAGAGTCAGGCTGTTCACTTCGATAAACAGTGTCGCTGATCTGATGGAAGTTATGGGCCTGATGAAGGGTTTTTCCCCATTCAGCAGGGCGGTGTTCAGCGTCCAGAGCAGGTGTGGTGATACAGCCTGTCAGAATCAGAGTGCTGATGGTCAGAGTCAGGTGGATTTTCATGAACTGTAACGCTCCAGTTCTACAGGATCATGTGCGCAGATCAGTTCAATATTTTTTTCAGACTGAGCGAGCTGCTGAATTTTATACAGGTTTTCCAGACGGAGTTTATTGTCTACGGCGAAAAGCATTTCAGTTCTGTTCAAGGCTTTCAGTTTAATGCCAGGGTTCAGCTGACGATGTGAATAATAGGCATCACCACAAAAGAACATCCATCCATTGTTCTGTTTAATGGCAATGCCACAGTGTCCTTCAGTATGTCCATGCAGTGGGATCATCAGGATTTCATCATGAAACAGGTTAAACCCCTGTACACGGTTTAAATTGAACCAGCTGTCACCCTGAGCTGGTTCAATAAAGTTCCAGTAGCGATGATTTTTAAACTGTGCCGATTTATAACGGGCTTTGTCTTTAAGTGTCGCTGCACGTTGTGCAGCGTTGAATTCTGTAGAAAGAATATGAACTGTGGCTTCAGGAAAGTCAGAAATTCCACCAGCATGATCAAAATCCAGATGAGACACCATGATATGTTTTACATCTCTGGGACTGAATCCAAGCCGCTGAATCTGAGCAATGGCAGTTAAATCCAGGTTGTGCTGAATCCCACCGGTTTTTTCAATAATCCGTCCCAGTCTTGCCCGTGTATGCAGATAGTCCTGTACACCAAGTCCTGTATCAATCAGCACCAGTCCTCTGTCTGTTTCAACCAGCAGGCAATGGCAGACCAGGTGGGCTTTAAAGCCATTCTGTCCAAATAACGGACCGCAAACAGGGCACATGGTGCCACAGTGTAAATGATGTATTTTATAGATCATCGTGATTATTCTGCATGAAATCTGTTCTCTTTATAGCTGAGATAAGAGCAGAATACAAAGTATGAAAATGAAAGCTGTATAGACAGAAATGAAAAAACCTGTCCGGAGACAGGTTGATTTATTGTGGATGTATGACTTATTTATCGGGTTGAGGGGTCAGGCGAAGATAAGGTTTAACCGCCGTATAGCCTTTTGGGAAGCGTTCTTTGAGTTCAGACTCATCTTTAATGGATGGCACAATAACCACATCTTCACCCTGTTGCCAGTTGGCAGGAGTCGCCACTTTATAGTTGTCAGTCAACTGCAAAGAATCAATCACGCGAAGTATTTCGTGAAAATTACGTCCTGTGGAAGCAGGGTAAGTAATAATCAGACGAACTTTTTTATTCGGATCAATAATCACCAGTGAGCGGACAGTGACAGTTTCACTGGCATTGGGATGAATAAAATCATACAGAGTGGAAACCTTACGGTCTTTGTCAGCCAGGATAGGAAAGTTGACGGTCGTGTTCTGCGTTTCATTGATGTCACTGATCCAGCCTTTATGGGATTCGACATCATCCACAGAAAGAGCAATTGCTTTAACTCCGCGTTTGGCAAACTCATCTTTCAGTTTGGCGGTATAGCCAAGTTCAGTTGTACAGACGGGTGTGTAATCTGCGGGATGTGAAAACAGTACGCCCCAGCTGTCCCCTAAAAAGTCATAAAATTTAATTAAACCTTCACTGGATTCCTGTTCAAAATCAGGAGCCGTATCGCCCAGACGTAAACTCATATTTTTGCCTCATTATTTAAAAACGATGTTCTATATGACCACTATTGCTGAATTCTTTTGCAAATAAAAATAGGGTTTTTGTATTTGTTTATGAATAAAAGGAATAAGAACCGGGCTTGGAGCATAAAAAACATGCGGAAAAGAATGAATGTTTCTCTATATAGCTGTTTTAAAATTTGCTAAATTACTTCACCTTAAGTCCCATGTACTGGCACCAGCGATCAGATTTTTTTGAGTGGTTTTGTGCAAAACCCTTGTACTTCCAATTTCTGGCACCATAATAACGACTGAGAAAAATTTTATTCATTTGATAAGCAAGATTTAGAGAGTCTATTCATGTTGGCAAGTCTGATCGGAGGAATCTTCGGTACCAAAAATGAGCGCGAACTCAAACGCATGCGTAAAATCGTAGACCGGATCAATGCGCTCGAGCCGACGATATCTGCTTTAAGTGATGCAGACTTATCCGCGAAAACTGAAGAATTCAAACAACGCTATAACAAAGGCGAGAGCCTTGATAAATTATTGCCTGAAGCTTTTGCTGTATGTCGTGAAGCGGCAAAGCGTGTCATGGGGATGCGGCACTATGATGTACAGCTGATTGGTGGTGTGACCCTCCATGAAGGTAAGGTTGCAGAAATGCGTACCGGTGAAGGTAAAACCCTGATGGGAACCCTTGCCTGTTACCTCAATACTTTAAGTGGGCAGGGCGTGCATGTCATTACGGTCAATGACTACCTTGCACAGCGTGATGCTGAACTGAACAGACCACTGTTTGAATTCCTTGGACTGAGCATCGGCATTATTTATTCGATGCAGAATCCGGCAGAAAAAGCAGAAGCCTACAAAGCTGATATCACCTACGGCACCAACAACGAATTCGGCTTTGATTATCTGCGTGACAACATGGTCTTTTCCATGGCTGAGAAAAAACAGCGTGGTCTGACTTATGCCATTATTGATGAAGTTGACTCTATTTTAATTGATGAAGCCCGTACACCACTGATCATTTCTGGTCAAAGTGATGATTCATCACAGCTTTATGCTGCAATCAATACCATTCCACCAAAACTGCACCCTCAGAAAGAAGAAAAAGTCCCGGATGGCGGTCACTTCTGGATTGATGAAAAGCAGCGTCAGGTTGAAATGACCGAAGTCGGTTATGTGACAGTGGAAGAAGAACTGATCAGAATGGGTCTGCTTGCTGAAGGTGAAAGCCTGTATTCAGCAGCCAATCTGAATCTGGTGCATCATGTCTCTGCTGCCATCCGTGCGCATTTCCTGTATCAGCGTAACGTTCACTACATCATTCATGATGGTGAAGTGATTATTGTCGATGAAAATACAGGTCGTACCATGCCTGGCCGTCGCTGGTCAGAAGGTCTGCATCAGGCAGTTGAAGCCAAAGAAGGTCTGGAAATTCAGCCAGAAAACCAGACACTGGCAACCACAACATTCCAGAACTATTTCCGTCTGTATAAAAAACTTTCCGGTATGACCGGTACAGCAGATACTGAAGCTGCTGAAATGAAAGAAATTTATGGACTGGATGTTGTAATTATTCCAACTCACCGTCCAATGATCCGCCAGGACATGAATGACCTGATCTACCTGAACCGTAATGGTAAATATAATGCCATCATTCAGGAAATTCAGCGTGTCCACGAAGCGGGTGTTGCACCGATCCTGATTGGTACAGCCACGATTGAAGCCTCTGAAATCCTTTCAGACAAGCTTAAAGAAGCGGGTATTGCGCATGAAGTACTGAATGCCAAACAGCATGAGCGTGAAGCAGACATTATTGCTCAGGCAGGTTCACCACGTGCTGTCACCATTGCTACCAACATGGCAGGTCGTGGTACAGATATTCTGCTGGGTGGTAACTGGAAAGCAAAACTGGCAAAAATTGAAAATCCGACTGCTGAAGACGAAGCTCAGCTCAAGGTAGAATGGGAACAGAACCATGACATGGTACTGAACTCAGGCGGTTTGCATATCATTGGTTCTGAACGTCACGAATCACGCCGTATTGATAACCAGTTACGCGGTCGTGCCGGTCGTCAGGGTGACCCTGGTGTATCACGTTTCTATCTGTCACTTGAAGATGATCTGATGCGTATTTTCGCAGGTGATCGTGTTGTGGGCATGATGCGTGCAATGGGCTTACAGGAAGATGAAGCGATTGAGCACAAAATGGTGTCGCGCTCTATCGAAAATGCTCAGCGTAAAGTTGAAGCACGTAACTTTGATATCCGTAAAAACCTGCTGAAATATGATGATGTAAATAACGAACAGCGTAAGATCATCTATTCTCAGCGTGATGAAGTCCTGGCTGAAAGCACTTTGCAGGATTACATTGAAGAAATGCATCATGAAGTGATTAAAGGGGTGATTGAAAACTATATCCCACCTGAATCCATTCATGATCAATGGGATATTGATGGTCTTGAGCGTGCACTGCGTGAAGATTTAGGTATTGATCTGCCTGTTTCAGTCTGGCTGGAAGAAGACCGCCGTCTTGATGAAGAAGCACTGGTGGAACGTATTTCTGACGAAGTTGTTGCACGTTACCGTAACCGTCGTGAACAGATGGGGGATGAATCCGCAGCCATGCTGGAACGTCACTTCATGCTGAACTCACTGGACCGCCACTGGAAAGATCACCTGGCAGCGATGGACTATCTGCGTCAGGGGATTCATTTACGTGGTTATGCTCAGAAAAACCCAGAGCAGGAATACAAAAAAGAAGCCTTCAATCTGTTCGTCAACATGCTTGCGATTATCAAATCAGATGTTGTGACTGATTTATCACGTGTACATGTTCCTACAGCTGAGGAGCTTGCAGAAATGGAAGCTCAGAAACAGGCTCAGGCTGAATCCATGCAGTTGAATCTGTCACATGCAGAAGCCGATGGCTTACTGAATGACTCAGCTGAAGTGGATGCTGTATTCAGTCCTGTTGCGGCAGGTGGTGCGGTCGTCGCGCCTGAAAGCCGGAACTCACCTTGTCCATGTGGATCGGGTCTGAAGTATAAACAGTGCCACGGTAAGATCTAACCAAAAAAAGCAGAACAGAGGTTCTGCTTTTTTTTCCTGAAATATCCGTATATAAATACTGGATAAATCTTTTCAGGATGTGAAATCCATTTGCAGTTCAGGCAATTAAATGTTATTTAGTTGCTCATGGAAACCCGAAAAGCGGAATAGACAATGAAAAAAGTATTACAACCATTGATGCTTGCAGTTCTGGCAATCCCAGCTTTAACTTTTGCAGACACACCACTGACAACAACGCCTGAAAAAGTACAACAGGCTATTGGCGCAACGACTGCACCAGCTGTTCAGAATGACGGCAATATTACGGTACAGAGCCCACGTACGGGTATCCGCTATACATTTGCCAACCCACAGCAGCGTCCTGTTGTTTTAAATACAGCAGCGATTAAAGCTGCAAATGCTGCAAATGCTGACCGTATTGTTGCATCAAATCCTGCTCTTTCTGCAGCAAGCCAGCAGAAAGCAAAACAGGCACTGTTGACTGAAGCGTCTCAGCTTGCGAAAAACTGATTTTTAAGTCTTAATAAAAAAACCGGTCAGAATGACTGGTTTTTTTATGTCCAAAGCTTATGTTTCACGGAATTGCATGAGTTGTGTGCTCGATTTTTTATTTCTTTTCAACTAAGCTGTATTTTTCAATTTATTAAACTTACTGGAAGTTCAAAATGGCAGTTGGTGACGTGTCTATGCCACACATGCATGTGGTGCAAGGTGTAAAAATTGGTTCTGCTGAAGCATATGTGCGCTACCCGAACCGACGTGACCTGGTTATTTTTGAATTTGCAGAAGGGACAAATGTTGCAGGTGTGTTCACGCAGAATGCCTTCTGTGCTGCCCCTGTGCATGTCTCTAAAAAACACCTTGAAATGGGCAATCCACGTTATCTGGTGATCAATACAGGTAATGCCAATGCGGGTACAGGTAAGCCAGGTATGGAAAATGCTAGAGCCACCTGTTATAAGCTGGCGGAGCTTGCTCAGGTTGAAGCCTCTGAAGTCCTGCCATTCTCTACAGGGGTTATTGGTGAGCAGTTGCCAATGGAACGTCTGCTGTCAGGCTTGCAGCCGGCACTGGACACTCTGAAAGACAGCGCATGGGTTGATGCTGCTGCTGGCATTATGACGACTGATACAACACCTAAAGGGGCATCAGAGCAGTTTGAACTGGATGGTGTGACTTATACCATGACCGGTATTTCCAAAGGTGCAGGCATGATCCGCCCGAATATGGCGACCATGCTCAGCTTTGTGGCAACTGATGCACCGATCAGCCGTGAACTGGTACAGCAGCTGTTAAAAACAACGGTGAATCAGTCTTTTAACCGCATTACGATTGATGGAGATACATCGACCAATGACTCCTGTATTTTTGCTGCGACAGCTCAGGCAGGCGGTACAGAAATCAGTTCAGTGGATGATGCCCGTTACAGTGTCGTGCTGGATGTCCTGACCCGTGTCATGAAACGCCTTGCGCAGCTGATCGTCCGTGATGGTGAAGGTGCAACAAAATTCATTACAGTTGCAGTTGAGGGTGGAAATGATACTCAGGAATGTTGCGATATTGCCTATAGCATTGCCCATTCACCATTGGTAAAAACGGCGCTCTTTGCTTCAGATCCAAATTGGGGGCGCATTCTTGCTGCTATCGGTTATGCCGGTGTGAAAGACCTGGATGTGGAAAAAATTCAGGTGTGGCTTGGAGATGTGCAGATCTGCCGTGATGGCGGTGCTGCTGAGGACTATACCGAGGAAGCAGGTGCAAGGGTGATGGCTGAATCTGAAATTACTATTCGGGTTGATCTGGGACGAGGGCAGGCAAAAGATACGGTCTATACCTGTGATCTGTCCTATGATTACGTCAAGATCAATGCAGATTACCGTTCATAATACAGTGATAAAAACAGAGCCTCATTCGTGAGGCTTTTTTATAATAAATGAATTTTTGGTGGTGGATTTATGTACAATGAATTCACAATTGCGTATAACGCCAGCACAATGCCAGCGATTAAGGAAAGAGAAGACCTCGTATGAATGATGCGACCAATTTAATTGCCAATGAAGCAAAATCAATTGTCACAGCACATTTGGACCGTTTAGGGGAGCCAAAGGACAATACATTGAGTCCTGAGGAAAAACAGCTGAAATTTGCCCAGATTAAAGCAGAGCTTGAAAAGCAGAATGCTGTACTGGTTGCACATTATTATTGCGATCCTGAAGTTCAGGAACTTGCAGAAGCAACGGGTGGCTGTGTTTCAGATTCTCTGGAAATGGCACGTTTCGGGCGCGATCATTCAGCACAGACACTGGTCGTGGCAGGGGTGAAATTTATGGGGGAAACTTCAAAAATTTTATCACCAGAAAAAAGAGTACTGATGCCAACCCTGGAAGCAACCTGTTCGCTGGACCTCGGTTGCCCTGTTGATGAGTTCACTGCATTCTGTGATGCACATCCGGATTATACCGTTGTGGTTTATGCAAATACGTCTGCAGCAGTCAAAGCACGTGCTGACTGGGTCGTGACTTCCAGCTGTGCGGTGGAAATTGTAGAGCATCTGGACAGCCTGGGCGAAAAGATTATCTGGGCGCCAGATCAGCATCTGGGGCGTTATATTCAGAAGAAAACCGGTGCGGAAATGCTGTTATGGGATGGTTCATGTATTGTGCATGAAGAATTCCGTGCCAGAGGTATTGCACAGATGAAAGCGCTGTACCCTGATGCAGCAGTACTGGTTCATCCAGAATCGCCGGAGTCGGTGGTGGATATTGCGGATGCTGTAGGAAGTACCTCCCAGCTGATCAAGGCTGCGCAAACCTTGCCTCATGAGCGTCTCATTGTGGCAACTGACAGAGGTATTTTTTACAAGATGCAGCAGGCTGTACCTGGAAAAATTCTGGTGGAAGCTCCAACAGCAGGTGAGGGGGCAACCTGTCGCTCATGCGCACATTGTCCATGGATGGCAATGAACGAACTGGATGGCATACTGCATGTACTTCAGCACGCTGATCAGGAAATCTTTGTCGATGCAGCACTTGCACAACGCGCAAAATTACCTTTAGACCGTATGCTGGATTTCAGTGCGAGCCTGAAACGTTGATTTTTGTATAAAAAATATCTGAAATGCTTGATTAATATACATTTGAAGCGTTTTTTTTGATTTTTTTAAATATAGGTGTTGACGTCAATCGACGTCACGCCTAGAATGCACACCGTACCGCACGATGTGCGATACGAAAAGCTGAGATGAATCGGAGCATAGCACAGCCTGGTAGTGCACCTGGTTTGGGACCAGGGGGTCGTAGGTTCGAATCCTACTGCTCCGACCAATTCTTCAAGGCAAAGGTACTGATGATAAGTTTTATCATACGTTATGCGCCTGTAGCTCAGTTGGATAGAGCATCCGCCTTCTAAGCGGATGGTCACAGGTTCGAATCCTGTCAGGCGCGCCATTTATGGTAGCTTGTCAATAAAACCTGAAAAACTTAAGTGTGACGGTGGATGTAGCTCAGTTGGTAGAGCCCCGGATTGTGATTCCGGTTGTCGTGGGTTCGAATCCCATCATTCACCCCAATTTCGGAGCATAGCACAGCCTGGTAGTGCACCTGGTTTGGGACCAGGGGGTCGTAGGTTCGAATCCTACTGCTCCGACCATTTTAAGTCCAGCTTAAAGTAAATAATCCGCTTAACTGCGGTTTTTTTATGTCTGAAAAAGTGTATTGAAAATAAAAGCCTCCAGTCAGAGGCTTTTATTGATTCTGCTGTAGAAAAATAAAAATTAAGGAATGATGGTGATATTTACCCGTCTGTTGATAGCCCGATGCTCATCAGAATCATTCTTCACTAAGGGTTGTGATGCACCTTTTGCTCTGATTTTAATATTCTGTGACTGAAAACCATTGTCCAGAAAAACCTGGGCGACACTCTGTGCGCGTTTTTCTGACAGTGCCAGGTTGTATTCAGATTGACCGATATTGTCACTGTGACCGGTAAATGTAAGTTTATCCAGGTTGTATTTCTTCAGTTGAGTAGACAGGCGAACTAAACGTGGTTTCTGATTTGCCGGTATGGATGACTGATCAAACTCAAATAACAGGCGTTCAGGCAGCGCAAGTGTCCATTCATTATTTTCCAGAATAAATCCTTCATTTTTGAGCATGCGTGACTGTTTGTAATTCAGATTTCCCTGTCCCATACAGGCCGTTAAAATCAGGGTGAAAGTAAGTAAACCGAGAGATTTAAAAATTATTCTTAACATGAGCTTAAACCTGATTGTTAATATCGTTACCTGCAATGAACCAGTGTTCAGGCAGTTTTTTGGCTTTATACATAGCATTGTCTGCTTCAGTAATCAGATCTTCAGGGGAGCTGGCAAAACGGGTTTGAGCAACACCAATACTGAAACTGAAAGAAATCTGAACGTCACCGAAATACAGCGGAAGATCCGCACATTCGGACAGTTGCTGGCAGATTGTGTTCAGTTCATCGGTGTGATGAACATGGTGAATCAGAATGGCAAATTCATCACCGCCTAAGCGGGCAATAAAATCGTCAGGGTGCAGCTGGCTCTGTAGTCTTACAGCAATTTCCTGCAGGACAGAGTCACCTGCCTGATGACCATACTGATCATTAATGGTTTTAAAATCATTACTGTCTATGAACAGCAATGCTGAATGTTCACGTAAACTTGAATCAAATATATGCAGTAACTGCTGATAGAAATAATAGCGGTTCGGAAGTTGTGTCAGTGCATCGTGGTGAGCCTGATGATTCAGTTTGTCATTTTCGGTTCTCAGGTGCTGGTCATTTAACTGAATTTTTTCAAGTAACTCATTAAAAACCGTATTGATATCCTGTAATTCCTGAATCTCAGACTGCGCAAAGCGCAAACCATAGTTTTTTTCTTCACTGATGGTGTTGGCTGTCGCAACGATAGGATGAATGGATTTCATCAGATAGCGATAGAAAGAATGTACAGACCAAAGCAGTCCTGCAAGAATGATCAGGAAACCGATAATCAGACCAAAAATAATTTTATTAAAAAAATCGACTATGGTGGATGAATTGCCATAAATAATCAGCTGACCATAATACTGATGCTGATGCTGAATATTTAAAATAACAGGATAATTGAAAAAAATACGGTCAAGAAAATGCTGTAGTGAATAATCTGAAGTCTCATTCTGAACTGAGCGGGCCAGTTCGACATTGTGCTCATCAATGACCTGCATGGAACGTATCGGATATTTATGATTATATTCCGCTAAAATCTGATTAAGGGTAACGGTATCACTGAAAACAACAGCGGGCTGAATACGTTCATTGATTGCTTCTGAAAGAACATTCAGGCTGCTGTCTGCATAAGCTTTTAATGCGAAGGCTGATACAGAAATAAAAATTGCAGTACAGACGGTGAAGGTCAGTGCAAAAACAGCCAGTTGTGAACGTTTAAAAATCAGATGCAGCGATTTTGTATTATATAGACGTGTAATCATGATTTACTCCGTTACCCGAGCAAGAAGTAAAACCCGTGGATCAATTCTGACTTTGGACTGGGTCAGGCTGTCCATATTTACTTTAAATGATAGTCCGGTGTTTTTCCGATACAGGCAGAAAGCACTTCCAATTTCGCATTCAGTATTGCTTGAACTGATAGACAGAGCGGGAAACTCTACGCTGCTGTTCAGCACTCTCTGTTCTTCTTCAGGGGTGAATGTAGAAAAAATAAGAACTTCACAATGCTCCGATCGGATTTTTTGTTTATCTATGGATTTGACTGAATAATTGTATTCATCATTGGACGATAGATAGTTTTTAAACTGAGATGCCATATTATTATTATTAATGACACAGATTTCAGGCACGGCTGTAGTCCATTTTGCATAACTTAAAATGGAGAAAGTAATGCTGGGCACGCTGGGAGCGGGTGTTGCATACGTTGTAACACATATAGGCACCAGCCAAAAAGTCGCACAGACTTTTTTAAATACGTGATTCATTTCAAATTAAATTACAAAAAAGAGACTATGTGCAGTTTAACCAGAAAAAATGAAATAACAAAGTTAAGAATATGGCTGTAAAACAGACATAAATGAGGAAAATGTCTAAAAACCCACCAAACAGGATAAAAAACAAAAAAAAGATGTCTGAGGGGGTTGTGTCTGCTCTGAAATGCTGTAGAATGCACATCCATCGGCGGTGATGAAGATTAAAACTTCTGATAAAACAGTGGCTTAGCATAGAATGGTTAAGCTGGGTTTTAGAAAGAAAGTTTAAAATAATTTACATTACATGTTGACTTTGAAGAGATTCAGAGTAATATAGCCGACCTAGCTTGATGCTGACGAAGCATCGAGAAGATCATTAAGAGAATATGAAGAACAACTTGTGTGGATTTTTACTGATTGATCGATCGAAATTATTTTCATTGATTGATGGTTTAAATTACTCGAAGTTTATTTGAGAGAATTTGTCAGAAAATTGATGAGCCAAGATTGGCACCCTTTAAGGTGCTAGCAAGTATTAAACTGAAGAGTTTGATCATGGCTCAGATTGAACGCTGGCGGCAGGCTTAACACATGCAAGTCGAGCGGAGAGATGTAGCTTGCTACTGATCTTAGCGGCGGACGGGTGAGTAATGCTTAGGAATCTGCCTATTAGTGGGGGACAACATTCCGAAAGGAATGCTAATACCGCATACGCCCTACGGGGGAAAGCAGGGGATCATTAGACCTTGCGCTAATAGATGAGCCTAAGTCGGATTAGCTAGTTGGTGGGGTAAAGGCCTACCAAGGCGACGATCTGTAGCGGGTCTGAGAGGATGATCCGCCACACTGGGACTGAGACACGGCCCAGACTCCTACGGGAGGCAGCAGTGGGGAATATTGGACAATGGGGGGAACCCTGATCCAGCCATGCCGCGTGTGTGAAGAAGGCCTTTTGGTTGTAAAGCACTTTAAGCGAGGAGGAGGCTACTCTGGTTAATACCCAGGGATAGTGGACGTTACTCGCAGAATAAGCACCGGCTAACTCTGTGCCAGCAGCCGCGGTAATACAGAGGGTGCGAGCGTTAATCGGATTTACTGGGCGTAAAGCGTACGTAGGCGGCTTTTTAAGTCGGATGTGAAATCCCTGAGCTTAACTTAGGAATTGCATTCGATACTGGGAAGCTAGAGTATGGGAGAGGATGGTAGAATTCCAGGTGTAGCGGTGAAATGCGTAGAGATCTGGAGGAATACCGATGGCGAAGGCAGCCATCTGGCCTAATACTGACGCTGAGGTACGAAAGCATGGGGAGCAAACAGGATTAGATACCCTGGTAGTCCATGCCGTAAACGATGTCTACTAGCCGTTGGGGCCTTTGAGGCTTTAGTGGCGCAGCTAACGCGATAAGTAGACCGCCTGGGGAGTACGGTCGCAAGACTAAAACTCAAATGAATTGACGGGGGCCCGCACAAGCGGTGGAGCATGTGGTTTAATTCGATGCAACGCGAAGAACCTTACCTGGTCTTGACATAGTAAGAACTTTCCAGAGATGGATTGGTGCCTTCGGGAACTTACATACAGGTGCTGCATGGCTGTCGTCAGCTCGTGTCGTGAGATGTTGGGTTAAGTCCCGCAACGAGCGCAACCCTTTTCCTTATTTGCCAGCACTTCGGGTGGGAACTTTAAGGATACTGCCAGTGACAAACTGGAGGAAGGCGGGGACGACGTCAAGTCATCATGGCCCTTACGACCAGGGCTACACACGTGCTACAATGGTCGGTACAAAGGGTTGCTACCTAGCGATAGGATGCTAATCTCAAAAAGCCGATCGTAGTCCGGATTGGAGTCTGCAACTCGACTCCATGAAGTCGGAATCGCTAGTAATCGCGGATCAGAATGCCGCGGTGAATACGTTCCCGGGCCTTGTACACACCGCCCGTCACACCATGGGAGTTTGTTGCACCAGAAGTAGGTAGTCTAACCGTAAGGAGGACGCTTACCACGGTGTGGCCGACGACTGGGGTGAAGTCGTAACAAGGTAGCCGTAGGGGAACCTGCGGCTGGATCACCTCCTTAACGAAAGATTGACGATTGGTAAGAATCCACAACAAGTTGTTCTTCATTGATGTATCTGAGGGTCTGTAGCTCAGTTGGTTAGAGCACACGCTTGATAAGCGTGGGGTCACAAGTTCAAGTCTTGTCAGACCCACCATTCTGACGAATCAGCACAGAAACAGATATATCGGGATCTTAACTGGGGACTTAGCTTAGTTGGTAGAGCGCCTGCTTTGCACGCAGGAGGTCAGGAGTTCGACTCTCCTAGTCTCCACCATCACATTAAGTGAAGTTCTGAATTATAGAATTTAGTGAATATGACATCATCTGATTTCAGTTTATTAAGTTCTGTGATTTATCACAGTTTGCTACCTGCTGACGAGGCGGTAGTTAATCATTAACAGCATATATTTGAGTTGAAATAAATTGTTCATACTCGTTTCAAGTAGGCAACTACAAGAAATGAGAAACTAGCGATTAAACTGAATCAAGCGTTTTGGTATATGAATCTAATTGAAGCTGTACAGTGATTAATTTCACAGACGCCAACTGTATGAGAGTGATGAGAAATCGTCGCGATCTGTTGCTCATCCTACTTGTAGGGATGAACGACTGTTTGGGGTTGTATAGTCAAGTAATTAAGTGCATGTGGTGGATGCCTTGGCAGTCAGAGGCGATGAAAGACGTAATAGCCTGCGATAAGCTCCGGGGAGGCGGCAAATATCCTTTGATCCGGAGATTTCTGAATGGGGAAACCCACCTGCTATAAGGCAGGTATCGTAACATGAATACATAGTGTTGCGAGGCGAACGAGGGGAAGTGAAACATCTCAGTACCCTTAGGAAAAGAAATCAATTGAGATTCCCTCAGTAGCGGCGAGCGAACGGGGAACAGCCCATTAAGTCATATAAGCTTTAGTGGAATGCTCTGGGAAGTGCAACCATAGTAGGTGATAGTCCTGTACGCGAAAGGGCTTATATGATGATGTCGAGTAGGGCGAGGCACGTGAAACCTTGTCTGAATATGGGGGGACCATCCTCCAAGGCTAAATACTCCTGACTGACCGATAGTGAACCAGTACCGTGAGGGAAAGGCGAAAAGAACCCCTGTGAGGGGAGTGAAACAGATCCTGAAACCGCATGCATACAAGCAGTGGGAGCCGACTTGTTCGGTGACTGCGTACCTTTTGTATAATGGGTCAGCGACTTACATTCAGTAGCAAGGTTAACCGTATAGGGGAGCCGTAGGGAAACCGAGTCTTAATAGGGCGTTCAGTTGCTGGGTGTAGACCCGAAACCGGGTGATCTATCCATGAGCAGGTTGAAGGTTGGGTAACACTAACTGGAGGACCGAACCCACTGTCGTTGAAAAGCCAGGGGATGACTTGTGGATAGGGGTGAAAGGCTAATCAAACTCGGTGATAGCTGGTTCTCCCCGAAAGCTATTTAGGTAGCGCCTCGGACGAATACCATTGGGGGTAGAGCACTGTTTCGGCTAGGGGGTCATCCCGACTTACCAAACCGATGCAAACTCCGAATACCAATGAGTACTATCCGGGAGACAGACTGCGGGTGCTAACGTCCGTAGTCAAGAGGAAAACAATCCAGACCGCCAGCTAAGGCCCCAAAATTATAGTTAAGTGGGAAACGATGTGGGAAGGCATAGACAGCTAGGAGGTTGGCTTAGAAGCAGCCACCCTTTAAAGAAAGCGTAATAGCTCACTAGTCGAGTCGGCCTGCGCGGAAGATGTAACGGGGCTAAAACTATATGCCGAAGCTGCGGATTTGCAATTTATTGCAAGTGGTAGGGGAGCGTTCTGTAAGCCGATGAAGGTGGATTGAGAAGTCTGCTGGAGGTATCAGAAGTGCGAATGCTGACGTGAGTAACGACAAAACGGGTGAAAAACCCGTTCGCTGAAAGACCAAGGGTTCCAGTCCAACGTTAATCGGGGCTGGGTGAGTCGACCCCTAAGGCGAGGCCGAGAGGCGTAGTCGATGGGAAACTGGTTAATATTCCAGTACTTGTGTGTAATGCGATGAGAGGACGGAGAAGGTTAAGTCAGCCTGGCGTTGGTTGTCCAGGTGGAAGGATGTAGGCATGTATCTTAGGCAAATCCGGGGTACTCTATGCTGAGATCTGATAGCAAGCTGTACTTGTACAGTGAAGTGGCTGATACCATACTTCCAGGAAAAGTCTCTAAGCTTCAGTTACACAGGAATCGTACCCGAAACCGACACAGGTGGTCAGGTCGAGTAGACCAAAGCGCTTGAGAGAACTCTGCTGAAGGAACTAGGCAAAATGGTACCGTAACTTCGGGAGAAGGTACGCTGCCGGCGGTGATGGGATTTACTCCCTGAGCGGCCAGCAGCCACAGAAACCAGGCCCCTGCAACTGTTTATTAAAAACATAGCACTCTGCAAACACGAAAGTGGACGTATAGGGTGTGATGCCTGCCCGGTGCTGGAAGGTTAATTGATGGGGTTAGCGTAAGCGAAGCTCTTGATCGAAGCCCCAGTAAACGGCGGCCGTAACTATAACGGTCCTAAGGTAGCGAAATTCCTTGTCGGGTAAGTTCCGACCTGCACGAATGGCATAATGATGGGGGCGCTGTCTCCAGCAGAGGCTCAGTGAAATCGAATTCGCCGTGAAGATGCGGTGTACCCGCGGCTAGACGGAAAGACCCCGTGAACCTTTACTGCAGCTTGAC
Source organism: Acinetobacter sp. WCHAc010052 (assembly GCF_002165295.2). NCBI lineage: Bacteria > Pseudomonadati > Pseudomonadota > Gammaproteobacteria > Moraxellales > Moraxellaceae > Acinetobacter > Acinetobacter sp. WCHAc010052. The sequence continues at coordinate 2,880,862 of NZ_CP032143.1, read as the reverse complement.
ATTGAACTTTGATCTTACCTGTGTAGGATAGGTGGGAGGCTTTGAAGTAGTGACGCCAGTTGCTATGGAGCCATCCTTGAAATACCACCCTGGTAATATTGAGGTTCTAACTCTGTCCCGTTATCCGGGACGAGGACCATGTCTGGTGGGTAGTTTGACTGGGGCGGTCTCCTCCTAAAGAGTAACGGAGGAGTACGAAGGTGCGCTCAGCGTGGTCGGAAATCACGCGTAGAGTATAAAGGCAAAAGCGCGCTTAACTGCGAGACCCACAAGTCGAGCAGGTACGAAAGTAGGTCTTAGTGATCCGGTGGTTCTGTATGGAAGGGCCATCGCTCAACGGATAAAAGGTACTCTGGGGATAACAGGCTGATACCGCCCAAGAGTTCATATCGACGGCGGTGTTTGGCACCTCGATGTCGGCTCATCTCATCCTGGGGCTGAAGCAGGTCCCAAGGGTATGGCTGTTCGCCATTTAAAGAGGTACGCGAGCTGGGTTTAGAACGTCGTGAGACAGTTCGGTCCCTATCTACCGTGGGCGCTGGAAATTTGAGAGGATCTGCTCCTAGTACGAGAGGACCAGAGTGGACGAACCTCTGGTGTACCGGTTGTGACGCCAGTCGCATCGCCGGGTAGCTATGTTCGGAAGGGATAACCGCTGAAAGCATCTAAGCGGGAAGCCTACCTCAAGATAAGATTTCCCTAGGACTTTATGTCCTCTAAAGAGCCGTTGAAGACTACGACGTTGATAGGCTGGATGTGGAAGCACGGTGACGTGTGAAGCTGACCAGTACTAATTGCTCGTGAGGCTTGACTATACAACACCCAAACAGTTGTTGTATGAAGCTCAGTTGATTCGATATTCATCAGAATGACTTGATTCAGAATCGCAACAGTATGACAATGTTCCAACTCAGATAGAGCTGTTAATAACTCATTTGGAAAAAGCATTGGCATCTAAATAAGACCAAAGCAAGTATCCATAAACAGTTGTGCTGGCGACAATAGCAAGAGTGAACCACCTGATCCCTTCCCGAACTCAGAAGTGAAACCTCTTTGCGCTGATGGTAGTGTGGGGTTACCCATGTGAGAGTAAGTCATCGCCAGCTCATTATTCCTAAACACCCTCAATCATTTGATTGAGGGTGTTTTTTATTGCCGGAATGAAAAGAAAAGTAAAGGCTATTTTAGACGTGTCATGCTTAAACCTGCTGCTTTACTGTAGCTGATTTCAAAGATCTGATTGTCCGGGTGCTGAGCTATACAGAGTTCCCCGTACATTACGGTTTTATAGCCTAAGCCCTGCTGTACAAAATTCATCAGTGCAGTCCGTTTAGGAATCAGTTCCTTCATGTAGTCTCCCCATACTTCAAAGAACAGCGGGGGAAAACCACAGTTTTTTAAGGTATGGATGCTGCCTTCGAGTACTCAGAGCTGGTTGCTCTCTGTTTCCATGATGAAGAACGATATTTCTGAGATGTATTCAGTGAAAATGAATTTGAAATTATCTGCTGCCTTGCTGATTTTGAAATTCTTCTGTATGTTTTTTAATAAAATTATGTTATAAAAAATTAAAACGGCATATTTTTTGCTTATCACCTTTACCTTAAGCGCTGTATAAAATGGAGAGCGGTTGAAGATGAAGTTATCGGTTGGGTTAAAAGTTGCAAACTCTTTGTCACTGACACCGCAGTTACAACAGGCCATTCGTTTGCTTCAACTTTCCAGTCTTGAGTTGGAACAGGAAATTCAGATTCAGCTGGACAGTAATCCATTACTGGAGAAAGTTGAAGATTTATCCACTATTGAAAGTTTATCCTCATTAAAAGAAAGCGAAGCAGAACAGAAAGATCTGACAAATGAATTAAATGCAGATCATTTACCTGATGATTTACCCGTAGATACAGACTGGGATGATGTGTATACCCACCAGCCAACAAGTTTAGGGGCTGCTGAATATGAGGAGCGTGAAGATAACCGTCAGGGGCATCAGAGTTTACAGGCGCATATGCTTGAGCAGATTAATTTGCTGCATTTTTCACTGGTCGAGCAATTGATTGCCCGTTGTATTGTGGATTCACTGGATAACAAAGGTTTTCTTGATTGTGATATTTCCGAAATAACCTCATCGGTTCAGCACCTGTTGAATACTATGGGCTATGAAGAAGAAATAGAAGATGATGAAGTTCAGGTGGTACTCAAACATATACAGCGACTGGAACCTGTAGGGGTAGGCTCCCGTAATCTTGCAGAATGTCTGCTGGTTCAGCTGGAAGGATTGCCTGCGCAACTTCCATATAGGTACGAAGCTGTACTTTTGATGAAACATTATGAACTGCTGGTTTCAAATGATATTCAGAAGTTGATGAAACAGACTGGTTTAAATGCGGATCAGTTGAAAAGTGCAGTTGAACTGCTCAAAACATTGAAAGCACATCCTGGAATTGAATTTGAAGACCGTGAGTCTGATTATCAGATTCCTGATGTAGTGGTTATGAAAAAAAATGAGCACTGGTTTGTACAGTTGAATCCTGACGTTGTTCCAAAGCTGAGAGTGAATGCTTTCTATGCTGGAATGATCCGACGGGCAGATCAAAGTGATGATAATCAGTATTTAAGAAATCAGATGCTTGAAGCTAAAAATTTTATAAAAAGCATAGATGAGCGACATAAGACGCTGTTAAAAGTAGCAACCTGTATTGTCGAGCATCAGAAAGGGTTTCTTGAAACTGGACCTGAGGGAATGAAGCCGCTGGTATTAAGAGATATTGCTGAAGAAGTGGAACTTCATGAATCAACAGTTTCGAGGGTCACAACCAATAAATATATGCTGACTCCACGCGGACTGTTTGAACTGAAATATTTCTTTTCGAGTCATGTAGGGACAACTTCGGGTGGAGAAGCCTCCTCAACAGCAATCCGTGCAAAAATTAAAAAACTGATTGCTGAGGAAAATATCCGTAAGCCATTGTCAGATAATACTATTGCCGGAATGTTAAAGGAGGAGGGGATTGATGTTGCAAGACGGACGGTCACAAAGTATCGCGAATCGTTACATATTCCTTCATCTTCTGATAGAAAAGTCTTGATCTGATTTTTATTGTGTGGCTATTCTAGGGGTTCATTATGACAAAATAATGAATCTCTATTTATTTTAAGGAACAGCAGAAATGGTTGAATTTCAGTGATGTAGCGGTTTGGTAAATCTGAGATGAATCTTTCAGCTGCTTTCTTTTCATATCCTAAAAGAAGGTGAGGGATTGAACTATGCAAATAACAATTCGTGGTCATCATTTAACTATCACCCCTGCAATTGAAGAAAATATCAGATATAAATTTGCAGATATGACAAAGCACCTTGATCAGGTTAACAGCATGCAGGTGAAGCTGACCAAAGATCATCAGCTGGATAAGCGATCTAAAAAAGGTAGTGCGAATCATATTGCAGAAGCGATTATCCGGTTGCCTGGAGCGGAACTTTTTGCTCAGGCTTCGGCAGACGATATGTATACTTCAATTAAGCGTCTGACAGAAAAATTAAAACGGCAACTGCATAAGCATCGTAAAATGCAGCTGGTATATCAGCCACTGGCGGTATAGTTGAAAAATTTGTAAAAAGAGGTTTTTTAGACCTCTTTTTTTTATACGTATAATGTACGTGACTAATGAATTATTTTTTCTATTTATAGTAGAATGACAGGTTTTTACACTGTCAGCCCTACGAAGAGGTCTAAGCAATGAATAGTGAACAGCTCACTGAAATTTTAAAAGCGGCTTTTCCTGATGCAGAAGTTGCTGTCAGTGGACAGGCAGGGAAATTTGACCTCCGTATTGTCGATGATCAGTTTGAGGGTAAACGCCCTGTTCCCCGTCAACAGGCAGTTTATGCGCCGCTGAATTCGTATATTGCGAGCGGTGAAGTACATGCTGTGACTATTCGTGCAATGACTAAAGAAGAATGGCGCAAAGCCAGCATGTTTGGAGCTTAAGCGTCAATGGATAAATTTGTCATTCAAGGCGGTGCAAAAATCGAAGGTGAAGTTCGTATCTCAGGTGCGAAAAATGCAGCTTTACCTTTACTGGCAGCAATGATTCTTGCAGATTCACCAATTACTCTAAAAAATGTCCCAAATCTGAAAGATGTCAGAACATTGGTTAAATTGATCAGTGGTTTAGGCATTACCATGACTTATGAAGGCGAAACTGTTACAGCAGATACGTCGACACTGGACAACCAGTTTGCACCGTATGAACTGGTGAAAACCATGCGTGCATCTATTTTGGTGCTTGGTCCATTATTGGCGCGTTATGGCAGTGCAAAAGTATCATTGCCAGGTGGCTGTGCCATTGGTTCACGCCCTGTAGATCAGCATTTAAAAGCATTGGAAGCTTTGGGCGCACACATTGAGGTCGAAAATGGCTATGTGATTGCCAGTGTCGATGGTCGCTTAAAAGGCGGCGAAGTTATCTTTGATATGGTGACTGTAGGCGGTACAGAAAATATTCTGACTGCTGCGGTACTTGCTGATGGTGTAACCACAATCCGTAATGCAGCCCGTGAACCTGAAATCACTGATCTTGCACAAATGCTCATTAAAATGGGTGCGAAAATTGAAGGTTTAGACACAGATACCTTAGTGGTAACAGGTGTTGAAAGTCTGCATGGCTGTGAATACTCAGTGGTTGCTGACCGTATTGAAACAGGTTCATATTTAGCTGCTGCTGCCATTACAGGCGGTAAAGTTAAAACCACGCATACTGATCCAAACCTGCTTGAAGCGGTACTGGATAAGTTTGAAGAAATGGGCGCAGAAGTGACCCGTGGTGATGACTGGATCGAACTCGATATGATGGGGAAACGTCCGAAAGCGGTCAGCTTCCAGACATTGCCACATCCAGAATTTCCAACAGATATGCAAGCACAGTTGATGGCGGTGAATGCTATTGGTCGTGGTTTTGCAACAATTTCAGAAACGATTTTTGAAAATCGTTTTATGCATGTGCCTGAATTAGCGCGTATGGGTGCAAATATTCAGGTTGAAGGTAATGATGCTGTAGTCACCGGTGTGGAAAAATTATCCGCAGCCCCAGTGATGGCAACTGACCTGCGTGCTTCATTTTCTTTGGTTCTGGCAGCTTTGGTTGCTGAAGGTGAAACCACCATTGATCGTATTTATCACATCGATCGTGGTTATGAAGATATTGAAGCAAAATTGCAGGGTCTGGGTGTCCAGATTAAGCGAGTGAGCGAGACAAGTTAATGAGCGATATGAGAAACGATGATCCAAACTTTGACGTAATGGGCAATTTTGATCATGGTTTAACTTTGGCATTGAGTAAAGGTCGTATTTTAAAAGAAACATTGCCTTTGCTTGAAACTGCTGGAATTAACTTATTGGAAGATCCTGATAAATCCCGTAAGTTAATTTTCCCAACCACACATAAACAGGTGCGTATCCTGATTTTGCGTGCTTCTGATGTACCGACTTATGTTGAAAATGGTGCGGCGGATATTGGTGTTGCTGGTAAAGATGTATTGATGGAACATGGTGCACAAAATGTCTATGAACCATTAGACTTAAAAATTGCCAACTGTAAGTTAATGACAGCAGGCAAGGTCGGTATAGAACGTCCTAAAGGTCGTTTAAAAATTGCCACTAAATATGTCAATTTAACCCGTCAATACTATGCAAGCTTAGGCGAGCAAGTCGATGTGATTAAACTTTACGGTTCAATGGAGCTTGCACCATTGGTCGGTCTGGGCGATTACATTGTCGATGTAGTGGATACAGGAAATACTTTGCGTGCTAATGGTTTAGAGCCGTTGGAAGAAATCTGTAAAGTGTCTTCGCGTTTGATTGTCAATAAAGCCAGCTTTAAACGTAAGCAGACTTTGCTCAATCCAATTCTTGCACAGCTTGAAAAAGCCGTGGAAGAGCGCGAAGCGAAAAAGTAATTTTTAAATTATTAGATAGGTTTCTAAAACCTCCCCTCTTGCGTAGTCCAGCTACTCATCCCTACTTTGGAAAAGGAGGGTTGGGGAGGATTTAAAAACTTAAATTAAATGACCGTCCGTAAGGGCGGTTTTTTCTCTGGGAAATATCATTCACGATTTATTCACAGAATTGATAAAGTCAGTTTTTGATGAGAATGTTAAAAATAAGTCATGAATAACAACCTGCATCATGGCTGAAAATGAAAACACCACAACAACGAAAAGAACAATCCATAGAAATTTTGAAGCAAAGAAATATTCCATATATTGATTGGTTACCTGTAATTGAGTCTGTCGAAGAAATACAGGTCCGAAGTGCTGAAAGTATTGCTCAACGGGCGATTGCCTGTTTATGGATCATACAGGTCGCTTGTGATATTGATAATGGGAAATATGATGATGAAATTAAAGGTTTGATCTTAAATATTCTGACAAAAATGCAGGTCATGGATGCTTTAACAGAGCAGGAGACGGCAATTTTACATGAGGACGTATCTCAGCAGGATGTCATCAACATGGTGTGGAAATATGAGGCTTACTGGGTTTTATTGTGGGCTTTAGGAATTGTTGAGGAGCTGAATTATCCTGAAAATATTGTGGATTGTGATTTTGCAATTCAAGCCGTTGTATCAGCTAAAACATTTGAAGAGTTTATGGCGAAAGTGAAGTTACGTGATATTGAAGAAATTTTAGATCAGGCTGATTTAATCTATCGCTATGATTGGGCATGTGTCAGTGCACGACTGAATCAGGAACAGGCACCTGCACAATTAAATTCGGCAGTTGTTGTGGAAAGACATGGTGCATTGAACTGGCTGATTCAGTCAGATAGTGACTGGGATCATCCTGATGTGAGTACTTAAGTTGATATTAAGTGACAGGTGTGCTTTTTTGATCCGACTTTCCTATTAAACTTAATAAAATTGACCATGTGATCTTGCCCACAAGTCACTCAAAACAAGGTAAACTAAAGTTTCCCTTTATTATTTTTGTGGATAAATTGATGCGACGTTTATCGACTCAAGAGCAGAATTTTAAACAGGTCTTTGCAGATCTGCTTGCTTTTGAAACAGTGAGTGATCCTGAGCTTTTAAAAACAGTAGACCAGATTATTGCAGATGTACGCCAGCATGGTGATGCACATGTACTTAAACTCACTCAACAGTTCGATCGACATCCAGCGCATCAATTTTCAGATCTGGAACTGTCACAAGAGCAATTGAAAGCAGCATTTGAAGGCTTAACCCCCGAAGTGCGTGAAGCTTTAGAGATGGCAGCCAATCGTGTGCGTGAGTTCCACCAGGCACAAAAGCAGGATGGCTGGACTTATGTTGATGCTTTGGGCAATACACTCGGTCAAAAAGTAACACCATTAGACCGTGTTGGAATTTATGTACCAGGTGGCTTGGCATCTTATCCATCTTCAGTGCTGATGAATGCTGTACCTGCGCATGTTGCAGGCGTGCAGGAAATTATCATGGTTGTTCCAGCGCCGAATGGTGATTTAAATCCATTGGTATTAGCTGCTGCTTATCTTGCAGGTGTACATCGTGTATTCACCATTGGTGGAGCACAGGCCGTTGCTGCATTGGCATATGGCACTGAAACGATTCCACAGGTCGATAAAATTACAGGGCCAGGAAACCGTTTCGTGGCTGCGGCAAAACGTGCGGTATTTGGTCAGGTCGGTATCGACATGATCGCTGGACCATCTGAAATCCTGGTCTATGCTGAAGGTCAGAATAATGCCAAATGGCTGGCGATGGATTTATTGTCACAAGCTGAACATGACACGATTGCACAAGCTGTATTTATTACGCCTGATGAGCAGTTGTTGAATGATGTTGCACAAGCCATTGAAGAGCATTTAGAAGCATTACCAAAAGCTGAAATTGCACGTACTTCAATTGCCAACCGTGGTGCATTGGTCTTAGTCAAAGATCGTGCCGAAGGTGCAGAGCTTATTAACCAGGTTGCACCTGAACATCTCATGTTGTGTTTAGATGAAGCGCAGGAAATGTCAGAAGATATCCGCCATGCAGGTGCAATCTTCATGGGACGTTATACACCAGAAGCGATTGGTGATTACTGTGCAGGTCCAAACCATGTCTTACCGACATCGGGTACGGCACGATTCTCATCACCACTCGGTGTGTATGACTTCCAGAAGCGTTCAAGTCTGATCATGTGTTCTGAGCAGGGTGTCAAACCCCTTGCGAAAACCGCTGATATTTTAGCGCAAGAAGAAAACCTGGATGCACATGCGAGATCTGCGAGATATCGTTATCAGTCATAATGAATTTACCTGAAATCTCAATTCACAAAGAATAACTCCTTTTCTTGTGCCATATATGGCTTAGGGAGAAGGCTGGGATGAAGGGAAACTAATTCTTTTACTAAAGTTAAAATAGGGTTGGCATCAATTGACCTCTCCCTAACCCTCTCTTGAAAGGAGAGGGGACTTTGGTGAATAAAAATGAGAAAAGAAAATGCCAAATATTAGCCCTGAACAAATGCGTTTCTGGAGTCCATTGGTACGTGAGTTAGAACCTTATGTGCCAGGTGAACAGCCTAAAATCCAGAATTTATTAAAACTGAATACTAATGAAAACCCGTATCCACCCTCTCCAAAAGTGGTGGCTGCGGTGCAAAAAGTATTGGAAAACTCAGCCGATGCATTGCGTCTCTATCCTGACCCTGATGCAACTGAGTTAAAACAAGCCATTGCTACACAACAACATGTTCCCGTGGAGCGGGTTTTTGTCGGAAATGGCTCGGATGAAGTCTTAGCACACATTTTCAAAGCATTTTTTGTGCAGGATAAACCGATTCTATATCCAGATATTACCTACAGTTTTTATCCTGTTTATAGTCAGTTTTTTGGAATTTCAGCACAATCAAAAATTATTCCATTGAATGATGATTTTGAAATCGTGGTGGATGATTACAAACAATCCAATGGTGGGATTATCATCACCAATCCAAATGCACCAACCAGTATTGCATTGGGTTTGTCAGCCATTGAGGAAGTGTTGCAGGCCAATCCTGATTCAGTGGTGTTGGTTGATGAAGCCTATGTAGATTTTGGTGCTGAATCAGCAGTGTCACTGGTTGAGAAATATGACAATCTGGTTGTATGTCAAACAACTTCTAAATCACGCTCCTTGGCAGGTTTACGTGTCGGATTTGCCATTGCACAGCCACATTTGATTGCGGCACTTGAAGCAGTGAAAAACAGTTTTAACTCATACCCAATTGACCGATTTGCCATTGCAGCAGCGGTGGCGTCATTTGAAGATCAAGACTATTTCGAAGCGCAATGTCAAAAAGTCATTGCCAATCGTGAAAAACTGGTTGCTCAATTGACAGAACTTGGCTTTAAGGTTTTACCTTCAAGTGCGAACTTTATTTTTGCGACATTGCCAGATCGGGATGCAGGTGAGTTGGCGACAGCATTACGTGAGCAGGGGATTATTGTGCGTTATTTCAATAAACCTCGTATTAATCAGTTCTTGCGTATTACGATTGGCACAGACGAGCAAAATCAACGCCTTGTTGATACTTTGAGAAATAATATTCTGGTTTGATTGAAAACTTTAAAAATGAGTTTTTAAATGAAAAGCGAATCTTAGGATTCGCTTTTTTCTTGAGGGTTTTCAGGTTGATGCCATGTATTGAGTAAATCCAGTATTGCTGAAACTTTATCAAAACATTCCTGATATTCAGCATCTGCTTCTGATGCAATGGTGATGCCTCCACCTGCCCATACAGAAAGCTCATTCTGTGATTGCTGAACTGATCGGATCAGAATATTCCAGCTGCCTGTCCCATCAGCATTAAAATAACCCATTGAACCACAATACGCGCCTCGTGGCGCACCTTCAAGTTCCTCAATAATTTCCATTGCCCGAATTTTAGGGGCACCGGTAATTGAACCACCCGGCAAAGCCGTCATTAACACCTGCCATGGGCTGACTGTCGGTTTCAGTATGGCGGTCACTTCACTGACCATATGGTGAACCTGATTAAAACTTTCAATATTAAACAGTTTTGGTGTTTTAACTGATCCTGTTTCTGCATAAACACTCAGGTCATTACGAAGTAAATCCACAATCATGACATTTTCAGCCTGATCTTTAATGGAATTGATCAGCCGTAATTTTGACTGTTCATCTGCCTCAGGATCATCATAACGGGGAGTCGTTCCTTTAATTGGTTTTGTAATCAGCTTTCGGCCCTGTTGAAATTCAATAAACAGTTCTGGTGAACAGCTCAGCAGCTCAAAATCATCAAATCTGATATACCCTTCGTAGGGAGCATCAGTCAGTTGCCAGAGCTGTTCGGCTGTATTGAGCAGGAGTCCTTCGGTTTTAGCGGTAAATTCCTGAGTCAGATTAATCTGATAACAATCTCCGGCTTTAATATATTCCTGAACTTTATCAAAGGCAGAGACATAATCTGCCTTGTTCCACCTCGGAATACATGGATTTTTCATCTGAAAATGATTTTCAGATAAATCAGATGAAGAATGGAGTAAGTCTGCCAGTTCAGCATATTTTTTTTCAGCATCAGGGGCATGACTGATGAACAGCCATCCATTTTCAGTCTGCTTTAAGTAAGTGTTGAAAACACCTATAAACACCGATGGTTGACTGTTTTTTTGAGAACCTGAAGTTAAATTTTTTGACGCATCGTAACTGATAAAGCCAGCGGTAATGGTTAAATCTGTAAGCGAACAGGCGGAAAGTACATCTGGCAGTTGTGCTGTCTCTATCGAACAGTCTGAAAGGAGATATCCTTGTTCATCAGAATGAGTGAAATGCTGAAGCTGATTATTCCGCATGACAAAGTATTCATCAGCCATAAATGCAATGACAGGAATGCCATTTTCAGAAAAATAAAAAATATGTGACGTAAAGCACATTTTTTTTAAAATATAAAAAGTGGTCGTGGAATTATCACAAAGCAGTTTTTGCATTGTATTCACATCATTCATAATGCTGTTTTATCAGAAGATAATGGTGTAGACAGCTATTTTACAGCATTCTGGCAGTAAATATGCGTATATACCGTTTGTCGGCAAGATGCGATTTACGATAAACAACAGTTGAACAAAAGATAACACAGAGATAACTTAGACAGTGCAATCAGTCCGCTCAAGGAAGAAGTATTGTTTAGTTGCTAAAAATAAAATTGCCAACTAACCGGTGCAGAGCGGTAGACAATCAAAAAAATAATACTCTTGGGAGAGTAAGAAGATGAAAAAACTTACTAAACTGGCTTTAGTTTCTTCAATGGCAATCAGCGCAAATGCGATGGCAATGCAAGCAATGGATGATGCTGCATTGAGCGCAACTACTGGTCAAGACGGTATTAATATCGGTATCGGTATTTCTAAAATTGAGATCGGTAAAATCTTTATTCACGATAATGATGGTTACAGCAAAAAAGGTAATGGTACGACTGAGATTGCTACTGGTAAAGCGGGCTTTGGTGGTACTGAAGTTGCTGGTGCGATTTCCATCAAAGGAAACGGTACAGCAGGTCATGTAAATGAAACTGCAGGTATTGTAATCACTGCAAATACAGATCAGCCTGATACAACCAAAGCTGGTGCAACTTTACTTAAGTCACATAACCTTGCTGATATCCGCATTGATTCAGATGCAGGTACTGGTACTAATGGTGCCTTCCTGAATATTGCCGCAGATGTTTCTGGTCTGAATATCTCGATTGGTGAAGTAGGTGTTACTGCTTCTGGTAATGCAACTCCGACAGTTGGTATTCAGCGTGGTGGTGTGGATGCCAATTACAACAAAATTCTTTCTGGTCTGAGCATTAAAACAGGTGTAATGACTGCTAACGTACAGTTGGGTGCTACACCTCAAGGTGCAATGATCAAACTGAACACAACGATGACTGGTGGTCTGACGATCTCTGACCTGGGTATTGCTGATGCTGCAGGTAAGGGTGAAATCTGGTTAGGTAAAATCCAGGTTGCTGATGGTGCTTCTACGAATCTTGCTGTAGATGCAGATGTTTCTGTTACTACGAATGGTCTGAAGATCCTTGCTAGACAGGGTGATGCTGGTATTGATACTTATGTTCAGGCGATTGCTTTAGGTGCTAAACCAACAGCTGCATTAGGTGCTCGCGGTACAGCGACAGTAGGTTCAATTGGTGATGTGGAAATCCAGGGGCTTAAGACTTTCTATAGCCCAACAGCTGGAACATATGCTAACGGTTCTGTGATTACGATTTCAGGTCGTTAATCTGAATGAAAGAAAAAGCGCGTGAATCCACGCGCTTTTTTTTACAAAAAAAATGTGAAAAATGTCAAAATTAAAAAGAAAAGGATGTTTTTTTCTAAAAAAAAAGGTATCTTCCAATGTACAAGGAAGTATAGAGCAAATGCTCTATAAAGAATAATGAACTCAGGCACATCATTGCCGATAACCAGAAAAAGTTAAGAATATGTTGGAGATCGCTTTAGGCTCGGCATTGATGTATTACTTTGCCACGCAAGCCTTTGATATAAAAGAAAAGCCACCAGAGGCTGTTTACTATACAGAAACCCTGGATTCAAGAAATCCATCGTTTACACGTATGCATCGTGAGCAAGTCCTGATCAAGCCGGCGCTTGAAGATCAGTTCAGGGGAATTGTCCGTCAGGCATATGATTACAGTTGTGGTTCGGCAGCTTTAACAACATTGCTGAATGGATATGTCGGAACCCAGCTTTCTGAGCAGCAGACCATGAATGGTCTTTTAAACTATGGCGAATATGACCGGATTATTGAGCGGCGCAGTTTTTCATTGCTGGATATGAAACGCTTTGTTTCTGCACTTGGAATGGAAAGTGGTGGATATAAAGGTGAGTTAGCTGATCTTGTGAAGCAGGGGCAACCTGCCATTGTTCCAATTTCTTATGCAGGATTTAAACACTTTGTTGTGTTTAAGGCTTATAAAAATGGCCGTGTTTATGTTGCAGATCCAGCTTTGGGGAATATCAGTTTTGATGAGGAACGCTTTAAGCAGATCTGGGAGAATAACACCCTGTTTCTGGTGAATGTTGCACCACAGAACAGAAAGGGCATGTTGGCATTGCAGGATTCAGATATGCGGCATGTTGATGATTCAACTGTAAACAGATATGCCTTTGTTGACATTCAGTATCCGCAGGCCTATATGGATCGTATTGCGGACAAAGCTTCAACTATTCGTCTTGAGCGGGATTTGAATAAAAATTCTGAAAGTTATGGGCAGGATACTTTTAAATTCTTGAGACTTTACTATAAAAGTAAGTAATTTCTTGTGAGTTGGAACTAAAAAAATAAAAACTGGAAGGGATGTGTCATGGACATTAAATGGATGAAAAAAACCTTACTTGTCGTCAGTATTCAGATGATCACAGGTATTGTTTATGCGGCTGAAGAACCTGCACTTGGAGGTTATGAGGCTGTAGATCAGCAGGATGCTGAGAAGGAAGCAGAAAAGGCCACTGAGTCTGCTGAGCAGGTTGCCAAGCCTGAAACCGTTCAGCAGCAGGCATCCAGTGCTCTCCAGCAAAAGGAAGGGGATGCAACTAAAGAAACCAACCTTCAGGAAGTTTTTACATCAAATGAGCGCCAGTATTCTCTGATTAAAAAAGGAGAAATCTCAGGGTTCTATGATGTTGACTATACCTATTATCGGGATACCCGACTGGATTTATCCATTGAAAACAATGCGGTCAATCAGTTAAGGGTGGAAGAAGATGCGAATCATACTTTAACCAATACATTTACAGCGCAGTATGGTGTGCTTGATAACCTGACTTTTACAGCATCGCTGCCTCTTGTAGCAAAGGCAGATAAGCTCAAAGATGCCACGACGGCAGGTCTGGGTGATATTTCTTTTGGTGCCCGCTGGGAACCGTTCCCACTCAAAGCAGGTCGTTTACCCCTGATTCTGTTTGGTAATGTTTCTACAAAAACAGGTGACAGTCCATACGAAATCAACAGTGCGACAGATCTGTCGACCGGTAAAGGTTATTATTCGGTTGGTGCAGGTGCGAGTACGCGTAAATATATTGACCCGGTTGTTCTGTTTGCTTCTGTTTCTGCTAACTATGGCTTTAAAGAATCAGGCTTGAATCAGCGCCGTGGTACAAGAACGGTTGAAGAGTTTGAACCAGGTATCAGCGGTGGTTTTGCCTTTGGTTTCGCATATTCGTTTAACTACGATGTATCCATGACCATGTCGTATCAGCAGAGCTTTAATACTGAGTCCAAGTTTACATATACAACTGGCGAAACTTATACGCCAGCAGATCAGACCAGTTCAACGCTTGCGATTTCGCTTGGTGTTCGGGTAAATCCAGAAACCATTGTAAATGGTACAGTTGGGATAGGTCTAACCGAGGATGCACCAGACGTATCATTGGGATTATCATTCCCGCTTGATATCGTAGGTTTTGGTAAAAAATTACGCTAAGAGGGCTGTAGTATGAAAATAATTCAGCTTCGTCCTTTAGCAGCGGCAATTTTATTAACAGGTTGTTCAGGTACGGCTTTTGCACAGCTGGGACAAAACCTGTCTGTTGATATTCGCTCGTTGAGTATGGGGAATGCAGTAACAGCAGATCCTCCAGGGATCAGTGCCATTCACTTTAACCCTGCTGCACTGGCTAAAATAGACGGGTTGCAGACAGATGTTCAGGGGATTCTTGCAAATTTTGACATCAAACGTCAGTTTTCAGTTCCACCGGGCTATAACGTTTTTGGCTATTCAGATGACCCAATGGTCTGTAATGATGGGCCTGAAGTTGCAACGGATTTTTGTACTGATTACAAGGGAACAGTCAATGGTGACGTAGAGTACGTCAGCCTTTATGTTCCTGTGCTGAAAAAGATTGTTGATCTGGGGGAAGGTATTCCGATGGCTGCGCCAACGGCAGCGATCGCCTATAAGCCACCAGGTTCCAAAGCAACATTTGCAACAGCGATGTATGCCCCGCTGGTTGCGGGTTTTGGTGCTGAAGACGGAAACCCTGGTAACTATATGGGACAGCAGGTTGCGCTGGAACGTATCACTTATCTGTCACCTTCGTTTGGTTATCAGGTCAATGATGAGCTGTCTATCGGTGCATCTTTTGGTATGTCCTATCAGGCAATTGCCTTAAAAACGGATTTAAGATTTCCGAATGAGCTGATTGGTATGCTCCGGATGATTGATGAAGTCATCTGTACACCATTTAAAGAAAATCAGGACATTATTACGGACATTCTTTTACTTGGGATGTGTAACACTCAGGAAGGGATGAACCCATTTGGCCGTTTTGGTCGCATGGATGTTTCCATGGAGCAGTCCCTGAGTCCGAGCTATAACTTAGGGGTATTGTGGGAACCGACAGAAGAGTTCAGCTTTGGTATGGTTTATCAAAGTTCAGCTAAAATGCGTCTGAAAGGTAAATACAATATTGATAATGCCAACGCGCCGAGAGAACTGATCAAAGGGCTGATGTCTTCTCCAACGGGGCAGATTCTGGCTGCTATTTTAGGTTTTCCTGGCAATGTACCTGCGACAGAAGCGGGTCTGGTTTCCATGGATTTTGAATATCCGGCACATTTCCAGGCGGGGATTAAATATAAGGTCATGCCTGATCTTCAGGTGAATTTTGATGTAGGCTGGACTGACTTTAAAGCATGGGATAAGTTCAAGTTTGAATTTGACCGACAGATTTCTGCACTGAAAATTGCAAAACTTTTATCAGCTTATGTCGGAGATACTTCGCTGGCATTGCCTCTTGGATTTGAGTCACCGTGGAGCTGGGGTATTGGTGTTGAGTATTCAGCAACAGACCGGTTGAAGCTTCGTGCAGGGTATGAACCCCGTGCCAGCGCGATCCCAGATGATAAGCGTAACACGATGGTACCAATCAATAATGCGCAGTTATTTGGTCTGGGGCTGGGCTACCGCTTTGATGCAGATACTGATATTGATCTTTCTGTTGGCTTTTTACGAAGCAATGACAAAATTCCAGCAAATAGCAGTAGTCTTGCAAACCAGACAGGTGTTAACAATTTATTATTAAACCCTTATGCGGGGTTGAATGTTAAAACGGATACTAAGGCAACTGTTCTTGGGATCAGCTACAGAACGAAATGGTGAGTCAGAACAGGAAAATGAACAGGATTTTATTTTCAGGATCAGTTGTACTGTTAAGTGCAGGTATATTTTCTGCTGCAAATGCCGCAGAATTTTATACGATTATTGGGCCCGATGGTCGCCCGATGGTTGTTCAGAGAAAGTCAGCTGAACAACCTCAGAAACCTGTGATTCAAAAAACAGAACAGCCGAAAGTGATTGTTCAGGAACAGCCTGTAAAGACAGAACCAGCGCCTGAAGCTGTGAACAGCAATACCGGAGTGACAGTAAACAAAGTTCTGCCTGAAACTGTTGCTCAGGAAAAACCTCAGGCTGCTCGGGTTCAGGCAGCAGCTCAAAAAAACTCTGTTAAGCCTGCAGTAAGCTCTGTTTCAAAGCCTGTTGAAACGCAGACAGCTGTTCAAAAAGCAGCACCATCTCAGTCTGTCGTGAAAAATGAGCGCGTGGAAAATCCAGTAAAAGTCATTCCACCTGCTCAGGTTCAGGATGGTTTTGCTGAGCTGGATGGTGAAAAATATGTCACCAATGAACTGCTGGAAGATCGTGAGTTTAATCTTGAAGGTAAAAAAAGATTTTATGCCATGCCTGAAGGTGTGATTGATACAAAAAATGGTGGTGGTGCAAGACTGCAGATTGTTGAGCGTGAAAAAGGGGTGAGCCGATCACTGCTGAACAGTATGTTCAACCGCAATGTTAAAGACAATACGCCCGTTGTGCTGGCTACAACATATTATCGTGTTCCACAGCAGGAAGCGGTAGACAGCCTGGGGCAGCAGTGTTTCACGGATAAAAAAGTCAAAAAGGCAAAATCACTGAAGCTCGATTCGGATGTGAATGTTTGGCCCAGAGCACCTTTGAAAGATCATTTTGATTATGAAGTGATTCATCTTGAGGGGGCTTTAAAGAATATTCAGATTAACTCTTATGCAGCTAGTCAGCAAAAGCCTGAGTTTTACTGGCCATTTGTTGTTTTTCTGGATGAAAAAGCATGTGTGCTTGAAGGTGCAGGTGGTTTCAAGAGCCAGAATACGGCAAGTAATATGTTCAGCCATGAGGTTGTACAGGGGGTTGTTCAGCTGCCAGAGCAGACCCGATATATTTTATTAACTCCATTGGCATCAGCACTTGATATGGAAAATCAGGCACTGGCCAATCATGGTCAGCTCAAATTAGTGGCAATCCGCTAAGGAAAAAGGGAATCAGAAATGAAAAAACAATATTTATTACCCTTTGCACTCACAGCAGGTTTTGCTGCCCTGAGTGGCTGTGGTGGCGAAAGTGCGAATGTTATACCAGAACCGAAATCTGTGGTTTATCAGAATGGTAGCTGTGTTTCAGGTCAGAACTGTGTTGAATTTGCTCTGGACTATCCTGTTGATGGTCTGAATTTTACCTGTAGCAGTGATCGTGATAACGTTTTTATTACTTTAATTGAAGCTAAGAGTAATGCTGCAACTGGAAAATGTACTGAGGGTGATCAGATTCATTTCTTCCTGCGCGGCGATAAAGGGGTCAAAACTGTAGATTTTGGTACGGTGGCACTATCTGATATTGGTGTGGTAAGTACAGTCAGTGCCAGCCTGCCACGTTTAAGCATACTCGATATGGCAAAAGGCTTGACGGGTAAAGCGGCACAGTCACTGGATGCATCTGATCCAACCATTCAGGTTGCTATGGCACTGGTCAAAATTTTCCAGGCAGTGGGTATGGAAGCTAATCAGCGTGTGGCAGGTGATGTTCAGCCTATCTATCTGTTACCACCAAAAATGGACAAGCTGGAAGAAATACTCAGTTCAATTACAGTGGCGGATTATCAGTCAGGGGCTTATATCAATAAAATCAAGCCGTGGACTGATGCCGGTTCCATTACAGATGCAGAAGCACTTGAAGCATTAAAAATGCTGGTGAATATGAGCAATTCTGCAACTTATCAGGCAGGTTATCCTGTGCTTGCCAAAGAGGATTCAATTCTTCCGCAAGGCTTATATGGCTGTAATAAGAGTGACTGTAAATCTACCGATGCTGATTTAAGTCATATGATCGGTCAGTATCTGATCCTGACGGATCGTCAGGGTTATACTTTTGGTTATGGCGTGCAGTGGAAAGGTAAAGTTGCTTCAAGTACTGCCAGTCAGATTCTGGGTGTTTCTTCTGAATTGATCAAAAAAACCCGTCCGGCTCGTATGGTTGCAGCTGAGCAGACCAGCTGGGTGAATCCACTGACCAGGAGTATTACAGGACCGTTCCGGTTTGCTGTAAGTGATATACCTTCTGAGGATTTTATGATCACTCAGGGTAAAGTCTATAATGACTATATGATTGCAGGTACAGAAGGTTTCTACAAACTGCTGACTAAATATGACAAAGGTAAGCCTGAAGAATATGGCTTGTGGAAGCAGACACTCGGCACGGATCAGTACCGTGGTTCATTCGATGCGTATAAGTATTTCCCTGTAGGTCATCTGGACAACCGGGTCTTTAAATCTGTTAAAAACGTCGCTTCAGGTGAAAAATATGTATTCCCTGTTTATGCAACTATTGAGTTTAAATTTTCGGACACCAGTAAAGCTAATGTGAAATTGCCTGTTGTACTGGATCAGTTTGGTAATGTGCGTACAGATTTTACTTCTGATACAGACTGGACGCCAGCATGTTCACCTGTGACAGAGCAAAGCAGTCAGTATCGAATAGGTGTACTGGGTGCAACGGATACTGACAACAAAGCTGTAACAACGCGTCTGATTCTGGCAAACCCAGTCTTTAAAGAGATAGATGGTGCAGTGATTGGAATGAATACTCAAATTCAGACCAGTACTTCCAGTTCAGCAGATGCACTGGTGATTGGTGGAGCACGTGTTAACCTGGAGCAGTTGTTAAGCGGTGCAGGACGCTTTATTTCAATGACTGATTTCAGTGGTGGAACAGTGGCATGGACTAATATTTATAATTCCATGATGCTGATTTATACTGGACAGACTGACAATAACCCATCGGATGCCGATAAAGAGCTGGCAAAAAATACAGGTGGTACGATTGCTGCGATTGAGGTTTCCAGCTGTTATCAGTCAGGTCAGGTAAAACCATAATATCCAAACTAAAAAAGACCTCAGATGAGGTCTTTTTTATGCATGTGTTTTCAGTACATGCCGTGCTTGGTCATGAGGAAGACGTCAGGGTATTTACTGTGTGATCACTGTTGATCTGTTACTGGAAAGAGGTCATGGTGCCTGGCGGGAAATAAATATTGTCGGAATCTGTTATGGGTAATACTGGAAAGCTGTGGTTCCAGATCAGTTTTTTTATTCTATGAAATTTGATTCAGCTGAATTTTCTTCATCAAAAGTGCTGTATGAATGGAGGCTATATCAGAGGATGTTTATAATGCTCACAGGGTTGAAACCTTGAACAGCAGATATGTCAGATGGCTTGATCTGGATCTGTTTCAGGTGAGTATGTTTGCAGGATGAATTGAAGATGGTGCTGGAAATGGAAAGCAGTATTCCAGAAGAGTTGATACAGCTTGAAGCGAATGGCGGTGTTTATGCAGTATGGATGGTACTGGAACACTGTGATATTCGGGTCGACATATCTCAACTGATCAGGCTGTGCAGATATGATGCGGAAGATGGTACTTTTACGGTTCAGCTTGCACTTGCTTTAAAGCAGCTTGGTTTTGAAGTAGGTTTTTATACCTCAGAAGATCTGCATCAGCATGAAAAAGAGCGGCTTGCTTTTAAGGAAGCTGAACTGCTGAACATGCCTGTACGGGATACACTGAGTTATGCACAGATACAGCAAGCCTATGAACAGAGGGCTTTTGTCATTGTGTATTACGATACGCTGGAAGGTGTCGGAAATCACTCACTTGTATACAGCATGGATGCAGAGGAAATCTGTTTTTTTGACAGTTTTGATGCCATGCCCGCAGATGTTTTTGAGCAACAAAGACATGCTGATGGCATCTGTGCACAGGTGATCGTGGCTTATGCACCAACAGAAACACGATTCAGTTGATCATGAAAATGCTTTAAAAGTAATGATTTCCTAAAGTAAAAAATCTGAAAATATCCTGTACTTCTGGAATAATCAGCCTGATCTGCTGTTAACGGTATGTCTTTGTCCATTTTTATTATTGCCTCAAGGTATTCGCTTAAGGTACTGACGTCTCTCAGTCCATTATGCTGTGTCAGGATCAGATCATTCAGCTACTGAACTATATTGGACCTTACTTTTTTGCATTCTGACTGTATTTGGGTAAGCAAATTAAAACGCTGTTCTTTTTGTATATAGTGATGAAACGGACGATTTTTTTCATTTGAAGAACAGCTCGCAATGATGACTTTCAGGATCAGGTGCATTGCCAGTTTGTGTTGTTTCAGATAGTAAATAAATCCATTTCATATAAAAAGCAGCCCGAAGGCTGCTGATTTTAATGTGGAATTTAGATCTTACTCTTTTTCAACTTCAATCGGTTTTACGTCCATTTTGTCGTAAGGAATCAGTTTAGTTTTGTGTTTCCACTTATAGCCTAACCAGATGGCAAGGAACAACGGTAAGCTGATGTAGGTCGATACAACACTCATCCATTCACCTGCGAGCACTGCCTGATAGTTCTGACCCAGTACCACAATGGTACACAGGATGAAAGCAAACCATGGCGCAAACGGGAAGAATTTTGCTTTATAGGCGAGGTCTTCAAGTTTATGACCCTGTGCCA
Organism: Acinetobacter sp. WCHAc010052; assembly: GCF_002165295.2. Lineage (NCBI taxonomy): Bacteria > Pseudomonadati > Pseudomonadota > Gammaproteobacteria > Moraxellales > Moraxellaceae > Acinetobacter > Acinetobacter sp. WCHAc010052. The sequence goes on along the minus strand of NZ_CP032143.1, from coordinate 2,860,004 downwards.
GATAACCTTTACGGAAACGGTAATGTGAAATGGCAATCCCTAACCAGACAATGAATCCACACATTCCCGACATATTCAGCAGCCATGTAAAGACCTGCTGTTCACCGATAAATGTGGTCAGGAAACACAGTGCAGCGATTGCTGTTGTTGCATAGAGTGCATTCATTGGAACGCCACGCATATCCAGTGTTGCAAACCATTTAGGCGCACGGCCATGACGTGCCATATCAAACAGCATACGGGTGGAAGAATACATACCCGAGTTACCGGCAGATAAAATCGCAGTCAGAATAACGGCATTCATTAAACCTGCGGCAAAAGCCAGACCTGCTTTTTCATAGAGCAGGGTAAACGGTGACAGCATAATGTTACCGTCACCTTCAGCAGCAAGTGCGAGGTTTGGGTCGGTATATGCCACCAGTGTACCAATAATGAAAATACACAGAATATAAAACAGCAGAATACGCCAGAAAATCTGTTTGATTGCCAAAGGAATGGTTTTCTTTGGATCTTTGGATTCACCCGCAGCGACCCCAACCATCTCTGTTCCCTGGAAAGAGAATCCGGCAATCATGGCAACCCCGATCAGTGCATTTAAACCACCCACAAAAGGTGCTTCACCAATGGTCCAGTTTTTGGTAATGGAGTCAGCAGGATCGAGCATGATTTTACCGATCATGAACAGACCGATTGCGATAAAGAAGATAATCGCAATGACTTTGACCAATGAAAATAAGAATTCACTTTCACCAAAACCTTTCACCGTCAGGGCATTGATACAGAAAATAATCGCCAGGAATACCGCACTCCACCAGAAGCCCGGAATATCTGGAAACCAGAATTTCATGATGAACTGAACGGCAACCAGTTCAAAAGCGACTGTAATTGCCCAGTTGTACCAGTAGTTCCAACCCAGTGCAAAACCAAAGCCTTCTTCGACGTATTTATTACCATAAGTAAAAAATGCACCTGAAGTCGGGTTGTGGGTTGCAAGTTCACCGAGGCTTGTCATGAGAAAGTAAATCATGATACCAATCAGCATGTAGGCAAGTAATGCACCGCCAGGACCTGCCGTTGCAATCGTCTGACCAGAAGCCAGGAACAGACCTGTACCAATGGAACCACCAATGGCGATCATATTTAAATGTCGGGCACCAAGCTTACGCTGGAGCTGTGGATGATCTGTTTCGCTCATCGTTATTCCTTAAGATTTTTTCTGGGTGTTGGCGAACAGCACTTTAAAGCCTTGTTGATCTGCTTTGGTCGTACATTGACCATAATTCTGCTCAATCAGCAATGGATAATTCAGGAAGCGGTTTGCCACAATCCACAATTCACCACCGGATTTTAAATGACGCCGTGACGTCTTACACAGATTTTCACTGGCATTGTAATCGGTTTGAATGCCCTGGTGGAATGGGGGATTGCTGACGATTGCGTGTAAAAACAGAGGGGCATCTTCGATCCCACGGACTGCTTTTACTTCAAGTTGTTCTAATGGAAGATGATTTTTTTCAAAAGTCAGTTGCGTGGAAGCCAGTGCAAAAGCATCGACATCGAGTGCAAAAATCCGGTTTTTGGGATTTAATTTTGATAAAAATGCGCTGATCACACCAGCACCACAACCAAAATCGGCAATTTTACCCGAAGTTACCTGAGTCAGGTACGGCAGTAAAACGGCAGTTCCTACATCCAGGCGGTTCTGACTGAAGACACCCGGCAGGGCACAGATGGTCAGGTCACCCTGTGGCGTCGCCACAGCGTATTGCTGTACCCAGTCGACAACGGGTTTAGCCTGCACCTGTTTTTTCAGGGTCATTTGCCACATCTGACAGTGACGGGCACTGTCCAGTTTGGTTGCTTCACCATAGGGCTGTAACTGTTTAGCTGCACGCTCCACACCACCTTTTTTCTCTCCGACCAGGAAGATGGACGCACCTTCAGACAGGCGGCTGGCAAGGTTGTGCAGAATATAATTCAGCAGTTCTTTTGATTTGGGTACAAAGACCACAGCCTGATCAAACTCAGATTCAGGAAGTTCAATGCCAAAATGAACATTGGCATTGCGCTGCTGGAAATACAGAAATTCATTGTAATTCCATGTCCACAATACAGGTTCAATGTCCTGCGCCAGGTTCGACAGCAAATCATCAGTCGGGGCATTGGCGAACAATACTTTCCCGCTTAAATAATCGTGTTGTCGAATGACGACTTCACTTTTTGGCTCCATAGATCCCATCCATCATAAAATTTTGAACACAGGCATCAACAGTTTTAAAGGCTGTCAATAAACCCAAATGCCCAGACGATGCTGGGCATTATAAAGAATAGCTGAATTAATTTTTAGTTGCAGGTAATAGAATGTTCAGAATCAGTGCGGCAATACCACCTGTCGCAACGCCTGAGCTGAAAATATTACGCACCAGTTCTGGCAGATGTTCCAGAATCTGAGGAACCTGTGCAACGCCAAGACCCAGTGCCAGGGAAATAGCAATAATCAGCAGTGCACGACGGTCAAGCTGAATACCTGACAGAATGTTGATCCCTGATGCAGCAACTGCACCAAACATCACCATTACAGCACCACCCAGTACTGCTTGTGGTACAGCCTGAATAACACCTGCAACAGCAGGGAACAGTCCCAGAATGATCAGCATCACGGCAATCCAGATCCCGACATAACGGCTTGCAACACCGGTCAGCTGAATCACACCGTTATTCTGTGCAAAAACAGAACTTGGGAATGTGTTGAAGATACCTGCCAGGAATGAGTTCGCACCATTGACCAGAACACCGCCTTTAATACGCTGCATCCATACAGGACCATCGACAGGCTCATTGGAAATTTTAGAGGTTGCAGTCACATCACCAATGGCTTCAAGAGAAGTCACCAGGTAAATAAATGCCATTGGAATAAACAGACTCCATGAAAAGCCAATGCCGAAATGCATAGGTGTTGGAATCTGAATTAAAGGAGCATCATTTAAGCCATCAAAGTTTAAATAGCCCATGAAGCCCGCAAGAATATAGCCAATCACCAGGGCAATCAGAATAGCTGAGCTTTTCACCCAGGTAATGCGGACACGGTTCAGGATAATAATGATTGCCAATACGCTACAGGACATGATCAGGTTGTCAGCATTGGCAAAAGTTTTATCGCCCATCGCCTGATAACCACCACCCATACTGATCAGACCTTCTTTAATCAGCGTCAGACCAATCAGAAGAACAACAATACCGGTGACCAATGGCGTGATCAGCTTTTTCACCCATGGCAAAATACGTGATACACCCATTTCAATAAATGAGCCTGCAATCACCACACCAAAAATAGATGCCATGACCGCTTCTACCGGTGTACCTGCGGCAACCATGGCAGAACCGATGCCGATCATTGGACCAATAAAGTTAAAACTGGTTCCCTGAACGATCAGCAAACCTGCACCAAAAGGTCCCACTTTTTTACATTGCAGAAAAGTTGCCACCCCTGAAATGACCAGGGACATGGACAGAATCATATTGGTGTCTTCTTTGGAAACCCCCAGTGCCAGACAGATTAAAAGTCCAGGTGTGACAATTGGGACAATAATCGCCAGTAAATGCTGGAGGGCAGCCAGAAAAGCGATAAACGGTTTTGGACGGTCGTTCAGACCATAGACAAGATCAAGACGATCTTTTTGCTCGGGAGATGTATTCAGATCAGACATAAGTCAGCAAAGTTTAGCAAGGTGGCGCTATTCTAATCGAGTTACATGACATTACAAAACCAAAAGAATACCGATTATCCAAAAAAAACGTCAGTGTCAATAAACTGTCACTACTAAAAGTTAATATTTTTCTGTATAATTTGCCCTCAAACTTTAGGCGTATCGAATTTACATGTCAGATATTAAAACACTCCGGAACATTGCCATCATTGCGCACGTCGATCATGGTAAAACGACTCTTGTCGACAAACTTTTACAACAATCAGGTGCATTAGGTGATCGCGCGGGTGAAATCGAGCGTGTCATGGATTCAGGCGCTATTGAAAGTGAACGTGGTATTACCATTCTTGCAAAAAACACTGCAATCAAATGGTTAGATAAACGTACTGATACTGAATACCGTATCAACATCGTGGATACCCCGGGACACGCCGACTTCGGTGGTGAAGTTGAACGTGTAATGTCAATGGTTGACTGTGTACTGCTTCTTGTGGATTCACAGGAAGGTCCAATGCCACAGACCCGTTTCGTAACGCAAAAAGCGTTCGCACGTGGTTTGAAACCAATCGTGATCATTAACAAAGTCGACAAGCCAAGTGCGCGTCCGGACTGGGTAATCGACCAGGTATTTGATCTGTTTGATAACCTTGGTGGTACAGACGAACAGCTGGACTTCCCAGTGGTATATGCTTCAGGTCTTCGTGGTGTGGCTGGTCCATCTCCAGAAGAACTTGCTGAAGACATGACTCCATTGTTCCAGACAATCGTTGACATCGTTGAACCACCAGCAGTTGATGTTGATGGTCCATTCCAGATGCAAGTGTCTTCACTTGACTATAACAGCTTCGTAGGTGTTATCGGTGTTGGTCGTATTCAGCGTGGTTCAGTGAAACTGAACACACCTGTAACAGTGATCGACAAAGACGGTAAAACACGTAACGGTCGTATCTTAAAAATCATGGGTTACCACGGTTTAGAGCGTATCGACGTTGAATCTGCTCAAGCAGGCGATATCGTTTGTGTAACAGGTATTGATGAACTTCATATTTCTGACACCATCTGTGATCAGAAAAATGTTGAAGCTTTACCACCACTTTCTGTAGATGAACCTACAGTATCTATGACTTTCCAGGTAAACAACTCACCGTTTGCCGGTAAAGAAGGTAAATTCGTAACTTCACGTAATATCCGTGAACGTCTTGACCGCGAATTGATCCACAACGTAGCACTTCGCGTTGAAGATACTGACAGTCCAGACCGTTTCAAAGTTTCTGGTCGTGGTGAACTTCACCTTTCGGTTCTGATCGAAAACATGCGTCGTGAAGGCTTCGAGATGGGTGTTTCCCGTCCACAGGTAATCCTGAAAGAAGTTGATGGTGAAAAACAGGAACCTTACGAAAACGTAACATTTGACGTTGAAGAACAGCACCAGGGTTCTGTAATGGAACAGATGGGTCACCGTAAAGGCGAAATGACCAATATGGAAGTTGACGGCAAAGGTCGTATCCGTATTGAAGCAACTGTTCCTTCACGTGGTCTGATTGGTTTCCGTTCTGAATTCCTGACCATGACTTCAGGTACTGGTATCATGACGTCAAGCTTCTCGCATTATGGTCCTATGAAACAGGGTACTGTTGCGAAGCGTCAGAATGGTGTGCTGATTTCTATGGTTCAGGGTACTTGCCTGGGTTATGCACTGTTCACACTTCAGGATCGTGGTCGTCTGTTTGCTAAACCACAGTTGGAAGTTTATGAAGGTATGATCGTGGGTATTAACTCTCGTTCAGACGACATGACTGTTAACCCAACTAAAGCAAAACAGTTAACAAACGTACGTGCTTCTGGTACTGATGATGCGTTGACTCTTGTTCCAGCAATCGAATACACGCTTGAACAAGCGCTTGAATTCATTGAAGATGACGAATTAGTTGAAGTAACACCTAAGTCAATCCGTATCCGTAAACGCTGGTTGACTGAAAACGAACGTAAACGTAACCGTAACGGCTAAGCCTTACCGTTAAGTTGAAGAAAACCGTCATTCATTGGCGGTTTTTTTATGGCTGAATATTTTGCTATAGTGGTTTTTATAATAAATATGACGATATAGGTATGGCGTTTGAACAGTCATTTACCCACAGAAAAACAGCAAAAACTGAAACAGCTCATAGTGATATTCTGTATTTTACTGATCACCCTTTTATTTGCATTTACTCTTTTAATCGCTGAACCCACTCAGGAACTGAGTAGTTTTGAACTTGATCAGCAGGGTCAGAAAGTGGGCTCAGGTCCGACAGAGTTTAGAATTCATAATCAGCAGCTCTATGTTGCTGTACCGAGTAATGGTCATTATGTCATTCCTGAGGCTGATTTAAAGACGATTCGCATGCTTTCGGATGACATCGCGACCAGACAGATAGCTGTGGATCAAAAGCATGTCTATTGTGGCAATATGATTCTGAAAAATTTAAATCCGCAGACAGTTCGCTCGATTGGTGATGGTTATATCAGCGATGGTCAGGTCAGTTATTATTGTTCGCAGATCACGGAGCGTAATACTGAGTTGAATGTTGTGCAGGAGGTCTGGCAGATTCTGCTTCATCACACTGGAATCGGTTCAAAACCGCAAAGCTACTGGTATCCACATTATCAGCTGGAAACGAGTCAGTCTCCGTATCAATTAACGGTTCAGGGAACGGTCAGTAATGGAGAGTACACCTATTTCAGGGGGAAACTGGTTGAACAGGCAAATGGTCATACTATGCGGTATTTGCCATCTTATTCAGGGAGTTCAGATCGATTACGGGAGAGTAGTCACTACACCGCAGATGGAACACATGTTTATTATAAGAACCAGCGTGTTCCTGTTCAGGATCATCCTCAGTTAATGGTGTTTGATTTTGGTGGTGGGATTGAGTCTGAATTTTTACATGATCCTAAAACACAGAATTTTTATTATCAGACATCGCCATTTTCACAAAAATATTCACCTTATCATCTGCTCAATAAAGATGATGAACATGCGCATGATCCATTATTTCTCAGTCAGCAGGGCATTTATTTTTATCATCGACAAGAACAGAAATTACAGCGTACAGGTGATAATCCATTCAGTCAAAAGCTGACACAACTGGCTCCTGATGTTTTTCATAATGGACAGGATACCTATTATCTAGGACTGTACGATAAATACATCCGCAGTGGGCGGGGAACGAAACTCTGCTATCGTTCAACTGTGCTTTATCGGTTGAAGAACGCACCTGTAAATCGTTGGCAGAAAATTGCTGAGGTGAAATATGGTAATAGTAGGTGGCGTGCTGCAACAATATGGAAAAATGGTGCACAATATTATTATTTTGATGAATTTGGTCAGGGGCAGGGCTTTGATCAGGCGGTTTATCTGATCAAAGATGCGTATGCGCTCAGATTTATTTTAAATCCGTCGCGATCCAGTGATGATATCCGTCAGTATGCAGGGCGTGGAATCTTATTATCTCCTCAGGTGGAACGGTTAGCGAAAGCAAAATATGATGAAAATTTCTGTGTCAGTGAGCTTTGGTCAAAAAATGAATAATAGTTATGCGTATTCATGTGAGAATAAAAGTATGTTTTTTGTGTAAAGTGTAAAAAATATTGGAATTTTCAGAAAACCAGGTAGATTATGCAGAAATGTATATAGAACATTAATGTATACTTCATCACATAAAAATGACGCATAAATAGCGTGGAGTAAAATATGAGTATTCTTTCAGAATTCAGAGAATTTGCTGTAAAAGGCAACATGATGGACATGGCAATCGGTGTGATCATCGGTGGTGCTTTTGGTAAAATTATCGACTCTTTAGTTAAAGATATCATTATGCCGTTAATTACGGTAATCACAGGCGGTGGCGTAGACTTTACGCAAAAGTTTTTCGTATTAGGTGATAATCCAAACAATCTGACTTCTTTGGATGAACTGACTAAAGCGGGTGTGAACGTATTGACCTATGGTAACTTTATTACCATTTTCCTTAACTTCCTGATCCTGGCATGGGTGGTCTTCCTGTTGGTTAAATTCTTAAATAAAATCCGTAAACCGGTTGAAGAAGCTGCAGCAGCTACTCCTGAAGATATCGAATTGTTACGTGAAATCCGTGATGAGCTGAAGAAACGTGATTAATTCATGCTTCTGAATAACTGACGGCACTTTACAGTGCCGTTTTTTATGGCGTGTTTGAGATCAGCCGTTTGTATTCAGTTTATAAATGCAGGCGATACCGTATGAGAAAGTGGTTATTCTTTTTTATCATTTTGAGTCTGTCTGGATGTACAGATCAGAAAAATGACAGCACTGAAACAGAACAATATAAAGAAATTCGGTTTCCCGATGCATCAAAAGTACAGGGCAAAGATCGGGAATCAGGCTATATTGAAAACATGCCCAATGCAGAAACGGTGACTGAAACTGTTGAGTTGAATTCAGGTTCGGACAGTCAGGCACTGATTAACGCATTGCAACAGAAGCTGAAAAAGAATGGTTTCAGTCTGTCAGCATCCAGGGCAGCTGAATCATGGACTGTAAACGACTGCAGGAAGAATAAAATTCTGACGATAGCAGGGCAGGGTGTCAGCAGTTTTTATGCAGAAAGCCATATCGGGATTGGGAGCCGGAAAGATTATTATCCTGATTTTTTGATGTACGTTTTTACATTCAGTGATTCGGCACAGGCCGACAGATACTTTAGGAAAATTTCTTCAGCCCTTGTTTCAGGTGGCGGATTCTGTAACGGTAAGGCACCCGATAAACTTGTACAGAATGGAACGCAGCTGTTTTACCTGACCGCCCGTGCAGAAATGTTCAGAGGGTATATCAATCAGTACGCTGAAGTTATTCAGTTATTTAAAAAGTAATCAAATAACGGGTTCATAGAGATCTGAATTATTTGAACACACTGCAGTGGGTGAGTGACAGACGTGACATAAGGTTCATGATTGTATCCAGTCTTATGTCATGCTGAAAATACGGTTTAATCCATCCGAAACTTGATTTCCAGCAGGTGCCAGCCAAACTGACTTTTGATTGGACCATGCAGCTCGCGTTCAGGCAGGGTGAAAACAGCCTTATCAATCGGTGTGACGAGTTGACCTTTTTTAATATCACCCAGTTCGCCACCTTTTTTACCCGATGGGCAGGTCGAGTGCTGTTTCGCAATTTTGGCAAAATCAGCGCCTGCTTTTATTTTCTTTTTCAGCTGTTCGCATAGGTCTTTATCTTTAACCAGAATGTGTCGAACGATAGCAGACTTCATGCTTTGCTTCCTTTGGTGGCTTTCTTAACGGCAGTTTTCACTTTTTTCAGTGGCTGACATTGCGGGCAGAACACACTGGCTCTTTGCCCAAGTTTTAAATTTTCCAGAGTGGTTTCACAGTTCACGCACATTTCACCTGCGCGACCATAAGCGAGCAGGGTCTGCTGAAAATAACCATTTTCACCCATAGCATTACTGTAGTCTCTTAAAGTTGAACCACCCAGATCGATTGCCTGTTTTAAAATACGTTTAATCTCGATCACCAGTTTTTCAATCTGATCATGGCTTAAACTGGATGCAGGCTGCGCAGGATGGATTCCCAGGTTAAACAGGCTTTCAGTCGCATAGATGTTGCCGACACCGACCACAATATGATTGTCCATAATGGCAACTTTTGTGCCGACATTTTTATTTTTAAATTTAGACGCTAAATATTCTGCATGGAATGCATCACTGAGTGGTTCTGGTCCCAGGGTATCAATCAGTCTGGTCTGGCTGTATTCATCCAACCATAAAATGCAGCCAAAACGGCGTGGGTCATGGTAGCGCAGTTCAGTATCTTCAAACTGAATGATCAGGTGATCATGCTTACGCAGTTCTGTCCCTGTGTCACATAACCTGAAACTGCCTGACATTCCCAGATGCCAGAGCATAGTGTCCTGTTCAAATTCAGCAAGAATATACTTGGAACGCCGTGTCAGTTTCAGCAGTTTCTGTCCCTGAAGTTTCTGAATGTCAGCAGGAATTTCCCAACGCAGGCTGGACTGGTGAACGTGAACAGAAATGACTTTCTGATCAATCAACGGCAGAAGACTGGCTTTGGTGGTTTCAACTTCAGGTAATTCAGGCATGGATCACATATATTCGGAAATCTTGCTGGTTATTGTAGCTGTTCCAGGTGAGTCAATAAAGCATGCTGAATGGGATTGGGGTTGTGTTATATATTGTGTGAATAGTAAACATATATAAGCCTGATTTATGATTGGAAAATGTGGGTGAAAATGTAATCTGCTGTTTTTTAATATTTATATTGACTGATAAAAATAAGTTTTGAAACTGATAAAAATAAGCTGATAGTCCTGATTTAAAAACGATGTAAATTTCTCATAAATTAAGGGTAAAGATAAAGTTTATAGCTGATCTGGTCACTGCGGGTACGTATGAGTTTTTATCTGTCAGTGCGGTGTATGCTCTAAACTAGGTCGATGCCTCTTAATTTGTGTTTAGACCGTTCTGGCTGGTTCATTTCAGTCTCTGTCCGATACACAACGCTGTAAATCTATTTGAAATACTTCTCCCGATCAGGCTTCCTCATGAAAAAAACAGCTCTTTCCATCATGGCAGTTTCCATTGCCACTCTGATGTCCTATTCACATGCTGAACAGGCTTTTTCTAAGGATGGAAACACCTTAACTGGCGACTGGAACGGTACACGGACTGAACTTGCTGAAAAAGGCGTGAAGTTTGATGGAACCATTGCGACAGATGGTTCCTATCTGGCAGATGGTGGTTATGATGCACATCAGGCTCCGACATTTGGTACTCAGTTTGGACTGGGTACAACGCTTGATCTGGAAAAACTGGCAGGCTGGGAAGGCGTGACTTTTCGGGCACTGGTGACTGCACGTCAGGGGCAAAGCACCTCCATTGACGCTATACAGGATCCTGCTGCACCACAGTGGGCAAACTCTCAGGCGAACTGGGGACGGGGTAATTCAGGCAGTCGTCTGAGTGAGCTGTATGTCGAAAAGAACTTTAAAGATCAGGGTATCAGCGTCCGACTGGGGCGTATGGGACTGGGAACTGAGTTCAATACCATGGCATGTGACTTTCAGGGCAATGCATTCTGTGCCGCACAGATGGGAAAATGGCAGGGTAAGCTCTGGTACAACACACCTGTTTCACAATGGGGTGGACGTGTGAAATATCAGATCAGTCCTGAACTGTTTGCACAGGCAGGTGTATTTGAATATAACCCTGAAAATGCCCTGGAACGTCACGGATGGAACCTGGATACCAAAAATGCTGATGGTGTAAATGTCCTGTCAGAAGTTGTATGGTCACCGAAACAGGGGCTGAATGATCTGCCAGGCAGTTATCGTTTTGGTGCTCTGTATAACACAGCGGATGATGCTGCAAATCAGTACAATATCGGCTATGCCAAAGCGACCATAGGCGAAGACCGCACTTTTGGTGGATGGATCAGCTTTGAGCAGCAGTTGACTTCTACAGGTGCAGGTCGCCGTGGTTTACACAGTTTTGGTAACTTTACTGCGCATGACCGTACCACGACGGCTGTTGAGGATTCTCAGCAGTTGGGACTGAAGTATATTGGTCTGTTTGATGGACATCCGGATGACATACTGGGACTGGCGGTTAACCGTATTCATATCAATGACCGCTACCGTGATTACATCAACGGCAGTCGTGCAGGTACGGATAAAACCCTGTTAAATAAAGATGCTGAATATAATGTGGAGCTGAATTATTCATATTATCCAGTCAGATGGTTCATGTTGCGCCCACTGGTTCAGTATGTGGTTTACCCAGGGGCTACGACAGCCGTGGATAATGCACTGGTGGTTGGACTGGGCAGCAAAGTGATTTTCTAAGCGATATGCTTTTATAGGATTGTTTGAAAAGACAGGCAGATAACGCCTGTCTTTTTATGTTTCAGGTTCAATAAACTCAAATGAATGAGTGTGATTATAAAAATTCAGGAATGTGATCTTAAATACATTCACTGAGACAAAAGCGAAAATTCTACAAAAACTGGCAAAAAGTTTTAAAGTGAATAGTGTCAAATTCTGCTATATATCCATACTGCGAAAATAAACTGATCTTTCAGGAAAGAAAATAATGGCACGACTATTTCAACCTTTGCAGCTGGGAACGCTGAAACTGAGCAACAGAATTATCATTGCCCCGATGTGTCAGTATTCTGCAACAGAGCAGGGGCAGATCAGTTACTGGCATGAGCAGCAATGGGGAACCTATGCGCTGTCAGGCGCAGGCTTATGTATCGTGGAGGCGACCGCTGTTCAGCCTGAAGGACGGATCAGTTATGCAGATTTAGGGCTATGGAATGATGAGCAGGGAGAACGCATCTCAGTATTGCTGAAAAAAATAAAAACAGTATCACCAGTGCCTTTTGCCATTCAGCTTGCACATGCAGGTCGTAAAGCTTCAACAGAAAAGCCGTGGAATGTCAGACATGGAAAGGCACAGATTGCTTCAGCAGATGCACATGGCTGGCAGACCGTTGCACCTGCGGAACTTGCATTTCAGGAGTCCGATGAAAAACCGCATGCACTCACGGTTGCAGAGCTGAAAACCATCCAGCAGGATTTTGCTCAGGCAGCTAAGAGGGCGGTTGAAGCTGGATTTGATCTGATTGAATTGCATGCTGCACATGGTTATCTGATGCATCAGTTTATGTCACCGCTGGCAAATACCCGTACAGATGAATATGGTGGAAGTTTTGAAAACCGTATCCGTATGGTTATGGAAACATTTGAGTCCATCAAAAAAGCTGTGCCTGAAAATTTCCCTGTAGGGATCAGACTTTCAGCACAGGACTGGGTTGAAGGTGGATGGACACTGGAAGAAACCGTGGCATTATCGAAACAGCTGGAACAGGCAGGAGCGGTGTATATTCATGTTTCCAGTGGAGGTTTACATCCTCAGCAGAAAATTGATGTACATGCCAGTTATCAGGTTCCATTTGCGGCTCAGGTCAAAGAAAATGTCAGTATCCCTGTGATTGCAGTAGGTCTGGTGACAGAGTCCATGCAGGCAGAGGGAATTCTGGAATATGAACAGGCAGATGCTGTTGGACTGGCACGTGCCATGCTGTATGACCCTCGATGGCCGTGGCATGCAGCAGCGGAACTGGGTGAGACGATTCAGATTGCGCCACAGTATCTGCGCTGTCAGCCACATGGCTTCAGAGATCTGTTTCATCCGTTTGAATGAAAACAGCTGAGCTGAAAAAGCCCCTGAATACAGGGGCTTTTTTTGATCTGTCATAAATCAGCTTTTTTTCGCTGTTTTGGCAGGAGCTTTAGCCTGTTCAGCAATCATTTTATCCACGATTGCCAGGGATTCTTTTGCCTGAGGGACATTGTCCTTTGCCAGGGCAGCAAAAATCTTTTTCGCTTCAGGTAAATTCTGAGGGATGATATTGCCATTGGTCAGCATATTGCCAACTGCGAGCAGTGCAGGAATATAGCCTTTCTGAGCCAGTTCCTGAATACTTTGCAGACCTTCCTTGATTGGTGCTTCAGTTTTATTTTTGAAGCCTAGGCTGATGTTATACAGAGCTTTTGCATGAATGGCCTGATAGTTTCCTTTTTTAATTAAAGGTTCCAGTTTCTGTAAGCCTTCCTTATCGGAAGCAGGCTTGTTTTCAGAAAACAGTAATACTGCCAGATCCAGGGTTGCATCATCAAAACCCTGAGCAGATGCTTTACTTAAGTACTGCTTTGCTTTTGTAATGTCTGTTTTTAAGCCCAGTGTACCTGTGGCATAGTTTTTACCCAGTACATAGTTTGCAACTGGATAGCCTTTGCTTGCAGCCTGTTCATACAGTTTGACTGCTTTTTTCTCATCTTTGGCAGTCCCCTGACCCGTCTGAGTCAGATAACCCAGATTGTAAATAGCCTGAGCATTGCCCGTTTTTGCAAGCTTATCCAGTTCCTGGTAAGCACCGGTCATATTTTTAGCTTTGACCATCTCTTCAATTTTTGCAAAAGCAGGGTCGATAGCAGCAGGAGCTGCCTCCGCTGCAAAAGCCATGTGGGATGAAAGAGCGATCAGACTTGCGAAGATAATTTTTTTCATTTTCATATAACAATGTTAACCATGTTGTTTCAGCAACATAAGTCCTTTTGATTACTGTACTTCAGTATATAAGTTATGCCTTTTGAAAAGTAAATATTGCATTTGTGAAATTTGTAGCATCTTTGATGAAAATCACTGAAAACTGGGAGAAATTGTGGATGGGATGGTTTTCTTTGTCTTTTATAGCTATAGCAGGTCTGTGTATTTGATTGGAAAAGTCTGAAAATCTGTAATAAAAAGGTTAAAATTTCAGACTGATCTGAATATTCAGGCTGTATTTTAAATTTCATCTTATTTTTAGCAGTGAGAAAACAGTGTTTATAAAAGGCATCCGACGGAATTATGACAAAGTCTTTCAGGACGACAGTATTGCAGATGAAGACAAAATTGATGCTTTACTGATGAAACTGGGGGCAGAATTTCTGGTCAGTAAAGATGATCGTGTCTATATTTTCCAGAAAGGTGATTTAACTTCAAAGTTTGATGCCAGGCATGCCCGTGCATTTCATTTTAAAGACTATGTCTGTAAAGACATGAATAAACTGTTTCATGGGTTTTGATGAATAAAGCAACCTCCTTTGAAAAAAGGAGGCTTGGGAAATTTTAATTACATTTTTCAATATGCTGAAAAATACATTCGCAAACTTCTTTCGCTTTTGGAGTGAGTTGCCAATCAGGATTTTCATCAAAATCTTTGATGATTTCACGGCAAAAATCTAATTTATTCTTAATTGTTCCAACACCTTCACTATCAGCAAAGGCTAACTTTTCGGAATTGGTTCTAGGATTTCTGATTTGATTATCTAAGAGTTTTCCTATACCAAAATCATTATGCTCAAAATGGTTATCTCTGCTGATTGTATCTAAATTTTCTATACTAAATCCTTGTTTAGTATTATTTTTCATACGGTTAAAACGTTGTTTTGCCACACGAATAATTGAATTTTTTGGGAGTGTGTTTTCAATTTCTTTACATTCAAATTTAAAGAAATTTGAACTTTTTAATTCTGTTGTGAGTTTTTTAACTCGATCAGCTTTTTCTTTTATATCTCCGTCTGCAATAAGTAGCATTTCACTTGCTACAGCTTTTGCACTTAATCCTTTGTCATCTAAATGATCTGCATAATCATCACTAAATGACCAATGTGTTAAGTTACTTCCAGCATACTCTACAAACGTGTAATGGTAATTCGGCATAAAACGACAGTATTTTTTATAAAGTTTAGCATCTGAATTTTCCAATTCAGCTAAATATTTTTCCATATATTTAGTGATATATAAGCGGTCGGTAATGCCTTCGACCCAAATGGTGCAATTGGCTAAATAAACAGAAGATGGTTTTACACCGAGAGAAGCTAGCAAGTCACGATCTCGGTCGCAACGATAAATCTTAAAATCAAACTTATTAGAATCATCTTTATTTGGTTCTTTGACAAATTTTTGAATAATGACTTGATCTGATTCATCTGCCATATCTAAAAGATGGTTAGAGTGAGTGGTAAAGAAATAATAGTGATTGGTTTCATTGAGATAGAAATTCATGAGCTGACGAACCATACCAGCATGCATGTGAAGCTCAGGCTCTTCTATAAAAAATGCATGAGTTTGATCTTTTTTGATAAAAGCTTCATAAGTTAAAATGATCACTTGTTGCAGACCATCACCAAGTTCTGAAATTGGAAATTGTTTATCATTTCCAATTTTAATATTGACTACATCTTGTTCATGTTTGGGAATAAGGGTAATAGTTTCATTATCGAAGAAATATTGGCTGAGTTTTTCTTCATAATTTTTGATGACTTCACGTTGCTCAGGTTCTCCTAATAAATGAATTTTCAGCTCATGGTATAGTGATTCACCTGTAATAATATTTTTAGAATTAAATTTATTAATGTTACTAAAATAATCTTTTTGGGTTCTTGCAATATAAGGATGTTGAAATTCTATTTCAGTTACGGGACGCATACCTCGTAGTATTGGGACATAGTATTTAGTAAGAGTAAAACCAATTTCTTTGTCGAAATATTCGATTTTCTTCTTTATTTGTTCATGTAATTCAGGTGTGTAAGAGTCATGGTTGTAAGTGAATTTTGAAAGTGCTTCATAATTTTTATCAAAAATATTTTTATACTCAGAGCGTGGAAATAATGGGGCACTTAGAATATTGTTTATATAAGGAAGTATATGATTTTTATTGTAACCACTATGATTGGATAACTGAAATCTTGAATCATAATCATCAAGTGTATCCAAAAAAAATTTAATTTTCGATATTTGATCCATATTTGTGGGGTAATTCAAAATCTCAAACGGAATTGTAGTTGTAAATAGCTTTCTTAAAAATCGGCTTTTTCCCGCATTATTTTTACCTATAAAAAAATTCAACCGTTTAATTTCCATAACTTGGTCGTAATTTTGTTCATTATCAGAACTATAACCTTCTAAATTTTCTGCCCAATAGTATAATTTTTCAGTCATTAAAAAAGCCCCTAAACTTAGAGGCTAATTTATCATAACATTCTAAAAAATATAAATTTACTGCGGTCTCGCCACATCACCATTTAAATATTCAGGCAGCTCTGACACAGTGACGTCCAGTTCTGGTAAAGCATCAGGACGGGCGACAACCAATGCAATAAAACCACCTTCATAAGCAGTACTGTTCACCACCTGAACGCCTTTACTTAACTGCTCACCCAGAGCAGGAACATCGCCTGAACCCTGAATCACATGCAGCCATGCCTTAGGTTTCGCTTTAAACCATAAACGCGCAATCACTTCCTGACCCAGGTAACAACCTTTGTCATAGTGAACGCCTTCACGCTGGTGCAAACGGAGTTCCTGTGGCTGAAAAAGTCCTTCAGTCTGTTGCACAATGAATGCCTGACCATGCTGGATTGCAGAGACTTCCCATGCAGTAATATCAGTTGCTTCAGATGAAAAAACAGTTGTATCTGCCGTCAGTGTCGGAAAAACTGAACCCACAGGTTCAAGTTTCATTTTAGAGAACGCACCGTATTTTTTGATGTGTTTTGAAAACTCATCTGCCTGGTCAGCCGTAGTGACGATTTCAAAAAGTTCAGGATTGATCTTTGTGAGCCATAAACCGAAGTGGATACGCCCTTTCAGATCACAGATGGCAGTATAGCGAGTGGTATTTTCAGCCAGTGCTTCTGTGTTTAAAGTGACTTGTCCCTGAAGGAACTTCTGGGCATCTGCACCGGCTAAAGTAAATGAGGAGAATGCTGAAATGGTCATAATAAAACCCGACTTAATTTATAGAAGTTTAAGTCAGGTCAGCAACAATAGACAAGTCAATTCAATTAATTAAACCACACCACGGAAATGGTCACGGATAGAAGCCAGAGCAACACGGTCAAAGAATCGTAAATCACTCACAAACTGCGGCATATTTAAGCCTTTATCGTATCTGATGGTGTATTCAATCTGTAGGAAAATGCGGTCTTCATATTCAATAATGCTTGATTTAATAAATGTTTTTTCTTTGTTGGTCTCATTACTTGCGATGACGAGTTTAAACATATTTTCATTGCTGAACTCAGCAATATTATGAATCAGCTGTAAATTAATTCTTTCGTTTTCAGCATCAACTCTTACATCAAAATAAATATCTTCAATTTTGACACTGAAGCCCCTGTCCTCAACATCAATAACGTCAATAAACGCATTCTTTAAAGCATTGGCGATGGTTTGTGAGTTGATCTGGTTGGAAGGTAAAATCATGAATGCCCCAGTTGTTTTATAAGATTAAATTTTTAAATATTTGATGTTTAAAATAATATATTTTGAAATGTGAGACTTCCATTCAATTACGACTAAAGAATAAGATTAATTTTCCACTATTTTTTAATAAAAAACCGATTTAGAGCAAATATTCAACTCAAGTTGTTACTAAATATTTCCAAAACCCCTGTTTTTATATCTAAGCTTATGAAATATAAACGATTTGGGAAATGGGTTTTCGGCAGTGTACTATTCGAACATCAGACACGCAGTACAAAATGATGCAAGAGGCACAATTCAATGAATAACAACTACCGCAAACCACTGCAAGGTACCCAGCTCGAATACTTCGATGTGCGTCAAGCCGTTGAAGACATCCAGCCAGGCGCATACGCGAAACTTCCATACACTTCAAAAGTATTGGCTGAACAGTTAGTCCGTCGATGTGACCCGGCCATTCTCGAACAATCTTTAAAAGAATTGATTAACCGTAAACAAGACCACGATTTCCCTTGGTATCCTGCGCGTGTGGTGTGCCATGACATTCTCGGACAAACAGCATTGGTTGACCTTGCAGGTCTGCGTGATGCGATTGCTGATCAAGGTGGCGACCCATCAAAAGTAAACCCTGTTGTACCGACTCAGTTGATCGTTGACCATTCACTTGCTGTGGAATTTGGTGGTTTTGACCCTGATGCTTTTGAGAAAAACCGTGCGATTGAAGACCGTCGTAACGAAGACCGTTTCCACTTCATCGAATGGACAAAAACTGCATTTGAAAATGTCGATGTGATTCCTGCGGGTAACGGCATCATGCACCAGATCAATCTGGAGAAAATGTCTCCAGTGGTGCAAAACCGTGGTGGTATCGCATATCCAGATACTTGTGTAGGTACAGATTCTCATACACCACATACTGATGCGCTTGGTGTGATCTCGATTGGTGTCGGAGGACTCGAAGCTGAAAACGTGATGTTGGGTCGTGCATCGTGGATGCGTCTTCCAGACATTATTGGTGTGGAGTTTGTGGGTCAGCGTCAAGCAGGCATTACTGCGACTGACATCGTATTGGCATTGACAGAATTCTTGCGTAAAGAACGTGTGGTGGGTGCATATTTAGAATTCTTCGGTGAAGGTGCAGACAGTATGTCAGTGGGTGATCGTGCCACGATTTCCAACATGACCCCTGAATATGGCGCAACTGCGGCAATGTTCTATATCGACCAGAACACCATTGATTATTTAACACTGACAGGTCGTGAAGCAGATCAGGTCAAACTCGTAGAAACTTATGCCAAAGAAATCGGTCTTTGGGCATCGGATATGACGCAAGCTGAATATCCACGTGTTTTACGTTTCGATCTTTCAACGGTAACCCGTAATATTGCAGGGCCATCGAACCCGCATGCTCGTGTATCAACCGCTGACTTAAAAGCCAAAGGCATTGCAGGTAATTTAGACGCAGCGCGTGCGCAGGAAGCTGAAGGTTTAATGCCAGATGGTGCGGTGATCATTGCAGCGATTACTTCTTGTACCAATACGTCTAACCCACGTAATACCGTTGCTGCAGGCTTGTTGGCTCGTAAAGCCAATGAACTTGGTTTAGTGCGTAAACCTTGGGTGAAATCATCATTTGCACCAGGCTCTAAAGCAGCTGCTTTGTATCTTGAAGAAGCAGGCGTGTTGGGTGATCTTGAAAAGCTTGGTTTCGGTATCGTGGCGTATGCATGTACGACCTGTAACGGTATGTCAGGTGCGCTTGATCCTGTGATTCAACAGGAAATTATTGACCGTGACTTGTATGCAACTGCGGTACTTTCAGGGAACCGTAACTTCGATGGTCGTATCCATCCTTATGCAAAACAAGCATTCTTAGCATCTCCTCCATTGGTTGTGGCGTATGCGATTGCAGGGACAATTCGTTTTGACATCGAAACAGATTCATTGGGCAATGACAAAGACGGTAATCCGATTTACTTAAAAGACATCTGGCCATCGGATGAAGAAATTGATGCACTGGTAAAAGTTGCTGTTAAACCTGAGCAGTTTAAGAAAGTGTATATCCCAATGTTTGATTTGGGTGAGCGTGTACAAGCTGCGAGTCCGTTATACGATTGGCGTCCACAAAGTACCTATATCCGCCGTCCGCCGTATTGGGAAGGTGCTTTGGCTGCGCCACGTACTTTGGCGAATATGCGTCCACTTGCAATTCTTCCTGACAATATCACGACAGATCACTTGTCACCATCGAATGCCATCCTGATGGATTCGGCAGCAGGTGAATATCTGCATAAAATGGGCGTACCTGAGGAAGACTTCAATTCTTACGCAACGCACCGTGGTGACCATTTAACTGCGCAACGTGCAACATTTGCTAACCCTAAACTGTTTAATGAAATGGTGGTTCGTTCTGACGGTACGATCAAGCAGGGTTCTAAAGCACGTGTTGAGCCTGAGGGCGAAGTGATGCGTATGTGGGAAGCGATCGAAACTTATATGAATCGTAAGCAACCGCTGATCATTATTGCAGGTAAAGACTATGGTCAGGGTTCTAGCCGTGACTGGGCTGCGAAAGGTGTTCGTCTCGCAGGTGTTGAAGTGATCGTTGCGGAAGGTTTTGAGCGTATTCACCGTACTAACCTTGTGGGTATGGGTGTATTACCGCTTGAGTTTAAAGTAGGTACGGATCGTAAAACATTGAAGCTTGACGGTACTGAGTTGTATAGCGTGATTGGTAATATTGCACCGCGTTCGACTTTAACTTTGGTGATCGAGCGTTCGACTGCTGATGGTCAAAATGAGATCGTGAAAGTGCCTGTAACGTGTCGTTTAGACACCGAAGAAGAAGTGCATGTGTATGAAGCGGGTGGTGTATTACAACGTTTTGCACAGGATTTCTTGGAAGGGAATGTGGCTTGATTCATATTTAAGTCATTAAATTAACAATTCTAATTAAAGCTATTTCTCTATTGATAGAGGAATAGCTTTAATTATTGGATTACTATATCTTTAGAATATATTAAGTAGTTTTATTGGAGTTAAGATGACCAATCAGGTAACAACTACCACTAATGTGATTAGTGTTGTAGATGGATTAAGTAGTGCATTGAATGGTTATTTATCAGAGTTGGGGCTTCCAACAGAAAATGTATTGGTTTCTATACCTGAAAGATCGAGAATCATTAATAATTTCCCTGATGTAATTAATCATATTGAAACTACAAAAAGAAATAATTCACTTTATTTATCAAAATTTATAGCAGCCTGTGGTGCTGGATTGTTTGATGCTGCGTTAAACTTTATTTGGGATGAAACTGTTGTTAATCTGAGATCTAAAGTTATAAGATTTGATTTGGAATATTTTTATGACAGTGTAGTAACAGATTCAAATAGAAGAGCGAAATTAAAAGATGAATCTGATTTAGTTAAGATAGAAGAATGGGAACTTATTCGAGGCTGTCATGTAACTGGGATTTTATCAGATATAGGCTATAAACATTTAGATTATATTCGAGATATGAGAAATTGGGCTAGTGCTGCTCACCCAAATCAAAATCAATTAACAGGTTTTCAGTTGGTTGCATGGTTAGAAACTTGTATTAATGAGGTTATTGCAAAAGAGCCAGAACCAGCTGCGGTAGAGGTTAAGAGAGTTCTAACCAGTATTAGAAATAATATTTTATCACCTACAGACGCAGAACCAATAAAAGTAGGTTTTGAGTATTTACCTATTGATTTGGTTTCTTCATTGTTACGAACATTGTTTGGAATGTATACAACAGAGAAAACAGCTATAAATATCAGAACAAATATTCAATTAGTAGCGCAGAAATGTTGGAGTCTTGCTCCAGATGATGCTAAATATGAATGCGGACTTAAATATAGTAATTTTGCAGCAAATGGGGAAGTAGCTAGAAAGGATTTAGCCAAGAACTTTTTAAGTATAGTAAGTGGTTTATCTTATTTGCCTTCTGATACTCTGGCTTTAGAAATTTCTGAAAAGATACAAAATTTATATAGTGCTCATCATGGTCTTAGTAATTTTTATAATGAACCACCTCATGCTAAAACGCTATCTGCTTATGTTTCTGATACGGGTGTAATCCCAGATTCTGTACGCCATGCTTATGTTAAAACAGTTGTTATGGCAAAAATAGGTAATGGATATGGAATATCTAATATGGCTGAAACATATTATGATCAGATGATTAATAAATTTGGAGAGCCTGAATTAAAAGAGTTTGTAAAGCTAGTACTGAATAAAGATTTTTCTAATAGGTTAAGTTTAACATCGTGTCCAAAAAATTTTAAAATATTAGTTAAGCAACTTGCAGGAAAAACAGCTAATCAAATTACTATACAGGCTTTAACTAGATTAGATAAAGTTACTGAACTACAATTACCTGTTCTAATAACAGATACCCAATATCAACAACTAGTTAATAGTTACTAGGCATATTTATATACTAGTTTATTTAGTTCCTTCCTTTATAGTGTTGGAACTAAATTAAATACTTATTAATCAACCAATGCCCAAAAAATCCCCCGAACAAAAAGCCGAAGAAGAACGCCGCTATATTGCGGCAAGTGGTGCAGCCAATACAGCCGAACTCGAACCTTTCCTAACAGACCCAAACCAAGCGATTCGAGCCACAGCAGCCATGAACCCCGATGCAGATGCAGAAATACTCGACCGCTTTGCAAATGACAAATTTTGGGGCGTACGTATGGAAGTCGTCCACCATGCCAACGTCAGCGAAGCCACATTACGCAGACTACTCGAAACCAAAGTCAGCAAACGGGGCGTTGTCCATCACGCAGCCTGTGACAAACTCAAAGAACGAGGAGTGCTGTTTGGCGAAGACGGCATGCCAGTTTCTGTACAGAAATAAATTGAAACAAATAGAATAAATAAAAAATGATTCACATTCTGGAAAAATTAAGCAGAGAAAAAACCAATATGTGAAGATTTTTATCTCAAAGATAAATAAATCTGACAATAATTTCGCCAATCTATTTCTTGCAAAAATGACACCATCATTTTTAAAAATAGCCAATAGACATTCATCTCGATAGCGGTATACTGATTTCACCATTTCTAAAAACCTATGGAGAACAAAAATGGTTACTGCTGGCTCTAAACCTGGAACAGGCTTCTATTTTTGTGTTCAATGCGGTCAACGCACCTACTTAGAAATTGGTACAGATCGACTACCACCGTGTACCAAATGTCTTGGCAATCATTTCAACAAATAAGATTGCATAAGCACAATAATTAAAACGGATACTCCCTGTTTTAAAATAAAAGCCCTATTACTCAATAGGGCTTTTTGCTAACGTATATACAGTTAAAAATAATAAAGAGAAAGGGTGGGCACAGATGATTGAAACAATATTAGGACTCTGTATTGGTATAGGCTTAAGTGCCGCCTGCGGATTTCGTGTCTTTGTCCCTTTACTGGTCATGAGTGTCGCTTCCCTGATAGGCTGGTTTGAACCCATGAAAGGCTTTGAATGGCTGGCAATGCCGTCGGTCTGTATAGGACTGGCTGTGGCAACAGTCTGTGAAATTGGCGCGTACTATATTCCCTGGGTGGACAATGCACTTGATACCGTTGCAACTCCCGCGGCAATGATGGCAGGCACTCTGACCACCATGGCTGCAAGCACGGGTGAAATGTCTCAGTTTGCCAGCTGGGCAGCAGCGATTATTGTGGGTGGTGGAACAGCAGGTGCTGTACAGTTAAGTACAGTGGCTGTCCGTGGTGTTTCAACTGCCACGACTGGAGGAATTGCAAACCCTGTGGTTTCGACAGGAGAATGGATCAGTGCGCTGATCGTTTCATTACTGTCTTTTGTTGTTCCCGTACTGGTAGTTGTAGTTGGTATTATTCTGATGGTGATTGTGATCCGCTGGGTACGTAAAAAACGTCAGGAAAGCAGTATTCAGAGTTCAGATGTCTGAAAGGTTTTGAGATTAAAAAACAGTGGATTTCAGGTTGTTCTGGCAATATGAAATGATCCCTATGACTGGATAACAGGTCAGTGATTATTTCAGCAGTACGGATAGAGCAGTAGATACAGCTGTCTTTTTATGATGCGCTGTTGTGAACAGATGATGAGTTGAAAATATTTCAGACGATGAAAATAAAAGACCGACGATTCGAGTGATGATGAAATCGTCGGTCAAAAAAGCATTTGCCCTGAACAGTATGGCTGCTGTTCAAATTGTTCAGAGCGAGCTAAACTTATTGCTTTAGAAAGGTCACCGAAAATATTGTGGATGCCAGTACAAATTATCGGATTATTCAGACCTTGTACCTTATATAACGCAGGGGGATGTGGATTGGTTGACATAAAAATGAAAAAAAATTCAATTTTTTTTATAATTCTTTTTCAGTACTGAATGGTTCGGCTCTATGGTCTCCCTAACTCGATATTTTTTATGGTTTTTTCTGTTCTGTATCATTTTCACCTGTATCTGTGGAGTACTGGCAGCGATATTACCTCAGGGTGTAGGTGGTATTTTAACAGCAGTTCCTTATCTGGTTGCCATGATACTGGTGCTGTATAAATTTTTAAAACAGCAGAAACGCGCGCCTACACAGGCAGAACGTAAAAAAATCACCCTCGGTTTCTGCTTGATTTTCTGGGGTTATAATATTGTCTTTCTGCTTCTGGGGCTGGTGATATTTTCACGGAACAGTCCTGATGTCTGGCAGGATTTTATGATGTATCTGAGCCAGTCGCAGTTTATGGTTGTCGTGTTTATCATGTTTCTGTTACTGGCTATACCGCTGTATCTGCTGACATGGTGGTTTTATGGCAAACAGGCAGAGCGCATGGCTGAAAAAATGTTTTCCTGAGCCTGGGCTGCTGTTCAGGCTGTAGCCGCTGTCAGATATTATTTATTTCCTGGAATATCCTGATGTTTTGTTGTAAATATTCATAAGTTTTCATAAGAAACCTGCCTGTTTTTTTGTATGCTGGTCAGGAACAGACAGGCTTTTAAAGAACAGTAAAAATAACAGACAGAATAAAGAGGGGCTTATGATCAAGGATACGGTACTGGTGACAGGTGCATCTGGGTTTATCGGTCAGCAACTGGTGAAGTTTCTGCTGGAGCAGGATTATCAGGTGATTGCGCTTTCCCGAAAAAAACAGGTAGCAAATCATCCCAGCCTGCAATGGGTTCAGCAGTTGAGTGAAATCCGTAATCCTAAGATTGATTATGTGGTAAATCTGGCCGGTGAAAGTATTGGTCAGGGACGCTGGACAGATGCCAGAAAGCAGACTCTGATTCAGAGCAGGGTGCAGACCACAGAAGAAATTTATCAGTATCTGAAAAAACAGAATATTCAGCCAAAACGGATTATTTCAGGTTCTGCTGTTGGGTATTACGGTATAGATGCTGCAGAACAATGGACAGCAGTCTGTGATGAACAGTCAGCACCACAGAACATTTTTATGTCTGAACTGTGTCAGCGCTGGGAGCAGGCAGCATTGAGAGATACAGCGCAAAAGACCAAAATTATCCGTCTGGGTGTGGTCTTTGGTAAAGGTGGCGGAATTCTCCCTCAGATGCTGCTTCCCATTAAACTGAACCTTGCAGGTAAAATCGGTTCAGGAAAACAACCGATGTGCTGGGTACACATGCAGGATGTGATTCAGGCGATTCACTTTCTGTTTAAAGATGATTCTACAACACAGATTTATAATGTTGTCGCACCTGAGCGCAGTTCTCAGAAAGCATTTGTCAGTACGGCATCACTGTTACTGAAACGCAAACCCTGGTTCAGTATGCCTGCATGGTGCATGCGTCTGCTCATGGGTGAACAGGCTCAGCTGGTGCTGAATGGTCAGTATGTAAAGCCTGTAGCTCTGGAGCAGGCAGGCTTTAAGTTTCAGTATCCTGTTTTAAAATCTGCCCTGAAACAGATTTTATCCATGGACTGAGCTTTTTAAACGCTCAGGATTGTAGGCATCTGGGTTGACCAGTGTCGGCTGTTTAAGGATGAGCTGTCTAAGCAGTCGGGCTGAACCTGGACCCATGCATAAGCCGTTACGGTGATGTCCGAAATTTGCCCATGCATTGTGCAGTTCAGGCAGTTTTCCGATATAGGGAACACCCGTCGGAGAACCGGGGCGCAGACCTGCCCACTGTTTTACAACAGGGAAGTTTGCAAGTTCGGGCACCATTTCTGTACAGGCTTTAAAAATATTCTGCTGGGTCTGTACGGATGGCCGTTTATCAAAACCGATATTATCCATGCTTGAACCACAGACAATATGCCCATCCATACGTGGAATCAGATACATGACCTGATTCATACACATGGTGGGTAACCAGTTCTCGGGTGTTTTAAACAGCAGCATCTGACCCTGTACGGGCGCGACAGGAATACTGAGCTGTAACTGTTCTGACCAGTGAGCAGACCATGCGCCTGTAGCGATGATGTATTCATCAGCTGTGAATGTCTGTCCACTTTGCGACTGAATGGACTGGATTTTTCCATGCTGAATGGAAAACTGTTCGATCCAGCAGTTTTCATAAATTTCTGCCGCTGGATGCTGTTTCAGGTAGGCAAGCAGTGATTGAAGTAAGCGGGGATTTCGTACATTGGCAAGCTGCGGAAAATAAATGGCATGCTGAAACTGTTCGGAAATATGTGGATTGACCTGTTTCAGCTGTTCACGTTGCAGGTATTCACACTGCTGCATGGGTTCCTGATAGAGGTCTTTATAATTCAGACCGGTTTCAAAGTCATCTTCATCAAAAATCAGCATACCTGTTTCATGAATCTGAAAGTCTGTACCTGTTACGGGGAGCAGTTTTTCATTCCACTGGGTATAGAGTGTTTTGCCGTGCTGGGCAATCTCGTTGACAGGGCGGGGATAGCGCCACGGATACATGGGGGAAAGAATGCCTCCGCCTGCCCATGAGGCAGCTTTACCTGGTTGCTGCTGGTCAAAGATACTGACCTGACAGCCTTGTTCTACAAGTTCAAGTGCAGTGAGTAAGCCACTGACTCCTGCTCCGATAATGGCGATGTGCATGGTGTGATGTGCCCGTACAGGATTTTATAATGTAATTCAGTCAGCCATTTTTAGCTGACCGGAGCTCATATATGAACAGTCCGAAGAACAGTGTCATTATGAAAACTCCCTCTCCTTTCAGGAGAGGGCTGGGGAGAGGTACTGAACAGTAAAATCCCTTATCGGACTCTGGAGCCGTTGCTCCTCGTCACTGAACCTGACATGGTGCTGAAGTGACAAATATAGAGTCAGCAGTGTTGAGACTCTTATACTGAATGGACAAGGGGTAAATCTTTACTTCATCTCTTTTAATTTACGTGCAGCTTCTTCAGCAAAGTAAGTCCAGATGCCATCAGCACCAGCACGACGGAAGCACATCAGTGATTCCATGATGACGCTGTCAGATAACCAGCCGTTCTGAATGGCTGCGGCAAGCATGGCATATTCACCACTGACCTGATAAACAAATGTGGGTACGCCAAAAGTGTCTTTGACTTCACGAACAACATCCAGGTAAGGCATCCCCGGTTTGACAATCACCATGTCAGCGCCTTCCTGAATATCCAGGGCAATTTCATGCAGGGCTTCAGCGCGGTTACCGACATCCATCTGGTAATTGTATTTGTTGCCACCTTTTAAGTTGGAAGATGAGCCCACAGCATCACGGAATGGACCGTAGAAGCTGGATGCATATTTTGCAGAATACGCCATGATGCTGGTGTAAATATGTCCATTGCTTTCCAGTGCCTGACGGATCGCACCGATACGCCCATCCATCATGTCACTCGGTGCAACAACATCTGCTCCGGCTTCAGCATGGCTTAAAGCCTGTTTGATCAGACACTGTACCGTTTCATCATTCAGTACATAGCCGGTATCATCAATAATACCGTCCTGACCGTGTGTGGTATAAGGATCAAGTGCACCATCGGTGATCAGCACCATTTCTGGCAGTTCTTTTTTCAGCAGGCGCAGGGTATTCTGAACCAGTCCGTCTTCATGCCATGCCGCTTCTGCTGTTAAACTCTTGTCTTCCTGTGGCGTTACAGGGAACAGCGCAAGTTTTGATACACCAAGTTCAAGCAGGGTTTCAGCTTTTTTCAACAATAAGTCAGCAGACAGACGCTGAACATTTGGCATACTTGGAACATCCTGGGTCTGGTTTTGACCAGGCAGTACAAATACAGGATAAATGAGATGGTCTGCCGTCAGCTGGGTTTCACGAACCATGGCACGTAATTTGTCATTTTTACGGATACGGCGCATGCGGGTGGCTGGAAAAGCTGGACGATTGAACGTATAGGTCATAACAATCTCATTGATCAGTATTAAACTTGACTTATTGTAGCCCTGGAACAGGCAAAGGGTTAAGTGAAAATGCAATTTTTATTTCAGCAAGGGAATTCGGGCACATGACGAATGAATCAGAAAAGAGTTGGACGGGAAATATCCATTTAGGCTCGAAGGTGGATCTTGAAGTCGTATTCAAGCAGTTATGTAAAGCATTCAACAGTTCGCCATTTTTTGGTCACAACAGTATGACCATGCGGGTAGTGGATGGACAGATTGAAACATATGTGGAAATGAAAGCAGAAATGATTGGCAATGTCGCATTTCAGATTCTGCATGGTGGTGTGGCTGCCACAGTGCTGGACAGTATTGGTGGCATTACCGCTATGGGTGAACTGTATAAGCGTTCAAATCCGGACGAACTGGCAGATACAATGAAGAAAGTCAGCCGACTTGCCACGGTGGATATGCGGGTGGACTATCTTGCACCGGGTCGTGGGAAATATTTTATTGCCCGTGCAGAAACACTGCGTATGGGGCGTAAGGGTTGTACCATGCGTATGACTATGGTCAATGATGAAGATAAGCCGATTGCAACAGCCATTGCTTCCTATGCCTACTGAGTTTTAAAGTGTACTGAACAGTACAGAATGTACTGTTTCTGTCAATAACCGCCATCGAAATATGCATTTCAATGGCGGTTTTTTTGTCTGAATATTTTTTATAATCAAGAGTATTGTGTGGAAAAGTACAGATGTACTGCGTAGTAATATTTTTATTCTCATAATATGATTTTTACCTGTAAAATCACTTATCAAAATTTTAAGAAGCAGACCTGGGTCATTGTCATCAAACCAAAGCAGAAAGCATATTAAGTTTATGTTCAGTTGCTGCGCTGTTTACTGATGTTTTGAGCAGGTCCAGAAAACCAGGAATATGCGATGACTGAAGCGCAAACCACGAATACCTCCTCTGAGGAAACTCCAATGGATCTGGAGGCAAAGCAGAAACGTAAAAAATTGCTGAAAATTTTTGCCCTCATTGTGATTGCAGCCGCAATTCTCTATGCCATCTGGACGCTGATCTTCGGAAACACCGTTGAAACGGACAATGCCTACGTGGGAGCGGAGACTGCGGAAATTACATCCATGGTCAGTGGGCAGGTGGCTGAAGTCAAAGTCAGTGATACCCAGCAGGTTAAAAAAGGCGACATACTGGCGGTCATTGACAACAGTGATGCAAAAATTGCACTGGCGCAGGCGCAGGCAGAACTGGCAAAAGCCAGACGTCAGTACTCTCAGAGTTCTGCGAACAGCAGTTCACTGTCATCCCAGATTCTGGTCAGTGCAGATGACATCAACAGTGCCAAAGCTCAGGTTGCACAGGCAGAAGTTGCCTATACGCAGACTCAGCAGGAGTTTGCACGTCGTCAGCAGCTGAGTGCAACTGGCGCAATTTCCAAAGAGGAATTCAGCAAAGCACAAAGCGCTTTAAACAATGCCAAAGCAAGTGTGGATGTGGCAAAGGCAGCACTGGCGCAGGCAGAATCAAAACGAAAAGCTGCACAAAGTAACCTGGATGCAAATGAAGCACTGATCAAAGGAACTTCGCAGGATTCAACACCGGATGTGCAGGTGGCTCAGGCAAAAGTTGAACAGGCATTACTGGACTTACAGCGTACAGAAATCAAAGCACCGCTGGATGGTGTGGTTGCACGTCGCAGTATTCAGGTGGGACAGCGGATTGCACCTGGAACATCTTTAATGAAAATTGTTCCTGTCTCAGCACTTTATGTCGATGCAAACTTTAAAGAAAGTCAGTTGCAGAATGTCAAAGTTGGACAGAAGGCTACACTGACCTCAGATTTATACGGCAAAAAAGTGAAATATCACGGGACTGTGATTGGTTTTTCAGGGGGGACAGGTTCAGCATTTGCTTTGATTCCAGCTCAGAATGCAACAGGGAACTGGATTAAAGTGGTTCAGCGTTTGCCTGTAAGAATCAAACTTGATCCTAAGGAACTGGCAGAGCACCCGTTACGTGTCGGTTTATCCATGACTGCCGAGGTTGATACCTCATCTGCGAAGTAATCGCTTATGAATACAGCAAGTTTTCATGGCGAACTGAAAGGCGGGCGTTTACTGCTGGCGGCTTTCTTTTTAGCCCTTGCCAACTTTATGGTCGTCCTGGATATGACCATTGCCAATGTTTCTGTACCTCATATAACTGGTAGCCTTGCGGTTTCCAGTTCTCAGGGAACCTGGGTCATTACATCGTATGCGGTTGCCGAAGCGATCTGTGTACCATTGACCGGCTGGCTGGCTGGGCGTTTTGGTGCGGTTCGGGTCTTCAGTGTCTGCCTGATTGGTTTTACTACATTTTCCATTTTGTGTGGTCTGTCCAACAGCCTCGCCATGCTGGTGATCTGCCGTATTGGTCAGGGGCTGTTTGGTGGTCCAATCATGCCGCTCAGCCAAACGCTGCTTATGCGGATTTTCCCACCTGAAAAGCACTCTCAGGCAATGGGCATGTGGGCAATGACCACCGTTGTTGGACCGATTCTAGGACCCATTTTAGGGGGTACCATCAGTGATAACTGGTCGTGGCACTGGATTTTCTTTATTAATATTCCTGTAGGTGTGATCTGCGCCGTGGGTGTGATGCGCCTGATGAAACCGGCAGAAACACCGATTGCCAGACTGCCTATTGATACAGTTGGTTTAACACTTCTGATTGTCTGGATTGGTGCATTACAGCTGATGCTGGATTTAGGGCATGAACGGGACTGGTTCAACAGTGCTGTGATCTGCGTGCTGGCTGTTGTTCTGGTGGTTGGATTTATTGCCTTTTTCATCTGGGAATATTATGAAAAGCATCCTATCGTCAATATTCAGATTTTCAGATACCGTGGTTTTACCATTGCGACCATTTCCCTGGCTTTTGCCTTTGCAGCGTTCTTTGGCAGTATTGTACTGATTCCGCAGTGGTTACAGATCAATTTAGGATATACCGCTTCGTGGGCAGGTTACCTGACAGCAACCATGGGCTTTGGCAGTCTGTTAATGTCACCTATAGTGGCAAAAATGGCAACTAAATATGACCCTAGAGCGCTCTCCAGTTTTGGTCTGATGATACTGGGATGCGTCACGCTGATGCGCTCATTCTGGACCAGTGATGCCGACTTTATGGCACTGGCCTGGCCGCAGATTATTCAGGGGTTTGCTGTTCCATTTTTCTTTATTCCATTGTCCAATATTGCACTGGGTGTGGTACGTCCCGATGAGGTGGCTTCAGCTGCTGGTCTGATGAACTTTATGCGGACGATGGCAGGGGCAATTGGCGCATCCATTGCGGTGACCATATGGGATGACCATACCAAACTGGCGCGCAGTGAAATTGTTTCGACCATGCATGTGGAAGAAACACAGCGGAATCTGGTAAACAGCGGTTTCAGTCCGGAAATGGCTTTGGGAACCATCTCAAATCTGGTGGATAAAGAGGCACTGACCCTATCGGTTAATCATGTTTTCCTGATTTTTGCGATGGTGTTTATATTTGCAGGACTGATTATCTGGCTATGTCCAAAACCCAAAGGCAGTGTTGGGGCGGGACATGCACACTGATTGAATGAAATGAACGGTTTAACAATCCGGTATTTATTTGCCGGTTAAAAAAGCAGGAAGTACTCAACGGTGCTTCCTGCTTTTTATTTTGATATGCCTGATACCTGTTTAGTAGCTGGATTTTGCCCGATTGAGAGCACTGTTCCATTGCTGTAAATGCATCTGTCGCTGATCTTCACTCATATTGGGTTCAAAAGCCCGATCCAGTTGCCAGGATTCTGAAATTTCCTGAAGATTGCTGAATATACCCATTTTCAGTCCTGCCATGGCTGCAGCTCCCCAGGCGGTTGATTCGAGCAGTTCAGGACGAAGAACAGGAACATTCAGAATGTCAGCCTGAAACTGCATCAGCATGTCATTCTGACTGGCACCACCATCGACCCGAAGCTGTTTCAACGGTTGGTTAATGTCTGACTGCATGGCAGTCAGTACATCAGATACCTGAAAAGCAATGGATTCAAGTGCTGCACGGGCAATGTGTGATTTGTTTGTCCCACGTGACATACCGCAGAGCAGGGCGCGGGCATCACTGTCCCAGTGAGGCGCACCCAGTCCTGTAAAGGCAGGAACTAAAACCACACCGTCTGTATCATTGACCTGACACGCCAGTTTTTCGACTTCAGCGCTGTTTTTAATAATCCCCAGACCATCTCTGAGCCACTGGACAATTGCACCTGCCATAAAAACACTGCCTTCAAGGGCAAAACTGGATTGTTGCTGACAGTTCCATGCCAGTGTGCTTAACAGCTGGTTATGACTGTATTGCAGGTCAGAGCCTGTATTGAACAGCATAAAGCAACCTGTTCCATAAGTGTTTTTTGCCGTTCCCGGCTCGAAACAGGACTGACCAAACAGGGCAGACTGCTGATCGCCCATAACCCCTGCAATAGGAATCTCAGCACCAAGTAAACCTGGTGCTGTATTGGCAATATGCGTATCAGAGGGCTGAATTTTTGGTAAGACTGAAGCAGGGATGTTGAACAGGTCAAGCAGAGACTCATCCCATTGCTGAGTTTTCAGATTCATGAGCATCGTGCGTGAAGCATTACTTGCTTCAATGACATGCTCAGCCCCCTGGGTCAGATTCCAGATCAGCCAGCTGTCTATGGTACCGAATGCGACATGCCCCTGTTCGGACAGTTCTCTTAAACCCTCTGTGTGATCCAGTAACCAGACCAGTTTTCCTGCACTGAAATAAGGGTCAATACGCAGACCTGTAATCTGATGAATCTGTTCAAAATGATGCTGTTCAATCAGACTGTTGCACCATTCTACCGCCCGACGGTCCTGCCAGACAATAGCCGGTGCAAGCGGATGCCCTGTACGTCTGTCCCAGACAACAGTGGTTTCTCTTTGATTGGTCAGTCCGAGTGCTTTGATGTCTCTAGCAAGAATATGAGCGGAAGCCAGGGCTTGCTGAACAACCGCAATCTGGGTGGACCAGATTTCCTGAGCATCCTGTTCCACCCAGCCTGAATGTGGAGTTTTAATCTGGATCTCTCTTTGAGCTGTTGCATGAACTTTTCCGTGTTCATCGAAGATAATTGCCCGACTGGAGGTCGTTCCTTGATCAAGTGCGAGTAAATAGCTCATATTTTTTATAATTAACCCTTGAAAAAAACAGATGGTAACGCAATGATGTCATTAAGCGCATGAAGTTCTGTAAATGTAGTGAATTATCCACATAGTTTGCAACAGTTATGCTATAATTGCGTGGTAATTTGGGGGTGTTTCTGGCTTCGACGCTGGTGATGAAACTCATAGATGCATGTCGAGAGCGCATTTTCTCTCGTAAATCAAATTTGCATTTTTTAGTCGCAAACGACGAATCATACGCTCTAGCTGCCTAAGGGCAGCTTGTCCGTCTCTCCGAATACTTGTGGTTAGAGAGCCCGACTGAAGCGCACGCACACAAGTCCGTATAAAACCAGGCCTCGGGGTTTTGTACTAAATTAAGAGGATCGCGATTTGTACCCTGTTCGTCGGGTCACAAAGAGTTAAAACAATAGACGATATCTAAGCATGTAGTATTCTCGAGCGTAGTGCTGGCGGACGCGGGTTCAACTCCCGCCACCTCCACCAAAATTCTTTCCGAAGTAATCCGTCGGAGTATAAAAAAGCCTTTAAACTCAATGTTTAATGGCTTTTTTATTGGCTGTATTGTCCGATGCTATCCTAAGCGATTTGACCCTATTTTTGCTTTGTGTGGGTAAAAATTGGCAAAATTTACCCAGAAATTAACACAACAAATTCTGGTTAAAAATATGTCACTCACAGATGCAGAATGTAGAAAAGCTCAACCGAAAGATAAGCAATATCGTCTATCAGATTCACATGGTTTATCGCTGATTATTACGACTAAAGGTCAGAAGTATTGGAATGTCCGCTATACCGTTCATGGGCAGCGTCAATCTGAGTCACTAGGACCATACCCAGAACTTAGTTTGAAAAAAGCTAGAGAAATGGCTTATGAACTTAAGTATAAACATTCAAAATCAGTACTTCATGAGGACATAAAGCCTTTCTTTAAAGAAGTAGCTGAAGATTGGTTTGAGAATCAGAAAGAAACGTGGTCCCCGAAGCACATTAGCAATGTCAGAGCATCTCTAGATGAATTGTATCTTTCATTAGAAAATAAGCGTATTAATCAGATTCAAGCACCTGAAATTTTACAGATCATAAAAAAGATTGAGGCAAGAGGCTCACTTGAAGTAGCCAAACGTACCTTATCTCGCTGTGGTATGGTCATGAAGTACGCTATTGCACACGGCTATCGCTACGATAATCCTGCAGGTGATTTGGTCTATGCGCTAAAAAATAAGCGTGTGAAAAATTTAGCATCATTACCTGCTTCAGATATGCCTGAATTTCTAAGAAAAGTTAGAGCTTATCCAAGTGATGCTCAAACACACCATGCCATTATCCTGATTATGCTTACAGGCGTTCGAGTCAGTGAGTTACTACAAGCACGTTGGGATGAGTTTGATTTGGAAGGGCGTAAGTGGGATATTCCTGAAGGCCGCATGAAGAACCGATTGCCACATCGTGTGCCATTGACGGACATGATGATTGAGGAACTGCAAGCTTTAAGACTTACCCATAATCAAGAATTTCTTTTCCCACATCGTCTAAGTAGTAAAGAACCGATGCGTAGTGAATCCATTTTGGCAGTCATTAAGCGTTCAGGCTATGCAGGTCGAATGACAACACACGGTTTTAGATCGCTATTCAGTACAGTTGTAAATGAATCAAATTTATTTAATCCCGATGCGATTGAACGTCAACTTGCTCATGTTCCTCAAAATAGAATTCGATCCGCTTATAACAGAGCGCAGTATTGGGATGAGCGGGTAAAAATCATGGAGTGGTATGGGGAGCAGGTAAGTGAGTGGTTACGTATTCCTCGTGGTTGAAAAAAAATTAAATTTGAAGACGTATAATTCAAAAAATGGAAGAATCTGATCAGGATAAGAATT
The DNA here is from genome assembly GCF_002165295.2 of Acinetobacter sp. WCHAc010052. Taxonomy (NCBI): domain Bacteria; kingdom Pseudomonadati; phylum Pseudomonadota; class Gammaproteobacteria; order Moraxellales; family Moraxellaceae; genus Acinetobacter; species Acinetobacter sp. WCHAc010052. The sequence continues at coordinate 2,824,998 of NZ_CP032143.1, read as the reverse complement.
ACCCTGGTCAGATTTAAAAACAGTTAAGATGTAATTTGAAGGCTTAAGTCCATAACCAGGCATTTGTTGATAAATTTTATCAAAGCTGAATATGCTTTAATGAATAAGGATTCAGTACTTTGAATTACCATTTTCATCACACATTTCTTTCAGAAACATTTGATGGATGAGTTCTTCCAGGATAGTAGCCTCAGACTGATTTTTAAAATCTGATAATTTTCTGAGCTCTTCTTTAGCCTTTTTTGTAAGCGGAAGATGGTAGTGGTTTTTTACTTTATTTCCATCTCTGAATTTTTTTTGGCTCCATGCTTTATTTACCTTATTCATTAAATTTTCATATTCAGTGTTGCTATAGTATAAACAGTAATCCAAGTATGCTGTAATGAATAACTGATCATTTTTATGGTTTGTTTGAGTATATTTCGTTTCATTAAAATAATTGTATTTTTTTTCTAAGTACACATAAACCCAATCACTAAAATCTTTATCCTCTAATTTTGTAACATGAATTTTCCCTGTGATTTTAACTTTCGTATTAAAAAATGTAAGAGCCTTTTCAATAAGAGCATCTTTTCTGTATGTGTTTAAGCTGACTGTGAAGTACCAATTGACTAAAGACATATACGCATTTTTCTCATAATGAAAGTAAAATATATCCCTGTTTTTACTCTTTATATAATTAAATAAAAAAGCACAGATTCTTTTATCATTTTTTATATCAATTAGAGTCTCTGATAGACTTTCTTTACTGTTCTCTATTTTATTGAAAAAATCATAAATCTGTTCATTAGATTTTAATTTTTTTAAAAGGCTAATAAGGTCTTGTCTGATTTCATTAAAACTTGAAAAATATTTCAACTCATTCTGTTTGTCATAACTTCTTTTAAAACCATTTTTTGAACTTTCTTTGAAGTTTAAAAACTCTAAAAGAATCCAAATAATATCTTCTTCTTTGCGACCTTTTAAAGCCTTTTCAATTAATTCTTGTAATACAGCATCTGACATTTTATTGGTGATTCTGTCGTTGGGATCTTCCATATTGATTGAATCTTTAAGATGGAATGGATTGGTTTCAAAATTTGGCATTTGGCAACCTTTTTTGTAGAGATTTCCGTAGTATTTATGTAGTGATTATATACAAGTTTTTAGATATATATAAGTGGTTTTTGATCGTTGTTAAATATTGCTCCTAGTGGGTATCTATCAGTATGAAATATGTTTTGATGATGATTTTAATAAAGTTGAGAATGAATTGGCTCAATTGATGAGGTGTTGAGATGTGGAATATTCTAATTTTGTTATTTTTCTAACGAAAATATTGTGATCTGTTGCAATCAGTTTTGTCTATTTATCTGTCCATTGTGTACTAGAAATTATAAAAAATAAAAGACATGGATTCTAGTTTTTAAAGTGTTGGTAGTAATATTTTTTTTGTATAATGATTTGTCCGGTAATAGAATATCCAACAGATAAAAAGTGCTTAAATTTAGGTGATATTTTTTGAATTTTAATTAGCCATTAGTAATGGTTTTTAAAGTAAGGTGGATGAGGTTATTAATATTATTAAATAAAAACTTTACTTATAATTTATAACTGAGTGTACAGGTAAATAATTACAGGGATCTTTTTCTTATGATCTAAACCATCATAAGGAAATCTCATGACAACAGCTGTAAATGAATCAAAGATCCTGATCGAAATTGAAAATTTTGTTGAGAATATCTCTATCACGAAACATAAGCCTCGTAATTTTTATAATCAGTTAACAGGGCTGCTTATTCAGTTCGATCAAATTTATAATCCTGATTATTCTTATGTACCTGCAATAGAGACCGTGATTGAGCTGTTATTGGATTTAGAAGGATATCAGGATGATCCTGAATGCTTATATGAGCGCTTAATAAAAATCTCTTTTGAAGATATTCAGCGTGATTTCAAGTGGCATTATCGTAGACATAAACGACAATTACGTGATCACCGTGTTAGTGAGTCCAGAAATACAAAGGTACTGGTTAATCGTATGCAAAGGATCAGCAGTCAGTATTCACGTATTCTAGTGGTACGGGTTGATTTAGCTTATCCGCTTAAGTACCAGAATCAGATCGGTATTCAGCAGTTCAGTGATGATATGGATGTACTCCGTACCCGGTTACGTGATCAGGATAAAGTGTTTAAAGGTCTGATTGAATACGCCTGGGCACTGGAGCAGGGAGTGGACAAAGGTTATCACTGTCATTTGCTGCTGGTTTACAGGGGAAGTGAACGCCGTAATGCTTATTCAGTGGCAGACCGTGTCGGAAAGCTCTGGAAAGATATTACAGAGGAACAGGGCTGTCATTTCAACTGCCATACAGCAGCCTACCTTAAACAGTTCACAGACCGTAACCGTCTGGGCATAGGGATGATTCACCGTAATAGCTCGGATGAAGTGGATAATATGCTGAATACGGTGAAATACCTGGTGCGCCCGGAAAAGGAATCACAGCATCTGCGAGTGAAAACCAGAAAGCGGATGCATACCTTTGGATAACAGAAAATAAGACAGGCATACATCATCCACGTGAAGATCATGATCTGAATGATCAGGGGCTTATACATATAGCCCATTATTTTTCACAGGAGTTGTACTGCCATGTTTATACATTGCCCATATTGTTATTCTGACCAGGTTTATCCGGTTTTTGTTTCTCATTCACATGGACACAGACCTGAGCAGAGTCCGGTCAGTCTGATCTCTCAGCTCGGAGCCGGGAGAATACTCTTTAAAACGCTTTCAGGAGGGTTACGTCTGTCACCCTGGATTGCAGGACTGGCAGAGGTGCTGTTCAGGGCAGCCTGTGCGCATCTGATGGAAACACACCAAAATGATACCGGTGCCGGGATCTCCACCGGATACTGCTGTAAGGTCTGTCAGCGGAGCTTCTTCTGCCGGCAGGACTGAACAGCAGTGAAAGAAACAGGCTGACTGATAAGGGTCAGCCTGTAATGAATGCTGTCAGGAGAATACATTCTTATGACAGAGGGGAATCAGCGACAGCCTTCACTGGACTCAGGATTTTCCTTTGTAAATGTAAAGCCTGTAATCGGCATGCCGGCCATGGTTCTGACATCATAAGCATCTCCTGTTGTTTCAAGAATGATGTAGTACTTCTGACCGGCAGGCTGAAGCGCCATGGAATAGGTTGATCCCTGACGCCCCTCGTCAAAACTGAAACAGCCATGTTTCAGTTTGTCTGTGGCGGTACGGATGGTATCCTTGCCCAGCTGAAGGGTTTTACCTCCTGTTGTGATGACAGGGCTGCCGGATTTTCTGCCGGTCTGTGTCACACTGAACTGACTCAGTCCCTTTGAAGGGTGGCTGGCATAAATGCTCAGATTCCCCAGCGTCCAGTTGCTGAACTGTGCTGTACCGGATTCAGGTTTGCCAAACTTCTGAATCAGTGTTGCACGTGTATCACTCATGGTTATTTTTTTACCACTGACCGTCATCTGATCTGCTGCAAAAACAGAAGTGGCAGAGGCGGACAGTAATAATGCGGTGATCAGTTTTTTCATTTTAGTTCCTTAATATGTTATGTGTTTTTTCAGATTATTTTGAACGCAGGGCAATAATGCCGATGATGATCAGGATGATCATGCCCCCGATAAATTTTCCCACGGACGGAAACATCACTGCAGGCCAGATCACACCCTGGCCGAGATGATAGGCAAAGGACTTGTAGCTGTACTGTCCCCAGAAGCTCTGATAGAGCGTATAAAGAAGACCGATGATAAAATAGCCGCTGATCAGCCATGATTTAATGGATGGATTCATTTATTTCCCCCAAATGCGAATTGAGCAAGTAAGCAGAAAAGCCCGAACAGAATCATCATTCCGATGAAGGGCAATCCCAGGAAAAGGATGACTGCGGTGATGCAGATAATACCGGCAATAATCCTCATGCCTTACTCCTTCAGACACTGATAAGTACTGTTGATCATTTCCCGGTGAAAGGCTTCGGTCTGCTGGATGGTGCGGATTTCACGCTCCAGTGCATCAGCACCGAATTTCTTTTCAAGCTTGCTGTAGATACAGCTGCACGTGGCAGTGTCACCACCGCCGGATCTGCATCCACTGATGAACTGACGTTCGGACTTACCGGCACAGCCTGTAAGCAGAAGCGCAGTCAATGCGATGGATGTCATGAAGAATGAAGTTTTCATTCGCCCCCTTAAAATTTATTGTTCTGGTTATTCTGGAACAGGAATTTTTTATCCGTCTGAATCGGCATAAAAGACAGGCGTAAGCCGTCCACAGGACATGACCGTCTTCAGGTCAGTTCAGGCAGAAATAAAATCTGTAAATTTAAGTCAGGGCAGTGCTGCAGCCCAGGCAGGCTGAAGAGAAAACAGCAGTACGGGATAATGCTTGGTCATGATGATGACTCCTATATGCAATAGAAGTTCTACCACATCACTGCTAAATGATTATGGTGGCAGAACGAAAGAGGGTTAGCAGACTGGGCATATAGAACCAGCACGCGCGGACGCGTCCCCCTCCCGTTCTACCGCAAAGGGGGACGAGAAGGTTTCACATAAAAGTTACCCTCAGAGAGAGTAAATCTGATGCGCTATACACTTCGGTCTGCTAAAACCGGCTGGCAATGTAGGCCAGCATCCAAATCATAATCGCAGAGCTGTACAAGGTCAATCACAGCCGGCAGGTTCAGCTGAAAAGCTGTACGCTTACCGACCGTTCCCGATTTCAATATATTTCAGATATATAACATCTACATGAATCTTCACGCAGATTGAACACTACATGATTTACCCCTTTGGCCTGCTTTTTCAGCAGGTCTTTTTTATGCCCGGAATCTGGACTGGATCATTTTAAAAACAGCAATTTTTTTAAGGAAATTATCATGGCACATCAAATTGAAAATATGGCTTATGTGGGACAGACCCCATGGCATGGTCTTGGCAGTCAGCTCAGTCAGAACCAGCCCATTGACGTCTGGGCACAGCAGGCCGGCATGGACTGGCAGATTGAATCCTCAAATGTCAGTTATATGGCACAGAATGAACGGGGACAGAGCATCATCATGCCCTATGAGGAGCAGCGGGTGTTATACCGTTCAGATACTCATGCTCCGTTGTCTGTGGTCAGTCAGCGTTATCAGGAAGTCCAGCCCCGGGAGATACTGGAGTTTTACCGTGATCTGACCGAACAGTCCGGCTTTGAACTGGAAACTGCAGGTGTGCTGAAAGGTGGCAGGAAATTCTGGGCACTGGCAAGGACAGGGCAGAGTACAGCACTGAAGGCGAAGGATGTCAGCAATGGTTATATTTTACTAGCAACAGGATGTGACGGTACCCTGGCGACCACAGCACAGTTCACCAGTATCAGGGTGGTCTGCAACAACACCCTGGCGATTGCCCTCAAAGGGCAGAACAGCAGTGCAGGTGTAGTCAAGGTTCCGCATAGTACCCGGTTTGATGCAGAGAAAATTAAACAGCAACTGGGGATTTCAGTGCGTACATGGGATGAACATATGTATGAAATGAAACAGCTGACACAGCGTAAGGTTACTCAGACTGAGGCAGCAGCCTATTTTGATGCGGTGTTCAACAGCACCGGCATGAATGTGACCGATCAGGAGGACAGTATCATTCAGTTCTACCGGGGTGTGGCAGCTCAGGCAGCGCAATCGGTTAAGAAGGAAAAACCTGAACCGAATGCAAGAGCCATGACAAAAACCATGGAAATGTTCAATGGTCAGGGGCGCGGGGCAGAACTCAGCTCAGCAAAAGGTACAGCCTATGGTCTGCTGTGCAGTATTACTGAGTTTGCTGATCATGAGCGTCGGGCAATGAGTCAGGATCACCGGCTTGACTCAGCATGGTTCGGCGCAGGTGCTGGACTTAAGCAGCGTGGACTGGAACAGGCTTTAAGCATGATTGCTTAAGCCTGATCGCTGACCTGTACTGTGAGCAGCGCCCTGGGTCTGTGTACAGGTTCTCCAGTCTCCATCTCAGGAATATCTGATTGACGGCATTCAAAGCTGTGTCTTCGGGCACGGCTTTTTTATGCCCGAAATTTATAAAACAGGAAATAATGATGAATACAGCTCTGAACAGCTCTCTGAATGTAACACCGAATCCCGCAGTCAACAGCTATGCCGGCCGTCCTAAACTGTTTACCGCAAAACGCTTTGTGGATACCCGAAAACTCAGTCAGGCCGAATGGCTGGAAGTGCGCCGGCAAGGCATCGGCAGCAGTGACTGTGCCGCAGCGTGCGGACTGAACCCCTATATGTCGATGCTTGAACTGTGGATGATTAAAACAGGACGGATTCAACAATCCATTGAAGATGAAAGCGAAGGGCATGCACCACTGTACTGGGGAAAACGCCTGGAGCCTTTAGTGGCTGAATACTACAGCATGCATACCGGCTATAAAGTCCGCAGGGTCAATGCTGTTCTGCAGCATCCCGATCCTGACAGGCATTTCATGCTGGCCAACCTGGATTATGCCGTCACAGGGGATGCCGATGTACAGATACTTGAATGTAAAACAGCCGGAGAACACGGTGCCAGACTATGGCGCGATGGTGTACCGCTGTATGTGCTGTGTCAGGTACAGCATCAGTTAGCCGTTACCGGCAGGAAGGCGGCGCATATCTGTGTGCTGATCTGCGGACATGAAACCCGTATCTTTAAAGTGACCCGCTCAGAATCAGTGATTCAGCACATCATCCAGGCAGAGCGTTACTTCTGGGAGTGTGTGGAAAAGGATACACCACCTGAAGCCGATGCCAGTGCGTCGGCTGCCAGGGCATTGCAGCAGCTGTATCCTGAGCATGTACCGCTGAGTACAACTGACTTATCTAGGGATGACCAGGCCAGTCAACAGTTTGAACAGCTGATTCAGGCACGCAATCACATAGAAAAGTACCAGGAGCAGTTTGATCTGCTGAAACATCAGCTGCAGGCGAGAATGCAGGATGCAGAACGGGCAACCTTTAAAACAGGTTCAGTGACGTGGAAAAAGGCGAAGGACTCGGTCAGTTTAAACAGTAAGGCTTTACTGAAACTGCATCCTGAATATCTGAATCAGTTTCCACAGGCTAAACAGGGTTCAAGGCGTTTCAGTATCTATACCGATTAGCCTAAGCAGAACATTCAGCAGTGACCCAGACATCCCATGCCAGGCCGCATGGGATTTTTTTATGCAGATTTCATTCTGATCAGGCAAATCAGAATATTTAAACAGAAGAGGTAATGATCATGATCAAAGGTTTAGCAATTACACCACCTGTACTGGGACGGATCAGTATAGGCAGGATGGTTGAAAAGAGCGGCAAACGTATCCCTGAAAAGGATGATCAGTTCACCGTCACTAGTCAGATTCAGAATAAGGATGGATGGGTGAAACATCCTTTAGATGAGCAGCTGCGTGCCAAAGCACAGAACCAAAAGCTAAGAAGTATTCCTGTACGGATGATCTTTAATGATCCTGATCTCAACCTGAGAGCGGAATATACCTTATTTGACCGTCAGACAGGACGTCCCATATGTGTCGGCAATGGAGAAAGCTGCCAGCGGCTGACCAGTCAGGGCGTAGAGCAGCATCCATGTCCGTCTCCTGACTTATGTCCACTGGGACAGAGTGGACTCTGTAAGCCTTATGGACGCCTTTATGTCAATCTGGATGAATCTGATGAACTGGGTACGTTTATCTTTAGAACCACTGGTTTTAACAGTATTCGGACGTTGGCAGCACGGCTGAGTTATTACCATGCTGCATCGAATGGTTTGTTGTCATGCCTTCCACTGCAACTGACACTTCGGGGCAAGTCCACCACACAGAGCTATCGAACGCCTGTGTATTACGTGGATCTGACGCTCAGAGATGGGACAGACCTGCAGCAGGCCATTCAGATGGCGAAGGATATTGATCAGAAAAGTCAGCAGGCAGATTTTAATCAGCATTCACTCGATCAGGTGGCACGGCAGGGATTCAGTAATGCACGGTTTGAGGTGGGCAGTGAGGAGGGGATGGATGTGGTGGAGGAGTTTTATCCGGATAGTAACTCAGAAGCAGTGCAGCGTTTGCCTGAACATGCTCAGACTGAGACTAAATCCAGTGCTGAACCTAGGCCGAAGTTTAATCAGGGAGTGGGTTTTATTGAGGATATTCAGCAGGGGTTGCAGCAGAGCGTAAGGACAGTGAACTCCTGAAAGTGAAACTTTACACAGGAGACCGATCATGTGAGCGAATACCCGCTCGCATCAGTGATCAGGAGTATACATCATGAATGCGTTCACAGGTCAGACTTTTCAGATGAATCAGATTATCAATATTAAAGAAGTGATCAAATTTGTAGGTGTAGGTAGATCAACAATTTATGAAATGATGGATGAATACTCGCCTTACTATGATCCAACTTTTCCGAAGAAAGTAAAAATCACACAAAACCGTATTGGCTGGTCAGCTTATGAAATTCATCAGTGGATTGAAAATAAGTTAGCGAGCCGTGAATAAGGTGGGAGCTACGGCTCCCTTATTTTTTTGTTTTCTTATAGACTATGTGTGTCTTTTAGCCTAAGTGTTCTGAATGAAAACAATAGATTATTACAACTACCATGCAGAAGAATTTACTAACTTGACTCTTTATGTGGATATGGAAAGCCTCTATCAGCCTTTTCTAAATTTGTTGCCTATAAATGCCCATATCCTGGATGTCGGTTGTGGGGCAGGGCGTGATATTTTGGCTTTTAAGAAAAATGGGTATCGGGTTGATGCAATTGATTACTCAGAACAGCTTGTTAAAAAGGCAACTGAGTTGACGGGCCTTCAAGTGAAGCTTCAAAGTTTCTATGAGGTTGATGAAGTCGCTGTTTACGATGGGGTTTGGGCATGCGCATCTCTACTTCATTGTGAACGTAGTAGATTAGCTGAAGCCCTTGAAAAAATGCTTCAAGCATTAAAGCCCAATGGTGTGATTTACATGTCGTTTAAATATGGAGATTCAGATCGAGAAAAAGATGGTCGAGAGTTTACAGATTTAAATGAACTGCAAGCACAAGAACTTTTAGCGCAGTTTGATCAAGTCAGTCTGGTTCAACAGTGGATTACAGTGGATAACAGACCTGACCGAGAAGAGCAGTGGCTCAATATTTTGTGGAAGAAAAATGATTAATTGTATTCCAACAGCCCAAGAGCAACTTAAATTCCTGAAAAATATCCAACTGATTTTGCAGTCAGGTAGCTTTAGCAGCACCTATAAGTTTGCTTTGCTCATTAGTCTGAGTCGATTGGCGATTGAAAAGGGTGAAGATAGTGGCGAGCAATTGGTACTTGAGTACAGCGATATTGCGGAAAAGTTCATTGAGCTCTATTGGAAGCAGGCTGCGCCATATAACTTCAATGACACAGGCCAACGGATCTTAAATCAGAATAATGGTAAGCAAGCAGCAATCGTTAATAAAGTCATTGAACTAAGACAGATTTACTCATCGCTTGGATTATTAAGACGAGATGTCACTATTTGGTCTAAGCTGGTCAAAGATGTGGCTCGCACTGTTAAAGACATGCCAGTCCGTTACCTGCAAAATATGAATGGTCAAAATTTTGAGTTTTTATACCTATTTGATCAATCTAGAAAGCAACTCATTCTTTTACCTCAAGCCATGTACTGCTTACGACAGTTCAGTGAAATTATTGAAGAGCTTTGTCAGAAACGCTGGATTGACTATATCCGTAAGAACAGTACCAATGCGCCTGTTTTGAATCAGTTACCCAACCTTGAACAATTTATGTTTGAGCCGAATAGGAACCAGTTGAATGCAGTGGCAAATGTCTTGGTAGAATTACAAGAATGTAAATGTTTCTACTGTAATAAGGTAATGAAAAAAGGTAGTTATGCCGTAGATCATTTCATTCCATGGTCAATGTATCCATCTGATACAGGGCATAATTTTGTGTTGGCGGACTCAAGTTGTAACTCTAAGAAAAGCAATTTACTCGCATCAGATGAGTTTTTGCATAAGTGGCAAGAACGTAATGAAAAACAGGATATGATCATTGTAGATCGGATATCAGTACTTGGTTTTCTGACGGATAAGGAGCGATCGCATAAAGTGGCGGAGTGGGCGTATGCGCAGAGAAAAGAAAATAATTATTTAATGTGGAATGGTTGAAAAGGCTAATTTAACAAAACAATCTGGCTTCGACTAATCATTCTTGAATTACTATTAACAGACTTATTTCGCTATAATGTTCAACTAATTAAATACAATGCATTATTTAATAGATATTGTGTTTTAAGATTTTGATTTTAAAGGAAGTATTAATGACTAGTACCCAGCAGCGTGCAGTACTTCACCGCCAGATTTGGCAAATCGCTAACGATGTCCGTGGCGCAGTGGATGGTTGGGACTTTAAGCAATATGTTTTAGGCGCATTATTTTATCGCTTCATCAGTGAAAACTTTGCTCATTATATTTCAGGTGGTGATGAAGAGATTAAATATGATGCAATGCCTGATAGTGTCATTACTCCTGAGATTAAAGATGACGCGATAAAAACGAAAGGTTATTTCATTTTACCTAGTCAACTTTTTAGCAATATAGTTAAGAATGCTAATGATAATGAAAGTTTGAATACCGACTTAGCTAAAATCTTTTCAGCAATTGAAAGTTCTGCAAATGGCTATCCTTCAGAAAAAGATATCAAAGGCTTATTTGCTGATTTCGATACTACCAGTAACCGTCTGGGTAATTCTGTTCTTGAGAAAAATAAAAGGTTAGTTGCTGTCCTGAAAGGTGTAGCAGAGTTAGATTTTGGTGATAATTTTCAAAATAGCCAAATTGATTTATTTGGTGATGCCTATGAATTTTTGATCTCTAATTATGCTGCGAATGCGGGTAAATCAGGTGGTGAGTTCTTTACACCTCAACATGTGTCAAAACTAATTGCACAGTTGGCAATGCATAATCAAACGCATGTCAACAAAATTTATGACCCTGCATGTGGTTCTGGTTCTTTGCTTCTTCAGGCCAAGAAGCACTTTGATGCACATATTATTGAAGATGGTTTTTTTGGACAAGAGATAAATCATACGACATATAACTTAGCGCGTATGAATATGTTCTTACACAATATTAACTACGATAAATTTAATATTCAACTCGGTGATACGCTACATCATCCGCATTTTATTGATGACAAGCCATTTGATGCGATTGTATCGAATCCTCCGTATTCAGTGAAATGGATTGGCTCAGATGATCCAACACTTATTAATGATGATCGTTTTGCACCTGCTGGTGTACTTGCGCCAAAGTCTAAAGCAGACTTTGCATTTGTGTTGCATGCTTTAAGTTATTTATCAGCCAAAGGTCGTGCAGCAATTGTTTGCTTCCCTGGTATTTTTTATCGTGGTGGTGCTGAGCAGAAAATTCGTCAATATTTGGTCGATAATAACTATGTTGAAACAGTGATTTCACTTGCACCGAACCTGTTTTACGGTACGACCATCGCTGTGAATATTCTAGTGTTATCAAAACATAAGACTGATATGTCCATTCAGTTTATTGACGCAAGTGGTGAGGATTATTTTAAAAAAGAAACGAATACCAATGTTTTAACAGATGATCACATCAAAAAAATCATGCAGGTGTTTGATCGTAAAAATAATGTAGATCATTTTGCTATGTCTGTTCCTTTTGAGAAGATCAAAGAGAATGACTACAACTTGTCTGTAAGTAGCTATGTTGAAGCCAAAGATACTCGAGATGTAATCGATATAGCGCAACTGAATGCTGAACTGAAAATCACTGTAGCTAAAATTGATCAGCTTCGTAAAGATATTGATGCAATTGTGTCAGAGATTGAGGGTGAGGCATGAGTTTTTTAGAAAAGTTGCTAGATGGTGCTGTGGTGGAATGGAAGACGCTGGGGGAAGTTGCAAAGGTTCAACGTGGGGCTTCACCTAGACCCATTGCTCAATATATAACTGATGATATAGATGGTATCCCATGGATCAAAATTGGAGATACGTCATCAGGTTCTAAATATGTAAAAAATACATCTCAAAAAATTACTATTGAAGGAGCTAAAAAATCTAGAGTATTGAAAAAGGGTGACTTTATTATTTCTAACTCGATGAGTTTTGGTCGTCCATATATACTAGATATAGATGGTGCTATACACGATGGTTGGGCTTCTATTAGTAATTTTGAGGGGAAGGTGAATTCAGATTTTTTGTACTATTATCTGTCATCTAACAGTGTCCAAAATTATTGGTTAAGTAAAATTAATAGTGGTTCAGTAAGTAATTTAAATGCTGATATTATTAAAACATTATTGATTCCTATCCCATGCCCTGAAAATTCAAAAAAATCCTTTAAAATTCAAGCTGAAATTGTTCATATTTTGGATGCTTTTAGCGCTATGACCGCCGAGCTGACCGCCGAGCTGACCGCCGAGCTTAACACAAGAAAGAAACAATATAATTACTATCGTGATCAATTATTTAATTTTGAAGAGAGTGAGGTTGAGTGGCGAAAGTTGGGTGAAGTGGTGAGTATAAAGCATGGTAAAGATTGGAAATCACTAGGGGCTGGAGATATACCTGTGTATGGCTCTGGTGGTGTTATGCAGTATGTAGATACTTTTGCATACGATAAACCGACTGTATTGATTCCACGGAAAGGGTCAATTACCAATATTTTTTATGTTGAATTACCATTTTGGAATGTTGATACAATCTATTATACAGAAATTGATACTAAGCAAATTATTCCTAAATTTTTTTATTACTTTATGAAAACAATTGATTTGATGCAACTAGATACTGGTTCTGGAAGACCAAGCCTCACACAAGCAATTCTTAATGAAATTAAAGTACCAATCCCACACTTAGATAAACAAGCCCACATCGTTAAAGTTCTTGATAAATTTGATGCATTAACAAGCTCTATTACTGATGGCTTACCACGCGAAATTGAATTACGCCAACAGCAGTATGAATACTATCGTGATTTGTTATTTAGTTTTCCAAAGCCTTAAACGGTAGCGGTGTAGTATGAGTAAGACACTAACCGATATAGCAAAGCAGTTAAGTACGCCAATAACCTTAAAAAAAGTGGTTAGGGAGGAAAAAAAGAGCATTCCACCGAAGGAAGTGGAAGAAGTAAAACCTGTTCCAAAGGTACAGCTCATCTATGCTTTTAATGGTACAGGGAAAACACGTTTATCTCGTGAGTTTAAGAAACTAATTGTGGATAGTGAGGGTGGAGGTACATCGCCTACACGAGAAAAAATTCTTTATTACAACGCATTTACCGAAGATCTTTTTTATTGGGATAACGATTTAGAAGGGGATTCTGAGCCTAAACTCAAAATTCAACCCAATACTTATACAGACTGGTTGCTTACCCTCCTGAAAGATCTCGGGCAAGATGGAAATATTGTTAAATATTTTCAACATTATACTAATGATAAATTAACACCAAGCTTTAGTACTGATTTAACAGAAGTGACTTTTACTTTTGAGCGTGGTGATAATGAAAACTCGGAAACGCTTAAAATATCCAAAGGTGAAGAAAGTAATTTTATTTGGAGTGTATTTTATACGCTATTAGATCAAGTAATTACGATACTCAATGTTGCCGATCAAACGGATCGAGAAACGAATCAGTTTGATCAATTAGAATATGTATTTATTGATGATCCAGTAAGTTCATTGGATGAAAATCATTTGATTGAACTGGCAGTTAATTTGTCAAATTTAATTAAATCTAGTCAATCTAACTTGAAGTTTGTAATTACTACACATAGCCCGCTATTTTATAATGTTCTTTATAATGAATTGAAAAATAAAAGTTGTTATCTGTTAGAAAAATTTGAAGATGGTAGCTATACTTTGGCTGAAAAGCATGGGGATTCTAATAAAAGTTTTTCTTACCACTTGTATTTAAAAGAGACCATTGAGAAGGCAATTGGTGAAGGGGCGGTTCAAAAATACCATTTTACTTTATTACGCAACCTATATGAAAAAACTGCGAGTTTCTTAGGTTATCCAAAATGGTCAGAACTATTACCTGGTGATAAAGAAGCTTACTTTAATCGAATTATACAATTTACAAGTCACTCGACATTATCTGATATGGCAGTATCTGAGCCGAGTGATCCAGAAAAGAAAACAGTGGAATTACTTCTCAATCACTTAGTAAGTAATTACGGATATTGGCAACGGGAACAATAAAATGACTGATCAAACTAAAACAATTGTTGAATCGAATAATTTCATTGTTCTTGATAAATACATTAAAGAATCTCAATCAATAGATAGTTATCAAACAGAAGCTGACTTAGAGCGTGAACTCATTCAAGATTTGACTAATCAGGGCTATGAATTTTTAACCAATATAACCCATGCTCAGGCTATGTTGAATAATGTGCGCGAGCAACTACAGTTACTCAATAATGTACAATTTTTAGAGAGTGAATGGACACGATTTGTTGAAACATATTTGGATAAAGCAAGCGATAGTATCGTAGATAAAACTAGAAAAATTCATGATGACTATATTCATGATTTTGTTTTTGATGATGGTCGTATTCAAAACATCTATTTACTTGATAAAAAAAACATTGCTCGTAATAAAGTTCAAGTTATTAAACAGTTTGAACAAAAAGGTAATCATGCCAACCGTTATGATGTCACCATTTTGGTTAATGGTTTGCCATTGGTACAAGTTGAATTGAAAAAGCGAGGCATGGCGATCCGTGAAGCATTTAATCAAGTTCATCGTTACAGCAAAGAGAGTTTCAATAGTGAAAATTCACTGTATAAATACTTACAGCTATTCGTTATTTCCAATGGGACAGATACTCGCTATTTTGCCAATACTACAGCACGTAATAAGAACAGTTTTGATTTTACGATGAACTGGGCGAAGTCAGATAACAGTCTCATTAAAGACCTAAAAGACTTTACTGCAACGTTTTTCCAAAAAAATACCTTACTCAATGTGTTGTTGAATTACTCCGTATTTGATGTAAGCGATACTTTGCTGGTCATGCGTCCTTATCAAATTGCGGCAACAGAACGTATTTTGTGGAAAGTTAAAAGCTCATTTGAAGCAAAGAGTTGGAGTCAAATTTCCAGTGGTGGGTTTATTTGGCATACCACTGGTTCAGGTAAAACCTTAACGAGTTTTAAAGCAGCTCGTTTAGCAACAGAACTTGATTTTATTGATAAGGTTTTTTTTGTGGTCGATCGCAAAGACCTTGATTATCAAACTATGAAGGAATACCAACGTTTTTCTCCTGATAGTGTAAACGGTTCTGAAAATACGGCTGGATTAAAGCGAAACTTGGATAAAGATGATAATAAAATTATCGTAACAACCATCCAAAAGCTAAATATCTTGATGAAAACTGAAAATGATTTGCCGATATACAATAAGCAAGTCATGTTTATATTTGATGAATGTCATCGAAGTCAGTTTGGTGAAGCACAGAAAAATTTAAAGAAAAAATTCAAAAAATTTTACCAATTTGGTTTTACAGGCACTCCGATTTTTCCTGAAAATACATTAGGGAATGAAACCACTGCTAGCGTATTTGGTACATATGACAAGGATAAAAATAGGGGTGCTTTGCATGCCTATGTCATTACCGATGCAATTCGTGATGAAAAAGTCCTCAAATTTAAAGTGGATTATAATGATGTACGTCCACAATTTAAAAATATAGAAAAAGAACAAGATGTCAAAAAACTAAGTGCTTATGAAAATAAACAAGCTTTATTGCATCCTGATCGTATACGTGAAATTAGCCAGTACATCCTAACTCACTTTGGTCAGAAAACGCATCGGTTACAAGTAGGTAGCAAAGGCTTTAATGCCATGTTTGCCGTGAGTAGTGTAGATGCTGCTAAGCTCTATTATGAGTGCATAAAAGACTTACAAAAAAATAATGATAAGCCTTTAAAGATAGCGACTATTTTTTCATTTTCAGCAAATGAAGAACAGGATGCCGTGGGTGATATTCAAGATGAAAGTTTTGATGTGTCAGCTATGAATAGTAGTGCTAAAGAATTTCTAAGTTCAGCAATTGCAGATTATAACTCAGTATTTAAAACGAACTTTAGTGTTGAAACTAAGAGCTTTCAAAATTATTACCGTGATTTAGCAAAACAAGTCAAAGCTAAAGAAATTGATTTACTGATTGTGGTTGGTATGTTCTTAACAGGATTTGATGCACCGACATTAAATACTTTATTTGTTGATAAAAATTTACGATATCATGGCCTTATACAAGCATATTCACGAACTAACCGTATTTTTGATGCGACTAAAACATTTGGCAATATCGTAACTTTCCGTGATTTAGAACAGCCAACGATTGATGCTATACGATTATTTGGTGATCCAAATACGCAGAATATTGTTTTAGAGAAAAGCTATGAAGAATATATGGAAGGCTTCACCGATGTATTAACTGGAGAAGCAAGAAGAGGGTTTATAGAAGTAGTTAAAGAGTTGGAGCAACGCTTCCCTAACTCCGATGAAATTTTTAAAGAGTCAGATAAAAAAGCATTTGCTAAATTATTTGGTGAATACTTGCGAGTAGAAAACGTACTGCAAAACTATGATGAATATGCGAGTCTAAAAGAATTACAATCTGTTGATTTGAATGATGCTAGTGCAGTTGAAGAATTTAAAAATAAGCATTATTTAAATGATGAAGAGTTAGCACAGCTCACTGCAATTGATATGCCAGCTGAACGGAAAATCCAAGATTATCGATCCAGTTATAATGATATACGTGATTGGTTACGTAGGGAGCGGTTCGCGGAGCAAAAAGAAGAATCTAAGATTGATTGGAACGATGTAGTTTTTGAAGTTGATCTATTAAAGTCACAAGAAATCAATTTAGACTATATTTTAGAGCTTATTTTTGAAAGTAATAAAAAAATCAAGGATAAGGTTGCGTTGGTTGATGATATGCGACGTGTGATTCGTTCAAGCTTGGAGAGTCGATCTAAAGAAAGTTTGATCGTTGATTTTATTAATCATACTGATTTAGACAAGATTGAGGATAAAGCTAGTGTGATGGATTCTTTTTACACTTTCGCTCAAATAGAACAGCAGCGTGAGGTTCAGGAACTGATTCAGGATGAAAACTTGAATGAGGACGCCACTAAACGATATATCATGGCTTCATTGAAGAGGGAATTTGCAAGTGAAAACGGCACTGAACTTAATGCAATTTTGCCTAAAATGAGCCCATTGAACCCACAGTATTTGACTAAGAAACAAAATGTTTTCCAGAAAATTTCAATTTTAGTTGAGAAGTTTAAGGGTGTTGGCGGTAATTTAAATTAAAAAGTAAGATCTGTTGGCTAACTAGCTGTGTTGCCATCACAGGTAGTTAGCATTAGTGGGTTAAATTGGGTAAAGCTAGAAGTATTTAATATAGAAATATTAGACCATTACATGTTGGGTTAAACTGCCACCATCACAACAGCTACTTTACTAAATAGAGTAATGTATTATGTTATTGGTAGCTAAAGTGTTTAAGTTTTAAATGTGTTTAAAATCTATATAAATATAGGAAATATTAATTTAAAATTTATTATTTTTAATCAATATTATTAAAAAATTGTAATAATAAGGAAAATTAAGTTAAAAAAATGATCTGCTCTTTTTATTTGGTGTGTTATTACACAATTTTCATATATATTTAATTAATAATTCGATTCAAAAATATCTCTTTATTTTGGCTTGGAGAACGGAATTGCTTGTTACCCGCTATAAGCCTTGGATCATGATCATACCACTGGTTTTGGTCGTCAGTTTTGCTATATATCGCTGGTGGCAAGGACCATTGTTACCTAGTTATGAGGTCGTATCTAGTCCATTAATTCAAACAGTTGTTGCTTCAGGAAGGGTAGAAAAAGTATCTCAGACTCAGATAGGTAGTGAAATTACAGGGCTTGTTCTTGAGCGCTTAGTTCAAGAGGGAGATAGGGTCTCTCGAGGAGATATTCTTTTAGTACTGAAATCTGATGAAATTTCGGCGCAAGTCCGGCAGGCAGAAGCTGAATTAAAAGAACTCGAAACTACTAGACGTCCGCAAGCAGAAGTCGATTTAGCAAATGCCAAAGTACAATTAGAACAGGCTCAAAGAGAGGCGTTTCGCAGACGGAATGCCGAATTAGGAATATTATCAGCAGAGGAAAAGGAGAAATCGATAGAGGCAGAGAAACTCGCTCGTAATAATTTGGAATCAGCTCGATTAAAAGTTGCCTCACTAGCCCCAGATAAAGTTGAAGAGACAAAACTACGTGAACGACTCGCTGCACTACAAGCTCAACTCGCCAAGACCAAAATTCGTGCAGAAGTTTCAGGTATTATTTTAACCCGGAATGTTGAGCCGGGAGATTTGGTACAACCAAGTCAGACTCTCTTCACTATTGCATTGGATGGTGCGACTGAAATTCGAGTGCCATTTGATGAACGAAATTTACCACTGCTGGCTTTACAACAAAAAGCATCAGTGATTGCAGATGCTTATCCAGATCAACCTTTTCCTACTCATATTAATTTTATTGCCCCAAGTATTGATGCTCAACGTGGCACAGTAGATGTCCGATTAACAGTTGATCCAGTCCCACATTTTTTGCGTCAAGACATGACGGTATCGGTAAATGTTGAAACCAACAAGCGCGAGCGAACCTTGGTCATTCCAAATGATGCTTTAAGCAGTATAAGTGGCAACAAGGCTATGGTTATTTTAGTAAAAGATAGAAAAATTCAACATCATCCTATCACATTGGGTTTACGTGGTTTGGTCACGTCGGAAGTTGTAGCTGGATTGAAAGAAGGTGATCACGTCCTTACCGATGCAGAATCAGTGCTTAAAGATGGAACTCGTGTCCGAATAGAGCAAACTAAACGTGTCTTGCAGAGTCAAGCGGATCAGATAAATAGCAAAAATGAATTACCGGTGAAATTCGATTGAAAAACTTTTTTGGGCGACTTTGGACAGAGTGGACCATCGCAATCAGTTTTTTGCGAGAGGGTCGCACACAGTCGATGATGATTACCATTGGCGTCGCGGTGGGGGTAGCGGTCATTGTGTTCATTAGTGCCTTAATTCAGGGTTTACAATCGAATATTGTAGAAAGGACTTTAGGGACACAGGCGCATATTCGTTTGCTCTCACCAGATGAGGTGAATCACATTGTGCCACCAGTAGCAGGAACACTTCAGTTGTTACAAGAAGATAAGCGTGCGCAACGCTTACGTTCTATTAATAATTGGCAGCAGATTACTGAGAATTTAGATCAGTTGCCGGTGTTGACTGCGGTTTCTCCTGTGGTCTCTGGTCCTGCATTTGTACAGCGCGGAGATGCGATTCAATCGGTTGCATTGGTTGGTATCAATCTTGAACGTTATCAACAGATTATTCCGTTAAAGCAATATATGGTGAGTGGCGAATTACGGGTCAGTGCGGATAATGTATTAATTGGGCGTCAATTGGCTAAAGATTTAGGTGTGCAAGTCGGGAGCAAATTAAGGTTAGATACTGGGCAACAGAAAAATGCAGTGGTGAACATCTCTGGAATATTTGAACTTGGTGTGCGTGAATTGGATGCGCGCTATGTCTATCTGGATTTGAAACAGGCGCAATCTTTACTTAATTTGCCGGGTGGTGTGACCGTGATTGATCTGACGATCCAAGACATTTTTCAGGCGGATCAAGTTGCCTCACAAGTTGGACGCCTGACTAGATTAAAAGCAGAAAGCTGGATTGAAACCAATGCTCAATTAATGAATGCGATTACTGCTCAGAGCCTTTCGACCAACATGATTATTGTTTTTGTGGGGATTTCAGTCGCTTTTGGTATTGCCAGTGTGATGTCGGTGAGTGTGGTGCAACGGACTCGGGAAATCGGTATTTTGCGTGCGACGGGGGCGACACAAGCGCAAATTTTAAGAGTTTTCTTATTTCAGGGAGCAATTTTTGGTCTGCTTGGTTCGATGCTTGGTAGTGTTGTCAGTTATGGTCTAATCTGGGGGTTTAATCAGTTTGGTCCCGGCTTGTTTTATATTTCGATTTCAATCAAGCTTATCTTGTCAGCATTATTCTTGGCGACTTTGACGGGAGTTTTGGCTGCTGCAATACCTTCCCGTCGGGCGGCTGCACTCGATCCTGTGGAGGCAATTCGTCATGTCTGATTCATCTGAGGAAGTACTACGTTTAGAAGCATTGCGAAAGTCCTATAATGTTGGGCAATCTAATGAAGTGGAGGTATTACATGGAATTGACCTGTGTATTCAACGGAATGACTTTGCTGCATTAATTGGTCCTTCTGGTTCAGGCAAAAGTACTTTACTGAATATTCTTGGCTTATTAGATCAGCCTAGCTGTGGTGAGTTGTACTTGTTGGGTCAGGCAACAAGCCGTATGGATGATAGGGCTCGGACAGCATTACGTGGCAACAGTATAGGTTTTGTGTTTCAATTCCATCATCTTATACAGGCCTTTACTGCCTTAAATAATGTGCTTATGCCATTAATGCTGAAGCAAGGCAAGCCAGATCAATCTGCGCTGCAATATGCCCATGAATTATTGGCCGCCGTAGGGTTAGATAAGTTCGCTGACCGTAAACCGAATGAGCTTTCTGGAGGGCAGCAGCAGCGCGTGGCGATTGCACGTGCACTGATTACTCAGCCTGCACTATTGTTGGCAGATGAACCGACAGGTAATCTTGATACTCAAACTGCTGCGGAAATGTTTGAATTATTTCGTAAAGTACATCGTGAACATGACTGTGCAGTCCTTTTGGTGACTCATGATCCTAGATTATCGGCAACCTGTGATCGAACCATTAATCTGGTGGATGGGAGAATTCAGAGTGATTCCTGACACGAGATCAAATGAGTGCGAACGTGGGTCACTCTTTTGGGAATAGCAGTTCAAAACATATACCTTCTGCGCTATTGACTGCCCGATACATTCCCTGATGAAGCGTCAAAATAGATGCCACAATCGATAGGCCTAAACCCCCCGTTTGATGAGGGCTTTGTCTGCTGGAACTGCACTGATAAAAACGCTCAAAGAGATGAGGCAAATGCTCAGGAGCAACTTCCAAACCACTGGTGATCACAGATAATATAATCATCTGCATATTATTAATGTTCTTTCGGTGGCTAAGCACATAAATAGTTCGGTGATTGCCGCCGTGAATGAGCGCATTTGATATCAGATTATACAGCGCTTGTTGTAACAGTTCTGGATCTGCCGATAACTCAGTCGCTTCAAGCCTTAAAACAAAATTGCAGTGTTGTTCTTCGGCTTGATATTCAAAAATACTGCACATATGTTCTATAAAGGATTGGAGCTGAATTTTCTGTTTGTTTAAGCGAACTTTATGCGCATCTGCGCGGGCAAGAAATAACATGCTGTCAATCATTCGTTTTAAACGTTGATAGTCCTCCAAGTTGGAAATCAAGAGTTCCTGATACTGTGCGGGAC
This sequence comes from Acinetobacter sp. WCHAc010052, assembly GCF_002165295.2. NCBI lineage: Bacteria > Pseudomonadati > Pseudomonadota > Gammaproteobacteria > Moraxellales > Moraxellaceae > Acinetobacter > Acinetobacter sp. WCHAc010052. The sequence continues at coordinate 2,803,457 of NZ_CP032143.1, read as the reverse complement.
TACGTTCATTCATGAGTAAAATTTCGGTTTGCCCGATTAAATTATTCAATGGGGTCCTAAATTCATGCGCAATGTCTTCAGAGAAGCGATTCAGTTGGCTATATCCCATTTCAATACGGTCAAGCATGGCGTTGATATCGGATGCTAGTTTTTCAATCTCTTGAGGGGGATGAATCAGATTGAGTCGCTGCTCAAGTTGCTGAATATTTATCGCATGGGTTTGTTCTCGCAGAGTCCTTAATGCGTTCAATCCCAGATGGCTAGCAATGGCACAGAGTATGAAAATGGCCAAGATGCCCGTAAATACATAAATAAAAAGACGTTTTTGAAAAGGCGAGATGATGGCTAAACGTTCAGACCACTGTTTGCCTGCAATTAACACATAGGGCTGCTGATTGATTTGAATGGTTTTCCAAGCAATACGGGTGGGGTAAGTATGAACCGATAAATCTTGGAATTGAATTTGGGGCTGATGGGTAAATTCAGGCAGCGGAATGCCAAGAGGATTGATGTTGATGAGAATCTGATTGCCTTGAATCAATAAAAACAAATTATCCTGATTTCCCAACATATTTTGATACAGCTTCGGACGAGCGATAATCTGTTCAATATTGCTACTGTCTTGTAGCAAAATTTCCAGTCGCTCAATTCGTTCAACCAAAGCCCGATCTTGCTGAGCAATTAAAATCTGGTTGATACCCAGATAGGTCATAAATGCTACAGCGCACAAGACCATTGCAGCACACCCTGTAACCAAGAGTGTTAATCGGAGTTCTAAAGAGCGAATGGGCTTGAACATTATGCTTCCACTGAAATTTTATAGCCCAAGCCTCGGACAGTATGAATTAATTTTATCTCATGCCCCTCGTCAATTTTACTGCGTAAGCGTCGTACTGCGACATCAATAAAATTCGTATCAGTATCAAAATTGATATGCCAAACTTCGGAAGCAATTTGCCTACGCGTAATAATTTCATTTGGGTGCCGTAGCATAAAGTGCAATAAATTAAACTCCTTTTTACTGAGTTCAATTAACTGCTCATGTCGCCAAACTTTATGATGGATTAAGTCCATTTTTAAATTGCCTATCCATAACTCATTTTCCTGAACATACTGTTGCCGTCTCAGCAGACTTTTAATACGTGCGAGTAATTCAATATACGAAAAAGGTTTGGCCAGATAGTCATCGGCACCCAGTTCCAGACCTTTGACCCTATCAATAATTTGATCTTTGGCAGTAAGAAAAATCACGGGTATATGGGAAAATTGACGCAATACTTTTAAGACTGCCCAGCCATCAATATCGGGCAACATCACATCTAATATGACTAGACTATAAGCATGCATTTTTAACTTTTCCAAGCCTTCTAGCCCTGAATGGACACATTCCGCCTCATAGCCAGATTCATTTAACCCTTTAACCAGATATGAGGCGATTTTAACTTCATCTTCGATAATTAGAATACACATTTTGTTCAGGCTCATTTTGAAGATGACAACTTTGTAATGTGATTGTCATGATCTAAATCATTCAGATTGTATAAGATTTTTAAAACTTAATTCAGGGCAATCATGATGAACAAACTCAAAGGGCTTATTGCAACAGTAATGCTGGTGAGTAGCAGTACTTTTGCACAATCCGTTCAATTGAATCAAGTTTATTCACTTGATTCTCAGGCAGCACAAACTCTTATTGATGCTGCTGTGATCGCATGTCAAAAAATACAGCATAACATTGCCGTGGTAGTGGTGGATCGGGGAGGAAATACCTTGATATCAAATAGGCATGAAACTGTCGGACCGCATAATTTGGGCGCAGCCGAAAAGAAAGCCTATACCGCTTTATCCACTAAAACAGCGACCATGTTGTTAAGTCAAAATGCCCATGAAAAAAAGGATTCAAAAAATTTAACCACCCTATCAAATTTACTTTTGTTAGGTGGCGGCGTACCTGTGCGTTATGAGAGTCAAGTGGTCGGCGCCATTGGTGTTGCCGGAGCAGGGGGCGCAAAAAATGACCATTACTGCGCTGAAACAGCTGTTAAGTCTATTTTCAACCCTTAAGGAATTCATCATGTCTAAAAAATTATTGCCACTTTCAACACTATTGTTGACCTCAATGACTTTTGCACAAACTAACCCTTTAAGTGTGCATGTGTTGAATCTAGAAAATGGTCTACCCTCAGCTCAAGTCGAAGTGGTACTCGAAAAAAGTACTGGGAATAAATGGGTGAAGTTAAATCAGCAATATACTGGTCCTAATGGCCGTATTACTGGATTGTTTCCTGAAAATCAGAAGCTTGAAGCCGGTATTTATAAAGTTACTTTTAAAACTGAAGACTGGTTTAAAAAAAATAAGCAAGATACTTTCTTTCCTGAAGTTCCTGTAATTTTTAAGGTAGATGGAAGTGTCAGCCATTATCATATTCCTCTACTTTTAAGTCCTTATGGATATTCGACTTATAGAGGTAACTAAGACTTAACAGGGCTAGTTTAACTAGCCCTTTTATTCGTGCTGAGTCCGTAAACTAGAGAAAAATCACAAAAAATTCATGATTGTATTGTTATTCTTTTAGTCAGATTAAAGTCGATAAAGCTTATTGACGCTTCGTGATGATTAAAAACGAGAATGGTATGAATCAATTTTCTGAAGAGGACTTATCCAGAATTATAGAAATGGCTTGGGAAGATCGAACTCCTTTTGAAGCTATTTTATGTGAGTATGGTTTAAATGAAGCGGCGGTGATTCGCTTGATGCGGCAAAATATGAAACACAGTAGCTTTAAAATGTGGCGTGCACGCGTGACTGGCCGAAAAACCAAACATCTGCAGCTGCGTTCACCTGATGTGATACGGGCCTATTGTTCACGCCAATACAGGCGTTTCTAAGTGTTTGATTTTGATAAACGTCTGGACTCACGTTTACATCGTTCAGAACAGTATCGCACTTCCTCCCAGCAACGGTGCCATTTTTTGCGCCAAGTAAAAGGGCGCAAGCAGTGAATACATATTTTTTCAGGGAGATGCTGTTTTTTCATCGTTTATAACTCATTGATCCGGCTAAGAAGCTGCTGGGCATGGCTGATGATCTGCTGCCGATCTTTCAGTTTGTCCAGCTGCCGATAGATCATGCCCATACGTGGATGGGTACGGAATATCGCTTCATGCCGGATCATGAAATACCAGTACAGGCTGTTGAACGGACAGCTGTCTGGCTCGGTACGGGTTTTGACATTGTAGCTACAGTGTTTGCAGTAATCAGACATCTTATGGATGTAATTGCCCGAAGCCGCATAGGGTTTGCTGGCCATCAAGCCGCCATCGGCATGCATTACCATGCCCAGTGTGTTCGGTAGTTCTACCCATTCATAGGCGTCGGCATAGACTGCCAGATACCACTCGCTGATCTGCTGCGGGTCTACACCAGTTAATAAGGCAAAATTTCCAGTCACCATCAAACGCTGGATATGATGTGCATACGCATGCTGAAAAGTATTACGAAAACACTCAGCCATGCAGTTCATCTGAGTGCGGCCAGTCCAGTAAAATTGTGGCAACGGTGTTGAGTACTGTAGCGCATTGCGGCTGGCATACTCCGGCATGTACAGCCAGTAAATTCCGCGAACATATTCGCGCCAGCCGAGGATCTGCCTGATAAAACCTTCCACTGCATTCAGTGGTGCATGACCGTCATGGTAGGCAGCTTCTGCCGCATCACAGACTTCTTTGGGCAGTAACAGACCACAATTTAGATAAGGCGAGAGCAGGCTGTGAAACAGCATGTCTGCACCCTGAACCATTGCATCCTGATAATCTCCAAAATGCGGCAAACTGCGGGTAATGAAATGCTCCAGTGCAAGCAGAGCATTGCTACGTGTGGTGGCCCAGCGGAAGTTGTCAAGGCTGCCAGAGTGAAGCGGAAACTCGCGCTCAACCAGTTCCAGTACATCCAGATCAATCTGATCGTGTTCAAAATGAAGTGTTGGAGGCAATGGTGGAGTGCCTGACCATGCCTTGCGATTGGCGCTGTCATAGTTCCACTGTTGTCCAAGCGGCTGCTGTCTCTGCATCAAATAACCGGTCTGTTTACGCATTTCCCGGTAAAAATATTCCATGCGTAACGTCTGGTAGCGGCTGGCCCAGTGCCGGAACTGCTCCGGGCTACAGAAAAAACGATCGTCATCCAGACACTTTACTTGCAGTTGCAGCTGCTGGCTCCAGTGCTGTTCAATCTGCTGCTGCAGGCGATATTCCCCGCATCGGGTCATCACCAGTTCTGTGACGGGGAACAGCAGTTGCTGTGCCTGTACGAAATCCAGCAGGCTACGAATTGGACTGCCGGACTGAAAAGCATGGTAACGTACACGCCATCCTTCCGCTTTGAGCTCTTTGGCAAAATGCCGCATCGCGCTAAAAATCAGGGCAATTTTCTGCGGATGATGGGCGACATAAGTCGCTTCCTCAACTACTTCGGCCATCAGGATCACATCCCGGGTACGGTCCAGCGCTTTAAGCGTAGCGAGCTGATGATGAAGCTGATCACCTAAAATTAAACCGAAATGCATAGCCCTTCCAGACCCGATCAAAGGTAGCCTAGTCTATAGCCAGCCAGTTCAATTTTTTGTGAAAATACAATCAGTCCGCATGTTCAGTTAATTCAACCCGACCAGATGATCTGGTGACATTGCACAGGAATCATGATTGCTACAATAACAGAGTGTTCATCTCTATAATGCTACAGCCAGTTGATGAAACTCGCTTCGCATTATTCCTGAATACATAATTGTTGTGAAAATTATGTGATTTTAATCAAAAAGATACAAATTATTATGGTTGTAATTCAGGCAGCGTGCGCCTATTCTTTAAAGAGAAGTTACTCTATGTAAGTTTCCTTAGTTTTGTCCCATACACCCCCATGTATGGGATTTTTTTAACCAGTGGATGTCATGAGCATGCATTCAAAAGCGTATATTTTTAGACAGCAGCAATTAATGGTGGATGAGCATTTTCAGTTGCCGCTGGTAGCAAGACTGCAGCACGACTTGGATCTGTCGGAAAATGGCCAGGTCATTGCACGGGATCTAAAAGAAAATGAATTAGTACCTGAAGGCTATCAACTAGTCCCGATCCGGCAATTGGTGCAGGTCTGGAGCAAGCCACAGTTTGAACAAGCCAGTCGTGCTGTGCAGTTGCTAGAGTGGCGCCGTAATCACCGCTTTTGCAGTAAATGCGGCCATGCCACCCAGCAACACGCCAGCCAGTATGCCATGGTCTGTCCATCCTGTGGCTATAACCAGTATCCACGGGTGAATCCCTGTGTGATTACCATCATTACCCGGGGCGAAGATGAAATTCTGCTGGCAAAAAATGCCCGCAATAAAACCCAAATGTACAGTCTGATTGCCGGCTTTGTTGAAGTCGGAGAAACCCTGGAAGAGGCAGTCCGCCGTGAAACCCTAGAAGAAGTTGGGCTGCAGATCAAAAACATTCAATATCTGGCCAGCCAGCCGTGGCCGTTTCCCAGCAATCTGATGATGGCCTTCAAGGCGGAATATCATACAGGGGACATTCAAATTCAGGAAAATGAACTGAGCGATGCGCAGTTTTTCAAATTTGATCAGTTACCCGAAATTCCGTTCAAGGGCAGTATTGCCTATGCCATGATTCAGCATGTGATGCATGGTACCCCTGTGGCAGATGACAGCAAAGAATGGCTTTAACCCGGAAACCAGTCTAGGACTTTTTTAGCAGCACGCCTCCTGAATCACATCATTTCGTCTTCACGCTTTGTTCACATGCTGTTGAGTTATCTTAAGCCTAAAATCAAACAAGGCTAAAAAATGAAGATGCTATTCAAGTCTGTTTTGGCAGCGACAACGCTGGCGATAATCAGCTTAAGCTTTACTACGCAAGCTGAAACGGTTCCACCTCAGGCAGTCGATCAGGTTGATATCCAGAAGTATGCTGGTAAATGGTATGAAATTGCGCATTTACCGATGTATTTTCAGCGTAAATGCGTATCGAATATCTCGGCACAATACACTGTCAATGCCGATCAGACTATGGGCGTATTAAATAGCTGCCGGATTGAAAATGGTGAAATGATCAGCTCTGAAGGGGTGGCCTATCCGCAAAATCAGGGCAACAGCAAACTAAAGGTCAGCTTTTTGCCCCCAGGTTTAAGATGGATTCCGTTTACCAAAGGGCATTACTGGGTATTACGCGTGGATCCGGAATATAAAGTGGCGCTGGTCGGTGGACCGAGTACCAAATACCTGTGGATTTTATCGCGCGAACCGCAACTGGATGAAGCCACCTATCAGTCCTATCTGGAGACAGCAAAACATTATGGTTATGACATCACAAAACTGATCAAATTGCCGCATTAATCTGTTACCCTTTTGCCGAACTGCTTAGTCTCTCTACAGTTCGGCTTTTTTTATTTCACTTCACATAAAATTCATATCTGACTGATTAGACTCATCAAATAGAATAAAGACAACCGCTTAAAAGTAGGATGAGTCCATGTTGAAAAGCCTGATGCGATGGATAGACAGCTGGTCCATACACACATCGCCTGAAACGCTGACCGCTGAAAACAGCCAGGTTCAGTGGCTCCGGATTTTGCCCTTTATTCTGTTGCATCTGGCCTGTCTCGCCGTGTTCTGGGTGGGGGTGTCATGGTTTGCGCTGGGCTTTATGCTGGCGTTCTACCTGATCCGTATGTTTTCCATCACCGCTTTTTTTCATCGTTATCTGTCACATAAAACTTTTCAGACTTCGCGTCCGGTACAGTTTCTGTTTGTGCTGATGGGTACCATGAGTGCGCAGCGTGGCCCGCTCTGGTGGGCGGCGCATCACCGTTATCACCATCGCTATACCGATACCTTGCAAGACCCGCATTCCTCCACGCATGGTTTTTGGTACAGCCACGTTGGCTGGTTTTTAAATGAATATAACTTTGCCACGCGAAAAGAAGTCATTAGAGATTGGCTGAAATATCCGGAACTGATCTGGCTGGACCGTTTCAGTTTAATTGTGGTGCTGCTGACCGCGGGCGGGATTTATGCGCTAGGGGAGTGGCTGGCTATGACCTGGCCGCAACTCTCTACCTCCGGCCTGCAATTGCTGGTCTGGGGCTTTGTGGTCTCCACCGTGTTACTGCTCCATGCCACTTTGTGTATTAACTCACTGGCGCATCATTACGGCAGCCGTGACTTTGATACGGACGATCACAGCCGTAACAATTTATTTCTGTCGATCATTACCTTGGGCGAAGGCTGGCACAACAATCACCATTATTATGCCGGCAGTACACGGCAGGGTTTTTACTGGTGGCAGATTGATGTGACCTATTACCTGCTGAAACTCATGTCTTTGTTCGGGCTGGTCTGGGGAATCAAGCCGATTCCGGCACGTGTCTATGATGTCAGTAAAATTGCCCGGGCCCGAAAACAGAAAAAAGCTGCCAAGACCGGCACTCCGACTATTCATTCAAAGGAATCACCATGAAAATTGCAATTATTGGTTCAGGTATTTCTGGTCTGTACGCTGCCTGGAAACTCAGCAAAGCGCATGAAGTCACAGTCTTTGAAAAGAATAACTACTTTGGTGGTCATACCGATACCCATCAGCTGAATATCGATGGTGAACAGGTTGCGGTGGACAGTGGCTTTATTGTTTTTAATGAGCATAACTATCCGCTATTCTGCGCCATGCTAAAAGAACTTGGGATTCAATCGCAAAGCAGTGACATGGGCTTTTCGGTGAATAATCAGGTCACGGGCTTACAGTACAATCCTTCAAAAAAATTCTCGTTATTGTTCCGACCTCAAAACTTTTGTAATGCAGATTTTCGCGCGATGTTGTCGGATCTGTTCCGCTTCTATGCCGCCAATAAAGATCTGGATGTCGAGCATGTCGATGCACAGCTCAGTATAGATGAGTATCTGGATCGGCATGGCTATTCCGAAGCCTTCCGTCAGGAACATCTCTATCCGATGTGCGGGGCGCTGTGGTCCTGCCCGGTGGAACAGGCTGGACAGATTCCGTATAAGTTTGTGGTGAGCTTTTTCCAGCATCATCGCATGTTGCAGCTCAAAGACCGTCCTTTATGGCTGACGGTCAAGGGTGGATCAGCTCGCTACGTCCGTGCCATTCAGGCCCAGTGCAATATCACGCTTCGTAAAATTGCTGTGCATCAGGTGTCTCGCAGTGCCAATGATGTGCTGATTGAAACCCAACAGGGCAGTGAGCGTTTTGACTGGGTGATTTTCGCCAGCCACGCCGATGACAGCCTGAAACTGCTGAAAGACCCGACCGCGCAGGAGCTGGACGTGCTAGGCAAGTTCCGCTATCAGGATAACCGCATGGTGGTACATTCCGATACCTCTATCATGCCCAAATCCCGTCGCCAGTGGGCCAGCTGGCATGTACACGTCACGCCGACTCAGGTCACTGAACAGACGCCATTCCAACACAGTGGCACACATTATGGCTTTAGCTACTGGATGAACCAGTTGCAGAACCTGAACTGCAAAACCCAGGTCTTTGCCACCCTGAATCCTAATTTTGCCCTGAATCCGAAAAAAGTCTGGATAGAACGACATTACCGTCATCCAGTGTTTGATGCCCCGGCGATTGAAGCACAGCAACGCTGGGTCGAGGTCAACGGCCAAAACCGCACTTCATACTGTGGTGCTTACTGGGGCTGGGGCTTTCATGAGGATGGGGCGCGTAGCGCATCATGGGTAGTCGATCAGCTATTGAAACAGGCCGAACAGGCCGCCTAGGAGCACATGATGCAGATGTATCCACTGGCGATTGCCTCTGCCGAAATCCGGCACCGACGTTATTTGCCCAAAGCCCATGCTTTTGAGACCCAGCTAACCTATCTATGGTTTGATCCGGATCAGCTCGCGACCTTTACCGGTAAATCCTGGCTCTGGTCTTCCAGCCGCTGGAATTTCTTGACCCTAGATGAGCGGGATTTTCTGACCATGGAATATGGTTCGATTCGGCAGAAGGTCTCACGTTTGCTCATCAAGCGGGAAAACTATCTATTACCGCATGCCGCATCTATCCGAGTAATGGCTTTGCCACGAACACTCGGCTTTCGCTTTAATTCTGTAGTGTTTTATCTAGTCTTAGATGCCACCGACCAACTGATATTTGTACTGAGTGAAATTACCAATACACCGTGGAATGAAAGACAGGTCTACATTCACGACTGCCGAAACAATGCAGACCAACATGCGCCGTACCAAAGTCACCAGTTTGATTTTAAAAAGGACTTTCATGTGTCGCCGTTCATGCCGATGGAGCTAGATTATCGTTGGCGTTTTAGCTTTTCAGAACAACAAAATGTGATTCATATGCAGCTGTTTGAGCAGGCCGTGCTGCAATTCGATGCCACCCTGAAATTTTCCCTGCAGGCCATCACAGTTCCTTCACAGCAGCATCGCTATGCTGTACTGAAAGTTCTTGAACCCTTCAGGATGGTCAGCGGAATTTATCTGCATGCCTTTCGTTTATGGAAAAAGAAAATTCCGTTTTACCGCCATCCTAAAAAAGAAAAAGGAAAGACATGACTATGAAAACACTGTTAATGGGAGAGCACACCGAACTGCCGGTGGTATTACGGCATTTGCTGAAATTGCGGCATGGTCAGCTGATTTTTAAAGGCATCTGGAGCGGAACAGTTGGCGAAAACAGTGATCTGCAGGCCGTGATTCAGGTGCACGATACCCGTCTAATGGAACTGTTGTTCCGTAATGGTGTACTGGGGGCAGCAGAAGGATTTATTCGTGGTTACTGGAGCAGTGAAGATCTGGTCAATGTAATTCGTATTCTAGCGCGTAATCGTGATGTGCTTGATCGGATGAATCAAAATGTGGTGGCAAAAGCTAGCCAGCTGGTACTCAAGGCTTGGTATAAATCCCGCAAGAATTCGATTGATGGCAGTCGTCAGAATATTGCTGAGCATTATGACTTGAGCAATGATTTTTTTAAATTGTTCTTAGATTCCAGCATGATGTATTCCAGTGCGGTGTTTAAAGACCCTTGTATGAGCTTGGAACAAGCTTCAGATTATAAAAAAGAACTGATCTGCCAAAAACTTCAATTGCAACCGATGGACCATTTGGTTGAAATTGGCAGCGGCTGGGGAGGCTTTGCCATTTATGCGGCTCAGCATTATGGCTGTAAGGTGACCACCATTACCATTTCCCAGGCACAATATGATGAGGCTGTAGCCCGAGTTGCTGAAGCAGGGCTGTCTCATCGGGTGTCTGTACAGCTTCAGGACTACCGTTTACTAGAAGGCAAATACGACAAGCTTGTGTCGATTGAAATGATTGAAGCAGTGGGTGAGCAATATTTACCAACTTATTTCCAAAAATGCCGCGAGCTCCTTAAGCCGAATGGTCTAGCCTTGATACAGGCGATTACCATTGAAGATGCACGCTATGTTAAAGCTTTAAATACGGTGGATTATATTAAGCGTTATATTTTCCCCGGTAGTTTTATTCCATGTATCAGTGTGATGACGCAAACGGCTTCTGAGCAAAAACTTCGTCTCAAACATCTGGAAGATATTGGTCAAAGCTATGCACAAACCTTGAAGTGTTGGCGCCAGCGTTTTCTGGAGCAACGTGATCAGGTGTTGCAACTTGGTTTTGATGAGCGCTTTATCCGCATGTGGGATTTTTATCTGTGTTATTGCGAAGGTGGCTTCCGCGAAGGTGTGATCAGCGATGTTCATTTGCTGTTTGAAGCCAGTGCTTACTAAGCAGAAATAAAACAGGAGGGCGACATGCTGCTAGATTTATTTTTGCTCAATGTCTTCATCATGCTCTGTAGCTGGGTGTTGGTGACCTATAACCGCAGAGCAGGGCTAGTCGATGTCGCTTGGAGTTTCAGTATTGCCCTAAACATGATTATTGCCGCTTGGGCGATTCACAGTGCACCACTGTTGGTTCGGTTATTTCTGGGACTGGCGAGTGGGATCTGGTTTTCACGGCTGACTTGGCATCTGTTACGGCGCTATGCCAATGAAACCCAAGAAGACACGCGTTATGCCAACATGCGCCGAGCGATGGGGGATTATCAGCATCTTGGTTTTCTGGTGTTTTTTATATTTCAGGCAGGTTTGGCGCTACTGTTTTCCTACCCAATGCTGAAGTTGTTAAGTATCTCGACCGAGCAATGGAATGACTGGACTTTGGTCACTGTGATTGGGGCGGGTATGATCATGCTCTTGGCTTTGATAGGTGAAAGCACTGCCGATCAGCAACTTTACCGTTTTAAGCTAGATCCACAGAATCAAGGTAAAACCATGGATCAGGGCTTGTGGAAATATTCGCGCCATCCGAATTATTTTTTTGAATGGCTGCATTGGTTTGCCTATCCAGTGCTCGGTTTGGCAGCAGGATGCTATGAATTATGGATATATCCACTGCTGATGTGGCTATTCTTGTACTACTTTACAGGTATTCCCTTTAGTGAAAAACAGGCGCTCGCCCACCGTGGCGACAACTATAAAGACTATCAACGACGAACTTCAATGTTTATTCCGTGGCCACCCAAAGAGTAGGTAAATACATGGACTTTATGATTAAAAAAACCTTAGAACTGATCGAAAATGGCAAGGTGCCAGACCCAGTGATTCGTGCAGGCATTCGTACTTTAAGCAAAAAACGTTTGGCACAAGAAGGTCGGTTTAACCCCGCATTGGCAGCGCAGCGCTATATGGATGTGCTGACCATGCTGAAAAACAGCGAAATTGCCATTGAGACAGACAAAGCCAATGAACAGCATTATGAACTGCCGACCGCATTTTTTCAGGCAGTACTCGGTAAGCGTTTGAAATATAGCGCGAGTCTCTTTGAACATGCCGATACAACGCTAGACCAAGCCGAAGAAGCTGCTCTTGCATGCTATTGCCAGCGAGCACAACTGAAAGACGGGCAGGATATTTTGGAAATTGGCTGCGGTTGGGGTTCTTTAAGTCTATATATGGCCGAGCGTTATCCAAGGGCCCGTATTACAGTCGTGTCAAATTCTTCAACGCAGCGCGAGTATATTCAGGAACAAGCCCGTTTAAAAAAACTGGATAACCTGACGGTGATCACTTGTGATGTCAATGTGTTGCAACTTGAACCTGCCTCTTTTGATCGTGTGGTGTCAGTGGAGATGTTTGAGCACGTGCGTAACTATCAAAAACTATTTGAAAATATCAGTATTTGGCTCAAACCAAATGGCTTATTGTGGTGTCATATTTTCTGTCATCGTTTCTTGCATTATCCTTTTGAAGTCAAAAATGAGTTTGACTGGATGTCGCAATATTTCTTTAGTGGTGGTTTGATGCCAGCAGCCTCAACTTTCCTACATTTTCAGCAGCATTTACAGCTAGAACAGCACTGGCAATGGGCGGGCACGCAGTATGAACGTACCGCAAATGCTTGGCTAGAAAATATGGATGCTAAACAGGCCGAGCTAAAGCCCTTATTTGAACAAACTTATGGCGCGGATGCCGCAATCTGGTGGCAACGCTGGCGGATTTTCTTTATGGCCTGTGCCGAGCTGTTCGGTTATGAGCATGGACGCGAGTGGGTGATCGGTCACTTTCTGTTTAAAAAGAAAACCGTATAATTGAATGGCGAATCGGATGGGGTAGCGGGGAATGCACCAATGTTAAAGCTGTTCAGGGACAAACACGATCATCCTCTGGGTGAGGTGTTTAACCGCTATTACTGGCTGCAAATCGGATTCATTGCCTTGTCTGTGGTGATTGGGATTGGCTTCAGTGCCTGGGTAATTAAAGGTTCTTTGCTCAGAACGGCGCTAGAACAGGAAATGTCTCACTACTGGCAACGATTAGAACGTAATCCTGCCGCAGAATTGCCCGACACCAAAAATCTGTATGGTTACCGCTGGAACACTGTGCCACCACCCCAATTTAAGACTATGCAGCTTGAGCAAGGAGTGAATCGGCATTTTGTCGATGGCAAGGAGCGCATGACTGTGTATGGTGAAAAAGACGGACAGCATGTCCTGTTGGTCTTTGGCGAAAGCAACGTCAACAAGCTGGTGTGGCTGTTTGGTCTGGCACCGCTGATGGTCAGCCTGTTTGTGCTATATAGTGTGCTGTGGTGGTGGAACCGTCGGGCCCGGCGCTATTTTTCCCCGATTACCCGTCTGGCCAATGCGCTGGAATATATCGACTGGGAACATCAGAAAAATCAGGCTTCGCCTTTTCAGGACATCCGCACCGACTCTAATCTGGAAGCTGAATACCTCAAGCAGGCGCTGGAAAAATATCATCAGGTATTAAGCGAATTTATTCAGCGTGAGCGTGAATTTACCGGAGATGTCAGCCATGAGCTGCGCACGCCACTGACCATTTTAAAAGGCAATGTGCAGCTGTGTCAGGCACGCTATGGCGACAACAAGTCCTTTACCCGCCTGCATAACACCATTGAAGACATGCAGCTGCTGGTCGATACCTTGCTGGCCATTGCCCGCAATACCACCAACACTTTAACTGCTGAACCGACCATGCTTTCAGAATGTCTGGACAATCTTGTGCAGGATCTGGAGAGTGTCAGTCATAACAAAGGCATGCAGATAGACCTGCAAAAAGACCTCGATGAACAACCGCGTAAACTTTATCCATCCATGACCAAAATGGTGTTTGGCAATATTCTGCGCAATGCGCTGAACTATTCACAGGGCACAGAAATTGATGTGATTATGGAAAAAAATAAAGTACTGATTGCTGACAATGGAGTCGGCATGCCTTTACCTAACAATTCTAAAGTTCAGGAACTGTCTGGTCAGCAGCTACAACTGGAAATCAAAGGGCATGGTATTGGATTGCAATTGGTGCAAAAGCTATGCAAACAGCTAGGTTGGCGTGTGGAGCTGTTTGACAGGCAATATTATCTTGACACTCATCAGAATGTTGACTTAGCAATCACCACTGGACTAATTGTCGTTGTGTACCTAAATTAGACTTCATCTTCGAAAGCAATCTTTAAACCAATCCCAGATATGGTGTGAATTAGCTTTTGTTCAAAGGGTTTATCGACCATTTTGCGTAAATTATAGATATGACTGCGCAGAGCATCACTTTCTGGCTCTTCGTCACCCCAAAGCTCCATCATAATTTCCTGTTTGGTCAGTACTTTAGGAGAGTGACGCATCAGTAGCTTTAAAAGTTTAAACTGAATCGGAGGCAATTCAATGTTCTGCCCAGCTCGAGTTAGCTGCTGTGTTGCTGGGGCCAAAATTAGGTCATGAATTTGCAGACGACTGCTAGATACTTCACCTAGGGAACGCTTGATCAGGGCCTTGGCCCGAACCACCAGCTCGTTAAAGTCAAAGGGCTTGACTAGATAATCATCCGTGCCGGAATTGAAGCCTTTGAGTTTATCATCCAAGGTATCCCGAGCGGTAAGCATCAAGACAGGTAAGTCCAACCCCTCTTCATTGCGTAACCACTCGCACAATTCATAACCAGAACCATCAGGCAAATTAATGTCTAGTAGCAAGATATGGTAGCGTTGCTGTTTCAATAATTGTCTAGCAGCACTCAGATTGCGGGCATGATCGACCACAAAACCATGTTCTTCCAGAAACTCGCATAGTGTAGAGGCCAGTTCATAATGGTCTTCAACCATCAGGATAAAATGTTTCGACATAGCGGCAGATACTAATTTAATAATTGCTGTTTTAATTTAGCACTAAATGGCTGGGGACCCAGCCATATATTAAAATATTGTTGTGCCAGAGGATGTTTTAGCTGCCCTAAACTTTGCTGGTTCAAAGATAAGCTCAGGGTCTGTGTAGCATGATTGTATTTTAAACGGTACAGGTCGCCTGATCTGACCGGACGATACAAATCAGTGATTGGGTTGAATAGAGCATGTATTTTTGCGTCTTTAACATTACGTTTCAGTAAATGTGTGGCCGCACGTTTAAATGCCCATTCCGGAATATTCTGGGTATAGGAAAAGTCCATCTGTATATTTTGTTTTTCCCAGGACTGGCTACAGTTTTGTGCAAAATAACTGGCCATACCGACCTGTTTTTGACCCACCATCAGCGGACCATTGCCGCATTGATTCAGGCTTTGTGCCTGTGCCCATGGACAGAAGCTACATCCCATCACTAACGCTGTACTAATCGCTATTTTTTGAAAGGCAGTAGCCATGAGTAGACTCCTCCAACATAAGGCAGGGAACGGTACAGGCCATTCGCAGGGTCCCAGAAATCCTGCTGGAAAATAATCTTGTTGTCTTCGTTGATCTTGATTTCACTGATACCGTAAGAGTCCATACTGCGGGTCGTGCCAAACATTTTAAAATCATAGGCCATATGCCAGTGCACATAGGCAGAGTCCTGATGATAAGAAGCGTTTAATAGCTTGACACTGACCTTGCTGACCCGTTTGTTCATGCCTTGAAAGTGCTCCAGCAGATTTTGCCGGGATGAAAATTGCGATAGGGTATCGTTAATAAACAGCTGGTCGGCATACAGCGATCCGGCTCTTTCCACAAATTCTGGTGTGCCCAAGGTATTAAAAGCTGAGGTAAAGCGGAGGCCGATATCCTGAGCTTTAGCCTGATCCAGCGCTATCCCCTGAATACCGTTTCTGGATTGGGCGTAATCGGCTGAATAACTGGGAATACTTTTACATCCGGCTAACAACAGAAGCGGCAAGGATAAGGCTGTAGCAATAAGTGTTTTTACAAGTCTCATTATCAGTGTCCGTATGAAGTGTATCTTTATACCTTAGGCAGCACAGCGTGAACAGAATGTGAAATAGACGTTATAGATGAGCAATTGAATAGAATTTTTCAAATCAAAGATTAAATGTTTAACTTTTTTCTTCGGCCATTAACCAATCAATGATATTCATAACATCACGATTTTCGTTATTTTTTCTGACCATTGCATAAAAATTATAGTCACAATAGATAAAACCAAAAGGGGCAATGATCTTTCCATTTAACATTTCTTTTTCTACTAGAATTTGAGGTGCTATGGCAATTCCTAACCCAGACACTGCACCCTCTATCATTAAATTCAGACTATCAAAATAACGGTCATTGGATTTTGGGGAAAAGCTTATTTGAAACTGATCAAACCATGTATGCCATGCACTTTTATTTGAGTGGGTATGAAGTAATGGATAGTTTAAAAGATCATTTACGGAATGAAGAAGATTTATTTCACGATTACAAATAGGACCCATGTTATCGGGAAATAACAGATATTTATTCAAAAAGTTGGGAAGTAGATGATGCTCACTGACGCTATTGATAAATATGTCAACTTTCTCTTTTTCTAACAATTTTAAGTCATTACATGTCATTAATTTGATATGGATATTGGGATAAATGACTTCGAGCTTTTCTAATCGAGGAATCAGCCAATTTGCCATAAAACTATGAGAAGCGCCTATGACAACTTCTACTTCTGATGTCTTATTGGTTAACTCAAAGACGCATTGTTCTAAACGATTAAAAAGCTCCATACAAACGAGCGATAATTCTTCGGCATCCGCCGTCAGAGAGATGCTCGAGGAATGTCGAATAAACAATTTTTTATCCAACCATTCTTCTAACTGCTTTATTTGATGGCTAATCGCGCTATGGGTTACACATAATTCTTCGGCAGCTAAGCTGAAACTTTTATTTCTGGCGACAGCTTCGAAAGCTTTTAAAGCATTAAGGGGAGGTAATGTTCTGCGTTTCATGTTGTAAAATTTTCTAACATCATGAGCTCAAAATATATCAATTATCAGAAAAATGAAAATATTTTAAGATCAAACAAGTTTTGATAGTAAAAGAGATATGAGATGACAACCCCTTATACAGGTAATGGTCCTGATGACTTGGGATTTTTTGGTCAATTTGGCGGATGTTACATGCCAGAGAGCGTAATGCCAGCACTTCAAGAATTAGAGCAAGCCTTTAATACTGTTCGGCACAAACCTGAATTTTGGGCTGAATATCAGCAGATTTTAACGGACTTTGTTGGTCGTCCTAGTCCTCTTTTTTATGCAAAAAACCTAACAGCTTATGCAGGCGGCGCTCGAATATATTTCAAGCGAGAAGATTTGAACCATACGGGTGCGCATAAGATCAATAATTGTGTAGGGCAAATCTTATTAGCCAAATTTATGGGTAAAACCAGAATCATTGCAGAAACGGGTGCTGGGCAACATGGTGTTGCAACAGCAACGGTTTGCGCGCTGTTTAAGATGAAATGTACCATTTTTATGGGAGAAACAGACATTCAGCGGCAACAAATGAATGTTGAACGCATGAAATTACTCGGTGCTGAAGTCAGAAGTGTTCAAAAAGGTCGTGGGACTTTAAAAGATGCCATGAACGAAGCATTACGTGACTGGATTCGTCATGTGGATACAACCTATTACCTATTGGGTACGGGTGCAGGCCCTCATCCATATCCCACCATGGTCAGAGAATTTCAGAAAATTATTGGTTTAGAAGCCAGAAACCAAATACTCCTGAAAGAAAATAGACTGCCTGATGCTCTAGTTGCTTGCGTTGGTGGGGGATCAAATGCATTAGGGTTGATGTATCCTTTTCTAGAAGACCTGAATGTCAAAATGTTTGGCGTTGAGGCAGGTGGAAAAGGAATAAATAGCGATGAACATGCCGCCTCTATTTGCAAAGGTCAGGTCGGTGTGCTGCATGGCAATTTAACCTATTTATTACAAGACTTAGATGGGCAGATTTTAGAAGGGCACTCTGTATCAGCTGGATTGGATTATCCTGGTGTTGGTCCAGAGCATGGCATTCTGTTTGAAACAGGACGTGTGACATACACGGTGATCACCGATCAAGAGGCTGTAAATGCCTTTCAGCTTTTAAGTCAACAGGAGGGTATTATTCCTGCGCTTGAGAGTTCTCATGCAATTGCATATGCGATTCAACTTGCTCAAGAAATGCAGCCAGAACAGATCATTATTGTCAATTTAAGTGGCAGAGGAGACAAAGACTTAAACACGGTCAAAAAATATCTTGCAGGAGCTACAGCATGAACCGTCTAGATCAAAAATTAGAGCAATTGAAACTGGAAAATCGAAGCGGTTTGGTCTGTTACTTTACTGCTGGAGATCCTAATTTTACAGAAAGTTGTCGTCTGTTAAGCCAATTGGGTCAAGCAGGGGCTGACATTATTGAAGTGGGTATTCCATTTTCTGATCCAGTGGCAGATGGAGAGATCATTCAGGCAGCGCATCTTCGGGCTTTAGATGCAGGTCTAACGGTAAAACAGACCATTGAGTTGGTAAAAGTAATCAGGCTGCATGATGACCAGACACCAATAATTTTCATGACTTATTTAAATCCGATTATGCAATATGGTTTTGAGACACTTATCGCCGAAACAGAAAATCTTATAGATGGAATATTGATTTTAGATGCTCCATATGGATATCGAGAAAACTTTGAAGTGCAGTTAAATGAAAAAAATATGCATTTAATTGCAATGACCGCGCCGACGACCCCAGTTGAAAGGTTAGAGCAAATTTCAGCGCGCGCGACAGGGTTTTTATATCATGTTGCAGAAAATGGATTAACAGGAGGAGACTTCAATCTATCTAATCTTGAGAAAAAGATAACTGAAATTAAGCCGATTTTTAATATTCCTGTTGCAATTGGTTTTGGGATCAAAAATGAAAGCCATGTTAAAGCACTAGCCAATAAAGTAGATCTTATTATCATTGGCTCAGCGCTCGTCGATACTTTTTTTAATAAGGGAATGAATGCGACTTTAGAAAAAGTCACAGTTTTTTCGCAAATCCTGAGAGAAAATAAAGAATAAGCCAGCTTCTTTGATAGGTATTCTTTAAAACCATAATTGAATATAAAACAATATTTTATCTTGGCCTTCTCCCGTGAGGGAGATGGAACTTTATACGTGGATTTTTTTTCGAAAAGTGATCGCTTTTTAAAAATCACTATTATCATATAGATGTGACATGCGTTTTTGCTTTGTTTCAAGATAAGCTTTGTTAAAGATATTTAAACCAACTTTTAAAGGAATACGTTCAACAACATTAATTCCTAAATCAGTTAAAGATTTAATTTTAAGGGGATTATTTGTAATGAGTTTTACATTCTTTATTTTTAAATAATCTAATATAATGGTACACATATCATATTTACGAGCATCTGCTGGTAAATTTAATAATAAATTGGCGTCAAGAGTATCATGTCCTTGGTCTTGAAGGGCGTAAGCTCGAATTTTATTGGTTAGTCCTATGCCGCGACCTTCTTGGCGCAAGTATAAGATCACACCTTGACCTGCATCATTAATCATTTTCATGGTTGAATGTAATTGAGGGCCACAATCACATTTGAGTGATCCAAAAGCGTCACCTGTTAAGCACTCTGAATGAATTCTAACGAGTACAGGTTGATTAGAAATAGTACCCATGCCTTTGGCAAGAGCAATATGTTCTTCACCAGTACTTTGGTCTTGAAATGCTATAATTTCAAAATCGCCAAATGCAGTAGGTAACTTTGATTTGGAAACAAATTCTATAGCCATTGAAGAATACACCTATATAAATTTATAATTGGTAAAATTACTAAATTTACCTTAAAAGCACTTGCTAAATTTTTGTGGTTCTAAATTTCAGCGTTTTACTTCCAATTCAAGTATAGGTATTTAATAGTGAATTTTATGTGAAATGTTATTAAGAATAATTTTATTGAGGTTAGAATTTTTTATAAAAATATGCAAAAGCTTCGTTTTCCACAAGCCATCCATAATCTAAAGCTTTTATAGTAAGCCAATCGATTATCAACACTGATGATACAAGGTGGATATTCAGAATTCAGCAGCTTGAGGTTCATTAACAGCTGTAATGTAGATACATTGCCATTAATATTTTTTAGCCTGCTAACTTTTCGCGGTACAATGAAGTAGGTTGGTTGTAAATGTTTTAATAAACAAAGGTTTAATTTTTTTGCTGTGCGCACACTATCCCGGCCGAATAAACAAAAATGTCTTAAGCAAAGATAAATGAAGAAAAATGTAAGTTAGTATAGTTCTATATTCCTAAAACAACTTGATACGGTTTAAATCCGTCTTGTACCGCCTCTGAAACTAACCGAATAAATGCTTCAGTCTTTCCAAAAGCCATCCATTGATCCAATGCTTCATAGTAAGCTAAACGATTTTCTACAGTAATCACACAGGGTGGATAGCCTGCTTTAAGCAGTTCCAGATTCATCAAAAGACGTGATGTGCGACCATTGCCATCAATGAATGGATGGATACCCACAAAATCCGCATGTACTTTGGCTGCACGTTCAATCGGGTGAAGTTTATATGCTTCAAGGTTATACCAATCGATTAGCTGAGCCATCTTGTCATTTAATAAAGTATAGTCAGGAGGGGTAGTAGTAGCACCAGAAATCAATACATTTTGCTGACGATAACGCCCAGCATTCTCATCATCAATATTTTTTAAAATAAGTTGATGAATATTGCGAATTTGCCATTCTGAAAATGGTTCTTTCTTACGAATAATGTCTTCGACGTAGTAAATCGCATTTCTATGGTTTATCGCTTCGAAATGTTCTCTTAACGCTTTTCCACCTACAGTAATACCTTCAAGAACTACTTTGGTTTCCAATAGTGTAAGAGTATTACCTTCTATGGCATTTGAATGATAGGTCCAGCGGACAATAAGATCTTCTTGTAAATTTTTTACAATTGCAGGAGATAAAGGGCGATATTGATCTAATTTTTTCTTTAAATCATCAATAATTTCAAACATAACATTAACCCTGAATGTGTCTTTCTGAATAATACATCAAAAAATAAATATCAAAAATGTAATGTTATATTATAATATTTTGGTTGAGCTATAAAGATGGTATAATGAGTACACCATTTCAAATCCTTTAGTTGGATTTGAACAAGATTATTTTTGTGATTCAATGCACTAAATCTAATTTGGGTAAAAAATGGGTATAGGTAAAATGCTATTGACTTTATAATTCACTAAATCAATAGCTTAGGATTTGAGTTCAATTGACGCCATCTCCGTAAAATAGCTGTACAATAATTAATTCATCAATTTGGCTTATATGGTAATCATTCCAATAACGAAAAAGTTCACCACAGGATGTTGTTTAATTGTTAAAAACAGCTAGTATATAGCTGTTTTTATTAAAAATTTAGAATTTAAAAGTGTAGGTGGTATGGACTCGATCCTCATTATATTTTCGACCATATTTAGATTTATAATCAATATTTAGCCAAGATAGACTTAAACCTTGTAATAAGCCACGATTAATGGTGTAACCAAAACGAAAATTAAACTCTGTCTCATTATCATCCTTTCCTTGTGTTTTAAAATTTTCACCATATATATATTTAGTATCAAATTTTAACCCAGGTATAAATGCATCAAAATCATAACTGAAGTTCAAATGATATGAGTCTTCATTTTTCTTAATGAAAGAGCCTTGAGTCCAATTGATGAAGTTAAGTACAGGAATAGGGCCATCAATTAAAGGGTAATCATTATCACCAAATATCTTTTGATAGCCGATACCTAATTTTAATTTTGGTAGTAGTTCTGCATAGCTGATAATTCCAAAGTTATTATTATCTATTGAACCTAACTTGGAATCTCCAATATCTGTGTTATTAAAGTAACGGATATTGGTTTGCATTTTTGTGTCAAAAAGTTGCCATTTATAATCTAAGCCAAGCATACTTTGATTATAAAGGTCTTCTAGATAGCCATTAAACGCGTGTAATTTTAGATTAGGCGATATCGCATGCTGAATATCTAAATAAGTTAAGCCATCCGATTCAATATTTTTTACACTAATTTTTTTGAAATGTTCAGCACTACGCCGTGAATATTTATCAATTAAGCCTGCTGAAACAGTAGTATCTTTAAATTTTCCTGTATATACCACACCATGAAATGAAGGAAGTAATTGGCGAGATGGGTCTATTACTAGCATTGGATTGTTAATCCATTGTTCGCCATAACTTAGAGTATGATTTTGAAATGAAGCCTCAAAATTAATACCTTGTTTGTGCTGATGCTGTTTTTGTTCTTGGGCGAGAGTATCGAAAGGTAAAATTGTATCTGCAAGTCCTTTATCGTTACTCAGTCGGTAAGCATATTGAAAAGAGGGGTTTAATGCGATATTCCAGTCTTCATTCAGTTTATAGCTGAATTTTCCTCGATAAATCACCCCTTGTGTCCAGCTCCCTATGTCTGCATCACTCTGGCTATAATCACGATCCGCGTACAAATTTTTTAAAGTGACGGTGTTGCTTATCCTCAGGTTTTCTACTGCATGTGCATTTCCTAGACACAAAAGTAACCCTGAAAAAATAAATTTTTTCATTAAAAATCAATCCTTGTAAATTTAAAGTTTATTTCCGTAGTATTGTTCTAAATCCAACATGGGAAGTGGCAAGATCAAATTCTTGCGGATGACGGGCAGCTGCTCGGTAACGTGCACAATAATTATCTGCACATAAATAGGAGCCGCCTTTTATGGTCATTGTCATGATCTGTTCTGAGTGATGGCGGGTCATTTGAGGATCGCCCATATGCATATCGGAATGAGGGCCTTTGTAAACGGAATTTGTCCACTCCCAAACATTTCCAATTATGTCATGTATGCCAAAAGGATTGGCTTCAAAACAGCCGACAGGTGCTATATCTTTAAATCCATCTTGATTAGAGTTGGAATAAGGAAATTCACCTTGCCAGTAGTTGGCAGTAATTTTTCCATGCGATTTTGGACCGATATCCTCCTGATCACTGAATCCTTTAGATAAGTATTCATTTTCTAATTCACTGGGGAGATCTCGGCCAAGCCATGTTGCATATGCAAGCGCATCATTATAAGTTACATAACGAACTGGCTCATTCAGCGCAGGGAACTTTTCATCAATGTTTTTCCAGGAAACATTTTTTGAAAATTTCCACCAAGACATCATGGTAACATTATCTGTTTCAGGCATGATGAAAACAGCTGCACCGCCTTGTTTTTCAGCATCAGTAATATAGCCAGTTGCATCTACAAAACTTTTAAACTGAGCAACAGTGACTTCTGTTCGATCAGCCCAGAAAGCATTTACTTTGAGTTTGTTTTGATAGAAAGGGCGTTCATCTGTATACCCTGTGTTTGAGCCAAACAGAATTTCACCTGCTGGAATTTCAACCATGCCAGATGTTTTAGATTCTCCCCAAAGTACAGGTAAGCCTGAATATTGCTTACATAGATTGACACTTCCTAAAGCGACATTATTTACAGATTTCCCTGATTTCGAAGAGCTGCATCCTGCAAAGATAACAAGTAATACTATACAACTTCCTTTTATCAAATTTGACATGAAAGTATTACTCCGCGAAATTTTGGACACCTACACGTTGAGTATATTTTACATATTCTTGCTGGAGCTGTTTTACAATTTCAGGGTGTTGTGTGCTTAAGTCCCTTGTTTCTGTACGATCATTTTCCATATCATAGAGTTTCCAGTCTGGACCATTCAGATTTTTCGTGATTGTACGGGTGAGCTTCCATTTCTTGTTGCGCACATAGGCATCACCATGCAATTCATCTGCATAGATAAAGTTTTCGCCATATACAGAATCGGTTTTACCAGACAGATAACTGATCCATGATTTACCTGAAAGCTGATTGAATTTGCTGGCATCTTGATAATCTGGTTTTAATGAAGATTGTGTAATTTCAAGAATAGTAGGGAAAATGTCTTTGACATTGACAAAGCTATTACTAATTTTAGCTGTGTTGTTATTTGGAAGTTTGACAATAGCTGGTGCGCTGACGCCGCCCTCAGCCGCAGTTCCTTTCCATAGTGAAAATGGAGCACTGCTCACTTCAGTCCAGCGTGGACCGATAAGTTCATAAGACTTCGTTTTACCTAAGTTGTTATAGCTGTTGTCATAACCTGGAAGTGGACGATAGAAACCTTCTGCACCATTATCTGACATAAAGATAAACAGTGTATTGTCGTATTGCTTAATTTTTTTCAGATGTTTAATGAGTTTTCCGACATTGTCATCCATATTTTTAATCTGTGCCGCATAAATTTCCATTTTACGCGCTTCGATTTTTTTCTGTTCAGGCGTGAGATTATTCCACAGGTCTAAATTCATTGGCGCAAGTTCTTTGCTAACGACTTTGGCTGTTTTTTTTGAATTAATCAGCTTTAGCTTTAACATGTTTTCTAAACGCTTATGCTT
The DNA here is from genome assembly GCF_002165295.2 of Acinetobacter sp. WCHAc010052. Classification (NCBI taxonomy): domain Bacteria; kingdom Pseudomonadati; phylum Pseudomonadota; class Gammaproteobacteria; order Moraxellales; family Moraxellaceae; genus Acinetobacter; species Acinetobacter sp. WCHAc010052. The sequence goes on along the minus strand of NZ_CP032143.1, from coordinate 2,779,162 downwards.
AATGACATCATAACCCTGATCATAATGTCCTTTATAAATATTCAAATAATTTTTTGGTACCTGAAGAGGCCAGTGTGGTGAAGTTAGAGCAACATAGGCAAAGAAAGGCTGACTTGGATTTTTATTATCACCAATATAGTCAATCACTTTTTGAGTAAAGAAATCTGTTGAATAAAAATCATCCGGTATTTCGACCTTCTGACCATTTTCAGTGTAAATAGTTTTACGTTCTATACCATCAGGCAGTGTTTTAAAATGTGAATCTGCACCGTTTAATAATGCATAAGATAAATCAAAGCCTTTATTTGCTGGATTGGTCTCTGGGGTAAAGCCAAGATGCCATTTACCAGCCATAAGGGTTTTATAACCATTGTCTTTTAATACTTGAGGCAATGGAATAGAACGAGTATTTAAATAACCTTCATAACCAGGTTTACCTAAGAACTGTGGGCGAGGCGTTAAATCAAATCTTGCTGCATCTGCCCGCATCGTTTCTGCCATTGCACCGAGTCCAGCCTGATGATGATCTGTACCAGACATCAACTCTGACCGTGTTGGGGAACATGTACCTGGTGTATGATAATTGGTAAAGCGAGTACCTTGATGAGCTAAACTATCAATATTAGGTGTCTTTATTTCACTACCATAAGAACTTAAATCGGAATATCCCATATCATCGGCTAAAATGATCACAACATTGGGTTTTTGCGCAAATAGCTGCGTAGAAATTAATAATGATGTGAATAGGGCTAATTTGTTGAATTTCATTTTTCTCATCCTTGATTATGATTTACAACTATCGAAATAGTCTAAATGTATTAAAATTAATCTATATTAGACAAATAGTTATTTTCTTATAAGTCATATGCTTATTGTTTTTTTTGTGATTTTTTTACATGGAATTATATATTTTAATTATGATCTGATATTTATTATTAATTATAGGGGAAACTGATTTATGGAGGTGGAGTTGTAATATAAATGAATCCATGGGAGGGGGAGTTGACTCATTAAAAGGTGATTTTAAATATTAAATTTAAAGTGTAATTTGTTGATATTAAATAAAAATTAACTTTGATGGGGTTTTCCCGATAATATAATGTATATAGCTCCAATGGAAGTTAATAAGCATGTAAAAAGAGATAAATGGCTTTTAATTTTTAAGGTATTAGGTGGGGGGAATAATGATCTTGCTTATGATTATGCCCAAAATCAGTTTGAATATAATGTTTATTTCAGCAATGAGCTATGCTTAATATTTTATACCAACTTATTTCTCACTTTACGTTGAAAAGTGATGGGTGTGTAGATTTTCTAATGAAAAATGGGAATTGATAGAATTTAACATATTGTTTTTATTAATGTTTTTATTTGTTTATTAATGTATGCTTTACAATTGAAAATGGATTTTGGAACTGACATGCGTAAATCATTGCTATATTTTTCTATCATCAGTTTTTTAGCACTAACTGCATGTGGGGGAGGAGGGGGTGACAATGGACAGGCTTCAACAGTACCTGCACAACCTGATACTCCCCCAGAAGTGAGTAAGCCTGAAGAAACATTAAAAAAAATTAATGAAACACGTCTGACAGATGTGGCTAATTCATTGAATATGAATGACTTTAATTTGGGTGGATGGAATCCGCGTGCTATTTCCGTTCATGATGATGTTATCTATGTTGCAAATGATCAGAACCCTGCTTCTGTTTTAAGATATGACCTTAAAAATAAACAGCCGATGCAACCCTTACAGGGCAACAGTATTACCGGTATAAATACAGCATGGAACAGGATGTATGACCTAAATATTCATGAAAACCGTTTATACACAGCCTCATTGTCTTCGAACCGAGTAGATGTATTTGATATCTCATCGAGCGAACCTCAGTTTATCATGTCAATGGGTACGGGAAGTTGGAGCGGTGATCAGGAAAATCTGGCATTGGTACATCCTGTTGCTGTTGCTGCAAATGATCAGTTTGTATTTGTTGCTGATACACATAACCGTATCAATGTATGGAAGCAAAGCGATGTTGTTTCTTCGAATCACTTAAAAGCAAGAAAATTTGCTCGTCTGTCCTTACCCAATTGCGGGAGCATTTATTGTAATGTCCGTTTGGAAACAATAGATGATTTACTTTATGCAAGCTTTGATAATGGTCAGACATTAGCTTATGACGTGTCAGATATAAGAGAAGGTGCAACCGGTACTGAAGTTGCTGCGAAAAAGCAGGCTGATAATATCGCAAACGTATTCAGTTATGCGGATGATGGTCATGTTTATGCTTCACGAGCAAATGGTAAAGTTGATCAGTTTGATCTTAACCAGTTTAAGGCTACGACAAATCTTGTTTCAGATGTAGTAGAGAGTTTCAGAGAATTTAAATTTGATGGTCAGGCTGATGTTCAGAATATGTTGAAACCGGCTGATTTTACCATCAACAGCAATAGAATTTTCAGTATTTTCAATAGTCGGGTAAATATCATTCCGTTGCAGAAAGTTGAGCAATATCAATCAGTAAATAACAGTATATCAATGACTGAGTTGAAGCAGGAACAAGCAGTATCTCAACAGCTTATCCTGCAGGATGGGGAAAATTGGGAAACGCTGACAGATCCAAAGCAACGTTACTTTAAAATAAACAGAATCATTTCCGGCTATATGGATAATGATGGTTTACTGATTAAAAACTATAGTGTCGCACCCGTTAAAGACTTAAACATCGAAGCTCGATTAAAGAATACTGATCGATGGTTCAATTTAGTACATATTGATGAACTGAAGGCTTTGAGTTATACGCGTCTGAATTTGAAGCTTAATGAGAATCAGTATTATAAACTGCTTGATGGATCAGGTAGTATTAAACTTAGTGGTATCAATAAATTTAAGCAGTTACCAGTTGATTTGCTGGATATCCGAGTGAGCTCAAAGAGTGATACTTTGGTGCAGAAACTTTCGACCATTAAGCCTGAATGGGGTATTTACTTCGGAAAATATTCGCAAGCTGACGGTCAGTGGGAAAAAATCAATCCCATTTATGCTCGTGAATGGATCATTATGATCACTAATTTTGCTTACATACTCAGTAGTCCCGAGTTTGAACATGTGTGGTTCAATCATAAACAGACAATGGGACATGACTTCTTTGGTAATGCTGGGCAGGTTTCTAGTGTTGGCGGATATTTTACAGCCCAGGAATATCGTAGATATTTTGATGAAATAATGAACCGTGGGGACATTCGCTTAGGTATTACTACTATTGGTGGTGGACTTGGTGGTGGCGATATATTGGGTATTGATACCTGGTATTTCTATTCACATTATTTTAATGCAGATATTGGTGTTATTGGGCATGAATTTGGACATCACTGGGGTAGTCATGACAGTGCATGGGCGAATGGTAGTTATGGTATTCAGGCTGCAAACTTATGGCTACATCAGTATTTTCAGCGAAAAGGACAGTTACCTTACATGGACCCGGAACTGAATGCATTTCATAAAGCATCAAAAGATCAGCTTTATAATGGAATAAATGAATCCATGCGTCAGCATCGTCCTGCAAACCAAGTCAATCGCCTTGAAACATATTTTAAAGAACATCCATTAAAATAAATCTTGGATTAACATTTGAAGGGCAACACTATCTGGTTACTAGCATACCTGACTCGGACTTTGAAAGCCGAGTCATTTTCTTGGCCGATGATTCAAACGTTATGTGATTTCTGAGATGTATTCATCCGTATTAGTATTTAAATCGCTGCCTTTTATCATTATTAATTAAGGTCTGTTGACATTCAATTAAATCAGGTGCAATTCACCCATCTAATGAGCGAATTGACTCCGTCTATACCGATGGGACTTATGTACGAATACTGCAGACAGTTGAATGAGATTCATGCAGGCATAGCTGCCTTGAATAAACTTACCGAATTAGATTGTTCTCATACCCAGGTTGTATCTTAAAATTGAAATGCTTAGGGGGAGTTCTATTTCTCAAATCTTTATTCAACAAAGTTAATTATAATGAAAAAATGGATATTACTCTAATATCCATTTTTTCATTTAGATGAAGATAAAAATAATATAAATTCGCATTCTATGATCCGATCTTCAGTTCTTAGATAAGGCGAAAAAAGTCCACCAAAACTTAACTTTAAAGAGTCAAATACAGTGTTAAGAAACCTATGAAGTTAAATTTGAGTTGCTTGCCTGATAAAACCCATTAGTTGATTAGTCTCTGCTAGGCTGGCATTTTGTAAAGGTTTTCTAGGGGCACCGACATTGAACCCAAGTTCATTCAGGCCAGCTTTCACTGTTTTCGGTAAACCACCTTGCACGATGAAACGCAATAAAGGAAGTTGCTTATAAAAAAGATTTTGTGCCTGAGCTAAATCACCATCTTTTATTGCTTGGTAGAGTAAGTTTGGAAGTTTACCCAACAGGTTTGGGGCAACGGTACACCAGCCACTTGCACCAGCACAAAATGCCTCAAGTGCCAAAGGGTTACAGCCATTATAAAATGGTAATTTCCCCTGTGTGAGTTCATGGAATTTATGCATACGTTGAATATCTCCTGTACTGTCTTTGACCATGCAAATGTTTTCAATTCCTTCAAACATTTTGACAATTAGCTCAGGTGACATATCCAAACCACTTGTTGCCGGGTTGTTATAAACCATAATAGGGAGTTTAGTCGCTGCTGCAATTTGCTGGTAATACTCATAAACTTCCTGATCCGTCAGTTTCCAGTAAGAGACAGGAATGACCATAATTACATCTGCACCTAACTCTTCAGCCTTTTGAGCTTTTTGAATTGCCATCGAAGTTGTGAGTTCAGAAATTCCCAGAATGACAGGTACACGATGATTTACCACTTCAATACTTTTTTGAGCGACTTGTTGCCATTCCTGCCAGGATAAATAAGCACTTTCTCCAGCACTGCCAAGTGGTGCAATGGCATCACATTGATGTTCAAGCAGAGCATTTAGCGTAATCGTCAACGCATCAAAATCGACTTCCTGAGTCTCTGCTTTAAAAGGAGTAATTGGGTAAGCAATAATGCCTTCTAATTTCATGGTTATTCTCCTTTAATGCAATCAGAGTGATTTTTTAAAGCTTTACGGGCGTAATAAGCGAAATTGATTTTGTTACGTTTATCTGTAGACACCCAATCATGCGCTTCTTTAGCGAGTTCATGTGGAATCTGCTGTATTTGACCTGCAGCCATTGCCAAAAGTTGTAAGCGTGCCGCACGTTCAATCAAAATGGCTAAATTACAAGCTTCCTCGATGGTTCTACCCGTAACTAATTGTCCATGATGAGATAACAGAACAGCACGATTTTCACCCAGCGCCGCAGAAATTAAGATTCCTTCTTCATTACCAACAGGAACACCAGGCCAGTTGCCAACGAAAGAGCAATCTTCATACAAAGCACAGGTATCCATATGTGAGATAGTGAGTGGCACGCGAAGCATAGACAACGCAGCGACATGAGTTGGATGGGTGTGAATAATACAATTTACTTCTGGGTGTTCTTTATAAATCCAGGTATGGAAACGATTGGCTGGGTTTGCCATGCCTTCACCATTCAAAGGTTTCAGGTCTTGATCTACTTCTAATAAGTTAGCAGCAGTAATTTCATCAAAGCCTAAACCAAAACGTTGAGTGATAAATGTATTACCCTTATGTGTACGGCTTGTGATTTGCCCCGCAAGCCCAGCATCATGACCATGATCAAATAAGATACGGCAGGTTAAGGCCAGTTTTTGTTGATCAGTATAGTCTTCATCTTGAAAATGTTGTTGCATGCTTTGTTGAGCGCTGAGCATCAATTGCTGCTTATCAAGTAATGCAGTTTCCATGAGACCTCCTATTTGGTTGATTTGTCATTTGGACATAGGCAGAATAAGAGACCTGTGGATGGTTGAAAATATCCAGATTTTAAATCTTATATGGTCCAGATAGTCATGCAACAATCGTGGGAAATGCGACTACATCTTGCTGAACGTAAAGAAAAAACCATTTTTCTTAAACTGACCAACCAGATTATTCAGGAAATTTTGTCTGGGCGATTAAAGCAGGGAACGCGTTTGCAAGGTTCGCGGACCTTGGCGGATGAGTTGGGGATCAATCGGAAAACAGTACAATCCGTTTATGAAGATTTAGAAGCTCAGGGTTGGTTAGTCTCAAAGCCAAGACAAGGGACGTTTATTTCTGAACACTTGCCCGATCTCAAACTTGACTCAACATTAACCCTGATGACTTCAGTCGAACCTTCCACTGAATTATCTGCTCCCCAGGAAGTGGCGATTAAAAATGATGGAATTCCCGATACTCGGTTGATTCCATATGAGTTATTTTCGCGTGCTTATCGTCATGCCTTGATTAAGGTGACGAGGCAGCAGATTATGGGGTATGGTGACCCGCAAGGGGCACTAGAATTACGCCAAGCCTTATTAAATATGCTGTCAATGGAGCGATTTATTCAGACCACAATTCAGCATATTTGTGTGGTTCGCGGAAGCCAGATGGGAATATTCCTTGCAGCTCGAGTGCTTGCTAAGCCGCAAGTACAAGGTCAGGTCATTGTCGTGGAGCAGTGGTCTTATCCACCAGCAGTGGAAACTTACTTATCTAACCATTTTCAAATTGTGCGGGTTGGATTGGATCAACATGGTTTAGATACCGAACACTTAGAAAAAATACTAAAAAATTATTCAGTTGCAGCAGTATACACTACGCCACATCATCAATATCCAACTACAGTTACCATGTCGATGGATCGGCGACTAAAGCTTTTGGAACTATCTAAAACTTTTGATTTTTATATTATTGAAGATGATTATGATCACGAATTTCATTATGACAGCCGTCCAGTCCCTCCTCTGATCAGTTTACCTGCGGCTGAAAAAGTGATTCATATTGGTTCATTGTCCAAAGTATTTGCACCAAGTTTAAGGGTCGGCTATGTGGTTGCTGATTTGGAAATTATCCAGGCAATGAAACAGGATATTTTACTTATTGATAAGCAGGGTAATGCTATTACAGAACTAGCGATTGCAGAGTTGATGCAACAAGGTGAAATCAAACGGCATACACGGAAGATGCGTAAAATTTATCAAAACCGTCGAGATTTTGCCGTGATGACTTTTCAGCAATTTTTTCAGGACAATGTTGAGATTACTGCACCTGCAGGGGGAATGGCATTATGGGTACGGTTTAATCTGGCTTATCAAGCTCACTATACTGAAGCTTTAAGGCACTTACAGATTGATTCTGAATATTGCTTTGGTTCTCATGCAGAAAATACCGACTTAGAATATTTTCACATACGTTTTGGCTTTGCTGCACTGAATGAAACTGAAATAACCAAGACTATTCAAACATTACATCAAATTTTCATGAATGAATTTTAAGTTGAAAAATATCAAAGCCGGAATCTTGTGGACTTTGGCTTTGATATATGACCTGATTATAACGGCATACGATACTCAATAACTCCTGGTTTTTCAGCGATCCAGTCATACAGTTTCTGGGCAGTTAGATTTGTCTCTTGGGTATGCCAATATAAACGATCACATTTCTGAGTACGCGCTTGCTTTTGGACATATTCTATTAAATGTTTCCCGATGTGTTGTCCACGTGCTTCAGGCGATACATATAAGTCCTCTAAATAACAATAGTTTGCTACTGCCCAGGTTGAGCGGTGAATCACATAATGGACAAAGCCTAAAACTTTGTCGCCTTCTTTGGCAACAGCACAGTACACAGGTTCAGCGTCATCAAAAAAGCGGTGCCATGAGGTTTCTGTGACTTCCTTCGATAAATTAACTTTGTAAAACTCCTGATAGGCAAGCCAATACGGCAACCATTGTTGGTAGTCCTGATACTGTGCTGGTGTTACTTGAATATTTTGCTTTTGCATAGTGATGATCCCATCATTTTTGGTGTTTAAAAATAGATGGGTAAAGCATAATCTTGATATGGTACTGTTTTAAGATACAGTTTTTGTATTTTTAACAGTACCGGTTTAAGGTTTTTATACAAGTCGCAGTGAAAAAATACTTTTAATAGAATATTGAAGAATTCTAATCATTCACCGCTTTTTATAAAATTATCCGGAAATAAATCGTTTAAATTTTCCATTCAAGACAAAATAAGCGATTAAGCCTAAAACCAATCCCCAAAATGCTCCGCCAATACCAAATATTGTAATATTGGCAGCACTGGCAAGAAAGGTGATTAAAGCTGCTTCACGGTTTTCCCCATCGCTCATAGCAGTGGTTAGACTTCCAGTAATGGTGCCTAACAAGGCAAGACCTGCCAGTGTACTAATAAAAGTTATTGGAAACGCTGTAAATATTGCAGCAAGTGTGACGCCAAAAATCCCAACCAAAATATAAAATATCCCTGCGGCAATTCCTGCTATCCAGCGTTTGGAAGGATCTTCATGAGATTCCTTACCTGTACAGATTGCAGCGGTAATTGCTGCAAGATTAAATGCGTGAGCGCCAAAGGGTGCCATGATGAAAGAGCCCAAACCTGTGACAATAAGAATGGGTTTGGCATTGGTTGTAAATCCATCATTTTTTAAGACCAGTAAACCAGGCATATATTGCCCTGTTAACGTGATTAAAAATAAAGGTACGGCAATACTTAATGTAGAATTGATGGAAAAATCAGGAGCAGTAAGAATCGGCGAGGCTAATTTTAATTCAAATCCTGAAAAATCAATTCGAGTCTGAAAGACTAAAAAAATAAAACCAAAAACTAAAACACTGACGATGGCGTATCGTGCAGAAAAATGTTTAACAACCAGATAAATCAGAAATAATGATAGGGTCAGAAGTGGGTCGATTATCGTGTTGGTAAATGCTGTAATACCAAATTGTAATAAAATCCCTGCCAACAAACCTGATGCAATGCTTACTGGAATTAGGCGAATCAGTTTTTCAAAATAACCGGTAACTCCTAAAATTATGAAGGCTAAGGCAGAAAGTAAATATGCACCAATCGCTTCAGCATAAGGAATGGTCGCAAGAGCAGTCACGAGAAATGCTGCCGCAGGAGTAGACCATGCTGTAATGATGGGTTCTCGGGTGTACCAACTTAATAATATTCCAGTAATACCAACACCAATAGAAATAGACCATACCCATGAAGCTGTAAGCTCAGGGCTAAGTCCTGCTATGTGTGCTGCCTGGAAGATTAAAATGAATGTACTCCCATAATTGACAATTACCGAAATTAATCCAGCCAATATAGGAGGGAGTAAATCCTTGGAATAACGGTGAAAAACTGTGAGTCGAACCGACATAACCCCAACCTCTGAAAACTTTAACCATGAAAGCGTTGAGTGTATTTTTAATCATGGTATTGTCATAAGATACAGTTTGGGTGTTTTTAGAAGTACCAGTTAACTATGACAACGTTATCTTCTGCTTATTTTCCACATTTAATTTTGCCTAAAGGGCAACCCATAAAAGATGGTTTATATTGTGTTTTACGAGACGCCATTTTAGAAGGCCGTCTATCTGGAGGGACAAAGCTGCCCTCAAGTCGTAATTTGGCAGAGATGATGTCCATTTCCCGTAATTCTGTATTGGCGGGATTAGAACGCTTGCTCGATGAAGGTTATTTAGTCACTAAGCCAAGTTCAGGAACTTATGTTGCAGCTGTCATACCAGACCAATTAATTCAAATTCAAAATGATATAACCCAGATAAAATCTCAGCCTGTGCAAAGCATCAACATTAATCCGCATTTCACCAATTTGTTGCTTCATTCGAATAAGCAGACATTATCAAGTCAGGAAAAGAAAATATTTCATATCGGTGTAGGCTGTGTAGATATATTTCCACATGAACGTTGGGGTAAATTATTAGGGCGTGCATGGCGGCAATCTTATTATCAATTAGGCCAGTTTCATGATCCGCGAGGCTATTTGCCTTTACGTCAGGCAATTTGTCATTATGTTAAATCAACAAGAGGATTAAACTGTAAGGAAGAACAAATTCTGATTGTGAATGGAACACAACAGGCGATTCATTTGGCTGCATATGCACTGTTACAGCCAGATGACCAGGTGTGTTTAGATGAGCCTGGTTATGACGCAGCCTTAAATATATTCCGTAGTTTTGGAGCCATAGTAAATCCTGTTACTAGTGATGAGGAGGGTATGAGAGTTGACGAAATCATTCATAACCATGCTGAAAGCAAACTCATTTATACAGCTCCCTCGCATCAATTTCCACTTGGTGACACTCTGAGTCTTGCTCGCCGATTTACTTTATTGGATTGGGCTTCCCAACATCAAAAATGGATATTTGAAGACGATTACAATAGTGAATTTCGTTATGGAACACATCCAATACAAGCATTACAGGGTTTAGATGGACAGCATCGTGTGATTTATGCAGGCACATTTTCTAAGATGATGTTTCCTGAATTTCGACTTGGGTTTATGGTCGTTCCTGAAGCCTTAATTGAGGTTTTTAGTCTGGCAAAATATTATACCGACACCCGCAGTTCCTATCTGGAACAGGTAGCGCTGGCTGCATTTATTAAAGATGGTCATTATGCACGTCATGTGCGTAAAGTACGTAAATCCTGCTACGAACGTCAACAGGCTTTAATTGCAGCAATTGAAACTTATCTTTTAGATGTACTAAGTGTACAGCCTACCGATTCAGGAATTCATTTGGTATGTTGGCTTAAGAACGGTTGGGCTGAAAAAGAATTTCTTATTGAATGTGAAAAAGTGGGTTTAGCTGTACAGCCTTTATCAAGATATTGTCAAACCGCATCACAAAGGCCAGCCGTACTGTTTGGTTATGCAGCACATACTCCTGATGAAATTCAAGCAAATATTAAAAAACTTGCGCAATCTCTGTCTGGTTCCAACCCTTCTTAAAGGGAAAAATCCAGACCTTATTTTAAAATCCACATTTAATGATCTGGCTAAAACTTTACTGGACCGGCTTATAGCTGAAACTGCAAAATCTAATAATTTAGGTGAAATGGACTTTGTTGTAGAAATACCCAAAAGTTCAGATTTACCTGGTTGGATGTACTCAAAATGTGGACTGCTCTCAGTATCCTAAACGTAAGACAGTCCCACTTTAAAGCTGTCTCAAATGCTTCAATCTTCTGCAAAGAGCAGATATGTAGGTCTTTAAATTTTTAAATGATCTAAAGTTGCCATAAAGTCTGTAAATTTTTCACCCTGAATCACCACATGTGCTTTAAGCAAGGCCTCAGCCTCTTGTTCATTACCTGAAAAGATGGCATCCAGAATCTCGCTATGTTCTGAAAAAGAATGATTCATGCGGTGATTTACACGTAACTGTAAGCGTCGATAAGGATGTAGGCGCTTGTGCAGAGCACATGCCTGTTCAATTAAAAAGGAATTATGACTGGCTTGATAAATGGCAAAGTGAAATAAACGGTTAGCTTCATAATAATTTTCTGAGTCATTCTGATTTAAATAGTCCTGACATAAATGATGTAAGCGCTGTAATTCCTGTTTTTCTTCTGGTTGAATGCGCCGTGCTGCCAATCGCCCACACATGGCTTCTAATTCAGCCATAACCTCGAACATTTCACAAAGGGTAAATGAGTTAATGGTTGGAATAATTGCACCACGACGTGGGCGAATTTCAACTAAACCTTCAGCGGCCAATAACTTTAGTGCCTCACGAATTGGAGTGCGTGAAGCACCATAGCGTTCGCAAAGCTCTTGTTCATCCAGCTTGGTCCCGGGCAGGAAAAAGCCATAAATAATATCATCCTCCAGCTTTTTACTGATTTGAATAGAAAGAGGAAGTTCTGCTATTGAAGTCATACATCACCAAAATTGTATACAATTTATGTTTATTTGAGTACAAATCATTGTACACTGGATACAGATAAGCTATAACTATAGCAAATTATAAGTCAGATTATTAGAAGCACTGCATGATCCAGGGAGGATTCAGCAATGATTATTTACGGAACAGCTATATTGGCGGTCTGCCATTTACTTGGTGTTTATCTGGGCAATGTCCTCGGGATAGCCCTTGGTGTCCAAGCCAATGTAGGTGGCGTGGCTATAGCCATGATTTTATTAATTCTATCGAAGGAGCTGTTAGCTAAACGCGGGCATTTACCTCAAGTGACTCAATTTGGTGTGTTGTACTGGTCAGGTATGTATATCCCGATTGTTGTTGCCATGTCGGCAGGTCAGAACGTAGTTGCTGCTATGTCTGGCGGGATGTTGGGTCTGATTGTTTCAATTGCGTCTTTGATTGGCACCGTCCTGGTGATTCGTTGGTTGAATAAATCCAGTGGTGACTACGAAAGCTATGAATGGGCTGTAGAGCCGACTGAAAAAGCCGCTTAAGGACAAGGGTGTTGTCCTAACACGAAATAACAATCAGTTATAAGGTTACAAGGAAGAAACGCAATGGAAGAAATAATTACGGTTTTTACCAAAAATGCCCTCGTCGCGGCGCTCGCAGTGACTGGTCTGATGATGTATGTATCGCATCTTTTGTCGAAATACCTCACCAAAGGGAAGTTACAAAGCTCAGCCATCGCCATCACTATGGGCTTAGTTTTAGCTTATTTTGCTGGGATTTATACTCAAGGAGAAAAGGGCATTTCAGATATCGCCATTTTTTCAGGCTTTGCTTTACTTGGTGGCGCCATGATTCGTGACTTAGCCATTGCATCAACGGCGTTTGAAGTCGATGTCAAGGAAGTGAAAAAAGCAGGAAAGGTGGGTTTGATCGCGCTCGGACTTGGCTGTGTGATTCCATTTGTGATTGGTGCAACGGTGTCCTGGTTGATGGGGTATAAAGATCCCGTTTCGATGACCACGATTGGAGCAGGTGCGATGACTTATATCGTTGGACCTGTTACTGGTTCAGCCATAGGTGCAAGCTCAGAAGTAATTGCATTATCGATTGCAATTGGCTTAATTAAGTCAGTGTTCTTCATGGTGGGTACGCCAATCTTTGCAAAATTTATGTATCTCAAAAGTCCACGCTCTGCCATGGTTTTTGGTGGAATGGCGGGGACAACCAGTGGCACAGCAGCAGGTTTAGCTGGAACGGATGTGCGTTTAGTGCCCTATGGTGCATTGGTCGCAACCTTCTATACCGGTCTTGGTTGTTTACTTGGACCATCTGTATTTTTTCTCACAATCAATGCCATCTTCGGCTAAGCACAGCATAAAGGTGACTCCATGAACCAAATGGTTAAGAAGCGCTTATGGGATAAGCAGCGCACCCGTAGACAAGAAAAACTGACTCTTGCCAAAGAAAAAGGCTTTGCAAAACAGGTTGAGCATGCTCGGGTGATTGAACTCCTGGAAACCGTGATTTCCAATGGTGATCGCGTTTGTCTGGAAGGTAATAACCAAAAGCAGGCCGATTTTCTGTCAAAGAGCTTAAGTCAGTGTAATCCTGAGGTGGTTCATGACTTACATATTGTACAGTCGGTATTGGCTTTACCCAGTCATATTGATGTCTTTGAAAAAGGCATTGCCTCTAAGGTTGATTTTTCCTTTGCAGGACCACAAAGTTTACGTCTGGCACAATTAGTTCAGCAGCAAAAAATCAGTATTGGTTCGATCCATACTTACCTGGAGTTGTATGGGCGTTACTTTATTGATCTGACGCCAAATGTCTGTCTGATTACGGCACATGCGGCTGATCGTGAGGGTAACCTTTATACAGGTGCGAATACCGAAGATACGCCCGCGATTATTGAAGCCACCGCATTTAAAAGCGGGATTGTGATTGCGCAGGTTAATGAAATTGTCGATAAGTTACCACGTGTCGATGTACCTGCGGATTGGGTCGATTTTTATATTGAAAGTCCCAAGTACAACTATATAGAACCATTGTTTACCCGAGATCCTGCACAAATTACCGAAGTACAGATTTTAATGGCGATGATGGTTATTAAAGGGATCTATGCGCCTTATCAAATTCAACGTTTAAACCATGGTATTGGCTTTGATACTGCGGCAATTGAATTATTGCTGCCTACGTATGGGGCATCCTTAGGACTAAAGGGACAGATTTGTACCAATTGGGCTTTGAATCCGCATCCGACTTTAATTCCTGCGATTGAAAGTGGATTTGTCGATTCGATCCATAGCTTCGGTTCTGAAGTGGGGATGGAAGACTATATTAAAGAACGTCCAGATGTGTTCTTTACAGGCAGTGACGGCAGCATGCGTTCCAATCGTGCCTTTAGCCAAACTGCGGGTTTATATGCCTGTGATCTCTTTATTGGTTCAACCTTGCAAATTGACTTACAGGGTAATAGTTCAACTGCAACAGTAGACCGTATTTCTGGTTTTGGTGGTGCGCCGAATATGGGCTCTGACCCGCATGGACGCCGTCATGCCAGTTATGCCTATACCAAAGCAGGTCGTGAAGCAGTCGATGGCAAACTCATTAAAGGCCGTAAGCTGGTGGTGCAATTGGTCGAAACATACCGTGAACATATGCATCCCGTCTTTGTTGAAGAGTTGGATGCGTGGCAGTTGCAGGACAAAATGGAGAGCGAACTCCCGCCTATCATGATTTATGGCGAAGACGTAACCCATATCGTGACGGAAGAAGGTATTGCTAACTTACTGTTATGTCGCACATCTGAAGAACGTGAACAAGCCATCCGTGGTGTGGCAGGTTATACCCCTGTGGGGATGCAACGTGATGAGGCCAAAGTGGATGAGTTACGCAAGCGCGGTATTATTCAACGTCCAGAAGATTTAGGAATTGATCCAACACAGGTCAGTCGTGATTTGTTGGCAGCAAAATCGGTGAAAGATTTAGTTAAATGGTCGGGTGGTTTATATAGTCCCCCAAGTCGCTTTAGAAACTGGTGATCGACATGGAAAAGTTAAAATTTGAATTGCAATCAGCGCCACTGAGCGCTGAACAGGCGGCGGTCATTTGTGGTGTGGTCGGTTCTGGAAATTTAGAAGTCTTGGTTTCACAGCATGATCAGGCAGATATTTGTCAGATTGAAGTCACTACATCAGCGGTCGGTTTTCAACATGTTTGGCAGTCTGTACTGAATGAATTTGCCCAACGTCATGCGGTGGCAGGGCTTAAATTTCAGTTAAATGATATGGGGGCAACACCGGCAGTGGTAAACCTGCGCTTAAGCCAAGCAATATCTATGTTTAAGGGAGTATAGGACATGGATCAAGTGATGCTCAAAAACAGTTTTTATGAAAAAACAGCACGTGCGCGTATTCAAGCAGTCGTCGATGCTCAGAGTTTTAATGAAATCTTAAAGCCGACTGAGATTGAGGTTAGCCCGCATCTATCCGCTTTGGATATTCCGGGTAGTTTTGATGATGGCGTGATTATTGGTACAGCGCGTTTAAATGGAACACCAGTGCATATCGTTGCGCAGGAAGGTCAGTTTATGGGTGGTGCTGTGGGGGAAATCCACGGGGCAAAAATTGTCGGTCTCTTGCATAAAGCCATTCAGGATCAGGCACAGGCAGTACTGTTTTTTGTCGACTCAGGAGGCGTGCGTCTGCATGAAGCCAATGCAGGTCTCATTGCTATTTCCGAAATTATGCGTGCCATGTTACAGGTACGAAATGCAGGCATTCCTATTATTACGGTGATTGGCGGCACTTGTGGCGCTTTTGGTGGTATGGGCATCAGTGCGTGTTTGAGCAGTGCAATCATTATGACGGAAGAAGGACGTTTGGCACTGTCTGGGCCAGAAGTGATTGAAACAGTTAAAGGCGTAGAAGAGTTTGACTCGAAAGACCGTGCTCTGGTTTGGCGCGTTACAGGCGGTAAACATCGTTATTTACTCAATCATGTACAGGCTTTGGTCGAGGATGATATTGCAGATATTCGTGATGCGATTTTAACGCAGCTGGACGCTAAAGCTGCTCCTTTAGACTTAGAACAATTATTGCAACAGCAGCAACAGCTTGAGCAGCAGTTCCAACGCTGGTTTGGTAAAAATGATGGTTTACAGATTTGGCATGACATGGGAATTTCACAGCCAGAAAAAATTCCGATGTTGTCTGCCCATGAAGTTGTGTTGTTAAAGCAAGGATGAGCTCATGAATACAGAATTACTTTTACAACAGTTATTTCCGCATCAACTGAATTATCAGATCGAAGGTTATGTGATTAAGGGTAATGCACAGACGGATGCAGGTCCCGTGCGCATTCTCGGTACAGTCAATGCAGCGCCCATTAATCAACAGATTGCCATGGAACTGGCAGGTGAAATCTTAGAGCTGGTACAGCAGAACCAACAAACGCCTGTGGTGTTTATTGTGGATACGCAAGGCCAGGATCTTTCCCGTGCGGATGAGTTACTGTGCTTAAACCGTACCTTCGCGCATTTGGCATCTTGTGTTGACCTGCTGCGTAGAAGTGGACATGCCAACCTCGCGATTATTTTTGGTCAAGCCGTTAGTGGTGGGTTTTTGTCCTATGGTCTCATGGCAAACGAAGTTTATGCGCTCAGTGATTCGCAAGTGAAAGTCATGGATTTAAATGCGATGGCACGGGTCACTAAAATTCCAGTCGAAAAGTTAAAAGAGTTGTCACAAAGCTCAGCTATTTTTGCTCCAGGGGCAGAAAACTTTTACAAAATGGGCGCAATCAATGCCATTTGGCCAGATTTGGAGACAGACTGGGTCAGCCAAGCACTGTTAAATCAACAACAACATCTTGAAACTTATCTGACAGATCAACGCCGTGTGGCAGGGCAGCAGCGTCAAGGGCGTGTGTTGTGTAATACCATTATTGAGAAAGTTGTTCGCAGTTAAGGAAGCAGATATGGATCGCCATGACTTAGCTTATCTTTGTGATTCAGCACACCTACATTTTTTAGATGTTTCTTTACCAGAAGCAGTGAAACAAAAGGTGTATCAGCTGTTGAGCCAACATATTCCAATGACCGTTTGTCGGCAGGACGATATGGATGAGGGACAAGTGAAGCTGGCGATCAATTGCTTGGTTGAAGGCTATAAATATCGGGTGGCGTGTTTAGTCGATAGACACGCGATTGAGCAGATCACTCGTCCGCTTTCTCTGCAGACGTTGTTCGAAACTGACGCGCAGCTCCTGCAACCTAAAGTGCTGAGAGATTTTGCAGACAGTTTGGAACAATTGGGCTGCAAAGTGTATGTCTATGGTTCCTATGCGTATCAGTCTCTTACGCAGGAGGCTTATGTCAGGCCAACATCAGACTTAGATCTGTTGCTGTATCCGCAGCACCAATTTGATGTACCAGAAATTTTACAGCTCATTCAACAAGTCCAAGCCCAGAGTTCTATTCGCTTGGATGGAGAGATTCAAATCCATCCAGACTGGCATGTGTCATTTAATGAGTTAATTACGGTTTTTCCTGAAATGAACCAGCAAGTGATCGTAAAAGGAATTCAGCGTGTGGAGATGCTGAGATTAGAACAATTATTCGAAGGGAAGCTTGAATATGCAAATGCTACAACCGTATGAAGTTTTATGCCCAGGCATTATCACTACTGCTGAAACATTAGACCGTTTGGCATGTATGGCGTTATTGGATGAAGCCAGTTTAGAACATAAGCCTGGTTTGGTTTGTCCGGGTTCGCAGGGCAGCCATCGCGACATGGACTTTAGCTTGTTCCAGTGTAGTGTAGATGCTTTACAGGGCTATTTTCAGGCGCAATGTTTGAATGGTTATCGTGATGCTGATTTTGAAGAGATTAGACAATGTGGCATTTTCGCTGAACAGAAGATGATGACTGCAACTCAGCAGATCAATACCCATAAAGGGGCGATTTTTAATTTAGGCTTTGCCAGCGCTGCAGTAGGGCAATGTTTAGCAGCGGATAGTCCCTTGAATGCAGGTTCGATCAGTCAAAAAATTCAAAGTACCTGGCAGCATGAACTGTTACATCATTTAGAGCGTAATCCCAATAGTCACGGGCAACGCATGCGTAGTCAATATGGCATCACAGGAGCGATTGAAGAAGTGGCTTCAGGTTTTAAAACGGTGATGGATATTGCCTTGCCAACGTATATTGAGATTTATAGCAAAACGGTCAATGCACAGCAGGCTGCAATTCAGACTTTATTCAGTCTGATGGCCTATGTACAGGATACCAATATTGTTTGGCGTGGTGGTTTATCAGCCTTATATATTGTGCAGGATCTAGCCAGGCAGTTTTTGGCCCGTGGCGGTGTGTTACAACACAATTGGATGCAAGATGTGGCTGGAGTGGAAGATTATTTCATTCAGCATCGCTTAAGTCCGGGAGGCAGTGCAGATTTATTGGGGGTGACTTTATTCATGCTGAAGGTGGAACATGAATTTCGCAATCATATTTAGTGGGCAAGGACTCCAAAGCTTGGGGCATGTTCAAGAGCTACTCACTTTGGCGGATGAGCTTCATGTATCAGATAGTTTAAAGCAGCATTTGCCGCGACTATTTTGTTCTGATTTAACCGAAGCAGATCTGTACGCAAATGAATTTGCGCAGCCTTTTATTTTTGCTTTGCAATGGTGTCGTTGGCAAAAGTTAAAACCTGAGATTGAGGACCTTATGAGTTTCTCAGGTTATTCACTCGGAGAGCTAAGTGCACTTATTTGTGCAACGCAGATAGGTTTGGAGCAAGGACTATATTTAGCCCAGCAGCGTGCTTCGTTAATGTCTTCAGCCACTCAGCACGTAAGTGGCTTAATGGCTATTCAGGGCATCAATCTCAATACGCTTGAAGCGTTGCTGACGGAAACGGCAACAGCACTTTCCATCAAATTGAGTGATAGTAGTTTTGTCGTGGGTGGGGCTGATGCCAATTTACAGCAGCTGACTCAGCAACTCGAATTGCGAGGAACACGTTTTATTAAACGTTTGAATGTCACCATTGCATCGCATACTGCATGCATGGATGCTGCGGTTCAGCCGTATCGGCAAGTTTTACAGCAGCAAGACTTTGCTCGTTTATGCACGGCCATGATTAGCGGTTCGGGTGGGCATAAGTTTTTTAAGACCACAGACGCAGTTAATGCACTGATTCACCAAATGAATCATACGGTTAATTGGGATGCCTGTTTAAGTGCAATACAAGAAAATCAGCCTGATATCGTCTTAGAAATTGGACCGGGCAGCGCTTTAAGTAAAATGCTCTTGGAACGTAATCCAAATTGTATCGTACGGGCGGTGGATGATTTTAAAAGTTGGTCTGGATTACAGGCATGGTTAGAAAGCTTACAAATAGGATGATTTTGAAAATTTATTTTTATTAGATATGTTAAAATGCATGCGCAAGTTCTAATCTTAAGACAGGATATTGAACAAGTTTAGCGATTCAATGCACTAAATCTAATTTGGGTCAAAATTGGGTCAATGAATTTTTTTACTCAATAATATAGCTTTGAAATGAACGAGTTGAGGTTTGAGTTCAATTGACGCCACCTCCACCAAAATTCTTGTTATAAAAAAGCCACTTACATAAGTGGCTTTTTTATTGCCACATTTTTATTCCAGGAACTGTCGATATTGGTGAATTTATGCTGTGCGTGCCACACTTAATTTTTCAATTTCTTGTTTGTTCTTATCTGCATGAAGCCATTTGGTATAGCGCTTTATCAACATTTGTAAGCTATGCCCTGGTTGGTCTGCTACAAACATTGGATTAACACCATCCATAAGTAGCATCGTCGCATAGGTATGCCGTGCATTATATGCAGGGCGATGACGAATCTGGCAAGCTTTCATAGCTGCTACGAGACGTTCTCTGGGTGGCTTTTCGTTAAAAAAAGCTCCTTAGTTTAGGGCAGAGCATTAAATAGTCAGAATTATAGCCTTGGTCTTTCTTGAATTGGATGAGGTATTTTAAAGCCAAAGTAGACCTTTCATTTAAGTAAACTTCTCGAGAGGTATGCGTTTTTGTCACTTTCTTCTCTAATCCACGAACGCGGCTTTTGTTCACTTTAAACGTACTGGTAAAGTCGTTGAAAAGAACAGTATATGTGTTGAGAGTAAAGCCAATTATTGACTGCCCATTGGGTATAAATATAATTATGCTTAAAAATGAATTGATTGATAAATATACAATAATTACAATGGCATCAACAAAAACCATTGTTTTAAAACAAACTTTAAAAAACTTTTGAAAAAAATGGGGGGAAAATGAGCACATTTAAATTCAACAGGTAATGAAGAATATCTGAAATTTATCATGAGTCCATATAATGATTTGGGTAAAGAAGATAATGTTTATACGGGTGCATTGGGAATTTCACAAGCTGAGGTTGAAAAGAAAATTAAGGCAGGTGATTTTAGTGCATTAGATGCAGGGTTATATTACTTAAAATCAGGCCTTTATAATGGCTGGGACTTAGCCACAATGGGATTTGTGGGGCGTTATGCTGAATTACTTAAGAAAAATGAAAAGGGTGAAATAAGTGATAGTGACTTGCGTCAATCAGCATCATTAGATGCCTTTGGATCACTTGGAGCAAGGGCGATTGGAGCCAGAATTGGTTTAGCTGCAGAAGCACGATTTGGAGCAGGTGCAAAGGCTATGTTAACAGAATCAATTACATATGCAGCTATAGATGCTGCTACACAAGCTTATATTTATAAAGTGACAGGGGGGAAAGGTGGGAATAATGATGAGTATGCACTTTTGACTTCTGTTGGTATGGATATGATAGTGGGTGCAGGCTTGCATTTGGCTGGTCGAGTACTTTTGGGTGCTAAGACCATGTGGAAAACACCAACTGAGACCAATCGCCTTGAGTATAAAATTGTTATGCCAACTCCACGAGCAGATATTGAAGCGAAGTATTTATTTACCAAAGCGGATACTACAGGGCGGAGTTTAATTCTGGGTGATGGTGGTAAGTTTAAATCTGCAATTTCAGGGAAAGAAATAGAAATTCCTAAAGCACAAACAATGGTTTCGCAAGAAGCAACGGAGTGGCTAGTTAATCAAGTAGCCGAAATGAAAGCGATTATAGATAAGATTAGACGAATAGATCCCGCTATAAGTACAGAGAATCTTACAATAGCTGCGGTACATATTCGGAATGCTTTTGTAAATGCTGCTCGTCAATCCATAGCCGATCCTCGAGTATTGTTAAAGCTAGAGCAAAATAGACCTTTATGGGATTATCGTTATAAAGAAAGTGAGTTAGCAAAACAGGGATATAGTGGTGATGCACTTAATAGAAAAATGATTGATGATGCACTTAATATAGACGAGTTGAAACTTGAAACTAAACATAATGCCTGTTTTGTTGCAGGTACATTGGTTCATACGGATAAGGGTCTAGTTCCAATTGAGCAGATTAAAGTGGGTGATATGGTGTTATCACGTCCTGAAGATGGTGATGAAAATACATCAACGCAATATAAACGAGTCATAAGAACCTTTGCTTCACCTGAAAAAGAAAAAATTTATCGCATGAGAGTTACATTTCATGGCGATAATGAAGAGGTTTACACGCTTGACCGAATGCAAGCTACTCAAAAACCAGACCCTGCTATATTCAAAAATAGTACTTATCATCTAAGCTCTGCTCATGAACTATATTTTTATTGCAATAGTTCACACCCATTTTGGACCAAAGAATTTGGCTGGAAACCTGCACTTGATATTTTGAATGATGTTGATTATGACTTGGAATATAGTGAGCGAGAGGATCATAGTGTTATTACATTTGATGGCTATATAGGAAATCTCTGGGGGGGGGAATAAGCCACTCGAAAGTGATTGTATACCTAATGTTGCTATAACCAGATATGGCTATTATGATGGGATAGAGGTTATTGATTTTAATAGTGGAAAACCTGTTCATATTGCAGCAAGAAACACAACCTGTGATGCGCACTGGTCAGAGGATATACATTTTATCCCTGCTGAACGATATTATGAATATTTAGAGCAACAATATTATCAAGATAAACCAGGTTCTGATGAATCATTGACGCAAGAATATTATTACACTGCTAATGTATATAATATCGAAGTTGAAGATTACCATACCTATTTTGTGGGTAAAGTTGGAGTGTGGGTACATAATTCTAATGGTTGTTTTGGTGAAGTTGCTAAAGTAGCTAATAAATTTAAACAATAATCTGAGTGGGCAAATAAACAATTAAATAGTAGTCCTTATGAGAAATCAAAAGAGTTTGACGTAAAAGTAGAAAGTTTGCCAGTGGAATGGAGAAAACCTGTATCTGATTATGATGGATCATATAAATATAGTGCAGAAGATATAGCGTTATTGGAAGATTTTATAGATAAATTACCCTCAACTAGTTTATCCAAACGAGCATTACCTATAGATTTGTCTGAAAATAAATTTAGACAAAAAATTGCAGAGCTTTTTCCAGAACTTAATAAAGGTGGTTTGGTAATTGTTATTGATGAAAATAGAGCTGGTAAGATAGGTCAATTAGAGCAAGATAGATGGGGTACAACAGCACATGATCAGGATGGTTTACTTACACATAATGAATATTATGCTATTTATGAAAATCCTAATCCAAGGGGCTTGAATGGTAGAACATATGAGGGGGCAAAATTATTGATTGATGAAAATGGAAATGCCACTTTATTGTATCTTGATGTTAAATCTGGAATGGGCTTGTTAGGAACACCTAAAATTTTAAATGGTTTTACAATACAAAATATTTTTTCTCAAGTAAAATGAATGAATATATAAATGATACATTCTTAGAATCATTTTTAGCAGATGCTATTAATTAATAGGATAAAACCATCGATAGGTGGTTATAATAATGTTATGCAAAAGGCTATGTATGTTCTTAATAAACTAAAGATCAGAAGGATTGGAATAAATCAAGGACAGTGCTTAAGGCTGATATCGGGACAAACAAAGACTGAATTTATTTAAAAATTTAATTTACCTGGGCGAAAGTCATCTGTTAATGAGCTCACGTCTTTTAATACAGTAACAAATCTGCTGGCTACCAGTTTCAGTAGATCCGGATAATTTATTTATGTTGGGTAAGGTCATTACCCTGAATATTATCAGCTGTATCAATAATTTTATGGATTTTATCAGCGTGCTTTATTGAATTAATAAGGATTTTGGGATAATTATTATATTGATGCTTGTTTATATTTTTGGCTTAATTTTCATGAAATAGACAATTAAAGATGGTCAGGTACTGACCATCTTTAACCTATCTATCCAGGGCAAAATACTACAATTCAGTGATTTAAAAATGTTTTCAGAATGTCATTAAATGCTTCAGGCTGCTCGATATTTGAAATATGTGAGGCATTAATTTCAGCCAGCTGGCTATCTGGAATACGATCCACCATAAACTGACCATCTGCAATTGTGGTTACAGGGTCTTGCTGACCTGCAATCACCAAAACAGGCACGCTGATATTCTTTAATTCTTCACGTAAATCAGCCTTAGCCAATGCCTCACAACAACTTGCATAACCTTCTGCGCTGCCAGCTGCTAAGTCGTTACTTAAAGATTGTACAATTTGGGCTTGGCTTTGGATAAAGCTTTCTGTAAACCAGCGTAATGCTGCTGTTTCTGCAATTGGTTTTAAGCCTTGTTCACGAACAAGTTTGGCACGGTCTAACCATGCTTGTTCCTGACCAATTTTTGCAGCCGTGTTACAGACGATCATATGGTTAAATCGTGCAGAATGATGAATCGCTAACCATTGTCCAGTTACGCCACCCATTGAAATTCCGCAAAAGTCTGCTTTTTGAATGTTGAGGTGATCTAAAAGATTCACCACATCTTGCCCTAATTGATCGATGGTATATGGACCTTGTGGAGCAGAAGACTGTCCATGACCACGTGTGTCATAACAAATTACAAAATGATCTTTTTGAAAATGCTCAATTTGCATTTGCCACATACTGTATTTTGTGCCTAGCGAATTTGAAAATACAATCGCAGGGCTACTCGCATCACCAAAAGTTTGGTAATTGATTTCGGCATCGTTGGATGTAAATTTTGGCATGATTCGTTTATTCCTTATTTATAAAAATCCCCCTAAATCCCCCTGAGCAAGACTTAAGCACTGCTTTAAGTCGAAGTGCAAGAAGGGGGACTTCACTAAGGATTAAACTCTTTCAATAATCAAAGCGATGCCTTGACCGACACCGATACACATTGAACATAGGGCATATTTACCACCAATCGCTTCAAGTTGGTTCAGTGCTGTGGTGACTAAACGTGCACCTGATGCACCAAGCGGATGACCAATGGCAATCGCTCCACCGTTTGGATTCACGTGTGTTGCACCATCTTCTAAACCAAGATCGCGAGTGACTGCTAAAGCTTGAGCTGCAAAAGCTTCATTTAGTTCAATCACATCCATTTGACTTAAAGTTAAGCCTGTTTGTGCAAGTAGTTTTTTAATTGCAGGTGCAGGACCAAAACCCATGATACGTGGTTCAACACCAACAGTGGTTGCCCCAATAATTTTAGCGCGGGCTTTCAAACCGTATTTTGCAACTGCATCATCTGAAGCAATCAAAAGTGCTGCCGCACCATCATTAATTCCTGAAGCATTGCCCGCGGTGACTGATCCATCGGCTTTGATCACTGGTTTAAGTTTAGCTAAGCCTTCTGCTGTAGTTGATGCACGTGGATGTTCATCGGTATCAACTACAATGGCATCGCCTTTACGCTGTGGAATGGTGACAGCAATAATTTCTTTAGCAAAGAATCCTTTGGCTTGTGCAGCTGCGGTACGTTGCTGACTTTCTAAGGCAAATTTGTCTTGATCTGCACGGTTTATATTAAACTGTTCAGCCACGTTTTCAGCAGTTTGTGGCATGGTTTCGACACCATACATTTCTTTCAGCTTTGGATTGATAAAACGCCAACCCATGGTAGTGTCTTCTAGTTTTTGACTACGACCGAATGCACTGTCAGATTTCCCCATCACCAGTGGCGCACGACTCATGCTTTCTACACCGCCTGCAATGATCAAATCCGCTTCACCTGCTTTGATTGCACGGGCTGCCATTGCAACGGCATCTAAAGATGAACCACATAATCGGTTTACTGTGGTTGCAGGGACTTGGTAGGGAACACCTGCCAAAAGTGCAGACATCCGTCCAACATTGCGGTTGTCTTCACCTGCCTGGTTGGCACAACCGTAGATTACGTCATCGACCTGTTCCCAGTTCACTGTTGGATTACGTTCCATTAGAGCTTTGATTGGTAATGCGCCTAAGTCATCCGCACGAACTGGTGCTAAACCACCTGCATAACGTCCAAATGGGGTGCGGATGGCGTCAATGATGTATGCGTTTTTCATTGTTTATATAATCCTTTTAACCTTAATCCCTCCCGACCTCCCTTTAAAAAAGGGAGGAGAACCAAATCTCAAATTTAGGATGTGGAAGTCCCCCTTTTTTAAAGGGGGATTTAGGGGGATTCTATATATTTCTAAAGTGCCTTAAGCAGTCGCATCAATCAACTTTGCACCCGTCATCGACTGCAATTCGTCAAATGAAAGACCATCCACTTTTTCTATGACTTTCATACCTTCAGCAGTCACATCAATTACGCAAAGATCAGTATAGATACGGTCTACACATTTCAAACCTGTCGCAGGATAAGACAGTTCCGCGACGATTTTTGGTTCGCCTTTTTTAGTGACATGATCCGTAGTGATAAAAACTTTCTTTGCTCCAACGGCTAAATCCATCGCACCACCCACCGCAGGAATCGCATCTGGTGCGCCTGTATGCCAGTTTGCTAAGTCACCATTTTCTGCAATCTGAAAAGCACCCAAAACAGCAATATCTAAGTGTCCACCACGCATCATGGCAAATGAATCACCATGATGGAAGAAACAACCACCTGTCAGCATGGTGACAAATTCTTTACCAGCATTGATCAGTTCAGGATCTTCCTGTCCTGCTTCTGGTGGGGGGCCAAAAGCCAATAAACCATTTTCAGAGTGTAAAAATACGTCTTTGTCTGATGGTAGATAATTTGAAATCTTGGTCGGTAAGCCAATACCCAGATTCACATAAGCACCATCTGGAATGTCCTGGGCAACACGTTCAGCAATTTGATCACGGCTTAATTTGGTATAACTCATTTTAATTTCTCCGTATCTTATTACTGTGCGTTATTGTCAGTAGAACCGACAGCAACAACGTGTTGTACGAAAATCCCAGCAGTAACGATATGTTCAGGATCAAGCGCACCGAGTTCAACTATTTCCGAGACTTGTGCAATGGTGACATCCGCTGCCATTGCCATGATTGGACCGAAGTTACGTGCAGATTTGTTATAGACTAAATTGCCCCAACGGTCGCCTTGATGTGCTTTGATTAAAGCAAAATCAGCTTTGATTGGATTTTCTAAAACGAAGTCTTTGCCTTCATAATTTAAGGTCGGTTTGCCTTCAGCAAGCATCGTTCCAAAACCTGTTGGGGTGTAGATTGGTCCTAAGCCCATGCCTGCAGCCTGGATACGACAAGCTAAGTTGCCTTGTGGAACAAGTTCGAGTTCAATTTTTCCTGCGCGATACAGTTCATCAAAGACCCAAGAGTCTGACTGACGTGGGAATGAACAAATGATTTTACGCACAGCACCTGTTTTTAGAAGTTTAGCTAAACCGTAATCGCCATTGCCTGCATTGTTATTGATAATGACAAGGTCTTTCACACCCAGTTCGATCAAGCCATCAATCAGTTCAGCGGGTTGTCCTGCTGTGCCAAACCCACCAATCATGATGGTCGCACCATCTTTGATCTGGGAAAGTGCTTCTTTCAGTGAAGCTGAGCTTTTATCAATCATGTGATTAACCTTATCTGCATTTTCATGAATTTCTATGCATAAATATCGCTTCTGAATAGTTATGCGTAGAAATTGTGGTGTTGCGATAACTTTAGAAATTAAGCCTTAAATCTGAAGCATTGTTATTGAATTACTCAACTGACGTTACGTTCTAAAGTGGGTTCAAGCCACCCTAAGATGTTAGAGTGGCTTGATTTCTGATCAGGTATCATCTTCACGAATAGAAGACGGGTGACGGTTTAAGGCAGTCACCTGAATATCCATATAAGGGTAGAGGGGTAATCCTTGTAGGATATTGTGTAATTCTTCATTACTTTCAACATCAAAAATACTGATATTGGAATACTGACCCGTTATGCGCCAGATGTGACGCCATTTCCCTTGTCGTTGCAGATCCTGAGAATATGCTTTTTCAATGGCTTTAATTTCACTGGCTTTATCGCTTGGCATATCGAGTGGGATATGAACGTCCATTTTGACCTGGAAAAGCATGGTGACTCCTTTAATTATTGACGACGCAGGTTGTCGATTTTGTCTTCATCCAGTTCAATCCCTAAGCCATGACCCGTTGGAATTTTTAGCTCAAAGTTTTCGTATTGAAGTGGTGTTTTTAAAATCTGTTCAGTCAGCAGCAATGGACCAAAAAGTTCAGTGCCATAAGCTAAGTTACTGAATGTAGAAAATACGTGTGCTGATGCAATTGTTCCCACAGGACCTTCAAGCATGGTGCCACCATAAAGGTCGATCCCTGCTAAACTGGCAATTTTCCCAACTTCGCAGCCTTCGATTAAACCGCCAGACTGTGCGACTTTGACTGCAAAAACAGAAGCAGCATTACGTTTAGCCAGTTCATAAGCGCTTTGTGGTCCCATTAAAGATTCATCAGCCATGATGGCAATATCAAACTTACGGGTTAAGCGTTCCATAGCATCAATATTGTTGATGGCACAAGGTTGTTCGATCAGATCAATGCCACCATCCTGCAGCATCTGAATGCCTTTAATTGCAGTCAGTTCAGACCAGGCACGATTGACATCAACACGAATGGAAATGTCATCACCTAAGGCTTTTTTGATGGCTAAGACATGTTCAACATCCTGTTCCACAGGGCGTGAACCGATTTTCAGTTTGAAGACATTATGACGTTTGCTTTCAATCATTTTTTGCGCTTCGGCAATGTCTTTTTCAGTATTGCCAGAGGCAAGAACCCAAAGGACTGAAATGCTGTCACGTAAACGTCCGCCTAAGACTTCACTTAAAGGTAAGCCTAAACGCTGTGCCTGGATATCCAGTAATGCAGTCTGAATTGCGCATTTAGCAAAACGGTTACCATTGATATTACGGTTAATCGTTTGCATCGTTTGTGCGACGTTTACATTGTTTAAAGTTTTTAATAAGGGCGCAAAATAAGTTTCAATATTGGTTTTAACACTTTCAGGACTTTCTTCACCATAGCCTAAGCCACCGATTGTGGTTGCTTCGCCCCAGCCGATAAAGCCGTCTTCCGTGCTTACTTTGACCAGTACTAAGGTTTGGGTTTGCATTGTTGCAACCGCCATCTTATGCGGACGGATGGTTGGAATCTCAACAAGCAATGTTTCTATGGATTTATACATTGCAAATCTTTCTTCAGTGTTAATCTACTTATATACCTTAATTTAATGTAATATCTTTAACTAGGCTGATAATGGTATTTTTAGATACTTAAAAGGTATATAAAGGAGTTGCTGTCATGGAGTTACGACATTTACGTTATTTTGTAACTGTTGTTGAAGAGCAAAGTATTACCAAAGCTGCTGAGAAATTGTGTATTGCACAACCACCTTTGAGCCGGCAAATTCAGAAATTAGAAGAAGAGTTAGGTATTACCTTGTTTGAACGTGGTTCCCGTCCTGTTAAAACCACTGAGGCAGGGATGTTCTTTTATGAACATGCAGTACAGATATTGACCCATACGGCGCAAGCGACTTCAATGGCTCGACGTATTAATGCCGTGGATAAGACGGTGCGGATCGGTTATGTGGGTTCACTGCTGTACGCATTATTACCGCAGATTATTTATTTATTCCGGCAGCGTCATCCTGATATTCACGTGGAATTAATTGAATGCGGAACGCGGGATCAGATTGAAGCCTTGAAAGTAGGTAAAATTGATATCGGTTTTGGACGTTTGAGATTAACAGACCCATCCATTAAGCGCTTATTATTGCGCAAAGAACGCCTCAAACTGGCTGTGCATAAAAATCATCATCTGGCGGAGTTTATCAACACAGGCGTGTATTTATCACAAATACTTGATGAGTCGATTTTTTCCTATCCTCTTACACCCAAACCTAATTTTTCAACATTGATTCAGTCGATTTTTACTGAACTGGGGCTGGTGCCGAAAAAACTGAGTGAAGTCCGTGAAATTCATTTGGCTCTTGGTCTGGTTTCTTCAGGAGAAGGGATTTGCCTGATCCCAGAAAGTGCCAGTGATATTGGGATGAAAAATTTAATTTATATCCCGGTTTTAGATCTGGAAGCCTACAGTCCTATTTCCTTATCGGTGCGGAATATGGATCAGAGCGCGTATATTCCTTATATTTTAGAATGTATTAAAGAAGTGTTTGAGGAGGAAGGTAAGCCGATTCAACTGAATGAAGATTAATCTGGTGCAATGTGTCGGTCTCACCATCTTATTGCATGCTGCTGTTTCAGAAATCAGCCCGTAGTCATTATGCCTGCTCTAAATCCTTCATTCTTAAATGCTGTGCAATATATTGAAGCTCCTGTTCATCATTGATTAAATCCTGCTGAACAGTTTCAATCTGGTCCTGGATATGGCTCAGTACTGACTGGGATTGGGTAATGATTTTATCGGTATAAACATCGAGTTTTTGCCATAAGGTTTGTGAAATTTCAGCATACAGACGATCATGCCCAATGGCTAAGATTTCTTTTGCATCATCAGCATAAATGACTTCATAGGTGAGATGCTCAGCGAATTGTAGAGCTTCAAACGGAAGATTCTGCAGTTGATAATCAACCAGGATATCTGAAATCTGCTGTGACAGAAGCTGCTCCGTCTGTTGTGTCAAAGTGCTGTAAAGCTCATCCACTGCCCGTTGTTCAGCAAATTGCTCCAGCAGACCTGGCAGTGTTGCAATTATACCGCGCCAGGTTTGGGTAATGATCTGTTCCTTGCTTTGCATCAATGTATTACGTGCATGATTCAGATCCTGCTGTAATTGATTTAATTGAGGGACAAGCTCCATCTGTAACGGCATTAAAATCTGTTCCTGCAAATGGTGTAGTAAGGCTTCTGCAGGTTTACGCTGTTTATAAGCTAAAGCAGGTTGGATCAAATGCAGTAAGGCATTAAATAAACGATTAAAACCGGCACTTAGCATTTCCTGATTATTGAAATCAGCATTTTTCAGCATCTGTGAGGATGTGGAAATCGGGGATTGCAGCAGGCTCGGATCAACGTGCATTTCAATGAGTTGATCTGTTGCACGGGTATGCACATCGTTTTCCTGTAAATCGCGCTGCTCAGGGCTTTTATTACATAAGACCTGACAGATCTCACCATCAACTTCATCTTCATCAAAATAATCACTGCGGGTGATCACAGGTAATAAAGGTTTATGTCGACGTAACTCTTGCCCCAGAGCGGCTAACTCTTTGACCTGACCGGGTGAAGATGAACTGCTTAACCAGAGTACGCCATCCGCACTGTCCAGAAAGCGTTGGGTCAGGTCTGCATTTTCAGGTGTTACTGAATGCAATCCTGGTGTATCCAGCAGGATTAAATTCTTACCTAAACAGACACCTTGTAAACGTGTAGTGGTTTCTGTTGCACCTTCTTTAAAACGATCCTGACTTTCAACAATTTTTCCATCTTCAAGATAAAAATACTCAACACTTTGCTGATGTCTGTGAAAACATTCTGCCAATACATTACATAAAGAGCTTTTACCGGCATTGAATTTTCCAAAAATCAGCAAAATAATTTTGTCGTCAAAGTGATCTGCGACGGATTGCGCAGCATGCAAGGTATCTGACTGGGTTTCCCAATGGTTGAGGTAACGGTCAAGTTGGGCATTGAGTGTCGCAATATCCAGTGCTATTGAACTTTCTGAAGTTAGCCCATGACTGTTTAAACGCTGATCATTGAGATTGCGCGCCAGTTGTTGATGCCAGGTATGCATTTTATCTAAATGCGTAACAATATCTTTTTCAGGTTGATCAAAGGCTTCGGTGGCATGAATGAAAGTTTGAATTGAGTTATGGATCATGATGTTTGCTCCAGTATCTTTGATGCCTGTTGAGCTTGCGTAATGCGCTGAAGCTGTTGCTGTAAATCCTGTAATTGCTGTTTCAGATGCATTCGATCGGTGGATAATTCAAAATAATGGGCAAATTCACGGCGTAAACGTTCACGTCCTGATTCATCTTCAAAAATGAGCTTTAAGTCCTTACGAAGTTTGACTGAGATACCCAGTACTGCAACCATGACCGTGTCTAAACTACGCACATTACTTTTTTGTGTATCAGGTAAACCCACCACACCATAACGCACCAGATGACTGTTGATTTCAATACATGCACGGGAGTAAGCCACTTGAATGCGGTTTCGATCACGCTTGCCCGCAGTCAACTTATACATATTGGCAAATGAATCCGGTTCTAATGAGTTATCCTGTCCAGAAATATGCAAAATGGGTTGTAAGTCCTGACGTACTTTATCCAGGATCTGATTCAGATCCTGTTCAAAAGCCTGGCGTTGCTGTTGTAGCGTATCATTAAGCTGCTGAATATTGGCTTCAGTGGTTTCTTGTTGCTGTGACAGTTGTTTTTTGAGATCTGCAAAAATCTTACTTTTCTCGAACTGGCGTACGGTTGGAACTTTATCAACCATATTGCTGAGTTTTTGTTGTAACTCAGGGATACCACTGCGCTGTACTAAAAGCTGTTTCGAGCTTTCCACACCCTGGCGATGGCGTGTCGCAGACACGGAAAAAACTGTTGCAGCAGGGGCTTGTTTTTGAATACTGTCAATAATGTGGGTTAACACAGTTTGATCCGGGATCTGGTCAATTTGTGTCAGCACCAGAATACTTTGGCGTTGTGTCTGCTCTGCATCCTGTTCGAACTGTTGAAATAACTGTAATTCAAAAGGATCAAATTCACCTTCACGCACAGAATGGATCATCAGGCGAATATCCGCTTTATTCCACATGGCATCCTGAGCATACTGATCATCAATAGCTGCAACATCGGCATCTAAGCCAGGTGCATCTAACCAACGAATATTATGTTGCAAATGTTCAGAGAGATTTACAGTTTCTCTTTTATCTGCCACAGAGAAAATATCGTTACCAATCAGTTCATTTAACAGTCGGCTTTTACCATGATTATATTTGCCAGTGACGGTAACCGTTGGAATCTGACCTGCCTGTAATATGGCACGCAACCGAGCCAATGGCATATCGTATTCAGGGAGAATGGCTAAAATATCGTGGGTTGCAGCATCGAAAGTATGAATATCCATATTATTTTCTATCTTTCCATAAAATAAAATCAGGCTAAACCGTTACAGCCAGCCTGATTTTAATATTCAACAGATCAGGTTTGAGAACATCAAACTTCCAGGCGAGGGCGGTCTACCACCTGGTTGTCTATACCATCAACCAGACGGCTCAGTTTTAGGTCAAATACCATTTCAGCAAAAGGACCTTCAACACCATTTGCCTGGCTTGCTGCCGCATCTGTATGTTCAATTGCATCTACAACAAGACCTTCACGCGTTGCATAAGCAAAGTCATCATAAGTGTACGGGTCACCGGCAACGTTGATCTGCGTAGTGAGTTTACGATGACCATCTGCTGTTACGAAGAAGTGAATATGTGCTGGACGGTTACCATGACGACCTAACTGATTGAGCAACTGTTGTGTTGGACCATCTGGAGGGCAACCATAACCTGCAGGTAGAATCGTCTGTACGCGATAATGACCTTGTGCATCTGTCATAATGGTACGGCGCATATTGAACGGTGTCTGTTCGCCAGTTGGGTCAAAGTGTGAATAGAAGCCTTTAGTATTGGCATGCCAGATTTCAACCTGCGCATCTGGAACAGGCTGACCATCTGCATTGTAAATTGTACCGTGCAGAATGAGGGTATGACCATTTGGATCACTGCCGTCATCCATACGGGCAAAGCCTTGTGAAACAGGTGCACCTGCGACATAAAGAGGACCTTCGATTGTACGGGGTGTTGGGTTCTCAATACCTAAGGCTGCATCGGCTGCATCCATACGCATATCAAGGAAATGGTCAAAACCTAAACCAGGAGAAAGTAAGCCGGCTTCATGACTTGTACCGAGCTGATTTAGATAAGCAATCGCAGCCCAGTATTCATCAGATGTAATGTTTAAATCTTCAATAATTTTAAACAGGTCGGAAACTACACGATGAATGATTTGCTTAGTGCGTGGGTTTCCACCTTCCTGCTCCAGTCCACTGAGCAAATTGATGAAGTTTTGTACTTCTTCTGTCTCGAAAATTTTAACATTGTTGGCTGTCATGGCTATCTCCTTAATCTTGCCAGAATGCTGATACACGTCATCGTTCTTAAAATCATCTGATGCGCTGTGTCAGCATTAATCCTGATATTGCTTTGTGAATATTTGATCTATATACCTTAATTTAATGTAATACCGTTAATCTAGTCTAATTCCGGTATCTTTAAATACTAAAAAGGTATGTTGTTTAAGATGGCTGTTAAAAAATAAATACTTGTAGAAAAATCCTGTATTAAAATGCCCAGACCAGTTTTAAATAACTGGTATGACCTTCGGGACGATTTTCAACATTGGTTTCTTTCAGATATTTTGCTTCGATAGACCAGTTTTTATCCTGATATTGAATTGCAGGACCAACGGCTAAAACCTGTCCACGCATGCCAATTTTATTTCCATTCACTTCATCTGATTCGGTTTGCTTAAAGGCGTAGCCTTCGACAGCAACTTTGACATGGTCATTGAGTTTATAGCCCACGCTATAATCACCTGCAAAATATTCTCCAGATTTATACTGGGTATCATCATTTTTAGTGTTGAAGCTATAGGACAGTTTGGTCGAAATATCTAAACCATTTTGAGGGGCATAGGTATAGGCAATGATCGGGCGCACGGTATTGTAATTTTTACCGATATTGGCAACCAAAGGCTGAGTCGGTGTTGCTGAGTCATATTTCCCCGTGTCTAAAACACCTTCGACAGCACCGATCCAGTGATGACTGCCATGATGCCAACCCAGCATTGAGCCGATAATTAAATCACCTAAACCACTATTACTGTCTGACATACCTGCTGCCGAAAGTCGTAAATCTACAAATGGTTGAGCAGCATAGAAACCGAGTTGTCCACCTAAATAGTTCTGCTTGGTCATCCAGACGAGGCGGGGAATCAGGGCATTTACATCGGCATGAAAGTTCGGTGGTCCATTATCAAAACTGCCTGCATGGTAATTCTGATAGTAGTTGAGTAAATAGATACCGGGTGGTGGTAATGCACCTGCCATCATGCCTTCCGCACCAAGTGCAAAAGAGTCACCGCCATTTTCTGTGGCGTGTGCGGATGTGGTCAGGAAACCGATGATGAAAGGAAGCGTTAAACTTACGATTTTTTTCATGTGAAATCCTTTTATTACTGTTGTCGTCCAGTTTCTGGTTAATGAATCATGTCTTTATAGCCATGAATTCGCTTTGCCTGATGTGCAATCAGCATCCTGAGATTGAAAAGGCAGGTATGTGTCGTTCATGTGATCTGTAATGCATACAGATCACACAAGTTTTGAGTGAAGTTTTTAATATCTAAGATGCGATTAGATATGTTTAAACAATGCCGAACGTGACTGTCCGTTTGCGCCATCTGCCGCACTTAAGAAACGCTCAGTATGAATATCTTTTTCAAATAAACGGCTCTGCATCAGTGTTGAAATGGCTGCATCAATCATCGGTGGAGGACCACACAGATAGGCTTTATGTCCACTGCATTTATTCTCAAAATGACTGGCAACCGCTTCATGCACAAAACCTGTAAAACCCGTCCAGGCATCTTCTGCCTTAGGTGCATTCAATGCAGGAATGTAGTGAAAGTTTGCATACTCTTTGACAAGATTTTCGAAAATTTCACGGTTATACAGTTCTGAAACATCACGTGCGCCCTGGAATAAATAGATATTCCTTGTTTCACCAGCTTCAAGTAAATCCAGAATCATGGATTGTGGGCTTGATAAACCAGAACCACCTGCAATGAAAATCACGCCACGATCATCTGATTTTCGGACAAAGAATTGTCCATAAGGTCCTGAAATATCCAGTTCATCGCCTTCTTGTAAATTCTCATGTACATAAGTCGTGGCTGCACCACCTTCGACTTTACGGATATGCAGTTCGACAATGCCTTTTTCATTCGGTGAGTTGGCGATTGAAAATGCACGTGTACCTTCAATATTCGGCAGTTGAATATTTACATATTGACCTGCCTGAAATTGCATCGCACGATCAATCTGCAGGCGGATGCCTTTGATGGTTGGAGACAGGTCTTTAATTTCAATCACTTTTGCCTGGTAGTCTTCAACCAGATAGCCTAAGAAATCCTCGTCTTCATCAACATCGGCTTCAATGACCATGTCAGATTCAGGTTTACAGCAACATGCCAGAACCTTATTTTCCTCACGCTCAATATCCATCAGCGCAAAAGGAGAGGCTTCACCGACATCATAAAAACCATCGGTCACTTGTACTTTACACGTACCGCATGTGCCATGTCCGCAAGCGAAAGGGAGCCAGACCCCTTGACGCAAAGCTGCATCAAGGATGGTCTGATCTTCTTCGACTTCAATTGTGGTACCGATTGGTTCAATGGTAACTTGATAACTCATCCGCGTACTCCCTTAAACATGACTGCCTTTGTAGCCCGTTAAATTTGGCGTGACAAAGCGTAAAAGAGATTTATGGTCAAAGCCTTGTTCTGCCAGTGTTTTGGAGAAATCAGCATTCAGTGTTTCGCGGTTTAAAGTAAATTGCACCGTTGACCAGTCAATTTCTGCAAATTCAGGATGCTGGCTGAATCCACCTGCGATTTGCTGATCAATCAATTCCTGTAAAGTTTGTTGTGGTGACACTACAAAAGCATGTGCTGAACAAAAAAGGGTGTGATGATCCCAACCAATAAATAACAGCATGTTATCGCCATAATTTTTTTGTTGATCAAGGGCTTCAAATTGATAATTGTCCTGGATTGCTTGTACTGGCATGAGAATACTCCTAAATTCCTTGAGCGAAGCTATGCTGTGTATTCACTTTTGAATGGCTGACACAGCAATGAACTTCATCTTTAATTCCTTATGATGCTTATGCACCTTTCCATTTTTTCCAGCGTTCCTGGTCTGGTGAACCTTCAATATCTAAATTGTCCGCACCAACATTAAAGTTGTAATAGTCACGTAAAATCGTTTCTAAGTCTGGACCACCACAGTTGCCTTGCAGGATCTGGTTCACTGGTAACCATGCCTGGATGTATTTCTCAGGTTCACGTTCGAAAATGTCATGACAACCATCTGAACAGGTGTGATAACGTTCACCTTTATAAATGCTGTCACGGTAACTGAACATGGTTGGGTCGCCATCCATTTCCGTAAAGGTCATTGGAATCTGACAGATCTGACACAATTGTGGTAAGCCGTTGCTGTAGAAACGTTTGCCTTCAGCTTCTAATTTACGTGCCAGTTCCCATTTTGGACGGTAGTATTTATCGAAGGTGTCAGGGTATTTCGCAGATAACCAATCCATTTCTTCATCAGTTGGAATC
The DNA here is from genome assembly GCF_002165295.2 of Acinetobacter sp. WCHAc010052. Classification (NCBI taxonomy): domain Bacteria; kingdom Pseudomonadati; phylum Pseudomonadota; class Gammaproteobacteria; order Moraxellales; family Moraxellaceae; genus Acinetobacter; species Acinetobacter sp. WCHAc010052. The sequence goes on along the minus strand of NZ_CP032143.1, from coordinate 2,742,498 downwards.
CACGTATGGAAGCCTGCCGCATGACCGAAGTTATAGAAAATCCACCATGCTTGATGCGAAACGTGTTCTTTCTCTTTTTCAATCACTTCTGAGTATTTCGGCATGCGGATACCGTAACGGCTCAAGTCTTTGAATAATGCACCGCCTGCTTCTTCAAAATAAGTTTCCCATGCTTCTTTCCAGGACATCACTTTATTCGGAAGCATGTAATCCATCATCATGCCGACGATAGAGAGTAGGCGAGTACCACGCCAGAACCATTTATCAATCCATTCCTGAACGATTGGTACGTTATCTTCATGTTGCTCAAGTAGGAATTTGACAATTTCCAGACCGAGTGTCATGTGACGTGCTTCATCAGACTGTGCTGAGAAACCAAAGGTCACGGTTGCCATATCGCCGTTATAAGCCGCACCTGACATGAAAGGAACAAACAATAAGTTGGTCAATACATATTCAAAGGCAAAGCTGATCGCCAGTAAAAACTCAAATGGACCTGCTGAACGTGCATCTTCAAAGAATGATTTAGGTACTGACAAGTACCATACACGGTCATGCATGTGTGACCAGTCCTGGAAGCCATCAAAGAATTTGTTGTAATGGCTCATGGCATGGATCTGGGTTTGCACATGACGCAATTCATCAATAGATTGCATCTGTGAAGCAATACGTGCACCGATCCCGCTAAACTGGCGACCTACATGGGCATAACCTTGATATGCTTGATACTCCAAAGGAGTAACTGCAGTTAAAAACAGTTTAATGGCATTTAAATAGCGTTCATTGGAAACATTCATTTGCCCATTGTTCTGTGCAAAAGCATCGAAAATGGCATAGAGTTTTTTCTCTTTCTCAGCCTGATATTTCCAATATGAATCCATAGTTAAACGGAACGGATCTTCCCATTTTGACCAATCGGTAATTTTAATGCCTTCAAATTCCTCATAAGGAAAGGCATCTTTACGATCTGCATAGGAAAAGTCCCAATCCAGATCACGGGTCAGCATGCGATAGCGGTCTTTGGCATTCAGCTTTTTAGTTGCGGTTTTAGTCGCTGTTTTTGTATTTTTAACATCAGTATTCATTTTGATCATCCTGTTCAATCATTGAAATGCTTTGTTTTAAGGCTATTTAGTTCCATTTCAGGGTAAAGGTGTCATCGTCTTCATCGACATTGCCACCCAGCGTGATCATATTCAGTTGTAACTCTTGAATATCCCAATCTTGTCCGAGTTTTTCAGACACCGTTTCTGCACGAATGATCAAGCCAGTTGTGCTTTCAACACGGATCATGGCAGGTAAATATTGAATCGTCGCATCGGGATTATCTTGTTCAATCGCTTCGATGATGTAGCGAGAGGTATCGTTGTCTTGTAGTGCTAAATAAACTTTTGAAGTCATGGTGCAATTCCTTATGCAATATTAAATATCAGCTAAACCCGCTTTTTTGCTACGCTCTGCGATCAGTGCAACGGCTTGTTCAATATTGCTATCGCCTAAAGCAAGACCTGCCCATGCGCTAAATGCTTCTTGAACTTGTGGTAATAGTTCAGCAATCCAGCCTTGAATCAGGGCTTTATTTTCCTCAGATTCAGCAATGGCAAGTTTGAATACTGGATCAGACCATTTACGTAAATCGACTAAACAGTCCTGCATAAATTCAGTCAGCATTGCGACATCACGTGCACCATTTTCCACTAAGTATTGATCAAACTGTCCATAGACAAGGCTTTGAATACAGCTATCGATCAATAGGTTTTGCAGTACATAGAGCTTGAACCAGTCTTGCTCAGTCAGACTTTGTTCGCATAATTTACGAAGCGGTTGCCAAGCTGCATCATTCATCCAAGCCTCTTTGGCTTGTTGTAAAGATTCACCTGTATTGCCATCCAGTGCCAAGCCAATACGTGAAATGTATTGCGCCATACCAAGACGATCCATTGCCGCAAAAATACAGGCTTGGGTAATGACTGTGCCATAACCATAGGCACTGCCTGACATCATGTGAAGATTTGCCGTTTGCTCGACATAGCGAAATGGCAGTAAGCCGGTGATGATTTTTTGCTTCACGTCTTCGCTGATATTTTCAACCAAGAACCGTTTTTCAAAGAAGGCATAATTGCTTTCAGCGGTATCCTGTAAACGTGCGCGATGCTGTACATAAGCGCCGTAGTAGAATTGACGCGGGTCTTTAAACACATACCAGTCCTGCATCTGTAAGGCAGTATGGGTTTTATCATTCAAGGTCTTATCAGGCTTCCATAAAGGACGATAATGGAAATTGGTCGTTGCTTGAATATCAAAGCTGACTTCCTGGTAACGTGTTGCAGGTTTACTACCAAAACGGCGCTCAATATAGGCATAGGTCTGGCGAATAGGCTCGACACTGGAAGTTTTAATTTCTAAAGTCATCATAATCTCCTTATGGAATTAGCCCAGATCTTCTTGATCTGAATGTTTTAAAGCGGGGTTGAGCACAGTCGGTTCTACGCCATAACGCCATTTATCTTCCTGTGCGTCATTCCATGCTTGCTGTTCTTCTGTCATTTCTACGACCTGATTTATTTCACAAAAATGCTGAAAAGCTTCCTGAGGTAGAACCAGTTCGACAAATAAAGTTGGATCGTGAATCGCAAAATCGAATTCAACAAATCGGGCATCACGATCACCTGTAATACGAATGTATTTGGTGAGTTGCTGTTGTTGTTGGTTCATAACGAACGTCCTTCTGTTTTTGGCACTGACATCATGTCGGTGACGCAACCTTGCGTTTGTGATGTATATTCCAAAAAGCGTGCCATCTTTTTAATTTATATATTTTTCAAATGCTTACTATTTTTGAGCGAAATCCAGATTAATTTGATCAGGCTAATTTCATCATTTGATGAATAGATGTATCTGAGATTTTCATGTTTTGATGAAAATGAATGAATAAACTTTGAGTAGTGCTGTTTAAAAATATGGAATTTTTTTAATTTTTACTTAAAAATGTATATTTATAATGAACTGATTTATAAAGGTATAATTTTAATATACTTAAAAGGTATGTAAATATGAGAATAAGGTAGTCTACCCAGGGTTTGTGAATTAGGTAAGATCAATATTGCATTCACAAAGACATATAGCCAAGGACGGACAGTATGCCCAAAGCCAAAGATGTGAAGGTCTATAAGCAGATCCTGGAACAGAATAAAGATATTCAGGATTTACTCGATAAAATTATTTTTGATACTGAGCATGGACAGATATGGTTTGATGAAAACCGTATGTTGCTGATGCATACCAGTATTCTGGGTTATTTGCGCAAAGATCTTTTTAATATGCTTGGCTTAGAACGTACCAAACACTTTTTTATCCGTTGTGGTTACCAGGCGGGGATGCGAGATGCCGAGGTCACTTCAAAACTGCGTCCAAATCTCAATGAAGCAGAAGCCTTTATGGCAGGTCCTCAGATGCATGGCATTCGAGGTATGGTGCAAGTGGATGTGAATGAACTGCATTTAAGTCATGATCAAAAAGAGTTCTATGCAGATTTCAACTGGCTGAATTCTTTTGAAGCCGAAGTGCATTTAAGTGAATTTGGTGCATCGGAGGAACCAGCCTGTTGGATGCTTTTAGGCTATGCCTGTGGGTATAGCAGCTTTGTGATGGGACAGACCATTATTTATCAGGAGACCCACTGTGTTGCTAAAGGAGATGAGCATTGCCGAATTATTGGTAAGCCGTTAAGTGAATGGGAAAATTCAGATGAATTAATCCGCTTTATGTCGCCAGATCCTGTGTCGGATGAAATTATTGCCTTACAGGCTGAGTTAAATGAATTAAAGAAAAATATTTATACCGAAGCTGAAAGTGACTACACCATGTTTGCTGCTGTTGGGGAATCAGTGGCGTATCGAAAGGTTTGTGATTTACTCAAAAAAGCTGCAGGCAGTAAAGTTGCTGTACTTTTACAGGGTGAAACTGGCGTTGGTAAGGAAGCTTTTGCACGTGGTGTACATGAAGGGAGCCAACGAAAGGCAGAACCTTTTGTTGCAGTCAACTGCGCCTGTATTCCACCAGATTTAATTGAAGCCGAATTATTTGGGGTGGAAAAAGGGGCTTTCACAGGTGCATCCCAGACTCGTATTGGTAAGTTTGAGCGTGCGCATCGCGGTACGATTTTTCTTGATGAAGTGATAGAGCTGTCTCCACGGGCACAGGCAGCATTGTTGCGAATGTTGCAGGAAGGAGAATTTGAACGTGTCGGTGATCAACAGACAAGGAAAGTTGATGTCCGGATTGTTGCTGCAACCAATGAAGATTTAGAACAAGCGGTGAAGCATGGTAAATTCCGTGCTGACTTATATTATCGTTTAAATATTTTCCCAGTAATGATTCCGCCATTGCGTGAGCGCCGTGAGGATATTCCTTTATTAATCAGTCATTTTTTAGCACGTTTTGAAAATATGTATGATAAAACCTTAAAAGGTTTGAGTGATAAAGCTAAAAATTTTGTGATGAAATATGAGTGGCCAGGGAATATTCGGGAGCTGGAAAACTTACTGGAAAGGGCGACTTTACTGACAGATCATCAACAGGAAATCAAATTAGACAGTTTATTTCCACAGCTTAAAGAACAGGATGTTGTGGCTCAGCCAGCAAATAGTTTTACCAATGTCGAAGATTTATTTACTGAAGATTTTTCTTTAGAACAACTTGAACAAAAAATTATTCGTACTGCGATGCTTAAAAGTCGCGAAAATGTATCTGAAGCTGCCCGAATGATGGGCATCAGTCGGGCAACTTTAGAGTATAGGTTAAAGAAAATGATGGATGCTCAGAGAAACTGAAATTTTAATTTCAATCAGCTTTGATATATAAATATTTAAAAGCCGAATTTCCCCCAAAGTATTAAAATTTAACAGATAACTTAGATATGTGGTTGACCGGATTCTGTAAATTTATTTAATACAGCCTTAAAATAGGAAGAATATATTTTTAAGAAAGTGATGTTTTTAATATTAATTAATCATTAAAGTGTTATGTTTTAAAAGTTCGTCTAATTTTTTTAATGATTTTTTATTTATAGTAATTATTTTTAGAATAAATCATACCTATAAAAAGAGCACCCCTAAAGTGCTCTTTTAATTTGAAAAGTATAAAGAGGATATTTCAACCCGCTTTTTTATTGATATCTGTCTGGAAATTTTCCGCACCATAGCGGAAACTGGCTCCCCTGTGCTGATTATTCAGCAGATCTCCCTGACCAAACAGTTTTTCACGTAAGGTTCCAGGTTGATATTCCTTCTGATAGACACCTCGTTTCTGCAGTTCAGGTACAATATAGTCCACGACATCTTCAAAAGTCTGGTGCGCAAGTATATAAGCCAGATTGAAACCATCAACTCCTGTTTCTGCTGACCATTCCTGAAGTCGGTCTGCAACCGTTGCAGGGGAACCCACAATAACAGGACCATTGCCACCTACACTGATAAACTGAGCGATTTCTTCGATAGTCCAGACTTTATCAGGATCTGCTTTTACATAAGAATTCAGCATGGACTGAATCGCTTCCGTCTGGATATATTCGACTTTATCTGTTGCATTGAACTTTGAAAAATCCACACCTGACCAACCCGAAGCCAGTGTCAGCCCGCCGTGGTAACTTCCATATTGCTGATACTCTGCAAATTTTTTATGTGCCAGTTCATCTGTTTTATCGGTAACAATGGAAATCAGTGTATAAATCAGTACGGAAGACGGATCACGTCCTTCTTCGGTCAGCTTAGTGCGTAAACTCTGAACCAGTTTTTTTACAGCTGCTTTGGTCGGAGCTGAAATAAAGACGCATTCAGCATTCTGACTGGCAAAGCTTTGCCCACGGGAAGATGCTCCAGCCTGATAGAGAACCGGCGTTCGTTGGGGGGATGGTTCACAGATGTGAATCCCAGGAACACTGAAGTATTTTCCTTCATGCTGTATCGGATGGACTTTGTTGTGATCGGTATAGATACCACGTGCTTTATCATTCAGCACAGCATCCTGCTCCCATGAGCCTTCCCAGAGTTTATACAGAACTTCAAGGTATTCATCCGCTATATCGTAACGGTTGTCATGGCTGACCTGTGTTTTCAGCCCCAGATTTCTGGAACCGCTTTCAAGGTAAGAGGTCACAATATTCCATCCCGCACGACCTTTGGTTAAATGATCCAGCGTACTCATACGGCGGGCAAATGGATAAGGATGTTCAAATGAAATGGATGTCGTGACCCCGAATCCAAGATGTTCTGTGACCGCTGCCATGGCTGGAACAATCTGCAAAGGATCATTGACAGGCACCTGTACTGCACCATTTAACGCATGTTGAGCGGACTGATGATAGACATCATAAATGCCCAGTACATCCGCTATAAAAATACCGTCAAATTTTCCACGTTCCAGTATTTTTGCCAGATCAGTCCAGTAGTCGAGGTTTTTATATTCTGTGGAACGGTCCTCAGGATGCCGCCATAGACCAGGCGACTGATGAGCAATACAGTTCATTTCAAAAGCATTGAACCGAATTTGTTTTGTCATAATAAACCATAAAATTGAATTAACTTTTAAATACCAGCATAAAATTAAAACAGTATTTTTCTTAATAATTAAATCAAATGTTTTATGCGGTTTTTCTTTTATGCAGATTTTAAGAATTTTATTTTAAATCTGATGATAATAATTTTTATTCTGGTGAAAAGCTTTTCTGATTATTTTATTAATAATTTTTATTGAGTGGTGGTAGCGTAAATTAAATAACGAAAAACGGTAAGTATAAATGACAGCAAAAATTGAAATTCAACTGGCAGATGCAGAAAGCATCCCTAAAGATTTTTATCTTCAGGAGCAGGCAGCCCATATTATTCAGTCAGATGCAGAAGCGATTGAAGCAGCACATCGTCTGGCTGAGGAGTTTTCCAAAGAAGCATCCATACGTGATCATGAACGTCGTTTGCCTTTAAAGGAAATTCACAGTTATTCAGCTTCAGGATTATGGGGAATTACCATTCCAAAGGCTTTTGGTGGTGCGGGTGTCAGTTATAAGACACTGGCGGAAGTGGTCAAAATTATTTCCAGTGCAGACTCCTCGCTGGGGCAGATTGCTCAGAATCACTGGGCGTTTATTGAACATATCCGTCTGGATGCAACTCAGGAACAGCAGGCATTCTTTTTTGAAAAAGTGTTAAGCGGTCAGCGTTTCGGAAATGCATTTTCTGAAAAAGGTTCAAAGACTGTTGCAGATCTGACGACTCAGATTGAGTTTAAAGATGGGCATGCTGTGATTAATGGTCAGAAGTTTTTTGCAACCGGTGCTTTGCTTGCTCACTGGATTCCTGTTGTGGCAGTAGATCACGAAGGTAAACCGTATGCTGCACTTTTACCTCAGCACAGTCCTGGCTTAAGCATCATCAATGACTGGAGTGGTTTTGGACAGAGAACCACCACGAGTGGAACCGTATTACTGGATCATGTTCAGGTAGACTCTCAGTATGTTGTTCCTATTTTTAAAGCATTTCAGCGCCCAACGGCAGCGGGTGCCGTTTCCCAGTTCATTCAGGCAGCGGTGGATGCAGGTATTGCCCGTGGTGCCATTCAGGAAACCATTGGTTATGTTCGTGAGTTTGCCCGTCCGTGGATTGATTCAGGACTGAATAAAGCAACAGAAGATCCTTATACCATTGCCAGTATTGGTGAATTAAAAATTAAATTAAGAGCAGCAGAAGCGGTACTCGATCTGGCAGGGGAAGCAATTGACCGTGCACTGGACAATCCATCTGAGGAAAGTGTATCTGAAGCAACACTGCTGACGGCAGAAGCCAAAGTCCTGACGACTGAAATTGCGTTACTGGCAGCAAATAAACTGTTTGAACTGTCCGGAACACGCTCGACGCTGTCTGAGCTGAATCTTGACCGTCACTGGCGAAATGCCCGAACCCACACTTTGCATGATCCTGTGCGCTGGAAACTGAATATTGTGGGGAACTATTATCTGAATGATGTGCCTCCACCACGTCATCCGTGGAGCTGAACAGGAGATTGATCATGACAGTTCAAAATAATAAGCATCTGGAGCAACTCGTGACTGCTGTAAATTATGAAGAGGTCGCTCAGAAATTCCGTCCTGTTTTTCAGAAAATTGCTGAGGGAGCACTGGATCGGGAAAAAAACCGAAGTTTGCCGTTTGAAGCGATTCAGTGGCTGAAACAGGCGGGACTGGGGGCAGTCCGTGTCCCTGTGCAATACGGCGGGGCAGGTCTGTCACAGCAGCAGTTGTTTCAGTTGCTTATAGAGCTTGCAACGGCAGATTCAAATGTTGTTCAGGCACTGCGTGGGCACTTTGCCTTTGTTGAAGACCGTCTGAATGCACATCGGGATCAGTCTCAGGAGCACTGGTTCAAACGCTTTGTCAAAGGTGACCTGGTGGGCAATGCCTGGACAGAAACAGGGAAAATTGAAATTGGGCAGGTTGGTACCCGAATCACTCAGAATACCCGTGGTGAACTGGTGGTCAATGGTGAGAAGTTTTATTCAACGGGGACAATTTTTGCAGACTGGGTTGATCTTTTTGTACTGGATGAAACGACAGGTGAGCATGCGATTGCAGCCATTTCAACCGAGCACAAAGGGGTCAATGTTGCAGATGACTGGGATGGATTTGGGCAGAAAACAACAGGCAGCGGTACTTTAAAAATAGACAATGTCAGTATCAGCCGTGACCATATTTTGCCTTTTGATCAGCGTTTCAGATATCAGACCGCATTTTACCAGGAGGTGCATCTGGTGACCCTGGCAGGAATTGCACAGGCAGCGGTGGAGACTTTCAGTGAAGAAGTCCGCCAGCGTACCCGGATTTTCAGTCATGGAAATGCAGAACTTGTACGGAATGACCCTCAGATTTTACAGGTGATCGGTAAAGCATCGGCACAGGCTTATGCAGCAAAATCGGTTGCACTGAATGTCGCTGAGACACTCGATGAGGCATTTCTCAGTCATTTTCAGAATGATGAGTCAGTGGAACTCAAAGCCAATGATCAGGCAGAACTTGAGTCTTCTCAGGGGCAGGTGGTACTAGCAGAACTGGTGCAGACTCTGACCACAGAACTGTTTAATGCTTTAAGTGCATCAGCAAGTACAACAGCGAAGCAGCTGGATCGGTTCTGGCGTAACGCCCGCGTGGTGTCTTCGCACAATCCTGTAATTTACAAACAGAAAGTGATTGGTGATTTTGTGGTGAACGGTCATGCCTTGCCCTATGTCTGGCAGATTGGAAACAGTCCCTCTGTAAAAGAAAAGGAGAAAGCTGCATAAAACGGATAGGTGGATGAAATCATGACCCATGACGAGCCGTGATGAATTAATTCTATACAACAGTTTAGACCAGGTGTGCAGACACCTGGTTTTTTTATTGATCTCTGAAAATGACTGATTTAAAAAATAAACGAAGCAGGATACTGCTCAAAACAGAGATATGAACGGCAATTTTGCTCCCGATCAGTGACTAAAGTTGTAGAAAAAAAGCAGAGCATTGCCTTTTTATTCAACAGGCTTTTGTTAAATTAAAATACTAATCATGAAAATATTCATCGCAAAATTGATATTTAAGGAAAAAATTCAAAATCCATGTGATTTTAAGTTTAAACTATTTTATTAAATATCAATATCTTGGTTTTATTCTTGCTGTTGGCATAGTTCTTGTAAAGCATAAGGGTGATGATTTTTTTCGTCTTTATGGAATTTTTTGCAAAGGACTTTTTGTATGAATAATAAAATTTTGGATGTGGCTATTTTAGGTTCGGGTTTTGGCGGTCTGGGGATGGCAACCCGCCTGAAAGACAAAGGAATTGAAAACTTTCAGATCTTTGAAAAGTCGGCTGAACTGGGCGGCGTATGGCGTGACAACATTTATCCTGGTGCTGCCTGTGATACGGAAGCACATCTCTACTGTTTCAGTTATTTTCCAAATTTACGGGTCAGCCGTATGTATGCAGGACAGCAGGAACTGCTGGATTACCTAAACCGTTTTGCTGACCATTTTCATCTTAGAGAAAAAATTCAGTTCAGTTCAGAAATTATTCATGCTGCCTGGAACAACGCTGAACAGCTCTGGAATCTGCAGATCAAAGACAAAGGGCTGATTAAAGCAAAGGTATTTGTACCGGCATGGGGACAGTTAAATAAAGCGGTCATTCCTCAGTTTAAAGGACTGGAAAATTTTAAAGGGCAGTATTTCCATTCAGCAGAATGGGATACAGCGGTTGATCTAAAAGGGAAGAAAGTAGTCAGTATTGGCAGTGCGGCAAGTGCTGTGCAATATATTCCTGAAGTTGCTGTGGAAGCGGATCATTTAACCGTGTTTCAGCGCAGTGCCAACTGGATTATGCCAAGAAACCAGGTTGTCTTTACTGAAGCTCAGCTGGACGAATTTGAACAGCAGCCTGAGAAGTTTTTTGACAGCCGAAACTATCTGCATAATTTCCGTGAAAATGGTTTTGACCGGACTCAGCAGGGCACAGATGCTCAGAAAGAAGGGATTCGGGTTGCCCTGGAACATCTGCATAAGCACGTCCAGGATGAAGAACTTCGCCAGAAACTGACACCGGATTATGAGTTTGGCTGTAAGCGTATTTTACGTACCGATGATTATTATCCTGCACTTACCCGTGAAAATGTTTCACTGGTGACCGATGCCATTGCTGAAATAACAGCGCAGGGCATTCAGACCGCTATGGGTGAGTTTATTGAAGCAGATGTCATTATTTTTGGTACAGGTTTTGCCAGTCAGAACTTTAATGGAGAACTGGATATTGTGGGTGCGGCAGACACCACACTGTCTGAGGCATGGCAGGATGGCGCTGCGGCATATATCGGTCTAACTGTTCCTTCATTCTGCAATATGTTCCTGGTGTATGGTCCAAATACCAACCTGAACCATAACTCCATTGTATCCATGCTTGAGATTCAGCATCAGTACATTGCTGACTCCGTTGAATATATTCTGGAAAATAATGCTTCACTGGATGTAAAACAGCAGGTCTTTGAAGAATATAACGAAGATATTCAGGCCCGTATGGCAGGCTCGGCATTTTCTTCAGACTGCTCCAGCTGGTATAAAAATGCCGCTGGCAAGGTCATTAACAACTGGCCTTTAAACGTCGAAACATACCGTCATTATACCGTTTTCAATGCAGATGATTTCAGCCAGAGCAATACCGCAGCAAAGAGTGAGTGTGCTTATGAAGCCTGAACTGCATCCTGATGCACAGCCTGTCATTGATGCTTTTCTTGCCAGTGGAGGAAAGTCTTTTGAGCAGGTTGGAGACATCAGTACTTTAAGAAGCGGGTACGAAACCAACTGTGGTCTGGCCGCCATGCAGGGGCTTGAACATATTCAGTCCAGAGACATTACTGCTGAATGGCAGAGCGAGCCTGTTCACTTAAGACTGTATGACGAAATGCTGGATGCTGACGCACGTCCTGTTGTGGTGTTTTTACATGGCGGTGGCTGGGTGATCGGTAATCTGAACACACATGACTCCATTTGCCGAAAAATTGCAGTACATGCAGCTTGCAGAGTGATTGCAGTCAATTACCGACTGGCGCCAGAGCATAAATTTCCAGTCCCGCTCAATGACTGCAAGGTTGCACTCGATTACATCGTTCAGCATGCAGAACAGCTGGGGCTAAATGTCCATCAGATGATCTTTGCCGGAGACAGTGCGGGTGCAAATATGGCGGCTTTACTTGGGCAAAATTTCAGTCAGCAGTATGGATTTGCACTGAAAGCTCAGGTGTTGCTGTATCCAGTTGTAGGTGTCTGCACTCAGACACAAAGTTATGCGCAGTACCAGTCGGGCTTCCCTCTGGTACAGAGCACAATGCTGTGGTTTTTCGATGCACTGTTCAACCAGCCGGAAGAATATGCGCAGATTTCATTGCTGAATCAGCCTTTTCTGAAAGCCAATGGCGATATTTTCCTGTTAACCCTTGAACATGATCCTTTAAGGGATGAGGCATTGCTGTATCTGGAAAAGGCACTGCAGCACGGGCTGAATGTGGAATATCACCATTTGAGTGGGCTGATGCACGGCATTTTTACAATTGCAGGGAAGTTACCGGTTGCTGAGCAATATCTGGAAAGAGCAGCTCAGTTTATTGCCGGAAAATTTAAAGAATAAGGATAGTTGAATGAATTTTTCCACATTCAAAAGTGCCAATAAACTGGTGACAGGGCAGACTGCTTTGCAGTATCTGTCTCAGGCCGTGGAGCTTTTTAAAATTCAGAAACCGCTGATCGTGACAGATCAGGGGGTGGTGAAATCGGGCACAATCAATCATGTTCTTGATTTGCTTCAGGTTGAATATTCCGTTTATGACACGGTCAAAGCTGAACCTGAAATTGAACAGGTTCAGGACTGTATCCATGTGTTTAAGCAAAACGGTAATGATGCAGTGATTGGTGTTGGTGGCGGCAGTGCGCTGGATATTGCCAAGTGTGTGGCAGCGCTGGCTGGACAGAGTGGATCGGTACAGGATTTTCTGGGTACAGATAAAATCCGCCAGCGTGATATCCATCTGATTGTGATTCCGACCACAGCAGGTACGGGTTCTGAAGTGACCAATATTGCCATCCTGTCTGATACAGCCAACCAGATGAAACAGGGCATGGTCAGTGATTTTCTGCTGCCGGATGTTGCCATCGTTTCACCTCTGATGTCTGTCAGCTGTCCGGCATCTGTGACGGCTGCCAGTGGTGTGGATGCACTTGTCCATGCTGTGGAAGCCTATATTTCTGTCAATCGGAGTGATATTACCGATGCACTTGCCCTGGATGCCATCCGACTGATTGCTGAAAATCTGCCGAAGGCTTATGCCTTGCCAGACCATCTGGAAGCACGTGAAAAAATGGCAACCGCCAGTTTAATGGCAGGGCTGGCTTTTGGTAATGCAGGCGTGGGCGCAGTACATGCACTGGCGTATCCCCTGGGTGGAAAATACAAAATGGCACATGGTGTCAGTAATGCACTGATGCTGCCCTATGTTCTGAAATGGAATGTGATGGGCTGTGCTGAACGGTTTACCCGCATCGCGCAGGCAATGAACCTTGAAACAGGTACTGACCATAACAGCAATGCTGCAAGGGTCATTGAATGGCTGCATGATTTCTGCCGGAAACTGAATATCCCATCGGGACTGCGGGCTTTTGGGATTGCTGAAACGGATATTCCAGCACTTGCCATGGAAGCCATCAAGGTGGAGCGGTTACTGAAAAATAATCCACGCCGTCTGACGGTACAGGATATTGAAGCGATTTATCAGGAAGCTTACTGATCGTGAAAGGGGATGCCATGTCTATTGATTATCTGGTCTCTGCGGTGAAATCCAGAAGTGATCTTTACGCCATAAAAGGTCAGGACGGACGCTCTATATTTGATGTAGAGCCATTCCGCTCCATTATTGATGCCATTCAGGACGGTATTTACATCACGGATGAAAATGCCAATACCATTGCTGTAAATTCGGCTTATGAACGGATTACAGGACTGCACAGAAATATCCTGATCGGTCGTCATATGGGGGATCTGGTCAAACTGGGTTATCTGTCCAACTCTGCCTCACTGGAAGTGGTTAAACGCCGTGAAGTGGTTACCCTGGTTCAGAGTATCAATGGCAATCAGAAGATACTGGTGACGGGCAGTCCTGTTTTTGATGAGAAAAAACAACTGATCTGTATTGTGACGAGTGTCCGTGACATTACCGAACTTTTGCGTGCAAAGCATGCGCAGGAGCAGCTTGAAAACCTGTTCCGCAGTCAGTCTCAGCACAAAATTTCCTGTTCTGCCAATGATCTGATCATTTCCAGGGAAACACAGCGGGTATTTGATCTTGCAACCAATGTGGCTCGCTTTGACAGCAAAGTACTGCTGCGTGGAGAAACGGGTACGGGCAAAAGTAAAATGGCACGTTATATCCACAGTATCAGTTCAAGGGCAGAGCATGCTTTTCTGGAGCTGAACTGTTCAGGGATACCGGACAGTCTGCTGGAAATGGAACTGTTTGGATATGTCGCAGGTGCTTTTACCGGTGCTTCTGCCAAAGGTAAAAAAGGTCTGCTTGAGATTGCACATCAGGGAACGCTGTTCCTGGATGAAATTGGTGATCTGCCGCTGAATATGCAGGTCAAACTGCTCAAAATGATTGAGGAAAGCCGGTTTTTACCTGTGGGTGCAACAGAGTTTAAGGATGTGGACATACGGGTTATCTGTGCTACACACCGCAACCTGGAAGACATGGTGGCACAGGGCGAGTTCAGGGAAGATCTGTTTTACCGGATCAATGTTGTGGATATTGAACTTCCGCCACTTCGCTCAAGACGTTCTGAAATTATGCCGCTGGTTCAGCAGTATCAGAAACAGTTCAACGAAAAATATCAAATGAACACGGTGTTCAGTCTGGAAGCGATTGAAGCCATGAGTCACTACAGCTGGCCTGGAAATATCCGTCAGCTGGTCAATGTCGTGGAACGCCTGATGGTCAGTGATCACAGTACTGAAATCACCCTGCATAACCTGCCGGCATATTTGCGCAGTGATGCTGCATCCGCGCAGCCGAAGGGCTTAAAGGAAAGGGTGCAGGCTTTTGAAATGGAACTGATCATGCAGGCACTGAGTGAACATGGTTCGACCCGTGCAACCGCAGAGGCATTAGGTGTGGAACAGTCAACACTGGTCAAGAAAATCGCACGTTTTAAACAGTAAATATTATTTCAGGAAAGAAGAATATGAATATTAAAAATATATCTGTTTTTGAAAACAGATGTCTGATCAATGGAGAATGGCTGACAGCGGCGACCTTGCTGGATGTTAAAAATCCGGTCGATGACGCAGTACTGACTAAGGTTCCAGTGCTGGATGATGTCGTCATTCATCGTGTCATTCAGGATGCAGACCGTGCTCAGAAAGCATGGAAACAGGTTGCACCGGCTGAACGCAGTCAGGTTTTAAAACAGTGGTTTCATCTGGTGATGCAGCATCAGGAAGAACTGGCAACTATTATGACGCTGGAACAGGGCAAGCCTTTAAAAGAAGCCAAAGGTGAAATTGCCTATGCTGCCAGCTATATCGAATGGTTCAGCGAAGAAGCCAAACGTGCTTATGGCGATATTATCCCTGCTGCATCCAGCAGTGAAATTCTGGTCTTCAAAGAAGCCATAGGTGTCTGTGCAGCCATTACGCCGTGGAATTTTCCGGCCGCCATGATTACACGAAAGGTTGCGCCTGCACTGGCCGCTGGCTGTTCAATCATCGTAAAGCCAGCATCTGAAACGCCACTGACTGCACTTGCTCTGGCAAAACTGGCAGTACAGGCAGGTATTCCTGCGGGCGTTTTAAATGTGGTCACAGGCTCGTCCACCAAAATCGGACAGATTCTGACGGCAAGTTCTGTGGTTAAAAAATTAAGTTTTACAGGTTCAACCGAAGTGGGTGCACAGCTGATGGCTCAGTGCGCACCGACCATCAAAAAACTGTCTCTGGAACTCGGGGGCAATGCACCGGTGATTGTGTTCAATGAGTGTGACCTGGAACAGGCAGTTCAGGGCGTTATGGATACCAAGTTCCGTAATGCAGGTCAGACCTGTGTCTGCGCGAACCGTATTTATGTGCAAAGCGGTATTTATGACGAATTTATTGTGCGCTTAAAGGCAAAAGTGGAAGCACTTAAGCTGGGCAATGGTCTGGAGGATGGCACTGATATAGGACCTCTGATCAACCGTAAAGCGATTCATAAAGTTGAGGAACATATTCAGGATGCGCTGAGCAAGGGAGCAACACTGGTCTGCGGTCAGGAAAGCAATGACAGTCAGTGGTGTCAGCCAACAGTGGTCAGAGATGTCACCCAGGAGATGCTCTGTGCGACTGAAGAGACCTTTGGACCTTTTGCACCGGTGTTCAGATTTGAACATGAGGCAGAGGTGATAGAGATGGCGAATGACACAGAATTTGGTCTGGCATCCTATCTGTTTACACAGAATCTGAACCAGTTCCTGCGGGTATCCAGAGCACTGGAATACGGCATGGTTGGTGTGAATACAGGACTGATATCCAATGCTGCTGCACCATTTGGAGGGGTGAAATCATCAGGGATCGGGAGAGAAGGTTCCAGATATGGTCTGGATGACTATCTGGAAATGAAATACGTATGCGTTGGAAATATTAATTAAAGCAACAAGTGAATATAAAAGGACTTTTATATGGAAATAGTAAATGGAACGGAGCGTGTCCAGGACGCGGTGGTAGAAAAATCACCTATTAAAAAAGTAGTAGGTGCTGCAATGGCGGGAACCATTGCTGAATGGTATGAGTTTTTTATCTACGGGATCGCCAGTACACTGGTCTTTTCAAAACTGTTTTTCCCGGCAATGGGAGATGGCAGTGTCCTGATGGGAATTATTGCTGCATTTGCAACTTATGCTGTCGGCTTTCTTGCCCGCCCGCTGGGTGGACTGGTGTTTGGGCATTTTGGCGATAAATACGGGCGCAAAAAGCTGTTGCAGATCAGTCTGATTATGGTCGGTTTTGCCACATTCATGATGGGATGTATTCCATCTTATGCCAGTGTCGGTTTCTGGGCACCGGTCATGCTCGTGACTTTACGTTTTATTCAGGGCTTTGCAGTCGGTGGTGAATGGGGTGGAGCAATGCTGCTCGTTGGTGAGCATAGCCCGGAACATCAGCGTGGTTTCTGGACCAGTTTCCCTCAGGCAGCTGCCTGCGCGGGTAACGTACTGGCAAGTCTGGTACTATTAGGATTGTCCGCAGCACTGGTGGCTGAAGATTTCCTGGCATGGGGATGGCGTATTGCATTCTGGCTGTCAGCAATCATTGTATTTATTGGCTATTACATCCGTAAAAATGTTGAAGAATCCGATGTATTTAATGAGTCCATGAAGCGTCAGGAAGAACAGCAGAAAGCATCGGCAGGTTTAAAGGAAGTACTGCTTCATTATCCACGTCAGGCTCTGTGCGGTATGTTGATGCGTGTGGGGGAAAACTCAGCGTATTACATCATTGTGGTGTTCTCGATTGCTTATCTGTCGATTCAGATGCAGTTCACTTACAGCACCATTTTAGCTCTGCTTTTGTGTGCCAATGCATTCCAGTTCTTTTCCATGATTTTCTGTGGCTACCTGTCTGATCAGATTGGTCGTAAGCGTACGATGTATATTGGATATGCAGGTCTGGTGGCATGGATTCCATTTTATTTCTATGGACTGAATACCGGAGAGTTTCTGATTGTACTGCTGTCCATGTGTACAGGGCTGTTTTTCCAGGGAATGTGTTATGCAGGTCAGGGCGCAGTACTGGCTGAGATTTTCCCAACCCGTATGCGTTATTCAGGTTCATCGTTCTGCTATCAGATTTCCTCAATCCTTGCAGGTTCAATTGCACCAATGATCGCAACGCTGTTATGGAAAAAGTATGACAGCACATTACCGATCACTTTCTACATTCTGTTCGTGATTGTCATTTCCATTGTGGCGATTCTGATGCTGAAAGAAACCCGTGGACGTTCACTGCATGACGTTGACCACGAAGATATGAAAAAGTTCTCATAATTTATCTTTTTTAATTTTTACACTTATACCGCCTGCCTGTTTCATCAGGTAGGTCGGACTTCTGCAACTCATTTTTAGGATGAAAATGAATGAAATTTCAATTAAAAGTTTTAGCGTGTGGTATTTCCATACTGGGGTCAACTGCGGTATTTGCAGAGTCAGTGGAGCAGCGTATTTCCACCCTTGAGCAGCAGCTGAATGAACTGAAAACACAGCAGCAGAATGAGGTGCAGCAGACCACCTCTGTCAGCAGTGGAAGCAGTCTTTTCAGTGATACTGATATCAAGGTTTACGGGATTGTGCGTATGGATGGCAGTCTGGATCTGAAAGATACCGCAGGCTCTCCTTTTGTCAGTAATCAGCTGCCATCGGTGAATCAGACACCTGCGGGGCATCGCAGTGCATTCACCTTAACAGCAACCCGACTGGGCATGGATCTGAGTAAAAACGTCAATGACACCAGTGTCAAAGGTAAAATTGAGATGGACTTCTGGGACGGACTGGAAGGTAACGGTAAACTGCGTATCCGCCATGCTTATGTGGATTTCAATAACTGGCTGATCGGTCAGACCGTTTCAGGGATGTCCAACCTGGAAACCCTGACAGAAAGTGTGGATTACACGCTGTTTATGGGATACAGCTGGACGCGTAATCCACAGGTTCGTTATAACTTCGATTTTTCACCGCAGCATAATCTGAAACTGGCAGCCGAATATGTCGATTCCCGATCTTCGGAAATTCCGGCACTGACGGCAAAATATACGTTTAAACAGGACAGTCTGACAGCATTGGCACAGGGTTTCGTTCATGAAAAACGTGCAACAGTAAATGGTGACGATATTGATAAGCTGTCCTGGGGAGCAGGACTTGGGCTGAAATATCAGCTGACACCTGTCAGTACGCTTCAGGGACATGCGTACCATGTAGAAGGGGATCAGAAGTTTGTGTCCTATGCTCAGCAAAGTGGTGATCAGGTCAACGGTTTTGCAGCGGGTGGTGATTTCAGTGTCAACAACGCTAAGAACGATCTGGATCTGAATAAATTCAACACCTATGTACTGGGCTATTCTCACAAACTGTCAGAGCAATGGCGGATGAACGTTGTGGGTTCACTGTTTGATTATGATGATTCAACTGCCTATGCCCGAAATAATCCGACACTGAATAAAAAACTGACTGATCTTGCGGCAAACGTGTTCTACACCCCTCTGAAAAATATCGACATTGGGATGGAATACCATCACGGCAAACGTGAAAGTTTTGATGGCAGTGAGTTCGATGTATCCCGCCTGAATTTTGTCACCATGTATAAATTTTAAGGTTATAGCCGAAGGATGAATGTCCTTCGGCTTTTTTACAGGATAAAAAATAATGAACAGTTTAAATCAGAAAGTGATCCTGATTACGGGGGCACTCGGGGGCATTGCCAGGGCAACCATTCAGCAGATGGATCAGTATGATGTCCATTTTGTACTGGTGGACTGTGTTGCAGAGGATACAGCTTTTTTACAGTCCCTGAACAGTTCATGGCAGTATTATCAGCTGGACAGTTCATCCGCTTCCGCTGTGGTTCAGATGCGTGATCAGGTACTGAAAACACATGCACAGATTGACTGCATTATTCATGCGGCAGGTCTTTATCAGCATATTGAACTGGCTGAACTGAGTTATGAGGAATGGAACAGGCAGATCAGTATTAACCTGAGTGCCAATTATTATCTGATTAAAAGTTTTCTGCATGCACTGGCTGAGCAGAGCAGTATTGTCAATATTGCATCCATTGCAGGTCATCAGGGCAGTATTGCACATACGGCTTATGCCACAGCCAAAGGCGGTGTGCTGGCGCTGACCAAGAGCCTTGCCATTGAACTTGCACCACGGACACGGGTCAATGCGGTGTCACCTGGCTTAATTGATACCGCCATGCTCAAAGGCATGAGTGATGAAAAGCGGGCATCCATGGTCAGTTCAACACCACTGAAGCGACTGGGGCAACCAGAGGAAATTGCACAGGTCATTCTGTTTCTGTGCAGTCAGGCTTCTTCGTATATTACGGGTGAAAATATTCATGTAAATGGGGGACTGTACCGATGACAGCACTTCATCCTGTTCAGGTTTCAAGACCTGTGTCCTGGGGCGAAATGGATGCTTTTGGGCATCTGAACAATGTGCATTATTTCCGTTATGTCGAGGATGCCCGAATTGCTTTTCTAGACAGCCTGAATTTTTTCAGTAGCTCTTTATACAGTGTGATTCTGAAAAATGAATGTGAATACCGGCGTCCAGTCGTCTATCCCGACACTCTGAAAACAACCTGTCATATCACCCATGTCGGACAGAGCAGTTTTTCCATGCAGTACGATGTCTGGAGTGAGCAGCAGCAATGTCTGGTCGCTCAGGCAAACAGCATTATTGTGCTGGTGGATCAGGAGACATTTAAAAAGCAGAGTATTCCATTGAGCATGCGCAGTCATCTGGAAAATCATTTGAGTCAGTATATGGAGGAGCAGAGTCATGACCATGAAAAATAAAGTTGCCATGATCACAGGTGCAGCTTCTGGCATTGGTCGTGCTGTTGCTGAACAGCTGGCAGCTCAGCAGTGTCAGCTTTGCCTGGTTGATCAGAATGCCGATGCCTTAGAGGCACTGGCAGAAATCTTAGGGAAGCAGGTCAGGGTCATTATATTTACAGGTGATTTAAGTCAGCCTGACTTTGTTGAAAATGTCGTTGCTCGGATTGAACAGCAGTTTGGCAGGCTCGATTATGCATTGAACAATGCAGGTGTGACGTCTCCTGCACAACCGTTGCATGAACTGACACTGGAGACCTGGAACAGCGTGCTTGGGGTAAATCTGAACAGCGTGTTTTATGGACTGAAAGCACAGATTCCGCTGATGCTGAAAAGTGGAGGGGGCTCAGTGGTCAACACATCTTCCATGCTGGGGCTTGTGGCAACACAGAACCGTGCTGCCTATGTGACCAGTAAACATGCCGTGACAGGTTTAAGTAAAGCTGCGGCACTGGATTATGCACAGCAGAATATCCGGGTTAATTCAGTTCATCCGGGCTATATCGAAACACCATTGATTTCGCATATTGATCAACAGATGCTGATACAGAAACATCCCATAGGTCGCCTGGGTACTCCTCAGGAAGTGGCTGAACTGATCTGTTTTCTGTTATCCGACCAGGCTTCATTTATCACAGGTGCTCAGTATGTCATTGATGGTGGATACACCATCCAGTAAGTCAGCTGTTCTGCTTTGTGGTATCTGAGGTTCTTTTTTACAGGTCTTTTCAACAGATGAAACCCGTCTTTGTGGAGAGATGATTCCACTGAGCCTGCAAAATATCTCCTGTTTATTTTAATGTTGTTGTTATACCAGAAATAAAGCTTGACCTTACCATTATGGCAATCTTTATGCTGTGAGTATCAAAGAATATAAATGAATCAGAGGTATTGTGATGAACGATCAGAACAGATCACCGCAACGCTATCAGGGGACAGTACAGATTGAGGGTATGACCTGTGCTTCGTGTGTAGGGCGTGTCGAAAAAGCATTACAGAAGCTTGAAAATATTGATTCAGTCAGTGTAAATCTTGCAACTGAAAAAGCCTCAATCAGCAGCAGCCAACCCTTAAACTATTCAGAAATTATGAGAACCATTGAAAAAGCAGGATACAGTGTTCCGAAAAATCCTGTTATGGAACTGCAGATTGAAGGCATGACCTGTGCCTCATGCGTCGGACGTGTAGAAAAAGCACTGAAAAAAATCGAAGGTGTGATAGATGCACGTGTCAATCTTGCCACTGAAAAGGCGGTTGTTGAAACTGCGGGACAGGTGACATCCAGAGACCTGATCAAGGCTGTGGAAAAAGTAGGATACAGCGTTGCTCAGACACCTGTGGAGTTACAGGTCGATGGTATGACCTGTGCTTCATGCGTTGGGCGTGTGGAAAAAGCACTGAAAGCAGTTGAAGGTGTCCGGTCTGCAAGTGTTAATCTTGCAACCGAAAAAGCAGTCATTGTGGCAGATGCTTCGGTTACTGCTGATCAGCTGATTCAGGCGGTAGCCAAAGCTGGTTATGACGCGAAAGTTGCTGTGCCTGATCATGCTCAGCAACAGGATAAAAAGGCGAACGAGCTGGTTGAGCTGAAACGTGATCTGCTGATTGCGGCAGCACTGGCATTGCCTGTTTTTATTCTGGAAATGGGTTCACATTTAATTCCGGCTTTCCATCATTTTGTTGAAGGAACGATTGGGGTTCAGAACAGCTGGTATATTCAGTTTGTACTGACCACGCTGATTCTGATTTTCCCTGGTCGCCGTTTTTACCAGAAAGGTTTTCCTGCGCTGTTCAGACTGGCACCAGATATGAACTCCCTGGTCGCAGTAGGGACTTTCTCCGCTTACTGTTATTCAGTGGTTGCAACATTTTTTGCAGAGCTACTACCAAAAGGAACGGTCAACGTTTACTTTGAAGCAGCTGCGGTCATTGTCGCACTGATTTTGCTCGGGCGTTATTTTGAAGCCAAAGCTAAAGGGCGCACTTCACAGGCGATTCAGCACCTGGTGGGTATGCAGCCTAAGCATGCACGTGTGGAACAGAATGGACAGTTTTCAGAAATGGCTGTTCAGGATGTACAGGCAGGCATGATCATCGAAATCCGTCCTGGTGAGCGTGTTCCTGTAGATGGAATGGTGATTTCAGGGCAAAGTTTTATTGATGAATCCATGATTACCGGTGAGCCTGTACCTGTAGAAAAAAAGCTGGATGATCAGGTTGTTGGTGGAACCATTAACCAGACCGGCAGCTTACGTATTCAGGCAACTGCGGTGGGTGGTGATTCTGTACTGGCACAGATTATTCAGATGGTGGAGCAGGCGCAGGGTTCAAAACTGCCTATTCAGGCACTGGTGGATAAAGTCACCATGTGGTTTGTTCCTGCGGTGATGCTGCTGGCTGTACTGACATTTGTGGTCTGGCTTATTTTTGGTCCAGAACCTGCGCTGACTTTTGCACTGGTCAATGCTGTTGCAGTGCTGATTATTGCCTGTCCGTGTGCGATGGGACTTGCCACACCGACTTCCATTATGGTTGGAACGGGGCGTGGTGCGGAAATGGGCGTACTGTTCCGTAAAGGCGAAGCGCTGCAGTTGCTCAAAGAAGCTCAGGTGGTGGCTGTAGACAAAACAGGAACCCTGACTGAAGGAAAACCATCCCTGACCGATTTTTCAGTCGTGAATGGATTTGATGAGCAGGATGTACTAGCAAAAGTGGCATCCATTGAAAATAAATCTGAGCATCCGATTGCACAGGCAATTGTGACTGCGGCAAAAGATCGTGGGCTGACACTCAGAGAAGTCAGTAACTTCAGCTCAGTAACAGGTTTTGGTATTCAGGCAACAGTGGATAATGCTGAAATTCATATTGGTGCAGACCGTTTCATGCATAAACTGGGACTCAACCTGGATCAGTTTGCAGATGATGCAAAACGTATGGGATGTGAGGGTAAAACACCGCTTTATGTTGCCATTGATCAGCAACTGGCATGTATTATTGCAGTTGCTGACCCAATTAAGAAAACAACTTTTGCAGCTATACGTGCATTACATGAGCTGGGTATCAGCGTTGCGATGATTACAGGTGATAACCGACATACCGCTGAAGCGATTGCAAAACAGTTGTATATTGATGATGTGGTTGCAGAAGTACTGCCTGATGGTAAAGTTGAAGCAGTCAAAAAGTTAAAACAGCAATATGGGCGTGTTGCCTACGTCGGTGACGGGATCAATGATGCTCCTGCACTGGCAGAAGCAGATGTCGGTCTTGCGATAGGAACTGGGACAGATGTTGCCATTGAAGCTGCTGATGTTGTTCTGATGTCAGGCAGTCTGATCGGTGTACCCAATGCCATTGCACTGAGTAAAGCAACCATTGATAACATCCGTCAGAATCTGTTCTGGGCATTTGTTTATAATATTGCACTGATTCCTGTTGCAGCAGGGCTGTTATATCCGCTGTATGGTATTTTACTTTCACCGGTGTTTGCCGCAGGGGCGATGGCATTGTCCTCTGTTTTTGTACTCGGAAATGCATTACGGTTAAAAAAATTCAGACCTGTGATTGCAGCAGAATCATGAGCTGAGAACATAAGTCAGACTTCATTCGCCTGTGTGAACGGGTGAATGAGCTGTTTGAGGTGATTCATGAATATAGGACAGATTTCAAAACAGACCGGTATTTCTTCAAAAATGATCCGTTACTATGAAGAAATAGGTCTGATTGATGCAGCAAAACGTACAGATTCAGGATATCGGATTTATACCGAGCGTGACCTGAAAACCCTGAACTTTATTCGTCATGCACGTGAGCTGGGATTTTCATCTGAACAGATGAAAGAACTGATTTCTTTATGGAAAAATACGGGCAGAACCAGTGCAGAAGTCAAACAGCTGGCGACCAAACATATCGAACAGCTGAATCAGAAAATTCAGGTCATGCAGGAAATGGTCAACAGTCTACAGGCATCGGTGTCCTGCTGTGCAGGTGATACGCGTCCTGAGTGTTCCATCCTTGAGCAGATTGAACTGGGAAGCAGTTCAGAAAACAGTTCAAAAAAGTGATGCAATAAGCTTGACCTTGCCATCATGTCAAGGTTTACAGTAAATCATCAAACAAAGAAACTCAGCACAATGCGCTGAAAAAGGAGTCAATGATGAAACTTTATGTTGAAAATATGACCTGTGGTGGCTGTGCACGTGGCGTAACAGCATCCTTAAAAGAGCTGGATGAAAATGCGACAGTCAATATTGATATTCCGAATAAACTCGTGGACATTGAAACTCAGCAGGATACAGCAGCGGTTGTTGCAGCACTTGCAGAAGACGGCTGGAAAGCTCAGCTGAAATAAACAGTTTTTCTGGTTCGTGATCTCAAAGTGACGGTTTTACCGTCACTTTTTTATTGGGTATGAATTGAATCAGGCTGATGAATTTAATTTAAATAATTAATAAATATAAAATTATAGAATTTAAAATACATTTATATCATTTAGGTTATCAATGCTGACCGAAACATGATTAGACATATTTACCTATTCATCCGAAAAATAGCAGTCAAAGAAAACAGCGTAATACATCTGTTTATTAAGAGGAATCACCAGTGGACTGGTGCCTCTATAACTGCATAAAAGGGATGATGATGAATACAAAAGAAATCAGTTCACAAGGAATAAATCAGGCAGGTTCAGGCATTGCTCAGGCAGTGGAAGATCATGCACTGGTCAGTGTTCCAATGGAAGAACGTCAGAGTGGATTTAAACTGGCAATGAGCCCTGTCGGGGTTGCCACAGCATTGGTTATTTTTGCAATCGGTGGCTTTACCGTATTGCTTTCAGGGTTCTGGATCGGTCTGCTGGCCGGATTGATTGCAGCAATTGTGGGTTTTACCCTCAGTTATTTCCTGGGGAAAATGACCTATCAGACGGGCATGTCCAGCACAGTAACATCGCGTTTTTTTGGATTTGGGGTGAAAGGTTCTTCACTGGGTGCTGCTATTTTTGCATTCATGATTCTGGGGTTTCTGGCACTGGAAAGTGCTTTGCTCTATGAAGGGACTTTGTTGATGTTTAATCTGCAGGACACGGTGCCTGTCCGGATTGGATTATATGGATTGCTGACACTGGCGTGGATTCTGCTGGCAATTTTTGGTCTGCAGATTGCACTGAAAGCATCAAAATTCATGATTGTGATTACACTGGTGGTCACGTTCTATATGATTTATCAGATTTATGGTGTCCGTGGAATGGATCCGATGCAGGTCTTTAATTCAACAGGAGTCATTCCTGGTGGTTTCTGGACCAAACTGAGTACAGCACTTGTACTGATGGGAGCAACTGCTGGGACGATTTCACTGGTCACTACGGATTTTGCAAGATACTGCCGCAACACTCAGGATGTAAAAGTACTGGCACTGGCGGGACCGCTGACTCAGAATCTTCTGATGATCGTACTGGGTGGACTGGTCATTATTGGTGGTGTGCCAGAAGTTGCTGAATATCTGATGCAGCGTAATGCAGGTATGTCTCCTCAGCAGGCAGCCGAAGCAGCAGGTGGATTTGCCATGAGCAACACTGGTGCATTCTTTGTGGTACTGGCAGGCTGGGTGGGGTTTATTACCATTTACGCGGCTCAGGCAAAAGCTCAGGCAGTCAATGCATATTCAGGGTCACTGGCACTGGTCAATCTGCTGGATGCACTGACAGGCAAAAAACCGGGCAGAGCCTTTATGGTGGTACTGGGCAATATCTTTGCACTGTTCATGATTGCAGGTGGAATTCTGGGGCAGTTTGTTGCATGGCTTTCCTATCTGGGATGTATGACCATGAGTTTATGTGGCGTGATGCTGGCCGATTATTACTTTGTACGAAAAGGACAGTTTTCACTGCAGACAGCAAAGGTTGAAAACTGTAACTGGGCGGGTGTACTGACGCTGGTGATCACCTCTGGAATCGGTATTGCACTGATTGCGACAAAAACCTTTGAGTTGGGCTTCTTTGTCACACTGGCAACTTCCTTAGTGTTTTATCCGGTGTTGAGAAAACTGCTGCCAGAAGGAACTGCGACAGGCTATGCTCAGGCTGATCGGGCACTGGATGCTGCTGAATAAAGCGCACAAACACTTTACTTTTCATATAAAAGACACGTTAGTATCAACGTGTCTTTTTTTATTTCAAGGGTGTTTTATTTATAACTAAAAAGTTATATATAGGGGCTTAATTCATGATTGGACGCATATAAATAAGCTTGTTAATCTCATTTCAAGACAAAGGGAAAGCGTAAAAGATTGCGCTATAAATAACGTAAATAAGGATATGGAAAATGAACAGTAAAGTAGATGCTGAAAGCGTTGCAGTGAATAAGGATTATATTCCATTTACAGGGAAAGAGTATCTGGAAAGTCTGAATGATGGTCGTGAAGTATGGATTTATGGTGAGCGTGTAGAAAACATTGCTGATCACCCTGCATTCCGTAATTCAGCACGTATGATTGCACGGATGTATGACGCACTGCATGCACCGGAAACAAAGGATATTTTAACGGTACCAACAGAGTGGGGTGGTTTTACTCATCGCTTCTTCCGCGCCGCCAACAATGTTGAAGAGCAGGTGGCTTCACGTGATGCGATTGCAGAATGGCAGCGTATTTCATGGGGCTGGATGGGACGTTCTCCTGATTATAAAGGCTGCTTCCTGGGAACACTTGGCGCAAATGCAGAGTTTTATAAAGGTTATGAAGACAATGCCCGTCGCTGGTACCGCAAGGCACAGGAAAAAACATGGTTCATCAACCATGCCATTATGAATCCACCTGTTGACCGTGGAATGGGTGCGGATGCAGGTAAAGATGTTTTTGTCCGTGTTGTCAAAGAAGATGACAAAGGGATTTATGTTTCGGGTGCCAAGGTCGTGGCAACAGGTTCAGCTCTTACACATTATACCTTTATTGGTCATGTGGGACAGGTGGCGATACAGGATCCTGCGTTCTCTCCGGTCTTTATCATGCCAACCAATGCACCAGGTGTGAAACTGCTTTGCCGTATGTCCAACGAATATCGTGCAGCTGTACTGGGCAGTCCATTTGATTATCCACTTTCAAGCCGTCTGGATGAGAACGATGCGATTCTGGTGATGGATAACGTATTTATTCCATGGGAAGACGTTTTTATTCATAACGATTTAAAACAGGCAAATGCATACAACATCGGTTCAGGTTATCTGGAACGTGCATCTTTACATGGCTGTACACGCTTTGCAGTAAAACTGGATTTCCTGGTGGGTACACTGGCAAAAGCACTGGAAATTACAGGTGCAGAAAAATTCCACGGTGTGATGTCTCAGATGGGTGAAGTGATTGCATGGCGCAATACTTTCTGGGCGTTGTCTGATGCGATGGCAAAGAGTGCAAAACCATGGAATGGCATGATCCGTCCAGATCCACATCATGCAGGTGCTTACCGTGTGATGAATCAGCTGGCGATGCCAAAGATTAAAAATATTATTGAACAGATTGTTGCAAGCGGTCTGATTTATCTGAACTCTCATGCAGATGATTTCAAGAATCCGCAGATTCGTGGCTATCTGGACACCTATGTGCGTGGCTCGAACGGTAAAGATGCGATTGAGCGCGTCAAAGTCATGAAAATGTTATGGGATGCCATTGGTACAGAGTTTGGCGCACGTCATGAGCTGTATGAAATTAACTACATCGGCAGTAATGATGTAACCCGTCAGACCAACCTGTTTGCCGCTCAGGGAACAGGCTTACTCGACTACTGTAAGGACTTTGCTCAGAAAGCAATGGATGAATATGACATTAATGGATGGACAGTCCCTGATCTGGTAAATCCGGATGATGTCAGCATTCTGAACAGAAAATAATTCTGAACCATTTGTCTATATAAGGATATTGAACAATGACAGTTGCAAATTTACAGGTAACAACCCTGGGTGAAATGGTGAACATCATGAAAGCAAATCAGACTGAAGTGGATTTTACTACTCGAGAATTCCGTAATGCGATGGGTAAATTTGCGACAGGCGTTGTTGTGATTTCCTCATGCCATGATGGTCAGCCTCATGCAATGACTGCAAATGCTTTCATGTCAGGTTCACTTGAGCCGGCACTGGTGCTGGTTTCGGTGGACAATAAAGCAGCCTCCCATGAAAAAATCAGCCTGGGGGAGCGTTTCGGTATCAGTATTCTGAACGAAAACCAGAAGCAGATCAGTAATCATTTTGCCGGAAAGCGGGATGAAAATTTCAACCCTGAATTTGAATATATTGATGGTTTTCCTGTGATTCAGAATGCTTCAGTTCAGGTGGTGACCAAGTTGCAGTTTGCGTACCCATGTGGTGACCATACGCTTTTTGTAGGACTGGTGACTAATCTGAAACAGCAGGAAGATACACGTCCACTGGTGTTTCATTGTGGTCAGTATGGACAGCTTGCAGGCTGAATGGGCAGGCAGCAAAAGGATTTGAATTATGGCTAAACCGATTGAAATTGCTCAGGTTACTTATGCAGTGCCAGATCTTGGGTTAATGGAAACGTTCATGACCGATTTTGGTCTGACCTGTGTCAGTAAAAATGACGATGTGCTGTATATGCGTGGCAGTGGTGAACAGCATCATATCCACGTCACACATCGCGAGGAAAAACAGCGTTTTATTGGAGCATCCATAGAGGTTTCAAGTCGTGAAGATCTGGAACAGCTTGCTGAAATGGACGGTTCTTCTGCGGTGCAGGAAACCGGTGAGCCAGGCGGTGGTTATCAGGTCGTGATGACCATGCCGGATGGTTTTGAAATCAAAGCCATCTGGGGGCGTGAGAAACACAGTGAAATCACTGAGCGCAAGGCATTTCATTTTAATAATGCAGACAGTAAACCACGGCTGAATGAATGCATCCGGGTGAAACGGAAGCCATGTCAGGCAATCAAACTGGGACATTTTGTACTGCACGTCAGTAATCATGATGCATCAGTGAAATGGCTGGAAGAACGTTTTGATCTGCTGCATTCCGATTATTTTGTTCCTCCTGGTGAAGAAGGACCTGTTGTTGGAACATTCTTACGTTTCAACCATGGGGCTGAAAAAGTGGATCATCATGCCATTCTGATTTTGCAGTCCGACTGGGTTGGAGTTCATCACTGTTCCTTTGAAGTGATTGATCTGGATGCTGTGATGACAGCGCATGATTACCTTGTTGAAAAGGGCTATCAGCTGGAATGTGGTGTTGGCAGACATATGCTGGGCAGTCAGATCTTTGACTACTGGAAAGACCCTTTCGGTTT
Organism: Acinetobacter sp. WCHAc010052; assembly: GCF_002165295.2. Taxonomy (NCBI): domain Bacteria; kingdom Pseudomonadati; phylum Pseudomonadota; class Gammaproteobacteria; order Moraxellales; family Moraxellaceae; genus Acinetobacter; species Acinetobacter sp. WCHAc010052. The sequence goes on along the minus strand of NZ_CP032143.1, from coordinate 2,713,004 downwards.
CAGGGTCGAACATTATACCGATGGTGACATGCTTGATCAGCATGCACTGCCTGTGAAATTTAATGGTACAGCAACCGAAACTACCCAGTGGGGAATGGCACCAGGACTGGAATTCTTCCAGTAGGAGATCTCATGACATACGCGTTAAAAGCTCCGACCCGTGAAAAACTGATGCGGGTTGGCACGGCGAATATTGCCAACGTTTTACTGAAACACGGATTTAAGAACGTCATGATGCACGGTATTTTCCCGATAGATGCATCTCAGCCACAGCTGGTTGGCCCGGCTTATACCTTAAGGTTTATGCCGTCCCGGGAAGATCTGGACAACATGACCAATTACAGCCGCAACGACAATATGCACCGCCGTGCTATTGAAGAATGTCCCGAAGGTGCTGTGCTGGTGATTGATGCTTTTGGAAATACAAAAGCCTCCAGTATGGGAGACATGATGGCTGCAAGACTGAAATACCGTGGTGTTTCAGGCGTGGTGACCGATGGTGGATACCGTGATTCTCCTGCCATTCATGCGGTTGGTCTGCCATGTTTTCAGAAGCACAACGCACCACCGGCAACACCGATTGCACTGCATCCGATTGCGTTGAATGAACCCGTGGGTTGTGGCGGTGTCGCAGTTTATCCAGGCGACATTATTGTGGGTGATGGTGATGGTGTGGTGGTGATTCCACAGGCACTGGTGGATCAGGTGGCAGATGAAGCACTGGATGCTTTTGAATATGAAGCATTTGCAGCACTTCAGATTCAGCAGGGGCGTTCCATTTTTGGGTTGTTCCCCGCTACAGAAGACAGCCGTAAAGAATACAGCATATGGAAATGTGCACAGCAGCAGGAAGGATAACTATGGATATCAATGCAGAAACATTTAAAAGCCTGGAAGTATTGCTCAATACCACTGAACTGAATGAAGACGAGTGGATTGATTTTCCAGAATATGGATTCCGTCAGTATTTTCTCTGGAAGAATGCTGAAACAGGCGCAACCATTGCGTTGCTTGAATATCAGAAAGGTGGATGTATTCCGGTCAGGCATACACATGCATCAAATCAGTTTATGTTCTGCCTGGAAGGTGAATATGAATATACCGATGTGGCACTGACGCTCAAAGCCGGTTCATTTTATATGAATCCAAAAGACAACCCGCATGGTCCGACACTGGCTCACCAGTTCAGCCGTCTGATCGAAATTTATGATGGCCCGCATTATTACGAAAAACCTGTGTATCACACAGATGAAACGATTGGCGATTTTGTAAAGAAAGAAGATTAAGAGAACAGGTTGAAACAGATATGAATATTGCACAGAAAAATTATGCAGAAGATGCATTGTTTGATACAGAACAGGTTTTAAAAACATTTGACCTGGATCAGCTGCACGCTGGTTCTTATGGTGTAAAACAGGGCTGGTCTGGCGTGGAAGGGCGTGAAGTGATTCAGGCTGTATGTCCGGCAGACAATGAAACAGTGGGGCAGATTGCTGCATCCACCGCAGAAGACTACGAAGAAATTATGCAGACTTCTGTGGCCTATCAGAAAAAATGGCGCATGGTTCCAGCGCCTCGCCGTGGTGAGCTGATTAACCGTATTGGTCAGCTGGTTCAGCAGAATATGGATGCACTGGCAGGAATTGTTGCCCTGGACACAGGTAAGTCTCTGATGGAGGCTAAAGGCGAGCTGAAAGAAGTGGTCGATATGGCAACGCTTGCAGCAGGTCAGTCCCGCATGATGTATGGCTTCACCCAGCAGTCTCAGCGTGTTAAGCACCGTATGTATGACCAGTGGTTGCCTTTAGGTGTGGTCGGGGTCATCAGTGCATATAACTTCCCGGCAGCCGTATGGGCGCAAAATGGTTTTCTTGCAGCGATCGGTGGTAACACTGTGGTATGGAAACCAAGTCCAAAAGTGCCATTGACCGCAATTGCGATGCAGAAACTGGCGAATCAGGCAATGCAGGAAATGCAGTTTGAAGGCGTATTTACGCTGTTCCTCCCTGCGCAGAATGATGTTGCAGAACTGATGATCCGTGATGAGCGTGTCAGCATGGTGTCATTTACAGGCTCGACAGGTGTGGGCAAAAAAGTAGCCAATGTCGTGGGTTCTACACTGGGTCGTAAATACATGCTCGAATGTTCTGGAAATAACGGCTGTATTGTTGATGAAACTGCGGATTTAAAACTGGCTGCCCGTGCCATCACTTTTGGTGCAGTAGGAACTACAGGGCAGCGTTGTACCAGTACCCGTCGTCTGATTGTTCATCGCAGTGTCATGGCTGAACTGATTGAACTGCTTAAACAGTCTTTTGATCAGATCCGTATCGGTGATCCGCGTGAAAAAGATACAGTGGTTGGTCCTCTGATTGATGCAGGAGCTGTAGAGGAATATCAGGCAACTGTTCAGCGTGCGCAGGAACTTGGCGGTAAGGTTGTTTATGGTGGTCAGCGTATTGACCGACCAGGTCTGTATGTGGAAGCGTGCCTGATTACCGATGTACAGCCTGAATGGGACTGTGTACAGCACGAAACTTTTGCTCCGATCGTATTTATTATGCCTTATGACGATCTGGAAGAAGCCATCGCTATTCATAACGGTGTTGCACAGGGTCTCGCTTCAGGTATCCACAGCTCAAATTTAAGCAATATTGAACTGTTCCTTTCTGCTGCAGGCAGTGACTGCGGTATTGTCCGGGTCAATATGGGTACAACAGGCGCAGATGTCGGTGCTGCCTTCGGTGGTGAAAAAGAAACAGGTGGTGGTCGTACCGCGGGTTCAGATGCATGGAAAGGTTATGTACGTCGCCAGAGCGTGTGCATTAACTGGGGTGGTGAAAGCGCATGGGATTCACGCATCAGCCTGTAACTGAAAATATGAATGATCAGGAAGTTTAAATAAAAGGAAAACGGTATGTTAAAAGAACGCATTATTTCGCCATCAGTTAAAGAGCCTGCACCAGGTATGTGGTCAAACTGTTTAAAAGTGGGCAATCAGGTGTTTATTTCAGGTATGACTGCCCGTCAGCCCGATGGTGAAACAGTTTTAGGGGATGAATACGAACAGTCACAGGTCATTTTCCAAAAGATCAAGGATCTGGTGGAAGCTGCTGGTGGCAGCATGAACAACATTATCAAAATGACGATCTTCGTCACCAATATTGCCAATAACTCAGCAGTATGGAAGGCGCGTCAGGAGTTTTTTGAGGGGGATTTCCCTGCCTGTACACTGGTGGAAGTGAAGTCTCTTGCAAAACCTGAAATTCTGCTTGAGATCGAGGCAACTGCAATTCTTGGTTAATCCCTTAACAGGGGCAGTAGCGGCTGCCCCTGTTCTTTTTTATGAATTGAAAACAAGGAATATCCGTATGTCTACAGAAGCACTTTTCCCCGTTAAACCGCCCGTACTCGTACCTGTTGTCAATGAATCCAGAAAATTTCCTGTGAACCGTATTTTTTGTGTGGGACGCAATTATATGGCTCATGCTGCTGAAATGGGGGTCAGCGTGGATAAATCGACGCAGTCACCTTTTTATTTTCTGAAAGATGCAGCGACTTATATTCCATCTGGCAGCGAAATTCCCTACCCATTAAAAACTCAGAACTATCATCATGAAATTGAACTGGTGATTGCTGTGGGTAAACAGGGTGTGAATATTCCTGCCAGCCAGGCTGCTGAATATATCTATGGTTATGCCTGCGGTCTGGATATGACCCGCCGTGATGTACAGCTTGCAGCACGTGATCAGGGCAAACCCTGGGATCTGGGGAAAAACTTTGATCAGTCGGCTGTGATGTCAGATATTGTACCTGCTGCTGATGTTCAGGCAGATGCCAATGCAGTCAATATTGAATTAAGGGTGAATGGAAAGACAACCCAGTCATCAAACACGCAGCATTTCATCTGGAATATTGCAGAAATTATTGAAGATTTATCGACTTATTATGAGTTACAGCCTGGCGATCTGATTTTTACAGGGACACCAGAAGGCGTAGGTCCTGTTGTCGCTGGAGATATTCTTGAAGGTTCGGTTGAAGGCATTGCAGAAGTAAAACTGCAGATCCGTTAAGCTGAAAAAAATCCAGAACCGGTTTCAGTTCTGGATTTTTTTGTCTGTAATTTATAAAAAAATCAGACCATTAACAGTGTAATGGTTTGATGGACTGATCAGAATGAATAGCGGGCTGCAACAAAAGGCGCACTGTGAGTGGCATGACCATAAGGGTCTTTCTGGTTGTCATTCAGGTACTTGTTACGGAAATATTCATAACCGACACCAACTTTTAATCCCTCTTTTGCACCCACGTCATACATATAGTTGATCTGAAACAGGGTGGATGGTTTGGCATCGACATTAAAATATCCAGGTCCTGTTGCACCAACATAGTCTACAAAACCATCGACGAAGCCTTTGTCATGAACAGGAAAACCAAAGTTTGCCCACAGTGCATAGGTCGGATCGAAGTTAAATCTTCCACCTGTAAAATTATTGTTGGCACTTTCATAATACCAGTCTGCACCTGCTTCAAAGTAGCCTTTCGGAACATTGAAATCCATGCTCAGACCAGCACGGCCTTTGGTTGGATTAGGTTCCAGTGCTGAGTTTTTCAGACCTTTATCAACCCTGAATGTCAGATTGACATCACGGATCAGTTTATTTTCAATTTTATGATCAAAAATTGAATTATAGGAAAAGTAGCGACGGTAAAATACATAATACTCAGTTGCGCCACCATCACCATCTGCTTTCGGATCTTCATCACTGGACAGATAAAGATTGGCAACCAGTACATTACGTCCCAGGTCATCACCACTTAAATGGGTAAAATTCAGAATGGTTTTTGAAACATTATCAGGGTTGGCAGGTTCCTGGTACTGGTTACTCCATGATACACCTGCCTGATTGCTTTGCCAGAAAGCAGCATGACCTGCCATGCTGAAACAGCCCAGCGTTATACCCCATAAAATACTCGTGGAAAAATGATGATTCAGCTTTTTTAAGCTCATAGATACTTCCTTGATCTTTATCTTTGAGTTTTAATTTTGCCTGAACAATATAATCCGTCTATTTATATTTAAAGTTTGATTTATAATAAAAAGGTTATAGGTTTTAATTGGATTATTAAGTAAAATTGTATATAGTATTATTAATCTAAAATAAACGGAATTTATATTAGGTATTAAAATGGCAAAAATAGATCAGTATTTACGATCCAACCTGAAGTTAAGACATTTACAGTTACTGGTTACTCTGGATGAAATGCGGCATATCGGAAAGGCAGCGAATTATCTGAATGTAACTCAGCCTGCTATTTCCAAAACACTGGCTGATTTTGAAGAAGGGCTGAACGTCAGACTGTTTGATCGTACAACACGAGGGATGCTACCCACAGAAGCTGGTGTCTGCCTTGTCAAATATGCCAAAAAAATTCTGAATGAAATTGCTTCTGCAAGAGATGAACTGGTTGCGATCAGCGAGGGGAGAGCAACCCGGATTGCGATTGGACTGTTGCCTGCCGTGTCTCTGTCCATTCTTCCTAATTTTGTTGCAAGGGTGGAAAACGAGATGATTTCCACGAGTATCAGTGCACGTGAAGGAAGCTCAGATGTACTGCTGTAACTGCTTCGTACCGGTGAACTGGATGTCATGATCGGCAATCTGACAGCAAAGCCATTAGGTATTGAGTTTCGGACCAGGCATCTGTACAAGGACCCAATTGTGGTGGTTGTTAAAAAAGGACACCCATTGGTTAATAAACCGGAACTGACCTGGACAGATCTGTCAGAATTCCCAATGGTGCTGCCTCCAGAATTTGCAACAACCCGAAATGTCATTGAAGAATTTCTGCTGTTCAATCAGGTTAATTTATCCCGTCGTTATGTGGAATCGTTATCTACACTGACAAATATTGGAGTACTTCAGGAAACCGAATCCATTGGGTTTTTATCCAGTCAGGTTGCTGAGTATTTTAAAAAAGTGAATCTTGTGGATATTTTACCGTTGACCATGAAAAATATTTATATTGATATTGGTCTGGTATGGTATGCGGAAAGAAATCTGACGCCATCTCAGTTAAATATTATTTCCATGCTTGAGGAAACTGTTTATCTTAATAATTTAAAATAATAAAAATGAATGTTTTAAATTGAAAAAGGTGTGATTTGAAATATAAATCACACCTTTGTTTATTATTCGATAATCATATTATCTTCGGCAAGAATAACAGTGCCTTTATAATCATCCGTCACTTCTTTGACCAGTGCCTGTTCAGGCTGCCCAAAGAAAATGGCATGATTCAGCACCAGTTTTTTGGGTTTAATGACATTGGCAATTTTTGCTAACTGCTTAGTCGTGGTATGTGCTTCCAGCATATATTTCTGCCAGTCAGGGGACAGTTTCTGATTGCCTGCATCACTCAGGACTTCATGCACCAGAATATCTGCGTCTTTATAGAACTGAAAATTCCGCTCCTCATAACGGGTATCGCCACTTAAAACGATAACCTTATCGGGTGTCTGTATGCGATAACCATAAGCCATACCATCAGGCCAGCTGCCATGTGGAACCTTAAATGCGCTGACCGTTACTTTATCATCTTTATAGACCACACCTTCATGATCAATTTCATGGACAATCGCTTTGTAGCCAGTGTTGTTGGAAGGCTGAGAACCCAGTGTACGGTGATCTATATCGGACTTGAATGATTTCAGGCTTTCATCCACCAGGCTTTTAGTTCCTTTAGGACCATAAACGACAGGTTGAGTGGAGCGTCCCTGAACCCATGGGCGCAGTAAAAACTCATCCATTCCCAAAGTATGATCTGAATCCAGGTGAGTCAGAAACAGTTTATTGATGGAGCCATACAGTGAGTCATTGCTGAACAGCGTATCTTTAGGCATCCAGGGTAAATTGGACAGGCTGTTAAAGTTTTTCATATAGCCGGGACCTGAATCAAACAGATACAGTTGTTTGTCCACAACAATCAGAATTGCCTGACCTGCACGTTTGCTGTCAAAACCTGGGTGTCCAGTGCCCAGCATGACCACTTTGGTACCTGCATTCTGAGTTGCAGCCGCTGTCTTCAGCTGTGCTGTTTTGCTGTCAGCATGAACAGTTGTCAGCCCTGTAGCAAGCATCATGCTCAATAGTAAATTCCGGATTTTCATATAACCACTCCTTGTTGTTTAAAAATGATAGCTGCCCAGCAGAACAAAAGTTTTCTGGTCAGAACCATTTGTGGGATCTGCTGCATTGTTGGAACTGTATTTATTGTTGAACTGTTCATAGCCCACACCGACTTTAAAACCTTTCGGCTGACCGATGTCGTAAATATAATTTGCCCTGAATATGGTCAGAGGCTTGGTGTCATTTCCAAAACCGTCTTCACCGATGGCTTCAAGATATTCAAGAATGCCGCTGAACTGAGATTTTTTGGTGACGGGATAATTCCATGACATCCAGGTCACAAATGACGGATCAAACTCAAAGTGCCGATGCGTAATGCCGTTATAGGATTTCTGATAAACACCTTCGAGTCCCCATTCAAGACTTCCTTTCGGAATTTTAAAATCAACCAGTCCACCCATACGCACTTTGAAAGGGCGAGGGGATAGCTGAGTATTTTCATAACCGACATCCATACGTCCTGAAAGATGAACATCTTTCACCCATGAACTGTCGATTGGATCTTTTGCCAGTGCGTTATAGGAAAGTGTTCTGCGGTACAGCCCGTAAAACTCTTCAGCACCAGTGGCATTGTCTTTTGATGGGTCTTCCATCCCTGAAATGTAATAGTCCATGAACAGGAAGTTTCGTCCGTAGTCATCCTGACTGACGTGAGTGACATTTAAAATGGTTTTTGACACCTTTTCTGGATTGTAAGGCTCTCGAAAAGAGCTGCTCCAGCGAACCCCTGCACTGGTATCTGCCCAGTGCTGTGCTGCATCAGCCTCCATGCACAGCCATGGCATCAGAGACAGAAAAATTAATCCTTTATTTCCTTTCATCTTTTTATACTCCCTTAATTCTGGAGTCATTCTTGGATGAACGGTCTGAAAAGGCTATTAAGATTTACAGCACTGATTTATACCAGTTTGATTATGTATCCTGCAAAATGCTATCTGGAAAATAACAGAAGCAGTCTATGTATCTGTATATTAAGAAAATTGATGTTTCAGTATTTTCATGAGCTGTCAGTAACAGAATCAGGAAACAGTTTAAAAACATGATGAACAGTCAGCATTATTATTCTGAGCAGGTTCTGGGCTTCAGTTATAACGCATCAGAACAGTCAGAATACATCCTGAGCCGGTGAAAATACGCACATAAAAACTCCTGAGTATGTAATCCCAAAAGCCTCTTATTTTTACTGAAATGAACTGTATAATCATGCCACTGATTAAAGATATAAAATTTGGAATGCAGAAACTTAGCTATATTGATCTTTTTGCTGGATGTGGGGGGCTTTCAGAAGGGTTTGCCCAGTCTGGGCTTTTTGACGGCATTGCCCATGTGGAGTGGGAATTACCCATGGTGAATACCCTGCGCAACCGTCTTGTTGAAAAGTGGGGTTATGCTGCTGAAAATGCTAAGAAAAGTGTTATTCATTTTGATATCCAGAAATCAGATGAACTGCTGAATGGTAAATGGAGTGAGGAATCCCGAGCCATATTTGGTCAGAGTAACCATGAAGATGTGATGGCACAGGGCTTACATGGACTCGTTCAGGGCAGATCTGTGGATGTGGTGATTGGTGGTCCACCATGCCAGGCATACTCCATTGCAGGGCGGGCGCAGGACAAAAACTCCATGAAAGATGATTACCGCAATTATCTGTTTGAAAGCTTTGTCAAAGTGGTGGATGCATTTCAACCTAAATTATTTGTGTTCGAAAATGTCCCTGGTATTTTAAGTGCAAAACCGGGCGATAAACCGGTGATTGAACGGATTTTTGAAGCGTTCAGTGAAATTGGTTATGAAATTAAAGCACCTGAAAAATTAAAAGAAGCCCAGTATACAGCATCCGATTTTGGCGTACCGCAGAAGCGTAACCGCATCATCATTATTGGAGTGAGAAAAGATACAGGGATTGATCTGGAAACGGTTTATCAGGCAGTGGATGCAGAGAAAACACATCAGATCAAAACAGTCCGTGATGCAATTGCAGTACTTCCTGCATTTTATCCATTAAAGGAAGTTTCCCGTGCAACGGGACGTAAGGTGTCACATCAGGGAACGGGTATAGCCGTACCTTTGCATCAGCCACGTTATCATAATGCAGACGACATTCAGATTTTTCAGCAATGGGTTGGAAAAAATATGAACCGACTGCCCAATGAAGAAAAAATCAGCTTTTATAATCAGTTAAAAGGAAAAACATCCCGTCATGCGAAATACCGCAGTCTGGACTGGGATCTGCCTTCTCCGACCATCGTGGCTCATCTGTACAAAGATGGCTTGATGTTTATTCATCCCGATGCAGAACAGGCACGCTCCATTACTGTCCGTGAGGCGGCACTGTTGCAGTCTTTCCCTCAGGATTACACATTCTGTGGCAGTTCAGGATATTGTTACAAAATGATTGGTAATGCGGTTCCACCGCTCATGGCAGAAAAAATTGCCACAGGTATTTCTAAGTTTTTGGGTACATCCATATGAAAGTACTGGTCGCCTGTGAAGAAAGTCAGGCTGTGACGAAAGAGTTACGTGCACTGGGGCATGAGGCATACAGCTGTGATCTGCTGCCTTGCAGTGGTGAACATCCTGAATGGCATTTTAACTGTGATGTTTTTGAAATTATTAAAAATAAGGGCGGAGAGTTACAGAATGGCGAACATGCCTTTGTAAAACAATGGGATATGATGATCGCCCATCCTCCCTGTACATTTCTGGCAGTCAGTGGTGCAAGATGGTATTACCACCCTGAAGATAAACATTTACCCATAAAAAAGCGCCGACCACACCCGCGTTTTCCGACACGGGCACAGGATCGTGCTGAAGCGGTTAAGTTCTTTAAGGCACTGTGGAAAGCACCGATCAAACGGATTGTGATTGAAAACCCTGTTGGTATCATGAGTACCATTATCGGTAAGCCACATCAGATTGTTCAGCCCTATATGTTTGGCGATGAAGCAACAAAAACCACCTGTCTCTGGATAAAAAACCTGCCTTTGCTTGAACCGACAAATATGGTGAGCAAAGGGGAGCGGGTGCAGTTTGGCAGCGGAAAATCCATGCCAAAATGGTATGCAGATGCACTTGCAAAAGCAAAGACTGCTGCGGAGCGCCGTAATCTGAGAAGTAAAACCTTTAAAGGAATGGCTCGGGCAATGGCTGAACAGTGGACTCAGGAAGAAAAGGCTGAAAAATAAAAAAGATGCAGGTCTGAGACTGATCAATCAAAGCTCAAGATACTGACTTTTCGGATCATTCAGCCATTCCTGAAAACGCTGTACAGACCACTGAAAATCATCTTCATGACGGACAGAGCATTCCCACCATACACAGACCCGCCATTGGTCTTTTAATAATTTCTGAATATTGATGGCATCACGTTCGGCATTGTTCAGGATTTTCTGTTGCCAGAATTCGGCATTGGTTTTAGGCCATTTGAAATATTTACAGTCATGTTTATGCCAGAAGCAGCCCTGTACAAAAATAACCGTTTTATATTTCTTCAGTACCAGATCAGGTTTACCTGCCAGCTGTTTATCATACAGGCGATAACGTAAACCGGAGGCATGCAGTGCCTGGCGGATTTTCATTTCAGGGCGTGTGTTGTTCGCCCGTATGGCAGCCATATTACGTGAACGGGTTGCACTGACTTTGCTGAAATCAGGTTTTATAACTGTGTTCTTTTCCATAGATAAAATGTTCAGCCTGATGAACCCACTATAGGCTGTTTTATTTGCGTTGTCCCTGTTTCATCTGAGGCAGAGATTAAAAAGCACCGTAGGAACGATGCTTTTAATATTTCAGAATGTTTAAATTACTGGCGTAGCATTGACAGGGAAGGCTCAGAGTTTACGCCATACTTTGTCTTCATCTGACAGCAGTACCGTAAAATTAAAATCGGCATCATCACTGACTAAATAAGAAGTGGGAGTTTTCATCAGAACTTTAAGAATAGTGCCTTGTTCATAAATCAGCGGCTCACAGTTTTCCTTGTTGAGCTCTACCTGTCTTATCAGTTCAATTGCCAAAGTATCCATGTGTTATTCCCCAATACAACATTAAAATATTTATACATCGATATTAGCATAATATGCAGATTAATCGAGTATTTATGCATTATTTGTGAATCCAGTCATTTATCTTCTGGTTCGTATTATTGTCGATTCTTTATACGAAACGACATGCTGTGCCACACACCTGCAAGCTGGGCAAATGAACGGGCATTCTTTTTGTTTGAACGGAAAATATACTAATTTTGTTGAGGTGTCATTGTCTTTGATGCCATCTGTCAGACAGAACGTATAATAAATTGGATAAATGTAGATTGCGGAAAAAAATTACTGAAAATACTTTTAATCAGGAAATTTTAAGGATTACACTCTAGGCTCGGTAAATGCTTTAAATCAAATAATATAAAGGAACAGCAGGTCTGAATGTTTAAGTCTTTTTTTCCCAATCCAAAATGGTTTTTTGGTTCATTGGTATTGTGGTTTTCCATCAATATTGCACTTTGGTACAGTGGCGGCAGTGGCTGGGGAACTTTCTTAGGAATGTCACAGGGCTATGCAACAGCTGAATTACCGATTGGCGTCAGCCGTTTCTGGGCACCGTCTTTTCTCTGGTTCTATCTGTGGTTCTTTATATCGACTGCAATATTTGCGCTGTTCTGGAAATGGAAATCAGATAATCCATGGCAGCGCTGGTCGGTCTGGGGCTCCGCATTTATTCTGTTCAATATCTGGTTTGGTGTTCAGGTCAGTGTTGTGGTAAATGCCTGGTACAACCCATTTTATGATCTGATCCAGAAAATGCTCAGCAATGGCGGAGGAGATGTCAGCCTGCTTTACAGTGGTGTGATGACTTTCCTCTATGTCGCGATGGTTTATGTCACAACAGCAGTATTTAACTTATTTTTTGTCAGCCATTATGTATTCCGATGGCGTACAGCGATGAATGATTACTACACCTTAAACTGGGAAAAACTGCGTCATATTGAAGGGGCATCGCAGCGTATTCAGGAAGACACCATGCGCTTTGCCAAAACCATGGAAGGGCTGGGTGTCAGTCTGGTTGAAGCACTGATGACTTTACTGGCATTTCTACCAGTACTGTTTGCACTGTCCTCCCATGTGAAGGCTTTGCCTGTTGTTGGGGAAATTTCACATGCCTTGATGTGGGCAGCCGTAACATGGTCTATAGCGGGTACAGTGATTCTGATGCTGGTCGGGTATAAGCTGCCAGGGCTTGAGTTTAATAATCAGAAAGTTGAAGCGGCTTATCGTAAAGAACTGGTCTATGGAGAAGATCGGCAGGATCGGGCAGACCCTGCCACCTTAAAAGAATTGTTCAGCAAAGTCCGGTTTAATTATTTCCGTCTGTATTTCCATTATGCTTATTTCAATATGGTACGCATCTGGTACATGCAGCTGGATAATCTGTATGGCTTATTTGTGCTGTTTCCAAGTATTGCGGCAGGTGCGATTACACTGGGTCTCATGATGCAGATCAGTAATGTTTTTGGAAAAGTACGTGAATCATTTCAGTATCTGATCGCGTCCTGGCCGACGATTATTGAACTGTTATCTATTTATAAGCGTCTGAAAGCTTTTGAATCTGTACTGGACGATGATTAAAAAAGAATGCTGTACTGAAAACCCGCTTTGGCGGGTTTTTTATTGGATTGTTCATGCCGTTTACAGTCTGTTGGGTTTTATGGATTTAAAAACAGCGTCTTTTTAACTGTATTGTGGTTCACGCTTTTATGGTTAAAGTGACTTGAATTGGTGTTTGTGTGGGTAAAGTAATGGTTATGTCATATATAATAGTGAATAAAATCAAAATCATAGATTTGTTATTTTGATACTTTTCTCCTATATTTTCAGTGGTGGGGAACAGTAGAGCAGTAATAAGTGAATTTCAGAACATATATCCTGATGGGCAGTGCGGGGCTGGTACTGAGTGGTTGTGCCGGAATCAGTAATCTTGGTTCAGATCCAATGAAAAACTATTCATCTGTACAGGAGATGATTGCGCAAAAAAATCTGAATGCAGCAAATGGCGGAGCCCGTTCCTATGTCTATGACTGGGGCACAAAATCAGACCTGGAACCACAGGCAATGTATCCAAGAAAGTACACGGGAAGTTACTGCCAGCTGCAAGGGGGCAAACTGGTTTTACTGCACAGAAGTACATTCAGTCAGGTCAGAGACAGTGCTCAGAAAAAACGCCTGATGGCAAACAGTCATGTAAAGCAAGGAATAGGGGCATATAAATGTAATCTGCCCGAAGACAGCTGGATTGTTTCCATTGAGCCTTATGCTGAGTCCAGACAGAGCAGTGGTGCAAGAGAGGTCAGCCTGCTGACCAAAGTAATGTCACTCAATGAAGCCCGTCAGTTTTATAAAAATGCAGGGCAGACCGCAAATACCACTGACAGTCGTAAGAGCAGTACACAGGTTACAAAAGCTGTGACCGCAAAAACCGCAGTACAGAAAGATGCTGAAGATAAAAAAGAGCAGAAGCCTGCACCGGATGTTCAGGAAAAAACAGCTGTACGTGTAGCTGAAACGCCACAGCAACAACAGTTAAAAGCGTATGTAGCAGCTCGCCGTGACCTGAGTAAAGGTCAGAACCAGAACAATGCCTGTAATAATGCGCAGCGGGCATATAATTTTGGTAAATTGCCAGGAACCAGTGCCAATGTTTATGTCGATTCAGGTATGCTGGTGGCAAAATGTCTGACCAGTGTTTCTGCTTACAGCAACCGGTTCCCAAATTCGAAAGCTCAGGCGACCCGCATTTTAGAGAACCTTGCAAATAACTATAACCATGCAGGGGCTAAAAATATGCTGAGACAGCTCAAATAACCCACAGACCGCCCAACTAGAAAAGCCGTGCTTCCAGACAGAAACACGGCTTTTTTTAATACAGTTACAGGGCAGAACTTAAAGCGTAATGGTTGCGCCCAGTGCTTTGATGAACTGTGCCATCCATGCAGGATGTGCAGGCCATGCAGGGGCAGTTACAAGATGACCATCAGTCACGGCTTCAGTGACCGCAATATTTGCGTACAGACCGCCAGCCAGTTTAACTTCTGCCGCACAGGCAGGATAAGCCGAGCAGGTACGACCTTTCAGAACATCAGCGGCAGCAAGGATCTGCGCACCGTGACAGACCGCAGCAATCGGTTTCTGGGCAGTATCAAACTCACGTACAATTTCAATGATACGTGCATTCATACGTAAATATTCAGGTGCGCGACCACCAGGAATTACAAGACCGACATAGTCCTGCGTATTTACAGCACTGAAATCATAGTTAATGGCAAAGTTATGACCACGTTTTTCACTATAGGTCTGTTCACCTTCAAAATCGTGAATCGCGGTTGCAATGCTGTCACCCGCTTTTTTGTCAGGGCAGACAGTATGAACGGTATAGCCCAACCCAGTTAAAAACTGAAAAGGCACCATGGTTTCGTAGTCTTCGGCATAGTCGCCGACCAGCATCAGTATTTGTTTGGACATGATTTTTCTCTCAGCGTTGTTATGTATGGAATCACTCTGTTTCACCATAACATAGCCAGATGACAGCTTTAAGCAGAGCCTGACTGTCTTTAGTCGTAAGCGAAAATTATAAATATAAAAGATGGATAATATTCAGTGTTATCGAGGGATTAGTCTGTATCAAAACAATTTATGTTGAAATACATTGAGCCATGCCATCACCACAATAACTGGCTGTATAAACAGAAGCATTCTGTTCAGAATGGCGAAGAGTAAAGTGTATCTGTTGCTTTGAAATTTTCCTGTGTAATCCAGAACTGCTGATCAGGCAGATTCTGTTGCTTCATTTCGGGTATTGATAAAAATAAACCCAGACCTGCTGGATTTATTGATGTTCAGATCTGTTTCAGAGCAGGCAGGCTCCTGCCGCTGCTCCGAACACCATCACCCAGAGCGGATGTATCTTTTTAAACAGGCTCATGACAGTCGCTATTCCAATAATGCCTGCCAGTAACTCATTCTGCGCTGATGCATCCGCAATAATCCAGGCACTGGTCAGAACCAGTCCAACCGTAACAGGTTTTAAGGCCTGTTCAAAACGCTCACGCAGAGGATGGTCTTTAAAATGATTCCAGAATTTCAGTGCAAAGACAGCCAGTACAGATGAGGGACCAAACTTTGCCAGAGAGGTGATCAGCAAACCTGCAGGTCCTGCCACATGCCAGCCCACCAGGGGCACAATCATCATATTGGGTCCAGGTGCTGCCTGTGCTATTGCAAACATTGCACTGAATTCAGCTGCCGTCAGCCAGTGATGGATTTCAACCACCTGATGCTGCATTTCAGGCAGAATGGCATTACCACCGCCAAAGGCAAGCAGGGACAGTTGAGTAAAAACAATCGCTAAACTCAGTAAGATCATGCTGTTTTTTCTCCCCGTTTCAGGCTCAGTACAGTCATATTTATGGTGACCAGAAAGATCAGGGTCAGTGCTAAAGGCAGTTTGAACAGCAACATAAAAGTGAGGGTCATACAGATACTGAAAACAGTCAGATAACTTTTAAAAATGGGTCGGAGCATTTTCAGTGCCATCGCAAACAACAGTCCCGCTGCTGCCGCTGCCAGCCCCTGGATCATGTGTTGAATCACAGGCACAGACTGGAAATGTGCATATAACTGATACAGCAGAACCACGATGGCTGTAGGTGCAGAAATTAACCCGACCACAGCATTGAAAGCGCCTTTAAGCCCCTGAAACTCATAACCGATAGCCACTGCCATGTTAATGATATTTCCACCAGGTAAAATCTGGCAGATCCCGAGCAGGTGGGTAAAATCTTCTGTGGACAGCCATTTTTGATCTTCAACAATCATGCGGTGTGCAAGAGGTAATACTCCACCAAAACCCATCAAAC
The DNA here is from genome assembly GCF_002165295.2 of Acinetobacter sp. WCHAc010052. Lineage (NCBI taxonomy): Bacteria > Pseudomonadati > Pseudomonadota > Gammaproteobacteria > Moraxellales > Moraxellaceae > Acinetobacter > Acinetobacter sp. WCHAc010052. The sequence continues at coordinate 2,696,909 of NZ_CP032143.1, read as the reverse complement.
CAAGTTTCATAAATCCCATGAATAATTGTTTATTACTCGGATAAATTTCCTGCTCCAGTGGAATCACTTCAGTGTTCATACGTTGACCTCTTTACTGTATTGGGGCAAGTATGCGCTTGTTGAGTTATGATGAAAAATGCTATTTTTGATGTTATATATACCTAAAAAGTATGGATGATATTTTCGGGAAAAAGCATGATTGATATTCATAAGTTGAAGGCTTTTGTAGCTGTGGTTGAGGAAAGTAATATTTCCCGTGCTGCTGTACGTCTGAACATGCAGCAGCCCCCGCTGACGAGGATTGTAAAAAGTCTGGAAGATGAACTGGATGCTAAACTGCTGCACCGGTTGCCACGTGGGGTTGAGGTTACTGAAGCAGGAAAGGCACTGTATCAGGAAGCACTGACGATTCTGGCGCATGCACAGGCGATTCCCAGGCGCGTCCAGAATATTTCACAGGGTCTGGAAGGGCAGATCAGCATAGGTTTTACAAACTCTGTCGGTTTACATTCTTTTTTGCCTGCGCTGTTGCGCAGTTTTCGTGAAACCTTTTCAGCAGTGTCCATTCATCTGGAAGAAGATGGCAGCAGTTCATTGATTGATTCAGTGATTAATCAAAAAAATGATATCGTATTTTTAAGAAAGCCTGCACCTATTGGACTGGGGCTGACCAGTCTGCATGTACTGGATGAACCGCTGATTGTGGCATTGCCAACGAACCATCCTCTGGCATTGCAACAGAAGCAGATTCATCTGCTGGACCTGGAACCCTATGATTTTGTGCTGTACCGTCGTCTGGCTGGGCAGGACTTATTTGATAATATTTTAGCCAGCTGTTATCAGGTAGGATTCAGCCCAAAAATCATACAGGAAGCACCACGGCTGACGTCCAGTCTGAACCTGATTGCCGCAGGCATTGGTCTGTCGATTGTCCCTGCATCCATTAAAGACTTCTGGAATAAACAGATTGTGTACAAGGAACTGAAAGCAGATACGCCGTGTATTGCCCCTGTTTATGCCGTATTTAAACAGGACATGGACAATTTAAGGTTGTCACATGTACTCAAACTGTTGGCAGAGCAGTCATGATCAGGTCTGCTTACAGAGTCATAACAGGTGAATGTCTTCACTTTATGATACAAAGAGCCTTAAGATTTATTGGACGTTTAAAGTATGTCACATCCATTTTTTAAACCAGGTCAGCAGACTTTTCGTCATATCCGCACTTTATGTATGGCTTCTGCACTGATGGGAATCACTCAGTTTGCAGCCGCTGGTCCTGCGGTGGATCAGCTGAGTGAATGCCTGGTAAAATCGACTACAGCAGCAGATAAAACCGCGGTACTGCAATGGACTTTTGTTGCACTGTCAGCCCATCCAGAGCTGAAAAAATTCAGTAACGTGACCGAAGAGCAGAAAACACAGCTGGACAAAAATCTGGCGCTGGTTTTACAGCGTATTCTGACAGAGCAGTGTTCTGTGCAAACCAAAGCTGTCATACAGGCAGAAGGTATGCAGGCAGTAGGTGACAGTTTTCAGGAGCTGGGCAGTATTACGGGCGAAGAAATTTTAAAAACCCCTGAAGTTAAAGATCAGCTCAAAGGCGTAGTTCGCTATATAGATTTAAATAAACTGGTCACGACTTTTTTAACCCCTGATATCTGGAATAAACTGGGTGAGGTTCGTAAGTGATTTCACTTTTTTAAAGATGGTGCTCATTATTCTGTGGATTAAATAACTATAAAATTCATGGGAATATTAGACCTTAGCAATAATGTATTCATTGAACTCCCGATTTATAATGTATACAAAATACATTAATTATGTCGAGGGTGATGTGAATTTTAAATTACTGTCAGTACTGGGGCTGTCTAGCGTGTTTTTTCATGGCTGTATGAGTATTGATAAAATTGATACAGCAGCAGTTCAGGGATTCAGCTCACCACAGGAATTGCTGGCAGCAAAAAAAGTGAACGGAAGAAATGGTAAGGGTGAGGATTATGTGTATTACTGGGGGAGTGGAACGGATGATACGCATGATCCTGAGTCCCTTTATCCTCATCGTTATTTAACCCGTTACTGCGAAAGTAAATCAGGAAAATTCGAGCGGTTATATAGGAGTGAGCAGGACCTAACAGGGCGTTCTTATGGTGATTTCTGGCAAAAGCATAAGAATGTGACTCAGGGTATTGGTGGTTTTAAGTGCACACAGGCAAACGGTCAGAAATGGTTTGCTTCGATAGAACCAGTTGGACACCGTTTCATGGATTCACGGCAGTATGACATCCGTTATGTCAAATTATTGACTGAGATCCTGCCAGAGCAGGAACTGAAAAAGAAATATAAAGATGAAGAAAGCTTTAAAGCGATAGTCAGAGATGTCACGGATAATAAAGTGAGTGCTGCCGACATGGAAAAAATACTTAATTCACCAAATTTACAGCAAGTGAAACTCTATTTTGAAGCCAATAAACAGTATGTAAATGGTGATCATCTGGCTGCATGCAATAAAGTTGAAAAAGCCTATCAGTTTGGTAACTTTTATCCAAAAGGCGGTAGCAATGCTTATACAGAGTCAGCATTTCTGTTTGCACGCTGTTTAGGAACAGTTCCTGCATTTGCCCGCAGATATGATGAGCCTTCACGGTTGTCGTATCGAATAGTTAAGGAACTGGCAGAAAAGCATAAATTTAAAGAGGCGCAGGATTTCTTAAGAAAAGCAGGCATTCAGTAAATAGCGGATCAGTTATTTCATCCTGGCTTTAGTTTAAAGCAGTGATGTATTGAATGGATAAAGAGAAGAACCTTTCCTTAATCCTCTCTTGTACTGAGCTTTAAAGCAATGCTTAAAGTATGCTCGGGAGAGGGGACTTCGTGTATCAAATTAATCACATGAGAAAGTCTCGCTTTTTAAAGGTGAGGAGCTTCGCAAGGAGAGGGATTCTTGAAACTCACCTCTCCCTAGCCCTCTCCTGGGAGGAGAGGGAATCCCCCTATTACAAATATTACAAAATATATGATGGTATGTGATACACAATGAAAGCTCCTTCTCCCGTGGGGATGAGCAACACTGTTGTGCAAGGGTGTGAAGGGTGTTAGCAATCAAGCATCACAGTTTCCTGAATTGTCGAAAGCACTTAAATACCATTGTTTGTCGATTTTACTGAAATACAAATGTAAATCATCACGAATACTACGACTTTTACCGACATATTGAAGTTCAACGATTTGTTTTTCAAATGGTTTTAGTTGCTTCAATTCATGTGCAATCTGCTTATCAGTTTGCTCAATGATGGATTGATTGAATTTGGTTAAATCTGAAAATGGCTTTGTTGTTAAGGTCTTATAGTAAAGCCCTGATTTATTCCAGTTTTGACAATCCATTTCAGGTAATTGATTCGTTTTGATTAATTTTTCCTGGGCATTGGGTGTTTCATAGAACCATCGTGTTGATTCTGGCGAATGTTGGTCAGGAAATTTAAATTCAGATTTTTGAAAGATGCTTTGATTAATCGGGACTCCTATTTTATTCCAATAGATCACACCATATTTAGGATGTATATGCTGTTGTAGTAATTGGTTATCCTGATTTTTGAAGCTTTTCAACACTGATTTGATCGTGCTTTCAAGCAGAGGATCATTCTGTGCAAAACTAATAGGAATAAACACTATATTCATTAAGATTGCGAGTATAAGTAGCTTTTTCATTTTTGTAGTTGTTTGTTTTGACAATAGATTTATACCTTATTTTAGAGTAGGAAGTGGTTTTATTTTTGTGTGGTTTTTTGATTTGCTTCTCCTAAAAAGAGAAGAACCTCTCCCTAACCCTCTCCTGAAAGGAGAGGGGACACCGCGTATCAAATTATTTACGTGAAACTCCCTCTCCCTATGAGATGAGCAACATTGTTGCGCAAGGGGGTGAGGGTACTAGTCACACATAAAAAAGGACTTGGAGAGTTGGATGCGTCCTATGTCTTCTGGTTTGTCGATGGAGGGTATTGTTTGATAAGCAGATTGTTTTTTGTTTAAAATTTTAAATAGATTGGATATCTTAATTTTTGAAAATTAAAAGATAAATTTTAATGAGACTCTTCATTGAGATGAGAGATAATATTTAATATCGGATTTTATTTTTAAGACATAGGCTTAATAGGGGGATAGATGTCTTTATTAGATTCATATAGACGCTCAGAACAAGATTGTAGTAAAAAAATTTTGCAACTAAATGAGAAAATAAGTAAAGAGTCAGCGGTTATTGCAAAGGAAAGTAATAAATTAGCTAACATTAAAAAGTAGATCAGCAGCATTAAAACGGTTTCGACTCTTAATTCAAAAATAAGAGATATGGAGAGATGTGATAAAGCTATAGCTAAGAGTCAGGAGAATATTGCTAAGTTTCAAAAAGATATTGCAAATCAACAGCAGCGAAAAAATGAATATAGTAATAAAATAATTAGTGAGCAAAATAGACTAGCTAAACAAAGTCAAAGAAAAACAGAACAGCTAAATCGTCAGCAGAGCACTTTAATGGATAATTTAACTATGACTGTGAAAAATCATGATTATGAAATTAAAAAATTAAAAGAACTTCCGAAAAAGATAATAGTTCTTTTTCTAGCTTCTAATCCTAGAGACCAAGAACAATTAAGCCTTGATATTGAAGTTCGAGGTATAGAAGAACAAATTAGTAAAGCTCGTCATAGAGAATCAATAGTTTTAGAATCTCGTTGGGCTGTAAGGTCAGGAGATATTCTTCAACATATCAATACATGTGAACCTACCATTGTTCATTTTAGTGGACATGGAAGTGACAATGATGAACTGGTTCTCATGGATAAGAATGATCAAACAAAATTAATTTCTTTAGAAGCAATTGTTCAAGCTATGAGCGTGGCAAATGAGAACTTAAGATTGGTATTTTTTAATACATGTTTTTCTTACAACCAGGCAGCTTTGGTTACTGAACATGTTGATTGTGCAATTGGGATGAGTAAGAGTATTACTGATGAAGCAGCACAATATTTTTCAGCACAATTTTACTCATCTCTAAGTTTTGGTTTATCTGTGAAAAAATCATTTGATCAAGCAAAAGCAGCCTTACTTTTAGAGGGTATTGATGAAGTTGATACTCCACAATTGTTCGTAAAAGATAGTTTAGTTCCAGAAGAGATATTCTTATTAGCCTCTGAATAAAGAAAACCCGTCCTAAGACGGGTTTTTTATTCCAAAATCAATCAGCCTTAACCAATCAATTTTTTCATCAATTCATTTACTTGTGCAGGGTTGGCTTTACCTTTTGCAGCTTTCATCACTTGACCAACCAGACCGTTAAAGGCTTTGTCTTTACCAGACTTATACTCTTCAACCATCTTCTCGTTAGCCGCAAGCACTTCTTTAATGATCGCTTCAATCGCGCCTGTATCAGTTTCCTGTTTCAAGCCTTTCTCAGCAATAATTTCGTCCGCAGTCTTGCCTTCATCCCACATAAAGCCGAACACTTGCTTCGCGATCTTACCGTTAATTGTGTTGTCCACAATACGCGCGATCATACCGCCAAGTTTTTCCGCAGATACAGGAGAGTCAGTCAGTTCCAGGCTTGCTTTGTTTAAAGCACCAGAGAATTCACCCATCACCCAGTTCGCAGAAACTTTACCCTGAGCAGCACCGCCAGCAGCTTTCACTACATCTTCGTAAAACTCAGACATTTCACGGGTTAAAGTCAGAACGTGAGCATCGTACTCAGTTACGCCAAAGTCAGCGACAAAACGGGCACGACGTGCAGCAGGCAGCTCAGGTAAAGCAGCACGAGCAGCTTCAATCTGAGTATCAGGAATGATCACAGGCAACAGGTCAGGGTCAGGGAAGTAGCGGTAATCGTTCGCTTCTTCTTTTGAACGCATTGAACGTGTTTCCATTTTCACAGGATCGAACAGACGTGTTTCCTGATCAATAGTGCCATCCCATTCCAGAATTTCCATCTGACGTTCAATTTCAACATTGATCGCCTGTTCAATAAAACGGAATGAGTTGAGGTTTTTTAGTTCACAGCGTGTACCGAAAGGCTGACCGGGACGGCGTAAAGACACGTTACAGTCTGCACGGAAAGAACCTTCTGCCATGTTACCGTCAGAAATACCTAACCAGCGTACAAGCGTGTGAATCGCTTTGATGTAGGCAACAGCTTCTTCAACTGAACGCATATCCGGTTCAGATACGATTTCAAGCAGCGGCGTGCCTGCACGGTTTAAGTCAATACCAGACTGACCTTCAAACTGGTCATGGATTGATTTACCTGCATCTTCCTCAAGGTGTGCACGTGTTACGCCAATGCGTTTTACAGTGCCATCTTCAAGCTGGATGTCGATATGACCTAAGCCTACGATTGGATTGTCCATCTGGCTGATCTGGTAACCTTTTGGAGAGTCTGGGTAGAAATAGTTTTTACGTGCAAACACAGATGCCTGGTCGATGTACGCATCAATCCCCAGACCAAAGCGGATTGCAAGATCAACCACTTCTTTGTTCAGTACAGGTAATACCCCCGGCATTGCCAGATCAACAAGGCTGGCTTGTGTATTCGGATCCTGACCAAATGTAGTGGAAGAACCTGAGAAGATTTTAGAATTGGTTGCAAGTTGCGTATGGATTTCGATACCAATAACGACTTCCCAGCCATCAATCAATAATGATTTAGCGGATTGTTTTTGAGCCTGAGCCATTATGCATTCTCCTCAGCAATAGCCGCACGTTTGGTATGCCAGTCGGTTGCTTGCTGATACTGATGCACAACTGACAGCAGTTGAGATTCTGACCAGTAGTTACCAATCAGCTGTAAGCCAACAGGTAGATTGTCTGCATCAAAACCAACAGGAGCATTGATTGCAGGCAGACCTGCCAGGTTCACAGCCAGCGTGTAAATGTCACCTAAGTACATTTCAGTCGGGCTGAGGTTTGCACCGATTTTGTAGGCAGTGGTTGGTGCAGACGGAGCAGCAATCACATCGACATTTTCAAATGCTTTCAGGAAATCCTGCTGGATCAGACGGCGTACTTTCTGCGCTTTGACATAGTAAGCATCGTAATAACCCGCAGAAAGGGCGTAAGTACCAATCAGGATACGACGCTGTACTTCTGCCCCAAAACCTTCTGAACGCGAACGTTTATAAAGATCTAAAATGTCAGTTGGGTTTTCAGCACGATAACCGTAACGCACACCATCGTAACGCTGTAAGTTTGAAGAAGCTTCAGCAGGCGCGATCAGGTAATAAGTCGGTACATAAGCATCCGTCATGTTGAGGTCAATCTCAACCAGTGTTGCACCCATGTCTTCGAGTTTTTTCAGTGATTCTTCAACACGTGCTTTAACGTCAGCATCCAACCCCTGAACATTGAAGTACTGTTTAGGAATACCGATACGTAAACCTTTGACTGCTGTGCCGTTCAGGTTTGCCACGTAGTCATCAGCTTCTTTCTGTACAGAAGTTGAGTCTTTGGCATCATGACCTGCCATGACATTCATGAGGTAAGCGCAGTCTTCAGCAGAGCGGGCCATCGGACCACCCTGATCCAGTGATGATGCATAGGCAATCATACCGAAACGGGAAACACGTCCATAGGTTGGTTTAAGACCGGTCAGACCACAGAATGATGCAGGTTGACGGATTGAACCACCCGTGTCTGTACCTGTGGCAAAAGGAGCAAGGTCAGCAGCAACAGCGGCAGCAGAACCACCTGAAGAACCACCAGGAACACGATCCAGTGCCCATGGGTTTCTGGTTGCACCAAAATAAGATGACTCGGAAGTGGAACCCATGGCAAATTCATCCATGTTCACTTTACCCAGCGTCACAAGTCCGGCAGCTTTACCTTTTGCGACCACAGTTGCATCGTAAGGAGAGATAAAGTTATCCAGTATTTTTGAACCGGCTGTGGTTTTAATGCCGTTTGTACAGAAAATATCCTTGTGTGCAACAGGGATACCTGTCAGTGCGCCTGCGCCACCTGATTTAAGCAGTGCATCAGCGGCATTTGCCTGAGCAATAGCCTGCTCCTCAGCAACCGTAATAAAGGACTGAACCTGTGCATCGATTTTTCCAATGCGTTTTAAATAATGTTCAGTCAGTTCACGGGATGAAAATTCTGCATTCGTCAGACCCTGAGAGAGTTCACGAATGGATAAGCGGTGTAAATCTGTCATAAGAAATAATTCTTTACGTTTGATTTGTGTAAATGATGAAACTGAATAAAAAATTATTCAATTACGCGAGGAACAAGGTACAGACCATCCTGTACAGCAGGTGCAACTGCTTGATATTCATCACGATGATTCTCTTCAGTGACAACGTCTTCACGTAAGGGCTGAGGATTGTCAAAAGGACTTTTCAGTGGTTCAACACCATCGGTATTGATGCCCTTTAGGGTTTCCATCATGCCTAAAATTTTATTTAGACTTTGAGCATATTCAGCAGATTGCGTATCATTGAGCGACAATCGGGCAAGATTGGCGATTGCTGAAACTGTTTGTGCATTTAAATCTGCAGAATGCTGTGCATCCGATGTAGACATAACATCACCTGATCAGTATTAAAAAATTTCTGGATATCGTGCGTTATAATAAGCGATTGACTTGTTCAAATCATCACATTTAGTTAAAGTTGCCACCTTGCGTCCACATAAAGTTTAATCGAGAACGTCTCCGTGATTCTAAAACGACTAATAGGCTTGTTTTCACCAGATCTAGCCATTGATTTAGGTACAGCTAATACACTTATTTATGCGCCAGGACGAGGCATTATATTAAATGAACCGACGGTTGTGGCAATTCGTCACAGTGGTTCACAAAAAATCGTTGCCGCGGTTGGTCTTGATGCAAAACAAATGCTGGGTCGTACACCTGCAAATATTTCTGCAATCCGCCCAATGAAAGATGGTGTGATTGCTGATTTTGAAGTGACTGAAACGATGCTTCATCAGTTCATCACCAAAGTTCATGAAAAGCGTCTGTTTCCACCAGCACCACGTGTCGTGGTTTGTGTTCCATGTAAATCCACGCTTGTGGAGCGCCGTGCAATCCGTGAAGCGGTGTTCAATGCGGGTGCACGTGATGTACGTCTGATTGAAGAACCAATGGCAGCTGCAATTGGTGCTGGTATGCCGGTTGAACAGGCTTGTGGTTCGATGGTGGTGGATGTAGGTGGCGGTACGACTGAAATTGCCATTATTTCCCTGCAGGGTTGTGTATATGCAGATTCACTGCGTATCGGTGGCGATGTGTTTGACGAACATATTATCAACTATGTGCGTAAGGCTCATGGTTGTGTGATCGGTGAAACCACAGCAGAAATCATCAAGAAAGAAGTCGGTATGGCTTTACCTGATGAAGGCGTAAAACCACTTGAAATTGAAGTGCGTGGCCGTAACCTTGCTGAAGGTGTACCGCGTGCTGTGGTTGTTACTTCAGATGAAATTTCTCAGGCGATTGCAGACCCATTACAGAGCATTGTTTCTGCGGTGAAATCTGCGCTTGAACAGACTCCACCTGAACTGTCTTCGGACATTGCAGAGCGTGGTATTGTTCTGACTGGCGGTGGTGCGCTGCTGCGTAATCTGGATAAACTGCTGGCAAAAGAAACAGGCTTGCCTGTTGTGGTTGCTGAAGAGCCTCTGACCTGTGTCACCCGTGGTGGTGGTAAGGTACTGGAATTCTTTGATAATCCAAACCATGACATGTTGTTTGTAGGTTAAATAAAGGACAGGGCGGGTGCAAACAAATCTGTTTTCAAGACAGCCGCCATCTTTTCGTTCATTTATTATTGCAGTGATCACCTGTCTGGCCGTGTTGTTTTTTAACTGGCGTATGCCACATGTGATTCAACCTGCCAGAGATGTACTGTACGCGGCATATAATCCAATATATGCCCTGGCCAGTTATCCAGTTTTGTCGAGAGAATGGCTTAACCAGCAGACCAAGTCTGAAGATCAGTTGCGTCGTGAAAATACCGCGATGAATGCTGAATTGCTTCAGGCTCAGGTGCGTCTGCAGAAGCTGTCTGAACTTTCTGCTGAAAATACCCGTTTAAGAGGCTTGCTTGATACGCCATTGATTATTGATGGTCGTATGGAAATTGCTGAAGTGATCGGGACGGATGCAGATCCTTTACGGCATATTATTGTCATTAACCGAGGTTCCAGCAGTAGTCTGAAAGCTGGACAGACTGTTCTGGATGATAAAGGGATCATGGGACAGATTATTTCTGTCTATCCTCACAGTAGCCGGATTATGCTGTTGTCTGATAAAGAGCACTCACTGTCTGTTCGCCTGGAACGTACAGGGATGCGGGCAATTGTCTCTGGAACGGGTGATCTTGGACATCTGAAAATGGAATATGTACCGACCAGTGCCAATATCAAAGTAGGTGAAAAAGTCTACAGTTCAGGACTGGGCGAGCATTTTCCTGCGGGTTACCTGGTTGGTACAGTTTCTGCTGTCAATCGACACAATTCTGGTGAATTTGCCAAAATAGATGTTGTTCCTGCTGCACAGCTGGCGGGTGGGCATCATGTTGTGGTGCTGTTCTCAGACTCACTGGCGATGGAGCAACCTCATGCTGATCGCTAAAATCCGCTCTCATCAGAAACGTGATCCTTTAATTGCAATCGTTGTATCGGTTCTGATTGCTTCCATCCTCATGGTTTATCCACTGTCCTATGCAGTATCGGGCTGGCGTCCATCATTCATGTTAATGATTATGCTGTTTTGGGTACTGTGTCAGCCGACATGGTGCGGTGTATGGTTTGCATTCGGAGTCGGACTTTTTACCGATCTGCTGTTTGATGCTCCGTTAGGCATGAATGCTCTGAGTTTTGTGATTATTACCTTTGTTTCCCGCTTTCTGACCCGTGAACGTCGAATCCTGACCTTTTCAAACTTATGGATTATTACGACGCTTGCATTAATTGCACATTTGATGCTTGTGTGGATAATGCAGACTATGGGCGGAATACAGGTATCCATTACCCGCTACTGGCAACCGATGCTGACCAGTGCCATGGTATGGCCTGTGATTTATTTTCTGTTAAGAAGATGGCGCGTTTAATTCTTGCTTCGGGGTCACCCCGACGTAAAGCTTTACTTGAACAGCTCGGGCTGCACTTTGATGTGTTCAGCCCTGATATTGATGAAACAGCTGAAATCAATGAACCTGTTGCAGAATATGTTGAACGGTTAGCCTGTGAAAAAGCACAGGCAGTATTGGATCTGTTTCCTGATGCCATTGTGATTGCGGCAGATACCAGTCTTGGACTGGATGGGCGGATTCTGGGTAAGCTTGAATCCAGAGAACATGCATTAAACATGTGGACAGCTCTCTCAGGTCGGTGGCATGATGTTTATACAGGCGTATGTGTTCGTACATTAAAAGAAAATTACAGTATAGTGGTACGGACGCAGGTCGAGTTTCAGTCTTTAAGTTCAGCAGATATGGAAAACTACTGGGCGACGGGCGAACCGCAGGGTAAAGCAGGAGGATATGCCATACAGGGCATCGCTGCTCGGTTTATCCCGCGTATAGACGGCAGTTACAGCAATGTGGTTGGCTTGCCTTTGCATGAAACCGTACGGTTATTACAGACAGTTAAGGTACTAAATTAACTGCTGAAAAGAATTTTTATAATGTTTTGAGTTTAATTATGTCTGACGAGTTGTTGATTAACGTCACGCCTATGGAATGTCGTGTCGCGTTAATCCAGAACGGCACAGTCAACGAGCTGTTTGTTGAGCGTGCGGCAAAAAGGGGTCTTGTTGGTAATATTTATAAAGGTAAAGTGGTTCGTGTACTTCCAGGTATGCAGGCGGCTTTTGTAGATATTGGTCTTTCCAGAACTGCATTTCTTCATATCAATGATATGGTCTGGCCCCGAAACCAGGCAACCCCCAATGTTTTTGAGCTTCTTCACCCGGGACAGGTTCTGACTGTTCAGGTCATGAAAGATATGCTTGGAACAAAAGGGGCGCGATTAAGTACAGATTTATCCATCCCATCACGTTATCTGGTACTGATGCCGTATGGCAATCATATCGGCGTATCCCAGCGTATAGAATCAGAAGAAGAACGTGACCGTTTGCGCTCCATGATTGAGCGGATTCAGGCGGAACATAAACTGCCAGGCTCAGTGATTGTGCGTACAGCAGCGGAAGGCATAGATGAGGCTTCCATTGTTCAGGACATGTGTTATCTGGCAAAACTCTGGGAATATATTCAGCGCAAGCAGAAAAGTATCGTTGTTCCATCGCTTCTTTTTGAGGAACTGCCTTTACCGCAGCGCGTCATACGTGACCTGGCAAATGAAGAAACCTCAAAAATCTATGTGGATTCACGTGAGATTTACGGAAAACTGCAGGAATTTGTTGAAGAATTTGTTCCGAGTATGACTGAATCTTTGATTCATTATCCTGGTGAAAGACCGATTTTTGATCTTTACAATGTTGAAGAAGATATTCAGAAAGCTTTGCAGACCCGTGTAGCACTTAAATCGGGTGGCTATCTGATGATTGATCAGACCGAAGCCATGACCACCATTGATGTCAATACCGGTTCTTATGTGGGCGGAAGATCGCTTGAAGATACTGTGTTTAAAACCAATATGGAAGCAACACAGGTCATTGTACGTCAGCTGCGTTTACGTAATCTGGGCGGTATTATTATTATTGACTTCATTGATATGCAGGAACTTCAGCATAGAGAGGAGGTCATGAGCCAGTTTGAAAAAATGCTTGAACGGGATCATGCAAAAACAAAAATCACTCAGGTTTCTGAGCTGGGACTTGTTGAAATGACCCGAAAGCGTACCCGTGAATCGCTGGAACATCTATTGTGTGAATCCTGCCCTGTCTGTCAGGGTCGTGGATTTATTAAAACAGCAGAGTCAGTATGTTACGAAATCTTTCGGGAGATCATGCGCTATGCCCGGGCATTTGAGTCGCAGAGTGGCTTTACTGTTGTTGCCCATCCATCGGTCATTGATCGGCTGCTTACCGTAGAAGCCCCTGCTGTCGCGGATCTGGAGCATTTTGTGAGCCGTGTCATAAAATTTCAGGTGGAAAATCTGTATACGCAAGAGCAATACGATATCATTTTATCTTAAAATTGTAACAGGATATCGTTAAACACTTGTTACATCTGGAATTTTACTTTTATTTGTGAATTTTTAATACTAGTCGTATCTGATAGCCATAGTCGGAATTCTCCCCCGGTCTTAGCAAAGAGGTGTGACATGGGTATGAGCGATACAATTATTAAGCAAAGTCTGAAAGTTCTGGATGCAAACAAAAGTCTGCACAACGGTTATATTGTGGATGAGCAGGGCAAAGAAGTCCCGATCACTACAGCAATGGTTCGTACAGTCTGTCATCAGTTACTGAAGCAGTGCAGAAACATTAAAAATTAAGGGGCTGATCAAAGCCCCTTAATTTTGTCTATTGATCTGCGGTTAACTCACCGCCTGTAACTTTGGGTCAGCAGTACCAGTGATCTGTTCAAACAGCTGGATTTCATCTTCCAGGTGAGTCAGAAGATTCTGCATTTTGGGTAAGGCATTACGGCAGGCGGTCAAGCCTACTTCCAGTTTATCCATGTAACTGGTCATGGTGATATTCAGTGCCTGACCATCCAGCACAATCGAAGCAGGGTACAGCGCATCCAGTCTTGCACCATTCCAGTACAGCGGTTCACGTGGCCCTGGTACATTGGAAATCACAAGATTGAAAGCCTGACGTTTAGGCAGAATCCCTGAAGCAATATTCATCCCTGCAACACCATAAACAAAAGCACTGTAGTTCATGATCTGACTTGAGTTCATGCGTTTAAAGCGTTCTTTAGCATTCATGACGCTGCGACGGACAATCTGCAGACGTTCCAGTGGATCTTCCTTATGCGTTCCAAGATTTGCCAGAATCATGGTGATTCGGTTGCTGACAGCAGAATCATCATCACGGATGGATGCTGGAACCATTGCAATCAGTGGTTTTTTAGGCAGAGCATTCTGTTTAAGCAGGTATTCACGTAACGCACCTGAACAGATCGCAAGAACAACGTCATTGATGGTTACACCGAGTGCTTTTGCAATACGGTGTAAGCGTGAAAACTCAAATGACTGTGCTGCAAAACGGCGTGATGAACTGACACGCTGGTTCAGAATACTTTGTGGTGCCTGGAAGCTGGACACATAATCTGGATTTTTCCCCATATCTTTAAATACGGTGTTGAACAGTTCCTGTGTCACAATAGGTGTGGCTTCAAGCTGGTCTTTCAGTGTTGCCAGAATTCCTTTAATTTTGCTGGCTTTCGGCTGTTTCAGGCGTTTTGCACGGTTTCCTTCAACACACCACGGTGGCACAATACTTTTGGTGTCAGGATCATGTGAAAGTGATTTTTCAACCAGACGCATTCCTGCTATCCCATCAACCATAGCGTGATGGATTTTAAAATACATACCAAAACGGTTGCCCTCAATTCCTTCAATGATGTGACAGGTCCATAATGGTTTTGCACGGTCAATCAGAGCACTGTGTTCCTGTGAAATATAGGTCAGTAATTCACGGATACGTCCAGGATGAGGCAAAGCGATGTGGCGGAAATGATGGTCAAGGTCAAACTCTTCATCTTCATCCCAGAACAGTCCATTCAGTTTGTTGTTGAAGGGTGGAATTGGCACTGATTTTGAATTGCGGATGTCCGTTACCAGGTCCTGAATGAATGTTTCAGGTGCATTATCAGGAATCTGGAACAGAAATAATCCCCCGACATGCATTGGCTGCTGGCGTTTTTCCAGTGTTAAAAAGATGAAATCAATTGGGTGTAATGGGCGCATGGTATGATTGCCTCACTGCAATTTCGGTACTGTTCCTGCGTGAACAGTCTTGTTAGAATTATAAAATGAGCAAATTCAGTATATCGTGTTTTATGTTCAAAAAAATCGCTTTCTGTGAATTGTTCGTTTAAAAAAATATTACCATTTATGTTCAGTCACAGAAGTTCTTTTTTAAGGCTCATGCTCTGCGATAAATAACCCCTGCATAATTCTGTACAGAAAACTGATAGAAAAAAGGGCAGTCATAAGACCACCCATTTATACCGTAAAAAATACCCAGGCTTATTTCAGATTGCCTGCATGTAAACCGCATTCTTTATGAGTGGCTTCTTCCCACCACCAGCGACCTTCACGTTCATGCTGATTAGGTAGTACGGCGCGGGTACATGGCTCACAGCCAATCGAGATAAAGCCACGCTCATGCAAAGGATTGTATGGAATTTCCATCATACGGATATAGTTCCACACATCTGCGCTGCTCCAGTTCGCCAGCGGATTGTATTTGATCAACTGTTTTCCTGGACCTGAAAAGCCTGCATCTGCCTGTACAACAGGGATTTCATTTCGTGTACCAGGGCTCTGGTCTTTGCGCTGTCCGGTAATCCATCCATCCAGTGTCGCCAGTTTTTTACGCAGTGGCTGAACTTTGCGGATACCACAGCATTCTTTATGGTCATCCTGGTAAAAACTGAATAAGCCTTTTTCAGTCACCAGTTTCTGTACAGCATCTGACTCCGGAAAACAGATTTCGATCTCGATGCCATAATGCTTACGCACAGTTTCAAGGAACTGATAGGTTTCAGCGTGAAGGCGACCGGTATCCAGGCTGAATACACGGAATGGTTTGCCCAGGTGTGAAGCCATATCAATCAGCACCACATCTTCAGCGCCTGAAAACGAAATCGCAATTTCACCCTGCTGATTCAAAGCAAGATCAAGAATTTCTGAAGGGGATTTATCGGCATATTCAGATGCAAGTGCATCCACAATATCTATGCTTGGTATAGTCGTCATAAGCGTTCCTGGCAAAATAGGCTTGGATACTTCAACACCTATATAAATTTGATCCAGTATTATTTTAATTGAAATGAAATAAACATCTTATCACTAAAAAATAAATGCTTATGAATAAAATAGATTTAAAAAAGCACAGTTATAAACGCAGAGGTTAATGCTATGATAGTGCAAATTTTTCACTGACATTTGGGAGAGCCCATGGAAATCGTATGTCTTGATCTTGAAGGTGTTCTGGTTCCTGAAATCTGGATTAACTTCGCAAAAAAAACAGGTATTAAAGAGCTGGAAGCAACAACCCGTGATATTCCGGACTACGACGTTCTGATGACTCAGCGTCTGAACATTCTGAAACAGCATGGACTGGGGCTGAATGACATTCAGGAAGTGATTGCAGATATGGGACCTTTCCCAGGTGCGAAAGAGTTCGTGGAATGGGTACGTACTCATTTTCAGCTGATCATTCTTTCAGATACATTCTATGAATTTGCTCATCCTTTGATGAAACAGCTGGGATGGCCAACGATTTTCTGTCATAAACTTGAGACAGATGAAAATGGCATGATTACAGCGTATAAACTGCGTCAGCCGGATCAGAAGCGTAAGGCGGTTCAGGCATTACATGGTCTGAATTACCGTGTGATTGCCGCTGGTGACTCTTATAACGATACAACAATGCTGGGTGAAGCAGACAAGGGCTTCCTGTTTGATGCACCTGCAAATGTAATTGCTGAATTCCCGCAGTTCCCACCAATTCATGGTTATGAAGCACTTAAAGAAGCAATCCGCAATGCTTCTGTTCGTGATATTCCTGCTTAATTTTTTAAATAGCTGGAAAAGGAAAGGGCGCATATAGCGCCCTTTTTGTTTAATCCAGATTTACACGATGAAAATCAGAAGCGGTAACCGATCTTCATGCTGTAACCGATAGCATCATTGTCTTTGAATTCAGCTGCATAGACATCAGTTCCAAAATGACTTGCAACCTGTGATTTAGCATCACCCAACATGAAATATTTCACACCCGCCTGAATGAAAGATTGAGGTGTTGGTGAGAACTGTCCACCCAGACCAACACTCCAGTAACCATCGGTCGGACCTAAAGTGGAAACAGGGTTGCCTGCACCAGAGTCCCAACCAACCATTACAGTTCCAGCCCATTGGTCATTAAATTTACGACCTATACCAACATTTGCAGAAATCTGGTCTTTTTCATAAGCAACTAAATCGAAGCCTTTACGGTCATTAATGCCGTTTTCTTTAGCGTGATAAGCTGTTAAACCTTCGGCTAATTGTCCAAATTTATTGGGGCGGATTTTAAACTCAGACCAGTCAACCCAGCGTAATTGAGCGAAAGCAACAGTATTTGCCATGATGCCTGTCTGAAAATCCAGATTGACAGATTGCGGTGTCGTTATATCTGTTTTGGCTTCATTAAACTTATAGTCTTTTTTCATCTGGGGAACTTTACTGCCCATCAGAATGCTGTATGGCATTGTTTCATCGACCATAACCTCATGATCAATTTCAGAACGATAGGTTACAGATGCTTTAAACGCAATTTCTGGAATCTGGTAGGAAAGGCCTGCTAACCAACCAACGGATGAGTTTTCAGATATGGATGCTTTATAACCGGTAAAACGGGTCAGTGTGCTGGCTCCTTGAACATTTGCCCCTTGAGAACATGTTACTTTACCCAAAGGTAGGCAGGTAACCCCACCCAAAGGACCGTAAGCAGAACCATGCAGGGAAACATCCCCTTTCACTGTCTGGTATACTGGGCCTGCGTAAATATTCCAGTTTTCTGTTGGTTGGAAACCAAATATGAAAGAGAGTGTCTGGGTGTCAACACTTACATTTGTAGCTTCATTACCGGCAGTAAAAGCGCCCACTTGGCTAACACCTAAATCACCTGAAAGCTTATCATTTAATACTTTATGGCGTTGGTCAGCTTTAGAATATTCTGCATCAGCACCATAGGGTTGATCGTAAATCAAACCAAACGAAAGATGCTCAGTCATTTGTACTTTTAATGCAGCATTATAGAATTGATAGCTGTTTGCCATATCTCCCAGTTGGGTGCCTGCCAAATCTGTTACGGTACTTTTTTCACCACCAGTCGGTGTAAAGTCTGATTTTAATTTACCTGATACATCAGCATCCAGTACTGAAATGCCTGCTTCGAAGTAATTTCCTGGCTGTAAAAATGCTGAGATTGACTGACCTGAGCGATCAAGCGCGGCTGCAAAAACGGTTGATGCTGGTAAACATGCAAACAGCACAGCAGAACTGAGGGCTTTTAATTTCATTTTCTGTCCTTGACTCTAAATGTGAAGAAACACAATCTTTATGTTTCAAAAAATACAAGATATGTAATTTATTTTTAAAGCATATCTTGAGTGAAAAATAACATATTTAAAAAAAGAGTAAATACTCTAAATATAATTTTTGGTAAAAAATAGAATAAATTATAATCATGAAAACATTGAGTTAAATTTTATTAAAAAATATCTTAATTTATCTTTTATAATTATTTTTATGCGGAAATTTTATTTTTCACTGGATTCAGTTTAATTTTTGGGTGATGTTTTAAGGTATATAGGTATTAAAAAGCCCTCTATAAAGAGGGCTTTTTTTACTTAGAATTTGTAGCCAATTTTCATACCATAGGCAATGGCATTGTTATCTTCAAAGTCGCCCACTACTTTGCCACCAGTCTGCGCCTGAGCATCGCCCAACCAGAAGTACTTTACACCTGCCTGGATAAAATAGTTTTCAGCAGGGCTGTACTGACCACCCAAGCCTACACTCCAGTAACCTTCAGTTGGTCCAAGTGTAGTAACAGGGTTACCAGCGCCAGAGTCCCAGCCTACTGATGCAGAGCCAGACCATTTATTGCTGAACTTATGCCCCAGACCTAGGCTTGCAGACCATTGATCATCTGTATAGTCAATCAGATTGTTACCACCTGACAGGCTGTTCAGATATTTTGGTGTTACAGCAAAAGTGTCCCAGTGAACCCAGCGGATATTTGCAAATGCGATGGTGTTTTTAGCAATACCAGATTGTAGATCCAGATTTACAGACTGAGGAGTGACAACTTCGGTTTCACTTTTCAAGTTCTTCAGCGCAGGGTTTAAACCGAACGCAAAAGATTCGGTTGTATCCAGATCATGTGTAATTTCAGAGCGATAAGTTACAGCAGCTTTCAGAGCAATTTCTGGAATCTGATAAGCAAAACCCGCTAACCATCCAAAAGCATCATCTTCTTTTAAATGAATGTTGTAACCACCGAGTTTTGTATAACCACCATAAGCCGCACCACGGAGTTGTACGTCACCTTTTACAGTCTGATAAACAGGACCTGCATAAAAATTCCAGTTTTCTGTTGGCTGGAAGCCAATCAGAGCAGTCACGTTGTTTGTGCGGACTTTAACAGACGTACTTTCATTTGTCCGTTCAGCAAGGTTGGTGTCGGAAAATACGCTTTTTTCTACAGCATACTGAGAGTCAGCACCAAAAGGCTGATCGTAAATTAAACCTACAGAAATTTTATCGGTTGCCTGTACTTTGACTGCAGCAGCAGGGAAGTAATAATCCTCCGCCATATCACTGACTTTATTTCCAGCAATGTCTTTACCTTTGACTTCAGGGTCCAGCACGCTGAAAGAAGCTTCGGCATAGTTGCCTGGTTGAAGAAAGGCAGAGATGGATTGACCTGAGCGGTCCAGTCCTGCTGCAAAAGTTGTAGCAGGAAGCATGCTGATCAGAATAGCGGATTGAATTTTATTAAGCTTCATGGTTCTTTTCCCTGATGCTGTCTGTAGCTAAAAAGTTGGAAAAAAGTAACATAAATTTAAAAAGAGTAAATGCTCAGTGCCGTTGAAGATTTGAACTGATGAATGCAAAGTTTTTTTGAAATAGAGTAACTGTTCTAATGTTTTTCTTATATCTAGCTGAATTTAAAAGTAAAAAATAGAGTATTTATTTTAATTATTTTTGAATGGAAGGTTTTGTCTGAATGGTTGATTTTAAGGCTGTTGATTGTTGAGTGTATAAAAAGTGACAAAAAAGACCATCTGTTCAGATGGTCTTTTTAATTAAATTTTGAAAATTAGAATTTATAACCAATTTTCAGACCATAACCCCATGCATCATTATCTTCAAATTCGGCAATTGCATTTTTTGTACCGAACATTGATGCTGGTTGTGCATCAGCATCGCCCAACATAAAGTATTTTACACCACCTGCAATGAAGTAATTCGGTGCTGGGCTGAACTGCAAGCCTAAGCCTACGTTCCAGTAACCTTCAGTTGGACCCAGTGTTGATACAGGGTTGCCTGCGCCTGAGTCCCAGCCAACAGAGACGTTACCAGCCCACTGTTCATTGAATTTACGACCTACACCTACAGTTGCAGTAATCTGATCATCTGTATAACCGACAAGGTCAAAGCCTTTAGGATTGTCAGGAGTCTGACCAACAGCACCTAAAGTTTTCCCAACTTTGTCAAACTGTTGTGGACGGATAGAAAAGTCTTTCCAGTTTACCCAACGTAAGTTTGCAAAAGCTACAGTATTTGCCATAACACCTGTCTGGAAGTCCAGGTTTACAGACTGAGGTGTAGTGATTTTAGTACGTGTTTCTACATCGTAAACCGGAGAGCCACCAACAGCAGCTAAAACATTACTCTGACCATATTCATGAGTTGCAGCTTCATGTTTGATTTCTGAGCGATAGGTAACAGATGCTTTTAATGCAATATCAGGAATCTGGTACGCTGCTCCAGCTAACCAACCCACTGCTGAATCTTTGTCCACATCAGCATTGTATTTACCTAAACCTGCTGCTGAGCCGTAGGCTTGGCCACGTAGTTGAATATCACCTTTAACAGTCTGGTAAACAGCACCACCATAAAGGTTGATATTTTCAATTGGCTGGAAACCGAAGATGAAAGAAAGATTTTCTGTAGTTACATCAACTTCTGTAGTTTCACCATTCAAATGGAACAGTCCAGCACCACCTAGGGCAGCAGATGCTTTATCTGCGAGTGAGTAAGATGCATCGGCACCAAAAGGCTGGTCATAAATCAGACCGAAAGAAAAATTATCAGTGAGTTGTAGTTTTAACGCAGCTGACGGGAAGTAGTAATCACCAGCCATATCTCCAAGATTTGTATTCTGAAGACCAACGGCAGCGGGAGATGCAGTCGGGGATGGTGTATAACCATTTTTTACTTTACCCGATACATTTGGATCCAGTACAGAAATACCCGCTTCGAAATAGTTGCCTGGCTGTAAAAATGCCGCAATGGATTGTCCTGAGCGGTCAAGTGCAGCAGCAAATGCTCCGGCAGTTGGCAGTGCTGCAAGTATGATCGCTGTGCTGAGAGCTTTTAATTTCATTCTTCATCTTCCCTTGAGGTTTAACGTCGTTTTTACATTTATTGATTTTGATTGACTCTGGAGGGATCGGGTAAATACACCGAGGCTATCTGTTACTCCATGTGACAAAAATAGCACAATTAAAATAAGAGTAAATGCTCTACAAAAACTATTGAGTTTAAAAAAAGCATTGATTAGAGCTAATATTCTAAATGTTAAAATAATAAAATTTACAAATTATTGAATTTAAATAATTTATATAGGGTGTTGTGCCTGTTTTTGATTGTTTTGTTTGTATGGAAAATATTCATTTTTTTTACTGAGCGAAATGCTTTGAGTGTTAATTCAGTCACAGTACGATTGTATAAGTATGCCGGTGCATGTCTTTAATAGCCCTGAACTGGCCTGAAATGCATGCTGTTGACATTTTTGACTTTGCTATAGGGAAAGGAGACATTTACATGTCTGTGTTTTTATGTTTATTGATATTTATCATGGGTTAAGATCGTTGAAAGTGTGAGTGTTGATCAGGTCTGAGCGTATTTAATTTAAAGATGGACTTTTATGAGTGGGGCGGGATATCAGGTTTGATGATCTGTGTTTGCTTTTTTGAACCCGTAGGATCTATGTGCTCTGATTGATCGCTAGAGAACAGTTCTGTTTATGGATTTATGGATATCAGGTTTTTGTGTAACTCAGTGGTGTTTTAACCGCACTGTTAAAGGAGGGTATTGTTCTGGGGATGTCTAAGTTCGGATAAAGATCTGATCTAAGAAAATGGTACGCCCTGCGGGACTCGAACCCACGTCGGTCGCTTAGGAGGCAACTGCTCTATCCAGTTAAGCTAAAGGCGTAAACTTTGCAGTAATTTACTGCATATACATCTGAAAAAAAAGCTATTATCGAAATAATAGCTTTTTTCTGTCTGTTATTTATCTTCTGGTTTTATCTCATTTGGATTGAGAATATCAAACAGCACCAGCATGAAAGTGATCCATACTGGAATCATCAGGACGGATTCTTTAAAGCCTTGATCCCACATGATGTACAGCACAATACCAATGAAAATAATCACAAGGAAGTTGCTGACTGGAGCCCATAAAGCCGGATATTTGCTGGTTTGACCGGTCAGTCTCAGTGCACGTTTAAATTTAAGATGCGTCAGCGTAATCATTAACCAGTTCAGAACCAGTGCTCCAACCACGATATACATCAGATGGCTCAGTGCATCTTCTGGTAGGTAGTAGTTCAGAGGTACACAGCCCAGAATCAGAAATGCGGACATCAGTACGGCAGGGATCGGTACACCGTGTTTGTTGGTTCTGGTGAAAATTTTCGGAGCATTGCCTTGCATCGCCAGACCGTACAACATACGGCTGTTGGCATACATGCCACTGTTATAAACAGAAAGTGCTGCAGTCAGGATAATAAAGTTCACAAGGTGTGCAGCCCAGGCAATCCCGATCATGCTGAAGACCATCACGAATGGGCTTTTGTCCAGTCCTCCAAAGTTCAGCTGATTCCATGGAACCAGTGAAAGAAGGATAATCATTGAACCCACGTAAAAAATTAAAATACGGGGTACAACCTGATTGATTGCTTTTGGAATGGTTTTTCCTGGATCTTTAGCTTCCGCAGCTGCCATACCGACCAGTTCAATACCGCCAAATCCAAACATCAGGAAGGCAAGCATATAGAACAGACCATCAAAACCATTTGGAAAGAAGCCGCCATGTGTCCACAGGTTGGAGAAGGCAATACCTGAAGCTGCATCTGCAGTCATAATCAGATAAACACCAAAGACAATCATGGAAATAATAGCGGTCACTTTAACAATCGAAAGCCAGAATTCAGATTCACCATAAAATTTGACGTTGGCAATGTTGATCAGGGTAATGACAATAAAGAAGAACAGCACTGAGACCCAGTTTGGAATTTCAGGCCACCAGTAATTGATGTATTTTCCGACAGCAGTCAGTTCAGTCATGGCAACCAGGATATACAGCATCCAGTAGTTCCAGCCAGTCAGAAAGCCTGGAAATTTCCCCCAGTATTTGTTGGCAAAATGGCTGAAAGAACCTGCAACAGGTTCATGTACAATCATTTCACCCAGCTGACGCATGATCAGGAAAACAATTAAGCCGCCAATGGCATAGCCCAGAATGATCGAAGGTCCTGCCTGTTGAATAACATGTGCAGACCCCAGAAATAAACCTGTACCAATTGCACCACCCATTGCAATGAGCTGGATGTGCCGGTTTTTCAGCCCACGCTGAAGTGAAGAAGGCTCGTTGTTCAATGTTATTAGCCCGTGAATGAAGAGTAAAATGATTGTAATGTATCAATGTCCCGAAGCCTAGAGCACAAGCGATAAGCAGGGATTATTGATTATATGCATGAAATGTGGAATTTTAATAAATAATATATGAATCAATATATTAATTTTATCTGTATATTCCTGCGGTTAAAATGTTCCTTTGAGTCATTCTGTTTTGAGCGTTTGTTTTTTATACTTAAGTCCTGTACAGAATGATTTTTACTGAAAAAGTATTATGATTAAAACGTTCATATTCCAGTGAATATGGCAAAAACAATGAAAAATTAAAGGATTGGCGAATAAATGAGTTTTGCTCCACAGATAAAAATTCCAGCGACTTATATGCGTGGTGGTACGAGTAAGGGTGTGTTCTTTAAACTGGATGATCTGCCTGTACTTGCGCAGCAGCCTGGTCAGGTGCGCGATCAGCTTTTATTGCGTGTGATCGGTAGTCCTGATCCTTATGCAAAGCAGATTGATGGAATGGGTGGAGCGACATCAAGTACAAGTAAAACGGTGATTCTGTCTAAAAGTGACCAGGCAGATCATGATGTGGATTATCTGTTTGGGCAGGTCTCAATAGACCGTCCATTTGTGGACTGGAGTGGAAACTGTGGCAATCTGACAGCTGCGGTGGGTTCGTTTGCCATCAGTAATGGTCTGGTGGATGCATCCCGCATTCCTGAAAATGGAATCTGCACGGTTCGGATCTGGCAGAAAAATATCCAGAAAACCATTATCGCTCATGTACCTGTCAGCAATGGTCAGGTTCAGGAAACCGGTGATTTTGAGCTGGATGGTGTCACTTTCCCTGCGGCAGAAGTGCAGATTGAGTTTCTGGATCCTGCGGACGATGGCGAAGATGGTGGTGCAATGTTCCCGACAGGAAATGTTGTGGATACACTGGAAGTTCCAGGGATTGGCGAGTTTCAGGTCACGCTGATCAATGCAGGTATTCCTACGGTTTTCCTGAACGCAGAAGATATTGGCTATACAGGTGCTGAACTTCAGGAAGACATTAACAGTGATAATGAAGCACTGGAAAAATTTGAGACTATTCGTGCTTATGGTGCTCTGAAAATGGGTCTGATTAAAGATGTTGCGGAAGCAGCTACCCGTCAGCATACGCCAAAAGTTGCATTTGTTGCTCAGCCGAAAAGCTATACAGCATCAAGTGGTAAGCTGGTCAGTGACACTGATGTGGATCTTCTGGTCCGTGCGTTATCTATGGGCAAACTGCACCATGCCATGATGGGTACAGCAGCTGTGGCGATTGGTACAGCAGCTGCCATTCCAGGTACACTGGTCAATCTGGCTGCTGGTGGTGGTGAGCGTGAGGCAGTGCGTTTTGGTCATCCATCAGGGACGCTGCGCGTTGGCGCACAGGCTGTTATGGAAAATGGTCAGTGGGCTGTGAAAAAAGCCATTATGAGCCGAAGTGCAAGAGTGTTGATGGAAGGTTGGGTCAGAATACCTGGTGATGCTCTGAAATAATATTTTCAGAATACGCTGATTTTGATAACTGAACCCTGCTCTGGCAGGGTTCAGTTCTTTCACGGGGTTGGTTTTTGTGAAAATTATGATGCTGAGCATAGAGAAACAAGGTGTTCTGAAGTATGATGCATGGGAGTTTTAAAGAGCAGACTCTGGATGTAATGCTGTGTTTTTAGCTGTGCTGAAAAGATTTACATCTGAATTCTGTGTGATTCTTTATTTTCTGAGGTCACTGTTTTTATTTTTATAAAACAGCCTGGAAAAAAGAATCGGAAGATTACCTGCAAATATCGACTGAAAGATCAGAGGCATCATGTCATCTTTTACTGACGCACCCTCAAATGTACTGGCTGAAGCGCAGGAGCGTATTCAGCAGGATTTACTGACTGCACTGGATGCATTTTCCTTACCTGAACCACTGAAAGGTGCTGTGTATCATGCAGTCATGCTGGGTGGGAAGCGGGTCAGACCTGCGCTGTGTTATGCCGTGGCAGATATCAGACCTGGGGTGAATGCGGCGGCAGTACGCCGTGCAGCTGTGGCTGTAGAGCTGATTCACTGTTATTCACTGGCGCATGATGATTTGCCATGTATGGATAATGATCTGCTGCGTCGTGGGCAGCCGACCTGTCATGTGGCATTTGGTGAAAGTACAGCATTGCTGGCGGGTGATATTTTACAGTCCATGGCGTTTGAAATTCTGGGAAGCCGTTTGTTTGATCAGAGTGCAGCTGTAGATGCATCCATTGTTTTAAAACAGGTTCAGATACTGGCAACTGCAACATCAAAAATGGTGTGTGGTCAGGTTATGGATCTTCAGGCGGAAGGGCAGCATGTCAGTCAGGAAGTGCTTGAAAATATTCATAGAAATAAAACAGGTGCATTGATTTCTGCTGCCATCATGATGGCAGCTGTTGCGGTATTTGAAGGCACTGATCAGGCAATACCTGAGCTGAGGAAATTTGGGCAGAGTATTGGTCTGGCTTTTCAGGTGCAGGATGATATTCTGGATATTGTGGCTGAAACTGAAGTGCTGGGCAAGACTGCGGGCAAGGATCAGCAGGTTGATAAATCGACCTATCCAGCTCTGATGGGGCTGGAACAGGCAAAAGCTTATGCAGAAGAACTGCATGATCAGGCATTTGCTTCACTGGTGTCTTTTGGTGATTCTGCACGGATGCTGAACAGTATTGCTGTTTTTCTGCTTTCACGTAAAAACTGATTCTTTTCTGGTTGTCAGAAATAAAAAAGGTGGAACAGATTCCACCTTTTTTTATTGTCTGTTTTTAACCATGCAGGGTTGCATCAGGCGCAATAATGGATTTTCCGTTCTTCAGTCCTTCAAGTGCATCAGCATTAAAGTCAATCAGCAGGGAATTGTTCTGAGAATCAATACTGTATCTGCTGATCAGTGGCTGATCCCCATTCAGTGTTTCCACTTTATATTCATCTGCAATATTTAAAATACCGTCCAGGTTGGTGGTTGCGGAGGCTTTGTCCTGGCGGAACAGTTCATAGATATCCCTTAAGTCAAATATCGCATTGCTGGCATCTGGATGTTTTTCTATATAGGTTTCCACATGACGAACCAGCAGCTGAGCAAATAAAAAATAGTTGGGTTTGTGAGTGTAGTCCATGTCAGTCAGCCTTGTTATCGTTGTAAGTTGCTTATAGAAATATCATATCCCTTAAGTAATGTTAATGAACAGAATTGTATGTGTTGCAAAATAAATACATTGCAGTTGCAAGGATGATTTTTTCCTGAATAGGGGGTAAAAGAGAAATTCTGAGTGGAATATACAATAAAAAAATCATTATTCCTTAAAATTTCATAATGAGTTAATGGGTGTGTATTTTTTATAAAAATGTGTTTTATTTTTTGTTTATTTTTGATCAATGTGAGAAAAAATTAAAAAATAATTATAAAAAGGTTTTTAATTTATTAAAACGATCATTGCACATATCAGGGGATTTCACGGCTAAACACGGTACAAATGTTTAAAAAATCATCCAAAAGACTAAGGTCTATAAGCTAGCAAGAGACGTCATCAATCGGGTACAATTGGCGGGATTAATTTTGTGTTTGGTGTATTTGAAGGCCAATACATACATTCTTTGTTATAAATTAGGCCTGCCAGGAGTTATCCCCGCATGAGTGCCATTACTCCATACGAATGGGCAATTATTGCCTTCGTGATCGGCGTTACATTTCTTTGCGTCTTTATGCTCACTGTTCCTTTACTCCTTGGGGGTAAGTCATGGGGACGTGCGAAGCAGGAGCAATTCGAGTCAGGTGTGGTAGGTGCCGGTGGGGCACGTATCCGCCTGTCTGCCAAGTTCTATCTTGTCGCAATCTTCTTTGTGGTTTTTGACTTAGAAGCACTTTATCTGTACGCATGGGCAGCTTCTGTCCGTGAAGTAGGCTGGGTGGGCTTTGCAACTGCGGCTGTGTTTATTTTAGTTTTACTCGTTGGTTTGATTTACGAACTTTCTACTGGTGCACTGAACTGGGCGCCTTCAGATAAGCGTAAAGCAGCAGGGATTAAACCTAAAGTAGGTTCACCAGGTATGGACCTTGCAGAAATTACCCGCTTTAACTCAATTGAAGAACTGGTGACTGACCCTACAGGGCAGATTCCGGCTCAATCATCTGGTCGTGTGAAATCTTCACCGACTGCATCATCTGTAAAGGAGTAACCCGGGAATGAAATATACATTGACCCGTGCGAATCCGGATGCTGATCAATATCCACTTCAGGAGCGTCAGATCGTTACAGATCCGCTTGAAGAAGAAGTGAATAAAAATGTGTTCATGACCCGTCTTGAGGATCTGGCACATACAGCAGTAAACTGGGGTCGTAAGAACTCAGTATGGCCGTTCAACTTTGGTACTTCCTGCTGTTACGTAGAGTATGCAACGACACTGACAGGCGTGCATGACCTTTCACGTTTTGGTGCCGAGGTTATCCGTGCTTCACCGCGTCAGGCAGACTTAATGATTGTTGCAGGAACCTGCTTTGTAAAAATGGCACCTGTAATTCAACGCCTTTATGAGCAGATGCTTGAGCCTAAATGGGTTATTTCCATGGGTGCATGTGCAAACTCTGGCGGTATGTACGATATTTATTCTGTGGTACAGGGTGTGGATAAAATTATTCCTGTCGATGTGTACATCCCAGGTTGCCCACCACGTCCAGAAGCATTGATCCAGGCATTGATGCTGTTGCAGGACCAGATTCAACTTGAGCGCCGCCCACTTTCAGCGGTAATTGGTGATGATCTTAAGCCAGTGTATAAGCCAAAGATGCAGCCAGAACGTGACCGTAAGAATGCACAGCGTATTGCTGTGAAAAATCTGCGCTCTATGGATGAAATTAAATAATTTAGACGATGAATGTTTGATGCACCCGGTTGGGTGTAATTGTCGTTTAGGTTGAATAAATTTGTATTAAATAGGAAGCCAAGCCAATGGCTGAAACTGACATTGCTATGCCAGAATCAACGCCTGTTGATTCACGCCCAGCATTTGCGATCGTAGAGGATCTCAAAACCAGATTTGGTGAGAACTTCTATGTGCAAAAGACTTTTGAAGACTTTCCAACAGTCTGGGTAGAGCGCGCACGCGTACAGGAAGTTTTAATGTTCCTACGTACAGTGTCACGTCCTTACGTGATGCTGTTTGACCTGTCTGCGGTGGATGAGCGTTTACGTACCCACCGTGATGGTCTGCCTGCGTCTGATTTTACTGTGTTCTATCACTTGCTTTCCCTGGAACGCAACTGTGATATCCGTATCAAGGTTGCATTGAGTGAGAGCGATCTCAACATTCCAACTGCAACCAATATCTGGCCAAATGCCAACTGGTACGAGCGTGAAGCCTACGATATGTTCGGGATCAATTTCGAAGGGCATCCAATGCTCCGTCGTATTTTGCTGCCGACATACTGGGAAGGTCATCCACTGCGTAAAGAATACTCTGCACGTGCGACCGAATATACGCCGTATATGCAGAACCAGGCAAAACAGGACTACGAGCAGGAACACCTGCGTTTTGTACCTGAAGACTGGGGTATGTCGCGTGGGAATGACGACGAAGACTTCATGTTCCTGAACTTAGGTCCTAACCATCCATCTGCGCACGGTGCTTTCCGTGTCATCCTGCAGCTGGACGGTGAAGAAGTAAAAGACTGTGTACCTGATATCGGTTATCACCACCGTGGTGTGGAAAAGATGGCTGAACGTCAGACATGGCATTCATTCATTCCGTATACAGACCGTGTTGACTACTTAGGTGGTTGTGCACAGAACATGCCTTATGTACTGGGTGTGGAGCAAATGGCGGGAATCACTGTTCCTGACCGCGCGCAGTGTATCCGTGTAATGATGTCTGAACTGTTCCGTATCAATAACCACCTGCTGTTTATTGGTACTGCGATTCAGGATGCCGGTGGTATGACGCCTGTATTCTATATGTTCGCTGACCGTCAGAAAATCTATGACGCGATTGAAGCGATCACAGGCTACCGTATGCACCCAGCATGGTTCCGTATCGGTGGTACTGCGCATGATCTGCCGAATAACTGGCAGCATCTGATTCGTGAAATCCTGGAGTGGATGCCGAAGCGTATGAACGAGTACTACACTGCTGCACTGAAAAACTCAGTGTTTGTCGGTCGTACCCGTAATGTTGCGCAATACGATGCAAAATCTGCATTGGCTTGGGGTGTAACTGGTACAGGTCTGCGTGCAACTGGTATTGACTTCGACGTCCGTAAATACCGTCCATACAGTGGCTACGAAAACTATGATTTCGAAGTGCCGCTTGAGTATGAAGGCGATGCTTATGCGCGTGTGATGGTGCATTTCCATGAAATTAATGAATCCTTAAAGATCATTAAACAGTGTCTGGACAATATGCCGTCTGGTGCTTACAAAGCGGATCATCCACTGGCTGTTCCACCACCTAAAGACAAAACTCTGCAGGATATTGAAACTCTGATCACGCATTTCTTAAGCGTATCATGGGGTCCTGTCATGCCTGCGGGTGAAGCGTCTGTGATGGCAGAAGTGGTAAAAGGTGCGTCGAACTACTACTTGACTTCTGACAAGTCAACCATGAGTTACCGTACCCGTATCCGTACACCGACATTCACGCATTTACAGCAAATGCCTGCTGTGATTAATGGCAGCTTAATGTCTGACTTGATCATTTATTTAGCGACAATTGACGTCGTTATGGCTGACGTGGATCGCTAAGGGGTACGCATTATGATGATTTTGACTGATAAAAAGCCACGTGTGAACGTTGAAGGAATTTTGACTGCGGACGAAATTCACGATATCGAACATCACATTGAGCACTATCCGTACCCACGTGCAGCATGTCTGGATGCGCTGAAATGCGTACAACGCCGTAATGGCTGGGTGGATGATGCTCAGATGAATGCAATTGCTCAGCTTTTAAGTATGAGTGTTGCTGATCTTGAAGGCGTTGCGACATTCTATAACCGTATTTACCGTCAGCCGGTGGGTCGTCATGTAATTTTATTATGTGATTCGATTGCCTGCTTCCTGATGGGTGCGGAAACATTGGCTGAGGCGTTCCAGCGTGAACTGGGTATCCAGTTCGGTCAGACGACTGCTGATGGGCGTTTCACACTGTTGCCAATCTGCTGTTTGGGTAACTGTGACAAAGGTCCAACGTTAATGATTGATGAAGACACTCACGGACTGGTTGAAGTGACTTCGGTTAAACAGTTATTGGAGAAGTATGTATGAATACTGAACCAAAACCGATTTATGGCGATGGTAATCCGGAAACTCATCCGCTGACATGGCGTCTGAGTAAGCAGGAACATGTTCGTCTTGCTGATGATTATGAAGCACTTGAGGGTTATGAAGGCTTTAAAAAAGCACTGACTATGCCTCCTAAAGATGTGCTTGAAGTCATTAAGGCTGCGACTGTAAAAGGTCGTGGTGGTGCGGGTTTCCCGGCAGGGATTAAATGGTCACTGATGGCACCGAATGATGGTGGTCCACGTTACCTGATCTGTAATGCCGATGAGATGGAACCAGGAACTTTCAAAGACCGTCTGTTGATGGAAAAACTTCCTCATCAGCTGATCGAAGGAATGCTGATTGCGGGTTATACCCTTGAAGCAACACATGGTTATATCTTTATCCGTGGTGAGTATGTAGAAGCTGCTGGCTACTTAAATGAAGCACTTGAGCAGATCCGTGCCAAAGGTTATCTGGGTGAAAACATCCTGGGAACTGGCTGGAACTTCGAGATGCATGTACACACGGGTGCAGGCCGTTATATCTGTGGTGAAGAAACCGCATTGATTAACTCGCTTGAAGGTCGCCGTGCGAACCCTCGTACAAAACCACCATTTCCACAGGTTGCAGGTGCATGGGGTCGTCCTACGATTGTCAACAACGTAGAGACTTACAACAACCTGCCTGCAATCATGCTGCGTGGTCCTGAGTGGTATATCAATTTATCTGCGGGTAAATCGAAAGATCCAGGCACAAAAATTTATGGTGCTTCAGGTAAAGTGAAATTCCCAGGTCTATGGGAACTTCCATTTGGTACGACTGCACGTGAAGTGATTGAAGATCATGCAGGCGGTATGCGTGATGGTCTGAAGCTCAAAGCATGGTTACCGGGTGGAGCATCTACAGACTTCCTGGCTGCTGAACATATTGATCTGCCAATGGATGCGGAAAGCATTATGAAAGCAGGTTCACGTCTGGGCACATGTCTGTTGATGGTTGTGGATGAAACTCAGTGTATGGTGTCTGCGACACGTAACCTGGAAGAATTCTTTGCACGTGAGTCATGTGGTTTCTGTACGCCTTGCCGTGATGGTTTGCCGTGGGCGGTTAAAGCATTGAAAGCACTGGAAAATGGCGAAGGTAAGCAGGAAGATATTGATCATTTACAGGAATTGACCCGTAAATTATGGATCGGTAAGACTTTCTGTGCCCACGCACCTGGTGCAATGGAACCGCTTATGGGCGCACTCAAACATTTCCGTGGCGAGTTTGAAGCAAAAGTGGCGAAAAGCCCGCTTGCTCAAGCCAGCAACACAGAACAAGCTTAAGGAATTCGACTATGGCTACAATTCATGTCGATGGCAAATCGTACGAAGTCAATGGCTCGGAAAACCTGCTGCAAGCATGTTTAAGTCTGGGTATTGATATTCCGTACTTTTGTTGGCATCCATCCTTAGGTTCTGTCGGCTCTTGCCGTCAATGTGCCGTTACTCAGTACGCAAATCCAGAAGATACGCGTGGTCGCTTAGTAATGTCATGTATGACGCCAGCTGCGGACAATACCTACATTTCTATTGAAGACAAAGAAGCAAAAGATTTCCGTGCTTCGATTGTTGAATTCCTGATGACGAATCACCCACACGACTGTCCAGTCTGTGAAGAGGGTGGTCACTGTCATTTACAGGATATGACTGTCATGACTCAGCATGACCGTCGTCGCTACCGTTTTACCAAACGTACGCATTACAACCAGGAGCTGGGCTCATTTATTTCTCATGAAATGAACCGCTGTATTGCCTGCTACCGTTGTGTGCGTTATTACAAAGACTATGCCGGTGGTACAGACTTTGGCGTTTATGCAAACGCTTCACGTGTTTACTTCGGTCGTCCTGAATCAGGTACTTTAGAGTCTGAATTCTCTGGTAACCTGACAGAAGTATGCCCAACGGGTGTATTTACCGACAAAACTCACTCAGAGCGTTATAACCGTAAGTGGGACATGCAATATGCGCCAAGCGTATGCCAGGGCTGTTCTTCAGGCTGTAACATCTCTCCGGGCGAGCGTTATGGTGAATTACGCCGTGTTGAAAACCGTTTCAATGGCGATGTAAACCAGTACTTCCTGTGTGATAAAGGCCGTTTCGGTACAGGTTATGTGAACCGTGCAGACCGTCCGCGTCAGCCACAGTTCCGTACAGGTGCAAACGTTGAAACAGTTTCTGTCGATACAGCTTTAGATACTGTGATTGCAAATATCCAGGGCAAAAAAGTCTTAGGTATCGGTTCTCCACGCGCATCACTTGAATCCAACTTCGCGCTTCGTGAATTAGTGGGTCAGGAAAACTTCTCAACGGGTATGTCTCAGAAAGAGCAGAACCTGGTTGAGCTTGCAGCATCGATCATGCAGACAGAGGGTGTCTATAACCCGACAATGCGTGAAATCGAAAGCTACGATGCTGTACTGATTTTAGGTGAAGACTTAACTCAGACTGCTCCACGTATGGCACTGTCCGTCCGTCAGGCTGCGAAAAACAAAGCCAAAGAAATGGCTGCGGAACGCCGTACTCAGGACTGGCTTGCAGAACCGTTACAGCGTATTGCTCAGGATGCAAAATCTCCGATTTACATCTTAGCGGCTACGCAGACACGTTTAGCTGATGTTGCTGAGGGTGAAGTTGTTGCTTCTCCAAACGACATCGCGCGTTTAGGTTTTGCAGTTGCTGCTGGTGTGAAAGGTGAAGCGATTCTTGGTCTGGATGATGATGCGAAAGCATTTGCGCAAACCATTGCCGATACTTTAAAAGCTGCGAAAAAACCACTGATCATTTCAGGGACAAGTTTACAGGATGCATCCATCATGGAAGCTGCTGCACAGGTTGCACAGAATCTTGGGAATGCAGGTCTGACACTGACTGTTCCAGAAGTGAACTCTATGGGTCTGGCAATCTTTGGCGGTCAAAGCCTGGAGCAGGTTTTTGCTCAGGATTATGATGCCATTGTTGTGGTTGAAAATGATCTGTACCGCCGTTTACCTGCTGCTCAGGTCAATGCTGCGTTTGCCAAAGCGAAAGATGTCATCGTACTGGATCACTCTGAAACTGAAACAGTGAAAAAAGCATCAGTGGTTCTTTCTGCTGCAAGCTTTGCTGAAGGTGACGGTACTGTGGTCAGCCAGGAAGGACGTGCTCAGCGCTTCTACCAGGTTTATGATCCATCGTATTACAAACCGGAACTGGCGATCAAAGAATCATGGCGCTGGCTGCATGCACTGGAAACAGGTCTTGCAGGTAAAGCAATTTCATGGACGCTGCTTGATGATGTCATTGAGTCAGTTGTGAAAAATGTACCTGCACTTCAGGCAATCCAGGATGTTGCACCAGATGCAGGCTTCCGTGTACATGGTCTGAAAGTGGCACGTGAACCACGTCGTTACTCAGGTCGTACATCAATGCGTGCGCCATTGTCCATTCATGAGCCTAAACAGCCGGTTGACGTGGATTCTGCATTAACATTCTCTATGGAAGGTTATGTCGGTAATCAGACTCCGTCTCCACTTGTACCATTTGCATGGTCTGCTGGATGGAACTCACCACAGGCATGGAACAAATTCCAGGACAATGTCGGTGGTCACTTAAAAGGTGGTGATTCAGGTATCCGTCTGTTTGACCGTCTGCCTAAACGCCCGGTACGCAGCTATGTTGCACCATCTGTTGTTGCTGTAAATGCTGAAAGTTTCCGTCTGGTTCCGATGCACCATATCTTTGCCTCTGGTGAATTCACGGTGAAAACACTAGCAATGGAATCACGTATTCCGACTGCTGCATTTGCAGTGGGTGAACAGGATGCAGCTCGTCTGAATGTACAGGATGGTCAGAAAATCACAGTGAAAGCTGGTGAAACTTCTGTCGTACTTCCAGTTCAGGTGATTGAATATTTACCTACAGGTTATATCGGTTATCCGGTTGGTCTTGCACCAACGGTATCTCTTGCTGAGCCTGTTTCAGTCGCAGTAGGAGTGTAATTCATGAATCAGGAATTAATCCGTCAAACGCCGCTGTGGGCTGAGAACTGGCCGATTGCCTATTCAGTCATTCAGGCGATTGTGATTCTGCTCGTCGTTGTATTGATTGCAGCACTGATGTCTTTTATTGAACGCCGTTTACTGGGCTTATGGCAGGACCGTTACGGTCCTAACCGTGTAGGTCCAGGCGGTATGTTCCAGATCGTTGCCGACATGCTGAAAATCATGTTCAAGGAAGACTGGACACCAAAATTTGCTGACAAACTGACTTTCCGTCTGGCACCTGCAGTTGCAATGGCAACTGCGGTACTGTCATTCATGGTTATTCCTGTATCACCTTACCTGGGTGTTGCAGACATGAGTATCGGTCTGCTGTTCTTTATGGCAATGGCAGGTATCGCAGTGTATGCAGTACTGTTTGGTGGCTGGTCTTCAAACAACAAATATGCTTTGCTCGGTGGTCTGCGTTCAGCAGCACAAACCATTTCTTATGAAGTGTTCCTGGGGATTTCCCTGATGGGTGTGGTTGCAATTGCAGGCTCATTCAACATGCGTGAAATCGTGGAAGCACAAAAAGACGTATGGTTTGTTATCCCTCAGTTCTTAGGTTTCCTGATCTTCGTGGTTGCAGGTGTTGCGGTGACTCACCGTCATCCATTTGACCAGCCAGAAGCAGAACAGGAGCTGGCAGAAGGTTACCATGTGGAATATGGCGGTATGAAATGGGGGATGTTCTTCGTTGCTGAATATGTCAACGTTGTTCTGATCTCTGCATTGATTGTGACCTTATTCTTTGGTGGCTGGTTAGCACCTTTCAATATTGAAATTCCGTTCCTTCCAGCAGCGTTCTGGTTCATTATCAAAACAGCATTCTTTGTAATGATGTTTGTCCTGGCCCGTGGTTCTTTAATGCGTCCACGTTATGACCAGGTAATGAACTTCGGCTGGAAAATTTGCTTGCCATTGGCGTTGGTTAACCTTCTGGTAACTGGTGCTGTGATTCTGATGAATCAGGCCTAAGACAGCAGGAGAATATAATGTTTAAATTTCTAGCTGGATTTGGGTCAATTGTACGTTCACTGTGGATGGTTTTCTCACACGTGACACGTAAACGTGACACCATTTTATATCCAGAAGTGAAAGCCGAAGATATCGTACCGCCGCGTTTCCGTGGTCGTATTGTGCTGACGCGTGACCCTGATGGCGAAGAGCGTTGTGTAGCCTGTAACCTGTGTGCTGTTGCATGTCCGGTTGGCTGTATTTCACTTCAGAAAGCTGAAAAAGAAGATGGTCGCTGGTACCCGGAATTTTTCCGTATCAACTTCTCACGCTGCATTTTCTGCGGTATGTGTGAAGAAGCATGTCCAACAACTGCAATTCAGATGACACCAGACTTTGAGCTGGGTGAATACGTGCGTCAGGATCTGGTTTATGAGAAAGAGAACTTACTCATTTCAGGACCTGGTAAATATCCAGACTATAACTTCTACCGTGTGACCGGTATGGCAATCAACGGGAAGGATAAAGGTCAGGCGCAGCGTGAAAGCACGCCAGTTGATGTACGGAGCTTATTACCATGATGTGGCCATTTTATCTGATGGCACTCGTGGCCATTATTTCTACAGTTCGTGTTGTGACCAACACGAACCCTGTACATGCACTGCTTAGCCTGATTGTTTCACTGCTTGCAGTGGCGGGTATGTTTATGATTGTGGGTGCACCGTTTGCCGGCGCACTGGAAATCATTGTATATGCCGGTGCAATTATGGTGCTGTTCGTATTCGTTGTGATGATGCTGAACCTTGGACAACATACAGAAGAACAGGAGCGTCAGTGGCTGACATCTTCAGCATGGGCATACCCTGCACTGATGAGCTTTCTGATGGGGCTTCTGCTGGTATGGATGCTGGGGTCAGATTACACCACAGCTTCAGGCCATCTGATGGGAACCGAAATCGTTGGTCCTAAGGAAGTTGGTCAGTCACTCTTTACTCAATACCTGTTACTGGTTGAAGTTGCTGCAATGTTGCTGCTGGCAGCACTTGTTGCGGCATTCCACTTAGGGAAGCGTGAACCAGGTGAAAAAGAGGAACAAGAATAATGGGCAACATTCCTTTAGAACATGGTTTGATCGTTGCAACCATTCTTTTTGCACTGGGTTTTTACGGTGTAATGGTTCGACGTAACCTGTTATTTATTTTAATGAGCCTTGAGATCATGATGAACGCAGCTGCATTTGCGTTTGTCATGGCAGGCAGCGCCTGGGTTCAGCCAGATGGACAGATCATGTTCATTCTGATCCTGACTCTTGCAGCAGCAGAGGCTTGTATCGGTCTTGCGATCGTCCTTCAGTTCTATCATCGCTTCCATCACCTGGATGTGGATGCTGCTAGTGAGATGCGCGGATGAGCTATTTATTTTTAACCGTATTATTTCCGCTGATTGGTTTTATCCTGTTGGCAGCAGGGCGCAACAAGCTTCCTGAAAATGTTGCAGCAATTATCGGTGTAGGTTCAGTGGGTCTTTCCGCTTTATTTGCACTGATTGCAGGTTTTGACTTTGTCAATAATGGCTCAGTTGCAACGACACAGCATTTGTGGACATGGTTCAGTGTAGGTGGTTTTGCACCAGGATTCAGTCTGCATCTGGATGGTCTGTCTTTACTGATGATGGGCATGATTACAGGTGTGGGTTTCCTGATCCACATTTTTGCATCATGGTACATGCGCGGTGAAGAAGACTTTGCACGTTTCTTCTCTTACTTCAACCTGTTCGTAACAAGCATGCTGTTGCTTGTGCTGGGTGATAACCTTGCACTGCTGTTCCTGGGTTGGGAAGGTGTAGGTCTGTGTTCTTACCTGCTGATTGGTTATTACTATTCAAATCCTGAAAATGGTAAGGCAGCAATCAAAGCATTTACAGTTACCCGTGTGGGTGACGTATTCCTGCTG
The DNA here is from genome assembly GCF_002165295.2 of Acinetobacter sp. WCHAc010052. Classification (NCBI taxonomy): domain Bacteria; kingdom Pseudomonadati; phylum Pseudomonadota; class Gammaproteobacteria; order Moraxellales; family Moraxellaceae; genus Acinetobacter; species Acinetobacter sp. WCHAc010052. The sequence goes on along the minus strand of NZ_CP032143.1, from coordinate 2,659,083 downwards.
ATTGCACTGTTCCTGATTTTCCAGCAGTTTGGAACACTGAACATCGCTGAAATTGTGGCTCGTGCTCCAGAAGTTATGGTTCAGAGTTCTTCAATCACCATCTGGACTGCATTGATGCTGTTCCTCGGTGCTGCGGGTAAATCTGCTCAGATTCCGTTACAGACATGGTTAGCTGATGCAATGGCAGGTCCAACACCTGTTTCTGCACTGATCCACGCTGCAACAATGGTAACAGCCGGTGTTTACTTATGCTGCCGTATGTTTGCAGTATTTGAACTTGCGCCAGAAGTGATGATGTTCATTTCCATCACTGGTGCGGTAACACTGCTGGTTGCCGGTTTTGCTGCACTGGTTCAGACAGACATCAAACGTATTCTTGCTTACTCAACCATGAGTCAGCTGGGTTATATGTTTATGGCTGTTGGTGCAGAAGCGTATCAGGCTGGTCTGTTCCACATGCTGACTCACGCATTCTTCAAAGCGTTACTGTTCCTTTCTTCTGGTGCTGTAATTCTTGCGTATCACCACGAACAGAACATTTTCAAAATGGGTGGTCTGTTTAAGCGTAACAAGTTCCTGTTTGCATGTTTTGCAATCGGTGGCGGTGCACTGGCAGCGATTCCATTCATTACCGTCGGTTTCTTCTCGAAAGATGCGATTCTTGGTGCGGTATGGGTACAGGGTCAGTCTGTTGCTGTTTATACCTCGCTTTACTGGGTAGGTGTCGCAGGTGCGTTCCTGACTTCAATCTATACATTCCGTCTGATCTGGGTTGTATTCTTCGGTGAAGAAAAAACGCCATATCACGAAATCAAAGGCGTGACGTACTGGGGTCCTCTGGCAATTCTGGCTGTTCTGTCCACATTTGTGGGTGCAGCGCTGAAAGCACCGGTTGAGTCCATTCTGAATGCTGCAAAAATTCCAGCATTCAACATTCCTGAAGCGCTTGAAGCAGGTATGCATGGTGCAGAATATACAGCTGTAGGTATTGCACTTGCAGGACTTGCAATCGGTGTCGGTCTGTTCGCATTTGCATACGGTGCTGTGAAGTCTTTTGCACAAAGCAGTTTTGGTGCAGGTCTGGTGAATATCTGCCGTAATGCGCTTGGTTTTGATGCGCTGTATGATCTTGTGTTTGTAAAACCATATCTGCTGATTGCTAAAATTCTGGGTCGTGATCCGATTGATAACCTGTGGCTTGTGCTGCCAGCGATTGTGAAAAGTGGTAACAGCTTTACAAGTAAACGTCAGACGGGTTCATTACGCGAATATGCTTCAAGCATGTCATTTGGCGTAGTGGTATTGCTGATGGTCCTGATCGTGATTCAGGTAGTGGGGAAATAAAATGGAAACTCCAAACAATCTTATTTTACCCGCACTGATCCTTGTTCCGTTCATTGCAGGTTTTATTTGCTGGTTGGTCGATAAGCTCGACGACCATCTGCCACGCTATATCGCTCTGATTGGTATGGTGGTTACACTGATTCTGACTGTTATTTTATGGCAGTCAGGAACATATAATTATGAACTGGGCGCAAAAGTTCCAAGCTGGTCCGCTGAGTTCATTGTTCCATGGATTTCAACACTGGGCATCAACATTCACCTTGCGGTGGATGGTCTGTCCTTACTGATGGTTGGTCTGACTGCATTACTGGGTGTACTTGCAGTTGGCTGTTCATGGGGTGAAATTCAGAAGAATGTCGGTTTCTTCCACTTAAACCTTTTATGGTCACTGGGTGGGGTTATCGGTGTATTCCTTGCAATCGACATGTTCCTGTTCTTCTTCTTCTGGGAGATGATGCTGGTACCGATTTACTTCCTGATTGCATTGTGGGGACACCGTGGTGCAGATGGTAAATCACGTGTTTATGCTGCGACTAAATTCTTCATCTATACCCAGGTAGCGGGTCTGATCATGCTGATCGGTATTCTTGGACTTGTTGTCTATGGATACATGATGACAGGTATGATCGGTTTTGATTATAACTACCTGCTGGGTGTTGCAAATACTCTGGATGCTCAGGCTCCTGCAGTTGCTTATGCACTCATGATCTGTATGTTCATTGGTTTTGCGGTAAAACTTCCAGTTTTCCCATTACACGGCTGGTTACCTGATGCACATGCTCAGGCACCAACTGCGGGTTCGGTTGACCTTGCAGGTATCCTGATCAAAACAGCTGCATACGGTTTATTACGTTTCGTGATTCCATTCTTCCCGGCTGCTTCTGCTCAGTTTGCTGACATTGCAATCATTCTGGGTCTGATCGGTATTTTCTACGGTGCATGGTGTGCATTCCAGCAGACAGATATGAAACGTCTGCTTGCGTATACATCCATTTCACACATGGGCTTTGTATTACTGGCACTTTATGCAGGTAACATCCTGACCTTCCAGGGGCTGATGATCATGATGCTTGCACACGGTCTGTCTTCTGCGGCACTGTTCATTATGTGCGGTCAGGTATATGAGCGTCTTCATACACGTGATTTACGTCTGATGGGCGGTATCCGTGGACAGTTCCAGTACCTGTCTTTCTTCCTGATGTTCTTTGTTGCTGCACTGGTCGGTATTCCAGGTCTGGGTAACTTTATTGGTGAATTCCTGATTCTGATGGGTTCTTTTGCCAAATTCCCAGTCTATACCATCCTTGCTGCTGTGAGCCTTGTATTTGCAGGTCTGTATGGTCTGATCCTGATTCACAAAGCACTGTTCGGTACTCCGAATGAAGAACAGAAACAGCATTACACAAATCCACTGAAAGACTTAAATGCCCGTGAAGTTGTGATTCTGCTTGTCTGTGCGCTTGGTCTGGTATGGTTAGGTCTGTTCCCACAAAGCTTCCTTGATATTTCAAATTCAAGTATGGCGTGGATTGCAAACAGCTATATTCCAGTACAGGAAACAGTTGAGGTTGTGCAACAGGCGACTACCCAACTTGAAAATGTGGAGATCCAATAAGCCATGAACTTCACGATGTCATTTTCTGAGCTTATGCCACTGGCTCCCGTAATGATTGTGGCTTTGACCACAATTGTTGTGATGATTCTTACAGCGATTAAACGTAATCATAATTTAATCGCAACTGCGTCTGTTGTCGGGCTTAACCTGGCAGCTGCGTATATTATTTTCTCAATGTTCAGCGGTGCTTCTGCACCGGCGAACGTGATGGGTCTGTTTATGATTGACCCATTCACGATGCTGTATCAGGTCGTGATTCTGATTGCTGCACTGGCATGCTGTACTTTGTCTCATGCTTATATTGAAACCTATAAGGATAACCGTGAAGAACTGTATATTCTGTTACTTGCATCTGTAACCGGTGCAATGTTAATGGTTGCAAGTTCTCACTATGCATCGTTCTTCATCAGTCTTGAGCTGATGTCGATTCCTGTGTATGGCTTGCTGGCGTATACGCATCAGCGCTCTAAATCACTGGAAGCGGGTGTGAAATACCTGGTGCTTTCTGCAACAGCTTCTGCAATGTTACTGATGGGTATGGCATATATTTATGCTTATACCGGTTCGTTATCATTCTACGACTCTGTTCAGGCACTGATGCAGAATATCCATCAGCCTATGGTTGTACTGGGTCTTGCACTGATTATCTTTGCTGTCGGCTTTAAACTGTCTCTGGCTCCATTCCATAAATGGACACCTGACGTTTATGCCGGTGCTCCAGCACCGATCGCAACTTTCCTTGCGACTGCTGCGAAAGTTGCAACGATTGGTCTGTTTGTCCGCTATCTGCTGTCTTCAGGTGCAATCCTGATTGATTCAATCGTGACACTGTTGACGATCATTGCCGTACTTTCAATTCTGATCGGTAACTTCCTTGCAGTACGTCAGGTTAACCTGAAACGTATTCTGGGTTATTCATCCATTGCACATTTTGGTTATCTGCTGATTGGTTTAATCAGCATGACTTATGCAAGCTTAGGGAACGTATCTGTATACGTCATCACTTATGTACTGACTACAATTGGTGCGTTTGGTGCTGTTGCGCTGATGTCGAGCCCTTATAACAACCTGGATGAAGCTGAGAGTCTTGCAGATTACCGTGGTCTGTTCTGGCGTCGTCCGGTTCTGACTGCAACCTTAACGGTAATGATGCTGTCACTGGCTGGTATTCCATTAACAGCAGGCTTCATTGGTAAGTTCCTTGTTGTAATGGCGGCAGTAACAACTCAGCACTGGTTCCTGGCTGCAATGATTGTTGTCGGTTCTGGTATTGGTCTGTATTACTACCTGCGTGTTATGGTAGTGATGTACATGACTCCACCAGACACTCCACGTATTGATGCTGTGGATCACTGGGGACAGAAAGTCGGTGGGATTATGGTTCTGCTTGCAGCACTGGCTGTACTGATTATTGGTATCTACCCAGATCCTGTGATCAAACTGGCACTGCAATCTGAAATCCTTTCACCATTGCACTTCATGCTTTCCCAGCAGCAGTAATCTAAAAAAACTATAAGTTCTGAAAGAAAGCCTCCATATATTGGGGGCTTTTTTATTTTTATCACCTGTTAAAACAGATTATAATGGAAGCAATTTTATTTCTCCTTTTTTTAGGTGTTCTCCCGTGGCTATCCATGAAATCCGTCATCCATTAATCCGACATAAACTCGGCTTACTCCGTCGTTCAGACATCAGCACTAAAAACTTCCGTGAGCTTGCTCAGGAAGTGACTATGCTTTTGACTTATGAAGCCACTAAAGATTTACCAATGGTTGATCATGAAATTGATGGTTGGAATGGCAAAGTGGTCGTAGACCGTATTGCTGGTAAAAAAATAACAGTTGTGCCGATTCTGCGTGCCGGTATTGGTATGCTGGAAGGTTTTTTAAATCTGATTCCAAGTGCTAAAGTCTCTGTACTGGGACTTGAACGTGATGAAGAAACTTTAGAAGCGCGTACTTACTATAAAAAACTGGTTCCAGATGTACAGAACCGTCTGGCAATGATTATTGACCCAATGCTGGCAACCGGTTCATCTTTAGTTGCAGCAATTGACGTGCTTAAAGCAAGTGGCTGTAAAGACATCCGTGTCATGGTACTGGTTGCAGCACCTGAAGGGATCAAACGTGTGAATGATGCTCATCCTGATGTGACCATTTATACTGCTTCTGTTGATCAGGGTTTAAATGAACAGGGTTATATCGTTCCTGGTCTGGGCGATGCAGGCGACAAGATTTTTGGTTCAGTTCAGAAAGATTAAGCTTAAGTCCACGGATATAAAAAAGAGGCGATAGATGCCTCTTTTTTATATAATGTATGAATGGCATTTTTAGAATAGGGTAGCAAAATGAAAGACGAAGTACATCTGGGTAAAATCAAGAAATATGATCCTGAAAAAGGATTTGGCTTTATTGGTTCAGCTGAAGGGGATATCTTCTTTCATATTTCAGATTTCCCTGCGGCTGATGGCGAACCGAAACGTAATGAGCGTGTGAAATTTGTAGCCGTTGAAAATGGCAATAAATATAAAGCGGTTAAAATTGAGCGCGTCGAAGACAATTCAGCCAAAGCTAAAAAGACCAAAGTTGTGACAAATAACCAGTCCATTACTTCTGCTTTACTGTCAAATTTACGTAAATGATAAAACCAGGATCAGATCTGAACTTTTGGTTTGGATTCTATGATCAGGGTATAAAAAAGCGCCAGAAACAGGCGCTTTTTTTATGATTTTATTTTTCACAGAATTTCATAAATGCTTTAATGCCTGGTCCCTGGTATTTCTGACGGTGAACCAGCATAAAGAGTGGGCGGGTCAGTTGCCAGAAAGGTGTATCCAGTACAACCAGTTGACCTTTTTCGCGTAAAGGTTCAATCGCCAGGCGGGAAATACAGGACATACCCAGACCACCGGCAACAATTTTAAGAATGGCTTCATTATGTCCTAAAGTCAGACGGATACTGGCATCTGGAACATCCTGAAGAATCGCATTATCAAAGACTTCACGTGTTCCTGAACCTTCTTCACGCAGAATCCATTCGACATGCTCAAAATCCTGAATCGTCAGAGGGCGGTTCAGTTGCGCTAAAGGATGGTCAGGTGAACAGCATACCGCCAGTTCATCGTTACGCCAGTGAATACACTGCAACTGAGGTAAATGGCATGAACCCTCAATCAGTGCAAGATCCAGCTGGAACTGATTGACCGCCTCGATCATCTGGCGGGTGTTTCCGACCTGTAGCTGCAAATGAGCATTGGGTTGAATCTGGAGAAAGTCTGCCATCAGATCAGGAATCAGATAATCACTGATGGTCAGTGTTGCGCCTAAACGTAGGTCTACAGTCTGCAACTCGCCTTTAGCTGCCTGTTCAAATGCTTCACAGCGACCCAGAATCTCAAGCGCCTGAGGCAACAGATAGCGTCCAAGGTCATTCAGCTGTAAACGTTTTCCAAGACGGTCAAAAAGTGGAGCACCCAGCCCATCTTCCAGGTCAGCCAGAGCCATACTTGCGGCACTTTGAGTCAGTTTTACAGCATCGCTCGCTTTGGTCACGGTGCCTTCCTGAGCAACTGCTACAAAAACAGCCAGCTGGCGTAAAGTCATGCGCATGTATATAGCCTTAACGTATATAGGATATTCATAAAATATATTGTCATGCTACCATGAGCACAGTCTCTGATGCCACGTAGAAATCATGTCAATTGAAAAATTTAGCGTAGAAAAAGTTTTGTCTGTACACCGCTGGACCAGTACCTTATTCAGCTTCACCATGACCAGACCCGCGCATTTTAAATTTACAGCAGGGCAGTTTGCCCGAATTGGTCTTAAAGTCGGTGATGAGCTTGTTGTTCGTGCATATTCGGTGGTTTCATCGCCTTTTGATGAGACACTTGAGTTCTTCTCCATTGTTGTTCCTGATGGTGCTTTTACTTCAAATCTGCAGCATCTTCAGGTCGGGGATGAGCTGTATCTTGAAAAAGTACCTTATGGCTTTCTGACGCTGGCACGTTATCAGTTGCCGTTGCCACAGGATTTATGGCTGCTTGCTACAGGTACTGGGCTGGCACCGTTTATTTCCATGTTACAGGATTTTGAAACCTGGTCTAAATATCAGCACATTCACCTGGTCTACAGCGTCCGGACTGAAGCTGAACTGGCTTATGTGGAACGTATTCAGGAAATTGCTGAAACATTTGGTGAAGGACATACAGGTTTTCGTTTCATACCGGTCGTGACACGGAATCCTGAAGCTCAGCTGCATGACCGTCTGCCGGTTCTGATTGAAAATGGTGAACTGGAAAAGGCAGCAGGACTTGAGTTTAATCCTGCCACGACACATGTCATGCTGTGTGGTAATCCACAGATGGTGGATGATACGAAGGATGCTTTAAAAGCGCGGGGGTTGACGATGAACCGTCGCGGTGAAGGAAACATTGCCGTGGAAAATTATTGGTAAGCCTGATCAGCAATCTGAGAGACTTTAATGGACAAACATATCCATGGATTCACGTAATTCATGGATGGCTGTTTCAAGATCTGTATTTAACCAGGTCGGTTCAAAAAAACCACAATAGTGATCCAGTCTTTCCTGAGGAACAATCAGACGGACAGGGCATTCTTCTTCCAGCATCCGCCACGGCAGAATCGGTACTTCATTGTCCAGAAATGCAGTGACATTGCGGATATCTATAATCATGGCATTGATACATTCGGGAAATGGCATCACTGAAAATTCTTCAGTCCGACGTCTGAAATATTCCAGATCCCCCCATTTCAGTACATAGCTGGGTTTAGTAAATTCAAGAACACCAATCAGATGCAGGTCACGGGTGTAGTGCAGGGAACATTGATGTGTGACGTCAGTGTCAATATCAAGTGATACATTTTGTTGACGATACGCCATAACGCTCAGCTGGAAAATTCGGGTGCGTGATTATAGCTCATTTTAGCGACTGGATGGCATTACATTATCTGTACTGAAATTCAGCCCGTTTCAGATCATGCAGAGCTTTAAATTTCTAAAGAAAAACCAGGCATGTTTTACTGATATTCACAGATTGCTACAACTTTAAAACATGTGCTCCCGAAAACTCTGATAGTATAAAAAATGTACAATAAGTCGCCATACGGGGGATAAAGTCATGATCCATGATTTCAATAAACCTCCTCATGTTACGAGTACTGAGGAAATACAACAGAAAAAAAGGTTGCCTGTTTATATGCTTCTGCTGACAGGTTTATTTCTACTGGCAGTGATTGTTTATATGGCTGCAAACCATAGTGCTGTGACCTGACTGTCGTCTGAAAAGGGCAGCGTATCCATCAGCCCTGACAGGATTTTCTGTTCTCATCTGATTTAAATTATTTGAAAAATACTGAAAAAGGGCTCTATTGATAGAGCCTTTTTAATGTGAGTTTGTGCCTGTTTTGTAGTAGTTATGCGAAATATTGTTGAATATAAAATGATCAAAACTTAAGGTTAAAACATAAGCTTTCAGCTTTAAAAAGGTCATGCAGAACGTGGTTTAAGTCAAATAATATATATTTAAATAACAAGAGGATAATAGAAATGAATGATTATTTTTCTGGAGGGCCAGGCGCACGGCTTGATGCTCAGTATTACTGGGAGCAGTTTCATCCGGTTCTGGCAGCTGTTGCAATCCTGCTGGTGGGGTGGATTCTTGCACTGATTATTGCGGCAGGTGCTAAAAAACTACTTGAAAAATTAGGTACGGATCAGCATCTGTCCAAAGCCACAGGTCACCGTTCAAATATTGAAAGCATTGTCGGCAGAGTGATTTTCTGGCTGGTCATGATTATTGCTGTGATTGGCGCGCTCAATGTGCTGAATCTGACCAGTGTCAGTGGTCCATTCAGCAATATGATTCAGCAGTTCCTGCTCTTTGTGCCACAGTTACTTGCTGCGATTGCGATTGGTTTCGTTGGATGGATCTTTGCAAATCTGGTTAAAGTCGGACTTCAGAAACTGTTGAGTAAAACTCAGCTGGATGAAAAACTCAGTGCTGAGGTTGGTGTCAGCCCGATCAGTGAAAATATCAGCGAGATTGTTTACTGGCTTGTTCTGCTGTTATTCCTGCCAATCGTACTTTCGATTCTGGGACTGAATGGTCTGCTGTTCCCTGTACAGAATATGGTGAATGAAGCTGTTCTGTTCCTGCCGAATATCTTTATTGCAGGCGTGATTGTTTTTGCAGGATATATTCTAGCAAAAATTGTACGGGGAATTGTGGAAGGTCTGACACGCAGTCTGGGGCTTCAGCAGCAGGCACAGAAAATTGGTCTGTTCAAAAACTCTGATTTACCTAAAGTGCTAGGCTCATTTGTATTTGCCATTGTGATTATCACGTCGTTGATTATTGCATTTGAAGCACTCGGTGTAGAGGCAATTTCTCAGCCTGCAACCGCCATGCTGAATGAAATCATGAATGCAGTACCGCACATTATCGCAGCAGGTCTGATTCTGATTATTGCCTATGTGGTTTCACGCTTTGTGGCAAATCTGCTGTCTGAAATTATTGCGGGTACGGGTGTTGATGAAGTTCCGGCTAAACTGGATATTCAGCGCTTTTTAGGGACAACTAAAGTATCGGGTGCAGTCGGTTATCTGGTTGTGTTTTTTACCATGCTGTTTGCCGTATCTGAAGCAGCGAACCGATTGGGTTTTGAACAGATCAGTAGTCTGATCGCAATGTTTATCCATTTTGGTGCAAATATTCTGCTTGGTGCGGTGATTCTGGTCATCGGTTTCTGGCTGGCAAATGTGGTGGCAAATGTCGTACAGCGAGGTGAATACAACAGTTCACGCTGGCTTGCCGGTCTGGTCCGTGTACTGATCATGGGACTGGTTGTGGCAATGGGACTGCGGGCAATGGGTATTGCCGATTCGATTGTCAATCTTGCATTCGGTCTGACGCTGGGCGCTGTAGCAGTTGCATTTGCACTGGCATTTGGTCTGGGTGGCCGTCAGCCGGCAGAGCGTCTGCTGTCTGATCTGGTGGACAAGGCAAAGAAAGAAGGCAATCAGCCAAATCCATTACATCCGAAAAATGCTGCTGCACCTGCTGTCAGCCCGACTACTCAGGACAATAACGGTCATAACAGTGCAGAGTAATTTTGAATTTGACCCGAATTAACCTGTAATTTGTTTCGAAGATCAATCACATTGAGGTGTGCTTGGTCTTCAATATTATGTAAAGAGGTTATGATCATGTCCAGAAAGGCACCGAATAAATTTATTGCTCCCATTGTTATAGCCGGAATTACTGTTGGTTTCCTTGCGAGTGCCTACAAATTTGTATTTTCCAAGCCAAAAGTGGAACAGAAGTCACAGGTTGCTGAAAAGACTGAGGAAAAGTCCCATCAAGTTTCTGAAAATCCTTAAAATATTATTCGTGTTATGATATTTTTTATGTTAAAAATAAAGTGTCTAAGGGATAGACACTAACTTAATGTCATAAATATGGCATATAAATTGCGTATACATATAAGGATGTATATAGGCATAATAAGAGGGGATATATAATGTTTAAATTAATTTTCAGCCGTTTTCAGCAGCGTTCTTCTACATTCAGCCAGGAGAAGAACTGTGCAATGAGTTCTGCAATTTCAAGAGTTCAGCAAAAACATCATCTGATGTTATTCCGTACCGACTATCTTGAATAAGCGATAAAAAAATGCTGCTATACAAATTCTGATGCGGCATGTGCTGATGCCCATGCCCATTGGAAATTAAATCCACCTAAATGACCCGAAACATCCAGAATTTCACCAATAAAATATAAACCTTTCTGTTTTTTACTTTCCATGGTTTTCGAAGAAACTTCTGCTGTGTCCACACCACCCAGTGTGACTTCTGCTGTGCGATAGCCTTCTGTTCCTGATGGTTTGACTTCAAAACAATGAATTTTTCGAGCAATATTTTCCAGTTTTTCATCACTGAAATTACCAATCTGTAATTCAGCCTGGTCAGCCCAGATCAGATTCTGTAATTCAACGACTACGCTTTTAGGAAAATGTTCAGCCAGCAAAGTACGTAACAATACTTTGGGCTGTGACTGTTTTTTGGCTTTAAAGAATTCAGTCAGATCAACTGAAGGTAAAAAGTCGATATTGAAGCGTTGTCCTGCATCCCAGTAATTGGAAAGCTGCAGCGAGCTTGGACCACTTAAACCACGGTGTGTAAACAGCAAAGCTTCGGTAAAACTGTTTAATTCATTGGACAGTGTGGCTTCGACAGCATTTCCACTTAAACGTGTGGTGACTTCCTTAAAGCCATCTGTAAATGTAAAAGGCACCAGACCTGCACGGGTCGGATAAATGGAGTGTCCGAAACTGCGGGCAATATCATAACCAATCCCTGAACCACCCAGTGTAGGAATGGATAATCCCCCCGAAGCCACGACCACAGAGGTTGCCTGGAAATTGCCAGTGGAGGTTGCTACCTGGAAGCCGGAGTCATTCTGTGCAGTGACTGCTTTAACTTCACAGCTGGTTTTAATCTGTACATTGCCCGTTTTGTCGCACTCGTTCAGTAACATGGCTAAAATTTCTTTGGCACCGTTTAGAGTAAACAGCTGACCGTGTTTACGTTCTTCATATTCAATGCCGTATTCACAGACCATACCAATAAAATCCCAGTTGGTATAACGGCTCAGTGCTGAAATGACAAAATGGGGATTATGGGAAATAAAGTTTTCAGGCTCTACATATAAATTGGTGAAATTACATTTTCCTCCACCCGACATCAGAATTTTTTTGCCGATTTTGTTGGCTTTTTCCAGCACCAGTACTTTACGGCCACGGACACCTGCCTTTGCTGCCAGCATTAAGCCAGAAGCGCCTGCGCCAAGGACAACGACATCGTAATAAGGTGAGGACATCTTAAACTCTTAGGGGGAGATGGAAAGCAGGGCATTATAGTCATTTTTAATGTAATTTTCAGGACTATTCGCATCGACAGGCTGATATGGAAATTTTGAAAAATCATCAGCCTTCAATTCTGAACAGATACAGGTCTGTCAGGTATTTTCAGGCATGTTGCGTCCCTGTAAACCACCGGTATGAATCACCAGTATACGGGTTTCTGCCGGGAAATAATCTTTTTTAAGTAAGTCGGACAGTCCCATCAGCATTTTTGCGGTATAGACCTGTTCCAGTGGAATCTGATACTGCATTTCAAAAAAATGCATAAACTGCAACAGTTCCGCAGAAGTTCTGGCATAGCCCCCACAGCAGTAGTCATCCATAATTTTCCAGTTTTTCTTTTCAGTCCACTGAGCAATATCGTTCTGCAGAAAATCACCTTTCAATGCGGAGAACCCCAGAATGCGCTGATGCGATGCACTGGCTTCAATCAGCCCTGAAATGGTGCCGCCAGTGCCCACCGCACAGCAGATCACATCATAATGCTGTCGATCAAAGTCAGTCAGGATTTCTGAGCAGCCCTGGATGGCGAGTGTATTGGTACCACCTTCGGGAATGATATACGCATCTGGATATTGCAGATTTAATGCATGTAAAAAGTCTGCTGTGTCTTTTGATCGATATTGTTCACGTGAAACAAACTGAAACTGCATGCCATATTGCTGCGCGGTTTGCAGGGTTGAGTTGAGAGCTTTATGGGCAAGTTCTTCACCACGGATAATACCGATGCTTTGAAAACCGTGCAGATGAGCTGCGTATGCTGTGGCAGCAATATGATTGGAATAAGCACCACCATAGCTGATGATGCATTTTTTTCCGAGCCGGAGTGCTTCTGCAAAGTTGTATTTCAGTTTAAAAAATTTATTGCCCGAAATACGCGGATGAACCATATCCAGTCGTTTAATGGCGATCTGAACCGTTGGGGCATCTTCAAAGCATATGGTCTGGGTTGGAATACGTTGCGCAATCTGGTCGAACATCGTTCAGGCTTTTGCATGAAAAACATAACACTATTTTAGCGGAAACAGACACCTGAAACAGTGCTATCTGGAGGATGTATCTACAGAAGTCACCACAGACATGCCAGGACGTAAGTTTTCCATGCCTGGCTGATTGGGATCAATTGCGATGCGTACAGAGATGCGCTGTACCACTTTGGTAAAGTTCCCCGTCGTGTTATCGGGTTTTAAGACACTGAACTCAGAACCGGCAGCAGGAGAAATTTCTTCGACATGACCTGTAAATTCCTTATGTCCTAATGCATCGACCTTGAAAGTTGCTTTTTGCCCCAGTTTCATCTGGCTGATCTGGGTTTCCTTAAAGTTTGCTGTGACCCAGGTCTGTCGGGGAATCAGATACATCAGCTGTGTACCGGCAGCAACATACTGCCCGACACGTGGACTGACTTCACCCAGCTGACCATCCATAGGTGCTGTGATCACACTGTAGTCTTTGGTGGTGGTGGCCTGATCCAGCTGTGCTTTTGCGTTGGTGACCTGTGCCTGAAGACCCGACTGCGCGACTTCCGCTGTTTTTAATGCTGCCTGTGCGACCAGCACATTTGCTTTTGCCTGTTTCAGCAGAGCCAGATTATTTTTTACATCTGCTGCTGCATTGTCCTGTTCGGTTCTGGAAGCTGCACCACTGTTCCCCAGCTGACGGTAACGGTTCAGCTGAGCAACCGATAAATCATAGCTCGCCTGAGACTGTTCCACTTTTGCCTGTGCTGCCACAATATCTGCTTTACGCTGTTCAATTGCCTGAGTCTGATTTGCCAGTGTGGTATTTGCCTGATCCACACCTGCTTCCGCCTGAGTGACTTTCTGATCATAGGTGGTGGTGTCAATGTGCATGAGTACCTGCCCCTGTCTGACATGATCAAAGTCTGTCACCAGTACATCTTTCACATAGCCGTTGATCTGTGAGGAGAGCACAGTGGTTTTGCCTTTGATATAACTGTTTTCCGTTGACTCAAGACTGGTGTTGAATGGTCCGATTTTCCATGCCCACATAATGATTAAAATCCCGGTCAGCAGAACAAAGAACATCAGAATCAATGTCCGTTTCGCTGTTGGAATCAGTTTACTGGACGGTGGTGGTGTCAGTGCAGGAGTGGCATCTGTCTGTTGTGTATTTTCAGGGTCAGCAGGCTTATTTTCATCTTGTGGCATGGTCATTCTCAAAATCAGTTTTAGGTCAGGGCAAAATATATTTACTTCAATAATGTTCGGTTGAAACTTATCAGGAGCTGTTTACCGTCTGTGTGGGCTGTTGTTGTTCAGACCTTTGTTGTTTTCTGAGCTGATATTTACTGACTGCAATATTGTAGGTACCCCAGAGCAGCAGCAGAACTGCAAATATGCCATTCAGGGCGATCACATCATTATAAGCACGAACCTGTGCTTCACGTAAAATCACCTGGTTCAGATCACGTACTGCCTGATTCTGCTCAAGTGACGGGTCGAGGGTGTATCTGGCTGCAGCCTGTTGATAGCTTAAGATTCGCTGAGCAACAACAGGATTGGTATCAGACAGATTACTGACCAGTTCTGTACGGTAGTTCTGCGTCCGGATCTGCTGATAGGTTGAGAAAAAAGAATTTCCAAGTAAGCCACCGAAGCTTTGTGTCGCAGAAAACAGCACCACAAAAGTGACCATATGTGAGGGTCCTTTTTGCAGTGCACGAACAATGCCTGTCAGCAGTAATGGACCAATAAACATGCCACTGGCAAAACCGACGAGGAACTGGCTGCGGTAAAAACTGGCAGGACGGACGTCACTGGTCAGATGATAATCCAGCGCACAGGCAAGTAAAATCAGCACCTCTGCGGCAATCAGATGAATGATCATACGTTCACGCTTGAATGTCATGGCGCTGAAAACAGTACCAGAGACAATCCCCAGGAAAATCACCATATACAGCGATACAAACTGATCAGGTCCCATTCCCATGGTTTTCAGAAAACTGACAGCAGCATAAGTCTGTTCAGACATTAAAAAGCGGATGGCTAATGCACCAAAAATAAACTTCAGGGTTGAAGATGTACCCAGCCATCGGGTAATGATCAGTGGATTAACCCGAAAATGTTCATAAGTAAGCCCAATACAGACTAGACAGAAACCTGCGATCAGCACATAACCCAGCCATTGCGCTTCAAACCACCACAGCACAGGTCCCTGAGTCAGAACAATACAGAGCATGGCAAAACCAGGTGCGAGCAGGGCAAAGGTGAAGAAGTCCTGCTTTTCAAAAACAGCAATTCTCAGACTGCGTGGCAGTTTTAAGGACACCACCATGGCCAGACAGCACAGCGCCAGTCCGAGTTCAAATGTATACAGCACACTCCAGTCATTTACATCGACAATGTACGGAGAAATGATCCAGGCAAGAGGAATCCCCAGCTGCTGAAAACCCAGCGCCAGATAAATTGCCCGTCCGAAATGCGCCCGCTGAAATGCCTGCATAATGTAATACATCCCCAGGGAACTTAGGGGAGCTGAAACCAGACCACTGATAAAACGGACAAACAGAGCCATTTCATAGGTATGCACAAAAATATGTAAAACCAGCACAACAATAAAAAGCACCAGTCCAACTTCTGAAAAAAGTCTTAGACCATATTGCTGACGGGCTTTAAACAGAATGAGGTTTGAACTGATATTTGCCATGACATAGACAGCCGGAATCCAGGCCGTCTGGCTCGGTGTCAGTGCATATTCACCCTGAATAACAGGGAGATTGGCAGTAATAAAACCGTTACTCAGACTCCCGCAGATGGCAACGAACAGCCCAATGATAAAATACAGATAGCGCTTATGTGCAGGATGTGCAATTGCTGCAGGTGAGCCTGGTAGTGTTGGTTTTTCTTCAGCTGTCCAGTCGGGGGCAGGTTCAAGCAGCCGTGGCATTTTGTCCATTGAGCCCCCGTTTACGGTCGAATGCCGTGAATAAGTAGATCCAGTGCCCGTTTTGCCAGTGCACGCTGTGCCTCATCATCCATTCCCTGGAACGATGAACGCAAAATAGCAGTAATCATGGCGTAGTCTTTAGAACTGAAGTCGGCTCGACACACGCCGTGCGCAATTGCCTGATCAATCAGGGGCTGTAATAACTGATCCCGTCGTTGATAAATCTCAACCAGAACAGGGTCGTCATAACTGATCACACGCCAGTATTCCATCAGTGCAGTCAGATAGGGCAGATTGTCGACATGGTTCTGGATCAGACGTAAAAAGCCATCAGGATAGGGCGCATATCTGGCTGCCCGAATTTCCAGACGGTCGAGTGCCTGCTCCATCAAGGCGATGACCAACGCACGTCTGTCCTGAAAATTACGGTAAAAAGTGGCTCTGCCCACACCTGCTTCTTCAATAATCAGCTGCAGGGGCGCACGGATACCATGCAGGCGGAAAATTTTTAATGCTGCTTCCAGTAAATCTTCACGGTTCTGGCTGGCTTGTAATTGTCTTTTCGGGATAACAGGCTGCATGAAAAACGGCTTTAAACAGTTCAGGGAATAGAGTGTATTTAACGGACATTTTTGTCCGTTGTAAATATTTATGTCTGTGCTGAATTGTTAACAGTCATTAAGTGAATGATTTCAGGTTAAAAATACTTGAGTGAATTTAAGTACTTTTTATCCGCTTCACTGGCTAAGGATTAAATAATGGTGAAAAAATACTCAGTGTGCTATGTTGATATACAGATAATGATAAGAGGGCAGATCATGAAAAAGCTGTTCCCTGTTTTGTTCAGCAGCATATTTTTATTGATGGCGTGTGATGTCAAAGATGATCTGAACAAACCCAGAACCACAGCTCGAACCATGATTATTGGTGGTGTTCCTGTACATGATCAGGATTATCAGGTTGCAGAACTGCGTGTTCGTGAAAACCTGCCTGTGGGTGAGACACCATAGCTGGTCTCTGCGTTCGGTGCTGAATGACCTGAACAGTGAGACTGTGTTTTTCAGTATATTTGTTTTGGGCAGAAGTCTTTTGATCAGTAAAATTATTTTTAAGCTCATTAGTGTAAATTTTTAAAGAAAAATAACGCATTCAGGCGTAAAATCGGCAGCATAATTTTTTGTTCAGGTGGCACTTTGGAATCGTTATTGATTATAGGCTCAATCGCTCTGGCATTGATGCTGGGTGCGATCAGTCCTGGTCCAACCTTTATTTATGTAGCAAAAAATTCGATAGCAATTTCACGTAAACATGGTCTGTTTACTGCACTGGGAACAGGCACAGGTGCTGCGCTGTTTGGACTGCTTGCAGTGATGGGCTTACAGGCAATTTTACTGGCTGTACCTTCTGCCTATCTGGCTTTAAAAATCTGTGGCGGTCTGTATTTACTGTGGCTGGCTTATAAAATTATAAAACATGCCAAAGAGCCGATGCAGGCTGTAGATGGTGGGGCTCAACAGATGAGCTATGCTCAGGCATACCGTCTGGGCTTTATCACTCAAATGAGTAATCCGAAAATTGCGATTGTTCTGGCGAGTATTTTTACTGCACTTTTACCCAAAGAAATTCCTTCATATTTTTATGTGGTTTTACCTGTGCTGTGCTTTTTTATTGATGCAGGATGGTATTCTCTGGTTGCCGTTGCTCTGTCTGCTGAAGGTCCGCGCCGTGTATATCTGAAGTCGAAGAAAGTGTTTGACCGCATTGCAGGTGGGGTGATGACTTTGCTTGGGTTAAAGTTAATTTTTGGGATGAAGTAATACAGGAAAGCGACCATACAGGTCGCTTTTTATATTTAAAATTTTGAAATTTAATCCTTAAAATGCACAGGAATCCATTGATAACTCTTTCCATCAGCACTGTAAATATGCCCAATTCCTGGAAATGGCAAATGTGGCGCAGCAACAGTTACACCACTTTTGGCAAGTACAGGGAATTGTTTTAGACGGGTCTGTACTGCTTTTTTCGGATCAATATCATAATCAATCGCTGTTTCAGGACGATCAAACTGTACAGTATGTGAATGCACAATGTCGCCAATGAACACAACATCTTCATCAGTCGTTTTGAGTTTATAACTGAAATGTCCAGGGGTATGTCCTGCGGTTGAAATCACTTCAAAACCTTTGATGTTGTCACCCAGTTTAAAGGTTTTAAACTGTTTGCTTGCTTGATAAGGTGCAAGTGCTGCCTTAATTTTTTCTACTGTACCTACATAGCCAGCTTGCTTTTCTTTAGGAACTTTATTGACCTGGTTTGGATCTAACCAATAATTCGCTTCATCCTCTGATACATAAATCGTGGCATTCGGATAATTTGCCACACCATTTTTACTTACACCACAGGAATGGTCAGGATGTAAATGGGTAAGTAAAATCGTATCGACTTGTTCAGGTTGATAACCTGCTGCTTTTAAATTTTTCAGGACAGAACCTAAATGTGCACCAAAGCAATCAGTTGTTCCACTGTCGACCAAAACGAGTGAATTGTCTGTATTAACCAAAAAGGCATTAATCGAAGTTTGTACGCCTTTGGCTTGATCTGCATGATATTTCTTTAAAATTTCATGCACTTGGTCTTGGGAAATGTCTTGAAACAATGTTGGTGACATGAAGTTTGTGCCATCGAGGAGGGCAGTAATTTGGATATTGCCCTCCTGATGTTGATAGTAACCTGAGACTTGTTCAGGCATTGAGATGATTGTTGATTCAGCAGCTTGGGTGGCAAAGGCAGTGGTACTTAGAGCTAGTGTTATGAATATGAGCTTTAAAGTGTTCATGGGATGTTTATAAGTTTTATTAAAGGAATATCTCTTTTTATCATAATCCCTATAAATTTTGAACGACAACTTAAGACGTACATTTGGACATAATATATTCAAATTAAAGTTCTCTATCTTCATAATAAATTTATAAAAATATAAGGTATTGAAACATGATGGCTCAAGTGCAACAAAAAATTGGGGATATATATCATCAATTGAACCGTAGCCAGAAATTTTATTTGGTTGGATGTCTATTAGCTTTGAATACTTTTTTTTGGTATTTAACGCCAGCTAATGATTTTTTCAAAACCAGTTTATTTCTTTTAAGTCTATGCTGGGTTGCTGGTATAACTTCGGATTTCCTATATGTCTATCATAAGATCTGGGGAATGACTTTAGGAAAAGTTTTTCTCATCATTTTATATGCGTTATTAACAAATATTACATACGGCTTTGCGGATCAGATAGTCAATCAAATCGTTGGTTACGAATCAGGTGGACTTAACAGAGTTACTAACTTCGTGGCGATAATGTTAATCCCTGTTATATTTATTTTAGCAACATTTATTCTTTTTCTAATTCTTATATTTATATGTCAATTTTATATTGTCTACGTTATTTGGGCTAAGGATAGGGGGAGTTTTAATGAAAGTTATTCGGGATGGAGTTGCGCTGCTAGATTTTTAATTTACCCTTTTATCTTTTCTATGCTATTTACATTTGGAGAGCAATCCAAAGATAAATATGCAAACTTAGTATCTGAGACTGCACAATCATATATTTATAACTTTGAAGCGAAAGTTTTTTCTAGATGTGTTACTCCCATAGGAGTTAAGGTTCTAGCAGTTACAGGTGATGAAATTATAGTTGTGACTAAAAAAGATGATAGATACAATTTTGTACCTACACTTTGTGATCCTATCTTAAAGAAATGATATGTACGTTATGAAGTAAAAAAGCCCCTACAATGTAGAGGCTTTTCTTATCTCCGATTCAAAATCTTAAGACACTTTATCACCCGGTTTAGCACCGCTTTCAGGTGAAATCACCCAGACACCTTCACCATTGCCCGCAGCTAAAACCATACCATTCGAAATACCAAAACGCATTTTACGAGGTGCAAGGTTTGCCACCATCACCACCAATTTACCTTTAAGGTCTTGAGGCTCATAGAACTCACGAATACCACTGAACACATTACGTGGTTCAGCTTCACCGACATTTAAAGTCAATTGAAGAAGCTTATCAGAACCTTCAACCGTTGCAGCATCTAAAACTTCTGCTACACGAAGATCAATTTTCATAAAATCTTCGATACCGATGATCTCTGCCTCACCCACTTTAGGCTCAGGCTTTTTCTCTTTAGCTTTTTCTTTCTTCTTCTCAACTTTTGGAGTTTCGGCAGCAGCAGCTAAAGAATCTTTGGAAGCATCAACCATCGCAGTTACTGCTTTAGGATCAACACGTTGCATTAACGGTTGGAACAATGCAATTTCATGATCAGCCAATACAGTTTTTGCTGAAGCAAAGTCGAAAGATTCAAGTTTTAAGAAATCCTGAACTTGTTGAGCCAAAGTCGGCAATACTGGCGCAAGATACACCGTTAATTGACGGAATAGGTTAATACCGACAGAACATACATCATGAACCTGTTGTTCTTCGCCTTCAATTTTGGCTAAAGCCCAAGGCTTTTTCTCATCAATATATTGATTGGCTTTGTCTGCAAGCGCCATGATTTCACGGATTGCAGCAGAAAATTCACGAGCTTCATAAGACTTAGCAATCGAATCGCCTGCATCAATAAAGCTTTGAACGAGTTCAGGTTCTGCACAGGTTGCAGACAGTTTATTGTCAAATTTGGTGTTAATGAATTTTGCACAACGGCTGGCAATATTCACCACTTTACCAACAAGGTCTGAGTTTACTTTTTGAACGAAGTCATCTAAGTTCAAATCAGAGTCTTCAACTTTATCTGAAAGTTTAGACGCAAAGTAGTAACGTAAATATTCGGGATTTAAATGATCTAAATAAGTTTCAGCTTTGATGAATGTCCCACGAGATTTTGACATTTTTTGACCATTTACAGTCAGGAAACCATTCACGAACAAACCTGTAGGCGTACGGTAGTTTGCACCTTCAAGCATTGCAGGCCAGAACAGCGCATGGAAATACACAATGTCTTTACCAATGAAGTGATAAACTTCATTTTTAGAATCTTTTTTCCAGTAATCATCAAAACTTAAGTCAGGACGCTTGGTTTTTACATAGTTTTCAAAACTAGACATATAACCAATTGGTGCATCGACCCAGACGTAGAAATATTTATTTGGCGCATCTGGAATTTCAAAGCCGAAATAAGGCGCATCACGGGAAATGTCCCAGTCATTCAAGCCATTTTCAAACCATTCATCCAGCTTGTTTGCGATGGAAACAGGGAGACGACCTTCGTCACGTGTCCATTTTTGCAAATATTCTGCAAAGTTTGGCAGTTTAAAGAAGTAATGATCTGATGATTTTTCAACAGGCGTTGAACCACTCAAAGTCGATTTTGGATTGAGTAATTCAGTTGCATTATAAGTTGTACCGCAGACTTCACATGAGTCGCCATACTGATCTTCCGCTTTACATTTAGGGCATGTGCCTTTGATGAAACGGTCAGACAGGAACATTTGTTTTTCAGGGTCAAACAACTGTGTTACAGGGCGAATCGCAATATTGCCTGCTTCACGGTTTTTGATGTAAATCTCAGATGAGCGATTTTTATTTTCTTCGCTATGCGTAGAGTCATAATGATCAAAAGTAACATTAAAACCATCAAAATCACGGATGTGTTCTTTCTGAACATTGGCGATTTGCGCTTCAGGGCTAATGCCATTGGCTTCAGCACGTAGCATGATCGCTGTACCGTGTGCATCATCCGCGCAGACATAAGTCACGTTATGACCCATTGCACGCATGGCACGAACCCAGATATCTGCCTGGATATAGCCGAGTAGGTGACCCATATGGATAGGACCATTTGCGTAGGGAAGGGCGTTAGTGACTAAAATATTTCGCACGGATATAACTCTCTTTCTCAAGTTAATGCAAGGGCATTGATTTTAACGTAATTGCTGTGAAGATGCACAATAGAATAGGTGAAATCTATTCAAATGTAGATTTTTATACAATTTCACATTTTCAGTGGTGCATTCATATAGAATGTCGTTGCCTGTTTCCAGATTTGTAATTGCAGAGAGTGATCTAAACATGATTCATGAAAATACCTTTAATAATGACACTCTTGATGATGATTTTGACGATGAGTCCGGTCGTGAAGTTACCCGTATTCCTCAAAATAAAAATGCAAAAAAGCAGCTGGAAAATAATATTCTCAAACAGGCTGAACGCTATCTTGAAGACATTGCAGAAGATGAGCATGCGTATTTACAGAAAACCCTGCATCAGCTGGCAGAGCAGGAGCCTTACTTTGATGTACTTGCCGATGAGTTAAATCAGGAGCTTGGTGCCAAAGTTGCCAATGATGCTTTGAATCTGTTGTATTTCTGGCAGGATGTTCATGAAGCTGAAGATTTAAAAAAATTCAGTCTTTTAAAAGTGATTAATGAACAACGCTTTCAGGCTGATTTTTTTGAGGCATTTGAAGCACTTGAAGTGGGTGAAAATAAAGCTTTGCGTAAGAGCGTGATTGAAGAAGCGTTTAAACTGTATGAACTGGGTTTATATGCAGGTTGTGCTCCGATTCTTTATGCGCAACTGGAAGGGTTATTAACGGATGTTTTAATTCAACATGGTTATTTAAAACAACAGGATACCAAGTTTGTCGATGTCTATAAAATCGTACCTGGTTTAAAAGGCAATGAAATTAAAAGTCTGTGGCATAAAGCTAAAATTGCGCATGAACTGAATCCGTACTTTTCAGAACTGGCGGCCTATAAAATGGATAATAGTTCGACTGTGACAGCAACTCGTCATAATATTTTGCATGGCACAGAGTTAAATTATTTTAATCAGGGGCGTTGTTTTGTGTTGTGGGTCTGGTTGTTCAATGCAGTGAATTTTATGAGTACAGTGAGGAGCTGAACTTAGCTGGTTGATTAAATTCAGATCCGTAATGTTCTGAAAGCGTAAGACAGCTGGAAATAATGTAAAGACATGATTCTGAAGGTATGACCAATGTTGAAACTGATAGCCGAAGACTTTATTCAGGTCGATCAAATTGATGTGGTTCTACCGCTGTATCAGGAACTGATTGATAAAACCAGACAGGAACCAGGTTGTATTTCCTATGCGCTTTTTCATGATCTGAAAGAACCAGGACATTTTGTTTTTATTGAGGAATGGATTGATCGTGCAGCTCTGGATGCGCACGTTCAGTCAGAGCACTTCCAGCGACTGGTTCCTTTGATTGATCAGTATATCTGTAAAAATCCTGTATTTACCCATTTGCAGACTTTTGAAAGTTTTCAGCACACCAGGCTTAATACTCATGTTCTGAAAGAATAAGCTGTTTAATTTTCACTGCTTTTTCAAAATGATCGAGCTGATGGGTCTGAATCCACCAGGTGGCAACCTGCATCAGACTTTCAGGGTCAGTATTTTTGTTGGCAAAAAAAGCATAAAAAGAAATACCGACATTTTCTCCCTTTTTGGCAATTTTAGTATCACAGATCTGAATGATTTTAGTTTTAAGGTCAGGTGTCATTAGGTCGTTATCTCATTCCGTCTGGGTTTTGGTTGAATATCACAAATTGTGAAATATACAGCATTATTTACAATTCGCATCAGCTCTGAAATCAGGTTATACATAAGTAGAACTGATCAAAAATATCAAAAGTAACATTGCGTATGGCATTTATTGCAAATTGCAGTTTTACATTCAAACTCAAAGTAAATCGGCTATAAATAAAACATAAGTTCAGCCTTGAACTCGTGATTTTCAGTAGTTTCACAATGAATTAAGAGGAAAAGACCATGACCGATAATCAACTTGATCACCTGAAACAAAAAGCGTCTGAAGCTGGGGATAATCTGAAACTTAAAGCTGAAGAAGCAAAACTTCAAGGGGAAAAAGCACTGGATGATTTAAAGCACAGTGCCGAAGAAACAAAGTTGGAAGGCAAGAAAGCATTGAATGATCTGAAACATGATGTCAGTGCGGCACATTCAGAAGAAAAGGCAGCATTTGAAAGCCATCTGGATAGTGTCAAAGATAAAGCTGCTGAATTACAGGATCAGGCGCATGAAAAGTTTGACCGGCTGAAAGCAGAAGCGGGTCATAAGCTGGATGAAGCAAAACAGAAAGCCAGTGAGCTTAAAGATCAGGCAGCAGAAAAATTTGATGCTTTAAAAGCAAAAGCATCCGAAACATTAAGCAAATTTAAAAAGGATGATCAGGCTTAAAGCTGAAAATCTGAAGTTCTGGAAATGATGATCTGCCTGAATGATCAGGTAGAATTGAATAAAGGCAATCCGTGTATCTCAGGGTTGCCTTTATTTATTTTCAGTTAAGGGGTTTTATTGATCCGTTCTATTTTTTTGACCTGATTGTTTACAATGGTCAGGGTGTAAATGGAGTTGTCGATCTCATAGACGTAGGCAGAAGCAATATGGCTGTGATCTTTCTCTTTCAGCTCATAGGTATTCATGGATTCAGGAGACTGTCCCATACGTTCTTCCATTTCAGTCAGTGTGTCGCCTATGCTGACAAGCTGTCCGGTAGGTGTTCTGACACTTGAACTTTCAGTCGCTGCAAATACAGCAGTGGATACGCACAGTGACAGTGCCAGAGAAAGAATGTATTTCATATATTTTCCCGTATTTTATTCTGAATAAAGCGTATTGAATCCGGTTAATATATCGCTCTAAATACATGAAAGCACTGATTTAATTGTTTCTGTTTGCAAATGATTCAAAGCCTTAACAGCGGTCAGGTTGTATTTTTCAGGGAATTAACTGGACGCAGTTCCTGTATTTCTGATGTGCAGACCGATCATAAATGTGAGGTTTATCACTCAGAATGATATTCACATTCAGAAAGCTTCATGCAACTGCGCTTAACCTTGACGCGGTTTACCGTTAAACTATACGGTCAAAACCGTATGTTCTGGTCTGGAGTAATTATATGTCGTGGCTTTCTTCACTAAAATCTGTCTTTTCGCCATCGAAAGAGGTCAACGAAGAAGCTGTTCAGAATGTACTCCAGTCTTATGTACTGCCTGCATCTGAAAATCTGTTAAAAGACAGAATTGAACAGGTTAATGTTCAGGGACAGGTCTTACAGATTACGGTCAATACCTATCCTGAAGAAGCAGAACATTTGCAGAAAATTCATGATGATCTGGCAGATGCCCTGGAAAAATGTGGCATCACAGAACTGAATATGCACGTGATTCAGCAGAAAACAGGTCATGCCGGCTGTGGACATGATCACGAGAAAGGTGAAAGCTGTTCAAGTCAGCCGAAAGCTGCAAAAACTGAACTGCCTCCTGTTACAGATGCATCAGGTCAGGTGGCTCAGGCAGCACCTGCAGAAGTTGATCCTAATAACCCACCGATTACCAAAGCTGCACCACAGCAGCGTGATATTCCAAAGCATCCGCGTATTCAGCATGTCATTCTGGTTTCATCAGGCAAAGGCGGTGTGGGGAAATCAACCACGACTGTCAACCTTGCCCTGGCTATGCAGAAACTTGGGCTGAAAGTAGGCGTACTGGATGCTGATATTTATGGTCCAAGTATTCCGACCATGCTGGGAAATGCTGGTCAGACACCAATGATCGAAGCGGAAAATTTTGTGCCGCTTGAAGCTTATGGGATGGCGGTATTATCCATCGGGCATCTGATTGGAAAAGAAAATACACCGGTTGCCTGGCGTGGTGCAAAAGCAACGGGTGCTTTAATGCAGCTGTTCAATCAGACCTTGTGGCCTGAACTGGATGTACTGGTGATTGATATGCCGCCAGGTACAGGAGATATTCAGCTGACCCTTGCACAGCGTATACCTGTGACGGGTGCGGTCATTGTGACGACACCTCAGAATGTCGCTCTGATGGATGCGGTCAAAGGAATTGAACTGTTTAACCGTGTTCAGATTCCTGTGATGGGGGTGGTGGAAAACATGTCGACGCATGTCTGTTCAAACTGCGGTCATGAAGAACAGATATTTGGTACAGGTGGTGGAGACAGTCTGTCTGAACAGTATGACATTCCATTACTTGGGCGTTTACCGCTCAATGTGCAGATCCGTGAAAATGCTGATGCGGGTAAACCTTCAGTGGTTGCAGAAGATGCTGCTGCTGAAAGCTATATAACAATCGCTCAGCAGTTGATTGAAAAACTGCCGAAAGCTGAAAAAGACAAAAGCCGTATTTTCTGATCCTGCACCCAGACAGGCTTAAAAAGGCTCAGCGACTGCTGGGCTTTTTTTATGCTGTATTGATTGTAAAATATCTGATCATCAGGTGATACGCTGTATTTGAAGGCAGTTGAACGCCTTGTTAACAATAGGGTTACATAACATTCACATCTTGTACTTATTTGAGGGGCTTAATTCTCCAGGTTTAAAAAATCTGTTTCAAAACAAGGGGAAATTCATGAAAATTATCGCTAAATCACTGGTTGTTTCATTGGCTACAGCTGTTGCTGTACCTGCGATGGCTGCTGTTGAAACTGTAGCGCCGGCAACTTTAAAACAGGCAGCTCAGGTTGCTCAGCAAAAAGTTGAAAATACGCATGAAGCACAGCAGGTGGCTCAGGCGAAAATGAAAGAAGAAGCTAAAGCTCAGCAGGCTCAGATCAAAGCTGTAGATACTAAAAAAGTTTCAGAGCAAAAAGTTGCAGAAACCAAAACAGCAGCTAATACAAAAGTATCTGATACCAAAGCGAAAGCAGCTCAGTTAAAAACTGGTGTGGAAGCAAAAACTATGGCTACTCAGCAACAGGCAGTTAAGCCATCTGCACAGCTGAAAGAGAAAGCTGAAACTGTGAAACAGGATGCTGTAAACAAGGTTGAAGCTGAACAGAAAGCTGCTGTTGAAAAACAGGTTCAGGCACAGCAAAAGATTGCAGCTAAAGTTGAAAAGAAAGCTGAAGTAAAACAGAAAACTGGTTTCTTCAAAAAAATGAAATCAGCCGTATTCGGTTCTTAAGTCTTTTATTTAAGGCTCAGTTCAGCAGGTCAGTTTTCTTCAGGAAAGCTGATTTGTTTTTATGTGTAAGAGGGTATCTGCACAGTTATGAGTGAATCATACTGTTTCAGTCATCGAGGGGCTTATCAGCAGTGACCGTTCTTTTTTTCCACTGACGGATAATACTGAAACGCCAGAAGAGTCGGGTCATCAGAAAAAAAAGTACGGAAAAAAATAAAGCTTCGACAATCAGCCCCGAAAGCAGAATCTTAGCCAGACTCAGATCAACATGTCCCTGTCCCATATTGGTCACCCAGTGGGTCATCTGATGCAGAACCCCCAGCAGCATATCCTGATCAATCATATTGACCTGATATATCTGACTGCCGATCCAGAATGCCCCCAGCAGAATTGGAGCGAGTGTCAATGGATTGGTCAGCCATGCAAGTAATATGCTGACAGGAAGATTGACCTCCATAATCAGAACAGTCAGTACAATTAAAGCGGTATGGAACGGAATGGGGAGAATGCCCCAAAAGGTTCCAATAAAGACAGCTTTAGAAATGGATTTACGGTTGATATACCAAAGCACTGGATTTAAGGAGTGTTTTCCAAAAATACGCATAAATTTCATACTTGCCACTTTCTCGGGTGAAGGCAGCCAGGATTGAAAAAACTGTTTTGGCATAAAAGGGTGTGTACAGACAGGACAAAATCTATTGTGCATGATTATTCTTAAAAGAGACAGTTCCATCTTTTAAGGAATGTAAATCCTTAAAGAAATAAAATGGATCAAACAGCTGTATTTTGTTTCAATATACTGAAAAAATTAATTTTTATAATTTTGAGCATGAGCTGAGATTCGCATGTTCAGTATGGAAATTCATTTTCAAAAACAATCACCAGGAAATGACTGAACGGTATCTGTGCAGAATTGAATCATTTCTGGATTAAATATTTTATAAATCAATAATGTGAATTGATTTTCAGTTTTTTGAAATATTTCATCTTACAAATATTTTTTTGCTAAGTTTAATGAACTCATTTACTCTTCGCTCACTCTATTGAGAGGTCTGAGTATGGTTTCATTGTTTTTTATTGGTCTGGTTGTCACGATTTTACTGACGCCTGGTCCAACAAATACTTTACTTGCATCTTCTGGTATTCAGGTAGGTGTGAGGAAATCATTCAGACTTATTCCTGCTGAAGCATTTGGCTATATGATTTCCATTTCTGTATGGGGTGGTTTAATTGGCAGTATTTCTGTCCAGTTTCCTGCTGTTCCAACAGTCCTGAAGCTGTTCAGTGCAGGTTATATTATTTATCTTGCTATCCGTTTATGGAAAACAGCAGACATAGAAGAATCCTTCGACCAGCCAACAATTCGCGCACGTGAACTGTTTACGGCAACCTTGCTGAACCCTAAAGCACTGCTGTTTGCTTCGGCTATTTTTCCAGTGATTGCCTGGAAAAGCACAAATGCCTATGTGGCACATATGCTGGTCTTTGTTCTGCTGCTGATTCCAATCGCTTTTTTCTGGACTTTTATCGGTTCATTGCTGGCTTCAAACAGAGTCAGATGGCTGAATCAGTCCAATCTTCAAAAAACAGCATCGCTGGTACTGGTCAGTTTCTCTATCCCATTAAGTTATTCTGCAATTCTGAATCTCTAAGTCTCAGACAGGGGCACAGGTCGCGGCTGGATATTCAGATAAAAGCAGCAGCCTGCACCCTTTTTATCAGAGTGCTAAGCATCGGTTTTTATAAGCTTCGAAGTCGTGTGTTTTCATTGTTACAGTTTTAAGTTAAAGTACTGGCAGTAATCAATTCCAAGTTTTTTAGGTGAAGATAAATGGCAATTAAGTCAGATCGCTGGATTCGTGAAATGAGCGAAAAACACGGCATGATTGAACCGTATGCTGAAAATCAGGTTCGTTTTGATGAACATGGTGAAAAGCTCATCTCATACGGAGTGTCCAGTTATGGTTATGACGTTCGCTGTGCCCGTGAGTTCAAAGTATTCACCAACGTACATTCTGCAATTGTAGACCCTAAAAACTTTGATGATAAAAGCTTTATTGATATCGAGTCAGATGTCTGCATCATTCCGCCAAACTCATTTGCACTGGCGCGTACTGTTGAATACTTCCGTATTCCACGAAATGTACTGACTGTCTGCCTGGGTAAATCGACTTATGCACGTTGCGGTATTATCGTCAACGTAACGCCGCTTGAACCTGAATGGGAAGGTCACGTTACCCTGGAATTCTCTAACACAACCAATCTACCTGCCCGTATTTATGCAGGTGAAGGTGTTGCTCAGATGCTGTTTTTTGAATCTGATGAAGTCTGTGAGACCTCTTACAAAGACCGTGGTGGTAAATATCAGGGTCAGACAGGTGTAACACTGCCAAAGGCATAATAAATAAAGATTTATTTTAAAGCAGACTTAAAGTCTGCTTTTTTTTACAATTCATTCATCGGAAAACAGCGCAGTTTGGCTGGATTTTTTTGCATTTGCGCGAATATTCAGCATAATGAAAAACTAGATCGACTTGGCATTTTTGTGGCTGTGGTTCAGCAACGGATCTGTATTAAATGAAAAATGTAAAAGCCAGGTCAGGGACAGAATAAAATAATGATGCGGAGCATCTGATAAAAGGAAGGTCGAGATGACTCAAAGTTGGAATAGCCACGGATTAAGAAAGTCTGTGCTTGCGACATTGATTGGACTGGCAGTAGCACAGTCGGGTCATGCCTTAAAGCCAATGTCTGATGAATCACTGTCTGAAACGACGGGTGAGGGTATTGCATTGCTGCCTGAAGATTTTAAAATGGTGTTTCAGGGCGCAAATGATGTTTCCAAAGGCTCGAGCTATGCATTGGGTCTGGCAAACCCTTCCAGCTATGACACTGGTTTTATCCGGATTATTCCTACAGGTGAAAACTACGACGCACTGACTTCAGCCACTAAGGCGGATCTGGATAAACGTCGGACAAAAGCCGATATTTTTATCTATGGTCTGGCATTGTCCAAAAGTAATGATGATCTGAATCAGCGTTACAGCAACACAGGGTTTAACTGGGGGACAACCGCAAACCCCTGGCTGTTCCGTGCAGGTACTCAGAATACTCAGCAGTTCAACTCAGCAGCAGGCAATGTCGGTTATCTGGCTCTGGAAGCGCCTTTGGCAACTGTGGATAAGGATGAGGCAGACAATGTTATTAAACAGGGTTTCTGGCTGGATGCTTTCTCCCGCTCATGGGGTTCAGCCAACACACTTAATCCGATTACAGGTGCTCCGATTGCTTCACCTGTAAGTGGTGACCCGACAAATGATACAAATCTTGATAAAAATCAGCGTATCCGTCTTCAGTATGTAGCCAATGGTTTAAGTCTGAACGGTACTCAGCTCAGACTGTTCCAGACGATGGGATCCAGTAATGCAGATTATAATAAAACCCTGGGAATGGCAGCAATTTTAAGAATTAACACCAATGATGATCCTTCAGGTCTGATTTATGAAGATACGGAAGCTAACCGTAAACTTCTGGGTCAGAAAGGTATCCGTATCGGTACTGCTGCTAAGGATGATCAGTCTGATGGTACATATTCGACACCAGCACTGGATGGAAGCAAAGCACCGCTCTTTCATGCAACTGAAGGAGTGTATTTATACAGTCCCAATGTAAACCTTGTGCTTGGAAATATGTATCAGCCTTATATTCTGTCTTCTGAAGGGAACAATATTGCACTGGAAGTGACCCGTATTCCAAATGTTCCTGCAATCTATAAGAAAATTTATACGTTTTACGATGATGCTGAAATATCGACAGGAAATATAGCAGCAAATACAACGTACTATAAAGTAATTGATGGAAAGTATACGCCTGGTCTGGATATAAGTAATGCTAACCGTTATAACAAAGGAACGGATGGGAAATATACTGCCAGTACGACTGGTAGTTATGTTCGGGTAGGTAACAGTTATGTCCAGCTGGAAATGAATGGAACTGCATTCAAGGCTTACAGCTCAACAGATTTAACCAATCTTAAAAAATCTTATGAAGGATCAACCTGTAACGTGGCGTCCTGTGGAACCAATGGAGCATCCATTACAGCAGGTACTGTTACCACTAAATATCAGGGCACAAATGCAACACACAGCAGTATTTCAGTGGGGAGTGTGGCTCTGGATCCTGTTACAAACCTGTTGAAAGCGAAAACAGATGCAAATTCTACCGGTGTAGTATTCAGAGGTCCTACAGGGAATGTAAACCTTGGATCAGCGGCAATTGATGGTGTCCTTATTCAGCATCTTAAATTTAAAACAACTGGACTGTAGGAGAGTGGATCATGAATAAACGCATAATTTTCACTCTGTTCATGGCGGTTTCTGCTTTTTCACATGCAGGACTGGTAGACCTGGACAATGATGCATTAACTCAGGTGACAGGTCAGGGTGGGGCGGATCTGAGCTGGACGCTGTCCTTGAACCATAAGTATGCCAATGATATGAGCCTGTCCAGTATTTCAAAAATGGATGCAAATGGTAAGGTTACCGAGGCATATTATTCAACACAGTGTGTTTCAGACATTCTGTGTCGTGTTGCTGTGGCATTTAATAATCAGAAAGTTTCTGATCTGGACAAAAATGGAAATGCTCAACAGAAGTGGCTGGTTCTGAAAAAATTTCAGGGAACTTTACAGGTCGATAAATTTCAGCTGGACGGTACCACCATCCTGAATAAGGACGGCAATCAGCAGTCCGCTATGAAACTGACTTTTTTAGATGATAAGCCATTAAAAATAAGGAATTTAGGGTTTACAAGTGCATCCATTGAAGTGGGAGCAGCAGGTGCTGAGCAGGGTTATGCAAATAATAAAGTCTACGGTCAGGGTGGATATGCAACCAATGCTGCAACATTTGATACGGGTACAGAAAAAGGTTTTATGGGAATGAATGTTCATGGAAACCTTCAGATGTCAGGAAACCTGAAAGTGTTCAGTTATAACTGTACTGGGGCGGCAGGCAGCCGCTGTTAAGCTGAGCAGTATAATAAGGAAGTTGGAATGAAAAAAATAACAAAACTGAAAATGTTGACGGCGTGTATGTTACTTGCGCAGCACAGTTATGCGCTTGAGCAGCTGTCTGATTCGACATTGAGTTCTGTCACGGGGCAGGACGGTATTACCATCACGCATGAAGTCTCTAAAATAACAATAGACCAGGCAAACTGGGTGGATTTTTCTGATAACTCCAGTATGCGTTTAGGTCTGCATAGCGTGGAAGTAAAAGGCGTCAATAATTCCAATATTAAAAGCCAGATTGATCTGGATGTGGCAGGAACGACAAATGGTGCAGGCATACGCTTAGAAACAACCATTTCACCATTTGAAGCAACGATACAGAATGTGATGTTGTGTACGGTCTGTACTGTTGGTGCTACAGGTGCAGACAGACAGAGCCTGGGTTCTTTAATGCTGGCAACCAGTACACCCTTAAGTTTTTATCTGGAAACAACAAAAGGTCTGTTTGATAAAAACTCTTTGTCACATCTGAATTTTCAGCTTCAGAATGCTTCGATTACACATAAACTGAATGACCAGCAGTTAACTCTGAAAGATTTTAACTTTAACTTTGCTGCTGACGGCTATATGTATATAGACCCAAAAGAAGGAATCGTTTTAACAACTAAAAATGGCAATTCAGATCATGTAATCAACCTTGGGCGTGTTTCAGATACAACAGCGGTTCATGCAAGCCGTACAGGCGATGATGCTACAAACCCAGGGGTGAATATTGACCTGCGTTATGGTACTGAGCAGAAAAATATCATCCGTATGGGGGCATCAGGTTCACTTGCAAACGGGAAAATATTTGTAAACTCTGATCAGACCGGTATCAGTAATTTTAACGTTACTGACGCAAATGGTGTTGCAGTTACAGCGAAAGGCTATGAAAAGGCAAATACCGGTATACATACAGGTTTAAGTGCTGAGTTCACTAAAGATGGGAACTCACTGATTAAAGCAGGTGAGAAAGCAACGACGCTTGAACTGGGTGGAACTGGAAACGGTAACTATGCCATTGAATTTTCAAACCTGTCTCCATTGAACATTCGGACCAGTAATGATCCTTCTGTCTTAAATACTCAGAATGCTTATCTGGATCTGGGTGATGTCTATTTAAATACCATGCAGGCAACAAGTCTTGAGTTTGTTATCAGTAAAAAGTTGCAGAATGTGCTGGGTGCTGCAAGCCAAAACCTGACAAATTATATGAATGCGACGAAAACATCGCAGAATTTTGCATTGATATCCATTCGTGGTATGGATTTTCAGGCGATTGCCCGTAAAGCCCGTTTTATTTCTGATAACTCAATGGCTAAGAACGACACGGTACAGGGTAGCTGGGGTCTGGGTCTGCCGATTTATAACCTGAATGCAAATTTAGGGTTATTTCAGCAGAGCTATACATACAAGACTGGAAATCAGACTGAAATAAAAAATGGTTTAGGTTTCAGTCTGACTATGTCTACAGATGGCTATGGGATTGATAAAAAAACCAATGCACCAAGTACGACTTCTGTTCTTCTGATTGATGGTGGAGATGGCTCACATAATAAAATCTCAGGAACTGGGAAAGAAGAAGTTAACTACTATGCAGGCTTGAGAAATATTGATGCTTATCTTCAGACAAACGGTGTAATTGGCTATGAAAAAGATGGGATCTATGTCAAAGCCAGTAACCTGTTACTTGCAGCAAAAGCTGAAATTGCTATTGGACAGTTGCCGGGGTCTTTATATAACTGTGTGGGCACGACAACCTGTGAGAAAAAAGTTGTACCGATAGATAATTTTGGTCGACCTGATGATGTGTTGTCTTCTATTGCTTTTAAACTGGATGGTAATGGTGAGCTGTTCATTATACCGGGTGTGGATGCAACTGTAGCAAATCCTGACAGTAACTTCCTGACAGTTAAAGCGTCGTTCAATTTTAATGAACTGACCAAAGAGCAGAAAGCCAATGAAGCAGAAAAAGGCAGCTACTTGAGTATTATCAATGATGACTATACCAAATCAGGTGATGTCAGCACTTTGAAAAGCAGTTCAAGTGTTAACCTGAATAAGATACAGGGTAATCTGGCGCTTGAGTCGCGTATCCGTATGAAAAAAGATACTGTCAGCATGGACAGTCAGGTTAATTTTAATCCGACTAACAGCATAGCAACGCCTTTCCGTGCAGAAATGGCAATCTCACCAATGGGGGGAATGCAGAAAGTTGCGGATATCGCCATTACTGGAGGAGTGATGCGTAGTAATTTTGGTATTACACCACGTTAATGTCCTGGGATTGTTCAGTTCTGAGTGAGCTGAACAGACAGATGGTTTGAGTGATAAAAACAGATTTAATCAAAAATGAATTTAATCCGGGGTTTTGAAATATAAGGGGTGTC
This sequence comes from Acinetobacter sp. WCHAc010052, assembly GCF_002165295.2. NCBI lineage: Bacteria > Pseudomonadati > Pseudomonadota > Gammaproteobacteria > Moraxellales > Moraxellaceae > Acinetobacter > Acinetobacter sp. WCHAc010052. The sequence goes on along the minus strand of NZ_CP032143.1, from coordinate 2,624,862 downwards.
TGAGGGGTAGACGGAAACATAAGTCAGCATGTTGAGCAGGCATGTGCTCTTTTAAACACGGGTTCAGAACTGATCAGTATATTTATGGGGAATCATTTTGAAGTGCTCACAGTAACACGATGATGTTACTGAATAAAATTAATAATTTTTAATATTTTAAGGGAATAAAAATGAAAAAAAGTATTCTTGGGGCTATGGTTGCAATTGCCTGTGCAGCTGGAAATGCAAATGCAATGACAGAGCTGGATGATCAGCAGTTGTCACAGGTTGAAGGACAGGCTTTGTTTAATCTAACAAGTACAGCGGATGCATCACAGAATCTCAATTTTTTTAAGTTGGGATTGGGAGCTGTAATGGAGCTGAACAGTAACATTAAATCATTACAACTTGGGTGTGGTGGTTCCAACGGCTCTGGGGGCTGTGATATTGATATTGGTAATCTCTCGCTTTCCGGCAAGGCGGTTAATGGTTCCCGGGCTGATACTTCAGCTCAGCTTACTAATCCTTTTATAGAGTTTGCAATTAAAGGTAACTCTGCAGCAACGCGTGAAGTGGAAGGTTTTCGTTTAGGCGCAGAGTCAATTTTAGGTTTACTGACACTTGGTGCAGAAAATATTGATAATCCATCAGATGGTCTCCGCTCATTCAGTGGCTATATGCAGGTCTCAGGAACCAGTGGTTCAACTAAAACAGTACCAACGAACTTTGGTGCTGTTGCAGGTCAGGAAGTAAAGGGAAGCGTTAAAGTTCTGGGGGGGAATCATAAAATTATGACAAATCTTGCAGCAACAGCAGGTAAAGGCTTTGCTATGCCTGAAATGACTGCCAATTTTGAAATAGGGGCTTTCACATTAACGGGTAAAAGGCAGACAGTAGTTAAACCTCCGAGTGTAGTGGCAAGTGTTGGGGATATTATTCTGAGTGAAGACAGTGGTAGTATTGTTGTTGATCTGAGAAAAGAAGATAATATAAATGAACCTGATAATGTTCTATGGGTTAATGACGTTACATTTTTTATGGGGAAAAATGGTGGAGGAACCTGTAAAGAAGATTTGTGGGCAGGTGTTTGTTGGTCAGGCAAATACAATGATACTAAAACAGCTATCCGTAATCTAAAGATTGATGTTGAATTTACTCAGGCATTGAGCATGATCCATAATATTGAGCTGGATGGTAATGGGGGTTATCTTTCACTTCAGAAATCTGCCATTAAGTGGTTAGGTGCCAACAGCGATGATATCGCACAGCCAGGGTGGTGGATGTCATTTGCAAAACCTGTGCAATTGGGAACTTTGGATGTGATACAAGCGACATCTATTGAAGATGTATTGCCTCAGGTGGCGTCTCAGGTTTCTGACTGGCTCCTGGCAAATCGGATTACGGTTTCAACTGGAGGGGCTTTGGGCTCTGCATTTGGTTTACCAATTAAACAGAATGTTGGACTGCAGGATCCAAATGATCCAAACTTACGTTATATCGACTTATCCAATTCACCGCATGCAAAACTGGCATTGAGTTCTCAGATTCTTGCCAACCAGAACGTTATACCTAACTGCTACGGCGGTATGAAATTCTGCTGATTAACATTCAAAATATAAAAATCCCGCATTAAGCGGGATTTTTATATTTAACTGAAATTATTTTGCAATTTTTGCAAGTAATTCATCTTTGCTCAGGTTTACAGACTCTTCATCACGGCGACCTTTATATTCAAAAGTACCTGCGTCCAGTCCTTTTTCACCAATCACAATACGGTGCGGAATACCAGTCAGCTCAAGGTCAGAGAATTTCACGCCAGGACGTTCATTACGGTCATCCAGCAGTACATCGTAGCCTTTAGCCTGTAGTTCTGCATACAGTGCCTCAGCAGCTTCCAGTGTGCGTGGTGATTTCTGTGCATTCATAGGAACGATAGCCACTTCAAAAGGTGCAATTGCAGATGGCCAGATAATACCTTTGTCATCAAAGTTCTGCTCAATTGCAGAAGCCACTACACGGGTTACCCCAATGCCATAACAGCCCATAGTCACGACCAGTGGTTTGCCGTCATCACCCAATACTTTACAGCCCAGTGCTTCAGAGTATTTCTTGCCCAGCTGGAAGATATGACCAACTTCAATACCGCGTTTGATTAAGATTGTACCTTGACCATCTGGAGAAGGATCGCCTTCAACGACATTACGCAGGTCATACACTTCAGTAAACTGAGCATCGCGCTCCCAGTTCACGCCTGTTGCATGTTTGTCTGTTTCATTTGCACCGGCAACGAAGTCTGAAAGTACAGATGCAGCACGGTCTACAATAACAGTAATACCTTTTTCAACCAGTCCCTGTGGACCACAGAAGCCAGGAGTAAGATTGTATTCACTGATCTGCGCTTCAGTTGCAAACGTCAGTGGTGCGGCAATCAGCGGGTGTTTTTCAGCTTTAATTTCATTCAGTTCATGGTCGCCACGAAGGAACAGCGCCACCACTGGAATCTGACCTTTTTCATCTGCGACACCCTGAACCAGTAATGCTTTAACAGAATGAGCTGGATCAGAGTTCAGGAATGCAGAAACATCTGCAATGGTTTTCTGATCAGGTGTATCTACGGTTTTGAGTTCCTGTGCAGGAGCAGCACGCTCACCGACCAGTACCGCTTCAGCCATTTCCACGTTTGCTGCATAATCTGAGTCAGTGGAAAAAGCGATATCGTCTTCACCGCTGGATGCCAGTACATGGAATTCATGTGAACCTGAACCACCAATTGAACCTGTATCTGCCTGTACTGGACGGAAATTCAAACCCAGACGGCTGAAAATACGGCAGTAAGTTTCATACATCACATCGTAGGTTTCCTGAAGGGAATCCTGATCTGCGTGGAATGAATAAGCATCTTTCATGATAAATTCACGGGAACGCATCACACCGAAACGTGGACGGATTTCATCACGGAATTTAGTCTGAATCTGATAGAAATTGATTGGAAGCTGTTTATAGCTTTTCAGTTCGTTACGGGCAAGATCTGTAATCACTTCTTCATGTGTCGGTCCAAGCACAAAATCATTGCTGTGACGGTCTTTAAAGCGTAAAAGCTCTGGTCCGTACTGTACATAACGACCTGATTCTTCCCACAGACCTGCAGGTTGAGTCACGGGCATGAAGACTTCAAGAGAACCTGAGCGGTTCATTTCCTCACGGACAATCGCTTCAACTTTATTCAGCACACGTACACCCATCGGCAACCAGGTGTACAAGCCTGAAGCCAATTTACGGATCATCCCCGCACGTAACATCAGCTGGTGTGAAATGACTTCAGCATCGTTTGGGGTTTCTCTTAACGTTGCAAATAAAAAGCGACTCGCGCGCATGGAAACTGTCCTAAATTATTAAGCATTAAAGCAGAGATTATACGGTAAAAAAATGAGGTGAACATTCAGTAATGTCACCCCAGGGTAATCTGTTTCATTATGACATGATTTTTTTCATTTGGCGCATCATAAAGTTTTTAAAGTCATCCAGGTAAGTAAAGATGACGGGTACAACCACCAATGTCAGCAGTGTGGAGGTGATGACACCACCAATCACCGCATGTGCCATCGGCGCGCTCTGTTCACCACCTTCACCCAGTCCAAGCGCGAGGGGCACCATTCCCATGACCATTGCACTGGTGGTCATCAGTATGGGTCTGAGACGGGTTTTACCCGCAGCAATAATCGCGTCGTAACGTTCTGTACCTGCATCCATACTTTTCTTGATGAAATCAATCAGGAGAATGGCATTTTTAGTCACCAGTCCCATCAGCATAATAATCCCGATAATGGAAAACAGGTTCATGGTGGAGTTGAACAGGAATAATGCCAGAAAAACCCCAATCAGTGACAAGGGGAGGGATGCCATGATGGCAGCAGGATGAATAAAGCTGTTGAACTGTGAACCGAGTACAATGTAAATAAAGACAATAGACAGGGTAATCGCAGTCATTGCGTAACCTGCAGATTCTTCCATATCTTTGTTTGAACCCTGAGTATCAAAACTGTAGCCAGGTGGCAGTTTAAAACTGTCCTGAATTTTTTTGATGTCGGCACCAATGTCTCCAGCAGGGCGTCCTGCGGTATTGGCTTCGACCAGCACCTCACGAGCCAGATCACGTCGGTTAATCTGAGAAGCCCCCAGAGTCTGTTCAAAACGGGCAACACTGGCAAGTGGAATCAGAACAGCCTGTCCACTGGCATCTGTTTTCTGAGAACTCAGATAGAGGTTTTCAACATCAGCGGGCAGACTGCGTTTGTCCTGCACCATGCGGACATTGACATCATAGGTTTCACCTTTTTCATCTTTCCAGGTGGTAATGTCATCACCTGCCAGTAAGGGGCGGAGGACACTGGCAATCTGATTGACTGACAGTCCCAGGTCACTTGCCAGTACCCGGTTAATATGAACCCCCAGTGTCGGTTTTGGCTCCTTGAGGGAGCTTTCCAGGTCAACAATGCCATCCACTTTGGCAATTTCAGCCATAAAACGGTCAGAAATTTTCTGAAGTTCATCCAGGTCAGGTCCTTTAATTGAGATCATGACCGGTTTTTGTCCACCAGACACCGTTTCATCTGCCGATGCAACGGATGTAATGGTAATACCTGCAACATCTTTCAGGCGATGACGGAATTCATTAGTCAGATCATTCAGAGTCTGTTTCCGTTCCTGTCTTGGTGTCAGCGTGACCCGGATACTGACATGGTTTTTACCTCTGTCTGTGACACTGTTGATCACACCATAAGTTGCACGGACTTCGGGATGTTTCTGAATGATGCTGTCAACCTGGAGTAGTTTTGCCTGTGTGTATTCCAGTGAAGCATTGACTGGTGTTTCAAATTTAACCCGCAGTTCGCCTTTATCAGGTACAGGAACAAACTCTGTACCAATCAGTTTTGACAGTGCCAGTGCACCAAACAGCGATGCAACTGCAATGGCAATAGTCACAGCACGAAAGCGCAGTGCCAGTTTCAGCAGTTTTTCATAATAATGGCTTAGGTTATCCAGGCGCGTGGAGATCCAGTTGAAAAAGCGTTTAACTTTACCTGGTTTTTTATCTGGATTGTGTTTTTCTGCCCAGTGCGCTGAAAGCATCGGATCAAGTGTAAAGCTGACGAACATTGAAATCAGTACCGCCGTGCTGACAGTCACACCAAACTGAAAGAAGAATCGTCCAATGATACCGCCCATAAAAGCAACAGGTAGAAACACAGCAACAATGGTCAATGTTGTTGCCAGTACTGCAAGTCCAATCTCCTGAGTGCCATCCAGTGCCGCAGTGACATGGTCTTTACCCATGCTGGCGTGACGGACAATATTTTCCCGCACAACAATTGCATCATCAATCAGCAGGCCAATACTGAGTGACAGTGCCAATAGGGTCATCATGTTTATGGAGAACCCAAATGCCCAGATAAAAGTCAGTGTTCCGAGCAGTGCAATCGGCAGGGTCATTCCTGTAATAACGGTTGAGCGGAATGAACCCAAAAAAAGCAGTACAATCAGTATGGCGAGGATTGCACCCTCAGTAATGGTGCGGGCAACATCTTTAATACTGCCACGGATGCCTTTGGATGAATCCACCACGACTTTGGCGGTAATGTTGTCAGGCAACTGTTTTTTAATGTCATTTAGTGTTTTATAGGTGTTATCCACGACTTCAATGACGTTGGAGTCAGAACTGCGCAGGATATCCACTGCGACTGCAGTTTTCCCATCCAGGTAGGCACTGGACTCAAGTTCAGCCTGACTGTCAGTAATTCTGGCAACCTGCTTCAGGTAAATGGGTGCGCCATTTTTTGTGGCAATAATCATGTCACCAAATGACTGGGGGTGAATGACCCGTGACTTGATTTCGACCACCAGTTCAGATGCAGGCTGTTTTAATGTTCCGCCTGGAACTTCTATATTTTCAGATTTTAAAGTATTCAGTACCTGATCAATACCTATGCCGTAACTGTTCAGTTTTGCAGGCTCAATTTCAATTCTGATCTGGCGCTGTGCATCTCCAAGCAGGTTGACCGTTCCAACACCAGCAACCGTCCGAAGCTGAGGAACAATCCGCTGATCCAGATATGAGCTCAGATCACGCATAGGCATACTGTCTGATTCAAAGACAATGGACATGACAGCACTGGCTGTCGGGTCATAACGTTCAACGACCGGATCCTGAATTTCATCGCGGAATTCGGCAGTGACAGGGGCTATTTTGTCACGGACATCCTGTGCTGCAACGGCAGAGGGAACATCCAGGTCAAATTCAGTAATAATCGTGGACAGACCTTCACTGGACTGTGAAATAACCTGTTTCAATCCTGAAATGGTGTTGATCTGATCTTCCATTTTTTTGGTAATTTCAGATTCGACAGATTCGGGTGACGCACCGGGATAACTGGTATAAATAACGACAAAGGGGAAGTCCACATCGGGAAATTCCTCTACTCCCATGCGCTGCCATGAAGCCAGACCAAGCACCATCAAGCAGAACATCATCATGATGGTAAATACAGGATATTTGACACTGATACGGGTAAACCACATGGCGACAGTCCTTTGTAATTTTTATTTCGGGCTGATGGCCACTTCTTTATGTTTGTCCTGATCGGTGAACTTCACACGGCTGATCAGATCTCCTGCAATTAAGCCCTGTACGACAGCACTGTTATTGCTGTAACGCTGTTCGATGACCTGAATATTCTGTTTTTCTATCCGCTTGTTGCGGATCACCCAGACAAAAGGCTGCTGATCAATATTCTGTATAACATCCAGGGGAATGATCTGTCCCTGTACCTGAGTTGCCGAGAGAATATTTCCCTCAACAAAGGCACCAATACTCAAAGACTGTACAGCTCTGTCAGGAACAGCAAAAAACTCAATCTGTCGGCTGTTCAGGTCTGCAACTGGTGAGACCCGACTCAGTGTGGCGCTCAGCAGGGCAGGATTTCCCTGAATGCTGAATTCAATTTTTTGACCAGGTCTAAGTGCGGACTGCAGATCTGAGGGGAGTTTTGCCTGTATTTCAGTATGTTCAGGATCAATAATTTCAAACAGTGTCTGACCCGTTGCAACAGTCTGTCCAGGTTCAACCTGACGTACTGTGACCACGCCATTGATTGGGCTTAAAATAATACCGTCACGGTCTGCTTTCAGTGCAATATCAACATTTGCCTGTTGCGCATGCGTATTTTCTTTTTGTGCCTGATAATCTACAGCACTTTGTTCATATTCAACTTTGGAAATAAAACCCTGATTCAAAAGGCGCTGTTTCCTCTGCATCATATTCAGTGCCATTTTTTCCTGTGCCTGAGCTGCTGCCAGATTTGCACGGGACTGAGCAAGTCGTGCTGCATTGTCCTGATTGTTCAGACGGACCAGAACTTGCCCTTTGGAAACACGTTGACCGACTTCAGCGCTGACCTGGGAAGCAGTTGCGCTGACCTGTGACTGTATGCTGCTGCGGTTAACCGCACGTATTGTGCCTGTAAATGCTGTTTTATGAACGGAACTGCCATTCTGAAATGCGACCAGATCCTGCTGAATCAGTTCTATTTTTTGTGGTGCCTGATTTTTTCCGGTTTCAGGTTCCGGTTTCTGGCAGGCACTGAGTGCAAGTGTGATGCAGACCGTGGTGATCCGCACAGCTGAAAAAAACACCATGGATCGCTCTTTCATCGGGTACATCACTGTTTGCATACATCATTTCCTGTGTTCAGTCTGAAAGGTTCAGTACCCTTAAGTTTTTATATTTATCACAAAAATCAAGTTATTCCATTGCTTTAAGTCTTATGATTATTTTGTCGTATTCCGCCTGTGTATTTCGATAGTTGGTTTGTAACGAATGAATCAGCTCTTTTTTCATCGTGATATTGCTCTGATTGTATTCTAGTACATTCTTGAGCTGAACAGGAATGGTTGAACCTTTACGCAGATGCTCCATTTCCTGTCGTTTAAACATGATCCGGTCATCCTGAAGCTGTTTCAGCTGATCCTGCTGAAAATTGATCTGCTTTTTGATGTACAGCAGGGCAGCGGTTTTTTTCTGTGTTGCAATCGTGCTGTTGGTATACGCTTTTTTCAGTTTCAGGTCGGCTTCATTACGTTTGGCTACAGCAGCACGTTCAGGTGCTTTTTTGACATCAGCCTCAGCATTGTACGGACGGTTCTTGCGGATCACCTGCATGTTGCGGTCGAGTGCCTCATACCCATAACGGATATGAGCTGGCGTGACACTGGTACTGACATTGGCAACACCACGACTGTCATAATAGCGATACCAGGCAGCTTTTGGTTGTGGATCAGCTGCAAAAGTCTGAATCATGGACAGACTGAAAAAGATCAACAGAAAAAAACTGGTAACGGTTTTTCGCAGGGTCATAAATGGTGTTTCCAAACTGAAATCAACTCAAACTTTGAGTTCTGTTTTAAGCCGACTAAATTACTTATTTTTAAGTAATAATAATGTTATATTAAAACTAAAAGAAGGGATTGAAACCCTCTGTTCATCAAAAAAAAAACAATGATTGAATAAAAGTGTGAAGCTGTTAGTGCTTTCGTTTTAAAATGTAAATATGAGCGGAAAATGCTCATTGAAACAGTCGGTAAAGATATGTTAAAAATGTTAATAACTTGTAAAATTCATTCATATCTATGTTTGTACAAACAAATGGGAAGGGTCACTAAATGGACGACAATAAATTCCAGAATCTAAAAGTAATGGTGATTGATGATTCAAAAACCATTCGTCGTACCGCAGAAACCCTACTTCAGCGTGAAGGGTGTGATGTGATTACGGCAGTCGATGGTTTTGATGCACTGTCCAAAATTGCAGATGCAAATCCTGACATCGTCTTTGTGGACATCATGATGCCGCGTCTTGATGGATATCAGACCTGTGCATTAATCAAGAACTCACAGAACTATCAGAATATTCCTGTTGTCATGTTGTCCAGTAAAGATGGATTATTTGATCAGGCGAAAGGTCGTGTTGTCGGTTCAGATGAATATCTGACAAAACCTTTCAGCAAAGATGAATTATTAAACGCAATTCGTAATCACGTTTCGGCATAAAGTTAAAGTATATAGACCGTAAGTATTGGGGAAAAACATGGCACGTATTCTGATTGTTGATGACTCACCTACAGAAACTTTCCGTTTCAGAGAGATTCTGGGTAAACACGGGTTTGAAGTCATTGAGGCTGCAAATGGTGCAGATGGTGTGACAGTGGCTCAGGCTGAGTTACCTGATCTTGTGTTGATGGATGTTGTGATGCCGGGTGTGAACGGTTTCCAGGCAACACGCCAGATTGCCCGTGGGGAAACAACAAAGCATATCCCGGTTGTCATTGTCAGTACGAAAGATCAGGCAACAGACAGAGTATGGGGTAAGCGTCAGGGTGCCCGTGACTATCTGACTAAGCCTGTAGATGAAAAACAACTTATTGATGTGATCAATCACCATCTGAATGCAGGATAAGCTATGGCTGCAAATGGATTTATCGAATTACTTCGGCTGTCCAAGCGTGGAAACAAAAGCTATGCTGCATCCGAGAGTGAAGTAAGCCGATGGTCTGGTATTGCTTTTGAAATGATGGGGCAATACTTTGTTGCTCCATTAGGTGAAGTGGCGGAAGTAATTTACCCACCAAAATGCACATTTGTTCCCAATGCCCAGTCGTGGGTTGTCGGGCTTGCAAATATCCGTGGACGTCTACTCTCTGTGTCTGACCTTGCTCAGTATGTATCTGGTCAGCCTGCACAGTTTTCACCGGCACAGAAAGTTCTGTGCATCAGTCACCAGGACCATTATGTAGGTCTTGTAGTTGATCAGGTTCTGGGAATTCAGCATTTCAATAAGAAAAGCTTTTTTTCAAAAGCACCTGATCTTGATCAAGGATTAGAAGAATACTGCCAGGGATATTTTCACCAGCATAACCAGCAATGGCATGTATTTCTGTTCAGTCGCTTACTGAAAAATCCGAACTACATGAATGCATCTATAAAATTTATAAATTAACAATCGCAAGTTATACAGGCGAAATTCGGGGAGAAGGCTGTATGGGCTTTAAACTTAAGAAGAAAAATGCAGGTGAGGCCGGTAATCGCAAAAACGGTCAGGGTCTGTTGGCAAAAGTACAATCGCAGACGGATCAGTTATCCCGTGTTTTCGGTGACAGTGACAAGTCCAGAAAGTTTATTAAGATCGCAGTAGCATGTCTGGCAGTTGCAGCACTGATACTATTATATCTGTTCTACAGTGTTCCCCGGAACAACGAATTAACCCGAAGCCTGGGTGAACTGCGATTGCTGTCTCAGACTATTTCTCGTCAGGCGACTGAAGCAACAGCATCTGGTACCAAAGAGTCTATTGATAAACTGGTGCAGTCTCAGAAAGCTTTTGCAACAAACTTTGAAACCGTAACAGATATTCATGCAAGAACCAAAGCATTGACAGATGTGGATGCTGAATGGAAAAAAGTTTCTGAAAATATTGATTTGATTGCATCACAACAAAAAATCATTAACAAACTTTATGATACAAACATCGCAATCGGCGAATCCATTCCGGGTATTCAGGCTGAATATAACCTGATGGTTGACCAGATGGCTCGTCAGAACCTGCCAAGTAGCCAGGTGGTTATTGCGAAAAACCAGGTATTCATTGCAGAACGTATTTTACGTTCCATCAGCTCAGTACTGACGGGTTCGGATAACTCTCGTGAGTCAGCAGATGACTTCAGTGCCGATACAGAAACATTTGGTTCATACCTTGAAGCTCAGTTGAACGGTAGTGCGGAACTGGGTGTGGAACGTCTGGCTGATCCTGCATTGCGTGAATCGCTACAGGGTATTAAGAGTGAATATGACAGCGTACTGAAATCAGCAGCTGCAACGGTACTTAAGAACTCAAATCAGATTGTAAAAGTACGTCAGGCTTCTTCTTCAATTTTTGCTCAGTCGGATTCGCTGCTGACAAACCTGAATAAGCTTTCTGGTGGTACAGGTTGGGCAACTGCAATTCCTGCACTGGGTCTGATCATTGCACTGCTTGGCTTCCTGTTCTGCGTATTTAAACTGCTTGGCTTACGTGGTGAGTCTGATAAACAGCGTGTATCACGTTTACAGGAAGAATATGACCGTAACCAGAATGCGATTCTGCGTTTACTGGATGAGATCGCCGATCTTGCAGATGGTGACTTACGTTCATATGCAACAGTATCTGAAGACTTTACCGGTGCGATTGCCGACTCCATTAACTTCGCAATTGACCAGTTACGTGACCTTGTATCCCGAATTACAGAAACGTCTCAGGAAGTTGCACAATATACGGCAAACACGCAAAGCATTACCAACCAGCTGGCTGAAGCTTCTGAGCACCAGGCACAGGAAATTGCCGGTGCATCTGCCGCAATTAACGAAATGGCAATGTCCATTGACCAGGTATCTTCAAACGCAGCAGAATCAGCTGTGGTAGCACAGCGTTCGGTACAGATTGCATCCAATGGTGCTGACGTTGTAAACCGTTCAATTGAAGGTATGGATGTTATTCGTGAGCAGATTCAGGAAACATCTAAACGTATTAAGCGTCTGGGTGAATCTTCACAGGAAATTGGTAACATCGTTGCCCTGATTAACGATATTGCCGATCAGACGAACATTCTGGCACTGAATGCTGCAATTCAGGCATCCATGGCGGGTGAAGCCGGTCGTGGTTTCGCCGTGGTAGCCGACGAAGTACAGCGTCTTGCAGAACGTTCTGCTTCAGCAACGAAACAGATTGAAACACTGGTTAAAACGATTCAGACCGATACTAATGAAGCTGTAATTTCCATGGAACAGACAACTTCGGAGGTTGTTCGTGGTGCCAGCTTATCCAAGGATGCCGGTGTTGCACTGGATGAAATTCAGGGCGTATCTTCTGACCTTGCAAAACTGATCGGAAACATTTCGGATGCTGCGAAACTTCAGTCTGCATCAGCGGGTCATATTGCAACTACGATGAACGTTGTACAGGAAATTACATCTCAGACTACAACTGCGACTTTCGATACAGCCCGTTCGGTATCTGAACTTGCAAGTATGGCGGAATCCTTACGTGAATCTGTAACTGACTTTAAGTTACCTGAATAATAAGGCTTGATAAGTGTGTTTATTCCCCGGAATAAACACACTGTATTCAAAGATAAAGTGTTGACAGGGAACCGCACAGTTCAGGTCAAACGTGATGGTTACAATTAAGTTTGGGTACCTGAGGGTGCTGGACACGTAAGAAGCCTTAGCTATGAAAGAAATATTAAAAAATTTAGTTGAAAATACAACTCTTCCCGAAGATAGCTATCTTGATCAGGATGCAGAAATTCTTGAAATTTTTGTCGAAGAACTGGAAGAAATCTTCACTGAACTGGATGAGCAGTTTCCGGCATGGTTTGAAAATGCCTCCGATACTGAAACATTGATCACTATCCGTCGCCACTTTCACACATTGAAAGGTTCTGGGCGTATGGTCGGGGCTAAATCTGCCGGTGAACTGGCATGGACAGTAGAAGATATACTGAACCGTGTCATGGGGGGATCACTGGTTCTGAATCTTCCGATTCAGAAATTTGCTTTAACGGTTTATAAAATTTTTCAGTTCAGACTTTATCCTGATTTTAAAAATGTTCAGGAAGCTGCAATTGATTTAAGACCATTGGTGTTGTTAGGACAGCAGCTTCAGCAGAATCTCAGTCCTGAACCTGCACTTGAAGATTTACTTCAGTTGTCTGAAACGCTGTCTGCTGAGAATACGCTGACAGGTCTTGAGTTTGCAGATGATGAGTCGGTTACTGCGAAAGTGACTGATGCAACGGCAGCTGATGAAGCTGAAACTGTTCAGGAAGAGCTTGCTGAAGTATCTGAAGAATTCCCTGCTGTTCAGGATGACATCTTTGTTCAGGAAACAATGTCTATTTTTCTTGAAGAAGCAGAAGAGCATCTGGCGACGATTGAAGCTTTTCTTGCAGAAGAGCAGTCATCAAAACAGGACTATAACGGGCTGATCCGTGCTCTGCATACGCTTCGCGGCAGTTCGTCCATGGCACAGATTGAGCATATTTTTGATGCCAGTTCCAATGTGGAAAATCTGTTTAAAAACCTGTTGCAGGATGAAATCGTATCCACTTCAAGAGAAACAGCATTACTGGTTCAGTATGCTGAGTTTGTGGGTGATTATCTGCTTACGCTTCGAAATGGAGCTGATCAGTCAAGACTGAATACGATTTATCAGACATTTAACGATGTGTGGGATAACTACGGTTTCAGTGTTCAGTCTGGAGAACATGAAGCAAATCCTCAAGGTCTGGTTTCCAGGCTGATTGAACTCAATATTGATCTGCTGCTTGATGCTGAGTTTGAGTTTGATAAACGTGCCAAAGTTGAATTCCCTGAATATATTCAGGAGTTAAGCGAGCAGGCAGAGCATCTGATTAATAATACAGACAACCGTGCATCTGAAGGTATTCATCAGTTCACACTGGAACTGAAGTCTGCTTACGATGGTGTGGTTGAAAAGCCGGCACTTCTGACTCTTGACTATGCCTATGAGTTGTTTGCAAAGGCACATCAGGAATTTATCTATCTGTTTGATACACTGGCAGCAGGACAGCGTGTCAGCCTGACAGATGACATGCAGAAACTTTTGAATGAGCTGGCAGCATTCGTACAGCAGGATATCGAACAGTTTGAATCCGAGCCAGCTGCTCAGTCTGATCTGAGTATTGAATCTGCTGAAGCTGAAGATATTTCGGTCGCTGTTCAGGAATCACAACCAGTACAGGCCGCATCTGTCGAGTCGGCGGGTCTGGATCTTGCAAAACTGTCCCGACAGTTGCAGGCTGCTAAGTCCCAGTCTGGTGCAGCTGATACCAATACTGATTTTGACCCTGATCTGCTTGATATTTTCCTTGAAGAAGCAGAAGAACTTCTTGCAGGGATGGATCAGGATCTGAATACATGGACAGCAGAACAGTCCAATACTGCTGCACTGAATAATCTGATGCGTTATCTGCATACACTGAAAGGTGGTGCAAATATGGTTCAGGCCACACACATTGGTCTGATTTCACATGAAATAGAAACGATTTACGAACGGATTATCAACCAGCAGATTACGGTTACTCCTGGATTGATCGGTATTATCCGGCTTGTTCAGGATGATATCGCTGACCGTATTCAGACGATTCGTGATGAGCAGATTGATTATTCTTCCGCTCAGGCAGTGGATATACTGAAAAATATTTCAGAACTGTCAAAAGGTGGTATTGCATCCACCTCTGAAGTTACAGAGCCGAAAGTTGAATCTGCTTCTGAGCATATTGATGATGCACTGGCGTTTGCAGTATCCGATCAGGATGAGCTGCCAGAACTGGATGATGTCATCAGTGTTGCGTCAGATATTATTGCGGTTGAGCCTTCCTTGTCTGAACCTGAGCTGACTGAACCTCTCACTGCTGAAACATTGATTGAACAGCCCGCTGCAGAGTACGCTGAACCTGCACAAAGTCAGAAACATGCAGATCTTGAAAGTGTGCGTTCAATTGTGGAAGAAACCTTCCTTGAAGAAGCAGAAGAACTGCTGGATTCTTCGGATCTGTTACTTGCTCAATGGTTTGAACAGCGTTCAGACCGTAGTATTCTGCTTCAGTTACAGCGTGCCGCGCACAGCTTGAAGGGCGGTGCCCGTATGGCTGAAATTGAGCCGGTTGCGTCTATTGCTTATGAGCTGGAAACGATATTTGAGCAGTTTGCTGTACACCAGTTCAACTCAAATGCTTATGATCCGTTGCTTCAGACGACACTGGCATGGTTACGTCAGGCGATATTTGAGCATGATTACACCAATTTCGACAGCCTCAAATCCAATCTCGAGTCCATTGAATATGTCAACGTAACGGCTCAGTTACCAGACAGGCTGACTCACAAAGATATTCTTGCTCCGTCCAGAACCTTTGAGTTTGTTCAGGGTGACGGTACTGAACCACCTGCAATGATGGGTGAGTGGGGCGATACCTCGAGCCGTGATGACAGTAATGAAATGATCCGTATCTCTGCCGACCTGGTTGAGAAGATGATTGACCTGTCAGGTGAAAACTCAATTAACCGTTCACGTATTGAGATGGATCTGGGGCAGTTGGGTAATACGCTGAATGAAATGGAGCTTGCGATTAAGCGACTGGCGGATCAGCTGCGTCGAATGGATGGTGAGCTTGAATCACAGATTCTTGCAAAACATGGTACTGACAACTCACGTTATGAAGATTTCGATCCTCTTGAGATGGACCAGTATTCATCTTTAAATCAGTTATCCAAATCACTTGCGGAGTCTGCATCGGATCTGGTGGACTTTAAGAGCACGATTGCGGAAAAAATCCGTGATGCAGAAGGTCTCTTATTACAGCAGTCCCGTATTCAGGCAGAAATTCAGGAAAGTCTGATGCGGACACGTCTGGTTCCGTTCTCAAGACTGTTGCCCCGTTTACAGCGTATTGTGCGTCAGACCTCATCGACATTGAACCGTCCTGCGGAACTGCTGGTACAGAATACAGAGGGCGAGCTGGACCGTACTATTCTTGAACGTCTGGTGACTCCATTTGAGCATATGCTTCGAAATGCGATTGACCACGGTATTGAAGAGGATACTGCACAGCGTCTTGAAGCCGGTAAACCTGAAGTCGGTAAAATTGAACTCAATATTACCCGTCAGGGAACCGATGTTGTAGTTACATTCAGTGATGACGGTAAGGGTATTGATGATACCCGTATTCTTGAAAAAGCACTGAGCCAGGGGCTGATTAAACCTGATCAGAAAGTCAGTAAAGAAGAAACTTTACAGCTGATTTTCCACCCTGGTTTAAGTACTGCGAAAGCAGTGACACAGATTTCGGGTCGTGGTGTCGGACTTGATGTCGTGCAAAGCGAAATTAAAGCCTTAGGCGGTCTGGTAACAGTTGATTCTGAGATTGGTAAAGGAACAACCTTTACCATCCGTGTACCGACAACGGTTGCGGTCAGTGATGCCCTGATGGTGAAAGCCGGTGATCAGCAGTTTGCTATTCCACTGGCTCAGATTGAACGTATTGTACGGATTGCACCATCTACGCTTGAAACTTATTTTGATGGCAATGACGATTATTTCAAAATTGACAACGAATCCTATAAGTTACGCTACATTTCAGAATTTGTTGCAAATCAGCCATTACCGCGACTGCACAGTATCGCGCATTCATTACCGGTACTGCTGATTAAAGGCAGTACGGGGCAGAGTATTGCATTACTGGTCGATCAGCTGGTTGGTTCACGTGGTCAGATTGTTGTAAAACCGATTGGACAACAGTTCTCCGGTATTGCAGCGATTGCAGGTGCAACGATCCTTGGTGATGGTCAGGTCTGTCTGATTCTTGATGGTCAAAGTATTGCACGTCAGATTCTGGCAACACAGCGTACGAAACATGCGTCTGAACACCGTGAGTCATCACGACACAGTAATGCACGTCGTCTGGTGATGATTGTGGATGACTCTGTAACAGTACGTAAGGTAACTTCACGTCTGCTTGAACGTCAGGGTTATGATGTTGTGACAGCCAAAGATGGTGTGGATGCGATGGAGCAGCTGGAAAATGTCAAACCGGATCTGATGCTGCTTGATATTGAAATGCCGCGGATGGATGGTTTTGAAGTGACCAACCTGGTAAGACACCATGATATTCATCAGAAACTGCCAATTATCATGATTACATCGCGTACAGGTGAGAAACACCGTGAGCGTGCATTCAGTCTGGGTGTGACTCATTATATGGGTAAACCGTTCCAGGAAGCAGAATTGCTGACCAATATTGAAAATCTGTTGGCGGCTGAATATGAGGTGAATGGATGAGCCAGAAAAAGGTAAAAAAACCTGCTGTTGATCAGATCAGTCAGCAGGAACTTCAGCATCTGATTACCGTTTCTACGGGATTTATTGATGCTTATATTGTGGAATGTTATAAGCGCGAAGCCATGCTGCTCCCTCAGAATATCGTTCTTTCTGCTCTGGACAGTGCGACTCAGGTTCCGAATGTGGAATGGCATGAGTTAAAGTTACCTGTTTATGCAGTGAATGATCCTGAGACAAAGCTTGGTGTTGCTTTGGTGATTGAGGGTGATGATGTCAGCCAGCGTTTTGCATTGATGTGTAATAAAATGCCGAAAACAATCCGCTTGCGTATTTCGGAGGTTGTAGATGAAGACCGTCCTGTGACTGATGATGCTGTATTTCAGTATGTCCGCATGGGTGATCAGACATTTCACATCCCCAATCTTGCCAGTATCCAGTCTTCACTTGGGTTGAGCTGAGTTGTGACAGATTAAAAAAGGAACTCTGATGGGTTCCTTTTTTAATTCTGAAGTATTAAAAAAGTAATTCTTAATACTGTATCAGTCTGCAAGCTATGAGTCAGCTGAGTAATTCAACGAGGATCTGTTCATAAATTTCTGCCAAAGGCTCCAGGTCGGCAACATTGACATGTTCATTGACCTGATGGATGGTTGCATTTAATACGCCCAGTTCAAGCACCTGTGCGCCTGTTGGTGCAATAAAACGTCCATCTGATGTACCACCGCTTGTTGACAGTTCAGTTTCAGTACCAGTTACATTTTTAATGGCTGTACGGGCTGCATTGACAAGTTCACCGACAGGAGTCAGGAAAGGTAAACCAGACAGTGTCCATTGAATATCATACTCAACACCATGACGGTCCAGCAGTTCAATGACCCGTTCTTTCAGCTCTTCTGCCGTAACTTCTGTTGAGTAACGGAAATTAAATGTGACAGTCATTGTACCAGGTACAACATTTGTCGCTCCTGTACCAGACTGAATGTTGGAAATCTGAAAACTGGTAGCAGGGAAATATTCATTGCCATTGTCCCAGACAGTTTCACACAGTTCTGTAATCGCTTTGGATGCGGTGTGAATCGGATTGATTGCCAGGTGCGGATAGGCAACATGCCCTTGTTTACCTTTGACTGTCAGTACGGCATTTAAAGAGCCACGACGACCATTTTTGACAATATCACCCAGATGGTCTGTACTGGAGGGTTCTCCCACCAGACACCAGGTCATTTTTTCATTGCGGGCTTCGAGTGCTTCCACAACTTTCACTGTTCCGTTAATGGATGGTCCTTCTTCATCTGAGGTGATCAGAAAAGCAATTGAACCTTTATGGTCAGGGTATTTCTGAACAAAACGCTCAGAAGCAACCACCATGGCAGCCAGGGCTGTTTTCATATCAGCACTGCCACGACCATACAGTTTTCCATCACGGATTTCAGGCGCAAAAGGATCAGAATTCCATGATTCAGGACTACCGGTGGGAACAACATCGGTATGACCTGCAAAGCAGAAAACTGGTGAGGTATTTCCTTTTCGTGCCCAAAGGTTATCTACATCTTCAAAGCGCATGGATTCGATATTGAACCCAATTTTTTTCAGACGTTCTGCCATAATTTCCTGGCAGCTATGGTCAACGGGGGTTACGGACGGCTGGCGTAATAGCTGTAAACTGAGATCCAGGGTTTCTGATTGAGTCATAGCGGTTTAATTTGTCTGAAAAGTAGCAATATAATAGGCGAATCACTACTGTGAGGGGAATTAAAAAATAAAAAAACCTTATCAAAGGATAAGGTTTTTGGGGGAGTAAAGTGAAAATTACAGTTTATTTTCTGTTTTTTCAGCAGTGCTGGTGACAGCATCACCTGCCTTGGATACATCTTTACCAACGCCTTTAACAGTGTTACAACCGGTTAAAACAAAAGCGACCATCAATGACGCTGCTAATACTTTTTTCATCATTCATCTCCGTTTTAATGTCATAAAATTATTATGATGTCATTAGAGATTAGAAAGTTTAATTCTAAAAAAATATGTATTTTTCATTATTTTTAGGTAATGAAATGTTGTTGCTCGATGAGTGTTTGGAAACAGCTGTGCCGGCTGGAACTGATCAGAGGCTTGTTTCTGAACATGTAGAATAAAGCCTTATCTGGCTGATAATAAAGTCCATTTGTCCACCATTTACAGAATGTCGATGAGTTTTCTTTTTCAGGGCAGATCCATTCATGTCGTTTTAAGCGATGCAGATTCTGCTGCTTGGGAATATCTGTTCCCCATAAACCCATTCTACGTTCCTGATTTAACCATGTGGGGAGGGCAAGGTTTTCGTGACTGGACTGAGGCAGATAGAGCTGACCTTTCATGACTGCAAAATGTCGGTCAATCTGATGATTTCCAACCTGTTTAAACTGGAACTGTTTGTGAGTGAAGTGATTCAGCTTTCTGAGCAGTGTGTCTGAGCGGTTCAGACCATACCATTGAGGCAGGCTCAGATGTCCTTCACCCAGATAATATTTTAAAGCCACTTCCCAGTGTTCAGTTTCGCCTGTCTGTGAGTTTAAAACCAGAAAATCCAGTTCACCTAAAGTCACTGCACCATCAATCTGTTGAATGCTGTGCCCCAACAGGCGATAAGGATGATAGGCATCGTCCAGTAACCAGAACCAGATCAGCATTTCAAAGCGCAGTCCCAGTCTGGTGCTTTTCAGCTGAGCAAGAAAATTTTCCAGTTCTTCAGGATGGTTATCCAGGTAAACCAGGCGCTGATAATAATGATGGAAGTGAGTCAGCCAGTGGTTCTGAGGTTTAAGTTCAAAGGCATGAACAATATTCAGTTCTGATGGTATGGAAGCCAGAATGTCAGGGCTGCATAAGCTGAATGCCAGGTGCCTGACTGATGGAGTCTGAAACTGTAGCCAGGGTTCTTCAAAGTGGGCAGGCTGGCTGAAAAGGGGCATTGTTGAATCCTTATCTAAAAGTGCAGAATTACAACGGATAAATCCTGAAAACACTTTATACTACAGTCTTCGCAGTTTGGAAAATTCATATGAAAACGTTGTTCTGGCGCAGCCTTGTGGTGATTTTTGTCATCCTGGGTTTTATCGGTGCAATTTTACCGGGAATGCCGACAACTGTATTTCTGATTCTTGCTGCGTGGGCAGCTTCCAAAGGCTGGCCTCAAATGGATGCCTGGCTGCTGAATCATCCTAAATATGGAGCAACCTTGCGTGCATGGCGGGAAAATGGAACTGTCCCACGCAAAGCCAAATGGATTGCGAGTGTGATGATGCTGATCAGTGCTGTCATCATGCTGTTTACAAGCGCGCCACTGGCAGTCAAAATTTTTACTGATCTGACCATGCTGGTCGTTGCAGTCTGGTTGTGGCTCCGACCTGAACCTCAGACCATTGAAAATCAGTAGGGGATATCTATGCAGTATTCAATTGATCAGGCCGATATTCTGATTGACCTGTCTGAACAGACACTGTTTTTACCTAAGCATCATAAGCTGTATATCATTTCCTCTGGAAAGAATGGCATTGGTGAAACAGAAAATTCAGGGAAAACACCCCGTGGCTGGCATAAAGTTGCAGTGAAATTTGGTGAAAGAGCACCTTTAAATACGGTTTTTATTGCACGTAAAGAAACAGGCGAAATCTATGATCAGGAACTGGCTGATCAGTTTCCAGAACGGGACTGGATTTTATCGCGTATTTTGTGGCTCAGTGGACTTGAAGAAGGATTTAATCAGGGCGAGGGTTGCGATACCTTCAACCGTTATATCTATATTCATGGCACTCCTGATACAGAACCGATGGGCATACCCGAGTCACATGGCTGTATCCGTATGCGCAACTTTGATGTCGTTGAATTATTTGAACTGATTCCAGAAAATGCGCTGGTCTTTATTTCTGAGCATAAAATAAATCCATAAACAGGATTCTGAACAGTCTGAATGGATGGTTCAGTGAAATAAATGTGTCACGCAGGTCATGAAAACAGTTCAGAGAGCCTCTGAAAAAGATATTTTTTACATTCACAGATAAAATAACATACAGAATTTGTTTGTTTTTATATCGAATAAACTATTTTTTAATCACTCAATCGTAAAAAGTGGAAAACAGTCATAAAAGCGTTTGACAGGCGGTACAGATTCTCTATAATGCACCTCACAAACGATGAAGACGTTAAGGGCGCTTAGCTCAGTTGGTAGAGCGTCTGCCTTACAAGCAGAATGTCGGCGGTTCGATCCCGTCAGCGCCCACCAAGCCTTTACGTTAAGATTTAAGTGCAGCGGTAGTTCAGTTGGTTAGAATATCGGCCTGTCACGCCGAGGGTCGCGGGTTCGAGTCCCGTCCGCTGCGCCACTTTAAATCTTAATAAGTTGTTTGTACCACAATAGAGACATTGTGTAATGCAGCGGTAGTTCAGTTGGTTAGAATATCGGCCTGTCACGCCGAGGGTCGCGGGTTCGAGTCCCGTCCGCTGCGCCATTTACATGATAGATCTTTTGAGGGCGCTTAGCTCAGTTGGTAGAGCGTCTGCCTTACAAGCAGAATGTCGGCGGTTCGATCCCGTCAGCGCCCACCATTTTTTGAAATGCAGCGGTAGTTCAGTTGGTTAGAATATCGGCCTGTCACGCCGAGGGTCGCGGGTTCGAGTCCCGTCCGCTGCGCCATTTCAAAGAATAATCCTCTGAAAGAGGGGTGGTGTTTCAGATACCATTTCAGACAAAGTTTACTTTGTTCCTCAGTGAGGGCGCTTAGCTCAGTTGGTAGAGCGTCTGCCTTACAAGCAGAATGTCGGCGGTTCGATCCCGTCAGCGCCCACCATATTTTGTGATGCAGCGGTAGTTCAGTTGGTTAGAATATCGGCCTGTCACGCCGAGGGTCGCGGGTTCGAGTCCCGTCCGCTGCGCCATACCAAATATAAAAACTTCAAAACTCTGTTCAGAAAATCAAATCTTAAAAATTATTTTTAACGATTTGAGCAAAGCCATGCTTTGTTATTCCATGTTCAGGGCGCTTAGCTCAGTTGGTAGAGCGTCTGCCTTACAAGCAGAATGTCGGCGGTTCGATCCCGTCAGCGCCCACCATATCCTCCTTGCTAAAACACTCTCAATTGCATAGAATCCCTTTTCTATAATAATTTTAAAATATTGCAGATTTATGAGAAATCCGTATCAACGAAAGGCTGCGACCAGATCTCAGGCCAACACTTTAAGTGCCCAGGAATTATATAAAAAATTTATTGAAGTCATTGTCGCCCAGGGGTATTTAACCGCTTTATTTAAAGAGGGGTGGGCATTATGTGCAACTCCAACGGGGCAGGCTGCATTTTCGGTATGGCAGAATAAAGGTCTGGCTAAATTACTGATCCGTGATAACTGGGAGAGTTATGAGATTCAGGAAATCGCCCTGAACAGTTTTCTGTTAAAAGTTATTCCTTATCTGCGTCAGGAAAACACGGTTCTGTCTCTGGATCTGACACCTGAAGGGCAGAATATTTTAGTTGCACCTGAACGGTTACTGCTGGATATTAAAAATTATCTTTATGAACTGTATGTGCAGAAACCTGAACTGTTCAAAGATGGCAGTTTACCTTTGCCACGCTCAATCCGTATTAACTGATTTCATCAGTATTCATTCAGAACCCATCCACTGATATAGGCAAAATATTCTCTGAGCCATGCGTTATAGCGATTATACAGGGGAGTAGGAGCAGCAATCATCACGGTGTTGCTGTATCCCTGTTTATGGGCAATTGCCCGTGCTCGCAAGGTGTGAAAGTCACTGGTGACTATTCCAATAGGGCTGTGCATTGAAATCTGTTGCTGTTGCAGAATGGATTGACTGTTTTTCAGGTTCAGCTCTGTACTGGTACTTTTATTTTCCTGAAAAATTCGTGTGGGACTGATCTGGTACTGTTGTATCAGATAATTCTGCATGACTTCAGCTTCTGTATATTTCTCTCCGAAATCCTGCCCGCCACTGGGAATTAAAATCGTCCGAGGCTGTTTCAGAGCAACTGCTGCAGCACTGTCCAGCCGTTTAGCCAGGGTTGGTGTCGGTTTTCCATTTTCAGTGCCACTCCCCAGTATGATAATGGCTTTCAAGGGGGGGATTTCACTGGCGTTCTCAATATTTAATGCAATATAACTGAAGAAGCACAGCACACTGAATATCCACAGATAAAACAGTATCCATAAGGATTTAACTGTTGATCGGAGCTTTTTATTGCTGTTCAGCTGTTTCTGAATAATCGAATAAAACACAGCATATCCAATCAGAAAAATACCGATGAATAAAGGTAACAGGGTGCCTAGATGGACTTTTTTCAGCATCAGCATATATGTCCCATTTGCAAACAGGAGAAGACCTGTGAGCAGGCAACTTATCTGTCTGAATCGTGAATGCTGTGAATGGAAAAACTTCATCCTGTACCTTAATCATTTGATCAATCTGCTTTGGCATTGATGATATGCTGAATATGGATAATAAAAAACCAGGTCTAAGCCTGGTTTTTTATCTGGATTTTGTTGTTCAGTGATTGGTGTTAATACACATCCCGACGGTATCGTCCGTCATTACGGAGCTGATCGACCAGTGTCGCACCCAGAATATCAATCAGTGCCTGATCAACATCACTTGCCATACCGTTGATACTGCCACAGACATAGATAACAGCATCCTGATCAATCCACTGTTTCAGTTCAGCAGCCTGTTCACGCAGTTTATGGTGCACATAGATTTTTTCATCCTGATCACGTGAAAATGCCAGATCCAGATGTTTCAGCATACCTGTAGTCTGCCATGCCTCAATAGTGCTCTGATAGAAAAAGTCATGTTCACGCTGACGTTCGCCAAAGATCAGCCAGTTATCGGTGTAATCCGCTCTGATACGGGCACTGAGCAGACTCATGAGTCCTGCAATGCCTGTTCCATTACCAATCAGGATAACCGGACGGTTATCGTGAATCAGGTGGAAAGATTCATTGGTGCGGATTCGCAGTGCAACAGGCTGGTTGACGGCTGCATGCTGGGTTAACCAGCCTGAACCTAAACCGGTGTTTCCTTTTGAGTCGGACTGCTGACGAACCACGAGACGTAAAATCTGCTGAGCAGGAATGCTTGCAATGGAATATTCACGTGATGGCAAGGCAGGTAATTGCTCCAGCAGGTGTTCCATATTGGCAAAAGGTTCAATCTCTACTGTCAGATCTTTGTCCCAGAGTGCCTGTTCGATGCTGATATTCAGTGGCTCAACCATCTGACCCGATGAAATCTGATAGCGCAACATGAACTGCTGAATACGTTCTGTACTGTTACCAGGTTGAATTTCAGCAATATCACCAGCCTGCCAGCTGACTTCGTGTTGTGGCGTCAGTTCGATGTTGAATGCAGGAGCACCCAGGCTGTCAGGATTCAACAATGTACGCTGTTTTAAAATCCATGGATCAAACGTTTTACTGATCTGCATGGATTGAAGTTCCAATTTACTGACTTTGGCTAATGCCAGATTCCATTGTTGAATGGCTTCAGGGTCCCCATTGTCAACTTCAATAGCAGGAAAGAATGCAGATGCACCTTGCTGACTTAACCACTGGTCGATGCTGTGTCCAAAACTGCAGAAAGTGTCTGCATATTCTTTTGAACCCAGTGCGAGTACTGCATATTGAAGATGGCTTAAATCTACAGACTGGTTCATTACTTTTCGTACAAAACCCGATGCAAGATCAGGTGCTTCACCTGTGCCATAAGTACTGGCAATGATCAGCAGCTGCTGAGTATTCTTCAGATCATCAGTGGTCAGATGCTGGACAGATTTGACCGTTACAGGCTGGCGGGCTTCCTGAAGACTGGTTGCGGTACGCCATGCAAGCTGTTCAGAAACACCGGTCTGTGTGGCATACGCAATCAGCCATGCCTTGGCGTTTGGATCAACCATAACGGCAGCAGAGCTGTTTCTGGCAGCAAGAGTCAGTTTTTTCTGTTTGCGTCGTTTCAGATAAAGCATCCACCCCGTGACAAAGAACAAAGGCATGATCAGAGCGGCTACGGCTGCCAGGAACTGGTAGACAGGACCGAAGAAGCTGCCACGGTGTACAGGTAACATACTGCTCATGATTTTTTCATTCAGCTGTTTGTCTTCGTACAGTTCAATTTTCTGAACAGATGAGCTTTGATAGTTATAAGTTGCCTTGTTACGGGCACGTTCATGCTGTGGAACAGCATCGACGAAGCTGAGCTCAACATTGCCATCCGGTTTTTTGGGAATATTCAGGGTCAGTGTTGAGTATGGACGCTGAATCTGTGCATTAAATCCTGTCCAGGACTGGGTAAGAGCATAGCTGATCTGTTCTGGCTCCAGTCCTTTTTTGTCTTTTTCATGATTCTGTTGTTTGTGCTGATCCGTTTTTTTATTTTCCTTACCGCCTTTAGCTTGCATTTCAGCCTGAGGTTTCTCAACCCCAAGTACAGCAAACATACCGTTGCGCCACCAGTCGTAAGACCAGTAAAGACCAGTACATGCCAGTATCAGATAAAAAATAATGACCCAGGTGCCTGCAACAGCATGCAGATCCCATAGGAAGTTACGACCTTTAAGTTTAGGTTTGACTGCGAGCCATTGTTTTATGGAATGTTTTTTTGGCCAGCGAAGATATAAACCACTCAGAACAAAAAAGATCAGAATCAGGGTACATGCCCCTGTAATCTGTTTTCCTACAGGTCCTACAGTCAGATTGCGATGCAGCTGCTGTATAAACTGGAAAAAATCACGTCCCTTGATTTCCGGTAAAATTTCTGCTGAATAAGGGTTGATCATCATATTGTAGCCCTTACGTGCACCTTCTTTTTCAATGTTGATACTGGAAGATTCAGTTGGGCTGCTTGCAATGGTGATGCTGTTGATTTTCATCTCAGGCTGTGTGGTCTGAAAATGCTGATAAATCTGTGCAGGGCTCAGTTTGGCATGACTTTCTGCCTGAACAGTATAGCTCGCGGGGTTCATCCATTTCTGAATGGGTTGTTCATAAGAATAAATGGCACCGGTTACACCCATAATGGAAAGAATGAGACCAGCTGTAATGCCGAGAAACCAGTGAATCTGGAAGAATATTTTTTTCAGCATGATGACACAATATGACTGAGAATGAGGAATGCGGTGAATTATAAACGAAGAATCAGAAGATAATGTGGATTTTGTAGGTAATATGTATTCTCATTATCATTTTTATTAAGCAGGGCTGACCGGAAAACAAAAAACCTCCCGAAGGAGGCTTTTTAAAGAGTCTGCAAGCAGGTTTAAGCCTGTTTCGGTTCGCCTACAGTTTCTTTTAAATGTTTGCGGATCGTGGTGAATGGAAAGTTTTTGGAGTCCATACGTTTTGGCAGAATATATGCACCTTGCTGACCTTTCACTTTGAAATTGACCAGGATGAATTCAGGCGTGTTGTACCATTCGTAAATGTCTTTCCAGCCCACAGTCATTGTGCCTTGCTGCATACCAACCTGTTGCTGCATGGATAAACCGTGAGGTTGAACGCCTAAGCGGATGCCTTTAATTTCCTGAACAGGAACTTCTTTAATTTTGCGTTTGACGTACCATTCGATACCGAATTTACGAACCAGAAAATAAATAGCCACACAGACGAGGGCTACCCAACAGAAAACTGTCGAATAGTTTTTAATAAAAATCAGTCCGAGCAGAGCCAGGGCAACAACTGCGCCCATGATCATCCAGGCTTTATTTCCAATTTTGTAGTTGCTGCGGGACAGTACCAGCTGGGCATTGCGCTGTTCTTCTTCAGAAACTTCATAAGAAACAGGCTGTAAAGTATAGGCGTATTGGGTCTTGGTGGTCATAGTAAACTAACAAATTTATAACTTTAAAAAGTTTAGCATTAAATACAGCAATTCAGTGAGTATATTGTTCCAAAATTACCCAGATTACAATGAGGCAAATTCGGTCGCATCCAGATCGCGTTCATGACTCAGATTCTGCTTCAGCTGACTCAGTTGATTCAGTATGCCGAGCATCAGCGATAACTGTTGCAGAATAATCAGTGACTTCTGGTCTTCGGCATGGTTCTGGCTGAGCTGCTGGCGAATGGTCTGCAGCATGTTCTGCGCACTCAGATCAGGGACTTCATCATTCAGCAGTGCTCCTTTGATATCCTCAAAGGCTTGATCGAGTAATTGCAGAATTTCAGTGTCTTCAATTTTTTCACGATGTGCGCCTAATGCGGCTATATAACTGATCAGGGTGTGATTCAGGCACAGAAATTCAAAAGCATGGGTTTTCTGAACGGGATCAAAATCAGGTTCAGTCGCCAGTGTGGAAATCAGTGAGGCAACTTCGGCATCGGTGTTATGTGCAGCACGACGGACAATACGGTATTTCAGACCATTATTTCTGCCATTTTTATACTGTTCAATCACTTCAGCAAGATAGTCGCACTGAGCTGTCAGAGAGCGACGGATGGTTCGTGGCAATCTGCGGAATTTCCAGTCTGGAAAGATAAAGCTGACACCGAACCAGGCCAGTGCACAACCAATCAGTGTATCGAGCATACGCGGGAATGCCGCAGCAAAACCCAGTCCATCCAGATTAAAGTTGATTAATGCCAGAATGGTGATGAATGCTGTTGCCTGGGCATACTGTTTACTGCGTAATTCAAAAAACAGCACGCCACTTAAAATCAGAATCACCAGCTGACCTTCGATGGAAGGTACAAAATACAGAATGGCATAACCAATAATAATGCCGGACAGTGTTCCGGTAATCCGCAGTCTTAACCGGCGTTTTGTTGCATTGAAGTTTGGCTGGCTGACAAACAGGGCAGTCAGGAGAATCCAGTAACCATATTCAATACTGGTCAGCTGTACAAAAATATAGCCGATGAACAGCACAATGGATACCCGTATTGCATGTCGGAACAGTACGGATTCTGGACTCAGATTCTGTTTGATACGGATGACAATATCATCCCAGCCTTTTAAGTCATCGTCTTTGAGCTGGTGTTCAATATGTCGGGTTTTGTCTGCACTGATATTGCGTTCAGTTTCCAGGTTTCTGAGTTGGGCATCGACAGATTTCAGGTTCTGGTACAGTGAAAACAGGGCATTGACCCAAACCTGATCGTACTGAGGATCTTTTCTCAATCTTTCAAGTGAATATTTCAGGTTTTCAAAGGCGTGTTTAAAGCGATGATTATGCTGATAAATCTCTCGGTTTAAGATGCTCTCGCTCAAATCTTTACAGGCTTTCCCCTGGATGGACAGAATGCGCTGAAAGCGGAACAGAATATCGCTGTGCTCAAAGATTTTTGCCAGTTTCTGATAATCAATATGAGCAGAGTCTGCCCGTTCATGAATATCCTGAGCAACAAAATAATACTGAAGACTGCGACGGGTATCTTTCTGCCCACGGTCACCTTTCAGTCGGGTCAGCAGTGCAGTTTTCATTTCATTATAAATGCCGATCAACCGACCATTTTCCATGGACAGCTCAATCATGCTTTTTTGATAACTGTCCGGTGTCATATCAACATCAAACAGGTTGGATTTTGCAAACAGAAAATCGCCCAGTGAGGAATAACACTGTGACAGTTTGTCCTGTACCTGACGGACAGGAAACAGCAGAAAACTGATGGTGGAGATCAGTCCGTACCATGCTGCACCCGTAACCAGCAGGGTGGGCTGTACATACCATTGATCAAACAGATGTACCCCCAGCATGGAATAAACAGAAATGACCAGACAGCCATAGGCAATCGTGGCATAACGCCTGCCCAGAGACCCCAGCAGAATCCATCCAATACAGGAAACAATCAGACCAAAAGCAAAAAGAACAGGGTAAGGAAACAGAAACTGAATGGAAGCGGCTGTGACAAAAAAGCCGATATAGGTATAGATCAGGTTCATGATCCTGACCGAAAATCGGTCATCAATATCACTTAATCCAGCAGCTACCACGCCCAGAGTCAGTGGGATGGTTGCCAGCTGATATCCCATGAAATAAGGGACAAAAGCAGTTCCTGAGAAGGCAATGATCATGCGGATGTTATACATGAAAGTGGTATTGTAGGTCGCCTGTTTCAGTCTTTTTAGCCAGGGTTTCACCAGAGATCCTTCGTGTTAGGCTGTATGTAAATTATGCGCTTGTCTGTGAATATGTGAAACTTCACTTAGAGTATGCAGAAATAATACGCTGGACAATGTAATCTTGTCTGCACAAGAGCCATTTAAAAAAGAAATATGGATATAGCAGATCAACGCCCGAACAGACAATATTCCACATCATGGATCATGTTGCTGGCATTACTGACATCACTTGGACCATTGTCCATTGATATGTATCTGCCTGCATTGCCGCAGATGGCAACAGATTTCGGTGTCAGTACCCAGATGATGGCAAATACGCTGCCCGCATATTTCCTGGGGCTTGCACTGGGACAGCTGATCTATGGTCCGGTCAGTGACAGAATCGGGCGGAAGAAACCGCTCTATTTTGGGCTGATACTCTATATTACAGCCAGTCTGCTGTGCCTTATGGCAAGTCATGAATGGAGTCTGATTGCAGCCCGTATTCTTCAGGCTCTGGGAGGCTGTGTTGGTGTGGTGATTGCACGTGCTGCAATCCGTGACCGGCTGGATGTACAGGCATCTGCTCAGGCTTTTGCCAGTATGATGATTGTGATGGGGATAGCTCCTGTGATTGCACCGAGTCTGGGCGCACTGGTACTGAACTTTTTCAGCTGGCATGCCATTTTTGTATTTCTGATTGTAATGGGAGCAGTCTGTCTGTTCTGTGTCCACTTCTTTTTTAAAGAAACTCTGGTACCAGAACGTCGCCTGCATTTAAACCTGAATCAGGTACTGACGCTTTATGCTGCAATTTTAAAAGATCCTGGATTCAGATGGCCTATGCTTGCAGGCTGTTTCACCGGTGGGGCAATGTTCTGTTATATCAGCTCGTCTTCTGCTGTACTGATGGACGGTTATGGTATGAGTCAGCAGCACTTTGCAATTGCATTTGGTGTCAATGCTTTTGGTATCATGCTGCTTTCAACCCTCAATAAAAAATTAGCAGGGAAATTTGGCATATTGCAGCGTTTAAAAACAGGCGGTGCGATTCAGATGAGTGGCGCAGTGACTCTGATCATTGCAGGTGTATTGCCGGCAGCTCCTTTGTGGATTGTAATGGGTGGACTGTTTCTGGCTGTATCAGGAATTGGATTTACAGGACCTAATGCCATGGCACTGGCAATGTCAGAGCAGGGTGCAAGAGCAGGGACAGCGAGTGCCATTATGGGAAGTTTTCAGTTTGCCTGCGGATTAATGGGCGGTGTGATTCTGAATTTTCTGGTCTGGAGTGCGTTGTTCAATATGGGACTGCTGATGCTGCTGTTTATTTCAGCGGGACTGTACGCCATATATAGACTGAATTTAAGATATCAGCAGCAAGGAACCGTTTTATGAGTTCATCAGACTGTATCTGAAAGTAAAAATCCCCCTTTATCTGCAGGGGGATTTTTGATGAAGTTCTAAAACAGGCTCAGAATCTATTCATCCAGAAAAACAGCAAAGTCTTCAACAGGTACCCGCGGAGTGATAAAAGTATTTACAATATGGTCAGGATCTGCAAAGCCCAGTGCCACAGCACAGACGAGTTCTTCATCTTCAGGTGCTTGCAGTACATCCATAACAATCGGATGAAAATGGTTCCATGCAGCTTGTGGACAGGTATCCAGTCCGCGGGCTTTAGCCGCAGTCATGACATTCTGAATCATCATGGAAATGTCCATTTTTGAACCGATTCCCATTGCTTTATTAACCGTAAAAAACAGCGCGACAGGTGCATCAAACAGTTGATAATTTCGTAACTGTTGTGCAGCCATTTTTTCTTTTTCACCTTTCTGGATGTTCAGTAACCCATACAGTCCCCATCCATTTTCACGACGACGGTCGATATACGGAGAAATCCATGTTTCAGGATAATAGGAAAAAGTCTCTTTATATTCTGATGCCAGGGCAGGGTTATTAAATAATTCAATCTGAGCTGCACAGACTCTTTCGATCATTTCAGCCCTTTTTTGACCGGTGACAACATAGACTTTCCATGGCTGGGTATTTGTTCCCGATGGAGCACGGCTGGCAACGGTCAGAATGTCTTTAATGGTCTCAGAACTGACAGGGGTATTTAAAAAAGCGCGTACAGAATGACGGGATGAAATTGCGTTGTCGACAAGACGAACCTGATCCAGATTCATAAAAAATCCTTTAAAAATGAGTTTTTTAGCTGTTTGTAATATATACAATAGTCTAATAAATGTACTTTAAGAGAATTGTACAGAAAATATAAGTTACAGAATATATTAATATTTTTGTAATATTAATCTGAAAAATGGATTAATTATTTATTTTTGTTCGGTAAAACTGATTTTAATTATTAATGGAAGTTGTTAGATTTGACGGGTGTGTAGATCACATGATGTGTTTTTTTAGCAAATTTTAAAAACTTTTTCACTGTTCTGTTATGCATAAAGTGCGATGGTTTTTGTTGGTGGATTTTTTATTTAATCGTGAATTTTCATTTAATTTTAGAGCAAAAAGTCATCAAGCACGGATGCGAAGATTATAATTCTGGAGACAAAAATGGGTCACTTACTTAACGGTAAATTTATCGCGCAGGGTCTTGCGCTTGCTGTATCAGCTGTGATGGTAACTGGTGCTCATGCAGGTAAAACTGAGCAGGAGCAGATTCAGCAACTGCGTAAGGAAATTGAATCTCTGAAAAGTATGGTTCAACAGCAGAATCAGGTTCAGCAGCAGCAACAGGTTCAGATTGCTGAAGTTAAAGCACAGCCACAGGTTATAGCACCTTCAACTAAGCCTGCATCACCGTTTTCAATGAAATCTAAAGGCGGTGCAGAAGTTAACCTGTACGGTTTTGTACGTGGTGATGCAAACTACATCATTGAAGGTGCAGACGATGACTTCGGCTCTGTTCACAAAAGTACTGGTGCAACAAAAGATAAATTACGTGCAACAGCAAAAACGACCCGTTTAGGTCTTGATTTTAACACTCCAGTAGGCGATGACAAAGTTGGTGGTAAGGTTGAAGTGGATTTTGCGGGTAACGGTGCGAATGAAAATCTGCGTATCCGTCACGCTTATTTAACTTTAAACAACTGGTTATTCGGTCAGACAACGTCGAACTTCCTTGCAGGTCATGCACCTGAAATGATTGACTTCGCAACTAACATTGGTGGTGGTACTACGCGTATTCCTCAGGTTCGTTATGGACTTAATCTTGCGCCACAAACTCAGTTATTTATTGCTGCCGAAGAAGGTAACAGTAAGGCAGGCATGGCAACTCTTGCTGATGTCGAAGGAGCTGCAGCTGATTTGAAATATCGTTTACCTGTACTTACTGCTAAGCTTACTCAGGGCTTTGCAGATGGAAAAGGTACAGCAACTGCGCGCGTACTGGCTGAAAACTATAAGTCAGAAACTGCAAAGGATGACAAAACTGGTTGGGGTATTGCAGTTGGTGCAAATTACCAGCTGACAGATCCATTAAAAGTATTTGCTGATTTTACACATGTAAAAGGTAACAGCAATTATATGTATGGCAGTAACTCGGCTTATGTAGTTGATGCAAACAATAATATTAAACAGAATGAGTTTAATGCAGCTCAGGTTGGCGCAACTTATAAAGTGCTGCCTAACTTACGTACAACACTGGCTTATGGTGGTATGTTTGCTGATGATGACAATGGTTATGCAAAAGCAAATCAGTTAGGTAATGAAAAAGTTCAACAGGCATGGCTAAACGTGATTTATTCACCAGCTAAACCGATTGACTTAGGCGTTGAATATATCAATGGTAAGCGTGAAACATTTGCGGGTAAATCTTATAAGGATAACCGTGTAGGCTTGATGGCTAAATATAGCTTCTAATAAGCTGCCGCAGTTTTAAAGTTCAAAAAAAGGGGTGATCAGTCACTCCTTTTTTATATCTGGAAAACAGTGATGGACGTACAGGCTGTCACTTTTATGCAAATGCAGAGTATTTCGCAAAAGTATTAAGATTAAAAATGAATAAGTCAGATTTATAATAAAAAATGTAAAAAAATGAAGACAATTTGAAAAAAAACTGCATAATGTCGCCCTTTTACACCTTTTTTAACCCTCAGATTTATCCTGCTTAAGTCGAATCAAGACTGAAAAGGATCTTACTTGTAAGGAGCTTATAATGAGATTATCCCTCAGTTTTAAGCCTGTACAGCAAAGAACAGTGAATACCCATGCACTGAAACTGCTGTATCGCATCTTCCTCAATATGCGTAAAAGCGTTTACTTTTTTGTCAGTACTTAGCTGGAAAAATTAAATATTTTCAATTGATGACGGAATAATTGATCTGTTCACAGAAATTTAAAATGTGATCTGATTTACATTATTCTAATTGCAGAATGCACTGAATAACTTAGATTTGAATCTGTACATAAGTGATTAAAAGCAGTACAGGGACGATCATCTGAAATCATATTTGGTCAAACTGTGAAACAAAAAGTATTCATGATATACAAGGGACTTTCCCATGGAATTCACTTTTAACGCGTTTTATACGCTGATAGCAGCGGTTATTGTCCTTCTACTTGGACGTTTTCTTGTCAACAATATTGAATTTCTTAAAAAATACAATATTCCTGAACCTGTTGCCGGTGGTCTTGTTGCAGCAGTGATTTCATTGCTTGTCCATAATTTATGGGGATACAGCATTACCACCAGCAGTGAACTGCAAACCAGTTTCATGCTGATTTTCTTTGCATCCATTGGTCTGAGTGCCAATTTTGCAAAACTGCGTGAAGGTGGTATTGGTCTGGTTATTTTCCTGGTCTGTGTTGCGTCGTTTATTGTGGTACAGAACTTCGTGGGGATGAGCCTGGCAACCTTACTGGGCATTGATCCATTAATTGGTCTGATCGCAGGTTCGATTACTCTGACTGGTGGTCATGGTACTGCAGGTGCCTGGGGTGAAATTCTGGAAGTTGAGCATGGTATTCAGGGTGCACTCGCACTGGGGATGGCGAGCGCAACATTCGGTCTGATCATTGGTGGTCTGATCGGTGGTCCACTGGCACGACTTCTGATTAAAAAGTATTCTCTTGCGACTGCGCGTACAGATCAGCAGACTGATGACCATAATCTTCACACAGCTGAACAGGAAGGACAGGAATTTGTTCCTTTTGAATATCCGCATCAGGTTCGTCTGATTACAGCTGATAATGCGATTACGACTCTGGGTATGTTCGCAGCCTGTCTTGCTTTTGCTGAATTTATGACGGGCTTCAGTAAAGGAACCTGGTTTGAACTTCCTACATTTGTCTGGACACTTGGCGGTGGGGTTATTTTACGTAATGTCCTGGAAGGTGTATTTAAGGTCAGTATTTTTGACCGTGCAATTGATGTCTTTGGTAATGCGTCACTGTCACTTTACCTGGCAATGGCATTACTGTCGCTGAAATTATGGCAACTGGCTGACCTGGCAGGTCCACTGGTTGTAATTTTAGGGGCTCAGACCATTACAATGGCGCTGTATGCTGCATTTGTAACATTCAGAGTGATGGGTAAAAACTACGATGCTGCTGTACTTTCAGCGGGTCATTGTGGTTTCGGTATGGGGGCAACGCCAACAGCGGTTGCGAACATGCAGGCGATTACCAACATGTATGGACCATCGCACAAGGCATTTCTGATTGTGCCGCTGTGTGGTGCATTCTTTGTTGATTTAATCAACGCAACAGTGATTCAGATGATTCTGAAATTTGTTGCTTAAAACGAAAAGAAAAAGAAAAAAGCCGAATCAGGCTTTTTTCTTTTTTAATTGATGGGAATCAAAATGAATGAACAATTAAGTACAACATTGATGTCATGGGTCAAATTTTTCAATGACCCGCTTTGGGATTTTCTGGTAGTTTTTCTTGTAATTGTTGGTGTTTTTTATACCACCATCACTGGCGTTGTTCAGTTCAGACTGTTTCTGCACAGTATTAAGGTGATGAAATCCAGTCGTAAAGAGACAGATGATGATCATGGGATCACACCGTTTCAGGCCTTTGTGACCGGACTTGCCAGTCGGGTGGGAGTTGGGAATGTTGTAGGTGTTGCAATTGCGATTGCAATAGGTGGCCCCGGTGCTGTTTTCTGGATGTGGTTTACTGCATTTTTAGGGATGAGTTCTGCTTTTGTGGAGTCTTCACTGGCTCAGTTATTTAAAGTTAGAGATACACAGAATCAGCAGTTCCGAGGTGGTCCTGCTTATTATATTACCCAGGGACTGAAGCAGAAGTGGTTGGGTGTTGTATTTGCATCGGCACTTATTCTTGCGTATGGGTTTGTGTTCAATGCTGTGCAGGCAAACTCAATTATTGATGCAACTTCACATGCCTGGGGCTGGAACAAGGCAGATCCTGTGTTTGCAGTGGCAGGATACAGCTTTACACTTTCATGGGTAGGGCTGTTACTGGTTGTCATGACAGCACTGATCATTTTTGGTGGTATCAAACGTATTGCAAAAGTGGCAGAAAGTTTCGTACCTTTCATGGCATTTTTATACCTGGCTGTTGCTGTATATATTGCAGTGGTTAATTTAGCGTTACTGCCTGATATTTTTAAACTGATTTTCAGTAAAGCCTTTGAATTTGATGCCGCAGCAGGTGGTTTCTTTGGTGCTATGGTTTCCATGGCAATGATGCAGGGCATTAAGCGTGGTCTGTTTTCAAATGAAGCAGGTATGGGGTCAGCTCCCAATGCAGCCGCGGCATCTGATGTAAAGCACCCAGTAAACCAAGGTCTTGTGCAGATGCTTGGGGTTTTTGTGGATACCTTTGTTGTCTGCTCATGTACTGCAATTATTATTCTGGTGTCAGGGTTGTACCATGAAGCAGGTTTTGCGGGCGTAGCCTTGACACAGATGGCACTTGAAAGTCAGATTGGCAGCTGGGGAGATGACTTCCTGGCGGTGATTCTGTTTCTGTTCGCTTTTTCCTCGATTATTGGTAACTATGCATATGCCGAAAGCAATGTACAGTTTATTAATAACAACAGGAAAGTTATGCTGATATTCCGCTTGCTGGTATTGTTTATGGTGTATTTCGGCGCAATCACAAGTGTACCGCTGATCTGGTCCATGGCAGATCTGTCCATGGGGTTGATGGCGACTATTAACCTGTTTGCAATTCTGCTGTTGACACCATTTTTACGGATGCTGTTGAAGGACTATACAGCTCAGTTGAAAAAAGGAATTAAAGAACCGGAATTTAAACTGGATAATTATCCAGAGTTTAAATCTAAAGTGAAATCGGATATCTGGTAATATTTTAAAAACCTTCCTGCGGGAAGGTTTTTTTATGTCTGTTAAATATGCGTGAGCCATAAATAAATGAAAAAACTGCCTGGCAGAATCAGCCACACAGGAGCTTTACTTCTTAAGGCGATCATCACCAGCAGTACAAAAAACAGGTCTGAAATCTGGTGGATCTGCTGTCTGGACATTTCACCAATCATGGCAAGTAGAAGTCCGCAGACCGCTGCATTGATTCCCATCAGGGCGGCCTGAATGCGGTGCTGTGCCATCAACCATTGCCAGTGAGGCAAAGTCGCAAATAACAGAAAAAAAGAAGGTAGGAAAATTGCAATCACTGCCAGCAGAGCACCTGTCAATGGAGTTGAACCCAGAGGAACAGATGCACCCAGGTAAGCAGAGAAACTGAATAAAGGACCTGGCATCAACTGAGCAAAAGCATAGCCCAGGTCAAACTGCTGTGCCCGAATCAGACCCGACTGAACGAAGTCCTGATACAGAAAAGGCAGCACGACATGTCCACCTCCAAATACCAGTGAAGCGGCTTCATACAGGTGATATAAGCCACGTGATTCTGGATTATGTAGCCATGGGGCAAGTAAAAAGGGGGCTGTAAACATCAGCAGCCATATTACTGAAGACCCCATATTACGCTTGTTGAATACAGGACGATGTACTGTTTCATCCGTTGGATTTTCTGAGTATGTATCTGAGTTGCTGTTCTTGCGGGGTTTATAAAGTAAAATACCGATCAGCCCTGATATCATGATCAGACTGATCTGTCCTGTACCCACCGGTGCAAAAGACAGAAACAGCACTGACAGACCAACCAGGATATATTGCCATAATCTGTTGCACAGACTTCTGAGCATCTGCCAGAAAGCCCATCCGATGACTGCCAGCACAATCAGCTGAATAATATGAAATCCCTGAGAGCCGATCAGAGCAGAGTATTGCTGTCCTAACAGGGCAATGCAGATCATCAGCATAACAGAAGGCAAACTGAAACCGAGCCAGGCATAAAATGCCCCAAGATAGCCTTTGAAGTGATATCCAATTGCCATACCGACCTGACTGCTGGTCGGACCAGGAATAACCTGACACAGTGCGACCAGCTGAGCGTATTCTTCTGCACTTAAGTATTTTTCTTTCTGAACAAAAATAAAATGGAACAGGACAAGGTGTGATGCGGGTCCACCAAAAGCAATACAGCCTGTTTTTAAAAAGATTTTAAAAATTTTAAAATAAGAAAGTGTCGGATTCATTCTTGTATTTTTAGAAAAAGACCTTACATTAAATATCAGGAATACATGACAGTTTTACTAAAAATTACGGTTTATGTAATTAAATATTCTTAGACTATAGCCTGTTTTCGGGTAATGGTCAGACTGCTTGCAGATGGTGAATATGAAATTTTTAAAATATGCTCTGGGTCTAATGTGCCTGACAGGCAGTCAGGTTTTTGCCATGCCTGTTCAACCCGTGACAGTGCAGCCATCGGTTTCTGAAAATAAAAATTCTCATCGTCAGATGGATGCAGAAGCAAGAATAAATAAAGTTGATTTTAATAAGATAAAAACTGAACAGCAGCGACCGGTCATTGCATTGGTACTCGGAAGTGGCGGTGCGCGTGGTTATGCCCATATCGGTGCCATACAGGTACTTGAGGAATACGGTATCCGCCCTGATTTTATTGTGGGTACGAGTGCAGGCAGTATTGTCGGTTCAATTTATGCCAGTGGTAAAAATGCAGCGGAACTTCGTGATATTGCTTTAAAAATGAAAGCTGGCGATGTGCGTGACATTAAACTGGGCATGAAAGGTTTTTTTGATGGTAAAAAAGTTGAAGACTATATCAATGATCAGGTGGCAGACACTTCACTTGAGCATTTAAAAATACCGATGTACGTGGTTGCCACTGAGCTGCGGGAGGGCAGAAAAGTGGTCTTTAACTATGGTAATACAGGACAGGCGGTTCGTGCGTCGGTCTCTATTCCGAGTATGTTTGTTCCTGCACAGATTGGGGAAACAGAGTATGTGGATGGTGGACTGGTGAGTCCTGTACCTGTGGATACCGCGCGTGAACTGGGTGCGGATATTGTGATTGCAGTGGATATCCTGGCACAGCCGGTATATACCGAAACCACCAATGTCTGGGGATTGTTCAATCAGAACATCAACATCATGCAGAACCGCCTGGCACGTGAAGAACTGAAATCTGCGGACATCGTTATTCAGCCTGATTTAAGGGAAAAAGCACATATTTTTGATGTAAAAGGGCGTGAAGCAACCATTCAGGCTGGTATAAATGCAGCGTTGTTAAAAATGAATGATATTGAAGCTGTCTTCAATCAACAGCATTATCCATTGAAAGAAAAAGAAGTACAGTTTTCTGTGAAAGACCAGTATTGAGCACACTGTTGGTCTGTTTAAACGATGCTGTTCTGTACATAACTTTTCCTGTGAAAAGTTGCATTTTATGTGGTGCTGATCTGAGTAATATAAAGACTTAAAATTATTATTCAGATCATTTTTGTGTATTTATTAAGACTTAATATCTATTATAATATACATAAATCATATTTAATATTTTTTTTATTCATATATTTATGTTTGATAGATTGGTTTTATTGCATATAATTTACATATATAAATGAAAGCTGGATTTAAATATGCCTGAAGAACAGAAGTCTGGTACGGCAACAATGGGTATTCAGATTGGGCAGCAGGTCAGACTTACAATCAGTCCACAGCTGATCTTTACGGTGCAGAAAAAAAATATGGATGGCAGTTTCACGGTTTCAGCGGAAATTGACTCAAACAACAACCTGAGTTATGACAATATTTCAGCTGAAATGTTATGTCTGGTAGATGCTGAATAATAGCGTCAGTAAATATACAGAACAGAATCTTTTTTATATCAGTGCTTAAGAAGCTTAAACCGAAATTTAAAAGATTCTGTATTCATTGTTGTGATGTGTATATTGAGCATTGAATATATATTTTTCTGAATGATGCTCAAATCACTATAAATAATAATGATGAAATTGTTGCCGAATTGAACATTTAATTTCAGCTAAAAACGATATAATAATATTCACATATCCCTCGTCTTATAAAGAGTCCAGAGAAAACGATGTCCCCATTAGACCTAATTGCTCCAGCATCCGAAGACCAGTCTGAATTAACCATGTCCGTCCTGATGACTCCAGATATGGCTAACTTTTCAGGTAATGTCCATGGTGGAACAATTCTGAAGTTGCTGGATCAGGTAGCTTATGCATGTGCAAGCCGTTATTCTGGCAGTTATGTGGTAACACTGTCTGTAGATAAGGTGAATTTTAAAGAACCTATCCATGTGGGTGAACTGGTGACTTTTCTTGCCAGTGTAAACCATGTTGGCCGTACTTCCATGGAAATCGGTATTCGTGTAGAAGCGCAGAATATTCAGAAACGTACGGTTCGCCATACCAACAGCTGTTATTTTACAATGGTTGCTGTGGATGAAACCGGTAAGCCGAAACAGATTCCACCTCTGGATCTAAACAATGACTGGAAACGTTGCAGATTTGAAGCTGCGGAGCACCGTAAAGTTGCCCGTCTGCAGGAAAACCATCATCCATCATGCAGTATTTATAAAAAGTCAGTACAGAGTTAATCTGCTGATATAAAAAAGACCAGATTCCGGTCTTTTTTATTTGAAGGAAGAAAATCTGGATAGCACGATAAGTCCCTGAAACTGAACTCAGATTATATTTTTAAGCAGGATGTGTAGCCATAGGGTTTTATTTTACCTATAATGAAACGATACGTATCGTTTCATTATAAGCAGTGAACCGCATGGAAACAGGAAAAAGCTCCCGTCGTAAGCAGTGTATTTTAAATGCTGTGATTGCGGCGCTGGAAGAATCGGATTACAGCAGTTTAACCATAGAAGATATTGCTGCCAGAGCAGGTGTCGGTAAATCCACGATTTATCGCTGGTGGAAGCATAAGTCCGATCTGGTTTTTGAAGCCTTTCGTGAGCAGACTGCTTCAGTGTTTGACCTGGATTTTAATGCTTCACTGGACTATAACCTGAAGCAGCAACTGCTGAAGTTATCCTGTGCTTTGAACCATCCTGTAGGGCGGGCTTTACTGGTGGTTATGGCTGAGCACAGAGAAGCAGCAGGTGAGTTTTTCAGACAGTATCTCTTACCACGCCGTGAGCAGACCCGAAAACTGATTCAGCAAGCCATTGGGCAGGGGGAAATTCAGGCGGATTATCCTTTTGAACTGATGCTCGATACGCTGTATGGTCCTATCCATTATCAGATTATCTTTTTTAACCGGATTCCTGATGAGTCTTATATAGAAGCTCTGGTGCAGCTGGTTCTGCATCCAGCTCGTACTCCGTAATTTTCTGGTACTTTTATATGGATATTGTCAGTGCATCTCAGCAACGGCTATGGAATCGGTCTTTTATTTTATGTGTGCTGAATAACCTTTTTCTGTTTATTTACTATTATGCACTGCTGACCGTTCTGCCGGTTTATATCATGAAAGAACTGGGTGGTTCGGTCAAAGAAGCGGGTCTGGCTTTAACCCTGTTTTTAATTTCATCCATTGCAGTACGTCCATTTTCAGGTCTGATTATTCAGAAACTGGGTAAAAAATGGTCTTTCCGTGGTTCTGAACTGCTGTTCATGATGTTTGCATTCGGTTATCTGTTTGCCGACAGTCTTTGGTCATTGCTGCTCATCCGGTTTATTCACGGTATATGGTTCAGTGTGCTAACGACCGTCACAGTGCCAGTTGCCAATGATTTTATTCCAGTGCACAGGAAAGGTGAGGGGATGGGTTATTTTGTCATGTCCACAAACCTGGCGGTTGTCTTTGGACCACTGATTGCGCTGAGTGTTATTCAGTTTACTGATTTTCAGATGCTTTTTGCTTTGCTGACCGCGATCATCTGTTTAGGGTTTATATTCTGTTTAATGATTCCGGTTCAGCAGAATGCAGCAGATACAGATGCAGCTACCTCAGAAAAAGCAAGGGTGTCAGATAAAACGAAACTTGGAATACATGACATAATCGAAGTTCGTGCCATTCCTATAGGTGTGGTGGCATTGCTGACGGCTTTTGCCTATTCCAGCATCATGAGTTTTATCGCAGCTTATGCGGAATCAAAACACTTACTGGCTTCCATCAGTCTGTTTTTTATTGTCTTTGCAGTTTCCATGATTGTGGTGCGTCCCTGGGTTGGAAAAATATACGACCGAAAGGGAGCAAGTGCTGTGATTTACCCTTCATTTGTCTGTTTCGCAACAGGGCTTGTGATGGTGAGTATGGCATCTGGTCAGTGGCTTTTATGGTTGTCTGCTGTATTTATTGGTATGGGGTATGGCTCGTTGTTTCCCTGTTTTCAGACGCTGGCAATACAGTCAGCACCAAAGCAGAGAATGGGACATGCTGTATCTACATTTTTTACGCTGTTTGATTCAGGAATGGCAATCGGTTCGGTTCTGCTGGGCATGGTGATCGCTCAGTACGGTTTTCAGAAGACCTATCTGCTGTGTGCTGTGATCGTCATACTAACGCTGTATGTTTATATCAGACTGATCACGTCCAGATCATCAGCTGTTGAATTTAAATAAAGAGGTGAGCTGTGGAGTTACGTCATTTACGCTATTTTGTAGCAGTTGCTGAAGAACTGAACTTTACCCGAGCGGCACAGCGGATGTGTACGGTACAGCCCTCGCTGAGTCAGCAGATTAAAGACCTTGAGCAGGAAGTAGGTGTGCAGTTGCTGATCCGTTCAAATCGTAAAGTAGAGCTGACAGAGGAAGGAAAGGCTTTTTTAAAAGAAGCTTTATTGAGTCTGGAGCATGCAGAAAAAGCGATTTATGATGCGCGCCAGATTGCCAGTGTAAATAAAGATCAGTTGAAAATTGGCTTTGTTCCTGTGGCTGAAATGAAAATTTTCCCTTATATCATGCCCAATATCCGTGCACATTTTCCTGATATCAAAATTGATTTTCACAGTCTGACAGACTCGGCGCAGTTTGGTGCTTTGCGTAGAGGGGAAATTGATATTGCATTTACCCGTTATCCTGATGAGTCGGGTGAGTTTGAAAATGTGCAGATTTTTCAGGAACCTCTGGCGTTGATTATTCCAAAGGCATCATCTTTTGCAGAGCAGCGCACGGTGAGTATCAAGGAGTTTAATCATCAGGATTTTGTGATCAGTGATGAAGATGCTTCACCACAATTGCATAAAATTATTCAGGATTTTTTCAAGCAGTCGAAGCTGAATGTCAGTGTGGTACAGAAATCCACCAATATTTTGTTGAATGTCAATCTGGTCGGCATGGGCGTGGGTTGGAGTTTAGTGCCTGCTTATGTGATTCCATTATTGGGCGATAAGATCGTGGTGAAAAATACTATTGAACCTTTACCGATGATTGGGCTGTATGCAAATTATCGCAAAGATCAGAAAAATGAAGCGATTACTTTGATCTTAAAGATTTTAAAAGAACAGTTTTATATGGAGATGTTTTAAGTTATGTGGGTTCGATAAGTTATTTTAATAATTCCAGTTGGATAATATTTATTGTAAAGCTCATTGTGACGGCGTCTTATCGGCTTTGTTCATAGATTAGGATTAACCTTCGGTTCGAGTTACTTTTGTTTCGGCAAATGAGAAGCGAAGCTTCGCAAGAAAACCACCTTGCGGAGCGTTGCTCCTCACCGCAAAACTCGTCAACTACCACCTTTTGATTAATATATCGCATAAACATTAGCTTGCAGATGTAGTCCTGCCTCAAACACGTTGCGGATGACGTTACCGCGTATCCAATTTTATTGAGAAACAAATAATGTTTTGATGTTACTGCGTAACATTAGCTAATAAAATACCAGATAGAAAAAAAGTCGGAATAAGTAAAATTATTCCGACTCTATTTTGTCTATCGAATTTTAAGAGCTGTTCTTTTATGGTCTTAAAATAAAAATAGCTTTTGCGTATTTTCACCCAAAATCTGTTGCTGTTCTTTTAGCTCAGGAACAATCTGATGAAATGCATCCACAACATTTGAATAAGACACTTTAGATTCATGTTGTGTATGTGGCCAGTCACTGCCCCAGATGAGTTTATGCGTCAAACCTTTTTCTTTGAGCAGGTTAAATGCTTGGCTTGCAACTACAATATTTTCAGGAAATTGTCCTAGACGATAAAAAGCTGAGACTTTAATCCAGTGTTGATTTGCATCCAGCATATTCAAAAGGCTTTGATAATCAGGATCAGTAATGCCTTTAACTGGATCAATACGCCCAAAATGGTCAATCACCACATTGAGTTTATAAGGACTCAGCACAGGTAAAATCTGTACCAGATATGCAGGCGGTGCATGCAGTTCAATTTGCCAGTTCATAAAAGACAAATGATTCAGTAAAGTGCTCCATGCCTGATCGCTAAAATCAGGCAGGTCTTTACCAAATAAGTTTAAACGAATACCGACAATGCCTTGTTGGTTGAGCTTGACCAGTTCATCAATATGAATCGTATGGTCAACAACTGCAATGCCTTTCAG
This sequence comes from Acinetobacter sp. WCHAc010052, assembly GCF_002165295.2. Classification (NCBI taxonomy): domain Bacteria; kingdom Pseudomonadati; phylum Pseudomonadota; class Gammaproteobacteria; order Moraxellales; family Moraxellaceae; genus Acinetobacter; species Acinetobacter sp. WCHAc010052. The sequence continues at coordinate 2,581,001 of NZ_CP032143.1, read as the reverse complement.
GCGCTCAGGATACTGTGCAATCGCATTTAGCATTGCGGTATTGTCCGTACCTAAAAAGCTCGGCTGAATTAAGACACCATGTGTGAAGTGATGTTGATCCAGATGCGCAATATATTCAGCTACAGAAGCATCATAATCAGGTGTATAGCGTGCAGTTGCGATACAAGGATCATTTTTTGAAAATACATGGGCATGCGTATCAACAGCAAACATTTTCATCTCACATTACAAATTTAAGTATCAGTACTGCAATCAAAGCCGCGATTAAACCAACAGGTACAGCTCTGAATAACAGTTGATTAAAGAGTTGATTTTTATCCACATCTGCAGGTGCAGATCCTAAAATTAAGCTTCCGCCAGACGAGAACGGGGAGATGGCGGAAGCTTGCGCACCAACAACGATGCAAAGGAAAAGGACAAGAGGGTTTAAGCCCGAAGCAAGTGCAATTGCAGGTACAATTGGGAAAAGCGTAGGTGTAACTACACCCAAAGTGCTTGAGAAAACAGACATAATGGCACTGATCAGACAGATCAGAATCGGGATCAGCCATACAGGAACATTATTTGCCAGCCAGTCAGATAGTTGCGTAATAACACCGAGTTTGACACCCAATGCAATGAGCATACCGACACCACAAATCATGATTAAGGTATTCCACGGAACCAATGCCATGACTTTTTTCTCATCGGCAAGTTTCATGAACAAGCTGATCAGGGCAAAGAAGATGGCAATAAAACCGATATCAATTTTCGAGTTTAAAAATGCAATGGTCTGTTGATCAGGCATCAATAAATTTAAAATCGGGAAGATCAGCACAATCGCCATCATGCCAATAATCAGCGCGATGGACTTTTTCTGTTTTTCGTCAAATGCTTCAGGTGCTGTGTCTTCGATATGAATTGAATTACTGTTTCTGTTCCATAAGGTATAGATGCCAAGTACGACAATCGGAATAATCAGCGTGACTACAAAAATACCTGTGGCATAGCTAAAGCTGGTTGCACTATCAATGCCGACATTTTCCATCAAACTACGGAAAATAATGCCACTTTGCGAGGTCATAAAGTTTGCACCTGCAAGCGCACCATAGTTCACAGCCATACCACCGATGATCATGCTCATATTGGTTTTACGGCACAGTAATAAGGTAATCGGAGCCATAAATGCGAGGACGGTATAGAAACCAGCACCCAATCCTGCAATGATGGTGGATGCGAAAAAGACCGCTAAAGGTAATAACTGTGGGAATTTACGACATTTATACAGGAGATGACTGGCAAGCTTTTCAAGTGCGCCATTGGCAAGAGCAAAGTTATAAAACAGGGTCACAGAGAAAATAATAAAGAAAATTTTTACAGGCCAAAGTTCGATTATTTCAGATGGTTTGAGTCCCATACCAAAACAACCGATCAAATAGGCAAAAATAATCGTAAAAAATCCGATATTGATTTTCGTGACATAACCTAAGCCAATGGATATGGCTAAAGCAGCAAGAATAAGCATAGTCATTTGTCATCTCTCCTTGACAGTATATGACTCATAAATACATCTAAAGATATAAACATATATATGTTTGAATGTTTGTATTAAAATCTGTTGTGTTATGATTGTCAAATCCTCATTTTGTAACAGTTATGCAAATGCTTGATGAAAATGCATTTAAAAATTTTAAGCTACCTCGCTATGAGCAAGTGCGCTGGCAAATTCAAAAGCTTTTAGTTCAGTCCAAATGGACAATCGAAGAACCTATTCCATCTGAACAGGAACTGGCGAGTATGTATAGCGTGTCTGTCGGGACAGTACGCAAAGCCGTTGAGTGTTTAGTTGAAGATGGTTTACTGGTGAAGTCACAGGGCAGAGGGACGTTTTTAAGACAGCCTAACTTTGCGACGTCTTTAATGCGCTTTTTTCGCATGCGTAACCAGTTTGGTGAAGATGTACAACCGATTGGTGAAATTAAAAAACTGGAAATTATTGCAGCAGTTCCTGCAATCAACCAAAAATTGAAGCTCGGTGAAAATGATGCTTTGATTTATATCGAACGTGTACGTCTGAATGAAGATGTGGTGGTTTTGAGTGAAAAAATATGGCTGTCAGCACAGTTGTTTTCAACACTCAAAGATATTGCATTAAAAGATTTCGCGAATCTGCTTTATCCATTTTATTATGAAAAATGCGGGCAATTTGTTTCTTCTGCGGTTGAACAGCTTTCTTTTAAAAAGAATCTTCAAGACCCGTATTTAGCCAATCAATTGTCGGAAGCTTTGGTACAAGTATGTCGTATTGCTAAAAACATTGAAGGGCAGCCGATTGAATATCGTGAGTCTTTAGGTTTTGCTGAAAACTTCAATTATGAGATTACGATTCATTAAATTTGTGTTTTTCTCAGTTGATTCATCATCAGGATACATCATGGTATTCTGATGATGTTTTCATCATTTTGTTTCATCATTCCTGTACATAAAAACATCTGATTTGCGCTATTCTTACTCTATAAAAAACAGTATCAATCGGATCAGAATAATGAAACTTTTTACCAATGCATACTCCCGCGGAAATACACTCTTACCTTTGCTTAAAGAATTAGATATTGAAAATCAGATCGAAATCATTGAAGTGGAATATAAAGATCTGCATCAGCCTGAATATCTGGCTTTAAATCCAATGGGGAAAGTCCCATTTTTGGTCGATGGTGATTCAGTCATTTCAGAAACACCTGCAATTTTTGCCTACTTAGCCGATAAGTTTATCGAGAAAGGTTTCGCACCTGCATTGAACGATCCGAAACGTGGCGAATATTTGAAATGGCTGTTTTTCTGTCATGGACCTTTAACGGAAATGATGGATTTTAAAAGTCTGAATGTTTCTCCTGAACTGGCAGCACAGAAGAAAGGCAGTTTAAGTTTTGGTACTGAAGCGTTGGTTTATGACTTTATTAAAGCAGGTTTGAATAAGGCAAATCCATATCTGCTCGGTGACAAAATTTCTGCTGCGGATTTGTTTCTAGCGTATTGGCTGGTTTTTGCGATTTCTTTTAAAATTGTGCCGTATCTGGATGAATTTAAACCCTTCTTAAAGTTGATTCAGCAACGTGATTCAGTGAAGGATGTACAGTGGTTTCAGGCGGTTTAGACCTTCAATGGAAAGGTTGGAACAGACAACGGCGGCTGTTGATAGCCGCCGGTTTAAAGCCTGAAAATAGAGTTGATCAATGTTGTTGATCTTTAAGTTTGTTATAGGTTTCTTCTGATAGTGCTTCGACGGACCAGTGTGGTGTTGCATCGCTTTTCATCAGACTGAATTGATAAAATTTATGTGGATATTCACTGGAATAGTTTTCACTATCTGAAAGATAGTCTAACTGGACAATAAATTTCGTGTTTTCCAGCCATGTTGCAGCAGAAAAGCCGACATTATTTTCTGCTTGAAATTGAGGGATGGTTTTTGTGGCTTCAAAAATGAGCTTAGTGTCATTTTTTTCATCAATTTGATAAATATTCAGTTCATTGTCTGTATAGCCTGCTTCCAGATCGCTGTTAATACTGAGCATATATTTATAGTCAGGACTGAATGTAGGTATGCCTGACAGATGAGTTTCTGTTCCCGTTTTTAAATTCAGCAAGGTATAACCAGCTCCTTCATAATATTGTGTATGTAAGAGCAAAGAATCAATAGCAGGATATTCATTGACAACTGTATAGGAGCATACTTCACAGTATTCTGGATGGTCTTCCTTGCCTCGACTTGGCATATATTTTTTAATTGTCCCATTAAAAAGTTTAATGCTGATGCCATCGCCAATTTTTTGGATTAAATCAGGATATTTAGAGCGAATTTGTTCTTGTGCATAGGTATAACATTGTAATGAGTTTTCTGGGCACAAAGGTCCAGCTTCCTCACTGCGGGTAAAGCGGGTACTGTCCAGTGTATTTTTTGAAGGCTGTAAGGCAATGATCTGATCGGAGGATGTTGATGTATTATTTTGTTCAGATGTCGGTTTTGAGCACGCAGTGAGTGCTGTAATACATGCAAGTAAAATAAATTTTTTCATAAGAATAAATGGTTTAATTTGAATATGGGTATTATGCGTAAATTTATTCTTCAATACAGCTTTTTTATTGACAGAAATATGTTTGAATGAAAAATATTGGTATAAAATTTATGTGAAAAATAAAAAACAGATATAGGTAAATGAATTATTGGTATTTAAAATCACCATGTTTTTAAACATGGTGATTTTAAAAAAATTGAGCAGTATTTACAGATTATTTCGCATGCAATTTACTGAACAGTTGTTGGCTTACTGTGTTCATGGTTTGTGGAATGGCAAGTGCTGCCACAAAACGGTCAGGGCGTAAAATCACCATGGCTTGATCTGTTTTACCGAACCATGAGCGGATTTCTGTACCTGTATCACCAATCGTGATTACACCATCATGGATTTTACGTTTTTCATTGCCTAACTGAACCGCAGGAAGCACCTGAATAAACTTCACACCCAAAGATTGCCATACTTTCATATTGGCGTCATTGATGCCCCATTTCGGATCGACACCCCAGGCAATCACGGCAAAGTCATTACCAATCACTTCATCCAATAAAGTTGTTTGACCATTTTCCAGTTGAACCTGCGGCTGAATAAACATCTTACCGACTGGTGATTCTTTATTGTTGTCTTTAACCAAAGCCCCGTCATTGTATTTCGGCATCGGTTTAAAACGCATTTCCAGTAAATACTGTTTGATGGGTTTGATGTAATTCAATGCATAAGCAATCCCATCACGAACAAAACCTTGCCATTTTTTCGGTGGCGCAAGTACATGACCTGCCATCACAGAAAGATCAATCATGGCTTTGGCATGGTCTTTACGTTCAACCTGGTAAGAATCCAGCAGATCAGGTGTCGCTTTACCCTGAACGACTAAAGCCACTTTCCACGCCAGGTTAAAGGCATCACGCATACCACTGTTATAGCCCTGACCTTGCCATACGGGCATGATGTGCGCAGCATCACCTGCAAGCAGGATACGGTCTACACGGAATTTATCTGCGATACGGGCATTGTGGGTATAGACACGCTGACGGATCACTTCGATACCATCAGTGGTTGGTAAAACTTTAGATAAAAGTTTGGCAATATTTTCAGGTTTGCTGAGCTCTTCCTGTGTTTCACCAGGCATCACCATAAATTCAAAACGGCGGATACCATGCGGCAGGGCAGCTGACACATAAGGACGTACTGGATCACAACATAAATAAATGTGCGGTGTTGCCAATGGATCATTTTCAATATCAATCACGATCCACTGATTCGGTGCTGTTTTACCATCGAAACCGATATTTAAAGTACGACGGACAATTGAGTTACCCCCATCACAGGCAATTAAGTACTGCGCATGGATGACTTCTTTATTACCATCTTTATTCTGGATGTTCAGCGTTACGCCATTGGCGTCCTGAGTGAACTCGTCTAAATGACGTGAAAATAAAACCTGCGTATTTTCATACTGCTCTAAACCTTGCAGCAACACATTATCCACTTGCGGTTGAATAAAGGCATTACGGCGCGAGAAACCAAACTCACGGGTTAAAGGCTGAATATCTGCAAAGCAACGACCTTTAGGCGTCAGGAAACGCATGGCATGGTTGGGCGTGGTATGTGGCAGGACTTTGTCCACCAGACCCAGTGACTGAATGGTACGCAGAGATTCATCATCAATCCCAATTGCACGCGGGTAATCAATTAAACTGTCCAGTTGCTCGACCACAGTCACGTGTACGCCTTGTTTGCTTAAGTAATTTGCAATTGTCAGACCTACAGGACCCGCACCTAAAATAGCCACTTGCGTGGTGTAATCAATCTTTGAACTCACAGCGATTATTCCATTCAAACCACAATATGTAGATATTAATGACTCAAATGAGGGTCTAAGCCTAGCTATGCCATAGTGGATAAGTAGTATGTAATTTTTACTGCCTTAAATTTATTATTGATATATTTATATGATATTTAATATTAATTTATAAAAATGATGATACTGGATTCTGATTCATTGATCATTTATTTCTATGGTTATGCTGTGGATTTTCATCTGCACATAAAAAAGACCTGATCACTGGAGAGATCAGGTCTTCTGGATTAAAAGGTTATGGGTCTAACCTTATCGCTTTACCGGATTACTGAGCTGGTTGAGCGTCAGTAGCCGCAGATGCAGAAGCTGGTTGTTCCGCAGCAGGTTGAGCAGAAGTTGCATCAGTTGCAGCATCAGCAGGAAGTTCCTGAGTTGAAACGATCACTTTATCTTCTTTAGGTTGTTCAGCAGTTGCAGCAAAAGTTGTTGCAGCAGTTAAAGCGAAAGTTGAAGCAAGTAGAATCTGAGCTAATTTCATAGTGGCATCCTTAAATATTAATTTATAAATATTCATATTCATCATCACTTAAATATGAACAGACACTCATGCTACGGCTGAGTTTAAGATTGATCAATGAATGAAACAAAGAGAAACAGTGCGGCTTACTGGAAAATCACATAGCAGTTTTAAATGTATTATTTATGTAAATATAATCCTGAAATTCCCTTATAAAATGTATGGAAATATTTCAAAATGGTGGAAATTAACAGGATTTTTTAATCAAAGTTAAACAAAAGTGGAAAACCTGAAATTTAAAAGAAGTAAAAATCATCAAAATAAATGTAAGCATTTTTTACAAATGGCACAATTTTTTGTGAAGGGTGAGATTTAATTACCCTTACAGCATTGAACTGTGTCTGTATCTTCAATAGCATGATTTTTATTAATGTATCAATATTCAGAGCGCTCAGTTTGAAAATTAATCTAAGCACCAGGCAGGTTCCTGTGCATATTATTTCAGGTTTCCTGGGAGCGGGTAAAACCACGCTGTTGCAGAACCTGCTTGCCCAGAAGCCTGTACATGAGGTCTGGGCAGTCCTGATGAATGAATTTGGTCAGATTGGTGTGGATCAGCAGTTATTACCACAGCAAAGTGGCTATGAAGTAAAAGAGTTACTCGGGGGCTGTCTGTGTTGTGTCGGTCAGTTACCTATGCAGATTGCATTATCACGTCTGATTCAGGAAAAGCAGCCAGACCGGTTGTTTATAGAACCTACAGGACTGGGGCATCCTGCACAACTGCTGGAACAGCTGACAGAACCTCACTGGAGCAGTCAGATCAATATGCGGGCTCTGATCTGTGTGGTGGATGGATCAAAACTGCATGATACTGAGTGGACAGCGCAGGATTTATATCAAGATCAGTTAAAGACCTCTGAAATCGTTGTTGTTTCTCATGCAGACAGCATGACCGATGCAGATCAGTTACAGCTGACACAGTTGAAGCAGGAATATATGACCGGTGTGCAGTCATGGATCATGTCTGAGCAGGGCAATATCAGTATTGATCAGATTGATCTGCCTCACAGGGCTGTTGAACGCAAAATCGTACCTCTAATACATGTACAGAAGCAGCTGGCACCAGATGAGCCTTTACCTGTGATTAAGCAGCTGCCATATCATTATGTTGAGCATTCCAATGGCTATACCGTGGTGGGATGGAAATTCTCAAAAAGCTGGTCTTTCCGTTTTTATGATCTGCTTGATACTTTGTGTGAGCAGCAGGACTGGTTGCGTATAAAAGGTATTTTCAATACCGATCAGGGATGGATGACTTTTAACTTCAACCCTGAGCAGATCAACTATAAACTGGGTGAAGAAGGGCTGGATAACCGTGTGGAAATGATTGTGCAGGATCAGCCAGCACAGGTGCATGACTGGGAAGCGCTTGAAACTGGATTACTGGCATGCCGGATCAGTTCGGTATAAATAAGTCTGAATCTGAGCTGAAAATCTTATAGACTGTGCGCCATATCTGAGAACTTAATTTCTGGAATGTTCATGGCTTTAAAAGCGACGATTTATAAGGCAGATTTAAATATTGCCAATATGGATGTACATCAGTATGGCGATTTTCAGCTGACGATGGCATTACATCCATCCGAAACCATTGAACGTCTGATGGTGCGTGTTCTGGCATTTGCACGTTTTGCTGATGAGCGTCTGGAATTTACCAAAGATCTGTTTGAAACGGATGAACCGGCGCTGTGGGAAAAAGACTTAACTGGACAGCTGGTGAAATGGATTGAAGTCGGTTTACCTGATGAAGACAAAGTCAAAAAAGCATCGGCACGTTGCAGTGAAGTGGCAGTTGTGGCTTATGGTTCAGCAGTTGCAGAATGGTATAAGCGCAGTTCTAAACTGAAAACATTGAAAAATGTCCAGGTGTGGCAGTTGTCTGAAGCAACAACAGCTGCGATTCAGACTTTATGTGAGCGCACCATGCAGTTACAGCTCAATGTCATGGATGGTGAATGGACACTGATCGGTGATAATGCACAGGCTGTGATTGAGTGGACACAGTTGCAGTAAGCAGCAGAATTTTTTTAAATTTAATTTTCACGTACAGGTGGACTAAGACATGACAGCAGAACTTGAAATTATTGATTTAACAGTGGGTGAAGGTAAAGAAGCCGTTAAGGGTGCTCTGATTACCACTCACTATACAGGATGGCTTGAAGACGGTACGAAGTTCGATTCTTCGGTTGATCGCGGTAATTATTTTGAAACTGTGATTGGTACGGGTCGTGTCATTAAGGGATGGGATCAGGGGATCATGGGGATGAAAGTGGGCGGTAAGCGTAAACTGATCGTTCCTTCACACCTGGCTTATGGTGATCGCAAGATGGGCAATATTATTCCTGCGAACTCTAACCTGATTTTTGAAATTGAACTGTTTGATGTCAAAACCCGTGACTGAGTAACAGCAGAATACACCGCACAGCAGGTCAGATTTTTCCTGCTGTGCAAATAATCGGAATAACAAGAAAAAGATTCAAATTTACAAATAATTAAGATAAATTAAAGTCTTAGCTTTTTTGTTTTATTTATGGATATATATTCATTTTGAACGGGGTCAGACTGCTTCATTCAGTCTTTATTGCTTTTATTCTGTCCTGTCTGTGTATATTTACAGGAAATGTGTGGGCGCAGTATGAATCTGCACCGGCATCTTATTATCAGCATCAAAGATTACTCAATGAAGTCAATTTTACTGAAAAATCGACAACATATCTGAGCGGTGAGTGGCTGTTTTATCCAGAACAGCTCGTCATACAGCCCAGCGCGGTTCTGATTCCAGAAGTCGTCGAGCTGCCCGTTTCTTTTAAAAAGCTCACGGGTAAAACTGACACTTACGGCAGTTTTGTCGGGCACTTCAAGCTCCCGAAAGAATTTGTTGGCAGACGGATCGGGATATGGATACCCAATCAGTATGGCGCTTACCGCATGTATCTGAATGGCGATGTGATCGTCAGAGTTGGGGAAGTCGGTAAAAACAAGAATGAGCATCAGACTGAAAATGCACCCCGAATCGCTTATTTTATTGCTGAAAGTGAGTATTTTACTTTAGCCATCCAGGCGTCCAGTTTTCAGAATATTCAGGGCGGTATTGAAAACCCGATGCGGATTGGACTGAGCCGAACTGTCAACCGTCAGTTCCAGCTGTTAATGATGAGTATTGCAATGGTCTGTGGTGCAGTACTGGGTGTGGGTATTTTCACTCTCATGTTCTCCATATTCCGCGGTGCAACTGGGCGGAATACCAAGAGTATTTTTATATTCGGTATTTTTATTGTGTTTCTGGCACTGCACAATCTGTTTTCTGCGCCTTATGCCTATACATCCTTTACAGATATTCAGTGGCCGTGGGGTATACGGCTGGAATACCTGTTTACTTTCATGGCGATTATTCTGTTCCTGACCTATATGTATCTGCTGAACCGCAGATATCTGCATCCTGTGGTGTACTGGATAGCCATGGGGCTGCTCGGACTGAATATTTTAATCACGCTGTTCAATCAGCCACATATTTTTGAAAAAATTGCATTTTACAGTGCTGTTTATTGTCCAGTTGTCCTGATCAATTTTATCCGGGGCTTTTACCTGACCCTGAAGAATAATGAGTATTATTCAAAGTTGAACCTCTGGGCAGTAATTTTGCTGTGTGCAACTTTTATTCATGATTTTCTGCTGATGCTGAATCTGATTGACTCTGTAAACCTGGTGTTTATTTCCACCAGTCTTTATGCACTGCTGATCATGTTCCAGCAGTCGCGTAATTATGCGCATCATACGTATCATATTGAACATCTGAATAATGAGCTGATCAGTCTTAATGATTCCCTGGATCAGAAAGTCAGACAGCGGACAGCACAGCTGGTGGAACTGAATCATCAGCTTGAGTATCAGGCGAAAGTGGATGTTCTGACAGGGGCATATAACCGCCGTGCGCTGAATGATGAAATTCAGCAGCGTTTTGAGCAGATCTGTAAGACAAAGCAGGGCTTACTGGCATTTGCCATGATGGATGTGGATTTTTTCAAAAAATATAATGATCACTACGGGCATTTAAAAGGTGACAAAATTCTCAGCAATCTGGTTGGGGTGATGCACCGAGTACTTCCAGAAGGGGCGTTTGCTGCGCGTTATGGCGGTGAGGAGTTTGCAATTGTCATCAATGCTGGATCATTAACAGAAGTGATTGCCTGTATGGAAAATCTGCTCGAAGAAGTCCGTAAAGAGAAATATGAACATATTGCACGGGAAGATGGCAAACCCTGGGTGACACTGAGTATGGGCTTGTCATGGATGACAGCTGCACAGCCTTACAGCAACGTACTGGAGTTCATGAAAGAAGCAGATGTACAGCTTTATAAGGTTAAAAATGCGGGCAGGGATAACCTTTCTGTAGATATTTAAAATCATAAAATGCAGGTTTTACGGATGACAGAGACCTCGGTTATTTCTGACAGATCAGCTGAGTACAGAAAAAGTCGGATCAGGGTGGGGCTGTTTTTCATGTTTCAGCGTTTTGTGCATTGAAATTGTGGCAGTGGACTGGGCTGTAACTTTAAATCCCTGTTTCAGATAAAAATCTTTTGCGGTGTGGGTGCTGTGTATCGTAATGCCGGCAAGCTTTTTCGGTTTGATCAGTTCAATAATATTCTGCATCAGTGCAGCCCCGATTCCCTGTTTCTGAGCTTCTGAAGCCACATAGTTCATGATGATTTCACCCTGATCACTGATCATGATAAAACCCACAACACGCTCCTGAATGGTATAGACCCAGCTGTCGTTATAATGCATGGACATCAGCAGGCTATGTTGCGTTTTGCTTTCAAGCAGTTGCTGTATAGAGGGTTCATGCCGCTGATGATCCTGTATGCAGGAACGGATACTGTTGTGTATGACCTGTAAAATCTGTGAAATATCCTGGATCTGGGCGGGTCTGATCATGCTGTCCTTATGCGGCTCGTCCTCTTTGCCTGCTATTTGAATGTAAAAGCCACACGAATGAAATTGAAATATTGTTGCTTTTGTTTCACTTTTGCATCAAAAATCTGATGTCATTTTAAGATTCATTTCAGAATGATCCATTAAAAATACGAGTCTGAAAAAGACCTTCCAGTATGCAGGGAAAAAAAGCAGAAAGTCAGTGAGGTATGGACACTGGAAAGGCAATGTTACAGAACATTCTGAGTCCATCGTATGAAAAACTGTTTTTTGTCCACCTTGCTGAAAACCGCTTTATTTTCTGCAATATTAACGACTGCGGCATGGAGCAGACCTCCTGAAAATGTTCAGGCATCTGATGTGGTTACTGTTCTTGGATACCATGAAATCACCGATCAGAAAAATGCATTAATTCCCCAGTATTCAGTCAGCACTGTGCAGTTTCAGCAGCATCTGGACTGGCTGATCCGCCAGGGTTTTCACTTCATCAGTGTCGATCAGCTGATTCAGTCACATCAGGGAAAAGCAGTACTTCCCTCCAGACCGGTTTTACTGACCGTGGATGATGGCTATGAGTCATTTTATCAGAATGTTTTTCCGGTTTTAAAAGTACGGAAAATTCCTGTAGTCCTTGCTGTGGTTGGTAGCTGGCTTGAACCCTCAGCTGGACAGAATGTCGATTTTGCAGGGGAAGCCATCAACAGGAATCAGATGCTTTCCTGGGCACAGTTAAAAGAAATGCAGAACAGTGGGTTTGTCGAAATTGCCAGTCACAGTTACAACCTGCACAGAGGAATCACTGCAAATCCTCAGGGAAATTCAGAACCGGCGGCGGTCAGCCGTTTATATAATCCAGCCACTTCAACTTATGAAAGTGATGGAGCATACAGCCAGCGTATCCGGAGTGACCTGAAAAAGAATAATGATCTGCTGGTCAGCCACGGACTGCGCTCGCCCAGAGTGATCGTCTGGCCTTATGGTCGCTATAACATGCAGACCGTTTCGATTGCAGAGCAGCTCGGAATGCCAGTGGCTGTCAGTCTGGATGATGGTGCAGATACGGTACACAGTTCACTTGGGCAACTGAACCGTATCCTGATTGAAGGGGGAATGACGACGGCAGATCTGGCTCAGGAAATAGAAAACCGCCAGAAACATCTGGGTGATAACAACCGCCCGCAGAAAATTATGCATGTGGATCTGGATTATATTTATGACCCTGATCCTGTACAGCAGGAAAAAAACCTGGATCATCTGCTCGACCGTATTGTGGCAATGAAAGTTAATACCGTGTACCTGCAGGCTTTTTCAGATCCTGATGCCAATGGTTCAGCAGATATGGTGTATTTTCCAAACCGTTATTTACCGGTCAGAGCTGACCTGTTCAACAGGGTGGCGTGGCAGATCCAGACCCGGACACAGGTCAGTCGGGTGTATGCCTGGATGCCTTTGCTGGCATGGGATTTACCTGCATCCAATCCTGTGTCCAAAGACATTGTGGTGACTCAGCCTGCCAGAGAAGGTGAGCATCTGGATATGGGCTATCACCGTCTCAGCCCATTTTCAGCAGAAGCCCGTCAGACCGTTGAGGGCATTTATACAGATCTTGCAAAGTCTGTTCCATTCAACGGGATTCTGTTTCATGACGATACCACACTGTCTGATTATGAAGATGCAAGTCCAGATGCCATAAAAGCCTATGTGGCTGCAGGACTGCCTGCGGATCTGCAACAGATCAGAAATAATGATACGGAACTGCAGAAATGGACGGCTTTTAAAACACAGTATATTGATGATTTTGCCATGCAGCTGGCTGGAACGGTACGTCAGTATCAGCCATTTTTACTGACAGCACGTAATCTTTATGCCCAGGTGGCACTTAAACCTTATGCAGAAAACTGGTATTCACAGTCTCTGGAGCAGTCACTGAAACGCTATGATTTTACAGCCATTATGGCAATGCCTTATATGGAGCAGGTCAGCGATCAGCAAAAGTTCTATCACGATATTCTCAGTCGGGTAAAACAGTATCCTGACGGTGTGAAAAAGACCGTTTTTGAACTTCAGTCTGTGAACTGGCGTAATAACCAGAAAATACCTTCTGAAGAAATGGCAGCAACAATCCGTTCTCTGTATCAGCAAGGGGTAATGCATGTTGCATATTATCCGGATGATCCAGTGAAAGATCATCCCGAGGTGCAGATCATGAAGCAGGTATTCAGTCTGAAATCCAGCAAACTTATTCCTTAAGGAGGCGTCCAGTGTCTGTTGTTCAGCAATTATGGCATTCAGCCTTACATTTTATTTTTTATTATCCATTATTCATGTCGTATTTATGGATGATTGGCGCACTGATTTTTTACTGGAAAGAACGTAAGGAAGCTCCTTTTCAGCAACCACCGGCACTGGCATATTATCCTGCTGTGGCAGTTCTCGTTCCCTGTTTTAACGAGGGGGACAATGCTGAGGAAACCTTAAGTCATGCGCTGGCACTGGATTATCCGGATTTTGAAGTGATCGCTATCAATGATGGCAGTTCGGACAATACAGCGGAAGTACTGAACCGACTTGCAGAAAAACATGAGCGTCTGAGAGTTGTTCACCTGGCACAGAACCAGGGGAAAGCCATGGCATTACAGGCAGGCAGTCTGCTGACCAAGGCAGAAATTTTACTGGGAATAGATGGTGATGCGCTGCTGGATAAACATGCTGCAACATGGATGGTTCGTCATTTTAATGAAGACCCCACTGTTGCTGCGGTGACAGGAAACCCTCGGATCAGAACCCGCTCAACACTGATTGGTCGGATTCAGGTTGGAGAGTTTTCTTCAATTGTGGGCATGATTAAACGTGCTCAGCGGAGTTTTGGCAGACTGTTTACCGTTTCAGGTGTCATCACGGCATTCCGTAAAAGTGCTGTGCATGATGTGGGTTACTGGTCGCCAGATATGCTGACGGAAGATATTGATATTACCTGGAAGCTGCAAAGAGCAGGGTGGGATATCCGTTTTGAACCGAACTCACTGGTCTGGATACTGATGCCGGAAACATTCCGTGGCTTATGGAAACAGCGACTGAGATGGGCAATGGGCGGCGCACAGGTTCTGATCAAAAACATGGATGTGTTGTTTAAACCTGGACTGAATTATTTATGGCCTTTGCTGCTTGAACTGATTCTGACACTGGTATGGTCTTATTTAATGCTGATCATGACGGTGATCTGGCTGGTGCATTTCATTGTCCCGATGGGTATTTTTACGGTCAGTTCACCGTTGTTGCCGTATGGAACAGGTATGTTGCTGGGGGCGACATGTCTGATTCAGTTTGCCCTGAGTAAGTGGATGGACAGTCGTTATGAACCGGCACTGGCTAAAAACTATTTCTGGATGATCTGGTATCCCTTTGTATTCTGGCTGATTACCATTACCGCCAGCATTGTGGCTTTTCCAAAAGTTCTGCTGCGTGGCACTGGGCAGCGTGCCCGATGGGTCAGTCCGGATCGTGGAATTCGGGTACAGCAATAATAACTGGGGAAAACACAATGAAAGCAAACCATCTGATTATAGATTTAAGACAGCAGTTACCGTGGCATAGACGCTATGCTTCAAGCACAGGGACAGCTCTGATGTGGGCGGTATGGGTGCTGCTCTGGCGTCCGGTACTGATTGTGGCAGGTCTGGTCAGCTTACAGAAACATCATGTGATTCAGCAGCTTTTTGGTGCTTTTGGACTCGGGGTGGAACATGGGATTCTGGCATTGTTTGCCGCAGCAACAGCTTTGCTGTTATGGGCGAATTATATGCCGGGCAGATCGGTACAGGATTTGCCACGAAAACAGTTAACCGACTACGCAAAGCATTTTGAGCTGCCTGTTCAGGAGATTGAACAGGGGAGGGAACAGAAAATCAGTGTGGTTCATCATGATGAATATGGAAAAATTATCCGTATTGACTGAACTTAAGATGACTGGAAATAAAGAGCAGAAAGCATGATCACTGATCTGATTATGCTTTCTTCGTTTGAGAATACAACGTTGTCGATAGCTGGCACAGATTTATGCCAGTGAAGTTCGGAATGATTTTTTCGCATAAAGCGTCAGTCCCATACACAGCAAAGCGAGTCCCAGTACTGAATGCAGAGCGAAAGGTTCAGCATTGAGCACAGCACCCCATAGCGTTGCAATGACCGGTGTCAGAATCGTAGTCAGCATGAGGGTCGAGGTCTGAATATTTTTCAGCAGCTGGTAGTAGCAGATAAAGGCAAGCACGGATGAAAAAAGAGCACTGTAGAGTAAAGCCGTGAGTGCTTTTATGGATGGCAGTGCTGAGGGGAAGGTATCTGCAAAAAAAGGAAGAATCAGCAGAAACACCAACCAGGAAGTGAGCGTGGTTCCCATCATCTGGCTGACCGGATGAATCCCATCACCCGTAGCTTTAACCGCAAGTGCTGACACAATGTAAAGCAGCATTGCAACGATTTCCAGCATCACACCGACCACATGAAGCTGCCCATTGCTCTGCTGAAGCCCCAGGGAAAAATACAGCCCCATAAAGCCAAGAATCAGCCCGATCCATTGCAGTGAACTCAGGCGTGACTGTTTCATAAACCAGAAACCAATCAGACCGGTCAGCAGTGGTGCCAGTCCATAAATGATGGAAATCAGACCGGAACTGACGTACTGAGCACCCATATAGCAAAAAGCCATGGAGCCCACCAGTCCAATTGCACCTGACGCATAGCACAGCAGCGCCTGACGGTGAATGGGTAATGTCTGGCGGAAATAAAGCAACAGGGGCAGGGCAAACAGCAGTGCCAGGCTGAATCTGAAAAACAGCCCCCATACCCAGTGAATTTCATGGACTGTCCATACCGCAGCAAGTGGAGTCAGTGACCAGATTAAAATGACGGTGATGAATTGTCCGACTACAGCTGGGCGGGAAGATCGCACTGTGGATGGAGCTGTAGCCGGACTGCACTGTGGTGGAGGACTGTTTTCTGTATTAACATTATGATTCATGATGAATTTTCCTGTAATTTTAGGCAATAAAAAAGACCGCTCTGATCAGGCGGTCTTTGAAGAAACTGTGAATATTTTAAATATTATTCATAAATTTTTTCCTGAGCACCTGAAAAGCTGACATGAATACGTCGCACCGCAATCCGGATGGATACAGTGTTCAGTAAAATGTCTGATGCTGAAGGGATAAAATTCATGATGATGAATATCAATTTAAATAAGCTGATTATTTTTATAGCATGCCTGTTCAGGGCAGACAAATGAAATTTAGCGCTGGGCGGACGGAAGGAACACAGAGCTCAGTTCTTTTGAAACTTATGGCATAAAACAGTTATAGTAAGAATTAATCAAAAAATAATCAGAAACTGGTGAACATGTGAGTTTACTGAATCTATTGCTGCTGATCTGCCTGGTACTGGTGGTGGTGTCGGGCAGAATCATCTGGAAAAAAATACGTAAAAGTGCCCAGTACCGGAAGCGTATGCTCAAGGACACTAAGGTTGTTCCTGCTGTGGTCAGTCCTGCAGATGAACAGCGTGAGACTTCGCGTGTGGATGATGTGGATGCATTTGAACCGCAGTTGTTTGATGACATTGCAGCACTGTTTTTTGAGCAGGAAGTACAGATTGTAAATCCTGCAAAAGCATTACAGATTCAGGAAAATGTGCTGAAAAAAATGCCTGCAAAAACCGTCACCCGTATCAGAAATATGGATCTGAATGAGTGGTCGGTTTACTGGAGTTTTTATGATCAGTCACTGGAGTACTATGTTGGTCGTTATGGCATTTTTTCGACGCATGTAGACCGCTTTGGTCAGGAACATAAACAGGAATTTACGCGCAGTGAATAAATCCTGGATCAGCAGACAGACATTTACGCGGACTCTAACTGACGGATAATCCGCTCAGCCTGATAATCCAGATATGCTGCATCCTGTGTAAGCCTGTACATCAGGATTGCACCTTCATAATCCGCAATACTCATTTTTGCGAGCTGATCTGCGACAGTTGGGTCAAAAACTTTAACAAAGATCTGAAAAAATGCCTGTCGCCAGTCCTGAAAAATCTGTCGGATTTTTTCTGAAACATCAGTCGAAATTGTGGAGACTTCCAGGGAAATAATACCCATCAGACATCCTGCCACTTCAGCACTGAAAAACTGCACCGCTTTCTGATGCATCTGCTGAAACTGCACCACAACTGTTTCAGACTGGGTGGCTGAAACATTAAAAACCGTTCTGTTCAGAACATTCTGCGTATATTCCAGTACTTCCAGTAATAAGGCTTCTTTACTGGAAAAATAATAGTAAAAAGAAGCTTTGCTTAATCCGCATGCTTTTGCCAGCATATCCATACTGGTGCCGGCATATCCATGTGCCTTGAACTGTAAGGCACAGGCACGAAGCATCTGTTCTGAACTGAGTTTCTGTGGACGCATAGCGATCTGCCTTCAGATTAAGCTGAAATTTCATCAAATGTATTGAGTATCGTGTCCCAGAGCGGTTCAGCACCTTTA
This sequence comes from Acinetobacter sp. WCHAc010052, assembly GCF_002165295.2. Taxonomy (NCBI): domain Bacteria; kingdom Pseudomonadati; phylum Pseudomonadota; class Gammaproteobacteria; order Moraxellales; family Moraxellaceae; genus Acinetobacter; species Acinetobacter sp. WCHAc010052. Next base: position 2,563,101 of record NZ_CP032143.1, on the reverse strand, counting down.
CGGAAATATCCCATATGACCAATCTGTTTTAAGCCGAAATCATCTGCGGAAATGTTGATGAATTTCATGGGAGCATTTTTATAGTGCTGCATAAAGGCATAGCGGGAGCTTGGCAGTGCCCAGTCATCATCCAGTGAAGAAACCGCATAAATAGGGGTTTTGACCTGTTCATACAGATGGTGCAGTTCAGCCTGGGCAGGATCAGCAAAGAAATAAGTCGGGTTTTTACACCATCTGCGCCATTCTTTATACACATCTTTGGGTAAATCTGCGCCCATATTTAACATACTCCACGGCAGATAGCCTTTGACTGCAACCATTGGAGGGAAAATCAGGTTCCAGATCACCTGAACTTTGATTTTTTCTTTGAAAGGCATATAACCGTGCCAGCCTGCACCTGTTCCAAAGCAATACATAGCTTTCACTTTGTCGTGATTGGAGGTCAGTCCTAAAGCCTGTCCACCATACGAATGCCCCACCATATAAACAGGCAGTTCAGACTGGTTCAGATATTCAATGGCGCCAGACAGATCGTATTTTCCCCAGTCCAGATAAGACATCTGAAAACCTTTCAGACGTTCTGGTGCGGACAGGGCAACACCACGATAATCAAAAGTCAGAACCTGATAACCTGACTGTGTCGCGTATTCGGCAAATCTGCGGTAAAACGCCTGCGGCACACCTGTTGCGCAGGACAGGACAATACTGGCTTTTATTTCAGAGGTCGGACGGTAGAGCATACCTGTCAGCGCATAACCATCCAGCGCTTTAAAGTGGACAGTTTCAACCTGGACGTTCTGTTCCTGAAGAAAGGCTTTCTGTTGCTGCATACTCATCGTGATTTTTCCTGAATATATTAAAAAACATGCTGAAAATTATGGAATATTCCAGCGGGCAGAAGTTGAAAATAGTTCAGTTGCCTTGCTGTTGCATGGACAGCTACATTTTAGGCAACTGAACTGATCATTTATTTTCCTTTAAACTGAGGAGCACGACGTTCCAGCATGGCTCTGACACCTTCCTGAGCATCTTCAGAAGTCAGTAAAGGGGTCAGTAAATTTTGCAGACTGGCAAAAGCGGCTTCGGGTGACTGCAAAAATGCCTGATGTGCCGACTTCAGTGCTGCCTGTACAGCAAGAGGTGCAGCATGGGCAATGCCTTCAGCCAGTTCTATTGCTCGGGTCAACTGATTGTTGCCATCCACAACTTCTGTGACGAGATTCATTTCAAGTGCTGTCTGGGCATAGAACAGATCGCCTGTCAGGATGTATTTCATCGCTTTAACCCAGCCCGCAGCCTGAACAAAGCGGACGGTCGCACCACCAAAAGGCAAAATTCCACGCTGGACTTCAATCTGGGTAAACTGGGTGTCTGCACTGGCAACAACAAGGTCTGAGTTCAGCATCAGCTCAATGCCCGCCGTGTAGCAATAGCCCTGAACTGCCGTAATGAGTGGTTTGGTTCGTTGACGTCCAACCGTTCCCCATGGATTGACCGTTTCATCGCTGAAATTAAATACGCCGTCAGCAAGTTTTGGCTGTAACTCCACCAGATCCAGACCCGCAGTAAAATGGTCGCCATGAGCAAAGACAACGGCACAGCGCAGTTCAGGATTATTTTCATATTCGGTCAGAGCCTGAGCCAGATCATGAATCATATGGCTGTCAAAGGCATTGCGTTTATCTGCACGGTCCAGTCCGATTAAGAAAACATGACCTCGAACTTCACGACTGACTTTTCCTTGTGATGCTGACATTTTTTGTTCTCACTTTGGTTGTTTTTTAAGTTTTTAAACGATCGTTAGAAAACTGTCAAGTCTATTTTTATAACGACTGTGGTCAGAGTCTGAAGTGTTCAAAGGGATTTAAAACTTAGTAATGCAAAGGAGAAACTGTTTGCAATCGTTCAGAAATTTTTCATAATAGCGCCACTAAAATACAGGCAGTACAACACATGTCAGCTTTGGAAATTTTTTCGGTTATTATCAGTCTGATTGGCGTAAGTCTGACCGTTATGCGGAATATGTGGTGCTGGCTGTTTAATTTTATTGCCTTTGTTCTGTATGCCTGGTTGTTTTATGAATATAAGCTGTATGGTGAAACCATTCTGCAGTTTTTCTTCATAGTGGTCAATTTTTATGGGTTTTATCACTGGCTGAAGGGCAAACAGCAGGATCATGAAATCCGGATTGAACCTATTGCTGGAAAAACAGTGCTGATTCAGATGATTATGGCAGCTGTGGGTGGCGCAATCTTTGGTCTTTCGCTGCATTACTTTACTGATGCTGCACTTCCGATGCTTGATTCACAGCTTGCAGCATTCAGTCTGCTGGCGACCTACTGGACCAGCCGTAAGCACATTGCCACCTGGGTGCTCTGGGTGTTTGTGGATATCGTGTATGTCGGGATGTTCCTGTACAAAGATTTATACCTGACCGCTGCATTATATGCTGCATTTGTTGGGCTGGCGGCTTTTGGCTGGTATCAGTGGGAACAGGTGAAAAAGAAACAGTCCAGTACGGGCTTTAAAGGTATTTAAGCATATTGAAGAAATATTTAAATGAATACTGAATCTGGTTCTGCATAATGGACATCTGAATGCTGATCAATATGAAAGAAATGCAGCTGCAAAAGTTTGAACAGCTGGCAGAAAAAATAATGGCAGAACCTGAAAAATACTGCATTTTTGACTCAGTATCTGATTTTTATAAAGCATCCTGGCTGAATGATTTTCCAAAAGGGACGACCTGGTCGGCAACAGGACTGGACAATGGCGCAGATGAATTTTATGCGCAGATTGAATATAAAGACCGGTATATCAGTATCAGCTCAGAGGGAACACTGAGGGTCAGTTTTGGCATACGAAAATAAAGAACCGTCGTGATTGGTCAATGATTTTTTAAAGACCTGTGTTTAAATAAAATCTGCTGAAGAAGTATTTTTCAGTTTGAAAATATGTCAAAACAACAAAATTGAGAATGATTATGGCGCATAAATTTACCATTAAAGCCACAATTCAGGGCGTTTCGGTGGAGGATTTCCGTCGCCTTGCTGCAGATCCAGCTATGCATGAAGCCGTCTGTAAAAGAATTCCAGGAGAAAATCTTGAAATTTTAGAGTCCGTAGTCCGTGGTGATATCTATACCATGAAACGGGCTTATAACCTGGATGTCAATATTCCTGATATTGCAAAGAAAATGCTGAAAGATGCTTTCCGTTTAAAGCGTACCGATATTACCCATCTGACTGAACTGAGTTCCACAGTGGATCTTGGTGCAAACTTACCATTGGAAGCACACTGTGACCGCTCTGTCAGTGGAAATGATCAGCAGATTGATATCCAGCTGGACTGGCAGGTCAAGGTAAAGGTTCCGCTTATCGGTGGTTTACTGGAGAAACATGCGGAAGGTGAAATCCGTAAATTCAGTGACCTGGAAATTGAAATTGTTGAAGATGAATTAAGAAAAAATCTGTAAATAAACGAACAGAATCATCAACTAAAAAAGCCAGGTAAAACCTGGCTTTTTATGGACTGAATAAAAACGCTGAATCAGCAGAACGCGTTATTCAATCTGACTGATTCTACTATGCAGTTATCAGTTGGACGGAAGGGGATCAGGTCTGTTCAAAACGCTTTTTATACAGTAATGCAGTCAGAATGGAGACTGCGCACACCAGCCAGATGTAGTACATCGCACCGGTTTTACTGTACAGACTGAGCCATTGCACCACAGGCAGTGTCAGACCACCAGCAATGGCATAAGCTACGTTGTAGGAAAAAGAAATCCCTGAAAACCTGATCTGAGCAGGAAACATTTTTACCATGCTGAAAGACACCATACCCACAGTTCCTGAACAAAGACCCAGCAACATATAGAGCATAAAAATGGTGTGGTCAGAAGTAACGCCCAGGCTGTTATAGAACACCGTCGCAACCACTGCAACACTTGCAGCACCTGCCAGCATGACTCTGGCTGCACCCAAGCGGTCACAGAGCAGACCTGCGACGATACAGCCGACCATCTGCATCACAATTGCCAGGCTTTGCATTTTAAATGCGTCCGCACGCTCAAAACCAAAAGCACCAGTCAGCAGATTAGGCATGGTCAGAATCAGCACAACGACACAGCCGGTCAGGAACCAAGTGAAAATCATGCCAATCACAACCGCAGTTTTATGCTTTGCCAGTACCTGTTTCACCGGCATTTCGGCAGCAAGCTGTTTTTTAGCCTGCATGGCCTTAAATACAGGAGTTTCATGCAGATAACTGCGCAGATACATCGCAATCAGACCAAAAACACCACCGACAATAAACGGTATACGCCATGCCCAGTCATGGATCTGAAGTTCGGTGAACTGGAGTGAAATCCACAGGGACATTAATGCGCCCAACAGAATCCCCAGTGACAGACTGGAGGTCAGTAAACCGTTGGCAAAACCAATCCGTTTTTCAGGAACATGTTCAGAAACAAACGTCCATGCGGCAGGTATTTCACCTCCGATCGCAATGCCCTGAACCACCCGCATCAGCAACAGCAGTAAGGGTGCAGCATAGCCAATACTTTCAAAAGTTGGCATGAAACCGATCAGCAGAGTAGGCAATGCCATCAGTAATATGGATAGGCTGAACAGCCGTTTACGACCAAACAGATCACCAAAATGCGCCATGATCATGCCGCCGAGGGGTCTGAAAAAATATCCTGCAGCAAAAATTCCATAAGTGTTCAGCATTGCCCAGAAAGGGCTTAAACCGCTTGGGAAAAACAGCTCGGAAATGATTTTTGCGTAAAAGACATAGATGACAAAGTCGTAAAACTCCAGTGCTCCTCCCAGTGAGGACAGTCCGAGAGTGCGTCTGTCTTCACGACTAAGACCCTGTTTTGCTTGCATACGCATTTCCTGAATCGTAAATAACTGGATAAATTATGGATTTTAAAGGAGCTTATTTTAGTTGAATAATCAATCTTTATTGTGGTATTGAAAACAAAAAATTATGAATTATGTTATTTTATATAAAAAATATATAACTAACTTCACCCGTTATGGCATGTATTGAATCTACAGACAGATTTCACTCGGAATCAAGTGTAGCTTAGAGAAAAAATTTTGCTGTTCGGTGCAGATGGGCTTTAAAACCGAAGCAACCAGGGAATGATGGAGAGCAGAGAGCCTGTCAGTCCCATAAAGATTGTGTTTTCAATAAAATAAGGGAAAATCATTAATGACAGTCCACAGACAAAAGGCATACTCATTTTCTGTTTCCGACCATAGATAAAATAGCCTAAGCCAACAGAACTGAAAATGACCCCAAGTAAAAGTGCAGTTGTGTCCATATTTTTACTGAAATGTTTTATTGAATGAAATATATAAACAGAGTATTAAAAAAAGCTTAAGACCTGAACTGTAAATTTCACTGTTTTATTATTTAATTCAGAACTATACAGAAATTGTTCATATTGCATATTCTGTGCGGTGTTAAAATGAACTGGTTACAGGTGTCCGTCTGTGAGCATCTGAAAGATCAGTATAAAAATGAGAGGATATATGAGTAAAGTTCTACCCGTTGCACAACAGGGTGAAGCTGTACTGACACTGATATCAGCACCAGTGGCAGACAGTGAGTTTGGCAGTGAGTGGCTCAATGTACTGGCACATGCTTTGGAGCAGACCATGCTTGAGCGGAATGGTGTTGGCATAGCCGCTCCGCAGGTGTATGTATCCAAACGGTTGATCATTGTGGCTTCACGTTCAAATCCACGTTATCCCGATGCACCTGAAATGGACGCGGTGGTGATGGTGAATCCTGAAATTATAGAAATGTCAGAACAGACTGTCTCAGGTGAAGAAGGCTGTCTGAGTGTACCGGATGAGCGAGGGCAGGTTGCCCGTGCAGAGCATATCCGTGTGCGCTATTTTACACTTCAGGGTGAGCCTGTGATTGCTGAGTTTTCAGGCTTTCCAGCACGGATTGTGCAGCATGAAGTGGATCATTTAAATGGTGTACTGTTTGTGGAGAGACTGGAGTCAGTCTGATACGTTGTATGAATAATTGATTGATATTAAAAGTAATATGTGGATTATTTAACATTCCTGGATATAATCAGCTTAGTTATCAATTATTTAAAAATTTGAGAATAAATAAACGTGTCTGAACTCATTCCTCCAGGTATTCAACAGTTAAAGTCAGCAACAAGTGGTGAAAGAAAGGTTTATCAGTTACTTGAGACTGTTTTTCAGGATGAAAATGCCATTATCTGGTACGAGCCTAAAGCTTTAAACCGATATACCGATTTTATTGTGTGGTTGCCTGAGCATGGTTTACTGGTGATTGAAGTCAAAGACTGGTCAAAAGAACGCTTTGAAACTTTAAATCCCGAAATGTTTACCGGGCGTTTTTATAATAAAAATAATGCAAAGACGGTTACTGTACAAAACCCCGAGCAGCAGGTGCGTAAGTGCATGCTGAATATTCTGAATCAATTTAAAAAGACCGCGGTATTTTTACAGCAAAATGGACCTTATCAGGGCAATGTCAAATTTCCGATCAGCAGTTGTGTCATTTATACCGAACTGAAAGAACAGGATGCCCATGAAATAGGCTTAAGCCTGCCTTCAATTACAACAGCACATAAAACTATTTATAAAGATGACTTACGCCTGGTTGCTGAAAATAAAACGTTTAAAAATAAACTGATCGCAGCATTTAAAGACGTCGCATTTCCTTTTGAAGCACTGACCTATGCAGAAGAAAAATTTCTACGTTATATGATTTTTCCTGAAATTCGGGTCAATGAATTTAAGCAGGATGAACTGTTTGCAGTCGAGCCACAGGAGGTCAAAGCGCTTGATTTATCTCAGGAGTCGATTGCGAAAAATATTGGTGATGGACACCGTATTTTAAAAGGTGTGGCTGGCAGTGGGAAAACGCTGGTGCTGGCTTGTCGCGCTAAATATTTAAAAACGATTTATCCCGAATATAAAATTTTAGTGGTCTGTTATAACAATTCACTGTGTAATCATTTACGGCACATGTTTGGTGATGATTTTAATGAAAAGCTTGAAGTCAGGAACTTTCATAGTCTGGTCAAGCAGATCACATCTGCAAACCTGTCCATGCTTAAAAATGAAAAGCAGACAGACTATAACAGCCGTGTCGGGCAGATATTGCTGGATTATCTGGAACAGAGCGGTCTGGCTGAAACTGAAAAGTACGATGCCATTCTGATTGATGAAGGGCAGGATTTTGCTCAGGAATGGATTATTGGTTTATCTCAGCTGGTAAAGGCTGAAACCAATAATATTCTGTTCTGCTACGATCCAGCACAGAATATTTTTAACCGTAAAAAACCAAGTTGGCGTTCTGTAGGTTTACAGGTGCAGGGAAAAAAGCCCGTTGAACTGTATAAATGTTACCGCAATACCAAAGAGATTCTGGATATTGCCAAAGCATTTTTAAATCCTAAAGCTATGGATAGTTTGCAGAACAGTGATGAATATGACCGTGTTTTAGACCCTGATACAGGTGAGTGTAAAACAGGAGAATATCCAAGTATTTATCATGAAAATGATGTGCGCCACCTGGCTGATCTGATTGCCCGAAAAATTCGTCAGTTACTTAAATCCGATACAGCACCGAAAGATATTGCGGTGTTACAGGCAAAGTCTGCTGAATACGATATTTTTGTGACAGAACTGAAGTCCAGACTCAGTACATATACGCCTGATACTGAAGTTGAACTGGTTTTCAGCAGTGCTGAAAAGAAAGCGCTGGATCTGAATAAAAATTCAATCAAGATTATGAATGTTGAATCTTCTAAAGGACTGGAGTTCCCGCATGTATTTTTTGTGGGACTGGATTATATGCCACGTATCGGTGAAAACCGTGACATGGATTCTGAGCGAAAACTGGCTTATGTCGGTATGACCCGTGCTCAGAATAAACTGTTTATTTTAGGTTGTGAAAATAAAGGCTTCCTTTCCGATATTAAAGAGATATATGAGCAAACCGCTGGTCAGGTCGAGGTTATAGAAGGTTCAGTTGAAGTGAGTATTGAAAAAGCTGAAGAGCTGGTTTCAGCATCAAATACTGAAACAGTAGATGATTCGATGATTGGGCAGAAATGGACTGAGGATGAGGAAGTCCGTTTGATTGATGCTTTTATGGATGAAAAGCTGTCGATTAAGGAAATTGCGAAACGGCATAATCGTAAAGAGGGTGGGATTCGGGCGAGGTTAAAGAAATTAAGGTTGGTGGAGTAGTTTTTGCCGACATTCCAATTTAAAAAAAATCAGAACGAAGTTTGATTGAAAAGTAGATGAATAAGCACCTCTCCCTAGCCCTCACTTGCGCTGAGTTTTAAAGCAATGCTTTAAAACACGCTCAGGAGAGGGAATATCCATTATTAAATTTATGTTGATACTTAATTGGTAATGATCGCCCCCTCTCCCATTGGGATGAGAAGCATTGCTTCGCAAGGGGGTGAGGGGCATGCGTATTCAAAGCAAATTTTAGGTTTGCAGTTTTATAGGCAGAAACCTGTTTTAAATTTTATTGTGGACTTTTATTGTCCATCTGCAAATTTAGTCATCGAGTGTGATGGTAGTCAGCATTATACAGCGGAAGGTTTAGAGGCTGATTGGGTGAGAGAAGGGGGGGTACTGTGATTTGATAATAGGCAGATTAGATTATATTTTGAGAAGGTTTTTTAAATAAAATGTATATCTAATCCACTAAGTTGAAAATTTATTCTAATTGTTTATATTTAAAGGGGATTTTTGATTAAGATTGTAAGCTTAAGTGTTCTCTTTATAATTAAAGATAATTAATGGAAATTATTTTAGCGCAAAAGAAACTCTTTTAAGACGAATATTTAATCGTGCTTTTTCAGCAAAAGAAGTTTTTTCACTATAAATATAATCATTAAATTCATGAATTAGACTTAATAATTCAAGAATTATTTCTTGCTCATTTTTTATTGAAATCATTAAAGATTTCATTTTAAAAAAATACAGCGTGAAAAAACCAATACTTAAAAAAGTAATTGCACATAAAGTAACTAAGCTTAATATTCTCCAATATGTTTCTAAATTTTCGAATATAATTTTTGATTTTAAAATGACGAATGCTGTAGTCAATATTAATGCATAAGATATGACGGTAGCTAAAAATAATTTTAACTTATTCATGGATTGCGCATATCTTAAAGTATCGATTTTCTCAGATACTTTTTCAGCTAAATTTATTAAGTTATCTAATTCAGATTGATCTTGCATGTTATTTTTTATCCAAAAGTAATCCAATTTGATCGATAAATGCTTTCAGGTAATTTTTTGATAGCATAGTACTATTAATTTTTGAAGTAACCTCTAAATTATTCCATGAAAATGGTTCATTTAGGCTACAAACAGGAAGACAAATAATTTCAAGTTTATGTCTACCTATTTGGGAATAAAGTTTTTCAATACGATCTCTGAATTTACCATTACATTCAGGATCATAATATTTTCGAGCTTCACTTAGATGATCAAAATATAAATCAATTTTATTTACACCAATAATCAACCATTTAGGACCACGATTATTCAAAATAGAATTTTCTAAAAAATTGAGAAATAAATCAAATTCATCAAACTCTAAATCAAGATTCTTTTTCCTAATAGATTCGATATCTGTAAGTCCCTTTTGAATTAATTCATCTTTAAGGCCTTCATGTCTAATTTCAGTATAGCCAAAATCAGTTAGATAAATGATACCTTGTAAATTATTTTTTGTATTAAGCGCATCATCTACAGCTTTTCTCCGTTCTAAAGTATTTTGACCAGGTGCTATAGCAATTATTTTATACCACTCTCCGAGTTCAGCTGTTTTTAATTCTGTTGTCGTGCTGGTATCTGGTAATTGCCATTCTTTTGATGATGCCTCATCACTTATATGATCTAGAAGTACTGTTTTGCCGACACCGCCTCGACCTAATACTAATATATGAGGTGATACACTGAATTTAAGTTTTACACGGGTTTTTACTAAAAACTCATTAATTTTGTGTCTATATTTGTATACGTAGGTAGCAGGTTTAATAATAGATGGCGTAAAGTCTTCCCATGAACTCATGTTTTTCATAATTTTATAAATAAAGTTAAAGGTATTCTAAAATATATTTGAAATAATAGAAAGGGAGTAACCCTATGAAATAATATAAATAATTATATTTTTTCATTTAGAAATTCCTAACCTACGAAGTAGTGCTTTACAATTTTAAAAAAGGGAGGAGCTGTCACGTAATTCATTGGATACGCGCAGTTCCCCTCTTTTTCAAAGAGGGGGTAGGGGAGATTTAAAAACTCAACTAACCGAATCATCCAGATTAGGAGCTAACCAACGCTTCGCCTCATCCATTGTCCAACCCTTACGCTTCGCATAATCCTCAAGCTGATCCTGAGCAATTTTACCCACGTTAAAGTATTCAGACTGCGGGTTTGCATAATAGAAACCGCTGACAGATGACGGTGGCCACATCGCAAAACTTGTAGTGAGCTGTGTACCAATCTTATCGGTAGAACCTAACCAATCAAACAAAGACGCTTTTTCAGAATGCTCAGGACACGCAGGGTAACCAGGTGCAGGGCGGATACCGACATATTTCTCTTTAATCAATTCTTCATTGCTTAAACTTTCAGAAGCCTGGTTGCCCCAGAACTCTTTACGGATACGCTCATGCAAATGCTCCGCAAACGCTTCAGCAAAACGGTCACCTAAAGATTGCGCAAGAATCGCAGAATAGTCATCGCCTTTGGCTTTATATTCATGTGCCAATTCTTCCGCACCAAAGATCGACACGGTGAAACCACCTAACCAGTCTTCCGCCTGATCTTTCGTTGCGACAAAGTCAGCCAGTGACAAGTTTGGTTTACCAGTCACTTTGTCAGACTGCTGACGGATATGATGGAAGGTATGTGTTACCGATTGACCATCTTCTGTATAAACTTCAACAGAATCTGCCGCAGAACGGTTGGCAGGGTAGATACCAAACACAGCACGAGCATCAAAACGTTTATTTTCAATAATGTCTTTCAACATTTCCTGCGCTTGATTATATAAATCAGTTGCAGCTTCACCGACTACTTCATCCGTCAGGATTTTCGGGAATTTACCTGCCAGACTCCATGAAATGAAGAATGGTGTCCAGTCAAAATATTCCACTAAAGTTTCAAGCGGATAATTGGTCAGTGTTTGCATACCAATGAAGTTTGGTTTCACAGGCTTATTCGCTGCAAAGTCAATTTTCAGACCATTTTCAATGGATTCTGCATACGTCAGTTTGGCAGCTTTCGGTTGTTTGTTGGCAATACGTTCACGGACTTTTTCATATTCCGCACGGGTTTCTTCAACAAACTTCGGCTTCATTTCTTTTGATAATAAAGTCGTTGCCACACCCACAGCACGTGATGCATCGGCAACATAAATCACTGCATCATTTGAATATTGCGGATCAATTTTTACTGCTGTATGCGCTTTAGAGGTTGTTGCGCCACCAATTAACAATGGTACATGGAAACCTTTACGCTGCATTTCTTTAGCAACAAAAACCATTTCATCCAAAGATGGCGTAATCAAACCTGACAAGCCGATAATATCGACATTTTCATCAATCGCAGTCTGTAAAATTTTCTCAGCAGGTACCATCACACCAAGGTCAATGATGTCATAACCGTTACAGCCTAAAACCACGCCCACGATATTTTTACCAATATCATGTACGTCGCCTTTTACCGTAGCCATGAGGACTTTACCTTTAGACTGACCGCCAGACTTTTCAGCTTCAATAAATGGATTCAGCCAAGCCACAGCTTGTTTCATTACACGTGCAGATTTGACCACTTGTGGCAGGAACATTTTACCTGAACCGAACAGGTCACCGACCACGTTCATACCGTCCATCAATGGGCCTTCGATCACATCGAGAGGACGAGCTGATTTTAAACGAGCTTCTTCAGTGTCTTCATCAATAAAAGTTGTGATGCCTTTGACTAAAGCATGCTCAAGACGTTTTTCGACAGGAAGTTCACGCCATTCCAGATTTTCAACCTGTTTTTGCGCTGCACCCTGACCACGGTATTTTTCAGCAACTTCCAAAAGCTTTTCAGTTGCATCATGTTGGCTTTCACCTTGATTCTGATTCAGAATCACATCTTCAACCGTAGCTTTTAACTCAGGGTCAATATCATCGTAAATCGCCATTTGACCAGCATTCACGATCCCCATAGTCATGCCTTGTTTGATGGCATGATAAAGGAATACAGAGTGAATCGCTTCACGCACAGGCTCATTACCACGGAATGAGAACGATACGTTTGACACACCACCTGAAATCATCGCATGTGGTAAATTCTGTTTAATCCAACCAGTTGCTTCAATGAAATCAACTGCATAGTTGTTATGTTCTTCAATCCCTGTTGCCACAGCAAACACGTTTGGATCGAAAATAATATCTTCAGCAGGGAAGCCAACATCATTGACCAATACATCATAAGAACGCTTACAGATTTCACGCTTACGTGCTGCTGTATCTGCCTGACCTGTTTCATCAAATGCCATGACGATGATCGCTGCACCGTACTGACGGCATAAACGTGCTTTTTGTACAAACTCGTCATAACCTTCTTTGAGGGAAATTGAGTTCACTACAGGTTTACCCTGAACGCATTTCAAGCCTGCTTCAATGATTTCCCATTTTGATGAGTCAATCATGATCGGCACTTTAGAAATTTCAGGTTCAGACGCAACCAGATTGAGGAAATGCACCATCGCACCTTGCGAGTCGAGCATCCCTTCATCCATGTTAATGTCAATCACCTGTGCGCCTGCAACCACTTGTTGCAACGCCACATCTAAAGCTTCAGCAAAGTTTTCTTCACGGATTAAACGAAGGAATTTCTTCGAACCTGTGACGTTGGTACGTTCACCGACGTTCACAAATAATGAATCAGCAGTAATGTTAAACGGTTCTAAACCACTTAGACGACATGCAGGCTTGGTTTCAGGCACTTGGCGAGGTTTGATGTCTTTGACGGCATTGTAAATAGCACGGATATGATCAGGCGTGGTACCACAGCAGCCGCCTGTGATATTGATCAAACCACTTTCGGCAAATTCTTTTAAGAATGCTGCTGTTTCTTCAGGAGTTTCATCATAACCACCGAAAGCATTCGGTAAGCCTGCGTTTGGATGCGCTGAAACAAAAGTATCCGCAACATCGGAAATGGTTTTTACATGTGGACGCATGGCATCTGCACCTAAGGCACAGTTAAAACCTATCGACAATAAATCGCCGTGACGGACTGAGTTCCAGAATGCTTCCGCAGTTTGACCTGTGAGGGTACGACCCGATGCATCGGTAATCGTTCCTGAAATCATCAATGGCAATTCATAACCAAGCTGATTAAACACCTCTTTAACCGCAAAAATTGCTGCTTTACAGTTCAGGGTATCGAATACAGTTTCGATCAGGAGAATGTCCGCACCACCTTCGATCAAGGCATGTGCGGCTTCAATATAATTTTCTTTTAATTCATCAAAAGTAATGTTACGGAATGCAGGGTCATTTACATTTGGAGAAATCGAACAGGTACGTGATGTAGGACCTAAAACACCTGCAACAAAACGTGGTTTGTCAGGCGTTGAATATTTTTCACACGCTGCTTTGGCAATACGCGCTGCTTCAAAGTTGATCTCATGGACATATTCTTCCATGTGATAGTCCGACATTGAAACTTTTGTACCATTGAAAGAGTTGGTTTCAATGATGTCAGCACCCGCATCCAGGTACGCTTCATGAATACCTTGAATAATCTGCGGTTGAGTCAGAACCAGAAGGTCATTATTGCCTTTAAGATCCGATGCCCAGTCGGCAAAACGCTCACCACGATAGTCGGCTTCTTCTAATTTATGGCGTTGAATCATGGTACCCATCGCACCGTCAATAATCAGGATGCGTTTGGCGAGAAGCTCTTTTAATGTGGCAAGCGTGGACATAAATAACCCAATCCGATGGAATATAAAATCGGCAATATATTAGCAGAGTTCAGCATGATTTAATTCAAATTCAGTGATGCTCTGCCAAACTGGACATAATTTGCAGAAACTTTAGTCAGTTAGAGGAAAGATTGAATAAAATCATTAAACTGTATGAATATTCATCAATCTGTCACAAAGATGCTTCAGTATAGGTCTGCAATACATGGATGAATGTGATCTGATTTGTAATATGACAACTTTTATTACAGTTCCAGAAAGCCTGTGTAATACATATATTATATGAGTGGTTTTTAACTATCTATTTGATATTTATCTGATAAAAATAATTTTAAAGCGTAAAAGTGCCGTCTGGATGGAGTTTATTTGTATAAAAATTAACTTCAACAGGGGGCTTTTTGTCATATAATTGTCATAATTAAATTGAACAATAGCGGATATTCATATCCTCTTTAACCGTCTGCATGAATTCAAATACTCCTCCCGCTGAACATGAGGTACAACAGGTACCGCTGAAATCGACGAATGTGCACGTCCCAACGCCGAAATTTTTTGTTCCTGTGTTTTTGACGGTAATTATTGCAACACTGATTTATATCGGTTTTCAACTTTCAGCCGATCTGGCTCATGTTCCAGCTTTAAGTCTTTTTTCTGTGATTTTACTGGCTACAGCGTTACTTATTGCGCTTGGCTTTGAATTTGTAAATGGTTTTCATGATACGGCCAATGCTGTCGCAACCGTAATTTATACCAATGCCTTACCTGCACCTGTTGCGGTGATGTGGGCTGGTTTCTGTAATTTCCTTGGGGTCATGGTTGCCAGTGGTGCTGTTGCATACGGCATTATTGCGCTGCTTCCTGTTGAACTGATCATGAACGTCGGTTCAGGTGCAGGTTTTGCCATGGTTTTTGCCATGCTGATAGCGGCAATTCTCTGGAACCTGGGAACATGGTTCTTAGGTATTCCTGCTTCAAGTTCTCACACTTTAATCGGTTCGATTCTGGGTGTGGGGATCATGAACTATATTCTGCATTCCTCCAGTGGAGCGAGTGGCGTGGATATGGATCAGGTTCTCAAAGTTGGTAAAGCACTGCTGTTTTCACCTTTGATCGGTTTTGCATTTGCAGCTGTCGTGTTCCTGATCGTGAAAAAGATTTTCCGTAAACAGCTGGAGCTGTTCCAGCCACCAGAAGGCAACAAACCACCACCGCCACTGATCCGTGCCATCCTGATTTTTACCTGTACAGGTGTGAGTTTTGCACACGGTTCAAATGATGGTCAGAAAGGTATGGGCTTAATCATGCTGATTCTGATCGGTATCGTACCTTTGGCTTATTCTCTGAATAAGAGCCTGGATGAAAAACACATTCAGTCTTTTGAACAGTTGTCTGCTCAGACTGCAACGGCTATTTATGCAAATCATGCAGATATTCCTGATACGCAGGCGCGTGACACGATTACGAAGTTTATTCAGACCAAAGAGATGAATCCGCAGGTGATTCCATCCCTTGCAAGCCTGACAGATCATCTGGGCGAGCGTGTGTCGAAGTATGGCGATCTGAAAGATATTCCAGAAGCTGAAGTTTCTTCTTTACGTAATGACATGTACCTGAGTACAACAGCATTTAAACGTCTGGATAAGGCTGAACAGTTGCCGAAAATGTCTGAGACTCAGAAAAAAGTGGTGAAGGATTATCGTAAGAACCTTGATTCTTTCCTGCAGTACATTCCGAACTGGGTCAAAGTTGCGGTTGCACTGGCACTGGGTCTGGGTACGATGGTCGGCTGGAAGCGTATTGTCGTGACTGTTGGTGAGCGTATTGGTAAGCACCATATGACTTATGGTCAGGGTATGTCAGCGGAACTTGTTGCGATGACCACAATTGCTGCGGCAGATGGTTTTGGCTTGCCTGTATCGACAACGCATGTACTGAACTCTGCGGTTGCAGGTACTATGGTTGCCAATAAAACAGGTCTGAACTTTGCTACAGTTAAAACAATTTTATCTGCATGGATTTTCACATTACCTGCGACGATCTGTCTGTCAGGTGGTCTGTTCTGGTTATTCCTGCAGTTTGTATAATAAGTCGGGATTTCAGTTCAGAGCTGAAAGTTCCTCATAAAAAACGCTGCTCAGGCAGCGTTTTTTATTGGCAAAATAAAGGCAGTTATTACCGCACAATACACAGGCAGATCACTGTCATTTCAACAGCTGTAGTGATCTGCCTGTCTTATAAATGCCGAAATTTAAAACTTCAGTTTACTCATGACCTGTTTAATGGGCAGTTTATCGGCAGCAAACCCATAGATTGCTGCAAAAGGCAGGGCAGTTCTTGCCAGATAGGACACACGCCATAAACCGCCGTGGTTCGCACCTTCCATCATGAGCTGTAAGGGATGCTTCAACGGTGTTTCTGGATTGGCAACAGAAGCAGGGTTACGCAGGTCATGTATCCACAGCGCTGCCATAATCGCATTGGTGGTTGCAGGTTCAAATGCTTCAACATCAAACAGTTCAGCACCATTAAATGCAGCTTTCAGTAATGGATTTTTAGTGACTGAATGCGTAGTGGTGGACGGTGCGATGTTGATACTGACTTTCTGACCCTGATGACGGGCAAGGGTTGCTCTCCATTGCTGAATCCGTTTTGCCAGGGCGTAGTTCGGTCCCTGTTCGACAACCAGACAGTCAGCGATGCCATAAGATTCACCATTGTCAGATGGAATCAGCTGCTGTTGACCGCTTTTGAAAAAATGCTGTCCAGACAGGGTGGAAATACCTTTACTCAGAGCCTTTTCAAACGTGGAGCGCTGGGTGAATTTCTGTGCTGAGGCATCAATCACTTCGGCAGGAACAGCATAAACATCGGTTGGAGTACACATATACATCAGGCTGCTGTCCGGTTTCTGTTCGCTGACATAATGCATAATGCTGTCCATTGCCATGGAAACACGGACATGTTTTTCACCATCCAGATAAGCAATGGCAGCCAGGTTCAGCTGGTGAGGATTGTCTGCAAGCCAGTGGGCAATTTCAGGAATTTGTGTCAGTAAATTGGCACCGAGTTTCTGTTTCAGTTCATCAGGATCTGCTGAGTCTGATATTTTTTCCTGACTTGGTGCATATAAAGTGGCATTTCCCTTTAAAACAGTGGATAAAATTTTGTCCCATACACGACTGTCAGGTAGATCAATTGCAATGATATTGGCTTTCCAGCGGCTGAGCCAGGTTAAAGGACCTGCTTCAGATGCAGCACCAAACAGCACCATAGTCTGATCAGACAGATCAAACCATTCAGGGTGTGCATGAACAGCTCTCAGTGCTTCTGCATGACTGGACTCAATGATACCAGCATCCTGCCAGGTCTGTATCTGAGCCAGCAGGGCATCACCTTGCAGTTTCTGACCACGGTATGGAATGTACCATTCAGGTGCCTGATCACTCTGGCCTTTGACTTCTACAGTATGCAGCTTACTGATACCAGGCAGTTGCATGACATCTTTGAGCAGGTATTTCTGACCATCACGATAAAATTCAAAACTGTGCTGTGCTTTATGCAGTCCCTGTTTTGCAATCGTGATGGGATTACTGGTTGTTGCAATGCCCTGACTGACCAGTGCCTTAAAATAGCGAGGATACTGTTTACGCCAGTTTTTTTCTGAAAGTGCTTCCTGTGAAGTTTGATGGTCAACCAGTGACAGCGCTTCAGCAATGATGGATTTTCCTGTTTCAGAGGTGCTTGGTTTACCTGAGCCTGAATCGAGTGGAAATTGTAAACCGTCTAAAGATGTGGACATGCGAAAAATCCCAACAATTTTTAAATTAATATACAGATGTATACATTATCTATGCCAGATTCGGTTTTAGGTTGGCATTAGATACCAAAATTGAGAGGAAAATTCAGTGAGGCAGGGCAGTATCTGTTTTTAACAGCCTGAGTAGGATCATTGAAACAGCTTCAGTTTTAAGGACTGAAGCTGTGATGTCAAAATCAGCAGCGACCTTTTTTTGCTTGCCCTGGTGGACAGAAATCCCCTGTACCACGGTCATGATAATGACCGTCTGGGTCAACAACGACACTGCCGGCAGGGGTATGTACTGCACAGGCAGATAAAGTGATTGAGGCAAGGGTGCAGATGAGAAGCAGTATTTTTTTCATTGTATGAACTCACTTTTTATGAGGGTGTAAGGTCATTTTAATGAATCATACAGAACCTGATGTCGTATATTGGTGAATTTTATACAGATGAAAGTGAATGCTGCCTGATCTTTAAGGATGCCGTTCAATCGTTCTGAATCCCGTGTGTGTGGTTGCCAGATCAGTTTCCTGTGGATGTCGGCTGCTGTTTCTGTACCGGGCACAATAGTTGCTGGCACACAGAAAAGATCCGCCTTTAATGACATAAGGTACAGCCTGAATCTGCTGATGACGTAAATGACGGTAGTTCCCCATATGGTTGTCATCCTGTTCATGATGAGCACCTGTATAGGGTGAACTGGTCCATTCCCAGACATTGCCAATCATATCGTGCAGTTTGAAGGCATTGGCAGGATAACAGCCCACAGGTGCAATGCCCTGAAAATGATCCTGATTCAGATTTTCAAAAGGAAATTTGCCCTGCCAGTAATTGGCAACTGGTGCATGCTGATGATCCCGCGGTTCTTCATGCAGTGGAGTGTCTTTGGCTGAATGTGCTTTTGCAGCATATTCCCACTCTGTTTCAGTCGGCAGGTCGCGGTTCAACCAGGCAGCATAATGTGCAGCATCATTCTGTGTAACATAGCGCACAGGTTCAGCAGGGTGTGGAGCTTTTGTTTTTGCACCATTTGGCGTTTTCCAGGTATAGCCTGATTTTAACTGCCACCATTGTTGAGGATGTTTGATATCCGGTGTAAAAACAGCGGCTTCATTCTGTTTCTCGGCATCTGTAATATAATGAGTTGCATCCACAAAACTTCTGAACTGAGCGACGGTCACTTCGGTCTGATCCATCCAGTAACCCTGAACCTGATTCTTTTTTTCTCCCATGTTCTGTTCATCAGGATAGGCAAGTGCAGAGCCCAACTCAAAACTGCCCGCAGGAATCCACACCATGCCTGCATGTGGGTTCTTTAACCAGTCTGGTGGCAGCCCATTATACTGCTGACACTGTTCCAGATTGCCAAGTTTTAAAAGAACAGGCTGGGCTGATTCAGTCTGTGTCTTTGATGTCTCCTGGTGTTTGACAGTGTCCTGAGCTGCATTGTTACAGCCTGCAATAAGCAGACTGTAACCCATAGCTGAAAAATATTTCCGGATCATTGTTTATATTCCAGCACACCATTTTTGACGGTGTACTGACGATAAACTTCTGCCAGTTTCGCCACCTGTTCTGGATACTGGTCAGCCAGATTAATGGTCTCGCCTCGGTCATTTTTAAGATTGTAGAGTTCCCAGCTTCCTGTTCCCAGTTCTGTTTTACCCTGCAAAGCAATTTTCCATTCCCCCTGTTTGGCATATTTACTGCCATGCAGTTCATCTGCAAAAGTAAAATCGACAGGACGGATGGATGCAGATTTATTTTCCAGAACAGACTTCCACGAGTAACCACTCGGATTATTGATCTGACGACCTTTATATTGATCTTTAGGTACTGTAATCCCTGCATAATCCAGAACCGTTGGAAATACATCGAGGACTGAAGCAAAACCATGATGAATGGTTTCTGTTCTGGTCTGCCCAGGCAGTTTTACAATCGCAGGAGCAGTCGTTCCACCTTCACCCGCCGTGTTTTTCCACAGGTGAAAAGGTGCAGCACTGACTTCAGCCCAGCGTGGACCAATAAAGGTATAGGAATTTGCTGTACCCAGTCCGGTCAGTGAGTTGTCAGGTTGAGCACCTGCATTTGCACTGCCCGAAGAACCTTCAGCACCATTGTCTGAAACAAAAAAGATCAAGGTGTTTTCGTATTGCCCACTGGCTTTGAGGTACTGAATAATCCGTCCAATGTTATAGTCCAGATTTTCAACCATACCTGCGTAAACCTCCATATTACGGGCTTCACGGGCTTTCTGTTCCACACTTAATTCATGCCATTTTCCTGATTTTGCAGGTGCATTCTGAGTATCAACAGGATTTGCCGGAGTAAAATTTACAGGCAAAATGCCAAGCTGTTTCTGTTTTGCAATGCGGGCATTACGGATGGCGTCATAGCCTGCATCATAGACTCCCTTATATCTGTCACTGAATTCTTTGGGTGCCTGAATGGGCCAGTGCGGTGCAGTATAGGCAGCGTAAGCAAAGAACGGCTGTTTTGTATTTTTTCCACTCTCGAGGTATTGCAACAGTTTATCGGTATAGTAATTGGTTGAAAAATAATCATCCGGTAGGTCTGCAACAGCAACTGTCTGACCATCTTCTGTATAGGTTGCATTACGGTTATAACCTACGGGTGCCTGTTTATAATGCAGGTCAAAGCCTTGCAGCAATGTAAATGAACGATCAAAACCTTTGACATGCGCATTGGTTTCAGGAGTTAACCCCAGATGCCATTTGCCACTGATATAGGTACGATAGCCCTGATCATGCAGGACTTCTGCCAGTGACAGTGAACGTTCATTCAGATAGCCCTCATAACCAGGCTGACCTTTCAGATGAGACGGTGTCACTTCAGCCATCGCACCAATACCTGCCTGATGATGATCTGTACCCGA
This sequence comes from Acinetobacter sp. WCHAc010052, assembly GCF_002165295.2. Taxonomy (NCBI): domain Bacteria; kingdom Pseudomonadati; phylum Pseudomonadota; class Gammaproteobacteria; order Moraxellales; family Moraxellaceae; genus Acinetobacter; species Acinetobacter sp. WCHAc010052. The sequence goes on along the minus strand of NZ_CP032143.1, from coordinate 2,542,375 downwards.
TATTAACTGTGAGCGTGTCGGAGAGCAGGTTGGAGCAGTATGATAGTCCGTCAGAAGACGACCATTGCTGGCAAGTGCATCCAGGTTAGGGGTATGTATTTCACCACCAAAAGCCCCAATGTCAGAATAGCCTAAGTCATCAGCCATAATGAACAGCACATTGGGCTTACTTTTTTCAGCGGGAACACTGTTCTGAGCAGTATCGTTATGATCACTGTCATTACAGCCTGTCAGAATCAGACCTGAAAAAATTAATGAAAGTGAAGTGATGAGTAATTTCTTATGCATAAATATGATCATTATCCGTGATTTAAAGCGATGTTAAATCATGGAAAATGAAGCTGAAAATAAAAAAAACAGCATTAAAAAACAGATTTAATGCTGATGAATTTTCATGCTGAAGATATCTTAAATCATGCAATAGTCAGTGTGTGGCAGAGCATTCTGCTTCTGACTTTTTAAAAAGGTAACTGACTCAGCTGGTTGAGGAAATGTGGAATCATGCGTGGCTCCAGAATGATTGTCACGATCACACCGTAGGCTGCTCCCCATAAGTGAGCACTGTGGTTAATATTGGTGTTGCCGCGTTTGCCTGACCAGATACTGTAAGCGACATATAGAAAAGCAAAAATAATGGCAGGGACTGGAATGAAAAACACAAAAATCAGTTTCCACGGCTGAAACAGAATGTAAGCAAACAGTACAGCAGATACAGCACCTGAAGCACCCAGGCTCGCCCAGTGAGAATTGTTTTTATTTTTCAGATAGCTCGGTAATATGGCAACAATCAGTCCGCCCAGATAAAACAGGACAAAACCCATGTTGAATGCATACTGTTTATAAAAGTTTTCTATCACACTGCCAAAAAAGAACAGGGTAATCATATTGAACAGGAGATGTGTTCCGTCTGCATGAATGAAACCATGCGTAATAAAACGATCATACTGACCACGCTGCATGGCTGGAGGCCAGAAGATCAGTCTGTTCATCAGCTTCTGATTCTGAAAAGCAATCAGGGAAATAATGACCGTAATAATGATCAGTGTAACAGTATGATTAAACGGTAAATTCAGCATAAATGAATAATGTTCTTCAGTTGATCAGATAAATAATGCCATTAAATTTATCATAAGGTTTAACTTTAATAATAAATCCGACAATTTTAGTTGATTTTTTTTTATTACCCCGCATCTTCAGTTAGAATAAAGGCTTCAGCTTGAGGAAATATTGTTATGTCGACTGAGAACATCAGTACTGCGGTTGCAGAAGAAATTCCGAATTTATTGATTACACCGAACGCTCAGGAATATCTGAAGGATCTGCTGGAAAAGCAGAATACGCCAGGTATTGCAGTCCGTATATTCGTTGAAAATGCTGGAACTCCGCGTGCTGAATGTTGTATGGCATACAGTGCACCAGAAGAAGTTGTTCCTACAGATTACAAACAGGAATATCCAGATTTTGCAGCACACATTGATGCGCCATCCATTCCATATCTGCTGGATGCGGTTATTGACTATAACAAAGACCGTTTTGGTGGTCAGCTGACTTTCCGTGCGCCGAACTCAAAAGTTCCACGTGTAGGTCCTGATGCATCCATTGAAGAACGTATCACTTATGTTTTACAGTCTGAAATTAACCCGGGTCTGGCAGGGCATGGCGGTAACTGTGCGCTGGTTGAAGTGCTTGAAGATGAAGAGCATGGTCTGACTGCAGTTCTTAAATTCGGCGGTGGCTGTCAGGGCTGTTCAGCTATTGATGTCACTCTGAAACAGGGTGTTGAAACCACACTCAAACAGCATGTTCCAGAACTTTCCCGTGTTGTGGATCAGACTGACCACTCACAGGCTGATGGTGCATATTTTAAATAATGCTGAATTCAGCTGTACTGTTTTAAACCTCCTTCGGGAGGTTTTTTTATGGTCATGAGCTGGAGTGCTGTAACTTGTACTGTGAGCATGCCTGCACTTCGTTTACTGATTAAAACAAAAGACGAGACCTGAATAAGTAAAAAACGGTGAAAATTAAATTTAACCTTAGATTCTTCCTGGTGAATCTTAAATCAATCTTAAAAAAATTAAAAAACCGAATAAATCAGCTGAAAATTTGATCAATTACGCTAATATTAATGAGAATTATTATTAATACCAATTGTGTTAATTAGATCTTTTGTTACACTATGCAACGAAATTTACAGAATTTATCCATTATTGCCACTTGGGGACATTAAAATGACCAAGCGTATTTTCCGTTCTGCTCTCTCTCTTTCTGTTTTAACCGCAATGGTATCCATTGCACATGCTGAAACTGCTGCATCCAATCCTGACAAAAAAGAAGTTGCACAGCTTGCAACAATTGTAACGACAGCGAGTGGTTCAGAAGTTGATGTGAAAGATGCTCCGGCTTCAATTACAGTAATTACTGCTGAAGATATAGCGAAACAGCCTGTAAAAAGCATTTCTGAAGTTCTCGCGAAGGTTCCTGGTGTTACAGGTGGTATGGGATTAAATGGTGAGGGAGCTAAAATTAAATTAAGAGGTCTTCCAACAGAGTATTCTTTGATCCTTGTTGATGGTCGACGTATTGGTAACTCATCACGCACAGCATACCGTACTGATTTACAGCGCCAGGATTTGAACTGGATTAATCCAGAGAGTATTGAGCGTATTGAAATCGTTAAAGGACCAATGTCATCACTTTATGGTTCTGATGCCATGGGTGGTGTTATTAACATTATTACTAAAAAGAATGCACAGGAATTGGGTGGTTCAGCGACTATTAATTTTGAAAAGCCTGCTGATAGTGGGGAAGGTGAAACACTGCAGATGTCTGCGAGTCTCAGTGGTGCCATTACAGATAGTTTAAGTGCACGTTTGACTTTAGGTCGTACCGACCGCCAGGCTGATAAGAACGTTACTGATCTTGAAAACTCTACTACAGGTATGAGAAATGATACAGTTGAAGCCAGTCTTAATTATAAATTAAATGATAACCATAATTTTGAACTGTTTGGAAATTATGGTACTCAGGAAAATACTAACCCGACATATGCGCGTGGCGTTTCTAATGGTGAGTTCTGGTTGGGAACTGAAGGTGAAAAAAATGAAACGGAGAACAAGCGCTTTGGACTTGCCTGGGATGCAAAGTATGACTGGGGTGGCAGTTCCAGTGTCAGTGTCTACGAGACAGAATATGATCGCAGTGCGACTACTGAATCTAAGGGCGTATTTACACCAACAGTTCAAACAACTGAACAATCTGTAGCTGATGCTAAACTGACTTTACCATTTGAACTGATTGTTCCTCATAAGCTTACAGTTGGTGGACAGTTCCGTTCTGAAGAGCTTGTGAATACACGTACTCTTGGTATTAATTCCAATGGTGCGCCATCTATTGATGGCAAGGATCATTCAGGTAATTCAAAAGTTTCAGCAGACGTATGGGCTGTGTTCTTTGAAGATATGATAGATATCACTTCTGATTTTACACTGACTTTGGGCGGACGTCTGGATAAGGACGAGCGCTATGATTCAAACTTCAGTCCACGTGTTTATGGTGTTTATCATTTTAATGATGCACTTACGCTGAAAGGTGGGGTATCTACAGCTTTTCGAGCCCCTGATCTTGTTCAGACTGCTGCGGGTTTCAGCACAGGCTCAAAGGGTAAAGGCTGTAGCTCACAATTTGGTACATATGATCCAGTAACAAATCCTGATGGATTTCAGAGTTCATATTCGCAAACAGGATTTGTGAATTGTTATACCACAGGAAATCCTGATCTTGATGCAGAAGAGTCGACCAGTTATGAACTTGGCTTTCAGTATGATGATCAGAAATACTCAGGCGGTTTGACTTATTTCCATACTGATTTTGATAATAAGCTGGTTAACCGAGCTGTGAAACATATCTCTGCTGGTGAGATCAACGATCCACGCTACCCATATGGTGTCTGGTATGTAGCAGTAGATAATGCTGAAGAAGCACGTATTCGTGGTCTGGAAGGTAGCTTTGCAGTGAACTTCAATGATTATGTGCGCTGGAATAATAATGCAACTTATTTTTTCCAGTCAGAAAATCTTGATACAGGCGCAGCTCTGATTGATACACCAAAATTTTCCTTGCATTCAGCTGTTGATTATCGAGCAACTGATGCATTGAATTTACAATTCAATGCACAGTATATCGGTAAGCAGTACACAACTGATATTTCAACTGAAAATGCATGGAGCAAAGCGTATTGGGTATTTGGAACAAATGCTAACTTTGATCTGAATGACCGTACAACATTACGCGCAGGGATCACTAACCTGTTTGATGAGGATCTGGAAACAAGTGATTCCAGTGATTACCATACTTTGCAAGGGCGTTCATATTTTGTAGGTGTGACTACCCGTTTCTGATGATATGAATTAAATAAAAAGCCGCATTCAGCGGCTTTTTATCTGTCAGAAACAGATCAGGTCGGTTTGTTCAGCAGTGTCTGCAGACGTTCAGAATAATAAAATTTTTCCAGATAATAACGCGCTCGATCACGTAAATGTCCCTGGTTGATCATTTGCTGAATCACCGGCTGGAGCAGTTTCTGTAGCTCATTCTGTATGAGTGCTTCATCAATATTGATATCACGTAAAATCAGGTCAAAACTGCGCGCCTGATTACGCACATACCAGGTATGAATACCGTCATGGAGCTGTTTTTTCAGATAGTCGGACTGACGCATGTGTTCCCATATTTCATGCCCCATTGAAACCGTCTGTGGCAGGTCCTGAACTTCAATATAATTTTTCAGAACTGAAAGTGGCATGTCCTTAATTTTATGCCAGAGCGTTGCCTGAAACTGATACAGTTTTTCATCATTAAAATGCTGGTTCAGCACATTTTCACTCATCTGACTGAGTTTAATGATATTTTTCTGAAGATAATGGGCAATGGTATTGTCCAGGCTGGAGTCGGTCACACTTTCGAGTACGGATTTTCCCATTTTCATAAAACGGGAGACACCAGGTACATGTTTGACCATGACAGAGTTGTCCAGGTAGTCCTGAATAGAGTGCTGAATGAGCTGTGTGATCATTGCTGAAAAAGCAGGATTATTTACAACAGTTTTAATCAGTCGTTGTCGATGACCACTTTTGGCTGCAACATACTGTGCAATTTTATCAATGGTCAGTACAGGAATGACATCAGCGATCCGGGTCGTTTCATTGACAGGATGAACCAGGGCAAAACGGATATGTTCAGCAATCTGTTCAATCAGAAATGAGCTTGCAGGAGTATCCAGAATCTGTTTTTGCAGCAGATGGTTAATCTGTTCAAAAGACCATATATCCTGCAGCGTCTGTTTTCTGAACCAGAGATAAAAACTCAGAAACTCCTGCTGAATGTTTTCAGGCTGAACAAACTCAGCGTCTAAAAATTCAAGCTGAGCTTCTATCAGCTGCTCTGTTAAAGGATGTTTCTGCATACACTGTGACTGACCTAATTAAGAGGAATAAGTTTATCTGCCAAAGGGTTTTTCATTTGCTGTGTGCGTGTAAGAAAGGGCAGATAATGCTGAGCAACCAACCGGTCTGCTTCAAGCATTGGGACATGACCTACATTGTTAAGGATGACAGGTGCTTCAGCACGTTTCAACAGTGATTTTAATTCTTCTGCTGCCTCGACATTGATAATTTTATCCTGTTTGCCCCATAAAATCAGTGTAGGCGCTTCAACAGCAGAGGTCAGGCGGGCAAATGATTCAGGGGTGTAGATTTTATTCAGGGCAACGACCTGATCAATCACTTTGCGGGTCTGATCTGCCTGGGAAATCAGTATGTTTTCCTGAGCTTTTTTGAGTGCATAAGGAACGGATGGTGGATTCAGCATAATGGTACTCAGTACGTCATCCAGGTCACCGGGTCTTGAAACAATCAGATTTTTTAAAATATCCGGATTCTTTGCGTATTTGGTCGATGCATTTCTGTAAATACCTGCACTGTTCAGCAGGAACAGACTCTGTGTGTCAAAAGGATACTGAGCTGCATAAACTGTAGCGATAGAACCGCCCAGTGAATGACCGGCGAGATTCAGTTTTTCAGTAATGTTCAGTACTTCAGCAAACTGTCTCAGCTGCTGGGTGACATTGGGTACGGAAACATCAAAGTTGGCTGGAATATGTGTTTCGCCACTGGCAGGCAGGTCAGGAATAATGACATGATAATAAGGTGTCAGGAACTGCGCGACACGGTTCCAGTTATCACGGTTTCCCGCCAGACCATGTATCAGGAGAACAGGAGGGTTCTGTGCCGATCCACCTTCGCTGTATGTCCAGGTCACATCTCCAACTTTGAGTGTTCTGGATTTCAGTCCAGCTGCCGCTCTTTGCTGGGTCAGATAATTCTGCAGCGTGACATAGGCATATTTTGAGGATGGTTTTGATTCGGTTTTTGCAGCCTGACAGAAACTGCCTGTAAAAGATGTCAGTGCTGCCAGAGCTACAATCAGAGGTCGTAAGATGGATTTTCGTAACTGAGGCATAGGCATTCATCCTTGAAGACTGATAACCGTGATGTGATTAAGCAATTCTGATCAGGCTGAAACGGGTCTGAGGCAGATATGAAGTATAGGATTATTTTAAATACTCTCCAGGGAATGTCACTTTTATTTTTTTGAACTGATTCATATTTAATATATTTTTATGTGATGTGAGTAAAGAATACCCAGTGAAATTACTCAGGATTTTTTCTGCTTCAAAAAATGTGCAGCTATTCTTTTTTGCAAGTGACATTCAATATATACAGGATTAAAATATTGCAACTTCACATAAGGAACAAAAGAGCATGCTTACAGCTGAAGAAGCACTGGAACGTCTGAAACAGGGTAATCTCCGCTTTGCCAAAGAAGAAACCAATTCTTCAAAGTTCCTGACACATCAGCAGCGCAATGAGATGGTCGGCAGCCAGGAACCGTTTGCGATTATTCTTGGATGTTCAGATTCACGTGTACCGGCAGAAATGGTTTTTGACCAGGGCTTTGGTGACCTGTTTGTGATCCGTGTTGCAGGTAATATTGTTGCACCATCTCAGGTCGGCAGTGTGGAATTTGCTGCTGAAAGCTTTGGTTGTCCAATTGTGGTCGTACTTGGGCATACTCACTGTGGTGCAATCAGTTCAACCATCAAGGCTCTGAAAAATCCAGAAACACCATCTTCTGCAAATCTGATGTCCATTGTGAACCGCGTTCGTCCATCTGTGGAGATTCTGCTGCAGACTGAGCTGAAAGATGATCTCGAAAAACTTTCCATGCATGCAGTGAAGTCCAATGTCTTTGCTTCTGTGAATCAGTTGCGTCATGGTTCTGCTGTACTGGAAAACCTGATTGAACAGGGCAAACTGAAAGTTGTCGGTGCAGAGTATTCCCTGGAAACAGGTGAAGTACTGTTCTATGACTTTTAAACAGACAGTGTGAGACAGACTGTTTTGATTAAAGGCGCTTTATAAAGCGCCTTTAATGTATGGAAAGGCATTATCCAGCAGTATTTTCTGAGCAGCTGCATTGGGATGGATCTGATCTTTCTGCATCAGATGGCTGTGTCCAGCAACATTCTGCATAAAAAAGGGCAGAAGTTTGATTTTGTATTGCTGGCTGACGGTTCTGTAGTTATTTTCAAATGCCTGACTGTAGGCAGTGCCATAATTCGGTGGAATTTTCATTCCAAACAATAAAACATGGGCTTTACTCTGCTGACTTCTGAGTACGAGCTGTGCCAGATTTTTTTGAATCATCTGTGGTGGCTGACCACGTAATCCATCATTTCCCCCCAGTTCAATCACCACAATATCAGGCTTATGTGTCTGTAACAGTTTCGGCAGTCTGGCGAGTGCTCCACTGGTGGTTTCTCCACTGACACTGGCATTGACCACTTTGTGTGCTTTCGGATACTGTTGGTCAAGACGTTTCTGTAACAGACTGACCCAGCCCTGACCTTGCTGAATACCATAACCTGCACTCAGGCTGTCCCCCAGAATCATGATGGTTTTTGCATAAACCATTGCGGGAGTCATCAACAGTACTGAGCAGAAAGTCACAAAGACAACGTAGTGCAGAGATTTTTTTTGCATACCGACATTTTTAATAGTTTGAGTAATGTTTTCATGATGCCACAAGCAATTATTTCTGCACAGCAACTTAGCCAGAAGATTAAGCTCCCTCAAAAAGAACTGGTTGTTTTTGAAAATATTAACCTCGAAATATTTTCTGGCGAGCAGGTTGCGATTACGGGACGTTCAGGTTCTGGAAAGTCAACACTGCTGGGAATACTTGCAACGCTGGACCAGGCAGGTTCGGGTCAGCTTGTGGTCTGTGGAGAGTCTGTTTCTGAACTGAATGAGGAACAGCGGGCTTTGGTGCGCCTGAATCATATTGGTTTTGTATTTCAGTCTTTTCAGTTGTTGCCTCATCTGAGTGCTGTGGAAAATGTACTGCTACCTTTGCGCCTTAAACCAGGTTTCAACTTCAGGCAGGCTGAGCAGAAAGCCCTGCAGTTACTGACGAAAGTGGGACTGGAACAACAGGCATGGCAGACACCCAAAGTCCTGTCAGGCGGGGAGCAGCAACGAGTTGCAATTGCCCGGGCACTGATCAGTGAACCTCAGATTATTTTTGCTGATGAGCCTACCGGTAATCTGGACAGTGCTACAGCTCTTGAAATTGAAGAACTGCTGTTCAGACTGAATAAGGAAATGGGGACAACACTGATTCTGGTGACACACGATCAGCAGCTGGCAAAAAAATGTCAGCGGCATTTTGTACTGAGTGATGGGCAGTTAACCGAGCAGATGCAGTAAAGGGCAGGTCAGAATGAATCATTTATTTAAACCTTTACTGACGCAGAGTTTAAAAAGTACCGGTATTTACCTCTTGATGATTGCTTTAACACTGGCAATCAGCGCGACCACAGCACTCAAATTCAGTAATGAACAGATTCAGAATGCTGTTGCTTTACAGGCAGCCGAAATGCTGGCAGCGGATCTGGTACTCAGCGACAGTAAACCACTGGACAGTAAATGGAAAAATCAGGCTCAGCAGGCAGGACTGAAAACGTCTGAAGTAACCATGTTTGGTACGATGGCACGAACATCGCAACAGTTTGTGATGGTCAATGTCAAAGCAGTGGATCAGCATTTCCCTTTACGTGGTGACATCCAGGTGACGCCAGTTGCAACCGGACTCAAGTCAGGCGAGGCATGGCTCAGTCCACGAGCAATGCAGCTGCTGCATGTAAAGCCAGGGGAGCAGATTTTCCTTGCAGATGGACAGTTTAAGGTTTCTGCGGAAATTCAGCGTGATTCCAATCAGGAACTTGGATTTTCAGGGTTCTCACCAACTGTGATTATTTCACGTTCAGATGTTGCAAAGACCAATGCTGTACAGGTCGGGTCTCGGATTGACTATCGTTTACTCATGTCAGGAACACCTGAGCAGACTCAGACTTATGAGCAGAATTTTAAAAAACAGCAGCACCTGCGGGCAGATCAACAAAAGATAAAGCCGAATGAGCAGGCAGAAGAACAGGGTGGGTTGAAACTGCGCAATGCAGGAGAGGGAAATACCCGCCTGATGAAGCCCATAGCCAACCTGGATACATTTTTACAGCTGGCGAATATTCTGACCATACTGCTGTGCGGTCTTGCGATTGCTTTAAGCAGTCAGCGTTATGTTCAGCAGAATCAGGACCATATTGCGCTGTTACGCTGTTGTGGTGCTGCCCGTCGTCAGATTTTATGGGCATATCTGGGATTACTGGGCTTTATGCTGGTCATTTCCATGCTGATTGGTACATTGCTTGGCGTTGCACTAGGATATGGTCTGTTACAGTTAATGCTGCAGTTAATCCCTCATCTTCAGATTCATTTTTCCGTACTGAGTATGCTGGCAGGACCTTTGCCTGTGGCATTTTTTACCTGTACTGTTGTGCTGCTGGGCTTTGTATTGCCTGCACTTTGGCAACTGCTCAACACCCCGCCAGTCAGGGTCATCCGTCAGCAGGAAAAATCACTCCGTTCAGTTTTGTTCATGCTCAGTTTAGGGCTGATCAGTCTGGTGCTTTTCTGTATGTTACTGACTGAAAATATCAGTTTAAGTTTATGGATCTGTGGCGCTGTACTGCTGTTATGCTGTGTATTGTACCTGGTGGTCTGGGCGGGGCTGAAGCTGATCAGACAGATGAAATGGTCTGTTTCTGCTTATGTCCGTACACCTTATATGACGGCATTCCAGGTGACAGCACTTGCACTGGGACTGAGTCTGATCGCTGTACTGGCTGTATTAAGAACAGATTTACTCGAACGCTGGCAGCAACAGTTGCCTGTCGGTACACCCAATCAGTTTGTGTATGGTTTGCCTCCCTTCGACATGCCTGAATTTAAGCAGCAGCTGGAACAGCATGGATGGCAGGGTACTCCGCTTTATCCCAATATCCGTGGGCGGCTGATTGCTAAAAATGATCTGCCTTTTTCATATGAACTGATTGGAAATAATAATGCACTGCGCCGTGAACTGAATCTGACACAGTCTGAGGTCTATCCTTCAGATAATGTGATTGTGCAGGGAAATGCCCACTTAGGGCAGACAGGTGAGGTTTCGGTAGAAAGTAAAATTGCACAGGAATTGGGCATTCATCTTGGTGACCGTCTGACTTTCAGCATTCCTGAAGGAAATTTTACCGCTAAAGTGGTCAATTTCCGCAGCGTCGAATGGGAAAGTTTCAGTCCTAATTTCTTCTTTATTTTTTCACCAGCAACCTTTGATGAAAATGCGGGAAGTTATCTAGGCAGTTTTTACATTCCAGACGCAGATAAACCGAAACTGATTTCACTGGTACAGCAGTTTTCCAGTACCGTATTTATTGATGTCAGTGCAATACTTGATGAAGTCAAACGGATTATGAATGTACTGGTTCAGATTGTGACGATTCTTGCTGTACTGGTCAGTATTTCTGGTTTACTTGTGCTGATCGCCTGTCTGAATCTGCTGATGGATGAACGTAAAAAAGAAGTGGCACTGTTAAGGTCATTTGGCAGTTCAAAGCAGAAACTGAAAGGAATGATGAGCCAGGAAATCGGTTTTATTGGTCTGATGGCAGGTGTGGTTGCCTGTGTTTTTGCTGAAATGATCAGTGCTGTTGCCAGTTATAAAATGGATCTGATGATTCAGCCACATCTGCAAATCTGGCTGGTTTTACCTGTATTGATGACTTTACTTTGTGCACTGATCGGGCGTTACCGACTCAGTTATCTCAGTGAAATTCCACCATTACAGAGTCTAAGGGAAATGAATCAGTAAAGACTGATTCATTTTATCCACTCAATCAGTCCTTGCCACAAAGGGCTGATAGCCTGAACCTGCTGCATGCAGTACTGATAAAAAAGAATACACAGCCCAGTACCAAGTACAGCTCCTGCGATCTGGCTGAAACCATTTTTTCCATATTTCTGCCCGGCATACCAGATCAGTGTAAGCAGAGCACCCATGATCATGCCACCAATATGCGCTGCATTGTTGATGCCACTGATCATAAAACCCATGGCAAGGTTTATACCCATCACCATGAGTAATGTTTTCTTATCCAGTACAAAACGTTGTCCTGGTAACATCGGAAATAAAGACAGAACGGTCAGCGCAGCACCCAGTCCCATGACAGCACCAGATGCACCCGCACCCACACTTGGTAACAGACTTTGAGTGGGTATACCTGTTCTGATCAGCTCATAAGAGTCCTGAATGGAGACATAACCACTCAGTAGACTTCCTGTTAAGCCTGCCAGCAGATAAAGAATACTGAAGTAAAAGCGACCAAACATCTGTTCTGCTACACTGCCAAAAATATACAATGCCCACATGTTCAGCATCAGATGAATCATGCCGAAATGGAAAAACATACTGCTGAAAAGCCGCCAGGGTTCCGCAAGATAAGTTAAAGGTGCATAATCAGCACCCCAGCGGATTGCATCGACTGTAGATGGATTACTGATGTCCATTCCTGTAATGACCTGCCAGGCAAACAGACCTGTATTTACAGCAATCAGAAGTGCAGTGATCCACCATAAATGAATACTGGATTTGCTTTGTATGGGCGGAGAAGAAAGATCAGACATGTTATTCTTTTATCAATATAAAGAACTTTGCACTCAGCTTAGCATGAAAATTTATAAAACCAGGAGCAGTAATCAGACATGAAGACATTTATTGTTCGCACTTTGCTGATTCTGTTCAGCCTGTTTTTAGTGGTTCAGTTGTGGATATTTGCAAGTCTTGCCTGGTGGCGGGCACATCCGGTTGAAAGTACCATGATGATGCGCCTGGATTACTGGTCAGACCCCTCTGAACCGATTAAACATGAATGGCGGGACTATGATCAGATCAGTCTATATTTCAAACATGCAGTTGTAGCAGCTGAAGACGGGAAGTTCCTACAGCACAAAGGTTTTGACTGGGATGGAATGAAGTTCGCCATGGAACGAAATAAAGACAAAGGAAAGGTCGTGGCAGGTGGCTCAACCATTTCTCAGCAGCTGGCAAAGAACCTGTTTTTATATAATAAACGTTCTTTTATCCGCAAAGGGCAGGAAGCCATAGCAACCTGGATGATGGAAAGAATGTGGTCGAAGGAACGTATTCTTGAGGTCTATCTCAACTCTGTAGAGTTTGGTGAAAATATTTATGGTGTTGAAGCTGCTTCACAGTACTATTTTGGCAAAAGTTCCAGAAGTATGAGCCGTGAACAGGCAGCATTTCTGGCAGCAGTTTTACCAAATCCTAAGTATTATCAGAACAACCGTAATGACAGAAAACTGAATTATCGTAAGCGTATGATTCAGAAGTATATGCGTTACAGTCATATCCCCTGAAATGAAAACTTTAAAAAAGCTCGCATGTCGGGCTTTTTTTTATGAAATTGTCATAAATTTGAAGCATACTTAGAACATTGGCACATACTTAGAAAAATATAGGTTTGATATGAATACGGCAGCTGACATAACTCCTGCACCAATTGAATACGCTTATAACGACCGTTACATCAACCGTGAGCTGTCAATTCTTGACTTCCATCTGCGGGTGCTGGAACAGGCTGTTGATCCATTGCATCCCTTACTGGAACGCATGAATTTTCTGCTTATTTTTTCCAGAAACCTGGATGAATTTTTTGAAATCCGTGTAGCGGGTATGATGGAACAGCTTGATCTGGGCAATGAAAGCCGAAGCCCTGATGGTCTGACACCTAAACAGGTACTTGATCAGGTTTCTCAGACAGCCCATGCTGCTATAGAAAGACAGTACCGTATTTTAAATGAAGAAATTCTGCCAAAACTGCGCGAAGAAGATATCTGCTTTTTACGTCGCGGTGAACTGACACCTGCGCAGTCCTCCTGGGTGAAAAAATATTTCCAGGAACAGGTTGCTCCCGTACTAACGCCTATCAGTCTTGATCCAGCCCATCCATTTCCAAGACTGGTCAATAAAAGCCTGAACTTTATTATTACGCTGGAAGGTAAGGATGCATTTGGTCGTCAGATTGATCTGGCTGTTGTTCCAGCACCGCGTTCTTTACCACGGGTTGTACGTTTACCTGATGAGCTGACAGCGGGTAAAGAACACCATGTCATGCTTTCTGCAATTATTCATGAACACGTTTCTGATCTGTTCCCTGGTATGACAGCCACGGGTTGTTATCAGTTCAGGGTGACCCGAAATGCTGATCTTGCTTTGAATGAAGATGTTGAAGACCTTGCGATAGCTCTGAAAGGTGAGCTGAACTCAAGACGTTTTGGTCGTGCTGTGCGTCTGGAAGTAACTGAGAACTGCCCAAAGCATATCTATGATTATCTGCTGGATGAGTTTGATCTGGACGAAGAACAGCTTTATAAAGTGGATGGTCCTGTCAACCTTGCCCGTTTGCTGTCAAATTTTAAGCGTCCGCATTTACGTTATGACTCACATACGCCGATTATTCCTAAAGTACTGAAAAAATCTGAAAATATTTTTTCAGCGATGCAGAAGCAGGATATTTTACTGCACCATCCGTTTGAATCTTTTGCTCCGGTGATTAATCTGTTACGTGAAGCTGCGCGTGATCCACAGGTGCTTGCAATTAAACAGACGCTGTACCGTAGTGGTGCTGACTCTGAAATTGTACAAGTACTTGCAGAAGCAGCCCGTAATGGTAAAGAAGTCACGGCTGTCATTGAGTTGCGGGCACGTTTTGATGAGGAGTCAAATATTGCGGTTGCTAATGTTTTGCAGGAAGCGGGTGCAGTTGTGGTTTATGGCATTGTGGGCTACAAAACACATGCCAAAATGATCCTGGTTGTCCGCCGTGAAAATAATAAACTTATCCGTTATGTCCATCTTGGAACAGGGAACTACCATGCAGGCAATGCCCGTATCTATACGGACTATGGTCTGTTAACCACAGACAAAGAGCTATGTGAGGATGTACACCGTATTTTCCAGGAACTGACTGGAATGGGCAAAATGGCAAAACTGAAGAAACTGCTGCATGCTCCATTTACGCTGCATGCTCAGCTGATCAATTATATTGATGAAGAAATTGCCAATGCTAAAGCAGGGAAAAAAGCTCAGATTATTGTGAAAGTCAATGCACTGACAGAACAGCAACTGATTAATAAACTGTATGAAGCATCTCAGGCAGGGGTACAGATTGACTTGATTATCCGTTCAATCTGCTGTCTGCGTCCAGGTCTGCCGGGTCTGTCAGAAAACATTCGGGTTCGTTCAGTGGTTGGACGCTTCCTTGAACATACCCGTGTATATTATTTCAGTAATAACGGTAATCCACGCATCTATGGTTCAAGTGCTGACTGGATGGATCGAAACCTGTTTAACCGTGTTGAAGCCTGCTTCCCGATTGAAGATCCGGCGTTGAAAAAACGGATTTATCAACAGGGACTGTTAACGTATCTTGAGGATAATCAGCAGGCGTGGCTGTTGCAGAGTGATGGTACATGGCTGCGTGCACATCCGGCTGAAGGTGAGAAACTGCACAATGCACAGCGTTACCTGCTTGAATATATTAAGTAAACGTCTTTTCTGATGATTCATGTATATAAAAAGGAGTTCTGAACAGAACTCCTTTTTTATTGCGTACATTCAGATCAATGACATAAACAGTTTTGTTCATCCGACTGATACATGGATATTTTCCGGTAAATATTTTTGATGTAGCCTGGAATCATGTATTCAGGAATATGGAGATCATCTGAAATCTGCTCCAGTTCAATACCATGACCTGCCAGGTTTAATATTTCCTGTTCTGTATTGGTAAAACGAAAAGGCAGATCGGTCTTGCCTATACATTTCAGCATCAGCTGAGCAACTTCAGTGTCGATAGGTGAACCGCCCCTTAACGTCATAATCACCTGGTTCTTCTGCTGTTCAGGAGATTGATCTGTAAACAGATAACCCGAAATGCCAGCATGAATCGCCCGTAAAATTTTCACTGGGTCATGCCCTGAAATACCGATAATCAGCATCCCCTGATTGATCCGATGTAACTGCTGAATAACTTCTGGAGGGGTATCAAGATCGACCAGCAGTAAGTTCGGCAGGTGCCTGTCCATTATTCTGAAAGCGGTATCATCCTGTTCTGACTGAAAAATCAGATCATCAGGATAACCAATGTCAGTCAGTATATGTTTAAGTGAACTGTCAGGTTCATCACCATGATGCATGATCATAGCGGGTACAGGTAGAACGAGTTCTCTCAACATTTTTATTCTCAGATGCAGCTGAATCTTAATTTGAACTTTGAATGATTTTTGGGGTGAATGCCATACCTGGAATCAGGTATTTAAAGTAAACTTAAGTGTTTGTTGTATTAAGTTTTTTTATGAAAAATGGTTTTTTTGTTAATATCTAGTGGTGTTTTATTTCACATGTGAAATAAATTGATGATTTTAAAAAATTAAAAATTTATTGGATGGTAAATGGAAATGTTAAGTTCTGTAAGGCAAACAGGCTGTCTTCTGTAAGGATAGAAACAGATGAATTGCACTAAAAGTGATCAAATTTTATGAAATATACCAAATACCAGGGATATTCTGCTGATAATTTACTGATTACTATAAACATACTTTCTGCTTATCTGGCTAGCGGGAAGTATTCCAACTCCTTGAGGTGCCTATATTACGATTCAGTTTTGAGACGTTATATTTCTTACTTCGATCAGCTTACCTTCGGGTAAGCTTTTTTTTGCAGAAAATAAAGGAATTTACTGTGCATAAAAGAAAAGGAGCCGTAGCTCCTTTTTATAATATAACCAGATTCAGTGCAAATGCTGAGTGATCTTCTGCATAATCTGGAGGAGAACATCAAACTCACTTTGTAAAGGTGTGCTTTTTCGGGTCACCAGTGCAAGTGTTCTGTTAGGAGCAGACTCAATTGGTTTGATCATCAGTTCAGGGTTTGCTTTGATCATATTGGTATGAATTGCAATTTCAGGCAATAAAGTGAAACCCAGTTCAGCAGCCACCATTTCAACAAGTGTTGGCAATGAGCTTGCTTTCAGACGATGATCATTTTTACGCTCACCAATTGGGCAGGCACTTAAAGTGTGATCACGTAAGCAATGACCTTCTTCCAGCAACATCAGGCGTGACAGATCCAGATCATCCAGTGAAACTGCATTTACAGCATGCTGATCATTACGATGGCAAACCAGATACAGATTTTCTTTGGCAATTTCTGCAACTTTCAGACCACGGGTATCAAACGGAAGGGCGAGAGCAATCATGTCCAGATTACCGTGTTCCAGTTTTTCAACAATTTTTTCACTCTGAGCTTCATGCAGATGCAACTGAATTTTAGGCAGCTGTCTGTGCACTTCATCCAGCAGTTGAGCCAGAATGAACGGAGCAATTGTTGGAATAATTCCCAGATGGAGATCACCCGTCAGAGGTTCACTCATTTCCCTGCTCAGGCGCATCAGGTCCTGAGCATCTGCAAGCAGAACACGGGCTCGACCTACGACCTGTTCACCAAGCGGAGTTAAACGTACATTTTGACGGTCACGTTCAACCAGTACGCCGCCCAACAGACGCTCGAGTTCCATGATCCCGCCAGAAAGAGTTGACTGGGTCACAAATGAACGGCGCGCTGCTTCAGTAAAGTGCAGCGTTTCAGACAGCGTAACGAGATATGACAGCTGTCTCAGGGATGGTAATGCAGCCATAGTGTCCTAATGTTTATGAAAAGTGGTGAGCAAATAATCCGCTAAGGTATGGAATAAAATGCGGTGGGATATCATGCCCCATTCCGTCAATTAATTCAAACTTAGCATCAGGAATTGCCTTAGCAACGGCTTTACCATGACCTGGTGGGAGCAGACGGTCACGTGAACCATGAACTACGAGAGTCGGTTGTGTGATATGTCTGTCCAGTTGCAGCAATGAACCTGTACATAATATTGCTAAAAACTGTTGAAGTACACCCGCTGGATGATAACTTCGATTATATAATTTACGGGCGGTCTGCATGGCTTCCAGCTGATTGACGTAGCCAGGCGAACCAATAATTTTAAACAGTTTGATACTGTGGTTCACAATCCCGTCTTCTGTTGTCGATTCAGGTTTTCCAATCAGGCTGAACAGCTGTTTAGGAAAAGGTGGTGGTAGCAGTGGCTGGTTATTGCTGGTAAAAAGTAAGCCCAGTTTACTGACTTTTTCAGGATAACGGGCAGCAAGAATCTGGGCAATCATACCGCCCATGGATGCACCGATCACCTGAACCTTTTCCAGTCCTAAACGGTCAATCAGCAGTGAAGCATCTTCTGCCATATCGTAAAGATTATAAGGCGCTCCCTGATTTTCCAGTCCTAATGCAAAGCGTCCCATCAGTTTCAGAGTATTCAGGCGTGGACCTTTATGTCGGATTTTCGAAGACAGTCCAATATCACGATTGTCGTAACGAATCACACGATAGCCCTGATCAATCAGGGATTTACAGAAAAAATCAGGCCAGAACAACATCTGTGCACCCAGTCCCATAATCAGCAGAACAGGAGGGTGTTCAGGATGACCACCTGTTTCAACGTGCAGTTCAATACCGTTGCCTAGGTCAACCCGTGTTTCATGCATGAAAGCTGTATAAGGTGAATCTTTAAACTGTAAGGCACTGTTCATTTTTATTTTCCTGAATAAAGGACGTTCCGGTGAAAAAACGTCCTCATTATTTAAACCTTAAACTGTGACAGGAATCAAGTCCGGCACAAGTTTTGTCAGTGTCAGACGCTGTTTACCGGCAGTCGGTCCAAGTAATACAAAGCCACGCAATGTTGCATCTGAATCCAGGGCACGGGCAATCATGCCATCATCCAGTTCTTCCGTTTCCCAGGTAACCTCAACATCAGGAGGAGCAGGCAGTACGGTCAGAGGTGCCGTTGGTGTTTTAACAGCGACAGGCATTGCGGGGTAGTGTACTGCGGTGGATTCACCATTCAGGGTTTTTGCAAGTGCCCGTGCCTGTTGCATGATTGGCATGACATAAGGTAACAACAAGCCGTTGACTTCAGCACAGTCACCGACAGCAAAGATATCTGCATGACTGGTGTTTAACTGTAAGTTGGTCAGAATGCCGCGGCTGGTTTCAATGCCCGCAGATTTAGCCAGAGCAAGCTGTGGCTGTAAACCAATTGCAGAAAGAACAATATCTGCAGTTAAGGACTGACCATTGGCAAGAACGACCTGATAATCACCATGTTCTACACGGGAAATTTTTTCAACGGTTGTCCCCAGTACGAAACGGATGCCGGTTTCTTCCAGATTTTCTTTAAATGCTGTAGCCACGTGAGCAGGCAGCAGACGGCCCAGAGGTTGTGGAGCCAGGTCAATGACCGTGACTTTGTGTCCGGTATTCTGTAAATCGTTTGCAAATTCGCAGCCAATCAGACCAGCGCCCAGAATTACAACACGTTTGTCATTTCTAAGGGACAGATTTTCACGGAAAGTTTTATAGTCGTTCAGATTGTTAACGACATGAATATCATCACTGCCGTCGCCTGCAATGGCAAGGCGCACAGGATTTGCACCCACAGCAAGAATCAATTGTGAATAAGGCTGTGCGGTTTCTGTGCCATCTTTTTTGAGAATAATCTGATGCTGTTCAGACTGAAGTGCAGTTACTTCAGTCAGGGTTTCAATGCGTATATTCAGCTGAGCTGACATTTTAGCGGCATCACCCAGAGCAATCTGATCAGGGGCCTTATTTCCAACCAGTGCGTTGGAAAGAGTCGGTTTTGCATAGTTTACCGCATCATCTGCAGAAATCATGACCAGTTCCTGCTCAGGATTGAGCTTACGGAACTCACGCGCTACGGTATAACCCGCCATGCCTGAACCAATGATGACGATAGGATGCATATTTTTCTCCGTTAAATAAGGACATAAAAAAAGACCATAACAAAAGGTATGGTCTCTTAAAAAACGCTGATCAGATTTCTACCATTTCAAAGTCAGCTTTGGATACACCACAGTCTGGGCATGTCCAGTCATCAGGAATATCTTCCCATTTTGTACCCGCTGTAATGCCGTCCTGAGGCCAGCCTTCTGCTTCGTCATAAATCCATCCACAAACGATGCATTGATATTTTTTCATTTGACTCTCCAAACACTGATCTGCCAATGATAGTTGATCAGTAAAAATTCCATATACTGCAAGACTCTATTTGATATGACTTCATCTGTACATATTCGCTTAAATTTTTACGCAGTTCTATAGCTAATGTAAAGTGAATATCGGAGTTTAATCTCTCGATTTGAAATCAGAATGGCTGATCAGGACAAAACTTGTCAGGAAAAGCACAGAAATCATAAAATTGTAGGACAATCTATCGCGATTAATTTTGTGAGTGAAAGCAGTTGTCTATGGAAAATTATTCAGTGCAGAAGAGGATATACTCGATGTCTGAAAGGTGACTATGGACGAAAGTCCAGCTGCTAAAAATGGAATAATCTATTATTTTATAATAAGGTAGTTACATATTTAATATTTATTAAATAAATGATGGTAATAAAAACAATAAGTTATTGGTTTTTGATTCGTATGCTTCAGTCTGATCACTGTCTGAAAGGTGGTCAAAATTCTCTTAAAGATGTAAAATTCAACTATTCTTTTTTATTTTTGTATCATTCTCCCATGAACAATTTGTCTGCAACACTGTGGTCACAGATCCGTACTGTCCAGAATTTTCCAAAACCAGGGATCTGCTTTTACGATCTGACACCGCTTTTCATGAACAGCATTGAAACACTGACTGATGCTTTAATTGCAAGTATTCCTGCTGAACAGCTTGAAGCAGTGGATAGCTTTATTGCTGTTGAAGCACGCGGATTTGTTCTGGCAACGTTGCTGGCACAGCGAACAGGCAAAGCACTGATTCTGGTCAGAAAAGCAGGAAAACTGCCTCCTCCGGTTGTAGGCGTGGGATACAGCCTTGAATATGGTCTGGATCGACTGGAAATGTCGGCTGAACTCAGCTCACAGAAAGTGATCATTGTAGATGATGTTCTTGCAACGGGTGGTACGCTTAAAGCAGTAAAACAGCTTGCTGAAAAATGTAATCACGAGGTGCTGGGTGCCAGCATTTTCCTTGATTTACCTGATCTGCATGGCGATCTTGGTCTGAACATCTGGTCTTCACTGAATAATCAGCAGCAGCCGGCTCAGGACGTTGCGTAATCAGTATCTGAAAGTTTTTATTCTTCAGCTTGATGAGGAATAGAAAATAAAAAACCTGCATTTTTGCAGGTTTTTTATTTTTTCAGGAAATGTTCTTCTGTGTACTGAATCAGATGGTTCAGATTTTCAGGGCAGGAGAGCCGATGGTGTCCTCCTTCCAGTGCCTGAATCTGCATATAGGGTTCGATCTGTTGAACGACTTCATACATATCTAAAATTTCATCCCCCAGTTCTATATAAGCCAGCTGAGGAATATCATTTTCAAGCTCTTCTTCAGAGATGGGTGGATAGTCACTTCTGAAATCCGGATGCAGACTTGGATTGGCGATAATGGCTGGAATTTTATGATAACTCGACATTTTCAGTGCCCAGTAAGCCCCCAGGCTATGTCCCACCAGAATCTCAGGTTTTATGTTGTGAATGATGTCGTGATAGAAACTGGCAACGGTCTGGTAATTCAGGTTGCGATAATCCACATCAATACAGAATTTTTGTACTGCATGAATGGCATGGAATTTTGTGGATTCCCTGGAAGAATCAAGTCCATGCAAAAACAGAATTTTTGAAGTGCAAGTATTCATTAATTATTGCGTTTACCTGTATTTATCTCAAAGAGCGTAATATATGAATTACTGTCTTTTTCGGGTGTTTTACCAAGAGAATTGTATGTATTTATCTGATTTACCGCAGTTAGCTTTTGGTCTAAGGTCAGGGGACTGTTCAGATGATTCTGTTAAATAAATACTTGGAGGAAATACAGGAGATTGATTTTGATGGGGCAGTTGTTGGGCAGGTTTTCAGGTGATGAATCTGGACAGTTTACAGATTTCCATTCAGTGAACTGCTCTGTCGGTCAGGTGTTGTCATGAGGATTGAATCATAAAGACAGAATAATCATTTTTAATTCAACAGATGGCATGGTTCCAGGCATGATAAAAGCCACTTATAAGCCATCAAGGATCTCATTTTCCACTGTTTTTATTGTTTTAAGCTGTTCTTTGGCTTTTATTCATGCGCATAAAGCTGTAAATCTGCTATGCTATGCAACTTCCGTTTTTATACACTCGAGGCAGAAATGACGCAAAATAACGCTCAATCGACTTCTGAACAACCTATTTCCGAAAACGATTTAATTGCACAGCGTCATGCCAAGTTAAAGCAGATACAGGATCATGCGAAAGAAACAGGTGTCAGCCCATGGCCGAACACCTTTAAGCGTGAGCATTATGCACAGGATTTACAGGATCAGTTCGCAGACCTGGACAAAGAACAGATTGAGTCTGGTGAAAAGGTTCATGTGAAAGTTGCTGGTCGTGTCATGCTGAACCGTGGATCATTTATCGTGATTCAGGACATGACAGGTCGTATTCAGCTTTATGTTGCCCGTAAAGAACTGGCACCTGAAGTACTTGAAACTGTGAAAAGTCTTGATCTTGGCGATATTATTGCAGTTGAAGGCTATATTGGTCGTTCAGGCAAGGGCGATCTGTATGTTCACATCGAACAGTTTGAACTGTTGACCAAATCACTGCGTCCTTTACCTGATAAATTCCATGGTCTGACCGATACAGAAGTAAAATACCGTAAGCGTTACCTGGACTTGATTGTTAACGAAGAGACACGTAAAACTTTTGAAATCCGTGCAAAAGTCGTGTCAGGTATCCGTAACTATTTAGCCAATGAACGTTTCATGGAAGTTGAAACGCCAATGATGCATGTGATTCCAGGTGGTGCATCTGCGCGTCCATTTGAAACACATCACAACGCACTGGATATGCCTTTATTCCTGCGTATTGCGCCTGAGCTTTATTTAAAGCGTCTGGTGGTTGGTGGTTTTGAACGTGTATTCGAAATTAACCGTAACTTCCGTAACGAAGGTGTTTCGACTCGCCACAACCCAGAATTTACCATGATTGAGTTCTATCAGGCTTATGCAGACTACAAAGACCTGATGGCTTTGACTGAAAGCATGCTTGAAAAGCTGGCAATCGATATCCTGGGTTCTACTGACGTTTCTTATGGCGATGAAGTTTACAGCTTCAAAGGTCCATTCAAGAAAATTTCAATGTTTGATGCGATTCTTGAAAATAATCCATCATTTACAGCTGAAAATGTTGCTGACCGTGAATTCCTGGCAAAATTTGTCAAAGACGAGCTGAAAGAACAGGTTAAACCTGGTTTTGGTCTGGGCAAACTGCAGACCATCGTGTTTGAAGAAACTGTGGAAACCAAACTGCGTCAACCGACATTTATTACTGAGTATCCAGCGGAAACTTCTCCATTGGCACGTCGTAATGATGACAATCCTCACATTACTGACCGTTTTGAATTCTTTATTGGTGGTCGTGAACTGGCGAATGGTTTCTCAGAGCTGAATGACCCGATTGATCAGGCTGAGCGTTTCCAGGCACAGGTTGCTGAAAAAGATGCTGGTGATGATGAAGCAATGCATTATGACGCTGATTTCGTTGAAGCACTTGAATACGGTTTACCTCCAACAGCTGGTGAAGGTATTGGTATTGACCGTCTTGTTATGCTGTTTGCCAACGCACCAAGTATCCGTGATGTGATTTTATTCCCTCATATGCGTCATAAAAATTAATTTTGAAATGACGTTTAAAAAAGCCACTTGATTAAGTGGCTTTTTTATTGGGCGTCTGTTGAGCCCATGTATCTATAGGCTTGGTCTGTCAGGACAGTCATTCATGTGAATATATGTAATATTAGATTATTCGATAAATTAATAATTAAAAAACAGAGCATTTAAAAGAGGAAAAGTTAAATATAAAACGGGTGTGGCTTTGGGTTTTTATCAGGGATAGACGTGTTTTTCTGACTTTTTAATATGTGATTTAAGTCATGATTTATTTGAAATGGTAGATATTTAACGGGTTTTTGTTGGCGATTTTGCACTTTTTTTGCTCATATTTCAGGTCTTTAAGTGACTTATGTAACACTGCGCATATTAAGTGTGTGGATTGAATGTTTTTTAAGCTTATCGCGTTCTGTTTTGTTAATTAATGTAAAAATAGAGTAATAAGTATATAGAATCATTCAAAATATTCCCAATGATGAAAAATGAAAGAAGTATGCCAGTGAAACGTTCCCACTTATTTTCAGCTTTAATGCTGACATTATTCAGCCAGCAAGGATGGACACAGGGTCTGATCCTGAACAGCGAAACGCTTAGAACAGATCTGAACTGGTTGAACCAGCAGGGTGTCATTCAGATCAGTACATCTACCTGGCCAATGAGTGGCGATGAAATTCAACGGGCATTATCTCAGGCAAAGATCAGCTCTCCTGTACAGGAAAAAGTAGTAGCTTCCATTCTGAATGAGCTGAAAGCAGATAATGAGATTGCGAAAATTGGATTGTTTGCAGGCACAGACCAGAAAGAAATTCCTCAGTCTTTTGCTGCCTCCCAGAAAGCTCAGTATGCAGCTGCATTGGAACTGAATGCAGGTGGTGCAAACTGGGATGCTAAAATTCGGGTAAATGGTGAAAAAGACCCTCGGATTGATCATGATCAGGATGTCAACGTCGAAGGTTCTTATATTGCAGGAAAACTCTGGAATCAGTGGCTCATAGCGGGTCAGATCCCGACTTATTGGGGACCAGGACATGACGGTAGTCTGATCCGTGGTGATGCAAGTCGTCCAGTTTATGGTTTTACGGCACAGCGAGCTGAACAGAGTGCTTTTGAGACTAAATGGCTGTCATGGATTGGACCCTGGCAGTATCAGGCTTTTGCGGGTCAACTTGATGATTATAAAGCTGTACCGGACGCAAAGCTCGTGGGCTTACGATTCACCGCTCAACCGCTTCCTTATCTGGAAGTAGGTGCTTCAAGAGCGTTCCAGTGGGGTGGTGAAGGTCGCCCGGAAAGTTTCAGTTCTTTATGGGATGCTTTTGTTGGAAATAAAGATAATGGTGGAACAGGTGAAGCAGATCCATCCAATCAGGTGGGTGGTTTTGATGCACGTCTGAATCTGAATCACTGGTTACAGGTACCTGCCAGTATTTATGGGCAGTTTATCGGTGAAGATGAGGCGGGTGGATTACCGGCTAAAAAAATGTATCTGGCAGGGGCGGACTATTCATCCAGTTTCCGCAACATGCCATATCAGTTATATGCTGAATGGGCTGATACACGGACAAATGGTAAGGTGAAAGGTATTTCCTATAATCATACGATTTACAAGGATGGCTACTATCAGCATGGTTTCCCGTTAGGACATGCTATGGGTGGTGATGGTCAGATGGTTTCGGTCGGTGGTGATATCCGGTTGGATCCACTTAACCGTCTGAATGGTCGGGTCATGGTCGTTAAGGTGAATGGTTCTGACCGTCTGACCAATGCAGCATTCCCTCAGAAAGATGAAATCAAGGCAGTAGACCTGACCTGGTCACATTATTTGCGTCCTGATATTCCGCTGAAAGTTAATGGCTGGATCAGTGATTCAGATGTCAACGGTAATGATGGCGGTGCTTCAATCGGAATAGAATTTCCTTTAGACAAGAGCCTGTTGGGCTATTGATTGATGAATAAAAAAGTCCCTTTGGGGACTTTTTTTTATTGCCACGGTTCATTACAAAGGTTTATTGAAGCAATGCAGTCTGAATTCTGACTTTCATATCCAGGGACTGCTGGACAATAAAGTCTTTCATCCATGCACGTTGCTCACCCATAGGATTTGTTTTAAATGCAGTATGTAAAAAAGTAAGCGTTTCATGATGAAAAAACTGCGCATCCAGTGCAGATTCAAGCTGGGCTGCATTTGCATTCAAAGGAAGATGGATCAGATAAAAACCTTTTGGATAATTATAAAAAGCATAGAGTAGGTTAAATGCTTTCTGATCAGCTTTCAGATTCCCCGCCCCAATTTCATATTGGCGGTTCTGATCACTGTGTGTAATTCCGATTAAAAACTCAGTCTGATTATCGGAAATACGCAGACCAAACTGAAGACCGATCTGATCGGCACTGTGTTCATGCTGGACAAAAATATTCAGAGCTTTTGCAGCATCATTCAATGGTTCCTGCAGCACAAGCAGATGTGCCTGATGCTGATAAATAAATCCTGCAAGATGAGCCTGTTCCAGGCGGTTTTTAATTTGTGCAATGTTCATCAGGCTGTACAGTATATGCTGAAAGAAGAATACTTTAGGGGCTTTTGGGGCGGACAGAAAGGTCTGACTTAGAGTAAATAACGATGAGCTTATCAGCGATATTTAGATTACAGGATACTTAATAAAAACTTATACTGATTATAAGTTTTGTTTTATATGATGATTTTGCATATCAATATAACAAAACAAGCAATAGTCTGCATATGTAAATCACTATAATGAATAAATATTGTTGAATGTGTAATAAGTACACAACTATTTGAGCTGGTGCTGTCAAAATGCCTATATCTGAGGAAAGACTTACTCATCTTAAACAGCTTGAAGCTGAGAGTATTCATATTATCCGTGAAGTTGCTGCTGAATTTGAAAATCCAGTGATGCTTTACTCAATCGGGAAAGACTCAGCTGTCATGCTGCATCTTGCTTTAAAAGCATTCTATCCTGCAAAACTTCCTTTCCCACTGTTGCATGTCGACACAGGCTGGAAGTTCAAGGACATGATCACGTTCCGCGATAACATGGCGAAAGAACATGGTTTCGATCTGATCGTACATCAAAATAAAGAAGGCAAAGACGCCAACGTCAATCCATTTGATTATGGTAGCTCTAAATATACGGATATCATGAAAACTCAAGGCTTAAAACAGGCTTTGGATAAATATCAGTTTGATGCTGCATTTGGTGGTGCGCGCCGTGATGAAGAAAAATCACGTGCCAAAGAGCGTGTTTACTCGTTCCGTGACAATAAACACCGTTGGGACCCTAAAAACCAGCGCCCTGAACTTTGGAATCTTTACAATGGTAAAGTGAACAAAGGTGAAAGTATCCGTGTGTTCCCATTGTCAAACTGGACTGAACTGGACATCTGGCAATATATCTACCAGGAAAGTATTCCTTTGGTGCCTTTGTATCTGGCTGCTGAGCGTCCTGTGGTTGAGCGTGATGGTACGCTGATCATGGTGGATGATGAACGCATGCGCTTAAAAGAAGGCGAAGTTCCACAAATGAAATCGGTACGTTTCCGTACTTTGGGCTGTTATCCATTGACAGGTGCAGTTGAATCTACAGCGGATACCTTGCCTGAAATTATCCAGGAAATGCTTCTGGCAACAAGTTCTGAACGTCAAGGTCGTATGATTGACCATGATGAAGCAGGCTCGATGGAAAAGAAAAAGCAGGAAGGTTATTTCTAACAGTTTATAAATCTTATCCCTGATAAATCTCTCCCCTTGCGCAGCAGTGCTGCTCATCTTTAGAAAAGAGAGGAGAATTTCCCCCTTTGAAAAAGGGGGATACAGGGGGATTAAACCGATTTCTAAAGAATATGTGGAGCTTTGAGCAATGTCTCATCAATCAGAATTGATTAGCCAGGATATCCTGGCGTATTTAAAACAGCACGAAAATAAAGACTTATTGCGTTTTCTCACTTGCGGTAACGTGGATGATGGTAAATCGACTTTGATTGGTCGTTTACTTTACGATTCAAAATTGATTTATGAAGATCAATTACAAGCCGTTACCCGTGACTCGAAAAAAGTCGGTACGACAGGTGATGCACCTGATTTAGCATTACTTGTCGATGGTCTGCAAGCGGAACGTGAGCAGGGCATTACTATTGATGTAGCATATCGTTATTTCTCTACAGAAAAACGTAAGTTCATCATTGCCGATACCCCAGGGCATGAGCAGTACACTCGTAACATGGCGACAGGTGCGTCTACGGCTGATCTTGCGATTATCCTGATTGATGCTCGATATGGCGTACAAACACAGACTCGTCGTCACTCATTTATTGCGAGCCTGTTGGGTATTCGTAATATCGTGGTTGCGATCAATAAAATGGATCTCGTTGAATTTTCAGAAGCGCGCTTCAATGAAATTCAAGAAGAATATAATGCATTCGTAAATCAGTTAGGCGATCGTAAACCTGCCAATATCATCTTCACGCCAATTTCTGCGTTGAATGGTGATAACGTGGTAAATCCATCACCAAATACGCTATGGTATACAGGTAAAACCCTGATGAATACCCTGGAAACGCTTGAAATTACACGTGATACCAGTGCGCACGAGTTCCGTTTCCCTGTGCAATATGTCAACCGTCCAAACCTCGACTTCCGTGGTTTCTGTGGCACGATTGCTTTAGGTGAAGTGAAAGTTGGCGATGAACTTGTCGCTTTACCATCGGGCAAAAAATCGACGGTTAAAGAAATCGTGACTTTTGATGGCAATCTTGAACATGCGATTGCAGGTCAAGCGGTGACATTGACATTGAATGATGAAATCGATGTTTCTCGTGGTAATGTCCTTGTGAAAGCAGGCGAGCAACCGTCTTTGTCTCGTTCTGTACGTGCCTCTGTAGTGTGGATGGCGGATCAACCACTTGTGATTGGTAAGCTATATAACGTAAAAATTGGTACGCAAACGATTCCTGCGAAAGTTGCGAAAATCAACTTCCGTACTAACGTGAATACTTTGGAAAAAATCCAGGTTGAACAGCTTGATCTGAATGCAATTGCAGATGTTGAGATTGAGTTTGATGCACCTGTGGTATTTGACCGTTATCAGGACAGTCGTTATACAGGTTCGTTCATCTTCATCGACCGTTTAAGCAACGTCACTGTTGGTGCGGGTATGGTAGAAGCTGCGGTGGAATGGACTGCACATGATGAGCCTGTGACTGCTGAAGCACGTGCTGCACGTTTGGGGCAAAAGCCTGCTGTGGTTGCGGTATCTGCGAAAGCACTTGAGAATGCGCAATCACTTGAAAGTGTTTTGATTCAGCAAGGTATTGTTGCCATTGCCAAAGCAGGTTTATCTGCTGAGCAGGTTGCATTGCTTCGTCAGACGGGTGTGGTGATCATCAGTGATGTTGCGCAAGGCGCCGATGTAAGTTTTGCTCAGGAAACTGTTGAAGAACTGGCAGAAAAAATTGTGGAATTGGTTCGTCTTTAAGAGATCGGATTGATTGAAAAAAACCCGCGAAAGCGGGTTTTTCTATGCATGATTAATGTTGCTAAGACACCCTTTTACAGTCCTAAAACAAAGAGAAAAACCATAAAACAAGTTTAAGACCACCGAAACCGAATGCAGCGAAAACATTGAATACAATAAATACAAAGATTAGCCAACCGCTGGCGCCTGATGTTTTACTTGCATTCTGTTCATAAATCGCAGCAATGATGATGCACAATACCTCAATGATCATTACGGTTTTAATCAAAAATACTGAATAGCCTAATAGATTGAGCCATCCGTACATGAGTGCAGCAATCAAGCTTCCGAACAAGACGGTAAAAATGGCAAACATTGATTGAAATCCTTGTCTTGTCAATATTTAGAACTAAAATTGGTAAAATAACCAGATGACAAAATGAACAATAGTTAAGTTAAAACCATTGAAAATTACAAAGGAAAAAGAGACGGCTCATTTTCATGATTGAACATGTGATTCACCTGAGCTTTGCATATCTGACATATACTTTAATCATATTAAAATACGCTTTAAATGATTAAAAATATAAATAAATAGGTCTCTTTGCAAAAAATATTGATTAACTATGGGTTTTAATATCATTTTTAACTTTTGAGAATTGCTTTATTGCGATAAACCAGATACACCCCACTCAAAATCGCCACAATCCCAACATAGTCAAAGGCAGACAGTTGCGTTCTAAAAATTATAAAGTCCAGAATCAAGGTTACAAGCGGTACGAGATAAAACAGACTTGTGGTATTGACTAGATTACCTGACTGCAACAGCTTGTAAAAAATCAGTTGAGCGACTACAGAAATAATAATCCCTTGATATAAAACAGGAATCCAAAAGTCTAAATTCATTTCAAAGTCAAAGGACTGAAATGGGATAATTAAGGCAATAAAAATCAGTGAAATCACATATTGTAGAGGTAAAACTTGCCACGGTTTTTCCGAAATTTTACGTTGTAAAATCACACCAGTCGTTATACATGCCAGACAAATAATCGAGGAAACCGTTGCCCATAGCGATAATTTATTCACAAACAGATTGTTATAAACTAAAAAGATAATCCCGATAAAACTCAGAATCAGCCCAACTAACTTCACTTTAGAAAAGCTTTTCTCGGTGATAAAAAAGGTCAAAATCGGCTGTAAAGCTAAAATGGTCGAAAGAAGTCCCGGTGAAATCCCAAACTCAAGCGATAAAAAGTAAAACAGGGTATAACCGGTAATGAGAAAACAACCTGTCAAAATCACATATTTATAAGGTGTATTCTGCGGTAAAAAAGCCTGTTTGCTGATGATGCAAAACAAAGAAATCAGTACAGTCGCAATGAGAAAACGAAAGAACAGAAAGGGAATGACAGCCCCATGATGCAGTCCCCATTTGGTAAAAATGGCGGCACTTCCCCATAACAGGACAAAAGCACTGATACTGATCAGACCTGATTGTTTGGCGTTCATTGCAAACTTCCTTTTATTACGTTGATTTTGTTGTTTTTAAATATTGGGAAATGAATTATTTTCCTGTGAGTTTTAATTGGGTTTGTATCAGGTCTTCCGCCATTTTCCGAACTATAATCAGCTTGTCACTTGAACATTCCAGACCTGCACGGGCGATTGAACCCTCAAGCAGAAAAGACAACATGGTGGCGATGTATTGAATCTGCTCATAATCAGAAAATAATTCACTTAAATGTTCAGTTAACAATTGCTCAATACCTTCTTTAAGCAATTTCACTGCATTACGTTCAGGGCTGTGTGCAGGAAATTCCGCAGCTGCATTGAGCATGCCACAACCTCGGAAACCATTGTCCACTGCGGACTCTGCATGATCACGATAGGCATCAAACACTGCTAAAATTTTATCCAATGGTGTATGGACTGTTTCCAGGCGTTTGGCATACAAGGCTTGCCATTCGATATTACGCGACTCGATATAGGCTTCCACCAGATCAGCTTTGGATGGAAAATTGTTATACAGCGACATTTTGGCAACGCCTGCTTGATCTGTAATGGTATTGATGCCTGTCGCATGAATGCCATCTTTGTAGAATAAAGTTTTAGCTGCATCCAGAATTTTATCTTTGGCTTGATTTGCTTTCATAATTTATAAAATAGATATACCGATCTACCTAATTATAAACATGTCTGATTGAAATTCAATCTTCTTGTATGAGGATGAGATGGAAATTGCTGGCATTTTTGTAATGAATAAATAGTCCGTGCGTGAACTGGAACTGCATAATCCGTTTATTTTTTCTTTTATTGTATAAAAATTATAAGTTTAAAATAAATTTGTGCTTATTTTGATCGTTTGGTGTTGGTGGAGCATAAAAATAATTGCCAAGTATTTAAAATATTTATATGATAGGCGCCATTGGAAGCGTGGCAGAGCGGTTTAATGCACCGGTCTTGAAAACCGACGAGGGTGTGAGTCCTCCGTGAGTTCGAATCTCACCGCTTCCGCCAGATATGAAAAAGCCCTTGTATTTACAAGGGCTTTTTTTTGCTAAAATTTTATAAATGCTGCACAAAGCATGACTTGCATTATTGAAACCAGGAAAATACTTTATATTGTTTGTCAGACTACGCTTAGCAGTCTTTAATGTGGGCGTTCTGTTACACTCTCAGATGGGACTTTACTGAAAAATTTAAATCAGAGTCGTTATAAAACAGATTTTGAAAATCCTGTAGCCGAAATTTATAGACAAACAGGTAAGAATGTTCCTGTTAAGATTGAGGTGATTTATGATAGTAATAAAATTCGTCCAGAAGGTTTTGTAACTAAATATCAGAAAGTAGATGGTACTTGGGTTAGAGTTCAATTTGAAAATAGAGCAGGTGGGTAAAATGAACTTTATCGAAAAAGCTCAACTTATCAATATAATAGTTCAAGAAGTTGTTGATAATATTATTCCTAATAATTGGAATAATATTTCTTTTTATACTGAAAGGATGAGGGATGAAAATCTTGGATTGAGAAATAAGACAACTATAGAATGCTGGGTAGGAGTTCCTTCTGTTTTATATACAAAAGATTACGCATTAAATACAAGTGGGGAGTTATTAGCAGCAATTGATTCACTTTATTTAGAGTGTGAAAAGGATGGTGACATTTGGTCTGGGTTTTTATTAACAATAAATAATAGAGGTAAATATTCTAGTAAGTTTTATTATGAAGGTGTACCTTTAATTGATGGAAATGATGCTGAGTTATCAAAAAGATTGGCAGAAATAAATCCTTAAAATGCCAAACTGATTGACAATATGATTTTAACTGAGATTTGTTCGACTCATTTATAACTGGTTATTCTTACTCTATTGTTATTCGGTGAAGTGAGATAAGCTAAATACTTGAATTGATGGTTCAGCAGGTTGTAATTCTGCTGTCTTTAAATATGTCACTCTATATATGAAAAATAAAAGATTAATTTTCCCTTTATTAAGTGGAATACTTTGTTCAGCATGTAGTACAACATGGCAATGGCAAGCAAACCCTGTACATAGTGAGTATCGTTCACAGATCAAATCGATCTGTATCGAAAATAATTCTAAGGTTAAAATTGACTATTTTCAGGAAATGCTCATTAATCGCTTGGGAAGTTATCATATTTAAATACAAGTCTTTGATGCTCCATTTAAATCAAATACTTGTGAATTTACCTTGAATGATGACGCAGCTGAAGACTACAAAACTATATTTTTATCAGCGATATAATGTTAAAGCTATATAATTGTGTCAGGCAAAGAAAATGAGCTTTTTATGTATCGGTTGATGCATTTTTAGTTTGACTGAAGTTATTCGCTTATGAAGCCTCAGAAGTGTTTGTTGTAGATGCAATGAGCGACACATTGCATGCTCAACTTGAACAATAATATGTTGAATATCATTGTTCCGTGTACCATCAGAACAAACCGCAATACCTTAAAAAATATGAAGCTGCATAGTCAGTATGTACTAAAGTGTTATTGGTGCTGGATAAATGAAAAAACAATTTAATTCATTGCACGCTATTTATCTTTAATCACGGTGTCGGTGAGATAGAGGGGCGAATTAACAAGCAGGGTCGCCAAAATTTTCAGGGATGACAATCAGTCTTTGTGTACCTGTCTGGGTTGAGTGCCTTACCTGATGGATCTCAACCTGAATATGATACAGCTGCATGACTAAATCAGGCGTGAGAATCTGTGCAGGCATACCCTGAGCAACAATTTCCCCGTCTTTCATTGCAATCATATAGTCAGCACATCGGGCAGCTGTGGCTAAATCATGTAATACCATGATGATGCTTTTGCCTCTGTTTGCCAGTTCTCTGACTAGATTCAAAATATCTGCCTGATGCCCGATATCGAGCATGCTGATCGGTTCATCGAGCAGGATGAGAGGTGTCTGTTGTGCCAGCACCATTGCAATCCATGCACGTTGACGCTGTCCGCCTGACAGACTGGATAAGGGCAGATGCCTCATTTCAGTCAAATGGGTAGAGGTTAATGCTTCATCTATGGCAAGCTGATCTTCAGTTTTCCATTGTTTGAACCAGCCCTGATGTGGAAAGCGACCAAAACGGATCAGTTGTTCAACCGTCATTCCACTGGGAGCAGTCACATGCTGGGGCAGAAGTGCCAGCTGTCGGGCAAGGTCACGTTTGGACAGATCATTCAGAATATGATTTTCCCACATGACCTGACCATCGTATTGAGCATGAATCTGGGCAATACATTTCAGAAGTGTGGATTTTCCACTGCCGTTCGGACCAATTAAAACAGTCACCTGACCCTGATTCAGTTCAAGATTGATATCTTTCAGCACAGCATGTTTTTTATAGGCTGCATTTAACTGAGAAATTTTGAGTGTCATTTCCTGCTCATATTTCGTGAATTATTATATAAAAGCCATAAGAGTAAAGGTCCACCGATCATTCCACTGATAATGCCCGCAGGAATTTCAACGGGTGCCAGCAGAGTTCTGCCGAGCAGGTCTGCAGCCACAACCATTAATGCGCCAATACACATCGCTGGGGCTAAAGGGAAAAGATCTGCAGGGAACAGTTTAAAACTCAGAATCGGAGCTGCAATGGCGACAAAACCAATTGGGCCTGCAATACTGACCGCTGTACCTGCAAGAAATGCTGCAATAATAATCATGATAAAGCGCAATGCCGGTAGCGAAATTCCAATGCTCTGAATGACCGTATCAGGGAGAACAACAACACTGAACAGTCGTCGCCATAACGTGATTATAAAAATCAGTGACAGAATCAAAATGGAAGTTGGTAATAGTACTGAATAACTGCGACCAATTAAGCTGCCTGAACTGAATACTAAAATACTGCTGCTGTGCATGATGGGCAGTGTGGAAAGAATCAGATCAAAACTGGCTTTCATTAAGGTTGCGATTCCAACTCCAATGACCAGTATGCGATAACCCTGAGTACCGACCCCACCGGAGGCAATCAGGATAATACCGATACAGGCAACAGCACCGAGCAGCGCATGCCACCACTCTCCCATTACATGACTGCTGGTCAGTAAAATGGTAAAGGCTAAAGCCAGCACAGCACTGTCACTGATTCCAAAAATATCGGGACTGGCTAAGGTGTTTTTTGTGACCAGTTGCAGCAGTAAACCTGACAGTGCAAGAGCCGCACCAATCAGCAGACCTGCCAGCAGGCGGGGCAGCCGGATATTTTCAATCAAAAGCTGATGCATGGGTTGAGCCTGATCAAAAGCCACAGACCAAAGTTCTGCAGGTGAAAGTTGAATCTCACCATACATCAGACTGGTCAGTACCAGAAACAATGCAATGACACAGAGGAGTAACCATGAAATCAGGGGCGGGTTGAATACTGAAAATGAATAAGGTTCTTTCATTTTACTTCTCCGCCTGAACGATGTTCTGCAGGCTGGACTGTCGTACCATCCAGATCAGAACCGGAGCACCGACAAGGGTCAATAAAATACTGACAGGTGCTTCAAAGGGCTGGACAATGATACGGGCAAAAATATCTGCAATTAATAACAGCACCATGCCAAACCATGCACTGTAAAGTAGTTGCTGTCTAATGGTCACTGCGCCAGCAGCCCGGGCAAAATAGGGTGCAATCAGTCCTAAAAAAGCAATCGGTCCAGTCAGTGCAACGGCACTTCCGGTCATGAGTACAATGGCAGTGATACAGCTCAGTTCCAGTAACTTGATGTTCAGTCCCAGGCTTTGGGCAAGCTGATCGCCGACCAGGCTTAAGGTCAGCGGGCGTATGACCGAAAATGTGATGATGACACCTGCCAGAACAGACAGGCTGGCTGTCAGAAGGTATTCGGGTTCAACGCGGTTGAGTGATCCAAGCACCCAGAAACGGTATTCATCCAGTCCATTCTGAAACTTCAGTAACAGCGCAGCCATCAGTCCCTGAAAGGTACTGGTGATCGCCAGTCCTGCCAGGATCAGGCGGGTCAGGGAACTGAAGTCAGTCTGTCCACGGGGAGTTAAGGCAAAAACCAGCACAGCACTGACCAGTGCACCTAACATTGCCCAGAAAAACAGGCTCAGACCACTGAGCTGTAAAATAACGGCAATCACTACAGCCAGAGAAGCACCACTGTTGATGCCAATCAGACCGCTGTCAGCCAGTGGGTTTTTTAACAGATTCTGTAACAGGACACCTGAAAGTGACAGTGCTGTTCCCGTCAGTAACGCTGCAAATGTACGCGGAATACGCAGTTCAGACAAAGGTTCAAGTGGTGTCAGGCTGAAACTGGAGAGACTTTGCCAAAGCAGGCTCAGGCTGTGAGTAAAACCCGGTGAACCTGCTCCTTTGGCAATGGACAGTATGCTCAGTAATATCAGTACAGTCACCGCACAGACATATTGTAAATGACCTGATTTCTGCAATGTTTGAGACATGGCAACTTATGGTCTGGACATATATGCAGTGACATCTGCGATTGCTTTATTTGCAGCATTTGGACCACCCACACCTGTCCACATGGATGCATCAACGACAAAATACTGGTTGTTTTTTACAGCATTGAGCCGTTTGAATTCAGGTGTCTGATTCAGGGTGTCCAGTTGCTTTTCAGATGATAAAGCACTGCCGATAATCAACCAGTCAGCATCAATCTGATCATAGCGTTCTTTACTGATCGGAGAGGAATGACTTGCTCCTGCCTGCTGCTGCTGTGTTGGACGGGTCAGTCCTAAATCTGCCAGAACCTGGCTTGCAAATGAGTCTTTAAACATATAAACAGGACCATTTGCTGTCCAGCGGGTGACGCTGACCGTTTGCCCCTGAAGTTTTGCAAGTTTGCCTTTTGCCTGCTGGACATTCTGGTCGTATACAGCCAGTACCTGGGTGGCTTTTTCCTGCTGATTCAGTACATCTGCTATTCGGTTAAAGCTGCTTTTCCAGGCTTCACCACGTGCAAAAGTGACCACAGTGGGTGCAATCTGGCTCAGCTGATTGATCAGCTGAGTATCAATCATACTGCCAGCAATAATCAGGTCAGGCTGTAATGAGAGAATGGTTTCCATGCTGGGTTGTCCAAAATTACCCACTGAAGCAACCTGTTGAGTCTGCTGGGACAGATAGGGCTGAAAGGTACTCTGTCCACGGACATAGGTGCTGCCTACAGGGGTAATACCGAGAGCAATTGAACTGTCCAGATCCAGTTCGCTCAGTACAATAATTTTCTGAGGATGACTGGGAATACTGACCTGGCGATCCAGGGCATCCGTAATCTGTCGTTGCTGTGGACTGGTGCTCTGAGTCTGCGGGTCTGCTGACTGAGTGGACGTTGAGGTACTGCCATCCTGTTTTGAACAGGCAGTTAAGGCAGTCACCAGTGCAATCAGCGCAAATGTTTTGATTGCAGGAAATCTGCTTTTATTTTCTTGTTTATACATCGGTATTATCCTTCATCGTCCATGACGTTATGACGTTCATCATGGTAGCTTTCTTCACTGTGCCCACGTTTCCAGTAGGGAACGGCATATAAGTTTGTTTTACTGATGCTGTACTGCTGTCTTAATATTTTTCTTAAATTGACAACACGTGTGTTTTCACCTGCCAGGGTGACTGAGATATTGTTATGGCTCCAGTCGAGACTTTTAAAAGCATGTTGAATCGTACTTTCTGTGTCAGAGTCAGAGCTGATCCAGTGAATCTGGATACCTTCAGGGTGGCTTAAATTCTGCTGGTCAGTTTCGTTTTCTGTTTCAATCCAGACTTCACCAAAAGCCGTATCAGTCAACTGTTCAAGTGACGCTGCAATCATGGGCAGGGCAGATAAGTCACCAATAAAAATAAAATAATCAGCTGCCGGATTGAATCTTGCGGGTCCACCAGGTCCTGCCAGCCCAATGATATTTCCCGGTTGAGCTTTGACCGCCCAGTCAGCAGCAATGCCAAAATCTGCATGACGGACAAAATCAATGACGAGCAGCTGTTCCTGAACTAAGAAATCCCGGATGGTGTAGGTACGGGTAATCGGTTTTTTTCCATCAGGCCAGACCACTTTACCCAGTTCATTTTTATAAGGGAGTGGTGGAGTGGCATCCGGTTGATCAGGAAAAAATAATTTAATATGAGCACCACCAGCATCGCGTGGAAAACCGGAAAAACCGCTGCCTGAAAAGTAGATGCGCTGCATGTGGGGAGAGAGCTGAACAGAGGATTGCACCTGAATGTGTCGTGGCGTTGAAGCGGGATTTGTTGCCATTTTCTCATCTACTTTTGTGTACGGAAGAATAAACATAAAGCTGCATGTCTGCATATTTTATATTCAGGATCAGCATAATATAAATTTAAAGATATTTAATTACAATTGTTAATGATAATTGTTATCTTTTATTACAGATTCTGTCACATCAGTTCTGAATAATATCTGGCGTAACGAATGCTACAAAAATTATCGTCAATTTTAAGACGGGTATTTATCTGATAAAACCTGTTTGATTACTGGTATTTATATGCAAAAAGTGGATACATTGCAGCTGTTGACCCGAGCGCAGCACAGCATGTGGCTCGGTCATAATTATCATGGCAGTCTGCCGTTTCATACCGCAGAATGGCTGGTCATTGAGGGGGCACTCAATAGAGAATTATTTCATAAAGCAGTACTTCTGACTTTACAGGAAGCGAAAGCACTGCACTGGCGTGTGATTGAACAGGAGGGTAAATGCTACCGTCAGGATGATGTTGAGGTTCAGCCCGCCCGCTTTATGGATCTGTCACACCTGAATGAACAGGCATTGATGGAATGGATTGAACAGCAGGTGACACCTGCATTTGATTTAACGACAGGGCATTTATATGACTACACTTTTGTTCATCTGGATGATCAGAAGTATGGTCTGTTCTTCAGGGCGCATCATGTCGCGCTGGATGGCTATGCTTATGGTCTGATGATCAGCCGTTTTATTGATTATTATCAGTCTTTGAAAAATGGAACGGAACTTAAAAACAAGGCTTTTGATCACTACGGTAAATTTATAGAAGATGAGCAGCGTTATATTGAGTCTGAAAAAGCAGAAACAGATTTAAGTTTCTGGAAGAAAAACTTTTCAGGTGAATATGCACCAAAAAAACGGCTGAAACGGCAGTTGAATGATCCGTTTACTCAGGGTTACCGTTTTGAGGATGTGATTGCTCAGGAGGA
Organism: Acinetobacter sp. WCHAc010052; assembly: GCF_002165295.2. Lineage (NCBI taxonomy): Bacteria > Pseudomonadati > Pseudomonadota > Gammaproteobacteria > Moraxellales > Moraxellaceae > Acinetobacter > Acinetobacter sp. WCHAc010052. Next base: position 2,503,873 of record NZ_CP032143.1, on the reverse strand, counting down.
GCAACAGCAGCTGAATGTACTGGCAGCTGAGTTGAAACTGCCTGCTGCAATGATTGTCATGGCAGTATTTATGGGTTATATGGCAAAGCAGATGGATGATCAGCAGCAGTGTTTCGGTATACCGGTACTGTCACGTATCGGTACAGCTGCAATGCGGATTCCATGTCTGACCATGAATATTCTACCGCTCAGACTGGGTACTCAGGGTACAGAAAATTTACAGGAAACAGTGAAACTGCTGGCGTCCAGATTTTCAGAAATCCGTCCGCACCAGCAAAGTTATTTTGAGCAGTTACGTTTTGTTCTGGATGACTTTGAGCCATTTGATAATATTTTATTTGGTCCTGTGGTGAACTGGATTCCATTTCCATTGCCTGAGTTTTTTGAAGGCTGTCATTTAAAGAAAACTACCATTTCGGCAGGACCGATTGAAGATTTTGATATGGCTGTCACCAATAAAATTGTGGATGGTCAGGAACGGTTGTTTCTGGCGATGGATGGGCATCCTGAACTGTATACAGTGGCGAGTCTGGAAGAATACTGGCATGACTTTATGAACATGCTGAAGTCATGGCTGATGCATCCTGAAATGACACTGAATGATTGTGTGATTGGTAAAAAACTGCCGGATTAGTTCCGACAGTTCTGGGTGGTGCTATACCCCAAGTGTTGCGCCACCATCGACGACTAGTTCATGCATGGTGATCTGTTTTGCCTGGTCAGAAAGCAGAAACAGTACAGCATTGGCAATATCTTCAGGTTCTGCAATTTTTTTCAGGGGAATGCCGCTGCGGTACTGTTCAAGATTACCTTCAATAATACTTTCAGGAGGTCGATCATCTGTCCATAACTGGCGTTGCATCTGTGTCAGTGTGGAACCCGGCAGGACCAGGTTACAGCGGATTCCGTGGGGCGCCAGTTCCAGCGCCAGGTTTTTAAAATAATGACTGACGGCTGCTTTGGTAGTGGCATACAGCCCCATACCTGATCGGGGAACAAGTGCTGCATTGGAGCTGATACTGACTATGGAACCTGAGCGATGTGGAAGCATCTGCTGTGCCACCCACTGACTCAGCTGGGCAGGTCCAATAAAATTGATGTTCAGATTATTCAGCCACTGTTCTTTTGATGTTTCGAGCAGACTGCCCATTTCCAGGACACCGGCTGCATTGACCAGCCCCATGATGCTCTGATGCTTAAATTTTGAATGCTGGATTTTTTCAATCAGTGTTGCAGTTTGCTGAATATCGTGGCTGATGGCTTCAAAATTCTGAATTTCCTGGTGGTCAGATGTTTTCATAACCTCCCATTCATCCACCTTTGGATTCAGGTCAATTCCAGTCACCTGATGCCCCTGGGCAAGCAGCTTCTTTACTATGGCTGCACCGATGCCTCGAGCTGCACCGGTAACAATAAATAAGCCCGTCATACTGTACTCCTTATAATTTTAACAAAAACTAAACGATAATGGTTATCATTTAAAAATGATAACCATTATATTGTCGGTGTTCAACAGTCTTGAGGTAACTTGAGGTCTCGGTGAACAGGTGCTGTATCGAATAAAAATATCTCCCAAAGAGTGAGAGAAAATATGTTGTCAGTAGAACCATCTGTATTTAAAAATGCAATTGGAATCAAAAGGGAAGAACTGCTGGAAGAAGGTATTCCAGGCTTTGTCTTTGCAACTCCGACAGGCATGATTTCCAGTAAAAAAATGATCAGGAATATTGGTTTTGAGCGATCTGAAAATCTAAATTTTCTGGAGCAGCAAAAAAAATGGTTAGAGCAGGCAAAACAGCAGCTGACCGATCAGATTCAGGAAACAGACAACTCTGAGCTGATTATTGTAGGCAGTCTGCCATTTGATAACCGTGACTTGCCTGAACTCTCCATTGCGGAAGCCAGGAACACACATTTGGCAGATATTGCTGAGGTCAGCTGCACCACATTGTGTGCAGAAAATACGGAAGCAAGGCTGCTGCCACAACATGCAGACTACGTGGATGGGGTCAGAAAGCTGGTTGAAATCATGCAGAAAACTGAACTGAAAAAAGCAGTTCTGGCACGTGCCATAGATTTAAAAACCACTGAAAAAATTAATATTGTCGAGCTGTTTTCCCGTTTATTAATGTCCAATCCTGAGGGATATACTTTTGCTCTGGCACAGAATCCTCAGAAAAATGGATGGTTTATGGGAGCCAGTCCAGAACTGCTGGTGGCAAAGCAGAATGAAAATGTTTTCAGCCATCCTGTTGCAGGAACACTGATCCGCTGTGAAAATCATGCCGAAGATCAGGCACAGGCTGAACGCCTTTTAGCCTCAGCCAAAGATCATTATGAACATCGGCTCGTGATCGAATCGATTGCAGATTTACTCTCTCCTTTATGTAAAACCCTGAATATTCCTAAAACACCCTCCTTAATTAAAACCCAGACCTTATGGCATCTGGCAACTCCAGTTCAGGGCAAACTGAAAGACCCTGAACAGCATATTTTTGACCTTGTTTCTGTTTTACATCCAACGCCTGCGGTATGCGGACAGCCTGCTCAGCTGGCAAGAAGCCTGATTTCAGAACTGGAACCTTTCCAGCGCAATCTTTTTGCCGGCACGATGGGATGGAGTGATGCTCATGGTAATGGCGCATGGTCAGTCAATGTCCGTTGTGGTCGTATCCATGATCAGTCAGCCCGACTGTATGCAGGCGCAGGCATTGTAGAAGCCTCACAACCTGAACTTGAGCTGAGTGAAACCGCTGCAAAATTTAAAACAATGTTCAATGCTTTGGGTTTAAAAGCTGAAGAACTGATCTTTAACTAACAGGTTTTGTCATGTCAGATCATCAACTTATTGAAGCGAAACTCGGGGAAGGAATCGTGCCGTATCCGCCTGAGTTTGTAGAGCGTTATATTGCCAGAGGTTACTGGCAGGGGCAGACCATCAGCCAGTTCTTTGACGACTGTGTTCAGAAATATGCCACACGTACAGCCATTATCTGCGCTGATTGCCATATTACTTATGCTGAACTGGCACAAAAGGTGGATCTGTTTGCTGTATATCTTGCGCAGAAAGGCTACCAGACAGGTGACAGCGTCGTGATTCAGCTGCCGAATATTGCAGAATTTTTTATTGCGTATTTTGCCTCAATCCGTATTGGGATGCGTCCGGTTATGAGTCTGCCTGCACACCGACATGCTGAAGTCAGTCATTTTATTGGACAGACAGAAGCCAGACTTTACATCTGCGCTGAACAGTATATGGGATTTGACTATCGGACTCTGGCAAGAGAGTGCCAGTCGCGCTGTCCATCACTGCAACAGGTTATTGTCATTGGAAATGCAGCAGAATTTGATGCATGGCCTGAACTGTCAACAGTTGCGAACAGGTATGTGATTACAGCAGAGATTACAGCCAGACAGGTTGCATTTTTTCAGTTGTCTGGTGGCAGCACAGGAACACCTAAATTAATTCCAAGAACACACGACGACTATTTATACAGCGTACGTGCCAGTGCTGAAATCTGTCAGCTGGATGAAAACACTCGTATGCTGATGGTACTGCCTGTTGCACATAATTTCAGTTTAAGTTCAGCAGGGTCGCTTGGATTGTTTTTTGCCGGTGGAACACTGGTTCTTGCCAGAGAGCCTTCACCTGGAACATGTTTTGAACTTATTCAAACGCACAGGGTTACGCATGTTGCCCTGGTTCCTGCACTGGCGGCAAAGTGGGTCGAAGCTGTTCAGCAGGGTGCCAGAAATATTTTTGCTGATCTTGAAGTGGTACAGGTGGGCGGTGCCCGACTGCCTGATGCACTGGCAAGACAACTGATAGAGGACTATGACTGCTGCCTGCAACAGGTCTTTGGTATGGCAGAGGGACTGGTCAACTATACCCGCTATGATGATTCTGTAGAAACCATCATTTCCACGCAGGGAAGCCGCATCAGCGCAGATGATGAAATTAAAATTGTCGATGATGAAGATCAGGAACTGCCTGCTGGAGAAACAGGACACCTGTTGACCCGAGGTCCTTACACCATCCGTGGTTATTTCAAAGCAGAAGAACATAACCGCAAAGCATTTACCAGTGACGGTTTTTATCGGACAGGTGATCTGGTCCGTATGACTTCTGAAGGAAATATCATTGTTGAAGGTCGAAGTAAGGATCAGATCAATCGGGGTGGAGAAAAAATTGCCACTGAAGAAGTTGAACAGGTGCTGAACCAGCATACTCAGGTCATACAGTCGGCACTGGTTGCCATGCCGGATCACATGCTGGGTGAAAAAAGCTGTGCGTTTATTCAGTGGCGCCGTGAAGCACATGACCCTGCACCTGTGCGTTTAAATATGCAGCTTAGACAGCATGTTCAGAAATCAGGTTTAGCCACATTTAAAATTCCAGACCACATCGAATTTGTCGAGGATATGCCCTATACCGCTTTAGGGAAAATCGACAAAAAAGAATTGCGACAACGTCTTATAAAAGCATCCAATTGAATTTGCAGGTAAAAAAATGACCATTCCCCGTATAGCCGGTTATGCCATGCCACAGGCTGGCAGTTTTCCGGTCAATAAAGTTAACTGGCGCATTGAAACAGATCGGGCAGTATTACTTGTTCACGATATGCAGCAGTATTTTCTGGATTTCTATGATCAGACACAGGCGCCCATACCAGAGCTGATTCAGAACTGTCGAAAACTGATTGATCAGTGTCATGCAGTAGGTATTCCTGTTTATTACACTGCACAGCCGGGCGATCAGACACCTGAACACCGTCAGTTACTGACTGATTTCTGGGGTAAGGGACTGGCATCCGGTGAAAAAACAGTGCCGATCATCTCTGCCCTGGAACCTGCAGAGCAGGATACTGTACTCACAAAATGGCGTTACAGCGCATTTAAAAAAATTGACTTCGAACAGCAGATCAAAGCGCAAAACCGTGATCAGCTGATCATTTGTGGTGTCTATGCACATATCGGTTGTCTGATGACGGCAGCTGAAGCCTTTATGCTGGATATACAGGCGTTTCTGGCAGGAGATGCACTGGCAGATTTCAGTCTTGAGGAACACAGAATGGCACTGAATTATGCAGCAGGAAGATGCGCCAGAGTGATGGATACAGCATCCATCATTCAGGACATTCATTCAGGAGAGCAGAAATGAATGCAACCCGACTGAATCTGGAAGAAATACGTCAGATCGTTGCAAAGCAGCTCAATATAGATGCTCAGGATATTCAGGATGAGGATGATCTGTTCATGCTGGGACTGGATTCCATGAGTCTGATGACACTGGTCAGTGTCTGGCGAGCTTCTGGCATCAGCGTTGAGTTTCAGGATCTGGTTGAAAACCCGACAGTGACTGGATGGTTACAGCGCTTAAATCAATAAATTCTGTAGGCAGCATATTCAGTTTGCGGTGCTGAGCCTGGATTGAGTTACAGCACTGCTCCAGACCTTCTGATGGTTAAAAACGTATGCCATCTCATCATAAAATTGAAAAATAATGGATTTCCTATGCAGTTAGAACATTACTATTCGTCACAACAATGGAAAAAAATTCAGAACTTTTCTGCAATGAAAAACAGTCCATTTTTAGTGGTCGATCTGGATCGTATCCAGTTTAAATATGAAGAACTGAAACAGTGCTTTCCATCAGCAACCGTTTTTTATGCAGTCAAAGCAAATCCAGGTCGTGAAATTATTCAGCGTCTGAAAAATATCGGTTCAAACTTTGATGTCGCTTCCACTTATGAACTGGATCGTGTTCTGGAAAGCGGTGTATCACCGGAACGGATTTCTTTTGGAAATACCATTAAAAAAGCGGTCGATGTTCAATATGCCTATGATCAGGGGGTTAGACTGTTTGTGACAGATGCCCGTGCAGATCTTGAGCAGATTGCACAGTTTGCACCAGGTTCCCGTGTCTTTGTCAGGGTGCTGGTCGAATCAGGAACTACCGCAGAATGGCCTTTGTCCAGAAAGTTTGGCTGTGACCCTGCCATGGCAGTGGACTTAATGGTTCAAGCAAAAAAACTGGGGTTAAAACCTTATGGTGTCTCTTTTCATGTGGGGAGTCAGCAAAAAGAAGTTACGGTCTGGCGTACAGCACTGGATACAGTAAAATCAGTTTTTGAAACGCTGGAAAATCAGCATCAGATTCAGCTTGAACTGATTAATATGGGAGGTGGATTTCCAGCCCGCTATCTGTCAGAAATCAACAGCATTCAGGCTTATGCTGAACAGATTAAAATGTATTTAAAACATAATTTTAACCGGGAAATTACACTGTTTTTAGAGCCAGGACGCTCACTTGTCGGTGATGCGGGTGTGATTGTTTCTGAAATTGTTTTAATTTCAAATAAATCTGAAAAAGACTCAAAACGCTGGATTTATACAGATGTTGGGGTATTTAACGGTTTAATTGAAACCCTGGGTGAGACAACCAAATATCCGATTTATACGCCTAAAATGCAGCCTCAGGCAGAACAGTCCAAAGTAGTACTGGCAGGTCCAACCTGTGACTCAACCGATATTATGTATGAAAAAATTCCATATCAGTTGCCTTTGGATCTGGTCATTGGTGATCGCCTGTACTGGTTAAGTACAGGTGCATATACCACTTCTTATGCATCAGTTGAATTCAATGGTTATCCACCATTGCGAACGTTTTATTTAGAATAAGATTAATGTACAGGGATGTACTGATCCGATATATGGATTATTTTTTTCTAAAATAAATATGAAAAAAATCATGATAAAAGTGAATTATATTATGTAGCCGGATATATTTTTATAAAAATATTCTTTGTAATGTGTGAAATATAATCAATAATTACTGTTTGATTATTCTGATTATAATCATTTTGTTGATTGCTAATGACTTAATTTGATTATCCGGTTTATTTTGAATTATTAAGGCTTTTATATACTGAATGATTTACTGATTAATCAGTATATATTTTTGTAATTAATCCCCATTTCTAGTGATATTCATTTTATCAGTCAGGTGCTCTAATGAGCCGTTTATTACGCATGCTTCATGCGTGGCTGAATTATTTCTATTAATAACTTGGTCATTTCTGTTTATTTGAACTTATTCCCAACAGAAGGAAAGAACCTTCTTTTGCGAATAATGTTTGCGGTGCTGATGATTTGACATGCATTGATCAATGAACAGTCCTGATTATAAGTTTGCACTGGGGACATAAAAATGAATCATGTATATCGCATTATATGGAATGAAACTCTTGGGGCATGGGTTGCTGTTGCTGAGAATGTAAAAAGAAAAGGGAAAAGATCAACAGCTAAAACAGCTTTACAGTCAGCATTTTTGTTAGCACTGCCCGTGATAGGGGTTAATGCTTATGCGTATGATGCAGTTAAAACATGCAAAACAACTTCAAATACCGCAATAAATTGTACAGACAGCAATAATTTTACACAGACAATCACGCTTGGGTCGAGCACTTACAGTAACAGTGATAATAAAGCGATAGGTGCGAAAGCGAAAGCTGAAGATGGTAAAAATGGCAGAACGGGTGTGCTGTTTGTACCTCCAACTTCAGGTAAGCCTGGAGGGGATGTGGGATTAACTTATGTTGCTGATGGTGCTGCCAGTATTGATGTAAACACTGGTGTTGTCGTCATGAAATTTAAAGCGACATCAGGCAGTGATACGCATATAAAAACAATTACTTTAACGCCAAAAGATAAACAGAAACTGACAGAATATACTGTTGTTGAAAGTACCCAAAAAAATTCAGATCCATCCGTCAATACGCCTGCCAGAACTGTGACTGCAACTGTGGCATATGATTCGGCTGATGAGGAGAAATTTACTGTTAAGATTCCATCTTATGACTTAACAATGAATTTTTCACCAACAACAAAAGCTGAGGCTGCGAGTCCTGCTGCAATAAATGACAGTCTTAATGTCATTGTGAAAGGACAGGGGAAAAATCAGACAACAGTTAAAAATAATAATGGAATTGCGATTCAGGCTGTCAATGAAGGCGGTAAAGGCGGTAAGGGTGGATCATATTATTTAGGTGGAAAAGGTAAAGCTGGTGGTGCGGGTGGTGATGCTTCTGATGCTGTGCTTAATGTTTCAAAGTTAAAAATTGAAACTACAGGTGAGTCGATTGGGCTTTATGCAGCTTCCAGGGGGGGGACTGGTGGCGATGGCGGCGGTTCATATGCTGCTGCAAATGCGCAGGGTGGAAATGGCAATCCTGGCGGTGAAGCAGGAAAGGCAGTTATTCAAACGGATAGCCTGGAAATTATTACTCATGGCAAAAATTCTGTAGGAGTTTTAGCTGTGAGTGAAGGAGGTCGTGGCGGAGATGCTGGTGGCTCAGTCGGTATTGTTTCACATCAAGGAAAGGGAAGCAGTGCAGGAAAAGCAGGATCAGTTGAAATCTCAACTGATAAAAATACGACTATCGTTTCTAATGGTGATGAATCTACAGGAATTTTAGGGCAGTCAATCGGCGGTTCAGGGGGTAATAGTGGCTATGCTGTAGGGATTGCCGCGTTGGGAGGTTCCGGTGGTTCTGGTGGTGATGCGGATAAAGTAACAATTAATAATAAATCCAGTATTACGATGAATGGCAAGAATGAGTCTTCAGCAATTATTGCTCAGTCCTTAGGTGGTGGTGGTGGTAGTGGTAAGTTTGGTGCTGGTCTGGTCACTTTAGCAGCAGAAGGGAATGTTGGTGGCTATGGTGGAAAAGTTGTTGTGGATAATCAAGCCAGCCAGTTGATTACAAAGGGTTCATTTTCGTATGGAATCCTGGCTCAATCTATTGGTGGAGGTGGTGGTAATGGTGGTACAGCAATTGGTCTGGCAGCAATAGGCGCAGAAGGTGGGGAAGGTAACAAAGCGGATGCAGTAGAAGTCACCCAATCTGGAAATATCACTACAGGTTCTAAGGAGGCAACCAATTCATCTGCCATTCTTGCTCAGTCTATTGGTGGTGGTGGTGGTAATGGCAGTACCTCCGTAGGGGTAGGTGCAGTTTCATTAGCTATCGGCGGTAAAGGTGGTAAGGGTGGAGCTGCCGGTACAGTAACTGTAGATATGCAGAGCGGCAAACTGATTACATCTGGAGCAGATTCTTCAGGGATTCGGGCTCAGTCCATTGGTGGCGGTGGTGGTAATGGCGGGGTGGCTGTATCAGCTGGTGCAGGAGTTGGTATAACGGCAAACATTGCTTTGGGGGGGAATGGTGCAGAGGGTGGTGTTGGTGGAGCAGTTAATGTAAAAGCACAGTCAGGGTCGATTGAAACATCGGGTGATTTATCAACAGGTGTCTTGGCTCAGTCGATAGGTGGCGGTGGTGGTAACGGTGGGATTACAGTTGCTGCAAGTGTAAGTTCGAGCTTAATCAGCGCAAATGTAGCTCTTGGTGGAGCAGGTGGCAAAGGCGGTAAAGCTTCGACTGTTGAGGTTGATAATGCGGCATTCATTACAACAACAGGAAATTCATCAACAGGGATTCTCGCACAATCTGTTGGTGGTGGCGGTGGTAATGGCGGTATTGCCGTAAGCGGCAGCATAGGTCCTTCTGTGTTGAATGCCAATATCGCTTTAGGCGGTAAAGGTGGGGCAGGTGGTCAGGCAGATACTGTAAAAATCATAAATAAAGCTCAAATTGTCACATCGGGAAGCAGTTCATCAGCAATCGTCAGTCAGTCGATTGGTGGTGCTGGGGGGAATGCTGGTGGTGCAGTCGCTGCTTCACTGGGCAGTGCAAATGCAGTAAATCTGGCCATTGGCGGTAAAGGTGGTGCAGGCGGAAAAGCAGGTGTTGCCAAAGTAGAAAATGATGCTGATTACATTGAAACCAATGGTGATAACTCCTCAGCGATTGTTGCACAGTCGATTGGTGGTGATGGTGGTAATGGTGGGTTTGCCGGTGCTGCCGATATCATGGGTGGAAACTCAATTGGTCTAAGTTTTGGCGGTGCAGGCTCAGCAGGCGCTGAAGCAAATAATGCGATAGTGAACAGTACGGGTGAAATTGCAACCAGAGGCAATAACTCCTCAGCGATTGTAGCCCAGTCTATTGGCGGAACTGGTGGTAATGGCGGTCTGGCACTTGCTGTTAAGGCTGGAGGCAATGGCGTATTTGCCGCAAATGTGGCTCTAGGCGGTGCTGGCGGTGCCGGCGGTCAATCCAGAGATGTTTTAGTCACAGCAAATAAATCAAAAAATTCAGCGGTAAATACAGCAACACTGTCAACAGCAGGAAATAATGCGATTGGCATATTGGCTCAATCGATTGGCGGCTCAGGCGGTAATGGCGGGTTTTCTGTAGCAGGAACGGCTTTAACAGGCGGTGGATATTCAGCAGGAGTTGCTCTGGGTGGCGGCAGCGGCGATGGCGGCAAGTCCGGGAGTGTAACCATTGAAACCGATCATAATATCGTAACTGAAGGCGATGCTTCGACAGCAATTGTGGCTCAATCGATTGGCGGTGACGGCGGCAATGGCGGATTTGCTATCAGTGCAGGATTGGATGTCAAAGCGGCTTCAGCAAATGTAAGTCTGGGTGGCGGTGCAGGTGCTGGAGGAACTTCTGGTTCTGTTAATGTAGATTCATATGGTTCAATGATAACCAATGGCTCAGGTTCAGCGGGAATCATCGCACAGTCTCTGGGTGGCAGCGGCGGTAATGGCGGTTTTGCCGTGTCTGGCGGGGCTGCAATAGGTGGAACGGTCAGTGTGGGATTGGGCGGTTCTGGCGCTATAGGCGGTAAGGCTGGTGCAGTCAGTGTAAAGGCTGGCACAAAGAAGAATGAACAAATTACTAAAACGTCTGGTGAAAGCTCAACGGGAATACTTGCTCAGTCACTTGGCGGCTCTGGCGGCAATGGCGGTTTTTCAGTAGCTGCGGGTGCCAGTGCCAATTTATATCCGAGTGCCAGTGTAGGCGTCAGTCTGGGTGGAAAGGGCGGTAATGGCGGAACATCAGATTCAGTCACATTGGTTTCAAGCAATACAGTGATTACAGAAGGGAATCTTTCATCCGGTTTACAGGCACAGTCTATTGGCGGAAGTGGCGGTAATGGCGGCTTTTCAGTTGCAGGTTCCGCAGCATTGTCTGTGGAAGGCGCGGCGGGAGCAATTTCAGTCGCACTGGGTGGTGGGGCTGGTAAAGGCGGAAACTCAGGCAATGTAAAACTGAACAGTGATGGTGATATTGAAACCTCTGGTAATTCATCTCATGGTGTCGTTGCCCAGTCAATTGGCGGTGATGGAGGCACGGGCGGTTTTGCAGCAGGTTTAAGCCTGTCGGCTTCGCTCGAAGGCGCTCCTGCATTTTCAAGTGCTGTAACTGTTGGTGGCAATGGCGGAACGGGCGGTAAATCAGGTGAGGTCAAAGTCACTGTAGATAATGATATTGTCACGCATGGCAATAATTCATCCGGTATTATTGCGCAATCGATTGGCGGCTCTGGTGGCGATGGCGGTTTTTCAACTTCGGTTTCTCTGGCGCTCAGTGCTAAGCAAGCTATCAGCTTAGGGGCAAGCGTCGGCGGTAATGGTGGTGATGCGAACACAGCAAATACAGTGTCTGTGAATAACTCCGGAAGTATTGAAACTACAGGAAACTCGTCCTCAGCGATATTGGCTCAATCCATCAATGGCAGCGGCGGTAACGGAGGATTTGCTGCAAATCTGAGCGGAGCTTTTGCGCAGGAACTGGCTTTAAGCGCTTCAGTTTCTGTTGGCGGCAAGGGCGGAAATGCTGCCGGCTATGATGCATCAACTAAAAAGAACTCAACTGCCCCGGTCAATAATGTTTCAGTTCGCAATATCGCTTCCATTGATGCAAATACTCCTGTATTAGACCAGGTACAATCAATTGCGACCGCTGGTTCGTATTCCAACGGCATTCTGGCTCAATCCATTGGCGGTAATGGCGGTAATGGCGGGTTATCAATTGCGGGCAGTATTGCTGGTTCATTAGACAGCACCGCAGCTGGAGTCAGTGTGAGTGTCGGCGGTCAAGGTGGTAATGGCGGACGTGCTGGAAACGTTGGAGTTGTAAATAAAAATTATGTCATTGCAACTGAAGGCGTAGGCTCCAGTGCAATTGTGGGGCAATCCATTGGCGGTGAGGGCGGCAATGGTGGCTTGTCAGTTGCAGCCAGCATTGCGGTCAATGCAAAAGCAGGCACAGGTAAGGCTTTGGCATTATCGGCAAGTGTTGGCGGCTTTGGAGGAAATGGCAATACTGCGGGTGAAGTCAGCATCGATTCTGATAACAGCCAGATTTTAGCGGAAAGTAAACCAGATCAGCCCATTTATACAATCCTCACGGAAAGTGCTGATTCACAAGGTATACTGGCGCAATCCATTGGCGGCGGCGGCGGCAACGGCGGACTTTCCGGAAGCTTTGCTTTAAGTATTTCAAAAGACAATTCGGCACCGGCAGCATCAGTATCGATTGGCGGTTGGGGCGGTGACGGCAACACATCTGATACTGTTACGGTACATTCAAAAGATAATATTGTCACATTCGGGAATGGATCATCAGGCATTGCTGCCCAATCCATTGCGGGCGCTGGCGGTAATGGCGGATTTGGGCTGTCGGTTGCGGCAAGCTCAAATTTGTCCGAAGATAAAAAGGCTCTGAGCGCATCAGTTGCTGTCGGTGGATTTGGCGGCAATGGTGATGCAGCTGGCAAGGTTAATGTCAATTCTGAAGGATTAATTAATACTTTTGGAAACTACAGTAACGGCGTATTAGCTCAATCCATCGGCGGCGGCGGCGGTAACGGTGGTATGGCAATGACAGTTGATGCATCACTGGCCAAAAACAGCATGGGCTTATCTGCAAGTGTTGGCGGCTGGGGCGGTACAGGCGGTACAGGCGGCGCTGTTGATGTTAAGCGTCTTGGTGATATTGCTACAGAAGGCGCGCGCGCAGCGGGAATTTTAGCGCAATCGATTGGCGGTGGCGGCGGTAACGGCGGCAACAGCTATAGTGGTTCTGTATACATTGATAGTCCTAAAAATACGGATAAGGCGACAAATATCACTGCCTCAGTCGGCGGCTTTGGCGGCAGCGGCAATACAGCAGATATTGTGACAGTCAACAGCATCGGTAATATCTTTACTTCGGGTATGTTATCCAGTGCTATTCAGGCTCAATCCATTGGTGGTGGAGGTGGTAACGGCGGCAATGCCAGCACCATGACTTTAAAGCTTCAGTGTGGTGATCTGTGTAAGGACAGTGCATCGAGCAATACAGGTAACTCTAATAGCGGCAATACAGGTACATCAGGCGGCAGCAGTACTTCGGGTTCAAATTCTACTGCAGCCTCAACCGCGAAATCAGATACCAATATTTCTTTCAGTGTTGGTGGTTGGGGCGGTATCGGAAATGATGCCGATGATGTCAATGTCACCAGTTCAGGCATACTGGCAACCTCAGGTCGTGGTTCACACGGTATTTATGCTCAGTCCATCGGCGGTGGTGGTGGCGATGGTGGAACTTCAATCGTTGAGTCCAAGGTTTTTAACCTTACGAAGGATGGAACTAAACTATTAAACCCTTCAGATATTCAGTTAAATGATAATAAATTGACCTTTGCCTTAGGTGTAGGCGGTTATAAAGGTGCGGCTGGTCAGTCTGGCGAGGTTAATGTTGAGCACGCTGGGGTTATTGTGACCGAAGGTGATAATGCCAAAGGTATTTTTGCACAGGCGATTGGCGGTGGTGGTGGTAATGGTGGTGATACTTCAGGTGCTACTGTTGGCGTAGGTGGTGGTGCATTTCAGGAAGAGCTGGCTGCAGGTATGAGTGCACTTGCTGGCGTATTGGGTCAGGATTGGGATACCCGTAATCTGACAGGTGCAGCAGGCAATGCAGATCTGGTGAGTGTTGTGACGAAGCAGACTCAGCTGGCAGGTGACATCCAGAATATCATCTATACCAAAGGTAACCGTGCTGATGCCATTTTCGCACAGTCAGTGGGTGGTGGTGGCGGTGTAGGCGGTACAGCTTCAGCAAAACTGGCAATTGGTGGTGATGGTGGGACAGCGGGTAATGGTGGCAGGGTTGTCGTAGAAAATGCATTATCCTTACTTACTGACGGGCTTTTCTCACGGGGTATTTTTGCTCAGTCAATCGGTGGCGGTGGCGGTACGGGTGGAGACGTCGAAAAGAAAGCGACAGTCGGTATCGGTGGTTCAGGTAAAAATGCAGGCAATGCAGATACTGTAACTGTTGACAATGATGCAGGTATTCTGACCAAAGGTGATGGTTCTCAGGGGATTCTCGCGCAGTCCATTGGCGGTGGTGGTGGTACGGGCGGTTCTGTTGAGCAGGCAACCATAGCAATTGGTGGTGGTACTTTAGCGAATGTCCTTGATGAAATCAGTGATGCAAAAGTAAAAGGTATACCTGTATTTACCACTGCGACTGGTGGTGATGGTCAGATTGTGACTGTCACTAACAGTACAAAAGGCACGATTGAGACACAGGGTGAACGTGCTGCTGCGATTCAGGCACAATCTATTGGTGGTGGCGGTGGTGTTGGTGGTAATGCATCAGGCTCAGTTTCAGTCGGAGGATTTGGTTCGGCAGCTGGTAATGGGCAGAATGTGATTTTGGGCAATGAAGGTATTTTACGGACCTTTGGTAAAAACTCATCGGCAATCGTAGCGCAGTCCATCGGTGGTGGCGGTGGTGATGGTGGTTCCAGTGACGGTGGTGTGGATACTAAAGACAACACAACCAAAGAAGCGTTTATTTCTGTGGGTGGCAATGGTGCGCATGCAGGTAATGCCGGGCAGGTTACGGTCACAAACTCATCAGAGTTGATTTACACAGAAGCAGAAAACTCCAGGGGAATACTGGCTCAATCCATTGGCGGTGGTGGCGGTCAGGGTGGCTCAAGCTATGGTATTGATATTGAAGGCACCATCAGTGGAGCAGCAAATACGGTCAAGGAAAAACTGGGATCCATTGGTTTAGGCAGTGGAGCAACAGCCAGTGTTATTTCCGCCATGACATCTGTCAGTGGTCTGATCAGCACAGCTCAAGGCGTAATTTCTGCTCCATTGCAGGATTATTTTAATTCGATGAAAAATGCCATCGCAGGCGGAAATGCATCGGGCGTAACTGTTAAAAATACAGGAAAAGACGGGTTGATCATCACTAAGGGCAATGGTGCTGATGCCATTGTCGCTCAGTCGATTGGTGGCGGTGGTGGTACATCGGGCAGTGCTTCAGGCATATTGATTGCAGGTGCAGCAACAGGTGCTCAGGGTAATGCCGGAACTGTAGTGGTTGAAAATGACGGTGGACTGTATACTGAAGGTGAGCATGCTGCTGCTATTGTTGCGCAGTCGATTGGTGGCGGTGGTGGTCTGAGCAGTGGTCTGGATCAGATGGCTGTCTATGCTGAACTGGGTTCATCCTCAGCATCTGGACTGGGTGATGCAGTCACTGTAAAAAATACCGGAGCCATCAATACAACAGGTCGTTTATCTCAGGCAATTATTGCGCAATCCATTTCTGGTGGTGGTGGCTCTATTGGCTTAAGCGAACAGTTATTACTGGGCGGAACCAATACATCACAAAGCCATGCTAAAAATGTATCCGTAAATAACTCAGGTTATATCGAAACTGAAACTGATGGTTCATCCGCCATTGTTGCACAGTCGATTGGTGGCGGTGGTGGTTTCGCAGCTGCGACCCAGCAGGTACTGACCGAGGGGCAGGGTTCAGGTAACAGTGGCAATATCAATATCAGCAATGTTGCAGCAGCAGGTGCCGAGTCGACAGGTATATATACAGCGGGTCGTTATGCCCACGGTATTGTTGTACAGTCTCTTGCTGGCGGTGGTGGTTATGCAAACCTGATGGATACCACAGGTAATCTGACAGGATTCTTCGCAGGTTCAGCTGGTGGTACAGGTACAGCAGGCAATATCACTGTTAATCAGCAGGGCAATATAGCGACCAAAGGACAAGGCTCATACAGTATTTTTGCGCAGAGTCAGGGTTCTACGAATGGCAATATTGAAATCAGTATTGGAAAAGACAGTGTGCTGATCGGTGGTGAAGGAACAGGCGCTGCGATTGGTATGTTTGATGGAGCGAACAATCTTCTGAGTAATGCCGGTTATCTGACTGCATTCGGGCAAACAGAAGGGCTGTATCTGGATGAAAATATGCAGCTGGCAGCCGCTGGCTGGCTGGATGCGAACGCTGTGAATGCAGGAACTGGCAATGATAATGTAGTAAACAGCGGTTTCATGACGGGTTCACTGTGGCTGGATGATGGACGTAATACCCTGACCAATGCACTGAATGCCTGGTTGCTTGCAGGAAAGAACATTCAGATGAATCTGGCAGGTGCAGCTGTAAAAGGTGAAGCTCTCAATGAAGGGAACTGGGCTGTCGGTGGAGTTAACCGAGTGGATTCCACTTATCTGGACGGTAATTTTACACAGACGGACAGTGGTGTTTTACATTGGGATTATGATCTTGACCGGGCATCTGTGCAGCCGGTTGCAACTGCAGGACTGCGCAGTTTAATGAGTACTGGGACAGGTTCGACATCAAGCCTGGGCGCATCCGATATTATGAGTGTCACAGGGACTGCGACACTGGGCGGAACCATATCAGTTAACTTATTGAACCCAGAAAAAGTCACACCTGGTCTGTTTAATCAGACACTGGTCAGTGCGACCAATGTCGTTGATACAGGATTTACTGTTTCAGCTGTTCCATCTGCGGTGGCACTGTTCAATAAAGTTGTTACAGCAAACTCATCTTCCATTCAGGCAGATATTGATTTTGCACGGACTACGCTGACTGAAAATGGACAGCACTTAGGACGGGCGATCAACGCCATTCAGCTGGCACAGGTCAGCCCCGAGTTTGAACCTGTAGCAGCCGCTCTGCTGTATCGACCTGACATCAGCGCATTACAGACCGCATATAACTCCATCAGTGGTGAAGGAAATGCTGCAATTCTGCAGACAGCATTCAACCACGGACATGGTGTGCTGAATGATGTTTCTGCACAGTCAGACTACTGGAATTCCCGGACTGCTTATGCACATCATAATGATGTCTATACCGTCATCTGTGACCAGTCTACGCCAGATGGGGCTAAATGTATTGATAACAGTCAGTGGCGCGTCTGGATTTCGGGGCAGAATGGTAAAACAGAAATCAACAGAGATCGTGACTCAGGTGCTGCAGCATATGCCGGTACCAGCTACAGAACAGTTGCAGGTCTGGATTATGCTCTAAATAAAAATACATTACTGGGTCTGGCTTTTGGTAATGCAAAAACTCAGTTTGCAGTAGAAGACAGAGCGACGACAGGTCTTGCTGAGACCAACAGTCTTGCATTTTATGTCAATAAAAATCTGGACAGAATGTATATCAAGGGTGCATTAAGTTATGACTGGCTGGATGCATCTACGAAACGTTTTGCGATGGTTGAAGGGTCGGATGTGCCAGTGATTCCTGTAGCAGGGATTTCCAGTGATCTTCAGGCAGAGTTTGAAGGCAATACGATGAATCTGCGAACTGAGGCAGGTTATAAGCTGGCATGGAAAAAACTGAACATTACACCGTTTGCAGGATTGCAGGTATCTGCTGTAAATGTGGATAGTACCCGTGAAACAGTGACAGATGGCAGTCAGGCTCTTGGGCTTGTTTACAGTGCTAACAATGCCTATTCCGTACCATTATTTGCAGGAGCTCAGTTTGATACAACCTTTATGTTCAGTGAGGGAAGTATTCAGCCTTATGCCCGACTGAGTCTGGCGCATGATTTTTCGACCAGGCGTTCAATGGAAGCGCAGTTTGCTTCAGCTCCAGGGTATAAATTTGAAGTACAGGGTGCTGTTCCGGAGAAAAACACACTGGATGTGAGTGCCGGATTTAAGATGATGTCGATTACCAACCTGTCTTTCTATGGGCAGTTTAATGGGCAGTATTCAGAAAAAGGTGCAAAAAATGAAGGCGGATCTCTGGGTCTGGAAGTTCGCTGGTAATATGCTGATCAAAGTCTGAAATATACAGATCAGATAATCATAAAAAGCCCTGACATCAGTCAGGGCTTTTTTACAGTACCTTGTTTTATCGGGTCAGATCGAACCAGATGAACTGGCTGTCTGCATTTGCAGTCAGTGTGGAAACATCATCAAACAATAACGCATCACCTGCTTTAACCGTCTGACCTGCAATATCAATTTCACCTTCAATCACATGGACATAGTTAAACTGCTGAGTTGCTTTTACTTCCAGACTGTGACCTTTTTCAAGATAAGCGGTTTTTACTTCAGCATTCTGGCGGATATGCATCGGTGCACTAGCATCTGGACCGACGATCAGATTCCATTCATTTGGATTCTGTTTTGGGTCACGCATGATCTGCTGATAATTCGGTTCTGCATTCTGTTCATTTGGAATAATCCAGATCTGAAGCATATGCACAGGAATATCGCCATTGTTGATTTCACTGTGCTGCACACCTGTACCTGCACTCATCAGCTGCCATTCACCAGCGGTAATATGACGTTCATTTCCCATGCTGTCTTTATGGGAAATTGTTCCTGAAAGCACACAGGTCAGAATTTCCATATTGTCATGCGAGTGAGTGCCGAAGCCATTATGTGCAGCAATTGTGTCATCATTAATGACACGTAAAGAACCGACACCCATAAATTTAGGGTTATACCAGCTGCCAAATGAGAAACTGTGCTTAGTATCCAGCCATCCCATTTTTACGTGACCGCGGTCTTCACTGTGATGTAGATAAGTTGTCATAGCCAACTCCGTATATTTATTTTTAACTTGAGCTTATTTTAATAGGTTGAGTCAGGCTGGAAAAACAGGAAAAAAGCAACATGTCGTTCTATATTTGAAACAGATAGAGAAAAATATACAGATCATAGAAAATTACAGTCATAAAAAAGCCTGCATATGCAGGCTTTTTCATTCAGAGAGCTGACTGATTATTCAAGGAATTTTACAGTTACGCCTGCTTTTACTTTTTTACCCAGATCATTGGCATCCCAGTTGGTCAGACGGATACAGCCGTGTGATGCTGTTTTTGAAATGGCAGATGGATTTGGTGTCCCGTGAATACCAAACGACTTTTTACTCAGACCAATCCAGATATTACCGACAGGACCGTTAGGACCAGGTGGTAAAGAAAGAGGTTTCAGGTTCTTACCTTGTACAAAGTTGCTTGGAGAGTAGCTGTACCAAGGGTTTGGAGCCACACCTGTCACTTTATATGTTCCTGTTGGCGACGGAGTATCAGAACTGCCGATGGTTGCAGGGAATGAACCGATCATCTGATTACGGCTGTTGAACAGATAAAGTTGTTTTGCACCTTTATGGGCAACAATCAGGTGAATATCTTCTGGAACTTCATTGCGGATATTTGCCACAATGATTTTTTCACCCGCTTTTTTGAATGTTGCTTTTGGATTAAGTTTTTTCAGGAACTCTTCATCCATATGGAACTTTTCACCCAGCATTTCAGTGACGCGGGTGTAGTACAGTCCTTTCATTTTTGACTGGAGTGCATAATCATGCGGAATAGAAGCTGCGTATGGTCCTTTGATGTCTGCATCAGTCAGCGTATATTCAATAAATGCAGGTTTAGAGCCCTGATTTGCAACCAGTGCATCCCATGTTTCACGGGTCAGAATACCGGTAGCTTTCAGTCCATTGATCTGCTGGAAAGATGCAATGGCTTTCAGTGTATTTTTACCGCTTGAACCATCAATTGCACCTGGAGAAGCATGTGCATTGTTCAGCATAACGTGCGCACGTGCATAAACAGGGAACTGACCTTTGCCGATATTTTCATACCATTGCGCATTGTTCAGACCATCCAGTGTCCATGATGCTTTTACAGCAGGTGTTGTTTTGTTTACTGTGGTCGAAGGCTGAGCAGATGAAGCAGGGGCTTCACCGATTGCAGCTGTTGTATCTTCAGCATTCTGCAGGTTCTGCAGTGTCTGGGATGCGTTATTCAGATCCTGTTGTTCTTGTTTGGAAATTCTGACTTCAGATGTTGCTTTTGCTGCAGATGCACCTGTTGCCAAAGGATCAATTGGATCCTCAATAGCTGTATCCGTAACGACTTTAGGATTTAATGGCTGTTCAGCTGTGGAGGCTGCAAATGCAGTTCCGGCAAAAATGCAACTTAAACTCATTGCGAGTAATGTGCGAACGAACATGAAATTCAACCTTAAGAATTATTCATTTACATTGTGAAAAACTGGACAAGTATTGCAGAAATAAAATGGTGTTGCAGTATTTGTTTTGTGTAAATCCTGAATTTATTATATTTATTTTATACAAAGTGCAGAATGCAGAGAGAAGTTATTAAAAAGTCAGACTTTTTGTTATGATATTCCAAAGATTAAACTGAAGTCAGGAAAGTGAATGACCGCCTTAAAAAATGATCGTTTTCTTCGTGCTTTACTGCGTGAACCTGTAGACACAACACCAGTATGGATGATGCGCCAGGCAGGACGGTATCTCCCTGAATATCGTGAAACCCGTGCAAAAGCCGGTGATTTTCTTTCTCTGTGCAAAAATACTGAATTTGCCTGTGAAGTGACTTTACAGCCATTACGCCGTTATGAACTGGATGCAGCGATTCTGTTTTCTGACATTCTGACTGTTCCTGATGCACTGGGTCTGGGCTTGTATTTTGAAGCAGGCGAAGGACCTAAATTTCATAAAACTGTCCGTACAGAGCAGGATGTGGCAAACCTGCCTGCATTTAATGCAAAGTCTGACCTGGCTTATGTTATGAATGCAGTCTCCACCATCCGTTCTGCTTTGGGTGGTCAGGTACCTTTGATTGGCTTCTCAGGCAGTCCATGGACACTGGCTACCTATATGGTTGAAGGTGGTTCGAGTAAAGATTTCCGCTTCACGAAACAGATGATGTATGCCCAGCCGGAAGTGCTGCACGCTTTGCTGGACAGACTTGCAGATGCTGTGATTGATTATCTGAATGCTCAGATTGATGCAGGTGCGCAGGCTGTACAGATTTTTGACAGCTGGGGTGGGGCACTGGCGCATCGTGAATATCTTGAATTTTCACTGAAATATATGCAGAAAATTGTGGCAGGTTTAAAACGTGAAAATGAAGGACGTAAAGTACCTGTCATCCTGTTCACCAAAGGTGGTGGTCAGTGGCTTGAGCCAATGATTGCAACCGGTGCAGATGCATTTGGACTGGACTGGACCACGCCGTTGAATGTTGCCCGCCAGACAGTCAATGGACGTGCAGCACTGCAGGGTAACCTGGATCCTGCGACTTTATATGGTTCAGCAGCCAGCATTGAAAAGGCAACCAGAGCCATGCTGGATGATGCTTATGCCAATGGTGAAAAAACGGGTTATGTCGCAAATTTAGGTCATGGCATTACTCAGTGGGTTGATCCTGCACGTCCGAAAGCATTTATTGATACAGTGCATGAATACAGTGCGAAATATCTGGGTTAATCAGTATTGAAGACCTGGTTCGTTTCAATTTTTGAATTTTCCTCTAAGGCAGCGTTTGCTGCCTTATTTGGTATTTTGTTGCTGGTTGCTTTTGTGGTGACTGCACCCATGGGCAGCGATCCTGTTTATGGCTTTTTCCGTTATGACTTTCTGCTGTTCTATGCCCTGATTATTCAGGTCTGTCTGCTGTATCTGAAACTGGAGTCCTGGGCTGAAGCTAAAGTTATTGCACTGTTTCATCTTATGGCAATGGTGATGGAAGTTTTTCTGACACATCCTCAGATTGCTTCCTGGCAATATCCTCAGCCCGCCGTGTTTAAAATTATGACGGTGCCGTTATTTGCGGGGTTTATGTATTCGGCAGTCGGCAGTTTTTTTGCCCGTTCACTGCGTCTGTATCACGTTTCATTTGAGAAACTGCCTGGTTTTGCCAATATGCTCTGCCTTGCGATACTTTCTTATATGAATTTTATGAGTAAGTTTTTTATACCGGATTTCCGAAATCTACTTTTTCTGTGGAGCATCATTATTTTCTGGAAAACCCACATCAGGTTTGAATTAAAACATCATCAGTTTGCATTACCTATGTTACCTGTCCTGATCCTGCTGGCATTTATTATCTGGGTGGCAGAAAATATCAGTACGTTCTATAAAATCTGGCTTTATCCAAGTCAGGTGGATGCCTGGCATATGGTCGGCTGGGGCAAACTGGGTTCCTGGTATTTACTTTTACTGCTGAGTCTGGTTTTAGTCTTAAAAATACTTGGAATACGCTCAGAGAATGGTCAATGGAAATTAAAAGACAAATAAATTCAGCTGTTTAATTTTAAATATGAATATCTGTAATAATTTGTTTTGCGTTCCTGGATTGATAACGCTACATTAAAAGCGTGTAATAAAATTTACACAATGAAAAACTAGAAACACTGAAAAAAATTCTGGAGAAGTTTATGTTAAAGAAACTGGCATTGGCTGCTGTTTTGGCAGTAGGTTCTACAGCTGCATTTGCAGATAAAGATGTAGGTTGTGGTGTGGGTACACAGGTTTGGGCAGGACAGAAAGGTGTAATTCCTAAAATCCTTGCTGCAACAACGAACGGTATTTTTACTAATCAGCTGCTGGGTATTACTTTCGGTACTTTAGGTTGTGGTAAAGGTGGTACAGTTACTGCACAGGTTGTAACATTCACAAATGAAAACTCAGAATCACTTGCTCGTGATATGGCTGTAGGTCAGGGTGAAAGCCTGAATGTTCTTGCAGAACTGATGAGCATCAAATCTGAAGATAAAGCACGTTTCTTCGCTGTTTCTAAACAGAATTTCTCAGAAATCTATTCTGTTGAAAATCAGAATTCATTACAGGTTCTTGCAAGTCTTCAGACTGTAATGGCAAATGATGAAGTATTAAAAGCTTACGTTTAATTGTAAGTGAGAGAAACCCTGTCATACTGGCAGGGTTTTTTCTTATTAAAAAATCCATATTCTATAAAGTCATAATAAAGAAAGCGCCAGAGCTGAATGAAATTTACCGCCTTGTTTTTTTCTCTGATCTCCATGACTGTTGCAGCAACTGAACACTCCTCTGAGAGTATTGTTCAGCACTATCAGCAGCAGGCACAGCATAAAAATCTTGAACAGGATATTACCTGGAAAAGACTGATGTATCTGAATGATCGGGGAGAAAGTGATGTCAGTTATTCAGGTTATTTTCAGTCGAAAAATGGAAAGACCCAGCAAAAACAGGAATTAATGGCAAATATTGAAGGGCTGTTTGCACAGGTTTCACCTGATCAGTCTGTGCGTTGCAGATTTCCGGCAAGAAGCAACTGGCTGATCAGACAGCTCAGTATTCCTGCAGATAAACTGCCCGATGTAGCCTGTCCTGAGTTTGATCGGTGGATCGGTCAGATCAAACCGCATAAAGCGACCCTGATCTATGCAACAGACTTTATGGGCAATCCCAGTTCCATGTTTGGACATACCCTGTTAAGACTTGATCCTAAAGATCAGAAACAGTTAAATCTGGTGTCTTACGCTGTCAATTATGCAGCGACAGTCAATGGTAATGACAACTGGTCCTATGCCTGGAAAGGTCTGACAGGGCAGTATCCAGGGGAGTATTCCCTGATGCCGTATTACCGTAAGGTCAAAGAATATGGTGACTTTGAAAGCCGTGACCTGTGGGAATATGAGCTGAATCTGACTCATGAAGAAACCCAGATGCTGGTGGAGCATATCTGGGAAATGCAGAAAGTCAGCTTTCCTTACTATTTTGTCAGTGATAACTGTGCTTATCGTTTACTGGGGCTGATTGATCTGGTACGTCCAGAGCTGAATCTGAAAGATCAGTTCAGTGTCGCTGCAATCCCTGTGGAAACCCTCAAGTCCATTGCTCAACAGGATCTGGTTACAGAAACGGTTTATCGTCCTGCACTGGAAACACAGTTACTTTCTCAGGCAGCACAGCATGGGAAACGACTTGCAAGAGAAGCACATGCAGTTGCCTATGCAGAACTAGGGAAGATGTCGTCTCACCTGGAAAAATATACTTCCAGTGAGCAGGCAAAAATCCTTGAAATGGCTTATGACGATTTATATCTTAAATTTACCTCCAGACAGGTGGATGAAAGCTTTGCTCAGCCCCGGTTCAGGCAGTTGCTGGGTTTACGCAGTCGGATTGATATTGAAAAGCAGCGCAGCGCACCAGAGCAGCCAAAGACAAATCCGGTTCAGTCGCATCATGCCCGAAATTTTTCAGTTCAGGCAGGTGAAGTCCAGGGTGATAAATTCGTTCAGCTCGGACACAGACAGGCATATCATGATCTGAGAGATCCTCAGGGTGGCTTCAGAACAGGAACTCAGCTGATGTTCTGGGATGGTTCGGTGCAGTATCGTGACGACCGTTTGAAGCTGAATCATTTTGACTTTCTTTCGGTCAACTCCTATAACCCTGTGACGCCATTTAAAACACCATTGAGCTGGGGCTTCAATCTGGGCTGGCAACAGGAAGCTGTTCACAAGGGCGTGTTCAGTGAAAATGAACAGCATGGTGTATTCAGTTTCAAAGCTCAGATGGGAAGCACACTGGCCACGCAGTCACGTAAACATCTGTGTTATGTACAGATACAGAATTATGCTCAGGCAGGTAAAGCGCTTGATAATGGCTGGCGTGTCGGAATGGGACCAACGGCGGGTTGTCAGAATATATGGACGGATAAAGTGAATAGCCTGATTCAGGTGGAACTGCCTTACTGGGAAGATTCACATCAATGGAATCTACGGCTGAACAGCGCGGTACAGTATTCTCTGAATCAGCAGAACTCCATCAGCCTGAACTGGGAGTATCAGCAGCAGAATGATCTGGACTGGATGAAGTATGGTATCGGTTTTTATCATTATTTTTAAGTGATCGTTAATAAGGGGGTAAAAACACCCCTGAACCAGCATGTCATGAATCTGTTCTCTGTCGTTTGTTGCTTTTTATTTATTTAAAAATCACGGGTATATTTTGTCTATATCTAAGCATGATGACATAACTTTCACTCCAGATCCTGTGTCATTTACATCAGGATCTGATCTCTGTTTTAAATGATTGTTATGAAAATACAGAAAAATGTCTATTTTTCGGGTGTTTTAAAACGCTGCTGAGAAGCGAGGAATGCCAGATATAAAACTGGAATAATGAAGAATGCCACGCTCCAGAAATCCAGCTGTACATATAAATAAGCACCTGCAAATGCACCGAATACAAAACCCAGCACGATGCTTAAACTTTTGATCAGTGCTTTTTTATGTTCAGCTGAACGGTGTCGCACATAATGTGATAAATCAATGCCCAGTTGAGTGGTGTTGCCTGTCATCATGGTGCTTGGGCTGATGTGTTTAATCAGGGTTTTACTGGATGTATTACGTATTGCCAGTGCGATGAGTCCCAGCCCACCAGTGATGGCAACACCAATATTATCTGCATCTTTGAATGGTTCAAAAAACAGACCGGCTGCCATAAAAGCCGTTAAAAACAGGGCTTCAGCAATAAACAGATAAGTCAGAGTTTTATGCTTCGCTGAACTGCGGTCAATCAGAAATTTAGTGAGGGCAACCGTCAAAATAAACAGTGGAATAGCTGCAAGTTTAATCCATATACCTGCACCGCCTTTGACCCATGCTGCGCCAGCCAGCACCAGGTTACCTGTGACATGAGCCGTAAAAAAACCGAATAAAGCAATAAAACCAATGGTATCAATAGCACCACCGACCACGGTCAGAATAATCGGGTCACGGCAGTCTTTCCAGAACGCTGGATTTTGTGATGAAGTTTCAGACATTTCTATTTCCTGATCATTTTAATATGAACACACAGCCTGACCATCAGGCTTTTTTATAATCTTCTTTTTTCAGATAAGCGAGTACGGTCAGTACGGGTGGAATAATAAATATCCACAGTAAAGCAAAGTGATAGACCAGTGCAGCAATGGCACAACCCAGCGCAAAACAGAACATGGTCGGTAAAATATTTTGAATACGGGCAGTAATCTGTACTTTTTTCTCTGTATCGGGTTTGCGGAGCAGATCTGCAACATCAAGCATGAGCTGGGTGGTTGAACCTGTCATGACGGTTGTCGGAGACTCCTTGACCCAGTGCAGCCGATGCATGGCATTCTGAATCGCCATCGCGCTGACCAGTAACATACCCACAATAAAACTGGGCCAGGTATCTGTTTGTGGGAACGGCAAATAAAAAACAGATAAAACAGCGGCAAGGCTGAACAGAATAATTTTGGAAATCAGCAGAAATTCATAAGAACTTTTATGAGCCTGAACAAGACGTAAATCAACTAATCGCGTCAGGAGTACCATTAGACAGAACATGGGCAAGGCAAACAGTTTGGCAAAGGCACCAGTCGGGCTGTCATTGACCAGTGCTGCTCCTAAAGTCACAAAGTTACCCGTCACATGTGCTGCAAAAAGTCCATGCAGTGCAAGGAAACTTGCCGTATCTACATAGCCTGCATTAAAGCTTAAAATTTTGGTTAAATTGAAACGCATTGCTGGATAATCCGTGATGATGAGAGATATTGTTATGGATTGCCTAAGGCAAAACAGGGTGATCCGCTCTTTTTATTCAGTGCTTAAATCAGGTTTTTGATCCATGGAATAAGCTGTTCACCAACGACGATTCCCAGTAATCCAAGTAATGCGACCATGGGAGGAGCAGGAGATTTTACATTCAGCATTGAATATAAAATGCCGACAAGCAGTCCAACTGCCAGAGAAATCAGATATACCTTCATGATGTATCCTGGGAAAAATTAAATTTATTTCTGGTGGTCTCAGGGAAATCAGATGCACAATCTGTCATTTTCAGTTTTAAGACCTAATATTGAGAGACTGTGCATTGATAAAAATTCCCTCTGAGTGCTACAGATCGTTCAGATGGTTTTGAACAGGGCATCAGAATGCAAAACATGAACAGCCCAGTGCACCCCAGAACGATTTTTTGTCTTTGACAGGGACTTCCATAAACCATGCATGACTGTGACCATGCATGCCACAGCTGTTTGAACATGCGCAGGACTCGGACTGCAAGGGTTGTAAAGATGGTGCATTGCGGTTTTCCGAACGACGCCAGTAGCCACCAAATTTTTTCACTGGTGACCAGTCGGGCGAAGCCGGTGGTAAAGGAGGATCATCCTGTTTAAATTCGGCACCTGCATAAACCACTTTTCCGCCCATGACAGTCAGTACAGATTCAATCCACTGAATATTTTCAGCTTCAACCTGGAAGTAGTCATCAGACAGGACAACCAGATCTGCATATTCGCCCGCAGTTAAAGCACCTTTCACATTCTGCTCGCCTGAGAACCATGCAGAACCTTTGGTCCAGAGTTCCAGTGCGGTTTTACGGTCCAGAATATTCTTTTCATCAAACAGGCTTAAACCGCCCAGTGTTTTGCCTGTAGAGAGCCAGTACAGACATACCCATGGGTTATAGGAGGCTACTCGGGTTGCATCAGTACCAGCCCCGACAGGAACACCCAGTTCAAGCATTTTCTTTACAGGTGGTGTTGCAGCCGCAGCTTCCTGTCCATAACGCTGAACAAAGGTTTCACCCTGGAAAGCCATACGGTGCTGAATGGCAATACCACCGCCCAGTGCACCAATCCGTTCAATATTCCGTTCAGAAACTGTTTCTGCATGGTCAATGATAAAACGGGTTGCAAAGGGTTGTCTGGAGTTGACCCGCTCAAAAACATTCAGCATCCGGTCAATACTTTCATCATAGGTGGCATGAATACGGAACGGCCATTTTTTCTCTGCCAGTAATTCCACGATGCTTTCCAGTTCACTTTCCATATTTTCAGGCAGGACAGGGCGTGGTTCGACAAAGTTTTCAAAATCACCTGCAGACCAGGTCAGGTTTTCACCAGCGCCATTGACCTGCAATAATGAATCGCCATCTCCAGGAAATGTCATATCTGTCCATTTCTGATAATCCTGCAGTTCTGAACCTGCCTTTTGGGCAAACAGGTTATAAGCAATACGCACAGTCATCTGATCATTTTTATGCAGTTCATTGATTACGGCATAATCATCTGGATAATTCTGTCCACCACCCCCTGCATCAATTGCAGAGGTGATGCCTAAACGGTTCAGTTCACGCATGAAATGGCGGGTGGAATTGACCTGATCTTCCACGGGCAAAGTCGGTGCTTTGCCTAAGGTGGAATACAGAATCATGGCAGATGGTGTAGCGAGCAGTAAGCCAGTCGGTTCACCTTTTTCATCGCGCTGAATCTTTCCACCTGGTGGATCGGGGGTGTCTTTGTTGAAGCCCAGTACATTCAGTGCGGCACGGTTGAGCATGGCACGGGCATACAGGTGTAAAACAAATACAGGGGTATCAGGAGCTGCTTTATTCAGTTCTTCGAGTGTAGGTAAGCGTCGCTCAACAAACTGAAACTCTGACCAGCCACCGACCACACGAACCCATTGAGGAGCAGGGGTGTTATCTGCCTGTTCTTTCAGTAATCTGAGTGCATCTGCGACAGAGGGAACACCTTCCCAGCGCAGTTCCATGTTGTAATTCAAGCCACCACGGATAATGTGCAGGTGACTGTCATTCAGACCCGGAATGACCCGACGGCCATTCAGATCAATAATTTTTGTGTCTCGATCAGCCAGTTTTAAAATGTCCTGGTTGTCACCCACCTGAAAGATTTTTCCGTCACTGATGGCAAGTGCTTCCACTTCAGGATGCTGTCGATCAAGCGTTGTAATTTTTCCGTTTTTATATATGACCTGTATTGCAGACATGACAATTTCCTTTTATGACAATGGTTGTACATCAAGAAAAAAGAAGGCGTACCAAAGTACGCCCTGATTGTTATTTTGCTGGAACTGGTGCAACAGTTTCATGCTGGGACTGAGTACGCTGAGGTGCTTTATGTACCATGGTATATGCATAGTCCACACCCATACCGTATGCGCCAGAATGTTCACGGACGATATCCATTACCGCGTCATAGCTGTCGCGTTTAGCCCAGTCACGTTGCCATTCGAGCAGCACCTGCTGCCAGGTGACAGGAATGACACCTGCCTGAATCATACGCTGCATGGCATAGTCATGTGCTTCTTTTGTTGTACCACCCGAAGCATCTGCGACCATATAGATTTCATAATCTGTGTCGTGCAGGGCACTCAGAGCAAAAGTTAAATTACACACTTCAGTCCATAGACCTGAAACAATAATTTTTTTACGTTGATTTTTTGCCAGTGAATCACGGACTTTCTGATCATCCCACGAATTCATGGAAGTACGTTCAAGCAGTGGCAGGTCTGGAAATACATCGAGCAGTTCAGGATAGGTATGACCTGAAAAACTGTCTGTTTCTACGGTTGTGATTGTGGTTGGAATATTAAAAACTTTAGCTGCTTTAGCCAGTCCAACCGTATTGTTCTTTAATACCTGACGGTCGATGGACTGTACACCAAAAGCCATCTGTGGCTGATGATCAATAAAAATAATCTGTGAGTTTTCTGGTGTTAAAACCTGTAAAATTGATTTATTCATTTTAATCCTCGGATCGCTGTTCGATCATCATTCTGTTGTAATCAAGAATAGCGGAAAGAAAAAATGAAATAAGTGTGATTAATATGACGCTTCTTATTATTTTTGAAACGCCGTCGATATTTTTTTGACTGGTGTCGGCTTAATGTCTGTTTTTATTTAATTATTTAAAAATGCAGCTTAAAGCAAAAGCTGAAAATGAGTGAGATCTGAATCATCACTCATTGCTGTAATGATTGTATCTGGTTATTCAGCCACGGGTGCTTCAACCACAACGAAGTATTTTTTAACCGCTTCAAGCACTTCAAATGTGCCTTTGAATGCGGGCGGAATGATGCCTGCTTCACCTGCTTTGACTTCTATAAATGAATTATTCTCAGCATTGTGAATACGTACAATACCTTCAATAATATTGAAAAATTCCTGCTTATTGTCTGCAAATACAATATTCCATGCACCGACTTCACATTGCCATATGCCGCAGTTCATATTGGGATGTTCATACAGACTCGTGGTTAAGCGTTTAGGATTACCTTTCACTAAACGGTCAGGACGCGGGTAATCTACGGTTGTTTCGCTGCTTGTTAAGCCTTGACCGGCAAGCCAGAGATCAGACATTTTAAAATCCCTATATAAACAAAAGCCCCAATAAAATTGAGGCCTGGAAAAATATTTTTAAAACTTAGTGTGCTTCAGGCACAGCCATGAGGAATTCACGACGGTCTTCTTTATTGGTTTTAAAATCACCGATAAAAGATACGGTACGGGTTGTGGATTCCTGTTTGCTGACACCACGCATCATCATACACATGTGAGCAGAGTCAATCACAACAGCAACACCACGTGCCTGAGTTACTTCAGCAACGGCTTCAGCAATCTGCTGTGTCAGCTGTTCCTGAATCTGTAGACGACGGGCAAACATTTCAGTGATGCGGGCAAATTTAGATAAGCCTAAAACATTGCCTTCCGGCAGATAGGCAATATGGACACGACCATGAAACGGCAGTAAATGATGCTCACACAGCGAATAAAATTCGATGTTTTTGACCAGTACCATTTCATGGTTATCGGAAGGGAAGACCGCATTGTTGGTCACTTCTTCCAGTGTTTTGCTATAGCCAGACGTCAAGTACGAAAAAGCTTTAGCCGCACGCATAGGCGTATCTTTCAGACCAGGACGATCCAGGTCCTCGCCAACGGCAGTTAAAATATTTGCGTAGGATTGCTGCATAGACATAAAACGTGTTCACTTTATACGGGTTGAACAAGGACGGCATTGTAGCAGAAAAAAAGCTGATTTTTGCTAATCATAAGATAAACCGTCACTTAGGAGGGGTATTTACCAGTTAAAATCAAGGGTTATGACGTGGTGTTAAATTTAGGGTTTTTCTCAGCACGTTTCAGCAGGACTAAAACTGCACCCGTTCCACCCTGTTTTTCAGGCGCACTGACAAATGCCAGTACATCACGATGCTGACGTAGCCAGCCATTGACATAAGTTTTGAGAATGGCTTCAGGACCTTTGCCATGCACAATTTTAATGACATTCTGGTTTTCTGCTTTAGCAATCTGAATAATCTGTAACACCGCAGAACGCGCTTCTTCAACAGTACAGCCATGTAAATCCACTGCCTCAAACCAGCGAAGATTTCCTGCTTTCAGATCTTCAAAAACTTTATGCTGTAAGGTGGCAATACGATAGCTCAATGTTGCCTGACTTGCGACTGGATTTAATACAGCCTGTGTATCTGATAATTCTGCATCATCAGTTTCAAATGCACCTTCTGCAGCAGCACGTTTTGCTAATATTTTTGCATCGGGTTTTTTACGTACATCTGTACGTTCGATTTTAGCAATATTGCTGTTGTCGATTTTTTTCACGCCACCTAAAGCCGTTTTAAATAAATCAGCATCACTGATTTCTTCAGGTGCGACTTCCTGCACTTTCTTCTGTTCATGTTGTACGGCAACTTTAGAAGAATGTGGATGGGTGATTTGTTTTTTGAACTGTTTTAATAAATCGAGCTGTGATTTAGAGAAGGGTGAATCTGAATTACTCATAATTGCAAAAAACAGTAAATGACCATATTTGCTGTGAATTATAGTCTGATTTCATTGAAATTTGAACCGAAATACATAGTGCTAACCATTCACGAACTACTTTCAGGTCAGCATACAGAGACAATTGTTGAGCTTCGTCATGATCTGAAATGGCTCTGTTTTTCATACCTAAAGTGCTTCCAGAGGCAGCCTTGTCAGAGTGACTGAGCCCTACAGTGCTGTTAAAAGCAGGTGGCATACCTGATTGTTTTACAAACATGAAAAGTATAGTGTTATAATTAATATCTATATTTTACAAATACTTAATTGAATATTAATGAAAACTGAACTGATTGTTTTAGCGATAGGTATGATGGTTAATACAGCAACTTTTGCAGAGGGGTTTAACTGGGGGAAGCTGAAAGAGGGTTTAACAACCTATGTACTGAATCCTGTTCTTTTACCGAATAACCCTGAACTGGTACGTGGCAAGGTGGTTGGGGAAGATGCCAGTGCTGTACCGGAAATCAACAGTAAGATGACATCCAGACAGATTACATTTGCCATCAGTTATTATGAAAAGCTTTTTGATCAGAAAGTGTCAGAGTTTATTCAGGCAAACCGTGATGACCTGGATCTAAGCCGAAAGATTAAAATATTATGTGAAGCTGAAAGTGCCGCGATCAATGTGATGCAGGTTCATACATCGAATGGAGGAAGGAAAGATTTATCCGCAGCTGCTTTAAAGCTGATGTCAGAAAAAGATAAGTATTACAACGAGCAGCGAAGAGAAATGGTGTATGAGCAAAGACGTTTGAATGGTTCCAATGTGAACTGTTTTGATTATTTTCCATATAAATAAAAATAAGGTATATCTCTGTTTCCTGGTTATTTCAGGATATGACTGTTTATTTAAGCTGAAATTTTTAAATAAAAAAGCTCAGGATGTGTTCAGCCTGAGCTTTTTTATTGATGGAGCTGATTTATTTTACAGTTTCAGGCACACCAAACAATTCAGTAAACGCATGATCAGGGCGAGGCTGTTTCATAAAACTTTCACCAACCAGGAAGGCATGAATATCATGTTCCTGCATCCTGCGCACATCATCAGGTGTTGCAATGCCACTTTCCGTGATCAGTAAACGTGATGGATCAAGTAACTTTTTCAAACGGAATGATGTATCCAGATCAACATCAAAAGTTTTTAAGTTACGATTATTCACACCCAGCAAACAACGCTCAGAAAGGCGTAAAGCACGTTCAAGCTCATCTTCATCATGTACTTCCACAAGTACATCCAGATTTTGCTCAAAAGCAGTTTTTGACATTTCTTCAAGCTGCTGATCTGACAGGCAGGACACAATCAGTAAAATACAGTCTGCATGCAATGCACGAGCCTCAATGACCCCATAAGGATCAATCAGGAAGTCTTTACGCAAAGCAGGCAAGCTGCAGTGATTGCGTGCGATCTGAATGTTTTCATCTGCACCCTGGAAAAAATCAGTATCTGTCAAAACGGATAAACATGCAGCACCTGCCTGTTCATACTGTTCTGCAATTTCAGCAGGATTGAAGTTTTCACGAATGATGCCTTTGGAAGGAGATGCTTTTTTAATTTCAGCAATCACACCTGGGCGTTTACTTTGTAAAGACTGTGCAAAACCACGGACAGGCGTTGCAGCCTGAGCAAGTTCTTCCACATCTTTCAAACTGCGTTGCTTTAAACGTACAGCAAATTCTTCGTATTTACGGTCTACAATTTTACCTAAAATGGTATTGGCAATATCCACCATGATTTTTCCTTAATTCTTATGCTTCATACTGTTTCAGTGTTTTTGTGAACTCTGCCAGAACACCCATTTTTTCTAAAGCCTGTCCGCCATAGATAATGTCATGTGCCAGTGCCACGCCCTGTTTATAGCTGTTGGTCAACCCAGAAACATAGATGCCTGCGCCTGCATTTAAGGCAATCATATTGGCAGCTTTTTCACCTTTGGCAGATTTTTTCTTGCCTAAAGCATCCTGGATCAAAGCCAGGCTCTCAGCCGCGCTGTCTACAGACAGACCGGTCAATGTCTGAGATTCAATATCCACATCTTCGGGTTGAATCGTCCATTCAGTCACTTCACCATTTTTCAGCTCTGCAACATAGGTTGCAGAAGCCAGGCTGATTTCATCCAGTCCATCTCTGGAATGAACCACCATGACATGTTCAGCCCCTAACTGTTTCAGAACTTCTGCCATCGGTCGGCATAATTCACTGGAAAACACACCAATCACAAAACGACGCACTCCAGCCGGATTCGTAAGCGGGCCAAGTAAGTTGAAAATGCTGCGGAAACCTAATTCTTTACGGGGACCTGCAGCATATTTCATCGCTTTATGATGATTCGGTGCAAAGAGGAAGCCAACGCCCATTTCACGGATACAGCGTTCAGTCTGTTGCATATTCAGATCCAGGTTAATGCCAGCCTGCTCAAGCAGATCAGAAGAACCTGATTTTGAAGAAACGCCACGGTTACCATGTTTGGCAATGGTTGCACCTGCAGCTGCAATCACAAAAGAAGACGCTGTTGATACATTAAATAAGTTCTGACCGTCACCGCCAGTGCCCACAATATCAATCAGATAAGGAATATCACTGACATCAATCTTAATGGCAAATTCGCGCATTACACGCGCAGCAGCTGTGATCTCATCAATACTTTCACCTTTCAGGCGGAGTCCCATCATAAATGCACCAATCTGGGCATCTGTTGCTTCACCGCTCATGATGATGCGCATGACATCTTCCATTTGCGGCTGGGTCAGTTCAATGTTTTTAGTAATATTGTTTAACGCTTGTAAAATATCCATCAGTTTCACTGTGCCTGTTATGCGTAAATATCAAGAAAGTTTTTAAAGATCTGGTGACCATGCTGGCTTAAAATGGATTCAGGATGAAACTGCACACCTTCAACAGGCAGTGTCTTATGCTTTACACCCATAATTTCTTCCATAGAGCCATCAGCTTCATTGGTCCAGCAGGTGACTTCAAGGCATTCGGGAACAGTCGCCTGATCAATCACTAAAGAATGATAGCGCGTTGCTGAAAACGGAGAAGGAAGATTGCTGAATATGCCTTTATCACTATGATACATATCAGATAAACGACCATGCATCACAGTTCTGGCACGTACAATGTTGCCACCAAAAGCCTGACCAATTGCCTGATGTCCAAGGCAGACACCGAGCAGTGGAATTTTTCCTGCAAAATGCTGAATGGCAGGAATTGAAATTCCCGCTTCAGACGGAGAGCAGGGACCAGGCCCAATCACTAAATACTTAGGTTGCCATCGTTCAATATCTTCCAGAGTCACGGCATCATTACGGACAACTTTTACTTCCTGATTTAACTCGCCAAAATACTGGACGATGTTATAGGTAAAAGAGTCATAATTGTCGATCATGAGAAGCATACTTAGCATATCCCTTAGAAATTTATACATTTATTTTGTTTGTGAGTTTTAGTACCCGTGTCGTGATCCATGCTGGATGGAATGCCGGACAGGAACAAAATAAAAAGCCTGCCAGGTGCAGGCTACTTTATCAGAGTTTGTAACGCTTGTGATCACTTCATTGACATAACTGTTTAATCACTCCCTGTAATTGTATTTATAGCTTCAGTGACTTCAGCCAATTTTACTAGCATGCCATAAACAACTGGAGTGAAATATCATTTTTTAATATGACTGTTTGATTAAGCGATGTATGTATTGACTGAATATGCGAGGCGGGCTGGAATATACTGATGATGTTCAGGATAGTTGATACAGTGAAAATATAATATTCATAAATAAATATTTGAGAATGGTGGTGGAGTCTTCAGCTGAATATTGAAAAGGTATTTCAACCTGAATGAAATACCTTTATTTTAATGATCAGATGTTTTAAGCATCAGATTTTTTTTGTTCGCTGTTGTTGTTTTTTGAGTTTTCAACCGTCATATTCTGTGGTTCAGATGTGAAATCAAAACTTGGAATAATAGGCATTGCTAATGCTGAAACAGATGTGAATGGAGAGAGTATAATTAAAATTGCGAGTAATTTGCTTTTTGAACCGAACATAATATTGCCTTAAAATTTAATAAAAATATAAAAATCAGTCAGTTGACTTTTGTTAAATTTAATAATAATCAGGCTCTCTTTAATATCCCTGAAATTTGGTATTTGGCGATTTGTTGTGTAGTTATTAAGTCCAGTATGAAATATATTGACATGTATAGTTTTTTATCTTGTTGAATTAAAAATGATGTTTTTTATTTATTAACTGGTTTGTGGGGTTTTAGATTTTATGTGATCATAAGTTGTAGTAAAGGAATGTTTTTATGAGTTTAAAACTATTCTGAATTACGGTTTATTATTTAATAAAATATAATAAATAACAGTATATTGATGATTTTCTGACTGAAGGCTTTGTGGAATCTTCAGGATTAAAATGATCTGATGGTTGAGCAGACAGAGGTTGAATATAAGACTTTCAGTTCTGATTCGTTTTCATCATTGCTGAAAGGGTAGTATTTTTAATAATCAACTCACAGTGTAAATATCAGTGCTTTGTTGAACCTGTCGTTGCTTTCTGAATGATTTGACAGCATGACTGCTTTCATCCCATGAGTAACTGGGCTGTGTATCTCGTTAACCGTTCTATAATTTTCAAAAACAGCGGCATTTATATTGTGAAGAAGATGGGCACACAATAAGCATTTTGTACCTGGTTGAATGAACAGAAGGACCGGATCAATCAGGGTGATCGCTTATTCTTCAGTGTTGTAATAAGTGTTTAACAAGTGAACAGTGGCACCAGGATTATTATGGTGCATTTTTATGCGGGGTGGCGGAGAAAGTCATTTTAAAGGCTTTTCCTTTACGGAAATACATCAGAAAGACACTCGCAGACAAAGGGTATTGCACCAAATTGGTTCACTATATAGGGCATTTCCAATAAAAGTGAAAGAGAGTGTCTGAATATGGTGCATTTGCTATAGCACTCAGTATAATAGTACTAAAGAAAGGTAGACGAGTTGATGTTTCTGTATGAAAAATCAACATTTTAGCTTTGTTTTTAAAAGTTGGTACGGGAATTGCTTAATCACTACCAACTACTAACACGCACTTCGCGAGTGCAACAAAAAAACATCGGAGCAAATGAGCATGGCCAACAAAGTCCTTCAACTCATACAGGAAAGTGGCGCAAAATGGGTCGATTTTCGCTTTACTGACACCAAGGGTAAAGAGCAGCACGTAACTTACCCGGCGGACAGTATTGATGAAGATACTTTTGAAGACGGAAAAATGTTTGACGGTTCTTCAATTGCAGGTTGGAAAGGCATTGAAGCATCTGACATGATTTTACGTCCAGATGCTGAAACAGGTTTCATCGACCCGTTCTTTGCTGAACCTACAGTTGTTGTGACTTGTGATGTGATCGAACCATCAACAGGTCAGGGTTATGAACGTGACCCACGCTCTATTGCTCGCCGTGCAGAAGAATACCTGAAATCTACAGGTATCGGTGATACTGCATTCTTCGGTCCTGAACCAGAATTCTTCGTATTTGACGAAGTTAAATGGGACATCGACATGTCTGGCGCCCGCCATACACTGATCGCTGAAGAAGCTGCATGGTCAACAGGTAAAGACTACGAAGCAGGTAACTCTGGTCACCGTCCACGCGTTAAAGGCGGTTATTTCCCAGTACCACCAGTTGATTCTTCTCAGGATATGCGTGCAGATATGTGTGCAAAAATTGAAGATATCATGGGTCCTGGTCGTGTAGAAGTACATCACCACGAAGTTGCATCATGTCAGCTTGAAATTGGTGTGAGCTTCAACACGATGGTTCGTAAAGCGGACGAAGTACAGCAGTTTAAATATGCAGTATGGAACGTTGCGCACCAGTATGCGAAAACTGCAACCTTTATGCCTAAACCAATGGTTGGCGATAACGGTTCTGGTATGCACGTTCATATGTCTATCTCTAAAGATGGCAAGAACCTGTTTGCTGGTGATGAATATGCAGGTCTGTCAGAAATGGCACTGTACTTCATTGGCGGTGTGATCAAACACGCTCGTTCATTGAACGCAATTACTAACCCTTCTACGAACTCGTACAAGCGTTTAGTTCCGCATTTCGAAGCACCGATCATGCTTGCTTACTCAGCACGTAACCGTTCTGCTTCCATCCGTATTCCTTACGTTTCAAGCCCTAAAGGCAAGCGTATTGAAGCACGTTTCCCTGATCCAATGATGAACCCATACTTAGGTTTCGCTGCATTGCTGATGGCTGGTCTTGATGGTATCCAGAACAAGATCCACCCAGGTGAAGCTGCAGACAAAAACCTGTACGATCTTCCTCCTGAAGAAGAAGCAAAAATCCCGACTGTTGCACACAGCCTGGATATGGCGCTTGAAGCACTTGCAGCGGATCATGACTACCTGCTTAAAGGTGGCGTATTCACTAAAGATATGCTTGATGCGTACATTGAACTTAAAACTGAAGAAGTGCGTCGTCTGAACACGACTACTCACCCAGTTGAGTTTGACATGTACTACAGCCTGTAATTCTTTTTAGAATATAAGCCTGAAAGCCCGCTGAATGCGGGCTTTTTTTGTAGTTGATCATTGTGTAATGCATGGTGAAATATAGTTCTGGATAACAGTCATTATGAGGTTCTGTTTTTGTATTATGTACTGATAGAGTGGCATGCGTTTATGATCGGAGAAATATGTCAAAACCACGCAAAAAACATACGGGCTTTTTCCCCTGGATTGATGCTCAGGATCAGAGTAAAGGATTTAAACTGAATTTTTCGGAAGTGACTTATATGGAGCTGGGTCGGACTGTTGAGGGTTATAAACAGGCGCAGTTTATTGCCTTAAAAAATCCTGAGCTGGCACTGGATTTTGACTATCCTGAAATTTTTTATATCAGTGCAGAAGGTCTGATTTTAATTAAAACACCTCAGGGTAAATTTGAAACTGTAGCGAAAACCGACAATGCTTAAATACATCTCAGAGACTGAATTTTAATAAAACAGGTTCACTATGTGAGATAGTGATAAATAAAGTTGTGAGATGCCTGAAGGGCTGCTCAGCTTATTGTAAAAGAAGAACTTTTTAGATTTAAATGGCTGTGGATTGAAGGTGTCTGATTATTCTGTACAGATGAAATACCGAGCCTGATCGACTAAAGTCTAAAGATTAAACACATTTCGTAAAGCCTGAACCTCTGTTTATACGATTGATTCAACAGAGGAAATTCTTCATTTTGAACATCCTTTTGTCAGGGATGCTTAAAATGAAAAAGTCCTTAATATCGCTGTCCGTTATATCAGTACTGCTCAGTCCGGTTGCTTTTGCAGGAGGGCTGTCTGTAGGCAGTCCTGAAGCTCAGGCAGGACAGTTAAAACTGAATGGTGCAATCCGTACCCGCTATCAGCATAAAAATTTTGCAGATGATGCGAGTGAGGGTACAAACGGTGACTGGAAACTGGCTGATATTAAACTGGTACTGAATTATGAAAATCCGAACTGGCTGGGTTCGGTAGATGCACGCTGTTATCAGTATGACCGTCTCTGCGATGCCATTTTTCTGACCAATGCATGGGCAGGGTATAAAATCAGTGCTGAACAGAAACTGACAGCGGGTTTACAGCCTGTGGATTTTGGTTTTGGGCGTTTCTGGGGTAACAGTTATTACGAAACTTTATTTAATACACTGGGTTTTGAGGATGTGCATAACCTGGGACTTAAATATCAGTTTAAAAATAAAGATTATGACCTGAAACTGGGCTTTTACCCTGTAGATGGCGGTAATTTTAAAGGTACTTCAAAAGACTCCAGTCGTTACACAGGCAACTTTGTAAAAGCAGATGATCTGAGTGCAGGCACGGATATTGAAGAAAAAAATATGTGGGTTGCCCGTGCAGCACGTAAGTTTCAGTTGAATGAAGCTGAAAACTTCAATACAGAACTGGGTGCTTCCGCCTGGCTGTCAGAGCTTGAAAATAAAAAAACAGATCGGACTGGGCATAAAAATAACTGGAATGTGTTTGCAGTCACCAGTTATGACAGCTGGCAGTTGATGACACTGGCGGGTCAGCAGAAAATAAATAATAAAGATCTGGATATGCCTGAGAGTTCAACCATAGGTGCATTTGATTATCCATATCAGATTGCCAATGATGGTAAATATGCCATGGCAGAAGTGAACTATGCTGTGAAGCAGGATTTTCACGGGATCACGGGGATCAAACCTTATCTGTCCTACAGCCAGTTCTTTAAGGATGAAGCGGGTTATAAGGATTCAAACCGTGTAATCGCAGGTGTGGCATTTAACTACAAACAGGTTGGCGTACAGGCAGAGTATATCCTGTCCCGTAATGATGCCATGATTGGGGGTACTGCTGATGCGCTCGCACAGGGAGATAACAACAGCTGGAATAAGCTGATGTACCTTGCTGTCGGTTATTACTTTTAACACTTTGTCAGTATAAAGCAGCCAGGTCAGTGGTTTCGTTGACCTGGTTCAGAACACTAAGCAGTACATAGAGGCTGTTGAGATAAAAATAATAATTACAGGAAAACCTTTTCAGTCAGCAGACTTTCATTTGGGGTGATTTTCGGTAATGGCTGACCCCGTTCAAGTAAATTCAGATGGCTTAAACGGTTATTCAGTTCGGTCTGAATAAATACAATACAGGTTTTCAGCTTGGATGAACTTTTCAGGCGTGATGGATAGACTGCCCAGATATCTGCATCCTGCCAGAAATCAGTCAGAATATGCTGAAGTTTACCCGTTGCTATTTCTTCTGCAATATCCCATACAGAGCGCAGCATGATACCGTGCCCCTCAATTGCCAGTTCCTTGATAATGTCACCGTTGTTGGAAATGATACGTCCATTGACCCGGGTGGAGGATTC
Organism: Acinetobacter sp. WCHAc010052; assembly: GCF_002165295.2. Classification (NCBI taxonomy): domain Bacteria; kingdom Pseudomonadati; phylum Pseudomonadota; class Gammaproteobacteria; order Moraxellales; family Moraxellaceae; genus Acinetobacter; species Acinetobacter sp. WCHAc010052. The sequence goes on along the minus strand of NZ_CP032143.1, from coordinate 2,463,285 downwards.
ATCGTGATAATTACGAAGTTTCCATAAACCAGCCGGCTGATCGCGTTCGCTGACCACCAGACAGTCATAGTTTTCCAGGTCATCCAGTGAGTCGGGTTCACCAAACTTCTGAATATAAGCAGGGGAAGCACACAGAATCCGATAATTGGACAGCAGCTTCTTGGCAATCATGTTGGGTGCAATGTCATTGCCGATACGGATATCCAGATCAATGCCATGCTGAATAAGATCAAGCGTATGGTCAATGGTATCAAACTGAATTTCAAGTTTTGGGAATAAATTCATTAACTTAGAGAGAATTGGTGCGACATACTGACGCCCGAATCCGAAACTGCTGACAATGTCAATTCGACCTGTGGGTGTATTCTGGGGATTGTTCACCAGTTCACTCAATTCATCGAACTCATTGAGGATGTTGGCGACTCGCTCCAGAATCAGTTTTCCATCTTCAGTCAGGCTGACATGACGGGTACTCCGGTTGAACAGAGTGCAGCTGAGATTGTTCTCTAAGATATTGATTCGCTTACTGACATAAGCAGGAGACGAACCCAGTTCATCTGCGGAAGCTACAAAACTTTTGCGTTTTGCCACTACACAGAAAACCTTTAAATCTGACAGGTTTGGTAGATTATTCACGATCTGTGTCCATGGGGAAAATGGTTAACTTATTGATCATTTATGCCCGAAAAAGCATCTTAGTCACTGTTAAGGAAACCGAAAGATGTGTATCGGAGCTTGATAAGCCGGGAATACAGAGTCGTAGATTTTGCCTGAAATGGTGTAATGCGATGTTTGTACCACAAGGTTCAAAGGTAGTAAAGGCAGTGTCACTAAAGTATGACTACAGATCATTCTCTGAAAGCTTACTGATGTAGAACAGCTCAGCCACCCAGGAATTTCTTCCTGCACATCTTTTTAAATTACTGCCTGGCAGAACGGCAAAATATACCGGTTCAGCCTTGGGTAAATATCGACCTTGATCATTGTCTGTCAAGCAGTGAGAGAGAGAATTCAGTGACAGGGACGGGCTTTCGGACTGTGTGAAAACAGGATCTGAAAGTGTCTGGAGCAGGGTTTTACCGGGTGATTCATCGGGTATGAAACTGTTTCTGACCGTATGAACAGTACAGCTTTTTAAGGGGTAATTGCGGCTGGATATCAATTCAGGCAATTGGTGTACTGATCGGAGATGCGCTGTGATCTGTCATTCTGGAACTGATCCGTATGTGGTCAAGTTTCATAAATTAAGGATTTATGGATATGGATGGTAGTAACTCAAATGTAAAGCTGGATAAGGTGCTGACGATCAGCAGTCTGGCAGTTGTATTTAGTTCTGTCCTCGCACTGGCGATATATTCGAAAGAATCCATCGCCTTTGCAGAAAAACTGCTGTACTGGAGTACATCAATTTTTTCAGCACCAGTTTTGCTTTTCGGTTTTTTTGCCTGCCTGTTTGTAGTCGGGTTGGCATTCAGTAAATATGGACATATTAAATTAGGTGAGGGAAAGCCTGAATACAGTACGCCATCATGGATTTTCATGTTTATTCTGGCGGGTCTGGGGTCTTCCACACTGTACTGGGGTTTTCTCGACTGGGCTTATTACTATCAGACACCTGGTTTAAATATTGCTCCGAATACACCTGAAGCACTGAAGTACAGTGTTCCTTACTCAATGTTCCACTGGAGTTTCAGTGCGTGGTCCATTTATGCACTGGCATCCATTCCAGTGTGTTACAGCTTTCATGTACGCAAAAACAAAGGTTTGAGCCTGGCTTCAATTATTGAAGCTGTGACTGGTTTCAAAGCAACGGGCATTGTGGGACGTACAGTGGATCTGCTGTTCCTGCTGTGTATGTTCGGTGCGCTGACCATTTCACTGGTACTGACTGCAATTACATTCACCAATATTCTGTCATCGCTGACTGGTATTCCAAACACCTTTATGACCAATGTCATTATTGTTGTGTCGGTATCGGTACTGTTCGCTCTGAGTTCATATGTCGGTATGGATAAAGGGATGCAGCGTCTGAGTCAGATGGTGTGTTATGGCGTTGTTGCTTATGCCGTTTATATTTTCATTTTTGGTCCAACACATTTCATTCTGAACAACACCATCAGCAGTGTGGGAACCATGTTCTCCAGTTTTGTGGCAATGAGTCTGTACACAGACCCAATGGGCGACGGCAAATTTACCCGTGAATGGACGGTGTTCTACTGGCTGTGGTGGACGTCATATGCACCGGGTGTTGCACTGTTTGTAACACGTGTGTCCAAAGGTCGTACGATCCGTGAAGTACTGATGGCGATGGTGCTGGGTGGCAGTATCGGTATGTGGTTCTTTATGGGGATCTTTGAGAACTTCAGTGTTTATCACTTCATGAACAACATCATTGATGTTCCACATATTCTGAGTACTCAGGGTGGTGAAGTTGCGATTGCACAGCTGCTGAACATGCTGCCTGCGGGAACAGTGATGATGTGGGTTTTCCTGATCATTATGGTGATTTTCCTTGCAGCACATATGGATGCAGTGGGTTATGCCGTTTCTGCAACCTGTTCACAGAACCTGGCTGAAGGGCAGGACCCATCCCGTAATATCCGTCTGTTCTGGTGTGTCATGCTGACCCTGGTTCCACTGGCCATGATTTTCTCCAAAGCACCACTGGACACTATGAAAGCAGCAACAGTTGTCTGTGCACTGCCATTTATTGTGATTATCCTGGTGCAGACCTTCGGTCTGGTGAAATGGCTGAAACAGGACTATGCAACCTTGCCATCACACATGATTGAACAGGGTGAGATCAGTGCTGCGCTGAAAGAGCTTCAGGAAAAAAATGAAAGCGTTATTCAGCAGGTACTGAGTACTGACATTAATTCTGAAAAAGAAGGTAAATCGGTATGAATGCAAATTCAGAAGTCGTTTTGACCGAAGACATGCAGATGTTTGACTACTGGAGCCAGGTGTACAGCCCGGCAGACAGACATATTGACTCTTTGCGTGCGGCTTATGATGCATTTCTGCAACATTACACTTTACCTCGTACTGAGCAGATGGAAGTTGAAGACTTTGATCTTAAGCTCAGTACACATGAGGTTTCCATGCGGGTGTTCAATCCCGCCCAGCCTGCACCTTCGCAAGGCTGGAAATGGATTTTTTATGTCCATGGTGGCGGTAATGTTGTTGGGGGTGCTGACTCACACGAATATATTGCTCGACAGCTGTCCCGTGATCTGAACCTGAAAGTGTTCCTGGTGGAATACGGTCTGTTTCCAGAGTTCTCATGGCAGCAGGGACTGACAGACTGTATGGAAGCTTACCAGCAGATCCGTACAGATGCTGCACAGTGGCAGATTCAGGCAGATGAATCTGTGATTGCGGCTGATGCTTCTGGATGTTCAATTGCGCTGAGCATGCAGCAGCAGCTGGCAGCACAGCAGACAGATATCAAAGCCATGACACTGTTTTTCCCGACATTTACATCTGAACAGACATCGGTTGCGGTGAACAGTCTGGTGTATCAGGTAGAGCAGCAGGCATTGGTACAGCAATGGTTTGAACCATCAGCGCTGTCTGTTGAAGACTCAAGAACTGTTCCTGCACTTGCTCAGGTTTCTGTGCAGACTTTCGTTGCAGTTGCTGAAGCTGATGACTTTAAAGCAGCCACTCAGGCTTTGCTGGATCAGCTGAAGCAGAACAATACCCCGTTTGAAACCGTGACAGCCCAGGGGCTTCGTGGCAGTTGTCTGCCATTGATGCGGGATTGTCCTGAAACTGCGGCGGTTTATGAAGCAGCGGTCAATTTTATTTCTCATCAACTGAATAATTAATAAATTTTCAATTTTAAAGGAGCAGCTTACTGTGAACTCACTTGAGAAAATTCCACACGTGGAAGAAACAGAGAAATTACCTGAGAACTTCTGTCAGGATCCAGATAATGCCTGGACTGTGCCAAAAGTTTTCTATACATCTAAAAGCGTTTTTGAGCGCGAAAAAGATGAAATCTTTGCAAAAAGCTGGATTGCGGTAGGTCACTGCAGTGAAGTTGCAACACCTAACCAGTATTTCACCCGTAAAGTGATCGGTGAAAACATTATTGTTATCCGTGGCAAAGACAGCGTGTTACGTGCGTTCTATAACGTATGTCCACACCGTGGTCACGAGCTGATGACAGGTGCAGGAAAATCCAAAAACGTGATTACCTGCCCATACCATGCATGGACATTCAAACTGGACGGTTCACTGGCACTGGCGCGTAACTGTGAAAACGTGGCAAATTTTGATAAAGAAAATTCAAACCTTGTGTCACTCAAAGTTGAAGAACATGCAGGTTTCATTTTCATTAACATGGACCCTGAAGCGACCTGTGTAGCTGATCAGTTACCCGGCTTTGCTGAAAAACTGGGTGAAGCATGTAAAGTTGTGAAAGACCTGAAACTGGCTGCACGTTTTGTAACGGATACACCTGCAAACTGGAAAGTGATTGTAGATAACTATCAGGAATGCTACCACTGTGGTCCAGCTCACCCGGGCTTTGCTGACTCTGTTCAGGTGGACAAATACTGGCACACCATTCATGAAAACTGGACGCTTCAGTTCGGTCATGCACGTTCTTCTGAAAAGTCGTTCAAACTTGATCCTTCAATCAAAGATCCATCATTCAGTGGTTTCTGGACCTGGCCAAGCACCATGTTCAACGTACCACCAGGTGGCGACTTCATGACTGCCATCTATGAGTTCCCTGTAGATGAAGAAACAACACTTCAGCACTATGACATCTACTTCTTAAATGAAGAGCTGACTCAGGAACAGAAAGATCTGATCGAATGGTACAAGCATGTATTCCGTCCTGAAGATTTAAACCTGGTTGAAAGTGTACAGCGTGGTCTGAAATCACGTGGTTACCGTGGTCAGGGTCGTATCATGACTGATCAGCAGCGTTCTGGTATTTCTGAGCATGGTATTGCTTACTTCCAGAGTCTTGTTGCGAAGTATCACCAGTAATCGGGTCAACAATATTTCAGATCAGGGATGAGCCCATTCTCATCCCTTGTCTGATTCAGCCAACAGAGTAGGATTAAAAGATGCTTGATTTACAGGATAACGATTTATTTCAACAACACGCTTTCATTGATGGTCAATGGGTCAATGCTCAGGATCAGGACAGCGTTATTGTCACTAACCCTGCAACTGATGAAGAAATCGGTTCAATTCCAAATATGGGACAGGCAGAAGCACTGGAAGCCGTTGAAAGCTCATATCGTGCTTTACAATCATGGAAAGCATTGACAGCACAGCAACGTGCTGACCTGCTGCTGGCATGGCACAGATTAACCCTGGATAATGCAGAAGATTTAGCCCGCATTATGACTGTTGAGCAAGGTAAACCGCTTGCTGAAGCACTGGGCGAAGTCAGATATGCAGCATCATTCATTCAGTGGTTTGCCGAAGAAGGCAAACGTGTTTATGGTGATGTGATTCCAACCACCAACGCAGGTCAGCGTTTCCTGGTGACCCGTGAACCTGTGGGTGTTGTTGCAGCGATCACACCATGGAACTTCCCACTGGCAATGATTACCCGTAAAGCAGCTCCTGCACTTGCAGCAGGCTGTACCATTGTCATTAAACCTGCCAATGAAACACCGTACTGTGCGCTTGCGATTGCAAAACTTGCTGAAAAAGCAGGTATCCCTAAAGGTGTGATTAACGTTGTGACCGGTAAATCTGCGGAAATCGGTTCAGTATTTACATCGCACGAAAAAGTGAAAAAACTGACATTTACAGGTTCTACGCCTGTCGGTCGTTTACTGATGCAGCAGTGTGCGCCAACCATTAAAAAACTGGCACTTGAGCTGGGTGGTAATGCACCACTGATCGTATTTGAAGATGCGGACCTGGACAAAGCAGTACAGGGTGCAATGCTGGCAAAATACCGCAATGCAGGTCAGACCTGTGTCTGCGCAAACCGTATTTATGTACATAAAAATGTCTATGCAGCATTTACCGAAAAATTCGTTTCAGCAGTAAAAGCACTGAAAGTCGGCAATGGTCTGGACGAAGGCACTCAGATCGGTCCTTTAATCAATGATAAAGCGATTGTAAAAGCTCAGAAACTGATTGATGACGCATGTGCTAAAGGCGCATCGGTTGCCTGTGGCGGTCAGCGTCATGCACTGGGTTACAGCTTCTTTGAGCCGACTGTACTGACCAATGTTGATCAGTCCATGGAAATTGTAGATGAAGAAATCTTTGGACCAGTTGCTCCACTGATTGCTTTTGAAACAGATGAAGAAGTGATTGCTCAGGCAAATGACACCATCTTCGGTCTGGCTGCTTATGTCTACACTGAAAATATCTCCCGCATTTTCAAAGTGTCTGAACAGCTTGAATATGGCATGGTCGGCATGAACTCAACTGCCATCTCCAACGAAGTTGTACCTTTCGGTGGTGTGAAGCAGTCAGGTGTTGGACGTGAAGGCTCTAAATATGGTCTGGAAGAGTTTATGACCATTAAATATTTATGTCTTGGTGTCTGATACAGACCACTGATACCCGAATGCCATTACAGCTGCTTGAAGCAGAATGATTCTGGCAGATTGATAAGGGCATGGTTTCAGCTGTTTTTACAGATTGAGAAGCAGCTGAAACCCGTGTTTAACCTATTTTTTCTGAGCCTTTATAAAGAGACTTCACCGAGGCAAAGCCTTCTGTGCAATGAGCAGAAGCAAATTCATTGTGAATGTTTCAAAGCAGGCTCAGTCTTATTCCATAGCAGGATTCCAGGATGACTGACAGTTATCAAATGTTCCCTTCCGTTGTAACAGCAGTGGAACAACTGACGCCACTGATTAAACGCTTTACATTCAAGCGTAAGGACGGCGAAAATTTCCCTGAATTTACAGGTGGAAGCCATATTATTGTCAAAATGAGTGACAGGCTTTCAAATGCATATTCACTGATGAGTAATGCGCAGGATCTATCCACCTATCAGGTCTGTGTACGTAAAGATGTGGAAGGTAAAGGTGGTTCTGTATTTATGCATGATCACTGTACTGAAGATTTCACACTTGAAATTTCTTCACCTAAGAACCTGTTTGAACTTGCACCAACAGGTGAAAAACACATCCTGATTGCGGGTGGTATCGGTATTACACCATTCCTGCCACAGATGGATGAACTGGCTGCCCGTGGAGCAGCTTATGAACTGCATTATGCTTTCCGTTCTCCTGAACATGCAGCACTGCTTGAAGACTTAAAACAGGGTTCTCATGGTGCAAATGTTTTTACTTATATTGACAGCGAAGGCAGTAAACTGGATCTGAATGCACTGATTGGCAGCCAGCCACAGGGTACTCATGTTTATGTCTGTGGTCCAAAACCAATGATTGATGCGGTTGTGGATACCTGTAACCAGAACCGTATGCGTGATGAATATATTCACTGGGAACAGTTTGCATCCAGTGCACCAGAAAATGGTGAAGCATTTACTGTCATTCTTGCAAAATCAGGGCAACGCATTGAAGTCATGGCGGATCAGACCATTCTTCAGGCGATTGAATCACTGAATGTAGATGTTGAATGTCTGTGCCGTGAAGGTGTATGTGGAACGTGTGAAACAGCGATTTTACAGGGCGAAGCAGAGCATTTTGACCAGTACCTGGATGATGATGAAAAAGCATCTCAGCAAAGCATGATGATCTGTGTATCCCGTGCAAAAGGTAAGGAAATTACACTGGATCTGTAAAAGGTCTCCTTTGGCAATCGGGTGCAGACCCGATTGCATTTTTATTTCAGGCAGGGAAGTGATGAATATTCTTTTTGAACCCGGTCAGTTTGCCTCAAGGAATCAGTCTCTGCTGAACAGACTGAATGAGCTGGATGATATGATGCGTAAATTAAAAGCATCGTCCAGGTCAGTCAAATATCAGCAGATAGAAGCATTTCTGTCTGAAATGATCAGATTACATGGTCATGATATAAAAAATGATTACTACATAAAAATAGAATTTATCACCAGGCTGACTCAGCTGGCAGAGCATAAAACACTGTCTGAAAAACTGAAAAAAAACTGGGATGAGATTTATCATTTTTTTGTTGAAAAATTTTCCATACAGCAGAAGCAGGAAATCTGCCTGTTTTTCCTGATTCAGTATAAACAGATTGTGAGTGACCTGCAGAATGCCAACAGGCTGCATGTGGAACAGCTGTTTGATGTGGAAAAATACAGTTACCTCTATCAGAAATTTCAGGGCTTACCGAAACTGCAGTTAAACGATGCGGACATTCAGCAGCTTGAACAGAAATACAATGAGGTGCTGATCCGTCAGCTGGCAAATTCATGTATACGTTTCCGACTGATTCATGAAGACTGCTATTATCTGGAAAAAATTGTCACCAATATTTTATTAAGCCGATTAAAAAAAACTGCACTCTGTTTCAGTCGGATTTATGGCTGAAAGACTTCCTTTGCAGGAATCTGTTGAAAAAACAGAAAATGGTCTGAGCATCGTGGCAATTTCAGTTACACTAAAGCCTGTTTTTGAAGGTGGTGTAATATGCGCAAGACTCAGACATGGCAAAGACAGGATCAATCCATTCATCCTGAACTGAAATCATGGCTGTACGCATCGGGCTCACTGACCCGACAGCTGACTGAACTGGCTGGTGGTGTTTTCTGGGTTCAGCCCTTAAAAGAATATTTTCAGCGTCTGAATTTTAATGACAGCCAATGGATGAAAATGCCATACCGGCACACCTCGTGGGTCAGGGACTGCTATCTGTATGGCAGTGATGAACAACCCTGGGTCAAAGCCAGAAGCATTTTTCCCATTCTGAGTTTACAGGGCAGAGCGAGACTGTTTCAGCATATCGGCAGTAAGCCCATAGGCTGGTATCTGTTTCAGCGCACTGAACCGGTCTGTGAACGCCGTGTCATCTGGCTCGAAGACGGCTGGACACGACAGAGCTGTTATACCTGGCACGGATGTAAATTTATTGTGCAGGAAACATTTTTACCCGCCTTCGAACAGTTTCTGAATACCCAGACTCAACAGACACATGGTTGATATGTCATGACTACACTGCAAGTGACCACCTGGCGTCAGCGCCTGGAAGCCTATTATTATCTTTGTCGCTTTGACAAACCTGTAGGTACTGAACTGGTACTGTGGCCTACCATGTGGGCATTATGGATTGCAGCCGAAGGTATCCCAGATCTGACCACATTTATTGCCATGCTGCTGGGAACCATTTTTATGCGGGCAGCGGGCTGTGCCATCAATGATTTTGCCGACCGTAAAGTCGATGCCCATGTTGAAAGAACCAAAGACAGACCGCTGGCAACAGGTGTGATTTCAGCAAAAGAAGCCGTCTGGGTCTTTATTGCACTGGTTGCAGCCAGCACATGCACACTGTTTTTTCTCCCGATTGCGACCTTTTACTGCGCACTTGCAGGACTGGTGCTGGCATTTATTTATCCATTCATGAAACGCTACACGCATCTGCCTCAGGTGGTGCTGGGCATGGCATTTTCATGGGGGATTCCGATGTCATTTACAGCAATGGGTAAACCGCTGGATTTAACCTGCTGGCTTTTATATTTTGGAAATCTGGCATGGACAGTGGCGTATGACACACAGTACGCCATTACAGACAGAGAGTATGATCTGAAAATTGGGGTTAAATCCACAGCCATTCTTTTTGGAAAATATGATATTCAGATTATTTCACTGTTGCAGGCAATCAGTGTGCTGTTGATTGGTTTATCCATGTATCGGGCTGAAATTCTGTTTCCGTATGGTTTCATTGCATTACTGATCGTCGTGGTAGATTTTATTTTCCAGTGGACGAAAACCAGAAAGAAAGATCCACAGCTGTGTTTCTGGGCATTCAGGCACAACAGATGGGTCGGAATTATTATATTTATCGGTATTTTTATTGCTCTCTTATAGTTTTTGAATGAAAAGCAGTCCTGGAAAAGGGCTGCTTTTTTATAAAAATAACAGGCACAATTTAATTAAACTTAAGATACAAAAAATAACAGCTTTTTTTTGAATATTAAATAATCATTTTTGTGGATTTGAATGAAATATTATAAAAATACAAAATGTGATTTGTATCACACTATTATGCTATCTGATAGGGTAAGTCATTAAAAAATTAAATTAATCTGATGTTTATTGATCAAAAGGCTGTACTTTTAATAAAACATTTATAGAATATTCTTAGAGAAAAACTGCACACAAAAAGTGCGATTAATGGTACATTAGTGTAATAATTTGTGATTTTTATTCTGTTTTTGTAATTTTTAAAAATATTCAGGGTGGGGAATGAAAGGGTTAAAAACCGGAAAAGTACGGCTTCTTACAGCCTTGGCAATGCTGAGTCTTTCTGGATATTCGTATGCGTTCCCAGCGCCGGGAAGTTATATCTCCAATATCGCATCTGGTGACTATACCGATGAAACCGGTAATCTGCTGGTTGTAAACTCAAACCCTGTTTCACTTGAAGTTCAGAAAATTTACGCGCTGACTCTGGTGCAGAATCAGAATCAGCTGGGTACGATTGGTGCTCAGGTCAGTTTTCCCCATGTACTGACAAACACGGGTAACACACCAGATACTTACCAGTTCAGTTTAAATCAGCTGACCACGGATGATTTTAATCTGGATGGCGTGGCTGTTTATGTTGACCGTGACCAGGATGGTCTGCCGGATGACAGCAATGATCTGCTGACAGCAGCATCCACGATCAGTCTGAAACCAGGCGAATCACTTTCTGTGGTTGTCGTGGGAGGTATTCCAACGGATGCAGCGGAAAAACAGAAAAGTATTCTTGATTTGATTGCGACCAGCAGTACTGAAAGTGCTTTAACTGCAAAAGTTGAGGACACAGCTACTGTTGTGGATGACGCTGTTATTGCTTTGGTGAAAGCACAGGACAAGAGTCAGGGTGATGTCGCTGATGTTATTACCTATACACTGACATACCGAAATAACGGTACAGCTGCACGCCCGTTACTGATTACAGACGTACTCGACAGCTCACTTGAATATGTAGCAAACAGTGCCCGATGGAACCAGGGGACAGTTGCGCTGACCGATAGTGTTGCTGCGGAAGATGCGGCAAACACAGGAATTGAATATCGGGTACTGCCTGATGGTATAACTGTTCAGGCGCAGGTGACATCGGTAGCACCACTGACTTCGGGTACACTGTCATTCCAGGTCAAAGTGAAACATGCAGAAAAAAATAAAATTCCCAATACTGCAAATTATGAATATTCAGATAAAAACTCAGTTAAATACACATTAAATTCCAACACGGTCAATTATACACTTTCACCTTCTCTGGGTGTTGTGCTGAACAGAACATCGACTTCTGCGGCGAATGACGGAGACCCTGATCAGACTCCCGATAACCTTGAAACAATAGCAGTGCTTAAGCCTGGGCAGGAAGTTCTGTTTAAAAACTACGTCTGGAATACAGGAAATGTGACAGATGTTTACAATCTGACTTTTAGCTCACAAAACCTGCCTTCCTGTGCCAAAGTGCGTTTATATACAAAAGATGGTAAAACGCTGCTGACCGATACCAATGGTGATGGTGTTGTCGATACAGGTTCGCTGGCTGCATCTGCTGTAAAAGAAATTCAGGTGGGTGTATATGCATCTACCAGCTGCAATACAGAAGTCAGCAATATTATTGTCGATGTTAAAGCAACATCCACAACTTCAAGTGATATTACAGATCCTGTACGTAACGTCGTGACAAAACTGGTTGCATCATCCTCTGAAAGTGATCTGTATAACTCAGATAAATCAGGTCAGGGCACTGGTGGTGGTGTTGGGGAGATTGACAACAGCGGACAAGCCTGGCTGAAAAAAACAGTTGTTGATGGCAAAGTTGTTTTCCCTCTCGTTGCTGAAAACAGATCCACTCAATCCAATAACTACAATCTGTATGCTTCTTTTTCAGCCATAGATCCACAGAATGTTACCGTAGTAACGGCTGCTGGCTTCACAGTGAAGTTCTATGAAGGCGATGCAACCTGTTCAACACTGGGTAAGCAGATTACCAGCACCGGAACAGTCGCAGGTGGTACAGCGAAGCAATACTGTGCTGAAATCCAGGTCGATCCATCGCAGCAGAATTTTGTAAAACCGATATGGTTTGCAATCCATTCACCTGTAAACCAGCAGGCTGATGCAATTAAAGATGAAATTGTCAGCAGTGTTGCCCGTCAGCTGGTGCTGACCAATGACCAGCAGGGGCAGGTCAGTGTTGGCGGAAGTATTGTTTATGTACATACACTGAAAAATACAGGCACGGTGGCGGAAGGAACGCTCTCAGTTGCAGGCGAGGGTTCTGTTTTAAAGTTTAAAGTGACACCACTCAAGTCTGACGACAGCTTTATTTACAGTCTTTATTATGATGCCAATAATGACGGAAAACTGGATGCAGCAGACAAATTTATAGATGTAAACTCTGATCTGAATGTACTGACATCTGGGGTGGGCATCCCATCGCAAGGCAGCATTCAGTTGTTATTGAAAGTCAGCAGTTCTTCGACTGTGCTGCAGGGTGCCAGTAGTGCTGCTGAAATTATAGTTGAGGCAGGTGATTATAAGGGTATTACTTTAGCCGATATCAAAAATACAGATATCACAACTGTTGGTACGGTTAATATGCAGCTGACTAAATATCAGTCAACTCTTGATTGTAAAGAACCACTGGACCAGGCAAAAGTTTCGACATTGGCATTTTCAACACAGGCACTTGCAGTCGAGCCTGGGCATTGTGTGGTTTATAAACTGAATCTGCTGAATAAGGGTATATCGACTGTAAATGCTGTGCAGTTTATTGATGTGGTTCCTGCCTATACAACTTTGCATAAGGGGCCTTTGTTGGTGCCGGGTGGTACGGATGAGTCTTCTGGGGAAAAAATATCAGGTGCGGTCGGCAGTCTTGCACCAGGGGCTGAAGCAAATATGTACTTCATGATTCGTGTCAATCCACAATAATAAAAGGCGTTCAGAAATGTTTACGGAAAAGATGATTACTCGAAGTTTACGCTGGGCAATGTCTGGATTGTTAGGAGCAACTGTATCCACATTTGCACTGGCTGATACCGCTGCGGTTATCAGTAATATGGCAACAGGTGAATATAAAGAGGAAGGTTCGACTGTTGTGCAGACATCCAGGTCGAACCTGGTGCGTACCACAATTATCCCGACTTACAGTTTTACTCTGACCAGTAATAATGAAATTGATGCAGCATTGAATCAGACCGTATATTTCAACCACGTACTGACCAATACAGCAAATGCAGAAGATACATTTACTCTGAGTGCAGTTACAAATAATGGCGCGGTGGCATTAAGTCAGATTGTTGTATATCTGGATAAAGACCGCAATGGTGTGCCAGACAGCGATCAGCCTGTAACTCAGTATTCTTTAAATGCGGGTGAAGCAGTTGCTTTAATTGTAAAAGCAGTTGTTGGAGCTACAGGCGCTGTTGGTGCAGGTGGTTCACTGAAAATTACAGCGACTTCAGCTCAGTCTGGGGTAGCAGCACAGAGCAATACTGACACAGTAAAGATTACAGATAAAGCTGTACTGAGTATCCGCAAGTCATTCAATAAAGATATTGTAGTAAAAGATGATGAAGCCATTGTCCGTCTGACCTATCAGAACATGGGTACTGAAAGTGGCGAAGTCCATATTACGGATGTGCTGAATTCAGCAGAGCTGCTTTATGTATCAGGTGCTGATCTGTGGAATGGACAAGTATTAAATTCTGCATCAGGATCAAATGATCCGACAGGTATAAATTATTATTGGGATGAGGCGACAAAGACGGTGAGCGCCAGAATCACCAGTGTCCCTGCCAATGCTCAGGGTTATATTGAGTTTAAAGTCAAAGTTGTAAAAGGAACGCCAGGTCAGATTCCTAACTTTGCAGACATGACTTTTGATCATGATAAAAATACAGTTACCCCCGTTTTAACAGCAAAATCAAACACAGCCATTCTGGAAATAAAACCAGTTTATAGTTATGGTGTTGTGATCAATGCTGATGCCAGCACAGCTTCAAATGTTAATGATATTGACAGTAGAGGACCTGTGGCTACAGGTTCAACAGTGTTGTTCAACAACTGGGTCTGGAACACTGGAAATACAACTGACCGTTTCAATCTGACTATGGGAACCCATAATTTCCCTGTAGGAACAGTTCTTGAGTTTTTCCGTGAAGACGGTGTTACTCCATTGTTTGATACCAATGGCGATGGTGTTGCTGATACAGGTTATATCGAAGCAGGTGGAAAACTGCCCGTTGTTGTGAAAGCAACTTTCCCGAAAGACTATATAGATACAGCAAATACTCAGTTTGAGGTGAAACCTGTAGCTCAGTCCATTGCGGACAGTTCAAAAACAGATGACGTGACAGATAGAGTCACGCTGTCTCAGAATGATTTATCCAGAACAGTCGACTTAACAAACCAGCCCGAAGACAATGGTGTAGGCAATGGTGCCGTCTCCAATGGAGCAGCTGCATGGAAAAACCTGTCGGGTGATAATACCAAAAAAGTGATCTTTCCATTGCAGGTCAGTCATGTCGGTCTTGCAACATCATATCAGTTCAGTGCAGATGATGATGGTGTATTCAGCACATTAAAACTCCCTGCAGGCGTGTCTGGTGTTCGTTACTACGGAACTGCAGATAACTGTCAGACTGTGCTTGGAGAAATTTCTTCTACTCGTGTACTGAATAATGGTGAAACTCAGACTTACTGTGCAGTAGTGAGTCTGGATGCCACAGCAGCAACAGGTACTGTGGATATCTATTTCAGAGTGGCTTCATCTGAGCTGCCTGCACCAAATGCACAAAACGCTTATGACACCATTCATAACTCGATCAGCATCACATCTAAAAACAGTCAGGGTGGCATAACGCTTGATCCAGACCTGCGTGGGCAGATTGCACCAGGTGGCACGATTACCTATACCCACATTTTAAAACCGTGGGGCGAGCAGGTTCTGAAAGCAACAGATACTTTGACAGTGACCAATGACCAGCAGGGTTTTATCACCACACTGTATTTTGACAAAAATGATAACGGTATGCTGGATGCTGAAGATGTGCTGATGACCGATTTATCGGCAGTACCATCAGCAACACTGACAGATAAAAAGCCAGTCCGTATTTTTGCCAAAGTGGAAAACTCATCACTGGGCACAGTGGGTATTACCAACACTTCTGTCATCAGTTTAAGTGATGGTTCTACGGTGCTGGATACAGCAACGGACATTACCACCATTACCACTTCACCTGTGCGTTTAAGCAAGTTGCAGGCAAAAGATGATGACTGTAATGGAACCGAAGAAGGTTCATTTACAACAGGCATTTTGCCGATTACTAAAAATGCAAATGGTTCAGGTCAGTGTGTGATTTATCAGCTGACGGTGACAAATATGGGTGCATCAGACATTGGCAGATTTACTTTTTATGATGCAACACCAGAAGCAATGATGATGAATAAATCACCGGTTTGTGCGGACTGTGATGCGGCGTCAATCACTGCGCCAGCTGTGGGTCAAAGTGGTGAAATTAAGGGTTCAGTCCCTGCGGTTAAAAGTGGTGCAAGCCATACCTTGGAGTTTGGGGTGAAGTATGTGGGGAACTGAGATGAAAAAAGTACTGGGAAAAAGTTTCTTATTCGGGGTGCTTTCCTGCATCAGCATTTCATCTGCATACTCAGCCAATCCGGGTGCAATGACTGTTGATGTCTCCCGTTTTGAAGTGACTGCTGTAGATACACCCTCAATTACCAAAGGGCACAGTGGTGTACAGACTGCAACCATTACAAATTTTGGACCATCGGCTGCAACGGGCACAGTCGCTGAAGTAAGGGGAGCGACAACAACGGGTGTAACGATTACCGGTGTAACCTGGGGAGCGGCAGATACAGTCTGTCCATTAACTGGTACGGTATACAGTTGCAGTGTCGGTGGTTTAAGTGTTGGTTCTACTTTTGATGTTAAAATTACTTATGCAGTCGCTCAGACTGCAACCACATCTACCTCAGTACAACAGACGACTTTAGCTGTAAAAAGTAATCAGGCAAACCTTGGTAGTGGTGCTGGTGAGAGTATTCACAGAGTTTGGGGGCGGGAGGGGAGTAGTACAAGTGCGCCTTCAGCTTATGATGCTTTTTGGGTTGGTCGAACTGCAAATGGAACTTGTACTGTTAACAGAAATTCTAATGGTGTGATTACTTCAACAACTTGTGGAACATATTCATGGGAAGGGACAAGTTTGATCGGTGCATGGCCATTAGCAGAAAAAAACCCCATAGGACAGTACCTTAGGACTGCTGCATCAAATTCCGAACTTGGAGATACTTATTACTTTGTATCTAGTGCCAATAAACCAGAACCGACGTTTGTTGACCTTGTTACAAATTTAATTGGTTATACAAATAGTCAAGTTACCTTAGCTGAACCTTCTAATAAGAGGAACTCATATACTAATAATTTACGTGCTTGGGAGTTTGAAACTTATGTTTATATTCCTAATGGAACAAGTGAAGTTAATGCTTGTGTTGGTACGCAAGGTTCACATATTGATGACGGAGCTTATATTACGATTCAAAAATCAAATAATGGAGTTTTAACAAATTCAGCTTTAATGTCAAATTCCAGGGAAAGTGTGAGGGATTCTTGGGATTCTGATAATCCTTATGTGGTGAGTTCTACTTTGACAACAGGTGGATATTATAAAATTACTTATCGAATGGTAAATCAAAATTCAATAAATAAATATGCGCAAGGATTATATGGACCCATTGGAATGTCGTTCAGTGGTGGAACATGTAGTAATACAGAATTACAGAAACTGTTGGAAACAGGCTTTCCAACCACCATTACTGTTCTGGATAAGGCAGACCTGGCTATTACCAAAACAGTTGATAAAGCAACTGTAAAAGTTGGTGACTTACTTACCTATAAGTTGAAAGTATGGAATAAAGGTGTTGCTGCTGTCACGGGTGCAATTGTTACTGATAATGTACCGGCAGATTTAGCCAGTGTGCAGGTTGTATGTAAGGCAGTGGGGACTGCAACATGTCCGGCTTCTATTTCAAATATAAACAATTCCAATAGCCGCAGCATTACTTTGGGTTTATTGCCTTTGGTTGGTAAAGATTCAAATAATAATGATGCCAATTATCTTGAATTTACACTGACAGGTTTGCTTTATAAAGAGCCATCTGGGACTTCAGTTTCAAATACTGCAACCATTGCATTACCTGCAGGTCTGACGGATACGGATCCAACCAATAACACTTCTACAGTATCAACTGTAGTTACCAAAAACACACCTATTACAAATGGTGAATCTGAAAATATGTGTGTAAGTGCTCAGTCAGTGAATTTAATAACCGATACAAAATTTTATTCATATATTGACAATAGTATTTTAAGTTCACAAGGATTTGCAGTAAATCCAGCTATATCACCTTATTCAGTTGCTTATGGTACAGGAGCTAATGGTGCATTACAGTTACAGGGGAAAATTAACTGGTCTTATGGAAATCCTCGAGTCACAGGTTCAACACTTAAAATTTATGTAAATGGTACGCCGTATGCTGTGCTGACGACTCCAGGTGCCAGTGTAAATAATGATGCTACATTTACTGCTTTAAATGGAGCAACTGTAACACCAGTAAGTTTTACTGTTGGTCAATATAATACTGCGCCATCAGCGGTTAATTTCACTGTAACTTTACCAACGACAGTTGTGTCCAGTTTAAGTACTTTAAATGTGGATTTTCAAAATATCAGTCCTAACAAAAGTGCAAATGATGCGGGCGATGACATTGGTTTCAGTCTCAATAATTTAAATGTCTGTTTAAAACCAACCTTTGAGTTAAAGAAAATCTCAGAGGGTGGTACGGATGCTTTTGAATTTGAAAACTTCAGTAATCTGGCTGCAAATGCTTCATATCAGATTCAAAGTGGTGAAGTGGTGACAACAGTTGTTGGTTCAGCTCAGAATGTCCGTTTGAAGAACTCTGTTTCACCGGTGGAGAATGGTTTCACATCACCAGTTTATGCAGACGCAAATAAAGCGATTTCATTTACTGAGAAAGAATCGGGTCTGTATTCGCTGCGCAGTGTCGAATGTACTGATTCAAATACCAGTGTGAGTGGAAACGTTGCAGGCAATCTCGCTGTACGCCAGGGAAGTACAGTGACACTGGATGCATCAAAGGTAAAATTTGCATCGAAGCTGATCTGTAAAGTCACCAACGAAAAGAAAGCGGGTTATGTATTCAGTGGTCGTGTGATCAATGACAACAGCGGTACAACTCAGGATGCAGCCAAGGCATATAACGGTGTTGCTGACTCAGGTGAAGTCGGTATTGCTGGAAGCCGTATAGAGTTGCAGAACTGTAGTACCAAAGAGGTGTTTGCATCTGCACAAACCAATGCAAATGGTGGTTTTGAGATCCGTACTTTGCAGAATGTATTTGATGCAACCTCAAATAATGTTTGTCTGGTTCAAAAAAATGTGGATGGTTATACATCGGTCAGCAGTGCAAAGTCTGCTTCTGTAACAGCAGTTGTTGATGCAGGACATGATCTGTTTACGGTCGAAAAAAATGGGACAGCCAGTGTTTATGATGGTTTCCTTTTTGGTGATGCACAGCTCCAGCTGATTCTGACGCAGAATGGTCAGAAAAATATTTCAGCAGGTGATGTGGTTGACTATCCACATGAAATTATTTCAAACAGCGTACACAAGCTGGGTGCTCTGACTTCTTCAAATATACAGCAGCCATCTGGTCAGGACTGGCAGAGCATGATCTACCATGACACTAACTGTAACGGCCTGGTCGATGTAAATGAAAAACTGTATTCAGCTGCATTGCAGAATACGCAAATCATGCCAGGTCAAAAAATCTGTCTGGTACAGAGGGTTGTCTCATCTGCAGCTGCTAAAGCCGGTGACAGTCTGACCGCGGAGTTTAAGCTGGACTACAGCCAGAATTATGAGGGTAATACACCAGGAAAATCAAATTCAGTACATGACATCACCACAGTCGGTTCGGCTGGACTGGATATCAAAAAACAGGTTCGTACAGTGAATGCATGCCCATCTACATCTGCAGATACGGCATTATTCACGACGGAAAATACCGCAAAGAAAGAACAGTTCCTGGAGTATCAGATTGCATATACAAACAGTTCGGCTAAAAAACTGATTGATGTTGTGTTGAAGGACTCTGTGCCGCTTGGAACAGAATATAAAACCTGTACAGAAAACTGTACCCAGACTGGATCGTCACTTACATGGGATATTCCTGGGACGCTGTTACCTGGAGCGAGAGGAAACGTACTGTTCTGTGTGAAAGTTCAATAGTTTTAGGGTGGGAGGCTACACGTTTAGTGTAAATCTGAAAATGTGTAGTTAGTCCTGTGAAAACAGATAATTAAAGTTACATCAAATTTAATTAATGATTGAAAACATGGTTAAAATTTGTTTAATATAAGTTGTATTTTGTATGTTTTTCATAGAAAATTGTGACTTATATTAACAAAATGTAATTTTACTTGCAGTGGATCTAAATATGCTGAAAGCAACTGTTGCGCTGAAGGGTTTAACCCTCAGTCTGGTTATGGGAATAGCAGCTACACATGCTGTGGCAGCTCAAAATAATGCTAAAGAACCCGTGTCTATTGAACTTAAAGCGTTCAAAAAAACAGTGGACACAAAAGGAAAGGTCAAGTTTGTTTCTGCGGAAGCAACCAAGCCAAAAGATATCATTGAGTACCGTGCAACATATACCAACAACACTGCAGGTAGTATCAAAGGTTTGAAAGCGACACTGCCTGTTCCAGCAGATACTCAGTACACAGGTGTCAGCTCTCCGGCAGGTGCGCTTGCAAGTACAGACGGGGTGAATTTTGCAGCGACACCGCTGAAAAAAACAGTAAATGGAAAAATTGTGGAAGTTCCACTGAAAGACTATCGGGCTTTACAGTGGCAGGTTGCAGAACTGCCATCCAAAAAGTCTGTGACTGTAACTGCACAGACTAAAGTTAATGCTGCAGACGATTAATTTTTAACTTTTTAAAAGCAACTTAAACATAACTCCTTTTGGGGGCGGGGACTATAATGTCAAATCCTATTCAAACTTTAAAGCGTAACAGCTTGTCTTTGTCCGTAGCGGCAGCGCTTGGCGGTCTGGCACTGGTTTCTACCGGTGCACAGGCTGCAGCACCAGCAGCAGGGACTCTGATTAAGAACGCCGCGGTGGCGACTTATACAGAAAATGGTACAACAACAACGTTGAAGTCAAACGAAGTTGAAACCAAGGTTCTTCAGGTGGGTTCATTCACACTTGAATCTGATCGTACCAAAACAGCGAATCAGAATGCTGAAGTGGTTATGCAGCACATCCTGACTAACACCGGTAATGGTACAGATACATTTACACTGACTATCGGTGATGTACTGACAGGGGATGATTGGAACTTCCAGAAAGTTGAAGTGTATCTGGATACGGATGGTAATGGTACAGCAGATGGTAAACCACTGACGGCTACGGATAAGATTACCCTTGACGCTGGCAAATCCATGAACCTTGTGGTTGTAGCTAAAACACCACAGGCAGCAAATGCTGCTACTGCAGGTCAATTAAAACTGACCGCAGAAAGTGAAAAAACGATTGGCACCCTGAAATCACAGGACAATACTGATACTGTAACTATTATTACAGGTGCTTCTTTCAGTGTTGTAAAAGCAGTCAACGTCCAGGCTATTGATACAAGTACTGCTGCTCAGACTGTTACTTATGATTTGAAATATAAGAACAGTGGTAACGGTACTGCAAATCTGGTGATTGAAGATGTGCTTGACAGCAAGCTGGCTTTTGTCACTGGTAGTGTAACTCTTGATGGTACTGTTTTGACACCATGGGATGGTACTGGAACAGCTCCGACGACGAATCATTATCAGGTTGATGGGCAGAAACTGACATTTACTTTGGTTAACGTTGCTTTTGGTAAAAACGGTATTGTAAGTTTTAAAGCTAGCGTTGCTAAGGGAACTGTACCGGGTGATATTACAAACATTGCAAAATATGACAATGATGGTCCTGATCCATCAACTGGTGGTTATAATCCAGATGACCCAACCAACAATACAATTGTAACGGTAGAGGGTAATCATAACGGCTTTATCAGTGACAGTAGTGATATTACAAAAGATAAAGGCGGTTGGACGGATAAGATTACGCTTAAAAGTGTGACAGCAGGCAGTTCAATTGACTTTGGTAGTGGTACAGAGTCTACAACTGCGACTGATACAGGAACTGACCTGGAAGTTATCTATATTCATAACTCAGGAAACACTACAGATACCTTTAAAGTTGAAACTTTAGCATCAACTTTCCCTGCGGGCACAAAATTCTCATTCTATAATGCTTATGGCAACGCATTGACTTCGAGTATTGGTCAGGGTGTGGATACTGGACCACTTGCTCCAGGTGCTAACTTTAAACTGCTTGTACGTGTAGAGTTGCCATCAGGTATTGAAAAAACAACAGCGAGTGAAGTAAAAGTAAGTATTACTTCTGTAGCTAATTCAGCTAAAAAAGATGATTTAACACTTGAGATTCAAGAGATTACAAAAAATGCTGTTGACTTGAGTAACGGTAGTGG
The DNA here is from genome assembly GCF_002165295.2 of Acinetobacter sp. WCHAc010052. Lineage (NCBI taxonomy): Bacteria > Pseudomonadati > Pseudomonadota > Gammaproteobacteria > Moraxellales > Moraxellaceae > Acinetobacter > Acinetobacter sp. WCHAc010052. Next base: position 2,441,556 of record NZ_CP032143.1, on the reverse strand, counting down.
TGATCACAATGGTAAGCAGGATGACGCAAAAAATGCTGGTGAAGGACCATATGACCCAGCTGATGTTATTGATTCAGAATCTACAAACCCAGGTGTAACTGTTAAGTTCCCGGTAGCTGTAACTAACCATGGTGCAAAACCTGAAGAATATCTGTTCAGTACAGTGGTTAAGACAACTGACGGCACACCTGTTGATTTAACTGACTGGGTTGTTGAGTACTTCAAAGAGCCTGCACAGAATGGAACAACCTGTTCAGGTACACCTGTAACAAGAACAGGCAGTGTTCAGCCAACAACAGCGACTTCAGATAAAACTGAATATTACTGTGTGAAAGTAACTCCACCTAAAGGTCAGGACGCTGGATTATATGATGTAATCTTCAGTGTGACATCTTCTGCTGGTGTGACAGACAGTATGAAAGATCAGGTGACTGTAAATGCGGTGCGTGAGCTTGTATTAACTGAAGATCAGCATGGTACTGTTTACCCAGGTGGTGTGGTTCGTTATGAGCATACGCTGACCAACAACGGTAACGTGACAGAAGGTGCTGGTAAAAATGCTACTGATAAAAGTTACTTCGAGCTGGGTATTTCACATAGCGTAGATAACGGTTTCATTACGACTGTCTATGTTGATACGGACAAAAATAATATTTTTGATCCATCAGAAGATGCTGCATACAGTACCAGTTCAGCTGATTGGATTCATGCACTGAAAAAAGGTGAGAGCGTTAAACTGTGGGTGATTGTTCAGGCTCCAGGTACGGCAACCAATGGTTTGACTGATGAATCTAAAATCACAATTACAACAACCGGCGTAATAAATAAAGTTGCAGCACCTAAAGTTATCTATAACACAGATACAACGACTGTAGCTGCAGGTATCCTTGATCTGTATAAGACTCAGGCAGCATGGCCGACATGTGCAGACACACCTCCAGGCGCAATGCCAACAACAGGTAGTACTGCTGGTCTTGAGGCGAAACCAGGTGAGTGTATTGTGTATTTCATTACAGCAGAAAACCGTGGTGACCAGGTTGTTAAAGACGTTCAGATTAAAGACGTGATCCCGTCTTATACAACACTGAAAGCGCCTGCAACATTACCGGCTGATTTCAACAATACAGCAGGTACTAAAAAAGGTCAGTTTAACTACGATGCTGGTAGTACAAAAGATCTGATTACAGATAAATTTGATCTTGCGCCTAAAGAAGCTGCAGTACTTAAATTTGCTGTGCAGGTAGACAAATAATAATCCATATTTGCTTTTAGCAGATGGATGGACATGAACTTCGGTTCGTGTTCATCCCTATAATTTTTATATTTTGTTTTTTGAATTTTTTTGTTGGGGTACTGTCGTGTCAAAGCGATTTAAGCTGGGTAGTAGCAGTCAAGTAGCATTCTTGTTCACCACACTGGCATCGTCCATTGTACTGGTGAATCAGACCTATGCAGCCATGCCAGACGCTGGTGTAACGATCCGCAATACCGCTTATGCAAGTTACAGCACCTCCGATGGTGGATACTTTAAAGACGTTCCATCCAATACAGTGGGTGTAACGATTACTCCGTTGTATGTGATTGGACTGACAACGCCACCTTTACAGGAAGTTGATGCAGGCTCTAAAGTCATCTGGCTCAATGAACTCAGTAATGACAGTAATGCACCTGTTGATGTCCTGTTTGATCAGTTGGGTCATTCTGATTTAAGTAATATTAAAATATATCTGGACACTAACCGGGACGGGAAGTTTGACAGTTCTGACCAGGTGATCAGTGGTCCTGTTCACCTTGAAATCGGTGAAAAAGTAAATTTATGGGTTGTTGCAGATACTTTAACAACACTGCAGGACAACACACGTGTTGATTTACCTGTTCGTGCCTATACCGTACAGGACAACACTGCTGATGCAGAAGCAACAGATGCTCTGATCAGTTTTGTTCCACAGCTTATTGCAACTAAAACTGTAGATAAACAGCAGTTTGAACCTGTACCAGGTCAGTCGTATGATCTGAAGTACAATCTTGAAATAAAAAATAATTCTTCCAGAACATCAGGAACCACGGCGATTGATGTCGATGGTTCAAGCATGAATGCTGTACTTCTTGTGGATGAATTACCAGCCAATACTGTCTTTAAATCAGCAAAACCAGCAAACTCTAATGCTGTTGTGCTGTATAAAATTGCCAATAATAAATATACAAAGAATATTCCGTCGGATAAAAACCAGATCAATGAACTGGTGGTTGCATATCCTCAGGCTTTACCTGGAAATGCAACAGAAGCTGTAGAACTGATCGTGACCATGAACTCGAATATTGCGAGTACGATGCTTGTAAACCGTTTTACAGTCGAACATGGAACAGCAACAGGTATTAAAAAAACCATTTCCAATGATGCGATTACCAATGTCGGCGGTCATTCGGATGTCAGTAACAACTCAGGTGATTATTCCATTACCGTGGGGTCGGGTACTGTCAAAAAACCATTGTATATTTCTGCCAATGGTGCAATGTGTAATGCTGAACGTAATACACTGGATAAAGTCAATATTAAGGTTCAGTCCACGACCACTGGTGACATTGAAAATGTTCAGGGCATAGAGACTGGACTCAATACAGGTGTTTTCCGCTTTGAACTTCCGACACAGGAAAGCCTGACAGCAAATCCTGGAGATATGATTCTCCAGACCGTAAAACGTGACAAAGTTATTGTAAGTCTGACGGACTGTCTGGATGCAAATGGTACGTCCACCAAAAAAATTACAGATGTAAATACGGATGTACTCATTGATCCTTACGGCATTGTATTTGATGCAAAAACAGGTCTGCCTGTTGCTGGTGCTACAGTTACTTTACGTGATGCAAACGGGCAGCCGGTTGGTCCAAATGTTGCATTTAAAGTGGATGAAATTACAGGTGCATTAATTCCAATAGATGCTGTTCAGGTGACGGACAGTGATGGTCAGTTTGTCTATCCGTTGGTGGAACCTGGTACATACAGTCTGCATGTGGATACCACAACCATTCCTGGCGGTATTACATATACATTTACCAGTGACCGCACCATTTATAACGATTTCGGTACGAGACCTGTAGATATTAACTGGTCTTATGGTGGTAATTTCAGCCTGAAAGCAGGTGATGCTGCACTTAATATTGATATTCCAATTGATCCTTCAGCATCTACAGCAGTTAATAATAACCTGACGGTCAAAAAAGAAATCAACGGCAGTAAAAATGCTGAAATTGGTGACTTCAAGGACTATACCGTTACTGTTGCCAACCAGGGCAATACCACTTTATATGATGTGGATATGAAGGATACTCTGCCTAGAGGACTGGTATATGTATCTGGAACCATGCGTGTGGATGGCAAGAAAGTTGCCGATCCACAGGGTGGAAAAGGACCATATCTGACTTTGGGTCTGGGAACTTTGACTCCAAAACAGGAAGCAAAAGTTCAGTACAGAGTTTATGTGGGTCCAAATGCTTTAAGTGGCGATGGGATTAACCGCGCACATGCCCGTGATCAGACAGGTACGGTGTCAAATGAAGCACAGGCTAAGCTGAAAATCACTCCTGGTGTGTTCAGCCCTGATGGTTTTGTAGTGGGTAAAGTCTTTGCAGACTGCAACCGTAATGGTGTACAGGATAAAGGTGAAGCCGGTATTCCAGGTGTCCGTATTTATATGGAAGACGGTACCTTTGTAGTCACCGATCGTGAAGGTAAATATAACTTTTACGGTATCAAACCGATCACTCATGTACTCAAAGTCGATACCACAACACTGCCTGCAAATTCAGAAATGCTGCTGATCAATAACCGTCAGGCGGGTGATCCGGGCAGCCGTTTTGTGGATATCAAACGTGGTGAGCTGCATCGTGCTGATTTTGCAATTGCGGATGGTATGGGACAGTGCAGTGATGCACTTGCAGGTCAGATTGAGGAACGTAAAAAGAACATTGATGCTCAGCTGGATGCCCTGGAACAGGTACTGCGTGCAGATTTAAGTATTGATCCGTCAGTTACTTATGTTTCTGATGTACAGGGACAGCCATCAAGTGGCTGTATCAGTGCCGTCGGTGCATCAGCCAACTGTAATATTGAATATAAAAAAGATCAGATCAAAGATGTTAAAACAGTTCATATAGAGCCTGTAAAAGCACCAGTTTCTCTTGATCTTGAGCAGGAATTACAGCGCTCTGAGTCAAATCAGCTCAGTATTCTGAACTTAAGGGATCAGCAGATATTGCCTGCTGCTCAGACCATGGTTCAGCTAAAAGGAGCTCTGGGCACAGATATTCAGCTTTTTGTAAATGACGAACAGGTGAGTGAAAAACGTATCGGTAAAAAAGCCGCTGCTGCTGATCTGGGTGTGGCTGGATTTGACTTTATTGGTGTGGCTCTAAAACCGGGGAAAAACAAAATCGAAGCCCGCCAGCTGGACAGCTGGGGGAATCTGCGTGACAGCCGTACAGTGACTGTGATTGCACCTGGCAATATGAATCAGCTGAGCACTCAGGTGGTGGAACAGCAGGCTTATGCTAACGGTAAGGATGTATTTCAGGTTGTCGTTAAAATACAGGACCAGAACGGAACACCGGTTGCGGCACGTACACCACTGACCATTGAATCCAGTATTGGTACGGTTCAGTTAACAGATCTTGAAAAAGATAAACCAGGCACTCAGATTTTTGTTGAGGGTGGATCGGTTGTTATTCCTGTACTGGCACCAACAGAAGCTGGTGAGGGCGTATTAAGAATCAGCAGCGGTATTTATGAGCGAAGTATTCCTGTGCGCTTCCTGGCGGAACTTCGCCCAATGCTGGTTACAGGTATTATTGAAGGTTCATTTGCTCTGAATGATTTTGATCCTAAAGAGCTGGCAAAAACTTCAACCCAGGATGGTTTTGAAGAAGAACTGACTGATCTTTCCGTTTCTTCAGATGGGACTAAGGCAACCCGTGGTCGTGCTGCATTCTTCCTGAAAGGTAAAGTGCGTGGTGACTATCTGTTGACCATGGCTTATGACTCTGCCAAAGACAATAACCAGCGTCTGTTCCGTGATATCCGTCCTGACGAATACTATCCGGTTTATGGTGATGCATCTGCAAAAGGTTTTGATGCACAGTCCACAAGCAAGCTGTATGTCCGTGTGGATAAAGGTCGTTCATATGCTATGTATGGTGACTATGTTACACGTACAGAAAATGACGAAGGTCTGTCACTGGGACAGTACAGCCGTTCATTAACAGGTCTGAAATCCACTGTTGAGGGTGACCGTTACAAAGTCAGCGGTTTTGCATCCAGAACGAGCACAACTCAGATGATTAATGAGTTACGTGCAATGGGTGTTTCAGGACCATATTCACTGGGTATCAATGCTGATGATATTCAGGAAAACAGTGAAAAAGTTGAAATCATTGTCCGTGACAGAAATAACCCAGGTCTGATTATTTCTCAGAAAACACTGTCCAGATTCAGTGACTATGAAATAGATACTTATTCAAACAGTATTTACCTGACTACACCGCTCAGCAGTATTGATGAAAATCTGAACCCTGTATATCTGAGAATCACAGTTGAGACAGATCAGGGTGGTGATGAGTATACAGTTGCTGGTGTCAACGGTTCCTTGAAACTGACAGAACAGGTCAGCGTTGGTGGATCTTATATTCAGAATGAAGATCCTGTCGATGAAGAGAAAATTGCCAGCGTAAATACAGTGGTTAAGCTGAATGAAAAAACCAAGCTGATCGCTGAGTATGCTTATTCAGAATATGACAGTATCAGCCTGGACAACCTGACCAAAGTCAATGCTTCATCAGATACTGTTGGACCTCAGGATGGTTCTGCGGCACGTGTTGAACTGGATTATAAAAACCAGAATGTCGAGCTGCGTGCTTACCATCATCAGGCAGATACAGGATTTAAGAATGCATCGTCTTCAATCAGTGCAGGTCGTAAGGAAAGTGCAGTCAAACTGAATGCCCGTGTGGATAAACTGGGTGTGGTCAGACTGGAAACAATCCGGACTGAGGATACTGAAAATAACGGTGTGCGTAATGGTGTCAGTGCAACGATTGAACGTGCCATTACCCGGATTCTGACTGCAGAAATCGGTGTCCGTTATTATGAAGAATCTGTAGATGCGGCAAGTCAGTCCACATCAGGTATTTCAACACCTTATAACGGTACGACGGTCAGAACAAAACTGAAAGCAAATCTGCCATTTAATGGAACAAGTATCTTTGCTGAATATGAACAGGATATTTCGGACAGCGAGCGTCAGGTCTTTGCATTAGGCGGCGATACCAATATCTATAAAAATGTTCATGCCTATGCGCGTCATGAGTTCATTTCAAGTATTGGTGGTCTGTATGAGTTAAATGATACTCAGAGCCGAAATACAACCGTATTTGGTCTGGACAGTCAGTATATGCGTGATGGTTCAGTGTTCAGTGAATACCGTGTCCGTGATGGCTTGAGCGCTCGTGAAGCTGAAGCTGCGATGGGTGTGCGTAACCGCTGGCAGTTGAAAGAAGGTCTGTTCTTCAACACGAGCTTTGAAAAAGTCAAAGTGATGGAAGGTGAAAATAAAGATTCACTTGAGTCCACTGCAGCGACGGTTGGATTTGAACACTTAAGTAATCCGCGCTGGAAAAATGTGGCTCGTGTAGAAGGTCGCTGGTCCAGTCAGTCTGACAGCTACCTGAATACACTGGGTACGGCTTATAAACTGACAGATGAAGTGACTCTGCTTGCCAAAAACGTACTGAATTTTACAGACAACAAGTCTGCGGATTCTGGTGATCGACTGGTCAACAGATTCCAGTTGGGTGCAGCATACCGTGATGTGGAAACCAACCGTTTTGATGCGCTGTCCAAGATTGAACACCGTTATGAAGACAATCAGTCAACATTGACAGATCCGCATAAACGTAACGTTTATCTGTTCTCGACACACATGAACTATCATCCTTCACGTGCTGTTCATCTTTCAGGACAGTATGCAGTGAAGTATCTGGATGAAACGTATGACATGATCCAGACCAGTGGTATGACGCAGATGCTGAACGGGCGTTTTATGTATGACATCAACGAACGCTGGGATGCAGGTGTAAATTCAGGCGTGATGTGGAATGACGTGTCTGATGGCATACGTTATATGGCAGGTGTTGAAGTGGGTTATCTGCTTGCTTCTAATCTGTGGTTGTCGGGTGGTTATAACTTTACAGGTTATGACGATAAAGACCTGACGGATGGCGATACCACTATGCGCGGTGCTTATTTCAGATTCAGATTCAAGTTTGATGAAAATCTGTTTAACCGAAATAAGGCGTCTGTAAATAAAGCACTGGAGCCAAAATAATGCCATTCACAATGAATAAATACAGCGTATTGCTTGGTGGGCTTATTTTCTCAACACTGAGCTTTACAGTAAATGCTGAAACTCAGCCACTTTCGGCTGACAGCCAGTATCAGGCTGCATCCGCTCAGATACTGCATGAACAGATCAAGAGCCGACTTTCCAGTGCATCTGAAGTGCAGGATCGTTATCAGCTTGAAAAAGCCAGTGCCTGGCTGACTTATGCAGACCATCAGTACAGTGAAAGAGGTTTTACTCCTGCGGGCAAAGAGGCTTTTGAACAGGTCAGTAAACTACTGCAACAGGAGCAGAAACCGAGCCTGACAACTGCTATTATTTCATCTTCGCAGGTCATGCGACGTGATCTGTGGTTACGTGCAGAACAGTTAAAACTGCAACCTGGTTTTTCCTGTGCATACAGATCGGTTGCGCAGGCGGAAGTAAATCTGGTCTGGGCGGCAGCAGAATACTGTGAACTGGGATGGAGACATTCCAGAGAAATCTTTGCTGCGGCAGAGCGGCAGATGGATCAGGCAGTTTATCTTGCACAGCAATGTGAAGGTGCATCAGGTCAGGTTCAGCAGCCATCGGTTGTGAAGCTGCCTGAGCTGAAACAGCTGAATGGCAGTATTGGGTGTGCCGGTGTCAATCCTGAGTTATGGCCTTTAAAAGTATCTGAAGACAAAGCACAGGAACCCGCAGTTCTTCAGATTAAAAACACGGTGCATTTTGCACTGGATAAATCGGTACTGTCACCAGAATCCAAAGCCGTACTGGATGAAATTATTCAGGTCATTAAAGAACAGCCTGAGTGGTCTGTTACGCTTTATGGTTATACTGATGCTAGAGCAAATGCAGCCTATAATCTGAAGCTCTCTGAACGTCGTATCGCCTCAGTACAGCAGTATCTGACAGCTCAGGGTATCAACCCATCCAGAATAGCATCTGAAGCCCGTGGTAAAACAGATCTGATTGAGCATGATGATGCAGTTCAGTCCACAGCAATGAGCCGTAGAGTGGAAATGCTGTTCACAGATGCTGAGGGTAAGGAAATCAAAACAGAAACTCAGTATTCTGATTTGCAGAAAGAGAAATAAAGCTGAAATATGACCCTGAGACAGCACTTGCCTCAGGGTTATTTTTTGCTATATTGAAACGCCATTTTTAACGGTCTGTTTTATGACGCAACCTAAAAAATCGCCATTAACACGGAAAGTCATTTTATTGGCAACGCTGGGCTTATGTATTCCTGTTTTTTTAGTTGGAATGGCTTTTCTTGCATTAAAAAGTGATGCTGAAAATCAGAAAAAATATCAGCAGCAAAGGCTTGAACAGGCTCAGAAAATTGCTGAACGTGAGCGGGCAGCTAAAGAACAGAAATAGTCTGGTCTGACGATTCAGCTTTACGAAGCTATATCCTGTTTAAGTTGTCGTACGGTCGGAATTTCTGTGTAACGACATACCTTGTAGCCTGCTTCATGGAGCATGGCATCCCGTAGGGCATCTTCTTCCTCTTTTCCTTCATGACTGGGATCATCCAGTTCAATGACCGCCAGTACATTCATAGACTGATCAAGAATTACAAAGTCGGTGACTTTGCGGTTAAAACGGTTCCGGACTTTATAATTCTGACTGGTGATCAGTGCGCTGAAAGCAACCTGAGCAAGAACGTGCTGTGCAGGAAATGCTTCATTCAGACGGATAAACATTTTCTGTTCAAAAGGCGTGATAATTTTTCGGGGATGGTATTGTTGTGAGCGGAACAGATGCTGTCCAAAGACCAGCAGGATGAATGCAGCAGTCGCGATACAGCCGATGAAAATGAAAATAATCTGAAAATCAAACACAATGCTGATACAACTGACAGGCTGAATAAGAAAAACCCACTCATAGTGAGTGGGTTTTAGAATCTGGCTCTCCAACCTGGGCTCGAACCAGGGACCTGCGGATTAACAGTCCGTCGCTCTACCGACTGAGCTATTGGAGAATCTGCACGCATTCTATGGGGCAAATGCAGCAGGGTCAAGCATAGAGCCATGAAAAAGTTTAAAATTGCGATCAAATGTCTTAAAAATAGTCATTTGTATTCTATGCATATAAATCCGCGACTTAGATTATTTTCTGTGGCTTTCAATGGGCAATGGCTGGAAGGGGATTTTCTTTTTATATTCCTGTTTTGCCTTTCTTACAGTGACTAAATATCTAAGCGTATAAGATTCAGTGGTCATGTAGATGATGCGGTTCAGATCATTTATGCTGATGATGGCAATAAAAAAGCCCACTTCATGATGAGTGGGCTTTTTAGAATCTGGCTCTTCCACCTGGGCTCGAACCAGGGACCTGCGGATTAACAGTCCGTCGCTCTACCGACTGAGCTATGGAAGAATAGATGGCTCTCCAACCTGGGCTCGAACCAGGGACCTGCGGATTAACAGTCCGTCGCTCTACCGACTGAGCTATTGGAGAATCTGATGCGCATTTTAGGGATGAAACTGAACATGGTCAAGTGAAATTGAATGAAAACCCTGTTAAATGTTTTTTTATTGTCCATATTTAAAATATTTGCTTATATATTGATTATTTTTGAAGTTTTCTGTTCTTTCTTGGCGATTGAATGATGATACTGGTGCTATAAAAAATATTTTCCGGTGTGGTATTTATTTTTAATCATTTTATTTTTTAATGCGACAGTTATCCTGTGCACGGGACTATTTTTATTTTCGGAGACTGAATTTTTTATTGAGTTTTTGATCGTAGTTAAAGTTCGCAATGTCTTTCTGACTGAGAAAATCAATGAATCTGAATTGTCTGTTGTTGAGCTTGTGAAAAACAGCGGGTCTACTTTTGGCTTTATTCTGGCAAAGAACACAGATCAGCATAGCAGTTTCAAGAATTTGATTATTGCTGATCAATAATCCCTGTTGAACTTGAAATATAGGCACAGTTGTAGTTCTGGAAAAAATATCAACGACCTGTATAGGCTGAGCGGTGTATAGAAATAATTTCCGTTCTGGTTCATAGGCTGTTATTTGATAATTGGTTTCGTGTCTTTCTAAACTGAAATTCGTAATATCAGCATATTTTATTCTGGTTTTAGCCGTATATTTTATAATTTCCAAGTCTTCCAGGTTAAAGATAATACGTGGTGTTCTGCGTTGAAAGACCATCCATAACAGATAAATGCTGAAGATAAATAAAATCAAAAGAACAATCACTGCTATACCGAAAAGGGGCGTAATGTAGTCTGAATATTGTAAAAATTTAAAGCAGGCAAACTGTATCGCAATCATACTGATGAAAATAAATGCTATACGTCCAGAACTGGCTTTGATCACATGAGGTTGTATGGCCATTGTTATACGATGTTCTTTTTATTGGGAAATACTTTTTATATGCTGATAAAAAATCGCTCTGTGAAAGAGCGATTTTTGTAAATAATTCAACTGATATTCAGCTGAGTCCTTACGGACTTCAATTATTTTTCAACGCCAGCAGCAAGACCTGCATATTTAGCATTTGCATAGTCCCAGTTTACCAGGCTTTCAAGGAAAGTTTTGATATAAACTGGACGTGCATTACGGAAGTCGATGTAGTAAGCGTGTTCCCATACGTCAATTGTTAATACTGCAACTTTACCGTGAGCAAGTGGAGTATCTGCATTTGAAGTTTTCAGGATAGAAAGTTCGCCATTTACTTTGTCAGCAACCAGCCAAGCCCAACCTGAACCAAACTGAGTCGTTGCAGCAGCAGCGAATTCTTCAGCAAATTTTTCATAAGAACCGAAAGCTTCATCAATTTTAGCAGCCAGAGCGCCTGTTGCAGCACCGCCACCGTTTTTAGCCATACAGTTCCAGTAGAATGTGTGGTTCCATACTTGAGCAGCGTTATTGAAAACACCTGCTTTAGAAGCATCGCCAGCAACAGCTGTGATGATTTCTTCTAAAGATTTACCTTCAAGGTCAGTACCTTTGATCAGGTTGTTCAGGTTTACAACGTATGTGTTGTGGTGTTTGTCATGGTGGAATTCAAGCGTCTCTTTGCTGATGTGTGGCGCTAGATCTTCGTAACCATAAGGAAGTGCTGGTAAAGTAATTGTTGACATGTTTTAAATTCCTTGCAATTTGCTGGGTTTTAACATTAAGTGGCTTTATTGTAATGGATTATTCGACTGATTGTGCATCACTTTAAATAACAATACACAATATAAGCTGAATTAATACGCATAAAGAAAATGCTAAAACCTGAGAAAAATTAAATCGGGTTGTTTAACTCGAAATAACTATACTCAATATTGAACTGTTCTGAAACCGCTTTTGCCAACCGTTGCACACCATAACGTTCCGTTGCATGGTGACCGCATGCAAAATAATGTACCCCCAGTTCTTTGGCTTCATAAAAAGTCCGTTCGCTGACTTCGCCAGAAATATAGGCATCACAATTCTGCTGGGCTGCTTTGCCGATAAAATCCTGTGCGCCGCCGGTACAGAAGCCGACTTTCTGAATCAAGGTTTTCTCCGCAGGCAGATGGATTGCATCAAAAAGCAGACGTTCAGAAACAAAAGATTTAAAAGACTCAGGTGTCATTGCCTGTTTTAAGTAACCAGTATTGCCAATCGGATGCTTTTCTTCAGGGTCAAGTGCTTCCAGGTTTTCCAGTTCCAGCAGGTCGGCTATCGCGGCGTTATTGCCTAATACAGGGTGCGAATCGAGCGGTAAATGATAGGCAACCAGTGAAATATCGTGCTGAATCAGACTTTTGATCCGTTTCCCACGTATTCCTGTAATCGGATACGCTTCACCTTTCCAGAAATAACCATGATGTACAAGCAGCAGATCAGCACCCTGGTCAATCGCTGCATCTACAGCATCCTGAGAAGCTGTTACAGCACATAAAATTTTGCGGACTTCCTGTTTGCCTTCGATCTGTAAGCCGTTAGGGGCATAGTCTTTAAATTCGCCAGTTTTCAGGGTCTGATTGCACCACTGAAGTATGTCCTGAAGTTTAGCCATAAAAATTCTCAAATCTGTTTAGATATCATCAAAGCATAATCTGAATTGTAACTAAAGCATCACAAATCTTTGCTTCTATTTTATGTATCAACTGGTTTTTCGATTTACAATAGGGAAGAAATTACTTAACCATCAACATATTAATAATATTTATAGAGGATATAGACGTGCGCCGGACCTTTACATGGTTACCCTGGGTGTTGCTAATTATCGTAATTATCGGTTTTATTGGCTGGCAGCAATATCAGAAACCGAAAGCTCCCGTTGCTGTAGACGGCATTAAAATGCCTGCCGAAAAAGTTGAACCGCTGATTGATACAACGCGAGCTGGTGGTGTGGTCTCTTACAGTGCAGCCGTGAAAGTTGCAGCACCAGCAGTAGTCAATATTTTTACAACACAAAAAGTTAAACAGCTGGATCACCCACTTTTGAATGATCCGGTTTTCCGTGAGTTTTTTGGAAATCAGATTCCAGATCAGGGGCAGGATCAGAACGAAAACAGCCTGGGCTCAGGGGTAATTGTACGTCCTGATGGTTATATTCTGACCAATAATCATGTGATTGCACAGGCTGATCAGATCGTGGTGGCTTTGCGTGACGGGCGTCGTGCTCAGGCAAAAGTGATTGGAACTGATCCTGACACAGACCTTGCTGTGATTAAAATTGAACTGGATAAATTGCCGGTTCTGCCGTTTAAACTGAGCGGCAATGAAGTTGGGGATGTTGTTCTGGCGATCGGTAACCCATTTGGTGTGGGGCAGACGGTCACGCAGGGGATTGTTTCTGCAACAGGTCGTTCAGATCTTGGTATTAACACCTATGAAGATTTCATTCAGACAGATGCAGCTATTAATCCAGGTAATTCGGGTGGTGCGCTGATTGATGTTGCGGGTAATCTGATTGGTGTAAACACGGCTATTTTCTCTCAGTCGGGCGGATCACTGGGCATTGGTTTCGCGATTCCAGCGAAAATCTGTCAGCAGGTTCTGAACTCTATTTTGAAAGATGGTCGTGTAGTACGTGGCTGGCTGGGGATCAGTCTGCTGCCAGTACAACAGGAAGATATTCTTGGACCTAAGCAGAATGGTGTGGTTGTTGCTGATGTTCTGAAAAATGGTCCTGCAGCTCAGGCCGGTTTACAGCGTGGAGATAAAATTATTCAGGTCGATAACGAAGTGATAACTTCTGCTTCGCATCTGATCAATTATGTTGCACTTCAGGCACCAGGCAGTCAGATTAAAATTCTGGCAGAACGTAATGGTAAAGCGATTACATTTGATGTGGCTGTAGCTGAACGAAAAGCACAAACCAGTGATTCTCAGTTTATTCCATTGCCTAAACGATAAGTTCTTTGCGGCTTCACAGAAACCCAGCTTCAGCTGGGTTTTTTATTGGACTCAAAGGTACTTCCTGCGCTGAATATATGATGTTGAAAACAGGTCAGGGTCAATAATTTTATTTTCCTGAACAGATCAGAACACGGATTCAGTTTTTTTCAAAAGATATGATTTCAAGTCTGCAGGATAATGCTCAATCAGCGCATCAAAAGCTGTTTTATTGCCTTGATACAGTGCTCGGGTCGCTTCTTCATAATGCGGCATATCACCCAGCATAGCAGACATAAAGCGGTCTACAGCCTGTTTAGCCATCATGATATTACTGCTCGATGCAGGATTATTCAGCTCCTGATCAATCAGTTTGCGAATGACAGAGGAGGCACTGGCACTTTGCTGATCAAGCCAGTCCCAGTGTTTCTGTTGCAGAGTCACTTCACGGGATATTACACCCAGCTTAGGACGTCCAACTTTTTTAACTTCGGTTGTTTCACCGTAACGTGCCTGAATATCCTGTGCAGAACCTGAAACGTCAATATCAATCTGCTGTCCGGTCTGATCATTAAAGATCAGGATATTCTGGTCAGTCGGAACATGATTTTTGATCTCTAAGGCAATGTTCAGTAATGAATCACAGCATAGAAGTGTATTGCCTGCAAAGGCACTGTAGGTCTTTTTCATAATAAGCATCCATCAATTTAAAATAATTTTATCAGGGTAAAATTAAACATTAGGCTTATATTACCCGGGTAATAATAAAAAATAAAACAAAAAATGATCATGCTGATGCGATGAACACAGAAAATTAATTGAAGTGTTTATTTATAAAGGAAATAAAATTTTGAAAAATTCAGTGAGATCTGTTTCATGGGGAGATGGATTGTTGAATGATCTGAGTTATTTCTGTCAGGCTTTTTACACCTGCAATTCTTTTGATAATTTGACCCTGATGAAAGATCAGCGTTGTGGGTAGGCCATAGACGTTATAACGTAAACTGACGATTGGGGACTGATCAATATTGACCTTGCCGAATTTTATGGCAGGATCAGAATGGGCAAAGGCGTTTGCTGCCTGTTCGAAAACTGGAAAATTCTGAACACAGGGTGCGCACCAGTCTGCATAAAAACGGATGACAGCAAAACCTTCATACCATTCAAATTCAGAAAAGTTGTCTTCATTATAATGCATGATTATGTTCATTATTTGTTCCATAAAAGCATGATTATCAAGTTGCTGAATGCTGAGCCAATTATACATAAGTCCACTGTTATTCAAACTTCAACCGCTTTATGTTCAAATGGATAAAACTTGAAATGTATTGAATTAAAACGGAAGTCCTTATGTCACAGAGCAGTATGCAACAGGTCATTATCACTGAACCGGGCGGAGTCGAAAAACTGGCTTATGAGCAGGTGGATCTACCACAGCCAGCGGCAGATGAGGTGCTGGTCAAAGTCCATGCGTTTGGTATTAACCGACCGGACATTTTACAACGTCAGGGGCTTTATCCAATGCCGAAAGGCGTAACACCTGTACCTGGGCTGGAAGTGGCAGGTGAGGTGGTTGCAACAGGGGCTGATGTTACACTGTTTAAAGTAGGTGATCGGATTTGTGGACTGACCAATGGCGGTGGTTATGCAGAATACTGTGTTGTCCCTGAAAGTCAGACCATCACCGTGCCAGAGGGAACCAGTTATATACAGGCAGCTGCAATCCCTGAAACATTTTTTACGGTCTGGGCAAATGTCTTCCAGATGGCTCATGCCAAAGCAGGAGAGACGGTACTTGTACATGGCGGTGCAAGTGGGATTGGAACAACGGCTCTAATGTTGTGTAAATCTTTAGGTTTAAGCTCATTTGCAACTGTGGGTTCAGATGAAAAAGTTGCTGCAATCAGCCATTTAACGACTGCGATTAATTATAAAACGCAGGACTTTGAGCAGGTGATCAACGAAAAAACAGAAAATGCAGGCGTGGATATTGTACTGGATATGGTCGGAGCACCGTATTTGGATCAGAATCTCAACCTGTTACGTCGTGATGGCAGACTGGTTTATATTGCCTTTCTGGGTGGAGCAAAAGCCAAAGAAGTCAAACTTGGGCAGATCATGATGAAACGGCTGACCATTACAGGTTCAACTATGCGTGCCCGAAATACTGCAGAAAAAGCGGAAATTGCCAAAGGGCTGATGGAGCATGTTGCGCCACTCTGGGCAAAAGGAGAATGTTTACCGATGATTTATAAAACTTTTAAGTTTGATCAGATTCAGGATGCACATGCTGCAATGGATACCGGTGATCATATCGGTAAAATTGTGGTGGAAGTGATTTAAAGGCACAGATTTTTCCTGAAGCCAGCATTGAAGGCTTCGGGAAAAACCTCCAGAAGTCATAAATGATCAATACCGTTTTAGGATCAGTCGAAAATTTTAGATAACAGTAAGCGTACTGGCAGACTGAACAGACGCCACCATGTAAACAGAGGCAATGTGAAGAAATTTTCGTAACTGAGCGTGCTGTTATATTTGCTGCGCTCTCTGTGTTTATAAGCGGGTGGTGTAATCACATAGGAAAGAATCAGTAAACCCACTGCTCCAAACAATAAAACAGCCTGGGACTGATGTGCAAAGAAATAATAAATCATATAAAGTGCTGAATAAAAAGAGATGCAGGCAAGAACAGCACTTAAGGAAAAGTTCATCATTATCTATAGTTTAGTCATGATTCTTTGAGGAGAATATCATAGATATCAGCTAAAGTATTTATATCTGTTTTCTGTGTGAAACTATGCGAAAATAGGACATTAATTTTATTTCCAGGACTCCCATGACAGATTCTTCTGCATCTTTAAGCGATATTGAAATTTTGGACATACTTCACTCCATGAAGGATGATGTTCTGAATACAGAAGCACAAGAAATTATCCGAAATGGTGGTAAGGCTGGGCGTCAGGAAGCGCATAAACAGGCACTGGTTGCGCTGAATCAAAGTTTTGAAGAAAAATTTGTTGAAGCTGTTGTTCTTGCACTTGGGCTGAATGATGCTCAGGCAAAGAAAATCCGTTATAAAAAAGACCGTATCCGTATTTTAAAAGCCCGTGGTATTGATTACCTGGAGATTGATGGTGCAGAAACTGCTCAGGTACTGTCTCAGGTTGCACAGGCTATTGTGCGTGAAGATGCGGTCGTGACGCATGACCTGCACAATATTTTTCCTTTCTGGAAAGAAGGCTGGCCAATGGTTCAGTTTGATAATGTTTATAAAATTCTTGAAGATGATATTTCGATTCATTATCAGGCAACGCTGGATGAGCTGTTAAAAAAGCATAACTGATCAGTGATTGTTAGTGTGAACCATGCTGCTTCAGCATGGTGAACTGAAAATATTCAGTTAAAAAAAGCACCCGATACTGGGTGCTTTTTTATTTTATGCTTATGTTATCCGACTGTTACCAGTTTATCAGCCCAGTGTGGAATAAAGAGGGAATATTCCGAACACCAGTGCTGCTACCATCATGACCAGGCAGGTAATAATTGCCCATTTAATCGTGAATTTCTGATGTTGCCCCATTTCGATCCCAGCAAGACCACAGAGCAGATAAGTTGATGGAACCAATGGCGAAAGCAAATGCACTGGCTGCCCAACAATGGAAGCTCGTGCCATTTCTACAGGCGTGATGCCATAATGCGCCGCTGCCTCTGACATGATTGGCAGTACTCCATAGTAAAATGCATCATTGGACATAAAGAATGTCAGTGGCATACTTACAATTGCCGTGATCGGTGCCAGAAAGGGTCCCATACTTTCAGGAATGATTGCCACTAGCTCTTTGGACATGGCATCGACCATACCTGTACCTGCCAGAATTCCGGTAAAAATACCCGCTGCAAAGATAATACCGACAACGTTCAGGGCACTGCCGGCATGGTTGGCGACCAGCGATTTCTGCATATCAACATCTTTATAGTTCACCACCAGCGCAATACACAGCGCAATCATAAACAGAATTGAAAGTGGTAATACACCTTTCACCAGGCAGACCATCAGTACTATGGTAAGCAGGGCATTAAACCAGCGCAGATGGGCGCGGTTGGCTTCTGGATTATTGGAGATCTGAATGTTATCGCCGTGGCTGATGTCCAGTTCAATGATACCCAGACGCTTACGTTCCATACGTCCATACATAAAGCCCAGAAAATATAACCAGGCAATAGCAAACAGCATGGGAATGATCATCGGTACAAAAACATCACTTGGATCGACATGCAGAGCACTCGCTGCACGGGCAGTTGGCCCCCCCCATGGGGTCAGATTCATAATGCCACTTGCCAGCATCATTAACGCTGCCATGATCAATGGACTCATACCCAGCCGTTTATAAAGGGGAAGCATGGCTGCGACACAGATCATATATGTTGTGGAGCCATCTCCATCCAGTGAAACAATAATAGTCAGTGTTATTGTGCCAAGAATAACTTTAAGCGGATCACCCTTAACAAGTCTTAAAATAAATTTTACAGAAGGATCAAATAGCCCTGTATCAATCATGACAGCAAAATAAAGGATAGCGAACAGTAACATGATTCCGGTAGGTGCAAGTTTTTTGACACCGTCCAGCATCATCTCTCCGAGTCCATTCAGCTGGATATGACTCAGACTGTCAATGAAAAAACCAAGACCATAAGCAATCAGTGCAAATAAAACAGGAATCAGTGTCAGTGCAACAAGGGGAGTAAGGCGTCTGGACATGATCAGGTACATAAAGCACAGGATCATGCCTAAACCGAGAATGGTCAGCATGGTTCAATCCTTTGATACAGTTAAATAGATTTCTAATTGTTGTGTTTCGATGACAGATGCTAGGCTGTTTTTTTATAAAATTAAATAATGGTAGGTAAATGTGATTTTTATCAACATTAATTGTAGAAATAGTATTTAATTAACAGTAATTTGTATTACTCATAAACTATGTCAGCGGTATGTGTTTATTTTATTGTGTATTGTTAAGATTATGATTTTTATTAATTTAGTTTTTTATTTATTATCCGTTTGATTTCAGTATCTGAAAATGAATATTTCAGCAATTGATGATTGATTACTATGATTTTAGATATTTTATAAAAAAATACCCTCGTTCATGAGGGTATCAATCGGTATGTTTATTCTTCGGACTGGGCTTCTGGATGCTCTGCTTTTTCCAGTAAGCGGGTCACCAACAGCTGATCTATTTTAAAATGATCGACATCAACCACTTCAAATTTATATCCGCCATAAATCACGGCATCTGCTGGGCGCGGAATTTTACGTAAACGGAACATCATAAAGCCGGCAAGGGTTTCATAATTTTCCTCATCTGGCATTTCATCAATTTCAAGCGCATGTTTAACGTCTTCAATTGGAGTACTGCCTTCAATCAGCCATGAATTGTTGTCACGTTTAATGATCTGCTGATCTTCTTCAATCGGTGTTACCCAGTCACCCATGACCGTAATCATAATGTCGGACAGAGTAATCACGCCAACGACCAGGGCATATTCATTAATCACCACCGCAAATTTCTCTTTGGTGGAGCGGAAGCGGTCAAGTACTTCTGATAAGGTCAGTGTGTCAGGAATAGTCAGTACTGTACGGATGGTATTTTCGTTTAACTGTAATAAAGACTGATTATTTAAAATACGCACCAGAATATCTTTGGCATCCACATAACCAATCACATCATCAATATTTTCACTGCAGACTAAAAACTTGGAATAAGGATATTCGGCAAGTTTCTGACGGATACTTGATTCAGATTCTTTCAGTGTAAAGAACACAACATTTTCACGTGTGGTCATACTTGAGGGAACATTACGCTCTTCCAGCTCAAATACGTTTTCAATAAAGTGGTGTTCCTGTTTCTGCAATACGCCTGCTTGCGCACCGGCATCCATTACCGCAGAAATATCATCAAAAGTAATATTGTCTTCACGGGTGGTGTTCACTTTGAATAAACGGAACAGCAGATTGGCAACGGCATTGATAAACCAGGCAAGTGGTTTACATACCACAATGAAAATCTGAATCGGGTTGATCACTGAAACAGCAATTTTTTCTGGTGCAATCATCGCCATGCGTTTTGGCATGAGGTCTGCAAACAGAATAAATAATGAAGTGACTAAGGTGAATGAAAGGGCAAAGCTGATGGTTTCAGCCCAGGGGCCAACATAGAAACGTGAAACAAATTCAAAGAAATAAGGACGAAATGCCCCTTCACCTAAAATACCGCCCAGGATAGCGACGGCATTTAAGCCAATTTGCGACGCAGCAAAGAAATCAGCAGAGTTCTGCTGTAAGTCGAGGACTTTCTGTGCGCGTTCATCTCCTGATTCGGCAAGAATCTTGAGTTTGACTTTGCGTGCACCAGCAAGTGCAATTTCTGTCAAAGATAAAAAACCTGCCCCTACAATCAGTACCGCGATGATGAGGATATTCTGGAAAAGGCTCACGAATCCACCTGTGGATTTTGATTATTATGAATATTTTTAACACAAAAGCACCAGAAGGTAATATTCAGATATTCCCTTTTGGTGCTGACAGTATAAGCGTAAAACGCGGTATTTAAGAAGCGTCTTGCTTAATAATGTGAAAATTGTGAATTATTCAATAAATATTCACGGTTTTCCTCTTCAATCATCTGACGTGCAACATACAGAATAAGCTGACGTAACCAGCGATGTGCAGGATGGTGATGAAGTAAAGGGCACCATGCCATTTTGAGTTCAAATTCTGGAATATAAAAAGGCGGATCTTTGATCAGCAGACTCTGGTTATTTCCCTGTAAATGTGCAATACGGGATGGAAGTGTGGCAATCAGATCAACATTGGAAGCCAACAGGGCAGGCATCTGGTAATGTCGGGTAAAAACAGAAATTTTACGTTTCTGACCAATACGTTCAAGAGCCTGATCAATCCAGCCTAAACCTGCCTGTTTTTCAGGATTTACACCAAAGCCAACGCCCATTCCTGTTTTTGATACCCAGATATGCTGTGCATCCAGGTAGCTTTTCAGGTTCAGGTTGGTGGCAGCAGGGTGCTTACTGTTCAGCAGACATGAAAAACTGTCACGCCACACCAGCACCTGATGGAAACTTTGTGGAATTTCATTGAAGCGGTTAATCGCAAGATCGACTTTACCCTGTTCCATGTCACGGTAAGACACATCACTCGGTGTTAAAAAGTCGAGTACGACATTGGGTGCTTCAGAACGCAGTGCCTTGACTAAACGCGGAACCAGTGTGGCTTCTGCATAGTCCGAAGTCATAATGCGGAATACACGGTTGGATGTATAAGGGCGGAACTCGGTACGTGGTTCAAGAATCATGGAGAGATCAGAAAGTGCATCACGGATACGCGGTTGCAGTTCCAGTGCCCGTTCTGTCGGTGTCATTCCTTCAGAAGAGCGGATCAGGAGAGGATCATTAAATAAATTACGTAAACGACGCAAAATATTACTCATGGCAGGCTGTGTTACACCTAACTGTTCAGCAGCACGAGTTACATTTTTTTCACGAAGCAGTACATCAAGATAAATTAATAGATTAAGATCGACCCGCTCCAGATTCATAAAATAAATACCGAAAATAAAATCAAGAAATTATTTTGATTATGCCATAAGCGATATAGGTTGTGTATAAAAAAAGATGAATTAAAACGCAGTCTGTAACAGGAAATGGAGATCACTTTTCCCTTTTTGAGCAGCCTGCCTTATTCATGATCTGAGGTGCTTTTTTCACTGGTTTTTTGAGCTTTCTGAGCAGGAACTGAGTTTATCCTTCAGAGGGCTTTATTCAGTATCCAGTCATTCACCATCACTTATTTTTTTTGTGTGATTATTATACTGTAGTGTGTGACATAAAAACTGATTTCAGTTTTAATCTGAAGAGGAAATGCACTTTTTTACAAAAGCACGACTTAAGTCTAATAATTAATTTTTAAGCAATATGTTGTTTTTGTGATCACGTTTAAGATTTAAAAAACACATATTAAACAGTAATTTATAAATGTAAATAAATATTATAATACGACTTTGATCTATGTATTTTTTAAATAAATACTGGGAATTAACGCAGAATATTGGATTAATTATTTGACTCAAACTAAGCTAAGTCCATAACAGCGAAGTGTATTAAATCTGAACAATTTATTCCGAGCAGGTTTAGCACTTTAATTGATGAAATCCTAAATATTATATACAGGAACATATCATGTCTACATACTTAACAGCGATTGATGCAATCCGTGAATTAAAAGCAAAATTCGGAAGCACCTGGCGCGATATCAGCCCAGAAGATGCTGCACGTATGCAAATGCAAAACCGTTTTAAAACCGGTTTAGACATTGCTAAATATACAGCTGCGATTATGCGTCGTGATATGGCTGCTTATGATGCAGACTCAAGCAAATACACTCAGTCATTAGGTTGCTGGCACGGTTTCATCGCGCAACAGAAAATGATTGCGAACAAAAAATACTTCGGTACTACTGAACGTCGTTATATCTACCTTTCTGGTTGGATGGTTGCTGCACTTCGTTCAGAATTTGGTCCACTTCCTGACCAGTCAATGCACGAAAAAACTTCAGTTCCTGCGTTAATCGAAGAAATCTATACTTTCCTTCGCCAGGCTGATGCTAAAGAATTAAACGATCTGTTCCGTGCACTTAAAAAAGCACAGGAAGCTGGTGATACTGCTAAAGCTGCTGAAATCACTGCTCAAATCGATGGTTTCCAGACTCACGTTGTGCCAATTATTGCGGACATCGACGCTGGTTTCGGTAACGAAGAAGCGACTTACTTACTTGCTCGTAAAATGATCGAAGCTGGTGCTTGTGCACTGCAGATCGAAAACCAGGTTTCTGACGCTAAACAGTGTGGTCACCAGGCTGGTAAAGTAACAGTTCCACACGAAGACTTCATCGCTAAAATCCATGCATTACGTTATGCATTCTTAGAAATGGGTCTTGACGACGGTATCATCGTTGCGCGTACTGACTCTGAAGGCGCTGACTTGACTCAGAAAATCCCAGTGGTTAAAGAGCCAGGCGACATCGCTTCTCAGTACATCAGCTACTTAGATACAGTTGAAATCGACATCGCTGAAGCTCAGGAAGATGAAATCCTGATCAAACGTAACGGTAAATTACACCGTCCTAAGCGTTTAGCTTCTGGTTTGTATCAGTTCCGTGAAGGCACCCAGATTGACCGCGTTGTACTTGACTGTGTGTCAAGCTTACAGAACGGTGCTGACCTTCTGTGGATCGAAACTGCGACTCCAAACGTTGAAGAAATCGCTCACATGGTGAACCGTGTTAAAGAAACAGTTCCAAATGCGAAACTTGTTTATAACAACTCTCCATCGTTCAACTGGACTTTAAACTTCCGTCAGCAAGCATACGACCGTTGGGTTGCTGAAGGTAAAGACGTTTCTGCTTACGACCGTGCTAAATTAATGAGCGCTGAGTACGATGCAACTGAATTAGCTGCTGATGCTGATGAAAAAGTTCGTACATTCCAGGCAGATGCTTCTCGTGAAGCGGGTGTATTCCATCACCTGATCACTCTTCCGACTTACCACACAGCTGCTCTGTCTACTCACGAGCTTGCTCAAGGTTACTTCGGTTCTGAAGGTATGCTGGCTTATGTTGCTGGTGTACAGCGTAAAGAAATCCGTGGCGGTATTGCTTGTGTTAAACACCAGGCAATGGCTGGTTCTGACATCGGTGATGATCACAAAGAAATCTTCTCTGGTGACAACGCTCTTAAAGCGCATGATGATGCTAAAAACACAATGAACCAGTTCGGTGGTTAATCCTCCCGAGTGATTCAAAAAACCCAGCGAAAGCTGGGTTTTTTTTATGGAGAAATTAAAGCCAGTGAACAGCGAGCTGTGAATTATTTCAGAATAATGGATACAGTATTTTGTTCCTTAAAGCTGAATGTCAGCGCAACTCTTTCTGCAGCTTGTAGTTCAGTTTTGTTTCAAGCGCCTTTCCGGTTTCTATATCGCGTGCTTCTACAAAGTTTTCACCGACAAAGAACTTTCTGTTTTCTGCTGCTTTATCCAGGGTGATGATGGATGGATTGTCCTGATCAAAGCTGAAAGTGCCTTTGACCTTAAATTCATTGCCTGTACCTTTACCCTGGTATTTTTCAGTCAGTTCATAGGTTTTATCTGATTTAAGTTCAAGTTCAGTTTCAATGCCTGAGCAGTCAGCACATGGGAAAACGCCTTTGTATTCACCTGCCCAGTCCAGTGATGTTTCAGCGCTGTCAGCAACAGGAAGCTGGCTTGAAGATGCCGGATTTTCAGCAGTTGGAGTAGTGGATTCTACAGTCGATGGAGTTGATGGTTCCTCCGTTTTTGGTTTATTACAGGCAGTGAGACCCAAAGTGGTGATCACAGCAAGGCTGAGAGCAATATATGTCTTTTTCATTGGATTATCCTGGAAAAGCGTTGTTTTATTCATCAGAAATTAAAACATAACATAGTGCCTGGTGCTTGTCAGAGTAATGTTAAAACTTGTGGGACAGAGAGGCGTGTAATTTAAGCATGACTCTGATGGCAGGCTGTATTACTGGCAAAATAGACCATAAAAGACAGCAGTAAATTTTAGGAAATTGGATATCTGGAAAAGAAATAAGATCAGATGGTCTGGAAATTTCTGAGGGTGAGCATTTAAGGCTGATCTGATAATTTTTATTAAAAATAAGCAGTGTGTGAAATTTTTAGCATGTAAATAATTACAATATGAAAATTAAGTGTTTTTCAGCCTTTATGAAGTTTAAAAAAACTGAAATAAATTCTTATACATTTATATATTAATTGTATGTTTTATCTGCATTTATGACTGTTTAATCTGTGCGTCATTGGTACAATTCGCACAAATTTTATATTGCGAAATATACCATGTTCGAAAAAATGGCAGAACAAAGTCTGGGGTTGATGGGCTGGAAAATAGATAATCACTGGGATCTGACCCTAGATCAGTGTGTCATGATTGCTGCACCACATACCAGTAACTGGGATGCACTGTATGCCAGGCTTGCTCTGAAGGCATTAGGTGTCAATGTGCGGATCACGATTAAAGACAGTTATATGAAACTGCCATTTGGTCCATTTGTACGCGCAATGGGTGGTATTGGCATTGACCGTCGTCCTAAAAAAGAGGGTGAGCCTCGTCCAAGTATGGTGGATCTGATGAGTGATCTGTTCAGGACACATCAGAAACTGGTCATGCTGATAACCCCTGAAGGTACACGTTCAAAGCAGGAACAGTGGAAAACCGGTTTTTATCATGTCGCAATAAATGCTGGGGTACCGATTGCTCTTGCATATATGGACTATGCGAAAAAGACGACAGGTATTGGAAAAATTGTCTATCCTACTGGGAATTACGAGCAGGATATGGCTGAAATTATGGACTTTTATGCAGGAATCAATCCTAAATATCCGGAGTTGTTCAGTGTGGACCGTCGTTATCATTCTGAGGAAAAGGATGCATAAGACTGACGGATAATGATTTTTGCGTCACAATGAAATATTGAAGCAGAATATATTGATATTCTGCTTTTTTATTTCCAGATCTACAGGCTGTATCTGTTTTATTGATCGGCTGTGACTGTAATCCCGCCAAGACTCTGACAGGCAGAGCGGTAAACAGCGTACTGCTGCTGTACGATTTCACTCAAAGGCATATCAAACAGCTTTTCGCCATTTTTATAACTTTCCACATAAACCTCAACTTTCTGTCGGGTTACTGCAAGTAAGTGCTCATGGTAGCTGGTGATTGAAGTATGAGACATATCCGAACTTTCGATATTGCTACACTGGAACTGAGTCAGCAGTTGTTCAGCATGTTTCAGATCTTTGGATGCACTGAGGGAGCAGGCAGTCAGGACTACATATAGACAGATGATGATGAGGGATTTCATGTGGAGGGGTAGGGCAGAAATAGGCAGATATACCCTGTATTGTATAAAAAACTGGGTACTTATAACTGAAGATACAGGATCTGACTGCTTAAAAAATATCTGGTTGAGAAGCCGTTGATCGGGTCTGATCAGCCCTTGACCAGTCCGCCATCTACAATCAGATTCTGACCTGTCACAGCACGTGAAAAGGGTGATAAAAACATCAGGACTGCATCTGCAAATTCTTCAGGGGTTGTCACCCTGCGTAAAGGTGTGGATGCTGCAATTAAATCAAAGACAGCATCAGGCGTTGCTTTGCTGGCATCGGTTGTCTGCAGCAGTCCACCTGAGAGCATATTGACATTGATGCCATACTGTCCAAGTTCATGCGCTGATGTCCGGGTAAATGCCAGCAGTGCTGCTTTTGCGGCAGTATAGTCATGATAAGGAACAACGGGGTTCTGAACTAGATTGGTACCGATATTGATGATTCTGCCAAACTGTTGTTTTTTCATGTCTTCCAGTGCTGCCTGAGTGGTGTTTAGGGCAGCCTGGACAGCACCGTTAAACTGACTTTGTAAATGTTCAGCTGTAAGCGATGTAAGATCGGGGCGGGCATCACCATTAAATTCAAAGTGTACCAGGGCATTGTTTACAACAGCACTGATCGGGCTGCCGAAATGCTTTTTAGCTGCAAGGAACAGGGCTTTGATCTGATCAGCGTTGGTCACATCTGCCTGAGCACAGAAAACCTGTTCAGGATATTCCTGTTCAAGCTGTTTTGCTGACTGTTCGCTGCTTAAGTAATTGACAATAATTCGAGCTTTTTCACGTAATAAAGCCTTACTTATAGCCAGTCCAAGTCCTCTTGCACCGCCCGTAATTAAAACAATCTGATCTTTAATCTGCATGAAAAAACACTCTTAAATTTTATCTGAGACATTAACAGGTCTGGTCGTATAAGTGAAAGTTTAAGCGCAAGGATAAACATGATTGATCAGATATTTTATTGATAGAACAATAAAATAAATGCTGTTCACATTTTACTTCTCTGTCCTGACTGGGTGTGTTAAAAGTAGCAGATATAAAGCGGTTCAGAACATACAGAGATATGAGTGGTCATGATTTATTTATATGGTCAGTTTAATGCGTAATATTCTTTTATTTTTACTGTTTCAGTCCAGTTGTGTTTTTGCTGAAAATGCAGACATAAAAGATGTCGAAATGGACTCTGAAATGATTGATATTCATGAAGAAGAACAAAAGCAGCTTGCTCAGCAAACTGAAGAAGAAAATCAGGACTATGCTTTACTGAATAATCAGTTTTTTGAAAATGATCTGGTTCGGATTTATAACTATACGGCTTATCAGACAGATGCAGTAAAAGGGAAACTGCTCGATGGCGGTATGGATCAGATCGGTTTACAGGATTTCTATGTCTCTTTTGGTTACGGTATGGAATTTAAAGTAAATCGCTCCAACAGGGTGGGTTATGAATATATTTCAGCTTTTCCATACGATCGGGGGCAAGTGATCCGACTGTTCTGGACATTCAGTTTTTAGTCCATATTTTCAGTGCAACAATACAGTGAGCAGTAAAAAGCATCCCGAGGTAAACAGCAGCGACAGCACAGTATGTTTAAACTGTTTTTCTGAAATTTTATAGAAAAGTCGCGCACCCAGTATAGCTGGAATGCTGACACTGAGTAAAATAGCCCCCATATAAGGCAGATGTTCAGAGTGAATAGTCCCCTGGAAAAGGTAGGCTGCCAAAGTAAAGAGTTGTATACCAAAATTAAAATGTCTGAGAATATAGCGCTGTTCGTCTTTACTCAGATTTTTCAGCATGACCCATGCAGAGGGTAATGAACCACAAAAGCCCCCAAGTCCTCCCAGAATACCTCCAGTAAAGCCAATCAGACTGTCGGCGATTTTTCCAGACTTCTGAATTACGGAAAACTGTGGGTTGAAGAACATCACTGGACACCATAGAACAAGAAACAATCCGAGGATGAATTTGAAAGTTTCAGGGTTGATCAGTACCAGTAAATATGTCCCTATCGGAACGCCGATTATTCCCGCAATAAAATAGGGTAAAACCAGTGAAATATTACTTTTTTGCTTCTGTTCACTGCACATCGAAATGAGGTGACTCCATACCGAGGCAAAAACCACCAGGGGGGCAGCCAGCTGTGGTGAAAGCACCCATACCCAGAACGACATGGCGATTAATGCAAAAGCAAAGCCTGTCAGTCCCTGCACAAAGCCTGCGACTACAGCACCAGAAATAAAAAGTAACCAGGTCATTCAGAAATACAGATAGATAAAAACTGAAGCGTTATTGTAAGAAAAAATACGCATGGTGTGTTGAGGTATTCGCCATTTTAAATGATAAGAAAAATATCATGGGGAAAATGTAGAAAAGGATACAGATAAAAAGGTGCATTCAGTACCTTTTAAAATATCGGGAAATCAGCTTTTCTGAAACAGTCCTGCCTGTACCGTCCCTGCTTTGGTCTGTTTGATCAGTTGCCAGGAGGCAGGTAGTTTCAGCTGTTCCAGTGAACGGTCAGCTTCCACATAAATGAATCCCTGGGTTTTAATCAGCGGATCAGCCAGCATGGACAGTTCTTCCCATAGATCCAGGCTGTAAGGTGGGTCCAGAAAAACCACATCAAACATGCTGTTCAGTGCAGGTAAAACCTTCTGGGCGGTTGATGTTTTCAGCTCCGCATTTTTCGCATTCAGCAGTTTAATATTATTTTTCAGAAATTCAGCCTGGGTACGCTCAGGTTCAATCATCAGCACATGAGATGCGCCACGGGACAGGGCTTCAAAACTCAAAGCTCCAGAGCCTGTACACAGGTCAAGAACAGCAGCATTCTGAATGTCCCACATTAACCAGTTGAACAGTGTTTCCCGGACACGGTCAGGGGTCGGACGTAAGCCCTCAACTGAAGCAAATGGGAGCTGGCGTCGCTTCCATTCTCCACCAATAATTCTGAGCTGATTCTTCATAAATTACTCTGCATCTTCACTGTGTGACGCGGGTGCCTGTGTTGTCGCAGTTGCTGATGATGCAGCGTCAGCACCACTTGGAAGCTCTCCTGGTTTGATACCGGCTGTCATTAAGCCACCGCTGATCTGATGATCTGCAGGACGGACTGGTGTTTTTTTACGTTTAAGCAGCCAGTAGTCAAACAAGGGTTTTGCCAGCTGGGCTGCTGAGCCACCGTGACGACCATTTTCCCATACAACGGCAACAACAATTTCTGGATTTTCAGCGGGAGCAAAACCAATAAACAGACCGTGATCGAGCTGGCGTTCGGTCAGCAGGGATTCATTATAACGTTTACCCTGTGCAATACTTTTGACCTGGGCTGTCCCTGTTTTACCTGCAATGTGATACATCGGGGTTCGGATTCCACGTCCGGTTCCTGACTGTACAACGTCAACCATGGCATCGCGCATTTTTATCCAGTCTTCAGGCTTGCCATTAAACTGGATTTTGCCATCAGGGGCGTTGTGTACAACATATGGCTTCGAACCTTTACTCTCACGCAGGACATGAGGGGTCACGTGTGCTCCCTGATTGGCAGTGATCGCAGTTGCCATTGCCAGCTGTAATGGTGTTGCTGTAAATGCACCCTGACCAATACTGACGGAAATCGTTTCACCCTTCAGCCATTTGCTTTTACGGGTTCGCATTTTCCATTCCTGACTTGGATAGAGCCCCTCACTTTCACTTGGTAAATCCACGCCTGTTTTCTGTCCAAAGCCGAACTGACGCATCCAGTCATTCATTTTATCAATGCCCATCCGATAAGACAGGACATAGAAATAGGTATCACAGGAAACGATCTGTGCTTTATGCATATTGACAGAGCCGTGACCTGTTTTTTTATGGTCACGGAAACGGTGGCTGTCACCGGGTAAAGTAAAGTAACCTGGGTCTGAAATTGCAGTATTCCAGTCCACATAACCATAGTGCAGACCCCCCATACCAAACATGGGTTTAATGGTGGAACCAGGGGGATATGCCCCCTGAACAGCGCGGTTGTAGAGTGGCTGATCCAGGTTGTCTCTTAAAGCGCTGTAATCTGTATGGCTGATACCTGTCACAAACAGATTCGGGTTAAAGCTTGGGCTTGAGACCAGTGCCAGAATTTCACCACTGCGGGGATCCATGGCAACAATGGCACCACGACGTCCTGCAAGCTGTTCCGTTGCTGTGACCTGTAAACCATAATCAATGGACAGATACAGATCATTGCCCCGAACCGGCTCTTTACGACCCAGGTTACGCAGTACATTACCATGGGCATCTGCTTCTACAGACTCATTGCCAGGTACACCATGCAGAAGATCTTCATACGATTTTTCCACCCCGATTTTCCCAATCAGGTTGGTGCCGGCATACAGGTTTTTATCTATACTTTTCAGTTCTTTGTCGTTGATTCGACCGACATAGCCAATGACGTGTGCAAACAGTTCGCCGTGTGGATAATAGCGGGTCATCTGAGTGTCAATGCTGACCCCGGGGAATTTGTATTTGACTTCACTGAATTTGGCAATATCGGCTTCAGTTAAATTCAGTTTCAAAGAAACCCGTTCAGTTTTCTTGGAAGTTTTAATCCGGCTTTTGAAACGGTCAATATCTTCCTGAGTCAGGCTTAGAACTGGAATCAGGCGTTCAACAGTATCATCAATATCTTCGACATCTGCACGGCTCATGGTTGCAGAGAAAACTGGGTAGTTATCTGCCAGTAATATGCCGTTACGGTCATAAATATATCCACGGGCGGGTGCCAGTGGCTGCAGCCGGATACGGTTCTGATCTGAAGCTGTAGAAAACTCATCGAAATGCATTAACTGAAGATAGGCATAACGCGCCACCAGCAACAGCATAAAAAACAGGACAATACCCAGGGAAATGAAAATCCGATTGCGAAAAATGCGCTTCTCTTGCTGGACATTTTTTAAAGGAAAGTGCTGTTTCATATGCAATCGACTTGAACAACTGAAGTGAAAGAAGGGAAATTTAAGGCAGTCATTCTACAGCATGTGCAGGGTGTTGTGATAATTGAAAATTGTATTGGATTAACATATGGATTTATTTTGACGTTTTTGACATTATCGACAGGAAAAAGGTAAAGTCCTGTCTATAAGAAACAGGACAATTCTGCTAAAGTCGAAAATTCAGAAACAAGGCAGTATTAAAATAAAATTAAGGACATTGGTGACAATAATGACAAGAGTTTATTCCTTGCTGGCATGCCTTACGCTGGCAAATGTTGCGTACGCGCAGGATAATCCTTATCTGCCAGAAGCGAAATTAAAGCCAGAAAATGCGGCAGTATGGAATGTCGGGGCAGGGGTGACGCATAAGTTACTGCATATGAATGTCGAATGGGTCAATCCATACGGTATCGCCTATGCAAAAGCAGGTGTATTCTGGAATGGTGATAAAGAACCGGGTGGACAGGTTGGTTTCCGCTATCCTTATCATCTGACTGGAACAGATCAGAACGGTTACTACATTGGCGCCTATGCTGGACATATCGAAAGCAAGGAAGTTGATGGTGAAGATAAAGCCCGACTCGGAGCAGGTGTGGATCTGTCATATGTGATGCTCAGTAAAGAGCGGATCAGCACATTCAGTGTGGGAATCGGAGCAGGTGAAAAACTTGAAGACCGTTATGGAAATACAGTGGCGGACATAAATCCAAAGCTACAAATCTCCTATACATTAAGTATTGGCTTGTAAATAACAATGATCAATCCTGAAGTATAAACGGAATCATGTAATTAAAATTAATATGGAAAATATGCATGCTCGAATGGGTTAATGAAGTATGGCAGGCCTTTCTGAATCGTCCTGATTTCTGGGCTGTGCTCAGTATTATACCTGTAACTGCTTTTGTTACCTGGGCACATGTGTGGATGGCACTGAAAATGGTGTTCTATCCATTAAATTTCTGGGGCTTTCACCTTGGACCATTGCCTGTTGGCTGGCAAGGTATTGTACCGCGTAAAGCAGGACGCATTTCAGGGATCATCACAGATAACACCCTGTCAAAATTGGGATCGCTGAAAGAGTTTCTTGAGGCAATGGATCCGGAGGACATGGCACGTATAATCGGTGAACAGGTTGGATTTGAACTTGAACACCTGATTGATGAAGTCATGATTGACCGTAATGCAGTGCTCTGGGAAAATCTGCCCTATTCAATCAAACGCAGAATTTATGGTCAGGCACATAAACAGTTGCCAGGTATCTTAAGGGAACTCGTGACTGAGCTGACCATGAACGTCGAGTCACTTGTGGATATGCGTGAAATGGTGGTCAGCCAGATGGAAGGTGATCGCCGTTTAATGGTGAGAATGTTCCTGAA
The DNA here is from genome assembly GCF_002165295.2 of Acinetobacter sp. WCHAc010052. Classification (NCBI taxonomy): domain Bacteria; kingdom Pseudomonadati; phylum Pseudomonadota; class Gammaproteobacteria; order Moraxellales; family Moraxellaceae; genus Acinetobacter; species Acinetobacter sp. WCHAc010052. The sequence goes on along the minus strand of NZ_CP032143.1, from coordinate 2,409,496 downwards.
AGTTGGACAGAAAGAGATCAACTTTATCTGGCATATCAGTGCGCTAATCGGTATGTTTTTCGGTATATTCCAGATGATTGTCTGGTTTGTCGTGCCATGGCACTGGACTGTACCGTTTTGGGCTTCAATATGGGGTTTTCTGACCAACTGGATTGCAATCTGGATGGTATTCAACCCGATTGAACCGCACTATATCCGCTACCCGCAATTCTTTGAACGTACTGAAAACAGAAAGTTTCCGTGGATTAAACCTGTGATTCCCCGTTTAGGAACCTATAATGTCCAGGGTGCATTCATGAAACGTCAGGATGAAGTATCGGATGTGTTTGCAAGTGTAGTCACAGAAGACCTGATTACGTTAAAATCAATCATGACAGAAATGATGTATGGTGGGAAAAAAGACAAAACCCGCCGTATTGTTAAACGCCACATCAATGAAATCATGGAAACTCCGCTTGTGCGTACTTCTTTACAGTTGTCTCTTGGACCAAAAGAATACGCAAGACTCAAGACAGACTTGATTGATCGGTCAATTGAAATTACGATGGTGCCTGTATGCGACCCTGCGTTTAATGCGAGCCGTGCACAGAAAATCTATCAGATGTTCAGAGATCGTATTCGTGAACTGACTCCGAAAGAATTTCAGAACCTGTTACGTCCTGCATTTCAGGAAGACGAATGGATTCTGATTGTCCTTGGGGGGGTAACCGGGTTTTTAGCTGGTTTAATACATTTGTTTGTGGCTTTCTTATAATTAGATGCTGAGCTGCATATTGAATCCATCATTCAATATGGAACACAAGTGTCATATATATTGTTTAAATGAGGATGTTTTTTTATGCGCATTATATTACTCGGACCACCTGGAGCAGGTAAAGGTACACAGGCTCAGTTGATCTGTAAGCGCTACAATGTCCCACAAATTTCAACCGGTGATATGCTCCGTGCTGCGATTCGTGAAGGTACTGAATTAGGTCTTAAAGCTAAAAGTGTGATGGAATCAGGTGGCCTGGTCTCTGATGAACTGATCATTGGTTTAGTGAAAGAACGCATTGCACAGCCTGACTGTGTCAATGGATGTATCTTTGATGGTTTCCCGCGCACCATTCCTCAGGCTGAAGCTTTAGAGAATGAAGGCATTTCAATTGATCACGTGATCGAAATTGATGTACCTGATGAAGAAATTGTAAAACGTCTTTCTGGTCGCCGTCAGCATCCTGCATCTGGTCGTATTTATCATACAATCTACAATCCACCTAAAGTGGAAGGTAAAGATGATGAAACTGGTGAAGACCTGGTTCAGCGTCCAGATGATCTGGAAGCGACAATCCGTAAGCGTTTAGGTTCTTATCATACTGAAACTGAACAGCTTGTAGGTTTCTACCAGGGTCGTGCAGCTTCTGGTGAAAATGCACCGACTTATGACAAACTCAATGGTCTGCGTGCAATTGAAGATGTACAGAAAGATCTGTTTGCTATCCTGGATAAATAAGATAGAAACAGCTGAAAGTACGCAACTTCAATTGAAGTTTTGACTTTAAAAGAGTCCTGATACATATTAGGGCTCTTTTTTTATGGCGGAGTCCCTGATGAAAATTCTATTATTGCTGTTAATGGGGATCTGCTTCATTGGATTGCTGGGATTAAGCGTTTTCAGTATCAGACTGTTGCGTAAGATACAGAAAGAAGCTGCACAGCAAGGCAATGGTTCTGCTGAAAGCAGACAGTATAAGATTCATCCTGGCGTTGAACAGGAACATCAGCGACTTGATGCATTGAAAAAACATCTTGAAAAAAAAGCGAAGTCGGATAAGAAATAACAGAGAGCTGTGTTATGGGGTGATCTGCTGGACTTTAATTGTTCGTGGAGCACCAAATTCGTAGCGGTCTGGCCAGTTACATACATCTGACACAATACATTCAGTACATTTCGGTTTGCGGGCGATACAGCAGTATCGTCCATGCAGAATCAGCCAGTGATGCGAGTCTATGATAAATTCTTTAGGTATGACCTTAATCAGTCTGTGCTCTACTTCCAGCACATCTTTGCCAACCGCTAAACCGGTACGGTTACCTAAGCGGAAAATGTGAGTGTCCACCGCCATAGTGGGCTGACCAAAGGCTGTATTCAGTACAACATTCGCAGTTTTACGCCCAACACCTGGCAGTGCCTCCAGATCCTTACGGTTGTCAGGAACCTGGCTGTTATGCAGTTCAATCAGCATTTTACAGGCTTTGATGACGTTCTCAGCCTTAGAGTTATATAAGCCAATGGTTTTAATATATTCTTTCAAGCCATCGACACCGAGGGCATAGATCTGTTCGGGTGTATTGGCAACAGGAAACAGTTTATCAGTCGCTTTATTGACACTGACATCCGTTGCCTGAGCAGACAGGGTAACAGCGATCAGTAACTCAAATGGATTTGAATAATTAAGCTCAGTTTCTGGATGAGGACGCTGTTCACGTAAGCGTTCAAAAAAAGTCTGAATCTGTTTTTTAGTCATATTTTTTGTCATACAGAGCCACCTTGTACAATATCCAGTTGTCTTTTTAATTCATCCAGTTGCAGCTGTTTTTTCGGATCAGGCCACACCGAAAGCTGTTTTTCCAGTTTTTTGATCTGTGTGCGGATTTTGGCTAATTCAATGGTGGTTTTCGCATCCATTGTCACCGTTGCATGGTCAGGTTTATCCGCAAGCTGAATCACAGGAACAGCACTCGACTGTGATGAAAACAGGCTGAACAGATCTGTATCAATATCTGCACGGACCACAGGTCCCTTACGGTTAATCCGTCGTTTTTCTTCCCGCTGGATATGCGCATAATAACGTTTACGCAGGTCATTCTGTTCCTGTATGCGCAAAGACTCATCAGGGACAGACAGTGTATCTTCGATCAGGTCAATACAGTCAACTGGGCAGGGAGGAATACACAGTTCACAACCGGTACACTGATCGGTCAGAATGCTGTGCATCAGTTTACCTGAACCAATAATTGCATCTACCGGGCAGGCACTGATGCATTTGGTGCAGCCAATGCATTCATCTTCGCGTATAACGGCTTTCATACGCTGAGGTCGACCATCGGACTGAACAGGCCATACACTGGCTTCTGCTGTCATACTGGCGCGGTTCAGCAATGCTGCCAGTGCATCTGCAACAGGTTGTCCACCAGGAATACACTTATTCGCATCCTCACCTTCTGAAATTGACTTTGCATAAGGCAGGCAGCCATCACGGTGCCCGCATAAACCACACTGAGTCTGTGGTAATAAAGCGTCAATTTTTTCAATCAGGGAAATCTGCGAATTCATGTACAAACCAGTCTGCTGTATAAAACAAGCATAATAGGGTGGGATTAAAATCAAAGTGCTGAATTTTACCATGAAATGTCATAATTATCCCATGTGCCATACTGGTTCATCGAATGCGTTATTTTTGGGCAAAAAATGCCATATTTACAATGCGGTTACATTAAAAGCGAAAGATGATTCTGATGCACTTTTTAAACTTAAAACGATGATATTTAAAAATTATATTAAGTTTTTTTTAAAAAAGTATTGTGCAATATGAACAAAAGATATTTAATGTTTTGCGCCAAAATACATCAACGATTGAAATTTTGACCAATTTTGATCCACTTTTATGCTGAGGATTAAGCGTTGAAATATAACAGCCTTAACGACTTCCTGAATTACGTAAAAACACGTGATGCTCATCAACCTGAATTTCTACAAGCTGTAGAAGAAGTGATGACAAGCCTGTGGCCTTTTATCGAGAAAAACCCTGAATATGCTGAACATGGTTTACTCGAGCGCCTGGTAGAGCCTGAGCGTGCAATTCAGTTTCGTGTTTCATGGATGGATGACAAAGGTCAGACTCATGTGAACCGTGCATTCCGTGTGCAATATAACTCTGCAATTGGTCCATTCAAAGGTGGTATGCGTTTCCACCCTTCAGTCAATCTTTCGATTCTGAAGTTCCTTGGGTTTGAACAGACTTTTAAAAATGCTTTGACTACTTTGCCTATGGGCGGTGGTAAAGGTGGTTCTGATTTTGATCCTAAAGGTAAGTCTGAAGGCGAAATCATGCGTTTCTGCCAGGCATTGATGATTGAATTATACCGTCATCTTGGTTCCAACACAGATATCCCTGCGGGTGACATCGGTGTAGGCGGCCGTGAAGTAGGCTACATGGCTGGTATGATGAAGAAACTCAGCAATGACACTTCATGCGTATTTACAGGTAAAGGACTGTCTTTCGGTGGTTCTTTGGCTCGCCCTGAAGCGACTGGTTTCGGTACTGTTTACTTTGCTGAAGAAATGCTGAAAACCCGTAGCGACAGCTTTAAAGATAAAGTTGTAACGATTTCGGGTTCTGGTAACGTTGCACAATATGCTGCTGAAAAAGCAATGTATCTGGGTGCGAAAGTGGTTTCACTTTCTGACTCTAACGGTACTGTTTACGTAAAAGACGGTTTCACAACTGAACTGCTTTGTGAAGTGATGGAACTTAAAAACGTAAAACGTGGCCGTATCTCTGAGTTTGCATCTAAACACGGTTTTGAATACCTTGAAGGCAAACGTCCTTGGGGTATCAAGTGTGACATCGCGCTTCCATGTGCAACTCAAAATGAGTTAACTGAAGAAGATGCAGTTGCACTTCTTGCAAACGGTGTGATCTGTGTAGCTGAAGGTGCAAACATGCCTTCTACGCTTGAAGCAGTAGAGAAATTCGTTGAAGCGAAAATTCTTTATGCACCGGGTAAAGCATCAAACGCAGGTGGTGTTGCGACTTCTGGTCTTGAAATGTCACAAAACTCAATCCGTCTGGGTTGGACATTTGAAGAAGTGGATGAGCGCTTACATGCAATCATGAAAGAAATTCACCGTAACTGCGTGAAATACGGTACTGAAGAAGATGGTACTGTGAACTATGTAAACGGTGCAAACATTGCAGGCTTTGTAAAAGTTGCTGATGCAATGTTAGCGCAAGGTGTATTCTAAGTTTTAATTTAGAATCATTGAAAACCGATGCTTTTGCATCGGTTTTTTTATGCCGAAAATTTAGTTTTGCTTACTTGCTAAGGTATTCACCCATTTCCATGATTTTAAAAAATATCAGCCAATTCAGTTTAAGCATAATGTGATTATGGTAGGGACAGCACAAAAAGGAAAAATAAAGTGTCCAGTTATCAGTCACACATTGCGATGTTGTTATTTAAACAGCAAAAAAGAATGTTGCTTTTGCATAAAAATAATACTCAGATATTACGCAGCTTTTTTGAAAAGGGGACATTACTCGCCCCATTACCAGCCTTTTTTAAGGCAAAAAAAGTACTGCTGAATAATGTTCCCACCATGCAGATCGAAAACCAGCGCCCGAATAAAAATGCTAAAAGAATTCTGGTTTATATTCATGGTGGTGGTTTTGTGGTGGGTAGTCCTAAAAGTTATAAGGGCTATGTAGCAAGTCTGTGTCAGCTGGCACAGGCAAGTTTTGCTTATATTCCAGACTATCGTTTAGCACCTGAGGCACGGTTTCCTGCTGCAATTGATGATGTCTTTGCTGTATGGCAAGGAATTGTGGAAAAATATCAGGGCTATGAAATTGTTTTAGGTGGTGATTCTGCGGGTGGAAATCTGGCACTGGTTTTGTGTATCCGTGCACGCGATGCAGGTGTGGCATTGCCAGCCCGCGTGTACCTGCTTTCACCCTGGCTGGATTTAACTTTGACTTCAGCCAGTCATAAAAAACAGGATCGCCGTGATCCATTTCTCGGGACATATTTTCTTGAAAGAGATTTTGCCCGACATTATGTCGCAGAGCAGGATCGTAAAAATCCGCTGATTTCGCCTTTATTTGCCGATTTTAAAGGTTTACCGCCTTTTTATGTGCAGGTGGGTTCCAAAGAGGTTCTACTGGATGACAGTCGGGAATTTGCCCGTAAAGCCAGATCACAGGGTGTGGATGTTGAACTCGATATCTGGACAGGCATGTGGCATGCATGGACGATTGTTCCTTTTGTTCCAGAAAGTCGGCAGGCGCGTAAAAAAGCAGGTTTCTGGCTGAGTGCCAGTCACTGAGTAGCCAGGCCGGTTGTTTTATTTCTGTTCCTGTTCAGAGCTGAAAGTATAGCTCTCTCCATTATTCAGGGTCAGTTTTAAAGTCCGCTCAGGTCGGTCAGAAATCTTAAACAGCATTGGGTTTGAGAGAAACAGCCGTATTAACAGTTCATTTTCCAGGGCACTGCATCCAATCAGTGTACTGACCATACTCCCTTTGGGAATGATGGTTGTCTGGTTTTTAATGAAATAAGTCCTGCTCATGCGGTTGCAACCGCCATAGGCATGAATATGATTGTGGCTGAAGCGGAGCAGAATGGGATGTTTACTGTGTGCAGATTGATAAGACCATGAATAGCGTTGCAGATTTTCCCAATCAGAAACCTGTAATTTGGAAGATTGCTCCGAACCGCTATGATTTTTCTGGGATGGCTGATGATGCTCTTTCACTGTCTGGCAGCCAGAAAATGTAATTGAGAGCAGCGTGATAAAAAGAATATGGGTAAACCTTTTTTGATTTTTTATCATCAGTTGATCCATTTAATCAGGCGGAAATAAAAAACCGATGCCTGAACATCGGTTAATTTACTTATCTACTTAGAATTAGTAATGCGAATTACAGTGAGCCTTTAATCGCTTCACGTTCAATAATCATGTCCTGAACATAAGCATATTTAGACTGATCTGCCGCAGGATTCTTAATTTCGTAGCGCTTGATGCGTACAACCTGACGTTCATTGGGGTTGTGAGTAAAACCATCAATGTTGCTGTAGAACAAAGTCCAGTCTTTATCGATCTGAGTTTTCACGCCATTCTCAGCATATTTAATTTCACGAACCTGTAAGCAGGTCTGTGGTGCAACGCCAGTGCATGATTTAGTCTGAGGTGAAATTTCCAGGAAAATCGTTTCACCTTCTGACTGATACTTTGCTTCAGGTGTTAATTTACCTGTAAACACAACTTTACCTGCTGCAGGGCTGATCAGTGTCAGTGTAGGAGCATCGCTGTTTGCAGTATCAAGAACAAAGGCAGTTTTACCGCTCTGGAATAATGATGCAGCAAATGCTTCCTGTTTCATCAGTTCAGGTGAACACATCATATTTGTTGACGCTAAGTTACCGGTTACCAAAACACCATTTTCAACTTTTGCACCGCCAAACATGTTATTACAACCAGAGGAAATGCTGACTTTCTGGTCTTTGAAGTTCAGCACGATTGGCTGTTTTGTACCTGTTGGCTGGAAGGACCATTGATAAGCATTTAGGGTCTGTTCAGCAGTCCCTTGTTGTTGTAAAACTTTCACAGCAGTATCTCCCAGTTTTTGAATATCACCTGACTGACAGGCTGCCAGAGTAAGAGGGAACAGGGCAAGCGCAAGGTAACGTAATTTCATAGATGATCTGCATGTATTTGATTTAAATGATAACAGGAAGCATAACTGATTTGAGCTGTAAAACAATGGATACATTCTGGGATTTTGGGTTTCAAAATGTATCCATTAATTTATATTTGTTAATTTATAAAAAAATATTATCAGTCTGCATGATTCTGTCAGTCAAACCGATAAATATCCATGCCTAAAGAGCCCATGCTGAAACTGTTATGCACAACACTGAAACGTGTACCTGTTCCCATTGAAAAAAATAAGGGTGCAAAATGTTCTATCGTTGGATGATTACGCTGCACAAATGGAATGCTTGACCAGTCCAGTACTGCATCATAGTCGCTGTGAGCCAGTTTGCTGACGACATAATTGCGGAAAGCTGATGCCCATTCAGGTACTGCTGACTGATTACCGTCCCAGGACAGTTCACGCAGATTATGGGTAATACTGCCTGAACCAATGAGCAGAACCTGTTGATCACGCAGGGGAGCAAGAACCTGTCCGACTTTATAAATTTCTTCAGCACTCATGTTCATCGGCAGAGAAATTTCCACAACAGGAATACTGGCATCAGGATACATATGTAACAGTGGCATCCATACGCCATGGTCACGTGGACGGGTGCTGTTGGCATGTGCAGGAATATGAGCTTCTGCAAACAGATGAAGAATGGTTTCTGCAAGTTCGGGATGTCCAGGCGCAGGATAGCGCATTTCATACAGTTCCTGAGGAAAGCCACGAAAGTCATGCCAGGTTTCTGGACGGACTCCGGTACTGACTTCCAGGCTCTGACTTTCCCAGTGGGCAGACATGACAATAATTGCCTGAGGTACGGGTAGATTCAGACTCAGGCGGTTCAGTGCAGGACCAACCTGTTCAGGATTCAGAGCAAGCATTGGTGAACCATGAGAAATAAATAAACCTGGGAGAGTCTGTAAGTTCATAATGCTGTGCCTGAGAGTGAATGACCTGTAAGGCATATCATGCCTGAAACAGAAAAAAGGAATAAGTGGCTTTATTTAAACGTATTGTTTCATAAATGAAACGCAAAGCATTTCCAGCAATTATCCTGCACGGTGATAAGGATGATTATGGTTGATACTCATTGCACGGTATAATTGTTCAATCAGCATGACACGAACCAGCGGATGGGGCAGGGTCAGCTTGGACAGTGACCAGTGCCATGCCGCGGCTTTACGGACAGCTTCGGAATGACCATCTGGACCACCAATGGCAAGTGCAACATCATATCCTTCCAGCATCCAGCCTTTCATGGTCTCAGCCAGTTTTTCAGTACTGAACTCACGACCACCGACTTCAAGTGCAATCAGGACTTCATTCTGTTTCAGCTGAGACAGAATGCTTTCACCTTCAATATTTCTGTATTTTAAAATATCCGCTTCGGAGTCATTTTTACCCCGTTTAGCCATAGGCAGTTCAATGACCTGGGTCTGAACAAAAGGCTGAATACGTTTGAAGTAATCTTCAAAACCGGTCAGAACCCATCCAGGCATTTTTTGACCAATGGTGAGAATTCGAATTTTCATACAGACAGTCTATGGCAGGAGTGGAAGTTGCCTATTATAACGCTGAATTACAATATTGAAGATTTAAGAAGACAGTTTGCAGTTGAATTTTAAACAGGGCTGTTGCTTTAATATTCATAAATGTGGATTCATCTCTCCATAATGGAAAATAAAAATATGAAGACTTCCATTTATAAGCTCAGTCTGATGAAAACAGTTCTGTTTATTGTTTTATTGCAGTCAGTCAGCCTCAGGGCTGAATCTGTATTTTTTGAACAGGCAGAACCACAGAATCTGAAAGTATATGTCGAGCAGATTATTGGGACGGGGACAACTTATAGAAATTATAAAAATACAGAGGAACTGAACCGTGTTTCCAGCTGGATTAAAGAGCAGATGCAACGGTTTGGTATTCCATGCCAGTTTCAGACCTATGCCGTGGAAGGGAAGGATTATCGAAATATCATCTGTTCATTAAATACAGGAGCTGCTGAAAAATATCTGATCGGTGCACATTGTGATGTACATGGTCAGCAGCAGGGAGCTGATGATAATGCATCAGGTGTTGCAGGGGTAGTTGAGACAGCGCGTATCCTGGCTCAGGAAAAAAACAGACTGAAAAAGAATATTGAGTTTGTGTTTTATACACTTGAGGAACCGCCTTTTTTCAAAACTGAGCAGATGGGAAGTTATCGGCATGCCCAGTCCATAAAAGCTCAGAAAAAGCAGATTAAAGGCGTATATATACTGGAAATGATCGGTTTTTATGATTCTGCGCTGACCCAGACTTATCCTTTGGGACTGAAGTGGGTCTATCCTGCACATGCCAACTTTATAGCGGTTGTCAGTAATCTTCAGTCAAGAACAATGGGCGAGGACTATTGTGCAGCAATGTCTGAACTGGATCAGCTTCATTGTGAGCGACTGGTCGCGCCTGCATTTGTCAAAGGTGTGGATTTTTCAGATCATCTGAACTATTGGTCCGTTGAAATTCCAGCGGTTATGCTGACAGATACTGCCTTTTTCAGAAATAAAAACTATCATACAGCACAGGATACGATGAAGACCTTAAACTTTGAAAAAATGAGCCATGTTGTGGATGGTCTGGTTTATACCCTGCTGAAATAGACTCAGTTGCAGTGCGTACTCAATCACGGAGAAAAACATAAAAAAAAGCAGTACTACAATAAAAGTAATACTGCATAAACCAGGTTTATTCTGGAGTTTAAACCTGGTACAGCGACATGATTAAGACTCATTATCATGCGCCTGTTCTATATAACATAGGGTCAATTATATAAAGTTCAAGTCCTGGTTATGATTTGTCGGGGTTATTGCATCGAATGCAGTCCAAACAGATTACCTTCAGTATCAATCGCTAAAACAATATGACCATGTTCTCCAATGGACATTTTGGGCTGGTGAATCTTTCCACCCGCCGCCTCAATCCGCTGTTCTTCAACTGAACAGTCTTTGCTTTCAAAATAAATAATAATGCTGTTGCCACCGGCTTCGATACCGTGCATTTTCACCAGTGAGCCTGATGCACCATATATGTTCATATCTGATGGAAATGCCCACATTTCCATCTGGCTGTCGGTGGGGTCACTGAGTAAACTGAATTCTGTACTTAAAACAGTTTGATAAAACTGTTTTGCACGCTGCATATCATTGACATAAATTTCGAACCAGCAGATTGGATTTGACATAAGTAATTCCTGTTATTGAGTTATTGAAAGATTAATTATTGTGTTTGTATTTTATACAGTTCAGCTTAGGTGAAACTTAAATCAGGAACAGCAGATTTTTGTAAATTCATTGTGAAATACGTTTTATCGGACAATAAAAAAAGAGCACCGAAGTGCTCTTTTTTTATGATGAATTAATGACGTGCCGCTTTTTTACCATCATCTACAGCTTTGACAATCGGTGTTTTTGGCAGAGGTGTTGGCTGCTCAACCAAAGCCAGTGGAAGAATTTCATCAATACTTTTCACTGCTTTAATTTCCAGACCGTCTTTGACATTCTGAGGAATTTCAGTCAGGTCACGCACATTTTCCTGTGGAATAAACACCAGTTTCACGCCACCACGATGTGCTGCTAAAAGTTTCTCTTTCAAGCCACCAATACGCATTGCTCTACCACCCAGGCTGGTTTCACCTGTCATGGCAATATCAGGACGAATTGCAATTTTAGTGAAAGCAGAAACAAGGGCTAAAGTCAGTGCTAAACCAGCAGATGGACCATCTTTCGGTGTTGCACCTTCAGGTAAGTGAACGTGTACATCTGTTTCTTCAAAGCGTGAAGCTTCGATGCCCAGTTCATCAGCACGGGTACGAACAACCGTCATAGCCGTGGTAATCGACTCTTTCATCACGTCACCAAGTGAACCGGTCGTAATGAATTTACCTTTACCTGGAACAGCAGCAACCTCAATGGTCAGTAATTCACCACCAACGGACGTCCATGCCAGGCCATTTACACGACCTACCAGAGCTTCTTCTTCAGCCATACCGTAGTCGAACTTATGAACACCTAAATAATCAGGTAAGTTCTCAGCAGTCACATCAACATGCAGGTTTTTCGCTTTCTTGCTGACAGACTCTTTCACCACTTTACGTGCAATTTTAGACACTTCACGCTCAAGGCTACGTACACCAGCTTCACGGGTATAACGACGCACGATGTCGCGAATTGCTTCTTCATGAACGGTCAGTTCTTTAGCACGTAAACCATTGTTCTTGATTGCTTTCGGAACAAGGTAACGGTCTGCAATATTGACTTTTTCATCTTCGGTATAACCAGGCAGACGAATCACTTCCATACGGTCAAGCAATGCTTCAGGAATGTTCATGCTGTTTGCAGTACAGATAAACATCACTTCAGACAGGTCAAGATCAAGATCTAGGTAATGATCATTGAACTTGTTGTTCTGTGATGGATCAAGTACTTCAAGCAGAGCAGAAGCTGGATCACCACGGTAGTCCTGTGCCATTTTGTCAATTTCATCGAGTAAGAACAGTGGGTTCTTCACACCGACTTTTGTCAGAGACTGCACAATTTTACCTGGCATTGCACCGATATAGGTACGACGGTGACCACGGATTTCCGCTTCATCACGTACACCACCCAGTGCCATACGGACAAATTCTCGACCTGTTGCTTTGGCAATGGATTCACCAAGTGAAGTTTTACCTACACCAGGAGGACCAACCAGACACAGAATAGGACCACGAAGTTTTTTCACGCGTGACTGAACAGCAAGGTATTCAACAATACGTTCTTTCACTTCGTCCAGACCATAATGATCTGCATCCAGAATATCCTGAGCTTTCGGCAGATTAATGCTGACTTTGCTCGCTTTATTCCACGGCGTATCTAAAATCGCTTCGATATAGTTGCGTACCACAGCCGCTTCACTGGAAGCAGGTTGCATAGCTTTGAGTTTACGGAATTCATTTTCTGCTTTTTTGCGGACATGCTCAGGAAGGTCAGCTTCAGCCAGACGTTTTTCAATTTCCGCAACATCATCTTCCGCACCGCCATTCATGTCGGAAAGTTCACGCTGAATCACTTTCATCTTTTCATTGAGGAAGTATTCACGCTGATTCTTTTCCATCTGACGTTTGACAGAATCATGCAAAGTCTGCTCAATCTGCTGTTCTTCAGACTGTTGTAACAGATAGGTCATGAGTTCCTGTAAATGAGCTTCAAACTCATCATGTTCCAGAAACTTCTGTTTAACATCAATATTTAACGGCGCACGGGTCGCAACAAAGAACATCAGCTGAAGCAGATCATCAATTTTACCTGCAGCAGTGATCAGTTCACGTGCATTGCGCAGTTTTGCTTCGGCATACTGTGAAAACAGTGTGCGCAGTTCTTCCACACGTGCAGACTGAGTGTTGTCGTCTACCGATACAGTCATCGGGCTTAACGCATGTTCAGCTGATAAATATTCATCGTTATCAATGATTTTTACCAGTTTGGAACGGTGTAAGCCTTCAATTAATACTTTTATACAGTTTTCATCATTTTCGTGATTCACAACCTGCACAATCTTCGCGACAGTACCGTATTGATATAAGTTGTCGTGATCAATTTCTTCTGTAAGCGAATCTTTCTGTGCAACTACAAATACTAAATTGTCACTGTTACGAGCCACGTCAACTGCATTGATCGATTTTTCACGACCGACAAATAACGCAATCTGCATATGCGGATAAACCACAACATCACGTAGCGCTAAAAGTGGTAATACACTTGGAACCACTGGCTCTAAGCTTTCTTCATTCATAATAATTTCAGACATGGGCACTCCAAATGAGTAACAACAGTGTTGCCATGTTTTTATAGTGATGTGTATTTTAAAAAATACAAGGGCAGTAATGAATAAAAGTGTGGAATTTGATTGAAAATATGAATTTTATCAGCGGGATTGCTCTGAACGCTTTTATTTATCAGGGTTTGAAGCGTTGAAAGTGGGATGGTGTCAGTAAAGCATTCAGAGGTTGATCCCAGGGCTGGCGGGGAATAATCTGCTTAATCTGCTGAAAATCATGTGCAAGTCCTAAGCGGAAAGGACGCTGTGAGGCTGAAGCCAGGGTTCTGTCATAAAAACCACCGCCCATACCGACCCGACTTCCCTGCATGTCACAGACCAGTAAAGGCATAATCAGACAGTCCAGGGTGCTGACATGCTTCCCACGAGTGGCTGCGGGTTCAAGCATGCCCAAAGGGTGTGAGTTAAATCTTTTATTCCGGTACTGTCCCGACGATATTCTGACCCAGACCAGCTGCTGATTCATATCGCAGATCATGGGCAGATAAACCTGTTTATTCTGCTGAAAACAGGACTGAATAATCAGCTGAGTATATATTTCACCAAAAGCATCCAGATAAATACCCACTTTGTGAGCTGATCTGAATTCGGGAATACTGCGTAATCGGGTCAGTGTCTGCTGCTGTGCCTGGCGTTGCTGAAACACGGTAAGCGCTTTCCGCTGTTTACGCATCTGACTGCGTAAAGATTTAAAATCAAAATCTGCATGATTCTGCATAGCGGTGCTTCTCGGTTTTAGTGGTGGGACAGCCTAAAAGGGAGTCATTAAAGACAGTTTATTCAGACCAATTTTACATGGATTCAGCCATAAACACAGAATCAGATCATGCATCATCTGGCAGATTGAGCATCTTCTTTTCATCTGTCTGTTACAGAGCATTTGTCATTGGTCGGAATGAAGAATAAACAGACAGATGGTTAAATGAAAAAATAAAGTTTTTACTATAAAAAACATAAATAAAACAATGATTAATAATGGTGTGACTGATGCGGAGAAGCTGACTGATCTTTTTTCTATAAGAGGCTGACATTTAGGACAATACAAGCAAAAGCCGTCCTGATTATGTTTAATCCTATAACAGGGAGCAAAAGCCAATGAAAATCGGGAATACAAAAACACAGGATGCACCGCAATCTTCAGCTCAAAGGGGTAAAATGGCTCAGATTGTTTGTGCCACAGCTCTGACACTGTCAGCAGCTTTATTCAGTGTAAATACGGTTGCTGCACCTCAGGCAGGAAAACTTGATCTGACACTGTCTGATTTTTCTAAAAATAAAATAAAAAAACTGCTCGATGATCCGAAAACCTGGCAGCAGATTCCGCAAAAAATCACCTTATGTGTGTATTCACCCAATGGTGAACATGGCGAAGCCTTTGAACAGGCAACAAGTTATATCAGTGAAATTCCACGGATTACCAAAATGGCAAAGGATTTTGGGGTCACAATGAATATGACCCGACCTACAAATTTAAGTATGGTCGTGAGCATTGAATATCCAAAACTGAAAAAGAAAGCCACGACCAATGTGGCACTGAAAGTGTATACCGACGAGCGTGTGCTGACTGAGGATTTCAGAAGTAAACGTTGTGATGGTGCAGGAATCAGTAACCTTAGAGCCAAACAGTTCAACCCTTTTGTGGGCAGTATTGATGCCATAGGCGCCGTGCAGACTGAAAAACAGTTGCGGGCAGTGATGCAGTTGCTGGCGAAGCCTGAATTTGATTCGAAAATGGTCAACCGTGATTATGAAGTGGTCGGAATTGTGCCTGTAGGTGCGGCTTATATTATTGTAAATGATAAAAATATTAATACACTGGCTAAGGCGGCAGGGCGCAAAGTAGCTGTATTCCAGTTCGATGAAACTCAGAAAAAAATGGTTCAGAATATTGGAGCACAGCCTGTTTCAGTCGATCTGGCGACTGTGGGCGGTAAGTTCAACAACCGCGAAGTCGAAATTATGGCAGGACCTGCCTTACTGTTTAAACCTTTGGAGCTTTATAAAGGTATGACGGATAAAAATGGCAAAGTGGTTGGTGGAATTATCCGTTTTCCTGTCATACAGGTCACGGGTACACTGATCATGCACCGTAACCGTTTTCCTGCGGGTATGGGAACCATTGCACGGGAAGTCATCTCTAAACAGCTTGATCCAGCATTTAAATTTGTTGAAAAAATGGAAAATGAAATTCCTGAAAAATACTGGATGGATATACATGAAAGTGACAAACCAGGGTATCTGAAAATCATGCGTGAAGCACGGATACAGATGACCAAACAGGGTTATTACGATAAAGACATGATGAGAATCCTGAAAAAAGTACGCTGTTCTCAGCAGCCGAGTAACTTTGAATGTGCTTTGAATGATGAATAAGAGTTTGAAACAAAGGTTGTTATAAAGCAGAGAGCTTTAAGCCATCCTTGGGATGGCTTTTTGTTGCTTGGATGATGTTAATTGATGATTAAAACTAATTAAGGTGAATTGATCGGGAAAGAATTTATTATGGTGGGAAATATTTTTAATTTTATAAGTATAAAATACTAAACTGATGCGTAATCAGGCATTAAACTGGTCTACCTATAGTCGAATCATAGAGTTTATTTCCGCTTAGCGGTATGATAAACCCGAATATAGACTGGAAGACAGATATGAAAATTGTGGCTGATGAAAATCTGGCTTTTACCGAGTATTTTTTTGCGGAATTTGGCAATATTCATCAGGCAGCAGGGCGGACACTGACTCAAAAAGATGTACAGGATGCAGAAGCACTGCTGGTACGTTCAGTCACAAAAGTAAATAATCAACTGATTGAAAAAACACAATTAAAATTTGTTGGTAGTGCCACTATAGGCACAGATCATCTGAATATAGCTGCACTGGAAAAACAGCAGATTGCCTGGTCAAATGCAGCAGGGTGTAATGCTCAGGCGGTTGCAGAATATGTGATTACTGCATTATTACATATCGACTCTGAATTTTTAGATCAAGGAAAACAATTCACTTTAGGAATTATTGGTCTGGGAAATGTCGGTTCACGTTTAGCCTATATGGCACAGCTTTTGGGCTGGAACGTCATTGGCTATGATCCATTTGTACAGCGTGAAAATATTCACCAGGTCGAACTGGAAGAATTATTAAAACACTCAGATGCAATTACAACACATGTTCCATTAACACATGAGGGTGAATACCCAACTTATCATTTGATCAATGCTGAAACTCTGGCAATGATGAAGCCTGAGACGATTTTGATAAATTCAGCACGTGGTGCTGTGGTTGAGGAAGCTGCTTTAATTCAGGATATTCTTCAGACAAAACGTAAAGTCGTACTCGATGTTTTTGAACATGAACCTGAGATTTCACAGCGCTTACTTGATTTAATTACCATTGTCACACCACATATTGCAGGCTACAGCCTGGAAGGCAAGGCACGTGGGACACAAATGATCTATGAAGCCTTTTGCAAAACTTTTGATTATCCTGCGCATAAAAAGTTTGAGTCACAACTTCCTGCATGTGCCCAATACTTTTATGGAAACAGCATTAAACAGACATTAAAGCATCATTTATCTGAAATTTATGATATTTCCAATGATGATTTTAATCTGCGCGAGTGTTTAACGGATGGCAAAGTTGATCAGAAAGCATTTGATCATTTAAGAAAAACCTATCCTTTACGCCGTGAATGGGCAGCGCACGGAGGTCCTAAAGCATGAGTGAATCTGTAAATTATCAGCCGACCTGTGATTTAAAAGCTTTAAAAGCCCGTGCAAAAATGTATGCACAGCTTCGTCAGTTTTTTGCGGAACGTGATGTTTTAGAGGTGGAAACGCCTGTGCTTTCGCAAGCGGGCGTGACCGATGTGCATCTGGCTTCTGTGCAGGCACAGCGTCATGTACAAGGAAAAAAACAAACCCATTATTTGCAGACTTCACCTGAATTTGCCATGAAGCGTTTGCTTGCGAGTGACAGTGGGGCGATTTATCAGATCTGTAAAGTATTTCGTGATGATGAGCATGGGCGTAAGCACAACAGTGAATTCACTATGCTGGAATGGTATCGTCCTGCATTTTCATTGAAAGATTTGATGCTGGAAGTGACAGATTTACTCAATGTAGTTCTGGTCGATCGTTTTGGAGAAGTTCGTCCAACAGTTTTGAGTTATAAACATGCCTTTATGGATCGACTGGATTTAAATCCGTTGCAAGCGACTTTAAAAGAGTTAAAAGATGCCTGTCGCCGTGTCGGTTTAAATCTGGATCTGGGTGATGATCGTTTAGGTTATATCGACCTTTTATTTTCTCACATGGTTGAGCCAAGTTTAGGTTTTGATACACCTGTATTTTTAACCGATTTTCCACCTGAAATGGCGTCACTTGCTAAAACTCGCATTGATGAAGATGGTGAATTGGTTGCAGCACGTTTTGAGTTGTATATCGAAGGACTGGAACTTGCAAATGCTTATGATGAATTGATTGACGCTGATGTTTTACGTGGGCGTTTTGAAGCGGATAATACAGAACGTGAAAAGTTGGGTCTGCATGTGATGCCGATAGATGAATATCTACTCGTAGCCTTGCCAAATATGCCAGAATGTTCAGGGATTGCTTTGGGAATTGATCGTTTGTTGATGGTTGTGACCAATCAAATGAAGCTGGAAAAGGTGGTGAGTTTTACAGCGGATGTGTCGTGATGGATTAAAATTTAAAAGTATTTTTAGTTGAAAATGTATCAAAACTGTTTAAAAAAAAGCAACTTTTTTCTAAGTTGCTTTTTGATGATGAATGACGATTTTTAAATGGTGAATAGCAGGTGTATTTCGCATAACACCCATTATGTTAATTTTAGAGAAACTTAGTTTTTGAAAACTAATTCTTTGTAAGGTATGAGCAATTGATCCCCAATTTAGAAGCTGAAATTATTCCAACAAAATCTATTGCTGATATCACATTAGGATTAGATTTCGAACATTTTAAGGCTAATTCAAAATATCAGATTATTAATGATTATGCTGAATTAGAAAGCACGTACTTCGAAAGAGATAAGTGGCTAATTTTACATCGAAATGAGATTTTACCTTGGGGTGAATCTATCAATGAAATATATTGTTATTGGAATAAGATCATCACTCTAACATTCAATTCCAGTACCCAAAGGCTAGAATTCATTTATGCTAGTCAGGGATATCAAGGAAAACTATTAGGTCTACTAGGCATAGGAGATAGGTTAGATTCTGTTAGAGATCAATATAATTTTTATTTTTGGGGTGATAAACATTATCTTGAATATAAAGAAGATAGTGATAAAGCAGGAGAACTTATTCCCGTTGAAATAGAAACAAATTATAGAACAGCATATTCAGACGAATATAGTGATCAAATTATTGAAGGTTTCTTAATTTATTTACCTCCAGAAGAGCGAGGTTATTTACCATAATGGGCGTTATGTTATTGTATTAGTTGAATAATTTCAATAACTTGAAATTTATAAAGTGCGTGGCATGTTTCAGTATAGGTTTTTACTGTTTTCCAGGTTGGAAAAAAATTATAATTGTATGAAAAAATGATTTATGAAAATAATTTTGTATAACAGCCATTATGTTAAGAACTTAAATTATCTTTAAACAGTTGTTTAGATTCAGTTGAAAGATATCCATGATTGTAAATTTCTTTAAATATTTTTAAAGCAATTTTTATGTCCTGATTAACATATCGTGCACTCCACTCATCATCAAAAGGTGCAAAGGTATATATTTTTTCAGATAGTACTTCATTTTTATTTATTAAACGAAAGTAGTTCCCTTCTGGATATTCATCATTCTCAGAAATACTACATCCAAGTAGATACCCATATCTTTCATCGCACACCAGGCTGTAACTATCTAAATCATCATAAGCAAGGGTTGAAAACTCTTCATTATACTGTGTACTAGCTTTAGTAATATTAATCTCTCCCCCTTGAAAAAAAACTTTATTAATTAAGATAGCTAGTTCTTCCCAACTAATCCTTCTTAAATCAATTCTAGTTTCACTATGAAAAGGATTTCTAACTACATAGCTGTATATATATAAAATCATTGAAAGAATATCCAAAGAGATTGTAATTTTTAAGACTTTCTAAAATTAACATAATACAGCTTATGCGAAATAAAATATATTAGTTTAATTAATTCAATGAGTTGTGATTCAAAAAAGCCTGATTTGTTCAAAGTAGGCTTTTTGCATGAAATTTCATTGTTTCACTTAAAGTCGAATCAGGCAATGTCTAAAAGGAGTGACAGATAGCAGGGAGATCAGCCTGGGGGTAATATGAGGTGTGGAAAAACTCTTACGCAATAAAAGGATAAATCTGATATTTTTCTTCTTATGAGAAATGGAAGCAGTGAATAGTCAACTTTAATCTGGTTAGTATGGAAGTAAAGTGCTGTCGCATTTTACTTCCTGGCTTAACTTAGCTTTAGTGGCACTTTATCTTAGAGTCTAAGATATTCAGCCTGCTTAGGCTTCAATAGTCTGAACAGCAATTTTTTTTGCAGGATCAGTTTTACGGCGTACCGCAGGAACAGGTTCACCATAGTACTGACGGTCAGCAAAATAACTTGAACGCACCATAGGCGCAGCCCAGATATTGCGGAAACCCAGTTTCTGACCATGTTCGGTATAACGCTCAAACTCTTCTGGCGTTACGAAACGGTCAATTGGCGCATGCTCTTTAGAGGGTTGCAGATACTGACCAATCGTCACGTAGTCCACACCATGAGCATGCAGATCATCAAGCAGAGCAATCACTTCTTCTTCAGTTTCACCAATACCGACCATCAGACCACATTTGGTTGGCACATCAGGGCAGTATTCTTTAAACATTTTCAGAAGATTTAAAGAGTGCTGATAATCTGAACCTGGGCGCATAGCTTTATACAGGCGAGGTACAGTTTCAATATTGTGGTTAAATACATCCGGTGGGCATTCAGTCATAATGCGCAGTGCAATATCCATACGACCACGGAAATCAGGAACTAAAATTTCCAGCAATGTTTTAGGGCTGAGTGAACGGGCTTCTTTAATACAGTCCACAAAGTGCTGTGCGCCACCATCCATCAGGTCATCACGGTCAACAGACGTAATCACAGCATATTTTAAACCAAGGTTGGCAATGGTTTCTGCCATGTGACGCGGTTCATCAGGATCAAGCGCATTTGGACGACCATGTGCAACATCGCAGAAAGGGCAGCGACGGGTACAGATATCACCCATGATCATAAAGGTTGCAGTACCGCCACCAAAACATTCAGGCAGGTTCGGGCAGGCTGCTTCTTCACAGACGGTATGTAATTTTTGTGCACGTAAGGTGGTTTTAATGCGTTGAACTTCATCAGGCGCAGCCATTTTGACACGAATCCAGTCTGGCTTTCGAGGCGTTTCAACCGTTGGAATAACTTTTACAGGAATACGTGCAACTTTTTCGGCACCACGCAATTTAACACCCTGTTCAGGTTTACGGTTCTCTGACATATTCAACTTTTCCACTGTTTTTGACGGGGGATATTTCCACTTATTATAGCCGAAATGGGAAATGATGGGGTAAAAACACTATTCATTTCCTAAATGTGGCTATCACATAATATATGCTGACTAAATACAGCAAAATGGCATAACTTAGGTCATAATACCGCAGATATATAGATAGAATTTTGTATAAGGAGCTTTGAATGCCACGTAAGAAAGAAGTCGTCAGCGGAAATTATGTGAAATACGATGCAGTCGTACTTGGCTCTGGTCCTGCTGGTGAAGGCGCGGCAATGAAGCTGGCAAAATCGGGCAAACGTGTTGCGATTGTAGATATCCGTGAGCAGCTCGGTGGTAACTGTACGCATGTAGGTACCATTCCAAGTAAGGCACTGCGTCAGACGGTATCAAGCATTATCCGTTATCAGCGTGATCCGATGTTCAAAAAAGTGGGCGACTGGAAGCAGTTCACCATGAAACAGGTGCTGCGTAATGCACACAAGGTGATTCAGCAACAGGTTGATACGCATTCACGTTTTTATGACCGTAACAATATTGATGTATATCACGGTCGTGCCTATATCCAGGACAAAAATACCGTTCATATTTTCGGTGAAGACGGTATTAAGGAAACTTTAGGTTTCGGTCAGATGGTTGTGGCTACAGGTAGCCGTCCTTACCATCCACAGGGGCTGGACTTTAATCATCCGCGTGTTTTTGATTCAGACAAAATTCTGGATCTGGATTTCACAATTCATAAAATCATTATTTATGGTGCAGGTGTGATTGGTTGTGAATATGCATCCATTTTCATTGGTCTGGATCATAAAGTTGATCTCATCAACACCCAGCATCAGCTTCTGAGCTATCTGGATGATGAAATTGCCGATGCGCTGTCTTATCACTTACGTGAACAGGGCGTACTGATTCGCCATAATGAACAGATTGATCATCTGGAAACTTTTGATGATCACGTCGTGATGCACCTGCAAAGCGGTAAAAAAATTAAAGCAGATGCAATTCTGTGGTGTAACGGGCGTTCAGGAAATACTGACGGCTTAGGTCTGGAAAATGTCGGCATTACTCCAAACAGCCGTGGTCAGCTTTCTGTTAATGATCAGTATCAGACTGAAGTGGATAATATCTACGCAGCAGGTGATGTGATTGGCTGGCCATCTCTGGCTTCAGCGGCTTATGACCAGGGGCGCTGTGCGGGTTCAAACATGTCTGGCGAACTGGATGTGAAACCGGTTAAAGATATTCCGACAGGTATTTATACCATTCCAGAAATTTCATTCTTCGGTAAAACTGAAAGTCAGCTGACTGAAGAAAAAATTCCATATGAAGTGGGTCAGGCATCTTTCCGTCATCTGGCGCGTGCACAGATTACCGGTGATACAGTGGGTGAGCTTAAAATCCTGTTCCATCGTGATACTCTGGAATTATTGGGTGTTCACTGTTTTGGTAACAATGCAGCGGAAATTATCCATATTGGTCAAGCCGTGATGCAGAGTGGAAACAATACGATCAAGTATTTTGTAGAAACGACATTTAACTATCCGACGATGGCAGAAGCGTATCGTGTAGCGACATTGAACGGTATGAACCGTTTGTTCTGATACCGTTTTATTCTGTTTCTATGTTCTTGAACCCGTAAGTTTCGGCTTGCGGGTTTTTTTATTACCAATAGTTGCGTGATACAACTTTTTATGAAAATATGGTTGTATTGTGCAACTAGTGGTATTCACATTGGAATCTCAGGACAAAATTATTGCCGATATACGCCAGGCCTCTCGTGAAATGGTGCGTGAGCTGGGTTTTATGCAAAGTACCCTGGCTGCAACGGATTATTCCGCATCCGCTGTGCATGCCTTGATTGAAATTGATGAAAAACAACAGGTCACATCGGCACAATTGGCACAGTTTTTAGGTCTGGAAAAATCAAGTATCAGTCGAATGATCGCGAAATTATTGCAGGCAGGTGAATTACAGGAAAGCATTGCAGAAGAAGATGCACGTGTAAAATATTTAAAGTTGACTGAAAAGGGACAGGAGACGGTTGCACAGATTCATGATTTTGGAAAAATGCAGGTGAAGGCAGCATTGCAACACCTGAATCCTGGCTTGCAACAGTCCGTAGCACAAGGCTTACAAGCCTATGCGGTCGCATTAAAGCAATACCGGACTCAGGCACATTCACAGCAACATCATTCCATTGAAATTTGTACAGGCTATCAGGCAGGCATGATTGGGCGCATCACAGAAATGCATGCACAGTACTATTCGCAAACCTCAAATTTTGGCCAGTATTTTGAAAGTCTGGTGGCGCATAGTGTCGCTGAATTTTCAGGACGTCTGGAACATGCTGTAAATCAGATATGGACTGCAAAACTGAATCAGCGCATCGTGGGTTCAGTTGCGATTGATGGGCAGGATCTGGGCGGAAATATTGCACATTTAAGATGGTTTATTCTGGATGATGGTTGTCGTGGTCATGGAGTAGGGCATCAATTACTGCAACAGGCAATAGAACATTGTGATGAACAGCAGTTCAGGGAAATACATCTTTGGACATTCAAAGGTTTAAATGCTGCACGAAAACTCTATGAACGTTGTGGTTTTCAATTGGTTGAAGAAGTAGAAGGACAACAATGGGGTAATCAGGTTGTTGAGCAAAAATTTGTACGTTTAGCATCTTGAGTTTTATATCGTGAACCGTTAAAACCTAGGTGAAATTCCTGTTATATGCCACATTTGGACAATTTACATGACCATCCAGTCTGTCACGATTCAGGGCTTCCGTTCTGTCCGTAATCTGAACTTAGCTTTAAAACAGCTGAATATCATCAGTGGTGCAAACGGTTGTGGAAAGTCCAATCTCTACAAAGCAGTGCGTTTGTTGCATGAGGCTGCCAATGGGCGGCTGTCACAGGCGATCGCAGAAGAAGGAGGCATCCAGAAAGTCATGTGGGCAGGCGGGCATCGGGCTGGAGACCGGGCGAAAGATCCGAAGCGGATGATTTTATCAGTTGAAATGCAGCACTATGATTATCAGATGGAAATAGGTTTTCCTGAGCCATTGATCAGTCTGTTTGCTTTAGATCCCTTGGTGAAAAAAGAAAATATCTGGCTCAGTGGTTATCAGCGTCGTCGTATGAGTCAGCTGATGGAACGTATCAATCAAGCTGCATTTTTGAAAAATGTTGAAAATGAACGGATCAGCTATCCGATGACACTGACTCAGGAAGACTCCATTTTTGGTCAACTGTCCGATCCACATCTGTATCCCGAAGTGTCGCAGGTGCGGGAAACCATGAAAAACTGGCGTTTTTATCACGAGTTTTCGGTCAGCGCACATTCTCCCATGCGTGTGCCACAAGTCGGGATACGTTCACCTGTTCTGGCGCATGATGGTGTGAATCTGGCAGCAGCTTTTGAAACGCTGCGTGAACGTGGGCAGACTGAATCATTATATGCTGTCCTGGAAAAAGCCTTTCCCACTGCACAGTTTTATGTCGAAGAACTGGGTGGGCGTTTTCAGATGATGATGAAGCGTGAGGGAATATTAAGACCACTGGAAAGTGCAGAGTTTTCAGATGGGACATTACGTTTTCTGTGTCTGGCGGTGGCGTTGCTCAGTCCACGACCGCCAGTCTTTATGGCACTGAATGAACCTGAAAACAGTTTACATCCTGATCTGTTACCTGCGCTTGCCATGCTGATTGCGGAAGCAAGTCAGTACACTCAGCTCTGGGTGACGAGCCATTCGCCTGATCTGGCTGAAATGATTGGTCGTTATTGTGAGTTGCAGCATATTCAGCTGGATCAGAAAAATGGGGAAACAGTAGTGGTGGCAATGGATTAAAAATAATTGAGAATCTTAAGAAAACGATTGTTGTCTTGATCAATCTATTTTTTTACTAAAACCTGTTGAGCTGATGCTAAAACCATTTTGTAGATAAAAAGCATGAGCAGCTTGTCTTTCAGGTCGATTACCACTGTTTAAAATGATCTGATGGATCGCATGTTCGTGTGCAAAGTCTTCTATAAAACTTAGAAACTGATGTCCTAAACCTTGATTACGGTATTCCTGTTTAATAATCAATGCTTCTATTCTGAGTAAAAAGCCATCATATTGCCATGCATATTGTTTGATACATCCCATGAAACCAATCACTTTTTGTGCGTCACAGGCAACGAAAGTAAAATAATGAGGTTCATGAGTAATAATCTTTAATCTTTTTTGCAGCTTTTCGACAGAAACAGGGTAGCCAAGTTCATCAAGAAGCGCTGTCAGCTGGGCAATATCATGGTCTGAATCCATGAGACTTATGGTGAAATTCAAGATTATATCATCGCATATTAACACTTCATTGAATGAATATAACCGTGTTCTGTATCTGCACAAATCTCTATGAATGATATGTTTATCATTATCAAACTCATCGAAAATCAATTGATCAAAGCAATAAAAAGGGAGCTGAATCAGCTTTAGCTCCCTGGTTTGGTTAAGCAAACAGACCTTGCTGGAAATCAGTAAATGCCTGCTGGATTTCAGCTTCGGTGTTCATTACAAATGGACCATGGGCTGCGATGGGCTCATTTAACGGTTCACCACTCATAATCAACAGTCTTGCATCTTCAGTACACTCAATACTGACCGCATCAACTTCATGGGTTAAATAAACCGTTTGCAGGTGATGAAAGTTCTGACCATCAATTTTAACCTGACCACTTAACACAAAAATAATGCTGTTCCATGCAGGATCGAAATGAAACATTTCAGACTTTCCTGCATTTAACTTCACGTCCAGCAGATTGATGGGGCTGAATGTTCTGGCAGGACCTTTAACAGTACGGCTTTCATGGATGTAATTTCCTGAAATAACCCGCACTGAACCATACCCATCGGTGAGTTCAATCTCAGGGATACCGGCTTCGGTCAGTTCCTGATAACGGGGTTCAGTCATTTTGGCATGGGCTGGCAGATTGACCCAGAGCTGGATCATATCCAGGTTTCCACCACGCTGAGCAAAGTCTTTCGAATGGTGTTCTGCATGTAAAATACCTCGACCTGCGGTCATCCACTGCACTTCATTTTTACCAATCTTACCGCTGTTGCCTCTGGAATCCTGATGTTCCAGTTCACCTTCAAAGACAATGGTCACAGTTTCAAAACCACGGTGAGGATGCATCCCTACACCACGCTGATGAGTGACTGGGCTGAATGGATGGCTTTCGGTATAACCCATGACTAGCAATGGACTGGTGGCATTACCCATTTCTTCCATGGGCAGCATGGAGTTGGTTGGGAAGCCGTCACCGACCCAGGTACTGCGGTTGCTGGTATATACTTTTTCAATTGTTT
This sequence comes from Acinetobacter sp. WCHAc010052, assembly GCF_002165295.2. Taxonomy (NCBI): domain Bacteria; kingdom Pseudomonadati; phylum Pseudomonadota; class Gammaproteobacteria; order Moraxellales; family Moraxellaceae; genus Acinetobacter; species Acinetobacter sp. WCHAc010052. The sequence continues at coordinate 2,383,304 of NZ_CP032143.1, read as the reverse complement.
TCATTGTATCTTCCTCAAAATTTATATTTAACCTTACTCAGTTAATTGAGGTATAAACGACAGAATAAAGCGTTATGCGTACAACAGTATTTTCTAAAAATGGAACAATCATGCAGAATTTAAATGACTATTATTATTTTGTTCAGGTTGTTAAATATCAGGGTTTTACCAAAGCGAGTGAAACACTGGGCATTACTAAATCCAAACTGTCCCGTCGTATAACAGAGCTGGAAGGGCGTTTAGGTGTCCGTTTAATTCAGCGTAATACCCGAAAATTTGCTGTCACTGAGATTGGTCAGCAGTTTTATCAGCACTGTCTGAAAATATTGAATGATGTGGATCAGGCTGAACATTTCATTCAGAGTTCATTGACGGATGAACCCTCAGGCTTAGTGCGTATTTCATGTCCAGTGGCACTGGTCAATATGCCAGTAGGCGATATGATCGCTGAATATATGCAGAAATATACCGGAGTGGAAGTTCAGTTGCTGGCGACCAACCGGCGGGTGGATCTGATTGAAGAAGGGGTGGATCTGGCTTTGCGGGTGAGTAATACGCCCCCTGAAGACAGTGAACTGATTATCCGTGAACTGGATGCCTGGGAACATGTACTGGTGGCTGTGCCTGAGCTGTTGAACCGCTATAAACAACCTGAAAATTTTGCGGATCTGTCCGCATTGCCGAGTATTGGGTTTCATGGAGCAAAGCAGGTCTGGCTGTTTCAAAGCCCTGATCAAAAAAATGTTTACCATGACATTGAGTTTCATCCCCGTTTAAAAACGGACAATTTTTCTGCGATGAAAGCAGCGGTGATGAAAGGTGTGGGAATCGCATCTTTACCCAAAGTCTATGTGAAAGATGAACTGATCAGTGGGTTGGTACAGGAAATATTGCCTGAGTGGTCTTTGCCAAAGGGCGTGATCTATATTGTTTATGCGTCTAGACAGGGCATGATGCCTTCAGTGCGTTTTTTACTTGAGCATCTGATTGAGCAGTTTAAGGTGCTGGATTTAAAGCAGGTGGAAAATCAGTGTCCCACTAAAAAAAATTGAATGATTACGATTGAATAAACTTCTAATGAAAATGGATCATTAATTGAATGGGTTCTGTAATGAACGTCCCTTCATCTTAACCTTCTCCCAAAGGGAGAAGGCACTTTACACTGTTAAATATGAATACCATCAATGATTTTTTGGCTTTTGCTGGAGTATTAATTTTAATGCGCACAAAATGCCATATTAAAATACTCAAACAGGTCAGGCGTATTCAGCCAAAGTAGCGCAGACAGAGCTATGCAGATCATCAATCCTGTCCATAACCCCAGTTTCAGCCATGGCAGTGTGTTTTCAGAATCAGTCATCGACGACAGCCTTTTCATTGACAAAGAAATGAACCAGTACACCAAAAGCACTCAGGACAATGGAGCATGCCCAGATCATGTTGTAATTTCCTGTTATATCATGATTCAGACCGCCCAGCCATCCACCAAAAAATGAACCGACCTGATGGGTGAAAAATACGATTCCACTGAGCATGGTCAGATATTTAACACCAAACATATTGGCGACTATGCCATTGGTCAGAGGGACAGTAGACAGCCATAACAGCCCCATGACTGTTCCAAAAATATAAACCGACCAGGTGGTTAATGGCAATGCGAGAAAAGCAATGATCGCAATACCACGCAGCCCATACAGCCACATGAGCAGGTGAGGTTTGGAAAATTTATCCCCTAAAAAGCCTGCGCTGTAGGTTCCCACAATATTAAACAGACCGACCAAAGCCAGGAAAACTGTACCTGTGGATGCATCAAAGCCGTGATCGATCAGGTATCCTGGTAAATGAATACCCAGGAAAACCACCTGAAAACCGCAAACTAAAAAACCCAGTGCCAGCCATATAAAAGGCTTATGCGAAAAAGCAATTTTTAGAATCTGTTTAAAGCTTAAAGCAGGCTTATGACTGATCTGTTTTGAGTTTGGATCTGTATACATGGGTGCTTTCAGCATCCATGCCAGTGGTATGATCAGGGCAGCTAAAATTGCACTGATGACCAATGCAGAAGACCAGCCAAAATTTTTAATCAACAGCAGGGTGGTTGGCAGCATGATGAACTGACCGAATGAACCTGCTGCACTGGCAATACCCATTGCCATACCACGCCGTGATGGATGTGCCGCACGACCAACGGCAGAAAGCAGCACTGAAAAAGATGTTGCAGACAGCGCCATCCCAATGATCAGTCCGGCACTTAAGTCGAGTAACCATGCGGAGGAGCTGACTGACATCAGCAACAGTCCAATGGTGTACAGCACACCTCCGACAGCGACAACTATTTTGCTGCCGTATTTATCTGCCAGTGCACCAGTAAATGGCTGAACCGCTCCCCACAGTAGATTCTGCATGGCAATCGCCAGACTGAATACCTGATGGTTCCAGGAAAACTCATGGCTCATCGGAACCAGGTATAGCCCAAAACCATGTCGGATACCCAAAGACAATGCTAGAATAAAAGCACTGCCAATCAGCATATAAATAAGAGGTTTAGAAAAACGAGTATCGTCCTGTGAAGCCGTCATGATCAATCCATTGCATCTTTTATGTGAATTGTAGAAGAATAAATTTACAGATGCGACAGAATAAAACTTTGATCAACAATAAATTAAAGTTATCAGAAGTGGATTGAAAAAAAGGACGGTATAAACCGTCCTGGAGAAGGAAGAGGGGGGAAGCTATATTTATAATTATTTGATCTGCTCTCAGGTGATCAGTGACGGAAGCCAATACCGACATAGGTCAGCAAAGGATCGACATCAATGGAGGTTTCTGCATGGTTCAGGGTTTGACCTGTCGTTTTATTAATAACATCAATAGTTACATCATTACTTAATTTGGCATAAGACACAGAAGCAACTGCAAACCAGTTTTCCTTAAAGTCATAAGTAAAACCCGCTGTGACAATTGGTGCAAATGCATCATCAGCTTTCAGTTTTACTTTCAGATCTGCTGATGATGTTTTATGATCGAGTGCAGCTCCAGCTTTTCCATCCAGCAGGTTCTGTACCATGTGTGCGGAAGCAAGCAGATCATTTTTCACACCTTTATCCATTTTTACTTCACTGAAATAGGCATACATAAAGCCTGCACCGATATAGGGGCGGAATTTATTGACACCGGTTTTACCAAACTGATAGTGCATTTCAAATGCCGGTGTCCAGGCACGGGCAGTGGAAACAACATCATATGAATCGAGGTCGGTGATCAGAATGTCATTTTTTAAAGGCATTTTACCCAGACCCAAAAATGCTGAAGTTCCACTTGGAAGAGCTGTGCCTGTCATTGGGGCAATAATTTTACCTTTACCTTTAATATCGACTTTAGGAGGAAAGCCCCCTTTCATTTCAATTGCGACATTATCTGTAAAATGATATTTGGACATGATTCCAAGCGTATCAATATCATCCGGTTCCAGTCCTGAACCCTGAGCTGTCCAACCTGACAGTCCATTAATAATGGATTCCCCACTGAGGTTCGCTGGTAGAACTCCATCTTTAATCAGAGTTAAAAACTCACCAGTTTTTACAATGCTCTCAAATTTCTAGTACTGTTTTTCTCCCTCAGGTGTAGAGCGATCTATGGACTTTCTGACGGATTCCAGACTAGCTTCACCCACCGCAACTTTTGAACCCTCAGCAATAGGAGTGGTAATCTGATACGGATTGGCTTTGCCCTGAGACATGACATGCAGCCAGCCGACGGAAGTTGAAAAGCGTTTAAAACCATTTCCCTCTTTCAGGCTGAACCATGGTGAATCAGCATGACTGAGTACAGGTGTTAAACATGACCCTGTTGCGGCAACGCATAATAGTAACTTTTTCATCAATGGAACTCCGTGTCCTGATATTTTTTTTATTAATGAGTAATCTCATGCGGTTCATTAAAACAAAGTGAATCAGTTGGAATAAGGGGACGAAAAAGATGAAAAAGGGGGGTGAACAGGACTTTTTACATTTTATATACATGATTTGAAATAAGAAAAGCGACCTGAGTCGCTTTGAAGTTGATGGGGAATGTCTAAAAACGCATACCGATGCCTGCATAGGCGAGAATTGGATTGATCTCGATTTCTGTTTTGGCATTGATCAGTTTTCCGTGTTTTTCATCGCTGATGTTGATGGTTGCATCAGCACTTAACTGTGTATAGGAAACAGAACCCACAGCAAACCAGCGATCATTGAAGTCGTAGGTGAAACCTGCTGTAACAACGGGTGCAAATGCATCGTCCGCTTCAAGCATTACTTTAGGATTGCCACTGCTTGGCTTTCCATCCAGTGCGGCACCTGCTTTATTTTCTTTCATGTTGATTAACATGTGACCAGCATTGATCAGGTCACTTTCAATTCCTTTATTGATTTCCAGTTCATTGAAGTAGGCATACATTAAGCCTACCCCGACGTATGGCCGGAATTTATTGACACCTGTTTTTCCAAAGTGATACTGAAATTCGAAGGCTGGTGTCCATGCACGGGCTGTAGCGGCTGTGTCATGAGCATTGAGGTCTGTAATGGCAATATCTTTTTTAAGGGGTAAGTCACCAATAATTGAACCAATACCTTGAGGTGTAGCTGTACCTGTCAGTGGTGCATAAATTTGCCCTTTTCCTTTAATATCGACTTTGGGAGGTAGACCTGCTTTAACTTCAAAAGAGATGTTGTCTGTAAAGAAATAGTTCGACATGATACCAAGGGTAGCAACATCGTCTGCTTCCAATCCTGTGCCTTCAGCTTCCCAGCTGGATAGTCCATTGATCGTTGCATCTCCAGCGACACTTCCTTTCAGATACTTATCACCATTCTCTGTATAAGAAATCAGATTAGTAATGGAATCTAAAGCTACAGCGGTTTTTAACAGCCCTTTTTTTAAAGTTGCATTGGGCTGGCTTTCATCAATTGCATCCATGACAGAATCAACTTTGACATCTCCAACCTTGGTTTTTTCGCCCTCTGCAACAGAGGTGTTAATCTGAAAAGGTTGAGCTTTGCCTGTAGGTTTTACATATAAAGCACCCACAGAGACTGAAAAGCGTTTAAAACCATCCCCATCTTTTAAGCTGAAATATGGCGAATCTGCATGACTCAGTGCAGGCAGACTCATCAGTGATGAAGTGGCTATACACATCAGTGTTTTATTCATTTCTGGGACTCCATGTCCATTCATTGATATTCTTCTTTGAATATTGATTATTAAAATGAATAAGATAATGATTTGTGTATAAAAAGTTATAAAAAGGTCAGGAGAGGTTATTTATAAAGCTAATTGTTAAGACTGTATGAAGTACAACAAGGTTTTTTGTAAAGATATGAAGTTTTGTGAAAAAAAAGCGGGAGATATTCCCGCTTTTGATTTCTCGAATCTGATGATGATTAAAAACGGAAGCCAATACCGGCATAAACCAGGACAGGGTTTACCTCAATATCGGCAGTTGATTTTACCAGCTCTCCGAGTCTTTCATCTGAAACAGTAATCGTGGTTTCATTTTTTAATGGTGAGTAGGAGAGTGAACCTACGGCATACCATTTCTCACTGAAATCGTAGGTGAAACCGGCTGTTACTATAGGTGCGAAAACATCTGTTGCTTCAAGCTTTACTTTTGGATTTGCACTGCTGGTTTTTCCTTCAAGTGATGCTCCAGCTTTTCCTTCTTTAATATTGGCAATCATATGACCTGCTGCAATCAGATCCTGCTCAGTACGTTTATTGATTTCAAGTTCATTAAAATAGGCATACATCAGACCTGCACCGACATAAGGGCGGAATTTATTGACACCGGTTTTTCCAAAGTGATACTGAAATTCAAAGGCAGGTGTCCATGCTCTTGCAGAAGCAGCAGGTCCATGAGCTTCAAGGTCTGTAATGAAAATATTATTCTGTAGATTAATATTCATGAATTCCAGTGGTAGATTGCCTAACTGTGGTGTTGCGACAGCTGAAAAGGGTGCGTAAATTTTGCCTTTTCCCTGTAGGTCAACTTTCGGAGGAATTCCTGCTTTCATTTCAAATGAAAAATTGTCAGTAAAGAAGTAACTGTTCATGAGACCTAAAGTGGTCACATCATCTGCTTCCAGTCCTGTTCCCTGTGCTTCCCACCCACCCAGCCCTCCGATTTTTGCTGTTCCACTCAATGATGAAGACAGTGTTCCACCAGAAAAGAAACCTATCGTTTTAAGAGCAGCAGCCAGCGCTTTCTGGTCAACATCAGGATTGAGGTTGTTCAGAACAGTATCGACTTTAATATCACCATTTTTAGAAACAGTACCATCAGGAATGGCAGTATTGATCTGAAATGGCTGTGCTTTGCCCTGAGGCATAACGTGCAAAACACCAGCGGACACAGAAAAACGTTTAAAGCCTTTGGCTTCCATGCTGAAGTATTTTGATAAATCTGCGGCTTGTGTAACTCCAGACAGCGTGGTTAAGCCTGTAGCAACACATAACAATGCGGTTTTGTTCATCCTGAATTCCCCTGGATATTCTATTTATTTACTGCATTTCTTTTTTGTGATTCATTTTACATTTATCTAAAGAAATGAATTTATTTGAGTTATTGAAAATTAATTATATACAGTTGTCATTTTTTGTACAAATAGTTGCAGCATAAAAAATGGCTGCCGAAGCAGCCATTGATTTATGCACGAAAATATGAATATGTTATTTGTTGAAACGGCTCAGGTCTTCTTCAGGACGCGCAGTCAGGACTTCCACACCTGTCTTTGTTACAAGCAGCGTATGTTCATACTGAGCAGAAAGGCTGTGATCTTTGGTGACCACTGTCCATTTGTCTCCCAGGAGTTTGGTTTTCCAGTCCCCACCGTTGACCATCGGTTCAATAGTAAACGTCATGCCTTCTTCCAGCACCATGCCACTGTTACCCTGACCATAATGTAAAACCTGTGGTTCGTCATGGAAAACTGTGCCAATCCCGTGACCACAATACTCACGGACTACACCAAAACGTTCAGATTCCACATATTTCTGAATCGCAGCACCAATATCACCAATGGTTGAACCAGGTTTCACCGTTTCCATGCCACGATACATGGCTTCCTGAGCCACTTTGCACAGACGGTCGGCAAGAATGGACGTTTCACCACCCACGATGTACATCATGTTGGTATCGCCGTGGTAACCATCTTTAATGACAGTCACATCAATATTCAGAATATCGCCTTTTTTCAGAATTTTACTTTCTGAAGGAATCCCGTGACAGACCACGTGGTTGACAGATGTGCAGATTACATGCTGAAAAGCAGGACGACCTGGCGCCGCGCCGTAGCCTAAACAGGCAGGAATGGCTTCCTGTTTATTGACAATCCAGTCATGACAGATCGTATCCAGTTCAAGTGTTGAAACACCTGGTTTGATATGCGGTTTGATCATATCCAGCACTTCTGCCGCCAGTCGTCCCGCCACACGCATTTTTTCAATTTCATCTGGGGTTTTAATTAATCGACGTGGAGCTTCGTAAGTAGTGTTCATGATCTCTAAAAACTTTTGGAAATTTATATGTGACTATGGTATAAATAGCCGCCCATTTTATCAAATGCTTTTTCGTGAATATATTTCATGAACTTTGGTAGAGCGGGGCATTAAAAAATCCGCACATATATCGTCACATTTCTCTGGGTGCCTGAAAGGGTGGAGAATGCGGATATATGGAGGCCTAACCCAAACTTTAAGGTAAAGAAAATGGCAGATTACAACGTAAGCATGCGCGACCTTCTTCAAGCAGGCGCTCACTTCGGTCACCAGACTCGTTTCTGGAACCCAAAAATGCGTCAGTATATTTTTGGTGCGCGTAACAAAATTCACATCATTAACCTTGAGCACACTGTTCCTGCGTTAAACGATGCTCTGAACTTTGTTAACAACCTTGCAAGCAAAAAGAACAAAGTATTGTTCGTTGGTACTAAACGTGCTGCTTCTGCAATTATCCGTGAACAAGCTCAACGCGCTGGTCAGCCATATGTAGATCACCGCTGGTTGGGTGGTATGTTGACTAACTGGAAAACTCTTCGTCAGTCAATCAACCGTTTAAAAGACCTTCAGACTCAATCTACTGACGGTACTTTTGCTAAGCTTACTAAACGTGAAGCTTTAGAACGTACTCGTGAAATGGAAAAACTTGAACGTGGTCTTGGCGGTGTTAAGAACATGGGTGGTTTACCTGACGCATTGTTCATCATTGACGTTGATCACGAAGCGATTGCAATTAAAGAAGCTAAGAACCTTGGTATTCCTGTAATCGGTATCGTTGATACAAACTCTAACCCAGATAACGTAGATTTCGTTATTCCTGGTAACGATGATGCGATCCGTGCTGTAACACTTTATGCTTCTGCTATGGCTGATGCGATTATTGCTGGTAAAGAATATGCGCAAACTCAGTCTAATGCTCAGGCTAAAGGCGAAGAAGCTGCGAAAGAAGCTCCAGAAGCTTAATGCGTTTTTGACGCAGACTTGTCATTTTTGCGACATGTAACGGTGGCAAATTAAGCGTCAATCAAGCAAAACGGCTCAGATTTCAGGTTTGAGCCGTTTTTGTTCAACAGATTCATTATTCTACCGTATTTAGGAGAACAACATGACTGCAGTTACTGCGAGCATGGTAAAAGAATTACGTGACCGTACTGGTCTTGCTATGATGGAATGCAAAAAAGCATTGACAGAAGCAGGCGGTGACGTTGAATTGGCGATTGATAATCTTCGTAAATCAGGTCAGGCTAAAGCTGCTAAAAAAGCAGGTAACATTGCTGCTGACGGCGCGATCACAATCGCTCAGGAAGGCAACAAAGCTATTCTTCTTGAAGTGAACTGTCAGACTGACTTCGTTGCTAAAGACGAAAACTTTGCTGGTTTCTCTGCACAGGTTGCTGCTGCTGCACTTGCTGCAAACGAAATTGATGCTGCTAAAATTGCAGAACTTAAACTTGCTGATGGCCACACTGTTGAAGAAGCGCGTATTGCACTTGTTCAAAAAATCGGTGAAAACATTCAGGTTCGTCGTGCTGCAATCGTTGAAGGTGAAAACCTTGCTGTTTACAAACACGGTTTAAAAATTGGTGTTGTTGTTTCTTACACAGGTTCTGCTGAAACTGGTAAAGGTATTGCAATGCACGTTGCTGCGTTCAATCCAGTTGCTGTTACAGCTGAAGGCGTTTCTGCTGAACTTGTTGCTAAAGAGAAAGAAATTGCTGAAGCTAAAGCAATTGAATCTGGCAAACCAGCAAACATCGTTGAAAAAATGGTATCTGGTTCAGTTGAAAAATATCTGAACGAAGTTGTTCTTGAGCGTCAAATGTACGTAATCGACAACGACAAGAAAGTTGCTGACGTTCTTAAAGCAACCGCAACAAATGTTGCTCAGTTCGTTCGCTTCGAAGTAGGTGAAGGTATTGAGAAAAAAGCAGAAATGAGCTTCGCTGATGAAGTTGCTGCTGCTCAGGCTGCTGCTGCACAATAATTTTACTGTTTCAGTGAAATTGAAAAACCCCTCTTTTAGAGGGGTTTTTTGTATGAAAATTAAAAAACCATACGGACAAATGTGACTGAGCTTCTATAATGCTCAATATAAAATTGATATTGTATCTGTAGTTATGGCAAATAAAACACATCTGGGTATTGGTGCAACGATTGCACTGCTGGTGGCTGCTTATTTCGGTATTGATCTGAATCAGCCGACAGATCAGTCAGAACAGCATTCATCCCAGGACAGTCGTACTGAGACGAAGCAGCTGGAACAGGTGCAGACTGAACAACGAACAGAGCAGCAGAATAAAAAAGATCAGGATCAGCAAACACAGCATCAGTATCAACAGAACAGCAGTCAGAACCGTCATGGCTCACAGGTCATTCAACAGTCTTTTCAGCGAAAACTCAGCAATGTACAGGTGCAGTCGGTAGGAACAGTCAAAGCTGTTTTACGTGATGATAATGAAGGTTCAAGACATCAGAAGTTTATTTTAAAACTGGATAATGGCTTAACTGTGCTGGTTGCACATAATATTGATCTGGCTCCGCGTATTGAAAACTTGAATGAAGGCGATACAGTCGAATTTTTTGGTGAATATGAATACAGTCATCAGGGTGGGGTGATTCACTGGACGCATCATGATCCTCAGAACCGCCATGAAGATGGCTGGCTGAAGCATAATGGCCGAACCTATCAGTAAATATTGGGTGGCTGATTCAGATCACTTGATTTTTCAGAGCGCAATTTTGTTCTATACAGATTCTGTTTTTCCCGTCATGATTTATTTCAGTGTGCTGAACCGTTTGAAGCAAAGGCAGATATGAGCGTTCCGTTTGAACAGGTGGATTTCCTGCATTTACAGGAACTGGGTGGTCTGGAGCTGCTTAAAGCACAGTACCGGCAGAAACAGTTTTCAAGGCATGTACATGAAGGTTACTGTATAGGCATTATTGAAGATGGCGCACAAAGTTTCTTTCGTTCAGGTGCTTTGCACACTGCACCCAAAGGCGACATTATTCTGGTCAATGCTGATGAAATTCACACGGGTTCTTCGGCAGTGGAAACGGGCTGGAAATATCGTGCAATTTATCCTACACCTGAAATGTTGCTGGATATCAGTCAGGATTTTTTCACTCATAAAAATACTGTGCCGTGGTTTCCAGATGCGGTCATCCATGATGTTGGGCTTTCACAACAGTTGAGCCTGTTGTTTGATTTATTTGAACAAAAAGATAATGCTCTGCTGAAGGAAAGCATGTATCTGTCCACACTTGCAGTCTTAATTCACCGTCATGCAAGAGCAAAACCCAGTCCCAAAATTTTAGCTGAGGCTCAGCGAAAAATTGAAATGGTCAAAGAGCTGATACGGAATTTTCCTGAGCGGAATTTCAGTCTGACCGAGCTTGCTGAATATGTTTCACTGAGTCCCTGGCACTTTTTAAGAGAATTTAAAAAGCATACAGGTTTACCACCCCATGCATGGCTGATCCAGGTGCGCTTGCACAAAGCCCAGAAACTGCTGAAACAGGGGCAGGGAATTGCTTTGACTGCACAGCATCTGGGATTTTCAGATCAGAGTCATTTCAACCGTCATTTTAAAAAAGCAGTAGGCGTAACGCCATCGCAATATCTGACACATCTGAATCCTCATGCCCTGAAAGCCTGATAAAAGCCAATATTTTTAAGCGGCTATATCAAAACAGCAATTTTGTACAAGCGGAAAAAAAATGGATGATGCAGACTGAAGCTCTTTCAGTGTAACAATCGAGTGCATCATTGTTGATATGACCGATCATACTTCTTATTCATCAAATTTATCTTCTCCTGAGCACCAGCCATTTAAAGCATTCAGACAGGGTGCACTGGATATTTTACCCTTATCCATAGCTGTTTTGCCGTGGGGAATTCTGGCAGGTTCCATGGCGGTCAATGCTGGACTGAGTTTTGCTCAGTCATTTGCCATGTCCTCGGTTATTTTTGCAGGGGCGGCTCAGCTGGTCAGTTTAGGTCTGGTCATGTCAGATGCTTCTGCGATCACAATCATCATCACGATTTTCTTTTTAACCACTCAGCATCTGATTTATGCACTGAGTTTTCGTTCAGATGTGCAGCACTTTCCCTTAGGAAAGCGACTGGGCATCGGTTTTCTGCTTACGGATGAACTCTTTGCTGTGGGAATGGCTAAAAGTCAGCCACGGACTTTTGCCTATCTGTTTGGGGCAGGACTGTGCTTTTATCTGAGCTGGTGTCTGTTCAGTCTGATGGGGATTGTACTGGCAAATGCTATTCCTGATCTGGAAAGTCTGCACCTGGATTTTTCTATTGTTGCCGTGTTCATTCTGATTATTGTGCCATTAATTAAAAATGTTGCCACGGTCGTCGGGGTTGTGGTGACACTGATCAGTTGTCTGATTTTTAAATATTTACAGATGGACTCGGGCACAGTGCTCGCAGGTTTGACAGGTATGGCAAGTGCTGCACTGACTGCGAAACTGCTCAATAAAAATAACTCAGCTCAGACACAACCTAAAGTTATAAAGGAAAAACAGCCGACAGAAGAGCAGGAACAATGAGCTGGTTTTTATTGCTGACACTTGCACTGATTGTCTTTGCGAACCGTTATTTTTTTTTGGAACCTAAGGTTGCCATCCGTTTACCACATGTTTTTGAACAGATGTTGAAATATTCTGCCCCCTGTTTACTGACAGCGATCTGCGCTCCGATTGTATTTTTTAATGAAGGACAGTTCAGACAGATTCCACTGGATCCTTATTTTATTGCTGCTGTCTGTACTATTATTTTTGCTTTGTTCATCCGCAAAATTTTATGGAGTCTGGCATTCAGTCTGTTGTGTTTTTATACGCTGAATTTTGCATTATCCTGAGCAGAATTGAATTGAAATAAACTCACAAAAGGGCAGAATGTCATGAAAATCTGCCCTTGCTGTTTATTTGCGTTAAAACGCTTCTTTCTGGCGTGTTTTCCAGTTAGGTAGTACTTTGGCTAAATATGCATCCATACACCATACAGGACCAATCAGGAGGAACTGAAGGTCTTTAAAGAATGATGGCTTTTTCCCTTCAACTTTGTGACCATAAAACTGTCCGATCCATGCCACGACAAACAGCCCCAGATAAAATCCTTTTCCAACCGGTAGGATGATGATCAGCCATGCCATAACAAAAAGCAGAGCCGCCATTGCAACGGCAAGTACAATATCCATACGGGCATAAAATACCAGGGTCAGAACAATGATCAGTGCGGTGAGCATGGCATTGAACTGGGCAATAATTCCAATAATTGAAAACAGAATTGCTGGGACACAGACCCAATGAATCACTTTGTTGGTCGGATTTTGGTGACTTTCGCTGTACTCATCAAACCATTCGGTGACAGTTTTCATTGTGGCTCTCCATGCAGATGGCTGTTATTTTCTTTGTTTGATGAAATATAAAGCAGAAATCAGTCCTGGTCAAAATTTAAGTCTTATACAGTAAGGTATTTCAGTTCATTATTCTAAAAAATTAAACTGATTTTTAAAGGGAAAGAAATTGAGAACAATCCTTGCCTGAGCCTGATGTTCGGGCAATAAATGTACAGTAATATTCTGATAATTGGTGATTTCATTATCTGAATACAGTGCGATGCCATGTGATTTTGCAGGATAAGCCGGGTTTTTAAAGCTGAATAAAACTTTGTGTGGATTTGCCCGGACAATATTCAGATATTTATGCCGATCCACATAGCCACCAAATTCATTTTCCACACTTTCTTTTAAAACCTCAGGAAAGTACAGGCTTGCATAAGGCATACCACAGCCGACACAGGCAGATGAATTATAAATTTCAATTGCTTCTTTGCGGTCAGGGCTCATGAGTAATGCTGAAGCAACGCCTGAGGGTCCCATATCGGCTTCGATCACTTGCCATGAAACGGGTGCGAGTATGGCTCCAATATTGGGGAAAATAACAATTTTAAAATGACCGACAGATTGAGCCGGCAAAGTAAAATCATAGCGACAGGGCTGCTGGTCTGTGCAGGGCTTATATGTACGGTAATATTTTGGAATGTCATTCAAAGGGTTAAGTATGGCAATGCCTTCGACAGGAATCTGTACATTGTTTTTAAAATGAGCCGTTCCTATCCGCTCGGTTTTAAAACTTCGTTGCTGATAGCTTTGTGCATTGAAAGCGGGGAACGATGGTTCAAACACTTTCACCTCTGCCTGAACAGCTGTTATGAAAAACAGCGGGCTCAGCCAAAGGACAGCAGTCTGTCTGTAAGATTTCAGCATGATCGATTCTCAATGCCGGAGTACAGATTTACACGCTTATTCATTACTGCTGTAAATCTGTCTGCCTTCTTTGAAAGTGGAGAGAATTTTAATATTTTTAATTTGTGTCGGTGGGACTTTCAGTGGATTCTGATTCAGAATCACCAGGTCGGCGAGTTTGCCTTTTTCCAGTGTCCCTTTGTCTTTTTCTTCAAAATACTGATAAGCCGCCCAGTCGGTGACCGATTTTAAAGCAATATAAGGACTGACTTTCTGATCTGCTCCCAGTACATCCCCTGAGCGGGTTACACGGTTGACTGTGGCATCAATCACCATCATGTTTTTAGGTGGGATCACAGGTGCATCGTGATGCTGAGTAAAGATCATATTGCGTTTTAAAGCTGACCCAGTTGGTGAAATACGGTTGGCACGTTCGGAGCCGAGAGTTTCATGCTTATGCCAGTCACCCCAGTAATAGGTGTGCAGCGAAAAAAATGATGGGATCAGTTTCAGGGTTTTAGCTTTATCCAGCTGATCTTCACGCATGGTCTGTGCATGGATAATGACATTACGGCGGTCGGAATTGCCATATTTATTCGATGCCTGCTCAATTGTTTTTAAATACTGATCAATCGCAGCATCTCCATTGGCATGAGCAAGGATCTGCCAGTTGTTCTTAAATGCAGTGTCGATGGCACTCTGAACAATCTTCTGGTCAGGATAAGCAGGGTAGCCACGGTAGTTTTTATTCTGACCGGCAGGTGGAACGACATAAGGCTGAGTCAGCCAGGCTGTTTTGCCCTGAGGTGAGCCATCCAGGCTGATTTTGACCCCACCGATTCTGAAATGTTTCTGATACTGCTTCGATGAAGCATTTTTCAGCATGTAGTCCATTTCATTCATCAGGTCGGGGTAGACCACAACATCAATATCAAGCTGTCCAATCTGAGCGAAGCTACGCCACAGTTCAGAGGTACCTGCATCGGCACGACCTTCCTGAACAGTGGTATATCCATTGGCAATATAGGTTTTCAGTGCAGTTTTTGCCATATTCTGCATGGTTTCAGGTGGCACAGCTTTAAACGCAGTTGCCATTGCAGAAAATACAGCTGCTTCTTCCAGTACTCCATCGGGTTCTCTGGAATCCTTTTTACGACGGATTACACCGCCAACAGGGTCAGGAGTGCTGCTGTTGATTTTGAGCAGTTCAAGGGCTTTGTGATTGACTGAAGCCAGATGTCCAGACTGATGAAGCACAATAATCGGATGTGTGGTTGAGACTTTATCCAGGTCATCAGCAGTTGGCTGTCTTTTTTCCAGCAGCTGGGCATCATCATGACCATTACCAATAATCCAGCCACCTGTCTGTGCTATAAATTTCTGGTTTGACTGTTGCCAGGTGGACAGAGCCTGAAGCAATGAAGGGATATCGGTCACTGTGCCATCAGGTGTGGAATACAGGTTTGCAACGGTCTGCTGTAAACCGACACTGTTCAGATGACTGTGTGCATCAATAAACCCAGGTAATAATGTGTGACCCTGTAAGTTAAGCTGTAGGGTTTGCGCACTGGCAAGTTTTTGAGCAGAGTTGTAATCGCCTACAAACAGAATCCGTCCATTTTCGATGAAAACAGCTTCTGCATTTTCAGGAGTCATGCCTTTCATGGTCAGAATATCACCGCCATAAATCAGCAATGAGTTTTCAGCTGAATGTGGTGACTGAGCATCAGTTTTTTGAGTATGGGGCTTTGATGGTGAACTGACGCAGGCGCTGAGGGAGAGTACGGTCATGGATGCAAGCAGTATGAAACGCTTTTTATATCTGAAACTTGAGTTTTCTGATTCTGTTTGCATACTGTTCCCCTGGATTCGTTCATTCTGAATGTTCAGTATTGTCTTTTGAACTTAGCAGACTCAGAGGACGATGTATAGTTTTTGAAATATTGTACTGAAATGATTAAGTGCTTGAACGGATCACCTTTGCTTCTCTGTTCTGTGAATCTACGGATCTGATGATTCATGGAATAATTTGCAATGCAGTCTGTGATCTGCAGGTGATGCTTTTATAGATAACGTCAAAGAGACAGAATGGCAGGTATAAAAAAAGCCACTGGAATGTGGCTTTAGTGTCAAATGCAGTGCTATGAATTAAGAGTTTGGTCCATCAACTCGTTCAATGCTGACTTTCGCAGTCCCTGCATTGGTAATTCCAAGCTGTTTAGCAGCACCATAGGAGAGGTCTAGTACGCGGTTACCATGGAATGGACCACGGTCGTTGACTTTTACAACAACGCTTTTACCGTTGTTTTTGTTAGTCACACGAATATAACAGTTCAATGGCAGGCTACGGTGAGCAGCAGTTAATGCATTCATATCGAATGTATCACCACTTGCCGTTTTGCGACCATGGAACTGACGACCATACCATGAAGCCATACCTGTCTGGCTGAACTTACGAACAGTATTGGACGCCACAGTATTTAACTTTTCAATCACTGAAGGCTCGTCTTCAGGGATTTCAATTTTCGCTGCGATTGTTTCGCGGCGGATCTTATCACCAGAACGCTCAGTGATTGAAAGGCTGCTTAGGTTAGAGAAGTGGTTGTTGAAGCTCTGAGCTTCTTTGTTCAGAACACGCGCTGCAAGGCGCGAATTGTCGCCATCATTATTCAATGATGAAGACTGAATCATTTCGGCTTGCGACTGACTTAAAGCAAAAGTCGTGGCAATAGCCATTAAATACTTAATTGAAGACTGCATCGTAATAAACTCCAGTTAGCCTGTTCGCAAATATTCCACTTAAGTGGCTGAAATACATGAAAACACGCTTGTTATTTCACTTTTGCAACTACATTTGACGAAATGGATAATATTCATGCTGTACAAAGTCTGTCTACTCTTTAATTAAAATTAAGTGAAAAAAAACAGAAAGAGAACAAAATATGGTTAAAAAATAATCAATATTGTAACAAAATATTTAAATAGTGCAATTTGTGAACTATTTGACAGTTTTTTTTGTTGACTTTATACGTATTTAGGAAAACTGGTCTTATCGACCAGCTATTTCAGTGCCTAACTGCCACACTGCTGTGGCATACATTCTACTCTTGTTATACGTCGTAATCACTTGAAAATTAGGATAAGTGATGTAATAAGCAGCAGCATAATTTTCCTGTAGCTGAATGACATTCACCATATCCAGATCATCAATTTGAACGACAGGGTTAACTGGGGAAATGCCCTGGTTTTTGAGCACACCATAAGGTGTTGGCAGTTCAAGATCTTTTGCAATCACTGTTGATGGATCAGAACCTGTGTAACGGGCTGCAAAACCAATAGGTTGATTGCGCTGCCAGCCATATCCTGCAAGATAATTGGCAATAGATCCGATGGCATCCTCAGCAGAGTTCCGTAGATCAATATGACCATTGTTATCATAATCTACACCGAACTTTGTGATATTGCTGGGCATGAACTGAGGGTAGCCAATCGCACCTGCATAAGAACCACTGACAGAATTTACAGGAACACCATCTTTATATGTCCATGCAATCAGGGCAGCAAGTTCGTCCTGGAAATACTGCGCACGGCGTTCATAACCGAATCCCAGGGTTGCTAGGGCGTCACGGGTCACGAAATTGCCTTTATTTGCTCCGAAACCTGTTTCTACGCCCAGAATCCCCAGAATGATGGATTGCGGTACACCAAACTGCTGTTCAGCACGGTTCAGCACATCGGCATACTGGTTTTTGAATCTGACACCGCGCTGTATGGTGCTTTCAGCCATAAAGTTAGTTTTATACTCATACCAGGGCTTACTTTCACCAGGGCGGTTCATAATACTGATGATATTTGGGATGTTTTTAGAACCATTCATTGCCCAGTCCACCTGTTCAGCACTCAGCCCATAAGTCTGCATGGTTTTCTGTTTAAAACCGGCATAACCCGGGTGATTCTGGAAATCGTTTGCCTGGCAGAAACTGGTCACAGTAAATGCGCTAATCAATAATGAAATACGTTTCAGTTTTTTATATAAATCGGTGTTCAGCATAAGTCCTAAATTTCCAGGTTCATTATCTGTGAGTATGAGTGGGGCATGGCGACATTAATAACAGCCATAAGAGAAAGTTGCTGCACCACAAAAGCTCTAATAAAGGAAGGTCATTCCAGTTGAGGCTTAAGATACCATCCACGATGCTTAAATGAATAAATCCATATACAAAAAATGACAATCCCACTGGAAATCAGGACATAGATGGAAATACATCGTGCTCTCCCTTTATTTTGAATAAAAATCAGTTCAGCATCGGATATGTCAGCAGGTATTCACTCTCAGTCATTGTGTGAAAGGCAGACCTGATACACGGATGAAAACAGATATAAAAAAAAGCAATTTTCTGTAAAAAAATCATAAAGCTTGTAGTGCTGAATAATCTGGCATAAAAATTTTAACATAGTTTTAATAAAATAATAAAAATCAATAAATTAAAAAATAAAAAAGCCTGACATGAGTCAGGCTTCTGATAGGGTTCGGGTTTAACCGTGATGGAAAAGAGTATCGTTATACTCAGCCAGAACCGCCAGCTCGTCTTTGGTCAGATTTGGAATGATTTTATCTGCAGCGATATGTACTGCTTTTATAACAGCAGCAGCACCGATATCTGCGGCTTTGCGTTTAATCATGCCTAAATCCAGCGTTTTGTTAAAATCAGTCATGAAATGACGGACAGTTGCTTCTGCGAACTGTTTATAAAGCTCAGTCAGTGCAGCTTTATTAATGTCATTTCCTGCTTTGATTTCAGCAAATGTGGTTTTAAGGTTGGTCACCAGTCCTGCATCCAGTGTTTCGCCTACACGAAAGTTTCCTTCTGCATCTTTAAAAAGACTTCTTTCAGAAAATTCGATGGATTGTATAACCACATCGTTGGGTGCTTTGCTGAGTAACTGTTTCAGTAAAACAGCAACAGTGGATTTGATGTATCCCGCCAGTTTTTCTGCAGTGTCACGTTTGTCACTGGCAGGGAAACGACGTACAAGGGATGTCAGTATGGCATCCAGAATTTCATCATTAATGAGCAGTGCAGTCTGATCACGTAAAGGGTAAAGGGGTTCACTGGAATTTTTTTTCTGCTGACCTTGCTGAATATTGTCCAGCAGTGCTTCAGATGGAATAAATCCAAAAAATGGCATTGTCTATAACCTCAGTATTTTTTCATTTTATTGTCGCGCCAATCGGATTGGGCGAGGCATCCATGTTAAATCAGATACACGGCAAGGGTTGATATCCAGTCCACCACGGCGTGTATAAGTCGCATAAACCATCAGCTTTTCAGGCTGCAGTGTTTGCCAGATATCGGCAAAGATCTGCTCCACACATTGTTCATGGAAACCATTATGCTGACGATATGAAATAATATAGGCTAAAAGACTGCGATAACAAGGTTTTTTACCCTGGTAACGAATAAAAACAGTTCCCCAGTCAGGCTGACCGGTCACAGGACAGTTACTTCTGAGTAAGTGGGAATATAGTTGTATTTCAGTATCTTGTGCTGATTTTTCTGTTTCGTCCAGCTGTAAAAGTGACGCATCAGGATGATTGACCAGGCGGTCAGGTTCTTCGCTGTCTATACAGAATCCTTCAGGTTGAGCAGTTTCAACATCGTCCACACCAAATAAATAAAGTGTGACAGGTGCTTCAGCTGCAGCTGAAAGGTCTTTTTCCACAGTATCTATAAAAGCCTGTCTGGAATCGAACTGCGTAAAGTTCATGCTGTTAAAGTACAGCTTGAGCGACTTGGATTCGATCAGTTTAGGAGAGGATGCAGGCAGTTCGATACGTCCGATCGCCACCTGAGGAATACCTTTGGAGTTCAGCCATGAAATCTCAAAAACATGCCACCAGTCTTTTCCCTGATAGATGCCATCAACTTGGGCATATTTCTCACGGGCTTCTGCACGTGAGATCGGGAAAAGAACTTCAGGGCTGTAAGTGGTTGGGTATTCGGTTGCTTTACCTAATAAAGAGAGTTCGACAGACATTATTCACGCATTCCTGAACCGCGGGAGAGTAGATAGTAAGCAATACCATAAAGTACGCCACAGCATAAAGTTACGATGGTCAGAGACAGTGCAACATTGACATCGCTATGACCGAGGATTCCAAAACGGAAAGCATTGACCATATATACAATCGGGTTGATTAAAGAGAGATTTTGCCAAAATGGGCTTAAAGCACTGATCGAGTAAAACACACCACCTAAATAAGTCAGTGGAGTCAGTACAAATGTAGGGATAATGGAAATATCATCAAATGATTTTGCATAGACTGCATTGATGAAACCACCGAGGGAAAACAGTAAAGAGGTAATAATCACTGTATATATAGTTACGAATATATTATGAATCGCAAGATCTGTAAAAAACAGACTCATCACAGTAACAATCAGACCCACCAAAACACCACGGCAGACACCCCCAATCACATAGCCCCATAGGATCATATGTAAAGGAACAGGGCTCATGATCAGTTCTTCAATACTTTTCTGAAACTTGGCACTGAAGAAACTGGAAGATACGTTGGCATAACTGTTGGTAATGACCGCCATCATGATCAGACCAGGCACAATGAACTGCATGTAGCTGAAACCACCCATCTGACCGATACGTGATCCCACCAGATTGCCAAAAATCACAAAATACAGGCTCATGGTGATGGCAGGTGGAAGCAGAGTCTGCGGCCAGATGCGCATAAAACGGCGAATTTCTTTAATTACGAGCGTATAGAGCGCAACTCTCATCTGGGTGAAATTCATTGCGCTTTCTCCTCAAGATTTTTTTCAACCATTTTTACAAACAGTTCTTCAAGACGGTTGGATTTGTTACGCATGCTGCGGACACGGATCCCCTGGGCTTCTAAAAGCTGGAATAAATCATTTAAAGCATGTGCTTTATCCATAGTCACTTCTAAAGTCACAGGATCAATCAGATTGAATTTTAAACCGATGATTTCGATATTGAGCGGTTCAACTGGATTTTCCAGATCGAAAATAAAAGATTCTTCACTGAGCTGATTCAGAAAGGCTTTCATGGAGGTATCTTCTTTAATCACACCCCGGTCGATAATTGCAATCTGACGACACAGCATTTCAGCTTCTTCCAGGTAGTGCGTGGTCAGAATAATGGATGTCCCATTTTCATTCATTTCAGTCAGGAAGTCCCACATTGAACGACGCAGCTCAATATCCACTCCGGCAGTAGGTTCATCCAGAATAAGTAATTTAGGTTCATGCATCATCGCTCTGGCAATCATCAGACGGCGTTTCATACCACCAGACAGCATGCGTCCCTGGGTATTACGTTTCTCCCAAAGTCCCAGTTTTTCTAAGTAGTGCTCTGCACGTTGTTCAGCGATCTTTTTAGGAATGCCGTAATAACCTGCCTGAGTCACCAAGATATCAAAGGTTTTTTCAAACTGACCAAAGTTGAATTCCTGAGGAACGACACCCAGACACTGTTTTGCATCTGATGGATGCGTGTCCAGATTGTGCCCAAAAATTTCAACAGAACCGGAAGTTTTTTTAGTCAATGAACTGATGATACTGATTGTGGTGGATTTACCCGCGCCATTTGGACCGAGCAGGGCATAAAATTCGCCTTCAGGAACATTTAAATTAATGCCTTTAAGTGCCTGAAAACCATTTCTATAGGTTTTGGATAAATCCTTTAACGTCAATGCATCAGTCATGAATTTCTCTCATGGTGAATAGTGCAGATATTGTGAGCGATACTGAGAAATAAACCAAGTAAAGAAAGGGGAATTCTGTGTTGCTGGAATGAAACGTTGCTTAAACTGTGATCAATAAAATAAATGACTATATATAGTTGCTTTATCTTGCTGTTTTTTTTGGTATGATGTGCCTCGCGCGCTCATAGCTCAACTGGATAGAGTACAGGTCTCCGAAGCCTGTGGCGTGGGTTCGAGTCCCGCTGAGCGCACCATTTATCCCTCCGTTTGTTTTTTTCAGTATCTATATAAAAGAGACTGATTTTTTCTTTTATTACTTTTATCTCTTTTTGCAATCAATTTTGTTTCAGCTGTCAGATCATAGCTTTTTATCTGTGCCATTTGCTTGTTCAGACGGTAGATATTTGCTGGTAAAATATATTGTGCAAGACAGTGTCTGTCTGTTCAGTTGGCTCAGATCAACAGATGACTATGGATTATTGTTAAAACTGTAAACTCTGATTCTCTGTCTCTGAAATCATCTAGGTTGATGATATTAAATAAAAAAATTAAGGATACCACTGGGTCATAAAATAATGATTTGAAAGTCTGTTTTTATCAATACACAGAGATTTATTATACTGATTTATAGGTGAAGCAGACTCTGGTTTTTATTAACATCGTATATGATTTTAATCGTGCAATAATATAACTGATTGTGACTGTTGTTTCAGTAATATAATTAAAGTTGAAATGTATAAATAAGTAACAGTGTCTTGGCAGAATAAAACTGGTGAACTATAGTGAATTTATCAGCAGACTTTGATGAAGTACTGCTATATAGGTTGGACGGATTAATGACAGCTGTTTGAGTTTAAAGCCTCCAGGTTTAACAATAGAATCAGCACTAGCCATCCAACATAAAAGCCCGCAGAAATGTGGGCTTTTTTTATTTGTTTTTAAAGCTTAAATAAAAAATATGTGTCAATTCATACAGAATAATGCGGTCGGAAAACATGTGAACAGAACAATTACATTGCCAAGAAATCTAACATTTCAGTTGTGATCAGGGCACTGTAAGCATGCTATAACAAAGATCCACTTTTAGCTCTGGAAAGAAAAATGTCTAAATTAATACAGGTTAAGATCAGTGATCAATATAATAATATTCAGGATGTTCAGGCGTTGTTAAGAAAAATTCCTGAAAATTCAAATGCTGAGGAATGGTCACTCTTTCAAAAAATTGAACATATTATTGTGGATGGAGAAATTATTTTACCAAGTATTGAGCTTCTGTTTGAAAGCACTAAAACAGACAGTATTTATAAAGTTGTTGAGTAATTATTTTTATCTGACTCTATATATTAAGGGGGGAATGCCTGAAAGTATTTTCAATACAGGGTTAAACCCTGATCTAAAAAAGCCCACCGAAGTGAGCAAGGGCTGAACTGTTAAATTAACTGTACATTAACATCATACTTTTTTAATTCATGGATTAAAGCCACCAGTATGTCCTGTCCGGTCTGATCTTCTGCCGTAAAAAAGCATTCTTTTCCATTATGACCTTCATAGCATTCGATCTGCTGAATCAGCCATTGGTTATCATCATTTGTGCTTTGTATTGTGATCCTGCTCGGCTGTATGGAGTCACTGATCTGACGTGGCAGTACACTGGTGATACCGAGCTGTACAGGGGCAACTGAATCTGAAGGGCTTAAAAATGTAATCACCCAGTTGCCAATTTTATTTAACTGGGTTGGATTGTCAAAACTGTCAAATTCCAGAAAATGTGATACAGACATCCGTATCTCTCCCCATAAAAAGGGAAGTATAGAAATTTTTTGATTTACTGTTGCTTAGACCAAAGAGGTGTAAATACTGACAGTGTTGAGTATTTTAGCTGCAACTGTATTTATATTAATAAATTTCAATGAACTGTTATGTTTTATTGCGCGCCTTTTAGACTTTAAATCAATGTGTGTGCATAAAAAATGTATTAATCAGGCTGTGATCAATGGATTGCTTCTTTGTTCAATGAGGAGTTGATCTGCTGATAAATCTGGTTCAGTTCGGTTGAGCTGATTCTGCTTTCCTGGAGAGAAGTGATCCATTGCATCTGACACAGTTTCAGACCACGGCGGTCTGATGTCGCCTGAATCCGTAAAATCAGCTGTTGAGCCATTAATCCACAATAAGACCGTAGCGAGTCTGTCATCAGAAGTTTGATTTCTTCAAAACAGAGTGGTTCTGGATGAATCTGTAATGCAGGGGAGTGTTCTGCATTAAGGGTACTGTTGGGTGCAGAGGTATGAGGTGTTTCAGGGGGTTCAATCGGGGGCTGTATAGCGGTAGGAATCTCATTACTGTCCTGAACAGCAGGATCAGGAGAAAGCGGAATATTCTGTTTGAAATGTTCAATCAGTCCCATGTCTTTCAGCTGGTGAATCAGTTCTGGAGGTGCCAGGCGTTGTTTAAGATTGTCATTTAACAGTTTAAAGTCTTCAGTTCCAATTAACAGAAGTAATCTGCGCTGGCGGGCATTCAGTTCAATATTGCGGTTTTTGACAGCCGTCTGACCCAGTTCAGTTTTATGAAAATTAAACATGCCCTAATTTACTCCCCAGAATTGTAAATTAAGGCACACTATAAAGTGAGAAGATTACATGATTGTTAAAATATTAAATAAATCATGAATTTAAACTGTGATTAAGTTTGCATTTTCCAGTGCTTTACGCAGATATTGATCAAGATCACCCTGCTTCATCAGCCACTGTACATAATCCTGAGGCAAGTCCTGTACAGGAGTACCACGGTGTTTACCAAAATTGATCACACGAGGAATACGTGCATCTTCTGATGCGGCAAATAATTCTTCGATACTGTTTATTTTTAACTGGTGAACAACATGCATCAGAATATTGGCAGTCAGGATAATATCCATATCCGCCCGATGTGCTTTTTTAATCATATCCCGTGCTTTTGCACTGCCTTTGCTGATCATATAGATCAGTGCGGAAATGTTATGTGCTTCAGCATCAGGCCAGACCAGGCGTGCCAGCGCCAGTGTACAGATGGCTTTGATGGATGAGGTATCTACACCACATTTCTGAATAGCCAAAATGTCATAATCAATATTATGACCAATAATATAGGTCGTTTCTTCAGGTAGGCTGAAACTGGTGAAATGAGGCTGATCGGCTATATCAGATTCAAGGATATGGTGAACTGCCATTGCCGCGTATGAAATAGGTTCGTCCACACTGTACAGCTGGTCAAAAATCCTGCTTTTATCCAGGCTCAGTTTTCCATCTGCAATCTGAACAGGGGCATACGCAACTTCTATCGGCTGCCCGTTTAAAGTATGGGTTTCAGTATCCAGGATAATTGCCTGCATGTTCCAACCTTGATCTCATTAAAACTGTATCCAGTTTATCATTTTAGGCAATGCTGAAACAGCTGTTTTATCATATTTCAATATACTGATGACGCTGTTTTCTTAATTGATAAAAAGAAATGAAATAAAGAGCGGACTGATATTTATTTTATGACTGGATTTTCCCGATGAATAAGATGAATTACGTGTTGTCCTTCAGTTGAAAATGGCGTAAATATTTAAGTTATGGATTTTTGAATAATAAATAAGGAAATGACATCATGAAAAAAAGTCTGTTGACGGTTTTACTGAGCAGCTCAGTACTGTTACTGAGTGCATGTGGTGGTGGCGATGGAGATACAAGTTACGTCATTTCAAAACCAGGGGATGATATTCCGCTGAATAATATTACAAATCCTGTGGTCACAGTTGAAGACTATACAAAAGACAGCATGACCGATGCAGCTGCGATCAGCAAGTTAATGACCTACAAAATGCTCGGTGTGGACGGTAAGGAAGTGAATGCAACAGCCCTTGTTTTCACGCCAAAAACTGCTGCTCCTGTGGGAGGATGGCCGATTGTGGTCTGGGCACATGGTACAACGGGTGTTGCAGATAAGTGTGCTCCAAGTGCACAAGGGTTGCAGGGAACAGAAGCATTATTGAAATTACTGCTGGCACAGGGCTATGTTGTGGTGGCACCGGATTATGAAGGTTTGGGTTCTGCTGGAAATCACCCATTTCTGAATCTGAAAAGTGAAGCATTTTCAATTACAGATGCTGTAGTTGCAACCCGAAACTATCTGAAAGCTCAGAATCTGGCGGTCAGTGATAAATGGGTCAGTATTGGACACTCACAGGGCGGGCATGCTGTACTTGGAGCTGCACAGTATGCTGTACGCGCTCAGCTGGATTATAAAGGGACGGTTGCAATTGCACCGGCTTCGAATCTGGCTTTGATATTATCCGTCGGTGAAGCTCAGGCAGCTCAGAAACCGCTTCCTGAACAGATTGGGATGCTGGCTCAGCTGGATACTTATACTTCTTTGATTGTTGCAGGTATGCAGGGGTATAAAACGACTGTCAGTTATTCTCAGGTTTTTCAGCCTGATACTGCAAAAATTGCTCCTGTAGCAGAAGCAGAATGTGGTGGTACAGTAGGATTGGCTTTAGGTAAAGGAATGCAGGATTATGCGCAGGGTCCTATTGGTATGGGGTCTTTACAGGGGTATGGAAGAACTCAAAGTAAGTTTATGGAAATACCTGTGATACAGGAGTTTCTTGAAAAGGGATCACAACCGGGTCTTGTAAAACTGAATCAGAAGGTGATTATTTATCAGGGTGAGGCAGATACAACTGTGCCATCAGCAGCTACAGATATATTGAATGGGGCAATGCAAAATAAAGGAAGCAGTGTCACCTACATTTCAAATAAAACGTGGGATCACGGGACTGTATATACACAAAATTTCAGCAATTTTGTTCAGGATATTGGTGGTTTATTGAATCAGTAGCAGAAACTGAATATTTGTGTTCCGATTTTTTAAGGTACGTATTCAGTGAGTTTAAAAAGATGTTTTTTTGCTGAAACTGACTGAATAAAAGAATTGTGATCAAAAAGCTCATTCTGAATCTCAGGATGAGCTTTTTTTTGTGTAAAACTGAGCAAAGTTCATTCCTTATTTGTATGAACTTCATGTTACAATATGCGCCAATCTTAGCACGGCTTAAAAGCCCTAATTCATAGGACCTCGCTAATGTTCGCCAATATCTCTATTTCTGAATTTGATCCAGAAATTGCTAAAGCAATTACTCAGGAAGATGCTCGTCAAGAAGCTCATATTGAGTTAATCGCATCTGAAAACTATTGCTCACCAGCAGTAATGGAAGCTCAGGGATCAAAACTCACTAACAAATATGCGGAAGGTTATCCAGGCAAACGCTATTACGGCGGTTGTGAATATGTAGACGTGATCGAGCAATTGGCGATTGACCGTGCTAAAGAATTATTCGGCGCAGATTATGCCAACGTTCAGCCACACGCTGGTTCTCAGGCAAACTCAGCAGTTTATTTAGCGCTTCTGAACCCGGGCGATACAGTACTGGGTATGAGCCTTGCTCACGGTGGTCACCTGACTCACGGTGCAAAAGTAAGCTTCTCTGGTAAAACATATAACGCAGTTCAGTACGGTTTAAACCCAGAAACTGGCGAAATTGATTACGAAGAAGTTGAGCGTTTAGCTGTAGAACACAAACCACGTATGATCGTGGCTGGTTTTTCTGCTTATAGCCAAATCGTTGATTGGCAACGTTTCCGTGATATCGCGGACAAAGTTGGTGCATATTTATTCGTAGATATGGCGCACGTTGCAGGTCTGGTTGCTGCGGGTGTTTACCCAAGCCCGGTGAAAATTGCTGACGTAACGACAACAACGACTCATAAAACACTTCGTGGTCCGCGTTCAGGTCTGATCCTGGCGAAAGCAAACGAAGAGATTGAGAAAAAACTTCAGTCTGCTGTATTCCCAGGTAACCAGGGTGGCCCACTGGTTCATGCTGTTGCCGCTAAAGCAATCTGCTTTAAAGAAGCAATGGCTCCTGAATATAAAGAATATCAGAAACAGGTCGTTGTTAATGCTAAAGCGATGGCTGAAGTATTAATTGCACGTGGTTACGATGTTGTATCTGGCGGTACTGAAAACCACCTGTTCCTGTTGTCTTTAATCAAACAGGATGTAACAGGTAAAGAAGCTGATGCATGGTTAGGCGCTGCTCACATTACTGTGAACAAAAACTCTGTGCCTAACGACCCACGTTCTCCATTTGTGACTTCAGGTATCCGTATCGGTACACCTGCAGTGACTACACGTGGTTTTGGTGAAGCTGAAGTTCGTGACCTGGCTGGTTGGATTGCAGATATCCTGGATGCAAAAGGTGATGAAGCTGTGATCAATACTGTGAAAGCGAAAGTTGAAGCGGTATGTGCTAAATTCCCGGTTTACGCAAAATAAGACATTTTGCTGAAAACTGAAAAAGCCTCCTGATACAGGAGGCTTTTTTTATTTTTTAAAGCTGAATTCACTGGGCTGAACGGTCGGGAAAATTCCTGGATATGGATGTTTTCCTGGGGAATAATATTTTTTCCAGATTCTTTCAGATTCAGCGATGGACTGTTCAAAATGATGAAGTCCCTCATAAAAAGCACCCATACTGTTGTAAATCTCCTGCATATGGGTTTCTGTGCTGATATCTGAGCTGAACATATAGGGCTGTAAAATGCAGAACCCGCGATAATCATCTGATTCAAAAAATGGAATATTCAGGCATAAGTTCATACTGTTTGTTGAAAAGTCACGAATATTCAGCGTGATTGCCTGAGTACAGAGATGTGGCAGGTATACCTGAGTGACATAGCCTAAAGCATTGTATTCATGCTGATCTGAGTTACTGTGCAGTTGTCTGAGTGCATGATCCACGCCATCAGAATGACTGATAAATGTATTTCCCTGTGGGAAACTGGTGGGTGTCACAGTGGTACTGCGCTGTTCAGCTGTATTGAACAGTTGCTGAAACAGATGACCTGTGAGCCTGCCTGCCTGAAAGAGTACATTGTAAAATGGACTGGCAGTTGTGGAGGGAAGATGCGGTACCAAGTAAATGGGCGTACTTTCTGAACGGATTTTATCAACCATATTGGCTGTATAAATTTTACTGCTGGTCTGAACCAGAGGACTGAACAGGAAATCACAGACATGCTGGGCAACAAAAACCAGATGTTGATTGATCTGAGCAACCCGTAAATGACCAATATAATCCCGTGCTGTTTTATCAATAATATTATTTTTTTGCTCAGGTGGAAGCCAGCGTAAAGTTGCAGCAGACTGTTGTGCAGTAATGCGCCCTAAATAGCCACTGACAAATAAAATGAAATTATGGTTTTCAGGATTTTTTAAGAAGGCTTCAGGCATCAGTCTGTACTGCTGACGGATTTCTCTGAGCAGTTCATCCAGACGATCCAGGCTGTCTGTTGAATAATCAAGATTGCATAGGTTGATCAGAGGTTGAAAAGTATTTTCCTTGTCCAGAGGATAGTTTTTTAAATACATTTTCTGTAAAAAATGCATTTCTTTATTATAGGCTTCAGTTTCTGCAACATGTCTGAGTAGATGACTTAAAATACGTGCTTCAATTTTCTGGCTGACTGAGGGTGTCAGCTCTTCACTGACTGAAAGATGCTGGTACAGCAACTGCAGAGGAAAGAAAGCCTGCTGATCGTCCATGACAGCATAACTGTGCAGCAGATTGTCCAAAGGGGTAGAGCATACCTGGTCAGAATCGCTGAAAATTTCAGCCTGACTGAACCAGATTTCAGGTTTTCCTGTTTTCTGACAGAAAAAAGCACCTATATAGCTTGCAATTAAAATTAAAGCATTTACCTTGGTCGGGTCTGAAGTAAAGTCTTCATTCAGTGGACCAACCTGCTTCCTGTAGGCGGTGATCATCTGATCCAGACGTTGCAGACATTCAAAACTGCCGTCAAAATGGACAGTGAGCAGAGCAGAATGTATATAAAACTCCCGACTGTGATTCGGATTATGGAATTTACGACGTATATTTTGCATAAATTCTGTTGAGCTGATACCGTCTGTATTTATTAATGCCATCCCTGTCATTTTTATTCTCGAACAAATTTATGTATTTAAAACATACAATAAATAAATTTTTCTTTGAAGTGGGCAATACAGATATTTATTTGTAAATACAGGATTCTGTGTTAAGAATTTAAAGCATACCGATTTAATTTTTTGTTAGTGCCAGAAAATGGTTTTCTGGTACTCAGGAGTGATGTTATGGACAAACCAAATATTGTTATTTCAGAACAGGATCTGCATCGTTTGGAAACAATGCTGGAACATCAGTCCACACTGACTCCAACGATGCAGCATCTTGAAGATGAGCTGGCACGGGCAGAAGTGGTCAAGCCTGAAGATGTTCCTGGAAATGTGGTCAGCATGAATGCCCGTGTTCTGATTACGATTGCACCAGCTGAAGAACCAACTGAAATAGTACTGGTTTATCCACACGATTTTAAAGGTGAGAAAGGTCAGGTCAATGTGATTGCACCTGTGGGCGCTGCGATTCTAGGACTGGCTGAAGGGCAGGAAATTGAGTGGCCTCAGCCAGATGGACACCTGATGAAAGTCAGAATTGA
The DNA here is from genome assembly GCF_002165295.2 of Acinetobacter sp. WCHAc010052. Lineage (NCBI taxonomy): Bacteria > Pseudomonadati > Pseudomonadota > Gammaproteobacteria > Moraxellales > Moraxellaceae > Acinetobacter > Acinetobacter sp. WCHAc010052. The sequence continues at coordinate 2,353,194 of NZ_CP032143.1, read as the reverse complement.
GAAAGTGCTGTATCAGCCTGAACGTGAAGGTAATTATATTTAAGGCATAGCGGTCAGTGATAAACTGGCAGAATACGCAAAAGGCTCTGATTTTATCAATCAGAGCCTTTTTAGTTTCAGCTGATGAATGGATCAGAAGCCCGATGTAGTCCCTTTGGCAGGGAAATTAAACTCATGCTGTACATCCAGCTGAAAACTCTGAACCGGCTGGAGTACTGTCTGCCAGCTGTTGATCCCAGGTTGACCATTCCAGCTGGTTTGTGAGGGTGGCAGACTGTAAGTGGATTGTGTATTGAGTTTCCCATTCTGACTCTGTGGTGATGATTCAAACAGCACCAGGTTTACAGGATAGCGATGCAGGTTTTTAACAGTGTACTGCTGTTTCTGAACCGTGGTGGACTGAGTTTTCCCAGCAGGGCTTTTCTTGTTGCTCAGATCCGTTACCTGAATCTGGATCTGATCATCGACGCCAAAACTCATCTGCAGTGAACTGTCCGCATGGTTGTTCCAGTTCCGTTGCCCGATATAATCACCGTCACGGTATAAACGCACCATACCCGACGGCCAGTTGTTACCCTGCGCAGGAACTTCAACATTGACTGTTGCCTGAGTACTTTGCTTTGGAATAGCCCAGACTGAGAGTTTTGCAGGATACTGTTCTGTACTCAGCGGCAGGTAAATCAGCTGCTGACTGCTTGGAACAGAGGCTTTGGTTGACGATCTGAATTCTGTACTGAAATTTTGTTCACTGGCTTCAAACTGTGGGAAACCAGGTTCTGGATTGTCCCGTCCCGCAGCCTGCATTTTTGCTGATGCACGACCATAAGCCATTTCTGCCATAGCGACAGGTGCAGGCATCGGTCTGATGGGTTCAGGTTCGTAGTAATTGACCCACCACGGCGCTGGACTGATCTGTTCTACATAGTTCTGTGGGGTGGACGTGGAAAGAGTCAGTTTGACATTATTCCAGTCTTCTCCCGTTTTCTGGGCAATCATTGCCATTCGGCTCAGTTTCAGCTGCTGTGTTTTAGAGTCCAGTTCAGCTTTATAAACAGGTTGCCAGCGTGCATAGGGAATCATATAACTGAGATGAATTTCACCGTTTTGTGGTGCATTGACATGAAATTTCAGAGTTCGCTGATTAAAACCATGATCACCAATCGCATTCAGATCCTGTTCAAGTTCATTCAGTCGCTGGGTCAGTTTTTCTTTTTTAACTTTAGCTTCATCTATCGCTATAAATGCCTGATATGCCTGCTTCTGCACTTTTCTGGCAGAACCCTTGGTAATGTTGGTGAGGAATTTATTCTGAAGTTCAGCGGACTGAATAATTGCATTCTGTGCTGAAATCTGATCACGAACCTGTTCAATTTCTGTCTTTAACTGGCTGGACTCATTGCCGGCTGGTTTGTCCAGTGCGCTGTCGGTATGTGAGACAGCATTTACATCTATACCTGAGGTCTGATACTGCAACTGATTGATATCAAAATTAGCTGCGAGCCCCTGCAGACTGACCAGCTGCTCACCAGATTTCACTTTAATGCTGCGTTCAATTTTTGCAGCGCCAGGATACAGTGTGACCTGCTGTATCGGAGCATCCGCTGTTGTCAGTGCAGACACCTGAAAACTTAAGCTGAACAGCCCGAGCAGGGGCGGGAGAAAATAAGTGTTTTTCATTCTTATAGGTATCTTTGGAAAAAAATTATTATGTCTGAATTTGCTGAAAAATACAGTCTGTTTTATGACTTTAAATGGTCTAGGGTGACCGGTTCAGTAACAAATCACTGAATAAAATATGCAACAGAATGCTGTAGTATGGGACATGATTTATTCAGATAACAGTTTGATTACCTGGTGTTTTAATTCCGATGACTCAGTTCTTTCAGTTACAGCCGTTGAATCAGATCAGTGTAAGCAGGGATGATACACTTTCGATCAAACGTAATGACCTCTCGCCCCTGGTCAACAATCAGCAGCAGCTGAACCGTTATGCTGATCATTTGATTCAGGCACAGTCCGTGTTGCTGAACGGTGTTGACCCTGCGCTTACCCAGCAGCTCAGTTCCACGATTGAATCATTGATCAGTGCTTTGGCTGATTCAAAAAAATATCTGAAAACCAGAAAGTTTCATGCTGTTCAGAAATGGCTGGGTATAGACCTTGAATATACTTCAGGGCAGATACAGTATTATAAAAACCTTGATGTTCTGCTGGATCGGGCAAACCATCTGAGTCAGAAACTTCAGATTGAGATTCAGAAGTCACAGTCCCGTTTGCAGCAACTGACGGGTTTAAGAGAGCAGATGGCAAAATATATTATGGCCGCTGAGGAGTTCCTTGAAGAATATCCGTCATTTACAAAACAGCATCCACTGGATAATTTTTCAGAAAGACTGTCTCAGAAAATCTACAGTTTAAGAACCTTACAGGCGAACAATGATATTGCAATTGCTCAGATGCAGCTGTCTCAGCAGCTGTCCTTTAGCTTGCTTGACCGTTTTAAGGAAGCTCAGCAAGTCCTGATTCCTGCGTGGAAATATCATGTAAAGCACAATACTGCTTCCAGCTCGACAACTGATCTGGAAAAGCTTAATAATAGTCGTGAAAATTTAATTAAGACGCTTAAAAAATCATTAGAGAAATCTTAAGCCAAAAATTCAGTTATACATACAGGGTGAGCCATGACCGCTTCAGAACAACAGAATTTACCTGTGGAATTTTCCTCAGAAGTTATTGAAAAAAAGTTTCAGCAGATGAATCTGAAAGAACTGGGTCTGCAGGAGCAGGATTTTACAGAAGTACTGAATGCCCGCAAGGAACTGGCTGAAATCAATCATTCTTCTGTGGCTGAGTATGGCAAAAATATTGCGACTAAAACATCGACTTATACTGATGAACTGCTTGATCTTGTAAAAAATAAAGATCTGGATGTCACTGGACAGAAGCTGAATGAAGTGGTTCAGGTGGCACAGCAGTTAAATACCAGCAATCTTTTGAACAAATCTAAAAATACAGGTTTTATTGGTGGTTTACTGAGTAAGTTTAAGGGGGCAAAGCAGAGTTTTGATCAGCATTTCAATACCACCAAAGAGCAGATTGATGCACTGGTGAAAGAAATTGAATCCTCTCAGAATGGGCTGAAAGCTCGTGTAGGCACACTCGATAAAATGTTTGCCGGTGTGCAGGATGAATACCGACAGCTGGGCATATATGTTGCGGCTGGGCGACTGAAGCAGGAAGAAATTCAGCAGGAAATTGTGACACTGACCACTCAGGAACAGGATCAGCAGACCAGTCAGAAAATCTATGATCTGAATCATCTGGCTAATAACCTGGAAAAACGGGTCAGTGATCTGCTTGTTCTGCAACAGTCAGCCATGCAGACACTACCAATGATCCGCATTATTCAGTCCAATAATTTAATGCTGGTCGACAAATTTTATGCCATTAAAAATATAACTTTGCCTGCATGGAAAAACCAGATCAGTCTGGCGATATCACTGCATGAACAGAAAAACAGTGTTCAGCTGGCAAACACTATTGATAATGCCACCAATGAACTGCTGAAGCGTAATGCCGATCTGCTGCACCAGAACTCAGTGGATACTGCCCGTGCCAATCAGCGCTCAGTGATTGATATTGAAACACTTGAACATGTACAGAATACCCTCATACAGACTGTAAATGATGTGATTCAGATTCAGAAAGAGGGAATGCAGAAGCGTGAGGAAGCGTCCACACGAATTAAAGCACTGCAGAATAATTTACAGCAGATGGTACTGGATACAGCGACCAAGTCCTGATCATGCAGTATGAACATTGAGGAGTGAAATTTGTCAGAACGACAGGTCAAAGGTCATGACAGTGAAATCGATCAGTTGCAGCAGATAGAAACTGGCGTTGCAGTGTTACAGCGACGTCAGAACAGGCTGATGGTGATGGCAGTTGCGACCAGTACACTCGCACTGATCAGTTTTGTCTCCATTTTTTTTCAGCAGGATATGGTGCTGGGGCTGTTTGGTGTTTCCGAGCAGGTTCGGCAGTTACATATACCGTTCAGTATCAACGCACAGTTTGAAGCATTTATGCATCAGCCCAATTATTTTCTGAACCTGCTTTCATGGTTTGGCTGGCTGATCCTGAAACTGATCGTGGCATTTACGGGTGCTTTTATCAGTGTTTCACTGTTAAAAAAAATCAGGTTTTTCAGAATACGTTTTCAGTCTTTTGTACTGAAATTTGTCGGTTGGCTGGTGGCATTCATTGTTTTATGGTCAGGTCTGACTTATGTACAGTATGACCTCAAAGAAGATGAAGCATCTGAGTATCAGGCTTTGGTCAGTTATGATCAGAGTATTCAGCAAAGTCAGATTTATCAGTATTTACAGCGCACAGAAGATCCTGAACCGGTTAAAGACTATGTGCTTGCACAGACTGCGTTACTGCATAAACCACAGGACAGAGATGTGGCTGTTGCCTACACAGCAAAGCTGATTCAGGCAGAACGTAAAGATCCACATTTTCTGGAATATGGTCTGAAGCCTGAACAGTTATGGTCCATGCAGTATCAGCTTTATGGTCAGGCAGTCACACCACTTGCTCAGTCTGTAGAACCACTGGTTGCGAAAGCATCCCACTGGTCCAGGGTTCTCAATTATGTACTTTATGCTCTGATTGCGGTTTCAGTATTGATCAGCGGTATTTTTTACTTCCTGTCCAAAGGGCTAAAAAAAAGGTTAGTGCGGATATCACAGAAACTTCAGTATTAATCTGTATTGAAAAGTGCCTTCTTCTGCACTATAGGTGGCTCAGGAGAAGGCTACTGTTGATTTATTTAAGGTATTAACTCGCCTGTAACAGCAACCGTTTCAGCTCAAGTGTGGAAAAACTTTCATCCTGTATTTCACCATCCACAATATAATAGGGTGTCGGGTGTTGCCCAAAACTTTGCACATATCGTGTAATTTCAGCCTGCTTATCTGCAATCTCTTTATGCTGAATGGAGCGCAGGACTTTGGTACCATCCAGTCCCATGGCTTCAATAATCTCTTTGAGAACAGCTGTATCTGAAATGTCTTTACCATGTGTAAACAGGGCATGAAAGATCGCCTGAGTCAGCGCGTACTGATCAAAAACATTGTCCAGCGCTAAAATAGCCTGATGTGCCAGACGACTGTTCGGCATACGTTTCATGTGTTCAATATCAATGGTCAGGTCTTCGCTGTAGGCAGCGAATTTAGCCATTTCAAGTTTACGGTTGGCTTCTTTTGAACCATAACGTTCAGTCAGATATTCGTAGACATTTATACCTTCCAGGGGAATTTCGGGGAGAACCTGTACAGGCAGCAGTTCAATTTTAGTGGCAGTTGCTTGATTCCAGTGCTGTTTGAGCTTTTCAAAAGCGACGTAACTCATGGGATATGCAATATCAAATACGAATTCAATTTTCATTATTGTGCCTCTGTTTTAATCATTCGTTCTGTTGTGCAGAATGAAATATGGATCTGGACAGTTATCTGTTGTTCAGGTTCAGCATAAACCTGATCAGGCAGTGTGTTAGGGCATTTTTGTGCAGTGCCAGTGGGGGAATTGAAGTGTTTTTTTGCAGATAATGAAATTTTAAGATTCGAAGAGACAGCATTGTACTGTTTACAAGAAATTTTATATTTTATAATTGAATTTCAGTGGCTTACTGGTTTTTACATCTATTTTACAGTGAATAACTGATATAACCTGTTTTTACTTCCAGTGTCTCTGACTTCAGATTCTTTCCGTATTTAAAATACTGAAGAAATACAGGAACAATCATTGATTATTTTGGAATAATCCTCATATATAGAGCAGAATGAAGAAATTAACTGATTGAAATTTATTTTAAAACAGTGTTTTTTGTCGTGGTTTTCAGCAGGGTGATGATTAAACTGAAAATCCGATTGTTTTTATGAAAACAAACTGTTTTATCTATTTTTTAAATCGACGTAATATATATTCAACGAAAGAATTTACTCCCTTGGAGACTGTTAGCATGTTAGATACAAATACTTCTGCTCAATTAAAAACATTACTTGAACGTCTTGAAAGCCCAATTGAAATTGTTGCTTCTTTAAATGGTTCTGAAAAATCAGACAAAATTAAAGAACTGGTGACTGAGGTTGCTGCACTTTCTGATCAGGTAACTGCACGTTTTGATGGTGAAAACGACCGTAAACCGAGCTTTGGTATTGCAAAAAAAGGTGAACAGCCACGTGTATTCTTTGCTGGTTTACCAATGGGACATGAGTTTACCTCACTGATTCTGGCTTTGTTACAGGTTTCTGGTTATGCACCAAAAGTTTCAGACGAAGTTCTGGCACAGATCAAAGGTCTGAACCTGACTGCAAACTTTGATGTATTTGTTTCATTAAGCTGCCATAACTGTCCAGACGTGGTTCAGGCATTGAACCTGATTGCAATCAACAACCCGGGTACGACTGCAACCATGATTGATGGTGCATTCTTCCAGGATGAAGTTGAAGAACGCAAAATCATGGCTGTGCCTATGGTGTTCCAGAACGGTGAACACATTGGACAGGGTCGTATGACACTGGAAGAGATTGTGGCGAAACTGGATACAGGTGCAGCTGCTAAAGATGCTGAAAAACTCAATGCCAAAGAAGCATTTGATGTTTTAGTGATCGGTGGTGGGCCTGCTGGTGCAACTTCTGCCGTTTATGCGGCACGTAAAGGTATCCGTACAGGGATCGTGGCTGAACGCTTCGGTGGTCAGGTTATGGATACGATGGACATTGAAAACTTTATTTCAGTGCAGAAAACTCAGGGACCAAAATTTGCTGCCGATATGGAAGCGCATGTACGTGAGTACGGTGTGGACATTATGAACCTGCAGCGTGTGAAAAACATTGTAGGTGCTGATCAGACAGCGAACGGTCTGGTTGAAGTTGAACTGGAAAACGGTGCAAAACTTGAATCTAAAACGATCATTCTGTCTACCGGTGCGCGCTGGAGAGAAATGAATGTTCCTGGTGAGAAAGAGTATAAAACCCGTGGTGTTGCATACTGTCCGCACTGTGATGGTCCATTGTTCAAAGGCAAACGTGTTGCTGTAATTGGCGGTGGTAACTCAGGTGTTGAAGCTGCTATTGATCTGGCGGGTATTGTGGAACATGTGACGCTGGTTGAGTTCGATACCAGACTGCGTGCTGACCAGGTGCTTCAGGATAAACTGAACAGCTTGCCAAATACCACAGTGATCATGAATGCACTGTCTACAGAAGTGGTTGGTGATGGTTCTCAGGTAACTGCACTGAAATATAAAGACCGTGCAACGGATACGGAACATACAGTTGAACTGGCAGGGATTTTTGTACAGATTGGTCTGTTGCCAAATACGGACTTCCTGAAAGAAACAGCTGTAGAACTGTCAAACCGTAATGAAATTGTGGTGAATGACCGTAACGAAACCAATGTGAAAGGTGTATTTGCAGCAGGTGACTGTACGACTGTTCCATACAAACAGATCATTATTGCATCAGGTGAAGGTGCGAAAGCAGCACTGTCTGCATTTGATTACATGATCCGTTCAGGTCAGTAAGATCATCTGAAACGAATGGAGTAAAGGAAAAGTCAGGGTTCATATCGTGGCTTTTCCGATACCTCCGGCAGTTAACAGGAATTGAGTTCTAACAGCTCAGTTCCTTTTTTTATGGGATGAGTTTTTGTTGTAAATCACTGATAAGCGCTGTGGTTTTCTGTTCAGCCTGTTGAATGGATTTTTCTAAAAGCTCCCCGCCATATTCCTGATATTCAATTGCAATTTCATGGAACTGTTGAATGCCGATAAAGTTAAAAGCTGTTTTGATACTCGGTTCCACATGATTCTGAAAAGGAGCATCAGGAGCATCAAAGTCATGCCCACCTCGGGCAGATAAGATCACCAGCGGTTTTTGCACGTCCAGCAGTCCTGCATAAGGTTGCTGCTGATCTGCATCAAAAGCATAGGTTTTATCTTTTCTGACAATATTGTCAATATATGCTTTTAAATGTGCTGGTGGTCCAAAATTATACATAGGTACACCGATTACAATCAGATCTGCCCATTTTAATTCAGCAATCAGCTCATCACTCAGTTTTAAACGCTGTTGGGCTTTTTCTTCAGATTCAGCATAACCAAATTCTGAAACAATCCATTCTTCATCAATCAGAGGCGGAGGATTTTTCCCTACATCACGGTGTTTGACCTGGATGGATGAATCATTTTCAGCCCATGTATTTATAAACAGTTCAGTTAAACGTCTGCTGAGCGAGCCATGAGGGTCGGTTCCTGAAATTCCTGTTCTCACACTGGCATCAATTCTTAAAATATTGGTCATTTTGATGACTCATGCATTGAAGATAAGTCTGATTTTCAAACAACATCAACAGAACAACAAACGATAAAATTACATGCTATAACTGAATGAAATTCATTCATGAAGATGCTTCGGATGACCTTTCATTATTCATTAGAGCAATTATTAGCTTTTCAGTATGTTGCTGAGCACCTAAGTTTTAAGAAAGCCGCAGATCAGTTATTTTTAACGCCGACTGCTTTGAGCCATCGGATAAAAAAGCTGGAGCAGCAGTTGAATCTACAACTGTTTGAAAGACGGACGCGCTCAATCAGCCTGACACCTGAAGGGGAATATCTGCTTAAGCATGTACAGGCAGGTTTTGACCAGATCCATACGGCATTGATGCAGCTGGAACAGAACAGGCAGCGACTGTTTACCATTACAGCGACGCCTACATTTGCCAGTGAATGGATTATTCCGCATTTACCCGAATTGCAGCAACGGTTTCCTGACATCATGTTTCGGGTACACAGCAGCTATGATGTTGTGAATATGGCATCGGGCATGTATGACTTAGCCATCCGTTATGGTTCGGGTGATTATCAGGATGTCAGTATAGAGTTTCTGGCAGGAGATGAATATGTCGTGGTGGGCTGTTCTGAAATGGACTTGAGTGAACTGGACTGGCAGACTGTACCACTCATTCATTTTACCTGGGGAGATGAATATTGCCCAAACCGCGTGAACTGGCAAAAGTGGTTTGAAAAACAGGGGATGCATATTCAGGCAGGACAGCCACAGGTATTTTATACGCAGGAAAGCCATGCCATTCAGGCTGTACTGTCAGGGCAGGGTGTTGCTTTGCTAAGCCGTATTTCTGTGGCACATTATTTAAAAAATCAGAAGATGAAAATAGTGTCCACGCATAGAGAGCAGGCAATGAACTATTATCTGTTAACTTTGCCGGATGCTGATTTTATTGTGAATGAAGTGAAAAACTGGACCAGGTCTGTATTTGAAAAATCATATGATTCAACTGTTTAAGGGTTTAAATAAGTGGACATTACACACAGAAAGTGAACACAAAAAGATCAGGCTTCGTCAGTCATGCCAATGTGGTGCAGAAATGATCGTTTAGAATTGCTTAAAAGAGCGATAATGGACGATGAGTCGTGGTAAAAAAGCATATAAAAATTACTCCAAGAACGATGGCTTTTGATTTTTCAGAATCAAGAATTCACTGGATTGCTGAAGATCCTTTTTCATCTCATACCTACAACGCGATCAATATCCTGCTGCCAGCCGGTGAATTCTGGTTTTGCCGTGTCTTCAATAAAGCTCTGCCTCTGATAACGGATGATCTGTTAAAAGAAGATGTAAAGGCATTTATTAAACAGGAAGCCATGCATGCACGGGCACATATTCAAGGGCAGCATTTTATGCGGGAGCAGAATTATGATCTTGAGTCTGGTTTAAAAGTTGCCAATGCAATTTTTGGACAGTTGCTTGCAGATAAACCCTTCGGGATTCCGGTTGATCGGTTCAGGTTTTTAGAAAATTACTGGTTAACCCTACGCGTTGGAATCATTGCGACTATTGAGCATTTCACAGGTGTTATCGGACAGTGGACGCTGGATAACAGTCATAACTGGGAAAAGTTTGATGCTGATACCGAAATGAGTGATTTATTCCGCTGGCATCTGGCTGAAGAAGTTGAACACCGCAATGTTGCTTTTGATCTGTTCCATCACCTGTTACAGAATAAACATGGTTTTTATCTGACCCGTCAGGCACTTATGGCAGTGATTTATCCGATTTTCATGTATCTGATGGTGGATATTGGACGTGGTTTAGCCCGACAGGACAGCCTGGAAGAGATGCAGAAACTGGCCAAAGCCAATGTATTTAAAATGTGGTGGGAACTGGAGAAAGTCGGTCGTAAAACAGGAAATCTGCCTACTTTCAGCTTTCTGACTAAGTCCGTCCTGCGCTGGGCTTCACCGAAGTTTCATCCTGATCATGAAGGAAATACAGAACAGGCACTGACGGTTTTAAATAACCTGCCTCAGTATGTACAGGCTCCTCCTGTCAGATTCTCCTGATGCACTGAAATCATTGGAACAGAAAAAGCCAGAGTATTTTCTCCCCAGATTACACTCTGGCTTTTTCTCCCTTATTATTTTTTCCTTTTCTGGAATTAAGTCGCTGAACCTTAATTCCATTTTTATTTATTGTTATTATGCGCTGATTAACGTAAAACAGGGAAACTGATGTTTCGCAGTGGATTAACCAAATAAATTCAGATAATAAAATCTGTTCAGGAGTTCTTCCCTGGTTTCCTTATGTGCCGGATCTGGCAGAATACATTCAATCGGGCAGACATCCACGCAGGTCTGTCGTTCGTAAAAACCGACACATTCCGTACAGCGTTCAGCATCAATTTCATAGACTTTTTCGCCTTCAAAAATTGCTTGATTGGGGCACTCTGCAACACACATATCACAGTTAATGCATTGATCTGTTATCAGTAAAGCCATAAATACCTCGAAGTTTTAAACCGCCTGATAAGCCAGTGAAGTGGCCTGAATATCGGCAGTGGACTCTGGTAAATTACGAATGAGCAGGGCGTAAGTCATATCCACATCTGCAGGTACTGGAATATCAACGATATAACCTGAACCTTTTGCATCAGTGATGGAGTGACCTTTTTTATCCAGTATTTCAGACAGAATAAATGTGATATTTCCTGAGGTTGTCATCAGTTCCAGTGAGTCACCAACAACAAAACGGTTTTTCACTTCGACTTTGATATAGTCGCCATTTCGCTCTAAAACTTCACCAACAAACTGTTGATGGTCAAAGCGTGAAGAACCTGTTTCATAATTCTGATATTCACTGTGTACGTGACGACGTAAAAAACCTTCGGTATAGCCACGGTTTGCCAGACCTTCGAGCTGGGTCATCAGTGCAGGATCAAAACCTTTACCCGCATGTGCATCATCGATTGCTTTACGGTAAATCTGCGCGGTACGGGCACAGTAAAAATAGGACTTGGTACGACCTTCAATTTTTAAGGAGTGAACTCCCATTCGGGTTAAACGGTCTACATGCTGTACGGCACGTAAGTCTTTGGAGTTCATGAAGTAAGTACCATGTTCGTCTTCTTCAGCAGCGAACATTTCTTCTTCATTGCGTTGTAATAAAACCGGTTCGCCAAATTGATGTTGATTTTGGGCGTGTTGCTCGTCGGCATCTTTATTGTTGCAGCAGCCTGATGCTGTCTCCAGCTGTCGGACTGGAATGACATCCCCAGATGCATCTTCTGCTGCTTCGTGAACTTTATAATCCCAGCGACATGCATTGGTGCATGCGCCTTGATTTGCATCACGTTTATTCATATAGCCTGAAAGTAAGCAACGACCGGAATAAGCCATGCAAAGTGCGCCATGTACGAAAACTTCAATTTCCATATCAGGCACATTCTGCTTAATTTCTTCGATCTCTTCGAGGGATAATTCACGTGATAAAATCACACGCGTTAGCCCCATATTTTTCCAGAACCTGACCGTTGCCCAATTGACTGCATTGGCTTGAACAGACAGGTGAATCGACACTTCAGGGAAATGTTCACGCACCATCATGATCAGACCGGGATCAGACATAATCAAAGCATCGGGCTGCATTGCAACCACAGGTTCAAGATCACGGATAAAGTTTTTAAGTTTAGAGTTATGCGGTTGAATATTGACGACCACATAAAACTTTTTGCCTAAAGCATGTGCTTCGGCAATGCCGATTTGCAGATTGTCATGATCAAATGCATTGTTGCGAACCCGCAAGCTGTAACGCGGCTGACCTGCATAGACAGCGTCCGCACCATAAGCAAATGCATAGCGCATATTCTTCAGCGAACCGGCAGGCGAGAGAAGTTCAGTAACGTGGGAAATGGTCATGTTGTAAAAGGCATAAAAACTTTATGGGTATTATTTTAGTGATAAAAAAAATAGATTCAACCTAGTAAAAAGCTCGGAATTACAAATGAATGATCACTGAATATTGCCAGTTTACTCATTTTAAGCTTAATATGTATGGAAATGCATATATCCATATATAGAGATGAATCAAGTTGATTTTTTTAAATGTCTGGCGGATCAAACCCGGCTCGATATTTTACTGATGATCGTGAAGCAGGGCGAACGCTGTGTCTGTGATTTAACAGAAATTCTGGAGTTCAGTCAGCCAAAAATTTCACGTCATCTCGCACTGCTGCGCACTTCACAGATTTTACAGGATCGCCGCCAGGGGCAATGGGTCTACTATCAGTTACATGATGATTTAGCCCCGTGGTGTAAAGAGATTTTACTCAGACTCGCAGAACAGGATCAGCGGTTTAACCTGGTTGAAAATTCATGTTCTGAAAATTCAAACTGTTGTGAATAGGTGATTGAATTAAGATGAAAATTTTATTTTTATGTACAGGTAACAGCTGTCGTAGCATTCTGTCTGAAGCTTTGTTTAATGTACAGGCACCATCAGGTTTTCAGGCATGTAGCGCAGGCAGTCATCCATCTGGACAGGTTCATCCACTCACATTGAAAACCTTGCAAAGTTTAAATATCCCGACTGAGGATTTATTCAGTAAAAATATGCAGGCATGTGAAGCCTTTGCTCCTGAAATTGTGGTGACGGTGTGTAGCGAAGCGGCTAATGAATCGTGCCCACTTTATTTGGGTAATGCTTTAAAAGTTCATTGGGGTTTGGATGATCCATCGCATCTGGATTTGCCGGAAGCAGAAAAATTACAGGCATTTAATTTAACGGTGCAACATATCCAACGACGTTTTGATGCTTTTTTTGCACTGGATTTTGAACAATTGAATGCACAGGAATTAGCCAAAGCACTCGAAAAAATTGCTTTGATTGCGTGAAGATTCGTCTATGTCAGTTCAGAAACTTTCTTTTTTAGATCGGAATCTTACGCTTTGGATTTTTATCGCCATGGCGATTGGCATTGCAATCGGTCTGTTTTTTCCTGAATCAGCACAAACGCTGAATCAGATGAGTGTGGGTACGGTGAATTTACCGATTGCCATTGGTTTGATTTTGATGATGTATCCACCTTTAGCCAAAGTGGATTATAAAAATTTAAGCCAGGTTTTTCAGGATAAGCGAACCTTAGTTTTGTCTTTGCTGCAAAATTGGTTGATTGCACCGTGTCTGATGTTTGCACTCGCAATTCTGTTTTTGCAGAACTATCCAGAATATATGACAGGGCTGATTTTGATCGGCTTGGCACGTTGTATTGCAATGGTATTGGTGTGGAATAATCTTGCCTGTGGTGATCATCAATATGTTGCAGCCTTGGTGGCATTTAACAGTATTTTCCAGATCCTGTTTTTCAGCAGTTATGCATGGTTATTTTTAACTTATTTACCGCCATTTTTTGGTGTTGAAGCGCAAGTGATCAATGTCAGTTTTTGGACGATCACCCAAGCGGTGCTGATTTATCTGGGTATTCCATTCTTATTAGGTTTTTTAACCCGTTTGATTCTCGTCAAACAAAAGGGTCTGGATTGGTATCAAAATCGTTTTATTCCTAAAATCAGTCCGCTGAGTTTACTGGCATTGCTGTTTACCATTGTGGCGATGTTCAGCTTAAAAGGTGCAGATGTGGTGGCGTTGCCATTGGATGTATTGCGAATTGCTATTCCTCTGACGCTGTATTTTATTGCGATGTTTTTTATCAGCTTTTTATGAGCAAATGGATGGGCAATGATTATCCGAAAACAACAGCTATTTCATTTACCGCAGCAGGTAATAACTTTGAGTTGGCACTTGCAGTGGCAATCGCAACTTTTGGTCTGGCTTCGCCAGTAGCATTTACCACGGTGATTGGTCCTTTGGTTGAAGTACCTGTGTTGATTGCTTTGGTGAGTGTGTCGCTTTGGTTACGTAAAAAAGTATTTAAAGAGGTGGGTGTTAAATGATATTGCCAGATATAGATTCAGTATTGTTCGAATAATGGATCGTTATTCTGAGTGTAAGAAATGGGCAGATAATCTATTGAAATGGGTGAATCTGAAGTCAATTTGATGACTATATTTCATACCGAAAATAATCGGGATTCAAATATGGTTTAATAATAGACTTCTTGCGAAAGTTAGTTTCGGCAAGATCTGAATCAATATTGAAGGTTCCCTCTCCTTTCAGGATGAGAAACATCGTTTCGCAAGAGGGAGAGGCTTTCTATTTAAAAGCCCTCATCCTCTTGCGGAGTTACCTCCTCATCCCAAAGGGAGAAGGAACTTCCAACATTCTTTTGAATATGTTTTAAATCTAAAATTTGAACATTTTTTGACTTATGCAAGAGGTCTAATGTTGTAGCAAAACTTTGTTTAGCTCCCGATGTTTTTAGCACAAGGTATTCGAACGTTTATTCAATCGAAGCCTCTAACTTTTTAACAATCTGACAATGATCAATGGTGCTGTCTGAAGCGCAGGATTGGCGCAGGGCAATCAATTGTGTTTTAAAACTCTGCAATTCCAGAATCCGTGTTTCCACATGTTGAATGTGTTCCTCAATTAACTGATCGACAATTTTACAGCCACGTTCAGGATGTTGCACCTGCTCCAGTAATGCCACAATTTCATGCAATGTCATATCAAGGGCACGACAGCGTTTGATAAAGATCAGGCGTTTCAGGCATTCATCATCATAATATTTATAATTATTTTCAGCACGAAAGCTTGGTTGAATCAATTGTTTTTTTTCATAAAAACGAATGGTGTCGGTACTCAGTTGGGTCTTTTTAGCCAGGTCGCTGATGAGATACTGTTGCATGGTGAATTTCTCCAGAAATATTCAAACAAGGCTTGACCTTGGAGTTAGTCCATAGTTTTAAATAGCATAATACAGATGAATTATTAATCAAGGGGAACGCACATGGCATGTTGTGATTGCAGTCATGAACCTGCACCGAAAAAACCAGACAGTAAGTTCAGAACAGCATTGTGGATTGCATTGTTTATTAACCTTGCTATGTTCTTTGTCGAGTTGATTGGTGGTGCTTATGCACATTCATCAGCACTGTGGGCAGATTCTTTGGACTTCTTTGGTGATGCAGTCAACTACGGGATTTCACTTGCCGTGTTGGGTGCAAGTCTGTACTGGCGTGCGACAGTGGCATTGCTGAAAGGTTTGACCATGGCGTTGTTTGGTTTTGTGGTGATCGGTAAATCTGCCTATGCTTATATCCAGGGAATTCCACCTGAAGCAATTACCATGGGGGCAATCGGTATTCTGGCGTTGATTGCTAATGTGGTTGCCGCAGTAGTTCTGTACGCTTTCCGCGATGGTGATTCCAACATGCAGTCTGTGTGGCTGTGCAGTCGTAATGATGCGATAGGTAATGTTGCAGTGATCCTGGCAGCGGTGGGGGTATTTGGTACAGGAAGTTTATTACCGGATATTATTGTTGCAGTGATTATGGCGACTTTAGGCTTAACCGGTGGCTATCAGGTGATTAAGAAAGCGTTGCAGGAACGAAGAGAATTTAAAAATGCAGTTAAAGTTTAAATGCTGATTTAAGTCATGCATTTTCAAATTTAAGTAAAGCCAGATTACACAATGAATCTGGCTTTTTATTTAATTCACTGTAAGATCATGTTTGAATATTATAAGAAATCGCTTTTGCTGGGAGCGTGGAAAATGAAACATGAAAGTATTCAAGAGTTTTATCAACGCTTTTCAGAGACGAAGGGAACAAGTTTTACACCACAATTTTCATCCATTGGTCATTTCAATGTATTTCAGCGTAGTGCATGTAGCTTTCTTACCCCATACAGTCGTCGCGATTATTATAAAATTTCGTTAGTTTTAGGGACGGGTGAATTACATTATGCCAATCGCTGGATCAAAGTTGACCGACCAGCATTGTTATTTTCAAATCCAATCATTCCTTATTCATGGGAAATTCATTCACCTGAGCAAGCAGGCTGGTTTTGTTTATTTACTGAAGATTTTATTCAGCATGAAGTACGGCAAAATTTTTTAAAAGATTCTCCACTTTTTAAAGTGGATGGAGACCCTTTATATTTTCTGGATGATCGTCAAGTTGATGAAATATCATTTATTTTTAAGAAAATGATGCATGAAGTTTCCAGTGACTATATTCATAAATACAATGTGTTAAGGAATTATTTGCATTTAATTGTTCATGAAGCTGTAAAAATGAAACCAACTCAACAGTTTGAACAACATAGCAATGCAGCAGTGAAAATCAGCCATTTGTTTTTTGAGTTGCTAGAGCGACAATTTCCAATCGATTCCCCACATTTTCATTTAACGCTTAAAACGCCGAATGATTTTGCTTATCACTTATCTGTTCATGTGAATCATTTAAATCGTGCAGTTAAAGAAGCAACAGGCAAGACCACTTCTGAACATATCAGTTCAAGAGTGTGTCAGGAAGCGAAGGCATTACTTCAATTCACAAATTGGAATATTTCAGAAATTGCTTATAGTTTAGGTTTTGAATATCCAGCATATTTCACCAATTTTTTTAAAAAGCTTACAGGTCAATCACCTAAAATATTTCGAGAGTCTGTTATAAAAACTGAAAGTTCATCTGTTTAACGATGTTTGAATTTTATAAGTAATGGTTTGATTGTTATACGTGATATTTTCATCAACGCTTTATATTGAATAGACCAGCATGATTTATTCACAAAGAGGCGATAACAATGAAATATAGAGAACTCGCAAAAACAGGTGAGCAACTTTCAGCAATTGGCTTGGGTTGCATGGGAATGAGTTTTGCCTATGGCGCTAGCGATGATCAGCAAAGTATAAAGACTTTATATGAAGCATTGGAACTCGGAATTAATTTCTGGGATACAGCGGATATGTATGGCAATGGTGCAAATGAAGAACTTTTAGCAAAAGTTTTGAAATCACGGCGTGATCAGGTCTTTATCGCTACAAAATTTGGCTTTCGTTATCCTGAAAATTCAGGAAAAGTTGAAAATTCACTAAACAGTTATATTGATGGCTCTCCTGAGTGGATTCGGATTGCTGTAGAAAACAGTTTGAAGCGTTTAAACACAGATGTGATTGATATGTATTATGCACATCGCATTGATCCACAAGTTCCGCTTGAAGATACGATTGGGGCAATGGCTGATTTAGTTCAAGCAGGAAAAGTGAAATATCTTGGCTTGAGTGAGGCTTCTGCTGAATCAATTCGTAAAGCACATGCGATTCATCCAGTTTCAGCATTGCAATATGAATATTCCGTATTAACGCGAGATGTAGAGGAAAGTATTTTGCCTTTGAGTCGTGAGTTAGGTATTTCTTTTGTGCCTTATTCCCCGTTATCACGTGGGCTGATGACCAATCATCTTGATCCAGATCAATTGGATGTTCATGATTTTAGAAAACATTTACCTCGTTATCAGGGAGCAAATCTTGCTAATAATCAAGCATTGGCGCAAGCATTTTCAGACTTTGCAGCATCTAAACAATTAACTGCTGCACAACTTGCTTTGGCGTGGGTATTGAATCGTGGTGAAAACATTATTCCAATCCCAGGAACTCGAAAAGTTGAGCGTCTGATTGAAAATGCAAAAGCGGTTGATGTGAAATTGACTCAGCAGGATTTAACTGAGATTGAACAAATTATTCATCAATATCCAAATATTGGGGCACGGTATAATTCAGAGCAACTTGCGACAGTAAATCATTAACTGGAATAGAAAAACCAGAGCCGAGGCTCTGGTTTTTCTATGGATAAGTCAAATGTACTTATTTCTGATCAGGTAAAGCATAGGCAATAATATAATCACCCACATCTTTAGAATGGCTTGCACCACCCGCAGAGATGACAACATACTGTTTACCTGTTTTCGGAGATTTATAAATCAATGGTGCGGCAACAGCAGCAACTGGAAGCTCAGCTTTCCAGACTTCTTTACCTGTTTTAGAGTCTAAAGCACGTAAGTAATAATCTTGCGTACCGGCAAAGAACACTAAACCAGAAGCTGTTGAAGTAGGACCACCTAAAGTTGGCATACCTAAAGGCATAGGCATGTGTGATTTAACACCTAAAGGTCCAAGTTGTTCAGCAGTCCCCATAGGCACTTCCCAAACGACTTTTTTAGATTTTAAATCAATCGCTGTCATGGTGCCGAAAGGTGGGCGGTTACATGGTACACCTAATGCAGATTGCATGATGTCAATTTTCACACCCGCATAAGGACCTGCAAATTGTGGACGTACAGTACCCATAAATCCAGGCACTTCATCAGTTGAAATTTTGTATTTGCCCATGTCTTCTTTACGGACTAAAGACATACGAAGCGGCATACGCATATCGTTGACGAACATTAAACCAGTCGATTCATCAATTGAAATACCACCCCAGTTCATACCACCCAATAGACTTGGCCATTCGATATATGGTTTTTCGCCTGGTGGAGTATAAAGACCTTGATAGACTAAGTCTTTATAATCAATACGACAGTTCAACTGGTCAAATGTAGAAATCCCCCACATGTCTTTTTCACGTAAAGTGTCATTACCAATTTGTGGCATATCTACAGAATAAGGTTGAGTTGGAGAAAGTTTTTCGCCTTCAGCCGCGCCAGAAGTTGGCACTGCTTTTTCAACCACTTTAGAAACAGGTTGTCCTGTACGACGGTCTAATACAAAGATTTGTCCCATTTTCGTGGTTTGAATCAATGCTGGAACTTTTTGACCTTGTTCATTGGTCATGTCGTATAAAACAGGTTGTGACGGTAAATCATAATCCCAAACGTCATGATGCACGATTTGATAAGACCATACAGTTTTACCCGTAGTGGCATTGACAGCAACAACAGCAGAACCAAATTTTTCTTTGGCACCGTTACGGTCGCCACCCCAGTAATCTGGAGGACCATTACCTGTAGGTAAATAAACCAGATTTAGATCTTTGTCATACGTTGGAATGGTCCACATATTGGGTGTTTCAAGGGTGAAACCTTTTCCGTTTGTAGGCTCACCAGAAAGTTCAGGATTACCCACATCCCAAGCCCAAGCGAGTTTACCTGTACGCACATCATAAGCACGAACGACACCAGAAGGTTCGCCGTGAACAATATCACGTACCCAACCGCCAAGAATTGTCACATGACCTGCAATTAATGGTGTAGAAGTAGGGTGATAACGTTTACTTTGTTCAGTTGGTCCCATGTCATGTAAAACATCGACTTGACCATTGACACCGAACTCAGAACACAAAGCACCCGTTTTGGCATTTAACGCAATTAAACGACCATCCACAGTCGAAGTTAAAATACGTTGTGGACAGGCTTTAATACCATTCGATGCTAAATCAGCAGGAGTGAGAGAAGCATCTTTGCTTGCATCATAATAACCGACACCACGACAGGTAATATGTTCCGCTGTTTTTGCCTTAGGATCATATTTCCAGATGGCTTTACCACTATCACCATCAATTGCAGTAATGATATTGGTCGGTGTACATGAATAAAGCGTACTACCAATTTGAATTGGTGTATTTTCATCCACACCTGCTTTTAAATCACGACCTGTGTGATACGTCCAGGCAACTTTTAAATCTTTGACATTTTCAGGGCTAATGTCGGTATAAGGCGCAAAACGTGTACCATTGCCATTACGACCGAAATATTCCCAGTTATCTGAGTTTTCAGCATTGGGTTTTGCAAGGTTTGGATCTTGAACCAGATCGATTGGATTTAAAACTTTACCGTGTGGGTAAAATGCTGCAATCAGTGCAACAACACAGGCAGCGAAACCTACAAATCCAACTTGATTTGCGGTTTTTACTTTTTTACTGGTTAATGCAGGCAGACTGTGACTTGCCCATAAACTTAAAACAAATAAAACTGTTGGAATTACCAAACGCGGAATGTATTGCCAGAAGTCCAGACCTTGAACTTCTGCAATTGCCCAGATCACAGTGGCAACAAATGTGATGATAGACAGCCATAAACCAGCGGCTTTTTTTAACGCATATAGAATCGCAATGATGATGTACGCAACACCAGCAATAACGTAATAACTTGAACCACCTAAGCTCAATAATTTTGAACCCTGGATGATGAGATATAGGGCAATGAGTGCAGTCAAGACGATAAAGAAGTATCGATAGACTTTGGACTTGGTTGCCTCTACGGGAGAGTTTTGCTCTGTGCTCATACCTTGCCTCTTGGTAAATTCGGCTTGGTTGCATAGTTCAGAAAAGAATAACGGGCATGTTATAGGGGCTGTTGAGATTTCATCAATGATTTACGTTATGTCGAGAAATGATTGAGTTCACCATTTTGAATAATGAAACTCATATTTCACGTTACGTATCATTGAAAAATACATATTGTCGCAAACATAGACGAATGCTCAACAGACTCAAATCTTATCGAATTCAATAGCTATGTAACAAAGTCATCAGGAATCAATCGCTGGGTAAGCAATTGATTCAATGAAGGGGAGAGATTTTGTGGTTAATATTGTACCACTTTATCGCATAATGATAAAATCTATTAAAATTTAGAAAAATAGAATGACTTGTTTGTATATTTCAATGACTTGAATGCAACAGGAGGGTTATTTAAAAAAAAGTGTGTCTAATTTTTTTATGTAATATCAAAAAAACTGTGTTTTAGGCTGGACTGACTGGTTTATATAAGAGAACAGGATTGATCGCACGGTTTTTATTTTTAAAAGGCAGTCTGTTATAGTTACTCGCTTTTCATCAGCTCTTTTTTAGAATGAATATGATTTGCATCGTATTTTTACTCTAAAAAATAAAAAAGATGCTGTCAGATGTGAAAAAAAAATTCTAATTAAATACAGGTCTGTTTTTAGCGCAGATCAGTAAATACTTTAAACCTATAATTTTTATGTATTCAGATGTTCATGGTTTTCCAGATTAACAGGGCATCTGAAACTTGGTGTAGCAGGCAGTACTTATGTCCAAAAAGGATGAAATTATTGATACAGCATTAAAACTCTTTAATGCGTATGGATATAATGCAATTGGTGTTGATCGTATTATCAATGAGTCAGGTGTCGCAAAAATGACTTTTTATAAATACTTTTCATCCAAGGCAAAACTGATTGAAGATTGTCTGCATCAGAGAAACCTGAATTTACAGTTTGCGTTAAATGCTGCGATTGCTGAATGTGATTCCACGGATTATATCAACCATTTACGCACAGTTTTTTACTGGTATGATCACTGGTTTAAGATGGAAGACTTCAATGGCTGCATGTTCCAGAAGGCAATTGAAGAAGTTTCCACAATGTATCCTTCAACCCTGGAACCTGCCACGGAGTACAGGCAATGGCTGACAGCACGTATGGACAGTGCTCTGAAAGGTTTGGGTATACAGCAGTCTTTGTCACTGGCAATGGTACTGACAAGTTTACTGGATGGCATGACAATACAGGCTCAGATTAAACCAGAAACTGTGAAAATAGAGGAATACTGGGACAGGGTTTATCAGCTGATTCAGTTTGAAGCAAATGAAACAGTCTGAGTTGAATCTCAGGGCTTAAAAATAAAAAAGCGTGATTTTTAAATCACGCTTCGCTGAAAAAGTTTATTTGTTAATACAATGAACAATTCTTAAAAAGAATGTTTAAGACATTAACATGAGAAGCTTTAATCTTCTTTCTTATGGTTATTTTAATATAGACGGTACATCCTCTGAAATTTTATCCATTTTAAACAGTGATTCAGAAATAACTTCACACTGAATATTTTATTTTTTGATTATATTTAATCTTTTGAAGAAAAACAACTTTTATGGAAAAAGTAAAGTCTGATATGTGCATCAGTTCAAATAAACCGGACTTTTGTCCGGTTTATTTGAATCAGGATTACTTTTCAACAAAGGCACGTTCAATAACGTAGTCACCAAGAACACCCATTTTAGGAGATTCTTTCAGACCATGCTGGTCAAGAAGTGCTGCAACATCATCCAGGAAAGCAGGGCTACCGCAAAGCATTGCACGGTCGGTTTCAGGGTTGAAACGTGGTAACCCAATTTTTTCAAACAGCTGACCAGATTCAATCGCAGTTGTGACACGACCCTGAGTATGGAACTCTTCACGTGTCACAGTTGGGTAATAGACTAACTTTTCTTTAGCACCAAGCTCAGAGAAAAATTCGTGATTCGGAATTTCATTTAAAATCAGATCCTGGTACGCCAGTTCTGAAATAAAGCGTGTGCCATGAACCACAATAATTTTTTCAAAACGCTCATAGGTTTCTGGATCACGGATGGTAGATAAAAATGGTGCCAGACCAGTACCCGAAGACAGCAGATATAAGTTTTTACCTGGGTTCAGGTCATCCAGAACCAGTGTTCCAGTCGGTTTTTTTGAAATAAGAATATCGTCACCAACTTTAACTTTCTGTAAAATTGAAGTTAAAGGACCATCTGGAACTTTAATAGAGAAGAATTCAAGTTCTTCTTCGTAGTTTGCACTTGCAATTGAATATGCACGCATTAAAGGCTTACCGTTGACTTCCAGTCCAATCATCACAAACTGACCATTTTTAAAACGCAGTGCAGTATCACGCGTTGTTTTAAAACTGAATAATGTGTCATTCCAGTGATGAACGTGAGTAATCTTTTCGACGTTGAAAGCAGCCATTAAAGGTCTCAATAAATTATCAAATTAGAACAGCTTGCTATTCTAATCTAAAATCATTCTCTATAAACTGAATATATTTAATTGAGCTTATCAGAAAAAGTGATTATGTCTGAAATCAGCTTACCAATAATTGGTTATATGAATTCTCCGTACCATGAAAAGTTCGGTATCCCGAGGCAGCCGAATCTGGTACAGGTGGAGTCCTGGATTGAAATGGTTGAGCCTTATAATGATCTGCTTGCCTTTGAAGGTATTGAAGAATTCAGTCATTTATGGCTGATATGGCAGTTTCATGATAATAAAAATCAGCAGAGTGAGAAGTTTCGCCCACAGGTACGTCCACCCAGACTTGGGGGAAATAAAAAAACAGGTGTATTTGCGACACGCAGTATGTACAGACCGTCACCTGTTGGACTGTCTGTTGTTCAGTTAAAAGAAGTTAAAAAAATGGGTAAGTCTGTTCGGGTTTGTGTGACAGGCAGTGATTTACTGGATGGTACGCCAGTGCTGGACATTAAACCTTATATTCAGTATTCAGATTCAGTACCGCATGCAATCAGTGGTTATGCACAGGATGAACCGGTCAGAAAACAGGTGAGCTGGACTGAAACGGCACAGCAGCATCAACAGCATTTTCTTGAATCTCAAATGATCACCGTCCAGCTGGTCAATGAGCTTGAGCAGGTGCTGGCACTGGATCCGAGACCAGCTTATCAGCAGGATTCTGAGCGTTCTTATGGACTTTGCTTTGGCGGAGTCAATGTGCGTTTTACCGCAGATGATCAGTGTATTTATATAACAGCACTTGAGGAACAGCACTGAATCAGTACTGTTCCGGGTGATGGCTTATTTTAGTTTCTGAGCTGAATCTATATATGTACTTGCTGTTTTGTTAAACAGGGTACACTGATTTTTTGCGGCTTCAAGTTCCCACTTATGGTTTTTGTTTGCAGGACGATCTTTTATCAGTTCTTCGAGCTCAGCTATTTCATCCTGAATGTTATACATGATGCCCGCTTTTTCATAATAGTCACCTTGAGCATACTCGGTTCCAGTATTCAATAATGCATCACGTGAGTAGTCATATATTTCATTGGATATATGGACAGAATATCCAGCTATCTTCTGAGTTTTATATCCATCAGGGAAATATCGGTTAAGATCCTGTAACCAATCAGAATCCAGAGGATTGTAATAGTAAATATCCATTACAGGTTGATTGGAGGATGACGTTTTTTCACGTAGACAGACTGAACCCTTTGGAAAATTAAGACCCTGTAATTTTTTTAAATAATTACTGGTGGTTGGGGTATTGGTGGACTGTAAGTCACTTTCGCTAAGATGTGTATAAGTATCAATATAATAACTGAGTGGTTTGCCTGAGAGATCAATCACCTCATAATCAATTGTGAATTGTAGACCTTTCAGCTTTTTGATGGAATTAGGTGTAAAGGTCCATTGGCTCCCATTTTTTTTAAAGTTTAAGTCGACTCCTATATGGTAACCCCATTGTGTTTTTGTTTTTGGAGTCTGATATAACCCATCTGCAGTCAGGCTATCAGTATAAAGATCATAGTCATCTGTTGGGAAAATACCAGAATTTGTATATACCAGATTATTGTAAATATTGCCATTCTGGATTGTGAGCAGTTCTTTGGTCAGCAGATTTGGATAATCACTGGATGGTGGAGCATATCCTAATTCATATGAAGCCCATTCTGGATTGTTGACTACACTCTCTCCAAGAGCGTCATTTGGGATATTTTCAGCTGAAGCATTTCCTGAGTCTGATGAATCACCTCCACCACAGGCAGCCAGTACAAAAGCAGAAAAAACAGTTACCCCTAAAAATTTAATATTCATAACACCCTCAAAATTACTAATTATCGCTTGTATAAAGCAAGCGGATTTTATCTGAACTTTTTTATACTTGTAATGGTAAAAAGTTAAAAAACAATAGTTTATTTTAGTTGAGAGTTTTTGAGCGTGGACGCAGGGTGTGAACTGAATATTCTGTATCTCACAGTTTATTAACTGCTGGGTTTGAGATCTGTAATGAGTGGTTGTCTCGTGATCAAATGCTGTTTGTGATCATTTTATATTTTAAGAAATACAAGCAGTCCATAGTGGAATATGAACTGCTTGAAGCATTAATTATTTTAGAGGTGTACCTAAAATATCGTAAACTGCTTTGGTTGCAACAGGGTTGAGATAATCACAGGAATTTTCAAGTGCTTTCTTTATCTGGGCTTCTATTGCAATTTCAGGATAATATTCATCATATCCATTAAAATAACTTTGCTGTTTATTTCTGAAAGGTGTAGGGTCAAAACGCACTCCTTTTCCAGTTTTCCGCACGCTATAAAATTTATTATTGTATTTTGCTATGCCCCAATGAAAATCAACATTGCTCATCAGGGGAGTAAAGTCATCCTGATGAATATAGGGCATATTTACTTTACTGATTTCAGGTGAAATGAAACCTTCCATTTGTCTGTGGTACTCAGGTGATGCACCTTCAGCATAATCATACCAGATATTCTGTGCAGCATTTTGATCATTATAGAGTTGAAGCTCCCATGTATCCTGATTTTGAGTAGTCTTCTGAAGCTGAAGGCAAGTCGCACCATTTGGGAATTTTTTACCTTTAAATTGTTCCAGTGTTGCGAGTGCTTTGATGTTGTGATTATAAAGCTGATCAGTATAGGGGACATTTCTTTGATTTACAGCAATATAAGGTTCAATACTTTCAAGGATATCCTGACCGGAAATGTTCAGAAGTTTATATTCATATTTGATTTCCAGTTGATTAATATTGATAGGTGAATTAGGTTTCAGTAACCATTCGGTATTAGTAACTGTAATATTTCCTGCAAGGGTTCCATCGGTTTTATCAACAGTTCCATTTGAATATATCGAGTCCGGGGTGGAATGTATCAAATTTTTCCCAATGCCTGCTAATTCGGGATTGAATGATTTTACGTAAAGTTTACCATCTTTGATGGTAAATGTTTGCGAGCTGTATTCTGCATATATCTCACTGTCATTTGGATCTGTTTGGTTTCCAGGAATCTTAAATTTTGTCCATTGTTCTGTTTTAGATGGGGTTGGCTGAGGGGCAGAACCACTATCATTTTTATCATCATCACTACATGCACTCAGTAAAAACAGTGAAGATAATGTAAGAGCTAAACATTTTTTTATGATCATTATTACATCTCTTTGTTATTTTGTGATCAATTTATCATTATTTTTCTTTAATTCAAAGAAATTCAAATCTGCTTACATTCTTCTTATTTTATTTATCAGTCAGAAATATCTGTAAGTGACAGAGAGTTAATGCATTTCTGCTATACTGGTGGTGTCTTTTGGGGAAATAAAAATGCAATTCAATTTTGAAATTGATACGACCTGGTGTCTCGACCAGTTATTAAAAGATGGCAAAATTACTGAACGGGAAAAAATGAGGGTACAGACCACGCATCGACAGCGTGATCAGCTGAAGTGGCACCCTTTACAATGGATTTCAAATTTCAGTCTGGTGGACCAGAGTCATCCGCAAAGTACTTTAACCCTGAACCGTTTATGTCAGTGGCTGGCAGAAAAATCAGAATTGCCTTTTTATATTATTGACCCACTAAAGGCCGATGTGCAGGCGCTGACAGCTGTAATGTCACAGGAGTTTGCTGTCAGAAACCGAATTCTTGCTGTGGAAATTCAGACAGATACCATTTTAATTGCGACAGATCAGCCTTATGTGACTGAGTGGGTATCCAATCTGGAAAGAAGTCTGTTACCGCGTAAAATAAAGCGTGTTCTGCTCAATCCGGAACAGTTACAGCGTTATCTGGTGGAGTATTATCAGGTCAGTCGCGCTGTGCATTCATCACAGAAATCAAATGCTTATGACCGTGAAAACAAAGGTGTAGAGGCATTGTTACAGCTGGGGGATACACAGAACCCTGATGCCAATGATCAGCATATTGTTAAACTGGTGGACTGGGTTTTACAGTTTGCATTTGAACAGGGTGCCAGTGATATTCATCTGGAACCTCGCAAAGATACAGGTAAAGTACGTTTCAGAATTGATGGTGTACTGCACACCATTTACAACATGCCGGCAAATACACTGACTGCGGTGATTTCCCGTATTAAAATTCTGGGACGTATGAATGTCGCTGAAAAACGTAAACCGCAGGATGGTCGCTTAAAGACCCGAACACCTAAAGGGCAGGAAACAGAGCTTCGTCTTTCAACCTTGCCTACGGCTTTTGGCGAAAAACTGGTGATGCGTATTTTTGACCCGGAAGTTCTGGTCAGAAGTTTTCAGCAGCTCGGTTTTGAAGGTGGACTGCTTGAGAGCTGGCAGACACTGACAGCGCACAGTCATGGTATTATTCTGGTGACAGGTCCGACAGGGTCTGGTAAAACGACGACTCTTTATTCATCACTGAAACAGCTGGCAACAGATGAAGTCAATGTCTGTACGATTGAAGACCCGATTGAAATGCTCGAACCGAGTTTTAACCAGATGCAGGTCAATCAGGGCATTGAACTCGGATTTGCAGATGGTGTCAGGGCACTGATGCGTCAGGACCCCGACATTATTATGGTGGGGGAAATACGTGACCAGGACACTGCAAATATGGCCATTCAGGCAGCTTTAACGGGTCATCTGGTCTTATCTACATTGCACACCAACGATGCTCCTTCCAGTCTGACCCGACTTCATGATCTGGGGGTGCAGCCATTTTTAACTGCTGCAACCATTCTGGGTGTACTGGCACAGCGACTGGTCAGACGTTTATGTCCACAGTGTAAACAGGAAACTTTTTTGAATGATCAGGAATGGGATCATCTGACGTATGACTATGCCATAGAAAAACCCGAGTTTGTCTTTAAGGCAACAGGATGCGAGGCGTGTCGCCATACAGGGTATAAAGGTCGTGTCGGTATTTATGAGTTTATGCCTGTCAGCCTGGAGTCCAAACAGATGATCGGTGCAAATGCAAATCTGACGCAACTGCGTGAGCAGGCAAAGAAAGAAGGTATTGAACCTTTAAGAATTGCAGGTGCGCGCAAGGTGGTGGAAGGGATGACGACCCTTGAGGAAGTTCTGCGGGTTGTGCCATTGAGCTGAAATGCTTCATCTTAAGATTCACCTCATGTTTGTTTGATTTAATGACTGCATCAGATAACTGAACAAGTAGATGAGGAAGAAGAAATGAACGTATTTTCAAAAGCTTTAATGGTTGCGGGTATTGTTGGCAGTACTACATTTGCAATGGCGAACACTCCTGTCAATCAGGCAGCAGTCGCTGCTCAGGCTGTACCGACTACGGTTAAACATGCACTGACACTCAAAGATGATTCACCGGTACAGCTGAAAGGTTATGTTGTTAAAGCTATCGGTGATGAAAAATATCAGTTCCGTGACAGTACAGGAACTATTACTGTAGATATTGATGATGAGCTATGGAAAGGTAAGCCTGTTTCTGCAAGAACGCCTGTGACCATTACCGGTGAGGTGGATATTGATTATAAACCTGCAAAGCGTGTTGAAATTGATGTAGATGCTGTACAGTTCTGATCGAGCTATGGATCAACACTAACTGATCTTAGTATGAACCTGAAAAAACCATATGAGTCATCATATGGTTTTTTTGATTCAGCAGGTTTTTCAGGGCATGATAAAAGCTGTACCTGACAGATGGGTAAAATAAAATGCGGATATTACTGGCAGAAGACGATGTTTCTCAGGCAGAAAGTATAAAAACCTGGCTGGAAATGGATGGTTATCATCTGGACTGGGTGGAGCGAGGTGATCATGCCATACATGCGCTGGCTCAGCATGAATATGATTGTGTTCTGCTTGACCGTGGTTTACCTGTTGCCAGTGGTGATGAAATTCTGAAAAAACTGCGTAAGGATCATCCTGAAACACCGGTTATTTTTCTGACTGCCCGTGATGCAGTGCAGGATCGGGTGGAAGGACTGGATATGGGTGCAAATGATTATCTGGTGAAGCCTTTCAGTCTGGAGGAACTGTCTGCACGGGTACGGACTCAGCTCAGGCAGCGTCAGCAGACTGTTTCCGATCAGATTTCTTTTGGAGATATTGTCTTGAATCCGGCGGCTAAATCCGTTCATCTGAATGGTCAGCCTGTGAATCTGACTGCCCGCGAATTTCAGCTTCTGCATAAGCTGATGCTGCGCCCAGAACATATTGTGACCCGCGAACAGCTGGAGGAGTCTTTATATGCATGGGGTGATGAAATAGAAAGTAATGCTATTGAAGTCTTTATTTATCAGTTGCGTAAAAAGATAGGCAGTCATTATATAAAAACAGTCAGAGGACTCGGTTATAAAATGAATCTGCAGAAGGATTGAGTCATGGATGCCATCAAAAAGGTGTCACTGCAAAAAAAACTGGTCAGCACATCCATGCTGAGTTCAGTCGTAGCGGGTATGATTGCATTCATCTTACTGCTTGGCATTTCGGTTTATCAGACCATGAATGTGCAGGATGAGATCATGGATGAAATCTCAGACATGCTGCTGATTTCTGATCTGACCAGTGTTGCAGGCTCGGGTACTCAGCTGGATGAACTGAGTGATGAATTTGATATCCAGTATCAGTTACAGAGTCAGAACCAGGTTTTGACACACTCCATGAATTACGTACCACGCCAGAATACCCAGCAGTATGACAATGAATATTCTTTTGAATGGTTTGATGGTCAGTTATGGCGTGTTTATCAGACAGCTGATGAGAGTACGCAGTTGACAGTCATTGCTTATCAGCCTTTAAAAGTCCGTTTTAAGACATTTGTCAGTACGTTGCTAGGATATGCGGGCATTCTGCTGTTTTTATGGTTTTTGCAGTGGTTGATTGTGCATTATGCCATTGCCCGTCAGTTTAGACCTTTAAAAGATTTATCTGAAAAAATAGCGGAAAAAAGTGCAGATGATTTAAGCCCAATCGTACAGCAATCCCCTCAGCTGCTTGAAATAGAGCCTATTGTTCAGCAACTGAACCGGTTGCTTTCCCGTCTTGAGCAGGCACTGGTTTCAGAACAGCGTTTTACCGCAGATGCTTCGCATGAACTGCGTTCACCACTTTCGGCTATTCAGATGCGTTTGCAGGTACTGAAACGTAAATTTCCTGAGCTGAGTTCAGAACTTGCTGTGGTACAACAGGATGTAGACCGTGGAACAAAGGTGCTGGAAAATTTATTACTGCTTGCAAGACTTGATCCTGAAGCTGCTGATCAGTTAGCTAAAGCCCGCCATAACCTGAAACAGATAGTGGATAATGCACTGGGCACAATAGAGCCTGGACTGAAAGAGAAGTCTTTAAGCCTGAACTGTGATCTTGAGGATGTTGATTTTTACTGTAACCGCGAACTGATCTTCAGCTGCATCCGTAATCTGCTGGATAATGCCGTTCGTTACAGCCCTGAGAGAGGGGAAGTCTGTATTTCACTTCGGGCACTGAGCAAAGGTGCTGTATTGACTGTTGCAAACAGGAGTCCAGGACTGCAGGCAGATCTGAGCAGGCTTGGAGAGCGGTTTTATCGGGTACTGGGTACAAAAACTCAAGGTTCAGGACTGGGGCTGTCCATCTGTAAAAAAATTCTGGAACTGCATTACAGTCAGCTGTCCTTCGAAGCATCTGCTCCCGATAGTTTCAAAGTCCGAATAGATTTTTCTGAACATTCATAAACTGAAGAAAGGTCTGAGTCTGTC
Organism: Acinetobacter sp. WCHAc010052; assembly: GCF_002165295.2. Lineage (NCBI taxonomy): Bacteria > Pseudomonadati > Pseudomonadota > Gammaproteobacteria > Moraxellales > Moraxellaceae > Acinetobacter > Acinetobacter sp. WCHAc010052. Next base: position 2,322,432 of record NZ_CP032143.1, on the reverse strand, counting down.
ATGATCATGAAAGATGGAATGTTTACAGTCATAAAGACAGCATGCAAAAACTAAAAAAGCAGTATGCGCTGATTCATACTGCCTGTTCCCACGTTTATTATTCTGTGTGTATTTATTATTTTGTGAGTATGAGTCGGTTATTACGTGTCAGACGAAGGCGGTATTCTTCCCCTGCATGCATGATCCGTATTTCACGCCCTAAAGCAAAAAGGTTGTTGGAATGCAGCATTGGCAGTGAATGTGCGGTTTCATTGTTACGTGTAAATAAGCTGAAAGGTGCGTTCATGTCCGTTGACTCCGTGGTGTATAGTGAACGATTTAAATGATAATCATTATCGAATAGACCTGTCAATGCAAATTTTCATATTTTATAAAAAACACTGAACTGGTTACACTCAGTCATATTTTCAGGGAGATGAATGATGTCCAAACCCAATATCCATGTTGCTGTTGCGATACTTTTGCACCGTAATAAAGTACTCGTGGGCTGGCGTCAGGCTGAACAGCATCAAGGCAATAAATATGAATTTCCTGGTGGGAAAGTTGAACAGGGTGAGACACCACTCGAAGCCTGCCGTCGGGAAGTGTATGAAGAAGTGGGTGTAGGGATCAGTTCGTGGAATGATTTTGATTTTATCCGTCACGAATATGATGATGTCATAGTCAATCTGCATCTGTTTCATGCAGCAGTGCCCGATGAGCTGTTAAATGAAATTCAGCAGCCCTGGACCTGGTACAGCAGGGAAGAACTGACTGAACTGCATTTTCCGAGTGCAAATAAAAGTATTGTGTCCCGACTTGTATGGAAGCATAAAATCCGCATTTCTGAACAGCTGGAAGTCTGTCAGCAACTGGAAAATGATCAGCTGCTGTACTGGCGTAAGGATGTGACTGCAGAAAGTCTGAAACAGCTTGCAGAGCTGAACATCGAAGAGCTGCCAAAACTGATTGTGAATATGGAGCTCTGGAAAAAACTGAACACTGTCCAGCAGCAGAGCATTTCAGCGATTCACTTAAAACAGCAGCAGTTGATGGCATTAAAAAAAGGGGAGCTGAAAGCAGGGAAGCGATACATTGCTGCCTGTCATGATCTGATTTCAATGAAACATGCACAGCACATTGGTTGCGATGCGGTTCTGCTGAGTCCTGTGTGCAGAACGGCGACTCATCCTGATGCTGCCCCTCTAGGCTGGTCTCTTTTCAAAGAATATGCAGCACAGGTGGATATACCGGTCTTTGCACTTGGAGGCATCAGTCACAATGACCTGATACAGGTGCAGCAGTCAGGTGGTTATGGTATTGCGGGAATCAGTACATTTAACTGAGTCTCGTGTATTCAGACGATGCTGTCAGAGTGATTTCAGGGCAGTCTGAGCCTGCAGGATGGTTGCAGTTTTTTTCTGCATCTGTCCTGCTTTTAAAATACTCAGCCATAACTGTTTTTTCATGGCATCAGTCTGAGCATAACTTAAACCACGTTTTGCCAGTGATTCGGCATTTGCAGGTTGTTGTTTACGGTTTGCAATCATGGCAAGGTATAAAAATGGTTCGGGAGACTGAGGTGCCAGACGCTGTGCATGCAGTGCAGCCGTTTCAGCAGCACTCCATTGTTCTTTGGCATATGCTGTATTTGCCTGCTGCATGAGCTGTCTGAAAGCAGGAAGGTTATGTCCGTCATCAAATTTCTGGCTGGACTTCTGTTCAGGAACGACAACCTTTAACTGCTTACGGATAATTTCTTCCTGGTCATAAGGTTTGATGACAACGCCTGATGGTGTATGGATTTCAGCAGGTTTTTCAGGCAGAGGTCTAACCTTTTTTTCAGGCTGTTCAGGAGTCGGCTGGCTTTGACAGCCTGCCATCAGTAAACATCCAAGAACAAATACAGGTTTAATACACGCAACCTTTTTCAGCATCATGGAACACTTAACCCTCAGTTGTTATAAGATCCACTGGAAATTACGCGGTTGTCGCTGTTTGACAGTTCGCGTCCCATATCAGCTTCACTTTCACGGATATAGTTTTCTATTCTATCTTCCTGCTGTGCAGGCGGCTGAGTGGATTCAGTATCGGGATTGTAAACAGGTTCCACCTGATAATGAGGCAGACCGCATGCGGTTGCCCGACGTGGAATATTGTTACGCAGTAAAGGAATGTACATGGCGCCCTCACAGCCCTGAGCTGAAAGGTTTCCGGAGTTTTTATCAATCCATTGCCACTGTACATCGTCAGTCTGGCGCAGGTTCACCGGTTTCTGACGTAACTGTTTCATGACATTGGTCCAGACGGGCAATGCACCTGAAGAACCTGTCAGTCCGGTCACTTTGTTGTTGTCCAGACCCAGCCATACAACACTGAGATAATTGCCTGAATATCCTGCAAACCATGAATCACGGGTGTCATTGGTGGTTCCTGACTTGCCGGCAAGTTTAAGATCCTGCGGTAAAGAGTTGTATGCTGAACGTCCCGTACCCGATGTCATGACCTGCTGTAAACCATAGTTGAGAATGTAGGCTGCGGATGGGTCAATGGTCTGCTGTACAGTCAGGCTGTAGCGGTCCAGCAACCGTCCATTTGAGTCAACCACTGAACGGATGGATTTAACCGGATATTTAAAGCCACCCGTAGCAAAGTTGCCATAAATGCTCATCATTTCCATAGGTGACATATCTACCGCACCGAGGAAAATAGATGGATATGATGGAATACTGGAAACTACACCAAATTTTTTCAGCTGATTGCTGAAAGTGGCTATACCGAACTCCTGTCCAAGGCGGACAGCAGAAAGGTTATAGGAGTTGGCAAGTGCCTGAGCCATTGGAACAACGCCGTGTTCACCACCGCTGTAGTTTTTAGGTGTCCATGACTTTCCTTCACTCTGAATATTGATATAACTGTCTTCAACAGGACTGGCCCAGTTATAGCGACCTGACTCAATGGCACTAAGGTAGATCACAGGTTTCAGCAATGAACCTACCTGACGTTTTGCATCGAGAGTCCGGTTAAAACCAGTGAAATCCTGAGTCGAGCCAACGGCTGCAACCAGTTCACCATTTTCAGGGTGAGAGACCAGTACAGCACCCTGGAGATCTTTCAGTGTTTTAGGATTGGCATTTGCCAAGCGAGCAACTGAGCTTTTAAACTCCTGCTGAATATGTGTCTGGGCAACTGGATCAAGCGTTGTAAAAATTCGCAGACCCTGGTTGGTCAGGTCACTTTCCTGATATTCACTTTTCAGCTGGCGACGGACAATATCAAGGAAGTCTGGGAAACGTGCAGGCCCCAAAGTCGGTTTTGCCAGTATGCCTAAAGGTCTTGCTGATTCACGTTCAAACTGATCGGGAGTCAGATACCCCATCACCACCATATTGTTCAATACAATATTACGGCGTTTGATTGCACCTTCAGGATTTTTCCATGGGTTGTACAGCGTTGGCCCCTGAACCAGTCCTACCAGATAAGCCTGCTGTGCAATGTTCAGTTCACGCAGTGGCAGACCGAAATAGAACTGGGAAGCAAGACCATAGCCATTGATGGAATAATTGCCGTTCTGCCCAAGATTGACTTCATTTAAATAGGCTTCAAGAATTTCATCTTTGTCATAATGAAGTTCGACCAGTAAAGCCATCAGTGCTTCATTTACTTTACGTTTTAAAGTCCGCTCAGGGGTCAGATAGAAGTTTTTAACCAGCTGCTGAGTTAGCGTTGATCCCCCCTGGCGTCTGCCACCGGTTGCATTACTGACCAGTGCGCGGGCTGTACCACGGACTGAAATTCCATAGTGATGGTAAAAATTACGGTCTTCGGTCGCGATCAGGGCTTCAATCAGAGGTTTAGGAACATTGGTCAGTTTAATCAGAACTCGGTCTTCATTGTGCTGAGGATAAATGCCGCCAATCAGTAAAGGTTCAAGTCGGGCAAGTCCAGTCGATGACGGTTTGGTTGCACTGACTTCACTGATGCTGTTGTTGGTGAATGAAACTTTCAGTACCTGTTCAGGTTCAACACTGTCACCAAAATCAAAGCCACGGGTATGCACATAAAGGGTGTTCCCTGATGAAACATAATTCCCCGATTTTGCATAACTGTCTGTATTTTTGTAACTGAGCAGTTTCAGTTCCTGTTCAAAATCAGTCTGAGATACAGGGGCATTGGTATACACTTCAAGAGGGCGGGCAAATACTTTTGCTGGTATGTCCCATCGTTTCCCTTCAAATTTTTCACGCACAATATTATCAAGTCGGATCAGGTAGATACTGAAGACTACAAAAATACCAATGACCAGTACTGAGAAAATAAGTGCAAAGAAACCAATACCACGTTCAGACTTCATATATAAAGATAAAACCCTGATAAATTGTGCTAATCATGCGAAGCTTTTCGTCAATTTGCAATATTTAATCTTTGAAACAATACAAATTCATTGAATAAAAAAATGAACCGGTTACTCAGTTTAAAGGTTTTTTAAAACAAACATGATAATGCTATTATAAAAGACGAACCCTGGCGGAGCGATGATGCAGGTGCAAATATCACATAAGACTTTTCGGAACATTGGATTAATTGGACGACCGGATAAATCGTCAGTAGTCGAAACATTAAGTCTCATTCATGATCATTTACTTAATCTGGGCTTACATCCTGTTTTTGATTCAGAAACAGCCGAACTGGTTCCTTATAAAAACACACAGACGGTCAGCCGTGCGCTGCTCGGAGAAGTAGTGGATCTGGTCATCGTGGTTGGTGGTGACGGTTCTTTACTGCATGCTGCCCGTGCGCTGGTGAAGTACAATACACCTGTGATAGGGGTCAACCGTGGTCGTCTTGGATTTCTGACGGATATTACCCCGACTGAAGTGATCTTTAAACTGGATCAGGTGCTCCAGGGACAGTTTCAGCACGACAGACGTTTTCTGCTTGAAATGGAAGTACGCTCCAAAGGTGAAATCATCCATGAAGCGATTGCACTGAATGATGTTGTACTGCATTCGGGTAAGTCGGTACACATGATTGATTTTGATCTGCATATTGATGGTCAGTATGTATATAGACAGCACAGTGATGGTCTGATTGTTTCAACACCAACAGGTTCAACTGCCTATGCGCTGTCAGGTGGTGGTCCGATTCTGCACCCAAGTATGGATGCCATTGCACTGGTTCCGATGCATCCACATACGCTGTCTTCGCGTCCGGTGGTTGTGGGTGGACAGAGTGAAATTAAAATTGTGATCCGTGAAAACCGTGTTTTACCTATGGTCAGTGCCGATGGGCAGCACAGTGTTTCATTAAATGTAGGGGATGGTTTACACATCCGTAAGCATCCGTATAAACTGAATTTATTACATCCACCTGGCTATGACTTCTACATGGCATGCAGAACAAAGCTGGGCTGGAACCGAGATTTTGATTCATTCCAGCAGGATTAATTATGAATATTGAACAAATGCTTGCCGTACTCGATCCTGAAATTGTTGGACGTTTAAAAACAGCAATTGAGATTGGTAAATGGCCGAATGGTGTTGTGCTGACCAAAGAACAGCGTCAGATCTGTATGCAGGCTGTGTATGCCTGGGAAATTCAGAATTTACCGGAAAACGAGCGCAGTGGCTTTATTGATAAAGGTCATAAAGAAGAAGGTGAGGAGTGCGACTCTCATGTTCCAGAGCCTGAATTTAAACCGATCCGTTTTGTATAAAAGAACTGGACAGGTTATGTAAGCTGTATGGAAATGATATTTTCATACAGCTAAAAAAGCCCTCAGATCATTGAGGGCTTTTTCATGTCTGTCAGAAACGGTTTTTCCAGAGGGTCTGTGCTGTATTCATGGCTTCCTCAAAGGTTTTAGCCATGCCCATGGTATACAGTGCGATTCCCATGGTTTCAGTGGCTGCTGTTTCACCATATTCATGCTGCTGCTGACCTTCCCAGACCTGTTTGAACACTGCTAAATCCAGTTCTTCTTCAGTTGGGCTTCTGTTATCTGTCAGTTTTGGCAGTTCGTGTTCATAAAGTTCGCCATTCTGAATACCGCAGATCAGTGTTTTTGCATCAGGGTTGCGCTCAAATTCACCCCCTTCGCCTTTAATCACAGCACTGTTCAGATAACCCAGCTGAAATGCTGCCTGCTGGTGCGAGCTTCGGTAAGCGGGATGGAAAATTGCCTGCATGGTGGCAGGGGCATTAAATGGATTGATCAGTCTGGCAAGTGTATGCACAGGTGAGCGAAGTCCCATCACATTACGCAGATCAATCAGATCACTCAGGACGGGAGAAATCACAGATAAAGGTAGATAGGCAAAATTGTGCTGTTCAATCTGAGCAGCTACATCCTGCTGATTCTGACAGACAGGGTATCCGAGGTACTGCAGAACCTGTTCGGTATATACGCGGTTCATGGTATGCCCCGATGCGCCATGCATAACAACTTTATAGCCATTTTTCGCAAGCGTCAGAGCAGCCAGTAAAAACCAGGGATAATGCTTACGTTTTCCAGCATAACTGGACCAGTCCAGATCAATCTGCATAGGCTCAAAATTCAGCTGATCACGGGTGGCCTGTACAAAACCCGCCAGTTCATCTACAGATTCTTCCTTGACCCGTAACAGCATCAGAAATGCACCTAACTGTACATCCAGTACTTCATTTTTCAGAATCATGCTGAAAGCATTGTAGGCTTCTTCATAAGTGAGTGATCGTGCACCATTTTTCCCTTTTCCCACGATGCGGACATACTGAGCAAAAGGGTGTTCAAAGTCTTTATAAAGATTACGTTTTGTGGACATGAAAAAATCTGAATCGTGATTGCTGCGGTCAGCTGTCACTATGACATAAATGTCTGAAGAATGTACCTGGAATATTAATCTTAGACTAAGGTCTAAGGTGTGTCGTATTAATTTTAAGCAAAATTAACAAATCCCTGAACTTTTGCACTAAAAATTTTATTAAAATCTGCATGTTTTATATTTTTTAAATTCATCAATCTCCTGTACCTATTTTTTGTCTGAATGCCGTCTATACAGCATTACAGATAAAACATCCGACTGTAAAAGGTCGTTTTATAGCTGTTTTTTTAGAAAACATTTGTTTTCTATACGGATTTTTATTGTTTAAAAATTCTTCTCCTTTGCTTTTTGCCGGGGATTCAGGGCTGTGTATTCATAACGGATACATCAAATTTTGAGTATTTCTGTGTTCAGAAATATATAAAGAAGACTTCTTATGGCTAAGAAAACTATCTATAAGTCACTGTATTTTCAGGTGATTATAGCAATTATTGCCGGTGTGCTTGTGGGGCATTACTCGCCAAGTGGAACACAGATTATCAATGGTGCAGAACAGTATGTGCCGGGTATTGGTGAGCAGCTGAAACCTTTGGGTGATGCGTTCATTAAACTCATTAAAATGATTATTGCACCTGTGATCTTCTGTACCGTGGTCAGTGGTATTGCAGGCATGGAAAGCATGAAATCGGTGGGTAAAACCGGTGGTATTGCTTTGATGTATTTTGAAATTGTGTCCACTTTCGCTTTATTGATTGGCTTAATAGTCATCAATATCTGGAAGCCGGGTACAGGCATGAACATTGATCCGGCGACTCTGGATCAGGGCGGTATTTCAAAATATGTGGCATCGGGTGAGTCTCAGTCTACGATGGACTTCCTGATGAACATTATTCCCAATACGGTTGTCGGTGCTTTTGCGGAAGGTGAAATTCTTCAGGTATTACTGTTCGCTCTGCTGTTCGGTTTTGCACTGCATCAGCTTGGAGATACAGGAAAGCCGGTTCTGAAATTCATTGATCAGGTTTCACATGTATTTTTCAATATTGTGAATATGATCATGAAGCTCGCGCCTATCGGTGCATTCGGTGCTATGGCATTTACAATCGGTAAATACGGTATCGGATCACTGGCGCAGCTGGGTGAGCTGATTATCTGTTTCTATATTACCTGTGTGCTGTTTATTTTCCTTGTACTGGGAACGATCAGCCGTATCTGTGGTTTCAGTATTCTAAAAATGATCCGCATGATTCGCGAAGAACTGCTGATTGTACTTGGAACATCATCTTCAGAATCTGTATTGCCACGCATGCTGAAAAAGCTGGAAATTGCGGGTTGTGAAAAATCTGTTGTAGGGCTGGTGATTCCGACCGGTTATTCATTTAACCTGGATGGAACATCCATTTATCTGACTATGGCGGCAATCTTTATTGCTCAGGCAACCAATACTCAGCTTGATGTTTCGCATCAGATTACGTTACTGCTTGTTCTGCTGATTTCATCTAAAGGTGCAGCAGGTGTGACTGGTTCAGGCTTTATTGTGATGGCTGCAACTTTATCAGCAGTAGGTCATATTCCTGTTGCAGGCCTGGCATTAATCCTGGGTATTGACCGTTTTATGTCCGAAGCACGTGCGCTCACCAACCTGGTTGGTAACTCGCTGGCAACAATTGTTGTTGCGAAATGGGTCGGTAAACTGGATACAGAAAAACTCAATGAAGCATTAAATAATCCAGAAGAAGTGGACCGCAAAATGCTGGCTGATTCTGCACAGCAACATGCCTGAACATTCATTTACTGATCTTAAAAGGAAGCCTCGGCTTCCTTTTTTTAGATCTGTGTTGAAGTTGCAGTATTCTGAAAACTCTATGTTGTGTTTAAATAAACAGTTAAAAAACGAACAGATAGGTTGAAAATTCATCATTAATGTCAAAAAATACCAGGTTGTTGGGATGGGTGGAATGCTTATATTCTGTTTTACTGTTGAACATAACGATAAAGCTTGAAACTACCCTTACACCCGGAAAACTTAGGTTTTCCGTTTTTTTTGCCTTTGAAAAGGTATTTTGATGAACTGTGCAAATAAAATGACCTCATCTGTTCATGACAATTACAGAAAAAATGATTAGGATGCTTGAGATTAGAAAATCAAGAAATCAGATTGAAAGGAATACAGAACATGCTGGCATATGATGCAGATTTAGAACTTTTTCGTGACAACTTCAAACGTTTTATGAATGAACACGTTGCTCCACATTATGAGCAATGGGAAAAAGAAGGATTAATGCCTCGTTCCGTATGGTCATTGCTGGGTGAAAACGGTTACCTGTGTGTGGATGTTCCCGAAGAATACGGTGGTTATGGTGTACCGACAGAATACTCTCTGATGCTGGTCGAAGAGTCGGCTCGTGCAGGTTATGGCGCATTATCAACGGCAATTTCATGCCACTCTGAAATTGCAGCACCTTATATTCTGCATATTGCCAATGAAGAACAGAAGCAGCACTGGCTGCCGAAAATGGTTTCAGGTGAAGTGGTTGGCGCGATTGGTATGACCGAGCCTGGAGCAGGATCTGACTTACAGGGTATGCGTTCATCTGCCATTTTAAATGGTGATCATTATTTGCTGAACGGTTCCAAAACATTTATTTCCAATGGTCAGCATGCAGACCTGGTGGTTCTTGCTGCAAAAACTGATCCTCAGGCACGTGCAAAAGGTGTTTCACTGCTATTGGTGGATACGCATCTTGAAGGCTTTAAAAAGGGCACAAACCTGGACAAGATCGGTTTACATTCTCAGGATACTTCTGAGTTGTTCTTTGATAATGTCAAAGTACCAGCCAGTCAGTTACTGGGGAATCCAGGTCAGGGCTTTGCTTATCTGATGCAGGAACTGCCACGGGAACGTACAGCGATTGCTGCAACCGCATTGGGTGCAATCCGTGGTGCTATTGATGTCACAACGCAGTATGTCAAAGAGCGTCAGGCATTTGGTCAGGCGATTGCCAGTTTCCAGAACACCCGTTTTGTTATGGCTCAGGCAAAAATTGATGAACTGGCGACTGCTGCATTCTATAACCAGAACCTGGCTTTATACAAAGAAGCGAAACTGGATGTGGAAACTGCGGCGGCACTGAAGAGCTTCAGTACCGATATGCAGATGAAAGTGATTGATAACTTACTGCAACTGTTTGGTGGTTATGGTTATATGACTGAATACCCGATTTCCCGTTTCTTTGTTGATGCACGTATTCAGCGTATTTACGGTGGAACAAATGAAATTATGAAAGAAATCGTGGCTCGAGGTATTTTAGGTCGTTAATCTGCCAGAAAATGAGCAGTCATAAAAAAGGCTTTCATGATGAAAGCCTTTTTTTATTGTTATTTTTTTAAAAACAGGTGTTTCAGTCGTCAGGAAACACGCAGTACATTCAGACATTCATCAATAAATACAGGCAGCTCAAGTGTTGAACGGGATGAAACATAGAGATTATTGTCATTCACAACATCACGGTCAAAAATAACAGCACCAGCCGTTTTTAGTTCATGCAGCAAAGTTTCAACCGAAGTCAGTCTGCGCCCGATGGCTAACTGAGCATCAATCAGTAACCCAGGACTGGCACAGCATAGAAAAATCGGTTTCTGGGCATTGGCAAACTGACGTAAAAAATCAATAAATCTCAGGTCTTCTTTGAGCAGAAAAGGAGACTGTCCACCTGGAATCATGAGTGCATCAAAATCACGGATACAGATATCTTCAATGCCGTGGTCTATACTGACAGAAGATTTCCGCTGTTTGCTGTAGACAATATTTCCTGCTGTTTTTTCAATATTTCTGACGCTGTGACTGGCGGCACGAAAAGCCTCAACGGGCATGTGATATTCGGCTTCTTCAAAGTCATGGGTGACCAGAACAGCAATATTTTTGTTCAGCATGGCAATCACCTGTATTAGGCTAATATTTAATCATAATAAAAGCCTGAACCTGTTCTGTGCAGTCTTTGTTAACCAGTCATTCCTAAATTGTAAATATACATAAAACCGAAGGAAACTTTATTCAGAACTTTTCAGGGCGCTTAACAAAATTAAGAGACTGTTAAATGTCCTGTTTTTACTTTCAGGGTATTGTTTGATTTCAGCGATTTTGCACAACAAAACTGATGGAACTATTGCTATACTGTTCAAAGTTTATAAACACGATTGATAGGGCAGTATAACAATGGTCCATGATGGTCAGAACTCTTCGACTTCGCTTGATTTGACAAATATCCGTGAAGAAATTGATTCAGTAGATCAACAGCTTCAGCAACTGATTAACCGCCGTGCCCGATTGGCAGAAGCAGTGGCAAAAGCCAAGTTTGCAGCAGAAGAGAATCCGTTGTTTTATCGTCCTGAACGTGAAGCGCAGGTGTTGCGTAATGTCATGGAACGTAATGAAGGTCCATTGTCAGATACCACGATGGCACGTCTGTTCCGTGAAATTATGTCTGCATGTCTGGCACTCGAAGCACCGCAAAGCATTGCATTCTTAGGTCCAGTCGGCACATATACTCATTCAGCTGTACTTAAACATTTTGGTCAGGATGCTGTGGTTCGTCCATTGCCAACCATTGACGAAGTGTTTCGTGAAGTGGAAGCAGGCAGTGCGCACTATGGTTTAGTGCCTGTCGAAAACTCATCTGAAGGTGTGGTTAATCATACTTTGGACTGCTTTAAAGCATCACATTTAAATGTGATTGGTGAAGTTGAATTGCGTATTCATCACCAGTTCTTGATTTCTTCAAATACCCGTAAAGACAGCATTAAACAGATTTACGCGCATCAACAAACCCTTGCACAATGTCGTAAATGGCTTGATGCACATTATCCAGGTGTAGAACGTGTTGCACTCAGCTCAAATGCCGAAGCCGCGCGCCGTATTCGCAATGAGTGGCATTCTGCTGCGATCGCATCGGATGTTGCGGCAAGCATTTATGATTTAGAAATTTTACATGGCAACATTGAAGACAATCCTGAAAATACCACACGTTTCCTTGTGATTGGTCGTGAGAAAATTCCACAAAGTGGTAATGACAAGACTTCATTGCTTATTTCTGCGCATGATCGTGCAGGGGCGTTACTGGAAATTCTTGCACCATTTGCAAAACACAATATCAGCTTAACCAGTATTGAAACCCGTCCTGCATTGCCTGAGAAATGGGCATATGTATTCTTCATTGACCTCGAAGGACATGTAGAACAGGACAATGTCAAAGCTGCGATTGAAGATATTCGTCCTTTAGTCAAAGAAGTACGTGTATTGGGTTCATACCCAGCGGCTGTACTTTAATTTCGTTGTGCGATAGAGGATATAAGACTCGTCATGTCACAACCTGTTTTAAAAGACCGGCCATTGTTTAAAAAAGTGGCATTTATCGGCTTGGGCTTAATTGGCTCAAGTTTGGCACGTGTCATGATTGCCGAACATCTGGCAGAGAAAATCGTTGCTTCAACCCGTTCTAAAAAAACACTGGAAGATGCCAAAGCTTTGGGCATTATTTCAGAGGGTTTTAGTGATCCTGCGGAAGCGGTGAAAGATGCAGATTTAGTGGTATTGGCATTGCCTGTACGTGCGACGCAAAAGGCTTTGGAAAGTATCAAACCGTATTTATCTGAAAATGTCATCATTACCGATGTAGGCAGTACAAAAGGCAATGTGGTTGATGCAGCCAATGCGGTGTTTGGTGAAAACTTACCTGTAGGTTTTGTTCCAGGTCATCCGATTGCAGGCGCTGAACATACAGGCGTGCATGCAGGTAAAGTTGATTTATTTGCCAATCATAAAGTGATTCTGACGCCAGTAGCCAGTAGCGCAGATTGGGCAGTCGAAAAGCTGATTCAACTGTGGCAAGCCGCAAAAGCAGAAGTGATCTGTATGGATGTTGATAAGCACGATGAAGTGCTTGCGCATACCAGTCATTTACCGCATCTAATGGCGTTTAACTTGGTTGAGCAACTTGCCAATCGTGAAGATAATCTCGATATTTTCCGTTATGCCGCAGGTGGTTTTCGTGATTTCTCTCGGATTGCCGCCAGTGATCCGCAGATGTGGCACGATATTTTCTTCGCCAATAAAAAAGCTATTCTAAACGCTGTAGATGGTTTTGAAGCTCAGCTCGCAATATTACGCCAACTCATTGAAAATGAAGATTCACAAGCATTGATGGGACTGCTTGGACATGCGCAAGCCGCACGTCAGCATTTCAATCACATGCTCGCCAATAAACCTTTGATGGAGAAAAATAAGGTGACACAACAATTTACCATTTTGCCAGGTGAGAAGACATTTAAAGGTAAATTTACCGTGCCAGGTGACAAATCAGTGTCACATCGTTCCATCATGTTTGGTGCGATTGCCGAAGGTACAACGCATGTGACAGGTTTCCTTGAGGGTGAAGATGCTTTAGCAACTTTGCAGGCATTCCGTGATATGGGCGTGAGCATTGAAGGCCCGAAAAATGGTGAAGTGACCATTCACGGTGTCGGTATCAATGGTTTGAAAGCACCCAAAACTGCTTTGTACATGGGCAACTCAGGTACATCCATGCGTCTGCTTTCAGGCATGTTGTCTGCACAGCAATTTGATTCTGTGATGACAGGTGATGCATCATTATCAAAACGTCCGATGGAACGCATTGCGAAACCTTTACGTGAAATGGGCGCGCAGATTCAAAGTACGGGTGAACGTGGCACACCACCAATTTCAATCACAGGTGCGCAAGCGTTGAAAGGCATTCATTATGATTTGCCAATGGCATCTGCTCAGGTGAAATCAGGCATTTTACTTGCGGGTCTTTGGGCTGCGGGTGAAACGTCTGTAACTGAACCTGAACCAACTCGTGACCATACTGAACGTATGCTTCGTGCATTTGGTTATGATGTCAAAACTGAAGGTAACCGTATTTCACTGCAAGGTGGTGGAAAATTAGTCGGCACTGAGATTCAGGTACCATCAGATATTTCATCAGCAGCATTCTTTATGGTCGGTGCGGCGATTACTGAGGGTTCAGATGTAACACTTGAAGCGGTAGGAATTAACCCAACGCGTACAGGTGTGATTGAAATCCTCAAGCAAATGGGTGCGGATTTAACGGTTGAGAATGAACGTGTTGCAGGTGGTGAACCGATTGCAGACATTCGTATTCGTGGTAGCCGTACATTGAAAGGTATTCACATGCCTGAAGACCAAGTGCCTTTAGCGATTGATGAATTTCCTGCATTGTTTATTGCTGCGGCATGTGCCGAAGGTCAAACCATTTTGACAGGTGCTGCTGAACTACGTGTCAAAGAATCTGACCGTATCCAGGTGATGGCTGATGGCTTAAAAACTATGGGCATCGACTGCACACCAACGGATGACGGCATTATCATTGAAGGTAAAGGTAAATCAGGCGAGTGGGGCGCAATCTTCACGGGTGGTGAAATTGAGTCACATCATGACCATCGTATTGCGATGAGCTTCTCAATGGCAGGTCTGCGTAATTCTGAGGAAATTAAAATTGTCGGTACTGAAACAGTGGCAACCAGTTTCCCGACATTTACTCAACTTGTAACGCAAGCGGGTTTAAGTATTGAAGTGACCGAATAATAGGGTTTTTGAAAAATCATTATTAATTGTTGGTAATAGTGAAAGTTCCTTCTCCCTTTGGGAGAAGGTTAGGATGAGGGGACTTAAGTTCTCTCTTTAGCTATAGCCAATCTTTGGTCTAATTTTTGTGTATTTGTTCGACAACAGCCAAGCAAAAGCTTGGCTGTTTTGTTTTTATTGCTTATTCTAAAACCATACAACTATAAAGCCTTTTGGATGAAGCAATGAGAACATTACAATTTACTGCGAACTGTGAAAATCATATTAAAAATGATGCGCAGGGCAATGCATGTCATGTCACTCAAGCCTATGTGACAGACTTATTATCGACACAACTTGCTGAATATGGTTTTAAAGCTGAATCAACAAATTCGGAAGAAAACTTAGCAGTAAGTGTGGAAAATCATCCGATCGGTTTAGGCGTGAATTGTCGTTTAAATGATGATGGACTTTTGACTTGTCAAATTTCAGCGCATGCGGATGAAGAGCAGGTGTGGTTTAAAAAGATTGCGACGCAAAGTATGATCAAACAATTGGCAAACGCAGTAGAGAATACTTTAAAAAAAGATGAAGCATTTAGTGGCTTTGAGTGGAAAGGCTAAGATTAAATCGGGAATGGCAAGATAGAGTATCTGTTTTGCCATTCCATTAAAGGGCGGAATTTTATTCTACACGCAGCCAGGTCTGATTACGTCCCATTGCTGAAACGCCAATATAACCACGCAGGAAAAGTTTCTTTCCATTAGCACTGATTTTCCCTTTCAGTTTATAAATTTTACCGGAGACGGGATCAATAATTCGTCCATCTGTATAGTTAATCTCATCTTCACTTTTTAAACCTGTAATCACCTGCATACCGATAATTGGCTTATTGGTATAAGGTGCAGGGCAGTTACTGCATAATTCTTTAGGAGTGTAACCCGGTCTTGGAGTTGCTTTCAGTGCAGTTCCGCTAAAAGTTCCATTTGCCTGTTTTTCAATTTTTACCAGACCTTTAGGCTCACCAGTTTTGTCATCGATATATCGCCATGTCCCTGTAATGTCCTGAGCCATTGCAGTCGTGCAGAATAAAGTGATGCAGATCGTCCCAAAAATAGTTTTCATAATATCCCTGAATATAAAAAATGTTTCTGATAAAACACAAACTGAAAATTTGTAAGTTGTTGATTATATATTTGATAATTGAAATTCATATTTACATATTGTGCCAAAAAAACATGAAAATTAACTTAAAATGGCATCGAAAGATAAAATTTCAAAGGTTTGTAAAGAATTTAAGGCGGAGCTTTTATTTGCAATCAGGGTGCGATGGAGTGTATCAGACCTGAACACTCACTTTAAAATTTTTCCCTGTTGCCTCAAAGCGTATGTCACAATCCAGAAATTTCTGAATAATCTGTGCTTGTGTCTGAGCATGCTGGCTGATGGTGGTTGCAGTAAATTCTCCACCTTGACCAAGTGCGAGAGGCAGCAGCAACTGGTCAGTCAGATATTCATCTGCGACTGCATCTGAGGTGATATAAGCCTGAACGTCTTTTGCAAGCTCACGGGCGACAGTTTCAGCACTCTTTTTCATTTCACCCAAACGGGTAAACACCTGTTGATGCTGTTCATAATTTAACAGTACAAAGGCAGTATTTCCCTGACTGATTCCTTGAAAGTTGAGTCGCTTCCGCTCAGTTAATTTCAGTTTTTGATTCAGAACATCAAGCTCACGCTCAGCAATATCCGAAGGAATATTTAAGGCTGCGGCATAGCCTGAAGATGAGATAAATTTGCCTTTATTCATACCTGAAAATTTCCCGTTGTGTTGCCATGGATATACAGTGGCATTGATCTGACCTGCACCAATCGGGAAAAAGCCAGCACGTTCACATTTAAAATCCACATGAATACCAAGTCGTTGAATCGCAGGCAGGAAGCAATGTGAGATAAAATCGGCTGTCGGTGCCATTGGGTTATGTGTCCCGCCGTGAATGCTGATCTGGCTGGTCTGTTTCTGCATCATCAGGACAGGAAGTAATGTCTGTAAAACCAGAATTGTACTGCCCGCAGAGCCAATCTGAAAATCGTAAGTCCCTGCCTGTACATGTTGTGGCTGAAAATACAGTTTCTGTGAATGCAATTCTGCTCCTTCGGTTTTTGCATTGCTGATACTTTGTGATGCCTGCACGCAGACCAGATGCTGGCGCATTAAGCCAGGCTTTTTTCGTCCAGCACGGATATTGATCAGTTCAAAGGGAATACCTGTAAGCATGGAAAGGGAAAGGGCAGTACGGAGGATTTGTCCACCGCCTTCGCCCTGTGAGCCATCAATCTGGATGGTTGTATTTTTTACTCTTGCATTCATATTTTTTCTTTATAAATAATAAGGTGAACATACTGTCAGTACATGGTCGTGCTGAGTGAGTTGTGACTTTGTTTTCACAAAGGTTTGCTCTGTGCAATGTGATGGGTTGATTTGTGCTTAAATTTTTAAGCTCACCCGCTCGCTCTGCAAGCCACTACACTTTATTTTCAATCCCATGTTGTGGAAGTAGGGGATCCTGTACTCGCCCAGTATGTTCGGGTTTATTCTAAAACAAAAAAGTTGCTTTAGAAAAAGTGAAATATATTGTCAGCACCTAGTGATGCAATGTGAATAATGACTTTGATTCACAAAGGTTTAATGGATAAATAGTGATGGATTGATTGGTGCGATTGCGCTATAAATCCACTTAGCTCATTACCCAAAAATGTTGCCTTCTTTTATTTCAATCTATTCGGCATTAGATCCAGTGCTCGCCCAGTATATTTCGGATTTGACATAGCGAACTACATCAAAACTGTGTATGGATGAATTTAAAGCTCAAGCAAATCCAGCTGCCAGTTGGTCGCTTGTATCAAAACATTTAAATCACGAAGTTTTGCACTGATATCATCAGCTTGTTTTTGCAAGGATGATACAGGAATCACTTTGTGCCATTTGATCTCACGGGTACTGTAACGATCAGGCTCACGGTTGGTACTGCTGATTGCAGACGTCAAAATTTTATGACGTTCAACCAGTTCATCACGCTGAGTCAATAACGCAAGTAAAGAGCGTCCATCGGTCAGTTTTGCCAAAGCATTGGTTTGATGAATCGCTAAGACTAACTTTTGTGATTCCTGAGTTAAAGCAAAGACCTGCTTTAACAGCTCGTTTGGATCTTCAGAGGGTTCATCACCATCCTGTACCAATACGTTTGCATTGATACGTTGTTTCAGTGAGGAGAGTTTCTTTTGTTGATCGCTTCGGAGTAAGAGTGCTTCTGCAAGTTTCATATTGTTTTCCTTATTTTAAAGTCATTTACACTAAAATGCTGTGACTGTTATTTTGATCAATTGTAGATGAATGATCTGACAAACTCAGTTCAGTGAGTCGGATGTATTTTGCTAAAGAGGCATCCTGTCGGATAATCTGTTTTGCGATCATCAGTGCTTCAGATGCTTTTGTGTATTGATCAAATTCATCCCGACGGATCAGTTTCAGTCCCTCCCAGTCTTCCCAGGGGAAATCTGTGGATGTATCCTGCTGTAATGAATCAAGCTTATCTACTGCACAAGTGAAACCAATTACAAGATCTGCATTTAAAGTATCATTCACTGCGATCAGCATCAGTTTTAAATCATGATGTTGATTGGGCGTCCATTTTGCAAAATAGAATCCCCAGGCTGTTGCTGATTCAGTCCAGACCTCACCCTGACTTAAGCCTGTCCACTGAGACCTGTCAAAAGCATTGTCTGTAATTTCCCAACGCATATTTTCCAGGATGAATCTCGTCATGTTTACCCCTTCACGCACACAACCTGGTTCAGGGTGTATACCACTTCCACCAGATCGCTCTGCGCTTTCATCACATCTTCAATCGGTTTATAGGCAGATGGAATCTCATCAATCACGGCTTCATCTTTACGACATTCCACCCCCTGAGTCTGCTCAATCTGATCTTGCACAGTAAACAGCTTCTTGGCAGCAGTGCGGCTATGCACACGACCTGCACCATGCGAACACGAGCAGAAAGAATCCTGATTTCCTTTACCTTTTACAATGAAAGACTTCGCACCCATAGACCCCGGAATAATTCCATACTCACCCAGGCGGGCACGTACAGCGCCTTTACGAGTCACTAAAACTTCCTGACCGAAATGCTCTTCTTTATCCACATAATTATGATGACAATTCACCGCTTCAACTTTGGCATTAAACGGTTTATTAATGATAATACGCAACGCTTGAACAGCTGCTTCCATCATTAACTCACGGTTTTTCATGGCAAAACGTTGTGCCCAACCCACAGCAAACCAGTAATCATCAAAATGATCCGTTCCTTCCACCAGATATGCCAGATCCTTATCAGGCAGATTGATAAAATGCTTCTGCATATCCTGGCGTGCAAGCTCAATAAAGTAGTTCCCAATCGCATTGCCAACACCACGGGAACCTGAATGCAACATGATCCAGACCTGCTGATGCTCATCCAGGCAGATTTCAACGAAGTGATTTCCAGTTCCTAAAGTTCCAAGTTGTTTGCGGTTATTAGTATTCTTTAAACGGGGGTGTTTAGCGCAGATATATTCAAAATCTGTGACGAGTTCAGCCCATACTGCATCCACACGTTCAGATGGATTTTCCCAGGAACCACGGTCACGACGTCCACGTCCTTTGGTCATACCATGAGGGATTAAACGCTCAAGTTCGGTACGCAATCCATGTAAATTATCTGGTAAATCAGAAGCTGTTAAGGAAGTACGCGCTGCCATCATTCCGCAACCGATATCGACTCCTACAGCAGCAGGAATAATCGCGCCTTTGGTTGGGATTACGCTACCAATCGTTGCACCGATTCCTACGTGTACATCTGGCATCACTGCCATCCATTTATAAATAAACGGCATTTGTGCTGTTTTTAGCAGCTGATCTTTCGATTTTTCATCGACAGGGACGCCTTTGGTCCACATCTTAACTGGAACGCCTTTAGCATCCTGAATAATGTTATAAGCACGCTCATTCGATGCTTGTTTTTCGATTTGTTCAATTACTGACATTGTCATTGCTTTATCCTTACTCTAAACCTGCCTGCCAAGCGGTTGCAGGCAGGTGATGTTGTTATACATCCCATGATGTATGATTCTTATATTGCAGAGAGTGTGCCAGGTTTTTTAAATTTAAAAAAACAATCTCATATATTATTGAGAAATATAAATTAAATAATTTTTTGGATATTTGTTTTGGTCGATGCGTTGAAATAATGAATCTTAATTTATATATTAATATATAGTTAAATATAAATATTTATAGTTTTATGGGTATGCAGAAAACCAAAAGAACAGTGGTAATCGGATTTGTTGGATCAACCCTTGATCAGGGTAAAAAAGAAGAGCGCTGGCAACGCTGGCGTCCAACCCTGAGTCTGCTCATGCATGAAGATCTGCTGGTGGATGAACTCGTTCTTTTACATGATCGAAGAAATACCGGATTGATAGAGCATCTGAAAGGAGATGCTTTGCTGCTTTCACCACATACTCTTGTTCAGGGGCATCGGGTCCATATCCGGGATCCGTGGGATTTTTCTGATATGTATGGGGCGTTGTATGACTTTGTAAAATCCTATTCATTTGATACAGAAAACAATCAGTATTTACTGCATATCACAACAGGTACGCATGTTGCACAGATTTGCTGGTATCTGTTGATAGATGCGCACTATCTGCCAGCAAAAATTATTCAGAGTTCACCAACAGGAAAACAGCAACCTGAAGGGGAATATCGCATTATTGATCTGGATTTATCACGTTATGCTGCCCTGACACAGCGTTTTGAGCATGAACAGTCGGAGAACTGGCAACAGCTTAAGGCTAATATCGCCACAAAAAACAAAGGCTTTAATCAGTTGATTCAGGAAGTGGAGCAGGTCGCCACCCGTTCCACAGCACCCATTTTAATCATGGGGGCAACAGGTGTTGGAAAGTCGCAGCTGGCAAAACAGATTTATCAGCTTAAAAAAGAAAAGTTTCATTTACATGGACGTCTTGTGGATGTGAATTGTGCCACACTGGTAGGTGACAGTGCTATGTCAACATTGTTTGGTCATGTGAAAGGGGCATTTACGGGTGCTGTAAATGTACGGACTGGATATTTAAAATCTGCCGATGACGGGATTTTATTTCTGGATGAAATAGGTGAGCTTGGGCTGGATGAGCAAGCTATGCTGCTGAAAGCACTGGAAGATAAATCCTTTTTCCCTGTTGGTAGTGATGTGGAGGTTCAGGCAGATTTTCAGCTGATTGCAGGAACAAACAAGGATCTGCGTGAGGAGGTTCAGGCAGGGCGTTTTCGCGAAGATTTATGGGCGCGTTTAAATACGTGGACATTTTTTTTACCGAGTCTCAAAGACCGCCGTGAAGATATTGCGCCAAATATCGAATTTGAATTACAGCGTTTTGCCATGCAGCAACAGCGTCAGTTACGTTTTCACAGTGATGCTCTTGAGGCATATTTACAATTTGCACAGTCTGATGAAGCGACTTGGATGGGTAATTTTCGTGACTTAACAGCAAGTGTAACGAGGATGGCAACCTTGGCAAACGCAGAACGTATAGGATTGAATGAAGTAAATGCTGAAATTATACGCCTCCAGAATATCTGGAATCTTCATGATACTGTTGGATCAAAATATTCAACTTTAAGTGATATTTTAAATGAGGAACAAATTGCTGAAATAGATGAATTTGACCGTATTCAGTTAGAGGGAGTTATTAAGATTTGTCAGAAATCAAGATCAATGGCAGATGCTGGGCGTCAATTGTTTTCAGTATCCCGTGAGCAAAGACAGTCCACTAATGATAGCGATCGGGTCAAAAAGTATCTGGCAAAATTTGGGTTAAGTTGGGATGATGTGAATGAATGTTTAAAGACATAATTGTCACACATGATTTGATATTACTCCTGACAATAGGAGCTATACTTTTTGGATGACTGTGTTTAGTCGGTATATCCACATATAATTTTTATTACATAAGACGGAATAAAAAAGATTTTTATCGATTATTTAAAGGTAGGGAGTGAACAGCGGGAATATCCGGGTTTTCATAGAATTGGTCACTTTATTTTTATTTGTATAATATGAAAATATATTTTTAAATTAAAGTGATACAGTGAGATTGGCAAAATTAAAAAATAAATACGGATCACTCTTTGTGTTGAAGAAAATGAAGTTTTGAGTTTTGAGAATAACCATGTTAACTGGTTGAATATAAATATGTTAATTCATAGTGTGGGTGGGGCTTTGTACAGTATGGATGTTCATTTATACTATTTTTTATGTGATTAATTTTATTTTAGGCTCTAGACTAACAGAGTGTATAAGTTAGTTTAGAGCCAGAGTAATTACGGCACAAGTAAAAATCTTGAAATCGCAATTCTTAACTGTTTTAAATAACCGGTAAAGAAATGATTTGCACCAGGTAATACGGTGATGATGTGGCGCTGGGGTTTAGCCCACTCCACCAGGTCGGACAGTCTGGTGGTTGGATCGGCTTCACCATGAACAAATAAAATATCACCTTTGATCGCAGGTGTTTCATAGTGACGGATGCCATCAACCGTTGCTGTTGGTAAACCACACAGAATGACCTGTTTCGGCTGAATCTCATCCGGAAGTGCATGATAAGCCTTAGCCATCACGTGTGCGCCAAAGCTGAAACCACCAACATAGAGGGGTAGACCTTTGTGTAATAGACGGGTGTACTTAATAACCTCTAATATGTCATCAGTTTCACCGAAGCCTTCATCATGGATGCCTTCGCACTGACCTGAACCTCGGAAACTTGGACGATAAACCACGCAACCCTGTTCAACAAGAATCTGTGCAAGGAGTGCAGGAACTTTATGTTGTGGTGTACCGCCTTGTAGAGGGTGCGGATGACAAACGACAGCAAATCCTTTTACTTCGCCCTGTGGGTAATCAATAAAAACTTCAATTTTGCCCACCGGACCTTGTATGAACAATTGTTCGGACATAATTTAACCGATAATTTACAGGGGAGCAGTATAGTTTACCGATTATGGTCACAGAAAACACGAATTGGAGTTAATATATTCCGACTGTTATAGTTTGATTAATTATTTTTTGATCAGGAAGCCCATGCTCGCCTTAATTTCCCCTGCTAAGACGCTCGATTACGAAACCGCATTACCGACTGATGTGCATACTTTACCAAGACTGCTGGATCAATCTCAACAGCTTATAGACCTAAGTCGTAAACTTTCAGCTTCAGATATTGCAAAACTGATGACCGTCAGTGAAAAAATCGCCAATCTGAATGTGGAGCGTTTCCGTGACTGGAACTCAGATTTCAGTTTTGCCAATGCCCGTCAGGCAATTTTTGCATTTAAAGGTGATGTTTATACGGGTCTGGATGCCTACAGTCTGTCAGAAGATGAACTGAAATTTGCACAGAACCATTTACGTAGCTTATCGGGTCTGTATGGTTTGTTGCGTCCACTGGATCTGATGATGCCGTATCGCCTGGAAATGGGCATTCGCCTGAAAAATGCCCGTGGCACAAACCTATATGATTTCTGGGAAGACCGCATTACCCAGCTGATTAATCAGGATCTGGAACAGGCAGGCTCAAAAGTACTGGTGAATATTGCGTCTGATGAATACTATAAGTCGGTAAAAGAAGCAAAAATTAATGCTGAAATTATCAAACCGGTATTTCTGGATCAGAAAAATGGCAAATATAAAGTCATCAGTTTTTATGCTAAAAAAGCCCGTGGCTTGATGGCACGTTACATTATCCAGAACAGACCTGAAAAAGCAGAAGATTTAAAATCATTCAATACTGACGGTTATTATTTTGATGCTGAAAGTTCGCTGAAAGGTGAACTGGTATTCAAACGTGATGAGCAGGCTGCTTAACTGAATAATAGTTAAATCAGGATGGTGTCCAGTGCAAAATTTTTCTGATCAGTTTTTGCAATACTGGGCACAGTTTTCCGCTCAGACAGAACTGGACAATCATCAGTCTCAGCAATTATCTCAGTTACTTCTGAATGCCTACACTGAGCCGCAGCGGTATTATCATACGGTTCAGCATATTGTGGAATGTCTTGAATTATTCCATCAGGTAAAAGATCGATTACATGACCCTGTTGCTGTGGAACTAGCTATTTGGTTTCATGATGTGGTTTATGATCCTGAAGCTTCAGATAACGAAGAGCAAAGTGCAAAACTCATGCAAAAGCATTGCTCTGGCATTGTGGAAAAAGGAAAGCTGGAAAAAGTGTATCAATGGATTGTTGCCACAAAAGCACATCAACCATCAGAAGATCACGATTTAAATTATTTACTGGATATGGATCTGGCTATTCTGGGGAGCGCAGTACCACGCTTTGCCGAATATGAACGTCAGATTCAACAGGAATATGCCTGGGTCGAACCTGAGTTATATAAAGTTAAAAGAGCAGAAGTATTGCAACATTTTTATCAGATGAGACCTCTATATCAGACTGAATATTTTCAGCTATTGCTGGAGCAGGCTGCAAAATCGAATCTGAGTCAGGCAGACTGGTGAGTCGTATTCTTTAAAAAAACAGTGTTCGGTTATACAGGGTTCGATTTGGAACCCTGTATATTGTGGTTGATTATTTGATCAGAGCGATCAGCAGCAACAGTACAATGGCACCGATCAGAATGCGGATCATCCATTGAGTCCAGTCCAGTTGCTTCTGGTTTTTACGTCGTGCAGATGCCTGATTTTTTGGATCTGTTTTTGCCGTTTTCTGTCGGGTCGCATGTTCATAATGAGTCTTCAGTTGCTGTAACCAGTGCTCAACTTCAGGATCATCATGGTTCAGATTATTTTCAGAATCCAGGTAGTATCTGAGCGCATTTCTGAATAATGTTTCACTTTTCTTTGTTTTTGCCAGTTCTGCCATGTGATAAAAGGCAAGTTTACTGTCACTTTCAACATGAATCCCTTTTTCATAAAAACTTGCCATAAGTTGCAGTGCTTCAGGTTCATTATAGATGGCCTGAGTTTTTATGCTTTCTACAGCATTGAGTTTTTCCTGGTCTGAACTGTCAGGATTATCCAGGATCTGTACAGACCTCTGTGTAATGGAAACAGTATTGCGGGCTGTATTTTCAATTTTCAGTTCTACAGGTGTATCCTGGACAAGGCTCAGACTTGAAGTGTCCGGAGTATTTGTCCGGCTGTGGTGCGCTGTATAAGAGGCTGCACTGTCTGTATCAAAAACCTGAGAAAGCAATGGGCGTAAAAAAGCACCGAACTCTCTCACATTGGAAGATACCCGTGCATGCAGCTGCGTTACATTCAGCGCATAACCTGTCCCATGCGATTTTTCACCTTCTTTAATCCACTGTTCAACAAAACTTTCCTGCCAGAACAGATAAGGAAGCACGGTGGCTTCACCTGCATATTGTTCATCATCACAGATCAGGACAGGGAAGCAGGGCAGGCTCAGCATACCGTCAGGAAGATGCAGCCTCCAGAACCAGATACTCGAAATTTTAAGCGGAACACGACATAAACTTTGCGGATAGTCAAAATTGACAACACGGGTTTTTTCATTGGAAATATGTTGTGCATACTGGAGCTGGTCTGGCTCCAGAGGTGTTGTTTCTTTCAGACTGAACAGCTGACGGGCATATTTGATCAGATCTTCAGGAGAAGTCAGACCAGCAGGATCAAATACAATTTCACCTGGACAGTGTGGACCCTGTGGCTCAAACATCAGTTTATTTGCCTGAACCAGTGCAGCCCAGACAACTCTGCCTTTTTTATACATCGCAGGCATGGCTTTAATCTGTTTATACAGTTCATCTTTCTGCATCCATTCGGGTGGCAGAACCTGTAGGTATGCTCTGAAATCTTCAGGTAAATCATGAATGAGCTGCTGAATATTCAGGTCAAAGAAAGTTGATGATTCACTGTTCTGAGTCTGATCCTGAATCTGAGGTGTTGGTTCAGCCTGTGCTTTCAGAATATGAATAAACTTATCCTGAATCATTTTTAAATGGCTGTGCGTTGCTTCAGCTGATGAAGGAGCGGTGATGAGTTTTTCTTCAAAATACTGTTGCCACAGGCTGTCCTGACTGATCGGATCGGTAAACTGGAATGCCTGTTTATAGAACTGAGCCAGTCCTGTATCCAGAATGGTTTCGGGCAGGTCACAGGGCAGGTAGCGAACCGCAGAAAATATTTTAAAGGGCTGCGTTTCAGTTTTTTTCTGATAGGGAATAACTAAGGTTAAATCCAGTGGATGCTGATCATAGACACGGATTTTTAAATATACGGCATCTGTGCGACCCGTCGGTAGATAAGCATGTATATCTTCACAGTACAGCTGAAATGGATGTCCAGTCGGGTTGCTGTCCAGTTTTGACAATGCTTCCTGTTGTGGGTTGTCATACATCAGATGAACCAGGGAGATTTTTCCCAGGTCAGGAACCAGCATGGTGGGTTGCAGGGACGTATCCTGCACCATACTGGTTGAATATGCCGCAAGAAAACCTGCCTGAGTAAATGCCTGATCCAGTATTTCAGGTAGAGGTAAATGAAAATCCTGAGTCAGTGATGATGGAAAATAATGTACCGCTGAATCAATATCTTTACAGACGTTCTGAATGTATTCAACACAGTCAGGTTGTTCCCCTGATGAGTCAAACAGGCAACCTGTGATGATGGTCATTGGAAACAGCAGTTTACTGTCTATAACTGCGACTTGATCCAGTTCAAAGCGATAGCTCAGTTGTGGGTCATCTGCAAAATTCTGTTTATAGGCTTCAAAATCATACCATTTCAGTGATGACATGCTGTGCCGTGTAATGACAGCCCCGAGATAGTAGCTCATGGCCACCAGGAAATTTAATTTTTCTTTATGTTGCATGAAATCTGAATAGTTCTGTTCAGTCAGATTTTCTTCTGTGCGGATGCATTTCAGTAAAATGTCCAGTTCAGCAATACTCTGAATGGAAAAATCAAATGCGATCTGATCTGTTGCCTGCCGATAATAATTTCCACCTGGGATATATTCTTTATGCTGCAGTGCTTCAATGTAAGTTGTATACCATTGATTAATATTACGGGTGGTCTGACTGACAGTCTGACAGCGTTCTTTGACATAACTGAGCAGGGTACGTTTTGCATCAGAACCTTCATGCAGCAGTTCGGCAATAATACTGAAGGGTAAACATACCTGTTTACGGATCATGGCAACCATGGAGCTGAAAAAATCCAATGGTAAACCGTAGTCAGACGGCAGAATCTTGATTGCCTCATGGTAGTTATACCATTCGGTTTCAGTGTTGGTTCGCTGGTTGATAACATCACATATAAATGCCGCGATGGTCATGAGGAAATTCAGTCCTTCAGGCCGTTCGACTATATCGTTGGGACGTATTCCCTGACGATGCAGCTGAACCAGAAGCTGATTCAGTTCTTCCAGGTTTGCATCACTGTCATCTGCCCCAATTTTGAAAAGCTCTTCTGAATAGAGCAAACCATTTTCAGGCAATGTTTTCAGTTTAAAATGCTGAAGAAGTTCCATTACCTGCTGTTGTGTCTGTCTTGTCATGATCTTGTTATCATAAAGTTTTTTCAGGATTAAGGAAATTTAACACAGACAGATGAATCTGAGTAATCAATTTAACTGATTCCTTTAAATGCTTCTATCACACGAAGACGACTGCTTTTTAAATCTACGATGGGTTTAGGATAGTTCAGCTTCAGATCTGCATTTTTAGCATAGGGTTCATGGATGGTTTTTGCATCCAGATGGGCAAGTTCGGGTACCCAGTGCCTGATGTATTCTCCTGTCGCATCGAACTTCTGTGACTGACTGACAGGATTGAAAATACGGAAATAAGGTACAGAATCTGTCCCTGTAGATGCACACCATTGCCAGCCGCCGTTATTGGCAGCCAGATCGCCATCAATCAGATGCTGCATAAACCACTGTTCGCCCAGTCGCCAGTCGATCAGCAGGTTTTTACAGAGAAACATGGCCACAATCATGCGTACTCGGTTGTGCATCCAGCCAGTTGCGAGTAGCTGGCGCATTCCTGCATCAACCACAGGGATGCCGGTCTGACCCTGTTGCCAGGCTTTTAAGTCTTCAGGTGCATTCCTCCATGCAATCTTCACAGTAGCGGCTTTAAAGGGCAAATGCTTTGAAATGTACGGGAAATCAAAAAGTATGTGCGTGTAAAATTCCCGCCATAACAGTTCATCCAGCCAGCTTTGCTGACCTGTATGATCAATATGAAAATGACCTTGTTGCTGGCGGAACAGTGCCTGAATACACTGACGAATAGAAAGAATCCCTGTATTTAAGTAGGCTGAAAGCTGGCTTGTACCATCTATATGGGGAAAGTCGCGAGCTGTTGCATAATCTGAAAGGTGTTCTGTTATAAATTCATCCAGCAGATGCAGTGCATGCTGTTCACCAGTTTGCCACTCCAGGTCAGTCGTGGGTTGCCATTCAGGAAAAAACTGCTGTATCTGTGGAATCTGTTCATGATCTGAAATTTCAGTTGCCAGTTTCTGCTGAATGTAGGGAGTGGGGTAACACTGTGGCACTGAGATACTTAACTGCTCATAACAGTATTTTTTAAAAGCACCAAAGATCTGGTAGGGTTTCTGGCTTTGACTCCGGATGGAGCCAACAGGGAACAGTGTCCGGTCATGATGAAGGATCAGATCTTTGCCATGCTGGTTCAGTAATTTCTGCACCTGAAAGTCGCGGCTCAACTCATTGATACCGCATTCAATACTGGCATGAATATACTGAGCATTCAGTTGATGGGAAAGTTCCAGCAGATCATGTGCGATGTTTTTCCAAAGTGGAACAGTTTTAATGACCAATGGAATATTCAGCTCATTCAGCTGTTTTTTCAGCGCCGAAAGCTGTCGCAGATAAAAATCCAGTTTTACTGGAGCATCATGATGCAGTTTCCATTGTTCAGGTGAGAGAATAACCACGGCAGTACAGTACCCACTGTTACAGGCATGCCATAAAGCAGTGTGATCAGATACTCGCAGATCCTGTCTGAACCATACCAGCGTATTTTGAGTCATATGATTACAGTCATTTGGGGTTCACATTTTAATTATTCACTTTTTAGGTTCTGTATGGAAATATTTCGCATGAAACGGGTCTCTTTCTGATCATATTTCGGCTGTTTTAACTGTTTCTGAATCAGCTGTAAAATTAAAGGATCCCATTCTTTTGAGCGTTGATCTTTTTCTTTCCAGTGATAAGGCTCCCATTTTTTTTCTGCTGAAACCCGATTTGACTCTTTCTCCAGATTTTGCATAAACGTAAGAACAAAATGAGTTCCTCGCCATTCATTGTCCAGGAAAACTTTGGACCCTCCTACATATCTGCGTTTAAGCATATCTTCTGGTATTTCCAGGATATCACTGTCATTAATCAGAAATAACCTTCGCCAGATATGTGTATATGCTTTTCCAAAAATATCCTGATTAATTTCAGTTCTTGTCTGAGGGAGTGGTGGTAAACGTTTTGTATTGTTGGTGATGTCAATTTTCATTGCACGATCAGCCCAGTTGGCAAGGCTTTCCAGATACCAGGAGTTTTTAAACTGAGCATATCCATATTGATAAAGATGAAAGAGTTCATGAGTAACTGTTGCCCATGAGCCTGGAAAGCCTTCTAAATTGTTGGAGATGACGATGCTTATCGAACATGGCATGTTTTTCGAATTGATAGATAGATTGGGATAACGGGCAGCTCGCTCAAAAGCGACGCCATTACCTTCAGTTTTCTGTAGAAATATTGCGATGGACTCGGCACTGTTTTGATAGCGAGGTGAGTCGAGCGGTGATCGGAAGCCTGCCAGCCTGAACATATCACGTGCGCTTTGAGCCTGTATTGCCATATTTTCGACATAATCAGGAATTTTATTGTTATTGATGTCAGAGGTCTGAGGAAGTTTGTGCGTGCTGGATTCAAGATCTGAATAATAGACACGGAACTCATCCAACTGGTAAACCTTATTGAATTCTTTAGCCCATTTGGGAGAGGTGACCGCACAGTTATACTGCGGCTTTTTTTCTGCACAGGCAACAGTCGAAACAGCACTTAACAGGGTCAATAGTATTATTCTGGTTTTATTCATTTTAATTGTTCCATCAGTATTATTTTTATTGTAATAAAAAAGGCAAAGTAAAAACTTTGCCTTTTTGTGATCAGAACTGATCTTAGTGGTGATGACCACCTGCACCGTGAACATGACCGTGATCAAGTTCTTCCTGAGATGCTTCACGGATTTCTACGATTTCAACTTCAAAAGTCAGATCCTGACCAGCAAGCGGGAAGTTTGCATCAACAATAATGTTGTCGCCTTCAACTGCTTTAACAGTTACGATCTGAACGCCATCATCAGTCTGAGCCTGGAACTGCATGCCTGCCTGAATGTTATCAACACCCTGGAACATCTGTTTAGGTACTTCCTGAACCATGTCTGGGTTATATTCGCCGTAACCTTCAGCAGCTGGTACATTTACAGTGAATTTATCACCAACAGCTTTACCTTCAAGCGCTTTTTCAAGACCTGGGATGATGTTGCCTGCACCGTGCAAATATGCAAGTGGTTCACCCTGAGATTGATCCAGCGTTTCACCCTCAGCATTAGTCAATGTGTAGTGGAAAGAAACCACGTAGTTATTTGCAATAGCAGTCATGTTATTGATCCATTCAAATTTTTAAGGCTATATCATAAAGTGAAATGCAGTTTTTGTAGACTAATAATTTCCATAAAAAGCGCATTTCGGTTTTTAATGACGATTTTTTAATTAATAAGGGCACTTTATTAAATTTCAATGTAATTTAATTTTAGGCGTGATTTTTCGTGTAACAAAATCTTTTGCAGTCAGTAAACCTGCATGTGCATAACCATAAATTGTTGCCTGATGAATACGGTACAGGGAAACATACATGGATTTTGCAATAAAGCCCTGAACATTAACCTGTCCCATAAGTTCACCGACAGCTTTATTTTTACTGAGCGAAACCAGTGAGCCTTTGTCAGAAAACAGGAACATTGGCTGACTGCGACCATTAATACGGGCTTTCATGGCATCTACAAGAAAGGCTGCCTGCTGGCTTGCAACCTGTGCCCTTGGTCCCAAAGCTGGTTCACGCGCATCCAGGATGCAGTTGGCACAGTCACCAAATGCAAAAATGTCAGGATTGGATTTTGTCTGCAGCGTAGCATAGACATCCAGGCGTCCCATGCGGTCTTTGCTGAAGCCATCCAGTGATGAAATGACAGCAGGGGTTTTAATGCCTGCAGCCCATACTTTCAGATTTGCCTGAATACTTGAGCCATCAGTAAACCAGACTTTTTCTGCATCCACTTTTTCGACCCGTTTCGCAGTCAGGACATTAATTTTCATACGTTGCAGCTGACTTTGGGCATGATCTGCAATTTTTTCTGACAGGGCTGGAAGAATCCGGTCTGCACCTTCAATCAGTGAGATGACAGCATTTTCAGGATTAATTTTATTTAATCCGTAACGGTAGAAATTCTGTTTGGCTTCAACCAGTTCAGCAGCCAGTTCGACACCAGTTGCACCAGCGCCAATAATGGCAATATTCAGTTGCTGTTCTGCCTGCTGATTTTGTGCATCCAGGTATAAATGCAGCAGATCCTGCTGAAAAATTTCGGCCTGCTGTCTGCTGTCGAGGAAATGACAGTATTCCTGAACACCTGGGGTATTAAAGTCATTGGAAACAGAACCTACCGCGAGGATCAGTGTGTCGTATTGCAGAATCTGCTGTTCAGAGGTGGTTTCATATTTAGAGGTTCGGGACTTGCTGAGAACAATCTGTTTATCCTGTGCATTCAGTGTTTCAAAACGTCCAAGTATGAACTCATAATGATGTTTTGCTGCATGTGCATAGTAATTGGTTTCTTCTTCACCTGGATTCATAGTACCTGCCGCAATTTCATGCAGCAGTGGTTTCCAGATATGGGTCAGATTCTGATCGACAAGAATAATTCTGGCTTTTGCGGATTTACCTAAGGTATCTCCAAGCTGAGTGGCGAGTTCGAGTCCACCTGCACCACCACCCACGATGATAATCTGATGTAATTGATTCATTTTTTGCCTGTTTTTATTTAATCAAAAAAAGAAGATGGACATGATAGTCCATCTTCTTTGCCAGGCATTTTATAAAATTGTAATCCAGAGCAAAGTGATCTGATTAATTTAGTGGATAAATCTTAACTTCTGCATGATCACTGGATAAAAAGCTGAACAGCTGTTTAAACCACTGGATGAACTGATGAAAAACACCAGCTTCTTCAATTTTGACATCATCTTCAATATCAATGGTCTGAATCAGTCTGTTGTCCTGATAAACCTGAACAGTCGCCAGTTTCATGACTTTTGCAAGTGGTGCAGTCAGGGACTGTTCATTTACCGCGACATTCATGTGGGTCTGGGTTGAGCTGAGGGGCTCAATGGTCTGTACAGCAGCGCCGTTGTTAATCACAATACGCTGACTTATCTGATCAAAAGTATGCAGGTCAACCGGTACACTCTGATTGTATAAGGAAGTCGTGATAATCTGCGGTTTACGTGTTTCAACACGGAACATTTTCAGGGTGGATCTGATGACAGGTAACTCTGCAATCAGCTGTTTATCCTTAATGGCAACTTCATTACGGGTGTAGTGATAGGCAAGATTCATTAACGCACTGGCGACTTCGGCACGTTTTAACGCGCTGTGTGTTCCCATAACAACAACGACCAGGCGTCTTTCAGGTGTATCAGGATTACTGGTTGGGCGGTTTGCAGTCAGTGCCAGGTTGTAGCCGGCTGCTTTGGTAAATCCGGTTTTCAGACCATCGACAGAGGGATCTTTTTTTAACAGAAGATTGGTTGCGTGGTGAAAATGCTGATTATAGGAAAAACTTTGCTGCTTAGAGTAATACAGGTAATCAGGTGTATGGTTCACCAGCGCCTGTCCAAGATGAGCAATATCGGATGCAGATGAATAATGCTCAGGCATGGTGATACCCGCTGGATTCTGAAAATGTGTGTCTTTCATTCCCAGTGCCTGAGCTTCGGCATTCATGCGTTTTACAAATTCGGGAATACTTCCTGAAATACGTTCCGCCAGGGTTACGGCTGCATCATTTGCAGACATCACAATTAAACCTGCAAGCAGCTGGTCAACCGAAATCTGTTCTCCCTCTTTTAAGTACATCTGAGATTCATCCCACATTACTGTTTTCACAACAGGTGTAGCAGTCAGAACATCTGTTTTCCTGAGATGACCCGCCTGAATTTCTTTCAGAGCAATGTAAGCCACCATCATTTTTGTCAGTGAGGCAGGAGCGCGCTGAACATGACTGTTATGTTCAGCAATAATCTGTCCGGACTCAGTGTCCAGTATGGTCCATGCTTCAGCTTCAACACTTTCAGGTGAAATATTCAGTAAGGAGGCATGCGCAATTGTAGAAAAACAAAGGCAGATAAATGCAAGTAATGAAATGATGCGTTTCAAAGAGATTCCCAGTACCAATCCGTCGGTAAAAATGATAAAAAACTCAGGCATGCTATGCCTTTTTTTATGGCTTGGCTAGTCAGATTTACAGTCATTCACAACTGTACCGCAATAGTTGATAAAAAAATGTTAAGCTGATATTCAGTTTCTACTTTTTAATTCTATTTTGTCCATTATGTTGCATTATCAGATTGAATTTGACGATTACCGTCAGCACCTTGTTCACGTCACTTTACGCTTTCTTGCAGATCCTGTACAGATTCTGACTTTACCGACCTGGATTCCTGGCAGTTATCTGGTGCGTGAATTTTCAAAGCATATTGAACGTGTAAAAGCATCTGATGAAGCAGGGCGTGAACTGAATATTCAGAAATTTGAAAAGAATAAATGGCGACTGTTCAATACAGACCATGAACTGATTACTGTTGAATATGATGTTTATGCCTATGATCTGTCTGTTCGTGGTGCTTATGTGGATCAGACCCGGCTGTATATCAATCCGGCCTGTCTGTGCATTGGGCTTGAGGGACAGGAACATAAGGAAGTGGAACTGGAAGTTTTCCTTCCTGATGAACTGAAACATTTCCAGCTGGCGACGGGTCTGCCATCAAAGAGTCTGGTGAAAGGGCGTTATACCCTGAAAGCTGAAAATTACGCACAGTTGATTGATTCACCGTTTGAACTGGCGGATCAGACCCGTTTCAGTTTTGAGGCAAACGGTATTCCACATGAGTTTGTGGTATCAGGTAAACATGCCATGAATGCTGCACGCATGCAGCAGGATATTGAAAAAATCTGTGCAACTGAAATTACGATGTTTGGTTCTGCACCGTTTGAAAACTATACATTTATGACCATGGCTACTGCTGACAGCTATGGTGGACTTGAGCATCCAAACAGTACAAGCCTGATTACACCACGTGATGATCTACCTAAGATGGATGAACCTGCTGAACCAACGGTAGCTTATCAGCGTTTTCTGGGTTTATGCAGTCATGAATATTTTCACTCCTGGCTGGTCAAATTTATCCGACCTGAAAACTTTGCCAGTTACGATCTGAATAAGGAGGGCTACACCTCTTTATTATGGATCTTTGAAGGATTCACTTCCTATTATGATGATCTGATTCTGTTGCGCAGTGGCGTGATCTCTCAGGATGCTTATCTGAAACTGTTGAAAGCACAGATTGACCGTTATCTGCAGAATCCTGGACGTTTTGTACAGTCAGTGTCTGAGTCAAGTTTTGATGCGTGGATTAAGTTCTACCGTCAGGATGAAAACTCGGTTAATGCAGGAACCAGTTATTACAACAAAGGCTGTTTGGTCGCCTTATGTCTGGATCTGGGCTTACGTTTACGGGGTTCCAGTCTGGATGCACTGATGCGTAAACTTTATGACAATGCGCAGCAGGGTATACAGGTCAATGAACGGACGGTCTTTGAACTGTGTAATGAGTTGACCGGTGATAACTGGGTTGAACAGATCAATCATCTGATCAATACAACGGACGAACTTCCTCTGGATCAGTTATTCCCTGAATTTGGCATTAATTATGTACTGAAAACAGATAAATCGCTGGCTTTTGGGATTAAAGCAACAGATAAGCCTGAAGGTGTACTGATTCAGTCAGCACGTCGTGATGGTGCAGCAGCTCAGGCTGGACTTTCTGCAAATGACGTTATTATTGCAATAGATGGCTTGAAAGCGACGGCTAAGCTGCTGGAAAAATATTCAAAACAGGAAGGCGTGTTTACAGTGCTGGCATTCCGCCGTGATGAGCTGATGAGCTTTGAAGTACAGGCTGCTGGTACTGAGCTTGCAGAAGTGGAACTGAGTGTGCAGGATCAGGCGAAAGCAACAGGCTGGTTACAAGCTTAACCTGAAGCTCGACTTTGCTGGGTAAAAAGGGTACTTGATGTACCCTTTTTTATGCTCAGTAATCAGAACCTGAGTTACTTACTGTTCCAGAGTATTCCTGTGATTCATCTGAGCTGTATCACGACAGTTCTGACACGGCCTCGGGTTTAAATGGCACGCAGCTATAAAGGAAGTAAATGTTGAACACTGTAAATGAGATAAAAAAATAAAATATAATTCTGCTGAAATAATATCGGGTGTTCAGTCCTGAAAAATCAGGCTCAGTGCATCACTGACGAGTTTCATGCAATGAAGATGTAATATGAAACAGTGATTCTGCAATTGATAAATGGTCATTATTTGGGTAAAGTTCATCCAGGAAAAATTGACAAGCATCATTTTTCTACGAAATGTCGTTATCACGTGATATTACGTTGACTGTAATGCGATGAACACCGATACTTTCAATGTTTTTATTTAAGCAAACCGGTTCGCAGACTGAGCCAAAAGCTAGGGTCTGACAAACGTAATTCAAAGCAAGGGGCTATATATGGCTGGTGGAAAGTCAACTATCATTTACACATTGACCGACGAGGCGCCTCTGCTGGCGACTTACTCGCTACTGCCGATCATTGAGACCTTTACTAAGCCAGCTGGCGTAGAGATTATCAAGACTGATATCTCTGTAGCAGCCCGTGTACTCGCAGAATTCTCAGAATATTTAACTGATGAACAAAAGGTTACTGACAACCTTGCGGAGTTGGGTCGCCTTACTCAGGATCCAGACACTAACATCATCAAGCTTCCAAATATCAGTGCTTCTGTGGCTCAGCTGACAGCATGTATCAAGGAACTTCAGTCAAAAGGATATGCAATTCCTGACTATCCTGAAAATCCATCTACTGATGAAGAAAAGGCAATTAAAGCACGTTACAGCAAGTGTCTTGGTTCCGCAGTGAACCCTGTGTTGCGTGAAGGTAACTCTGACCGTCGTGCACCTGCAGCAGTGAAAAACTATGCGAAAAAACATCCGCACTCTATGAGTGAATGGAAACAGTGGTCACAGACTCACGTTTCCCACATGGATGAAGGTGACTTCTATCATGGTGAAAAGTCGATGACTTTGGACCGTGCACGTAATGTGAAAATGGAACTCATTACCAAGTCAGGTGAAACTGTTGTTCTTAAGCCAAAAGTTGCGCTTCAGGATGGCGAAATCATCGACTCTATGTTCATGAGCAAAAAAGCACTTTGCGATTTCTATGAAAAAGAACTCGATGACTGTAAAGAAGCGGGCATTCTGTTCTCTTTACACGTTAAAGCAACTATGATGAAAGTTTCACACCCGATCGTATTCGGTCACTGTGTGAAAATTTACTATAAAGAAGCGTTTGAAAAACACGCTGCATTATTTGCTGAATTAGGTATTAACGTAAATAACGGTATGGCTGGTCTTTATGAAAAGATCGAAACTTTACCGACTTCTTTACGTGAAGAAATCATCGAAGATCTTCATGCATGTCAGGAACACCGTCCTGCACTGGCAATGGTTGATTCTGCTAAAGGCATCACAAACTTCCATTCACCAAACGACGTGATTGTAGATGCTTCTATGCCTGCAATGATCCGTGGTGGCGGTAAAATGTGGGGTGCGGACGGCAAACCTTATGACTGTAAAGCTGTAATGCCTGAGTCTACATTTGCCCGTATTTACCAGGAAATGATCAATTTCTGTAAGTGGAACGGTAACTTTGACCCACGTACAATGGGTACAGTGCCGAACGTAGGTCTGATGGCTCAGAAAGCTGAAGAATACGGTTCTCACGACAAGACTTTTGAAGCGCCAGCTGCTGGTGTTGCCAACATCACTGACCTTGAAACAGGTGAAGTGCTGATGTCTCAGAACGTGGAAGAAGGCGATATCTGGCGTATGTGTCAGGTGAAAGACGCACCGATCCGTGACTGGGTGAAACTGGCTGTAACACGTGCACGTAACTCAGGTATGCCGGCGATTTTCTGGCTTGACCCGTACCGTCCACATGAAAATGAACTGATCAAAAAAGTTCAGAAATACCTGAAAGATCACGATACAGCAGGTCTGGACATTCAGATTATGTCTCAGGTTCGTGCTATGCGTTACACACTTGAGCGTGTTGCGCGTGGTCTGGATACCATTTCTGTAACGGGTAACATTTTACGTGATTACCTGACTGACCTGTTCCCAATTATGGAACTGGGTACTTCTGCTAAAATGCTGTCTATCGTTCCGTTAATGGCGGGCGGTGGTATGTACGAAACTGGTGCAGGTGGTTCAGCGCCTAAACACGTACAGCAGCTTGTAGAAGAAAACCACTTACGCTGGGATTCTTTAGGTGAGTTCCTGGCTTTAGCTGCTTCTTTAGAAGAAATGGGTATTAAAGAAGACAATGCCCGTGCAAAACTTCTGGCGAAAACGTTAGATCAGGCTACAGATAAACTGCTTGATAACGACAAGTCTCCATCACGCCGTACAGGTGAACTGGATAACCGTGGCAGCCACTTCTATCTGGCTAAATTCTGGGCTGAAGCTTTGGCTGCTCAGGATGAAGATGCTGATCTTAAAGCAAAATTTGCACCACTTGCGAAAGCACTGGATGAAAATGAAGACAAGATCATCGCAGAACTTGCACAAGTGCAGGGTCAGGCTGTAGATATCGGTGGTTACTATGCTGTTGATACTGCAAAAGTTGATGCTGTGATGCGTCCAAGTGCGACTTTGAATGCTGCACTTCAGACCATCTGAATGAAGATGAACTGATCACTTGATCAGTGAACTAAAAAGCCGATGCAAATGCATCGGCTTTTTTTATTGTATCTGGTTAAAAAGAAAACAAAAATAAAATAGAGAATGTCTGATAGGCAAATTACTTATCTGCATCGGATATCAGATATTTTTGTACATTCTGCATATCTGACGCATTCGGATTTCATCTGTTGAGTATGAAAATATTTTCAAGAATGATCCGGAGCACTGCTGATTTTTGGATTAAATCAGTATTTTTCAGAATACCGTTGTTGAAGTT
Organism: Acinetobacter sp. WCHAc010052; assembly: GCF_002165295.2. NCBI lineage: Bacteria > Pseudomonadati > Pseudomonadota > Gammaproteobacteria > Moraxellales > Moraxellaceae > Acinetobacter > Acinetobacter sp. WCHAc010052. The sequence continues at coordinate 2,284,517 of NZ_CP032143.1, read as the reverse complement.
TTAATAATATTTTTAATAAATACAATAATTTACAATTAAAATGAATTTTACTCACTTTTCAATTAGATAAAATCATTTTTATTCATCTTTGGTTCTGGGTATAAATATCGTCATTGAAAACATTTAGATTTATTTTAGAAATTAGGTGGCATTTCCCATGAGTAACGCATTTGCATGTTCAATTAAACGTATCCGTTTTGATGAAAACTATCAGCCTGCAGACAACACACGCCAGACGACAAATTTTGCTAACCTGGCGCGTGGTGAGTCCCGTCAGGAAAACTTACGCAATACACTGCGAATGATCAACAACCGTTTTAATAGCCTGGCGCATTTTGATAATCCTAAAGCGGATCGTTATTCACTTGAAATAGATATCATTTCTGCTGAGATTGATATCGAAGGAAATGGTCAGACTTTTCCATTTATTGAAATGTTGAAAAGCACGATTACTGACCATAAAACCAATGAACGTTTTGAAGGCATGATCGGTAACAGTTTTTCTTCTTATGTGCGTGATTATGACTTCAGTGTTGTATTGCCGTCTTTAGGTTGTAAAACCAATGAAAAACCAGAAGATTTTGGTGATTTACATGGCAAGCTGTATCAGCATCTGGTTCATTCAGATGTATTTAAAGCGGAGTTCACTAAGCAACCTGTAATCTGTCTGAGTGTTTCAACATCGAAGACGTATTTCCGTACTGCAAATGTACATCCTGTGCTTGGTGTGGAATATACCAATGATGAATATTCACGCACTGATGATTATTTTGCGAAAATGGGCTTGGCAGTCCGTTATTTCAAACCTGAAAACGGTACTGCACCGTTAGCATTCTATTTCAGTGGCGATTTACTGCGTGATTACACCGATTTCGAACTGATCAGTGCCATCAGTACAATGGAAACATTCCAGAAAGTGTACCGTCCTGAGATTTATAACACGAACTCAACCGCAGGTCTGGTGTATCAGCCAAGCCTTGAATATCCAGATTATTCATTGACACAAATTGTGTATGACCGTGTTGAACGTGGTCAGCTGGCAGTTAAACAGGGTAAATGGACTGAAGAAAATTTCATCAATAAATATGGCGAAGTACTTACGAAATGGGCTGAAAACTTTACTGTGAAAAATGGTGCTGCGGCTTAATTATAGAAAATCTCCCCTAGCCCCATCTTTTTCAAAGAGGGGAACATGTTCCGCAAGGGGAGGATTTAATTGCGACAGAATTACTGAAAGAAACAAATTTAGAGATAGAAGATTAAAGATGACTCAACGTATATTACCTACATCTACAGCAGGCAGTTTACCAAAACCTTCATGGTTGGCAGAACCTGAAAAACTTTGGTCGCCGTGGAAATTGCAGGACCAGGAACTTGTAGATGGTAAACTGGATGCACTGCGTTTGTCATTACATGAACAACAGCAAGCAGGCATTGATATTGTCAGCGATGGCGAACAAACCCGTCAGCATTTCGTCACCACATTTATTGAGCATTTAGACGGTGTAGATTTTGAAAAGCGTGAAACGGTGAAAATTCGTGATCGTTATGACGCAAGCGTACCTTCTGTGGTGGGGGCTGTATCCCGTCAAAAACCTGTATTTGTTGAAGATGCTAAGTTTTTACGTTCATTGACAGATCAACCGATTAAATGGGCGTTACCTGGTCCAATGACCATGATTGATACTTTATATGATGGTCATTATAAAAGTCGTGAAAAACTGGCTTGGGAATTTGCTAAAATCTTAAACCAGGAAGCGCGTGAACTTGAAGCTGCGGGTGTGGACATTATCCAGTTTGATGAGCCAGCATTTAACGTGTTCTTTGATGAAGTGAATGACTGGGGTGTAGCGACTTTAGAACGTGCGCTTGAAGGTCTGAAATGTGAAACTGCGGTACATATTTGCTACGGTTACGGCATTAAAGCCAACACCGACTGGAAAAAGACTTTAGGTTCAGAATGGCGTCAATACGAAGAGGCATTCCCGAAACTACAACAGTCTAAAATCGATATCGTATCACTTGAATGTCAGAACTCACGTGTACCGATGGATTTGATTGAGCTGATTCGTGGTAAAAAAGTCATGGTGGGTGCGATTGATGTAGCGACCAATGTGATTGAAACACCTGAACAGGTTGCAGATACATTGCGCAAAGCTTTACAGTTCGTCGATGCTGATAAACTTTATCCTTCAACCAACTGTGGTATGGCGCCACTTGGTCGTGAAGTTGCACGTGGAAAACTGAAAGCCCTCAGTGCAGGTGCAGAAATTATCCGTCAGGAATTATTGAGATAATTTTGAAACAGGATTGTATTGGTTTCTTAAACTGAGTTTGATACGCGGAAACGTCCTTCGCAACTGTTTGAGCATGACAATATTTTAAAGATATTGTTTCTGCGATAATTTTTATATTTCTCGGTATTTTGCGAGTTTTGCGAAGGACAATGGTTTTGCCTACTTTTCCCGAAAGAAAAGTAGGTCGAGCCGAAGGCTGATCCCTAAATTAAAACTATGGTTGTAAGACTCCGACTAAAAAGTTTAAATATTTTTTATGAATACAATTATTTCTTAAGTAAGTCATATCAGTAATTACTTAAACTAACCATTTACACAGCATTCAAAGTTCCTTTTTCTACAAAGAAGAGGGAACTTCCGATACACAGTTAGATCTAAACAGCACAGTATTTCAGAACTTTATTCAAATACAGTGTTTTAGGCGAATAGGAACACGGTCATGGTTGATGCAACAGACTTTAAAAATGCAATGTCTTCGTTAACGAGTGCGGTCAATGTTGTGACCACCGTTGGTGAATCAGGTTTTCATGGCTTTACAGCCTCTGCTGTGTGCAGTGTAACTGACACGCCACCGACATTATTGGTCTGTATGAATAAATCATCACGTTCTCATACGCATTTTGTTGAAAATAAAGTTCTGACTGTGAATGTTTTAGGTGCTCAACATGAGCAACTTTCCAATGCATTTGCATCATCTAAACTCAGTTCAGATGAGCGTTTTGCACTTGGAGAATGGTCTGAACTTGAAACAGGTTCACCTGTGCTGGCTGATGCTTTGGTCAGTTTTGACTGTAAAATTTCAGATATTCAGGAAGTGGGCACACATACCATTTTTATCTGCCCAATTGTTGCAATCCAGAAGAACCAGGAAGATCAAGCTTTGGTTTATTTTAACCGTGCTTATCACCAGGTTGGTGAAACAGAAATCGCTTAAATCCAGGGTTTGTCATTCGTCGTCCGTGTATTTTTAATATTATATACGCTGTGTGAGCAGACCCTAACGCTTCAAAATCTTATTCCCTCAATTTATAAAGTCAGTAATCCGTGGAACTCATCATTTTTTTAATCATCGGCGCATTTGCAGGATTTGCAGCTGGGCTGTTTGGCGTGGGTGGTGGTACCATCATTGTCCCGCTTCTATATATTGTCTTTAGCCAGATGGGCTATGATCCTGATGTTGTCATGCATCTGGCATTGGGTACTTCACTTGCAACGATCATTGTCACTTCAATCAGCTCTTTAATGGCACATCAAAAGAAAGATGGCATTATCTGGTCAGTATTTAGAAATCTGGCACCAGGTATGGCATTGGGCTGTTTTTTGGGGGCTGGTATTGCAGGCTGGTTATCTGGACTTCATCTGCAAATGATCGTTGGTGTATTCTTGCTTTGGGTAGCGTACACCATGTTCATGGGCTCGAAAAAGGTTGTGGACAATACTAAAACATTACCATCAACTTCGGCTCAAATTGGGGCAGGAGCGGGGATTGGAATTGCTTCTGCAATCTTTGGTATTGGTGGTGGGAGTATCACTGTGCCATATCTCACGCATTATGGCGTGGTCATGCAAAAAGCAGTCGGTACTTCAGCTGCATGTGGTCTACCAATTGCGATTTCAGGTGCTTTAGGATTCATGCTTTTTGGAATGAATGCGCAGGTGAATGTACTAAACACCATTGGTTATATTCATGTTTATGCATTTTTGGGCATCAGTATTATGAGCTTTTTTACTGCAAAACTCGGTGCAAAAGCAGCACATGCATTATCACCAGCAGTGTTAAAAAAATGTTTTGCCGTTTTATTGCTCTGTGTAGGCAGTTTCTTTTTGGTGAAAGGGTTTATTTAAGCTCTTAGAAAGAAAAAAAGTGGATTAAAAAAGCCTCCAGAACGGAGGCTTTTTTTAATGGTCTTTATCAATACTGGTTTTTAACGGCTGTTACGTCCGCGACCACGAGGAGCTTTGGTATTTGGACGGGTCGTACCGTTGGTTTTACGCTTCGGTTTTTCACTTTCATCCATTTGCCAGATACGTTTGGTTCCCGATTTTTTCACAGAACCATCTTTATTTTTACGTACCATTGGCTTGCCGCCAGTACCGCCTGGTTTTTTCACATAAGAACGTGAGCGATACGGTTCTTCGGCAGGCACATTCTGGAAGTCAGGATATAACAGTGGTTCGATATCTTTGGTCTCGCCAGGCTGTAAACCCATCTGCACCAGGTCAATGGCACCGATACGTGTACGGATTAAACGTAAAGTTGGAAAACCGACTGCTGACGTCATACGACGAACCTGACGGTTACGCCCTTCACAGATGGAAATTTCCACCCATGATGTCGGAATGCTGGCACGGAAACGTACAGGAGGATCGCGGTCCCATAACCATTCAGGCTGTTCAACTTTTTCTGCTTTGGCAGGCAGAGTCATACCATCTTTGAGCTCCACGCCTTTACGCAGCTGCTCAAGCGCTTCTTCAGTGATATCGCCATCCAGCTGAACCAGATAAGTTTTAAACTTCTTGTTGGCGGGATTGGTAATATATTGGTTCAAACCACCGTGATCGGTCAGAAACACCAGACCTTCAGAGTCCATATCAAGTCGACCAGCCAGACGTAAAGTTGAGTCATCCACGAAGTCAGACATGGTCATGTGTGCTTCGTCTTTACGAAACTGGGAGAGGACGCCATATGGTTTATTGAGAATAACAATTTTCATAAAAGAACAGGCTTCTGTAATTACATAAAATAGCGATTGATTAAGTTTCATTTAACAAAGAAATGTGGCTATTCTTTGTATAAATCTCAAACAATACTGGAATTCGATTAGACTATTATGCGTTAAGAAGCGTTGAATGTATTGTCAAATTGGCAATTTTTTTGGATCAGCCAGCTATAATAAAAGGGAGAACCTGCAAAATGGGTTATCAGAAGATCACAGTGCCTGCGGATGGCGGCAAAATTACAGTAAATGCAGATTTATCATTAAATGTTCCAAATCACCCGATTATTCCTTTTATTGAAGGGGATGGCATTGGTGTGGACATTACACCTGCAATGAAATCGGTGGTGGATGCGGCTGTTTTAAAAGCCTACAGTGGCAAACGGTCTATTGAATGGATGGAAGTATACTGCGGTGAAAAAGCGGACAAAATTTATGGTACATATATGCCAGAAGAAACTTTTGAAGCACTGCGTGAATTTGTAGTGTCCATTAAAGGTCCTTTGACCACACCTGTCGGTGGTGGTATCCGCTCTTTAAACGTGGCTTTGCGTCAGGAACTGGATCTGTATGTCTGTGTGCGCCCGGTGCGCTGGTTTGAAGGTGTCCCATCTCCTGTGCGTCATCCTGAACTGACTGATATGGTCATTTTCCGTGAAAATTCAGAAGATATTTATGCAGGGATTGAATGGAAAGCGGACTCCCCTGAAGCCAGGAAGGTCATCAAGTTTTTAAAAGAAGAAATGGGTGTCAGTAAAATCCGTTTTGAGGATAACTGTGGTATCGGGATTAAGCCTGTGTCCAAAGAAGGTACACAGCGTCTGGTGCGTAAAGCGATTCAGTTTGCGATTGATAATGATAAGCCGAGTGTGACCCTGGTACACAAAGGCAACATCATGAAATATACCGAAGGTGCATTCAAAGAGTGGGGTTATGAGCTTGCAGTTGAACGTTTCGGTGGTGAACTGATTGATGGTGGTCCCTGGGTGAAAATTAAAAACCCAAAAACCGGTAAAGACATTGTGATTAAAGATGTGATTGCGGATGCCTTTTTACAGCAGATCCTCATGCGTCCTGCGGATTATTCTGTGATCGCAACTTTAAACCTGAACGGTGACTATGTTTCCGATGCACTGGCGGCTGAAGTCGGCGGGATTGGGATTGCACCTGGTGCAAACATTGGCGGGGCAATTGCTGTTTATGAAGCAACACATGGTACCGCACCTAAATATGCAGGTCAGGACAAAGTAAACCCAGGTTCCATTATTCTTTCAGCGGAAATGATGCTGCGTGATATGGGCTGGATTGAAGCAGCTGATCTGATTATTAAAGGTATCTCAGGGGCGATTGCAGCGAAAACTGTAACCTATGACTTTGAGCGTTTAATGGAAAATGCCACACTGTTGCGCTGTTCAGAATTTGGCAATGCGATCATTCAGCATATGGACTGAATCTGAACTTCTAAAAAAGCCCGCACTGTTTGCGGGTTTTTTTTATCAATGTAGATCATGCAGGATTCAGACAGCTGAAGCTAAGTTTAAAAGCTGAAAATAAGTCTGCACGATGGATAGTTTTTTTATTCATTGGCTGATATTTTATATGTTTTGGGGATATTACAGAATGAAAAAAATATTGACTCTCATTATGGCTCTGGGCTTGGGCAGTCCTGTGTTTGCTCAGGATATTTATAAGTGTATTTCCAGTGGGGAAACAGGCTATCAGTCGAAACCCTGCAAAGAAAAGGGTGAGCTTATTTCAGGTTTAAGGCATCATAAAGCACAGTCTCCTGCAACAGCGTATACACTGGCAGATGAACAGCAGGAAGCTGAACCTTATACATCAAATGCTGTTCCAGACACAGTGGAAGGGAAAAAGAAAAGCCTGGCCATTGCACAGGACGCCTATCGGATGACCAAAGAGCGTAACTGACATCTCTGTAGCTGGAATGATCAAGGCATTTTAAAAATGCCTTTTTGATTCGGTTTAATGCTGATGCAGTGGCTTAGGTGGTGATTTACGCAGATAAACAAAAAGTACAACTGTTCCCGCCAGTAACACAAACCCTGCCAGTTCAAACTGCTGATGATAGGACACTCCCGCCTTTTGCAGGGTACTGAATGTCAATCCACCTATCAGCTGGGTAATGGCAAAGCACAGCGTGGCAATACTCCACAGTTTTTTATAAGCATGGGTATAAATCTGCAATATCGTATATGAGGTCAGGAAAACCACAGCAGGGTTCAGCAGACCTGTAAGGAATGAGGAGACAAAAGTCAGTGCTGGATAAGCATCCATAACAGCAATAAATATCGCTCCGACATAAAAAGAATACAGTACTTTCAGCGCGTTGAAATTCCCCAGTTTCCTGGACAGCATATAGGCAGTTACAGCCCCCAGTGCGCTGCCGCTGCCGTACAGAATCCAGTTGAAATTGATGACGTTCAGTCCCAGATGCAGAGTGTTGCTGAGATAGTCAATCCAGAACAGAGAATGCGGTACATACGAAAAAGCACTGCATGCATATACCGTCAGCAGACACAGATACAGCCCCTGAACGGGTACAGATTCTGTCTGAGGAAGTGCCTGAGCTGACAGATGAAATCTGAACTGCTGTAGAAGTATGCACAGGACTGCACACATGATGGCTGAAAAACCAAAAAGAATGAGCCATGCACTGCTGGTGCTGATTCTGTCCAGATAGGGCATAAACAGTGTCGCCAGCAGAACCCCGATGCCGATACCACTGAAACCAATGAAATTGATGCTCAAGCGGTCTTTGAGATCACAGCACTGAGCAACCACACTTGGTGACAGGATCATGAGTAGGCCACCACTGATACCTGAAATGACACGCCAGAAAATATACCAGCTGCCATGAAAGCCTGAAAAAGCACAGCTCAGCAGACTGATACTGCCCAGAATGGCTGCACTTTGAATAAAAAATGTCATACGGCTGTTCTGTGGCAGTTTCATTGCCCAGAACGCTCCAATCAGATAACCCAGCAGATTTGCACTGCTCAGAATACTGGCAAAACTGCTTGTCCATTCATAGGCAGCCCGTGTGGATGGCAGTAATGCAGTATAGGAAAAACGCAGAATACCAATCCCCAGGCACATACTGAGACACAGAAAAAGACTGAGTTTTACTTTGCTGGAGAGCATCCTGTTCTCACTATGGAATCATTTCTTGATGTTTAATTCACCTTAAGCGGGTTAGGAATAGATGACAAGTGAAATATATTTAGACTTTAGCCTGTATATTTTAAGCACATGGATACTTGATCAGTTCATTGTTTTACACACTGAAACTGAAAAATCAGACATCAACCGATGCTGCATCTACAGCGTCACCAATCGTGTAGTAATGTCCACCTGCAACATGATGCAGACTTTTCCATTCAGGGGCAGCTTCATGATAGTACCAGTGACCATTTCTGAAAACACGGTCATCTGCATAAGCTGCAACTACTTTTCCAATAAATAAATCATGAGCCTGCTGATTATGCGGTTCTGGAATCAGTTCGCAGATCAGCCATGCAGAGCAGCCTTCAACCAAAGGGACACTGAAACCATCTATCTGAAACAGAGGAGTATTGCAGTGCTCAAGTTTAAGCGGGTCTTCATGCTGACTGATGGAGCCGAGAGCCTGAACCAGCTGCAGTTGTTTCAGCGTCGGAACCTGTAGCGCAAAAAATCCTGACTTTTCGATCAGCTGACGGGTTTTTGTGGCTTTATCCAGCACGACGGAAACTTTGGCAGGTACCAGTTCCAGGGCGCATGCCCAGGCAGCAGTCATTACATTGATGTCATCCTGAAACTGAGCAGAAACCAGGACAGTCGGTCCATGATTGATCAGGCGATATGCTTTGGCGAGTTCAACCGTCTGTATGTGCGTATTCAATCTGGTGAGTCCTTTTATTCATCACCTGTGAGGAGATGTTTAGCAGAATTTTAAAATAGCTTAGAAGATTTTAAGATATATAGAATAAATAACTGTTTTATTGACGATAATTACAACATTATTCAGTCAGAATAAAATCATTAAAAATGCTGAGAGATTCATCCAGCATAGCATCTGACATATAATAAATGCAATAAAACAGCAGGATTCACAATGAATTTTCCCTTAATACTGAACATTGTCTTATTTACAGGCTTTATTTTTCTACTGATGCAGACCCGTAAAACGGACTGGAGTCTGGCTAAAAAAGTACTGGCAGGTTTATGTCTTGGGGTGATTTTTGGTTTGGGTTTACATTTTGCCTACGGCGCAGGTTCTGACATCCTGAAAGAGTCCATTCAATGGTTCAACCTTGTAGGTAATGGTTATGTCAAACTGTTACAGATGGTGGTGATGCCTCTGGTCTTTATTTCCATTTTAAGCGCCGTGATTAAACTGCACAATGCCTCATCACTGGGAAAAATCAGTCTTATCACGATCAGTACACTGTTGCTGACGACAGCCATTGCTGCTTTTGTCGGTGTGATGGTGACCAGCCTTTTTGGACTGTCCGCAGCAGGCCTGGTTCAGGGCGTACAGGAAACAGCACGACTGGATAAGCTGAATACTGACTATATAGGAAAAGTGACGGACTTGAGTGTGCCCGATATTGTTCTGTCCTTTATTCCAAGTAATCCTTTTGCGGAGCTGACGGGTGCAAACCCAACATCCATAATCAGTGTAGTGATCTTTGCTACATTTTTAGGAATTGCAGGGATTCATTTAATCCGTGACGATGCTGTGAAAGGTCAGAGGATTGTGACTGCGATTGAAACTTTGCAGGCATGGGTGATGAAACTGGTTCGTCTGGTAATGACCCTGACACCTTATGGTGTTTTTGCGCTGATCACTAAAGTCGTCGCAAGTTCCAACGCTGCAGATATTATTAATCTGGGAGGATTTCTGGTTGCATCCTATCTTGGACTGGCGATCATGTTTGCAGTACATGCACTCGTGCTGGCGTTGACCGGTGTCAATCCTGTACGGTTTTTTAAGAAAGTACTGCCTGTGCTGACTTTTGCATTTACCAGCCGTTCCAGTGCTGCCAGTATTCCGCTGAGTATTGAAGCACAGACTACAAGACTTGGAATTCCAGAAACAATTGCCAGTTTTGCAGCATCTTTTGGAACCACGATTGGTCAGAACGGATGTGCTGGTCTGTATCCCGCTATGCTGGCGGTGATGGTTGCACCTACTGTCGGTATCAACCCTCTGGATCCTGTCTGGATTGTGACCCTGGTCTGTGTGGTGACGCTCAGTTCCATTGGGGTTGCTGGTGTAGGTGGTGGTGCAACTTTTGCTGCATTGATTGTTTTACCTGTCATGGGCTTACCGGTCACCCTGGTTGCACTGCTGATTTCAATTGAGCCTTTAATTGATATGGGACGTACTGCGCTGAATGTGGATGGTTCCATGACCGCAGGAATGGTTACAAGTCAGTTGCTGGGGCAGACCAATCAGGAAATTTTACAGTCCGATGAAGCTGTTGAGCTGAAACATAGCTGATACCATCCTTCTGTGTCTGAAGGATTTAGGTGCAGTATTTATGAAAAATCCAGTGTGTAAAACACTGGATTTTTATTTTGTGAAATTTATTTTATTTGTCCATTAATCCGAGCCTGGATCTGTATCTGTTTTATCTTTTGAACTGTATCTGTATTCATTTTTAAGATGCCTTATGATGTGAGAATAGACAGGAGAATCCCTTATGAAAATGTACCAGGTGGATGCGTTCACACAGCAGTTATTTAAAGGAAATCCGGCGGCAGTTCTGGTGCTGGATGAATGGCTTGATGATGTGCTGATGCAGAATATCGCACTGGAAAATAATCTGGCTGAAACTGCTTTTGTAAAACGTGTGGATGATGAAAACTATCAGATCCGCTGGTTTACCCCAAAAGTTGAAGTGGATTTCTGTGGTCATGCAACACTGGCATCTGCATTCGTTCTGTTTAAAGATTTTACCAGGGCGAAAAGCATTCAGTTTCATGTTAAAAAACTGGGGATATTTACGATTACTCAGGCAGAAGACGGCAAAATTCAGATGAATTTCCCTGTCCGAAAACCAGTACAGGTTACGGACTATCCAGAACTTTTAAACAAAGTCATTAATAAACCGTTTAAAGCCGTGTATTTAAACCCACAGGCTTATATTCTGGAGCTTGAGTCTGAGCAGGATGTGATGGATGCACAGCCTGACTTGGTTGCCATTGCAGAGATTGCACAACATCATCATGTCAGTACTGCCATTACAGCGACGGATCTGGATGTTACAGTTACCGCAGCTTCTGATGACTATGATTATGTTGCACGTTACTTTGCGCCGCATAAAGGAATTAATGAAGACCCTGTCACAGGTTCCATGCATACCGGTCTTGCCCCTCTCTGGGCAGAGAAACTGGGCAAAAATGTACTGGTGGGTTATCAGGTTTCAGAGCGTGGCGGTAAGTTGTACTGTGAAATTCAGTCAGCCGAAAGAATTGAAATATCGGGCTATGCAAAACTGTATATGCAGGCTGAAATTGAAGTGTAATTCACAACCTCTGACAGCCTGAATATACGAAATGCTCTGATTATGACAGCAGATCAGGGCATTTTTTTATGTTCTTTGTCCATTGAAACAGGATAAAATTGAGCAGGATAATGATCAGAAAACAGGGTTTGACTGATGATTTCTATCAATCACTTTATACATAAAGTTTCAATAGAATAATGATGAAAACCACACTCAGACAGCTGGCACTGACCAGACAACTGCTTTCCACGCAGCAAAACATTGCCACGGGGCTTGCAGGAACGTTGCAGACCATACAGCAATTGGGCTATGTGCAGATTGATACCATTTCAGTAGTCGAGCGGGCACATCATCACGTGTTGTGGAACAGAGTGCCTGGATATGAACATGGGCACCTAAATCAGCTGGTTCAGCAGAAAAAGATTTTTGAATACTGGTTTCATGCCGCGGCTTATTTGCCTGTAGAGGACTATCGTTTTGCGCTGCCCCAGATGCTTGAGGTCAGAAAGGGCACAACCCGCTATTTTGGGCGGGGCGATGCTGGTCTTATGCGGGAAATTCTGGCAAAAATACAGGCTGAAGGGAAAATCAGTTCCAGACAGATTGATGCAAAGCATAAAAATAAACAGGGGACATGGTGGAATTCAGGACCTGCCCGCAGGGCTTTTGAACATCTGTTTATGCAGGGTGACTTAATGATCTGCGAACGTCAGGGTATGGAAAAGTTCTATGACCTGTCTGAACGCTGTTTACCCGAAGGGCTGAATTTAAATATGCCCGGTATGGATGAATATGCAGAATACCTGTTTAAAACTGTTCAGCGTGCGCATGGCGTGTTCAGCTGGAAACAGTTGATACATTTAAAGTCAGGACAGCCCATTCGTGATGCCATGCGTCAGTTGATTCATGAAAAACTGAGTACCAGTGAAATTCAGGAAATCCAGCTGGATCGTGGACAAAAGCTCTATGTCGATGCAGCGGGGTTGGAGCAGATGGCTGAACGGAGCAATGAATACACGGATGTCAAAATCCTTTCTCCTTTTGATAACCTGATTATTCACAGAGAACGATTAAACACCCTGTTTGATTTTGATTATAAAATGGAATGTTATGTTCCTGCTGATAAAAGGATTTTTGGCTATTTCAGTTTGCCTGTTTTAGCTAAAAATGAACTGGTGGGTAGAATGGACTGCAAAGCCCATCGTGCAGAAAAACGGCTGGAAGTGATCAGTCTGCATCTGCAGACAGAAATCAGACAGCATGATGTTTTCTGGACACAACTGGCAGAGGCACTAACAAAATTTGCAGTATTCAACCAGTGTGCTCAGGTCGATGTTCAGCATATTGCTGGACTGGCACAACATCTGTACAGATCCTGATGAAATAAACAGCAATATTTTCAAAAATTTACTATATCTTTACCGCAGTATTTTTTAAGATGAGAGCGGTATAAAACTTTAAAATCATTTATAAATTCTGGGCAGATTATGTTGATACAGATGAAAAAACTTACCTTGTCACTTTGTTTAATCGGTTTCAGTGCGGGGGCTTTTGCACAGACGATATTACTTAAATCTGAACATAATATTGAAGAATATAAACTCGATAATGGTTTTCGGGTTCTGCTTGCACCGAATGACAAAGAAAATAAAGTCTTTGTAAATACCGTTTATATGACGGGTTCGCTGAATGACCCTCAGGGCAAGGGCGGTCTGGCACATCTGCTTGAACATCTGGCATTTAAAGGTACACAGAATGTAAAAGGTGAAGAATTTCAGCGCAGACTGGATCAGTACACCTTAATGACCAATGCCAGTACAGATTATTATTCCACTAAATATATGAATATTGTACGCCCAGAAAAAAATGCACTGAATGAAGTCATCTATCTGGAAGCAGAGCGGATGGACAAACTGGTGTTGCAGGAAAAATTTGTCCCTTCAGAAATCAACATTGTTATGCGTGAGCGTGAAGTCCGCATGGATCAGCCTTTTGCCGTCATGATGGATCAGATGTGGAAATCTGCTTATGGCAATCAGTATATGGGACGTTTGCCTATTGGTGATCTGGTAGAACTCAAGTCCATAAAAATGGATGAACTGAATCAGTTCTATAAAGCCTGGTATGCTCCAAACAATGCTGTGATGGTGATCTCTGGTAAGTTTGATAAAGCCGAAGTACTGAAACAGATTGATAAAAATTTCAGTAAGATTCCTGCGAGAAAAGTGCCTGCACAGGCTCAGGTACCTGTACTGGATTCAGCAAAAATACAGAACCGTAATTTTGTGGTTCAAAAAGGCAGTGACCTGGCAAAATTCAGTATTTATCTGAATGGAAAAAATGAAAAGATCAGAACGGTACTGTCTCTTTCACCTCCTTTATACAGTATGCAACCCAGCGGGCATCTTTATCAGAGCATAGTCGAAACAGGGACTGCAACAGCTGTTCAGTCTACAACATGGCTGGATCGTGATTTCAACCTGGTGTTTATGGGAGCTGTATATGCACCTGATCATCAGGCAGATAAAGTTCAGACAGGTCTGATTAATGGTGTGGAAAAAACAGCACCTTTCAATGAAACTGAACTGAAACGTGTACAGAATATGGTGCAGAACCAGGCTGAAAGCATTCAGACCAATGCTGCGGCACTGGGGTCACGGTTATCTGATTATTATGTGTCTTATCAGGGCGACTGGACGCAGTATTTTAAAGATCTGGAACGGATTCAGAAACTGAATGTGGCTGAAGTCAACAGTACCCTGAAAGACTTTTTAATCCCTGCACACCGTATTTCAGGGGATATAAAACCGACACCTGAAGATCAGAAAAAAGCACTTCAGCAGGAGAAAAAGGAGCAGCCACAGACGCTTGATCAGAAAACAGAACAGGCTGAACCTTTAAAGAATGTCAGTGAATATAAAAAGGAAGTCCGCCAGTATCTGGTCAGATCCGGTCAGCAACTTGAAAAAAATGAACAGAAAATTCAGCGTGGGCAGTTAAAAAATGGTCTGAAATATGCACTGTTCCCTGTGGCAACCCAGGATGACAAAACTTATGCCACGATCAATGTAGATTTTGGCACGGCTGAAAGCCTGTTCAATAAAGATGAAATTATTGATTTTACATCTTACCTTCTGCTTCGTGCATCAGATAAATACAGCCTGCAGAATATTGCAGATAAGTCCATTGAAGCAGGTGGCGGGGCAGTTGCTTCTGCGGCAGGCAATGGTATGAATATTCAGATCGTTGCAAAAAAAGAAAAATTTCCTGAATTTTTTCAGTACATCGTGGATGTCATGAAAAATCCTGCTTTTGAACAGAGTCAGTTTGATCTGATCAAATCTCAAACTCTGGCGACACTGAACCGCCCATATACTGAACCTGAAACGGTAGCTGCTTTAACCATAGCAAGGCTGATCGAGGTCTATCAGCCTGGTGATCTGCGTTATCATTTTGAACCTGATTTTGCGGTTAAGCAGGTCAAGGCGGCATCCCGTGATCAGGTTGTGGAGCTGTATAAAAAGTTCTTTGCCATGAACAACGCACAGGTTGCGCTGACAGGTGATTTTAAATCTGATGAAATGCTGAAACTGCTTCAGAAGAATTTTGAAGGATGGAACTCGGAGCAGCCTTACCAGCGTTTAAATTCTGAATTCAGGTCTTATTCTGCGCAGAAAGTTCATGCATTGTCTGAACAGCGTGAATTTGGCAGTTATCAGGCACTGCAGACTTTCCCAATGGGGGCTGATCATCCCGATACTCCTGCAATGATGGTGTTCAGTTATATCCTGGGGAACTCTCAGCTTTCTTCTCGTCTTGCACAGGAATTAAGAGAGAAAAATGCACTGGTGTATGGTTTTGGCAGCAGCATTCAGCTGGATGACTGGAGTGATTCAGGTGCTTTAACCATTAATGCAAATTACACAGCAGGCAAGTCGGCTGAAGTCTCACAGTCAGTACATAAAGTGCTGCAAAAACTGCTGAAATCAGGTGTCACTGAACAGGAAGTGGAAGCAGCAAAAGCCAGTATTATGAAAAAGCGTGTAACCTCGCTTGAAGATGAGCGTAATATTCATAAGATGCTTGCACCACAGCTGGAACGGAATCGTGATCTTCTGTTCAGAAAAAAACGTGATCAGGCTATTGCTAAACTGACGAAAGCAGATGTGGATACTGTAATTAAAAAGTACATTCAGCCGGCTCATCTTGTGGAAGTCATGGCAGATCAGTATGGGCAGCCACAGGATAGCGCTGCGGTCAAAAAATAAGTGAATTCAGATTATAAAGCCGCTGATAACAGCGGCTTTTTTATGTATATCTTATTTATGAATGTCTTAAGAAAGTGAATCAGATTTAAGTGAAACAGGCAGTCTCTATTTCTAAGAGATGACCTGTACAGCACTGATTCAGTGGGGCGTATCCAGTCGATAAAACTGTCTCGCATTATGATGAAATACCCGTTCCAGAGTTTCATGGTCATAGCCCGCCACAATGTCACTGAATGCATCAATAATATTGACCAGTGAGGTACTGACACCGTCCATTGGAAAGTTGGAAGCAAACATCACCCGATAAGAACCAAAGCTGTCCAGTGCATGGGTAATCAGTGGAGCAACCAGATCAATGATCTGCTGTTTTGATGCCTGCTGTTTTTTCTTATGGAACTGATGTCCAAGTACCGGCATGAACAGACCTGACATTTTGGTATAGACATTTGGACAGGTTGCCAGTTCTGCAATATTGTCCTGCCACTGATAGAAAATATTTTCCCGGGCAGTCTGAGTTAAGCCTGTGGATTGCCCCACCTTGCCAAACAGCCCTGCAGGTGTCCCAAAGTGGTCGAGTACAATTGAAGTTTCAGGGAATTTTTTTGCCAGTTCTATAACATCCGCGATCTGAGTGGAATATACCCAGGCATCAAAACTCAGATGGTGCTGTGCAATCTGTTCAAAACCTTTTAAAAACTTTTTACTGGTATACAAATGTGGATCATCAGCCCAGGCATGAATCCCTTTATCTTCATGATGTGCTGCCATACGACGGATGCCACGTACTTTTTTTGAAGCCTGCTGATGCAGTTTCAGAATTTTTTTAAAATTACTGTCTGTCGGATCTGCTGTAGCAACAATTGCTCCCAGTTTTACGGTGTCAGCATTGAAAGCTAATGATTCAATAAATTCGGTTTCACCGACTACGCCTTTGCCTTTATGGTTTGCCCAGCTGGCTTCTACATGGACCACCTGTTCAACCGCATAATGTCCCGTATCTTTTTTATAATCCCGCGGTAAATAAGGACGTGTAATATGCGTTGTCAGTCCAACAGTATCCAGCAGATCGCGCGGTTTGACCAGGCGCACCATTTTATCCAGTAAAAAAGGGTGTTTGCCCAGCAGTTTTACTGCCAGTGCTGCTGCATGTGGTGTGTTATAGGGATCCCATTGGTGAATATGTGGGTCAATCAATGCAAATCCTAAATTTTGCATAATTATTCTGCCGTTGTTATATCTTTGTTTCCATTCAAATATAAACTGGATGGAAAAGGAAGATGGTTCAGACTGAAAACACAAGAATAAAACAATTTCTGTTCTGGTTAATTTGGCTGAAAACAATATCAGCGGGATGCTGTATCAGTGATAAATGGCAGGTAAGCCCTCAAGGCTGAAATAGTCAGGTGAGAGATGATGCTGTGTCATCGACCAGTCTCGGTCAGGTAGCTGTGTTGCGCCAATCGCCAGTCCCTGTTGTCCATAGCGGTGTTTGACCTGATCCATGACACACTGCAGTTTTTCAAATTTTTCCAGCTGCTCGTGATCTGCCCACAAGTCATGTATATGCGTGGCTTTATTTTCAAGTCCAGTCAGAATAACACCACATTTTTTAAAGGCTATACCTGATTTAAACAGCTCAGACATACGTGACATCAGCACCTGATTCATCTGTAATGCAGAGTCTGTTGGAGTGGCAAAGTTAATCGTAATCGATTGCTGGTAATACTGTGTCCGACCAGGAAAAGTACCTGACTGTACGAAAGCAATCAGACCGTTGCATAGCGATTGCTGTCTGCGTAAACCCGTAACCGCAATCTGTAGAAAATGACTCATGGCTTCAGATAATGAGTCCAGGTCAGTGATACGCTGACCAAAGGAACGGGAAGAGATAATCTGCTTTTTGGCTGTGGTGATCTGTTCGAGTTCCAGGCAGGAAACACCCGTCAGCTCCAGTACGCTTCGTTTCATGACTACCGAAAACATTTTTTCTATAAATGCAGGATCAGCCGTTGCCAGATCAAATACAGAATGAATGTTCAGAGCATAAAGCCGTTTACAGTTTTTACACCCCACCCCCCAGACTTCAGCCACATCAATCTTCTGAAACAGCATTTCCTTACTGCACAGATCCATTTGCGCGAGATTACAGACACCTGCCATATAGGCATTTTTTTTAGCCAGATGATTGGCCAGTTTGGCTTCAGTTTTGCTGCGACCAATACCGATACATACAGGAATGCCCAGCCATTGTCCGATACGCTGTCTGATCTGCTGGGTAAAATCTGAAAGGTCATGCTGCTGAAACTGACTGAGATTGAGAAAACCTTCATCAATAGAGTAAAACTCGTGATTCAGTGGGCTGACAGAACTTTTTAGAATATTATGAAAACGCCGTGATATTTCATTATAAAGTTTATAGTTACTGGAACGTACCTGAATCTTATGCTGTTGCACAAGGGACTGAATCTGATAAAACGGAACAGCCATTTTAATGCCCAGCTGCTTGGCTTCTTCTGAGCGTGAAATGACACAGCCATCGTTATTGGACAGCACAATAACAGGCATATGATTCAGCTGTGGATCAAATGCCCGTTCACAGCTTACATAGCAGTTATTCATGTCCACCAGTGCATAAATCTGATCCTGATTTTTCATAAAAAGCACCAGATCAGGCAAGCATTTTTTTCAGGTTCCAGGTCACGACCGCAAGAACACTGAAAGTCTGACCTGGTTTCAGACAAATATTGTCATATTCAGGGCTTTCAGCTTTCAGCCAGCGTTCAGGAATGTCCTGTCCATCTTCGCCAAACTCTTCTTCCAGTTCTGCCCGGGACATCTGAGCTGAAACCATCAGACGTTTAATGGTCAGTTCATGCTGATCAATCAGGGCAACCACTATACTGCGGTGACGGGGCTCCAGACTGCGGTCAATCACTACAATATCACCATACTCAAGTCCGGCATTGACCATGGATGTGGTTTTAATGACATTCAGAAAAGTCGCTTCAGGATTGCTGATCAGAATGTCATTTAAATCAATAACTTTATCAATATCATTGACGGATGGTGCTGGAAAACCTGCCGGAATGGATTCGAGGGTCACAGGTAAGGGGCAGGTGCGCTGAGGGTAGGCTTTTTGCAGTTCAGCATCAATGATGGAGGATGCCTTTGATGTTGAAACCGTATGTTGTAAAGGTTCCAGGCTATTTTCAAGCAGGGCATTCAATGTTGGACTGGGTTTACCATGCTCACCCATCAGCTGTTGCAGCCTGGCAAAAGCGGCATCGGAAAAATACACAGGAATTTTTTTAGACATGTCTGCTCCTACGCAACAAGGCGTGTTTGAAGAAATACAGTATTCAGAGCATAAGTAAACAGGGAAACGGCTGCAACGGGGCAGGTGTGAAATCCGACAGGATTGCGTCAGACTGGGACGTACTGATATTTAAAAAATCAGACAGGCAAATAAAAAAGCCCCGAAGGACTTTTTAAAATATATTAAATAAAGAACTTAATGTTCATGCTTGTGATCATGTTTATGCGCATGAAATTCTTCATTTTTACGGAAACGCAGATAGTTTTCAAACTGGTCACAGTATTCATCATAATTATCTTCCAGCATCATCTGGAACTGCTGAAGAATATAGGACATGACCTGATCTTTGGCATCACGCATTTCATTACCGTCTTTAAAGTTATTGGCAGCGACCCATGTATTGAAACGGGCTGTACCAAACAGCATGGCAGCACTGACCTGACCACGTAATTCTTCAGGTTTTGTCTGTTGCCCTTTAGGTGGTCGGCAGAACTCATTGGCCTGTTTAATAAATTCGTCAGCACGCTCAAAAAATACAGCATTTAAGGCTTCTTCTTCGGTGACATCTGTAGCTTCAATTTTCTGAGACATGACTTTTATTCCACAACTTAAACTTCAATAGACGGCTATTATAGGCAATTGAATACTTAAACGAAACGCTTAACTTCTTCTGCTTCGACATTCATATATTCTTCGAAATTGGATGCATATTCTTCAAAATTGTCTTCAAGCATCATTTTGTACTGATCCAGGAAATACTGAAGAATCAGCTCTTTATTGTTTCGCATATCATCAGCATTGCTGTAACCACAGGCAGTCAACCAGGTGCTGAAACGGGCATTGGCGTACATAAATGAAGCACTGACTTTTGCTGCCTGAGTTTCAAATTCAGACTCTGAGACAGAGTTGCATTGTTTATTTGCCAAAGAGATGAACTCATCAGCACGTTCATAAAACTGATCATCTTCAGGTAATTGATTTTCTTCAGACATTTGACTTCCATGAAAGAACTTGTGTGTAATTCTGAAGTATAGCATACTCAAAATAGCCTAAGCATTTTAAAACTGCCGTTAAATAAGGAATTCTCATGCAGGACGCCATTGCCATACAAAGCCTGAAAAGTGATATTGCTTTACTGAAGCAGAATATCTGGCCACCGGCGGACTTGGCAAATGTTGAGGGATTACCCATTTACTATGGGTCCAGACAGCAGGTTGAAACCTACTATCAGCAGTGGGGGGGGCTGATCGAGCGGGCGCAGGAACTCTGCCAGCCGTTTATGCAGGATGAATTACCTGATGCTGTACATTTACCCAGTCATCTGAATTTACCTTTGTTTTATTTTCATGTGGATCGGGTTCGGATCAATAAAACCAGAGCAAAAGAATCCAAAACCTTTCGTGGTATTGCAAGCCTGGTGGAAAAATGTGGACAGTTCGATACCACTGAAATGATGGCTATGGCACATTGGTTAAACAGTGATGATACTGCAGCACTGGTGGCACATCGTGAATTTATTGATTTACGAACCTATGTTTTTCAGCATGGTGCAAGTGAATACACGCGCACACGGTTTTATGTCAATGGACTGGTGTTAAGTACGGAATCACATTTTGAACTGGTGGATGCTCGGGACAAACCACGAAAGCAGCGCAATGACAGCTACAGTGACCCGCTGGCTGACAACGGTACATGGAAAGTGTTTGGGAAATACCGTTGATGGAACCGACTCTAATAGAAATTTCGGGAAAAATTCGTTTTTCACAGCTTACTTTCCGTGGCATACATCTTATGCCATGAAGGGAGTTGCTGATCTGTCTGAAGTAAGCCCAACCTGGATTTAGATGACAGTGCTGTTGTTGCGAGCAAACCATGTATACATGGTCAGCAGCTTCTGAACTGGATAGACAGAGGATGCATTTACTGGATCACACAATATGCAAAATAGTTCGCAGGTGAAATCCTGGATTTTGACCAGTTGCTGATTTTACAAAGGCTGTCAGATCAGGGACAGCCTTTGTAAAATGAATGGATAATAAAAGAAATACTGATGTTTCAGCTTTTTATTTCAGGAACTTACGGCTGACCAGGAACTGTTCAGTCGCTTCAAGCAATTTTTCGGCGTAGACTTCCTGCTTGGCGGTTAACCAGCCCAGTGCAAACCAGTCACTGGCTTCCAGTTCAGTTTCCTGTAAGTAAGAAGATGAAGATGCTAGGACCTGGTACTGTTCGCAGGCTGCCTGTGCGTCATTTAACGATTTACCGTACTTCTGCAGGTTTTTCACATCATAAATACTGGTCAGAAGTGGAAAACTGAATTTCAGTTCATTCAGGCGTAATGCCAGCGCTTCCAGGCTTTCCAGGTCAGACAGGTCGGCACTGTTCAGACATTCCTGTAACTGCTTGTACTGATTTTGCAGTGTGTTCTGAGCAAACCATTTCAGGTCATGACTCTGTACTTTACTGGAACTGCTCAGACTGAACATCAGCAGCTCAAGATAATGCTGAACATTCTGTGTCGATTTCACCAGGTTAATCAGCTTTTCCTGAGCATATAGAATATCTTTATTCAGACTTTCTGCGGTTTTGGGATTTTGCAATAAAGCACCCAGGGTTCGTTGCATATGTTCAAAATGCGCAAGATTTTTAAAATGACTTTCAAATGCTGACAGTTGATGTGCCCATTTATCGGTTTTGGTATCGGTCCAGTCCTTGAACAGCGCCAAACTCAGGTGCAGATGATGCAGTGCAGTCTGCGCCTGTTCGATATGCTCCTTTTCTGCGACCTGAGCGGAAATGGCTGCAATATTGGGCAATAAATGCTGAAGATGACTGGCAATAAAAGAACGGAGGTTTTTATCAGCAGAGTCTTTTTTATTGAACTGTAGCTCTTTGGCGGTACTCGCAGGACTGACAGTTTTATTGCTGACAAGTAAGTTGCCAAATTCTGCTTTGCTGCGGACATCCAGCCATAACTGATATTTTTTAACCCACTCAAAACTGAAAGCCAGTAAAGACTGAACAGAGCCACTTTTCAGTTCAAACTCAACTTCGTGAATATCCTGTTTAGCTGATGCTGTACGGACTTCACCAATATCCACACAGACTTCAATTTCAGCATCTTCAAACTGAATGATACGGCTGGTACGCTGAATATCTGTTTCGAACTGGAGCCTAAGCTGATCCAGTTCATTACCCAGCGCATTTTTTAAAATATTCAGGGCTTCGGGATTTTGTTGATATACCGAAAGATCCAGTTCAGGCGCCTGTTCCAGTTCACCCAGGTTGTGATTATCTTCAAAACGCTGAACATGGCTTTGCGGTGTCGCAGCTTTCAGTGTCTGTACCCACTGCGTACCCTCAAGACGCTGACGTAACGCTGCTTTGTGCTGCGCCAGCAGTTTGCTTTCAGTATCGAAATAACGGGCCTGGAGCTGAATGACATCAGATTTTTTAGGGTCTACGGCTTTGAGTAAGGCACTGCGACGGGCTTCTGGAATCTGAAATTTCAATTCAACTTCAAGCATGAGGTTTTCCTGATTGTTATATTAAGGCAAGCAATTCGATATACAGTGAATCGTGCAAAGAGTCCGTATTGTAGCCCAAAAGCCATACTTGAACAGAGGCAGACTGGCTGTTTTGGTTAATCTCTGTGACATCACTGAAAGAGACATCAAATGGACTGTTATTTTTTATCAAACTGGCATATTGTAAGTGTGAATAATGATCAGAAAATTGATGATCCATGGCCAGGCGATGTATAAGATGTATAACAGGTTTGGCTGAGACAAAGAAAAAACAGAAGGATGTTAGCAAATGAATGCCCAGGTACAGCCCAGACGGGAAGTTGAAGATACCCCAGGATTTCAGTTACCCATTAAAAACTACTCAGAGTTTTACAGATTTTATCTGACTGAACATCGCAATATCATGAGTCGCCGTTTACATGCAGCAGGCAGCAGTGTAGGTATTTATTTTTTCACTAAAGCCATTCGACAGCGTAAACCTAAATATTTTGTCTATGGACTGGTTTCAGGCTATGCCTGTGCCTGGGTAGGGCATTTCGTCTTTGAAAAAAATAAACCTGCCAGTTTTAAACAGCCTTTATACAGTTTCATTTCAGACTGGCGGATGCTGTCAGACATCGTGCGTGGTAACTTAAGCCTGCGTGACCGTAAATTTGATAAAATAGACAGTTAATCTGCGCCGTATTTTACTGAATTTCATAGAATGGATGATTCACAATCATCCATTTTTTATTCTGAATCTGCATTGTTCAGTGTAGCAACAGCATGAATATTTTTAAGAAGCGGAGATGTTATATTTTTTCAGTACGTATTGTTTACTGAAGATTATTCTGATTTATACTTTTTATGAAAAAAATGTGATTGAAATACTTTAAAAAAATACCTAAAGAAAAATATTTATAAATAAACAGAAGAATCTGTAGAAATGACCTGAAAACAAAAGGTTTTATTAATCGTTATAAAGGTAGCAATATTTATTTTTTATTGAATTTTATATCTGGGTGAATGTGTATGGAAAAGTTATTCTTATCACATTAACTTCATAAAAAGAAAAATAATTCATGGAAAATTACGAGATACATTATGAGGAACTGGTCGATCTGATTTATAAAATTCCATTACAGTATGATGGCTGGGGGAGTTTTTGTAAGAAATTATCAACCGTTATAAACTGTTCCAGTGTTCACGTTTTAGCTCGGGATCTGGAGTTTCAGGTGTATTCATTCAGTAGAACTGTGAACCGGTTTATCAGTGGAAAGGATGCAGCTCAGGTTGAAGTTTTATATCTGCATTTTCCTGTTCAGGAATGGAAGGGGGTATTGAATACATCCCGTCAGGGCTGGTATCAGTGTCATCATGATATTTCAGATGATATTTTAAAAAAGCCTGATTTATCCCACGATATATTACTTCCAGATCAGATACGTTATACAGCTGCACATGAAATAATCAGGGATGATAAATTATGTATGCTGATTGCAATACAGACCTCAGCACAAAGACAGCCACTGGTTTCCGATGAATTGATTTTTCTTGATAAATTATTGATTCATTTAAGAAGAGTGGTAAAAATACAACGGAATATTTATGAGTATTCAACACAATCCATTATTGGCTTTGAACTGATAGATAAGTTGTCGCAACCGGTTATTCTGCTGAGTTTATCAGGTACAGTTCTGCACCATAATCATGCAGCAGAAAGAGTTACTGGAAAAAATAAAATTATTGCAGTTCAGAATGAGTTGATATGTCTGCCTGAACCTTATCAGACAATGCTGATTCAGAATATTAACCAGCTGGAAAGACAGTTTAAAAATGAAAGAACTTTAAAAAACAAGAAGCTGAATAATAGCTGTATTAAAATCAAACATGCAGATGGAAACATTCTTTATCTCTTTGTTACTTTACTGGTTTCTGAAAATGAAATGAAAATGTCCGGTATTCTTCCTGCTGTTATGCTGACACTTTATGATTCAGGTTATTCATCAGCTATAGATCTGCATCTGTTACATCTTTCATTTCATCTGACTCCAGCGGAGACAAAAGTTGCCCTGCTGTTACTGGAAGGTTATTTGCCCAAAGAAATTGCTCAGAAAAATCATGTCACAGAAGATACGGTAAGAAAGCAGATTCGCGCTATTTATAAAAAAACGTCAACAAACAGGCAATCAGAGCTTGTTCGGCTGTTGTTGAATATGCCTGAGCATAGAATTTAGTTTTAAAGAATTTATACCCAGTTCAGGGAATGGATTATTGCTTTCAGAAATTTCAGAATATCTATAAAAGAAAAAGGAAATCCTGAAAATGAATCATAAAATAATCAAAATATGCACATTGACCATATTGCTGAGCGCATGTGCCGGAGTACCGACCAAACCTGTTGCTGGATTAAACCAGAGTCTGACATCTGATGGCCAGTTACAGTCACGACAGGGAGATTATGTAGTACGTATCAGTAAAATGAGCTCACGTTCAACAGAATACAAAGACATCTCAAAATATGGCTTACCGATCAGGGTAACTGTCGCTAATTTAAGTAAAAAACCACTGAAATTTGGTCCTGAAAATGTTCAGTTAACAAAGAATGGGCAGCCTGTCTCAGCGCTGACGGTTGAAAGTTTAAGTAAAATTCAGCAGAAAAAGGACAGGAATGATGCAATCTGGGCAGGTGTTGTTGGAACGCTTGCAATTGGTACCAGTATTTTAGGTGCATTATCTGGAGATACATCACTGGCACAGACTTCTCAGCAACAGGCAAGTGAATCAATAAATTCAGCCTTTGAAACTTACAGTCAGTCGACTCAGTATACATCCAGTACGATGGATGCTTTAAGTCATCAGGTTACATCCAATGTACTCAATACGACGGTTTTAAAACCGAAGCAGGTGATTGATGGACTCGTTTTTTTTGAAAAGGTAAAAGAGACAGATCCACTGGTTTTGATTATCGACACTAATGGAATGCAACATAAAGTGGATTTTCAGAAGTAAAATCAAGGAAGAAAAATCATGAAAAAATGGTTGTGGATGATGATTTTTCTGTTAAATGCATACAGTGCCCCATTGTATGCAGATCCGAATTCAGCAATGTCGGATATAGATATTGATGACTTGCTGAATCGTGCGCAGGGCGAAGGAAACAGAAATATTTCAAAAGTAAATAAAGAAGTCAGAAGCAGGCTCAATTCAGCAAAGGATATCTATCATGAGCATGCGCAGAAATCTGCTGAAAAGCTGATGCAGAATCAGGCGTTTTCAGGCTCAGGAAACAGGGGGGCTGGCTCGGGGCTCAAAAGCCTGGCTTTAAATAATGCGCTTGTACAGGAGACAAGCTGTAATGGGACCTACAGTAAACTTGGCTCAATCATGAAAGCTTATACTGACCCCGAATTAAAGGATTTACGAAACTCGATACTCAGTACGAAAGTGCAGGATGTGATTTCTAAAGTAAAAACCTCCACGGCAAATAAAGAGCAGGCTATCAAACAGGCTCTGCTTGATGCTGAAAATTATGATAAGACAGCAAAAGATGCAGCAGGAACAGCATCACAGTCATGGGGGGGACCCGGCGAAGATCCTGCAGTATTACTCAATTCAGGTCGTTTGCCTGTGAATCACTCCTGTGCGGTCAATTCCATGCCATATAAGGCGATTTGTGCATCTGTTGCAAATCAATGGGGAGGTCTGGCATCCAGATTTACCGCTGAATTACTGAAAAAATGCTTGTAAAAATATGTGTAAACAGAGTATCAGATGCAAAACCGGGGTTTGTTGTGAAGCAGACTGATTCATTCTTTTGAAAAAATTGCACAATATGATAAAAAAAAGACAAATGAATGTTTAAGGGTATTGCAAAATTAGAGTGAATATTCTAATAATTACTTGTGTCGAATCAACCATCTGGCAATGGTTTAACCATGACATATCTTTATCTTTCCATGCCTGAGGGTAACATTCCTCAGGCTTTTTTTATTTCTGGAAACTGGATTGTTCAGAAAGTAAGTGGAATATCTGGTGAAGCGTATCTGGATTGAAAAATGATTGCATTGAATGAATAGGTTGATCCATTATGCTCTGCAAGCCTCCCCAAATGCTTTTTTGAACGCAGAACATAATGAATCATGTTTGGTCATACCTAAATTATTATTATATTTTTGTAGGCATGGTTCTCTTTACAGACTATTACTTTTATAACTCTATTGTTGTTATCAAGTAACTTTATTAAATACTCCTGTTAAAAAATGATCTATCACTGAAATCTGGTATTTTTCAGTTTTTTAAATTTACTTCACTAATTGTTCAGAATTAATTGCAGGTATATGTATTCTGGTCACCTGTCTATACCTGGTTTATGGAATAGACTGCAAAAAAAATATGTCTAACACTGTGCAGACTATAAAAAAATACTGGAAGTCATCATGAAATTAAAATTAATCGCGATTTTGTGCAGTGGAATTTTTTTAATGACTGGGTGCGGTGGTGGATCGGACAGTCAAAGTTCAGCAGATCAGGGTACACCTGGTGGAAATAATCAAAATAATGAAAGTTCGGAAACACAGGTACTGGCTAAGGTTGAAACAAGCAGCGGGATTGCACTTCGGGAAACCCTGATGGAGGGAGTCGTGGATACCCTTGTATACGGTATGGACGAAATAGGTGAGTCTGTACCCTGTAAAACGGGTTCATGGAAACAGACAGGAACTGTAATTACATTGGATAAATGTACAGGTATTTTTGAGAGTGAGGCCAGTGCAGTTGCAAATGGCAGTATTGATGTGAGTGCGGGTTATAATTTTCAGGATTTAAACCTGGCTTTTCCTGATGGTACCACACAGATCATTAAAGGGAAATTACTGAGTACAGACAGTGAAATACTGACGCAGTTTAAATCAGATCAGATTGACATCCTGGTAAAAGAGCCGAATGGTAAAGGTGGTTTTCAGAGTGTCAGTTATGTACTGAGTGACTATCAGCTGGACTGGACTCCTCAGGGTACTGCGGATATTAAAAATCAGGTCAAAGGAAAAGTGAAATCCACAGGGCGTGAAGGTGGGGATATTAATATCGCATTTGATAATTCAGCAACGCCTTATCTGTTCAAAACCGATGCTGACGGGGAGGTCGTGGGTTATCCGTACAGTGGAGTGTTGAATATTCAGGATCTGACTGACACTACCAGTACAATCAGTATTTCATATCTGGATGC
Source organism: Acinetobacter sp. WCHAc010052 (assembly GCF_002165295.2). Taxonomy (NCBI): domain Bacteria; kingdom Pseudomonadati; phylum Pseudomonadota; class Gammaproteobacteria; order Moraxellales; family Moraxellaceae; genus Acinetobacter; species Acinetobacter sp. WCHAc010052. The sequence continues at coordinate 2,256,671 of NZ_CP032143.1, read as the reverse complement.
TCAAAATGCAATATTTAAAGCAATTGTAAAAAATAAACTTTTATTTGATAAGACTGCTACATGGGAGAGTTTACTGGAGTTATGAGTAAGTTAAGTTGATTGTTTGATTGCGGCCGTATGTAAATACGGCTTTTTTATCCGTGGAAAATATGCCATAGCGTCGGATTCACTGATCAGGCTGTTGTCTGGGTTTGATGCGATTGAATGATTCTGAAGTTTTATGGAGAGGAAGAATTAAACACATATTTATGGTTCGGTGATGAACCGTCGGGTGGAATCGGGTTAAAATCAGGTTTTGTTTTGACAGCGGTTTAAAATATGCGTGGTCTGTATTTGATTACTAATGATGATCCTATCGAACTTTTACTGGCAAAGCTCGAAGGTGCTATGGCGACTTATGATGTAGCGGTATTACAGTACCGTCGTAAAAAAGTGGCTAAAGAAGATCAGGCTTATGAAATTGAATACATGAAGTCAATGTGTGCGCAATATAAAGTCCCTTTCGTCATTAATGATGATCTTGAAACTGCTGTGAAGTACGGTGTGGGCGTGCATCTGGGGCAGGGTGATGGCTCTGTTGCAGAAGCAGTTCAGCGCTTACCTAAAGGTGTCCTGATTGGACGCAGCTGTAATAACTCGATTGAACTTGCAGAACAGGCTGTAGCCGATGGCGCAAATTATGTGGCTTTTGGCGCAATTTTTGCCACAGAAACGAAACCAGAGGCTGGAAATATCGGGCTTGAAACTTTAAAACAGGCAAAAGAAAAATTTGATGTGCCAGTCTGTGCGATCGGTGGCTTAACTGTTGAAAATTCAGCAGAAGTGATTGAAGCAGGTGCAGACTTTTGTGCAGTGATTAGTGATATATTAGGTCGCTCTTTATCAGGTGTAACTGTCCGAACTCAGGAATGGGCAGAGTTGTTTTCCGCTCATAAAGCCTGAGTTATTTTGTGATTTGAATTATTAAGCCGAGAATTTTCATGACTTTATCTGCCAAGCAGGAACAATTGTTTAAACAAGCCAGTAAACATATTCCAGGAGGAGTAAATTCTCCTGTAAGAGCATTTAACGGTGTTGGTGGAACTCCCGTATTTATTGAAAAGGCGAAAGGTGCTTATCTATATGATGTAGATGGTAAGCGCTATGTGGATTATGTCGGTTCATGGGGGCCGATGATTCTTGGGCATGCACATCCTGAAATTGTAAAAGCTGTTCAGGAAGCTGCAGTGGATGGTTTAAGTTTTGGTGCACCGACGGTTCATGAGACCACACTGGCAGATATTATCTGTGAAGTGATGCCATCTATTGAACTGGTTCGTATGACCAACTCCGGTACTGAAGCAACCATGACTGCAATCCGTCTGGCGCGTGGCTATACCGGTCGTGACATGATTGTAAAATTTGAAGGCTGTTACCATGGTCATTCAGATTCACTGCTGGTGAAAGCAGGATCGGGTATGCTGACGATGGGCGAACCGACATCCAAAGGTGTTCCTGCTGATTTTGCCAAACACACTCTGACTTTGCCGTATAACGATATTGAGGCAGTAAAAGCCTGTTTTGCCAAGTTTGGTGCAGAGATTGCAGGTGTGATTGTTGAACCTGTTGCAGGGAATATGAACTTGGTTAAACCGCTCCATGGTTTCCTTGAAACAATTCGTGAACAGTGTGATGAGCATGGTTCAGTCTTTATCATTGATGAAGTGATGACGGGTTTCCGTGTGGCTTTGGGTGGTGCGCAGGCTTATTACAACGTAAAGCCGGATCTGACCACTTTAGGTAAAATTATTGGTGCGGGACTTCCTGTTGGAGCGTTTGGCGGTAAGCGTGAAATTATGGAATGCATTGCACCTTTAGGTGGTGTTTATCAGGCAGGAACGCTGTCAGGTAACCCGCTTGCAATGCGTGCCGGTATCAAAATGTTTGAAATGTTACGTCAGCCAGGTTTCCATGAACAGTTGTCTGCCCGTCTGGACAGCTTGCTGAAAGGTCTTCAGGCTGCAGCGGATGAAGCAGGCATTCCATTCTTTACTCAGCAGGCTGGTGGTCTGTTTGGTCTTTATTTTACAGATCAGACTGAAATCAGCAGTTTTGATCATATTCTGAAGTGTGATGTGGATGCTTTCCGTAAATTTTTCCACGGCATGCTGAAACGTGGGGTCAACCTGGCTCCTTCTGCATTTGAAGCTGGATTTATTTCAGCAGCACATACAGAAGAAGACATTCAGTTCACAATTCAGGCAGCTAAAGAGACTTTTGCTGAAATGAAAGTCTAAGCCCTCAAAAATTCGATTAAACTAAGCCCGTGGCATCTGCTGCGGGCTTTTCTATTGGATTGAGGAATATGCTGTGATGAAGACTAAACACTATCTGACCCTGGAAGATGCTGAATTTTTATTGACGCGTGCTCACCAGTTTGCAGTAGATAAAGAATTCAATGTCAGTATTGCAGTCGTGGACGATACGGGCAGTCTCATGGCAATGAAAAGAATGGATGGTGCATCACCGATGACAGCGGGTCTGAGTATTGAAAAAGCCCGATGTTCAGCTTCGAGCCGTCGTCCATCAGGACTGTTTGAAGAACTGGTCAGAGATGGTCAGCTGGGTTTTTTAACGGTCAACAGTGTTTCAGGTATGCTGGAAGGTGGAGAACCTATTCTTTATAAAGAGCAGCTGGTTGGAGCTGTGGGTGTTTCTGGTGTCAAATCTGAGCAGGATGCAGAGATTGCCCGTCATGCCATTCAGGTTTTCCTGGCTTTAGCTGATTAATTGGGTCTAGGTTCGGTCAGTATGCTGTATGCAATGCCCAAAAAGATTCAGCTCAGCCCATCTTTGGCAAAATGGACTTTACTCTCTGAGGAAAGTGTACTGCTGGTTGCAGGGTTGAATGAACTGCGTCTTTTGCCGGACTGGGAACAGTCGGAACTGAATCACAACATGCTGCATACACTCAAAAGAGCAAAAGCACTTGAAATCCCAGTGGTTGATTATTCATATCAGCAGAATATTCAAGGTCTGATGCAGTTGGGTGAACAGATGACTCAGCGTAAGCAGCTTATTATTTCAGGACTGATCAGTCCTCAGCTTAAGCCGCTGCTGTTACATCTGAAAAGCATTACAGATAAAGTCTGCCTTGTGGATGATGCAATTCAGCTGGCAAATCAGGAACAGCATATTCAATGGGTTGAAAATATGACCCAGCAGTATGTTCATCACATGAACAGTCACACCGTTGCCAGACTGTGGTCTTTGTCCGCACCGAAAGAAAAAATTCTTTCTTATAAAGGAATTCTGCTGGCTGTGGCTGAACAGCTGGATATGGAGCCACTGGAAATTGATCCAGAAACTGATTTACGTCAGTATGGACTGGATTCTGTAGCGATGGTCAGTCTGATCGGTTTATGGCGTGCCAATGGCGCGGGAATCAGCTATGAAGACTTTGAACAGAACAATTCACTGAGACAACTTTTCCATCTTTTGAAAGCTGAGTTTTAATTTTCAGCAAATTGAAATTATTTTTTGTCAGAATCGGAAAATCCGTCGGGAAAAGAAGCATTGTGCATTGTAATTCTGTGTCAGGCTTTCTATCATTGCCGCCTTGTTTTTATGATCAGCCTGGATTGAACTTTGAGTAATTTTCTAACTGAACATCTGATTCATCGTGATAAAGATTTCATGGTTATTCACAAACCAGCAGGAATACTTACTGTTCCAGGTAAAACTGAAGACTTAAAGGACTGCGTGATTTCAAGGCTTCTGAAAACAGAATCCAGAACACTTCTGATTCACCGTCTTGACCGTGATACTTCTGGCATTCTTGTATTTGCATTGTCCAGAACAGGTCAGAACAGTATTTCAAGACAGTTCCAGGAAAGACAGACATCCAAAACTTATCAGGCACTGGTTGCAGGCAGACTTGAAGGTGAGGGTGAGATCAGTGTTCCTGTAGTGTACGATCCTGCTCATCCTCCTTTACATATTGCCGACCCTGAACACAACAAAACTGCACTGACTTTGTGGAAAGCAGTGGAGCATTCTGAAATTCAGGGACAGCCAGTCACACGGGTGGAACTGACACCTGTTACCGGCAGATCGCATCAGTTACGGGTTCATATGCAGTACCTGGGACACCCGATTATTGGGGACACGCTGTATGCAACTGAGGAACAGCAGTCACTGGCAGAAAGACTCTGTCTGCATGCTGCTTATCTGAGTTTCAGTCATCCTGTCAGTGGTGAAAAGGTTGAATTTCACTGCGCAGTCCCTTTTTAAATGAATCTTCATGAATACTTACTAATATTGCTCACTTTTTAGTGGGCTTTGTGTCAAAATACATTGCTTAAAGACGGGATTATTTGATCAAATACCGAACAGGTATATGGCTCAGAAATCGCAGTCCTAACTTCTGAAAAAAGGTGGAAAAATTGCAGCAGTTTGCTATTGGTCAACGTTGGTTATCTGATACAGAAACAGAGCTTGGTCTGGGAGTTCTTATTGATGTAGATGAACGATCGGTCAGCATTTTATTCCCCAAAAGTGATGAAACCCGTGTCTATGCACGGAACAATGCACCTTTGTCACGCATTATATTTAATGTGAATGATGAAGTTCAGGATCAGGAAGGTAACAAGTGGACCGTAGAGTCACTTGAAGACCGTCATGGTGTAGTCCGTTATAACGTTTTCCGTAAACTTGAAGATGGTACGGATGAGCGCAAATCCTTAAATGAAACCCGAATTGGCGCAACCATTCAGCTGGCAAAACCGCTGGACAGATTGCTTGCAAGCCAGGTCGACTATAAAGAATGGTATGACCTGCGTATTGAAGCACTGATGATGCAGGCGGGCATGAAAGTCAGCCCTTTACGTGGTCTGATCGGTTCCCGTGTAGGACTGATCCCGCACCAGCTGTATATTGCCCATGAAGTGGGACAGCGTTTTGCTCCCCGTGTTCTTTTAGCTGATGAAGTTGGTCTGGGTAAAACCATTGAAGCGGGTCTGATTATTCATCAGCAGCTCAAGACAGGTCGTTCAGAGCGTATTCTGATTCTGGTTCCTGACTCACTTCAGTATCAGTGGATGATTGAAATGCGTCGTCGTTTCAACCTGAATTTCTCACTGTTTGATCTGACACGTACAGCATCCATTAAAGAGCATGATCCAGAACAGAATCCATTCCTGACAGAGCAGTGCATTATTGCGTCTGTGGATCTGATGATTGACCATGATGATCTGCGTGAGCAGGCGATTGCTGCCGGTTTTGATCTACTCGTTGTGGATGAAGCACATCATCTGATGTGGAGTGAAGAAGAAGGCGGTAATGACCGTTATGATCTGGTGGAGGAGTTTGCACAGCAGACAGCAGGTGTACTGTTACTGACTGCAACACCTGAACAGTTGGGTGTGGAAAGTCATTTTGCCCGTTTACGTTTACTTGATCCACAGCGTTTCAGTTCACTTGACCGCTTCCTGGATGAAGAAGAACAGTATCAGCATACTGCAAAAATCGCAGAAGTACTGATGTCAGATTTCCCGCTTGAAGAAGAACATCTGAATGCGGTTGAAACATTACTGGGACATCGTATCAGCGATGAACCAGAACAGCGTTACCGTGCGATTCATGAACTGCTTGACCGTCATGGCACAGGTCGTATTCTGTTCCGTAATACACGTGAGGCGATTCAGGGCTTCCCTGGACGTGACTGCCTGCCGGCACCGTTGCCAGCGCCAGAAAACTGGTCTAAAGATGGCAAACTGCGTGAACAGATGTGGCCGGAAGAAGCCCAGCTGGATGGTGCCTGGATGGAATCAGATCCTCGTGTCATGTGGCTCATGGAGCGATTGCGTACAGATTTAAAACATAAAAAAGTCCTGCTGATTGCACGCAGTGGTCCTGTTGTGGAAGCACTTGAAAATGTATTGCGTATACATGCCGGTATCCGTACTGCCATGTTCCATGAGGGCATGAGCCTGCTTGAGCGTGATCAGGCAGCAGCTTATTTTGCTGAAGACTCTTATGGTGCACAGATTTTACTGTGCTCTGAAATTGGTTCTGAGGGACGGAACTTCCAGTTTGCCTCTGACCTGATTCTGTTTGATTTACCTGCTAACCCAGATGTGCTTGAACAGCGTATTGGACGTCTTGACCGTATTGGTCAGGAAAACCGTATTCAGATTCATGTGCCATATCTGACTGGAACTGCTCAGGAGCGTATGTTCCGCTGGTATAACGAAGCCCTGAACATTTTCAGTAATATTTCACCTGCTGCACAGACCTTACAGGAAAACTTTATTGTTGATCTGAAAGACTGTCTGCTGTCAGATCAGGGTCAGAAATTTGAAGATCTGCTTGAAGCAGTCAGTGTTCAGCGTGAAGCACTGGAAACAGAACTTCAGGCGGGGCGTGACCGTCTGCTTGAATATAATTCATGCCGTCCAGTTGTGGCACAGGAAATTGTGCAGGCAATGGAAAGCTATGATGATAATTCTACATTGCCTATGTTCATGAAGCGTTTTATGGCTTCCACCAACATTGATTTTGATGAGCAAAGCAACGGTACAGTCATCATTAAACCAACTGACCAGATGCAGGTACAGGGACTGACACTGGATGAAGACGGTATGACCGTGACCTTCTACCGTGATCAGGCTCAGACACGTGAAGATGCACAGTATCTGACTCTTGAACATCCATTCACTGAGAGTGTAATGGAAATGATCAGTACTCAGTCATTCGGTAGCACCAATGTTGCACTGCTGAAATCTGGCGCACTGAAGCAGGGTACAATCCTGATGGAAGTCTGGTTCAAGGTGGATGTGGTTGCACCTAAAGCGCTCAATTTACCGTCCAGTCTGCCTCAGCAGCTGATTCGGGTGTTACTGAGTGAAACGGGACAGGATCTTTCTGCGAAAATTAATCCTGAGATTCTGAAACCTTATCTGCATCATCTGGATGGCAACAGTTGCCGTCAGGTGGTAAAAGCACGCCGTGAAGTGATTGAACAGCGTTATTCACAGGCACTGGATATTGCAAAAGGTTCATTACCTGAACTGACACAGCAGGCTAAAGAAGTCTATGGTTCTAAATGGCAGTATGAAATTGACCGTTTAAGCTATCTGAAGCAGTTCAATCCAAGTATCCGTGAAGATGAAATTGCCCGCTTACAGAAATTCCAGAAAGAAGGTCTGAACCTGCTGGATGGCTTATCTGTAACACCAGAAGCAATTCAGATTCTGGTTGTAGTGAAGCCTTAAAACGCGAATATATAAGAAAGCTCCTGAGGGAGCTTTTTTTTGTGTCAGCACTTTTTAAGTGACAGAACGGTATGACTTCTTCTACATAAAAATATCAGTCAAAGGCAATTACAGTTCGGAAGAACTGTATTAACGTATGTTGATTCAACATGGAAAATGGCATTCATCATGATTCTGGACAACACTGAAAAATTTGCGCTGCATTTTACGCATGCCAATGGTATTCCATCTGCAAGCTATCAAAAATTTTTTCAGAGTTTTGGTCACAATTATGAACTGAAAGCAATTCCCCTGATTGGTATGAGTCCTGATTTTCCTGTGACCCATACATGGGAGCATCTGGTCAATCAGGTGATTGAAGATATTGAACAGCAGTTTCCAAAGCAGAAGGTGATTGGCTTAGGGCATTCTTTTGGTTCTTTAGTGACTTTAATGGCAGCTTATAAACGCCCTGATCTGTTTTCACAGCTGGTGATTATGGATCCACCTTTTGTGATTGGTTCAAAATCTGCCCTGTTCGAAGCGATGCAAAAACTGAAACTCAAAGCTGTAGATAAAATTACGCCAGCAGCTATTACCCTGAAACGCAATGATCACTGGTCAGATCTGGAAACGGCATATACCTCATTACGGAATAACCGTTTATTTAAAAACTTTGATCAGCAGTGTTTTGATGATTATTTTGCTCATGGTATTCGGGCAGATGAACAGCGAGGCGGTGTAACTCTCAGCATTCCAAAACAGGTTGAGGCAGATATCTTCCGTACTGTGCCTGCCTGGTGGTGGAGAACTCCAAGACAGGCACCAGATGTGCCCGTGCATTTAATTACAGCGACGCATAGTCATTTTTATAAGCAGGGTTTACCGCAAGGCATGAAAAAAACCTATGGTATTGAGTTCAGCGTAGTAGATGGCAGTCATATGTTTCCACTGGAACAGCCTGAAATGACGGCACAGAAAGTTAAAAGTATTATCGAAATGAATGCTTAAAGTTTAACTTAATTTTGATCAGGCTTACTGAAACTGAGCTTCATCCAGATGACGCGCGCCTTCTAAAATCATACGGATCATAATCATGGTCTGTTCTGCAACTTCAGTACGTTCAGCCACAGGGACATCAATTACTTTTGCACCCATATTAAAAACGAGTTGGGTAATGGCTTTTGCAACCAGTTCAGGATGGGCAATTTTGCTGTTGTTCAGTCGTTCCAGTCGAATCAGATCATCCTGAAGTTCCTGCTGAAAATAATTGAGCTGACGTTCAACCGCCTGTTTATATGACCGTGACCCAGTAAATCCTTCACGCAGCAGCAGACTCAGATTGCCTTCATCAGCATCCAGCTGTTCTATAAAAACTTCTACAGAACTGCGGATAATACTGTTCTGACGGGAAGCTTTAATACGTGCTTCATGCAGAATCTGACGTAAAACAATACCGGCCCGATCTATCAGTTCAATAGCAAGTTCATCTATATCTTTGAAATGTCGATAAAAACTGTTTGGAGCAATTCCTGCCTCACGTGCGACTTCACGCAGACTCAGAGATGAAATACTTTTTTGAGGTCCAATTAAATTCAGTGCAGCCTGAAACAGTTCTTCTTTTGTAATGGTTGCTTTGCGTCCAACGGTACGTACCGTCACAGGTTCTCTGTGCGTCTGCTGTTCAGCAACAGTGTCAATATTTGTATTAATCGAAGACTGAATCATATTTTTCAATGGATTAGAGACATTTCCGCATTATAGCCCGAGCAGACACAGTTGTGAAACGAATGGATACAATACGAATATATATACAAATATATATACATGTGTATAATAATTAAAAATCAACAGCAACGTGGTCCGTGCTATGCAGATGACTGAAAAAAGAAGCTCATTGTTTAAAGAGTTTGCCGAAGGGGTGATAGACCGTCATACCGTTAATTTCTGGTTGCAGAAATTAAATCCTGTGTGGTCTGTTCACCAGGCTTTAGGAAAAATTGTGCAGATTCATCAGGCAGCTGCCGATACAGTGAGTCTGACGCTGCAGACAAACCGTCATTTTCAGGCAGGACAGGCAGGACAGCATCACCCGGTCTTTGTCAGCATTGAAGGTGTGCGTTATGAACGTAATTACAGTCTGACTCAGCTCGATGTACATCACGTATTGCTGACCGTAAAAAAAACTGAAAAAGGAAAAGTCAGTCACTGGCTGACTGAACAGGCAAAAACCGGTGATATTCTTGAGTTTGGACAGCCTTATGGTGATATGACATTACAGCAGACAGGAACAGATTCGGTACTGTTGCTGGCAGCCGGCAGTGGAATCACTCCTATGTACAGCCTGCTGAACGACCTGCACCAGAAAAAACAGCTCTCTCAAAAGAAAATAAAACTGCTGTACTGGGTGAAACATTATGCAGATGTGGCTTTTAAACAGCAGTTTGAGCAATGGGCAGAGCAGTATTCAGATTTCAGTTGTGAGTTTTTCTACACCCAGGAAGGGGATTCACGGATCAATGAAACACATCACGCTGCGGCGGGTGACATGCAGTCAGGTACAGTGTTTGCCTGCGGACCATCAGGGTTTTCAGCAGAAGTTGAAAAAATGTTTACTCAGGCTGCACGACTGAAAACAGAATCATTCAGTTTAAGTCAGTTTGACGGCGGTGAGACCGGTTTTGTCAATGTGACGCTGACCCGTTCAGACAGAACAGTAGCGATACCTAAAGGACAGTCCATTCTGGTTGGTCTGGAACAGCAGAATATTAAACCAGCACACGGATGCCGTATGGGTGTCTGTCATAAGTGTGTCTGCTCGAAAGTTCAGGGAACAACTCAGGATATGGCAAACGGTAAGCATCACCATGAACCTGGCAGTGCTTTAAAAATTTGTGTCAATTCAGCTCAGACTGACCTCGTCATTGATCTTTAAGAGAGATATACATCATGAATATGCCTGTAAAATTTCAATATTTTAAAAATCCGAAAAACAGAGAGCTGACGCAGACTGAACTGGATGCACTGGCAAAAGAACTGGATGCCATTAAGCAGGAAGTGCTGGATGATATTGGGGAAAAAGACGCTAAGTATATCCGCAAAGTGTATTCCACAATCCGCTATGCATCCATTGCAGGTCGTGCCTGTCTTTTTGCGGGATGGTTACCGCCGATGTGGCTGCTGGGTACAGGACTGCTTGGATTTGCCAAAATCATGGAAAACATGGAACTGGGGCATAATGTGATTCATGGTCAGTATGACTGGATGAATGACCCTAAATTTCAGGGTGCGACCTATGAGTGGGATATTGTAGGAACTTCGGATAACTGGCGTCAGACCCATAACTTTAAACATCATACCTATACCAACATCAAAGGTATGGATGATGATATCGGCTATGGTTTGATCCGACTGTTTCCTGAACAGCGCTGGAAACCTGGCTATTTGCTGCAGCCGTTATACAGTATTCCTTTCTGTTTATTGTTTCAGTGGGGTGTTGCTATTCAGAACCTTGAAATTGGTCGGGTGCTTTATGGCAAAAAAACCAAAAAAGAATTTATGGAAGAATGGAAACCTTTACAGCGCAAAATGACGAAACAGCTGTTTAAGGATTATGTGTTTTTCCCTTTAATAGCAGGACCTGCGGCATTACCGGTATTGACCGGAAACCTGGTTGCAAACGGTATCCGTAACGTCTGGACTTTCAGTATTATTTTCTGCGGTCATTTTACCAAGGATGTGGAAGTTTTTCCGAAATCTGTTATGCAGAATGAAAGCCGTGGACACTGGTACATGCGTCAGATCCGTGGTTCATCCAACCTGACAGGCTCTGAAGCATTTCATATTCTGACGGGGCATTTAAGTCATCAGATTGAACATCATTTATATCCGGATATTCCAGCAAGACGTTACCGTAAAATGGCACCGAAAGTGCAGGCTGTCTGTGAAAAATATGGTCTGAATTATAATAATGCGAGTCTGTTCAAACAGTACGGCAGTGTCATAAAACGGATCGTGAAATACGCATTTCCATTCAAAAAATAAATAAAACAACCACCTGCAAACTGGTGGTTTTTTATATGGGTTACAGATGAAACAGGTTCAGACTGCTTCATCTGTCTCCCGATCAGTAATGCTGAACTGAGTGCGTAAAGCAGGAAGCTGAGAGCTTTCACCCACCATATAAGGATGATGTGCCAGTTCCAGCATGTCCAGGTCTTCATGGCTGTTACCATAAGCATAAATATGTCTGTAGCTGGACAGATCGTATTTGTCTGTGACTCTGATTTTTTTCTGTTCACAGCTACAGTCTGCTGTGCTGTAAAGTCCCGTCAGTTTGTCGTTTTTAATTTCAGGTTCAGTACAGATCAGGTCAATATCCAGCATTTCACAGACAGCGCTTAAATACAGACTGACCGATGCCGATACCAGCACAACATCGTCGCCCTGTTGCTGATGCTGTAACAGCTGTCTGAACAATTCAGTGTTGAAATGTGCAGGAAGTTCTTTGGCATATTCATGAGCAAGTGCCTGTATTTCACTGAAATCAGCATTTCTGAACATCACATTGAACAGTCTTGCCCGCATGGCATGGGCAGGGTAGATATTTAAATAATAAGCTTGAACCCAGGGAATAATTTTAATGCCCCGACGCACAATCTGCCGTTTTTTTAAGGCATAAAAAATAAACCCTGTAAAACTGTCTTTGTTGTACAGTGTTCCATCAAAGTCAAAAAGTGCTAAATTTTTATTCGTTTTGCCCGTTGCATACATGTCTGATAACGTCCGTTTACTCGTGTGGCAAACCAGTTGGTATTATAGTCACGACTCAGTTTGGGGCCTGAAATCACGACCTGAGGCATAATTGCATAAAAAGCGTCTTTACCTGTTTTTTCCCGATACAGCTTGGTCACTGCTCTGTATGTCGCTGTTTTTTCAAAGTCCTGATCTTTTTCTTTTTTCAGATCGGAACGGATCTGACGCGGAGTCACCAGAATATTATGGGTTGCAAATACATTGGTCAGCTCCCGCTCAGATTCACTCTTGGTCGCACGTGGTGAACCATCTTTGTTGTAAAGCAACAGGTCTCCATCGAGCGTCAGTTCAGCTGTGGTCAGATCATTCAGCATGCTCTGGAACGCGGCATTTCGACTGGAGTAACGACCCGAATTGTAGTCGGCAAATCTGTAAAGAGGCTTGTCATAGTCAGCAGGATACATCATCAGACGGTGGATACCGTAATATAAACCGCCATACTGACTGTACATGTCTGTTCTCAGTGCTGCAATGTTGCCACCCTGACGTTTATGGTCTTTTGCGTATCCGATATGTACCTGCATTGACCCCAGTGTGGTAATTGGATTCAGCTTTTCACCAATGTCCTGACCAACCAGTCGGGCTGCACCAGTCAATGCACTGACATGATAATGCTTGGACATATAGTCAAAAATTTCACGGTAAAGTTCATCCAGCTGACGCTCTGTTTTGACTCTGCGCATCTGACTTAAATAATTGTCTTCTGGGCTGGGCTGATTTTTCAGTACATCCTGAAAATATCCTGCAACCGTTCCCCCTATGGAGTCTCCCAGTTTATCTTTAAACTTTTCTTCCAGACGATCCTGAACTTCACGGACTGCTTTTTCACCCAGACCAGGTACCTGCGGATCAGCAACAAAATTGGATTCCTGATCAACGACTGCAACAATGGTGCAGATATTTTCTTTGGTCTGAGGAATACCGAGCTGATCTGTAATATCGTAAATATCTTTTGCCCAGGACGGACGATCACTGACCCGTGCAGGAATCAGTTTACGGATCTGTTCACTTTCAAGTGTTGGCTCATTATTTTTAGACCACCAGGAATTATCACCACAGGCTGTAATTCCAATGGACAATGACAGAATTGATAGAGATTTCAGAGAGCCTGTCAAAAAACTTTTTTTCATGCTGTGAAAAACCGTTCCTAAATAAATGAGCCAAAAGTGCAGACGGAGTATACTATGCCGGCAATAAAAGTTCAGAATATATATGTATATTGCATGGCAGAATCTGTCAAATGATTTGGCTGGCTGTTCTGTATATATAGCATATATAGCTGTCGTTGCTGATCAGGCTTTTCAGAGCCCGTTATACCTGTAGTCTCGATAAGACAGAGTGAGCGAATGGATATTTTCAGCTGAATTTACTAAAATACGCACCTTGTTGCAGTACCGGCTGCATCTATTCATCTGTTTTATCTCTCCAGTCACTGAGCGCGTAAAAGCGGTCATGCACCATGATGCTGGAAATGAAACAATCAGGCAAAGTTAAATGAGGCGACTGAATTGAGTCAACACAGTGTAATCAATGAATTGTTTGACAGATCAATTGATAGAAAACTTTGGGTCGCGCCCATGGCAGGCGTGACCGACAGACCATTCAGAACGCTGTGCAAGTATTTTGGTGCAGGTCATGCTGTCAGTGAAATGATGACCTCAGACAAAACCTTGCGTATGAGTAAAAAAAGTCTGTACCGCGCAAATTTTGATGGTGAAATTGCTCCGATCTCAGCTCAGATTGCAGGTTCTGAACCGGCTGATCTTGCTGAAGCAGCGCGTTATCAGGTTGCGAATGGCGCTCAGATTGTAGATATCAATATGGGTTGTCCTGCCAAAAAAGTCTGTAACAAATTGGCAGGCTCTGCTCTTTTAAAAGATGAAGATTTGGTTGCACGTATTCTGGATGCCGTAGTTGCAGCAGTGGATGTCCCTGTAACACTGAAAACCCGTCTCGGTTTTTTAAATGGTCATGAAAATATTATGCGGGTTGCAAAGCGTGCAGAAGAAGCAGGGATTGCTGCTTTAGCACTGCATGGGCGTACCCGTGAAGATATGTACCTGAATACTGCGCGTTATTCATTGATTAAAGAAGTGAAGCAGCATATTGCAATTCCTGTGATTGCTAACGGTGATATTGACAGCCCTGAAAAAGCAAAATATGTACTGGATTATACGGGTGCAGATGCAATTATGATTGGTCGTGCTGCACAGGGGCGTCCGTGGATTTTTCGTGAAATTGGGCATTATCTGCAAACCGGAGAACACCTGGCAGCACCTTCCATACAGGAAGTGAAAGATGTCCTGCTTGGGCATTTATCTGAGCTGTATGAGTTTTATGGTGAATACTCAGGTTGCAGAATCTCCAGAAAACATATTGCCTGGTATACCAAAGGGCTGCGCAGCAGCAATGAATTCCGTCAGAATATGTATAAAGTTGAAAGTACAACAGCACAGTTTAAAGTAGTGGAAGACTATTTTAATCAGTTGCTGGCACATGGTGAAATCATGAGTGATGTTCAGATTGAACAGGTCAATCTGCTGGACACAAAGTAGTTCCTGATTTAAAGAAGGTTACTTACTTTTGGTAATAACCATGCTTTGCAGTGTTTCAGTTGTTTCCGCTGTAACTTGATTCTGATCCGGCTGATTTTTTTCTGAATGTTCAGCCTGAGTGACAGTTTTATTTTTCGTAATTTTTTCAGCCTGATAATGCTGTACGCTGTCGACTGAAAAGCCAATCAGCACCAGGCAAAGTAATGCAATCCCCATAATTGTACAACTTAAAAAGTTAAATAATTATGAGGCAAATTACAGGGGATATGATGCAAAATATATCCCCAGAACTGGGGATATTGTGACCGGTTCAGGTGAGATTCATTTCAAGTATTAACTGATTCATCAGGTCTCTGGCATCCATGTCTCTGATCTGAGCAACATTTGTGCCTGCCCAGAATGCACCATAACCTGAATCACCAACTTTACTTGCTGCTGCATGCAGCTGTTTACCCAGATCATAGGCATATGGATAGGCAGGTACAGCCAGACGATCTGGCTGATCTATATCGCAGTGCCAGTGATTGATAATACCTCGTGCAGGGCGTCCCGAAATACTGGCAGTAATCTGTGTGGCGGGTTTGCTGAACAGGGCTTTTCTGTATGCGTCATTTACAGCAGATGATTTGCACTGAACAAATGCAGTGCCCATCTGTACCGCATCCGCTCCTGTCTGAAGCATCAGGCGTGCCTGTTGACCATTCATAATGCCTCCGGCTGCAACAACAGGAATGCTGCAGTATTTTTTACAGAGCCGAACAAGGTCAGCGGTCTGAACTGCACTGTCATAGGATTCATTGAAAATCCCACGATGACCACCAGCTTCAATGCCCTGGGCAATAATGATATCAATACCTGCCTGTTCAATCATTCTGGCTTCAGCAATATTTGTTGCAGAGACCATGGTGATAATACCGGCTGCTTTCAGTGCCTGAATCTGGTGTGGATGAGGAATTCCAAAATGAAAACTGACTGCCTGGGGAGAGGTTTCCAGTACCAGGTTCAGAAAGTCATCATTGTCTTTAAAACTTGGGTAAATACAGTTCAGATTTTCAGGTACAGCAGCATTGAATTTTTCAAATAATGGGCTGAAACTCTTGATCCACTGTTGAGTGATCTGTGGATTCTGTTCAACACTTTCATGACAGAAAAAATTAACCTGAAAAGGTGCATCTGTCAGAGATTTCGTCTCAGTAATCTGTTTTCTGGCTGCTTCAACAGATGCTGCACCCAATCCGAGTGAGCCTAAACCGCCCTGATTGGAAACTTCTGCTGCAAGCTCAGGTGTGGAAACCCCAGCCATTGGTGCCAGTAGAACAGGATGTTTAATTCCAAGTAGTTGAAGTATAGACATGATCAGGCTCCCTTAGTTCATTATCACTTTGCCTAAGAGTGCAGGCTTTGGCAAATTATATTCGCTATTTCGTTTTTTAATATTTATACCGAAACATTGGCAGAACGTGGGTTTGTTGGATGGAAGTGTACAGATAGCAGTTAACAGACTGAGTATATTTCAGTCTGTTAACTCAATAAAACTGATCAGCAGGAGCTGAGTTTTTCAGGTTGTGGTTTTTCACCTGGAAAGAAGAAAGGTCGTAACTTTACACCAAAGCTATTGCCGGTAAATGCGCAGATCAGCCATAACCAGCCGTGTAAACTGCCTGAAGCAATACCACTGAAATATGCACCGATATTACAGCCATAAGCGAGACGGGCACCATATCCCAACAGTAAGCCACCGATGACAGCAGCAATCAGAGAGCGTTTTGGAATATTCAGATTAGGTGCAAATTTACCTGCCAGGCTTGCAGCCAGTAATGCACCCAGCATAATGCCGAAGTTCATCATGGATGTTACATCCTGCCATAAAGGACTGTTCAGTGCTTTTGCATTGCCTGCATGTTGCCAGTAGTGCCAGCTGCTGACATCTATGCCCACCGTACTGACCGCTTTTGCTCCCCATAATGCCAGTGCAGATGTGACACCCCAGGGCTTTCCTGCCAGTGCAAGTGTTGCAAAGTTCAATAGGGTTAGAATAATACCGCCCAAAATGAGTGGCCAGGGACCTTGCAGAAAGCGTTTCCAGCCATGAATCTGAGATGCACTGACGGTTTCAAGTGAACCGTGGCGTTTCTTTTCCATTTTTACAGTAATAAAAGCAATGACTGCAAACAGGATTAAGTTCAGTAATATGGCAGGAGCAGCTCCGAACTGATCAATCACTGAAATGGGAGCCAGGTGGGGCAGATTGAACCACCAGTCCAGGTGCGATGTTGCAATCACAGACCCCAGACAGAAGAAAAGTAAGGTCACCACCATGCGGGCACTGCCACCGCCTACAGTATAAAGTGTGCCTGAAGCACAGCCACCACCGAGTTGCATCCCTATACCAAAAATGAAAGCACCAATGGCAACAGACATGGAAACAGGACTGACATTACCTTTTACAGGGTTGCCAAATAGCTCTCCTGCGCTGAGTGCAGGGAAGAACAGAAGTACCGCAAGTGCAAGCATAATCATCTGTGCACGCAGACCACGACCTCGGCGTTCTTTAATAAATACCCGCCAGCTGGAGGTAAAGCCAAAGGATGCATGATACAGGGTCATTCCCAGTGCACCGCCAATTAAAAACAGCAGTGCCTGGTTGATACCTACCAGGCTGTAAGCACTTATTGTTCCAACAGACAGCAACAGTAAAGCAACCCAGACGGTGGTGCTGGGTCGGCTGGTTTTTTCGGTAATTACAGACATGAAATTAAAGTAAATCTAAACAAATAATGTGTCGATATTTTAATTCAATCTGATCGTCATATATTATGTAAATACATAGAATATTAAAAATTTAACTGAGTATTTCTTATAATTTATATTGGTAAAAGTGATTTAAATTTCATTTAAAAATTCAAACATTTTGCTGTTTATTCACTCGATAAAGAGCTAAACAGGCGTGACATTAAAGAGAGAGCCAATCCAGCTGGCAAATGCCATGGCAAGAATGCCCCATAGGGTGACTCTTGCACTGCCTCTGAAAATGGATGTTCCTGCAAAATAGCTAGACAGACCACCCAGTGTTGCTAAGGACAGTATGCCAACAATCATAACAACCGTGGAAATATACTGATCTGGACTGAGCAGTATAGAGCACATTGGAAACAGTGCGCCCAGTGAAAATGCAAGTGCTGAGGAGCCTGCTGCCTGAACAGGATTTGCAGCAGTATTTTCATGTATGCCTATCTCATCACGGGCATGTGCTTCAAGTGCATCCTTGGCTGTCAGCTGAACAGCAACCTCATGTGCCAGTTCTGGAGTTAAGCCACGCAGGGTATAAATATGGGTCAGTTCTTTGAGTTCATGCCCAGGATTTTTTTCAAGTTCGCGGGCTTCCATATGCAGGTCTGCTTTTTCAATATCGACCTGTGACTTTACAGAAATGTATTCTCCTGCTGCCATGGAAGTTGCACCGGAAATTAATCCCGCAATGCAGGTGACCAGCAGGGTATGAGTGGATGCACCACTGGCAGCCATCCCCATGATTAAACTGGTGACTGAAATAATGCCATCATTAGCTCCCAGTACAGCTGCACGTAACCATCCGGTACGGTGGATATAATGCTTTTCCTGATGGTGGGAGTAACTCATTGTAAAGCTGTCCTTTATAACGAAGTCTGGTGATGACTGTTTGTGTGATGATCTGTTTTCAGGCAGGATGCAGACTTAAAGCTGCATCAGAAATATTATTAAAAATAATACAGTTATTCGTTCAATTAAGCTATGGCGAAGTGTTTTTGATTCTGGTGTCCCAGTTGAATATTAAAAAAGAAAAATAATCCGTTATCGGCAGGCAGGATTCAGCAGGCAATAAAAAGCCTCCATCCCAGGATGAAGGCTTTTTATATTATTGCTGAGCTTTTTCTTTTACATCTGCAGCACCCTGTTCAACTGCAGCAGCAGTTGCAGCGGTTGCATTTTTCGCAGCATCAGTTGCATGTGCAGCAGCATTTTCAGCATGAGCCGCGGCATTGTCAGCAGCCTGAACCGCTGAGTCAGCAGCATTATCAACAGCTGTTGCAGTTGCATTGGCAGCATCAGCAGTTGCATTTTTCACATCTTCACCAGCTTGTGTAGCAGCATTTTCAAGATGCTCACCTGTAGTTGCACCCGTTTCAGGCGCTTTGTCTTTATTACAGCCTACAAGAGCAACGGTGGCAGCCAGACTTAAAGCAATAAGTAGTTTATTCATTTTCATTTTCCTTTTATTTTCATCTCCACAGTATGCGGATATATGGAATATAACGGAAAAAATGAACAGAAAAAGATCAAAAATTGTTAATGAAATGTAATTTTTAGATTAAAAAAGAATGCCGTATGTCTGTACTTCACATGACTTAAATTTTTGTATTGCTTTCCTGAATATCGCTATGGAGCTTAGGTTATATATCTGTGATTGAGAATGAAGCGGTGAATATTTCATGAATTTTTTGGGTGGATGATGGATGTATCCGCTTTTCCTGATCAGTGGTCTGTCCAGATGAATATTATTTCAGTTCATTATTTAGATAAATAAAAAAGAATAAATAATCCCTGTATAGGATGATTTTTTAACCTGTTTCAGGTGGTTTGATCATTTCAACTGGTTCTATAAGATAATTATCACTGATAAATATAGAAAAATTCTTGTTAGTAGGAAAGTATGATATTTGAACATTAAAATTTTACTTATATAAAAAAACGATTAATTACAAAAGTTAACAATTCATCAGGCATCAAGTTTTCAGCGGAAAAATGCCGTAAATTTATTGATTGGTATAAATATATAATAAATATTAGATATTTAATAAAATCAGTGTACATTGCATTTGTTCATATTTATGTGAACTTAATCATTATTTTTTAAAAAATTGAGTTTCTTAAGTGATTTTTCAGCAATATAAAATTGCCTTTGGGGGAACAATGGGAGCAGGTAAGTCTGCTGCCATTAAAGTGTTATCCGATATTGATGTGGTTTCAACAGAAGCACGTAATACAGACGTTGAATCACATACTAAATATCTGACAACGGTTGGAATTGATTATGGGGAAATTTGCCTCGAAGATGGTATCAAAATAGGTCTGTATGGCACGCCAGGTCAGGACAGATTTAATTTTATGTGGTCCATTGTGTGTAAAGGGGCTTTGGGCACAGTCATTTTAATTGATCATTCACGGACTGAGCGTTTACAGGATCTTGAGTTTTATCTCGATGCATTCAGAGCTTATGGCAATAATATTGTCATTGGAATCACTCATCTGGATGAAAAGGATGATCAGGTTCTGAAAATATATCGTGACTGGATGCTGATTCGTGATCTGCATTTTCCTCTGTATGCAGTGGATGCCCGTAATCGGGATGATGTTTTGCTCATGATTGAAACCCTGATTGCATCAGTTGAGATCAATACTCAGTTCGGGCAGAAGTCCGCAGGAGTTTAAAATGAATTTAATGGAATCACGCCAGGTCCCAGAACATATTTCCAGGCTCGGAAAAGAGCATCTGACTGAACTGTTGAATTCAGTCAGTGGTATTAATTTTGTCATGCTGTGTACGTCAGATGGTTTTGAGCTTGCACTGGCTACGAAAAAAAACCTTGAAAATACAGGGAAAATTGCAGCTGTCAGCAGCTCAATTTTAGCCATGGTTTCTGCTTTTATTGCAGAAATCAGTCTGTCTGGATGTAATACCATCACCCTTGATGCAGACAATGGCAAGGTTGTACTGACAGCGGTGGATCATCCTCAGTATCCCATGGCGATGGTTGCCAGTGCGTCAACAGATGTTCTGATTGGGCAGTTGTTGTTTTATATGAAAAAGGAAGCTGAATTGCTTTCCCGCATTAAATAATTCAGCATCCAGCAGATATGCTGAACGCCAATAGCTATGGTTGAAAAATGAAACATATTTTGAATATTGCGGTATTCGGTTTAAGTTTGAGTATTCAGGATCAGTTTAAAATTTCCATTAAATCTGCATTGCCTGCTGGTGTGCAGGTGTACTGGGCAGGTCTGTCTGAGCCAAATATTGATCTGTTTTTAATTAATGAAGCTTTTTATGACTCACATAATATTCAGAAGATTATAGAGCAGCAGAAACCTGTGGTTTTTAAACTGGTCAGAAGTAATGAGTCCGGTGGTCAGTTGCAAGGGGATACTTTATTTTATCCCATACTCCAGACGGATGATCTGAGAGCAGCATTACAGTCGCTGTTTTTTGATTATGAACCTGTTTCAAGGCAGGTATCAAGCCTAGAGATTTTACAGGGAGAAAAAGGGATTCAGGGGCTGGAAAATGTTTTCCATGAAATTTTTCTGCCCAGAAATGGCTATATTCAGCTTTTTGATACCTATGGTCCAATTGCGCTGGTGGACTGTATGACAGAGCGGGTCTGGCCTGTTCAGGAACACAATGGTCGCTCACTGAATATGACTTTGAACCAGTCTTATGCAACTGGACAACAGGTGCTTGATATTACCCGTAATCAGCATGCTCAGGATCTGAAAATATGGTTGTGGCAGATGTTAATGCAGTCTTCAGAAATACGCCTGAATGAAATTCCTTTAAGTGAGAGTTTCAGACTGGAAATGTGGCCACAATTTGAAAAAGGACTGCAACGCCGCGAACTGCTGAAAATCGCGAGCTGTTTTTCGCTGGGTGCAAATCTCAAAGATGTGCATCAGGCTTTAAATCTTTCAGCAGAGCGGGTTGGCAGATTTGTGGCAGTTGCGCAGCTTTTGAATATGGGGAAAAGCATTCGCGCAGAAGACGCAAAATTTCGGGTATCAGCTGAAAAGAATTCAGCTGAGGAACATCATGCAATTCGCAGCTTTTTTGGCAAATTGCGTAAAAAACTTGGACTTTAAGTTTTTATATAACATTGATTATGCTCTAGGAGAAAAATATGGCACGTATAACACTGGATACGCTCAGTTCAATTGACGGTTTTGTTGCAGCAGCACTGATTGACAGTGACAGTGGTCTTGCACTTGCTACTCAGGGGAGTGGAATTGATCTGGAGCTTGCAGCAGCAGGGAATACTGAAGTTGTCCGTTCAAAGCGTAAAGTAGCAAAAGCACTTCAGCTGGATGACAATATCGAAGACATTCTGATCACACTGGGTAAGCAGTACCATCTGATCCGTCCACTTGATACAAATGAAGCACTGTTCCTGTATCTGGTACTTGACCGTTCAAAATCAAACCTGGCAATGGCTCGGTATGAGCTGAAAGCTTTCGAAAAAGAACTTGATTTTTCTTAAGTTAAAAACCGCCGTAAGGCAGTTTTTTTATGATTGAATGTTATAGTGACAGAATGGTCTTAAAGGAAACGATGCATGATCGCTCAGGGTATTTATCAGCACTATAAGGGGAAACTGTATCAGGTTTTTCATGTCGCCACTCACAGTGAAACAGAAGAAAAACTGGTGGTTTATCAGTGTCTGTATGGTGATTACTCGATGTGGGTCAGACCATTGCAGATGTTCGCTGAAACTGTACAGCTTGAAAATGGTGAAGTGGTTCCCCGTTTCAGATTGATTCAGAAGACCTGAAAGCTGTCACAGGAATGACCCTTTGATTTTGCATAATAATGAATCAATGTTGAATATGGCATGGAGTTGTTTATGAGTTTAAGTCCTGAATTTACTCAGCGTGTAAATGAGCTTTATCAAAGTTTTATTCAGTTTGATGCAACACAGTCTGACCGGATAAAGCGTTATCGGAATATTGAAACTGAATCGGCTCAGTACCTAGCGATGCTGATCCGTATTCAACAGTCTAAAAAAATACTCGAAATAGGTACATCGACTGGATATTCAACGCTGTGGCTTGCAGATGCTGCTCTTGTTACGGGTGCTAAAGTCACAACACTGGAGATTGATCCAGACAGAACAGCTCAGGCAAAAAGCTATGCTGAAGAGTTGAATGTGGGTCAGGTGATTGATTTCTGGACTGGCGATGCCAAAGATTATCTTGAATCCAGTACAGAGCAGTACGATCTGATTTTACTGGACGCAGAGCGTCATACCTATATGGATTACTGGCCTTTTCTGAAAAATATGATCAGTCATTCAGGGGCGGTGCTTATCGTGGATAATGTGATTTCACATGCTGCAGAAGTTAAAAACTTTATCTGTGAAGTGAAACAGAACAGATCGTTTATGACAGCAACTTTGCCGATTGGCGCAGGACTGTTCATGGTGACGTATACCGAATAGTCTGTATAAGAATCAGGGAATATTCCCCTGATTCTGTTCAATGAAAACGAAAAGATTTATTCAATCGTAATGCGGTTAAAGTGCAGGTTATATTCTAAATATTTATGAATAAAGGCTGTTTTATCACTACAGCGGAGTAAGTTGTCATAAATGAATTCGGGCACTGGATGATACAGCTCACCAGAACCATTATTATAAAAAATTTTTAAATACCGTGAAGTCGTACTGTATTTCCAGGATGTCACAGTTAACGCTGTTCCCATAAGCAACCCCCTTATTTTTTTGATTATTTTACAGAAAATCATTTTCTGCATGCTTTGAAATTAGTTGATTTACATGCGGGACAGTGTTGCAGATTTGTAATTTATCACATTGATTTTTAACTATGTATATCCAGTTTTTGCATATTGTATAAGAGGGTGGAAAGTAAAAGGGATTTCTGGCTGAGACAGTCTGCTGAGGTGATCAGTAAAATTGCTTATATCTCAGTCTGGTTTTAATCAGTCCTTTTTATTTGCTGGATTTTTCCTGTTGTTTTTAATTAAAAACACTGACTGGACTATATGCTTTTCAGTAGTGTAACGGTTTATGAGTCTGAAACTCATATATTGAAAAAATATATGATAAATATGATGTTCTGTTTCTGGTCTGATATCACTTATAAAAGGTTAGAGTATGAAAATTAATGAATTGTTTTCCCTGACGGATAAAGTCGCAATCGTGACCGGCGGTGCGGATGGAATAGGTAAAGCGACTGCATTACTTCTGGCTGAAGCTGGAGCGACGGTTGTTATTGCGGATCTGAATCTGGAAAAAGCACAACAACTTGTGGATGAGCTGGAAAAAAATGGTCAGAAATCTCTGGCTGTGAAATGTAATATTTTAGAAGATCAAAGCCTGGTTGATCTAGTGGATTTAACGGTCAGTACTTTTGGTACCGTGAATATCCTGATCAATAATGCAGGTGGTGGCGGTGGTGGGCGTGAAAATCCATTTAAAATCAGTGTCGATGATATTAAGCGGGATTTTGATTTAAATGTATTCAGTGGCTGGCGTCTGGGTCAGTTGTGCGCACCGCATATGAAAAAATCAGGTTATGGTTCAATTGTGTTCACATCTTCCATGTCCAGTAAAAATGCTTCTCCGAATATGAGCGGATACGGTGGATCAAAAGCAGCAGTGAATCATATGGTTGCAAACCTGGCGTTTGATTTTGGACCTGAAATCAGAGTCAATGCCGTTGGACCGGGGGCAACCCGTACCGTTGCTCTGGCCAGTGTGCTGACACCTGAAATAGAAAAGAAAATGCTGGAACATACACCGATTAAACGTTTAGGTACTGCAGAAGATATTGCAGGTGCAATGCTGTATTTTGCTTCGCCAGTGTCGTCCTGGGTCAGTGGGCAGACGATTTTTGTGAACGGTGGAGGTGTTCAGACTCTGGATTAGTGGCATACATTCAGTCATCTGAAAACTGATATAAAAAAACCACGCTGAAAAGCGTGGTTTTTCAATCAGTATGATCTAATTATAAAATTAGATTTTACCAACTAAGTCGATTGAAGGAGCAAGAGTTGCATCGCCTTCTTTCCATTTAGCAGGACATACTTCACCTGGGTGAGCGTGTACATACTGAGCTGCTTTAACTTTACGAAGAAGTTCCTGAGCATCACGACCGATACCACCAGCGTTGATTTCAACGATCTGGATTTTACCTTCTGGATCGATAACGAAAGTACCACGGTCAGCAAGACCAGCAGATTCGATCAGAACGTCAAAGTTTTTAGCAAGAGTCCAGTTTGCATCACCAACCATTACATACTGGATTTTTTTGATTTCTTCAGAAGAATCATGCCAAGCTTTGTGAGTGAAGTGAGTGTCTGTAGAAACAGAGTAGATTTCAACGCCTAATTTCTGGAATTCAGCATAGTTGTCTGCAAGGTCACCAAGCTCAGTTGGGCAAACAAAAGTGAAGTCAGCAGGATAGAAGAAAACAACAGACCATTTGCCTTTAAGATCAGCTTCAGTAACTTCGATGAACTGACCGTTCTGGAATGCAGTAGTGCTGAATGGTTTAACTTCAGTATTAATTAAGCTCATCATTATCTCCATGATTGAGGTTTGTATTTAATTTCCAATAGGGTATCGAACTTTTTGTTATTGCTGAAATGGTATTTTTACATTAACAGTATCGGAAAAACCGAATTGTGAAATGTATCAACTTTCAGCACTGACAGATTATTCTGTCCATTTAGCATCAGAATTATGATGTCTGAATGACAGAAGCATCTGTTGTTCGACCTGATAAAGAACATGATGCCTTTGGTCTTAAAATTCAAGGGTAAAATGCAAAAAAGTTAAAATTAAACAAAATGCATGTTCTTCCGCTCAGGGGGATTACAGCGTAAAATAGGTCGTTTCAGTATTTGATCAGGTATGAATTCTGTGCAGTGTGATTTAAATGTAGATAAGCTCGTTATGGTGCGTGATCGCCATCGTTTAAATCGTCTCAGAAAATCTACCGATGAAAACAGCGAGCAGTATCAGGCGCTGTTTGAAAAATCCAGTCATCAGGTCAAAAAAAGATTCGCAAGTTTACCGACCATAAAGCTGAATCAGGATTTGCCCGTCACTCAGTATGCAGACAGGCTGATTGAGGCGATCCAGCAGAATCAGGTCATTATCGTTGCCGGTGAAACGGGTTCGGGTAAAACGACTCAGCTGCCTCAGATTGCCATGCTTGCAGGGCGTGGTCTGACGGGACTGATTGGTCATACTCAGCCACGCCGTCTTGCTGCCAGAAGTGTGTCAAAGCGGATTGCAGAGGAAGTGGGAGAAAAACTCGGAGAGTCCATTTCATTTAAAGTCCGTTTTAATGAGCAGGGTTCAAATGATTCCATCGTGCGTCTGATGACGGACGGAATTCTGCTGGCTGAACTGGTCAATGACCGTTATTTATTAAAATATGACACCATTATTATTGATGAGGCGCACGAGCGTTCCTTAAATATTGATTTTATTATGGGGTATCTGAAACAGTTGCTGCCGCGTCGTAAGGATCTGAAAGTGATCATTACCTCTGCAACACTGGATGTGAACCGTTTCAGTCAGTATTTCAATGATGCCCCTGTTTTCGAAGTTGAAGGGCGCAGTTACCCCGTAGAAGTCCGTTACCGTCCGATCTCTGAGCTGAGCATTGGTGGCAGTGATGACGATGAGTTTGATGATTTTGAAGAAAATCTGCCACGGGCTGTTGTTTCAGCGGTGGAGGAATGTTTTCACGATGCACAGAGTAAAGGTCATCCTGAACATGCAGATATTCTGGTTTTTGCCAGTACTGAACAGGAAATTCGGGAACTCCAGGAAACCTTACAGAAATTTGGTCCCCGTCATACTGAAGTGCTGCCTTTATATGCACGACTGGCGCTGTCCGAACAGGAAAAAATATTTAATCCATCAGGTGGTGGACGACGGATTATTATTGCAACAAACGTCGCTGAAACAGCACTGACAGTGCCGAATATCCGCTATGTGATTGACAGTGGATTTGCCCGTATATCCCGATATAACTATCGTTCCAGGGTTCAGCGTTTACCGATTGAAGCGGTTTCTCAGGCAGCAGCGAATCAGCGTAAAGGACGTTGTGGACGTATTGCTCCTGGTGTCTGTATCCGTCTGTACAGTGAGGAAGATTTTCAGAGTCGTCCTGAATTTACAGAACCTGAAATTAAACGAACCAACCTGGCATCGGTTATTTTACAGATGGCAAGCCTGGGGTTGGGTACGCTTGAAGACTTTGATTTCATTGAGCCACCTGATCACAGACTGGTGAACGATGGTCGGAAACTGCTGGTTGAACTTGGCGCGATTCACGATGAATCAGCATCAAAAAACCAGGAACCAAATTTAGAAAAACCTGCTCATTTACCCTCTAAAAAAGGCAATAAGGGCGATTTATCTAAAGGCGAACTCACCCGCATTGGTCAGCAGATGGCAAAAATGCCGATTGACCCACGACTGGCAAGGATGATTATAGGTGGCGCACATTTTGGTGTGCTGAATGAAATCCTGATTATTGTTGCGGCGCTGGCCGTTCAGGACCCACGGGAAAGACCTGCTGATAAACAGATGCAGGCAGATCAGAAGCATGCACTGTTCCGTGAAGCAGATTCTGACTTTCTGTTTTATTTAAAACTGTGGGAAACCTTGCACGAAAACCGTGAAACCATGAGCGAAAACAAACGTAGGAATTTTGCTAAACAGCATTTTCTGAGTTGGCTTCGACTTCGTGAATGGAAAAAAACACATGAACAGCTGCTTGATCTGGCTCAGGGCTTGAAACTTTCATTCAATGAAAAGAAAGCAAGTTATGAAAATCTGCACAGAGCATTGCTGACAGGGTTGCTGTCTTTTATTGCCAATAAAACGGATGAGCGAAATGTCTTTATGGCTGTCCGTCAGCAAAAAGCCCGTATTTTTCCTGCATCCACTCTGCATAAAACCAATACGCCGTGGGTGATGGCTTTTGAAATGGTTGAGACCTCTCAGGTTTATCTGCGGACCATGGCAAAAATTGAACCTGAATGGATTTTACTGGCGGCACCGGATTTATTAAAACATCATTATTTTGAGCCGCACTGGTCGAAAAAACCTGGCGTGGTCAATGCCTATGATCAGATATCA
The DNA here is from genome assembly GCF_002165295.2 of Acinetobacter sp. WCHAc010052. Classification (NCBI taxonomy): domain Bacteria; kingdom Pseudomonadati; phylum Pseudomonadota; class Gammaproteobacteria; order Moraxellales; family Moraxellaceae; genus Acinetobacter; species Acinetobacter sp. WCHAc010052. The sequence goes on along the minus strand of NZ_CP032143.1, from coordinate 2,229,140 downwards.
CTGTTTGGTCTGATTATTGAACCAAAAAGAAAAATTAATTATGAAAAAGTGGATCAGGCTACTGCTCATGAAATTTTCCTCAGAGATGCGCTGACCACGGGAAACCTTGGAACCACACCTGCATTTTTAAAGCATAACCTGCTGAAACTTGAAGAAGTGGAGCGGGTAGAAGACAAGTTACGCCGGCGTGATCTGGTTGTGGATGAAGAAACAATTTATCAGTTTTATGCGGCAAAAGTTCCTGAAGAAATTGCAAGCCGTCGCAGTTTTGAGGACTGGCGCGCAACCACAGAAGCAAAAAATCCCCGATATTTGTATGTCGATGATGACGCTTTATGGATGAATGACCGTCCGACTACACAGCAGTTTCCAGACTGGTTACGAAATGGTGAGTTGAGACTGGCAGCAACCTACCGTTTCGATCCAGCACATGATGAAGACGGAGCTACGGTGACTGTTCCTGTTCAGGCTTTAGCTCAGCTGGATGAAAATATCTGGTCATGGGGGATTCCAGGCTGGCGTCAGGATCTGATTGAGGCATTACTGAAAACGCTGCCTAAAGATAAACGCCGTAATCTGGTTCCTGTTCCAGATACTGCCCGCAGGTTGATCAAAGCTGTGGATGCTCAGCATCTGAATCAGCATATTTTCAGTTATCTGGCTTTTCAGCTTCGTGGTGAGCAGATTTCTGAAAAAGATTTCTCCTTTGAACGGGTTGAACAGTATCTGTTGCCTTTTATTAAGGTTGTGGATGCAAAAGGGCACATAATTGAAAAAGGGCGTGACCCATCTGAGTTAAAAGCCCGTTGCCGGACAGAAACACACAGTCCTGTCAAACAGCTGAAAGGTGAATTTCAGACGTTCCCTGAGCAGTTTACTTTTGAAGCATCGCATGAAGTGACCGGTGTGATGGTCAAGCAGTATCAGGCGCTTGTTCCAGTGAAAGCATTCAGAAAACTGGAGACGAAAGATGAGTCAGGTATTGTCATTCAGACTTTCAATGACCGGGAAGAAGCGATCCGTCAGCACAGAGAAGGGGTGATCAGGCTGGTACACATGCAGCTTGGTGATCTGATCCGACAGTTAAAGAAACAGATTTCAAAACAGCTGGCACTGGCATATTCGCCACTGGGTGATAAAGCACAGCTGGAACAGATTTTAATTTATGCAACATTGCAGATGTCTGTACAGAAACTGCCGGTAAATGCTGCTGAATTTACAGCACTGGTGGGCGAGGTGAAAAAGACCTATCTGTCTCATGGACAGGAAGCCTTAAAAACCATCAGTGAGATATTTATTCAGTGGCAGGAAATCCGTCAGCAGCTGTTGATGCTGAATCAGGATGTATTTGGTCGAAATATGGATGATATTGAGGATCAGCTTGATCTGATGAGTCTTGCAGATTTTGCCTATACCCGTCAGATTGATATCTGGCAGGAATATCCGCGATATCTGAAAGCGGTACTGTTGCGTCTGGACCGATTACCGAATAATCTGAAGCGTGATGACGCTGCGATTAAAGAAGTGGATTCATGGATGGATAAGCTGTTTAAGTTCAAAAATGATCCAAAATTAAAAGACTTATATTTCATGGTGGAAGAACTGAGAATTTCCCTGTTTTCTCAGCCAATGAAAACAAAGATGCCAATTTCCCCAACCAGACTGCAAAAGGTATGGGAAAAGCTTGGAATCGGTTAAAATAGATTTAATTGTTATGAATTAACCTGGCAGGTAAAAGGAGTTTTACATGGGCATCCGTATTACAGGTACTGGTCTATACCATCCTGAAGAAGTGATTACCAATGAAGAATTGGTACAAAGTTTAAATGCTTATGTGGAACAGTTTAACAGCGAAAATGCTGAAAAAATTGAAGCGGGTGAAATAGAAGCCCGCCGTGGTTCAAGCGCCGAATTTATTGAAAAGGCATCAGGCGTACAGCGTCGTTATGTCATTGAAAAAACAGGTATCCTTGACCCACAGCGTCTGCGTCCACGTCTTGCTGAACGTTCTGATGATGAACTCTCCATTCAGGCTGAATGGGGTGTGATAGCAGCAAAACAGGCGATGGAAAATGCAGGTGTGACTGCAGAAGATATAGATGTTGTGATTCTTGCCTGTTCAAACATGCAGCGCGCTTATCCTGCGGTTGCTGTTGAAATCCAGACTGAGCTTGGTATTCAGGGCTATGCATACGATATGAATGTCGCTTGTTCTGCTGCAACTTTCGGTCTTAAACAGGCTTATGATGCAGTAAAAACAGGTGCACGCCGTGTTTTACTGGTCAATGTTGAAATTACATCAGGTCACACAGACTACCGCTCACGTGACTGTCACTTTATTTTTGGTGATGTGGCAACAGCCTCGATTATTGAAGAAACAGAAACCAAAGCAGGTTTTGAAATTCTGGATACGAAGTTATTTACCCAGTTCTCAAACAACATCCGTAATAACTTCGGTTTCCTGAACGGTTCTGAGCTGACTTCACGTGATGATAAGCAGTTCCGTCAGGATGGCCGTAAAGTCTTTAAGGAAGTCTGTCCGCTCGTTGCTAAAATGATTACAGCACAGCTTGAAAAAAATCAGATTCAGCCTGAACAGGTGAAACGCTTCTGGTTGCATCAGGCAAATGCGAACATGAATGAACTGATTCTGAAACTGGTGGTGGGTAAACAGGCTGCCGAAGCTGATCCTGCACTGGTTCCAATTATTCTGGATGAGTTTGCCAATACATCTTCTGCAGGTGTGATCATTGCACTGCACCGCACAGCCGATCAGGTCAATGATGGTGAATATGGTGTCCTGTGTTCATTTGGTGCTGGTTATTCGGTTGGTTCCATTCTTGTACAGAAGCATGTAGTTTAAAAATAGTATTTGCTTACACAAGTGGTTACGCAATGAAAAGTTCCCTCTCCTTTTTAAGGAGAGGGTTAGGGAGAGGATTTTATTTAATAAGCCGCCTCATCCTAGCCTTCTCCCTGAGCCATATATGGCGCAAGAGAAGGAACTTTCATTATCGACAAGAATTGAATGATGAAATTTATAATTGATTGTTTTTTAGGGATACAACATGACCCAAAAAGAATTAAAAATTCAGCACAATTCAAAAATTATAAAAATGATCAGTGTTTTACAACGCTATTATTTCCGACCAGTTTTTCTGGGTACAGAGCTTTTACAGCCTGACCGTCCCGCGATGTATGTCGGTAATCACAAGGTATATGGTGTACTTGATTCACCTGTACTTATAGATTATCTGTTTACGGAACATAAAATTGCGGTTGTCAGCCTGGCAGACCATATTCATTTTCGCATTCCGCTTTGGCGTGAAATGGTGAAAAAAGTGGGTGGTATAGACGGTGTTCAGGAATATGCCCGTCAGGCGATGAAACAGGGATATTCCATTCTGGTTTTTCCAGGTGGTGGGCGTGAGGTGATTAAACGTAAAGGTGAGGAATACCAGCTGATCTGGAAAGAGCGTTACGGTTTTCTTAAACTTGCTCAGGAATATGAGTACGATATTACTCCGTTTGCAGCACTGGGTGGAGATGAAGCATTTGATCTGAAATATGATGTCAATGCACTGCTTCAGAAAAAATGGTTTCAGAAATTACTGAGTTATCCAGAAGTTGGTCGTTTATTGCGTCAGGGTGAAATGATTCCGTCCATTCCTGGAAATATCATTCCGAAACGGATTCCTTTTTATTTTAAGTTTCTTCCCCGAAAAAGCCTGATGCATGTACAGGATCTGAATGGATTGCAGCAGTTACGCAGTCGGATTCAGCTGGATATATATACGGGGCTTGAAGATTTAAAAACCTATAGAGCACAGCATCATCCTGAGTTTCAGCGCTGAGTCAGGTTGTGTTCAGCCTGTAGCTGCTTCAGTGCTTTGGCTATATTCAGTGTGTGAGTTTTATCACCCTGTAACTCAAGGACTTTTGTTTCAACCCGCCACAAGTATTCAAATATATCTGAGCTTTCAGCATTTTCACAAAGTAATTCAAAAATTCTGGGCAAATATTCTTCATATTCATCGCGCATGAATGGTCTGTTTTTAATCCCCAGTGGGTCCCATTCTTTAAGCAGAATGCGGTTGATGGCATGCAGCAACATGGCATCCTGGCAATGTCTGGAGTTCATATTCAGTCCCCTTGTTCAGTATAATTTTTCTTTGGACAGAAATAAGTGCTGCCCGGATTTATTGTTTATGTATTTTTTTAAAGCCGATATTCTAGCATTGAGTATGGCTGAATGTATAAAATAATGATGTGTGGCAATGACTTGACATGCACGATCGACGAAAAATAAATAAGTGGATAAATGTTTTGCGGTTCATATAATCAAGGTGATACAGATCACAAAACTGGACAGGGATAAAATGGCGAAAGATTTTCACAGTGAACAGGTGGTGGATGGTTATGATGATCATATCCGGAAACTGATTCCAGGATATGAGCAGGTACATGCTCAGGTGACCGCAATTCTGGAAACTGAACTGCAGATTTCTGATGTTCATATTCTGATTGTGGGCTGTGGTACAGGCTATGAACTGTCTTTACTGTTAAAACAGCACCCTGAATGGAGATATACCGCGATTGATCCATCATTGACCATGATCAATAAAGCGCGGGAGCGTCTAAGTGGTGTGACTGGAGCAGAGCAGGTCAGTTTTTTGCAGGGTGATACTTCCGTTTTAAATGAGCTGATGCATTCGGCGCAGTTTGATGCTGCTTTAGTCATCCTGGTGGCTCATTTTGTTCCAGAAACTTCAAAAGAACAGTTCTTTAAGGATATCTATACTGTACTGAAACCACAGGCGGTTTTGCTGACTTATGATCTGATGAAAACGGAACGCAGTACAGATTTAAAAATATTGCAGAATTTTTGCTGTAAAAATGGACTGACTCAGGTGCAGAGTCAGAAAATGCTTGAACGGCTTCAACATGATTTTGAATTAATCAGTGCTGAGCACTATGTCACAGTGCTTAAAACATGCGGTTTCAGAACCGTATCTTCCTATACTCAGTTTCTGAGTTACACTGGATTCAGGGCAGATAAATAAATTCTGTACGGTTTTGAATCTAAAAAATGCGACCGATGACAGAATTACAGGTCGCATCCTCAGCTTAGAATTTCTTTTCCACAGAAAGCAGAACGCTTGGTATCGCCTGGTTTGTGCGGGATTCAAACAGACTGCCATCAACCGTACTGTTCAGACGTTCCTTATAATCTGTGCTTAAAATATTGCGGGCACTCAGCGTTGTAGCCCATCCATCGGCAAAACGTCGGGTTGCGCTGATATCAATATTGAAGCGCTCGTTGCTGGAACGGATATAGGACTGATTATCCAGTTTGCGGCTGAATGCCGGCACATAATTCAGATTGATGGCGGTTGAAAGCTTCCACGGCTGATAATTATAAGATAATCCTGTGCTTGCGGTATAAGGTGCAACATCACTCACCAGTCGTTCAGTATGATTATCTTCTTCAATTTTCGCCCGCACAGTTGAAAGCTGTCCATTCAGCATAAAGGAATGTCCTTTTTCTGTCTGTTTCAGAGCATAGCGACCAGAAAGTTCAACGCCATAAGTGGTGGCATTGTTCTGATTCTGAGGGCGTTCGACAAAACGGGAACCTTCCTGCTGAATGACTTTTTCAATGTAGTCATCTATTTCCCGATGAAAAGCTGTGAAATTGACACCTCCTGAAGCAGTGTTGAACCCCAGTGTGGACTCTACAGCGGTAATTTTTTCAGGCTTTAGATAAGGATTGCCACCGCGGTCAGGATTGTTCAGGCTGCCGGCATCTGAACTGGTTGAAACCGACACGGTCGGTAACAGATTATCTGTTTTTGGGCTTTTAAATGCCTGACTGATATTGGTCTGAATGGACCACTGATCTGTCAGATCAAATCTGTGTGCCAGTACGGGGCTTAACTGCTGATCACTGTAATCGACCAGTCCGGAGCGGTTCAGCCATTCCTGACGGGCACCCAGGGTAATGGTTTGGCGATCACTGAATTTCCAGCTGCCTTCTGCGTATAAGGCGTAGCGTTGTTCGTCCAGGGTGTCAGCTACATTGCTGTCCAGTTCACTGGTTCTGCTGTCCGCACCAAATTTAAACTGGAGTCGATCATTCAGTTTACGGACACCGTCATAAGCAAGTCCGTATTCATCAATGCTTTCATCAATAATGGATGAATAATTTACTGAGCGGGTTTTTTCTGTTTCATTCTGGTTTTCAGCAGAGAAACGGATTTTGTCTGAACCTGTTTTGTCTTTGCGCTCGTAACGGGTATTCAGGCGGATACTGTCATTGGTATCATGCTGTAGCTGCGTATTTTGCGTACTGTCATTTTTACTGTTCCGATAAAACAGTTCAGCAACCAGTTTCTGCTGGTCATCCAGTTCATATTCAAGGCGAGGGGACAGCATAAATGAGTCCCGTTCACTCACTCGCTTCTGCTGCTGGTTTTGTCCCTGGCTGAGTGTTTCCGAAACTGAAACCGAATCATTCCACATCTGATTGGCTGAAATACTGTAGAGCCACGGACCAGTACGACCATCTGCCTGTACACTCAGGTTTTTACGTTCTTCTTCTTTCTGATCAGATTCTGCAAAACCATAACCGACTTTAACCGTACCGTTTAAACCTGCATCATCAAGGGGTTCTTTTAAAATAATATTGATAACAGCAGAAGATGCGACGGAAGCATGGGCAACGCTGGGTTGCTTCGTGATTTCAATACGTTCAATCATTTCGGGTGTCAGGGTATCCACAATGGACATACCACCACGGGGTCCGCCCTGGACAGCTTCACCATTGATCAGGAAAACAGGCGCACCACCTCCACGAAAACGCATACCGGATGCCCCACTGTTACCACGTGGACCCTGACCAGGCGATGGCATCTGAAAGCCGGCTGCCCGTCGCAGTGCATCATTCACAGACTGATCACCGTACTGAAGCATTTCCTCGCGGGTAACAACAGTTTTGGCTATAGCGCTGATATCTGGGTCTTTGGGAGTGGTTGCCTGAGCTGTGAATTTGAGCGTTTTCAGTTGAGCAGCTTCAGTTTTAGCAGGGTCAGTGGCTGTATTTTGTACTTGTGTATCTGAAATATTATCATCTGCTGTTACAGACATGCTGACAGCCACAATCGCTAAACTTAAGGTGCTTAACTTCCATGAAGAAATACGCTTCATTTTTACCCATCCAGGTATGTAATTTTGCGTAAGCATAAACCACAATTATGGAGAAAATTTGCGGGAAACAGCAAAACTGAATTTATTTTTATTCAGCCATGAGGGGGATGGGAGCACTGTTTTTTATGAAAAGCCCGTTCAGATCAGGAGAGTTTATCAGGAATCATCAATGCCTGATTTACATAAAGACGGATCAGACGTTCCCGTGAACCGATGGATTTCTGATAATGCGTAGAGTTCAGTAACAGGGAAGCACCGTAAGTGACCGTCCATATATAGGACAGGTAATCACGGATGGACATGATACTGTTCAAAGACTTCAGATGTTCTCCAAACATGTCACGTATTTCCAGAATTCGGGCTTCACGAACCTGATAAAGCTCTTCAAAAAGTTCATTCAGTTTCTTTTCGTTATTGGTCAGACGCTCTTCAATCACATGCAGCAGAATAGTACGGTTGGAATTCAGCATGTTGTACAGCATGTACTGGGAGACATAGGTTTTGATGTCATCGTTATGCTTTCTTGAAATTTCCAGCAGGCGACGTTCATTTAAAATGATCAGTTCCAGATACAGCTGATTTTTACTTTTAAAGTGCTTGTAAATGGTTCCTTTTGCGATATCCAGCTCAGATGCCAGTTCACCCAGGGTGATATCCTGGTTATTGTCCAGTAACAGCGTTTCAGCCATAGTTAAAATTTTCTCTTTACGGATCAGAAAATTTTGCTGGCGTACTGAATTCATTTCAAAGTTCCAAAGCAGACCACAGAAAACCTGACCAGTTTAAGTCAGAATGACAAAATAAAAAATAGCACATTGGTCGTGCAGAAAAAGTGCTCAGACCATGATTGATACGTGATAAATAACAGAAAACACAGGGCAAAATAAAAGTCAAGAAATGTGAACCAGTGAGGTCAGGAAAATGGAATAAAATTCCAATTTGAGAAAAATTATTTTATTGTCTTTTTGCTCATAACAGAGGTGTTCAGCATCAGTCATGTAAAAAACACGCTGTCAGAAAAGCAAATGTGGAATGATTTTAAATATCAGATTTTACGGTTCAGATCTGAAAAAGGAATAGTCTTTTATTTGTCAGAACAACCATTGAATGGTCAGTGAATCCAGAAGTTACTGGATCATTCGGACTTCACTTCGATCATTGAAATGAAATCGATTGTCCCAGGTTTTAGAAAGCGTCTGTTCAGAATAATGGGCATATTGCGCAGTGGACAAAACCACTTCTGAAGAGTGAGCAACGAACAGTTAAAAACCAGCTTTGCTGCCAGCAAAGTGATATCAAGGAATACATATATGCCGATTTATAATGCGCCTTTAAAAGATATGGACTTCATTTTGAATGATGTGTTCCATGCTGAAAAATTCTGGCAGAACAATGAAAATCTGGCGCATCTGGACATGGCAACTGCAAATGCAATTTTGGAAGAAATGGCGAAATTTTCGAAAAATGTCATTCTGGATTTAAACCGCTCAGCAGATGAAGACGGCGGTGCGCAGTTCAACCAAGGTGTGGTGACAACGCCTAAAGGTTTTAAAGAAGCATTTCAGCAGTTTGCAGATGGTGGTTGGGTCGGTTTAGGCGCAAATGAATCCTTTGGCGGTCAGGGCATGCCCAAAATGCTGACAGTGCTTGCCGATGAAATGATCTGGAGTACCAATCCATCATTTATGCTGTATCCACTTTTGACTGTGGGCGCAGGCATGGCGATTGACCAAGCTGCATCAGAAGAACAGAAAGCAACCTATTTACCAAAATTCTATACAGGTGAATGGTCAGGAACAATGTGCCTGACTGAGCCACATTCTGGAACTGATCTAGGCATTATCAAAACCAAAGCTGAGCCAAATGCAGATGGTTCTTATAACATCACGGGAACAAAAATCTTTATTACCAGTGGTGAGCATGATCTTTGTGAAAATATTATTCACCTTGTTTTAGCGAAAACGCCTGATGCCCCTGCAGGTTCACGTGGTATTTCACTGTTTATCGTGCCGAAATTTTTAGTCAATAACGACGGCTCTTTGGGTGAGCGTAATACCTTAGGTGCTGGTTCGATTGAACATAAAATGGGTATTAAAGGTTCAGCAACTTGTGTGATGAATTTTGATGCAGCCAAAGGTTTCCTTGTTGGTAAGGAAAATCAAGGTCTGGCTGCGATGTTTATCATGATGAACTATGAGCGTTTGTCGATGGGTATTCAGGGTATTGGTGCATCAGAATACGCTTATCAAAATGCAGCACAATATGCGACAGATCGTTTACAGGGGCGTTCAGCGACTGGTGTGAAATCTCCAGAAAAGCCTGCGGATTCAATCTTGGTTCATGGTGATGTGCGCCGTATGTTGTTGAATGTACGTGCCAATAATGAAGCATCCCGTGCATTTGCCGTCTATGTCGGTCAGCAACTGGATATTACTAAGTTCTCGAATGATGCTGAAGCGGTGCGTAAGGCTAATGATCGTGTCGCGTTATTAACACCGATTGCCAAAGCTTATTTAACGGATAAGGCTTTGGATTCTGCACTGGAAGCGCAAATGTGTTTCGGTGGTCATGGTTATATCCGTGAATGGGGCATGGAACAGTGTATTCGTGACTTACGTATTTCACAGATTTACGAAGGTACCAATGGCGTTCAGGCGATTGATCTGATTGGTCGTAAAACCATTAAGTCGAATGGTACTTTTATTGCGGAATATATTGCGGAGATCCGTGAGTTTGCAGCGTCTATGGATGATGCTTTAAGCATTAAAGCGGCAACTTTGGATGTGTGTCATCAGGTTGAAGCATTGACGCAGTTTATTATTGCACAAGCGAAGTCTAATCCTGATTTCTCGAATGCTGTGGCAGTAGATTATTTACATGCTGTTGGTTTGTTGAGCTTCACGTATATGTTTGCACGTATTGCGCAGGCAGCTCAGGCGAAACCTGAAAGTTTCTATCAGAATAAGTTGGTTCTGGCGCAGTATTATGTGGCGAAGGTGCTTCCTGATCTGGCTGCACGTGTTCAGCGTATTCAGGCGGGGGCTGAGTTGGTGATGCAGTTGCCTGAGGATTATTTTACAGCGCAGGCTTGATGAGTTTTTAGCTGAAGTATGTGCTGGGTGGATTATAAAATTTGTAATGAGAGTTCCTTCTCTTGCGCCATATATGGTTCAGGGAGAAGGTTAGGATGAGGGGGGATTTTACATAAATATACCTCTCCCTAGCCCTCTCCTGAAAGGAGAGGGAACATCATTACCAATGTAATGCATTCATCAGTGTTTACAGAAATTTATTCAAACATGATTCAAGATGAATTATGGACAGTTTTGAGTCAGTCTGCTGACTCAAAATTCACAACAAGATTGAAAATAGATGGAACAGGTAGATAACAATGATCGTGATTGTAGAAGCAGTACGTACCGCAATGGGCGGTTTTCAGGGTGCATTATCGGCATGTACAGCACCTGACTTAGGTGCAGTGGCAATTAAAGAAGCAGTTGCACGTGCAGATTTACAACCAACCGATATTGATGAAGTGATTTTTGGCTGCGTACTTCCTGCGGGATTAAAGCAAGGTCCTGCACGTCAGGCGATGCGTCAGGCGGGTTTGCCTGATACCACAGGTGCAACCACAATCAATAAGATTTGTGGTTCGGGTATGAAAGCGGTGATGCAGGCAGCCGATGCAATCAAAGCAGGTTCTGCAAATATCGTCGTTGCAGGTGGTATGGAGTCAATGTCCAATGCACCGTATTTACTCGATAAAGCACGTGCAGGCTATCGCATGGGACATGGTAAAGTCACAGATCACATGTTTCAGGAAGGTCTGGAAGATGCTGAAACCGGTTTGTCGATGGGAATCCTTGCACAGGAAATGGCAGATAAAAAAGGCTATACCCGTGAACAGCAGGATGCATATGCAATCAGCTCTTTAAACAAAGCGGTTGAAGCAGTGAATAATGGCTATTTCAAAGCGGAAATCGTACCTGTTACCGTATCATCTCGTAAAGGTGATGTGGTTGTTGAACAGGATGAACAACCTTTAAATGCCAAAGCAGACAAAATTCCAACTTTACGTCCTGCATTTAAAAAAGACGGCACAATCACTGCTGCCAATGCGAGCTCTATTTCTGATGGTGCATCAGCACTTGTTGTGACTTCAGAAGAAATTGCAGCAGAGCGTGGCTTAAAACCGCTAGCCAAAGTTGTGGCATACGCAACCAATTCACAGCATCCATCTGAGTTCACGATTGCACCTGTAGGCGCAATTGACAAAGTGTTGAAGCAAACAGGTTGGGCGGTTGAAGATGTTGATCTTTGGGAAGTGAACGAAGCCTTTGCTATGGTGGCGATGCTCGCAATTGACGGCTTTAATTTAGACCCTGCGAAAGTCAATATCAATGGTGGGGCATGTGCGCTCGGTCATCCACTCGGATCGTCTGGTTCTCGTATTATCGTGACGTTGATTCATGCTCTAAAACGCACAGGCGGTAAAAAGGGTATCGCATCATTGTGTATCGGTGGCGGTGAAGCGACTGCGATTGCTGTAGAACTGATTTAATTTTTAAATATGCTGATTGAACCATTGGGTACAGCCGCAGAGTGTGAATGTATGTTCAACATACGACGCGCAGGCAATGTCTTACTTTTCAAAGATGAAAAGTAACAAAAATCTTTTGTTGAGCAAGCAGTACGTCCCTGTATTGTTGCTCAACGGTGGCATCCATGCCACCTCACAGTAATCAATACGGTGAAAAGTCTGGGATGGTTCAGACAATATTTTAATTCAAAGTGAATGAAACGGTTTAGTTACTGATTTTCGATTCAATCATTCAGGATAGACCAACATTCTTGTGCGCAAGGGTGTCGGATCGTTGCATGCTGTATTTTTAATTTTTAGCTGTTTTTAGATATATTTTTTGAGATTTTTGAAATGATTAACGGTTTAGAGCGTATTCGCTGTGCTGCTTTGCACGAGAAAGTCATGTCTGTAGAAAAGGCAATTGAACTCATTCAAGATGGTGATGTAGTGGGAATGAGTGGCTTTGGTGGTGCAGGGGAAGCGAAAACTGTACCGCTGGCTTTGGCGGATAATGCGCAAAATCATCCGATGAAAATTACTTTGGCAACAGGTGCGAGTCTGGGAAATCGTATTGATGGTCGTTTGAGTGATGCACATGCTTTGGAACGTCGTTATCCTTATCAAGCCGATCCGACATTGCGTAAAGCCATTAACAATGGCGAGGTGATGTATATTGATCAGCATTTGTCAGAACTTGCCGATAATATTCGTCATAAAAATCTACCAAAAATTAATGTCGCTGTGATCGCTGCAACTGCAATTACAGAAGATGGACAAATCATTCCGACAGGTTCATGTGGCAACTCTGCAAACTTTGTTGAAATGGCAGATCACGTCATTGTTGAAATTGATAATACCATCAGCCCTGTACTTGAAGGTGTGCATGACATTTATGTGCCCAAAGCACGTCCCAACCGTGATCCGATTCCACTGACTCAAGCGGGTGATCGAATCGGAACTATCGGTATCAATGTCGATCCTGGCAAAATCTCAGCGATTGTGATCAATGATCTGCCTGATACTTCATTTAAAATGGATGAGGCGGACGATGAAACTTTAGCGATTGCCAAACATTTGGTTCACTTCTTTGAAAATGAAGTCGCTGTGGGGCGTTTGCCTGAAAATTTAGGACCGCTACAGTCAGGTGTGGGTTCGATTGCCAATGCTGTTTTTGCAGGTTTTGAACATTCTAATTTTCATGATCTGGAAATGTATTCTGAGGTTCTACAGGACTGTACATTCCAGTTGATTGATTCAGGGAAAATGAAGTTTGCTTCAGGTTGCTCAATGACCTTGTCAGATGATTGTGCCAAGCGTGTAATGAATAATTTTGAACAATACAAAGACAAAATCGTGATGCGTCCACAGGAGTTATCGAATAACCCTGAAATTATTCGCCGTTTAGGGATTATTGCGATTAATACGGCACTTGAGTTCGATATCTATGGCAATGTCAACTCTACTCATGTGACGGGTACGAAAATGATGAATGGCATTGGTGGTTCAGGTGATTTTACCCGTCATGCGCATTTAGCCATTTTCGTGACCAAATCCATTGCCAAAGGTGGTGCAATTTCGTCTGTAGTTCCGATGGTGAGTCATTGTGATCATGCTGAACATGATATTGATGTATTGGTGACAGAGCAGGGTTTGGCGGATTTGCGTGGGCTTGCACCACGTGAGCGTGCTTTGAAAATTATCGAGAAATGTGCGCATCCGAGCTATAAAGCTGATTTGTTGAATTATTTTAATCGTGCCTGTGCATTGGGTGGTCAGACTCCACATGTGTTACGTGAGGCGTTGGCTTGGCATGCACAGTTTGAAGAAACGGGTAGTATGAAGTTTGCTTGATTATTGCCGGTTATAAAAAATCCCCAATCGTGGGGATTTTTTTATTGTTGATATTTCAATGGTGTGAATATTTATTCAGACACTTCAACAGTCAGACCATAGGTAAATACTTCAGGCTGAGGTTTCTTGGTATTGTCTACGCTCGCTTCAGGATAAGCTGCTGTAATCAGATAAATGCCAGACTGTTCAAATTTGATCTCAGTTTCACCTTTGGCATTGGTTTTTACATGAGGCTGTTCACGTTTAGCATTCGGCTCATAGCTGCTTGCACCCTTGAAGACATCCACTTCGAGTCCAGGAATTGCTTTGCCATTCATCAATGCCTGAATTTTCAGGGATTCGCCTGCATACAGTTCATTTGGATGTGTCAGTAATTTAAATTCAAGTCCTTTACCAGTCGGAGCAGGTACAGGTGACGGTTTGCCTTTGGTGACAAAACTTTCAGCAATGAACGTATTTTTTACTTCCATGGTCTGCGCATTTGCAGGAACCTGGTCCGCTGAAATAACACGCGGTGGCTGACTGGTTGCAGGTGCTTTCGGTGCAGTTTCAGCTGGTTTAGCTGCTGAAGTGTTCTGTGGCATTGGTGGACGTGCTGGACGGACACGTAACCAGCGACCATCTACAAGCGCATATTTGCCACTGTTGCCTTCAGCATCCTGAGTACGGATACGGTATGTACCCTCAGCAGGAAGATCAAATTCTGCAATTGAAAAACGTTTCAGAGAAGCTGCAGGGCTGACTGCTTTCTGAGCACCATTGGGTTCAGTTACAATATAAGTCGTTTTGAAGTTGTTACCTGGAACAAAAAACTTTTCGATGGTAATGGCACTCTGGAAACTGATATTCTGCGCTGATGCTGTATCAAAAACCTCTGGCAACAGATAAGGGCTCATGGTGTGAGCATGACTCAATACAGGGAGTGAAGTGAGCAGTGCGATTTTCAACCAGTTGTTCATTGCAGAATTCTCCAGGGTTCATTTTTTCCAATTATTGCGTGCTAATCTACTTGATAACCACTATCATTATCAATAATATTTAGAAAAAATATTCTGGAGAATCAGGATGTCATCCAATCCCCCTAAGTTTTATCCAATCCGTTCTGCATTCCGTCTTACCCCATTAATGATGGCTCTGACCCTGATTGCTCCTTTCAGTCTGAATGCTGCATCTGTAAATGCTCCTGAAAGCACTGAGCTGCAGAAACAACTGACGCATCACTTTCATCAGGATCATATTTTAGGGACATCACTTGATGTGGTGGTCAACGGTGTATCACGTCAGGAAGCGAAACAGGCGATGGATGCCATTCGGGCTGAAATTGCGCAGCTGGATCAGAAACTGTCCGTATGGCGTGAGGACAGTGAAATTTCTGCACTCAACAGCAGCAGAGGAAAACAGGTTTCTCCAGAACTGTTTGAAGTGATTGCAGCCTGTGAAAACTGGCGTGATAAAACCTGCGGTGCTTTTGATGCGCGACTGGGGCAGCTGATTGCGGTATGGGAGAAAACACAGGGTGTGGTTGAGCCTGATGCAGCTACCCGTGATCAGATTGTGCAGCATTTAAAAAATAATACACTGCAACTGAATGCTGAAAACCGTACTGTGAACATGCAGGACGGTCTGAAACTTGCACCTGATGCTTATGCCAAGGGTTATATTATTGACCGTGCACTGGTTGCAGCACGTCAGAAAGTTCCTGCGCTTCAGGGACTGCTGGTTGATATTGGCGGTGATATCCGTGTATGGGGAAATGCACCTCAGAAATCAGGCTGGAGCATTGGGGTGCAGGATGCCTTTAATCACCATGACCTCGCTGTACCGACACAGGTACTCAGTCTGAATGATCAGGCAGTGGCATTCAGTGGCAAAGGCTACCGTACACTTGCAGGTCAGTCACATTTAATGAACCCTCAGACAGGTTTACCTTTACAGCAGGTGGAACAATGTGTGGTGGTTGGAACCTGTGCAGCAGATGCAGATGCGCTTGCAACAGCTCTGGCAGCCATGACACCTGCTGAAGGACTTGAGTTGATTGAATCCCTGATCGGTTATGAAGCACAGCTGACCATGTCAAATGGGCAGACTTATCAGAGTTCAGGCTGGAGCAGTCTGTTGCAGCGGACAGATCAGGCGGAAATGCTGACCGTGGCGAGTGCTGCATCGGCAAAATGGCCAGCAGGATATCAGGCAATTGTGGAACTGGTCATTCCAAAATTGGATGTGGAAAAATACCGTGCGCCTTATGTATCTGTATGGGTGACGGATTCATCTAAAAAACTGGTGCGGACACTGGCGGTCTGGGGTAAAGATGAAAAATGGATTAACTCCAACTATGTCTGGTGGAGACGATATGGTCGTCAGATGGCACAACTGGATGCCGTGGCGAAACCATCCAGACAGCCAGGTCAGTATAAACTGGCATGGGATGGCAAGGATGATACAGGCAAAGCGGTTGCTGCAGGGCATTACCAGATTCATGTAGAGACTTCACGTGAACATGGTGATCATTCTTATCAGACCATAGACCTGGACGTAAAAGCAAAAGGTGCAAGTCAGGTGCTGCCTGCACAGACTGAGATTGGCACAGTGAAAATGAATTTCCAGAAAGTAAACTGATACTTCTGACTGAATTAAGGTCGAAATAGTGTACCAACGTCGAGATTTTTACCGCCATGCACGTTATGTGCATGGCTGGTTGTCTGCATTTGCATTTATTGTGCTGATTTTTTTCTCATTGACAGGATTGTTTCTGAATCATCCGGAATGGTTTGAATCTGCAAAAGAGGAAAATACCCAGACCATTCAGATACCTGAAACTGCTTTGGCTCAGCTGAAAGCTGAAGAAAATCCATCATCTGAATTACTGAAAATTGTACGGCAGAAAGCCACGCTGACCGGACGTTATCTGAGCAGTGAAGTCATGGATAATGAGGTGATGATCCGTCTTGAAAGTCCTGCGGGTTCAACTGACATCTGGGCGATGATGGATACCGGTGAAGTTGAAATTACCACTAAACCTGCATCTACAGTGTCCCTGATCAATGACCTGCACAGAGGGAAAAACTCAGGTACAGCCTGGAGTTGGCTGATTGACCTGAGCGCGGTTCTGATCATTGCACTTTCACTGGCGGGTTATATTCTGTTTATCAGCATAAAAACCCGACTGGTGACGCATCTGACGCTGACGGCAGCAAGCCTGGCGGTACTGATGTTACTGGTCTGGCTGGCAATAGGCTGAACAGTATGACTCAAGCCGTTGTGATTGTACTCGTCAGTCTGGCGATACTGCTGTGCATATTCCTGATCATTATATTTCTGCTGATTTTTCAGAATAAAAGAAAAGCTGTTCAGACAGAACAGGATTCTGCTGAATATCTGATTGTTTATGCAAGCCAGTCTGGAAATACTGAAAATTTTGCACAGCAGACCGCTCAGAAGCTACAAAGCGTTGGAGAGCAGGTGCAATGTATGGATATCCAGTTTCTGACAGAAAGTCATTTGCATACCGCTCATAAAGTACTGTGGATGGTCAGTACCTATGGTGAGGGTGATGCGCCAGATACAGCTCAGAATTTTGTGCAGACTTTTATGAGTCAAAAATATGATCTCGTTCATCTGTCTTATGCAGTGTTGGCTTTTGGAGACAGTCGCTATCCTGATTTCTGTCGGTTTGGACAGCGTCTGAACAGCTGGTTGCAGGATCAGAAAGCACAGCCTTTATTTGACATGATCTGCGTGGATCAGCAGGCTCAGACGACGCTGAATGTATGGACTCATTGTCTTGAACAGCAGACACGTCATGAACTTGGAAATTTAAACAAAGAAAAGGAATGGACGTCTGTTCAGTTGCAGAAACGTGAATTACTGAATGCAGGCAGTCAGGGCAATCCCTTGTATCATCTTGAGTTTTCTTCCGAAGAACTGCAATGGCAAGCCGGTGATATTCTTGAATTACGTTGTGCCAATACTGTGACAGAAATTGAAAAATTTCTGAACAGATACGAACAGCCTGTCTCTATAGACAGCGTAGATAAACTGCAGTTTAAGAACTTACGACAGCATCCTGAACAGTACCGGAATGAATCTTTTCCCAATTGGACTAAGCGTTTTGAAAACTTATCATCACGTGATTATTCAATAGCCAGCATCCCTGAGCAGAAAAAAATTGAACTGGTCGTGCGTCAGGAAATAACAGAGACTGGTCTGGGGCTGGGTTCGGGCTGGCTCACACAGGGAATTGGGCAGGGACAGTTTGCTGATGTACGGATTCGGATCAATCCATCATTTCAGGCTGAATCTGATCAGAAGCCCTGTATCCTGATTGGTAATGGATCTGGTATTGCAGGTTTGATGGCTCATCTGCATCAGCAGCAACAATCACTATCTTTTCGCAACTGGCTGATTTTTGGTGAGCGTAATAAGCTGACTGATTCATTGTTTCAGATGCAGCTGCAACAATGGCAGAGTAATGGTGTGCTGACAGAACTGGACCTGGTGTTTTCACGTGATGGAAACTCGCTGAAATATGTTCAGGATGTACTGAATACCCGGTCAGAACTTTTGAAGCAGATGGTTGAGCAGGGTGCGTGTATTTATGTCTGTGGCAGTATAAAAGGTATGGGGCAGGCTGTAGATGATACTTTAATCAGCATTCTTGGAGCTGATTTAGTGAACGATCTTAAACAGCAAAAACGTTATAAAAGGGATGTGTATTGAGATGAATAGGTCCTTTTAAAGGCAGTCATTTCAGGATTCTATAAGGCGACATCTATTGTCGCTTTATTCATTGGTCTGACTGTTGCTTTTAATTTTTCTGATTATACTGTTCTTAACTCATTATAAATTATATAAAAATGGAACAGCTCAACCCCTCTGATCTAAAAGCAATATTACATTCTAAACGCGCCAATATTTACTACCTTGAACACGCCCGTGTTATGCAAAAAGATGGTCGGGTGCTGTATCTGACCGAAGCTAAAAACGAAAATCAATACTGGAATATTCCCATTGCCAATACTACGGTAGTGATGCTTGGCACAGGTACGTCCATCACTCAGGCAGCCATGCGAATGCTCGCAAGTGCAGGGGTATTGGTCGGGTTTTGTGGCGGTGGCGGAACGCCATTGTTTATGGGCTGTGAAATCGAATGGATGACGCCGCAAAGTGAATATAGACCCACGGAGTATATGCAGGGATGGATGCAATTCTGGTTTGATGATCAAAAGCGTTTAGAAGTTGCTAAGCAATTTCAGCTCGCACGGATCGAATTTATCCGAAAAATTTGGGATAAAGATCGGGACTTAAAGGCTGAAGGATTTTATCTAGAGGATCTGGATATTCAAAATGCATTAAATGGCTTTGAAAAGAAAATTCCAAATTTAAATAAAGTCGGTGACTTATTGCTTACTGAAGCTGCGACCACCAAACAGCTGTATAAAATTGCAGTAACACGTACAGGTTCTAAAGATTTTAGCCGTAATCCTGAACAGGGGGATTTAGCCAATGACTTTCTTAATCATGGCAATTATTTAGCGTATGGACTCGCTGCAACCACACTTTGGGTTTTAGGGATTCCACATGGCTTTGCGGTGATGCATGGTAAAACCCGCCGAGGGGCATTGGTTTTTGATGTAGCAGATTTAATTAAGGATGCTGTGGTTCTGCCGTATGCGTTTATCTGCGCCAAAGAAAAGATGACGGAGCAAGAATTTCGTCAGCAAGTGTTGCAGAAATTTACCGAACATCGCTGTCTTGACTTTATGTTCGATCAGGTGAAATCGCAAGCTTGCAAAAATCATGATGCGGATGGAGATGCATTATGATCGTGACATTCATTTCCCAGTGTGAAAAGAAAGCGATACCTCGTACTCGTCGTGTACTCGATGCCTTTGCAGATCGGATCGGGGATAACACATGGCAAACCGTGATTACGGAAGATGGTTTGGTTGCGGTGAAAAAGCTACTTCGTAAATCCGTGACCAAAAGCACTGCGGTGAGTTGTCATTGGATACGTGGACGACGTAGAAGCGAGTTGCTGTGGGTGGTGGGGAATCGGAATAAGTTTAATTCAGAGGGAATTGTTCCTGTGAATAGTACCCAAAAAGAAGTATTTATGGATGTAATGACAATGAAAGCAAAGAAAGATGAATTTTACGCAAATACACAATTACAACCTTTGGCTGAGCATTCATTTGCAATTGGCTATTTAGCACAGCAATTGTTTAAAAAAGTTGTAGATAATGACGAATCTGATAATCTTTCCAAAGTGGCATTTTTGGCAGGATGTTTACATGATCTAGGAAAGTTAGACCCACATTTTCAGGATTGGGTGAAAAAGGGAAAGCAAAAAGATCCTGAGGAAGATGGTCAACATATTGATGTAAAATTCACGTTTGATAAACATCCACGTCATAATGAAATTTCATTGTTAATATTTAATCTTTTAGAACAGCAATGTAAAAATTTAAATAATCGTCAGAAAGAAAGTATTCAACATGTTTTGTATTGGCATCATGCGAAGCCGTATCGTCAAAATGATGATTTTACAGGCAGTTATAAGGCGTATGAATATTTAATTAAGAATATTGGTGCAGAACAATTTGCAGTGTTGATTAAAAATAGTACCCATGTTATTAAGCGCATAAATGGAATCGCTAAACATTTCAATTCGATGGAGTTAATAGAACAACATTTACCTTGGAGTGACGAGGACAGCACAGGATTGATTGAAAATTTTGAATATATGTTCAAAAGTCGAAGCTTTCCCGATTTTAAATCTTATGCAAGTACAGATTCAACGGATGTATTGACAGGTAAAATTCAAACTAATGCACAGCATAATTTATTACGTGCTTGTGTGATCAGTGCTGATCGAATTGTATCTAAGCAAACAGCGCAAGATTTGGTGGATTTTATTGCTGAAAAACGTTTGGATGAATTGTTGGAAGATCAGGAAATTTTATCTGATTTAGCAGAACATTTGAAAAATGTAGCAACGAAATTCCCTGATAGTGAAAGAACACAAAAGCAGAATCAAGTTGCACAAGAACTTGCGGATTTACGTGATATTGCTGTGCTTGCAGGTCCTGCGGGAGAGGTGGTCCCACTTGTTTGAACAACTAAAAGCGTATTTATAAGTGATATTCCGCTCTAGTTAAGCCACCTTGTTTTGTTGGGGTAGCTGATCATAGTAAAACTCATTTGGTGTCATTTTGTCTAGACTCGAATGAGGTCGTTTCAAATTATAAAACTCAAAATATGCACTTAATTGCTTTTTCGCATCTGTGACACTGCTATAAGCTTTGAGATACACCTCTTCATATTTAACGCTCCGCCATAATCGTTCAACCATCACATTATCTACCCATCGACCTTTACCATCCATACTGATTTGAATGCCATTTGATTTCAATACATCAATAAATGCATCACTGGTAAACTGGCTGCCTTGGTCTGTATTAAATATTTCAGGTCGACCATATTTTTCAATCGCTTCATTTAAAGCCGAAATACAAAAATCCACCTCCATACTAATCGATACTCTATGCGCAAGTACCTTGCGGCTATGCCAATCAATCACAGCACATAAATAAACAAAGCCTTTTGCCATAGGGATATACGTTATATCCGTAGACCACACTTGATTACTGCGCTGAATAGCCAATCCTTTGAGCAGATATGGATATTTACGGTGAGCTTGATTAGCCTGGCTTAAATTTGGTTTGCAATATAACGCCTGAATACCCATTTTCTTCATTAAAGTACGTGTATGACGTCGTCCTATATGATGTCCTTGACGATTCAACAAATCACGCATCATACGACTGCCTGCAAAAGGATATTGCATATGTAATTCATCAATACATCGCATCAGCTTCAGATCTGATGCACTCACAGGTTTTGGGCGATAGTAATAACAACCACGGGAGACTTTCAGCAGCTTAGCTTGCTTAGATACTGAAATCTGAAGTGAGTCGTCGATTAACTTTTGTGGTTGAAGCGGCCCAGTTTCTTCAACACACCTTCTAAAAAATCAATTTCTAATGCCTGCTCACCGATTTTTGCATGTAGTTTTTTTAGATCGATGGGTGGTTCTGTTGGAGCTTTTGATTGATCGAAAGCTTGCGAGGAAGCTGAGATCAATTGATTTTTCCAGTCAATAATTTGGTTTTGATGAACATCAAACTCAGCACTCAATTCAGCAAGTGTTTTTTCTGCTTTAATCGCAGCAAGTGCTACCTTAGCTTTAAAATCATTTGAATGATTTCTTCTTGGTCTACGTGCCATAAAATACTCCATATATTGATGTTTATAACATCATTTGAGGAGCAGAATATCACTTATAGGAGTTGTTCAAATTTACGGATCCATCTCTGGGTTGTGGTAAAACCAAAATTGCTTTGGAATGGGCAAGACTGAAAGATGCCAAGAAAATTATTTGGGTATGTCCACGTGTGCAAGTCTGCCAAGGAATTTTTGAAGAATTAACACAGGATTATTTACCTGATGCAAAAGTTGAAATTTTGACAGGTGAATTTAAATATATTCATGAAAACGGTAAGACGCTCAATGAACCAAAACCTTTTTCGGGTGATGTCGTTGTTACCACAATTGACCAAATTTTAGGTTCGATTGTAACGCATACCAATGTCAATAGTTTATTGCCTTTCATGGATGCACATGTGGTTTTTGATGAATATCATGAATATATCGGCATGGAAATTTTTAATCTGTTATTTGCAGAACTCATTGCTAATAAGAATATGCGTAAACGTTATGAGAAAAATACTTTATTGGTTTCGGCAACGCCACATTATTATTATTTGGAAAATATTTTAAATTTTAATATCGATGATAAAAGTGATTATTGCCAAGTTAAAGAAATGGAATCATTTAACCAAAGTCAGTATCAAATTGATTTTATTGACTATGATGAATCTATGATTGAAGGGAATCCATTTTATCAAACTTATTCGGATCAAACTTTTATTATTTCCAATACAGCACAAACTGCACAACTTGGTTTTATTTATCAGAAAGATCATGAAAATAGTGTGTTATTTCACTCTAAATATAAGCGCAGTGATAAAAAGGTGTGGTTTGACGAAGTCTTTGATTCGTTTAAAAAGAATGGCTCACAAAAGTATGCTGTTTTAAGAAGTGGTCCTATTGTTCAAGCCTCTTTAAATATCACCAGTCAACATATGTTGAGTGAAATGACTTCACCTGAAAATATGCTACAGCGTATGGGGCGTTTAGATCGTTTTGGTGAAAATGATGCGGTGAATATTTTACAGCTTGCGATTACTGAAAATGTCAAAAATGGTAGTTGTAAGGGTTCATTGGCTTACTTTTTAAATCAATTAAATAGCTTGCAAACCACAAAAGCATGGTATGACTTTTTGCAAGATCGTTTAAATGGAAAAGTCTTTAAGATTGCTGAGTTATATACGCTTTATCGTGAATTTTACGCACATCAAGCGCAGTTGAATGATGAGTCTGCTGTTATTCAGGATATGGATAAGGCTTTAAAGAAAAGCATTGATTTACTGAATAAAAAAGTCACTGAACCGACTAAAGTCATGAAGTCTAAAACGGCTGAGAAAAAGTCTAAGATCAGTAAAAATTCATTACGTGGTGACAGTCGTTTTGTGCAATTGGCTGTTTTAAATTTAAATGATTTTAAACAACCTATTTTTGAAAATGAATATGCTTATACACCACCTTTGGACGATACAACTGAATATGACAATCTGACCGAATCTTTAAATATTATCAGAGATTTAGGATTGATCACCTTTATTGCACAGAAGCATGGTAATGTCGATTCGACACATCCAGTCAAAGGGATTCCTGAGAAAAAACAACAAGCTCGTTGTGCTGTATTGGAAAATTATGCACGAGATGCAGATTATCCATTGTATTTAAGTTATATCGAAGATGATCTCAATAAAGTGGGTGGAACAGGTGTTCGACATCCTGAAGCAATCTATTACGCAGTCACAGATCAACAGCCAATAGGCTCAATATCATTAGATAAATTAAAGTTTTTAACAACAAAACAAGAGGGGAAATAACATGGCTAAAGTAACTGGCGTGAAAAGCGTAGACTTTAAAATCACAGCGTATGGTTATGGGGTTGTGAATTGGAATGGTCCAACTACTTTACAGAGTGATGGGCGTATTATTGATAATCACACCTTGCCAAAATTACGTGGGTATACCAATTTAACAGGAAAAGAAAGTGAGAAAGGATATAAATTAAAAAAAGATCCTTCGGATATTAATTTTGATTATCGAGATCCAAATGGAACTCCACTGTATATAAGCCAGAATTGTATTCGTCATCACTTATTTCGCGATCAGTCATTTGATTTACATTTTGCTAAAGATAAGAATTTGATTGATGTTTTGGCATCAATCACAGGTTTAATTCGTGGCTATGTTGTACCGTCAAGTCAATGCAAACGGACTAGTCCACTGCTCATTACTGACTTTACTGAAACATTGGGAAATGGAAATTTCGAACAGTTTGGTCAAGCAGGCGAGCGTGATAGTACATCATTTTTCTCAAAATCTACTTTTGGTGATACTGAATATATTGCTTCTGGTTCAATAAGTATTGAGCAACTGCAATTTATTTCACTAGATAAAAAATTTGACCGTGCATCTATGCTGATTAAGGAAGGTGAAGGTGAAAAGATTGCTGAAACTGTACAAAACTTTATTAAAAGTTTAGATCCAACCAAAGAACCGAAAGCAATTTTCCATAAAAATTATGTGCGTAAAGGTACGATTTTTAATGAGGGGGAAGTCGGGATTTTATTGGATAACACGGCGATTGATATCCTAGTCAATGAAACGCTAAATATGCTTCAAGAATTAGTCATCAAACAAGCCAAAGGCTATATGTGTGTGGATACTTTGGAAGTCGATTATAACGATAGCAATAAAATGATGCGTATTATACGTCATCCTGATCAAGTAAACCCTGAACCTCAAACAGATTATGCGGTTTATTTTGAAGCGCAATAATGAGGTGAGTGATGCAGATTATTATTGAATATGAATCCTCATGGCGTAACTCTTTTTTAGATGGTTCAAATAATGAACCATTACCGAAAGGAGGGCGTAATTTCATCGCATCAATGACAACATTGAAACAAGCGGGAAATTATAAAAAGCGTGATGTGTCTAAAGATACAGTGATGGGGGTTTTAAACCGATTAATTGGTGAACAACGAAAGCTTTATCAAGCGCGTCAAGATAAAGAATATTACTTTTCAGAGATCGAAAAAATCCTGAAAGATGAAGATATTATCGATAAATCCACGATCAGTAATGAAATGGTTTATATCCGTAATATATCTGGAAGCACAGATCAGAACTCTTTCACAGGAATGATTAAAGCAAATGATCCTGCATTTAAGTCGGAATATTCTTCTGAATTGTGGGGCATTCTTTGGCTAGATTTAGATGAAGTTGCTCAATTTATTTGTGATGAAAAATATCAAACTCAAACTGATATTGAGCTTGACCCAATTACAGTATGTAATCAGATTGAGTTACTGAGTGCTGAAAAAGTAATTGATGCTGTTG
The DNA here is from genome assembly GCF_002165295.2 of Acinetobacter sp. WCHAc010052. NCBI lineage: Bacteria > Pseudomonadati > Pseudomonadota > Gammaproteobacteria > Moraxellales > Moraxellaceae > Acinetobacter > Acinetobacter sp. WCHAc010052. The sequence goes on along the minus strand of NZ_CP032143.1, from coordinate 2,203,900 downwards.
ATTCAGTAAAGGATGCTTTGGATATTTTGCAAAGTAAATTTGATGATGTGAATTATCTCAATGCCAAAGAACAGTTACCTTTAATTAGCTTATATGCTTCGGCTTTATATTTGCAAATTGAACGATTGTCTAAAGAATATGACCTTTCTAGTGCCTTAACCAAAAGTGGTGGTCTAAGTGGCATTTCAAAACGTGGATTTACTAAAAAAGACTTTATGGATCGTTACACGACGGGCAGTAAAAAGTTAATTTGGGGAAATCCATTTTTATTGAAAGAGAAGAAAAAAGGTGAGGGGGAAGTAGTTTCGATTTTGAGTAAGGCAAGCGGACAACTCATTATCAATCTGAATATTTCTAAAGAACAAGCGAGGGATTTAGAAGAAAAGATTGAAGATGCAGGCGTATCCTCTTTTTACTTGGGTAAAAAAGGGCTTGCGTATGTTAGCTATATTCGATGAGGTCATTTGAATGAAATATTATATTGAAGTGACTTTGATGAAAAATGATGATTTTTCACCTTATGAATTATGGTCACGTATCTATACGCAGTTGCATATCTCATTTGCCGAAATCAAAGATGCTGATAACAAAGTCAATATTGGACTATCTTTTCCGCAATACCGCTTTAATGCTGAAAAGAGTGTTGGATTTTTAGGTGAAAAAATCCGTCTTTTCGCTGAAACTCAGGCAGATCTAGAGAAATTAAACATTTCTAAGTGGTTGGAGCGTTTAACTGATTATTTGCATATCACATCTATTCGAGAAGTACCTGAAGCTAAAATTTCAGGTTATGCAACCTATAGTCGTAAACAGGTCAAAACCAATGCTGAGCGGTTGGCACGTCATCGTGTGAAACGTGGCGATATTGGTTTTGATGAAGCGTTGGCTCGTTATAGCAATGTGGTCACGACTACAGACTTGCCTTATATTCAAATGAAAAGTTTAACGTCTGACAAAAGCTTTAAACTGTTTATCGAAAAGAAATCTGCGACAAAATCTGAAACTCAGGTTTTTAGCACTTATGGTTTAAGTTCAGTGTCGACTGTACCTGAATTTTAACCCAATATTTTTTCACTCTTTAACAGTTTAATAAAATCAATAAGTTATAAACGTGGGCTAAAGCTTGGGTCTTTTATAGGTTTTAAGGTTTAACTCACTGTTATAACTTTATTTTTTGCAGTAAAATTACTGTTCACTGCCATGTAGGCAGCTTAGAAAGTTGTCACTGTGAGAGCTGAAGCATTTAAGCTGTTCACTGCCATGTAGGCAGCTTAGAAATCAAACTTCTTTCTTAATTCGTTCATTTTAATGTTCACTGCCATGTAGGCAGCTTAGAAAATGACAGGATCATTATTTTCATCAAAAACAGGGTTCACTGCCATGTAGGCAGCTTAGAAAATGTATTTGAGTTATGGGCATTACCACGAATAGTTCACTGCCATGTAGGCAGCTTAGAAAATTAGGCATATATGGTGTGACATTCGCAGCAGGTTCACTGCCATGTAGGCAGCTTAGAAATTGTATAGTTTATACTTTGTTGCTCCAAGCCAGTTCACTGCCATGTAGGCAGCTTAGAAATTCTGCGAATTTCTTCTGAGATTCAACATCACGTTCACTGCCATGTAGGCAGCTTAGAAAAAAGAAATGCAGAATCTAGCAACTGTTGCGGAGTTCACTGCCATGTAGGCAGCTTAGAAAGCGGAGCACCAATACCGGATTTGACAGCAAAAGTTCACTGCCATGTAGGCAGCTTAGAAATACCCAGAACAAGCTACCATTTTCAACAATATGTTCACTGCCATGTAGGCAGCTTAGAAATGATAACTCAGACTGAACAGCAAATGAACCCTGTTCACTGCCATGTAGGCAGCTTAGAAATTGCTGAACCATCTGCAGACTTTCCTCTTGCGGTTCACTGCCATGTAGGCAGCTTAGAAATATCGACTTGCATGTTGGTTATGCAGTCATTTGTTCACTGCCATGTAGGCAGCTTAGAAATTGTTCATGATGACTTCACTGTAAAACGATTGGTTCACTGCCATGTAGGCAGCTTAGAAATGTATGTTGGTGGGCGTGGTGGAGCATCTTTAGTTCACTGCCATGTAGGCAGCTTAGAAATTGCTCATTTGCTTAAATCCTGTTTAACAGTTGTTCACTGCCATGTAGGCAGCTTAGAAAAACTATATCAATTTTACTGTTAAGTATATTTGGTTCACTGCCATGTAGGCAGCTTAGAAAACTGAGACACAATTTCAGCATTTCTGCTGTTCGTTCACTGCCATGTAGGCAGCTTAGAAATTCGGTCTCTGCTTCCGGGTCAATTGCGATAAGTTCACTGCCATGTAGGCAGCTTAGAAAAAAATTGCCCACTTTCGGGCGGTCATACCCACGTTCACTGCCATGTAGGCAGCTTAGAAAGATTAAAGGCGTTCAAGTGGATACTGATAAATGTTCACTGCCATGTAGGCAGCTTAGAAATATTTCAATTGTTTCTATTCTATTCTGCTGATGTTCACTGCCATGTAGGCAGCTTAGAAATGCTCATGATAAGCACCACTTACAAACTGCCCGTTCACTGCCATGTAGGCAGCTTAGAAAAGGTGTATGGGCTAGATTGCAGAATATCGCACGTTCACTGCCATGTAGGCAGCTTAGAAAGACGGTTCGCGGTGTTCTATACAAGGCAGCAAGTTCACTGCCATGTAGGCAGCTTAGAAATCTCATAAATTTTGCTTAATTACTTTGTATTGGTTCACTGCCATGTAGGCAGCTTAGAAAATCCATTTCAGGCGTTAAATCATTCAGAATATGTTCACTGCCATGTAGGCAGCTTAGAAAAGCTCTAATTGCAGCCTGAGTAGCATTAAAATGTTCACTGCCATGTAGGCAGCTTAGAAATCTGAATGATGCAAGTGCCCAAATTCATAAGTGTTCACTGCCATGTAGGCAGCTTAGAAATGGATATTTAATCCCACTATCAGGCACAGAATGTTCACTGCCATGTAGGCAGCTTAGAAAACCCATTTTTTACTCTGCACGTTCAGCCAACTGTTCACTGCCATGTAGGCAGCTTAGAAATTATCAAATAAAATCTCATTTGATTCGGTGTGGTTCACTGCCATGTAGGCAGCTTAGAAAGTGAATGCTGTTCAGGTTCCTGGCGCAGTACGTGTTCACTGCCATGTAGGCAGCTTAGAAAGTGATGCTGCAGAGCGTTTCTGTAAGCGGACAGTTCACTGCCATGTAGGCAGCTTAGAAATTGGTGCGGACAATATCGTTTTCAGGTAAACCAGTTCACTGCCATGTAGGCAGCTTAGAAAGACAAAATAATTTTCACCGATTACCAGTGTTCGTTCACTGCCATGTAGGCAGCTTAGAAAAGGACGATCAGCACGCTACATTGCATACAATTGTTCACTGCCATGTAGGCAGCTTAGAAATCATTATCAGTCATTGGCTTTGTCGTTTTTTGGTTCACTGCCATGTAGGCAGCTTAGAAAGTATTATGACGATGTGCCGGACTCATTATGGTGTTCACTGCCATGTAGGCAGCTTAGAAAATTGAGCTTAAATGAATGGATTTTAGGACTACGTTCACTGCCATGTAGGCAGCTTAGAAATAAGCCGTCCTGCATGTTGCCCCAGTCCACATGTTCACTGCCATGTAGGCAGCTTAGAAAAATTTATGAAAATAATTGTAAATATTTGTAAAGTTCACTGCCATGTAGGCAGCTTAGAAATGTTTCTTTTGCTCTGATTTAGTTAATATTCCGTTCACTGCCATGTAGGCAGCTTAGAAATATTAATTCTGCGGATAGCGATAAAATCCGTAGTTCACTGCCATGTAGGCAGCTTAGAAAATTTCCAGAATCGGTTACATCTGCCCCGCGCAGTTCACTGCCATGTAGGCAGCTTAGAAATCATAAGCATCTTTAACATTCTTATAAGTTTTGTTCACTGCCATGTAGGCAGCTTAGAAATGTCCAGCTAAACTCAGCGTTAAAAAGATTGTGTTCACTGCTATGTAGGCAGCTTAGATACTCAACAAATATTAAACAGGGGAGAGTATTGCCCACAGTAAAGTACTTTAAATTTTTATGTTTCTATAAAGTAGTTTGCTTATGGGTAAAAAAGAATGATGTCGAAGCAGCAGACATAAAAAAGCCCCGATCTTTCAATCAGGGCTTTTCATATTCTGGAGCGGGAAAGGAGACTCGAACTCCCGACCCCAACCTTGGCAAGGTTATGCTCTACCAACTGAGCTATTCCCGCAATAGGACGCATTATAGAGAATTTAACTGAACTGTCAACACTCGGTCATGCAAATTACATTTAATTGCTGAATTAATCAGCACGACGCCAGATTGTACCTTGACGGGTATCTTCCAGCACCACACCCTGATCAAGCAGAGACTGACGAATGCCATCTGCCTGAGCAAAATCTTTGGCTTTCTTAGCATCAACACGCTGTTGAATCAGATCTGCAATCTGTTCTTCAGTTAGACCTAAAGCTTCCTGCCCAATATCAGATTTTAAGAAGTCATCTACATGATGCTGACCTAAGCCAAGAATATTGCTGAGGTAACGTAAAGTAGAGTAGTAAATTGCAGACTGTTCAGCATTTTCTTCTTTTACAGCACGGTTCAGTTCTTTAATCACTTCAAACAGCACAGCAAGTGCTTCAGATGTATTGAAATCATCACGCATCGCTGTATTGAAACGCTCAACTAAAGTTTCATCTACAGTTTCAGCAGTTTGATTGCCATACACCTGTTCATACGCTTTAAATGCGTGATAAAAACGGGTCAGGGCATTCTTCGCTTCTTTCAGGGCAACGTCAGAGAAGTTCACAGGACTGCGATAGTGTGATGATACGATGAAATAACGGATCACTTCAGGGTGGAATTTTTCCATCACATCACGGATAGTAAAGAAATTGCCTAAAGATTTAGACATTTTTTCACCATCGACATTGATGAAACCGACATGCATCCAGTAATTTACATACTGTTCGCCTGTAGATGCCTCTGATTGCGCAATTTCATTTTCATGGTGCGGGAAAGTTAAGTCTGAACCACCACCATGAATATCAAAGTGATTGCCTAAGCAGCAGGTGGACATGGCAGAACATTCAATATGCCAGCCCGGACGACCATTACCCCAAGGGGATGCCCACGATGGTTCATTTTCTTTGGCATGTTTCCACAGGACAAAGTCAAAAGGATGTTTTTTCTCAACTTCCACATCAACACGTTCAGATGCGCCTGCCTGCATATCTTCAAGTTTACGACCTGAAAGGCGACCATATTTTGCAAATTTTTCAACTTCAAAATACACATCACCATTTGTAGATGGATATGCAGTACCTTTATTCACCAGGTTGCCAATCATGTCCTGCATCTGGTCAATATAATCTGTTGCACGTGGTGCTTCATCAGGTTCAGCACAACCTAAACGTGCGGCATCATCATTCATGGCTTTGATGAAGCGATCAGTCAATGCTGTAATGGTTTCACTATTTTCGTTGGCACGGGCAATGATTTTGTCATCAATGTCAGTAATATTACGTACATATCTGACGTTCCAGCCCTGACTGCGCAGGAAGCGGATAATATAGTCAAATGCAACCATGACACGTGCATGCCCAATATGACAGTAATCATAAACGGTCATACCGCAGACATACATGTCGATCTGTCCTTCTTTACGTGGAACAAATTCAACTTTTTTACGTTGTTCTGAATTATAAAGAACGAATGGTTGCATAGGTCTTCTAAGTGCTTCTGTATAAGGGTGACTCATCTTAACCTAAGCACTTTTGTTCATAAAGTTAAAATAAAAATAAAGATGGTGTTTTAGGAAAATAATGGATTGTTATTTTCTTAAAACGATTTAATAATCAAAATCATCGGTTTCAAATTAGTAGTTCGATGGCTTTGATCCATCACGCTCAGTCAAGTTGGTTCAAGCGGAAAAGACATCTGAACTTATGCAGTATATGGAACAGATTGCAGGTGTGGTGAACTAAGTGAATCAGACTTTTTCTTCGTTTGGTGAAGTGGAAAAAGTTAGACCAGCGATTCTATTAAAGAAAAATAATGGTAGCTAAATGAATAAAATTCACACAGTAATATGGCTTGCAATCTTTTGTTGTTTGACAGGTTGTGAACAAAGTAAAGAGCCTGAATTTAAAGCACCAATGGGGCCGTATGGATTACCTTATCGAGTTGGAAGTCTGGCAGGAAAACCAGTTAATTTGGGTGAAGAAGTAAGATGGTTAGAATATGAAGATTCTCCTTTACTAAAACGTGAAAATCGCTACAAAGGTTATAAACCTCCATCACGAAATTATCAATCTGTTGTTACTAGTTTTGAAATTATTATGAAATATACAACAGGTGCACCATTAATGAGATATTATAAGGCACCACAAGCCCCAGTAAAACAATATGATGCGGAACAAAGTGACCCAAATAATAAATGGATATATATAGGGGTGAGATCTGGAGTTAGGTTTGATGAGACAGGTGATTTAACAAAAGCATATTTAAGGTATTTGGAAGATATAAATAAAAAACCTAAAGATGAGGAGGATAAATATAATTTTCACTATAAATATGTATCTGCAAATATAATAGAATATGGGCTTGAAAAATATAGCCCTCATCCCATTTGGGTGAATTTTTCTGGATATAATAATACTGATGATTTATATGTAAATAAAAATGAAAATAAAATTGTAACTTATATTACATGTTCGCATTCAGAGGTTGATTTAGCAAGAAAGTGTTCAATGACCTGGACTCTTGAACCAAAAATGAAAATACTTATAAAGGTTACTTTTCAAAGAAGTAATTTAAAGGATTGGAAGTTAATAAAAAGGGTGTCAGAAGAAGAAGTTAATAAATTGTTTATAAATAAGATGCTGGACTAGCAGATTTGCACTTAATTTTACCTGATGAGGTTCCAAAGCTCTTTTTCCGACGCATCAGGCTCCATTAATAATCAACGCCTTTCTGACTCCTTCAATTGGTAGTCAAAATTCTCCATCTAGATAGAAATTCTGTATAAATCGTGAAAACTTACACATTTGGAAACGTGCTATTTGCACAGGTATGATAAAATTGCGAAAATTATTTTTTGCTTTCAGAGCACACCGCTCTCATGAAGTTAAGGTAAACCGACTTTGAATCCTCCAAATATACCGAATCAGATTGATTTTCAGAAAGTTGCCATTGAAACACTCTCCATAGAGCAGCATGCCCTGGAAGTGCTGGCACATCAGATTGATGAACGTTTTACCAAAGCCTGTGAAATTATCCTGCAATGCAATGGTCGCCTTGTTGTTACAGGTATGGGGAAGTCAGGGCATATCGGTCGTAAAATGGCAGCGACTTTTGCTTCTACAGGAACACCGTCATTTTTTATGCATCCGGGTGAAGCAGGTCATGGTGACCTGGGAATGCTGGTTCGCGGCGATGTGCTGATCGCCATTTCCAACTCAGGCAAAAGTGATGAAATCATGATGCTGATGCCGCTGATCAAGCATCTGGAAGTTCCTTTAATTACTATCAGTGGTGATGACAAAGGTCCTATGCCACAGAATGCAGATGTTGCTTTAACTCTGGGTAATATTCAGGAAGCCTGCCCACTGGGTCTGGCACCGACTTCCAGTACTACAGCGACGCTGGCACTGGGAGATGCACTGGCTGTTGCTTTACTTGAAGCCCGTGGCTTTACTGCAGATGATTTTGCAATGTCACATCCAGCAGGCGCACTGGGTAAACGTCTGTTACTGCATGTGAAGCACTTAATGCATACAGGTGATGAACTTCCAAAAGTTTCTCCAGATACACCAATGAACAAAGTTCTGTACGAAATCTCCAACAAAAGACTCGGTTTGACCACAATTGTAGATAAAAATGATACCTTACAGGGCATTTTTACCGATGGTGATTTACGTCGTCTGATTGACCGTCAGCAAGGCTTTGATGTCAACCTGCCTGTTGCGGAAGTAATGGTGAAAAATCCGTCTACCATTTCCCAGGAAGCTCGGGCAGTTGAGGCACTGGAAAAAATGAACGAAAAGAAAATTAACCAATTTATTGTGGTTGATGACGCAAACAAAGTGATTGGCGTGATCAGCATGCATGATCTGATACAGGCTGGAGTAAACTGATTCATGGCTTCTTATGTTTTACTTGAACAGGCACGTCATATTGAAGCTCTCGTTCTGGATGTGGACGGCATACTCAGCGATGGTTTTGTCACACTGACCAACAGTGGTGATGAAATAAAATCTTTTGATATCCGTGATGGACTGGGCATGAAACTGGTTCAGCAGGCAGGTGTCAAGGTCATTATTATTACGGGTCGAAGCAGCAAAATTGTTGAAAAACGTATGTCTGATCTGGGGGTGGATCTGGTTTTTCAGGGACGTGAAGACAAAGGCACAGCATTAAGAGAAGCGTGTGCTCAGCTGGGTTTAAAACCTGAAGACTGTCTGTATATGGGAGATGACTGGCCTGATCTGTCAGCATTTGCAGTTGCAGGCATGAAAGTGACCGTACCGAATGGTCATGTGGAAGTTCGCCGTCGTGCAGACCTTGTCACGCAGGCTTATGGTGGACGGGGTGCTGTCCGTGAAATATGTGACATGATTCTGAAATCAAAAGGTGTTTACGAAGAGTTACTTGAAAAGTACATCGCAATCCCACATTAATTGTTCATCTATCAAAGGTTTGAGTCTGGCACCACGCTTATGGATACAAAGATTATATATGTAACGGCAATTGCCATTGCTGCTGTAAGTGGTGGATATTACTATTACAGTGGTAAAGGTAAGAAGCTTGACGTGGATTCTGCCAGAAACATGACGTATTCAGCAGAGAAAATAAATCTTACGCAGACCGATGAAAATGGAGATCTGCATGTGCGTGCTCAGGTGGATAAACTTGAGCAGGACATGCAGCAGAAGACGTCCAGTCTGAAGAATCTGAATGCTTCCATGTATAAAGATGGAGCCGTGGATTCGACTTTTTTTGCCAGAACTGCAAAAGGGTTTAATGACAATGAAAAAGTGATTCTGTCTGATCAGGTTGTTGTTGTCAGATTAATGCAACAGGGAAAAATGGAGTTTCTGACAGATGAGCTGACCGTATTGCCTAAAACACGGGAGCTTGAAACAGAAAGTCAGGTAACCGTCCATTCGCCACAGGCAGAATTTGTCAGCCAGGGGTTGAAAGCCAGTTTAAATGATGGTCAATACGAATTTTTTAATATTCGAGGAAAGTATGAACCTAAATAATCAACAAAGTTTTGCCAGAACTTTCCTTAAACAGATAATGCTGACCGGACTGACTGCACTGACAGCTTCAATGGCTTTTGCAGTGCCATCAGACCGTAATGAACCAGTTTCACTGGTTGCTGACCGTGCGACGTTTAATGAAAAAACAGGGATTACCACATATACAGGTAATGTCATCATTGAACAGGGAACTATGAAGCTTCAGGCAAACTCCATTGTTGCGAATCTGAACAGTAACAAAGAAATCAGTGTCATCACTGCAACCGGCAGTCCAGCACGTTTTCAGCAGAAAACTGACCAGGCAAAAGGTCTGGCAAAAGGACAGGCGCAGAAAATTGTGTATAACGCAGAAACAGGCATTCTTACACTGGTGGGCAATGCATTACTGCAACAGGATGGCGCAAGTATTCAAGGGAACAGTTTACGCTACAGCATGAATAAAGGCGATATTGAAGCAACGGGTACACCGAACAGTACAGGTTCATCCGCTGGTCGTGTAAAAATTGTTATTCCGCCATCCAGTAAAAAATCTTTCCCGGGAGCCCGTGACTGATGGAGCAGACTCAGAAACAGGTACAGACCCTGTGTATCAGGCATCTTGCGAAAAACTACAGTAAACGCTGGGTGGTTAAAGATGTTTCATTCAAAATGCAGAGCGGTCAGATTGTAGGTTTACTTGGACCTAACGGTGCAGGAAAAACAACCAGTTTCTATATGGTGGTCGGTCTGGTCCGGATGGATAAAGGTGAGATACGGCTGGATGATCTTGATCTGTCTGATCTGGCGATGCATGAGCGTGCCCGAAAAGGTATTGGATATCTGCCACAGGAAGCTTCCATTTTCAGAAAGCTGACCATTGCTGATAACATCATGTCCATTCTTGAAACAAGAAAAGATCTGAATAAACAGCAAAGGCAGCAAAGACTGGAAGAGCTGCTTGCCGATTTTAAAATTACCCATATTAAAGATTCTCTGGGTATGAGTGTGTCAGGTGGTGAGCGTCGACGTGCTGAAATTGCGCGTGCACTGGCAGCCGATCCTAAATTTATGCTGCTGGACGAACCCTTTGCAGGTGTCGATCCAATTTCAGTGGGTGACATTAAAGATATCATCCGTACACTGAAAGACCGTGGAATTGGCGTACTGATTACAGATCATAACGTAAGGGAAACACTGGCAATCTGTGAGCATGCGTATATTGTCAGTGAAGGTGCGGTGATTGCTGAGGGGTCTCCACAGGAAATTCTTGAAAATGAAACAGTTCGGCAGGTTTATTTAGGTGAAGATTTCACCGTTTAATCTTGTATAAGCCCTGACGATCATGTATTAATGAATACATGATCGTGAAAATACTTTAGAATTAAAATGACGTATAGTTCGCAAAAAAACAATTATTTGTGAATAAAAACGTTAAAATACCAGAATAACATGATATCAAGTTAAAACATGCAAAAAAAATATCAAATACGGGAACTGAGATTCAGTGTCACTAAAGGGATTCAATGCCTTATCTGCATTGTACCTCTACAGATGCTGCATGCTGAAACCACAAAGGGTATTGTGGATTCCATTAAAACAGGAGCATCGCAGTTACTTGCGCCTAAGCCTGTGAAAAATGTCAATCAGGCAAATATTCAGAAACTCAGTAATTTTCAGGTCGATACTTCACGAGTGGATGATCTGCCTGTTCTGACAGGAAATTTTCCGGTTCTGGATCAGAACTCCAGGACGGTCAATGTACAGCGAGCTCCTCAGCTCAGTTTTAATGAATCCATTCTGAGAGCTTTGCAGCGCAGTCCAGATGTTACACGCAGTCTTTCAACTCTTGCAGCGCAGGGTGCAAATATTGATGTTGCAAAAGCAGGATATTACCCACAGATTTCAGGTGGGGTGAGTACGGCTGATTTAACCCGTGGTGAGCGCGGCAGACAGCTCTTCAATATTACGGCTACTCAGATGGTCTATGACTTTGGTAAAATCCGCAGTGCTGTGGATGTTCAGGAAGCAAAACTGGCATCTGAACAGGCACTGGTGCTGGTCAGCCTGGATGATGTAGCACTGCAGACTGCCAGTGCGATTGTGAATACCGAGCGGTATAAAAAGATCACGCAGATTGCACAGCAACAGATTGATGGTATTTCCAGAATTGCTGAAATTGCAAATTTACGGGCAAAAGCGGGTATCAGTACGCAGGCAGATCCTGTGCAGGCACAGTCCAATCTTGAAGCGGCACAGTCCAATCTGATTGTTCAGCAGAATTTACTGAATCAGTATAAACAGAAGCTGAAAACTTTACTCGGCTACGATGTCAGTAATGTTGGATGGAATATTCCTGACCGTATTGTGCAGCAATCTGCACTGTATCAGGACCCTGAATTTAATCGTATTCCAAAAATGATCGCGGCCCAGGCTTCTGTTGAAGTGGCTAAGTTTCAGAAAAAACAGGTTAAACTCAGCAGTTATCCGACCCTGAATTTAAAAGGTTCACTCAGCCAGGCTGTTAATGGTGTCAATCCAAACAACAACGAAGATGATGGCTTCTATAGTTCCATTATGCTTGAAGCATCCAGCAGTTTTTATCAGGGTGGAGCAGTTTCCTCGCAGACCCGTGCAGCCAGTTATGCCGAAGAAGCCGCAAAGGCTGAGGTGAATGCAGTCTATCTGGATGTACAGGATGAAGTCCGTTTACTCAGAGAAGAAATTGAAAATAAACAGCGGCAGATGAGTGTTCTTGTTGCCCGTAAGCAGACCGCAATCCGGACCAAAGAGCTGTATCAGGAGCAGTATAAGCTGGGTACACGCTCTGCTGTGGATCTGCTGACTGCGGAGCAGACCATTCACAGTTCAGCATCTGAAATTGAAAATGCCCGTTATGACATGTATGCCGCAATTATCAAATATATTGCAGTGACAGGGCGTTCACGAGATGTCTATGACCTTAATAATATTTCGATCCAGGGGTTTGAGATACAGCCATGAACAATACAATAAATTATCAACCCTGGTTACAGGCAGTTTTAACGATTGCGAAACATTATCGCATAGAAGCATCCGAAGAACGTATCCGTTTGCAGCTGGACTGGAATCCTAATCAGAGTACCGATGATATTATGTCCCTGATGACCCGTCAGATGGGGATGAGTGCCCGTAAAGTTGATTTCAGTGTGGATCAGGTCAATCCGTGGAGATTGCCCATTGTCGCTGAATTTAAGGATGGTCAGGTCGCTGTTGTCGATAAACTGGATATAGACGGTAATGTGAGTTTACAGTTCAGTGGCGATCAGGGGCTGAATCAGACCCTGACGCTGGATGAACTCTCACAGAACGTCAGCTCGGTTTATATTATCCGTCCAGAAAAATCTGTTCCTGATGCTCGTGTGGATGAATACATCAAACCTTATGAGTCCAGCTGGTTCTGGGACATTGTACTGAGGGACTGGCGCCGTTATATCGACATTATGTTTGCATCCATGCTGGCAAATATTCTGGCGCTGGCGACGGTTGTATTCTCCATGAATGTCTATGACCGGGTTATTCCGGCTCAGTCCATTCCAACCCTATGGGTTCTGTTTTCAGGTGTGTTGATTGCTGCGATCTTTGAGTTTTCTCTCAGGGTTGCCCGTATTTATCTGTCAGATATTATTGGAAAGCGTGCAGATCTGCGGATTTCAGATCGAGTCTTTGGGCATGCGCTTCGGATTAAAAACAATGAGCGTTCAAAGTCTACAGGGACATTTATTTCTCAGATCCGTGAGCTTGAAGGTGTGCGTGAACTGGTGACCTCAACCACGATTACAGCTTTGGCTGATCTGCCATTTTTCCTGCTGTTTCTTGCCATTTTCTGGGTCATTGGTGGGCATGTCTTCTGGGTTGTAGTTGCTGTAATTCCTTTGATGATCATCCCTGGTATTCTGGTACAGAAGCCTTTAGCCCGTTTGGCAAATGAAGGTATGCGGGAAAGCTCGATACGTAATGCCATGCTTGTTGAGTCTGTTCAGGGTATCGAAGACATTAAACTTTTACGTGCGGAAGCTAAATTTCAGAATCAGTGGAATCATATGAATGAAATTTCTGCTGATATCGCAATGCGTCAGCGTAAAATTGTGGGTGTACTGACAGCATGGACACAGAAACTGCAGGGTCTGACATTTGCGGTTGTGGTACTGGTCGGTAGTTATGCCGTAATGAAAGGTGAAATGTCTACCGGTGCGCTGGTAGCCTGTTCAATTTTATCATCACGTATGCTTGGACCGATTTCACAGCTGGCAGGGGTGCTTGGACGTATTCAGCAGGCAAAAGTTGCGAAAATGAGTCTTGATGAGCTGATGAAAAGACCCGTGGATCAGCCTGATCGGGCACACCTGATTCATAAACCTGTGCTGAACGGTGAATATGAGTTAACCAGTGTCGCATTTAAATATTCAGAAGATGACTCACGTTACGGTATTGCCATTGGTAAGCTGATGATTAAACCTGGTGAAAAAATTGCGATTCTCGGACGCAATGGTGCAGGTAAATCGACTCTTCTGCAGTTGTTGTCTGGTATGCAGTTCCCAACCCAGGGTAAGGTGAAACTGGATGGTGTTGATCTTTCTTTGATTGATCCTTCAGATGTGCGCCGTGATATGGGGCTGCTGAATCAGAATGCCTATCTGTTCTATGGAACGGTCAGGGAAAACCTGACTTTGGGTGCGCCTCTTGCAACTGATGAAGAAATTCTGAAAGTACTGTCCATTACGGGTGCATTGAGTTTTGTTCAGGAGAAAAAAGAGGGACTGGACCATATTATTCTGGAAGGTGGTATTGGTTTTTCAGGTGGTCAGCGCCAGGCACTGATTCTTTCAAGACTGCTGTTAAGACAACCCAATATTCTGTTGCTGGATGAACCTACCGCTGCCATAGATGATGTTTCAGAACAGCAGTTGATTCAGCATTTAAAAACATGGCTTGGAAACCGGACACTTATTGTGGCAACACACCGCAGAGCAGTACTGGAGCTGGTTGACCGCATACTGGTGGTCAATGACGGTAAAATTGTCATGGATGGACCTAAAGAGCAGATTCTGAATCAGAACCAGCCACAGCAACAAAAAGATTCGGGGGCTTCATCATGAGCGAACAGAAAAAAGAAATAAGCCGTGGAATGAAAGTCACTGAGCTGGAACCACCATTACCCAGATCAAGCATGTTTATCTGGATTATTGGTATTGGGCTTGTGGCTCTGCTGACCTGGGCATGGTTGTTTAAGCTGGAAGAAGTTTCCAAAGGGACAGGTAAGGTTGTACCCACTTCAAAAGAGCAGGTTGTACAGTCTTTTGACGGTGGTATTCTGACCAAACTGAATGTCAGAGAAGGCGAAATTGTTCAGAAAGGACAGGTGCTTGCGCAACTCGACCCGACACGGTTTGAATCCAATGTTGGTGAAACGGAGTCTTTACTGATTGCATCCAAAGCAACATCTGCCCGTTTAAGAGCTGAAGTGAATGGAACAGCCTTAAATTTTCCGCCAGAAGTCATGGCAGACAAAAAACTGGTTCAGGAAGAAACAGCGCTGTACAACTCGCGCCGTGCAAATCTTGATCAGTCTACAGCAGGTCTGCAACAGGCTTTGTCACTGGTTGAACAGGAACTGAAAATGACGGAACCACTGGTTGCCAAAGGTGCTGCCAGTGAGGTTGAGGTTCTGCGTCTGAAGCGTCAGGCAAATGAATTACGTAATCAGATGAATGATATCCGTAACCAGTATTATGTAAAATCACGGGAAGAACTTTCCAAAGCAAATACGGATGTTGAGACTAATCAACAGGTTGTTCGGGGGAAGTCCGACACATTAAGTCGTACAGTGTTTAAATCACCTGTACGAGGTGTGGTGAAAGAAGTTGATGTCATGACAATTGGCGGTGTCGTTCCTCAGAATGGCAAGCTGATGACCATTGTACCGCTGGATGATCAGTTACTGATCGAGGCTCGGATTTCACCGCGTGATATTGCATTTATCCGCCCAGGTCAGAAAGCTCTGGTGAAAATTACGGCTTATGATTATTCCATTTTTGGTGGCTTGAGAGGACATGTTACTGTTATTTCACCGGATACCATCCGTGATGAAGTGAAGCAGGATCAGTTTTATTATCGGGTCTATATCCGTACAGATTCAGATAAACTGGTGAATAAAGCGGGCAAACACTTCAGTATCACGCCAGGTATGGTGGCAACAGTAGATATCAGAACAGGTGAAAAAACGGTACTGGATTATCTGATCAAACCATTTAACAAAGCACGTGAAGCATTACGCGAACGTTAATTCTTTTAACAGTAAATAAAAACCTCCTTCAAAGGAGGTTTTTTTATGCTTTGATGGTGGATATACAGACCTCAGGGTATAATTCTGTTATTCAGGTCAGATACCAGTTTATATGCCATACACGATTTCCTCTTTGGTCAGTTTTGAAGAAGATATAAAAAAAAGCCGTTTCCAGGCTTTTGCTGTCCCTGTAGAAAACGAGGAAGCCGTTAGAGAGTTTCTGGATGAGTATCGTGATATTTCAACCACGCATCAGTGCTGGGCATGGAAAATTGGGCACAATGTCCGTTTTAATGATGATGGTGAGCCATCTGGGACAGCGGGGCGTCCAATCCTGGCAACCATTGAAGGGAATGAGCTGACCAATGTTCTGGTGCTGGTAAACCGCTGGTATGGTGGCATAAAGCTCGGTACAGGTGGGCTGGTCAGAGCTTATGGTGGATGTGCAGGGCAATGTCTGCTGCTGGCAGAAAAAATTGAACTGATTGAAAAAAAGAAAGTCTGGTTTCAGTGTCTGTTTTCTGAATGGTCAATTTTTCAGTATGAATTAAACAGTCAGCAGATCGAATTCAGTGAAGAATATACTGCGGATGGCGTGTGTGTAACGGCTTTGGTGCAGTTACATCAGATTGAAACACTTGCCGTTAAAATTCAGGATATCAGTCGTGGACGGGCACAGTTAAAAATAGTGGAAGAAGAAAATGTCTGAAAGCGATCCATTACTGAAATACAGAGAGCAGCATAAGCACCGCCTGAACTATATGCCGTGGCTGTATTACAGCTTGAAAGAGAAAAACAGAGTCTGGGCTGAGCAATGGCAGAATGAGTATCAGCAGTATCTGATGTCCATGGAAACTGTTGAAATTGGTGAGAACTGTTTTATTTCACCACTGGCTCATATTTTTGCAGAACCAGGCAGAAAAATCACAATCGGAGATAATACCTTTATTGCAGCTGATTGTACTCTGCATGGACCGCTCGATATTGGCAGTGAAGTCGCACTGAATCATCACTGCATCCTGGATGGTGGACGGGCAGGAATTAAAATAGGCAATCAGGCACGTATAGCAGCTTATTGCCATCTGTATGCTTTTGATCATGGGATGGATCTGGAACAGCCTGTGTACTGTCAGCCTGTCCGTTCCAGAGGCATTGAGATCGGTTGTGATGTCTGGCTGGGTGCTCATGTCGGTATTAAAGACGGAGTGACTGTACATGATTATGCCGTGGTGGGCATGAACAGTATGGTGACCCATGATGTTGAAGCAAAAAATATTGTGGCAGGGAATCCAGCCCGATTTATCCGTTTCAGGGAATAACTTTAATCCATAATTTTTTTATGTGATTAATTACATAAATGTGTGCAATCCTTTTTTTAACTGTGATAAGTTAAAAACATAAGAGACCTGAAAGCCTGATGTGGCGAAAGAGAGGCGAAAATGAAGCGGGTAATTGCATGTATTGATTCTTCTCCATGCATTAATGCACTGGCAGAAGCAGCCGCCTGGATTGCAACACAAACCCATAGGGAGCTCGTCCTGTTGCAGGTGCTGGATTATTATCCGGCCAGCTATCATCTTGGGGAGATCAGTGGCGTCATTGGTTTTGAGAGTAATGCCATGCTGCTCAAAGAGCTGGCGGAACTAGAGCAGAAACAGAGTGAACTGGCACTGGGCTACAGTAATAATCTGCTGGATCACATTTCATCCCTGATCAAAGAAAAATATGACCTGGATACAACACATCTTCAGGAGAAAGGTGACTTTCTTGAGCAAAGTTTCAATGTACTGAAAGAGGATGATATTGTTGTTATTGGTCGTGTTGGGGAAAAATCGGCTGAAAAAAATAAATCACTTGGCAGTAACGTTGAAAACTTTATCCGTGGTGCCAACTGTATTGTGATGACGGTTGGAGAAACCTTTAAGCCACCGACACGATTCATTTTCGCCTATGAATATTCACCGACCTGTGTGCAGATGATGAAACGCATTGCACAGAGTGATCTGCTGAAACTGTTGCAGTGCCATTTACTGTATGTGGGTGATCATCCTGAAATACTGAATGAACCTTCTCAGTATCTGAAAAATGCAGGACTGGATGTGGTGGTGGAATACCGATATGGAGATGTTGCGGAAAATATCCTGGATTATCAGCGGGAACATGGTATACAGTTAATAGTGCTCGGCGCATTCAGCCACAGTAAAATTCACCAGTTCTTCCTGGGGAGTATCACCACGACGATTTTCCGAAATTCCCTGGTTCCATTACTGGTGGTCAAATAGATATAGTGTTCAGTATTGATTAGAGTAAATTATCTATACTGATGCTCTTCTGTTCATAGTTATCCTCATAATATGTGGATAACTATATGGACAGTATATCTAAGTGTCTAAAATTAAAAAAATTACTGGATATGAGTGTTTTTTATCCGGCTCAGGTTTTTATTTCACAATAGCTAAAGCAAAACCGTCATGACCTTTACTGCCAACAGTCTGCAGTGCGGTACAGGAAAGGATTGCTGGATGATTCTGCATGGCACTGAACATGTCACGAATTCCTTCAATACTTGGCTTATGATTGCTGTCTTCCAGAATGGCACCTGCACGGATAACATTGTCCAGGAAAATCACTGTACCTGAATGCGACAGTTTCAGACTCAGTTCAAGATATTCAGGATAGCTCTGTTTATCGGCATCAATGAAAATGAAGTCAAAAGCCTCAGTATCTTCAGGCAGAGCACGCATGATATCAGCAGCGCGACCAACTTTGAGTTCAATCTGCTGTTTCAGTTCAGCATTATCAATATTTTCCTGACCCAGTGCAGCATGTGTGTCACGTCCTTCTATGGTCAGAATATAGCCATCGTCAGGAAGTGCTCTGGCAAGCCACATCGTGCTGTATGCAGCAAAAGTGCCGAGTTCGAGTACACGTTTGCAGTTATTCATCTGAATCAGCATCTGTAAAAGCATACCCTGGTTCGCTGCAACAGCAAGGTGATCTGGATAACCTCTGTCATCTGTATTTTTCAGGGTCTGCAGTAGAACAGGGTCTTCTGGAATTAAATGTGACTCGATGTATTGATCAATATCTGTCCACATTTGTTGCATGATTCATTTACCTTTGTTGCGATGCTGAGCATTTTATACCTTTCCGTTCAGAGTGCAATTTTTACTGTCAGTTTTGATGAAATTGCACTGCACAAAAAAGAGACCCAAAGGTCTCTTTTTAAATTTAACATTATCAGTAATTACACATGGATGAATTCCGACTCAGATCAGGACCCCAGGTGCGGTAACCCTGCGTATCAATATGAATCTGTCCCGAAACATATAATCCAAGTCCCATATTCAGGCTTTGACCATGCTGAGCCCAGAACTGGCACAGACGGAATTTGGTATTTTCAATAAATGCATAATCTTCAGGTTGTGGAAACTGCGGCCCAATCCTGAAATCAATTGCAGAGTTGAACAGATGGCGTGAAGAACCTGCACCACCAGCACACTGATTTAAAGGTAGGTCGCGATAAACCGAAGTCACTTCAAAATCGGTCAGTACTTTTGCTGCCACCAGGTATTTGAATACACGCAGTGTCGGAACCTGGTTTGCCCACAGTTCACGGCTAGGAATCATATACTGGGAACGGCCGCATTTCTGCCAGTCGCGGGCAGTACGTAATAATTCGAATGCAGGAACGATGTTGCCCACACCATTGCGTTCAAGGAAGTTTTCATACTCACGGATCTGACGTAAGTTATCACTGACCTGAACCCAGGCATTATAGGAATATGGAATTATTTTTGGAGGAACAGGGCGGTTGTAGATCACCTGTTCCTGAGGAATAAATATGCGCTTTCCATTCGGCGTCGAAATCGTTTTGCCTTTTTGAGGAGAGGTTGTACAACCAATCATAATGGCAGGAACGATGCTGAGAGTCAGCATAGCCTTCAAAAAATGCTTCATTATGCAAATCAGGTATTTATCAATATTCCCGCTATTCTAATCGAAATCTTTGTAGAAAATCTGGAAATATTGCAATCAAATGTGTGTTTTAGGTATAAAAAAAGATCAGCAGGTGCTGATCTTTTTTTAATTATTTTTCCAGATACTGGAGTTTGTCTGTTTTACCGTTCCATTCTTCACGGTCAGCAGGCTGGTCACCAATCTGTGTGATGTTCGGCCATTTTTGAGACAGGTCAGCATTCAGTTCAATAAACACTTCCTGACCTTCAGGCAGTTCATCTTCAGAGAAAATGGCATTGGCAGGACATTCAGGCTCACAAAGCGCACAGTCAATACATTCATCCGGGTTGATCACCAGGAAGTTAGGACCTTCGTAGAAACAGTCAACTGGACAAACTTCTACACAGTCCTGATATTTACATTTAATACAATTTTCAGTGACAACAAAGGTCATGGCGACAGCTACCTAAAAATATGGTTCTAATTGATAATGACGTATTTTAGGGAAAACACACAGAACTAACAATTCCTTTTATTGATAATTAATATACGAGTTCCTGCTGAATCAGTTTTATTTATGGTTGAGCAGAGCAATCCGCACAATTTTTATCCACTATAGCCCGATTTTTCATGAAAGTTGTCTGAAAAAGCAAAGAATATTTTTATTTATATAAAAAATGCATATACAAAACATTTTTAAAGAAAAGCAGTTACATGAGCTTCCTTTCAGTATTTATAAATAAAAAAAGACCCTGCAGATAACAGGGTCTTTTTTATTTTCAGGATTTCAGCAGTTCCTTTAATGTATACAGCTGCTCAAGGGCTTGCCGTGGTGAAAGATCATCGATATTCAGAAGTTCCAGCGCATCGAGCGCAGGGGATGCTTTTTCAGTTTCAATGATACGTTCCACAATTTGAGGTTCATGAGGTTCAGAAAACAGATCATTCTGAACTGCATGATTCAAATGCTGATGCTGCTGTTTTTCCAGGATTTTCAGTCGGTTCTGTGCTTCTTTAATCACAGAAGCAGGAATGCCTGCCAGCTTGGCAACCTGTAAACCATGACTCTGACTGGCTGGACCCTGCTGGACTTTGTGCAACAGAATCAGATTGCCGTTCAGTTCTTTGGCAGTGACATGATAGTTATCAATGCCGGATTCTTTGCCCAGTTCAGTCAGTTCAAAATAATGTGTAGCAAACAGACATAAACATTTGATGCGCCGGCTCAGGTCGAGCACACATGCCCATGCCAGAGACAGACCATCATAGGTACTGGTACCACGTCCAACTTCATCCATCAGCACCAGTGACTGGCTGGTGGCATGGTGCAGGATCTGAGAGGTTTCCGTCATTTCCACCATAAACGTGGATTTTCCTGTGGAAAGGTCATCAGCAGAACCGATACGGGTAAAAATCCGGTCAATCGGACCCAGTCGTACTGACTGAGCAGGAACATGACTGCCACAGTATGCAAGCAGGGTAATCAGTGCCGTCTGACGCATAAATGTCGATTTACCGCCCATATTCGGACCGGTAATAATCACCATCCGATGGTTATAATCCAGCGTAGTATCGTTTGGTGTAAATGTGGTTTTGCTCAGAGCTTCAACAACAGGATGTCTGCCGGCAGTAATTTTAACTCCGGTTTCAGGACTGAATTCGGGTCTGCACCAGTTACGCAGTCTTGCCTGATGTGCAAAATTGGCAATCATATCCAGCTGAGCAATGGCACTGCTCATCATCTGCAGATTACCAATATCATCGCGCAGTTCATTCAGCAGCAGTTCAAACAGAATTTTTTCGCGAGCCAGCGCCCGTGATTCACTGGACAGGACTTTGTCTTCAAAAGATTTCAGTTCTGGTGTGATGTAGCGTTCAGCATTTTTCAGGGTCTGCCTGCGGATATAGTGGTCTGGAGCCTGTTCTGCCTGAGCGCGTGTCAGTTCTATATAGTAACCACTGACTCGGTTATAACCGATTTTGAGCGTATTGATACCGGTATTTTCACGTTCCTGAATTTCAAGATCAATCAGGAACTGACCTGCATGATCACGTATTTTGCGTAATTCATCCAGTTCACTGTCAAAACCTTCTGCAATTACATTGCCATCACGAAGTAATACAGGTGGGTTTTCTACAATTGCAGAAAGCAGGTGCTGATGTAAGCCGTGGAAATCCCCCAGTTCTTCATTCAGCTGATACAGCAGCCCTGTCTGAGAAGTACTCAGAACAGGCTGAAGAGCCTGTCTCAGTACGGGCAGCTGGGCACATGCCTGACGCAGTTGCACCAGATCCCGTGGACGGGCGCTGCCTAAAGCAACACGGCTTAGGACACGTTCAATATCGCCTATTTCCTTGAGAACATCACGCAGAGGAGACTCATGAAATCCTTTAATCAGGGCAGTCGTGGCATCCAGCCGTGTATCCAGTATTTTGGTATCACGTAATGGCTGCATCAGTGTTCTGCTGAGCAGACGACCACCCATAGCCGTCTGACAGTCGTTGATCAGTTCAAACAGCGATGTGCCATGTTCAAACAGTGGTTCAGTCAGTTCCAGATTGCGTCGGGTCACAGGGTCCAGAGCGATAAAGTCACTGCTCTGTTCCAGCTGAATGGAGCGGATATGTGGCAAAGCCGTCCGCTGTGTTTCACGGGCATAATGAATCAAAGCGGCAGCAGCTGCTTTTGCTAAAGGAAAATGATCAATGCCAAAGCCAGACAAGGTTGATACACCCAACTGATTGCACAGTGTTTTTTGAGCATTATTCAGGTTGAAATCGACATTTGGACGTTTGGATACAGGGCAGTCCAGCTGTTTCTGAATATCTGAAATAATATTGGGATCAACGATATTTTCATCAATGACAATTTCGCTTGGCATCAGGCGGGAAAGTTCAATCACAAGCTGTTCAGGCTTTGATTCCAGCTGCTGGACTTTAAAAATACCTGCACTCAGATCCAGTAGTGCTATACCGACCTGATTCTGATGGAAACATAAAGCAACCAGATTGGAGGACTGATGTGATGTAAGTAAAGCATCATCTGTCAGTGTGCCAGGTGTAATAATTCTGACGACACCCCGTTCGACAGGTCCTTTTCCTGTGACTTCACCCAGCTGTTCACAGATAACAACGGTTTCGCCTTTTTTGACCAGTCGCGCCAGATAACCTTCAGCAGCATGAAAGGGAACACCAGCCATAGGAATAGGCTCGCCATTTGCTTTTCCTCTGTGTGTCAGAGTAATGCCAAGCAGTTTTGCAGCCTTATGTGCATCTTCAAAGAACAGTTCATAGAAGTCACCCATACGATAAAACATTAATGAGTGCGGATGCTGCATTTTCACTTTGAGGTATTGCTGCATCATAGGGGTATGGGAGGAAAGATCAGCCATTGTTTCTGTGCTATTCATGTATGCTAAGTCTTTAAATAATAAATATGTTTTGAAGGTTTAACTGTCTGATCAGTTTTAACCATATTTGGATAAATCTGATTCAATTCAGGATAAAAGTATACATTTTAGTGTACTTTTTTCTGTGTCAGAATTGAAGCAAAAGCGTATGAGCGTTATTCGTAGGCTCTTAGATATATCATTCTAAAAAAATCAATGCGTATTCACAAAAAGGGTTGCTGATATTAATGGGGGAATAAATAACAAGGGGATATAATGATATATGTTGAAAAATTAGGCGACTTCGATTTGAGAGGTTCTAGGCAACTAACTTATAAAATCTTTTGTCATTTGATTTGGTGTTTTAAAATCCAATCCTTTTTGAATTCACTGATAATTATAAAATGGCTCAATGTATGTTATAATATTTATATTTTTTCCTATTTTTATAATTGCAATGATGAACTAATTTTTTTTGAGTATATTCCAAAAAATCTCAATGGTTATATTGTCGTAATAGTCAATTTTTATTCATTGAATCTTGAAAGCTATTTTTTCAATCATATTACAATATTTATGGCCGTAATATTGACTGCCTCTGTCTAAGTAATTAGACTTTTTGGGGATTTTAATTCGGAATAGTCATACTTAATGTATTACAGACAGGTTGTGCGACCATATATTCAGTCAGGCTATAGCTCAGAATCTGTTCTTGTATAAATATCTTTCAACACGGTTAAGTATAATCATCCCTCAGATTGTCTGGATGTAGGTATTCCAAGTTATCTTGCTGTTTCTGAAACATTACTCTTATTGGCTTCAATCGCTTTTATAGCTTCTGCTATAAACAGTGTCGTGTAAATTTTTTGTTTTTTTCTCATGGTAAAATTCTGATGAGTATTTATATTTTTTCAAGTTAAAGTCTCCATTTTTATCAGCACCTATTAAACTATTCTGTTGGTCTAGAGCCTTATTTTTTGTTTCATTCTAAAAAAGGGACACAACCTGTCCTTGTGGAGTATTAGGATAGGTGGGAGTTAGTTATGAGAAAGAGAATCTGAAAGTGAGTATTTAAGAATCAGGTCGATACCCGCATGGGAATCAATTCCAGGAGCAGTGTAATATAAAAACTCAACGACGTTCGCTTTATTCTACTTTTGCAACAAATAAGTTTAGTCGTACCATATGTGTGGCAAGACTTTGAATGGTGAAATTCTGTGGCTTACATTGGTTTTTAAGCTGATCCATAAGGCAAACATTCTTTCTGTATTGATACTTCTTGTCATTAGGTATATTTATGATATATTTCTCGTTTTTCAAAAAAAGAAGTGAATTTTTTAAATAATTCAAGCAAATGGGTGAAATGTATACACAACCTGTCACTTGATGAATGAATAATGATTGCAACGTAATAAATGAAAGCCGCAGGTTGTTATGGAAAAAGCTACAAACAAAAAAAATGAGACTTTAGCCAATCGTTTGATAGATATTTTAACGAGGTTGAATTCTGGGGAAAAACTGGCTGTAAAGATGCTGGCAGAAATATACAGTGTCCATTCCAAGACAATTCGACGCGATCTGATACGATTGGAAAGTTGTCAATTACCAATTCATCATGAGGGACGATATTTCTATTTAGATCCAATGTATTTAGGTAGGTTAAAACTTAAAGATATACAAACCTTTGCTCGAATTTCAGGGATTCAACATCTATATCCTAATCTTGATATGTCGTTTATCCGTGAGTTGCTGGATAACCGTGTTTATGATGCCAAGGGATACTTTGTTGAAGATGCTTCACAATTTGAGACTTTGTTTGAGGTCTTTGGGCGAGCTATTCGCCAGCATCAACAAATTGGCTTTTTATATAAAGGTGAGCCTCGTGTAGTCGAGCCTTATAAACTCGTCCATCATCATGGCTGTTGGTATTTGGCAGCAGTGCGTAAGAATGTACTTCGTGCCTATCGTTTAAGTCGGATTAAATTATCGACCCACCCTCATGAATTATTTGGGTTTGCGCCTAACCAAGAGATTATTAAGCAACTTGAAGATGAAGAGAGTATCTGGTTTGGGCAGGAAAAGTTTGAGGTTATTTTAACTGTTCATACTGATGTAGCATTGCATTTTAAACAGCGTTCTCTATTACCTGAGCAAAATATTATAAAATCCTTGAATGATGGTGGGCTTATTATATCCAGTCGGATTGCGCATCACACCCAACTTTTGCCTTTAGTCCGTTATTGGATTCCGCACATCAAAATTGTGAGTCCTGAACATTTACAGGATGAGATGGAAAATGAATTACGAGATTATTTAAATTGAATATTATCCAATGATTAATGTCACAAAACTTATTGATTGAATAATATTCAATGATTGGGTTGAAAAATTTAAATTTTATATCCTTAATCGGGGGAACAGTAATGAATCGTGCAAAAATAGATATTTTACAGGAAGAGGCTTTAGCTATCGTTGAACTTGAAAAAGTTCTTTTGAAGCAAATGCTGGATACAGGACTACTTGAGCAGGCAGATCAAAAGGCAGAAAAAACTTTAGATCAGGATTCTGCATTGAAATATATTGAAGTGTTAGATGGTGAAGCACATAAGCTACAACAACTGGAAATGGTTTTGGCTGTGGTTGGTACAATGAAAGCAGGTAAATCAACCACGATTAATGCTATTGTTGGAACTGAGATTCTGCCGAATCGTAATGCACCTATGACTGCAATTCCAACGCTTATCCGTCATACCAAAGGTCAAAAGCAACCCAAACTGATTTTTACTGAACAAGCTCAAGCACCATTAAATCAACTCATTAAAAATTTGGATAAAAATATTAAGGCTAATGCTAAAGCTGTACAAAAATTAAAAAACGATGAGGATTTATATCCATTGATTGAACGTATTCAACGAAAAGAAAAAATCATTAATCAAGCCGAAGGTGCAGAAGAAATTTTTGAATTTTTAAAATCTATAAATGATTTGGTGCGGATTGCTCCAGAGTTTAATTTAGAGTTCCCATTTGATAAATATAAAGAGGTTGATCAATTACCAATTATTGATATTGAGTTTAGCCATTTAAAAGAGGTAGATGATAAAAAAGGTCGTTTAATCCTGTTGGATACCCCAGGACCAAATGAAGCAGGACAAGCTGATCGCTTACTCAATATGTTAGAAGATCAGCTAAAAAAAGCATCAGCTGTTATCGCAGTTGTGGATTATACGCAATTTAAATCAAAAGCTGAAAAAGAAGTCATCGAACAATTGGTTAAAATTGCAGAAACTGCAAAAGATCGAATTTATGCTTTAGTCAATAAGTTTGATAATAACGATAGAAATGGATTAGATGAGAATGCTGTTAAAAAATTGGTTGAAAATTTGACGGAGAAATTAATAGAACAAAATCGAGTTTACCCTGTTTCAGCTCGATATGGCTATTTAGCAAATTGTGCAAAACATGAACTTTTAGAAGATGGTTCTCTACCTTCTAGTGAAAAGTTCCCTTGGGTAGAGGATTTTTATGATGAAGCAGGGTTACGCCGAGAGTCTAAACGTACTCCTGAAAACATTGCTGATGCAATTGAAGATTTGTGGTCAGATTCTAAATTTAGTGAACCATTAGAGGGAATTATTAAAACTGCTCATGATAATGCAGCTATTATTACTGTGGAATCGGCTGTAGATAAATTATCTGATCTTGCAGATAAAATTAATAATGTTCTTGAACTACGTGGACAAGGGTTAGATGCTGATCCTCAAAAACTGAATAAATTGATTAAAGATTTAGATCATAGTCTTAACCAAATTAAAAATGCAGAAAGAGAGGCAGAAGCCTCTTTAAAGAAAGATAGGGATGACTTTGCCAAAGGCTTAAATACTATTTTAAATAATAAATTTTCCGAGATACAAGGAAAATTAGATAAAGAAGTATTAAATGCCAATATGATTGTGGATGGCTTAAAAGCAGATGAACAGAAACCAGTCAAAAGGGATTCTGGTTTGGGAAAGTTACTATTCGGCATGGTAAAAAGCGTAACAGACGAAGTAAGAAGAAATGTAAAAATAGAAAAAAATAGTGAAGTGATTAACTTTGGTGATCATAAAGAGCAAGCACTTGAGTTTGTGAAAGGTATTGCAAATTTAATTGATGTTGAAAGTAAAAACATGAATGCAGATATTGAAAAGCAATTAAAAACATTGCTTGATAAATTTGAAGATAACTTTCAACATAATATCATTGTAAAAGCAAATGATGAGTTAAAGAAACTTGCAAGTCACTTACAGGAAAGTGGATTTAAAGGGCTTAATTTTAACTTGCCTCCTCGTAAAAATCTTGCCTTAAATTTATCACCAGCTCGGTTGATGAATAATGCTTTAATTGAAAGTGAAGCAACAAAAACAGGGTTACGACAAAAAACAGGAATGTTTTCAGGTGTTAGTCGTTGGTTTGGTAGTAAGCTAAATAATGATTGGGGATATGAGGAATATGATTATAAAGTTAAAGAATATAAAATTGACATGAAAGTCATTAAAACTGAGGTCAGTCAAAACTTTGTGAATAATAAAACTGCCTTGAATCAGTCGATTAATAAGGACATCAATATTCCTCTGCAAAATACATCGAGCCAATTTTTTGCTGCTTTTAGCGAAACAGTTAAACATTTAAGTGGCGACATTGAGCAGAGTAAAAAAGATAAAGAAAAAAGTAAGTTGGAGCAAGATCAACTAAGAGCAAAAATTGAGGGTGTTCAGCAACCTACGAAAAATGTATTGGAGCGATTGGAAGAGCTAAAAAAAGGCTGTGAGGCAGAATATAAGCAAAAGGCTGTGATTTAAATCACAGCCTTTAAGAGGATTGCTGAAATGAAAGAAGTATCACAACTATTGCCATGTTTGGCAGATAAATTTGTCATTGAAATTGCAAATAGTATCCAAGTTTCGCAAGATCATGTCAGAGTTCAATCGACTAGATTAGGTAAGGTTGCTCGCCTAGTGGATAGTTTTACAGGTGTTGGGGCAAAACGTCAGCAACAAATTAATCAGAATTTAACCACTGGTTTAGACGCTGCTTTTGAATGGTTGAATA
This sequence comes from Acinetobacter sp. WCHAc010052, assembly GCF_002165295.2. Classification (NCBI taxonomy): domain Bacteria; kingdom Pseudomonadati; phylum Pseudomonadota; class Gammaproteobacteria; order Moraxellales; family Moraxellaceae; genus Acinetobacter; species Acinetobacter sp. WCHAc010052. The sequence continues at coordinate 2,175,855 of NZ_CP032143.1, read as the reverse complement.
GTTTAACCAAAGAACTAACATTAGGTTTTTCAGCGATTCAACTTGCTAATCAAAAAATTACTGAGGTTCAGGATGCCGTAACGGATTTAGCAGGATTTAGTATAGAGACTCGATATTTATTAGAAGAGTTATCTGTAAATCTGCATGGTCGTTGTGACAGATTAGATCAACGAGTATCTTTGCTTGAAGCAGAGAATAAAGCAGAAAGACAAATTACCTTGTTATTTAAACAATGGGAAGCACATGAGTTTGATCAGGTATCTCCACTATTAAGACTTTATACGATCTTAGAGCGACTCTATTGGGGAGATTTTGGTGAATATTATCAAAAATATCATCTCAAAAATGAAGCAAAGAAATCCATTCAGGATTTAAAACAGCGTATTCGTTTAGAAGCAATACAATGTTTGCAAAAGGATATGAGCATAGGGAAAAATGACTTTTTACACCCATTACAATGGGCTAAACAAAGTATTGAATTTAACTCTGATTTAAAAGAAACATATGCTTATATGGGGGATTGGACTGATATAGATAAAATGCCATTAAATTATTTTGCTTCACAGCAGCCTGAACAGCTTTCCTTATATTTACCTCGTATTTTAACGGCTGAAAAACTAGCCAGCCATTCATTAAACGAAATGTTTGGGGTGAGATAATGGAAAAATTAATTAAAACAGGTTTAGTCCTATCAGGTGGTGGTGCAAAAGGCGCTTATCATGTGGGTGTTGTAAAGGCACTTGCAGAGTATGGTATCCAAGCTGATGCAATTGCAGGGGCGAGTATAGGTGCATTAAATGGTTCTTTATTAGCAGCCAGTCATTCCATGCAACAAGGATATGAGCATTTAAATAGAGTATGGCAAACTTTAAGCCAGCAATCACCACTTAAATTTCAGTCCAAAAATTTATTTGTACCTTCATATCTAGTACTGTTGGCAAGTTTTGGTTTACGTTTAAATGTGACAAATGTTTTGCCTTATATTGCTTATCGCAGTGTAAAGGGTTTATTAAAACAGTTTGATATTTATCCTGAATTTTTGAAAAGCCTTGAAGAAAAGTTGGGTGGTAAAGATAGTGTATTGGATAATTCACCACTTACAGCGCTGATTGATGAGTATCTCAACTGGCAGGATTTACAACGTGGAACGCCATTATATGTTTCTGTTTATAAAAGTAATGGTGGGCTGATTGATCTTGTGGGGTGTATTGCTGCAATGCTGGATATAAAAGATACACTCCCATCAGAGTTCTTTTGCTTACAGCAGTTTTCAGAGCAGGATTGGAAAAATGCGTTAATGGCTTCGGCTGCTTTACCATTACTCTATGAAAGCCAGAAAGTAGGTGATCATTTTTATACAGATGGTGGACAGGGTGGGTGGAAAACAGTACAAGGTAATACACCGATTACACCATTAGTTGAGGCAGGTTGTAATTTAGTGATTGTTAGTCATTTATCTGATGGCTCTTTATGGGATAGGCATAATTTTCCTGATACAGCTGTGGTGGAAATTCGCCCACAAAAAGAGATTAGTCGAGATGGAGTAAAAGATTTATTAGCGTTTGATGCTAGTCGGATCAATGAATGGATTGAACAAGGTTATACTGATACAGTTGCATGTATTGGTAAAATTAAAGAGGCTTTGGATAATAGCAATTATTTAAGGACTACAATGCAAGAACAGCAGCAAGCTGAAAAAACGATGTTAAGTAGTTCTGAACGGATGCAGGAAATGATGGCGAAAATTAGAAGAAAAAATTAATTTGCTATTACAATATGCTACAAAATAAAATTCTCCTCAATAGTTCTTATTAAGGAGAATTTTTTAATTTCTGATATTCGTTACTGAGCAATTATTTAGGTGAATTACCATAAAGATTTGGTTCAGGCTCTCCTTCTTTAGCGAACCAGATAATTAACAGGATAATCCCAATCAATGGAATACAGCTGATCAGTAACCACCAACCTGAGCGACCTGTATCATGTAAACGGCGTATAGATACAGCCAAGTCAGGGATAAGTGTTGCCAGAATAAAAAAACCTGTAAAAATAACTTCTGTACCTAATATTGCGTCAATAATGGTTGTTGCAATAACCAATAAAAATACGGTTAAACGGAAGAACCAATACTCCTTACGCCTAGCTCGACCACTTAAATTGGCATAATTTTTTAAACATTTCAGAAACCAATCAAAAAGATTATAGTTTTCTTCTGATTTTTCTGTGCTAAGGGTATTTGAAGAAGTAGGGCTATTGGTTAAAGCCTTATAAATAGCAACAGCTTGGTTTAAATTGTTAAGATCAAAATCTACTTTCATACCACGTTGCGGTACGGTAGATTCTTTCCACTCGCTCCCTGCAAAGTGATAGCGAGTGGAATCATCCCCTGAAATTACCCCAGTATTGGTTTGAACTGAAAAATCTAAAATAGTGCCTTTCATATATAGCTCCAATTGAACAAGTTAGTTTTCTTGTTTTGTGAGGCTATATTGCAATATAGGGGAGACAGGTTGTGTCCTTTATTGAAAATAGATAAAAATCTTATGAAAATACTTATACTCAATACCGCCCCATCAAAAAGTGAATAAATAGTTCAGAGATGGATCCGTAAATTTGAACAACTCCTATAAGTGATATTCTGCTCCTCAAATGATGTTATAAACATCAATATATGGAGTATTTTATGGCACGTAGACCAAGAAGAAATCATTCAAATGATTTTAAAGCTAAGGTAGCACTTGCTGCGATTAAAGCAGAAAAAACACTTGCTGAATTGAGTGCTGAGTTTGATGTTCATCAAAACCAAATTATTGACTGGAAAAATCAATTGATCTCAGCTTCCTCGCAAGCTTTCGATCAATCAAAAGCTCCAACAGAACCACCCATCGATCTAAAAAAACTACATGCAAAAATCGGTGAGCAGGCATTAGAAATTGATTTTTTAGAAGGTGTGTTGAAGAAACTGGGCCGCTTCAACCACAAAAGTTAATCGACGACTCACTTCAGATTTCAGTATCTAAGCAAGCTAAGCTGCTGAAAGTCTCCCGTGGTTGTTATTACTATCGCCCAAAACCTGTGAGTGCATCAGATCTGAAGCTGATGCGATGTATTGATGAATTACATATGCAATATCCTTTTGCAGGCAGTCGTATGATGCGTGATTTGTTGAATCGTCAAGGACATCATATAGGACGACGTCATACACGTACTTTAATGAAGAAAATGGGTATTCAGGCGTTATATTGCAAACCAAATTTAAGCCAGGCTAATCAAGCTCACCGTAAATATCCATATCTGCTCAAAGGATTGGCTATTCAGCGCAGTAATCAAGTGTGGTCTACGGATATAACGTATATCCCTATGGCAAAAGGCTTTGTTTATTTATGTGCTGTGATTGATTGGCATAGCCGCAAGGTACTTGCGCATAGAGTATCGATTAGTATGGAGGTGGATTTTTGTATTTCGGCTTTAAATGAAGCGATTGAAAAATATGGTCGACCTGAAATATTTAATACAGACCAAGGCAGCCAGTTTACCAGTGATGCATTTATTGATGTATTGAAATCAAATGGCATTCAAATCAGTATGGATGGTAAAGGTCGATGGGTAGATAATGTGATGGTTGAACGATTATGGCGGAGCGTTAAATATGAAGAGGTGTATCTCAAAGCTTATAGCAGTGTCACAGATGCGAAAAAGCAATTAAGTGCATATTTTGAGTTTTATAATTTGAAACGACCTCATTCGAGTCTAGACAAAATGACACCAAATGAGTTTTACTATGATCAGCTACCCCAACAAAACAAGGTGGCTTAACTAGAGCGGAATATCACTTATAAATACGCTTTTAGTTGTTCAAACAAGTGGGACCACCTCTGTTCTAAGTGTAAGATGTACTTTATAAGTACATCTTACAGCTAGCTTTACAGATTATTTATGTGTATTTAATGAATTTTGATTCACCTGAACTCAGGTGTTGGGTTTCATGATGCGATTTTATAGCGGTTGCGTCCTTGACTTTTTGCTTCATATAAAGTCTGGTCAGCTTTGTTGATAAACTCAGTCAGTTGATCGTTCATCTGAGGAACAATCGTGACTATTCCCAGACTGATGGTAACCTGACTGGAAATACTACTGGAGGGGTGAGGAATCTCAAGATCTACTATCCGCTGTATCAGCAGATCAGCTATCCGTTTAGCTTCAAATGTTGAGGTCATAGGGAATACCAGCATAAATTCTTCACCGCCATACCGCGCTGCACATTCTTTACTGCGTGAAGCAATGGAACTCAGAACAGTGGCAATCTGCTGCAGGCATCGGTCACCTGCGACATGTCCGAGTGAGTCGTTATAATTTTTAAAATAATCAATATCAATCATCATGACGGTCAGGGGTTTTTTAAAACGGACCGCCCATCGCCATTCTTTATCCAGTACGGCGTTCAGATAACGCCGGTTTGCCAGACCTGTTAATGGATCCTGATGTGACAGCAGTTCAAGTAACTCAGCCTGTTGAGTCATTTCCTGCTGATTCAGAGCAATAATACAGTTTTGTAGATAATTTTCACGGTGCTGACGGTCTATGGCATAGGCAAGTGACATACCCAGAATACTGCTGAAGGTATAAGTACGGTTCAGTGCGGTCCAGTCAATATCAAAATGCAGCCATAAAGTAACAACAATGGCAATCAGACCACCGACCCATCCAGCAATAAATGCCGTATAAAAACGCATGCCGACAAAGCCGTAAATAATCACAACGGCATACATCATGGCAGCATGGAGCAGGGCATCGTTACTTTCTTTACCAATAATAGGAATAATAATAAATGAAATGGCGACCGCACCAATAGAACCCAGGCAGGTATACAGGTCAAAGTAAGGGTTGAATGTTTTAAAAAAAGATAGAACCCATGCACCGAGAATAATGATGCCAACCCATCCGTAGTATGAAAACCATTGTTTAGTGATTTCACCATCAGGTAAAACCTGAAAAATACCGTAACTGAGAAAAGCGTAAAGAAAGAAGATGATCGGGCCACGGAAACGGAACTCGTATGCTGCTTCATTTTTATACTGTTGCCTATAGGTAGGTTCAAGCGCAGGCGAAAAATGGACGTAATTTAATCCCTTTGCTATCAGTGCATTCAACTGCGTCCTGTCTAAAAGCTTTGAACCTTCCAGTTTCATATTGGCTCACATTTTTATCATATTCAAAAGTTACTTATAGTTCTGATAATCTGTCAGCTGGTATTTTAAAGCGTTTATTGGACAGTTATCTTTACATACTATTACATATAAATTTAAGGATAAACAAGTCACTATATGAAAAAAAACTGACAATCAAAGGTACTGTGAAAAGCTGACAGTTTTTTCGTCAAACATAGCTGACTGGATATAGTTGAATCAGAAATCATCCTGTATAGTGGTTTGTTGTAATAATTGATAAAACTAAAATAAAAATTTAAAGGGATTGATATATGACTACTGCATTGCGTCATTATGGCACTGAACTGGACATAACACCTCATACAGAATGGTCGCAGAAATTCTGGGATGATCTTGTACCATTCAAAAACAGAATCAGTGAGCATCCCTTTTTCAGGGATATGGCATCTGGTGAACTGAAACTTGAATGTTTCCGATATGCGCTTCTGAATTTTTATCCGCTCGTTGCTCATTTTCCTTCCTACATGGCACTGGCTTTATCCAGAGCTACTGATTTTGCCTCGCCAGGGGTGACGGAAACCCGTGACTGGCTGATCCAGAACATTAAAGTTGAAGAAAGGCATCTGACCTGGTACAGAGACTGGGCAGGTGGTTTTGGACTTTCTGTAGAACAGCTGGATGCTGTTCAACCTCCAGCGGCAATGAATGCAGTGAATCATTTTCTGTGGCATACGGGATTAAAAGCGACATTGCCAGAATGCCTGGCGGCGACCAATTTAGCCATAGAATGGGCAACCGGTGATTGGAGCAAGCAGGTTTATGCAGGGGTGAAAAGTTATATGTCACACCCTGAGGTGAATATTAATAAACGCTCGCTGGCATGGTTAAGGGCGCATGCACATTATGATGACCTGCATCCTTATGAAGCGATAGAGCTGATTAAAAGAATGTGTAATCACAGCCCTGAACTGCAGACGAAAGCATTTCATGCAGCACGTGAGGGGCTTGCTTATTATGAACTCGCACTGGATGACTGTTATAAATTACAGGCTCAACAGGGATAAATATTCAATAAAAAACCGAAGTCTGACTTCGGTTTTTTATGGCGCTGTAAATGCTGTCTTTAGCCTTTACTCTTTGTACAGACCTTGCTGAACCAGGTGCAGTTTTAAAATACGGCGCAGTTCAAGCACAGCTTCGGGTGTTTCCTGAATGGAGTGTCCACCTTTAATGATTTTTTCAGAAACTGCCTGATCCAGATGCGCACTTTTATAGGGGACAATGCCATCGGTCATAATATCAGGATCAGTACTGTTGGTAATGTTACCCATAATGGAGTGATAGGTCATACCTTTATACGGCATGATATCGGCTGTGAGTTCCATAAATTTGGACGCATGACTTAAATCGCTTGGTCCATTCTGAATCAGACCATGATCAATCTGTTGTACCAGTTCTTTTAAATCAAGGTTCTGATTCTGTAAGGTATCTCCAATTGCAGAGAGAAATGCACCAGGCAGACGGATGATTTTTCGGGCAGCTCGGGTAAACCAGCGGTCAGCATATTCAGTACCGCGGTGTGGAGCTGATACAAATATTGCACGGCTGAAGTTTGGAATATCCTTCATAACCATCCGCTGCGTCACAATAGGCAGCTTTCGATAACGGTTCAACTGTCTGTTGTTCATTAAGTTCATTGCTTTATCGGTTACATCAGCATCACTGACCAGCAGTCTTGAAATAATGCCGCCCATACTGTGACCAATCAGTACGGCATCTTTTTTTGCAGATTCAGCGTTGTTCAGCTGACCGAATGCCTGTGTCAGGACAGAATAGATCTGAAAACGGCTTTCAATAATTGGCATATTGGTGGAATAGAAAACCTGCCACACCTGATAATGTTCCCGCAGTGCTTTGTCACCCATAATATCGTTGGTCAGCCTGATCCAGGCTTCTGGGCTGCTCGCAAGACCATGAACCAGTACGATCACTTTTTTATCAGGATTATAGGGCTCGAGCATATAGAGGTGCGGCATGGTCAGCCTGTCATCACGGTCTATCAGGCTTAAGTACGCATATTTCCCAAGATTGGTTTCAGCCAGCCATAATCCATAAGGTGTGGAAAAGTTGGCAGCAAGAGGATAGCTTTTTCCTGAAATGCTGATCTGTTCAAATTTATAAGGATCGTATACTTTAATTTCAAATTCGGGGTTATTTAAAATTTCATCCACTGTAGATGCCCGGGCAGGCTCTGCAGTCAGTGTTGTTGCCAGATACTGTGCCTGATGAATATTGGGGTTGAGTCCACCAGGATATCTGTGATTCAAAGGGTCAATAATATACTGAGCTTTTTCATGTTGTTGTGCTGTACTGTGGGGAAGTACGACTACAAATTCTGAGCCAAAACCATCCCGACGGTTAATGGAGCGTAAACCTGAAAAGTTCAGGTTGTAACTCGAAATCATTTGCTCAATTTTTTTGCCCTGTAACTGCGGGTATTTGCTGAAGTCTATTTTATATTTACTGTTTCCTATGACGATGGTGTCAGCGACTTCAGTCGGTTTATAGCGGGAGGTATAAGTGGAAACCAGTTTGGCAATCGCCAGATTATAAAAATCCCGAATCTGTACCTGTCTGTTATCAAAAATACGATCCTGAGGAGCACGCTGGGTTTTAAACATATAGGCATAACTGTACCGGATGCTTTTATCCAGCATGGTCAAAGATTGATCCAGACAATCGTTATAGAGTTGCTGCTGTATCTGCTGTTTTTCAGCAGACTGATGTTTCGTGAGTATGCTGATTTTGCAGTTGGAAGATTTTTCAAGCAGCAGTGCTTTTGACAGATAAAGCTCACTGGCAGTTGAAAGCAGCTGTTCATCCTGAATCTGTCGGATTTCTTTTAATGATGAAACACATTCATCCGGTTTTTCAGAACAGCTTTTGGCTTCTCTGCCTGTCATGGAGAGGACATTGAGACTGGCTTCACTGAGTTTATCCCGAGTCAGGATACTTTCACGTTCATTGCTGATCGTGACATTGATTGCCTGATTTTTAACACTGACCACCTGACATCCTGTCAGTACGGAAACGTAAAGTATGCTTAGGCATATAATTTTATTCATGTTATTTGGCATATATAAATTATATTTCCGGAATTTATCCAATTTTAATCAAGCATACGGTAAAAATAGTAATTTTCAATTCTCACAGGCTAAAAAAGACCGTACTGGACGGTCTTTTTTTTGATTCAGGTTTTATTTTGCTTTAGGTGGGTTCAGTACCTGCCAGACATTCCAGCGACCCTGTTTTTCAATTTCAGTAATCAGACGGTCTGCAACTTCAGCTTCCTGAGGATATTTGATTTTATAGTTTTTCAGTACCTGAATGGCGTTCTTTTTCTGTTCCATTGCAATGTAGTTGTTGGCAGCTGAAAGGTAAGCTTCCTGCACACCTGCTTTCATTGCTTTGTCCAGATAAGGAATTGCTTCACGCTGACCACCACCTTCAGATAAACCAAAACCGAACCAGAAGTTTGCTTCAGCATCTTCTTTATTGATTTTCAGAATACGCTGAGCATAGTTCAGAGACTTGGTGGTATAGACAGAACCTAAATCCAGGTTACGTGCCATTACACTGGCTTTAAATGCACGGACTAAGACATCAAATGAAGCATTGTCTTTAGATGCCAGAGTGTCCAGCTGCTGAGTAACTTCTTTGAGTTTTGCTTCAAAACCCTTACGTTCCTGACGTTCAGTAAAACGTGGTGGATAATGACGTGCTTTACCTTCTACAAGCTGAAGAAAATCATCGATTTCTGTAATATCAATTTCATTTTCACCTGCAAGTGCAGCAAATTTCAGTGAGCGTTCTTTGCTGTTCACAGTTGGAATGATCAGGCGGTTGACATCCAGCGTCAGTGTTTTTGAAGGATCATCTGATTTGCTCACCACCATTTTGGTGACAGGCTGAGCTGCCGCTTTCTGAAGGTTGATTTCAAATAGAGGTGGAGCATCGTAATTAAATGGATTTAAAGCATAAAATGGTGGAGTAATATCTGGTTCAGTAAAAACGATTGGATCTTTTTTTGTGTTATTGGGTTTGATCGGTGCAGAGCTACATGCAGACAGTAATGTCGCAGCAACTACAGCAAATGCCAGTGGCTTAAGTGTCATAGTGTGTTCATCCGTTTCATTTTTTTAAAAAAGTTTTAAAACCTGTCCGTCAGTCTAAAAAAAGTCTGACGAACATGCAAGACAGGGCTTGTTACTTATTTGAGGTTTTGTTCAGGCTTTAGACTGCTGACTCTGGGCTTCGCATTCACGGCGGACATCTTCAATGATTTTAAGCTCTTCCTGGCTGAAAGGCTGTTCATTCTGCTGCTGTACTTTAAATGTAGGGTCAAGCAGCGATAAACGCTGGCATAACGTATTCATACGTTTTTCATTATGTTGAATACGATCCAGTAACACTCGCATACCCTCAAGCATTGGATCAGACTGGTCCTGCGTTGCGGCATAAGGCTGGAAGCCAATACTTTCTGCATAATCGCGGCGACGTGTTTCCACATCATCCTTCGGTTTATCTTTGGAAATAAAGCGTGCTGGATTGCCAACTGCGGTGGTGTCAGCAGGAACGGCTTTGGTAACAACCGCATTGGAGCCGACTTTTGCATTTTTACCCACAGTGAACGGCCCCAGGATTTTTGCACCTGCGCCTACAACCACACCATCTTCAAGGGTCGGATGACGTTTGCCGGTGTTCCATGTCGTGCCGCCCAGTGTAACGCCGTGATAAAGCGTTACATCATCGCCGATTTCAGCGGTTTCCCCAATGACCACACCCATACCATGATCAATAAAAAAACGGCGTCCAATTTTTGCACCAGGATGAATCTCAATACCGGTTGCGAAGCGACTGAAAGATGAAAGCAGACGGGCAGAGCCTTTACATTCTTTTTTCCATAGTTCATGTGCTACCCGATGCATCATTAAGGCATGAATACCTGGATAGGTCGTCAGTACTTCCAGGGTATTTCTTGCCGCAGGATCACGGGCAAATACAGCCTGTATATCTTCCTTGAGCTGTTTAAGCATCTGGCTGATTCTCCTTATCTGCTGATTTTTTAGTGGACTGTTTCCAGGTTCCGTTATTCATAGCCTGAACTCTGCTGAATATGCCCCGAAGTAAATGATATTCCATTTTGTCCAGCTGGATACGACCAAAAAGACGACGTAAGCGTAATGGTAACAGTCTTGGATTTTGTGGGTCCATAAATTCGATGTCAGCGAGCATTTTTTCAATGTGCGGATAAAACTGTTCCATCTGTGCATGCGTCACCAGAGGTTCATCCCAGTGCATGGATTCCTGTTCAGTCACATGCATGGTTGCTTCAGGATCTTCAATTTTATCAATAAAATTTAAAGCCGCCATTCGCATTTCATAACAAATCACCTGGATCGCCTGAGCGACATTCAGCACACCATAGTCTGAATTGACAGGAATAGTGACATGATAGTTTGCCATAGCCAGTTCTTCATTGGTCAGACCGCGGTCTTCACGACCAAAAATAATCGCAATTTCCTGTTTGTCCTGTACCACCGCCTGGAGGGATTTTTCAGCGGCAGGACGTGCATCCAGCAGTGGCCATGGAATCGTCCGACTTCGCGCACTGGTGCCAAACACCAGGTGGCAGTCTTTAATGGCTTCTTCAAGGGTTGGTACAATTTCTATCTGTTCAATCAGATCTGCTGCGCCAGCTGCCAGCGCATCAATATCCGGATGCGGATACGTTTTAGGTTCAACTAGCACCAGTTTACTTAAGCCCATGGTTTTCATTGCACGCAGAGCACTACCGATGTTGGCAGGCAGGGTGGTATTGACCATAACGATGCGCACATGGGAGAGATGTGCTGAGACAGCAGCATTGTCAAATTGATGACTCATAATGTATCTACTCATTATTTTAAACAGGTTATCAGGAGTACTGAGAAACTTCTTCAGTCTGATAAAGATCCATTGCCTCATCCATACTCATATCTGATGGAGGAGGGGGAATATAGGCAGGTCTGCTTTGCTGATGATCTGCAGCTTTTGCTGCTTTGGATTTGACCTGATATTCAACATGCAGAGATTCCTTACCGAAATAATCCCGAAGTTTAATCAGTAAGTCATCGAGTGGTGCTACATTCCATTGAACACCCATATGTAACTGGGCTGATGCATAGGGATAATCCAGCTGTAAAATCACAGGAATATGTGTACACATATCGACATTGCAGAAGGGCTGCAAAATAGGCTGGAGTTCCTTACGCAGTGATCTGGAAACAGTTTCATGATTCAGTTTAATCTGAATGTTGCAGGCACGTTTCTGACGGATTTCATTCAGGCTGAATGCTTTGGTCAGACGTCCCATAGGACGGTCAAAGCCTTCACGCTCATAAATCTCACCTTCAATCACTACGACTTTTTCATTCTGCAGAATGTCTTTGAAGCGCTGGAAGCGTTCGTGATTGGCTGAAACCTCAATACGGGCTGTGCCATCATCCAGGGTGATCATCATCCGGTTCGGGAAGTTTGCAACGTCCACCACCAGTCCTGCAAAGACAGTCGTCACACCACGTCGGGTCGGTGTCAGTTCATTGATACGGCATGGAATGAAAGATTTGAGTTCAGGGCGGTATACATCAATTGGATGTCCTGTCAGATATAAACCCAGGGTATCTTTTTCGCCTTTCAGACGGACTTCATCTGACCATGGTTTGACTGGTTTTGCAGGCTTCCGCTGAACTTCTTCAACTTCACCAAACAGATCCATGATTCCGGTTTCACGGTTGGAACGTGCCTGGTCAGCAGCCTGAACAGCTTCTGGGAGCTGCAGCATCAGACTCGAACGTTCAATACCCAGACAGTCGAGCGCACCTGCACGGATCAGGGCTTCAAGTGTACGTTTGTTGATTTTTTTCAGATCGACCCGATGACAGAAGTCGAACAGATCTTTAAATGGACCATCATGCAGACGTGAGTCAATCACAGACTGCATTGCCTGTTCACCCACACCTTTGATGGCGCCGAGTCCATAGATAATGGTCTGAGCATCGCTGGCATGGAACTGGTAGAACGACATATTGACTGAAGGGGGAAGCACTTCCAGACCATTGATCCGGCAGTCATCAATCAGAAATACAATATTGTCAGTATTCTGCATTTCCGAAGACATGACCGCAGCCATAAACTCTGAAGGGTAATGCGCTTTTAACCAGGCAGTCTGATAGGCAACCAGTGCATAAGCTGCCGCATGTGATTTGTTAAAACCATAACCTGCGAATTTTTCCATATAGTCGAAAATATGGTTCGCTGTTTTTGCATCAATATCTTTGAGCGCCGCACCTTCAATAAAGGTTGCACGCTGTTTCTCCATTTCCTCGACTTTCTTTTTACCCATGGCACGACGGAGTAAGTCCGCGCCACCCAGTGTATAGCCTGCACAGAACTGTGCTGCCTGCATCACCTGTTCCTGATAAACCATAATCCCATAGGTCGGTTCGAGCACACCTTCAAGCAGTGGGTGCAGATATTCAAACTCGCCGCCATGCATACGGTGAATAAAGTCAGGAATCAGATCCATTGGACCTGGTCGGTATAAAGATACGAATGCAATAATTTCTTCGAATTTACTTGGTTTAGCTTCCTTCAGCATTTTTTTCATGCCGACGGATTCAAACTGGAACACCGCTGTGGTATTTGCTTCAGCAAAGACTAAGTAGGCATCAACATCATCCAAAGGAATATGCGCAATATCCAAAGGCTGATCGGCTTGAATCCGTTTGTTGATGTTCTGTACAGCATCTTCAATCACGGTTAAGTTACGCAGACCCAGGAAGTCGAATTTAACCAGACCGGCTGCTTCAACATCGTCTTTATCGAACTGTGCAACACGTGCAGTACCATCGGCTTCACACATGACCGCAGAATAGTCAGTAATTTTGGTCGGTGCGATTACCACACCACCAGCGTGTTTACCTGTATTTCGGGTGATCCCTTCAAGTTTGAGTGCCATTTCCCAGATTTCAGAAGCATCATCATTATCTGGGTTGGAAGGATTGGTCACAATGTCTTTGAGTTGTGGCTCAGCTTCAATGGATTCCTCTAAGGTTAAGCCTAAAGGCTTGGTCGGAATCATTTTTGAAATACGGTCAGCCAGACCATAAGATTTACCTAAAACCCGCGCAACGTCACGAATTGCACCTTTTGCCGCCATGGTTCCGAATGTTGCAATCTGTGAGACAGCATCCCGACCATAGTGACGTGCAACGTAGTCAATGACCTTATCACGACCTGCAATACAGAAATCGACGTCGAAATCGGGCATCGAAACACGTTCAGGGTTTAAGAAACGTTCGAAAAGTAAGTCATAACGTAAGGGATCAAGGTCTGTAATTTTCAGACTGTATGCCACCAGTGAGCCTGCACCTGAACCACGACCTGGTCCAACCGGAACCCCATTGTTTTTAGACCAGCCAATGAAGTCCATAACGATCAGGAAGTAGCCTGGGAAGCCCATTTTATTAATGATGTTAATTTCATAGGCCAGACGTTCGTCATAAGGCTTACGGATTTCAGCCCAGTCTTCATCACGTTTTTCAGGTGGATACAGAAAATTTAAACGTTCTTCCAGACCTTCTTCGGAAATATGCGCAAAGAAGGTATCAATGGTATGACCTTCAGGAATTGGATAATCAGGTAAATCGTTGAAGCCCAGTCGGAGTGCTACATTACAACGTTTGGCAATATTGACGGTATTTTCTATAGCACTTGGAATATCTGAAAACAGCTCGATCATTTCTTCGGCTGTTTTGAAATACTGCTCTGTACTATAGGTTTTTGGACGGCGGCTGTCATTCAGTACATAACCATCAGCAATACAGACACGGGCTTCATGCGCTTCGTAGTCCTCGCGCGTGAGGAAGTGCACATCGTTATGGGCAACCACACCGATATTGTATTTTGCTGCCAGTTTCACCGCTTCCTGAATAAAGTCTTCTTCAAACGGGCGCTCTGTACGGGTTAAAGCCAGATAAACCCGATTGCCAAACTTATGAATCCATTCTTCAAGTAAGGGTTCAGCTTTCTGAGGATTGGCAGAGCACAGCATTTTGCCGACATCGCTGTGCATACCGAGCAGTACAATGATGTCATCTGACTGTTCCAGTATCCAGTCTTTCTGAATACATGGAATGGAAAGCTGCTGCCCTTCAATATAACCACGGGAAACGATTTCCGTCAGACTGCGCCAGCCTTTATTGGTCATGGCAAGCAGGGTTGCCCTGTGCTCAGCATCATTCAGGCGGATGGTACTTCCGAAAATGGGTTTAATCCCGTTACCCATGCATTTTTTATAGAACTTGACTGCAGCATGAAGGTTTGACAGGTCTGTAATCGCCAGAGCCGGCATGGATTGACTGGAGGCAGTTTTAATTAATTCAGGCACACGTACGATTGATTCCGTAATCGAAAACTCTGTATGAATACCAAGATGTACAAACTGCATAAATCAATCCTTGCAAAAACTGCTGAACATTTTAGCACGCAAAAAAGATCTGCATACGTGATTATTTAAGCACTTGGGGAAAGTGGCATAATTCTGAACTTAAAATGCAGATATAAAGTCCTAAAGTGTTGTGTTTACAGCGGGCTTAGACAGTTGCGGGATAGCTCGACTTCCCTATAGTCAAAAGAAAATGACTGTGTAAATAAAAATGCCTCCAGGAACTGAAGGCATTTGAACTGATCATGAGGTTTTGCTTATCTGATTTTAGACAACCAGTCACCGAGACTCTGCACCAGTTGAACCAGGATCAGCAGAACTATAACTGTCAGAATGACAACACTGGTATCAAAGCGTTGATAACCATAAGAAATAGCAAGATCACCAATACCGCCTGCACCAACAGCACCTGCCATTGCAGTTGCCCCGATCAGGCTGATGGTTGCAGTGGTCAGATTTAAAATCAGTGAGCTGCGTGCTTCTGGAATAATAAATTTAAAAATGATCTGTAACGGCGATGCACCCATTGCCTGAGCAGACTCAACAATCCCTGCATTCACTTCAAGCAGGGAAGTCTCGATCAGACGACCAATATAGGGTCCTACATAAATCGTTAATGGCACAATGGCTGCCCATGTCCCAATAGATGTACCCACCAGAAACTTAGTCAGAGGAATCGCAGCGATCAGAAGAATAATGAACGGCAGTGAACGCAGAGCATTTACAATCGGGTTCAGTAAATGATAAACAGCTCGGTTGGGCATAATGCCTTCAGGGCGGGTCACCAGTAAAATGACTGCTTGAATGAATCCCCAGAGTGTACCGAACAGCATGGCAAAAAATACCATGTGAAAGGTTTCCTGCAGAGCTGTAACAAACTGATCGATTGAAAGCGGGCTGTGCCAGTAAGGAGCTGTGATTTCAGTCAGCCATTGAACAAACAGATCTCTCATGCGCTGACTCCTGGCTGTTCAACTTTGACGCCATTCTGTTCAAAGAACGCAATGGTCTGTTTAATAATTTCGGGATCGCCTAAAAGCTGAATGAACATTTGCCCAATTACAGAACCATTAATTTCAGTCATATTGGCAAATAAAATATTCAGGCTGATATCAAACTGTTTGATGGCAGCCTGAACCACGGTTTCCTGTGCTGAAGTTCCAAGAAACTGCAGGCTGTAAATACTTTTATGGTTCTGATTTTCAAGATTATTCAGGATACTGACCGGCAGCTGCTGCTGTAATACAGTCTGAATAAAATTTTTGGTCGTTGGATGCTGCGGCTGACTGAAAATATCCAGGGTAGTTCCTGTTTCAATCACTTTACCTTGCTCCATGACAGCCACATAGTCACAGACAGATTCAATCACATCCATTTCATGAGTTACCATGACAATGGTAATCCCTTGCTCTTTATTGATCTTTTTCAATAATTCCAGAACAGACTTGGTCGTCTGTGGATCAAGAGCAGAGGTTGCTTCATCACAAAGCAGAATTTTAGGATGATTCGCCAGTGCTCGGGCAATACCGACACGCTGTTTTTGTCCACCAGACAGTTCATCAGGATAAGCATCTTTCTTGTGCTTCAGGTCAATGAACTCAAGCAACTCATCCAGGCGTTTTTCACGTTCAGCCCTAGCCACACCCAGCAGTTTCAGTGGCATTTCAATATTTGCCGCAACCGTTTTAGTCTGCAACAGGTTGAAATGCTGGAAAATCATACCGATTCCTGCACGCTCCTGACGTAATGAACGTGCATTCAGCGCAGTAAAATCCTGCTGATTAATGATTACCTGACCGGAGTTTGGGCGTTCAAGCAGATTAATCAGGCGGATTAAGGTACTTTTACCGGCACCACTATAACCAATAATGCCAAAAATACTGCCGGCTGGAATCGTTAGATTAATATTATCCAGTGCGCGCAGGGTCTGACCTTTCAGCTCATAGTGTTTTGAAATGTCTTTAAATTCAATCATATCGTCAAAAACTGTACAAAAATGAAAAAACAGGCAAAGTTACTTTGCCTGTTTTGTTTAAGAAATTATATTACTGTTTTGATTCTGTCAGATAGCTGACAGGTTTATTTACATCCACTTTTGTACCATCAAAGTGCTCCTGAATGTATTTTTCAACAGCAGGAGTATGGTAAAGCGTTCCCAGTTTCTCCAGTACAGGATCATTTTTACGTGAATCAGCAACAGCGACAATGTTGACATTCATCTTGGTCGACTGGTCAATCGGCTCATGATAGATAGAGTCACGGATCACGTTCAGACCACCTTCCATTGCAAGCACATTACCCAGAACAATGGCATCCACTTCATCTTTAGCACGAACAGCAGTCGCCATCTGAATCGGTTTGATCACAATATTCTTTTTATTTTCAGTAATATCAGCAGGTGTGCCTTTTACATTGTCAAAGTCAGCCTTCAATTTTACCAGACCCGCAGACTGTAATAACAAAAGCGCACGGGATTCGTTTGCACCGTCATTTGGAATCGCAATGGTTGCACCGGTAGCAAAGTCTTCAACTTTTTTCACTTTACTTGAATAGATACCCATTGGCTCAAGATATGTCGTTGCGATTGGTGCAACTTTATCTTTGTTGTTGTCATTGTACGCAACCATGTAAGCGTAGGACTGGAATGCATTTGCATCAATTTCCTTGTTTGCTACAGCAGTATTCATGGATACATAATCAGTAAAGTTTTTAACTTTCAGCTCAATACCAGCCTGTTTTGTTTCAGGCAATGTCGCGATGTAGTTCCAGATATCTGTATCTGAACCACTTGATGCCAGAGTAACTGTAGTCAGTTCACCGGCAGGTGCAGCTGCCTGTTCAGTTTTTGGGGCTTCCTGCTTACCACATGCTGACAGAGTCAGAACAGAGGCACTGAGCAAAACGCTGAATAACTTTTTCATGTATAAGTCCTGAAATGCAAATGCCGGAATGTCTGCATTACATTAAATTTAAAATGGTTCCAGAGTCCTGAAATACAGGCAGTATCTGATGCTCTTGGAATGCAGCAGTACAACGGCTTTCAGGTATTTTTGAAAATTTTACTCTAAAGATTTGTTTATCATACCAATAAAATTTAATTATAAATAGTGTTGCTCTATTGAGATGTTTTAACGTGAATAATGTTCTAATTTAATACTATAAAGAAAAGAATATAGAAAACAAATGCTTTTATTAAACATTGAAGCAAATTTATCCTCTGAATTTACTTATATTGAATATATAAATTTTTTTGAATTTACTATCTGAATTATGAATATAGCAGTTTGGCAGGCATCGGGTTGAATCTCAGAATGTACTTGGAGCTGAAAGATCATCATGGATGAACAGCAAGTAACTGAAATAAAGTCCTGTTTCATAAGCTGTATAAGTGATCAGGCAGATTTGGATATTCAGTAGAGGAGCAGGTGTTTTTGATGCAAAAAAGCCAAAGCCTGAAGCCAACTGCATAATGAGAAAAGGGTATGAGAACCGTACTGATGGAAAACGGTAAGGTGCTTATAAGTCTCTGATTAAATATAAATTATCTGCTGTAATTTTAAATAAAACAACGTCCGGAAAATACCGGTTAAGTAATGAATGAGCCATCCTGTCTTTTTTTCAAAATTTCTTACAGAGCGTTGCATTATCTGATGATGGGTAGCTATAGATAGTTTATGCAGAATCCAGAAATCCTGTTTTGAGTTTCAGCTTTGAGCTTAAGTCTTTATAAATCTTAACTGACCGATTCTTTCTCTTAAATGAAAAAAACCGCCTAAGCGGGTTTTAGTGACTTAATTAAAAATAAGAATTTTTATGAGCAATTGCACGGTAAACAATATCTTTAGGGTACTGAACACCATCAAAAGTTACTTTCTGACAAAGTGCCAAAGCCAGAGCTTACGTTCACCAATGGTGTTAACAGGGTAGTCAGACAGTACACGACCGCCAGCAGTCACGATGTCGCCATTTTCATTGGCTTTAGTACCCATATGAAATACTTTAGCATCAACAAAATGTGTGATGCAGAAAATCACCGCGATGCATTTCGTAGAGTACATGACGATGTAATGGATGATCAGCTGAAAGAAATGGATGATCAAATTCTCTTACTTTATCCATACCGAGCCTTTGCATAACACCTTCGGATGGTGTGTTGATGCAGGCAGTCAATGAAATCACGCGATCTATACGTAAGTTTCTAAAAGCATGCTTTAACACCGCTTTAGCTCCTTCCGTTGCATAACCTTGATGCCAGTACTGGGGTAGTAAACGCCAGCCAATTTCAGGTGCGTCGGCTATTTCAAACTCAGGTGGATGTACGTGTAAGCCGATAAATCCAATAAATTCACCAGTCGCTTTTAGCTCTACGGCAAATAAGCCCCAATCACGTTTTTCAATGTCATTTTGGATACGTTGCAGAAAAGCGGTGGCTTCGGAAACATCAAGTTTTTTAGGGAAATATCGCATAACCTCGTCATCTGCACACATTTGGATAAATGGGGTAGTGTCGGAGTCTTGCCATTGGCGGAGGATCAGGCGATGGGTTGTAATATAAGTCATCGTAATATCTAAACTGATTTAATAATCACTGATTGTAAAAATATGTAATATTACTAAAATAGAGGTAAATTATATTGATTAGTTTACTTATGAAAAAATATCAAGTTTTTATCTCCTCTACCTATTTGGACTTAATCGATGAAAGACAAGCAGCTGTGGAAGCTATTTTAAAAGCTAGTCATATCCCTGCTGGAATGGAATTATTCACAGCATCCAATAAAAGTCAGTGGGACATTATTAAAAAATGGATTGATGAGTCTGATATTTATATGTTGATATTAGGTGGTCGTTATGGTTCTGTCGAGTCTGAATCAGGATTAAGTTATACAGAATTAGAATATAATTATGCTTTGCAACAAAACAAACCTTTGTTTGCTGTAATCATGGAGGATAAGGCACTTCAAGAAAAGGTTAAATTAATTGGATCTGATGTTTTAGAGCTCGATAACCCAGCTAAATTGAAAGATTTTAAAACTAAGGTCACATCATATATGTGTTCCTTCTTCGAAGATTATAAAGATATAAAATTAGCAGTACATGAAAGTATTGGACAATTACAAAAAGAAAATCAGGTGGTTGGTTGGATTAGAGCTGATTCTGTACAGAACCCTAAAGAATATTTAGATCAAATTTTAGATTTGCAACAAGAAATACGAACACTACAACAAGAGAATACTTTATTAAAAAGAAAGAAAACTGATAACAATACCCCAGAAGAAGAAATGATGGAATTAATTCAGTTATTTTCTCAAGAAAATGTCAGTTTAAAGCGATTACAAAATGAAGGAGTAAGCATCCCTGATGAAATAACCATATTAGATGCTTTGAAGCGTTGTCAAAAGAAACTCGTTGTTGGTGTGGATAATTCGATGAGTTCTACAGAGTATGATATGTTTATTTTTTATGATTTAGGGCCACATTTAATAATTCATAATTTAATGCAACAGCAGAAACTAACCAATACGGGTACGGCGAGTAAACTGACAATTACTGATAAAGGTAAGGAACTACTAGCATATATTGTGAAAAATAAATTATAAGTATAAAAAAACCCGCCTAAGCGGGTTTTCGTGATTTAAATGCGATTAAGCATTTTCACGCGCAATTGCACGGTAACCAATATCTTTACGGTATTGAACACCATCAAAAGTCACTTTTTGGCAAAGTTCCAAAGCTTTAGCTTGCGCTTCACCAATCGTATCACCCAAAGCAGTTACACAAAGTACACGACCGCCAGCAGTCACGATATCACCATTCTCAAGTGCTTTCGTACCTGCATGGAATACTTTGGCATCTGCCATTTCAGTATTTAAACCTGAAATCACATCGCCATTGCTTGAAGTTTCAGGGTAACCTTTCGATGCTAAAACGATACCTACAGTTTTACGTTCATCCCAATCAGCTTCCGCAGGTAAATTACCTGCAATACCTGCTTCAACCAGATCCACCAAAGATGATTTTAAACGCATCATGATCGGTTGAGTTTCAGGATCACCAAAACGACAGTTGAACTCGATCACTTTCGGTTGACCTTGTTCATCAATCATCAAGCCTGCATATAAGAAACCTGTATAAACGTGACCATCTGCTTTCATACCATCAACAGTTGGACGCATCACTTCACGCATGGTTTTTTCAAATACATCCGCTGTCACAACAGGAGCAGGAGAGTAAGCACCCATACCGCCAGTATTTGGACCTTGGTCGCCTTCAAAGATGCGTTTGTGGTCTTGCGATGTCGCCATCGGCAAGATGTTATCGCCATCAATCATACAAATGAAAGATGCTTCTTCACCTGCAAGAAATTCTTCGATGACTACACGAGAACCTGCATCACCAAACTTGTTGCCAGCCAGCATGTCATCAATCGCATCGAATGCTTCTTGATTGGTCATTGCAACAATTACACCTTTACCCGCAGCAAGACCATCTGCCTTGATTACGATCGGTGCACCATTTTTTTCAACAAAGGCTTTCGCTGTATCTACTTCAGTAAATACATCATAGAAAGCAGTAGGGATGTTATGGCGTTTAAGGAAGTGTTTCGCAAATGCTTTAGAGCCTTCAAGCTGTGCAGCGAACTGAGTTGGACCCCAGATTTTAACGCCAGCTTCACGACATGCATCAACCACACCATTTACAAGCGGTGCTTCAGGACCCACGATGACTAAATCAACTGCATTGTTTTTTGCAAAGTCGATGATCGCAGCATTGTCTAAAATATTTAAGGCAACATTTTCGCATTTATTTTCAGTTGCAGAACCTGCATTGCCCGGTGCTACAAATACTTTTGCGACTTTGTTATCCTGGGCGATTTTCCATGCCAATGCATGTTCACGACCGCCATTACCCAAAACTAAAATATTCATGATCAAAAATCCTTCCAGAAATAGAATCCCCCTAAATCCCCCTTTGGAAAGGGGGACTCCCTTCGTTCTATTATGATATAGAAAACCCTCCTTTATTAAAGGAGGGCTAGGGAGGATTTATATATTAATTAGTGACGGAAATGACGCATACCCGTGAATACCATTGCAATACCAGCTTCATCAGCAGCAGCAATGGTTTCTTCATCACGCATAGAACCACCCGGTTGGATAATGCATTTGATACCTGCTTTCGCAGCGTTATCAATACCATCACGGAATGGGAAGAATGCATCAGACGCCATTACAGCACCTTCAACCACTAAGCCTGCATGTTCAGCTTTAATCGCAGCAATACGAGCAGAGTTTACACGGCTCATTTGACCAGCGCCTACACCAATGGTTTGACGACCTTTTGCATAAACGATTGCGTTTGATTTAACGTATTTCGCAACTTTCCAGGCAAAGATTAAGTCATCAATTTCTGCTTCAGTTGGCGCACGTTTAGTCACAACTTTAAGGTCATCTTTAGTGATCATGCCTAAGTCTTGATCTTGAACCAGTAAACCACCGTTTACACGTTTGTAATCAAGTTGAGCTTTACGTTCAGTGATTGCAGGAAGTTCGCCACATACAAGTACACGGACATTTTTCTTCGCGCCAGTCACTTCAAGTACGCCATCAGCGATGCTTGGAGCAATGATCACTTCAACGAATTGACGGTCTACAATCGCTTGCGCAGTTGCAACATCTAATTCACGGTTGAATGCAATGATGCCACCAAATGCAGATTCAGGATCTGTTGCGTATGCAAGATCATAAGCAGCATGGATACCATCTAGAGAAACAGCAACACCACAAGGGTTTGCATGTTTAACGATCACACAAGCAGGTTTTGCAAATGATTTCACACATTCAAGTGCTGCATCTGTATCTGCAATGTTGTTATAAGACAGCTCTTTACCTTGAAGTTGTTTCGCTGTAGAAACAGACGCTTCAGTCGCAGTATCTTCTACATAGAATGCAGCTGATTGATGCGGGTTTTCACCATAACGAAGGTCTTGAACTTTGTTCAGTTGAGTATTGAAAGTACGCGCAAATTTGTCTGCTTCGCCTTCTTCTTTACCTACGCGAGCGCCTAAGTAAGAAGCAATCATACCGTCATATTGTGCAGTATGTTCAAATGCTTTTACTGCAAGGTCAAAACGAGTCGCATGAGATAAAGCACCGTTCGCTTTTAACTCTTCAACCACAGTTGCATAGTCAGATGCATTTACCACGATACCTACAGAGGCATGGTTTTTCGCAGCTGCACGAACCATTGTTGGACCACCGATGTCGATATTTTCAATTGCATCAGCCAGTGAACAGTTCGGTTTAGCAACAGTTGCAGCAAATGGATATAAGTTAACAACAACTAAATCAATCGCATCAATGTTGTGTTCAGCCATTGCAGCTTCATCCAGGCCACGACGAGCCAGGATACCACCATGAATTTTTGGATGCAGTGTTTTTACACGACCATCCATCATTTCAGGGAAGCCAGTATGCTCTGAAACTTCTACTACAGACACATTGTTGTCTTTAAGCAACTTATATGTACCACCTGTAGATAAAATTTCCACCCCAAGAGCAACAAGGTTCTGGGCAAATTCAACGATCCCGGTTTTATCAGAAACAGAGATTAAAGCGCGTTTAATAGTCATGATCATCGTCAACAGTTTAAGTCTGGATATTTAACAAATAGCTAAAACGTAGGTAAAAAAAATGCCCACGCAAGCCGTGAGCATTTTATCATTTATTCACTCATTAAACCGTGAGCTTTTAACTTTTTACGTAAAGTTCCGCGGTTCAGTCCGAGAATCTCCGCAGCACGCGTCTGGTTGCCACGAGTATATTCAAGAACTACAGATAGAAGTGGTTTCTCCATTTCTGCCAGCACCATGTCGTATACCTGCGAAGGCTGTTCGCCCTGCAACTGAGCAAAGTAATGACGAACTGCGCGATCTACGTGGATACGAAGAGCGACATCAGATTGTGCAGTAAAAATAGGAGATTTGCTATTCATGCGAATTAATCCGAAAAATCAGATACCACCTGGGTAAAGGTGATATGTAAAAAAAATGGTCTAAAAATTTAATGAACTCCGTTTTAGATCCTAAAACGGGCGCTCTAAAACTTAATCATTAGCTTGCCACAACTCAGCGCTTTGGTCGAAAAATAAGCGTAACAATAGTTAAATATTTGTTACCGACCAATTTCAGAACAAAAAATCCTACTCGTGCGCATCATTGATTAAATAAGGCGCATCAGCATGACTGTTTATTGTGAAAATTAACGGGGAGTTCGCAGCACAAAGCTTTCGTGGCGCGTATGATACCATTGTCTTAGAAAAAGTGAGCAAGAAAACTGCACTTTTTTTACATTTTTTTTACATTTTTAATAGTTTTTTTCAATATCAAGGGTGAATGATTTCCAATGTATAGGAATCGAAGTCTTTACGGTCCTTGGGCAGGCTAAATTCAAACTTAAATGGACTGTGTTTA
This sequence comes from Acinetobacter sp. WCHAc010052, assembly GCF_002165295.2. Classification (NCBI taxonomy): domain Bacteria; kingdom Pseudomonadati; phylum Pseudomonadota; class Gammaproteobacteria; order Moraxellales; family Moraxellaceae; genus Acinetobacter; species Acinetobacter sp. WCHAc010052. Next base: position 2,151,668 of record NZ_CP032143.1, on the reverse strand, counting down.
GGAATACGCTGGATACCACTCAGACTCTTGACCAGGTACTGATGCGGATGCAGGGTGTAAACACCGATACTTTCACCACGTTCTTTGAGTGTGACCTGCAGGTTTGGTAATAAAAGGCTTTTTTCATGATAGTTGATCAGTTCACCGGTAAACTGAACTTCATTTTTGCTGACCCGCTTTACTTTGACCCGGTTTGTAGAAATCATGCTGTAGGTTTTTTCAAGCGTTCTACAGTTGACCAGCTGGCAGGTACTGTTGAAAATTGCACTGAGTGCAGGGCTGTTGTTCAGAAAATTAGGGTTGAACCAAAGCACCTGAAAGGTCAGTAAGCCGACGAGTAAAAAGTTGATGGTAGCCCAGATAATATAATAAGCAGGACCATGCTGTTTTTTGACTTCAGCTTCGTGATCTGAAAGATTCAGGGTTGGGAAGTTACCAATCGGTTCTGTTCCAAAATAATTCAGGTTGTTCAGATAAGTTTTCAGATCAATATTTGAGTGTTCAACTTTGCGGTCGAAAATGGACAGCAGGACATGTTCACTTTCATTGTCCTGTGCATTCTGAAGGCTTTGCAGAATAGCGGTATTGAAGGTGTCCTCAGGCAGTGGTTCATTTTGTGCAGCTGCACTTTCAGCAGATGTACCTGCAACCGTGATCAGGTTGGTCAGTGCATTGAATGTTGCTGAACATTTAGGACAACAAACCATACCCTGAGCAACAGTCAGTTGAGCCACAGAGACTTTATATACTGTAGAACATTCAGGGCACTTGGTTTGTTTATCACTCATAATTTACTGTTTAAAACTAAAAATTAATATTGCTGGCGTTTTCCAGAAATTCTGCACCAGTTTTCATCACGCTTTTCGATCTCTACTATATCAAAAAATTCAGAATAAACACCAGTAACATCAGTAACTTGCTCTTCTATTACACCTGCAAGTGCGAACTCACCCTCAGATTTAATTAAAGTTGAGAATTCTTCTGCAAGTGACATCAGTGGTCCGGCAAGAATATTTGCAACCAGAATATCGGCCTGTTTAGCTTTAAACTCTGCATTGAACTCTTCTGGAAGACCTACATATAAGTTTTCAAGTACGCCATTCAGTTCTGCATTCTGTTTTGTTGCCAGTACAGCCTGTGGGTCAATATCTGTGGCATATACTTTTTTAGCACCCAGAAGCAGTGCAGCAACACCTAAAATACCTGAACCACAACCGTAATCAATCACAATCTTATCTTTAACATCAGTTTTGCCTAACCATTGCAGGCATAAGAATGTCGAAGCGTGATTACCTGTACCGAATGCCAGTCCTGGATCAAGTTTGATATTGACCGCATCTGCTTCAGGTGCTTCCATCCATTCGGGTACGATCCAGTACTTTTCACCAATCTGAATAGGCTCATAAGCATCCATCCAGGTGCGTTCCCATTCCTGGTCTTCAAGAAATTCACTGCGCATCGGCTCTGTAGGGAGCTGAGTACGGATGAATGTCTCCAGTGAGGCAACATCAATCGTTTCATCGTCTTCCTGGGCATAGATACCCGTCACGATGACTTTATTCCAAAGAGGTGTTTCACCTGGAAGTGGTTCAAGCAGATCCTGATTTTCAGCATCATCCAGGGTAACACTGACTGCTCCAAGTGAACTGAGCAGTGTTTCAGTAAAATCAACCTGAGCCTGATCAACTGTAATATGAATTTGTAACCACTTCACGGTAATAACCTAAATCTGATTCTAAAAAGCTATTGTAACCAGCAGTAACCGGAACGGCTACTGCTGGAACGCATCTGAAAGCCTTAATCATGTAAAGAACTGACTTCAGGCAGTCTGCTGTGACTCTGTTGCTGGCTGGACAGGCGCAAACCTGTTCAGCAGGAAACCAAAAATTGCGGCAAAGAAATACATGAACAATGAATAGACCGCAGCAGGCATTGCCGCGGTGGAGCTTGCCATCACCGTCAGTGCTATAGTCATCGCCAGTGTACTGTTATGAATACCGATCTCAAATGCACATGCGCGTGCCTGGGTACTGCTGATACCTGCTAAACGGGGAACAAAGTAGCCGATCAGCAGACTGCATAAACAGAAAATTACAGTTGCGAGACCAACCTGAGTCAGGTATTCCATAATCTGATGACGTTCTTTGGCAATCGCTCCAATAATGATTAATACAAGGAAAACCACTGCAAAAATCCGTAATGGTTTGTTCATTTTCTCCGTAAATTTTGGGGCAAAATGCCGGATCAGCATCCCGATACAGACAGGGATAATAATGATGCTGAAAACCTGAAGAATTTTACTGAACTGTAAGGTGATCTGTTGACCATCATTCATAAAATGCTGAATGGAAAGATTGACAATCAGGGGGAGGGAAACAGCTGCAATCACTGAATTGATGGCTGTTAAGGTAATATTCAGTGCAATATCGCCTTTAAAGAGATAGCTGAACAGGTTTGCTGTACTGCCCCCAGGTGAAGCGGCGAGCAGCATTAAACCTACTGCCAGTACGGGCGGTAAAGCCAGTATTTTACAGAGCAGAAAAGCAATTCCAACCAGTAGAACCAGCTGGCAGAACAGTGCAAGCAGAACAGCTTTAGGGTGTCTGGTCACCCGCGCAAAATCTTTTGGGGTCAGTTCCAGCCCAAGCCCAATCATAATAATAGCTAAGGCTAAAGGTAATAATATTGTAATGATTCCTGAATCCATCAGTTCAAACTCCTGTCCTTGTTCTATTAAGCAGACTTTATGTTGAAGTCTGTATATTTTTTTCAGTTTTTAAGCTTGTAATTTTAATATAGAACAGAATTCAGAACTTGTCCTCAGAAATTATTTCATTGCTGGAATGACTCGTCAGAATGAACCCGAAAATCGTGGCAAATACATACATGACAATGGAGTAAATAGCCGCAGGAACCGCAATGGTTGTGCTGTTCAGTACGGTCAGGGCAATCGCCATAGCGACTGTGGTGTTATGAATGCCGACCTCAAATGCACAGGCACGAGCCTGTTTGTCGGGTACGCCTGCAAGCTGAGGGACAACATAACCCGTCACCAGTCCACTGAAGCAGAACAGGGCGGTGGCTATCCCAATTTCAGAAAAATATTCCAGTACATTACTTCTTTCCTGATACAGGGCATACAGAAATAAGCCTGCTAAAAAACAGATGGACAGATACCGCATGGGTTTATTCATTTTCTGTGCAAATTCGGGCATGGATGTCCGCAATGCCATACCCACGCACACAGGTACAATAATCAGTAAGAAAATTAAGGTTATTTTTTCAATAGGCATTGCCATTTCCTGGGTTTCTCCTAAGAAATAGGCAATGGAAAGGCTGACGATAAAAGGCATAGTAAAGGTGGAAACCAGGGAGTTGATCCCCGTCAGGCTGATATTGAGGGCAACATCGCCTTTAAATATATAGCTGAACATATTGGCTGTTGGACCGCCTGGAGACGCGGCGAGTAGCATCAGTCCTACTGACAGCAGTGGTGGCAATGTCAACAGGACACAGATCAGGAACGCAATAATGACCAGTAAAATCTGCTGTGAAAATAATGCCAGAAATATAGCCTTAGGATACTGGTTGACCCTGATGAAATCCCTGGGTGACAGTTCAAGTCCCAACCCCGTCATCATGATGGCCAGCGTAATTGGCAATAAAAAGGTAAATAAACCTGTGCCCATGCGAACCTTTATTATTTTTTCTTTGATTATTGAGAGTTTATAGACGTTTTTACCATTGGCAATAAACGCAGCAGTCATAAAATGAAATATTTATGACTGCTTTATTGGTTAAGTCACATGAGAAAAGAATTAAGTGAAACAGGTCATTATTTTATGACTTTGGTTGTGGGGGAACAAAACCTAAAGCACATTTACCTTTAATTTCCTGTCCCTCTATATTGATTGATTTTGTGTTGCTGTCGCTCTGACAGACTGAATTTAATTCGGCTTCATCACCTTTGATGGCTGCTTTTCTGGAAGATGCAAAAAACTGAGGTTCACATGTGCCATTCCAGATAATTCCTCTGAAGGCAAAGCTGACCTGATCTCCCTGGGTTTTTCCTTTACAGACCTGCTGAAACTTCTGTGCGTCATAAATGGTTTCAACTTTGTCATTTGCCTGGAGTGCAAAGGAACTGAACAGCAAACCACACATCAGAAATGAAACGGGGAAAATTTTATTCATCATGTTAATCCTTTCGTTTGTTCAGATTCACATTATTCAGAATAAAAAAGACTCAGAAAAAAACAATCTGAATCCAGTGCTGTTTCAGTAAACAACCACAGGCTTTCAGTAACATAAAAAGGCATGAAACGGATTTGTCCGGTCAGTACAAGATAATTGAGTGACAGGGTCAACTTATTCGATGGTTTTTGCTATAATGATCTGTCATTCTTTTTTTATCTCTCTATACCACTATGCATTATCCTAAAGTTTACGATGTCATTGTTATCGGCGGCGGTCACGCTGGTACGGAAGCGGCACTTGCTGCGGCGCGTATGGGGCGACAGACGTTGCTCCTGACGCATAACATTGAGACTTTGGGGCAGATGAGCTGTAACCCGGCCATTGGTGGTATTGGTAAATCTCACCTGGTACGTGAAATTGATGCCCTGGGCGGTGCAATGGCACTTGCTGCCGACAAAGGCGGTATTCAGTTCCGTATTCTGAACTCACGTAAAGGCGCGGCAGTACGTGCGACACGTGCGCAAGCTGACCGTATCCGCTATAAAGCGGCTATTCGGGATACTTTGGAAAATCAGGCAAACCTGGATATTTTCCAGCAGGCAGCAGATGATCTGATCGTTGAAGGTGATACCGTCAAAGGTGTTGTCACACAGATGGGTATCCGTTTTGATGCGAAAACAGTTGTCCTGACAACGGGTACATTCCTCGGTGGTGTAATCCACGTCGGTCTAAATAATTCATCAGGTGGTCGTGCCGGTGATCCACCATCAATTTCACTTGCTGCACGCCTACGTGAGCTGAAACTGCCAGTGGGTCGTTTAAAAACAGGTACACCACCACGTATTGACGCACGTTCTGTTGATTTCTCTGTAATGACACCACAGCCTGGTGATTTCCCATCGCCAACCATGTCATTTATGGGCGATGCTTCAATGCATCCTGAGCAGGTGAACTGTTACATCACGCATACCAATGAGCGTACGCATGAGATTATCCGTGGTGGTCTGGATCGTTCCCCAATGTATACTGGTGTGATTGAAGGGGTTGGTCCACGTTACTGTCCATCCATTGAAGACAAGATTCACCGTTTTGCAGACAAAGATTCTCACCAGGTATTCCTTGAGCCAGAAGGTCTGGATACGCATGAGCTTTATCCAAACGGTATTTCAACTTCTTTACCTTTTGACGTACAGTTTGAACTGGTTCGCTCAATCCGTGGTATGGAGAATGCGCACATTCTTCGTCCGGGTTATGCAATTGAATATGATTATTTCAACCCACAATCTTTGAAATTCTCTTTGGAAACGAAATCCATCAATAACCTATATTTTGCTGGTCAGATCAATGGTACCACAGGTTATGAAGAAGCGGGTGCGCAGGGCTTACTGGCTGGTTTAAATGCTGCACGCCGTGCGTGGGATCAGGAGCAGTGGACACCAAAACGTGATGAAGCGTATATGGGCGTTCTTGTTGATGACCTGATTACACTTGGTACCAAAGAACCGTATCGCATGTTTACTTCTCGTGCAGAATACCGTCTGATGCTTCGTGAAGACAATGCTGATCAGCGTTTAACAGCCATTGGTCGTGAAATGGGTCTTGTGGACGATGAACGTTGGGCTTCTTATTGTGAAAAAATGGAAGCAGTAGAAACTGAAAAAGCACGTTTACAACACCTTTGGGCTGCACCAAACAATCCAATGGGTAAAAAATTCGTTGAAATGACGGGTGATGATCTTTCTAAAGAGTCTTCTGCGATTGATCTGTTGAAACGTCCGAATATCAGTTTTGCTCAAATTGCTGAACTGACAGGTTCTGAAGTATCTGCATTTGTGGGTGAACAGATCGAGATTGCGGTGAAATATGCGGGTTATATTAACCGTCAGCAGGAAGACGTTGCTCAGATGAAACGTCTGGAAGATACACGTATTCCGGCAGATTTTGATTATGATGTGGTTTCAGGTCTATCCCGTGAAATTACTCTGAAACTGAAAGATGTCCGTCCTGAAACTTTAGGTCAGGCAAGCCGTATTCCAGGTGTAACACCTGCGGCAGTTCAGTTGGTGATGATTACCATCCGTAAGAATGCTCAAACGAAAAAATCTGCTTAGGTTTTAAAAAAATCGAGGAAGCCTGCGGAAGCAGGCTTTTTTGGTTTAGGCTACTTTTCTGCTTCCTCTTTTGCTTTTAAGTTTAAGTGATTTAAAAGTTCAATGAACTGATGTTCATTGTGGACATTGTCTAGGTCTTTGTCTGTTGATAAATGAGTCATCATAGCTGTGTTAAAAAAATTACAGAATTAGTCCGACCGCATACCCAAGTTGTCACTTAAATTTGAGCAATTTAGGAAAGCCCTATCTTTAAAGTCTTTATGCAACAAAGCCTCTGAGAAATATTTCTGAAATGATGACAGAGCCTGGTGAAAGGCTCTATGGGTCTCTCGATAAGGTTAAGGATAATATTCTGAATAGGCTGTGATAAAAAATCTTTAGAAACAGTTAAAGGTTATATTGAGCACAGTATTAAAGTATGGAATGGTGAAAAACTTAAATTTGGTGGAAAGTTGGATTACTCATGTTGATAGATTAAAAAGAGAAAGAGAGGTGTTAGACTTTGTTAATAAAAGAATTCAAATATCGAGATAAGGTTGTTATAGAAAATGTTAAGTAATAATAATTGTGAAAAAACCATAAATTTGTTGAAAGAACAAATTTATGGTAGTGGTACTCAGGGTCGTGTTGCTAATGATATTAGTGATTTAATAAATTATGATGAAAGCGCTATAGAGGGGTTAGCAATTGTATTAAGAGAGAATAATACTAATGAGTTAGCTCGTATGATTTCAAGTATATTAAGTGAGCTGACAGATGATAGGTTGAAAAAAAATGAAACTATAGAAAATATTGCTAATGAACTTGCTAAAGTGAATGATTTTAGAGTGTGGTGCGATTTGGTAAGACCGATCTTTTTGAATTTAGATCAGAGCCTGTTTGGCAAGCTTTTTGTTAAAGGATTACACCATAATAATTTAATAGCTAGAGCCTTCTTTTTTGAAAAAATTGTATATTTGTCAGATTCTACAATAATTAATTTAATAGATTTTTTTGATGATCCACTTGAAAAAATATATTTTGAAAAATTATTGAGTGCGAGTGAGGTATCATTCGAATGGTGTAAGGCTAATATTGTTAATCCAAATATTTTTATTAAAAATATTGTATTTAGAATTATTGAAAAATCAAATAAATTTAGCTTTGATCAAATTATTTCTTTAGTTAGATATGCAAATGATGAGAATATTTGGGAAGCATTTACTTTTTATAGCAAATTCTCAGATAAATTGTCTAATATTTAAATCTTCTTAAGTTGTTTAGAAATCATATGTTGATATGAAAGACTGTGATTGTTTACTAACTTTTATTCAAATATATAGGATAACTGGTGAATTAAATAAAGAGTAGGTTGCTAATCTATTCTTTACTTATTCATGGCTTTGTTGCACAAAGCTATTCTTAAAGGCTTCTTCAGCAATATAATTTCCAAATGAAGAAGCCTGTATTCAAAATGTATAGTACAACGAATTGCTCCTCTTATAATTAAGCTCTAATCAAGTGAGGAAATATTTCAATTTGGTTCGATCCTCAGACGGTAATTCCTCCAAGGAAAAATGCAAGGCCATGGAAAGATAAGAAATAGGGATCTCTAGAGAGAAATGAATTATTGAAAACAGTCAAACGTACAGCCTGGATTGGAAACAGAGTATGAATTTCTTCAATCAAACCAGTAGCGGAAGGGACGCCAGCTGAGATTGAACAACCTGCACCTGTAAAAAAGACATAAGGCTTTTCATTTTCTTTTGCTTGTTTTAAAAGCTGTGCGACTTCCTGTACTGTAAAACTCATTTTATAACTTATTAAAAAATATAATTATTTTATTATAATGGATTTGAGCCAAATGGACAGTGGTTTTTCCAGATTAAAGATTTTGAACTTGTATTTGATGCAGGTAGGATGAATGTGATGATAAGGAATAAAGTCTTTTGAAGATAAAAATATATATCACTATTGATTTTAGCTATGATTCGATCAATAAAATGTTTTTTCTATATAAGATATTGTTTTTATAGTTATTATTAAGTAGTGATATGTTGGAAATATTGTAATACAACGTTTTAGGTCTTAATGGGCTTAAAAAACTAAAAGTAATTCCGACCATTGTAGTGGTATTTATTCTCTGAATTTAGGCAGACACTCCATGCCATGGCGTATGACCGTATATACGCTTTATGAATGGAGTTCGATTATGGCAAGTCAACAATCAGGAAAAATGCAAAAATTCCTTACTGTATTTTTGTGTTTCTGGGTGGCATTCTTTGAAGGATTTGACCTTCAGGCACCCGGTATTGCTGCGAAAGGAATTGCAGCGACATTTTCCTTGGACCAGGTACAGATGGGCTATGTATTCAGCCTGGGTGTATTTGGTATGTTATTTGGTGCATTCTTTGGTGGTCGTATTGCAGACTATCTGGGACAGAAAAAAGTCCTGATGCTGTCGATTGCAATTTTCGGTCTGTTTTTCAGCCTGAGTGCAATTGCGCCAAATACAGAAATTCTTTATCTCTCACGTTTTTTCACGGGGCTTGGACTTGGGGCTGCGATGCCAACCATGATTTCAGTTGTGGGTGATGAGGCGACAGAGGCAAACCGTGGAAAACTGAACAGTCTGATGTACTGTGGCTTACCGGTTGGCGCAATTTTTGTTGCAGGTCTGGGCATTTTCTTTCCGGATGTTTCATGGCATACACTGTTTCTGATCGGTGGGATTACACCACTTGTTCTGATTCCTTTCATGGCATTTATTCTAAAAGACAAAAGAAAAGAACAGACAGTGACCGAAGGTACAGGCGATGTACCAGGGATGTCTGAGATTCTGTTTTCACAGAAGAAATATCAGCAGACTTTGCCTTTGTGGGTCAGCTTTTTCTTTACCCTGATGGTCAATTATATTCTGATCAGCTGGTTGCCAAATCTGCTGATGGAGCAGGGGCTTGAAAAGAAACAGGCATTTACCATCATGCTGGTTTTTCAGGTCGGTGCTGTGGTTGGTACGCTTGCCTTTGGTTATCTGCTTGACCGTCTGAAACTGTGGCAGATGTCCGTTATTATTTATACAGGTCTGTTTATTTCAGTATTTACACTGTTTACAACAACCTCTATTCCGGTACTTATTGTTGCAGGTGTTATGGGCGGAATTTTCTCTACAGGCGGTCAGTCCATTCTGTATGGTATTTCTCCAATCTTCTATTCAGCCGCGGGTAAAGTGACAGGTGTCGGCAGTGCAATTTCGCTGGGTCGCCTGGGTGCGATGACAGGACCATTGCTGACAGGAAAGATTCTGGCTTTAGGGCTGGGGACAACAGGTATTCTTGTTGCCAGTGCACCGGGTATTTTACTGTCAGCTGTTGCTGTAACTGCATTATCCCGCTATAAAGCATCGAAAAAAGACTAAAAATTTAATCCTCAGAAGTTTTCAGGACAGCAGATGCTGTCCTTTTTTATATTCTGAATATTGTAATTCTTTTGGCTTCTTAGCTGAAAATAAGATTTATTCTGCAAAACTGTTTATTTCACAAGTGGATTGAGTGTCTGTACATTAGCTTTATAGCCAACGAGAGGAGTCCGCAATATGACTAAAAAATCCATCCGATATAACACAGCAGAACTTGCTTGCCGATGTTATTCCATGTGTTCACGAATGCAGTGAGGTTTTGATTCAGAAGGAGTGAGATGGATAAGAAGAGCAAAATACATCCACCAGATGAATCATGACCTTCCTTGTCAATGTGCTAAAACAAAAATAAGATGAATATGAAAACTGCTAAAGTCCCTGTAAAGGGACTTTTTTTATTCAGTCGTCTGTGCCGTAACTTCATGCACAGCATTATGAACTTCAGCAGGTTCAATCTGGATCAGTTTTTTACCAAAACTGCGTAACCACCAGACCAGCTGTAATGTAAACGGAACCAGTGCTTTTACTTCATACAGACCATTATCCAGACGGGTAATACTCTGATTCATGCTCAGCTGACTTTCATCAAAATAAGCAAGATCAGACTCTGCAACAGTAAGTTTCAGTTCAATATTTTCAGTGGCTTTACTGAAATCGACTCGGAATCCTAATGCGCCCGAATCAATATAACTGTCTATGTCAAAATTTACAGGATGCAATGCACGGGTATTCATGACAGTGGCTGATTTAAATCGGTGCAATGCAAAGGTCTGAATATCCGTTTTGTCATGACGGGTACAGATCAGATAAATAATTGCACCTTTTTGTACCAGTGCCAGTGGGTTAAGAATATAGGTTTTTTCTTCAGGGCTGTTGCGTCCCTGATAAATACATTCCAGTTGCTTATCCTGTAAAAGTCCCTCGTAAATGGACTGCTGAGCATTTTTTTCCACGACCGGCGGTATCAAAGGCTGACTGGCAGGAACAATCCGCACACGGTTGATCCACTGACGGACATTGTTCTGTGTGGACAGATTTCTACGGGCAAGATCAAACCAGGGATTCATTTCATCCAGCAGACTTGGGGGAAGCAGATGTTTCAGGTGTTCTTCCACCATCATAAAAGTAACCGCCTGTGAGCTGGTCATATGAGGCAGGCTCTGAATCGGAGCATCTGCCCGCCAGCGCCATCCCTGTGGGACTTCCTTGTTACTTTCAATTGGAAACCGCTGAGAAATCTGATTGAGATCACGCTGAATGGTACGCAGGCTGATATCAATACCTTCCCGTTGCAGGGTGTCCTGAAGCTCACGTGTACCAGTCCATTTTCCTGAAGAAAGACGGGATAAAATTTGCCATTGTCTGTAGAGACTGTTGGATGTTTCTTTTTCTTGTGCTGACATAATTTAAAAATCAAAAAATGGCTGAATTTATCGTAAAAAACGGGATAGCCACACAATAAGAAAACCTGGCCAGAATGGCAAGTTTTTGTGTCCAGTACGGGCTATATTTTGATACATCTTTGAATAAAACTTACATTGAGTCTATGCGACTTTGGTGAATAAATAATCAGAAGGCGATAAGCATTCAGCTGGCACTGTTATTGCTTAATCCATTGTACAATACAACAATGACGAGGTTTGTATGCTAAAAGAAGATCGGGATACAAATTCTGTGCTGGAGAATTATACAGGGAATGTTGCAGAAGAAAGGGTGGTCAATACAGGGAATATTTCATCTACAGAATCGGTAAAGACACATGATTTAATGACTCAGTTCAGATCTCAGTTTTTTAATGAACTGCATGATGACAGTCATATTCCTGCTGAAAGCCGTGCCAGGATTGAGGGATGGCTGAGAGACCAGACCCTGGATGATCTGGCATTACTGAACCGTGCAGCCAGGGATCATTTTCTTTATGAGGGGATTACATTTACTGTTTATGGTGAGCAGGAAGGCACTGAAAGAACGATTCCGTTTGATGTGATTCCGCGCATTATTGCCGGTAAGCAATGGAACATGATTGCACGTGGCTGTGAACAGCGGGTAAAAGCCTTGAATCTGTTTCTGCATGATATTTATCATCAGCAGGAGATTTTAAAAACCGGCATTGTTCCTGAACTTCAGGTCATGACCCATGAGGCTTTTTTACCCCAGATGTGCGGTCATCAGCTGAAAGGGAAAATTTACAGTCAGATCAGTGGAACAGACATTATCCGTAATAAAGATGGTGAGTTTTATGTACTGGAAGACAACCTCAGAACACCATCAGGCGTATCCTACATGCTTGAAAGCAGAAAAATCAGTCAGCAGCTGTTACCGGAATTGTGCCAGCAGAGTCAGATTCAGGGGATTGAGCAGTATCCACAACTGTTAAAAGAAATTCTTGCTGAAAACTCAGCAGTTGATCGTCCGTTGATTGTGGTTCTGACACCGGGGCGTTTTAACAGTGCTTATTATGAACATTCATTCCTTGCAAGGGAAATGGATGTCCCTTTGGTGACATCACGTGATCTTTTTGTTGAAAAAGATAAGGTTTATGTCAAAACAGTCAGGGGTAAACAGCAAGTCCATGTAATTTATAGAAGGTTGGATGATGCTTTTCTTGATCCTTTGAGCTTTCGTTCAGACAGTACACTGGGTGTGCCAGGTCTGATGTCTGCTTATCTGCGGAATAATGTCGTGATTGCTAATGCTCCTGGAACAGGCGTTGCAGATGATAAATCCATTTATCCTTATGTTGATAAGATGATTGAGTTTTATCTGGCAGAAAAACCAGTACTGAAAAATGTACCGACATGGCAGTGCCGTGAGCAGGCAGACCTGGAATATGTGCTTGAACATATGGAGCAGTTGGTTGTCAAAGAGGCACAGGGATCAGGTGGCTATGGCATGCTGATCGGTCCTCAGTCCACACCACGGCAGATTGCTCAGTTCAGGGATAAAGTCAGAGCAAATCCACATTTATATATTGCTCAACCTACGCTCGAGTTGTCGGTATGCCCGACACTTGCAGATTATGGAGTTGCTGAACGGCATATTGATCTCAGACCATTTATTCTGAGTTCTCCTTATCGGACAGAAATTGTCCCTGGTGGTCTGACCAGGGTGGCAATGCAGGCAGGTTCCCTGGTTGTGAACTCCTCGCAGGGCGGTGGTGTAAAAGACACATGGGTCATAGATCCATTGCATTCATAACTGCTGATACGGGAGTGAAAGATGATTTTATTGAACAGTAATGCACAACAGATTTTTTGGTTAGGGCGATATTTAAAACGTATCCAGTATTTATGCAGTCAATTTCCTTTTGAAAACAATGAAGATGCATTGCTTTATGCTCATGCTTTCTGCTTGCCGGCTTTTGATGCATCATCTTTGAATGAACTGGTACTGGATGCTGAACAGCCTTCATCTTTTGGCTGGCAGTTTCAGTATGCAAAAGATAATGTGCAGGATTTAAGGGGTTTGATTTCTGCAAAAGCCTATGCTGAACTGAATCAGAATATTAAAAATGCCTGCGTAAATGCGGCTTATATCTGTGATGTTGTGGATGAATGCCATGATGTGATGGAAGCAGAGTCTGAAGAAATATTTTTATTTTTTAAACTGGGGCAATGCATTGAGCAGCTGGATCGACAGCTCAGGCTGAAACAGAAAATTGAGCAGACTGTTGTGGAGCTGAAGCAGATTACAGCACTGATGAAACCAGTGGGCTGGGTTGCCTTGAGTGAAACATTACTTGAGTTTACAAGACATCAGGATTTGAAGGGATTTTATCAGTTGAGTGATGGTTTGCAGCATATTTTTGAGGTGGGCACATGCGACTCATGATTAATCACCAGACGCATTTTCAGTACAGTGAAACTGCCTGCAACAGTATTCAGTATATTAAAATGATGCCTGTAAGCAATGCTCATCAGAAAGTACATCATTGGAATATCAGTGTACCGGGTGACTGGCAGCAGCAGATGGATGTCTTTCACAACCCTTGGTTGACGGCAGTTCAGCGTTACAGTTATTCGCAGATGACCATTATGGTTCAGGGCGTGATTGAGCTGAATCCAGCAACTGGGCAGGGGCCCCAGTGCAGTCTTAATCCATTCATATTTCTACAGCCCACTGCCATGACACAGTCGGATGCTGAAATGCGCTGTTTTGCACACAGATATGTCAGGGAAAATACCGTGGATCAGTTGAAACAACTGGCGCAGGCACTTTTACAGTATATGCCGTATAAGGTTCAGGCGACTTCGGTCTGTACGTCTGCAATAGAAGCATTTCAGCGTAGAGAGGGGGTCTGTCAGGATCACAGTCATGTCTTTATCGCTATGTGTAAAGCCCTGGGAATACCTGCAAGATATGTATCAGGCTATCTGTTTGCGGATAACAGTACGCACCTTGCCAGTCATGCCTGGGCAGAGGCTTATTTAAATGACACATGGTATTGTTTTGATATCAGCAATCAGATCTTTAGCCCTCAGGTACATGTGTATGTGGCAACGGGTCGGGATTACTGGGATGTTGCTCCGATCAGGGGTGTACGTGAAAAGGGTGGTACAGAGACAATGCAGTCGATTGTACAGGTACTGACCTGCTGACATTTACAGAGAAAACTTATGACGTATTGCTGTGCATTAAGACTCAAACAAGGTTTGGTATTTATCAGTGACACACGAACCAATGCAGGTGTAGATCATATTTCGGTATATCGAAAACTGTATACATTTGGGGTGCAGAATGAGCGTTTCATTTGCATTCAAACGTCTGGAAATTTGGCAACAACTCAAGCAGTCATCGGGCATTTGCAAAATCATTTGGCACTCAAACAAGAGCCCAATCTATATGGTGTAAATACCATGTTTGAAGTTGCAGGTTTGGTGGGGCAAATCCTGCGTAAAGTGATCGCAGATGTAACTGAAGATACGCAGGAGCAAAGCAATTATTTCTGTAGTTTATTGGTCGGTGGTCAGATCAAGGGCGAGGAAATGCAGTTGTATAATATTTACCCACAAGGGAACTTCATTTCTGCGACGAGTGATACGCCGTATTTTCAGATTGGCGAAAGTAAGTATGGTAAGCCGATTCTGGATCGTGCTCTAAGTTATGACATGCCTTTAGACGAAGCTTTACGTTGCAGTTTAATTTCTTTTGATTCTACCTTGCGTTCCAATGTTTCTGTAGGCATGCCGTTGGATACTTTGGTCTATCAAAAAGATTCTTTTGTGATTCCACAAGGAAAAAGAATCAATGAAGATGAGCCTTATTTTCAGAATATCAGTAAGCAATGGTCTGAAACCTTGAAGAAAGGTTTACAAGATTTACCAAAACCGAATGATGATTTTTTTCAGTGAGTGGAATGATTTGTTTTATCAATAAATTAGAGAGCTATGCCAACTTAAAAAATCTTTGAAATGGACTTAATCCCATCCTTACATAAGTTATAAAATATATTGGAAATCCCTTCTCCCTGTGGGAGAAGGTTAGGATGAGGGGCTTTTTTATAGAAGGTTAGAACGAGGGGCTTAAAAAATTATAAAGCTCAGACTTGCTTACGAGCAGGGCGATTACTCATACGACACAGCAATTCATAACCAATCGTACCATTGGCTTCAGCTACATCATCGACTAAGCGATCTTTACCCCAAAGTTCAACTTCTGTACCTAAAGGCGCATTTAAACCTGTGACATCAATCGCGATCATATCCATTGCCACACGACCAATTACAGGTGTTGGTTGACCATTGATCGCAACATAGTTCTGTTTTGGAAATGCACGTGGATAACCATCCCCATAACCAATAGACACAATGGCTATATCCATCTCAGTGTCTGCAACAAATGTTGAACCATAACCGACCGATTCACCCGCCTGGATATGATTTAAAGCAATAATTTCTGCAGTAAACGTCATGACAGGTTTGATGTCTAAGTCATTGACAGATTTGTCCGCAAAAGGCGATGCACCGTAAAGCATGATGCCTGGACGGACAAAGTCAAAATTTAATTCAGGCCATTTAAATATCGCAGCTGAGTTACAGCATGAAGCCATAATTGGAGCACAGGCTTCTTTGACATCTAAGAATTGATTTTTTTGTTGTTCATTGAGCGGATGATCTTCTGCATCGGCATTGGCAAAGTGCATTGCAAGTACGCAAGTAAAGCCATCTGCTTTGAGTGCGTGAATCACATCAATAATTTCAGGGACTTTAAAACCTAAGCGATTCATGCCACTGTTGAGTTTAACCCAGACTTTTAAGCCTTTGGCAATATATGTCTCTTTTTGAGTGCGCAACCAGTCCAGTTGCTCTTGCTGATGGATGATGACTTCAATGTTATTTTCAACCACCACAGCCATTTCATCGGCACTGAAAATACCTTCGATTAAGGTAATCGGCTGTTGATAGCCCAATGCACGAATTTCTAAAGCTTCTTCAAGGCAGGCAACGCCGAACGCATCCGTTTCAGCTAAGGCGGCTAAACAGTCTTTTACGCCGTGTCCATAGGCATTGGCTTTGACCATGCTGACAATTTTAGCAGTTGGGGCAAGTTGTTTAACACGGTTTAAATTATATTGCAGTGCTTTACTGTCAATATAAACTGTTGCTTGGCGCACCCTGAGTACTCCTTCAGGAAGATTAAAAAACATAAACGTGCAGTCAAAGCTGCACGTCATTTTGGAAATATTGGATTGGATTTTTCCGATATTAGCTATTGTATGCCGTTCAATTTGAAATAAACATCAACATTTATGTTTTTGATCATGATTAAATATAAGATCGAAAATTTTTGTGACTGATAAATAATTTGTAAATATTTCAGGCTTTATCTTTGCTGAGAAATTGTACATTTTATAAACATGATAATTTTGAATGGATAGTGAAAATGGGTGCATGGTCACACGAACCATTTGGTAATGATACTGCTTGTGATTGGGCGGCTGAATTAGAGGAAAGCACGGGCTTTGTGGTGATAGAGCAAGCTTTAGATCAGGTCATTGCAGATAAAAATGAAGATTTTATTGATGCTGACGATGGCAGTATTGCCCATGCGGCAGCGGAAGTATTGGCTCAAATCACAGGACAGGGTACACAGGATCTGGATTTTTTGGATGGTGTGAGTCAGTGGATTGATCAATTAGATGCTCGACCATCTACTGCTTTGATTCAAAAAGCCATTATCGTGATTGATATTTTGACGCAGGAAAATTCTGAACTGGATGAGTTGTGGCAAGACTCAGATGATTATGAAGCTTGGACGCAAAATTTAAATGACCTGAAAGAAATTTTGAAAAATGCATCTTAAGTTTGAATATGATCAATAAATTAAAGATACAAATTTTTTATCCTATCGGATTGTGTGCATTATTTTTTACGCAGTCAGTTTTGGCATGTATGCCGCACTCAGCGGATGATGTATTTATTGCACGTTTCCAAAGTTCTCAAGCAGTGCCGAGTGACGGCTCAAATTTCGCTGTAAAGCTCAGTTCAGATCAATTTATTTTCCGTTCATTGCTGGATGGGTTTAAATATGCCAAACCGACACAATGGCACAGTACATTTTCGAGCCAAAATATTGCGAAAGACAGTTTAATTATTGGTTTAGCTTACGTACCTGATGGTGGGAAATCTGAGCAATATCAGATCGCTTCATTTGCAGAACTAAGTTGTGAGAATGATCAGTTGAGTATTTCAAAACCGATTGCACCATTTTTAGCGTGGAATAAACAAACTTCGAATTGTGCCTTGGGAAATCGGAAAGACATAGGAATTCTGGATGGTTTTTTAGAATATGATCAGGCTTATTATCTGGCAAAACTGCAACAAAAATATCCAGGCTGTCAGCAGTTAAATAAGGCATTTCCATCACTTGAAATGAATAATCGTCTTCAATATTCACAAGCAATGTCGGGTTGGAAGTTGTGGTGGGAAAGGCTGATCAACTGGTTTAAGTCGTAGTTTTGAAAATATCAGCCTGAATATAAAACGGTAAATTAAAGCCCACTTATGAAACAAAGAGCAGGGAATCCCTTACTCTTCATCATCATATTGCGCATAGTATTCAGGGGATAAATTACTGAAACGGGTATATTGACCTTCAAAAGCTAAACGCACAGTACCAATTGGACCGTTACGCTGTTTACCGATAATAATTTCTGCTGTACCTGCTTCTTTCGATTCTTTGTTATAAACCTCATCACGGTAAATAAACATAATCAAATCGGCATCCTGCTCGATCGCACCTGATTCACGTAAGTCTGACATGACAGGGCGTTTATTTGGACGGTTCTCCAAAGAACGGTTCAACTGAGACAGTGCAATGACAGGGCACTGCATTTCTTTAGCCAGTGCCTTTAAACTTCGTGAAATTTCACCAATCTCACCGACACGGTTATCACCCATGCCAGGAACTTTCATCAACTGAAGATAATCGACCATGATACAACCCAACTTACCGCCGTGTTGTTTGGCTACACGTCGTGCACGTGCACGTAATTCAGTTGGTGGCAGGGCAGATGAATCATCAATATACAGATGCTTTTCCTGTAACTGCAGGATAGTACCAGTCACTTTGGACCATTCATCACCATCGAGTTTACCCGAACGTAAATGACCCTGATGGACTTTACCGTAGGCAGAGATTAAACGCATGGCGATCGAGTCTGCAGGCATCTCCATAGAGAAAACGAGTGCGGGCAGGTTACAGTTGAATAGAACACTTTCCACCAGATTCATGGCAAATGTAGTTTTACCCATGGATGGACGGGCTGCAACGATGATCATATCACCGGCTTGCATACCCGATGTTTTATTGTCCAGTTCGGTGAAACCAGTGGTCAGACCGGTAATGTTGCCATCGAGCTGAGATAGTTCATTCAACTTATCAAAAACATCAGCCACAACGGTATTGATCGCTTTTGGGCCAGCATCTTTTTTATTGTTGTTGTGCTGTTCCGCAATCTGGAAAATATTGGTTTCTGCCAGGTCCAGGATTTCACTGACAGAACGACCTTTCGTGTCATAGGCATTCTGGAGGATTTCTGTGCTGACCTTGATCATATTTCTTAAGGTTGAAAATTCTTTAATTTTAGAGGCATAGGTTTCAAGATTATAAAAACTGGATGGAGAATCTGCCATCAGTTGCATCAGGTATTCTTCACCACCTACAGCCTCAAGCTGATTCTGTTTGATCAGCCAGTCATTGACCAGTACGGCATCATAAGGTGAGTTTTCTTTTGCCAGTTTATCAATGGCACGGAAAATATATTTATGGCGGGTCGCATAAAAATCATTTTCCTGGAGTATGTCGCTGACCTGCTCATAGGATTCAGCAACCGTCATTAGTGCAGCCAGTACTGCCTGTTCTATAGCCAGATTATGTGGGGGCGTACGAAATTCCTTCAACTGAGCATTATCAGATGGCTTTGCATCATTTTTAAATGTATTTGCTGTAGCTGTGGCAGTAGCCTGAGACATATAAGACCTTGATTTTTAAATAAAACAGAAAAAGTAAGTCTGCGGAGACCTATCATAATCCAAAAATGAACTTCTTGCACGGGGTGAAAGTTGAATAAGCTGATTTAAGCAAAACAGGGGAAATTAACAACCTGAAAAGATTAAAAATAAAAAATGGAAATAAAAAAAGAGCATGCGAAAGCATGCTCTTTTTTTTGCAGAAAATTACTCAGAAACGATAGTAACGAGAACTTCAGCAGCAACATCATGGTGCAATTGAATTGCGATGTTGAATTCGCCAGTGTGACGAAGTGCACCGTTCGGTAAACGAACTTCAGCACGGTCAACAACAAGGCCAGCATTTGTTAATGCTTCAGCGATATCGCGAGTACCGATAGAACCGAACAGTTTACCTTCGTCACCAGCTTTAGCAGTGATCACGATGTTAACTTCGTTCAGTTGGTCAGCACGTGCCTGAGCAGTAGCTAAAACTTCAGCCTCAGCTTTCTCAAGTTCAGCACGACGAGCTTCAAAAGCTGCAGTGTTAGACTCAGTAGCAGCAACTGCTTTACCTTGAGGGATAAGGAAGTTACGGCCGTAACCAGCTTTAACTGAAACTTTATCGCCTAATTTACCAAGGTTTTTAATGCGTTGTAATAAGATAATATCCACGGCTCAACCTCACTTATGATTGTCAGTGTAAGGAATCAGCGCAAGGAAGCGAGCTTGTTTGATAGCAAGTGCTAACTGACGCTGGTAACGAGCTTTAGTACCTGTAATACGGCTAGGAACAATCTTGCCGTTTTCAGTGATGTACTGTTTTAAAGTGTCGATATCTTTGTAGTCGATGTACGTAACGTTCTCAGCTGTAAAGCGGCAGAACTTGCGACGACGGTAAAAACGTGCCATTGATGTTCTCCTTATGCTTCAACAGAATCTTGAGCTTGTTGTGCTTCTTCACGCTGAGCTTTACGCGCGCGTTTTTCTTCAGCACTCTTAGCCAGTAAAGACTCTTCAGTGATTGCGTGTTCACGACGGATGATAACATTACGAAGAATCGCGTCGTTATAACGGAACAGTTCTTCAAGTTCATCAAGCGTAGTCTGACCACATTCGATGTTCATCAGAATGTAGTGAGCTTTGTGAATTTTGTTGATTGGGTAAGCCAGTTGGCGACGACCCCAGTCTTCAAGACGGTGAATTTGACCTTCAGCATCTTTGATGTGAGAAATGTAGCGTTCTACCATTCCCACAACTTGATCGCTTTGGTCTGGGTGTACCAGAATTACGATTTCGTAGTGACGCATTGTCAGCTCCTTACGGTTTATACAGCCCCATTCAAAAATGAACGAAGCAAGGAGTCACAATCTGAAGTCAGCTGTAAAACAGCCAACAGATTGAGCCGCAAAAATTGCGAGGGCTCATTATAGGCAAATACTGCTCTAAAAACAAATAAATATTTTCGTAGTTTCAGGATGGGGATCTGGTTTTTAATTCTTCATTGATAAAATCTTAAACGGCTGTTTATAAGCGTGAACTGAACCTGAAAACTGTCAGATGTGAGTGAAACTGAATCGGGCGCAGCGAGAATACAATCCACAGCTTGGAATAGCCTCTTTTCTCATACTGTTTCTTTATACAGGAAAGAATGAAATTTCATGTCGGCTATGTCAGAGGGTTTCAGGGAAGTTTCGATCCCTGTATCAAAACTGATTTTCTGATGTGATTCAGACTGGTGATATACAGGACAATTTGACAGAATCTGAACGAATTGGGTGTGATTTAAAAATACTGAAAAGATAAATAATACTGTTTTTCTATTTATTGATTTTGAAGGAAGTAAGATTTTTTGAGGTATTCATAATTAAAAATTCAGTTTTTAAGACTTAAAAACTATCAATTCCAAGGTTGGTAAATCACAAATACTTGCAATAATGTGACTTATGTCACATTATTGCTTCATGAAGAGTAAAAACTCTTTTGAGCACTGCGGTTATTCCCCAATAACCGTCTTAATAATCCTATAATTTTCCCCAAAGTTATAGGATTTTTTTTATTCTTTGTATTTTAAATTGTAGTCAATTCATAGCTTGTACTTTTAATACTTAAGCTCTGTCCTGTATTTATAAATTATCAGTGCTGTTAAGTGCATGAGTGAGTGCGGTGCTGATCGGGCATGCTGTCAAAAGAAATAATGGGCTGATTGCGAAATTCAGTCGAGTGATTCATTACAGATTGATGACTGATTTAAATTAGCAATAAAAGGCACAGATGTATTGATAAAATAAATGTGACTTAGATCACATAAATGGTTGGATTTTTGTTATATTGCATTTAATTTATTCATAAGCTGTCAACCATGAGCAAGGCCTTAACGATAAGTTTTATTGCTGCTGTTGGTCTGGTCGGGTATATCGCCTATCAACAGTCAGTCATTAAACAGCAAAAAGAAATGAATCAGGTCATCAGTGATGCAAAACAGTCATTGCAGCAGATTGAGTCCAATCCGAATCGTAAAATTATTCAGATTGATTCAACTCAGCCAAGTAACGTAACGAATGGAACATTGATGGGTGAGGCTAAAAAACTCTGAGTTTCCTTCTGTCTGTTTGCGGTCAGTCCGATGATTAATTTCTGAAAATAAAAAAAACAGTATGATATAATTTGCCAATCAAATAATAGGTCGGTCTCTGGTCTGGAGATCCTGATTTATTTTATGGACTGAAGCTGCATAAAAGGTTATGCAGCTTTTTTGTTTATATCTGAATATACACGACTGTTTATATGCTCTTGATCACTCAGGATTTTAAACAGAGTTTTATGATGCTGTGGCATATTTTTTGCCTTCACATTGCCTATCTATTTGTGAATTACTGGAATGCATTTTGTATTTTTCAGTATTTTCAACAGGAAATTCATTAACAGGGGCTAGGTCATGACGACTCCTAATCCAACATCCACTGGTTTGCTTGAACGTTTATTCAAGCTAAGTGAAAACAAGACCACGTTCAGAACTGAAGTTCTTGCAGGTTTAACAACCTTTCTGACGATGTGCTACATCATCATTGTAAACCCCTTGATTCTTTCTGAAACAGGAATGGATCATGGCGCAGTTTTTGTAGCAACCTGTCTTGCTGCTGCGATCGGATGTTTCGTCATGGGTATTGTGGCAAATTATCCGATTGCACTTGCACCCGGTATGGGGCTGAATGCTTATTTTACCTATTCTGTGTGTATGGGAATGGGCGTGGAATGGCAGGTTGCACTGGCAGCAGTTTTTGTTTCAGGACTGGTATTTATTGCCATCAGTATGTTTAAGATCCGTGAAGCAATTGTCAATGCCATCCCGATGTCACTTAAATTTGCTATTGGCGGTGGGATTGGCTTATTTCTGGCACTGGTTGCGCTGAAAAATGCAGGAATTATTGTAGATAATCCTGCAACACTGGTCGGACTGGGGGATCTGAAAGATCCTAAGGTGATCCTGGCTTTACTTGGATTCTTTATGGTGGTGGTGATGCATCACTACAAAATCCGTGGTGCTATCATTATCAGTATCCTGGCCATTACAGCAGTTTCAACATTGCTTGGAATCAATGAGTTCAAAGGCGTGGTTGGGGAAATTCCTTCAATTGCACCAACTTTTATGCAGATGGATTTCACAGGACTGTTTGAAGCA
The DNA here is from genome assembly GCF_002165295.2 of Acinetobacter sp. WCHAc010052. Taxonomy (NCBI): domain Bacteria; kingdom Pseudomonadati; phylum Pseudomonadota; class Gammaproteobacteria; order Moraxellales; family Moraxellaceae; genus Acinetobacter; species Acinetobacter sp. WCHAc010052. The sequence continues at coordinate 2,128,832 of NZ_CP032143.1, read as the reverse complement.
AGTCTGATCGGTGTGATCTTTGTATTTTTCCTGGTGGATCTGTTTGACTCTACAGGGACATTGGTTGGTGTTTCGCATCGTGCGGGTTTACTGAAAGACGGTAAGTTGCCACGTCTGAAAAAGGCATTGTTTGCAGATTCAAGTGCAATTGTTGCGGGTGCGGCTTTAGGTACATCTTCAACAACACCATATATTGAATCTTCTGCAGGTGTTGCAGCAGGCGGTCGTACAGGTTTAACCGCTGTCGTTGTCGGTATTCTGTTTATTGCCTGTCTGTTTTTGGCGCCACTTGCTCAGTCTGTACCCGGTTTTGCAACTGCACCTGCACTTTTATTTGTGGGTGTGCTGATGCTGCAAGGAATCACCAATATTGAGTGGGATGATATCACTGAAGCAGTTCCGGCATTTATGACGATTGTATTCATGCCATTTACGTACTCTATTGCAGATGGTATTGCGATGGGTTTTATCAGCTATGCACTGGTTAAACTCCTTACTGGTAAGGCTGCAACTGTACCGTATATGGTCTGGATAATTGCTGTACTCTGGGTGATTAAGTTTGCTGCTTTTGGTGGCTGATTATCTGCATCTGGAAAAGGGTGTAAACTCAGTTTACGCCCTTTTTTATTTTAAAATATTTGAAAACTGAAGTGAAATTTGAGGATAGAAACATGAATAGATCAGAGCTTATCCGTGCCTTGCCTAAGGCTGAACTGCATGTACATATTGAAGGCACGTTTGAGCCGGAACTCATGTTTGCCATTGCTCAACGCAATCAGATCGATATTCCATACAAGTCTGTGGAAGAAGTGAAACAGGCATATAATTTTCATAATTTACAGTCTTTTCTTGATATTTATTATGCAGGGGCGGCTGTACTCATTCATGAACAGGATTTTTATGATCTGGCTTGGGCATATTTTGAAAAATGTGTAGAAGATAACGTTGTTCATACTGAAATGTTCTTTGATCCTCAAACGCATACTGACCGTGGTGTGGCATTTGCAACGGTGATTAATGGTTTGCAGCGTGCCTGTGATGATGCCCTGGCGAAATTAGGTATCAGTTCACATCTGATTATGTGCTTCTTGCGCCATTTGAGTGAAGAGGCTGCTTTTGCGACCCTGGAACAGGCTTTGCCTTATAAAGACTGGATTATTGGCGTAGGGTTGGACTCAAGTGAAGTGGGGCATCCACCCTCTAAGTTTGAACGTGTTTTTGCAAAAGCACGTGAAGCAGGTTTCCTGATTGTGGCACATGCAGGTGAAGAAGGTCCTGCTGAATATGTGTGGGAAGCTTTGGATTTACTGAAAGTGAACCGTATTGATCATGGTGTGCGTTCTGAAGAAGATCCGGCATTGATGGAGCGTTTAATTGCTGAAAAAATGCCTTTAACGGTGTGTCCACTCAGTAATTTAAAGTTATGTGTTGTGAATGATATGGCACAACATAATATTCAGCGCTTATTGCAGAAAGGTGTGCATGTGACTGTAAATTCTGATGATCCATCGTATTTTGGCGGTTATATGAATGATAACTTCATTGCGATTGCAGAAGCTCTGGATCTTACACACGATGACTTAAAGAAGCTGGCGAAGAATTCATTTGATGCTTCATTTATTGCTGATACAGAAAAGCAAAAATGGAACAATCAGATTGATGCTCTGGCTTAAATCAATCCAGATTTATCCTGAACAGTTTTAAAAAAGCAGTGTTTTCAGCACTGCTTTTTTTTGAGGAAAAATGTGTGAAATTTTTAACAGCTTTGACTTTATTGACCATACTTCCGATTACGGTAGCGTGTGCAGAAACAGATTCTCACACAATACGCCAGAAAATGTTGAAACCACTGATCGAACTGCAATGCCAAAGTGAGCTGAAATCTTCGAAAATATGGAAGGCAGCGTCTATATTCTGGAATGATTCTGAACAGCAGCATACACAGCAAAAAATCTGTAGCTGTGTCGGTGAAAATGCATTGAAAGATGTGTCAAATAAAGATCTGGTCATGGCTTCAGTCAATGAAGAAACTAAAAATAAAGTCATTCATCAGGCTGTGGTAAGCAGTTTAAAAGGATGTGCGCAGGAAGTTTTAAAATAGTTTTTGTTCAGGATTAACAATTAGCCGTTTATAAAATATTGATTTTTTAAATTTAAGCTAATAAAAAGCACATCATTTGATGTGCTTAAAATCATGGTTTAATGGATGGTATCAAACAAAACTTAGTCTTTCTGGCGCATCATGCTTCTTAAAACATTGTCTTTATCAATAAAGTGATGTTTCAATGCCGCACCGATATGACCGATTAACAGTAAACCTGCTGCCCATGAAATATAAATGTGCAATGGTTTTACAATCATGAGTAAATCATCATTTGGTTCAACCAGGCGTGGAATTTCAAATAAGTATAGAACAGGTACAGGGTGTCCAGCACTCCAGCTGAATAAACAGCCAGTGATCGGCAGTGCAAGCAGGACCAGATATAAAGCTAAATGCCCAAAATGTGCCAGTTTCTTCATGGTTGGAGACATGGTTTCAGGCAACTCAGGAGCAGGGTGGGTATAACGCCAGAAAATTCGGATCACGATCAGGAAAATTAAAACTGATGCGATATTTTTATGTAATGTAATGACATTACCTTTAAAACTGCCATCGGATTCATAACTTAAAAAGTTACCGCTATAAAAACCAATCACATAGGCAACAATGAAAATAATTGCCATTAACCAGTGAAGCCATTGTGCTGTTCTTGTGTAGTACTTGGATGTATTGTTCATAATAAATGAAATGATAGCAGAATTGGGTTCATATTAAGGGTTAGACTGGCAGCTTAAAATGGTGCGAATAGAACAATATGTTGAATATTTGCAACGCTGAGAAATGTTGTTTTTTGTTCATATAGCTGATATTGGTCAATTTCATATTTCTAAATTTTACTTCTTTGGGCAGAATACGCCTACATGTTTATAAAAAGGAAGAAACAGTGAATAAATTAGCTCTATTACTTGTACCCGCTGCAATGTTCTTGACCGCGTGTGCTTCAACAGGTACTACTGGTACAGATGCAGCAGCTACTCCGACTCAGCAGCTGGGAACAGTTGCTTTGAAAATTGCGATTAATGCCAAGTGTACAACTGAGCTGAACAATTTACCTGCATGGAAAACGGCAACAAAGTTGATGACAGAGACTCAGAAAACTGATGTACAGTCGGAAATCTGTGGCTGTGTCAGTGATAAAGCACCTCAAAGTGTGACTGCTGTAGATCTGGCAACAGCGGCACTTGATCCTCAGGCTCGTGCGACTATTGTCAGTAATGCCGTGACTAAAACGATCAATGTATGTGTTGCTGAAGCTGTTCAGTAATTCTGTATTATAAAAATTTTAGACAGACTGACAGTTTCAGTCTGTTTTTTTTGGAAAATGAAATGAAAATTGCTGGTGTCGATGAGGCAGGGCGTGGTCCATTGGTGGGTTCAGTCGTTGCTGCTGCAGTGATACTTGATCCGAATAATCCAATTGAAGGATTAAACGATTCAAAGAAACTGACCGAAAAAAAACGTGAAAAGTTATTTATTGAAATTCAGGAAAAAGCACTGGCCTGGGCAATTGCAGAAGCAACCCATACTGAAATTGATGAAATCAATATTTTGCAGGCATCTCTGCTTGCAATGCGTCGTGCGGTTGAGGCACTGAAAATTCAGCCCGATCATGTGCTCGTCGATGGAAATAAAGTCCCTCAAGGCTTACAGATGAGTTGTGATGCTGTGGTTGGTGGTGATGCAATCCATGCTGAAATTTCAGCAGCAAGTATTCTTGCAAAAGTGACCCGTGACCGTGAAATGGTTGCGCTGGATCAGAAATACCCACAGTTTGGGTTTGCAAAGCACAAAGGTTATCCGACTAAAGTACACTTTGAAGCTATAGCAGAGCATGGTGTTATTGATGAACACCGACGTAGTTATGCGCCTGTGAAAAAAATTCTGGGATTGATCTGATTGCTGAAAAATTTAAAGCGGCCTTAGGGCCGCTTTAATATGAAGAACAGTTAATGTTTAACGATTAAAGTTATTCTGTGAGAAATTATCATCTTCAAAAGAAGGCTGATAATCCTGATCGAGGTGTTGTAAATGTTCGTGCATAGCGCGTTCATGTTGAATTCGTTGGTAGATTTCTTCACGATGAACGGATACTTCTTTAGGAGCATTGACACCAATACGAACCTGATTACTTTTGACACCAAGCACAGTAACACTGACTTGATCCCCTATCATTAATGTTTCTCCGACACGTCGGGTCAGAATCAGCATGTTTATCTCCTTGCAAAATGCTAAACGTGCAGTTGATCTAAATTAAAAAACACACACAACCTTTGGCATCAAAGAAATTCTAGCATAAAGTGTGATAATTATCACATAAATATCGATGCTATAAATTTCAAAAAACCTCAGAAGCTAATATAGCAGAGCCACTATAGAAAAAACTATAGTGGCTCTGTATTTTTGTAGTCTTTTGCAAAAATTGTCTGACAATGATAATTTTTGTCTATTTGCAACAAAAATTATGCACGAACGCTTGATTCACCATGTTCACGGTCTAAACCGAAAGCAGTGTGGAGGGTGCGGACAGCAAGTTCCAGGTAGTTTTCTTCAATAATCACAGAGATTTTGATTTCAGAAGTTGAAATCATCAGGATATTGATGCCTTCGTCAGCAAGTGCAGTAAACATTTTACTTGCAACGCCTGCATGTGAACGCATACCTACACCCACGATTGATACTTTAACGATATCGTCACGTGTAGCAACTTCACGCGCACCAATTGCACGTGCTGTTTCTTCTAAAATCGCTTTAGCTTTTTTCAATTCACCACGATTTACTGTAAATGTGAAGTCGGTTGTACCATCTTCTTCAACGTTCTGGATAATCATATCCACTTCAACATTTGCAGCACCAATCGGTGACAAAATTTTAGAGGCAATACCTGGTTCATCAGGAACACCTAAAATAGTTAATTTTGCTTCGTCACGGTTAAATGCGATACCTGAAATAATAGGATTTTCCATGTTGTCTTCCGCTTCAGTGGTGATTAGTGTTCCGACGTTTTTCTTAAACTCTTCGTCGAATGCGCCATCATCGTCATTATCAAAACTTGATAATACGCGTAAAGGCACCTGGTATTTTCCTGCAAATTCTACAGAACGAATTTGAAGAACTTTTGAACCAAGCGATGCCATTTCAAGCATTTCTTCAAATGAAATGCGATCAACTTTTTTAGCTTTTGGTGCAACACGAGGGTCAGTGGTATATACACCGTCCACATCGGTATAAATCTGACATTCATCAGCTTTCAGTGCAGCAGCAAGGGCAACACCTGAGGTATCTGAACCACCACGACCTAAGGTTGTGGTGTTTCCTTCAGCATCAAAGCCCTGGAAACCAGCAACAACAATCACACGACCTGCATCTAAGTGCCCAGTCATTACATCTGTGTCGATTGATTCAATACGCGCTTTGGTGTATGAATTGTCAGTTTTAATCCCAACCTGACGACCAGTAAGTGACTTAGCTGCAACACCAATTGAATTGAGTGCCATTGCTAACATTGAAATCGTTACCTGTTCACCCGTAGACACCATTTGGTCCAGTTCACGAGGATCAGGGGTTTCGGTAATGGCTTTCGCTAAAGCCAATAAGCGGTTGGTTTCACCACTCATTGCTGATACAACCACGACAACCTTGTGTCCGTGGTCATGCCAACGCTTCACGCGACGAGCAACATTTAAAATGCGCTCAGGAGTACCCATTGAGGTACCGCCATATTTTTGAACGATTAATGCCATAGTTGTTCCATATAAGCAGTGACTCTAATTGGCATTAGAGTCATTTACACAAAAGGTGAAGTTATTATTTTTGAGCAAGCCAAGCAGTAAGATCTGCCATAACTGGTTCAAACTTCTCGTTTAGTGGCGCGCCACCTTGTGCTAAGTCAGGTTTACCACCACCTTTACCACCCAGCTCAGTCGCTAAGTGTTTGATGATGTCACCTGCTTTTAGATTTGCAGTGAAATCTTTCGCTACAGATGCGATTAAGCTGACTTTGTCAGCGTCAACACCTGCAAGCACAATCACTGCATTGTCTAATTTAGATTTGACACTGTCATGAAGATGGCGAACAGATTTCGCATCCTGACCATGAACAGTGGCAATAAGTGTCTGACGACCCGCGATATCCTGAACTTGACCCATCAGTTCAGATGCCTGAAAATTCGCCAGTTTTTGATTCAATTGCTCAATTTGCTTTTGCAATTGATGTGCTGTTTCAACAGTTGCTTCAACTTTTTCAACAGTCTGATCTTTTTGTGCTTTTAACAAGTCATTGATGTGAACAATGTCTGCATCAACTTTTTGTACAGTTTCAAGTGCTTTAGTGCCTGTAACTGCTTCGATACGACGTACACCCGCAGCAACACCACCCTCAGAGGTGATTTTGAATAGACCGATATCGCCTGTACGTTTTACATGGATACCACCACACAATTCGATAGAGAAGTTTTTCTCATCTTTTGTTGTACCCATAGAAAGTACACGTACTTCATCGCCATACTTTTCACCAAACAGCATCATTGCGCCTTTTTCTTTGGCAGCATCAATGTCTAAAAGTTCAGTAGAAACCGCAGTATTGGCAATCACTTCAGCATTGACAATACGTTCAATCTGTTGAATTTGAGCAAATGTCACAGGTTGGTCATTGGCAAAGTCAAAACGTAAAATGTCAGACGCAACCAAAGAACCTTTTTGTTGTACATGTTCGCCAAGCACTTGACGTAAAGCAGCATGTAGAAGGTGAGTCGCAGAGTGGTTACGTGCAGTCGCTTCACGGATATCTGCTTTGACAATCGCTTCAACCGCTTGAATTGCTTTTAAGCTACCTACAGTCACGATACCTTGATGAACGAATGCGCCACCCGATTTTTTAGTATCCTGAACTTCAAAGATACCAGTATCGTTTTTGAAGATACCTGTATCACCGATCTGACCACCGCTTTCTGCATAGAAAGGCGTCTGGTTTAATACGATGAGTGCTTCATCACCTTCAACAACTTCATCAACCTGTACACCATCTTTGTAGATCGCAACAATCTGACCTTGACCTTGCGTTGCATCGTAGCCATCAAACTGAGTTTCGCCATCGACTTTGACAATTGAGTTGTAATCAACAGCGAATTTACCTGCATCACGGGCACGCTGACGTTGAGCAGCCATTTCAACTTCGAAACCAGCTTCGTCAATGGTTAAATCACGTTCACGTGCAATATCAGCAGTTAAATCTGTAGGGAAGCCGTAGGTATCATAAAGTTTAAATACTGTTTCACCCGCAATGACATTGCCTTTTAAGTTCGCCAGTTCACCTTCAAGCAATTTCAAACCTTGCTCTAAAGTTTTTGCAAACTGTTCTTCTTCACGGATCAATGCAGTTTCAATTACCTGACGACGTTCAGCAAGCTCAGGATACGCTTCGCCCATTACTTCAATCAGAGGTTGCAACATTTTGTAGAAGAATGTACCTGTTGCGCCCATTTTATTACCATGACGTACAGCACGACGGATAATACGACGCAATACATAACCACGACCTTCATTGGATGGATTTACACCATCCGCAATCAGGAAGCAGCAAGAACGTGCATGGTCAGCAACGACTTTAAGTGAAGCAGGGTATTCAACAGGACTGTTGTTTGCTTGTGCAGTTGCAACAGCTTCAGTGGTATCTACACCGATAATTTCAGCAGCAGATTTCAACAAGTGTTGAAATAGATCTGTTTCGTAGTTTGAGTTTACATGTTGTAAAACCGCAGAAATACGCTCTAAGCCCATACCTGTATCGACAGAAGGAGCAGGAAGATTATGCAATACACCATCCGCAGTACGGTTGAACTGCATGAATACGTTGTTCCAGATTTCAATGAAACGGTCGCCATCTTCTTCAGGTGTGCCCGGTAAGCCACCCCAGATGTGATCACCGTGGTCAAAGAAGATTTCTGAACAAGGACCACAAGGACCTGTATCACCCATTGCCCAGAAGTTATCTGATGCGTATTTTTCGCCTTTGTTATCACCAATACGGATGATACGGCTTGCATCCAGACCAATTTCTTTGTTCCAGATGTCAAATGCTTCATCATCGGTATGATAAACAGTGGCATAGAGTTTATCTTTTGGTAATGCTAACCATTCTTCGCCAGTCAAAAAGTCCCAAGCGAAACGGATTGCATCGTGTTTGAAGTAATCACCAAATGAGAAGTTACCCAACATTTCAAAGAATGTGTGGTGACGTGCGGTATAACCGACATTGTCTAAGTCGTTGTGTTTACCACCTGCACGAACACATTTTTGTGAAGTGGTTGCGCGCACATAGTCACGTTTTTCCAGACCTAAGAAACAGTCTTTGAATTGGTTCATCCCTGCATTGGTGAACAGCAGAGTAGGGTCGTTGGCGGGTACAAGTGAACTCGACGCGACACGTGTATGTCCTTGCGATTCAAAGTAACGCAAAAATGCTTCACGTATTTCGGCAGTTGTCATAAAACGAGTACTCACAACCAAGTCACTCCTTAATTTTCATATTGGCTAAAAGTGCGTGGCTAAGTCTGATTTTTATGCTTAGTCAGCACACGGGCTTAATTTTTTAAAACGCCAAAGTATAACGGAAAAACCGCTCTCCACCAATGATTTTAAGGTGAATTGCAGCTTTTTCTATGTAAAAGCGGAGAGGTGAAATTCAGATGCCATCGCTTTGTAAAAAAAACGCTTCATTGAAAATATATTTTACCCCATCAAATTTCATAATATGTTGACGTTTATATTTATTTGCACTGCTTTTACAGGTTTTATATTCAGAACCATGTGATGTTTTTGTTTCTTTCACAATGATGTTTTGCAAGCCATGGCTGAGCTGATCAGTAAGGATCAGCTTACGCTCAATGAGATCAGTCGTGGCATCATGACATTGACGATGTGATAGTGAGGAATAAGTATAAGCAGGGAACTGGTACAAAATACGTTGTATTTTCCCAGATGAACTGATCTGAAATAAGTTGAGAGAATGATGAGTGATACCTGGATCACCTAACTTTCTTTCGGTGCTTGAAAGCCCAAACACGGTTGTATTTTTGAGTGTGGAAAATGGCACGTTTTCCAGGCGTATTCCTTCAAATTCCAAGCCTGAAAACTCAATAAAATCTTTTTGATGAAAACGGTTCAGTAATTTCTGATGAGCATCTAACACCAGCATTGAAAGGTTGTAGTCCTGGTTTTTATAGGAATCACTGCTACCATTTGAAATATAAGCAAAGATTATTTTATTTTCGGGTTTTATCTTTATACATGCATAATTGTTAAAAGTATTTTTTTCATCATCTGGAATCGGTTCGGGCTTTAGCCTGAGTGAATATTTTTGATTGATTTGCTGTATTTCTTGGTCTGAACATAAAGTATGTTTTTCAACTGCAAAGCTTTGAGAACTGGTTATTAAAGAGATAGCACTCAGGAATACTAAAAATATAAATTGTAATTGCATTATCATTGTTGTGATCTGTGTTTAAAAATTAAAATGAATTCATCCACCGCTCAGTGTTATAAGTTGCGATATTAATGGTGATGTTGAAATAATAAAAATGATGCATCTAATATGGTCAGGTTTTTGAATCTGGTTATAAATTTATCATTTTAGAAACTCTTAATTGTACTTAAAGACCCTGCAGAGTTTTAAGTCTGAATATTTCGCTGTCATTTTGACAAATATTCTCCATAAAGCAAAGAAATCCGATAACATATTCAGCTGAAATGTGTGGTTTCAATTCTAAGGATAAGCAATGCAACGTGTGGCGATTAATGGATTTGGGCGGATAGGGCGCAATGTTCTACGTGCCTGGTTTGAGAATCCTAAAGATTTTCATTTTGAAATTGTCGCTGTCAATGATGTTGCCGATGTTGAAACACTTGCTCATCTGTTTCGATATGACAGTACTCATGGTCGCTTTAAAGGTAAGGTCAGTATTGAAACAGAGGACGGACATTCTTTTCTGAATATCAGTGCAGGGCTTGCCGGTCTGCGGGTGGAAGTTTTTGCTGAAGCAGATCCTGAGAAACTGCCGTGGCATCAGCTGAATGTGGATGTTGTACTGGAATGTACAGGACTGTTCCGTTCACATGAAGCCGCGACGAAGCATATTACAGCAGGTGCCAAACGTGTCATTATTGGTGCTGCACCTTTTGATACGGTAGATGCAGCCATTGTCTATGGGGTCAACCATCATGATGTTAAGACAACTGACCGGATCATTTCGGGTGTTTCCTGTACGACTCAGGCACTGGTACCTCTGGTAAAGATTATTGATGATGCTTTTGGTATTGAAAGTGCGCTGATGACTGAGATTCATGCCGTAACAGCCGATCAGGCTGTACTGGATCATGCACATCGTGATTTAAGACGGGCACGGGCTTCTGGGCAGAATATTATTCCTACCACATCTTCTGCACTGGGAGCATTAAAGCGGGTGATGCCTAAAATGGAAGGGCGTATAGATGGTTATTCCATACGTGTTCCAACCATCAATGTTGCAGCGGTTGATCTTACTTTTGTCTCACGTTCACCTCTTGATACGCATACGATCAATCGGGTGCTCAGGGAATCAGCAGAGCGTGATTATTCAGAAATTATGGATATTACAGAAGAACCGCTGGTTTCCAGTGACTTCAATCACTCGCCGTATTCTTTAATTGTTGATCTGACTCAGACTATGGTTGCAGGGCACCAGGCGAAAGTCTTTGCCTGGTATGATAATGAATGGGGATATGCAAACCGCTTACTCGATTTGTGTGAGTCCTTTACCTGAACTGAGTATGTAGTTGTCAGAACTTTAAAAAGCTTTTGATTGAATAAAGAAAAGTATCTTTGATGCATCAGTTCACATAAGATGTGATTTTTTATATCAATAAAGAATGAACTTTAAATAAAGTGGGAAATGCGATGCTGATTTTGATCTGGGGATTTATTCTGTTGCTGGTTTGTGCGGTGGGCTTTCTGTTCTGGTTGTACTTTAGAAATCAGGATGATTCTGTGCATTCGGATACACAGATTATGCAGACAGAGGATAAAGTTCTGCATCTGGAAGAAAATCTGAAAAAAACCCTGGAAATAATGCAGGGACTGGCAAAAAAAATGCAGGTTCAGCAGGAAGTACTGGATAAAACCACGACCCGTCTGAATCAGCTTGAACTTCAAAATGCAGAACTGGTGAGTCTTCTGGCTAAACTGAAGAATCTGTAATTTGAGCAGTATAAATAGTTTCAGATACCAAGCTTCTGAGTGCCTGGAACTGGTCATGCGTTTAACAGACTTAAAGGAATGCTAAACTTATATTTGTTATTTAATCTTTTGAAAATGAATTAAATTTCAGAATAAACCTTAGTCTTGTTAATGGTTCTGAACATGGTTGCTCCATCGGATGCTTGTCTGGTGGGGCAATTTCTTTGGGTTTATCAAACTGATCTGTCAGTAAACAATTCACTTATAAAAATAAACATAAAAACGCCTGGTTTGAGTTAATTTAATTATTAAAGACAAAAAACTCTATAACGATATTAAAAAAGGTATGTGCGCAGCATGCAACTGAAAAATCATACTGACCTTATTGGTTGTGAAGAATGTGATGCGGTTTTTCAAAGAGTGCCACTTGCAACAGGCGAGTATGCTTATTGCAGTTGCTGTGGTGCAGAGTTATACAGAAAAATAAATAACTTCAATACATTGCTTGCAATGATTGTCACGGCACTTATCGTTTTTATTATTGCGAACGGCTTTTCCATTATTAAAGTTGAGCTTCAGGGGAACTATTCAGAAACGACACTGCTGGGTGCAGCGTGGATCATGTTTCAGACTGATCGGGCTTTCGTGGGCGTGTTACTCATGCTGACCACTTTTATTGTTCCTTTGTTATACATTCTGTTAATGACCTATGTTCTGACGGTCATCATGGGTATCAGAAGGGAGGTGTTCAGAAACTCCCGTAAAACTGTTCGGGTGGTGCTGAGAACACTTTATTTCTTGCGGACCTGGGGAATGGTGGAGGTTTTCCTGATCGGGATACTGGTGACCCTGGTGAAACTGGTTGGTATGGTGGTTGTAATCCCAGGGATTGCACTTTGGGCGATTGCAATATTAAGTGTGCTGCTGGTATATATCGGATCCATAAAAATTAAAGATTTATGGGATGCGATTGATGTGTATGTACCATTATGAAACATTCTGAAAATAATCCCGATGTTGCGGTTCTGCAACCTGCCTCCCGTGTGGATATAGATAAAGATCTGCATACTGAAGCAGTGCCATTAAGGGCGATTGATCTGTCTCTGGTGCTTTGTCATTGCTGTGGATTGCTGAACCCACAGCAGGAGACAGATGCTGTTGATCATACCGTTGATGAGAATCAGCGTTGCAGCCGATGTAACAGCCCTGTACACCTGCGCAAGCCTGTAAGTCTGCAAAGGACATTTGCCTTTCTGGCAGCGGCAATCATTCTTTATATTCCTGCCAATATTTTGCCTATGACGGTGACTGAATCATTGCTCGGGCGACAGCAGGACACGATTATGAGTGGTGTGATCTATTTCTGGAAAAGTGGAGATTATCTGGTATCCAGTGTGATTTTTATGGCGAGTATTTTTATTCCGATGCTGAAGCTGATCATTTTGGCTGTACTGTTGGTTGCGGTATATCTCCAGTCATCAAAAAGCGTGACTTTTTCTCCGGCGCATTGCGCTACGATGTACCGTATTGTGGAGTTTATCGGTCGATGGTCCATGATTGATGTATTTGTAGTGGCATTGCTGGCAGCACTCATTCAGATTCAGTCACTGGCAACAATTCTTGCAGGACCGGGTGCTGTAGCTTTTGGTGCGGTTGTTGTACTGACCATGCTGGCTTCACAGAGTTTTGACCCGCGAATGATCTGGGACAATTATAGTCTTGAACAGCGTAAGAAAATGAATAAGTATGCGAGTGTCCATGTGACCGATGCTGATTTTAACTCATCAAAAAAAGAAATATGAGTATGACGAACGATAATTCAGACAATGAAAAAGCAGAATTGCATGCTCAGGTAAATGTTCCGGATAATATATCTGAACTGCCTGAACTTGTTAAAAAGCGCAGCAAATTAAAACCATCTCTGATCTGGTTAATACCACTGATTGCATTGCTGATTGCTCTGTCACTGGCAATAAAAGCATTTTTAAATACAGGACCGACAGTCGAGGTCAGCTTCAGGACGGCCGAAGGACTGGAAGCAGGAAAAACAGTTATCCGTTATAAGCATGTCAATATTGGTCTGGTTCGGGAGCTTGAGCTGTCAGAAGATCGTTCTCATGTTGTAGCTAAAATTGAATTACGCCGTGATGCCAGTAATTTTGCGGTGAAAGACAGCCGTTTCTGGGTGGTGCGTCCCCGTGTAGGTTCAGGTGGAGTGTCGGGTCTGGATACACTGTTGTCGGGTGCTTATATAGAGGTTGATGGTGGACGCTCTGATCAGAAACAGAAAGAGTTTCAGGGGCTGGAAACACCACCGGTTATTGCTTCAGATGTTCCTGGTAAGGTTTTCTTTTTAAAAGCAGAGGATCTGGGATCACTGGATTATGGTTCACCTATTTATTATCGGAGAATCAATGTTGGGCAGGTTACTGCTTATCAGCTGGCAAAGGATGGTAAAAGTGTGGAGTTGCAGACTTTTATCCGCTCCCCATACGATAAATTTGTGACGAGTGATGCCCGATTCTGGCAGGCAAGTGGAGTGGATGTCAGCCTGAATGCATCGGGTTTCAGCCTGAATACACAGTCTCTGGCAAGTATTGTTTCGGGCGGTATTGCTTTTGGTTATCCTGAAAAATCCAGTGCAGGCTTAGCACCAGACCGCAGCCGTTTTGAACTGTTTGATAGTGAAAAACTGGCACTCAAAGTACCGGATATCAATCCGCGACGTATCGTGATGTATTTTACTGAGTCACTTCGAGGCTTGTCAGTGGGTGCACCTATTGATTTTATGGGGGTGGATATTGGAAATGTGAAAGCAATCAATACCGAATTTCATCATAATTACACTCAAATCCGCATGCGGGTGGAAGCAGAGGTGTATCCGTCCCGTATCGCAGATGGTCGTGAACTCGATCCTCATGGGGTTATTTTTAAGAATTTTGTAGAACGTGGCTGGCGTGCACAGATGCGTACAGGGAACTTGCTGACCGGTCAGAACTATATCGCTTTTGATGTATTTCCTAAGGCAAAGTTTGCCACAACGGTACAGCATTCGAATGGTTCAGTTGAAATACCAACCACTGCAACTGAACTGAAAGGCTTGCAGGCTCAGGTTGCTCAGATTGCTGATAATGTTACGAAGTTCCCGCTGGTGGAAATAGGTCAGGATGTCCGTACAACTTTAGCAACGCTGAATACAACTGTCCTTTCAACGAAAAAGCTGATTGAACAGTTGGATGGTAAAGTTGCTCCGAATCTACAGGCAACACTGGACGATGTACGTAAAACGGTACAGTCCACCGAAACAGTTCTGGCAAGTGATGCACCTGTACAGCAGGATTTACGCAAAGCCTTGCAACAGATCACTCGGGCTGCGGCTTCACTGCAGTTGATGTCAGACCAGATTGAACAACATCCTGAATCATTGATTCGAGGTAAAACAGCGGAGCCTAAGAAAAATGACAATTGATGATAAGATTAAAATTAAGTTTTACCGCAAAAGTGTTGTATTGCATGTCATCGTGGGGTTGTTTGGTGGAGTGCTTACAGCATGCTCGACTTCTGCTCCACCGAATTATTACTCACTTAATGGCAAAAACCCTGTTACGACACCTCTCCATCAAATAAATCAATTGATGATGATTGAGGTATTGCCTGTAGGATTGGCAGATCGCTTAAATCGCATTCCTATCGTCATTTTTGAAGCAAATGGAAAATCAAAAGTTTTAAATGAAAATCGCTGGACATCTACTTTGGCGGCAGAACTACGTGACGGTCTTTCTTCGGGCTTACAGCAAAAATTAGGTGCGGTAGATCGTTATAATAGTGGAATGAGTGGTGCTAAAACGACTTATCGAATTGCGACAGATTTTTCCAGATTTGATTTTATTGATAATCAAGGGACAGCAAATGTTAATCAAAAGAATGAGATTGCTGTCGCTGTAAACTGGACAATTAAACTGGATCAGGTGAATCATCCATTGACGACAGCTAAAAATGAGACAAAGCCTGTGCAAAGCAATACATTCAGTTGTCGGATGGTATTTACACAGCCTGTAGCGAAGCATCAGGGCGGTATAGTGGATTTAGTGAATTCTTCTAAAGATGCTTTAGACCAGGTTGTTGATGGAGTAGCAAGCTCTATCTTGAATATTGAAGATCGGCGAAAAAATTTGAAAAGCGGAGTTCTATGTAATTGATGTAAGCTGCTTGTGAATTTACTTTTATACAATTGATTTTTTAAATAAATTTTTGGTTTAAATACACATGATTTGATTCAGTTCTGGATTGAACATCATGTGCATTTTGACCTAAGTCGAATTTGAGATACCTTAGCCGATAAAGTATCTCAAAAAACCTGTCGCAACGATACTGATCAAAACTGTTGGTAAAAGTGATAAATAGCATGCTGCGAGCAAGGTAATAATAATTGCAATTAAATTGGCTGGATTGTCTGAAACAAAATAGGGCGCAATGACTGAAACCAATACACAGCCGGGAATGACCTGTAAAATCTGTGTGGTTCTTTTACTGAGTTTTTTATTTTTAAGCAATAAATAGCCTAAAACCCGTGTGGAATATGTGGTTAAAGCAACACAAATAATGGCAATGAGCGTTGGTATGTGGATCATTTTTCATCTCCCACAAACAGTATGGCAGCAATAATGCCAGTTACTGAACCGACTAAAACATACCAGCCTTTGGGTAAATAAAGATAAGCCAAAGCCGCAGCAATCAGACTGATCAGCCAGGGCAAAGCAGGCTTGAATCCTTTCCACATACCGCGCAATAAAACCAGAAACACGGCAGGAAATGCCATATCAAAACCGAACTTCGATACATCGCCTAAGAATGCGCCGATGCCAACACCTAAAGTGGTAAAAACCACCCACATTACATACAGTGCAAAGCATAGACCGATATAAAAGAACACACTAAAACCTGTATATGGATTTCGTGGATTATTTTTATGTGCATCCGTAATACTCAGTGCCCAACTTTCATCACACATAAAGAACAGTAAAGGTAACGCTTTACGGTTGGGTAAATGCCGAATGTACGGTGCTAAACTTGCGCCCATTAAAATATGACGACTGTTGACCAGGAACGTAATTAAAAGCAGGAACATCAACTGTGGTGGTTGAGTCCAGACTTCAATAATGGCAAATTCGGAACCGCCTGCAAAATTAAGCCCCGTAAGTAATGGAACTTCAATTGCAGAGAAACCTTTTTGCGCGGCTTGTGTACCTAAAACCAAAGCAAAAGGAATAATCCCGAGCAGCATTGGAATCGAAATTTTGACACCACGTAAAAACTCCAGATATTCAACTGAAGCGTCGAGGTCTTTGGCGGAGTTTTTAAACTGGAACATGGTGCTCACTCGATGATGTTGCAATCATTTGGGAGAATTATTTTATGCCTTTATTTACGCTATATTTTGTTTAAATTGCTTTTATAAAAATTAAAATTGATATTTTATTTCTTATTTTGTAGTTTTAATGGAATTAAGTAGCTTAAATGTGGTGGTTGTGTGGATCAGATGGATAAAAATATTCTCCAGGCATTACAGTGTGATGGAAAATTGCAGAATAATGAACTTGCAGAAAGAATCGGTTTATCTCCATCACCATGTCTGAGACGGGTGAAACAGCTTGAAGATTCTGGAATCATTGATCGCTATGTGGCATTGGTCAATCCACAAAAAGTGAACTTAGGGCTGACTGTTTTTGCTCGAATCTGGTTAAAAAGTCAGGATGAGAAAACGGTCAATCATTTCATTGATGCGATTATGGATATTGCTGAAATTGTTGAATGTCAGCTCATGGCAGGGGATTGTGATTTTTTCTTAAGGATTGTGGTTGCAGATCTGGAAGCATACCGTAAATTCCAGATTCATCATTTAAATAAAATATCAGGGATTCAGAATGTGAAAACTGAGATTCCTTTGCAGAAAATTAAACAGACAACGGTTTTACCCTTAACATAGAAAATATAAATTTCCTTGAGTCATTAAATTTTGTTTTTACAGTTGTAAAACAGTGATGGAAATGAATAGAGACTAAAAATCATTGAATTGTTCCTGAAACGCATCTTTTCTGCAAAAGTCTGATGCACAGCAACAATGATCGTGCTAAAATAAGAGAAATCGGGTGTGTTCCCGATTTTTTTATGCGGATTACTTCCGCGCTGACAGGATTTAGGTTTACAACATGCCCATTTCAGAGACATGGTTATTACCTGATGGTGTAGCTGATGTATTACCGGAACAGGCGCAAGTTATTGAAAAGTTGCGCCGTACTGCGTTGGATTTTCTTGCATCCCGTGGTTATCAGTTGGTGTACACGCCGTTTATTGAATACATTGAATCTCTTTCTTCTCTTTCAGAATCGAACCAGGATTTAGACTTAGCCACTTTTAAAGTGATTGACCAACTTTCCGGTCGTCTGCTTGGTGTGCGTGCCGATATGACACCACAAGTGGCTCGTATTGATGCGCATGTACATCCTGTAAATGGCGTAGCACGTTATTGCTATGCAGGTACAGTACTTCATACTAAACCTCAGGGTTTCAATACCACACGTGCACCGTTACAGCTGGGTGCAGAGTTATTTGGTTCAGACAGTATTGATGCAGATGTCGAGTTGATTGATGTCATGCTGAATCTGATTGAAACAGCAGGTCTGGTGGATGGTGTCCATCTGGATCTGGGGCATGTAGGACTGTTCCGCAGTCTGGTGAAACATGCAGGTCTGAACAAAGCGACAGAAAGTCATCTTTCTGACCTGTATCAGCGTAAAGCATTGCCAGAACTTGCAGAGTTCACAAAAGAATTAAAATCTGGTTCAGATTTTTATGCACTGGGTCGTTATGCGAGCGATCTTGATGCACTGCAGACAAATTTAAGCGCTGAAATTCTTGCAGATGTATCTTTTAAGGATGCACTCAGCACACTGACTGAAACGCTGCGTGAAATTCAGTTGCGCTGGCCTGCGCTTGATATTGGTGTGGATGTGGTTGAACTGCGTTCTTATCATTATCATACGGGGCTGATGTACGCTGTTTATGCACCGAACCGTGCTGCTCCACTCGCACAGGGTGGTCGTTATGACGGTATTGGCGAACATTTTGGTCGTGCCCGTCCAGCAACCGGTTTCTCATGTGATCTTTATTCTCTGTGTGCTGGTCAGTACAGCCAGGCTGAAAAAGTGGTTGCACCGAAAGGGACTGAACAGCAGTTACAGAATGCAATTGCAACTGCACGAAAGCAGGGCTTGAGCGTAATACAGTTACTGGGTAATGATGAACTGAACTCTGTACCGAATGCGACACACAAAATGGTCTGTGTTGCAGGTGAATGGGTCATTCAGAAGATTTAACGGCAAAACACTGACAGTCTGTTGTCAGTGTCTGGTTTTCAATTTTAACAGCATGATGTGAAGAGGCTATTATGGGCAAAAGTGTTGTGGTACTCGGTACCCAATGGGGCGACGAAGGTAAAGGTAAAATCGTTGACCTGCTCACAGACCAGGCGGCAGCGGTTGTTCGCTATCAGGGTGGACACAATGCAGGCCACACTTTGGTCGTTGGTGGTAAGAAAACAGTTCTTCATCTCATTCCATCGGGTATTTTACGTGAAAACGTACTGTGTCTGATCGGTAATGGTGTTGTACTTTCACCAGAAGCTTTGATCAAAGAAATGGGTATTCTTGAGAGCGAAGGCGTGCCTGTACGTGAACGTCTGCGTATTTCTCCAAACTGCCCACTGATTTTACCTCATCACATTGCTCTGGATCAGGCACGTGAGAAAAAACGCGGTAATGCAAAAATCGGTACAACAGGTCGTGGTATCGGTCCTGCGTATGAAGATAAAGTTGCACGCCGTGCAATCCGTGTTGCAGACCTTGTGCGTGGCGGTGAGCATCTTAAAGCACAGCTTGAAGAACTGCTTGAATACCATAACTTCCAGCTGACTCAGTTCTTTGGTGTTGAAGCTGTTAAGGTTGAAGATGTACTTGCATTGTGCGACCAGTGGCGTGAAGTGATCAAACCACTTGTGATTGATGTCATTACAGAACTGCATAACTACCGCAAAAATGGTGAAAACATCATGTTTGAAGGTGCGCAGGGTTCTTTACTGGACGTTGACCACGGTACATATCCGTATGTAACATCTTCAAATACTACTGCTGGTGGCGTAAGCTCAGGTTCAGGTCTTGGTCCACTGCACCTTGACTATGTATTGGGTATTACTAAAGCGTATACAACCCGTGTAGGTGCTGGTCCGTTCCCAACTGAACTGGTTTACGATGCTGCTAACGATGTTGGTGATGCGATTGGTAAACACTTAGGTACTGTTGGCTCTGAGTTTGGTGCTTCTACTGGTCGTCAGCGCCGTTGTGGCTGGTTTGATGCTGAAATTCTACGTCGTTCAGTAGACGTAAACTCACTTTCAGGTATCTGCTTAACTAAACTTGACGTTTTAGATGGTTTGGAAGAAGTGAAAATCTGTGTAGGTTATGAAGCTGCTGATTCTGGTTGCGTAGGTTCATCAGATGCACTTGCATTTGAAACTTTGAAACCGATCTATGAAACAATGCCAGGCTGGACAGAGTCTACCTTTGGTGCTAAATCACTGGATCAGTTGCCGCAGGCAGCAATCAACTATGTAAAACGTCTTGAGCAATTGATTGAATGTCCAATTGACATCATTTCAACTGGTCCGGATCGTGACGAAACAATCGTAATGCGTCATCCTTTTGATGCATAATTCATGCTCCTGAAAGAGTATTGAATTATTAAAAAGCTCCTTCGGGAGCTTTTTTGTTGTAATTGAATTTAAAACAATCTATTTTTGTGAGCTGATTCATGTTTTGAATCGTTCAAATGAACTTTAAATTATTTTAAAAATTATATTTTTTGGTGAAATAATGATTAAGAAAAAAATCCTGGTTGGAATCAGTGCAGTAGTTTTATTGTCTGGATGTTCCACAATTGCTGAATTTACTGGCAATGATTCTGCAACACTGAATCTGAATGCCGCAGAAGATTATAAAGCCCTGATCGCGGATGCGAAGACCCAGAAGGCACTAGACACATCATCATCAACTTATAAACGTGTAAATGCTGTTTATCAGCGTATGTTGCCTTTTGCAGATGAAGCCAATAAAACGGGTCAGAAATTTGACTGGCAGCTGGCTGTAATAAAATCGAATGAGGTTAATGCTTTTGTTGTCCCTGGTGGAAAGGTGGTTGTTTTCACAGGAATTGTCAATAATCTGAAACTGACAGATGCAGAAATTGCGGCAGTTATGGGGCATGAAATTACCCATGCCCTGGAGGAACATGCAAAGAGTAAAATTGGTGCCCAGGCACTGACTAAGCTTGCAGTGGATGCAGGTAAAACCTACGCAGGAGATAAACTTGGATCAATGGGCTCCCAGGCGGTCGATTTTGGCAGTAAATATGGTGTGGGGCTGCCTTATTCACGGAGTCTTGAATCCAGGGCTGACCGTGGCGGTTTAATGCTGATGGCAAAATCAGGTTATGACCCTGAAGCTGCAGTATCTGTATGGAAAAAAATGAATCAGCTCGATTCAAGCAGTAATAATGGAGTGGCACGTTTCACCTCGACACATCCATCCAACAATGCCCGTATTGAAGATCTGAACAAGAGTATGGCAGAAGCTAAAGTTTTATATGCGAGCAGCAATAAAGCCACGGTTACTGGAACAAAAACAAAGACTGTAAAAAAGGCGAAAAAGTCTAAATAATATTTCAGTCAAAGATCTCGGAACTGGAATAAAGATCTGCCTGAGGGTGGATCTTTTTGTGATAAGCTCAGTTTTCGACTAAAGTTCCATGCAGTATTGCTGTGATGAGCGTAGTGGCATTGCTAGAATGCAGTTTTGAATCCCTATGGAAAGCACGGATGCATAAAAATATTTCAGGAACTATCTTCTATTCATTGCTGTTTGCAATGGGTGGAGCACCAACGATTGCCATGCTGACGATTCAGGCACAGGCACATAATCCCGAAATTGTATATCAGGCATTTATTGGACTATCTGTCATATATGCCTGCATCCTGGTTCCTGTAATACTGGCACAGAATGCTTTTTTATGGTTTAAACGTAAAAATGAAAAACTTGATTTAAAAATTGAACCTTTGTGTCATGCATATCTTGTGCTGAATATTGCCTGCCTGGTGTACTGGCTTTGCTATCAGTTTTTATAATGTGATTACATAAATAATATTAATGTGTGTTGATTAATAATAGGAAGCTACATTTCTATCACCTATAATCCGCCTATCATGAGTATGCTTCTGAAATGTGGAGATTATTATAATGAAGAACAGACTGTTATTCAGTTTATGTGCAGTTGCAGTGGTTACGGTTTCGGGTTGTGCGACCGTAGCTGATATGGCAGGAGCAGATTCTGCTACTTTAAATGCGGCGGCAGCCCAGAACTATTCTCAGACTATCAGTACGGCTCGCAGTAAAGGCGTGCTTGATACAAGTTCAAATACTTACAAACGTATTAATTCAGTATACAACCGTTTACGCCCATATGCAGACCAGATGAATCAGACGGGACAGCCATTTCAATGGCAGGTTTCTGTGATCAAATCGAATGAACTGAACGCTTCGGTCATGCCTGGCGGTAAGGTCGTGTTCTATACCGGAATTGTAGAGCGTTTAAATCTTACGGATGCTGAGATTGCTGCAATTATGGGGCATGAAATGATCCATGCGCTGGAAGAGCATTCGAAAAGCAAATTAGGTGCTCAGGCACTGACTGACCTTGCTTTAGGAATTGGTTTAAGTAGTGCAGGTGTGGGTGAAGGTGGTGCAGCTATTGCACAGATCGGTTCTCAGCTGGGAGTAGGCTTGCCGTATTCACGTAACCTGGAAAGCCGTGCTGATCAGGGTGGTTTAATGCTGATGGCGAGGGCGGGTTATAATCCGCAATCTGCGATTACGCTTTGGGAGAAGATGGCAAAAGCAAGTAATGGTGGTAATGCATCATTCCTGTCAACACACCCATCTAACACTCAGCGTATTGAGGCAATGAGGAAAAATTTACCTGCGGCGATGACAGTCTATAATGCTCGTGGCGGTAAATAACACTTTAAAAAAATTGAACTGATCAACCTGGTCAGTAAAAAAGGATGCAGATGCATCCTTTTTTAATCAGGAAGAAAGTATTTTCAGAAATATCTCAGAAGTATACTTCAGGGAGCAGGGTTAGGCTGCTGACGGTGAATGGCATTGATGCTTTCTAAGATTTCATCTGAAAGATCAGTATCAAATGCATCAATATTTTCTTTAAGTTGTTCCATGGTTGTTGCGCCAATAATGGTACTTGTGACAAAAAACTGCTGCTTGATAAATGCAAGTGCAAGCTGTGTCAGAGTCAGTCCATGCTGTTCGGCAAGTTGCGCATATTGTTCAGTTGCCCATTCACTTTCGGGATTACTGTAACGACTGAAACGTGAAAAAAGAGTAATCCGACCATTTGCAGGTCGTGCGCCATGGCGGTATTTTCCTGTCAGATAGCCAAAAGCCAGAGGTGAATACGCCAATAGTCCGACATCTTTAAAACGGGCAATTTCTGACATGCCACTTTCATAGGTTCGATTCAGCAGACTGTAAGCATTCTGTACGCTGACGATTTTCTCCATTCCCAGTTTCTCTGCGAGCTGCAGGAACTTCATGGTTCCCCATGGTGTTTCATTGGATAAGCCAATAAAGCGGATACGTCCCCGTTTGACTTCATCATTCAGTGCAGAAAACGTTTCCTCGAGAGGCGTAATATCCTGCTGTGCAGTTGCTTCTGCGTTTCTGTAGCTCAGCTTGCCGAAAATCGGGCTTGGACGCTGAGGCCAGTGAACTGATAGAGATCAATGTAATCGGTCTGTAATCGTTTTAGAGAGCCATCCAGTGCAGAGCTGATATCTGTTGCTGTGAAACGTGTCTGCCCATCACGAATGTGAGATCCACCTTGAGATGGACCTGCAATTTTTGACGCCAGGAAAAGTTTGTCCCGTTGTCCATTTTCTGTAATCCAGTTGCCTATCATCTGCTCGGTGGAACCCTGGGTTTCAGGCTTGGGAGGAACGGGATACATCTCTGCGGTATCCCAGAAATTCAGACCGCGCTCAAGTGCATAACTCAGTTGTTTAAACGCATCGTCCTGTGAGTTCTGCTCTCCAAATGTCATGGTGCCCAGGCAAATTTCAGGTAACAGAATTCCGGTTCTGGCGAGTGGTTTAAACTGCATGGTACATCCTTGTTGATATGTGTATGTTTCATTCTTTGGATACATTATCCTAAGAGTCACAGGCTGTAAAATGATAAAAATAGGGACAGAAATCAAAAAAGAATATATGAGGCATAAAAAAAGCAAATCCGGAGATTTGCTTTTTTTATTGAATCAGAAGATTAATCTTCTTCATCAAATTCATCTTCAGAAACTTCATTCTGTTCTAAAGATACATCAAAAATCAGGATAGCTTTACCATCAGTTTCAATCATTCCCTGTTCTTCCAGGGTCTTGAGAACGCGGCCGACCATTTCACGGGAGCACCCGACAATACGACCAATTTCCTGACGGGTAATACGGATCTGACGACCGTTAGGGAGAATCATTGCTTCTGGTTGAGAAGACAGATCAATCAGACAGCGTGCAATACGACCGGATACGTCAATAAATGCAAGGTCTGTTACTTTGCGTGTGGTGTTTTTTAAACGACGCACAAGCTGAGCAAACACAGCGTAGCTTAAGTCAGGATATTGCTTGCTGAGTTCGTGAAAATTTTCATAGGTAATTTCAGCAATTTCACAAACGTCACGAGTGCGGACTTCAGCAGTACGTTGTGGATTCGCTTCGAAAAGACCCATTTCCCCAAAAAAATCACCCGGATTCAAATATGCAACAACGATTTCACGTTCATCATCTTCACGCAGAATAATAGATACTGAACCTTTAAGGATCAGATACAGCGATTTGGATTCTGAACCTGCATCAACAATTGTTGTACGTTTTGGATAACGGTTGATATAAGCACGTTTTAATAATGCTTTGACTGACTCTGGCAGCTGTCCTGGAGACAGCGCATCAGTGCTTAGTTGTGAAAAGTTTGAAGTCATGCTAACGGTTCCGAATTTGGATAAGTAATAGATCGCACAAGACCTAAAATGAACTTGTCACACAGAAGAGATGAAATTCCTTATCAACTCAAATTATGTTAGTGTACAGGTACCTTGTAAATTTATAGCTTTTTTTAGGTAGTTGCAATGCAAACTAGTGTTCATTGGCTTAAGAATGTTGCTTTTGAAGCAAAATCTGAAAGTGGTCATAGTGTAGTGATGGATGGGGCCTCTGCGTATGGAGGGGAAAACCGTGGACCACGTCCCATGGAGCTCATACTTATGGGACTTGGTGGGTGTGCTTCATTTGACATTGTGACTATTCTTAAGAAATCACGTCAGGATGTGACAGATGTTGTATGTGAGCTTAAAGCTGAACGCGCAGACGCCATTCCAGCAGTGTTCACAAAAATACACTTGCATTTTGTGGTGAAAGGCACAGCAGTCAAGGAAAAGCAGGTTGCTAAAGCTGTAGAGCTGTCCGCAGAAAAGTACTGTTCTGCCAGTAAAATGCTGTCTGACGGTGGCGTTGAAATTACACACGATTTTGAAATTATTGAAATATAAAATAATTGACTGTAAAGTTATGTAACGGCTTATTTATTGAACAGCCTTTTCTTTTTTAAGAAAGAATAAACACAGATTTTATTTTTATTTTGCATAAAAAAGAACCGCCTTTAGAAAAAGGCGGTTCTTTTTTTATGGATAAACAGTTCGATCAGGTTCTGAGTGAACGGTTACGTCTTAGCTGGTGAAGCACAGAAACCAGCAGATCAATCTCCTCAGTGGTGTTATAAAACGCTAAAGAAGGGCGTACAGTGCGTTCTACACCAAAACGGCGCAAGATCGGTTGGGCACAATGATGACCTGTACGCACTGCAATACCATACTGATTCAGCACTTTACCGACTTCTTCCGTTTCATAACCTGCGAGGGTAAAAGACATCACACTCGCTTTATTCAACGCAGTTCCGATCAGACGTAAGCCTGAAACACTTTGCAATGCGTGTTGTCCATACTCAAGCAAGTCATGTTCATAACGTGCAATATTGTGAATACCAATACTTTCCACATATTCTAATGCTGCACCTAAACCGACTGCATCAGCAATGTTTCCTGTACCTGCTTCAAATTTATTGGGTGCAGGTTGGTAAATCACATTGTCAAAAGTCACGTCCTGAATCATGTTACCACCACCTTCCCAGACTGGCATGCTGTCGAGCAATTCGGCTTTGGCGTAGACAGCACCGATCCCTGTAGGGCCGAAGACTTTATGCCCTGAAAAGACAAAGAAGTCTGCATCAAGTGCGGTGACATTGGTGGGCATGTGTGACACGGACTGCGCACCATCAACCAATACACGTACACCTGCGGCATGCGCCAAGGCAATGATTTCCTGTGTCGGTGTCACAGTTCCCAAAGCATTGGATACTTGGGTAATGGCAACCAGTTTGGTTTTCGGATTGAGTAGTTTAATAAACTCATCAATGCGAATCTGACCCGTATCATCCACAGGAATAACACGTAATTTCGCCCCGGTTTCTTTGGTCAGTTGGAACCACGGTACAATATTGGCATGGTGTTCTAGATTGGACACGATGATTTCATCACCTGCACCAATATTTTGCTTGCCCCATGATTTTGCAATCAGGTTAATGCCTTCAGTCGTACCACGGACAAAAACAATATTTTGTGCAGAGGGCGCACCGATAAAACGGGCAACCACATCACGGGCATGCTCATAAGCATCGCTTGCACGTGCCGCAAGTTCATGCGCCGCACGGTGAATGTTGGAATTTTCATGTTCATAAAAATATGAAATTCGATCAATCACCGCTTTAGGTTTATGCGTGGTTGCCGCATTATCCAACCAAATTAATGGTTTGCCATTCACACGTTCCTGTAAAATCGGAAAATCACGACGGATCTGCAAAATATCAATCGGTTGATGATTTTGTGCAGTGCTCGGAATTTGCACATTTTGCTCACGTTGAAACTGTGATTGCTCAACACTTGGTGCAGAAGCAAAATAATAGCCCGATTCAGTAGTCGCAGGTTTGTCATTACGATCTTTGAGTAAACCTTTGAGTTGATGATCATCTACAACATGATAGTCATCAAAAGCAAAAGGATTACGCAATACATCACTTGGCGCTGTTGCTTGTAGCGCATCAGGCTTTGGGATGTCTAAAAAGTAATAAGCAGACTGCCCCTGAGCCGTATTTTGTTGCGATATTGCAGATGAACTTGGTGTTTCAGTTGTCGCAGAAGGCAAGTGAATTCGATTTGATAACGCAGACGGATCAGGATTGTGCGCACCACCAACCACAGGCGCTGAAGATATAATTCGACGCTCAGGATGATCTGCAGTTGGATCGGCGAATCGTTGTGTCGCACTTGGATTCAGGCTGCTTTGTTGCATCACAGCAGGCACACGACCACTCAATGCCGCAATTGGATCTTTCGGTTGCGGTGGATGGCTGATGCCATTGCCTGTAGCCTGTTCAGGTAAATCCAGGTTTAAACCCTGCGCATTTTGCTTGGGTAAAGCAGAGAAAAACTCTGCAGCCAATTGTGTAAGTACAGATTCACTGATCGGTGCATCGGCTTGTGCAGATGCCGTATCAGTCGGCAATGAATTACTTGTAAGTGCTTGGATAGTCATGGTATTTATCAACCTCCACATCTTCAAGTACAGCCAAAGCATCTTCAGTCAGTACCGCCAAAGAGCAATATAATGAGATCAGATAAGATGCAATTGCATTGCGGTTAATCCCCATGAAGCGTACAGATAGACCAGGCGCTTGTTCACCTGCAAGACCTGGCTGGAATAGTCCGACCACACCTTGACGTTTTTCGCCAACACGTAACAGGATGATTTTAGTTTTACCATCTTCTACAGGAATTTTATTCGATGGAATCAATGGAACACCACGCCATGTGATGAACTGAGAACCGAATAGGCTAACGGTTGGTGGTGGCACGCCACGGCGGGTACATTCACGACCAAATGCTGCAATCGCATCAGGATGGGCAAGGAAGAAGCCTGGTTCTTTCCATACTTTACGCAGGAGATCATCAAAATCGTCAGGCGTTGGCGCACCTGTCAAGGTTGAAAGACGCTGACTATCAGCAACACTTGCCAATAAACCATATTCAGGGTTATTGATCAGTTCGCTTTCCTGACGCTCTTTAATGGTTTCAATGGTTAAACGTAATTGTTCTTTGATCTGATCATGCGGGCTACTGTACAAATCTGAGACACGGGTATGGATGTCTAAAACCGTTGAAACGCCATTGAGAAAATATTCACGTGGGTTAAGTTCATAGTCCACAAAAGTCTGTGGCAATGTCGCTTCGTCACGTTGTGTACACGCCACCTGAATATCATCAGTATTGCTGACCTGGTTGACACGATAAATACCGGCTTCTACAGGTGTCCATTGCAATAAATGTGTTAACCAACGAGGTGTAATGGTTGAAAGCTGAGGTACTGTTTTTGTTGCATTGGCAAGCTGACGGGCAGCCTGATCACTTAACGATTGGCGGGCTACTTCTTGGTTTTTAGCCATTTTTATACATCCTAAAATTCTAAAGAAAACATTTCAAAAATGAAGCATTACAGTTGGTTTAAGTTTTTTTAGGCAAAAGTGATCCTCTCCCAGGCAATTGAAGTTTTAGTAAAAAATGGAGAATGGAATTAAAATGGAGCGTCAGTTTCAGGGCGAACTTATAGTTCGCCCGAGTTATTTATTCTTGACGCCAAGGCAGGTGATGAAAACGCCATCCATTGAATGAACCTCGATGATTGTCTTCATCCAGATCACCTTCAAAACCTTGTTCGATGTTGTAAATATTTTCAAAGCCTGCATTAAAGGCGACATTTGCCGCAGCCGCAGAACGTTTACCACTACGGCATAGAAGTAGAATGGTTTTGTCTTTACCCACTTTAGATTCGAGTTCTTTGGCAAAACGAGGATTACGGTTTAACGCTGTTCCCGTTGCCCACGGAATGTGAATGGTGTCTTCGACATAGCCCACAAATTTACGTTCTTCATTGGTACGTACGTCGACAATCACGGCATGTCCTGCCTGAAATAAAGCCCAGGCTTCATGTGGCAAAACAGTGCCAGTAAATTCAAGATAATGATCTTCAACCCGTTGTTTTGCATCGGCAAAGATTTGCTGAATCTTGTTGTCATCCAATTTTGGAAGTTCAATTTTAGTCGCACTATTCATGTTACACACCTGAATCAAATCTTGAATAAAGCAGTTTTTAAGCTAAGCTATGCAAAATTTGAAATAATCTATTAGAGAAGTTGATATTAAATATAATGATTTTTTATATTCTGAAAATGAATAAAAATTGAATTGCTTATTCTTATTTTGGGAAAAGAGATTTTTATTATCTGGATTATTTATTGCTAAGCATTCAAACATGGCATCAAAATAAATGGTGGCTAAATGCAAAATTTCGATAAAGATATATCAACAATGTTTATCTAAAACTTGGCAAATAAAATAATATTCTTCATAA
Source organism: Acinetobacter sp. WCHAc010052 (assembly GCF_002165295.2). NCBI lineage: Bacteria > Pseudomonadati > Pseudomonadota > Gammaproteobacteria > Moraxellales > Moraxellaceae > Acinetobacter > Acinetobacter sp. WCHAc010052. The sequence goes on along the minus strand of NZ_CP032143.1, from coordinate 2,099,835 downwards.
GAATTGAATAAAGAATATTGAACCGAATACTTTATTCATATAATGAAAAAAAAATCTCATACAGGCAATCCCATGACGCAATGGAACATTCAAAATATCGTCACTGAATTACAGCAAGCGCGTAATGAATGGCGTACACAACAGAAAAGTCTGAAAGATTTTGGTGGGCGAGAGTTGCCCTCTAAAGAAGAAATTAAAAAAATTATGAATGATCTGTGTGGGATTTTATTTCCAATGCGTCTGGGGCCGCACGATCTACGTCAGCAAAGTGAAAATTTCTATATTGCACATACACTTGAAAAAACACTTTATGCATTGCGGGAACAGGTCAAACTCAATTTGACCTATGACTATAAATATAAAAAGCATAATGAAAATGCGGAAGTGATTGATGTGCTTGCACAAAGTATTGTGAGTGAATTTGCACAAAAACTTCCCGAATTGCGCCGTATTCTGGATACTGATGTGATTGCGGCTTATGAGGGTGATCCTGCGGCACGTAGTGTAGATGAGGTTTTGTTGTGCTATCCAGGCATACTCGCCATTATTTACCATCGCATCGCACATGAGTTTTATAAAAAGGATTTGTCTTTACTGGCACGTCTGATTGCTGAAATTTCTCATTCTAAAACAGGTATTGATATCCATCCAGGTGCTCAGATTGACCAAGGATTCTTTATTGATCATGGGACAGGTGTGGTGATTGGTGAAACCTGTGTGATTGGTAAAAATGTCCGTATTTATCAGGCTGTGACACTTGGCGCGAAGCGTTTTGAAGTCGATGATGCAGGGCGTTTACAGAAAGAATATGCACGTCATCCGATTGTGGAAGATAATGTGGTGATTTATGCAGGGGCAACGATTCTTGGGCGTATTACCATTGGGCAGGGTGCGGTGATTGGTGGAAATGTGTGGATTACCCAAAGTGTGCCTGCCAATAGCGCTGTATCGCAAAGTTCAGCAACCAAGTCACAGGTTTAGTTGTATATAAATTTAAGATGAATGAGTGAGGCTGATCAAATTGCAATATTTGTTCAGCCTTCTATACATTCACGTTTAATGAATATTAACATTTTTCAGATTCTAAAATTTTCCAATACAGCTTAGTCTAAATGGTAAGTTGATCAATAATATAAGGACATTTCAAAACATATATTTTTCTAAAGTACTGACTTGAAAAAAGTTGAATCAGCACAGATATTAATACTGAAATCTATTCTGATTAAAATAGTAAGTTTTTGAAAAGTATATAAAATAATTTAATTTGTCTATTGAAATCCGACCAAGCGTTCCCATTTATTATTCAAGTACAAAATTTGTTGTGAGGAATAACAAGAATGCGATTTGAAAAATTTACCAACCGCCTGCAGCAAGCCTTATCTGATGCTCAATCTCTCGCGATGGGGAATGACAATACTGCGATTGAGGGTATTCACATTCTTTCTGCTTTACTGGAAGAGCCGTCGAACCTGAGTTTATTACAACAGTCAGGTGCAAATCTTCCTGAGCTGAAAACGAAGCTGCAAAAGGCAATCAACGATGCACCGAAAATCGGTACGCCAACAGGGGATATTAACCTTAATCCTGAAGCGGTTCGTGCGCTTAACTTAGCAGACAGTTATGCACAAAAAGCAGGCGATGAGTTTTTATCAACTGATTGGGTGATTCTGGCACTTGCTGAAACTGGTGCAACCAAAACATTATTCACAAGCGTGGGTGTGACGACAGACAAACTGCGCAAAGCGATTGAAAATATACGAGGTGGTGAGCAAGTGATGGCAAATAACCATGAAGATCAACGTGATTCGTTAAATAAATATACCGTTGACCTGACTGAGCGTGCATTGTCAGGCAAGCTTGACCCTGTAATTGGTCGTGATGAAGAAATTCGCCGTACCATTCAGGTCTTATCACGCCGTACCAAAAACAACCCTGTGTTGATTGGTGAACCAGGTGTGGGTAAAACTGCGATTGTTGAAGGTTTAGCACAGCGTATTGTCAATGGTGAAGTCCCTGAAAGCCTGAAAGGAAAACGTGTTCTTTCACTTGATTTAGGTTCTTTACTTGCAGGTGCAAAATATCGTGGTGAGTTCGAAGAACGTCTAAAAGCAGTTCTGAAAGACTTAGCCAAATACGATGGTGAAATCATCCTGTTCATTGACGAGTTGCATACACTTGTCGGTGCAGGTAAAGGCGATGGCGCGATGGATGCGGGCAATATGCTCAAACCTGCATTGGCACGTGGTGAACTACGCTGTGTAGGTGCAACCACTTTAGATGAATACCGTCAGTTCATTGAAAAAGATGCGGCACTTGAGCGTCGTTTCCAAAAAGTTTTGGTCGATGAACCAAGTGTGGAAGATACCATTGCAATTTTACGTGGTTTAAAAGACAAATATGCAACCCATCATGGTGTGCAGATTTTGGACTCAGCGATTATTGCTGCGGCGAAAATGTCACATCGTTACATTACAGATCGCCAATTACCCGATAAAGCGATTGACTTGATTGATGAAGCTGCATCACGAATCAAAATGGAAATTGACTCAAAACCTGAGCCATTAGACCGTTTGGATCGTCGCTTAATCCAGTTGAAAATGCAGCTGGAAGCAGTGAAAAAAGATGCTGATTCTGTGTCTAAAGCTGAAGTTGAACATCTCGAAAAACAGATTCAAGAAGTTCAAAAAGAGTATAGCGATCTTGAAGAAGTGTGGATTGCGGAAAAACGTTTAGTTGATGGTACAAATCAGGCACAGGTTGAGTTGGATAAAGCACGTACAGCCTTTGAAAAAGCGCAACGTGAAGGTGATCTGGCTGAAGCAAGCCGTTTGCAATATGGCGTGATTCCAGAACTGCAAAAACGCTTGAATGAAGAAGAAGTTGCGGAAACCAATGAAGAACCGAAACTGATTCGTACCAAAGTCACTGAAAATGAAATTGCTGAAGTGGTCAGTGCTGCAACAGGGATTCCTGTTTCGAAAATGCTGCAAGGTGAACGTGAGAAACTTCTTCACATGGAAGAATTCTTACATAACCGTGTGGTTGGTCAGGATGAAGCTGTGGTTGCGGTGTCGAATGCAGTGCGTCGTTCACGTGCAGGATTATCTGATCCGAATCGTCCAAGTGGCTCATTCTTATTCCTTGGACCAACAGGTGTGGGTAAAACTGAATTGACCAAAGCCTTGGGTAATTTCTTATTCGACAGTGATGATGCGATTATCCGTATCGATATGTCTGAATTCATGGAAAAACACTCGGTCAGTCGTCTGGTGGGTGCGCCTCCAGGTTATGTCGGCTATGAAGAAGGCGGTGTGCTGACTGAAGCCGTACGTCGTAAACCATACAGTATTGTATTGTTTGACGAAGTAGAGAAAGCGCATCCTGATGTATTCAATATTCTTTTACAGGTATTGGATGATGGTCGATTGACGGATTCGCAAGGTCGTTTGATTGACTTTAAAAATACAGTGATTGTGATGACATCGAACTTAGGTTCAAGTGATGTACGTGAGCTTGGCGATGGTGCTACGGATGAAGAAGTTCGTGCGGTGGTAATGGGTGCGGTATCGCAACATTTCCGTCCTGAATTTATCAACCGTATTGATGAGCTGGTGGTATTCCATTCATTGAAAAAATCGCAGATTCGCGGCATTGCGGACATTCAACTGGATCGTTTACGCTCTCGTTTAGCTGAGCGTGACATTGGATTGAAAGTGGATGATCAGGCTTTCGATATCCTGATTGATGCTGGTTTTGATCCCGTATATGGTGCGCGTCCATTGAAACGTGCGATCCAGCAACAGGTTGAAAATACTTTAGCACAACGTATCCTGGCAGGTGATTTTACTGCGGGCGATACTGTTTTAATCAGTGCTGAAGATGGTCATCTTGATTTTGGGAAACTGAAATTGAGTTAATTTGAACTGATTTAAAACTAAGTATTGAAATAAAAAACCTGGCTTCGGTCAGGTTTTTTTATTGCCTATGGATTTTCATCCATGAAGCAGTTGAATGAATGTCTGGAAATTTATGGATTTAAACATTAAGTTGGAATAAAAAGTTTTTTAATTTCAGTTGTTTTGGCTATAATCAATCGCATAAAAAGATCAAAATGAGATATAGATGTCAAAAATAAAATGGGGTATAGGGGGTATTGTGTTTCTGGGAGCTGTTGCAGTCGGTGGAAACATATATGCAGATAAAGTGCTTCAGGCATTTTATGAGCAAAAACCTGATGTATCGGCAGATGCAAATATTAAAATGCAATATTCGGATTTTCAGATGGGGCTCATGACGGGGTCTGCCAGCTGGATGATGACATTTATACCTGACCCATGTATACCTGCTGAGTTTGTTATTTTAAAAGGCAAGGATCAGATCAGAAGAACATTGACAGGTTATGCTGTGAATTCTGATTCTAAAGTGCACCAGGGTAAACCCGAAGCCATTAAATATCTGAAAGGGGGAGTCAAAGCCGATACAACAATCAACTGGCTTGGGCAGTCCCGAACACATTTTAAGTTGCCGGCAATCACAGAAAATGTAAATGGGATGAGTGTCAGAATGGATGCCCTGAATGCTGAAATACGCACGCAGTCCTACCCAGGTCAGGATACCCGCCTTTCGGCTGTAAAACTTTCCATACCTGTGATCAATATGACTGAAAAGGATGCTCATTTACTGGCTCAGGATATTGTGCTTGAAACCAGTCAGGGGCTGAATAAAGGGACTTTAAAGGATGGATATACCATTTTAAGTATATCTTCCATGAGTCGTAATGAAGGTGCTGGCAAGTCTGCGGGCAGTATCAAAAATATGCATCTTGAAAGTACAACAAAAGTACATGAGCAGACTGTAGATATTGCTACACAGTTCAACATTGGCAAAATGACCATGCCGGCAGCGGGTTCATTTGACGAATTTTCCATGAATATGAATCTGAAAGATCTTAAGCTGAAAAAAGTTCAGAGCTTTTTTGACACACTTGAAAATTTTAATCAGACCTGTACGTCATCAGATGCAGAAACTCAGGTACTGCTGGATTCTTTGCTTGCCGTTATAGGGGATGGTTTTAACTTTGAGTCGAAAGACAATATGATTAAAGCATCCGGTGGTGAGGCGAAAGCGAGTCTGACAGGAAAGCTGATGCCTGGTCATCATGGTTCAATTACAGGTTTTGTTCAGATGGTTCCAAGCCTGCTGGATTTCAGTGCGGATATTCAGTTTGATAAAGCACTTCTGAAAGCAATGATGAATAATTATCTGCAGAATGCTGGTCGGAGCATGTCGGATCAGGAAGTGGAAAATATGATTCAGGCAATGCAGCAGCAGGGTCAGGTTCAGCGTGATGGGAATAACATGATCATGCGGCTTGATTATAAATATGGGCAGCAGTCATACAGAAAAGAATAAGCTTGATTCATCATCAGAAACCACCTGCGGGTGGTTTTTTATTGTGTGATGAAATTTACAATAATCAGACATATGGAATTATTATGATAATCAAATAATTATGTGAAAATAAAAATGAATTTTCTGCTATATGTCGGCTTGTCCTGAACAGTCCTTGTTGTGTATGACTAAACTTGTTAGCGTAATTCTGCATAATAAAATGGAATACAGCATCATGATGATGAATAACAATAAAAGTCAGAAAAGTGTCATAAAAACAGGAATACTTGTTGTAATCTGCAGCAGCGTTCCGATTTTTGTTCAGGCAGCTGGAGTGGCTTTGTCCGATCAGTCTCTGGCGGATACAGCTGGTGAAAATGGTTATGTGAATTCTTCTGCATTACAGAAATTTAAATCGGATGAGGAAACTTCTAAAGCGGATCATCAGAAAGAGGCTCATCGACTGGTGAGTCAGAACAATCAGAATATTCAGGAAAAAAATCTTGAAGGTTCTGAAATGAGTGATTACCTGATTCAGAAGAAAAAAGCAGATGATAAGGCACGAATTTTACAGGATGAAAAAACTTTGCCTGTAAACAACATAGTTTACAAGCAAAGTTATGACAATATTACAGTGACTTATCCGAATGGAATTACCATTGAAATGCGATAGTCTGAGTTAAAAATTCAGCATCACACCGGTGGATGCTGAATTTTCCAGGCGCGGTGGATTTTCTGATTACGTTTGAAATCCTGCCCGATGGTTTCGTTACTGATTTCAACCACATCGTACATTGCCTGAACTTCTTCATCCATCTCAAAACCACGGTAGTTGTTTGAGAAGTAAAGTGTGCCACCTGTTGTCAGACGGTTCATGGCACGTTTCAGCAGTGAGTTGTGGTCACGCTGAACATCAAAGGTTCCGTAGAATTTTTTCGAGTTTGAAAATGTCGGTGGATCAATAAAGATCAGGTCATACTGTTCATGACCTTCTTTTAACCATTCAAAACAGTCACTTGAGAAGAACTGATGCTGTTCATCTGGATGATCAACCGTCAGGCCGTTTAAAACGAAGTTTTCTTTGGACCAGTTCAGATAGGTATTGGACAGATCGACACTTGTGGTACTGGCTGCACCACCTAAAGCTGCGTGTAAGCTGGCTGTGGACGTATAACTGTACAGATTCAGGAAGTGTTTGCCTTTGGCTTCAGCCGCTATGCGCAGACGCATCTGACGGTGATCCAGGAATAAACCTGTATCTAAGTAGTCAGTTAAATTGACCAGAATTTTTGCTTTGCCTTCCTGAACGATAAAGCGCTTGGAAGCAGTACTTTGCTTCTCATATTGAGTTTTACCTTCCTGGCGGGCACGGGTTTTAATGAAAATAGCATCACGACCAAGACCTGTTACTGCACGGATTGCAGCTAAAGCGAGGTTGAAACGTTTCTTCGCTTTTTCAGGGTCAATGGTTTTTGGTGGTGCATATTCCTGTACGTGCAGGCGATCACCGTACAGATCTACTGCGACATTAAAATCAGGCAGGTCGGCATCGTATAGACGCAGGCAGTAAATATTTTCTTTCACTGCCCATTTTTTTAACGCCTGCATGTTTTTTTGCAGGCGATTGGTAAAGTCTTCAGCACCTTCAATAGCTTCGAACTGCTGTGGTTGCCATTCAGCCAGGAATGGACGGCTCACAGTGGCAGGCTTAATATCACCAAAACGTACATAAATTGGTAATTTACCGTTCATCAGACGCAGAATCTGAGGATTGTTGAATGCCAGTACATCTGCCTGTTCAACCGCAGCAGCAATCACTGCCGCATACTGGTTTGGAAAATTCTTTTGCAGCAGAGCAGATAAGCCTAAGTACAGCGAACGGTTGGATGCTTTGTCGCCCAGACGTTCACCGTATGGTGGGTTAGTCACAATAAAGGACTTTTTACCCTCAGCTTTGAAATCAGGCCAGTCCGCCAGCGTGCGTTCTTCCATTTTGATCTGATCAAGTACAGATTCAAAACCGGCTGCAATAATATTCTGTTTGGTTGCTTTGACTGCTTCCCAGTCAGCATCGAAAGCATAAAACTGTGGAAGTGGTTGAGCCAGAGCTGTTTTATGACGTTCAGCAGCTTCACCTTTAATGGACATCCATAGTTCATGGTCATGACCGTTCCAGCCATTAAAACCGAAACGTCGTACCAAACCAGGTGCACGATCTGTCAGAATCATTAAAGATTCAATAATAAACGTCCCTGAACCACACATTGGGTCCAGGATAATGTCAGGGTTGCGTTCTTTGAGTTTTGCTTTCTGCAGGATGGCAGCGGCAAGGTTTTCTTTAATCGGCGCATCTGTCATATAGTGACGGTAGCCACGCTTATGCAGGGAATCGCCTGATAAATCCAGGCAATAAGTATGTGCCGTTTTACCTGCAAGTACATACAGCGTGATTTCTGGCTGCTTGATGTCAATGCTTGGGCGTTTACCTACAGCTTCCATAAAGGAATCCACTACGCCATCTTTTACACGCAGGGTAGCAAACTGAGTGTTGACCTTAATATCACGCTCTACATGAAGTCGGATTGCAAAAGTGCTCTGTGGGGCAAAAATCAGTGACCAGTCAAAATTGATGGCACCCTCATAAAGTTCTTCTGCGACATCGCGGGCATCGTGCGTGAAGTCCAGCTCATGCACATGAATAGGAGTCAGTACACGTGAAGCCAGACGTGACCACATGCAGATACGGTACGCATCTTCAAGTTTGCCTTTGAAAACAAGGCGTCCTGGAAATTTTTCGATATTCTGAACGCCTAAACCTTCAATTTCTTCCTGTAGCAGGGTTTCAAGTCCATCTGCACAGGTGACCCAATATGTAGAAAGACGGGGTTTAGCATTCATGAATATTTCCAGCAGCAAAAAAGCAAACGAGTATTTTAGCTTATTTTCGTGACGAATACTTGTAGAGACACACGAAGTTTGATTTTTTTAGTGGGTCAGAGATAAGTTTGCAAAATAAAGATGAAAAATTAATTGAAATCGGTCAGTTCAACCAGATAAATAAGTGACTGAAAAAAGAAAATAAACCTATGCTGGCTCTCATCATTTCAATGATCAGTTTTTCATTATCCATGTCCATTTCACCTGGACCTGTCAACCTGACCATTCTCAGCAGCAGTATGAATTATGGTGTAAAGCCTGTCATGGCTTTTATTTCGGGTGCAACGTTTGGTTTTACGCTGTTGCTGGCGGCTGTCTGCTTTGGACTGTATCAGTTTATTATGATCTATCCAGTTTTACTGAATGTGATCAGCTTACTCGGAACAGCGTTACTGGTCTAGATCGGTTTTAATATTCTGATGGCAAAAGGCGAGCGGATTACAGGGGACATTTCTTCCACAGAACAATCTGTGTCATCTGAGGAAAGTATAACCGCTCAGGTTCCTGGTTTTATGCAGGGCGTACTCATGCAGTGGTTAAACCCTAAAGCATGGATCGCTGCTGTAGCGGGAACTGCTTTGTTTTCCGCGTCTCAGAACCCGAAGATACTTGTGCTTTTTATCCTGATTTATTTTGTGGTCTGTTATCTGTCATTATGGATATGGGGTGTGGCAGGGGAAATGCTGGCTGCATTTCTCAATACAGGTCACAGAGCACGTATCTTTAATATTGTAATGGGACTGGTGTTGATCGTAATTTCTCTGCATATGTGCTGGACGCATTTTTATGGTCAGTAACAGCCCATACAATTAATAGTAAAGTTCCTGAGACATAATGATATTCGCTTAATCAGTAGTCTGTCGTATTGGATTGATGTCTGAATTCCATCATTCTCAAACTTAAATCAGTAAATTCAGATCATTTTTGCTTTGAATAAGGTTGTGAGCTTGATGTTCTGTATTTGACTGTCTTTGCTCTGGTATAAATATTGCTAAACCATTGATCAGTTTCACCTGGTTTTCAGGTGGTTAATTGATTGAATGGGGGAATTTATGGATACTGGCTCAACTTTTCTGTCCCGTACAGATGTGTTTTCAATTGCAACGCTGATACTTGCCCGTCTGAGACGGGTATCAGGGCGAGTGATTGATGTCATGTATCTGGTGGAAAATCCTGCTTATGCTGAATATGTGGTGCAGCTTGCCTTTGCAGCTCAGGATGAAGAACTCAGCCGTCTAGGCATGAAACTTCAGCTGTTTGTAGATCAGGAAAAAACAAGGTCAGTTTCTGCTGATAAATCGGGTGAGGCAGAAAAACTACCCCGTGCATATCAGACAGAAAGTTCAGATGAGCTTAGCGCAGAAGAAATTTATAAGGCACAGGTTTCACATCACTATATTGGGGCACTTCGTTAAAAAAGAGTGCAATACATGGCTGTAAAAAGCAGAGCAGTCTGTATTGCACTGATCAGAAGTGACTGGACTCTGTAGGTTCAAAAGGTGTGTTGAACGGGAATGGAGAATATTCAGTACATACTTGTCTGTTGAGTGAATCGTTGCAAATGCCCAAAACTTCAACTGCGAAAAGCAATGGAAATCTGTATAATGCGTTAACTTAACCTCTAAGGAATCTCTCATGCACTTGGCGGCATTGCATACACCGAGTCAGATTCAACTGAATAAAGATGGAAATCTCAAACATTTCATCACCATCGAGGGGCTTTCTAAAGCAACTCTGACAAAAATTCTCGATACAGCCCATTCTTTTATCAATGATCAAAATCAACTTGTAACGAATAACCTCTTAGAAGGTCGTACAGTGATGAACCTGTTCTTTGAAAACTCCACCCGTACCAGAACGACTTTTGAAGCCGCTGCAAAACGCTTATCTGCCAATGTTTTAAATATTGATATTGCCCGTTCAAGTACGTCCAAAGGTGAAACCCTGCGGGACACACTGTGGAATCTTGAAGCAATGGCTGCCGATATTTTTGTGGTACGTCACTCATCTTCTGGTGCAGCACATTTTATTGCCAAAGATATCTGCCCGAATGTGGCAATTATCAATGCTGGAGACGGGCGTCATGCGCATCCGACTCAGGCGATGCTGGATATGCTGACCATTCGCCGTGAAACTAAAAAGAATTTTGAAGATATCAGCCTGGCAATTATTGGCGACATCAAACATTCCCGTGTTGCCCGTTCTGATATTGCTGCATTACAGACTTTAGGCTGTAAAGATATTCGTGTGATTGCACCGAATACGCTTTTACCTCATGGTTTTAATGAATATGGTGAGGGTGTTCGCCTGTTCAATAAAATGAATGAAGGGATTAAAGACTGTGATGTGATTATTACCTTACGTATTCAGAATGAACGGATTGATTCGCCGGCACTGTCATCTCAGGCTGAATTCTACAAAATGTATGGTCTGAATCAGGAACGTCTTGCACTGGCAAAACCAGACTGTATCGTGATGCATCCAGGTCCGATGAACCGTGGTGTGGAAATTGATTCGAGTATTGCTGACGGTGACCAGTCGGTGATTCTGCATCAGGTCACCAATGGGATCGCTGTGCGTATGGCAGTACTTGCACTGTCCATGCAGGGGCAGCTGGAAGAACAGGGTTTACTGGAAGCGATTGCAGGATAAGGGGCAGAAAACGTCATGACTATTGTAAAAATTGAAAATGTCCGTGTCCTGGACCCTGTAAAACAGACTGATCAGGTTCAGACGGTGCATATTGAAAATGGCAAACTGCTGGATATCCGACCGGATCAGAGTCAGATTGCTGAAACCATTGATGGTCAGGGTAAATGGCTCATGCCAACCATGGTGGATCTCTGCGCACGTATGCGTGAACCAGGTCAGCAACAGCATGGGACTTTGAAGTCGGAAGGTAAGGCTGCCCGTGAAAACGGTATTCTGCATGTATTTACCCCACCTGATTCCAAACCGATTGTTCAGGATAATGGTGCATTGATTCATGGTCTGGTTGAAAAAGCGATGCTGGATGGTGGAATTTACCTACAGGTGATTGGCGCACAGACCCAGGGTTTAAATGGCAAACAGCCTGCAAATATGGCGGGTCTGAAAAAGGGTGGCTGTACTGCAGTGACCAATGCTAATGCTCCATTTGCAGATGATGATGTGGTCATCCGTACCCTGGAATATGCAGCAGGTCTGGACATGACTGTGGTCTTCTATGCAGAAGAACATCAGATTGCCAAAGATGGCTGTGTGCATGAAGGCTTCATCGCTTCGCGCCAGGGTTTACCGATGATTCCGGCTCTTGCTGAAACCATTGCGATTGCTAAATATCTGTTGATGGTTGAAGTCACAGGTGTTCATGCGCACTTCGGGCTGCTGTCCTGTGCTGAGTCAGTGGAACTGATTAAAATTGCCAAAGCCAAAGGTCTGCCGGTGACTGCTGATGTTGCAATGCATCAGCTCCATTTAACTGATGCTTTGATTGATGGTTTTAACCCGCTGGCACATGTACGCCCACCGTTACGTTCTGAGCATGACAAACAGGTTCTGCGTAATGCGGTGAGAGAGGGTGTTATTGATGCAATCTGTACTCATCATGAACCTTTAAGCAGCTCTGCCAAAATGGCACCGTTTGCTGAAACAGAACCTGGTCTGACAGCATTTGACAGTTATGTGCCACTTGGTGTGCAGCTGATTAAAGAAGAGTTGTTCACACCGTTACAATGGGTGGAAAAAGTGACGCTTGCTCCTGCAAAAGTCGCGAACATGGCAGAACGCTGGGAAAATGAAGCAGGGCTTGTGTTGATTGATCCTGAACTGGAATGGACACTTGATAAAAAAAGTATTGTTTCACAGGGTAAAAACACACCTCTGATCGGGCAGAAAGTGACCGGAAAAGCGATCCGCACATTTACAGCTTAAGTCATCCGAGCTTAAATTTTGTATAAAAGTCAGCTTCGGCTGGCTTTTTTATGTGTTTTTATTCACAAATCAAACCTAAAAAAACAAATAATTAACAAAATATTAAAATACTCTCTATAAACTTTTATAGGTCAAAAGAAAAAACGAAAATAAGAGGAATTTTAAATGACAGATTTAATTGAACTACTCAAAAATAAAGTTACGGCAGCTGTACTTGATGGTGAAACAGGCTATTTACCTGAGAAAACTCAAGCGCTTGCATCTTTTTATCCTGTGCTTTTATCCATTTTAAAAGCTCATCCAGATCTGATTGGTGCTTTACAGAACCAGCTGAATCCTCGTTTTTCTGATCTCTTCAGAACAGGTACTGATCTGAAACTGCAGTTTTTAAGTCAGGTCAGTGGCGATGCGCCTCTGAATGAGACTGAAAATGTGCTCAGTAAAGCTATTGCACCAACTTTAGGTCTGCTTTCTGATGAAGCAGGCAGCAGTCATCCGCAGGATATTGTAAAACTGATTCAGAGCCAGATTGGCAGTATCAGCAGTAAAGTACCGGTATGGGCGGCTTCCATTCTTTCTGCATTTGGTATTGGCAGTGTTGCAGCAGCAGCGACCACAGCGGCACCAAAAGTTGTGACTCAACCGACTCTTTCTTCAACTCCTCCACAAAAAGAAGAAAAGAAATCCGGTTTTTTACTGCCTTTAATTGCATTACTGGTTTTACTTGGACTGATCGCATTCCTGTATAAATCCTGCAGTACCAAAAAAGATGTTGATGTAGGAGCAGGTGCAGTCAGTTCACAGAGCGCTGATCTTAAAGCATCTTCGCTACAGCTGGTGACGGATCAGGCTGGTCAGCTGACACATTGTCAGATCAGTTCAGGCGATGCAGGTTTCCTTGAAAAACTGAAAACAGATATTAAATCACTGTTCAGCCAGGCCAATGACTGTACGGTGGAAACAAATGCTGAGCTTGCAAAAGAATTTGTGGATCAGGATGCAATTCCAGGCGTTCTACAGCTGTTGAAAGGTGTTCCTGGTATCAATCTGAACTGGACAGGCAATCAGTTGACTGTGCAGGCACCTGATCAGGCGGCAGCAGAAGCTTTAGTAGGAAAAATCCAGCCTTTACTGAAAAATGCGACAGTGTCTGTTGCTGCTCCACTGGATGAAAGTTCAGCTGTAAGCACAAGTATCAGCAGTGCAGAAAAAGCACTTTCTGAGCTGAATGCTGAACAGACGACAGCACAGGAACTGGCGGATGCACTGAATTTACAGATCATTAATTTTGCTACAGGTTCAAATGCGATTCCTGATGCAAACAAAGCTGTACTGAATAAAGCAGCGGATGTACTGAAAAATGCGAAATCAGTGCAGCTGGTTGTCGGTGGTCATACAGATGCTACGGGTAATCCTGATGCAAATAAAACACTGTCTCAGAAACGTGCTCAGGCTGTTGTTGATTACTTTGTACAGCAAGGTGTTGATGCTGCTCAGTTAAAAGCTGTAGGATTTGGTCAGGAAAAACCGGTTGCTGAAAATGAAACGCCGGAAGGCCGTTTCAAAAACCGTCGTATTGCTTTTGAAGTACTGAACACAGAAACAGGCAGTGTAAGTACAGTTGATGCAAACGGTGTACAGCAGCAATAAAGCCAGTCTGTAAAAAAATCCCTGCAAATCTGTGGGGATTTTTATTTGGTACTCGTCAAACAGTCAGGTTTTTGATTTAATACGCGGCGCAGAACAAAACTTAACTTGGTTAATAATAAAATGATGAAAAAATCAATAATTTCCATCCTGGTCGTTTCAGCAACATTCATGTCAGGATGTGATTACTTCAAAAACAAGAAGGAAACAGCTGAAGAAAAAACCGAAGTGATGTCCGACTGGAGTTGTACTGATCAGGGTAATATCAATCAGGTGCAGGATTTCATGAAAGCTGAATATCTGAAAAAACTGGAGAAAGACCTTCGTCAGTCCAGTTATGGTGCAGATCAGGAACTGCTGGATAAAATCACTAAAAATCTTAAATTTGAAATAAAGGGTGTAACTACACTGACAGAAAATCCTGAGCAGGCAAAACAGCTCGACTGTTCGAGCCAGCTGATTGTACATTTTCCTAAAGGATTACAGAAACGGGCTGAAAATGCTTATCTTGAGCAGAACATCTGTGAGGACTGTGATGGTGAGGATGGCAACCAGAATTCCACTCTGAGAGATTATCTGGAAGGCGGTGAATATGCACTGAGCCTTGGAGATGATCAGCTGAAAGGTGACTTCAGTTACAGCATCACAAAAACGGATAAAGAAGGTCTGAGCCTGAATGTGCCAGGTCAGAGCAGTGTGATTGATGGAGTGGTTTTTGTGACCGTCAAGGCTGTTCAGTACGCTGCATATAAGAAGGAAAATGCAGAAATAGTGGAGTATTCTGAGAAAAACTCTCAGGAATACGCAGCACAGGCTGAACTTGCACAAAAAGCCATGAATATCCGTAAAAAAGAGTTCGATGTAGATAAAGCAAAAGCGGTTGAGCGTCTGAATCAGACCTGGGATCAGTTTACAGATGAACAGAAGCAGCAGTTACAGCAGGATCAGTCAGACTGGTTTGAAAAACGTGATGTAGACTGTAAAGTACTGGCACAGAAGTCTGTAAATCAACTGAATGAAAGTGATAAAGAGACTTATCAGAAGCACTCAGGTTACTGGGATGATGCGATGTATGCTCAGGACCAGGAAATGCAGTATACAAAATGTTTTATTCAGAAAACCAAGGAAAGAACAGTTTATCTGAACAATGTTTATAACTGATTTTTTATAAATTTCTTAAAATAAAAAAGGACGAATTGATTCGTCCTTTTTTTACGGGCATGCTTTCACCACAGGATAATGAAAGATGATGAGTTTATGAAAATCAGTATTATTGGCGCAGGACGTGTTGCATATCATCTGTTTCAGGTGCTGAAAGATCAGCATGAGATTATCCAGATATTCAGTCGTACGGGTAAGTTTCATGGGCTGACAGCAGATCAGAACGCTCCACAGATCATTTCAGATCTGAACTTGCTCAGTCCTGAAACTGAGTTGTGCATTATTGCAGTCAGTGATCAGGCGATCAGCGACATCATTGTACCAATTCATCAGGTACTTCCTGATACGCTTGTGGTACATACTTCAGGCAGTACTCATATTTCCAGGCTGACAGCAGTGCACCAGCGGGCAGGCGTATTTTATCCACTACAGACATTCAGTGTTGAAAGAACAGTGGACTGGAGCAGTACCCCTTTATTTGTTGAAGCAACAGATACTGGAGACCTGCAACGCTTGACTGAACTTGCTGAAAGTTTAAGTCAGCGCGTCTATGCTTATACATCGGAACAGCGGCTCAGTCTGCATCTTGCTGCTGTGTTTGCCTGTAACTTCAGTAACTACTGTTATGACATGGCAAAACAGATTGTTGATGCCCGACAGGTCGATTTCCGTCTGCTTTATCCCTTAATTAACGAAACTGCACAGAAAGCACAGCAGGCTGACCCACAGCTTATGCAGACAGGACCCGCTATGCGGGGTGATATAAATATTCTGGAGATGCATCAACGCATGCTTAATCAGTCTGAGCGTAAAGATTTATCTGATGTTTATCAGTTATTAAGCGCTCAGATTAAAGAAAGGCACACGGCTTCATGATTTGTTTGTACGTTTTCTATGTCTGAAATGTTCTGAGGCATCCGAACAGGAGTTTCTCAGGTGATGGTCTGAGTAAAATTTAATCTATCAATTAAAATGAAAGTATCTGACTTTTTTAATCAATTTATTGCAAATACAATATCATTTTTAGTTGAAGAGTAGTGGTTATGTTGATTTCCAAAAGAAGGATTATTCATGCGCTGAGCTATGAGATTATTCTGCTGGTCATCATTGCGGTTGCATTAAGTCTGATTTTTAAAGTTCCTCTGGATGTGACAGGTACACTGGGGATTGCCATGGCTGTGACATCCGTTATATGGAATATGGTGTTCAATCATCATTTTGAAAAATTTGAAGCAAAACGTAAACTGAAAAGAACAGTGAAAATCCGTTTACTCCATGCTGTTGGGTTTGAGGGTGGTTTAATGCTTGCCACGATTCCAATGGTGGCTTATGCCATGGAAATGAGTCTGTTACAGGCGATAATGCTGGATTTTGGACTGACGATGTGTATCCTGGTTTATACTTTTATTTTCCAGTGGATCTACGACGCAGTTGAAGCCCGTATGGGTTACCAGGTTGTGCACTGAAAAAGCATGGGCTGAGATCTGATTCCTTCGGTCGTTACGCAGCATGATATTTACAATGAATTTTTTTAAAAATATAACAGTAAAATTTTAAGTACCTGAATAAAACAGCCCTCATAGGTATAAACCTGTGAGGGCTGTTTTTGTTTAATGCTTATTGGTAGAAATTATTTTTCTACAATCGCTGTTACACCCTGACCACCTGCAGCACAGATGGAAATCAGAATACGACCTGAACCTTTTTCATTTAACAGTTTTGCAGCAGTTGCAATAATACGGCCGCCAGTTGCAGCAAATGGGTGACCAGCTGCTAAAGATGAACCTTTAACATTCAGTTTTGAACGGTCGATTGAACCCAAAGGAGCTTCCAGTCCCAGACGTTCTTTACAGAATTTTGGATCTTCCCATGCTTTAAGCGTAGAAAGAACCTGAGATGCAAATGCTTCATGAATTTCGTAATAATCGAAGTCCTGAAGTGTAATGCCAGCACGGTCAAGCATGCGTGGAACTGCATATGCAGGAGCCATCAGCAGTCCTTCTTTTTTGCCAACAAAGTCTACAGCTGCAGTTTCAGAGAACGTTAAGTATGCCAGTACTTCGTGACCATTGGCTTTCGCCCACTCTTCTGAAGCCAGCAGTACGCATGAAGCACCATCAGTTAACGGTGTAGAGTTACCTGCAGTCATGGTGCGTGCATCGCCTTTACCAAACGCTGGTTTAAGTTTTGCCAGTTTTTCCACGCTTGAGTCAGCACGTAAGTTGTTGTCACGCTCAAGACCCAGGAAAGGTGTGATCAGGTCATCAAAGAAACCTTCTTCATAGGCTTTTGCCATTTTCTGATGAGAAGCAGCTGCCAGTTCATCCTGTGCTTCACGAGGAATTCCCCATTCAAGCGTAGTGATTGCCTGGTGATCACCCATGGAAAGACCTGTACGTGGTTCACCATTTTTTGGAGCATCCATCAGATCTTTAACATTGATTTTAGCCAGTGCTTTTAAGCGGTCTTTACCTGTTTTTGCAATATTCAGCTCAAGCAGTGCTTTACGCAGACCATCACCAAATGCAATTGGAGCATCAGAAGTGGTATCCACACCACCTGCAACACCGACTTCAATCTGACCCAGTGCAATTTTGTTTGCAACAAGGAACGCTGCCTGTAAACCTGTACCACAAGCCTGTTGAATATCGTAAGCAGGTGTTTCAGGAGCAAGTTCAGTATTTAACACACACTCACGGGTCATGTTAAAGTCACGGCTGTGCTTTAAAACTGCACCAGCAACAACTTCGCCAAGACGCTGACCTTTTAAGTTAAAACGTTCAACCAGACCGTTCAGTGCAGCTGTGAACATGTCAATGTTGGATGCAGTAAAATAAGCACCGTTTGAACGGGCAAATGGAATTCGGTTACCGCCAATAATGGCAACGCGGCGAACTGTGTTCTGACTCATGGTTTTATCCTGTTGAACTTTAGTTTTAACGGTAGATCTGGGTTTTGTAGTAGTAGTTGTTGTTGCAGCTGCAGTTTTGCTTCTGCCAGCGGCAGCACGTGTGGTACTGCGGGCCGGTTTTGTTGCAGCTGTTGTTGACTTCACTGCTGTGCCCGTACTTTTTCGTGAGCGGGTAGTGCTCTTTGATGTATTTGACACAGTTTCAACAGTAGAATTCTCGACTGCCGGATTTTCTTGAGTTGTTTTGCTCATAAGGCTTTTCCAAGCATGTATAAGGTATTACAGAAGCTTACATTAACATATCTGCAAAAAGCCTGGATTGACTGTAATGACAATGCAGAATGCTTTCAGGTCAAGACATCTGGAGTTTAACTCAAGTATTATTCCTATGAAACAGGTGAATGTACTGAAAAACAGGGCTCTGACATCATATTGAAGTTAAAGGGATATATTCAGGTTCACCATAAATTTATTTTAATGAGAGATAATAATCATGACTGACCAGTATCAGGCATTTGCAAAATCCCCGATTGGTAAATTTGTCATCAAAAACCTGGGATTGCCAGCGCCAACTTTTCTTGAGCGTTTTGAGTCAGCAACACCTGTTGTAAAAGGTGCGGTTATTCTGGGTGCAGCACCATCCAGCACATTGTCTGGTGCGATTGCACAGGTACTGGCAAATATTCATGCCAACAGCTATGCCGGACAGAATACTGAACTTCAGCAGGCAGCTGCTAAAGCTGGACTGAACCTGGGTGCATTTAATGAAGGCGATAAAGAGTCTGCATTTAAAGTTGCCATTTTTGATGCTTCAGGTATTCAGAGCTCAGAACAGCTGATCGAACTGTATAAATTTTTTAACCCGATTGCGCGTCAGATTCAGGCTTCAGGCCGCGTTATTGTGGTGGGTATTACTCCTGAAACAGCAAAAACTTTAAAACAGGCTGTTGCTCAGCGCGCACTTGAAGGTTTTGTAAAATCTGTAGGCAAAGAGTTCAAAAAGGGAATTGCAGCGCAACTGGTCTATGTGGATGACGGTGCTGCAGATAATATTGAATCGACTTTACGTTTCCTTGCTTCGCCACGTTCTGCTTATGTTTCAGGTCAGGTGATCCGTGTATCCAAAGCTGAAGTGCTGGATGTGGACTGGGCAAAACCTTTAGCGGGTAAAACAGCAGTGGTTACCGGTGCAAGCCGTGGTATCGGTGAAGCGATTGCACATGTACTGGCACGTGATGGCGCACATGTGATCTGTCTGGATGTTCCTCAGCAACAGGCTGATCTTGACCGTGTTGCCGCTGAAATTGGTGGTTCTACACTGGCTATTGATATTACAGCAGCAGACGCAGGACAGAAAATTAAAGAAGCTGCTGCAGCTCAGGGCGGTCTGGATGTCATTGTTCACAATGCCGGTATCACCCGTGACAAAATGCTTGCGAATATGAAGCCTGAACTGTGGGATCTGGTGATTAATATTAACCTGTCTGCAATTGAGCGCGTAAATGAATATCTGATGAATAATCAGGGTATCAATGCAAATGGTCGTATTGTCTGCGTATCTTCTATTTCAGGTATTGCCGGTAATCTTGGACAGACCAACTATGCGGCATCTAAAGCCGGTGTGATTGGTGTGGTGAAAATGACTGCTCCATTCCTGCAGCAGGGTGTAACAATCAATGCAGTAGCACCTGGTTTCATTGAAACTCAGATGACAGCAGCGATTCCATTTACCATTCGTGAAGCAGGTCGTCGTATGAACTCCATGAGTCAGGGCGGTTTACCTGTTGATGTTGCAGAAACAATTGCACTGTTTGCTGCGACAGGTTCTTCAGGTCTGAACGGTAACGTTGTACGTGTATGTGGTCAGAGTCTGCTGGGCGCATAAGTTTTAAACCCTGTTTATACTTAACCATGTAAAACAGGGCAGGATGAATGGTTTTAGCCGAAAGTTAAAACCATTCACCGATTGATCTTCGATGGAAGATTACATTTTATAAAATAAAATATTTTAAAGGTTCAGTATGAATACTCGCCATTTCAGTCAACTTCCAAAACCTTATCTTGCTTATCCTAAAGTTATTCAGGGTCTGATTTTTAAAAAGCCTAAAGGAGAGAAAGTTCTGCCGCAGGTTGAATATGTGGTGGATTCATTCAAAATTGATCCTGATCATTTAAAAGCATATAACGAAGTCTGTGGATTTAAAAACAACGGTTATATTCCAGCGATTTATCTTGCTGTTCTGTCTCAGAGCCTGCAGATGCACATGATGACAGCAGAAGCGTTTCCTTTTGCTGTACTGGGTCTGGTGCATATCCGTAACCAGGTTAAGCAGAACCGTAAAACAGGTGTCAATGAGCAACTGACGCTGTCCTGTAAATTTGGTGATCTTCAGCCTCACGATAAAGGTGTACAGTTTGATTTCATCACGACTGCAAAAGTAGGTGATGAAGTCGTTATGGAAGGTGTCACGACTTATCTTGCACGTCAGAAAACAGATGGGCAGGCTGCAGCTAAAGCGAAAGAAGATAAAACACCTGCTTATACATTAAAAGCGCAATGGACAGTGGCTGAAAATATCGGTCGCCGTTATGCAAAGACTTCAGGCGATTTTAACCTGATTCATATTCATGCAGTTACAGCAAAAGCATTCGGTTTTAAACAGGCAATTGCTCATGGTATGTGGAGCAAGGCACGTGCTTTGGCCAGCCTGAATCTGCCTGATGCTTATGAAGCAGATGTACATTTTAAACTGCCAATGTTCCTGCCTGGCGTGGTTGATTTTATGGTGGCTGAACAGGCAAAAGATACAGAGTTTCTGATCAGGAACTCTAAAAATCAGAAACCACATGTTGCAGGAAGCGTGAAGGCACTGTAAACATAAAGCCTGAATCATAAAGTGATTCAGGCTTTTTTTTGCCCCAATATTTTATGGCTGATAAGAAAATGAATGGATTCAAACAATACCTGCTTGCAGAAAAAGACAGCTATCAGGGCTATGTGGATGAACGGTTTCAGGGACTGGCTGAGCAGTTCAGCCGTATGCAGGATGCCCGCAGTGATCAGGGTGGAGCTGCAGTAGCAGTTTATTTTCAGGGGCAGAAAGTTGTTGATATCTGTACCGGTAAAAAATCACAGACGGAAGACTGGCAGACAGATACTTTATCGGTCTGTTTTTCTACAGGTAAAGGTGTGCTCGCGACTCTGGCGCATATTATGGTCAGTGAGGGCATTCTGGACTATGACACACCTGTTGCAGCATATTGGCCTGAGTTTGCTCAGAATGGTAAATCTGGGATGACTTTGCGTCATCTGCTCAGTCACCAGAGCGGACTGTATGATATCCGTAATAATATTTGCAGTGCCGTGGAAATGTATGACTGGCAACATATGCTGCAGGTTATGGAAAAGGCAACACCGCGTTTCCAGGCAGGTGAAGATATCGCTTATCAGGCACTGACATTTGGCTGGCTGATTGGTGGCGTACTCGAAAAAGCGGCAAAACAACCATTGACCTGGTTGATGCAGCGTTATCTGGTGGAACCCCTACAGCTCGATGGTGCATATTTTGGTGTTCCATCAAATCAGCTGGAACGGGTGGCTCGCCCATTAAAGAAACCTAAGCCTGTTCAGCCAGAGAAAAAAACAGGAACGCAGTCTTATGCCAAAAAGAAGTATAAAGCTTCATTTTCAGACAGACTGATTGAGCTGAGCGGACAGAATCCACAGGACTTTCTGGATGCCATGGTGCCAAAAAATATGCGTGAATTCAGCTTTTATGGTGACCAGGGGCTTCAGTCGGTGATTCCTGCTGCAAATGGTGCATTTACAGCCAGCAGTCTTGCCTGCATTTATGCCATGCTGGCAAATCGTGGGCAATGGAACGATCAGCAACTGATTCAACCTGAAACCTTTGAGGCATTGAGTAAAATCCAGAATATACGCCGTGACCGTGTGATGCCTGTGCCTATGAAATGGCGTATGGGTTATCACCGTGTACTGACCATGGGAAAACGTGTCAAACATGGTTTTGGTCATATTGGCTATAATGGTTCAGGGGCATGGTGTGATCCAGATCGCCAGCTCAGCTTTGCCTATACACATAATTTTTTGATTGGTTCCATTACGGGGGATTACCGCCTGTGGGGACTGACTCAGGAAACCTTACGTTGTGCTGATGCAGTTCTGAAAGGTCATAAAGGATGGTTCTGATTTATTCTGAGTGATCTGTGCGTATGAGTGATTGTGAAGATTAAATACCTTTGAGCCGTAATATGATGTGACGGTTCTGTTCTGTGCAGTATTGAAGCCTATTTCATCGGCTGAAGCGGGTTTTTGTATTTTTAATTCACTCTATGCATAAAAAACAGTATCCTAAGACCTGACATCAGGAGCACTCATGTATCAGGTACTTGCACGGAAATATCGTCCTCGTAATTTTAATGAACTGGTTGGACAGAATCATGTCTCACGTGCTCTGACAAGTGCGCTGGATCGTGGTCGCCTGCATCATGCCTATTTGTTTACAGGGACTCGTGGCGTAGGTAAAACAACCATTGCACGTATTCTGGCAAAATGCCTGAACTGTGAAACAGGTATTACCTCTACACCATGTGAAGTCTGCGCGACCTGTAAATCAGTCAATGAAGGGCGCTTTATTGATCTGATTGAGATTGATGCTGCGTCACGGACCAAAGTTGAAGATACCCGTGAGCTTCTGGACAATGTTCCTTATGCACCGACCCAGGGGCGATTTAAGGTTTATCTGATTGATGAAGTGCACATGCTGTCCACGCATTCATTCAATGCGTTACTGAAAACGCTGGAAGAACCGCCTGAACACGTTAAATTTCTGTTTGCTACGACCGATCCACAAAAACTGCCAATCACTGTTATTTCCCGCTGTCTTCAGTTTACGTTACGTCCACTGGCAGTGGATGAAATTACGGAACATCTTTCCAGCATATTAAGCAAAGAAGAAATTGGGGTTGATCAGGATGCCGTCTGGCAGATTGCTGAATCTGCGCAGGGGTCTTTACGTGATGCGCTGTCTCTGACAGATCAGGCTATTGCTTATGGTCAGGGTGAAATACGTCATCAGGATGTCAAAGACATGCTGGGGCTGATTGACCGTACCATTATTTATGATCTGATTCTGTCCATTCATCAGAATCAGAGACAACGAGTCAGTGAACTGTTGATGCAGTTCAGACAGCAGGCACTTGATGTTTCCATGGTGCTTGATCAGCTGATTTCAACACTGCATGAGCTGGCTTTGTTACAGTATCTGCCTGAGTTAAGCCTGAAGTACAGTGCTGAAATCAACCGAAAAATTACACATTTATCACAGGTGATTTCTGCTCAGGATCTGCAACTGTATTATCAGGTCGCATGTAAGGGACGCGCTGATTTACAGTTGGCAGTCACTCAGGAGCAGGGCTTTGAGATGTGTGTCCTGCGGTTGCTTGCGTTCCGCCCACTGTCAGTCAATGAGCTTCCTGTGTCCCGGACGGTTTCAGCTGTCAGTGATAACGTACCCGTTCAATCAGATTCCGCTCCGCAGTCTGCGCTATCTCAGACAGTGGAAACACCCCCTGCTGAATTGTCAGTACAGATTCAGGTTGCTCCAGATGAACCAGTTCATGAAGCATCTTCTGAAAATGAGCACAATGATGTTCAGCCTGAACAGAAACAGGTCGAAGATCAGAGTCAGCAGAGCAGTGCTGATCAGGAAAATGATCAGATTGTTTTTGATCCGAATCATGGAGAGGTTCTGTTTGGCGATGACCTGATCGCTGAATCAGTTGAAACTGCGACTGTAGCAGCTGCAGATATTTCAGATACCGATGCACTGAACCTGTTTGATCCTGTTGAATCTTCAACAGAGTCTGTGATGCCACAGGATATGCCTGAACCTGCACCACAACAGGCAGTTCAGCAGCAGGAACATCCGTCAGTAACAGATGAGTCAGCTGAGCCTGCAACACAGACAACAGAAGTTCCCGTGGCTGTTCAGGAAGCGGTTATACCTGAAACTGCTGATAAACTGATGCCACAGCAGATTCTGGAGATTCCTCCACAGGATATGTCTGGTGAATGGGATGCAAAAAAATGGGAGTATTGGTTCCGTAACAGTTCACTTTCACCTGCTGTTCAGGAGCTGGCACAGCATGGTGTAATGACGGGTCAGATTGATGGCAGTTGTGTATTTCATATTCCTCAGCAGTATGAAAAATTACTGCATCAGTTGCAGTATGCTTTAGAAGAAGCACTTAAACAGCAATGGTCGGCAACTGTATTCAGTGTTCAGTATGGAGAGGTGAATGAAATCACGCCTTTTACTATGCAGAATGAACGAAAACAGAAAGCATTTAACCGTGCTGAAGAAATGCTGCATCAGGAGCCAGTGATCAAAGAGCTGATTCAGGCATTTGATGCCAGACTGGAAAATATCGAGCTGAAGTAACAGCAGCATCCGTGGCTCGAGCTGTAATTCTAAAATAGACCTTCGGGTCTATTTTTCTTTTCATGGAGCTGAAATATGGCAGTCACCTCGCTGTAATAGTGGAAGTTTACTGTATCTGGAACTACTTTTAGGGTTTCAGCCATGTTTCAGCAGGGAAGAAAAATTTTATATATATTTTCGGTTTTATTTTTCACTGTGCATTTAACCGCATGTAATGACTCGGATGAGAAAGAGGCAACAAAGCCTGAAACATCTGAAAAACCTGTCAAACGCTGTGCACCATAAGTTAAATGATCTCTGGGGAATAAAATAATGGACCGTCGCGAATTTTTAAAAAATACATTTAAAACTGGTTTTGGTGCAGCTGCACTGGCTTCTTTTCCTGCCAGTATTCAGAAAGCACTGGCAATTCCTGCAAACAATAAAACTGGCACGATACAGGATGTGGAGCACGTCATTATCCTGATGCAGGAGAACCGTTCATTTGATCATTACTTTGGTACTTTAAAAGGTGTACGTGGTTTTGGTGACAGAATAACCATCCCAATGGAAAATGGATTGAAAGTCTGGCAACAGAAGCGCAGCAATGGCGCTATTCTGACACCTTATCATCTGGATGGCGAAAATAATAATGCACAGCGTGCAAGTGGTACACCACATGCATGGCGAGACAGCCAGGATGCATGGGATCATGGGCGAATGGCAGACTGGCCAAAGCATAAAACCACAACATCCATGGGGTATTTCAAGGAACAGGAAATTCCTTATCAGTTTGCCTTAGCCAATGCATTTACCATCTGCGATGCCTATCACTGCTCCATGCACACTGGGACGGATGCAAACCGTTCTTTTCATCTGACGGGAACCAATGGTGCAGTCCCGACCAGTACAGCCTTTGTGAACAATGAATGGGACTGGATTGATGGTAATCCATTGACCGTGAATGTCGGTTATACATGGAAAACTTATGCTGAACGGCTTGAAGAAGCAGGTGTGAGCTGGATCTGTTATCAGAACATGCCTGATGAGTGGGGAGATAATATGCTGGGTGCATTCCGTACTTTCCGAAAGGCAAATATAGATTCAGGTTATCCGGTGTCCAGCGGTGGTGCGCCTGGCAGTCCATACAATGCCGCAGCTCAGCCTTTGCCTTATAAAGCCTATGATCATGTAACCGATAATGCTGAAAATCCGCTGTATAAAGGGGTCGCAAATACATTACCTGGTTCAAAACCGGAAGAATACCTGGATGCATTCCGTAGAGATGTGAAAGAAGGGAGACTGCCACAGGTTTCATGGGTCAGTGCTCCGTCCATTTACTGTGAGCATCCTGGACCATCCAGTCCGGTACAGGGTGCCTGGTTCATTCAGGAAATGCTTGATGCACTGACCGCAGTTCCTGAAGTCTGGAGTAAAACCGTATTTCTGATCAACTATGATGAAAATGATGGTTATTTTGATCATATACCATCGCCGTCTGCACCATCCATTCAGGATGACGGCAGTTATGCAGGTAAATCAACACTCAGTGAAGCGGATATGCGCGCAGAATACTTTGTGCATGGTGCGCCTGACGGCAGTACAAGTCAGCCACTGCAGGACAAAGGTGTATATGGACCTGGTCCAAGAGTGCCGTTATTTGCAATATCGCCGTGGAGTCGGGGTGGATGGGTGAACTCACAGGTTTTTGATCATACCTCTGTGCTGATGTTCCTTGAAAAAAGATTTGGGGTGAAAGAAAGCAATATCAGTCCTTACCGACGGGCAGTCTGTGGTGACCTGACATCAGTATTCAATTTTAAAAACCCAAATGACGATATATTACCGTTTCTGAATGGAAAGCAGACCCGTACTCAGGCAGATGAACTGCGCAAGGCACAGGAAAAACTGTCAGCAGTTCCTTTGCCTCAGAATCCGTTATTGCCGGTACAGGAGAAAGGGATTAAGCAGTCCCGTGCATTACCGTATGAGCTGCATACCAGTGCCCGTTGTCAGAATAACGGTACAGTGAAACTTCTGTTTTCAAATACAGGCACGCAGGGTGCTGTATTTCATGTATATGACCGGTTGAATCTGAACAGGATTCCCCGCCGTTATGTGGTTGAGGCAGGGAAGATGCTTGAAGATATCTGGCAGGTTATGGCGGACAATAAAGGCTTATATGATTTATGGGTGCTTGGACCTAACGGTTTCCATCGTCATTTTAAAGGTGATCTGAATAAGCTCAAAGCACTGGATGTCAATCCTGAAATCCGCGTGTGTTATGAAATTACACAGGGTGATGTTTATGTGGACCTGATGAATACAGGCTCCAAAGATATTGAATTTTTGATCAGTCCATTGGCTTACAGAGCAGACCTGACGTTAAATCTGATCGTAAAACCGGGGGCAACCCTGACGCATCACTGGTCGCTTGAAAGTTCCAGACACTGGTATGACTTTGAAGTAAGAATTAAACAGGATGCATCATATTTAAGACGTTTTTCAGGGCGGGTGGAAACAGGTCAGGATTCTGTGACAGACCCTGCCATGGTTTAATGGCTTGAATTGCTGTTTGAAATAATCAGAAGCCTGGTGATTTCGCCAGGCTTCTGATTTTATTCCCTTGCAAGATAAGGTGTTAAAGCATCCCGCATGGGTTGGGAAATGGTTGTGCTTTTTCGGGTCTGACGGTCAACAAATACATGCACAAAGTACCCTTGTGCCGCAGCGGGTTCTTCATTCTGTTTAAAGATGGCGAGATCATAGGTCAATGAGGAATTGCCCATACGTGATATGGCAACACCGACCTCAATAATTTCGGGATAGCTTAATTCTTTGAGAAAATCACAGGCTGAACTGACCACAAGTCCAATCTGTGGCGAATCACTGGTGCTGAAACCAGCCTGCTGAATCAGCAGTGCATTTGCAGCCGTATCAAAATAGCTGTAATAAGTGACATTGTTGACGTGACCATACATATCGTTATCTGCCCAGCGGGTCTGTATGGGAAAGATAAACTTATATTCCGATCTCAGTTTTGCAGTTTGTTTCATATTATTTTCTATACAGATTTTTTACTTTTTTACCTGGAATCTGAAGTTTAAGCAAGACTGATGGTTCATCAGTCTTCACAGGCACAAGGTATTATCCATGATTTCTTTTTTTTGAAAAACAGCTCATTTCATGAGGTTGCCATCAGTTAGTGAAGATGGCGGCATTCATGCTGTCAGGCATAAATTGCCTGATAAACTCTGTGAGCATCTGCCTGAGTCATGACTCTTGGATTGTTCTGTAACAGGCGGGTCTGGAGCATGGCATCCTCTGCCAGCTGATTCAGCATATTTTCAGGAACATCCAGTTCTTTGAGTTTCAGGGTTAAACCGCTTTTATCTAAATGATTCTGCATATGTCCAATAAACAGATCGCAGAGTCCATCTGTACTTCCTTTACTGAAA
Organism: Acinetobacter sp. WCHAc010052; assembly: GCF_002165295.2. Taxonomy (NCBI): domain Bacteria; kingdom Pseudomonadati; phylum Pseudomonadota; class Gammaproteobacteria; order Moraxellales; family Moraxellaceae; genus Acinetobacter; species Acinetobacter sp. WCHAc010052. The sequence goes on along the minus strand of NZ_CP032143.1, from coordinate 2,071,975 downwards.
GGGTCAAGCCAGCTCATAAGTTCAGCGTACAGTGTTTTAGCTTCAGGAGCATTGAATTTCAGGACTTCGGTCAGTACCAGGGCATTGGTATGTCCATGTGAAAGATGAAAATGTCCACCCAGTGGGTAGGCGAGTGCATGAACTGCACCAACGGGTGCATTGGCAAATGCCTGACCTGCCAGCATGGAGCCAGTCAGCATATTTTGACGGGCTTCAACGTTATGACCATCTTCCAGTACCAGTGCTAAGTTTTTATTCAGTAATTTAAGTGCCTGCTTTGCCAGCATATCGGCATAAAAATTTTTCCTGACTTTAGATGTATAGGCTTCAATCGCATGAACCATGGCATCAATACCTGTAGCCGCTGTAATCTGTGCAGGCAATCCCAGGGTAAATTCGGCATCCAGGATTGTGGCATCTGCATACAGGACAGGGGAAACAATACCTGTTTTGGTTGTCTCACCTGTGGTAACGATTGAAATCGGTGTGACTTCAGAACCGGTTCCTGCTGTTGTCGGCACCAGTATTAATGCTAAACGAGGTTTTTTTGCATTATTGACACCATAAAGTTCAGTCAGGCTTTGCGATTGTTCAGGGTGGGCAAGGATCGCAATAATTTTAGCCACATCCATTGAGCTGCCACCACCAAAACCCAGAACCATATCGACTTTTTCGTCTTTGGCAAACTGTACAGCATTCAGCACTATGTGCTCAGCAGGATCTGCCTGTACATCTGAGTAAATGGCATATTCCAGTTTTAAATGCTCCAGCTGTTCAAGTATCGGTAAATGTAAGCCATGCTGGATCATGCCTGGGTCAGTGACCAGTAACAGTTTTCTGCAGTTGAACACGGGGAGTAAATTTTTCAGTTCCTGAATGGAACCAGGTCCTGAAATAATGTTCGAAACTGTCTGAAACTGAAAATGGCTCATACACTTATCCTTAATTTTTATACCAATGAAACATTATTGTTGTGATGCGATATAGGATTCATCCTGTAAATAACTTAACATAAGACACCTGAAAATAAACCAGCTTTGAGGTTGTTTATGCCATCCGATGCGCCGTACAGGGTTTTGTGTGTATGTCTCGGAAATATTTGCCGTTCACCAACGGCTGAGGTTGTACTCAGACACTTTTGCAATGAAAGTGGGCTGAATATTGAAATAGATTCAGCGGGAACGAGTAATTATCATCCTGGTAAAGCACCAGATTTACGCAGTCAGGAACATGCTTTAAAGCGTGGCTATCATCTGGCTGATCTGCGTGCAAGACAGTTGACAGTGGATGACTTCATTGATTTTGATCTGATTCTCGCTATGGATTATAACAATCTGGAAAATATTCAGACTTTAAAAAATCAGGCACAGCATCATTTTTCACACCAGGTTCTGGCGGAAATTGCCTTAATGAGTGAACATGACGGTGATTATCCAGAACAGGAACTGCCTGATCCATATTATGGCGGTGCAGAGGGTTTTGAACGGGTGCTGGATCAGTGTGAATCAAGTAGTCGTGCCTGGGTCGGTATATTTAAAAGCAGAAATGATTAACAGGATTGCACTGACATGAATATAGAAACAGATGTTCAGTTAAAAGCGTTTAATACACTGAGCCTGAATGCGGTTGCGGCCTATTACGTAGAAGTAAGCCATACTGAAGATTTACTTCAGGCACTGGCGTTTGCTCATCAGAAAAATCTGAATGTACTGATTCTGTCAGGTGGCAGTAATATGCTGTTGCCTGAAAGAATTGAAGCGCTGGTGGTGCATATGAGTATTGCCGGTATAGAACAGTTATCAGAAAGCCCTGAGACGGTTACACTGAAAATAGGTGCTGGTGAAAACTGGCATGACTTCGTGCTCTGGACGACAGAACATCATTTATTTGGATTGCAGAATCTTGCTCTGATTCCTGGGCGTGTCGGCGCTTCTCCTGTACAGAATATCGGTGCTTATGGTGTTGAAGCGGGTGAATTCATTGAATCTGTACAGGTTTATGACCGAAAGTTGAAAGCATTCAGCTCAATTCTGGCTAAAGACTGCAATTTTTCTTATAGACACAGTATTTTCAAGGATGAACCAGAGCGGTATATCATTACCCATGTTACGTTTAAATTATTGAAAAAGCCACAATTGAAATTAAACTATGGGGACTTGAAACAGGCGGTCGGTGATGATCTTACGGCTGAAAATTTACAGGAACAGGTGATTAAAATCCGTCAGAGTAAATTGCCTGATCCTGTTGAGTTTCCAAATGCAGGCAGTTTCTTTAAAAACCCTGTTGTTTCAGCGAGTGTTTTTGACCAGATTGCTGCAAATTTTCCGGGTTTGCCCCATTATCCTCAGCCCAATGCGCAGATTAAAATGGCAGCTGGATGGTTGATTGATCAGTCAGGATGGAAAGGCAGGCAGCTCGGTAAAGTCGGTATGTTTGAAAAGCAGGCACTGGTTCTTGTAAATTATGAGGATGCTGGGCTTTCAGATGTCAAGGCAACATATCATGCTGTTCAGTCCGCTGTGCATCAGAAATTTGGTGTTATGCTTGAACCTGAGCCAGTGCTGTTCAATGCGCTGGGACTGATTGTGCCACATGAGACATTTGAGCGGATATAAATGATGAAAAAGACCCATTTGATGATCAGACTGGTACAGATAGCCTCAGTGCTGTTTGTACTGTCTGGCTGTCTGATGGTTTTTATTTATACACCTTTTTATTCGCAGCTGGCAGTAAAGGCACTGAATACCTTTGTCCCTGTTGATGTCAATGAAGTTGCAGCTAAAAGTCAGAAAACTGCGGCATTAAGTGATCAGGAGAATCTGGAACCTGGCTCAGACTTGTGGATTGCACGTCAGGCTTATCTGAAAGTCATTGAAGATGAAATTCAGAGGGACAACCCTCAGGATCTGACGCTGATCCAGGCGCGTTATAAAGCCCTGCAGGCAATCATTCAACAGCAGCTTTCAGATGAAAAAAACAAGGAAGAAAAGCCACAGATTCCATTGGTGTCCAGTGAGTCTGCCTCAGAGGCTGTTGTCGAGCAGCCAGGACAGGCGGTAAGGGATCTGATGGATTTGGGCAGCAGTGAAAATAAAGCCTTGATGGAGCAGTATCTTAAATTTTTACGTAATCATGAAATTGAAGAAACCGAAGTTGCAGCACAGAGTGTCGATGCAGCGACTTACAAAGATATTCAGATGGTTCAGGGGCAGAATGAACAGAAAGGCAGTACTTCTGATGCTCCTTATGCCATTGTTGTTCTGGGCGGTGGTCTGACGCTTGATAAAAATGGTAAAGACATTGTGGTAAATAACTACACACGATTACGTCTTGAAAAAACCCTGGAAGTGGAAAAGCAGTATAAGCTTCCGATTGTTCTGAGTGGTGTTGAAGCACCATATATGCAGAAATGGCTTAAACAGCACAATGTTGATGCTAAACTTCTTGAAGACAGAAGTATGAACACCTGTGAAAACTCCAGATTCAGCTCATTACTTTTACAGAAAAAAGGTGGAGCACCGACGGTTTTGTTGATTACAGACCGTTATCATATGCCACGAACCCGTCGTTTGTTTGCACTGAATGGAATAGAAACGACACCTGTGGAAGCACCTATGCCGACAACATTAACAAAATGGCAACCTGCGGAACAGAATTATGATCACAGCCGCCGTGCAAATTATGAAGTCCTGGCGACCATACGTGATGTATTGCTGGGTTCCAGTGACTGTCGGGAGGTACCTTAATTGTCTGATATCCCGTTTTTAAATCCTGCTGTACTTAAACAGCTGAACTTACCTGTACCCAGCAGGGATACAACGCCACAGTTACTTGAGGTTCTGGATCTGAATCAAAAGTATGAACCGACTGTGGAAATTCAGGCATACAGAAAACTGTACGGTTTACATCTGCTTGAGTGTCTGCACTGGCAGGGTTATGTCCAGATGCCTTTATTTAAACTGCATGTTCAGGTGTTTACACCTGATTTCAGTCAGACTGAAAACCAGAAAAGTAAGGGAACTGTTTTTTTACTGCATGGATATCTTGAACACAGCGGTATTTATCAGCCGATTATCCGGGAAATTCTGGAGCAGGGTTTCAGTGTTCTGACTTATGACTTACCTGGGCATGGGCTCAGTGATGGCTCACCTGCAAATATTAAAGACTTTGATCATTATCAGCAGGTGCTGCATGCAGTTTATCAGCATGTGGAAAAGGCATCGCAGTTACCTAAACCCTGGCTGGGGATTGGTCAAAGTACAGGGGGCGCAATATGGATGCATCATTTACTTGAGTTTGCAGAAAAGCGTGAAAACCCTTATGTAGACAGAGTATTGCTGCTTTCACCATTAATCAGACCGGCAAAATCGGCATGGTGGCACAATTCTGTCGGCCTGGGCATTATCAGAAGAATTAAAAGTCAGGTACCAAGACATTTTAAGCGTAATAACCATAACCCGGAGTTTTTACGTTTTGTCCGTTTAAAAGATCCACTTCAACCCCGGATGATGGGAATGGACTGGATTCTGGCAATGTCCAGATGGATGCAGGAAATGGAAAACAGGCAGTCATGCCGTATACCTGTATGGCTTGCTCAGGGGGCACTGGATCAGACTGTGGACTGGCGTTATAACATTGAATTTATCCGCAGGAAATTCAGATTGCAGACCTTGTTAATGCTCGAAGAAGGTTCACATCAGCTGATTAATGAACGGGCTGATATACGGGCGGCTTTAACTGGACTGATTCCTGCATTTCTTCATGCACAGCGTTCCGGTGATTATTACTGAAACAGTTGTTTGAGCGATGGTATAAAAAACCCGATTCAGATTGAATCGGGTTTTTCTATATTCAGTATATTTTAAAAATTATCTTTTAATTCGCGCAGTTTCTGAAACTCATCAACACTTTCAACTCTCAGGAATGGGTTAGTTTCAAGTTCAGCCTCGATGGTGCTTGGCAGTGTGCATAGTCCAAGTAGTCTTTGATTTTCTACATGGGCAAACCGTTTCTGAATTTCTTTATTGTCCGGTTCGACATGCAGTGCAAATCTGGCATTGGATAAAGTGTATTCATGCGTACAGTAGACCTGAGTTCGGGGAGGTAAAGCTGCCAGCCGGTTCAGGGAGTGATACATCTGCTCGAAGGTACCTTCAAACACTCTGCCACAACCCATTGCAAATAAAGTATCACCGCAGAACAGCAGATCAAGCTCATCAATAAAATAGACGATATGCCCAAGTGTATGTCCAGGCACAGCTAAAATTTCAATATTCAGCCCCTGGAAACTGAAAGTGGAATGATCCATCAAAGGATGACTGATAAACGGTATTTTACTGAGTTCATCCCGTGGTCCATAAATGGCGATATTTTTTTGCTGTATCAGCTCAGGAACGCCCCCGGTGTGATCTTTATGCCAGTGTGTAATCCAGATCTGACTGAGTTCCAGCCCATGTTCGGTACAGTATGCTTCAACCAGTCCAGATTCAGTCGGGTCTACAGCAATGACCTGGCGTGAAGGGGTATGTTCGAGTAGCCATATGTAATTTTGAAGCTGATTTTTAACATCAATCATGTGAACTTTAAATGACATTGGCAATACTCCTGAAATAAATTCCTTGATCGATCAGCTTAACCTGGATGAGATGCAAGTGGTATAAGGTTTTAACCCTGAAAAGAAAAAGCCGTGAATTATTCACGGCTTTTGGTATCAAAAGTTGACTTAACGCAGTTTTGCCAGAAATCTGCTCAAACGGGTCAGGGCTTCACGTAATTCATTTTCTGCTGGCAGGAATACAACGCGGAAGTGATCCGGTGTTGGCCAGTTAAATCCAGTACCCTGTACCAGTAATACTTTTTCTGCACGCAGGAAATCGAGCATCAGCTTTTCATCATCCTGAACAGGATAGATTTCTGGATCAAGACGAGGGAAGCAGTACATTGCCCCTTCAGGTTTGACACAGCTGACGCCAGGGATATCATTCAGCATTTCCCATGCAATATTTCTTTGCTCATACAGACGACCGCCAGGACGGATCAGATCGTTGATGGACTGATATCCACCCAATGCTGTCTGAATCGCATACTGAGCCTGGTGGTTGGCACACAGACGCATTGAAGCCAGCATGTTCAGACCTTCAATATAATCCTCTGCACGGGACTTGTCGCCGGTAATCGCCATCCAGCCTGAGCGATATCCTGCAATACGGTATGCTTTGGACAGACCATTGAAGGAAATACATAACTGATCACCTGCAAGCGCAGCGACAGAAACATGTTCAATACCATCATAAACGATTTTGTCGTAAATCTCATCGGCAAACAGAATCAGGTCGTATTTTTTCGCTAAAGCAACAATCTGCTCCAGTACATGCCGTGGGTATACCGCACCAGTTGGGTTATTTGGATTGATGACCACAATACCGCGGGTACTTGGAGTGATTTTACTCTCCATGTCTGCAATATCAGGATACCAGAAGTTTTCTTCATCACATTTATAGTGAATGGCTGTACCGCCTGACAGATTGACTGCAGCTGTCCATAACGGATAGTCTGGCATAGGCACCAGCATTTCATCGCCATCATCCAGCAGCCCCTGCATTGCCATAACGATCAGTTCTGAAACACCGTTACCGACATAGACATCATTGACATGCAGATCCAGGATGCCTTTTTGCTGATAATACTGGCAGATTGCCTTACGTGCAGGAAAAATACCTTTTGAATCTGTATAACCGACGGCATTCGGCAGGTTTAAAGCAACATCATTAATGATTTCCTGAGGTGCTTCAAAGCCAAACGGGGCGGGGTTACCGATATTCAGTTTAATAATCTTATGTCCGGCCTCTTCCATTTCATTGGCCGCTTGTAACACAGGTCCGCGAATGTCGTAGCATACATGCTCGAGCTTGGAAGATTTTTTAATTTCGCGTGGCTTGGTGTTACTTAATGTGGACATAGCTCCATCCGGTTTTTGTCAGTGAAAAAAAATAATTACGCAAATAGCACAATCCATCTTTAAATATCGCTGGAAATTTAGAGCACTCCAGCGTAAATATGGATGTACTGAAGCATGACATTGAATGTCAAAGATTTAAAGGAGTTTAGTGATGGGAAAACTCAATAAAACGGAACGTGAATGGCAAAGAGAGTTATCACCAGATGAGTTTCGCATTACGCGTCAGAAGGGGACGGAGCCTGCTTTTACAGGTAAATACTGGAATACTAAACAGGAGGGGGTTTATGTATGCCGCTGTTGTGGCACGCCTTTATTTTCTTCGGAGACGAAGTATGACAGTGGGAGTGGCTGGCCCAGCTTTTTCAGACCGGTAAACAGCAGTGCGGTTGAAGAAAGCCAGGACAGCTCACATGGTATGGTCAGAACAGAAATTATTTGTCATCATTGCGATGCCCATCTTGGACATGTTTTCCATGATGGACCACAGCCGACGGGACTGCGTTATTGTGTCAACTCGGCATCATTAGAATTACAAACACAAGAAAAAAATGATGAGGAAACGTATCCATGACGAGCATTTATCAGTTTGAGGCTGAATTGTTGGATGGAAAAAATAAATCTTTTGCTGATTATGAAGGGAAAGTTTTATTGATAGTCAATACGGCGAGCAAGTGTGGTTTTACGCCGCAGTATGCAGGACTGGAGAAGCTGTATGAGCAGTACAAAGATCAGGGCTTTCTGGTATTAGGCTTTCCATGTGATCAGTTCGGTGGTCAGGAACCTGGTTCCAGTGAACAGATCGGTGCATTCTGTCAGAAAAACTATGGCGTGGATTTTCCGATGTTTGCCAAAGTGGATGTCAAAGGAGCAGAAGCACATGCACTGTTTCGCTATCTGACCAATAATTCTAAAGGTGTACTCGGCAATGGCATTAAGTGGAACTTTACCAAGTTCCTGATTGGGCGTGACGGTAAAGTGATTGATCGTTTTGCACCAACAACAAAGCCTGAGTCAATCGAGAGTGAGATTCAGAAAGCTTTGCAGGCTTAACTGATTCAGGCAGTTTATGCTTAAGCTGCCTGAAAACCCATGATGAATGGATTCTGATAATGAAAAATAAAATAGTATCTGCTTCATTCATGACACTAGTCTGTACTGCGGCGCAGGCTTCACCTCATGAATATAATAAATTATTGAAATCAATCAAAACTAAACAGCCAGAATACAGTTTAAAAAAGCAGGATTACACGGTTGATCCTATGCTGTTGAACAGAGAGTATTATGTCGGTTGGGTGGTGCGTCCAGCGTATAATCTGACACCTGCAGAAATGTCTCAGGCAATTTCACCTGTACGGGTCAGAATGACAGTCATTGCAGCCAAAGGAATTATTGCTGAAACAGAAATAATCAAAGGATCCGGTCAGCCGAAGATTGATGAAAAAATAAAAAGGGCACTGCTGCTGGCGAAGCTTGAACCGATTCCACGTGCAGACAGATATCTGACCTATCCACTGGTATATGACCTGGATATCAGAAATGCAGAATAATAATGGGACTCTCAGCAGATATAAAATGTGATAAAAAAGCCATTTTATACAGTCGATAAAATGGCTCCTGATGCAGTTTTCTCAGAGAATATTTTTCAGTCGCTGAACGACCTGTTCGCACTGTGCAATATCAGCAACTAAAGCCATGCGGACATGATTTTCACCAGGGTTACCCTGTGATGTTTCTCTGGACAGGTAACGACCAGGCAGAACTTTAATATGCGCCTGTTCCATCAGCCTTTTTGCAAATGTTTCATCGTTATCAACCTTAAGCCAGTAATAAAAACCTGCATCAGGTTTCTGTAATGGTAATAACGAGCCAAGTTCCTGCTGGAAAAGGTCAAATTTAGCACGGTAAAGTCTTCTGTTTTCTTCAACATGCGACTCATCATTCCAGGCGGCGATGGAAGCCAACTGATGCTGAACAGGCATTGCAGCACCATGATAAGTACGGTATTTCAGATAAGGTTTCATCAGTGCTGCATCGCCAGCGACGAAGCCAGAGCGCATACCCGGTAAGTTGGAGCGCTTCGACAGTGAATGGAACACCACACAGTTTTTATAGTAGTTACGACCCATTTCAGCACAGACTTCCAGTAAGCCGACTGGAGCCTGATCAAACCAGAGTTCCGAATAACATTCGTCTGAAGCAATGACAAAATTATACTGATCTGAAAGAGCAATCAGTTTTTTAAACTGTTCTTTGGACAGTACAGCACCTGTTGGGTTGCCAGGTGTGCAGACAAACAGCAGTGCGGTTTTTTCCCATACTTCGGCAGGAACAGCATCGAAGTCACCCAGATATCCATTTTCTTCAGTGCAGTTAATGAAGTAAGGTTTTGCACCGGAAAGCAGAGTTGCTCCTTCATATATCTGGTAAAAAGGATTTGGCATAACCACATAAGGTGCATCGTCACGATTGACCAGAGCCTGCACAAAAGAAAAAATTGCTTCACGAGTCCCTGATACTGGCAGGACATGATCTTCAGCACTGATGCTGTTCAGTTTAAAACGCTGACTTAACCAGTCTGCAATACTCTGTCTGAGTTCAGGTAGACCCTTACTGTTTGGATAGGTGGACAGGTGATGGAAATTGTCAATAATTGCCTGCTTTACAAACTCCGGTGCAGGATGTTTCGGTTCACCTATAGACAGCGGAATCAGTGGTAAATCTGCAGGTTTAACATCCTGAAAAAGTTTGCTCAGCTTTTCAAACGGATAAGGGTGCAATAATGACAAACTGGAGTTCATGTAATCGTTACCGATATATTTAGGGTTAATGTTGTCCACATACCTGACTGGAAGCTTCATCCAGTGCAGATTTCAGCAGTGCTGCAAAAGTTTCAGACTCGGCATCGGTCATCAGGACACCATCTTTCTTGGTGACAAAGAAGATATCTTCCGCCCGTTCGCCCAGAGTTGCAATTTTGGCTGAATGAATATCCAGCCCCTGCATCATAAATAATCCACCGACTTTCGCAAGCAGACCTGGATGGTCAAGTGTTGCAATTTCGACCATATTTTGCTGAAGTGCTTCATTTACAGTGATATCCACTGTATTTTCAATATCAAAATGGCGTAACTGACGTGGAATGCGTCGCTGCATAAGACCTGGGTATTTGTCTGAATGGCTCAGAGCATTTACCAGCGCCTCTGTGACCGTTTCTTCGCGCTGCGGATCAGTCAGCAGCGTGCCGAAACGGTCCAGTACAACATAAGTGTCCAGACTGAATGCTTTGACCGCAGTAATAATACGCGCATCCTGGACATCCAGGTTCATGCGGTCAAGAACAGCCACTGTGGTTGCAAACAGGTTTGGCTTGTCCTGAGTATAAATAAACAGCTGTACCGCATCCTGAGCATACTTGCGGTGTGCTCGCATCATCACCAAGGGGGCAGGGTTATCGCCATGCTGGAGAATGGCTCGGGTATGCCATGCAATTTCATCAGCAGACTCTTTCAGGAAATATTCATCACCGAGTTCCTGCCAGACTTTTTCTACATCGGCAAGGGAGAAATCATTGACCAGGAGTTCGCTGGCAGAAAATTTAGTATCCTCGATCAGCATCTGATAATCGACAGGACGCCCCAACCCAGAGCGGATCACATCGCGGGCATGGGTGTACAGCTGGCGCATGAGCGAAGCACGCCATGTATTCCACAGTTTAGGATTTGTGGCATTGATATCTGCAACTGTCAGTGTATACAGATAATCCAGGTGCTCCATGTCACCCATTTTTTCAGCAAAATCTTTGACGACATCAGGGTCTGAAATATCTTTTTTCTGAGAGGTAACGGACATGCTCAGGTGATTCTGAATCAGCCAGGCAACCAGGTTGCATTCGCGTTCTGTAAAACCATGCATCCTGCAGAACTCAATCGCATCTTCGGCACCAAGTTCACTGTGGTCTCCACCACGACCTTTTGCTATGTCGTGGAAAATAGCAGCCAGATAGACAATATCACGACGTGCAAGACGCTGGAAAACAGAACTGACAACAGGGAAATCTTTTGCAAACTCAGGTTCTTTAAAACGGTTCAGATTTCGGATCAGTAAAAGGGTGTGTGCATCGACGGTATAAATATGGAACAGGTCATACTGCATTAACCCCATGATCTGACCAAAAGCAGGAATATAGTTCCCCAGTACGCCATAGCGTTTCATTGCCACCAGTGTGTCATACAGACGGTGTGGCGAGCGGATGATCGCCATGAACATGGCCTGATGCGCAGGATTATTTCTGAAGCTCTGGTCAATACGTTTTGCTGCCAGGGTCAGCAGGCGAAGCGTTCTGGCTCGGATACCTTCAATTTCAGGACGGTTTGCCAACAGATAGAACAGTTCAAGAATGGCACTTGGGTTTTCAGAAAAAATCTTATGGTGATTGACTGCCAGTTTGCCATCCACCAGTTTGAAATTTTCATTGATTTCTTCAATTTTACGTTCGTAATCAGGCAGGCGTGGCGTAATGACAGATTCATTGAAATAGGCCAGCAGCATTTCGTTCAGGGTGGATACCTGTTGTGCCGTCCGGTAATAACGCTTCATGAACTGTTCAATTGGATAGTTCGGTGATTTACCTTCTTCTCTCTGATAGCCAAATTTTGCTGCTATTTCGCGCTGATAATCGAACAACAGACGGTTTTCATCACGTTTTGTCAGACGGTGAAGCTCATTACGGATTTCCCAGAGAAAACTTTCTGCTTCTTCGAGCACACCCAGTTCAAACTCAGAAATAAAGCCCAGATGAACCAGGTCATAAATACGGTTTACACGGAAATGTCTTTTTGCAATCCAGCCAATCTGGTTGATATCCCGGATACCTCCGGGTGCATTTTTGATGTCAGGCTCAAGGTTGCTTTCGGTATTATTATGCTGGGCATAGCGACGTGACTGTTCTTCCATTTTTGCATCATAGAAGGTTCTGTCCGTCCAGGTCTGAGAGACAATACGGCGTGGCCATCGAGCCAGGTGCTGACTGCCGATAATCAGACGTGCTTCAATCAGGGCAGTGGCGACGGTCAGATCATTGGTTGCTTCTTCTACACAGTGACGGATGGTGCGTACACTGATCCCAGGTTTAAAGTTTCCGACATCCCATAAAGAGGAAATAAAAGTTGAGATTAATTTTTCCTGTTCGGCTGTAATTTCATCTTCAGATAAAATCATGATGTCAACATCAGAATACGGCAACATTTCGCGACGACCATATCCACCTACAGCAAAAAGCCCCAGGTCGGTTGTCTCAAGTTCGGCATGCTGCCATAAAAATTTTAATGCTTCATCAATCAGAGCAGAACGGGTCTGGATAATTTCACGAATCGGCTGTCCATGCTCATAACTTTCCTGCAGTTGTTGCTCGACATCAGTTCGCCATTGATTGATCGCCTGAATGTCGTGAATACCTTTAACATAGTTATGTAATGGTGAAGTAATGATCATGAACAGTGGTCCGTATTATTTAAAAGTCTCAGTTCTGGTTCACAGTGACCTGATTCGCTGCCTGTTGTGCAAGCTCACGTGCCTGATCGGTTGTTTCAGCACGAGCTGTTGCGACACCCATACGGCGGCGTTTAAACCCTTCGGGTTTACCAAACAGACGTAGATCTGTATCTGGATTTGCTAAAGCAAGATTCAGACCAGAATACGAAAGATTTTCAGCATCTGCACCTGCATAAATAACAGCACTTGCAGCCACACTGTGACGGGCAGTATTGACAGGTAGACCTAAAATAGCCCGGGCATGCAGTTCAAATTCACTCTGAAACTGAGAAGCGAGTGTGACAAGTCCTGTATCATGAGGGCGGGGTGATACCTCACTAAACCATACTTTGTCTGCTTTGACAAACAGTTCAACCCCAAAAATACCGCAGCCACCCAATGCTGTGGTGACTTTGTTTGCAATCCTTTTTGACTCGTCCAGTGCAGCACTGGTCATTGCCTGAGGCTGCCAGCTTTCAACATAGTCACCTGAATCCTGACGGTGCCCGATTGGATCACAGTATGAAGTTTCGATTTCACCGGTTTCAGGATTTTTTGAGCGGACAGTCAGTAATGTGATTTCAAAATCAAAATCAATCTGTGATTCAACGATCACAGTGCCTTGATTTACACGACCGCCCGTTTGAGCATATTCCCATGCAGCATCAACTTCGGCATATTCTTTGACACGTGATTGCCCTTTACCTGAAGATGACATGACAGGTTTTACAAAGTTTGGATAACCGATGTCATCACAAGCAGCACGGAAACTTTCTAAAGTGCTGGCAAAACGATAGGCAGAAGTCGGGAGTCCAAGTTCTTCAGCAGCCAGGCGACGGATACCTTCACGGTTCATGGTCAGATTAACAGCCTTGGCTGAAGGAATGACTGTTGCAATGTTCTGTTCTTCAATTTCTGTCAGAACATGAGTGGCAATCGCTTCAATTTCGGGAACAATCAGATTGGGTTTAACTTTTTCGATTAAATTTTTTAATTCTGTAGGATCTGCCATATTCAAGGCATAAGAGAAATGAGCAACTTGCATGGCAGGTGCATCTTTATAACGGTCTGCTGCGTGAACTTCTACACCAAGCCGCTGTAGTGAAATCACCACTTCTTTACCGAGTTCTCCTGAACCTAACAGTAAAACTTTAAACGCAGAAGACTGTAGGGGAGTACCGATGGTCACGCTCATGAGAATCATCCATGCTTGATTTTATGGGGTTTTAAGCATATCAGAACTGAGACAGGTGTTAAGCCTTGTTTCACATAAAATCATCAATTTTGTCCAACAATTGAATAAACCTGTTTTTCATATATTATTCATTTTTATGTGTTTTATAGCTTGAGCTGTTAGGAGTGAGTTTAACCGAAAGCAAAATTATTTTTATTAAACACTCTCAAGAGTACTTTATTGTGAGCACTCTCAGAACTTTAAACTGTGATTTATACAGCCTCAAAACTGACGTGGTTACATTTTAAGGCTGAATCTGCGTGAATGATAAAAATCTGCGCAGATATTTTTGACTCATTTTGAGCCATTTGACTGATGTATCAGATTGGAAAATAGGTATAAACCAGTCCATAAGCCAGTGCAGCTGTTAAGGTCGCAAGAACAATACGCTTGAACTTAAAATACAATCCTGCAAGTACAATAAATCCAACCAGCATGGCGAAGCTTTTATCAGGTGTTTCAATCAAGGGTGGCAGTGTCGCAACAACCAGCATGGAGCTGATAGCAGCAATACCGATACTGCCCAATGCAACTTTAAGCCAGGTTGAACCGCGTGCTTGAGTGTTCTGCTGACTTTTCTGAATCACATAAAATGGACCGAAACGGGATGCAAAGTTTGCAATACCCACCAGTATACCCACCGCAATAATATGTAAATCCATCTCAAATACCTGTCTCATCATGCTGTTTTAAAACATAATGTTTAAATAATCCGGCAAAAATTCCAGAAGTGATGCCTATAAAAATAGCAGCTGACATATTAATGAAATAGCACGCCAAAGCAGAAACAATCAAAGATATGGCAACGACAAAGGTATGTTTTTTCTCAAAGGCAGCAAGTAAGAAACTTAAGAATAGTGCAGGAAGCAGGAAGTCTAAAGCAGCTTGTAGGAATTGAGGTAAATCACTGACCTGGTCTGCAAACAATCCCCCTAAAAATGAACCCAAAGCCCATGACAGCCAGCTGAACAAACTCAGACCAAGCATCCAGGATTCAGACCATTCCTGACGGCGTTGTGACAGTTTGATCATGCCCGCAGCAAAAACTTCGTCAGTCAGTCCCCATGACCAGATCGCGGTTTTCTTTAAATTTAAACGATCTTGAATCAGGTTCTGCAGGGCAGGACCATAAAGCAGATGGCGGATATCAAGTGCAATCACTGTGAGTGCGGTCATCCATATGGAAGTGCCACTGCCCAGCAGAGCTACGACCAGGAACTGACTTGCTCCTGCGTACATGGAGCAGGATAAAAACAGTGCTTCCCATGCGGTAAATCCAAATTGTGTAGCTGAGACACCAAATGCAAATGAAACAGGGAGATAAGTAAAAATAATAGCCTGACTGTCTTTAGCGCCTTGCCAGAAACCAGCCGGCTGCACAGAGGAAATTTTGTGTTCGGACACAACACACCTTAAGAGGAGAATTGAACAAAGGGTCAAATAAGATTGAGTATTGTACTCGAATTCACTAGCATATTACTCAAATGTTTGTCCAGGTAGCTCATAGATGCTGACGTTTAACTCAAAAAGTGTACTGTTTACATCATTGATTGGTGTAATTTTACTGTTGCAGGCATGCAGCAAGCCTGCGCAGGAACCTGCGGAACAGGTTGAAATTAAAGCGGCACCTAAGTTAAGCAATGACGCAACAACGTATGCGAATGAAGCATGGAAGTTCATCAATGAGGTGGATGCTGTTGTTTATGCAAAAAAAATCAATGAAATTGATGAGAAAGTACGTAAACCAGCCCGAAAACTGAGCACCGACTGGCGTATCAATGTCAAAATGACAGACTCTGTGACGGAAGGAAAGTATGCATTATGCAGAAAAGCGCTGACATCACTGGATACCTGGGCACGTGAAACTGTTGAAAATACAGGCTCAGTTGCACATAAACAGGCTGATTATGAGCGTGATAAAGCACAGTGCAAAGACGCAATTGCAAATCCGGCACTGGGTAATACTAAACCACACACCAATCTTTTTTAATCCGTCAAACCGATTTTAGGGATGAGCCACATATAGGAAACCACTGTCTTGTATGTGGCTTTTTGGGTTTGAATGAATGATTTACCTGTAAAACAGCCATAACGGATGGCTTTGTTATTGTTAAAAAATATAAATCAATAATAATAAAAAATATCATTATTTGATAAAATTCAATAAAAATGGCTTATAATTTGATTTATAGTGTGATTGATATTAAATATAGGAGTGATTTTTATGCTTTATAAAGTTTTATTATCTATAAGTCTTCTTGGTGCTTTTAGTGCATCAGCGCTGTACACAGAGTCTGCTGTGAATGTTCAGCCTGTTATTGCTCACAATGAAGTTGCACCATGTACCAATGGTTTTGATGATGTTGATGTGTGTAAGTTAATTTCCTGAAAACATATGCACTGACAGTGTGCAAAAATATAATGACTGTTTAGCTGTGGTGCATTGATGTGTATTTAAATCGTGCATTTTTATGTGAAGGTTCAGCTTTTTTCATAATGAGAATGCGCGATCTGATGCAATTCAGCAAAGTTGATAATTTCAATTTTTTTAAAAGCAATTCTGATGATGCCTTTTCTCTCCAGTTGCTGTAATTCCTGATTTATGGTCTGTCTTGAGCACATCAGCATCTGTGCCAGCTGTTCCTGACTGAAATGAATCTCTTTTTGCTCAATCTGAGCATGATTGCCATAACCCTGCAGTATAAATAACAGACGTTGCGCCAGACGCTGACTGATGGTCTGTGTCTGAATTGAAATCAGCTCAAGAAAAGCATGTCTCAGTTTCTGACTGGTTAATTGCGCGATATGAAACCAGAAGCCAGGATTCTGTTGTAAAAGTGTCTGAATCGCTGTATCCGACAGATAAAGGATTTCACATTTCTGGGTGGCTACAGCATTGTGTGAGCGGGGGAGTTTATCCACCAGTGAAATCTCGCCAAACCACATAATCGGTTCTACATAGGCCGCAACAGATTCATTGCCCTCTATATCTATATATCCCAGGCGTACAGAGCCTGTGAGTACGGCATAAATGCCATCAAACAGATTACCCATCTGAAAAATAGTCTGATCTTTTTCGTAGTGCTGAGTCACTGCATTTTTAAGAATATATTGCTGTAAGTTCAGATCCAGATTTGAAAACCATAGGTTGTTGCTCAGCTGGTCTGTATTGTTCTGACTAAACATAACTCTTTCCGGTGTCTGGCAGGTGGGCAGGCTGAATTGTCGTCTGGCTGACAACTTCACATATTCTTTTTTTGTATATTAAAGCCTACAGTGTAATGTAACAAGGACGATGAAAATGACAAAATTAGAAAAACTGTTAAGCCAGTATGCAGCTTATCATCTTGATCATAAAAATATTTATACACATTTTGTGGGTATTCCCATGATTGTATTTTCAATCATCTGCCTGACTGCCCGGGCTGGTGTCATGGTGTCTGGCTTTGAGTTAACACTTGCACTGCTGCTGATTGTACTGAGTGTGATTTATTATCTGAGTCTGGATCGGATTTTTGGTGTGATCATGCTGGTTCTTTTCTCAGTTGCATATCCGTTTGCTTATAAAATTGCACAATGGGAGACCGTTACATGGTTAAGTGCCAGTGTTGGTATCTTTGTCGTGGGGTGGGTGTTCCAGTTTGTGGGACATTATTATGAAAAGAAAAAACCTGCTTTTGTGGATGATCTGATCGGTCTGGCTATTGGTCCATTATTTGTGCTGGCTGAATTTGTCTTTTTGCTTGGATTCCGTAAAGATATTCAGCAGCGTATGCTGGTGGAAGCGCGAAAACAGCGTGCAGAAATGGATCTGAAAACGATGCATACAGCTTCAGGTCAGTAAATACAGTTCATAAGAAATTAAACAGAATTAGAAAAAAAGCCCGCAAAAGCGGGCTTTGTTTTTTAAACTGACTTATACGTTAAAACGGAAATGCAGAACATCACCATCCTGAACAACGTATGTTTTGCCTTCAAGACGCCATTTCCCAGCTTCTTTAGCACCATTTTCACCGTTGTACTGTACAAAGTCGTCGTAAGCAACACATTCAGCACGAATAAAGCCTTTTTCAAAGTCTGTGTGAATCACACCAGCTGCCTGAGGTGCAGTCGCTCCAACTTTAACAGTCCACGCACGTACTTCCTGAACACCAGCTGTGAAGTAAGTCTGTAAACCCAGCAGGCTGTAACCGGCACGAATCACGACATTCAGTCCAGGTTCTTCCATGCCCAGTGCTTCAAGAAATTCGGCACGGTCTTCATCTTCAAGCAGAGAAATTTCAGCTTCGATCTGGTTACACAGTGGAACAACAATGGCATTTTCTTCAGCAGCTAGTTTTTTCACAGCTTCCAAATGAGGGTTATTTTCAAAACCATCTTCAGCAACGTTTGCAATATACATGGTCGGTTTTAAAGTCATAAGACCAAAGCCACGGACTGCTTTACGTTCATCATCGTCCAGGTCAGCAGCGCGGGCTGGTTTGCCTTCATCCAGTAAAGGCTGAATTTTTTCCAGGACAGCTTTGGTAGCAATCGCTTCTTTATCACCACCTTTTGCAGCTTTAGTCAGACGCAGTAATGCTTTAGCAACAGTATCCAGATCAGCAAGAGCAAGTTCTGTATTGATGGTTGCGATATCATCAAGCGGGTCAATTTTACCATTTACATGAATGACGTTTTCATCTTCAAAGCAACGGACAACGTGTGCAATTGCATCAGTTTCGCGGATGTTTGCAAGAAACTGGTTACCTAAACCTTCACCTTTGGATGCGCCTGCAACCAGACCAGCAATATCCACAAATTCCATTGTGGTTGGAATCACACGCTGTGGTTTAACAATCTCAGTCAGTTTGTCTAAACGTGGATCAGGTACAGGTACAATGCCTGTGTTTGGTTCAATGGTACAGAATGGGAAATTTTCTGCAGCAATAGCAGCTTTAGTCAATGCATTGAAAAGTGTAGATTTACCAACGTTCGGCAGGCCGACAATACCGCAATTAAAACCCATGAAGTTACTCACACTGAATTATTTGAAAATTGTTGCTGATTCTACATCAAAGACACTGCAAAGTCAGGTCATACAGTGACAGTAAACTGTGCCGAAGATGAAATTTTAACGTATGGTCAGTTCAGTTGACTGGTATAACAGGAGTTTGTGCTGTCCATAAAAATGCAGTTTGATGTTCTGATTGAATTTTTGTAGCAAAAGTACATTGTTATTCAGCTCAGCTGTGACTAAAGTAGTGTCCGAGCTGAACTAAAAAAATAATGCTGGAGAGTTTATGCGGATATTGTATCAGTTTCCGTTATCCCATTTTTGTGAGAAAGCACGCTGGTTACTTGACTATAAAGAGCTGGATTTTGTTGCACAGAATTTAATTCCTGGCGTTCATCGTGCATTTGCACAGTTAAAGACAGGGCAGAACACGCTCCCGATTCTGAAAGATCAGGAAAAATGGATTTCAGATTCAACTCAGATAGCTTTATATCTGGATGAGCTGTATCCAGAACATACCTTGCTGAGGTCAGATCCTGAACTTCGTGAGAGCGCACTTGAAGTCAATGCGATTGCCACGGAACTTGGGCAGCATGTCCGTAGATGGGGGTTGTCACATGCCCTGTCAGATGGTGGCGAGTCGCTCGAAATTCTGATTGGAGAAAAAGGCTATCTGCGTCAGTTTGAAAAATATTCAAAACCTCTGATTAAAGCACTCATGGCGAAGGGCTATAAAGTCGATTCACAGAAAGTGATTCAGTCACGTGAAAAAATGGATATCCTGGTTGCAGAGCTGAATCAGAGACTGAACAACAATGGTGGCAGATATTTTGTCGGTGACCGACTGGGACTTGCCGATATAGCCGTGTGCTCCATGCTTGCTCCTTTACTTGAAATTGAAGGGACTCCCTGGGAAAAGGAACATGGTGAAAATCAGTCTGAAGAATTCAGAAGTTATAAGAACTTTCTTGCCGAGCTTCCACTTGGGCAGTATGTACAGCGCATTTATATGACGGAACGCAGAGCAAGAGTTGACTGGCGCGGTATTTAAACATTCAGGTTGATTAGTACAGGACTGATCAGCCGGTGTTTCCAGCAGTCCGCTCAAAACAGTCTGAGATTTTTGAATGAAATTACGTCATTTGTGCATTTTATAAAAAATATTTCCCCTTAAAATAAGGCTGGGTGAAATAAATAGACCTATAAACAGAAAAATGTGGTAAATGTAAATTATAAAAATATAGCTTTGCAGCTTAAACGTGGGAGTGTGGACATGGAACTGGACAGATACGATAAACAGATTCTTGAAATATTGACGCATGAAGACATCAATCTGAATGAGCTGTCGGAAAGGATCAGCCTGTCAGTCAGTTCTGTACATCGCCGGATTAAGCATCTGATTGAAACCAATGTCATGACGCATTTGAAGCGTGATATTAACTATGAAAAACTGGGGTTTAAGCTGCATGTTATTTTGCAGGTTTCACTGAGTAAGCACGACACCGATACATTTGCGAAGTTTCTTGAAGAACTGGAAAATATCCCTGAAGTGATCAATGCTTTTCTGGTGACAGGGCAGACAGCAGACTTTCTGGTTGAAGTTGTGGCTAAGGATATGGAAAATTACAGCGAAATTTTACTGAAACGCATCGGTAAGATTGAGCATGTGGTTGCTTTGCATTCAAGTTTTGTGATCAAAGAATATAATCATGTGTTTAACTGTACGGGCTTGCTCAGTAAAGTCTGAAACAGGGGCGGCAGTTGTGGTTTGATCTGTTCAATAAAAAAACGCGCATTCAGCGCGTTTTTTTATGAATTGACTGGACGTTTTAAGCTTCAAGCTCTGCCAGTACGGCATCTGAGAATTCAACGTTTGTATATACGTTCTGAACGTCATCCAGGTCTTCAAGCATATCAATCATTTTCATGATTTTTTTCGCCTGATCGATATCTGTGATTTCAGCTTTGGTCGATGGACTCATAACCACTTCAGCATTGTCAGATTTTAAACCTGCAGCAGTTAAAGCATCCTGTACCACACCAAAAGTTTCAGGTGTTGTAATGACCAGAATTTCGTCTTCATCAACTTCGATGTCTTCTGCCCCAGCTTCCAGAGCAATATCCATGATCTGATCTTCTAAAGATACATCTTCAAAAGTAATCTCACCACGTTTTGTAAATAAGAAAGAGACAGAACCATTGGTACCGAGGTTACCATCTGTTTTTGAGAAACAGTGACGGACATCCGGTACGGTACGGTTGAGGTTGTCCGTCATTGTTTCAACAATCACGGCAACACCACCTACACCATAACCTTCATAAGTGACTTCTTTTAAGTCATCGTTATCTTCACCGCCTGCACCACGCTGAATCGCACGGTTAATCACATCACGAGTCATATTGACAGAAAGTGCTTTTTCCACCACCGCACGTAAACGCGGGTTGCTAGCAGCATCTGGTCCGCCGAGTTTGGCAGCTGTTACAAGCTCACGAATGTATTTAGTAAAAACTTTACCGCGACTGGCATCTTGTTTTGCTTTGCGATGCTTAATATTGGCCCACTTGGAATGACCCGCCATGCGAAATTTGCTCCTTGTAGATTGGCTTTATGCCATATCAGATTGCTGCGATTCTACCATAAGCACTTTTTTATGAGAAAGTACCTGAATTTTAGAAATGCCGCATTTAGCATTATTTTTTGGTATCTGGAATAATAATGTCCAGTCCAGTATGTTCTTTATACAGTTTTTTCAGCAAAACCAGATCATGTTCCAGTTCAGTGGGATATATTTTTCCAAAAATTCCGCCTTTCTGTGTTCTGGAATTGGCATACATCAGCACAATAGGCACATTTGCCGCTTTTGCAATATGCCAGAAGCCAGTTCGGATCGGTTTTCTTGCTTCATCTTTTTTTGCCCGAGTTGCTTCAGGGGCTATCACCAGATTGAATTTCTCATTCTTTTCAAAATGCTCAACCATCTGAGAGACAATATCTTTACTGGAATTGCGGTCAACAGCAATTCCACCTATTGCTTCAAGTACAGGCTTGAAAGGTCCCTTGAACAGTTCCTTTTTAATCAGGGTATGAATTTTAATATCATAAATCTGGAACAGGGCTAATGATAAAACTGCATCCATCATGGATGTATGTTCAAAGCCAACAATGACCTGTTTGTTTTCCAGGACATTGGGTTCTACATGGTAGGACCAGCCTGAAAGTTTGAATGTGGCATTACCGATTAATTTTTTTAGCATTTGAATACTTTATACCTGACCTCAGGAAAGGTGCTACTTTCTGCCTGTT
This sequence comes from Acinetobacter sp. WCHAc010052, assembly GCF_002165295.2. NCBI lineage: Bacteria > Pseudomonadati > Pseudomonadota > Gammaproteobacteria > Moraxellales > Moraxellaceae > Acinetobacter > Acinetobacter sp. WCHAc010052. Next base: position 2,049,954 of record NZ_CP032143.1, on the reverse strand, counting down.
TTTTTATAACGTCAAGAGCAGTTGAGTGTGATGATGGAATATAATTATACAATTGTATTTTTAATGTTTGTGAAATGATGAGAATGAATCGATTTAATGTCTTAAAGGTCTGGTTGAAATATTTATAAAATATAAACTGATATAAACAAAGTATGATCAATCACCAAATTTTTCTGTTCAGGCTGAAAAATAACTATTAGACTTTTGTCCAGGGTGTGGTCGAATGGCTCAAAACTAAGTCAATTGTTTTAATGGGAAATAAGGGATATGACCTATTTTACGGCTTTTATAGTGGTGACTGGTATTTTTATCATTGTGATACTTTGGTCTTTACTGGAATTGCTTATGGAAAAGCGTAAGGAAAAGAAAGCAATGAACTTCAGAAGTGATTCTGTCTGAACAGGGAATACATTCCTGTTATCTGTAAGTCATGCATAGTTTAAAATGCTGACGGGTCGTTAAACCATATCTTAAAAGTCTTATCGGCTTGAAAATAAAAAACCACTCTGGATTTAATGTACCAAAGTGGTTTTTTTTGAATCTGGTGGGCCCAGACAGACTTGAACTGTCGACCAACGGATTATGAGTCCGCTGCTCTAACCAACTGAGCTATAGGCCCTGAATCAAGTTAACTGAACTATTATCAATTACTTGGAAAGGTGCAATACTATCTATGAATGCCGTTTTTATCAAGTATTTTCTTTGAATTGACCTGGAGTGGATCGTGGAAAATACAGCATATATTTTTAAGCACTGCGACCGCTAGAGATTTTATCTGGGTCATCACAAAGAGTAAAGCGAACAAAGCCATTTATTGATCAATTGGAACGGGTTGCTGCGATCTGATTTGCACAAAACTTCTGGCTTGATAATTGGTGGGTGGGATTGTAATTCTGCCGTTATTCAGCATCTGCTTAAGCATATAACAATGGCAGTAAAATTGGGCAGGCTTCAGCTCTGTTTTTAATATGGATGATTCAGGGTAATCAGGTATTATGAGTATCTAGTGAATAAGCCACTCAATAGGTTAGAAGATGATTTTAACCCAAAATATTTTGACTCATTAAAAACTAAATTTAATCAATAGTTTATAATTTTTATTTAAAATTGGGTTATTTCCTGATTTTGTGGTTAAACTATTGTTGTAAAATGATTTTAATCATATTTTTTTGTGTTCACTGCCATATAGGCAGCTTAGAAACTGTTAACTTTGCTATATCTCTACTTGACATTGTTCACTGCCATATAGGCAGCTTAGAAAAGTGATGCAAAGAATAGATCGAAAGTTCCGATGTTCACTGCCATATAGGCAGCTTAGAAATTATGAATATCAATGTAACCAGACACACCACCGTTCACTGCCATATAGGCAGCTTAGAAAATTACGTGATGACTACCGCCAAAGACTTAGCTGTTCACTGCCATATAGGCAGCTTAGAAAAATACAGTAGATAGCCTCAAGATTGTTTGTGAGTTCACTGCCATATAGGCAGCTTAGAAAAGTTGAAAATGAGCCACGGAAACACGGTGTGCGTTCACTGCCATATAGGCAGCTTAGAAAATCAAAACTTATATCAATATTATCTGAGTTGAGTTCACTGCCATATAGGCAGCTTAGAAAAAAGACGCGATGATCAGTCGCTAACCCTTACAGTTCACTGCCATATAGGCAGCTTAGAAAGAAGAACAGAAGCTCAGATTCTCAATGAATATGTTCACTGCCATATAGGCAGCTTAGAAAAATCACAAAACCCCAAGTCGAATACTTAATCAGTTCACTGCCATATAGGCAGCTTAGAAATGAATTTCACCGTATTTTTCAGTTAGATATTTGTTCACTGCCATATAGGCAGCTTAGAAATCTGGCCGAGTGCGGGGAGACTTTCGCGGAGTGTTCACTGCCATATAGGCAGCTTAGAAAAGTCGAAAGGTTTATGTGTTGTAGATCTAATTGTTCACTGCCATATAGGCAGCTTAGAAAAATGCCTTGCTTTCGATATCATCTGCAAAGTAGTTCACTGCCATATAGGCAGCTTAGAAAAACACTATAAGATTCATTGAAAAGCTGATTGAGTTCACTGCCATATAGGCAGCTTAGAAATTTAGCCTGACCGATTGCATTTCTCATCTGATGTTCACTGCCATATAGGCAGCTTAGAAAGTAAAGAAATTAAATGGGGTTGATATGTTCAAGTTCACTGCCATATAGGCAGCTTAGAAAAATAAAAGAAAGTGAACTTGTGCATATAATTCGTTCACTGCCATATAGGCAGCTTAGAAATCCGAACGAACCTGATCCGACTAAGCAATTCTGTTCACTGCCATATAGGCAGCTTAGAAAAGATTAAGAAAACTGTAATTACCCCAAAAACAGTTCACTGCCATATAGGCAGCTTAGAAATATTAAAGCTGCGGGCGGTTGGCGCGGTAAACGTTCACTGCCATATAGGCAGCTTAGAAATTAAAGCCCATAATTATTACCTGCAGTTATTAGTTCACTGCCATATAGGCAGCTTAGAAATGTCTAATAGTGTGCCTGACTCTCGAAAGTTTGTTCACTGCCATATAGGCAGCTTAGAAAACACATATGACAATATTTGTACTGAGCTTGAAGTTCACTGCCATATAGGCAGCTTAGAAATTCCCGCTTTATTCCAACTGGCACAGCCTCCGGTTCACTGCCATATAGGCAGCTTAGAAAATTGAGCTTGAATGAATGGATTTTAGGATTACGTTCACTGCCATATAGGCAGCTTAGAAAACGACAGTTAGACTTAGAGATGAAGAGGAAGAGTTCACTGCCATATAGGCAGCTTAGAAATGGCATATCTGAAGCAGACTGTAAAAAATGGCGTTCACTGCCATATAGGCAGCTTAGAAAAACTGCTGACTTTGCAGCTCCAAATGTAAGTTGTTCACTGCCATATAGGCAGCTTAGAAACGTTTCACAGACAAGTGTCAGGGTGTCTGCATGTTCACTGCCATATAGGCAGCTTAGAAATTCCCTCAATTTGAACTATTTGAATTTTAAATGTTCACTGCCATATAGGCAGCTTAGAAATGTTTGAGTGGTATTTACTGTTACTTTTGCAGGTTCACTGCCATATAGGCAGCTTAGAAACTCAAGGCATCAAAAATACTACTGGTAGCTTTGTTCACTGCCATATAGGCAGCTTAGAAAATGCCAGTATAGTGAGTCGGCACTGATTCAAAGTTCACTGCCATATAGGCAGCTTAGAAAATGCATGATTTTTTAGTAATTGACCATGAAATGTTCACTGCCATATAGGCAGCTTAGAAAATTTTTGGAGCATACATCACAAGCCCGTTTGAGTTCACTGCCATATAGGCAGCTTAGAAATTTACCACGGCGACCCTGCTGTGCCGTTGGTCGTTCACTGCCATATAGGCAGCTTAGAAATGTCAGTTCAAAATGCGTATCTACGGTATCTGTGTTCACTGCCATATAGGCAGCTTAGAAATTTTGAACACAGCCAAAAAGAGATACAGGATAGTTCACTGCCATATAGGCAGCTTTGAAACAGACTTCAGATACATCTACTAGACTTTCAAAGTTCACTGCCATATAGGCAGCTTAGAAAGGTCTGTGTTGGTATCGGTAGAAGTAAGACTGGTTCACTGCCATGTAGGCAGCTTGGTGATGAGTAGGATCGCGACACAGACTTCCTGTCCGATTCACTGCAATGTTCTAAATAAAGTACCATACGTGGTATGTGTATAAGCATAAGAAAAGTTGATTGTTTTTTGAAAATAGCGTAGTATTTGTCATTGGAAAAAGTTTTGTTTTGGTAAGTCTTTCTTAAGTATCGTGGTTTTAGTGATAATGCTTCGTTTTACAGATTCCAGTACCTTGCTTTATTATTTTCAAAGTTGTCATCAGTCATTTATAAAAAATGACTAATACTATTAAAAAACTACGTAGGATTTACTATGTCAAACTCAAATGTTGTTAAAGGTACTGTAAAGTGGTTCAACGAAACTAAAGGTTTCGGTTTCATTCAGCCAGAATCAGGTCCTGATGTTTTTGCTCATTTCAGTGAAATCACAGGTTCAGGTTTTAAAACTCTGACTGAAGGCCAGAAGGTTGAATTCAGCGTTGCTCAAGGTCAAAAAGGCCCTACAGCTGTAAATATTGTTGCTCTGTAAGTAATAATTTACCACTTTCATACTTGTAATGCCTTGTCTGTTCTCCTGTGGCAGGTGAACTGAAAGGCGACATGAATGATGTCTAATAAAGCACTATATAGTGCTTTATTAGTTTTAAAATTTAATTTTAGAGTTGTTTTACAGAAAGTGAACTCTAAAAAATAGGAAAAAAGTTGTTAAAAACAAATAATTTAATAGCCAGATCTAATAATGGCACTGAAATCGTTGTATCCTTAATTCCACTTATTAAAATGCAAAACACCTGTCAGGGTTCAAAAAAAATTGAAGTAGGTAAAAGAGTGCTGCTGCAGTCTGGAACAGTCGTTGATTTAAATCTCGATGGTCGTTCATTTTATACTTCGCTGCATCAACTTTTTAAGTTAAGTCAAAAAGTTATTTAGAAATCTGATTATCCAGTTTTTGAAAATAGAACCGCCTAAGGGCGGTTTTTGTCATATAGCTTTTACTGTACTGTAGTGCTTACTGTCTGATACAGCTTTAAAGTGACACCGGTTGATTGCTTGTGGACAGTCTTTTAAGGCTGGAGTGGTTGTTCAGGCATTGATTTATGTTCAGTAATTAAAACAAAATATAAACAACCACTTAATTACATTTACACTGAAATTGAATACAATAAAGAAGGATTGATTATTTTTTAATTTGAGGTTTCTGGATGAAAAATTTAAAAACAGCACTTATTGTACTTGTATCAGCAGTGTCGCTGACACTGGTGGCTTGTGGGAAAAAACAGGAAGAGCAGGCGCCTGCTCAGGAACAGGCGACTTCAGAGGTGAATGAAACTGCGGTCTCATCTGTTGAAGTAAATCCAGATGAAATTGACGCTGCACCTATGCCAGAAGAATATAATACTCTAGCTGCAAGTGAAGCTAAATAAAAGTATTTTACTGGTTCATGCGTTTTTCACGTGTATGTGAAAAGTTATGAATTCAGTCTGTTTTAATAAAAAACCGTAGTTTAAAGCTACGGTTTTTTAATTTGCTGAATGACCAACAGGGCTTAAAGAAGTACAGAATCATATTTTTCACGTAAATCTTTTTTCAGCATTTTACCCGTACCACTTAGAGGGATTGCTTCTACAAAGATTGCTTTATCAGGAATCTGCCATTTAGCGACTTTATCTGCGAAGTATTCAAGTAAACCTTCTTCGGTAATCTGGGCATCTTTGTGTTTGATGGCTATCACAATCGGGCGTTCATCCCATTTGCTGTGTTTAGCTGCAATGACGGCAGCCATCGCAATTTCAGGATGCCCCATGGCAATATTTTCAAGTTCTACTGAAGAAATCCATTCACCACCAGACTTGATTAAGTCTTTGGCGCGGTCACTTAGATATAAATAGCCATCTTCATTGAGGGATGCGATATCACCTGTATCGAACCAGCCATCTGAAGTCAGTGCACTTTCATCTTTGCCAAAGTAAGTACTGATAATCCAGTGGCCTTTAACCTGCAGGTTACCCGTGTTATGACCATCTCGAATGACTTCAGTCGTTCCTTTTTCTTCAGTGGTGATCCGTAAATCCACACCAAAAGGCGGACGACCTTGTGAAAGACGAATTTTAAACTGTTCATCTTCACTGAGATTGCGATGCTTGGCTTTCAGTTGATTACTTGTACCTAATGGACTCATTTCTGTCATGCCCCAGGCATGAATGGTTTCACAGTTGAACAGGTCGCGGAAAGCTTTCATCATGGTAGGAGGGCAGGCAGAACCACCCACCACATTTCGCTGTAAACTTGGCAATACTGAACCGGCCTGTTTTGCAGCGGCCAGCAAACCTTGCCAGATGGTTGGTACACCTAAAGCAACAGTCACTTTATATTCATCAATCATCTGAACCAGGCTTGCACCATCCAGTCCTGGACCTGGTAATACCACAGTACAGCCGACCATTGCGGCTGCATAAGGTGTGCCCCAGGCATTGACATGGAACATAGGTACAACGGGCAACATGACATCAGAAGCTGAAAGATTCAGTGAGTCAGGCAGGCAGATTGCATACGTATGTAAAACCGTAGAGCGGTGACTGTATAAAGCACCTTTGGGATTTCCTGTTGTACCGGATGTATAGCAGAGCGAACTTGCTGTATTTTCATCAAATTCAGGCCACTCAAACTGATCAGAGTTTTCTGCAATCAGTACATCATAAAACTTAACTTCAGGTAATGCATCGGCAACGTCCTGGTCAAATGCTCCGAGACAGATAAAATGTTCAACCTGGGGAATGTGTGCTTTAACACCTGTAATCAGTGGCAAAAAAGTCTTATCAAACAGAACCACACGGTCTTTGGCATCATTGATAATGAAGATCAGCTGTTCAGGAAAAAGGCGCGGGTTGATGGTGTGGCAGACAAAACCACTGCCCGAAATGGCATACCATGACTCAAGGTGGCGATGGTTATTCCATGCAATGGTTGCAACACGGTCATGCATCTGAACGCCTAAGTTTTTTAAGGCATTTGCGAAACGTTTTGAGTTTTCAGAAACATGGGTCCAGTCAGTTTTACTGATGCTGCCATCAGTATTTTTTGAAATAATTGCTGTGTCCCCATGATAACGGGCTGCATGATCAAGCAGATTGCTGATCAGTAGAGGTTGAAACATCATACGTCCGTGCATAGGTCTTCCTTTATTGTGTTGGTTATAGGATTAAATTTATCAATTTCTAATATCTGCCGGTCAGCGCGGGCAGAAAATATTCTTCATTTTCATCCTATCCATTTATCTGAATTAATCAATACTTCTTTAAAAACTTTTATGATCAGACTGATTTTTTAAATATTGTTTTAAAACAATATTTTATGTTTATTTTTTGCGTTGAAATGACTGCTTCGGAAAAATTTAAAATCAGTGATCAGGATTCTGAAACTGAAATATGCTGGTTGAGCCAGCTGACCTCTTTGTCATTTAAGTTCCAGGATGCCCAGTCATCGGTGTCTACTCTGACGACAAATAATTTATCTTTTGCATCGATAAAAGGCAGCAGCTGATCTCTGATTTCTGAAGAATCGAGCTGGGAACGTATCAGCCAGAGGTGGCTCATTGGTGTGATTTTTGCTTCAATCCCCAATTTTTCAATCCGTTGCTTCAGTGGGGCGGAATCACGTTTTTTAAACATTTCATACTGAATCATATAAGTCGTCATTTTTTTACTCGTCGTTGTTTCTCAACAGGTTTTTTATTGATCCGCGTCATTGCACGTGTTTTTCAGATTTGTGTGTATTATTTGATCAGAGACTATAATAATTTTTGGGAACTGTTTTTTCAAGCACACAATTGATCTGTAAGTGAGGATTTTTTCATAATTTTAAAAAATGGTAAAATTTAATGAAATAATGTTTGATTTATTGAAATATTATGCTAATAGTAAATACAGTTTTGTCATGAAGATGAAACTGATGTTTCAGGATGAAATATCTGAGAAGCGAATACATGAACGGGAGTTTTGAAAATGCTTCGTATTTTAAAAAAATTGTTTTGCATGCATATATATGAATATGAACACATGGAAGAAATAGGAGAACATATTGAATGCAGAAAATGTGGTGTTCATAAAACTCCATAATTCTCTTTAAGTCAGCTGACCCGTTTATACTGATGAAGTGAGTACAGCTCTCACTTCATTATCTAAATATACATCAGGCAAATATGCCGCTTCAGATTAAAAAATAAAAAACCATGATCATCTATAACGGATCATGGTTTTTTATGCTGTCTATCTTTTATATTCCTGTTTTCAGTTCTGCTTGTTTCGACAGATTCAGCTGTAAAAGCTTAGAGCTGAAGATTCCGTTTGATTGTTTTTAGATTAAAATAATGAAATAAAAATGATTGTAAGCATTTCAGAATAATTCAAATTGTTTTGTAAAAAAGCTAAACTTTATTTCCAGTTAATTTCATCGGGGCACCAAGTGTAATGAATAAGGATTTTTCAGCATTGACTTATATTGTGGATGAAAGTCTTGCGGATACATTATGCTGGCTGGTCAGGCATCAGGACTGTTTTGATGCTTTTGAATTTGATGTGGAGCATCAGGAACTGAAAGTTCATCATGCAAACGGTACGGATATTATCCGTAAAGGGATGTATCTGAATGCTGGTTATGGCTTGCTTGTTACATCCTGATCAATAAACCTTTTACATTATGAAGTGTTTATTTGATTTTGTACTTTTCATGGTAAAAGCGTTCTGAATACAGGGTATTTCCATTCAGATCTATGGAAATACTGCGAATCAGGTCAATACAGTATTTTTGTTAAGTGAAAAATCAAAAGCCCAGATGGGCTTTTGATTTTATTGTACTTCAGACGGCCATTGCATCGACGGTCAGTTCCGCCAGTCCTGGCTTGGCTTTTTCAGCCTGCAAACCCAGTTTCTGGAACAGTTGTTTATCTCTTCCATCACCCGCATTTGGAGTGGTTAATAATTTTTCACCACTGAACAGCGAGTTGGCACCTGCAAGGAATGCGAGTGCCTGATCTGAGTCTGAAAGCGACTCACGACCAGCAGATAAGCGGATATAACTTTCTGGCATGGTGATCCGTGCGACAGCAATCGTTCTGATCCACTCCGTAACATCCAGTTTTTCAACATCGGCAAGGGGAGTGCCTTCAATTGGAACAAGCATGTTAATCGGTACAGATTCAGGATGAACCGGCAGCGTTGAAAGCTCATGCAGCAGTCCAATACGGTCTTTACGGTCTTCACCAAGTCCCACAATTCCTCCGCTGCAGACTTTCATGCCGGCATTACGCACGTGATCAAGTGTATCCAGGCGGTCATCAAAAGTACGTGTACTGATGATGTGTGAATAATATTCACGTGAGGTGTCGAGGTTGTGATTGTAATAGTCCAGACCTGCTTCATGCAGACGTTCAGCCTGTGACTGGTTGAGCATGCCCAGTGTCATACAGGTTTCGAGTCCAAGAGATTTAACTTCACGAACCATTTCCAGTACGTATGGCATATCACGTTCATGTGGATTGCGCCATGCTGCGCCCATGCAGAATCGTGATGAACCGGATGCGAGTGCTTCTTTCGCTTCAGAGATCACCTTGTCAACGGCTATACGCTTTTCTGCTTCAAGTTTTGAATCATAACGGGCAGATTGAGAGCAGTATTTACAGTCTTCAGGGCATTTACCGGTTTTGATTGACAGTAAAGTGCTGACCTGAATGATATTGGCATCAAAATGTTCGCGGTGAATCTGCTGCGCCTGAAATACCAGATCCATGAAGGGTTGTTCGTACAGTCGTTGAATTTCTTCACGTGTCCAGTCATTACGTACAGTCATTGGTCAAATCCGTGATAGTCATTATTTATCAGTTTATAATACATAATCCAGATCATAATCGCAGGGCAAAAGTGTCCATATTTCATGGTATCTGCCGATAGAAAAAGTAAAAAACATAAAAAATAAAAATATACGATTTAGTTGCTAAGTTATATTAAAAACCTTGAATTTAGCTGCATAATTTTAATCTTATAAATTGATAATTTCTTTGTATGTGCCACTAAAACAGAATAATAATGAAAATTTTGCAAAGAACGTGAAGTTGCGAAATACAGGTTTCCGTCCCTTGTTTTTAAGGCTGAATCAGGCGCTTTTGCTTAACTGTTCCGCAATTGCCCAGTCAATATGGATTTGCACAATGTCATCATGCAATGCACGGTTGAGTTGTAATGCATCAATGATCTGCTGCGAATAAGGTGCATTTCCCAGACCAATGGCAATGTTCCGCATAAAACTCTGGTAACCTGTACGTCGAATTGGGCTGCCTTCTGTACAGTTTAAAAAGGTGGTTTCATCCCAGTGCCATAAATCAAGCAGAGTCAGTCTGTCCAGATTATGTCTTGGATTGAAATCATCAATACTCGCTTTTTTTGCAAAACTGTTCCAGGGACAGATGAGCTGACAGTCATCACAACCGAAAACACGGTTACCAATCCCACGGCGTAATTCTTCTGGAATGATACCTTTATATTCTATGGTCAGATAAGCAATGCATTTACGGGCATCCAGCATATAAGGTTCAACAATTGCCTGTGTCGGGCAGATATCTATGCATGCGGTACATGAGCCGCAGTGCGCTGTTGCAGGTTCATCGAAGGGTAGGTCAAGAGAGGTGAACAGTTCACCCAGTACAAAAAAAGAGCCTGATTTTTTATGAATGAGCAGGGTGTGTTTACCTGTCCAACCCATTCCGGCATGTTCTGCGAGAGATTTTTCAAAAACAGGGGCAGAGTCTGCAAATGGTCTGGACTCAAATTCTCCAGTTCTATCTTTAATCAGACCGGCCAGTGTCTTCAGACGTCCGCGCATGACTTTATGATAATCACGACCCCGTGCATAACGGGCAATGATGGCATTGTTCGGTTCATCAGGCACATAGCGTGGTTTTGGAGTCTCCACCAGGTAATTCATGCGCACACAGATGATACTTCGGGTTCCAGGAACCAGCAGTGCAGGGTTGGCACGCTTTTCCAGATTTTCTTCCAGAAACTTCATATCACCGTGGTATCCACGTTTTAAATATTCCTTAAAACGGGGTAATTCTGCTTGAGCATCGGGTCGGGCAATGACACAATCAGCAAAACCCAGCTGTAGAGCCTGTGCTTTAATCCATGTTTTTAACTCATGTGGATCAATCTCTTGCAAGGGAATCTGGGGTTTGGAAGTGGAAGCCGACATAACGATATTCAAATATAAGATGGGACAGATGCATGAGCCAACAAGTTTATCATAGCCACGACATTCAGGCATGGGAGCAACGCTGGTTTGCACAGCAGAACAGTTCCTTTGGGTTGATGCAGCAGGTTGCATGGTCAATTGCGCAGCGACTGCATGCATTGTTTCAGCAGACTGCATCTTCAGAATCTGTATCTCATGCTGGATATGGCGTGCGCAGTATTGCGGTGTGGTGTGGGGCGGGAAATAATGCAGGTGATGGTTACTGTCTGGCGGCATATCTGAAAAATATGGGTTATCAGGTGGAGATCTTCGCTGTTCCTCCAGGAGCATCAGCTGATTTAAATCAGGCAGTTGAAGTTGCCAGTAATCATCAGGTGCAGATTCACTCCCACTTTGAAATCAGTAAAGACTTCGATTGTCATATTGATGCTCTGTTTGGGATTGGTTTGAACCGAGAGCTGGATTTTTCGTGGCAACAGCTGATTCAGCTGTTTAATGCTCAGTCGGGACTGAAAGTAGCTGTGGATATTCCAAGTGGTCTGAACGCCAACAGTGGACAGCCATTACCCTGTGCAGTCAAGGCAGACCGGACTTTTACCGTACTGGGTTTAAAAGCAGGATTGTTTACAGGTCAGGGGAAAGAGTTTTCAGGACAGATTGAAGTCATATCCGCAATTCCTGTCGACAACAGACTTAAACCGCTGGCGCATTTATCTTCAACACAGATTCAGTTACCTGTCAGACAGGCTTTTGGTCATAAAGGCAGTTATGGTCATGTTCTGGTGGTAGGTGGTCATGCAGAAATGGGCGGTGCTGTGATGATGGCTGCTGAGTCTGCCTTTTCAGCAGGAGCGGGCAAAGTCACCATTGTCTGCCATGCAAAACATCACACGGCTATTTTATCCCGTTCACCGAATATTATGCTTCGGGATATTGATGCGTTATCAGTTTCCGAAATTCAGGCATTGACTGAGCATGTCGATGCAGTCTGTTTTGGCATGGGGCTGGGGCGGGATGAGTGGGCAGCCCAGCAGTTTGCCCAGTGGTTTCAGGTCATTCATCAGTCCAGTCATTTACAGGTCGTACTGGATGCTGATGCATTGTGGTTTCTTGCTGAACAGTCTGTTCGGCTCAAAGCTCAGTGTTATGCAACACCCCACCCAGGAGAGGCTGCTAAACTGTTGAACTGTCGGGTTGCTGAAATTGAAAATGACCGGATTGAAGCAATTCAGCAATTACAGCAAAAATATTCAGGGCAGTGGGTACTCAAAGGCGCAGGCAGTCTGACGTTGCAAAAACCTGATGATCTATGGATCTGCACAGCAGGCAATGCTGGCATGGGGACAGGAGGTATGGGGGATGTACTGGCAGGAATGATTGCCAGTCTGAAAGCTCAGTTTGCAGAACAGATTCAGCTGCATGAAATTGTCACTCTGCATGCACTGGCTGGGGATCATCTTGCGCTGAAAGGTCAACGCGGCTTACAGGCTCAGCATATGAATGAAGCGGTGTATTATGTGGTCAATCATGATCACAAAAACCATCAGTAAAATAATTCAGGAGCGGTATGGCAAATGCAGGCAGTTAAACTTTTAATACATGGCAAAGTACAGGGCGTTGGCTACAGACGCTGGTTTGAAAAAGAAGCCATCGCTTTAAATTTAAAAGGTTATGTAAAAAATCTGGAAAATGGTGATGTTGAAGCTGTGATTATTGGGACTGAGCAGTCTGTTGCCACAATCATACGTCATGCCTATGTTGGACCATTACGCGCCAGTGTCAGTTCTATACAGCAGGAACAGCTGGCAGAGGATGCACCTTATACAGATTTTAAGATGCTGAGATAGTGTTAAAAAATGCTGATGAACAGACTGAAAATAACAGAGAGATAAAATGAAAAAGATTGTACTGATGGCTTCACTTTCAGTTTTATGCGCCACAAGTGTACTGGCAGAGCCACCATCTGTATCTGTGCCACAGAAGCAAAAACAGGCAGTCACTCTAAAAAACCTCGATTTTAAAACAGTCATGATGGCTTTTTATCAGCATAAAATCAGGCATGTTGTCATTCCTGAACTGGATGCAGAAAAAGTACAGTATGTGGGTTCGGAAGCTGATGATATTGATACTGTACTGATTTTTTACCCTGCTGAAAAATATACCAATGCTGCCAATGAAGAAAGATATGTGCTGACCGTGTCAGAAATGGGAGTGGATAAGGGTCGAAAGGAAATTATTTATTGTGGTGCCTGTGCGGTGCAGACAGATGTCTATCTGTTCAGTAAAACAGCTCAGGGACAGTATCAGCTGGTCAGTCAGTCTGCTGGTGAAAACAGCTGGGCGAGTTCTGGCTATAACATCAGTCCTTATGAACCAAAGGCGATAGTTAGGCAACTGGAGTTGATCGGTCCAAAAGTAAAAGGATATATCGAAGAAGATGAGTCTGGACTTCAGGGCTACAGTATAACAACATTATCCATAGCACCTTTTGATGAACGTTCTGAGCTGAAAATGGATCAGATTGCAGAGATACGGGCTGATGACAGTGCAACGGGTGCAGATGACACGTATGCGTTTGAAGGACAGTACAGATTCCTGAACTCTGTACATGACGGACTGTATGATATTGAAATTAAATATCAGGGTACTCAGCGGGCAGATGAAAGCAGAAAAATTGTGCCGATGAATGAAACCCGTGTTTATCACTATAATGCAAAACAACAGAAATATATTCAGGTCAAATAATATGCTGGAAAAATATCTGGTGGTCGGAATCGTTTTTGCAGCCTGCCTGCTGCTTGTGGCATATACGCAACTGAACAGCCGTGACAAAGCCGATGATCATCTGAGCCTGAAAGATCGGTTGCAGAAAGAATTCCCTGGTTTTAAGGTGATTGAGCGAAATCAGAATATTATTATCTGTAAAGAGGGCGCTAACCCTCGAATACCTGATGAACTGGTATTAATCCGTATTGATCCCAATCAGCAGAAAAATCTGAGAACTTCCGGCAAAATGTTAATTGCAACTTATGCAAAACAGCCATCTGTCAGGGAAATTAAAAAGGACGCTGCACCTTATCTGGTCTAATTCAGATATAGCGCAGTATTTTTGCAGGAATTTATAAGTCTCTGATGGGCTTATATTGTTTATTAATCACTTATGACTGAAATGCAGTGATAAATCCTGAAAAATGATCAGTCAATTTTCAGGATCTGCTAGGCATTCTTTAGCGTCTGCGGCTACTGTTACGGCTTCGACCGCGTGCCATTCCACCTAATGCATTCAGGACAGCGAGTTTACTCATACTGCCTGAAGCGTGGGCATGGCAGATGGCAGCTGCAAGTGCATCCGCGGCATCCTGCTGAGGTTTGATGGACAGATTCAACAGTCGCATCACCATCATCTGAACCTGTTCTTTATCTGCTGCACCATAACCCACAACGGACTGCTTAATCTGTCTGGCGGTGTATTCAGCAACCTGTAAGTCCAGATTGACCAATGCCGCAATCGCAGCACCACGTGCCTGCCCCAGTTTCAGAGCAGAGTCAGGGTTTTGTGCCATAAAGACCTGTTCAACGGCAGCTTCGGTTGGACCATGAAATTTAACAATGCGTTCAACGCCAGCAAAAATCCGTTTTAAGCGTTCAGGCATTTCTGTGGTTTCCGTGCGGATTGTACCGGCATCGACAAACCGCAGGCTTTGCCCATCTTTTTCAATAATTCCATATCCGGTCAGTCGGGAACCAGGGTCAATTCCAATAATTAAAGGCATAGTGCATCGGTAAAGTAAGATTAAGTGAATTATATGATTTCATGATGGATGTGTATGCAAATTTTTTAAAATATATGTGCATGAAAAATAAACATAAATAATATAAAAATGAAACATCAGGGGGGGGGATGTCTATGGAGAAGACCTGAATATTCAGGTCTTCTGTTTCAGATACAGGAGATTACATCGCTTTCTGTTCCTGATTGCCCGTCTGTAAATAGGCTTCCAGAGAGTCATCCAGGGCGTAAAGCCATGGTGTATGATGAGGTTTTGACATTTTCCCGGTCATGACTGAGCGATAAGTTTTGTCACGGAACGCCATAATGTTGTCTTTTTTATGCTTTTTCCACTGCATAAAGACTTCATTGACAGCATCAATATTAAAACTCGGATAATCCGTAGCATCAATCAGCTGACGGATATATTCGCCCTGAAACCTGACCATCTGCTCTGAGTTTTTCAGTTTTTGCTCACGCAGATGCCAGCTGTTACTGTGAGCCTGCATGGTTTCAGCGTCTGGCAGCACAATTTTACCCATGATGATGTCGCGGACATACCATGCCTGAGCATCAAACATATTGAAGGTATACCACTGATCCTGCATGCCCAGATAAAACAGTTTTGGATTCTGTTCCCATACCACACCCTGATATAAGTTCTGTGGATATAAGCAGTTATGGGTTTTCAGGCACAGGTTTTCAGCCATGTAAGGGAAGTGATGAAGATAGCCCGTACAGAGAATAATTGCATCCACTCTGGCTGAAGTTCCATCGGCAAAATATGCACTGTTTTCATCTACACGGATAAGCTGATGCTTCTCAGTCCAGTTTTTTGGCCATTTATAGCCCATAGGCTGACTGCGGTAGCAACTGTAGATCTGTTTTGCGCCATATTTATAGCATTGAGAACCGACGTCTTCAGCAGAATAGCTGCTGCCAACAATCAGAATGGTTTTATCCTTGAACTGTACTGCATCACGGAAGTCATGAGCATGCAGGATCCGACCGTTAAATATATCGAAGCCTTCATATTCAGGTGTTTTTGGCGTAGAGAAGTGACCTGAAGCCACAACCACATAATCAAACTGTTCCGTATAAGTCTGATCATTGATGTGATCGCAGACCTGTACAGTAAAGAGCTGGGTTTCATCGTCAAAATCGACCTGATTGACCGAACTGTTAAAACGGACCTGATCTTTGACTCCTGCTTTTTCCACACGCCCTTTAATGTAGTCCCATAACACAGCACGCGGTGGGTAGGATGCAATCGGTTTTTTGAAATGTTCATCAAACGTATAGTCTGCGAACTCCAGTGCTTCTTTTGGTCCATTGGACCACAGGTAACGGTACATACTGCCGTGTACTGAATTTCCATACTGATCTACCCCTGTACGCCAGGTGTAGTTCCATAGGCCGCCCCAATCGTTTTGTTTTTCGAAACATACAATTTCAGGAACTTGCTGACCTTTGGCCTTTGCTGATTGAAATGCTCTTAATTGAGCCATGCCACTGGGGCCTGCTCCGATTATTGCAATTCGAGTCATTGCTATCTCCATTAGTTTTGAGTTCTGTGACTAAGCTCCTGCTTAGATAAGTAATCCCTCTGAGGTAAGTTTCAGAAAAATATTTTTCAGGTGAAAAATATGATTTAAAAGCCGTAATTTCAGAGAAAAAACCCATGAAATCAGGAAGCCTGTAAGTGTGAACATAAAGGGGGAATGATTTGATGCACTGATTGCATCATGTCCCCTTATTAAGAATTGTTCACAGAAAGAACACACAACATATCATAAAAACAGATTAAGTAAACAAATGTGAATCAAATTAATTTATTTAGAAACAATTATTCTTTCAGGAAATGATTTTGCTCAAAGTACATGCTCCGATTTTTTAACGCTGAAACTGGCTTTAAAATCAGGAAAATATTAAAAAATCGTGCAAAAACTCTTGTTTTTTGCTTTAAAAATGGAAAACTGCCCTAATAGATAATTTAAACCTCAGGTTGTTATGATGGTTGCAGCTTTACTGTTTCTGTCAGCATAAGACATCCTTTATTTATTTTTGAGATCAGATAAATTTTCATGAAATTAGCTCTTATTGTCCTGGCTACGCTTGTACTTGAAGTATTTGTATGGATTGGCGTGGGTGACCTTGTCGGAAGCATGTGGTATGTGTTTTTCTGGTTCATTGCTGCATTTTTTATTGGTCTGAATATGATCCGGAAATATTCAGCCGGACTGATGCCACAAATGCAGCAGATGCAGATGGGGCAAATGGGAGCTGATCCGTCTCTGACAGGAAATCTGCCTAAAATTATTGCAGGCTTTTTATTTATTGTTCCAGGTTTGATCACTGATGTACTCGCTTTACTGATTCTGATACCAGGTGTTCAGAACGCACTGAAAGGTGCAATGATGAAAGTGATGATGAAACGTCAGCAGTCCATGATGGATCAGATGATGGGTGGAATGATGGGTGATATGGGTAATCCGCAGGGTGGAAATCCATTTGCAGATATGATGCGTCAGATGCAGGAAATGCAGAATCAGCAGAACAGTGGTGGTCGCCGTGATTCAAGCATTATTGATGGTGAAGCACGTGAAGTCAGACCTGAAGCTAAAAAAATTGAAATGAAAGATGTCAATAAATAAGTACATTTATTTCAGGAAAAGCCGGATCAACAGTCCGGCTTTTTTTTGCATCTATAAAATGAAAGAAGTACTTACTGTTTTAAACAAACGATATAATATGTGAATATTCAGATTCTTTTAATCCATCTATATGTCTTTATTATTGACCATATGTGCTTTGCATTTTGTTGCTCAGCTCAGTCCAGGTCCAGATGTTCTTCTTATTGCAAAAAGTTCGGCATCCACAAGCCGAAGCAATACATTAAAAATCATTCTGGGAATATCCGCAGGTATTGTGGTCTGGGTTGTATTGACTCTGCTTGGCTTTACGGTGCTGGTTGAACAGTTTCCATGGATACAGCAGATTCTGATGCTGGTGGGTGGTCTGTTCCTTGCCAAAATGGGCTGGGCAATGTTGAGTGGCGGTTTGAAGTCACTGAAACAGCATACTTCACTTGAATCTGATGACAGTTTTAAAGAAGGGACTCAGCAGAAAAATTATTTTCTATGGGGACTTTTTACAAACCTGTCCAATCCCAAAACACTGATTTATTTCAGTAGTGTATTTTCACTGGCACTCAGTTCGACTGCGGGTGCAGGACTGAAAATGCAGCTGGCTTTTATTATTCCGATCCAGACGTTTGTTGTTTTTTCAATGTTCATGCTGATTATGTCAATGCCTGAAATCAAGAAAGCGTATCAGAAATCGGGCAGTTATATTGATGTGGCTTCAGGTGGGCTGTTTCTGATCTTTGCTGTCTGGTTATGGTTTGATGCCATCAGAATGTTCTGACAATACATTTGTAGAATCAGCGTCATTTTTTTCTTCCGCTGAAAGCTGCTCAGGTGTCAGTTTTTTTCCAAGGCTGTACTGATTGGGTTGTAGGGAAGTTTCTGTATTTTCAGATCCCTGATATTTTTTACTGCGGTTGGCGCGCTCTCTTAACCCGCCTTTTTTTATCAGCTGAACCATGTCAAAACTCCTGAAATCAGTGACTGATTTTAACCATTTGTCGGATAGAATGGCAGATGTAAATCACGATATGTCTGTAAAGCAGACCAGGCGTGGAATACAGGAATTACTTCATTTACATTAAAGTGTGAATTTGTTCACATTGTTGTTGTGCGAATACATTTTCTCACATAAGATAAAACAATGTTACATCCAATAAAAATGTAGCATGAGAATAAAAAGAACGGCAATAAAATAGGAGGATACCTATGCTGTATCATCAATACCATTGCGCTTGTTGTGACAAGGTTGTTGCATCAGTAGCTAAAGAGTGTCCTGAGTGTGGCTCGCATAATATACGCAGTCCTTATGGATTCTGGATTTTCTGTATAGTGACCTGTCTTGTGGTCATCGTCATTGTAAAATCTGTACATGTTTATCTGAACAGTCATCAGGAACCTGCTCATCCAACTCTACTTGATGTGCTCAATCAGGGGAATCAAAAGACATCGCGGTAAAATTAAAGTACTCCATACAGTTATGATAAAAAACAGATCAATGATCAGAGTTTTTATCTGCTGGAATTAAAAAAGCCCACATATTTGTGGGCTTTTTATTATTTACTGGCGGTATTACAGATTTGCTGATGCTTTAAGTGCTTCAACTTTATCTGTTTTTTCCCATGTAAATGCATGATCAGAACCTTCACGTCCAAAATGACCATAAGCAGCTGTCTGCTGGTACATTGGTTGAATCAGATCAAGCATACGGGTAATGCCGTATGGACGTAGATCAAAGTGTTCACGTACAAGCGCAATAATCAGATCTTCAGATACTTTTGCAGTATTGAAGGTATTGATTGAAATAGATGTTGGCTCTGCAACACCAATTGCATAAGACACCTGGATTTCACATTTGTCTGCAAGACCTGCCGCAACAATGTTTTTCGCAACATAACGACCTGCATAAGCAGCAGAGCGGTCAACTTTTGATGGATCTTTACCAGAGAATGCACCGCCACCATGACGCGCCATACCACCGTAAGTATCTACAATGATTTTACGACCTGTTAAACCACAGTCACCTACAGGGCCGCCAATGACGAACATACCTGTTGGATTGATGTGGAATTTGGTATCTGCATGGAACATGTCAGCAGGGATGACTTTTTTCACGATTTCTTCAATCACAGCTTCTTTTAATTGAGCTTGTGAAATTGAAGGATCGTGTTGAGTTGAAAGTACAACTGCATCCAGGCGAACAGGTTTGCCATTTTCATAGGCAAAAGTTACCTGGCTTTTCGCATCAGGACGTAACCATGCCAGTTTGCCTTGCTTACGCAGTTCAGCCTGTTTTTCCATCAGGCGATGCGCGTATGAAATTGGTGCTGGCATGAGCACATCAGTTTCACGGCTTGCATAACCGAACATTAAGCCCTGGTCGCCCGCACCCTGATCTTCAGGTTTCTGACGGTCAACACCCTGAGCAATTTCAGGAGACTGTTTACCAATCATGTTGATGACGGCACAGGTTGAACCATCAAAGCCCAGATCTGAATGATGATATCCGATACCGTTTACAGTATTACGGACAATCGCTTCAAAATCGACATTGGCAGTTGTTGTGATTTCACCAGCAAGTACAACTGCACCTGTTTTGACAAGCGTTTCACAGGCAACCCGTGCATATGGGTCTTCTTTTAAGATTGCATCCAGAATGGCATCACTGATCTGATCAGCCATTTTATCCGGATGTCCTTCGCTTACAGATTCTGAAGTAAATACAGCGTACTCGCGCATAAGTCCTATCACAGCTAAATTCAAATGACGCAATATGGTACATCGACTTGGACTTCAGGACTAGTTCCTCTGAGCTGAAATAGATGAATAAATTTCAATATAAGTCATAATTTTTGGAATAAGTGAACAAAAAGCATAAATCCGGCGGAATCCAGGTAGATTTCAGATTTTTACAGTTTTAATTTTATTCTGAAATGCAAAGTGTTTTTCAGGCTTAAATTTATGTTGAAATATTTTGAATCCTGGATTTATCCATCGGTCGAAATTACATAATTATGACTTTTATTTATAAATCATTTTGTTAGAGTAATTTTGGGCGATGCAGATAAAGTGATAAAAATTAAAATGAAAAAATCAGGATATTCATTGATTTTAGTCATACGGAAAAGCATCAGATAGAAGCATCAGATCATGTAAAATATAGGTGCATATGATTCTGAAACATCAGGCATTTATATTTCAGATAAAACGTCTTTTCTTCAGCTGACTGTTTTTTTTATTGGTTTTATATGGCGGAACTACCAGAATATTTTCTTAAAAAATTAAGAGAAATCCCTTTTGTACTGAACTGGACACCCGTTCAGAGTTGCTTGTTGCTGCTGGGATACTATGCTTTTCTGAAATGTTTATGGATATGCTGGAAAGTTTTTATTGTAGTAACACCTGAACTGCATACCTTTGTATTTCTTGATATTGTTTTTTTACAGTTGGGCATTGAGAGTATAGAGCTGATTCTCTCTGTTTTACTGTTGATCATTTGCCTGCGTTTTAAAGATACAGAAACTGTCCACAAAATTATGCCATATCTCTGTGTTGTCGCATTCACAGTAACTTTAATTGTTGACGCTTATCTGTCAGGAATTTTCAGTGTGGCAATGTTTCTGAATACGACCTGTTATGTATTTATAGGCATGTTTCTTTTTCACATGCGGGTCATTTTAGTTGCGTTGTCCATCGCTACGGTCATATTGAGTTATCTCGTCTTTCATACGCTGAATCAGAGTATCCGCTATGCACCTCTTTTTAATTTTGAAACGATTGGCTATCCGGAATATCTGAATAAATTCTGGCTGCTGTCTATGGCATATTTCAGTTTCCCTGTGTTGATCGCCTGTTCATTCATTGTGATTGCTGTACTTGTCCAGTGGCGTAAACGTGAAAAATATATTGTACGGATGGGGCAGGTAGATGCACTGACTGGTCTGTATAACCGAAGAATGCTCAATGAACAGTTGCTCAGCATGGAAGCAGAGAGTAATGCTGAAGCACTGCTGCATGCTGCCGTCATGCTGGACCTGGATTATTTTAAATCGGTCAATGATACTTATGGGCATATCGCAGGTGATAAAGTCCTGAAAAAAGTGGCGCAGATTCTAAGGGAAAACACAACGGATAATGATTTACTGGGAAGATATGGTGGCGAGGAGTTTTTAATGATTCTTTGTCATACCGATGAACAGGGGATCAGAGAGAGGCTTGAGCGTTGTCGTATTGCTTTGTACGAAGAAGATCACGCCATTGCAGAAGACTTTTCAATCAAAGTCAGTGGCAGTATGGGAGTGGCTTTTTTCAATGAAAAAGAACAGGTCATGGATGCTGTACATTTTGCAGATCAGGCACTGTACAAAGCCAAGTCCAGAGGACGTAACTGTATCTGTTTTTCGGAAACAGTCCAATCTAAAGGATACTGAGTTTTTCCTCATTATAGATTTGGTTGTTTTTTGTTCTATTGCGTACTGAAACTCTATTTATGCTTGATCGGGCTTTACGCTCCAGGGTTTTTCTAAGACAATATGCGCAGTTTGAATTTTTATTCTTCCTTTAATTTTAAATTTACTGGACTCTGATCTATGACAACCCCGCTGAATGAACGTCGTAATGCCAATGCAATTCGAGTATTGGCTATGGATGCTGTGCAAAAAGCAAATTCTGGACATCCAGGTGCGCCAATGGGGATGGCAGATATCGCAGATGTGGTGTGGCGTGAATTTTTAAATCACAATCCATCAAACCCACAGTGGGCAAACCGTGACCGTTTTGTACTGTCTAATGGTCATGGCTCAATGCTTCAGTACGCATTACTTCATTTAACAGGTTATGATCTTTCAATCGAAGATTTAAAATCATTCCGTCAGTTACATTCTAAAACTCCAGGTCACCCTGAACTGGGTTATGCACCTGGTATTGAAACAACGACTGGTCCACTGGGTCAGGGTATTGCCAATGCTGTTGGTTTTGCACTTGCTGAAAAAACTTTAGCAGCACAGTTCAACAAAGAAGATATCAAAGTTGTTGATCATTTCACTTACTGTTTCCTGGGTGATGGTTGCTTAATGGAAGGTGTTTCGCACGAAGCATGTTCACTTGCAGGGACTTTAGGTCTGGGCAAACTTGTTGCTTATTATGATGACAACGGCATCTCAATTGACGGTGAAGTAGAAGGCTGGTTCTCTGACGATACAGAACAGCGTTTCAAATCTTATGGCTGGCAAGTGCTTAAAGTTGATGGTCATGATGCGGATGCGCTTCGTGCTGCAACTCTGGAAGCACAGGCTGAAACGGCTAAACCGACACTGGTCATGTGTAAAACTGTGATCGGTTTAGGTTCACCAAATAAACAGGGCAAAGAAGATTGCCATGGTGCGCCACTGGGTAATGACGAAATTGCATTAACCCGTGAAGCTTTAGGCTGGAAAGAAGAAGCATTTGTAATTCCTGCTGATGTTTATACAGCATGGGATGCTAAAGCGAAAGGTACTGCTTCTGAAGCAGCCTGGAATGAAACTTTTGCTGCTTATGCTGCAAAATATCCAACTGAAGCGGCTGAACTTAAACGTCGTTTAAGTGGTGATTTACCTGCTGATTTCGCTGCAAAAGCAGATGCTTATATCGCTGAAGTGAATGCAAAAGCAGAAACCATTGCAACGCGTAAAGCAAGCCAGAATGCAATCCAGGCATTTGCACCACAACTACCTGAAATTCTGGGTGGTTCTGCTGACCTTGCAGGTTCAAACCTGACACTCTGGAAAGGTGCAAAAGGCGTTGAGTCTGATGCTGCGGGTAACTATGTACATTATGGTGTACGTGAATTTGGTATGACTGCAATTGCCAATGGTGTCGCATTGCATGGCGGTTTCATTCCTTACGTTGCAACATTCCTGATGTTTATGGAATATGCGCGTAATGCAGTTCGTATGTCTGCATTGATGAAACAACGTGTGATCCATGTGTATACCCATGACTCGATTGGTCTGGGTGAAGATGGTCCTACGCACCAGCCTGTAGAGCAAATTGCATCTTTACGTGGTACACCAAACTTAAATACCTGGCGTCCATGTGACACTGTAGAAGCTTCTATTTCATGGAAATCAGCATTGTTACGTAGCGAAGGTCCGACAGCGTTAATTTTCTCTCGTCAAAACTTGGCTTTCCAAACACGTACAGAAGCACAAATTGCGGACGTTGTGAAAGGTGGTTATGTACTGGCTGAAGAAAAAGGTGAACTGAAAGCGATCATCATTGCAACTGGTTCAGAAGTGGGCTTGGCAATGGAAGCGTATGCACAACTTGAAGGTGTACGTGTTGTGTCTATGCCATGTGCTGAAGAATTTGTAAAACAGGATGCTGCGTATCGTGAAGCTGTTCTTCCATCTGCAGTTCGTGCGCGTGTTGCGGTTGAAGCAGCTCATGTCGATTACTGGTGGAAATTTGTGGGTCTGGACGGTCGTGTGATCGGTATGACGACTTATGGTGAATCTGCTCCTGCGAAAGATCTGTATCAACACTTCGGTATTACCACTGAAGCAGTTGTTGCTGCTGTGAAAGAAGTTACAGCTTAAAACACACCGTTTTAAATAAAAAAACGCCTCATTATTGAGGCGTTTTTTACATTTGAATCATTGAACAAATATCTTTTGAACTGCTGAATGGAGTCTATAAATTTAAAAAAGCATTCTGAGAGCGATGCCAGTATGAACATAATAATGAAAGCCAGCTGGGCACTTTTATTTCTTCCTGTGATGGTCAGTCCGGTTTTTGCAGACAGTTTGCCTGCTCAGGCAAATCTGACACCGACACGGATTATTGTGGACGGTCATTCAAAGTGGGAAAAAGAGCTGAAAAAACTCACGCCACAGGATCAATGGAGTTATTTTGAACTGTATTCACCTGAGCAGAATTATGTATTTATTCAGAATAAAAATGTCAGGAATTATGTTTTATCATTTGGTTTCAACTGCATGGAAGCCGATGTTAAAGCTAAATTTCTGATCGAAGATGCAGGCGGACTGGACAGACTGAGTTCTGATGATCAGATCACTGTAGATATTGTTCTGGATGGTCAGCACTATGGAAATCCCTTTGCTCATGATGCTGCTACGGATATGGATAAGTTTAAACAGGCTTTAATGCAGACAAAGCTTATTCAGTTCAATGCTGAAACTTATGGTGCGCCTTTTAAATTTATCAATCAGCGACCTGAATTACTTATGGCTGCTGTCAATTGTTCATAGAGATCAGATTTCCTGAAATCATTGATTCCGTCATTGCTGTGAAAGACATTTTCAATAGAATCTGACTGTTTTTGAGGTATGGCTTAAATAGAGTGGAAAACACTGGACGTTTTAAACAAAAGGTATATAGTTGTGCCCTTATTCAGTAATCATGAAATATGGTGATTCATATACCATAAGTGAGGAAAATATGAGCCTTTATGAGCAGATTAGTGAAGAAATCATTTTAATGGATGCGGGTGAGCAGAAGTGGATAGGGCAGGATCTGCCACTTGAAGCTATGGTTGCTGTCGAACTGTTACTTCAGGATATGGCGGAAGATAAGCAAATTAAGATCCGTCGTAAAAACCATGAAAAGCAGACTGGCTTGAAGCATGTAGACCGGATTCTGGTTGAAAAACTGTAATGATAAAGAGCCCCAGTTGGGGCTTTTTTATGTGTGTTAAAAAGTTGAACAGTGGAATAAAACTGGTCTGTTTTTTTACTGAATAGTGGTATGAAGCCGGTAGTGCGATAGACGGTACTCATTCGGTTAAATTTTTGATAATAATAAAGTTAATGTAATTTGTATTTTAAAAGTGGTCTGCTTAATGGCTTTAATATGAGGCTGAATAATTAAATATCCTGATTTTTAAGCTGGTGTGGGTTAATATAATGTCTATTTCAGCAGTTGCAGAGTACGCTTAATATGATGAAGTTTTTTAAGAAGAAAAATAAGACCAGCTTTGTGTTCTTTATTATGATTCTGTATTCATTTATTGGCGTTGGGTTGGGTTATCTGCTGACCGAATACTTCATGTAAAATTCGATGAGTTTCATCATGAAATGTTCAGCAATACGTGCCTGAATGAATACACATAAACACTCCATACGGAGTGTTTTGTATTTCAGCTAATTGTATTCTGGAAAGTTTTCAGATGTGACTGTTGATCATATGATTTTCTTCATTCAGCCGAGTAAAGACTGATTTCATAGTAAAAGTCTTTTATAAATGGATATTTATAAATTTCTATTTTGGTTCAGTGTATCACTCTGATATCAATAGAAATATTATACCAGTGCAGTCTGTATCTGAATGTTTGAAGTCAGTAATTTATGTACAGGACAGCTTTCAGCCACTTTAAGCAGACGTTTATGCTGATCTTCAGTAAAATCGCCTTTTAAAGTGATTTTTCTTTCAATCATATTGGTACCTGGTTCAGGGTCTCCATCTGGATTCAGTATTAAATCAACCTGAACATGATCAATTTTAATGCCTTTATGCGTGGCATACATCTCCAAAGTGACCGTGGTACAGGCACCCAGTGCAGATAACAGCATCTGTAAAGGATTGGGTGCAGTATCCTGCCCACCTTTTTCGACAGGTTCATCTGCATACCAGTGATGACCCTGTGGGTTGGTCAATGTAACACGGTAAGGTGTAGTGGTGCCTGTTGCCAGAACGGAATTGTTCATGTTTATACCTAAGTCATTATCATCAAAGTATATAAAAAGACTTTGTTGAAATTTCTACTGTAATTTTTTGTTTCTAATGGCAAAGTTGTATGAACGGTGTTCACTTCTTTGTATGCTGTGATCTCCATATTTTTCCACAACTTGAAATTATATTTTTATTATTCAGTTATTTGAGAGGTGTGTTGCGTTAAAGGCACACAATGACAGATATTGTTCCAGGAATGGAACAGATCGTCTTATTCATGACGGTGAATTAAAATATCATTGGTATAAACTAGCAACCATTCTAAAGCGAGATTAAAAACATGAACTTTAAAGCACTTACATTAGGTTTAGCGGTAGCTTCAGTTGCAACTTTCACTGTAGCAAAACCTGTAGACTATACAATTGACCCAACTCATACAGCGACTGTATTTAACTGGAATCATTTTGGTTTTTCTACACCATCTGCAAATTTCAGTGACATTCAGGGCACAATTTCTGTAGACAATGCAAAACCTGCAAATTCTTCTGTAAATGTGACTATTCCTTTGGCGAGCTTAAACACAAACGTTAAAGCACTGGATGATCATCTGAAAACTCCTGATTTTTTTGATGCTGCAAAATATCCAAACATTACATTTAAAAGTACTAAAGTTCAGTCTTTAGGCAACAGTAAATATAAAATTACAGGTAATCTGACGGTTAAAGATGTGACTAAGTCAGTTGTACTGGATGCGGTACTGAATAAACAGGGCGAACACCCAATGACTAAAGCTCAGTCTATCGGCTTCAATGCAACAACTTCGTTTGACCGTTCTGCATTTGGTGTTGGTGCTTATGTTCCAAACGTCGGTGATAAAATCACAGTAAACATCACAACTGAAGCTTCAATTGCTGCGGCAAAAGAAGAAACCAAAGCTGCTAAATAAGCCTTATTTCCAGCTGTAAGTTAAAAAAGCACCATAAATGGTGCTTTTTTTATGATTTTTAAATGATGCTGTGATCAGCTGGAGGCAACAGCACCGATCTGCTGTAGATACTGTTTTAAAATGATGGCTGCCTGATTTTCAAGATCAGAGGCGTATTTCTGATTGTGCTGTCTGAGCAGCGGAATATTGATTTTTGCTTTTTGTAGCTCACAGGTATGTCCAATCAACCATTTTTCCAGGCTGTCTGCTGCTACTTCTATATGGAACTGAAGTGCAAGAATATTTTTCCCGATCTGAAATGCCTGATGCGGATAAATTTCTGAACTGGCAAGCAAAACTGCATTTTCAGGTAAATCAAAAGTATCACCATGCCAGTGCAGTACTTCGTAATCTTTCAGGGCAGACAGAATATTATCCTGTGTATCAGTCAGCTGTAACTGACTCCAGCCGATTTCTTTCTGGTGACCTGGATAGACTTTTGCATTTGAGGCATGGGCAATCAACTGTGCACCCAGGCAGATTCCAAGAGTAGGTAAGTTCTGTGCCAGACGTTGCTGAAGTAATGAAATTTCTTCATTCAGAAAAGGGTAGTCTTCATTTTCATAAACACCAACTGGACCACCCAGTATGACGGTTAAGCCCTCGTACTGCATTGCCTGAGTCAGGTCATCAACTCCAGCTTCGAAATAACGGACACGGAATCCCAGTTGATAAAATACATCTTCAAGTGAGCCCAGGTCTTCAAATGCCAGATGCTGTATCGCATACACAGTTGTAGGAAATGTCATTATTGTCAGTCGCAATCCTTGAAAGGATTACAGATTAAAAATACTGTGCAGATTAGGCAAGATGTATTGTTTGAAATTTCGTCATAAAATCGTAATAAATGAACTCATGCGGTGCGAAGTGTAATTTGACTGAGTAAAAACAGCTTACTGGATTCAAGAATTCTGATTTTTAATTCAGGACTGGCAACACTGCGTGCCATCAGTATACTGCCGACCATCTGGCAAAGGACTGCCCATGCCTGATCCTGATTGCCCAGGTGTTTTTCGAACAGCTGGATTCCACGGATCAGTTCAGCTTCATATACCTGTTTGATATCTTCTTCTGCACGGGAAATTTCAGATGAAAGTGCAGGCAGGACACAACCGTACTCAGGTTTTTCTGCATGTAAAGGTGAGAGGTAACGGTTCAGCTCAAATTCAATCCAGGCAGCAGCATCATTGTGAGGGTTGCTTTGCCAAAGCTGGATGCTCTGTTCAAGTTCGGATTCGACCAGTGCTTTAAATAACTCATTTTTAGAAGAAAAGTGTGAATAGAATGCACCACTGGTCACACCTGATTCTTTCATAAAACCGTCTACACCAGTCGCATGAAAGCCATTTTTTTTAGCAAGCTGACCACTGACTTTCAGTAATTCTTTACGTTTTTCTTCTTTATAACCTGCTTTATAACGCATATGAACTCCTGTGTTCCTGAATGGCGGCAAAGGAAGCAGAATGTATTGATGAAAAACTTCTTGACCGCTGAAGAAAATCATAACATAGTAATCGTTATGATAACGACCGTTATTTTATAAAAATGAAACAGGAATGATTCGATGACAGACAAAAACGGACAAAAAGTTGCACTGGTGATCGGGGCAGGAGATGCGACCGGTGGTGCGATTGCAAAACGGTTTGCCAAAGGTGGCTATATCAGTTGTATGACCCGTAGAAGTGCCGAAAAATTACAGCCATTGATCGCTGAAATTGAGGCTGATGGTGGTACTGCATACGGTTTTGCTTCGGACGCACGTAAAGAAGAAGACGTGATTGCATTGATTGAAGACATTGAATCCAGAATTGGGACAATTGATGTACTGGTTTTCAATATTGGCGCGAATGTACCTTGCAGCATACTTGAAGAAACAGCCCGTAAATATTTCAAGATCTGGGAAATGGCGTGTTTTGCTGCATTCCTGGTTGGACGTGAAGTGGCTAAACGGATGGTCACACGTCAAGCAGGTACGATTATTTTCACAGGTGCAACTGCGGGAATGCGTGGTTCAGCTTATTTTGCTGCATTTGCAGGTGCAAAACATGCTTTGCGTGCTTTGGCGCAGAGTATGGCGCGTGAACTTGGTCCTCAGAATATTCATGTGGCGCATGTGGTGGTGGATGGTGCGATTGATACGGATTTTATTAAAAATACTTTTCCTCATCTGTATGAAAAGAAAGATCAGGATGGCATTTTAAATCCAGAACATATTGCTGAAAACTACTGGCACATCAGTCAGCAACCGCGTGACGCCTGGACGCATGAACTGGATTTACGTCCGTGGATTGAGAAGTGGTAATTGATCGTAAATGATCAATCCTGTAGCGATTTAATATGTAAATTAGTAATTAACTGCAAATTTGTAATAGGCTATAAAATAGTAAGTTATAAATAATCATTCTTTAAGCGAAGGAAAGCAAAATGAAACAAGCGGAATTTTATTTTGATTTTGGAAGTCCGTATAGTTATGTCGGTTTTTACCGTATTCAGCAGATTGCAAAGCAGTATCAGGCTGAAATTATCTGGAAACCGATGCTGTTAGGCGGTGTTTTTAAGGCAACAGGAAACAGCAGTCCGATGGCTGTTCCTGCGAAAGCACGTTATTCCATGATTGATCTGGGCAGATGGTCAAAACTCTGGCATATTCCTGTGCAGATGAATCCGTATTTCCCGATTAATACTTTGAACTTGATGCGTTTGATAACAGCAGTTCAGCTGTATCAGCCTGAAAATTTTCAAAAAGTGTTGCAGGGACTATTTGATGCCATGTTTGGACAGCCAAAAAATTTAAACGATATGAATGAACTGGTCGCATTGGCTCAATCACTGGAACTTGATATTGATCAGGTACAGGCTTGGCTTGTCGATGATCAGGTTAAAAATCAGCTTAAACAGGTCACGGAAGAAGCCATTGAACGAGGTGTTTTTGGTGCACCAACCTGGTTTGTGGGTGATGAAATGTATTGGGGTGTCGATCATTTACATTTTGTGGAACATGCATTGCAAGCGATGGAATAGTTTTGATTTGACTCTTTCTATTTGAATTTTAATCCACGAATTTTTTGATTTGAAAATTTATGATCTAAATATTCAAATTTTAGATTCAAAAAGAATATCGGGAGTTCCTTCTCCCTTTGGGAGAAGGCTGGGATGAGGGCTTTTAAATAGGAAGCCTCCCTCTTGCGAAACGCTGTTTATCATCCTGAAAGGTGTTGAAACGTTCAATATTGATTTTGATCTAAAACTAACTTACGTAAGAGGGCTGATGAATAAGTCACTGAATCAGTATTAAAAATAATAGCTTTGTACCAAAGTCAGCATGATCGCCAAAGTCACTACAGACAGTATTGTTTGTAAGCTGATCACAGCAGCCATCAGCTGATAATCGCCATTTAAAAGTTTAGTTAGGATATAGGCAGCAGAAGCAGTTGGAATCGAAAAGAAAATCATGATCGCAACGACTGCTGCGTAACTCAGATCAAAAAACTGCAATACAATAAATGCCACAATGGGAATGATCATTAATCTGGTTAAACTGATGATGAGTGCTGTTTTGAAATAGGTTTGCATGCCTTTGAGTTGAATCGCTGTACCTACACAAAGCAGACCTAACATTAAGCTACTGTTGGAAAAAGCCTGTAGCAGACTTTGAAAACCTGTCCATACAGGAATCTGTAAAAAATTAAAAGCTATGCCAAGTATGCACGAGCTGATCAAAGGGTTTTTGAGCAGCGAAATCACAATATTTTTGATATTTAATTGATTTTTAGGTGTCAGTGACAGGATTGAAACCACATTCACAAAGGGAATGGCGATCGCTAAAATATTGACCAGAATACTTTTAATTTCAGGATTGGGCAGTGTGGTTGCAATTGAAAGCCCAAGATAAGTATTAAACCGAATCAGGCTTTGGATATACACTCCGAAATGTGCATCTGGGCTTTTATTCAGTTTGGCAAAAACATAGGTACTGACAATGATGATCATCATCATGGCAAAAATCACCATCAAAATGCTGTCGAGGTGTCCCATGTGCATGTCAGCACTGGCTAAGGAACTGAACAGCAATGAGGGAAACAGCATATAATAATTGAGCTTCTCAGCACCATTCCAAAATTTTTCATCCAAAGTACGTGATTGGAATAGATAGAATCCCAGGGCAATCAGTGCAATCGGTGAAAATAGGATATTGATCATTTGTAACATATATGGTGCCGATCCTTGGTGAACTGAAAATATCAGTTCTTTATTTCGTAAGGTCTATAAATGTCTGTAGAGAATATTCCTTATGAGTCTTCATGGTAAAATGAGTTTTTACTCATGAGTTTCGTGATCATGACTTTTACCCAGTTGAGTATTTTTGCGTTATTGGCAGAGCAGAAAAGTTTTACTGTTGTCGCGCAAAGGTTACAGATTTCACAGTCTGCGATTTCGCATGCAATTAAAAGTCTGGAACAGGATTGGGCGGTGACTTTATTCTATCGTGATCATAATGAAGTGGAACTCACTGAAGCGGGCGCACGGTTGTTGTTGCATGTGAAAGAAATTCTGAATATTTCAAATCAGCTGGAACAGGAAATTTCAGATATTCATGGATTTCATTCAGGAACTTTGCGTATTGGTTCTTTTGGCGCATCTTCATCTAATGTTTTGATTCCACTGATTTTAGAAAAATTCAATGCTGAATATCCCAATATTGAAGTATTTATCAAAGAAGGAACAGACAAGGATATTGCACAATGGATTCAGGAGCGCAGTATTGATGTTGGATTTGTGGTGTTGCCTGATGAACGTTTTGATACTTTTTCTGTGATGAATGATATTTTTGTGGCTTTGATTCCAAACTCTTATGAACTTGCTAAACAAAGCGCTGTGAGTTTGAAGGAATTGGTCGAGCATCCATTTTTAATGACTTCGGCAGGGAGTCAGAGTCATGTCACTGAAATGTTTAGAAAGGCAAATTTAACGCCTAAAATTAAGTGTCATTTCTCGCAGATTTTAACCATTATCAATATGGTGAATAATAATGCAGGGGTTTCAATTGTGGCGGATATGGCATTGAATCAGGAATTGATGACGTTATTTCCCAATGTGCAGAAGTTACCACTTTCGCCGAATATTAAAAGGTCGATTGGTTTAGCTGTAAAAAATAAAAAACAGATCAGTCCGATTGTGAAAGCATTTATTGAGATTGCGCAAAAGGTTTAAGTTTAAAGTACAAGAAAATAACATTTTAAAAGTTAAATTTTGAAGGCTCTGGATTAGCAAAAGTTAGATTCAGGTCAATATTGAAAGTCTCTTTGCTTTAAGGATAAGGAATACAATTTTATATGGGGTGAAGTCTTCTATTTAAAAGCTCCCTCATCCTAGCCTTCTCCCAAAGGGAGAAGGAACTTTGGTACGCTTTTGAATTTAGAGTTTGAACACTTTTGCAAGAAGGTTAATCTTATAAAAAATTAAAGCGAACCGAAGTTCGCTTTAAATCACACCAGATTCAAGTCTAAAACTTAGAAGAAGCCCATTGCTTTCGTTGAGTAGCTCACAAGTAAGTTTTTAGTCTGCTGATAATGATCAAGCATCATTTTGTGGTTTTCACGACCGATACCTGATTTTTTATAACCACCAAATGCCGCATGTGCAGGGTAGATGTGGTAACAGTTGGTCCAGACACGACCTGCTTCAATTGCACGACCCGCACGATAAGCCGTATGTGTTGAACGTGACCAGACACCTGCACCTAAGCCATACATCGTTTCATTGGCGATACGGATGGCATCGTCATAGTCTTTAAATGTAGTCACAGCCAGTACTGGTCCAAAAATTTCTTCCTGGAAAATCTGCATGCTGTTGTTGCCTTTGAAAATGGTTGGTTCGATATAGAAACCTTCTCCCACTTCTTTACGGTCACCACCACCTGTCAGGATTTCAGCGCCTTCAGCTTTACCTGTTGCGATACAGCCCAGGATTTTGTTCTGCTGCTGCAGGGACGCCTGAGCACCAATCATGGTATCAGTATCGAGCGGGTGACCAGTTTTAATACGTTTTACACGCTCAACGGCTTTTGCAAGGAATTCTTCAGCAATGCTTTCCTGTACAAGAGCACGTGAAGGACAGGTACAGACTTCACCCTGATTCAGTGCAAACATGGCAAAGCCTTCAAGGGCTTTATCCAGGTAGTCATCGTCCTGAGCCATAACATCTTCAAAGAAGATATTTGGTGATTTACCACCTAGTTCAAGTGTTACAGGAATAATGTTTTCAGTTGCATATTCCATGATTTTTTGACCAACTGCGGTAGAACCTGTAAAGGCAACTTTGGCAATACGTGGGCTGGTTGCCAGTGGGCGACCTACTTCAGCGCCATAACCATTTACAATGTTCAGTACGCCAGGTGGCAGTAAATCCTGAATCAATTCAACCAGTACTAGAATACTTGAAGGCGTCTGTTCAGCCGGTTTCAGTACAATACAGTTACCTGCGGCTAACGCTGGAGCAAGCTTCCATGCTGCCATTAAAATCGGGAAGTTCCATGGAATAATCTGACCCACAACACCCAGAGGTTCATGGAAATGGTAAGCAATGGTATCTTCATCAATCTCAGAAATACCACCTTCCTGCGCACGGATACAGCCTGCAAAATAACGGAAATGATCAATACACAATGGAATGTCCGCAGCCAGTGTTTCACGGACAGGTTTACCGTTTTCCCATGTTTCTGCTACTGCCAGCAGCTCAAGATTGGCTTCCAGGCGGTCAGCAATTTTTAACAGCATGTTTGAACGGGTTGTTGGAGATGATTTGTTCCAGCTGGCTTTTGCTTTGTGTGCAGCATCCAGTGCAAGTTCAATGTCTTCTACGGTAGAACGGGGTACTTTGGTGAAGGCTTTACCGTCAACTGGGGAGATATTGTCAAAGTATTCGCCTTTGACAGGTGCAACCCATTCACCACCAATAAAATTTTCGTACTGAGCCTTGAACTGAATTTTTGAACCAGGCTGGTTTGGATCTACATAACGCATAAGAATTTCCCTTTACTTATTTTTTCAATGTAAGTTGCATGTATGACACTGTGTCAGAAATTACATGATGAACTGAACATAGAATGCTGAAGGTTGGTAAAAGGTTGGAGTTCAGAACAGAGGATTTGCGCTAAGATTTAATTTTTGGCAATGTTTTGTTGTTGCTGAAAAAGTGGAGGTGTCAGCTAAATTTTAATACCGCTTTGGTCTTAACAGTGTTGACTGCATTGCAGGTAGATATGTTAGGGTGTATGGAGATAAACAATTTCTATTCAATAAAAATAATTAAAAATAATGGATATCGTCAGCGTGATTACACAGGAATGTAGCAAATGATGAATCAGCAGGAACTTGTAAAAAAGCGCAATAAGATTGAACAGTTACGCCAAAGCAGCAGTCTGTCCTTACATCATGCAGATCTGCTGGGTCAGAGTATTGCCAGTTCATGGCAAAGATCCACTTCAGCAGATATTCCTAAAGACCGTGAAGCAGCCCCGCTGATTACGATTAAACAGACCAGACAGAGCGTACTTGAAAAAGCTGTGGCACACTGCCGTGATGAACTGACCCATATTGCAGAACAGTCTTCCATGGTTGCTGCGGTTGGTGATGTAGGCAGTACCATCATCTGGTCAGCAGCAAGTGGGCAGATGCGCAGTGCGGCAGAGCGTGTACACTTTATGGAAGGTGGTCAGTGGCGTGAAGAACTCGTAGGAACCAATGCCCTGGCTTTATCACTGAAAACTCAGCAGTCCAGCTGTGTTTTTTCAAATGAACATTTCATGTCATCCATACATGACTGGGTGTGTTATGCCTCACCCATTGTAGATCCATATTCAAAGCAGGTTCTCGGTGTGATTGATCTGTCCACCACATGGAATCATCACAACAGTCTGGGGTTGCTTGCTGCGGAGCGTTGCGCTTCGATTATTCAGTCGGCTTTACTGGAGTTTCAGCAACAGCATCTGTTTATCCGGGCATTTGCTGTTCCGCAGGTGTTGTTTAATGGAAAAATTGTTGTTTTAACCCCACGGCAAATTGAAATTCTGACAATTCTTGCTTTGTGTCCACAGGGTATGAATCTGGAAAATCTGCATCAGGCACTGTATGGGGAGCGCAAGGTCAGTGTTGGCACACTGAAAGCTGAAATGTCGCAGTTAAGGGATATTTTGGGTGGGATGCTGGGATCACGTCCGTACCGTCTGTTGGCACATGTCGAAGCCGACTTTTTGCAGGCAGAAAATGCACTGGATGCAGGGTATATCGACTCTGCACTGAAACTCTGCAAGGGCGTTTTTCTGGCGAAAACAGAAAGTCCTTTTTTAACAGCATGGAGGGACTGTCTGGAATCACGACTCAGTGAGGCTATATTCAAAGCCAATGAAACAGATGTGTTACTCAAGCATCTGGCACATTTTCCTGAAGCGATTGATGCCGTTGAGCGTCTGATCGAACTGACACCTCAGAGCCATCCTGCACATCAGTTATTGCTGAAATACAAGGATGAGCACTGAAGAGCAGTGATTAAACTGACTGATTAAAATAGCCTAAGCTATTTTAATCTTGAGCCACTGGAAAAGCTGTTCATAGACCTGAGCACGAACAGGGGCTTCAGAGAGCACTAAATCGTGCAATCCATCCTTAATTGTCATTACATTGACATCACTTTGTATTTTGTTTGAGTACTTTATAATATCCTGAACCTCCAGGATGACATCTGTACTTTGTGCATCACGGTTGAACTTTTTTGGATATGTGGTTTTGTGCGAATGCATGACCAATACAGGTACACTCAGTGCGACTCCTGCATGAATTTCTTTCTGTGCTTCAAATATAGTGGTGACAAAGCTCAGATAAACTTTGGAATAAGTCGGTTTTTTCCATTCAAGACTAAAGTCCCATTCTCCATAAAAATCTTTATGCAGGCTCTGCACATAAAATTTGTTTAACTCACTTGGAAATTTTAAGTTGGGGAAGTGCTTGCCCAGTGCAGCAAGTCGGGGCAATGCCAGTCTTTTCTTCCATCCAGGCATATTGAAGTCATAAAAAGGACTGTTACACCAGAGACCCTTAATCAGTGGATGATCAGGATGATGCGCTGCATAGAGGGTGGTTGTGAGTCCGCCTGTTGAATGCCCTGCCAGCAGTACGGCTGTATGACCTTCTTCTCCAATAATATTCAGAGCTTCATCAATTTCTGCATTGTATTCATTCAGATCTTTCACATAATAATATTTCTGATGAGATAGATGTGAGCGTCCATATTTTCTTAAATCCAGTGCATAAAAATCATAACCCTGCTGGTTAAATTTTTCTGCCATTTCGGTCTGGAAGAAATAGTCTACAAATCCGTGAATATACAGCACGGCTTTAGCTGTTGGAGCCGTTGCTTTTTTACGGATCAGGGTCGCTGTGACTTTTCCATCATAATCATCAGGAAAACTCAGGGTCAGTTGTTCATATCCTGTTCCGAGGACATCCTGGGTATATGCACTGCGTGTTGTTGTCATTTTTATTCTCTCTGAAGGTTTATCTTTGTGTTTAATATACACAAATCATTATCTGACTGGATATTTTTACAGATATTCCTTCACCAGTTCATAAGACAGGTCATACAGTTTCTGAGCCAGTTGTATATCTCTGGATTTTGCAGAGCTTAATGCAGGTGTCTGTACACTGGCATATTCACCATTTTTATTTTTCCAGTTGTCACTCAGTGCCATCTGCACCAGTTTTTCAGCGGGTTTAGATGGAGGAATCAATGCGAGCTTTACAAACATATACTGAAATTTAGGCAACTGGCGGTATAGCTCTGAATCCACGACACCAGGGTGTATGGCGTTACTGGTGACGGTGCTGCCTTTGAGCTGACGGGCTAAGTGGTTGCTGAACAGTAAGTTCTGAAGTTTACTGCTGCCATAACTTGGAAACATGATGTAGCGTTTATTGTTCGCTGCAGAAAACTTCTCAGGCTGAATACTGCCACCCCAGTGAGCAATGGAAGACAGATGAATGATCCGTCCTTCGGGTGCTTTTTTAAGTAAAGGAAGTAGCTTCATTGTCCACAGATAATGTCCCAGATAGTTCACACCAAAGTGTTTTTCATAACCATCTTCAGTGCTGTCCAGCTGCTGTGAA
This sequence comes from Acinetobacter sp. WCHAc010052, assembly GCF_002165295.2. Taxonomy (NCBI): domain Bacteria; kingdom Pseudomonadati; phylum Pseudomonadota; class Gammaproteobacteria; order Moraxellales; family Moraxellaceae; genus Acinetobacter; species Acinetobacter sp. WCHAc010052. The sequence continues at coordinate 2,012,845 of NZ_CP032143.1, read as the reverse complement.
ATCAGTCCGGCATTGTTGATCAGGATATCAATCTGATCATAATTTTTTAAAACCTGCTCGGCAGCCTCACTGACTTTACTCAGACTGTTTAAGTCCAGCTGCACCAGATCAACCTGTCCATTGCCTGCGCGTTGCAGCTGTTGTTTTGCCTGTTCAGCTTTTTCAGGATTACGGCATGCCAGAATGACATGATGACCTTGCTGAACCAGCAGTTCGGCTGTTTTCAGGCCGATACCTGCGTTGGCACCTGTGATTAAAACTGTTTTGCTCATTTCATGATTCCTGAAAGCAACAGAATGATGTTTAACGATTAATTTATACGGATAGCGTGTTTATTAAAAGTCAGTTTTATAAATACTGCGCCAGTAGTGTTAAGGTCTGCTGATGCAGCTGATCTGCCAGGCGGGCATCCTTGGCTTTTGCAGAACGGAAAGCTGGAGTCTGTAAACTGGCGTATTGCCCATTTTTATTTTTCCATTCATTTGAAAAGGCAATACGTTTAATAAGTTCTGCAGGTTTCGCTGGAGGAATTAAAAACAGCTTAATCGCGCGGTATTGCCATTCAGGCAGTTCCCGATATATTTCCGAATCCACGCCACCAGGGTGCAGGGCGTTACTGGTTACATGCGTACCCTGTAACTGTTTTGCCAAAGCATTGCTGAACAGCAGGTTGGCAAGTTTACTGTTGGCATAACTGAGTATACCATTGTATTTTTTGACCTGATCGGCTCTGAACTGTTCAGGCTGAATACGTCCCATAGCGTGCATCATCGATGCTAAATGAATGATACGACCCTGTTCAGATTTCTGAATCAAAGGCAACAGTTTCATGGTCAGTAAAAATGGTCCGAGGTAGTTCACACCGATCTGTTTTTCAAAACCATCGATGGTTGTTTCCAGTTCTGGTGTCATCATGCCAGCATTGTTGACCAGTACATCAAGATGGTTGTAATTTTGCAGAATTTTTTCAGCAGTTTCTTTCACCTGTTGCAGGCTGTTCAGATCCAGTTCGATTACATCGACTTTGCCTGCATTGAATGTTTCAAGGTGCTGTTTTGCCTGCTCAGCTTTGGCAGGGTTACGACAGGCAATAATGACATGGTGACCATCCTGGACGAATGTCTGCGCTGTCGCGAGTCCAATACCTGTATTTGCCCCGGTGATTAAAATTGTTTTCATGCTGAAACTGCTCATTTTTATAGCAATGGAACATTACTTGTATTTTAGACAATGCGGATTGTCAAGTGAGAGTTGTTTTGAGGAGAGATGAAAAGTATCAGCAAAGAATGAATTGCCTGGAAAAGGACACTGGCAAATAAAAAAAAGGAATATCACCTGACGTGATATTCCGAAAGTCAAAGGACAAAAGAAGGAGAGGAGAGACTTACATTGCCGCTTCGAAAATTGCAATTACCTGTGCATCATTAGCCTTACGAGGGTTGGTCAGCATGCAGGCATCTTTCTGCGCATTAGAAGTCATTACTGCATGATCTTCGGCTTTTACACCCAGCTCAGCCAGACCTGATGGAATACCAATTGCACCTGACAGTTCACGGATGGCGTCAATTGCTGCAAAACCGGCTTCTGAAACGGTCAGACCTGTGGTGTCCACACCCAGCAGTTGTGCAATTTTTGCAAAACGGTCAGGGCAGGCAATCAGGTTGAATTCGCAGACATGCGGTAACAGAATCGCATTACATACGCCGTGAGGCAGGTTGTAGAAACCACCTAACTGGTGCGCCATAGCATGAACATATCCTAAAGAAGCGTTGTTGAATGCCATACCCGCAAGGTACTGTGCATATGCCATTGCATCACGCGCTTCAAGATTTTCACCGTTGGCAACTGCTGGACGTAACCATTCTGCAATCATGGCAATAGCTTTTTCAGCACATGCATCTGTAATTGGGTTAGCTGCTGTAGAAACGTATGCTTCAACTGCGTGAGTCAGTGCATCCATACCGGTTGCTGCGGTCAGTGCAGCAGGTTTAGCAATCATCAGCTTAGGATCATCAATTGCTACAAGCGGAGTACAGCGCCAGTCAACAATCGCCATTTTTACATGAGTATCAGTATTGGTAATAATACAGAAACGGGTCATTTCAGATGCAGTACCAGCCGTTGTATTGATCGCAACAAGCGGTGTCATTGGAACTTTACTTTGATCAATACCTTCATAGTCACGGATATGACCGCCACCAGCTGTTACAAGCCCGATACCTTTAGCACAGTCATGAGAAGAACCACCACCTAAAGATACGATAAAGTCACAACCGTTCTCATTGTAGGCATTTACACCATTGTGTACGTTAATGTCCGTTGGGTTCGGCTCTGCACCTGGGAATACATGGCTGTCCACGCCTGCTTCTTTTAGATATTCAACAATAATGTCAGCAACACCAAATTTGAATAAGCCTGCATCGGTTACGATCAGTGCTTTTTTAGCACCTAAATTCTGAGCTTTTGCACCCACTTCTTTGGCACAGCCTGGTCCAAAAAGTGATACACAAGGGATATAAAAACCGTTAGTCTGATCTGCAATATTTTTAAAAGCCATGGTGCGATTCCTTCTACCATTTTCGTTATGTTTGCGGTGTTCTACCGTGTATCTGAGTATTAAATTAACCGTTCTGCTTTCATACCTACTAAATACCTACCAAAAGTAAGGAGATACAGAATGAGTCAGAATCAGCAACCGTAAGCAGAATATAAGTGGAAAAATTACAGGAAAACTGAACGGTTTTTTGTGATTTTTATTGGTTCAAGTAATTGATATTTAATTGATATTTAATTGAATTATTGCATGTCTTGTAGGATGGTCAGTCAAGGTGGTCGATCAGAATGGAAAAAGATCGGCTCGCTGGAAAGAGAATGTATTTTTAGTTAAGATCAGAACTGAAAACAAAAATGAGCTGAGGTGTATATGGAACAGGAACGTTCAGTACAGCAGTATCAGCAGATTGTGAAACAGCTGATCCGTATTTCTGGAACTGTCCAGGATATTGTGATGGAGCAGTTTCAGATAATCAGTCATCTGAATGCTCAGAATATGTTTCAGATAGATCAGGAGCACTCCTGTATTTACCTGTGCAATGGATTGTTTTCAGTTCAGTTTCATTCCCCTCCATTTCAGCAGCAGTCAGCTGTATTCAGTTTCCGGCATCATCAGTTTCGGGCAGGCTGTCTGGAAGATTTTATCCTGCATGATGTGAATTTTATGACAGGGGATCAGAAACCGCTGCATTCAATTTACCTGATGAATAAAGCACAGCAGTTGAAACAGCTGATCGTGAACGAGGTCTATCGCTGGATAAATGGTGCAGAGCGGGTCAGAATGTTTTTACAGCATCTGTCAGCCATTCAGGCACAGATTATTGATCATATGATGATTAAGGAAGGGTTTTATAAGACAAAAATCCTGAGTCAGTGTGTTGAAAACGGGACAGAAGTTCCAGAGCACCTGTTGTATATGCTCCAGGAGATCTGTTCTCTGAAATATACGGCACCTGAGGATTTTCTGCCTTTGCAGCAGCTGAAGGATAGTTATGACGAATTCTGCTTCAGTGCGGCTCAGTTCCTGCCTGTACCCATGTACAGGATTATAAAACTGTCGTTTGAGGAAAGTTTCAGACTGGCAGATATGGTGGAATATCAGGATGATATTGCACTGCTGTATGCCCATGCAGAGGAGCGCAGTCATCTGCTGGGGTTTGTACGGCTCATGAACAGAGAATGCTGGCATCGCCAGGACATTCTGGCTAAAACCAGTTTTCTGGAGCCATCTTTGCAGTTATGGCAGAAAAAAGTTGCCAGGCTTCCATTGTTTGACTTCCCACGTGCTGCCAGCTGGATGTTCAGGCAGTCACAAGAAGTGGTGGACTGGATCAGTCAGAATATTCAGTATTCGAGTATACGGGTGACTGTGACCGCGCTGAGTTTTATGGATACCAGTCAGGTGCATCCTCAGGTTATTCTTGCAGTTTTACAGTATTTTCACTATGCCGCGGCACGCATGTTTATTTACAGCTGCGATTATTTTGCGACGCAGCAGAAATGGTTTGAACATGCAAATAATGGTGGAGTCGTACTCAAAGGTCAGCAGCAGGCTATGGATGACCAGCGGACAGCCATCAGTCCCTCCATTCTTTATCTGGATGAATGGATGAGTCTTTTACACAATGTTGCCTCAGAAGACAGTCAGTTGCTGAAACAGGTCTATACCGGTATGAGCCGTATAATGCAGGCTTATATGCTGCATCTCCAGCAACAATGCAGTCATTTGCCCGACGACCTGATGCCCTATATCCATCCTCATAATCAGCAGAACCGGGATTTTTATATTTCATTACAGCGCCATCATATAAAGGCAGATGAATTCAGACAAAGGTTTTACCTCAGGGATGGCGCATGCAGGGAATCTGTTTTTGATGCTTTTGTTCGTGACTACGTCATGGATTTTTTTACGCATTTCAGAATTGTGCCTAAAAATTTAAACTGGTACGCGCTGTTTCATCAGGCAGTTGGCTGGCATGCGCAGATTCAGAAAGAAGAAGTGCTGTCCAGACTTGGAAAAGAGTTACAGATTGAACGCTGGGAGGGATTCAGCAGAGAGCCTGTTCAGTATTTTTCAGGCTGGTGTTTTGAAGAACTGACCAGTGTGGATCGGATGATTGAAGAATCCAGGAATTTTCATCACTGTCTTGCGGTCAGTTTTGCCCGTCAGATGATACAGCGTGAATATGCTGCTTTTCATATGTCATGTCCTTTGCAGAACATACATCTGACTCTCGGCTGTCATGTGGTCAGTCAGATGCTGATTTTTGATCAGCTTGAATATCCTGATAATAAAAAAGCGGAACAGCCTGTGATACAGATTGCGCAGGAATTTATTCAGTGGCTGAATCAGTCGCTTCAGCAGCAGTGATCAGTTTCATCGGCTGAACATCCGTCTTTTGCTTAACTTTTGCGATAAAAGTCGTTAGGCTATAGCCGTTCATTTACGGTATGGGTCATATGAAACAGGAAACTGCTCTTAAACTGCTAAAAGCTGGCGAAAATGTATTTCTGACGGGTTCGGCAGGAGCAGGGAAAACATATACCCTGAATCAGTACATCAACTATCTGAAAGTCCGTAAAGTTCCCGTTGCTATTACCGCATCTACAGGGATTGCCGCTACACATATGAACGGTATGACCATCCATACCTGGGCGGGCATCGGCATTAAGGATTTTCTGTCCGATGCTGATCTGAAGAACATGAAAGAGCGTAAATACCTGAAAGAGCATCTTGAAAATGCTCAGGTACTGATCATTGATGAAATTTCAATGCTGCATGCAAAACAGCTCAATCTGGTCAATCAGGTACTGAAATATTTCAAAGAAAGTGATGAGGCTTTTGGCGGGATTCAGGTCATTGTGGCTGGAGACTTTTTCCAGTTGCCGCCAGTGGGAAAAAATGATGAACGCAACCGTGATAAATTCTGTTTTATGTCAGATGCATGGGTCGAGGCAAAATTCAGAGTCTGTTATCTGACCGAACAGCACCGTCAGGGTGATGACTATCTGAATGATATTTTAAATGCCATTCGGGCGCAGAATATTCAGCAGGCACATATTCAGGCACTTGAAGCGACACGCCAGCAGGATATCGGCGACACATTTACCCGTCTGTATACCCACAATATGGATGTGGACACGATTAACTATAAACATCTCAATGCCATTGAAACAGATCCGCATCAGTTCAATGCAGTACTCGATGGCAATGAAAAACTGATGGAAACCCTGAAGTCCTCAGTTCGGGCACCAGAAGAGCTAGTGCTGAAAAAGAATGCCAAAGTCATGTTTGTCAAAAACAATTTTGATATGGGCTACATTAACGGCAGCATGGGTGAAGTGATTGGATTTGAAGAAGATGATGATCACGGAATGTTGCCAAAGGTGAAAATGACCGATGGGACGGTTATGGCTGTAGAGCCTGAGACATGGTCAATTGACAATGAGTCAGGGAAAACCATTGCCAGTTTTCAACAGATTCCTTTGCGTCTTGCCTGGGCAATCACCATTCATAAATCTCAGGGCATGACACTTGAAGCCGCTGAAATCAATCTGACGCATACTTTTGAAAAAGGTCAGGGTTATGTGGCTTTGTCCCGTCTGAAATCCATCAGCGGTTTAAGACTGCTGGGCTTTAATGAACAGGCACTGGAGCTGGACAGTCTGGCAATTAAGGCAGATAAACGTTTCCAGGAGCTGTCTGGTGAAGCTGAACAGCATTATGAACTGACTGATCTGAGTGCGCAGCACAAAGCCTTTATCCGGCATTGTGGTGGGACTTTAAACGAAGTGGAAATCGAGCGTAACGAAAAGAAACTGGCTAAAAATGGTGGAAAGCAGAGTGTTTCGGCGGCAACTCTGGATGAAACCCGTGCTCTGTTTGAAGAAGGCTATGAAATTCAGGATATTGCACATGAACGTGGACTGACGCCTGCAACCATTATCAATCACCTGGGGCGTTTACAGAAAGAGCAGGGTCTGGACATTTCAGTTGCAAATCCAGGTGAAGAAGTTGTAGAGCAGGTTCGTAAAATATATAAAAAACTGATGAAGCGTCAGAATGCAGAAAACTTCAGCGAAGATGGCAACATCAAACTGCGCCCAATTGTGGAAGCGACCAGTCCACGTATGGGTTACGACCAGGTCAGACTGGCATTGCTGTTTATTGAATAAACCTGAATCTGTAAAACGATGATTTTTGTTACAGCTGTAATTTTTCGGTTATAACATCGGATATTATATGACTTTATAAAAATCAGACTGCTTCTATATGGCATTTACAGCATGGTTTAAGCTGCGGAATTTTGTTTATAACAATCTGCATAACGATGAGTATGAAACGCCGTTCAGCCGTTGTATCAACTGGTTTCTGATTCTGTTGATTATTGGAAATGTCGTTGCGGTTTTGCTTGAATCAGTCAATCAGATTTACAGTACATATCAGTTTTATTTTGATATTTTTGAAAATATCTCAATTGTCATATTCAGTGTTGAATATGTGCTCCGTTTCTGGAGCGTGGTTGAAAAAAGCCCTTTTGATTCTGGCTGGAAAGTACGGTGGCAATACGTTACCAGTGGTGCAGCCATTATTGATTTACTGGCAATTTTACCAGCCTATGTGAATTTCTTTGTACATATAGATCTGCGCTTCCTCAGAACCTTACGTTTACTTCGTTTACTCAAGCTGACGCGGTATTTTGTATCGTTACAGATTTTACTGCGGGTGATTGAACGGGAAAAAGGATCTTTCCAGGCCGTTATTTTTATTTTAATGATCATGATTGTGATGGCTGCCGCAGGTATTTATGTGGTGGAAAGCCGTGCTCAACCAGAGGTTTTCAGCTCAATTCCGGCTTCCATGTGGTGGGCAGTCGTAACACTGACAACGGTGGGTTATGGTGATGTCACTCCGATTACGCCAATTGGACGTTTTCTTGGCGCACTGATTACCATCCTTGGGGTTGGACTGGCAGCTTTACCGGCAGGTATTCTCGCCAATGGACTGGCAAATGAACTGGAACTGCGCAAGCAGCAGCTGGAGTTAAAATTCAGGGATCTGCTGGAAAACTGTGAAATAGATATTATTGAAGATGAAGAAAAGATTGAAAATATCCGAAAAGATGTAGGCTTATCTACTGAACAGACACAGGATATTGTTTTACAGCTGATTCGGGAGCGAAAGGAAAAACAGCTTGAAAGGGAAAAAAACAAATACTGTTTCTGTCCTCATTGTGGACATAAGCTGCCCGAGTGAATGGTTACAGGGTTTGCTCAATGTCTTTGTGTGGACTGATGAGTAGACCCTGATGCATGTTTTAAATTTTATTCTGATTTCTGTCCATTGCAAAAGCAATGCACAGTACCGCTAACCCACCAAGACTTAATGCTGTTCCGAGCCAGATGGGTGCCAGCCATCCCATACCCTCAGCAATCACCCATCCACCAAGAAACGCACCAACTGCATTGGCAATATTAAAAGCAGAGTGATTCAGTGAGGCTGCCAGTCCCTGTGCATTGCCCGCAACATCCATGAGACGGGTCTGGAGCAGGGGAGCAAGACCTGCAATACTGAAGCTGACCAGGAACAGACCAGCATAGGCAGTATATATATTCTGCATGCTTAAAGCACAGATCAGATAAGAGCAGGCGTTGCTGAGTAAAATCACCACAATCGCCCGATTCAGGTTTTTATCAGCAAAATAGCCTGCAACCAGTCCTCCAGTCACCAGTCCCATGCCGATTATTGCCAGGGCAAAGGGAACAACTGTAATATTCTGCTGGGTATATTCGGTCAGAATAGGGGAAACATAACTGTAAACGGAAAACAGCCCACCAAATCCGATTGCACCCACCGCAAGGGTCATCCACATGCGAAGATTACGCAAACCTTTCAGTTCGTTGATGATGCTGGCAGAGCGGTCAACAGCAATCTGCGGTACACAGAAGCTGATTGCAACAACAGTAAGAAATGCGAGGGATGCAGAGAACTCAAAGCCTGAACGCCATCCGTAATTCTGTCCCAGCCAGGTGGCAAATGGAACACCAATGACTGTCGCCAGATTCAGTCCAAGCATCAACTTTGCAACAGCAGAAGCACGCCGGTTTTTCCCTGCATATTCGGCTACAACCAGTGCAGCAATACCAAAATATGCACCATGAGGCAGACCCGCAATAAAACGGGAAATCAGTACCGTTGAGTATTGATCAGTGAGCGCTGTCATGGCATTTGCGATACCGTAAAAAAGCATAAGACCAGTCAACAGGATTTTACGGGGAACCTGGGCGGCAAGAATCGCAATTACAGGTGCGCCAACTGTCACTCCAAGTGCATAGGCACTGATAAAATGCCCTGTAACAGGAATGCTCAGATTCAGATCTTTGGAAATTTCCTGGATCAGTCCCATCGCCACGAACTCGGTCGTTCCTATACAGAAACCACCGATGGCGAGGGCAAGAATAATCAGCGTTAAGGGCGGTCTGGATATAGAGGGGGATGCAGCACTGGAGGACATTAAGTGAATATTATAGTAAATTAAACAGGCTTTATTATATTACAGGGTACAACTTAATTCATATAAGCATATTGAACAGGATAAGAAACAGTGCGTCTTCGCCAGTTGACAGTGATGATGGGCTGATTATTTTAAAGGCTGATAAATATAATAATCACAGTTTTATACAGTTCCTGGTTCCGCTGTCATCAAGTGTGTGCCTGTGTCCATTTCTTAAAAAATCTGCGCTGAAGCGGCGTCATCTGAATTTGCAAAGTGAGTGGATCATGTGTGAGCCGGCAGAGCCAATAAGTAGAATACGCTTATCCAGTGTCTTCCAGTATTCACCAATGACTTCTTTACAGACTCCGCAGTCTGAATGTCTGTCGGTGCAAGCGCTAGAGATACAATATGGAAACTCAATGAGTCTATCTCTGAAATATTTGATATGTAATGATATATCTAATTTCAATGTGTGATTTATAATACTGTTTTATAGACTCCTGAGAGTTTTTTATCCGAAGCTGAATCTGTTCGGCTGCATAATATAAATGGATATAAGCGCTATATCTGTCGCAGTCTGTTGAATGGCGGGTTTTGTGCTTCAATTAACATTTTAACTGCTGAAAAATAATCAGAACTGACATGTAATTCAGCAAAATAAATTAAACTTAAAATGGATGATGCTATGAATTTTCAGGTTGATGCTTTTGGAACACTGGTCATTGCAGTTATTGTTCTTTTTATTGGACGTTTTCTGGTACATCGGATTAAATTTTTAAGAAATTATAATATTCCAGAGCCTGTAGTCGGCGGTCTGATCGCAGCAATTCTGGCTTTTCTTCTGTTTAAGTTTTTTGGAATCAGTGCAAAATTCAGCAGTGAAATACAGACCATTCTGATGCTGATGTTCTTTACCTCGATAGGTCTGAGTGCAAGTTTTGTCAAACTCAAAGAAGGTGGTTCAGCCCTGTTTATTTTTCTGCTTTGTGTTATCGGTTTTGTACTGGTGCAGAATGCAGTAGGTATCAGTCTGGCTAAAATGCTGGGACTTGACCCGCTGATTGGTCTGATTGTCGGTTCAATTACACTGACGGGTGGTCATGGAACAGCTGGGGCGTGGGGAACAGTACTCGAACAGGAACATGGTATACACGGTGCAATCGTACTGGGAATGGCAAGTGCTACTTTCGGTCTGATTATGGGTGGTGTGGCAGGCGGACCTGTCGCGAAGTTTCTGATTAAAAGATATAAGCTCGAAACGGTGGATAATGATCCGAATGATGACACACCAGCGCATGATAACTCAGCTGCATTTGAATACCGTCGTAAAACCCGTTTAATTACTGCTGATAATGCCATTTCCACACTGGGAATGTTTGCGCTGTGTATTTTTGTGGCAAATCAGATGACCGAATTCAGCAAGGGACAATGGTTTGAGCTGCCAACTTTTGTGTGGGCGCTGGGTACAGGTGTGATTGTCCGCAATGTGCTTGAACATGTGTTCAAAGTGAATATCTTTGACCGCGCCATTGATGTGTTTGGTAATACCTCGCTGTCTTTATACCTGGCGATGGCTTTACTGTCTTTACAGTTATGGTTGCTGGCTGATCTGGCGGGTCCACTGGTTATTATCCTGGTGGCTCAGACGGCTGTACTTGCGCTGTATACTTCTTTTGTCACCTTTAAAGTTATGGGTGGAAACTATGATGCTGCTGTACTGGCTGCAGGGCATTGTGGGTTTGGTATGGGGGCTACACCAACAGCCATTGCCAATATTCAGGCTGTGACGGATCGCTACGGTCCATCGCATAAAGCCTTTTTGATTATTCCTCTGTGTGGTGCATTTTTTATCGACATTATTAATGCTTTTGTAATTCAGACACTGATTAAGTTTTTTTAATAGAAATCCATTGGATGAACTGAAACAGCTCTGAAAAGGAGCTGTTTTTGTTTTTACAGTTCATGTTCATGAAACATCTGGATGTATACGGGATTCTGAACTGTTCTGAAAATAATCTATTTCAAAGTGAGAATAAACATGAGCTATGACCTGCAGTTATTCAGTATTGAAACGATGTATAAATATCAGCAATCAGAAGATGAAGACTTTTTTGAGCATGCTGATCATCTCTGTAAGTTTACAGAGCAGCAGTTTGAAGAATTGAAAGAGCGTCTGATGGCTTAGAAGTTTGAACCTGTAAAAACAAAGCCAGGAACAATTGAATTTGAAAAACCTGATTCAACCATTTCAGCATGACTGACAATGTCAGGTGTGTATTTTCAGTTGGGTTTTAATCAGGATGATATTTTTGACGTGACCATGACTACCTCAGAATTTACAGATACAGGTGAGTTTGCTAAGTATGATCCGCAGTCAGGTGAATGGGAAAGTGAGTCTGCTTCAGAATAACCTTAACTTTTTCAAAAGGCCTAAAAGTATTGGGTAGCTAAGTTTAATGAAATATGGGTTAGGTATGCTCATTAATTTTGTGATATAGTGAATTTTATTCATTTATAGATATTGGAAGTCAAATTCCAGTCAGGCTTATTGCTGAGCATCATGTTTCTTCATACAGATGCATGCACAGTTATTTTTAAGGCTGTTATTTGAAGTGTATCTTCTTGCTTATACACTGTTTTGTTTAACTTTCTACTCAATGTGCAGTTTTCACTGTATCTGAGTCAATTTATTTTCCCGGACTTCTTATCCGAAGCATGGCTTTCCGCTCTACGCTCGGGTAAAGCATACTGATTTATGCCCTTGTACAAGGACAAAACATTATTTTACTGGACTTCGCTCATGCTGGAAATTCGCCACCTAAAAACATTAACCGCCTTACGGGAACATGGTTCACTGGTGGCTGCTGCCAATGATCTCTGTTTAACGCCATCGGCGATTTCCCATCAGCTCAAAGAACTGGATCACTGGTATGGTGTAGAGGTGGTCAACAGACGCAGCCGGCCTGTGACTTTTTCCAATGTTGGGCAAAGACTGTTGAAACTGGCAGATGATGTTTTGCCACAGATTCAGATTGCTCAGTCTGATATTACCCGTATTGTACATGGTCAGACCGGTCGTATTATTTTCTCATCTGAATGTCACAGCTGTTTTGACTGGTTAATGCCTTTGCTGAATCAGTACCGTCAGCAGTATCCTGATGTAGACCTGGACTTTGCTTCAGGTTTTGAAGCAAATCCACATGAATTATTGCAGAACGCTGAATTTGATCTACTGATAACTGCAGATCCGATTGCATTGAAAGGCATCGAATACTTTCCAATTTTTGAATATGAATCCAGGCTGGTGCTGTCCAATACGCATCCTTTGGTGCGGGCAAGTCAGATCAGTGTTCAGGAACTGGCGGAAGAAACGCTGATAACTTATCCTGTAGACAAACACCGACTGGATATTATGGCAAAGCTGTTTATTCCAGCCAATATTCAGCCTAAGCAGATCCGTACAACGGACTTAACGCAGATGCTGATTCAGCTGGTTGCCAGCGGACGGGGGATTGGTGCGTTGCCTGACTGGGTGGTCAATGAGTATGAACAGAAAGGATGGGTCACATCCCGTCGTCTGGATTGTGTGTCTCCTCAAGGGTTACGACGTACACTGTATGCCGGCTATCGGGTGGAAGAAAAAGAAAAAAGTTATTTTGAAGGCTTTTTAAAACAGCTTGCAAAGTTTTCACTGAAGCGTAATCAGTACTATTCAGCCTGAATCGGTGAGTGGCATCAGTCAGCTGAGGTTGAACTGACTGATGCTGGTTTTATTATCTGCGGTTAAATGCATCTGCCAGTAAATTGGTTCTGGACAGGACAAAGGCAAAGATGCCTATGAAAATAACAGCAAAGCCCAGGTATCGGGTCCATGACTGTACAGAGCCTTTGCCTTGCCAGATCTGAAGTTGCGCACTGTGAAACTGAAAATTATTTCTTTCAGTGATTTCAGCATGTGTACCAAATTCGTTGCCCGCAGAGTTCTGTGTTGCATCAATGGAAAATGGGTCGGATGCAATCACCAACAGAACAGGTTCATTGGCTTTATAGCTGTGAGTATCATCTTCACGATAAGCCTCCGGTCTGTAACCCTGTTGACTCGATCTTTCCACGCCACCGATAAATCTTAAATCCACTTCACCATCAGCAATAGCATGTCCCCGTGCCACAATGACAAATCTATACGGGTTATCTGCTGCATTAGCATTGAATCCAATTCCAAGATCAGGTCGGTCTTTCATATCCGGTTTGGGCATACTGGTTTTATTCAGCGCTTCAATCTGCTCTGGAGTCAGATCATAACTTGCAATCAGCTGTTTGCCATATTCTCCAGATTTAGGTTCATGCGGTGCTTTACTGCATGCTGTCAGCATCAATAGTGTAATGACCCCAAGAAATGAAAATTTACTGATAAAAAATAGAAGTGTTTTATTCATGCATTTACCCTGTGTATTCATTGTTATGTTGTTAATCAGTATTTTTATGACAGTGCCTGTTTCCTGGTCAGGACCATATTCTGCATGATCTGCATCAGACAGGAGGAATCTTTTCTGATTTTTATGTCTGCAGTATTCAGGTTGTCATTTTTATAGCGCTATTTTATTTATTTTTTCTGAAAATCATAGGTTTATATGTCGGTTTTAATCATCAATGACGGTAAAAAATCAGTATGGACTGAATGGGGTATAGAATCATGATGTTTCAAAGTTTTTAAATATATAAAAAACTGAGAACTGCTCCTCAGTAAGTTGCTATACAAGATGGATTAAACTTTTTAAAATTAGGCTCTTATCTTTTATTTTTATGAGCATCGGGTTCTGCATGAAAAAGCCAGATCAGCCATCACCATCACAGCTGATGTCTGTTATTCAGACACAGACCGCTATTGCAAAACTGGGTCTGGATCTGAATGCAGTCATGACACTTGTCGCTGAACAGGCACAGCAGATTACCCATGCCAAAGGCGCTGTGGTTGAACTTGCAGAAGATGGAGATATGGTCTACCGGGCTGTTTCGGGTGGTGCTGCACATCTGCTGGGTTTAAGGCTGAAAATGGCGAACAGTCTCTCAGGGCGCTGTATTTCTGAAAATACAACGCTGTACTGTATGGACAGTGAGGTGGATGAGCGTGTCGATCGGGATGCCTGCCGCCGTGTCGGATTGCGGTCAATGGCGGTTGTGCCGCTGGTACACTGCGGTGAAGGGATTGGAGTACTGAAAATTTACTCCTCGGAAGTCAATGCATTCCATGATGGTGACTTACAGATACTGAGTCTGATGTCGGAGCTGATTGCTGCTGCAATGTTTCATGCAACCCGATATGGCGCTCAGGAATTATATAAACTGGCGACTCAGGATAATCTGACAGGGCTTGCAAACCGTGCGCTGTTCCTGGACTGTCTGCGTCAGGGAATGGAAAAAGCCCGATACAGCAACAAAGTGCTGGGCGTCCTCATGATTGATATGGATGGCCTGAAACCAATCAATGATCAGTATGGGCATAGAATGGGAGATGCAGCACTCAAGGAAATTGCACAGCGTATCCTGAAAAATACCCGTCATGAAGACCTGGTTGCACGTCTGGGGGGAGATGAATTTGCCGTCATACTGTCATCAGTGCAGAATCAGGAACTGGCAAGTGCTGCCATGAACAGAATTGCTGAAGCATGCGGTTTGCCTTTTGTCTTTGAAAATATCCGCCTGAAGATAGGCGCAAGTGTTGGACTTGCTGTGTATCCTGAAGATGCAGAAACCTCGGAGCAGCTACTTGAATATGCAGATCATAAAATGTATGTGCATAAAAAACTGAAAAAATCATCAGAATCCATCGGTAATACATAAGTTTTGAGTATTCAGACTGAACAGATATTTATTATAAAAAACACTCAGCTTATATTTATTCACGATGAATCGGCTGAATCACTCTGGTTAGGCTGTGTGTGTTGAAATCATCAGGAATATGAGCGTGTCAGATCAGCAAAGGCTCTCCAGGGATCTATGGATTATTTGCGCAGGTTTTGTAGCTGCAATGCATGTCGGAAAACTTCCTCCATCTGTTCCGATCTTACAGAATGAACTGGGAATCAGTTTTGTACAGGCAGGTCTGTTACTGTCACTGGTGCAGCTGGCAGGTATGCTGTCCGCACTGAGTCTGGGCAGTTTTACTGAAAAATTTGGATTAAAGCGCTGCGTGCTGACCGGGTTGCTGTTACTCAGTCTTGCCAGTGCAGTCGGCAGTCAGGCACATGGTGTCGAAATGCTGTTAGGTCTGCGTGTGGTGGAAGGCTTTGGTTTTTTACTCGTGACACTCAGTGGTCCTGCATATATCAGGCAGCTTGTATCAGTTTCACAACTGCAGACCCGCATGGGCCTGTGGAGTGCGTATATGGGCGGTGGCATGGGGATAGCACTGTTCATCACACCTTATTTAATTACACTGGCGGGCTGGCAGGGTGTATGGATATTTTTCTCAGTACTGAGCCTGTTATTGGGTTTATGTATTTTATTTTTTGTGCCTGAACCAAAGTCAGTATCACAACATTCATCTATTCTGAAACTGATTAAAAGTACACTGGTGCATCGTCCAGCCTGGATACTTGCTGGTATTTTTGGTGTCTACGCAGGTCAGTGGTTCAGTATGGTGGGTTTTTTACCTGCGATTTATCAGCAAAACCACATTGTTCCTCAGCTGGCTGGAGCATTAACAGCATGTGTTGCTATTGCCAATGCAGTGGGAACATTTCTCTGTGGTTTGATGCTGCAACGTGGTTTCAGCGCTAAAACTTTAGTCCAGCTGGGTTTTAGTGTTCTGAGTGTCAGTGCTTTATTTTTTTATATCAGCATGAATGAACTGAACTTTTTCATTCAGTATGGACTGGTGTTCAGTTTTTCTTTGTTCGGGGGGCTAGTGGCAGCAGTTGTCTTTTCACAGGCCCTGCATTTTGCACCATCTCCACTGGCAATCAGTGCAACTGTCGGGTTGATACTTCAGTGCTCTGCAAGTTCCCAGTTTATTTTACCGCCTGTGATTGCCATGACTGTTTCAGAAACAGGCGGCTGGTTCTGGATCGGCATTATGATGGCTGCATTATCCTGTATCGGTATTTTACTCAGTCAAAGGTTGTTTAAACAAAAACAGGCTTAAGCTGAAAGAGGTGTTCCTGATATCAGGATTTTCCAATCAGCAATGAAAGAATACCTGCTGCGATTAATGGACCTACGGGTACACCGCGCAGCAGCGCGACACCTGCAACCGTGCCAATTAACAGCCCCGCAACGACATTGGGCTGATGGCTCATCAGCTGAACACCGCGTCCACCGAGCCATGCAACCAGTAATCCAACAGCAATCGCCAGTAAGGATTTCCAGTGCATGAAAGACTTTAAAATTTCATCGCCAGGAATTTTCCCGCTGGCAATTGGCGTCAGTACACCAATGGTCAGAATAATGATACCGATGTTCAGTCCGTGTTGTTGCAGCAGAGGAAAATATTCACTTAATGGGGTAAGGCGAAAAACAATCAGCACCGCAGCAGCAATGGTGACAGCCGTATTATGACTGAAGATGCCACACGCCAGTAATACAAGCAGTACGATTAAATTCAGATCCAGCTGGGCAAGTTGTGGCATATCATTCGGGGCAGTATTAGAAACGGCTTATTGTAGCCTGTATTGCGGTAAATGCCGAATCATGGCTGTCACAGCGGAAATCACAGCACAGATCAGCTAAACTAGGCACTTCTGTTGATATTCTGAGAATTTACAATGCTGTTGGAAAAAATGTTGCAATCACAGGGCTTTGGCTCCAGGAAAAACTGTCAGCAACTGATTAAAAATGGCGCAGTAAGTATTCAGGGTGAAATTGTTACAGATCTGAAGCATAAGTTTGATCTCCATCAGCCTGAATTTTCAGTTTATGGTACGGAATTTCAGTATCGTGAAAAAATTTATATTGCACTGAATAAACCCTCAAATTATGAATGTTCACATCAGGCAACACACCATTTCAGCGTATTTGATCTGTTTGATGATGTACTGATGAACCGTGGTCTGCAATGTGTGGGGCGGCTGGATCAGGATACAACAGGGCTGTTACTGCTGACCGATGACGGGCAGTTTTTACAGGCGCTGACTCATCCTAAAAAGCATGTTCCTAAAGTCTATCAGATGCAGACCGCTGACCCCATTACTGCTGAACAGATTCAACAGTTACAGCAGGGGGTGGAGCTGCGCAATGAAAAAGGTGTGTTTGCTGCTACAGATGTTGAAGCATTAAGTCAGAATGAACTGAAAATGACTGTACATCAGGGTGTCTATCACCAGGTCAAAAGAATGCTTGCCGCCGTGGGAAATAAAGTTGAAAGTCTGCATCGGGCTCAGGTGGGGCAGCTTCAGTTAAGCAGTTTAGCTGAAGGAGAGTGGGTTTATCTGTCTGATGAGCAGATTTCAGCCGCGAAAAACTTATCGGAAAAGATTGTCGGGATCTGATATTGGGAGTCACTGAATCATAGTGACGCATATTTATGTTTCCGCAGAACTCAGAGGATTGGCTTCCTGTTGCTCTTTCCCACTTAACTGATGATACAGATCTGCCATGCGTTGACTGGACAATATAGAAGCTGACTTTATTTCAGGAAACAGTGCCAGGTCTGAAACTCCTCATCTTTGACAAATCCCAGCTGTTCATATAACCGATGTGACTGATAATTATTTTTTTGTGTTTCCAGGCTGATCCGCAGAGCATTGTCATGCCGTGCAAATAAAATGGCGGTGTCAATCAGCTGTTTTGCAGAACCCTGTCGCCTGTAGACTGGGGTGACATAGACATCGTCCAGAATATAGTAGCTTGAACAGGAGATGGAGGAGAAGCCCTGGTACAGCACAACAAAGCCGGTTATGACTTCATCTTTAGCATGAATAAAAATAACACTTTCCTGATTTTCAAACCGTTGTTTTAAAAATTTATATGAAAGATCAATGTTTGAGGAAGCCCCATAAAACTGTCGATATTCATCAAACAGAACAGAGAGTTGATGCAGGTCTTCAACAGTTGCACGCTTTACAATCATTTTATTCCTCATGCTGTTCTTTTATCTATGCATGAAGAATAACCAGCATTTACAGGAAAAATTGATTAAATTTTGTTTATAAATGCAACACTGTTTAAGTTTTGTCGCTTTCGCCCAGCAGAGCATTCAGCTCTTCAAAAATATCCTGATGTTCATCATCAAAGTTTGTATCTGTCAGCGGCAGTGAAACCTGTTCCGTGCCTGACTGTAATTTCTGTTCCTGTTTCAGTTTTCTTAAACGGATCAGCTGTTCCAGATTGATATTCTGATTTTCAATAGAAAAGGGGATGGACTTGGTGAGAACAACCTGTTTAAAAAACAGTCGCACTGCCTGGGCGGGAGTAATTCCCAGCTGTTTGAAAACAGCAAACGCCTGTTTTTTCTCTTGAGAATCAAGACGTATTTGATAAACTTCAGTTTTTCTCATGATTTTTAAAATTGTAAATTACTAAACTTTTCAGCCTTATTGTAATCAAAGAATTTGTAATTTCAATATAAATACAATAATTTTTTGAAACATTTGTAATGACAAATATATTACAGTGTCAATTCATGCCTGGAACTGAAATGCATTTTCTGTTTGGTAACAGGGTCAGTAAAGACAAGATGCTTTGCCAGTAACTGCAATGGCGCACTGAAATCATCTTTGTCTTTATGATTTAAAGACGGGTAAAAAGGATCATTTTTAATCGGAATGCCCAGTGAGCTGAGATGAAGTCTGAGCTGATGCTGTTTACCTGTGTGAGGATCCAGCTTATAGATCGCCCATGCATCATTATGCTCTGTCAGTTCAATCTGAGTCTGGCTGTTAGGCTCACCATCAACTATCTTCATGGTATAGAAGGGATTCCCCTTTTCCATTCGAACTTTCATTTCAAGCGGAAATTTCAGCTCAGCACAAAAAGGCGCGATTGCAAAATAAGTTTTCTGAACTTTTCTTTCAGCAAAAAGTTGCTGATACAGACTTCTGCTTTCAGCCTGTTTAGAAAACATGACTACACCTGCGGTTTCCCGGTCAAGACGGTGTATGGGGGTCAGGAGTTCGTTTTCGGTCTCATTTTTAAGCCGTACCAGTAAGGTTTCCTGAACGTACTGTCCGGTTGGACTCATGGTCAGAAAGTGAGGTTTGTCCACCACCAGTAAATCATCATTTTCAAACAGAATATGATGTTTAAATGGGACATGTGGCTCATGTTCCAGAAAGCGATAATAAAAAATCTGGGTATTTGCGCTGTATGGGGAATGAAGTGTGAGTATTTCGCCTGTTTCACTGTAAATCTGAGCATCATTGAAACGCTGTTGCCATTCCTGCTGTGTAATATGGGAAAACTGCATGCACAGATATTCAAAAACGCTGACGGGTGCAGGTTTAATCGTCGGCAGATACAGTCTGCTGGCACTGACACCCCGAACCATAGGGGGAATAAATGAAGATGCGTTCATATACAGGTGATCTGACAGAAATAATTAACATAATGCACTGATATAAAAATGTGCATTTCGGTTGCAGCGCATAGGCTTTAAGACTGTGGAATGCTATCATAATCGCTCTTTTGAATCATGTCGTGTCTCATAATATGCAGTATTCATTCAGCCTGAACCTCCAAAGTGAAACTGATACACAGAACCTTGCGCAGGTTGTGGCAAGCTGTTTTAAATCTGGTGTGATCTATCTGATTGGTGACCTTGGTGCGGGTAAAACAACGCTGACGCGCTTTTTGCTGCAAAGTCTGGGGCATAATGGCGCTGTAAAAAGCCCGACCTATACACTGGTTGAACCCTACAGCATAGCTGGTCAGGAAATTTTCCATTTTGACCTGTATCGACTGAATGATCCCTATGAACTGGAGTTAATGGGTATCCGTGATTATCTTGAAACACCTGATGCACTGTTCCTTTTTGAATGGCCATCTAAAGGTGGTGATGAAATTCCACAGGCAGACCTGGTGATTCAGATAGAAAAATCCATGGATGAAACGACCCGTATTGTGACAGTTCAGACTTCTCTGGAAACTCTGCATCAAACTTTGGAGCAAAAACTCGGACATGCGTGAAGATATCAGCGTACGGAGAATTAAAACCCTTGATCCTGCACTTGCCAACCAGATTGCGGCAGGTGAGGTTATTGAGCGTCCGGCATCAGTGGTTAAAGAACTGCTGGAAAATGCAATTGATGCAGGTGCTACCGAACTGATTATCCGTGTGGCACAGGGTGGCAGTACGCTGATTGAAATTATGGACAATGGTCGGGGCATTCACCAGGATGATCTGGCGCTGGCGGTTATGCGCCATGCAACCAGTAAAATTCAGACTTCCGAAGACTTACAGGCGATTGTCAGCCTGGGGTTCCGTGGTGAAGCACTCGCCTCGATTGCGGCAGTGTCGCGCTTAACTTTGACAAGCAGTCAGGATGACTCAGGGATCGGCTATCAGGTTGAAGTTAATGGTACCGCATTTGACCATCAGCAGATACAGCCTGTAGCTGCTTCAAAAGGCACAGTGATCCGTGTACAGGATTTATTTTTTAATGTACCGGCACGACGGAAATTCTTAAAAAAACCAGGCACAGAATTTGGTCATATTGAAGAAATCGTAAGACGTCTGGCATTGACACATTTCGATATCCGCTTTGTGCTTGAGCACAATGACAGTATTAAGATCAATCTTCCTGTTGCGGACAGTGGCGAACTGCGTTTTCAGCGTGTGCAGCAGATGCTCGGGCGGACGTTTACGGAAAATGCCTACTGGATTGATGCTGACAGCGTACATATGCGTCTTTCAGGCTGGCTGGGGCATCCCTCTGATGCCCGTGCGCAGGCAGATTTACAGTATGTCTATGTAAATGGACGGATTGTAAAGGATAAGACCATCTCACATGCCTTGCGTATGGCTTATGATGGCATTCTGCATGGGCATCAGCATGCTGGTTATCTGCTGTTCCTGGAAGTTGAACCTGAAAATATTGATGTCAACGTACACCCAACCAAACATGAAATCCGTTTTTTAAACCAGCGTGAAGTTCATGAGTTTGTACGGCATTATGCAAAAGAAACACTTTCACAGTTTCAGACGGCCAGTGCAGAACTGGGCTCAGCCTTGAAAATTGAACAGCAGACACAACAACCTGATGTGATTCAGCCACGCTATCAGGAACAGTTTCAGTTACACAAAGCGGTTGATGCTTATACGCCTCAGCCTGAACCACAGCTGTCTACAGAAATTCTGACTGATTTTAATGTCAGCAGTCCACAGGTGGTTCAGTATTCAACCCGTGCAGATTACAGTGCTCAAGCACCACAGAGCCTGAACAATGCACTGAAAAGTTATCTGGCACCTTTGCGGGATACATCGGCCGGATGGTCTGAAAACTCCTCTGAAGATTCTGCTGTAAAAGTGGATGAACATCCTTTAGGAATAGCCATCGCACAGCTGCACGGTATTTATATTCTGGCGCAGAACACTGAAGGGCTGATTATTGTGGATATGCATGCCGCACATGAGCGGATTCTGTTGCAACAGATGAAATCGGCATGGGACAGACCGGATTTCTGGATATCACAGCAGCTGCTCATTCCTAAAGTGATTTCAATCAGTCGTATGCAGGCAATGCGTGTCGATGAGCTGAAAGATCAGCTTGCCCGACTGGGACTGGAAATAGACCAGTATGGCGATGAGCAGGTGATTGTACGTGGGGTGCCTGCCATATTGCATAAAGCAGATTTTGCTGCACTGATTCCTGAACTGCTGAATGATCTGGACCCTGGTGATGAAGTGCAGGGTTTATTACAGAAAAGGGATCAGATTCTGGCGGGTATGGCATGTCATGGTGCTGTCAGGGCGCACAGAATGTTGAGTCTGTCAGAAATGAATGCTTTGCTCAGACAGATGGAGCAGACCGAATTTGCAAGTCAGTGTAATCACGGACGACCAACCTGGAGAGCATTTCCGCTCGCTCAGCTGGATAAACTTTTTGCCCGTGGAGAATAAGGCATGTCAGAACAATTACCTGTGATCAATCTGATGGGGCCAACAGCCAGTGGTAAAACAGCTTTAGCCTGTGAATTATATGAGCGTGGTGGATTTGAGCTGATTTCCGTCGATTCTGCGCTTGTTTACAAGGATATGGATATTGGTACCGCCAAGCCGACAAAAGATGAACAGGCGCTGTTTCCGCATCATCTGATTGATATTATCAGCCCACTGGAAGTTTATTCTGCGGCTCAGTTTGTGGATGATGCCTGTGTGCTGATTGATGATATTCATCAGCAGGGGAAAACACCGGTACTGGTTGGTGGAACAATGCTGTATTTCAAAGCGTTACTGGAAGGTTTGTCTACAAATCTGCCAGGTGCAGATGCGACAGTCAGAGCAGAGATTGAAGCCAAAGCTGAACAGGAAGGCTGGGAGGCAGTTTATGCTGAATTGTGTGCGGTGGATGTGCTTGCAGGTGAAAAGTTTAAGGTCAGTGACAGGCAGCGGATTATCCGTGCTCTTGAGGTTTATAAGCTGACCGGGCAGCCGATTACAAAACTACAGGCAGAACAGCCTAAAAACGTACCATATCGTTACACTTTTCATAATCACGCCCTGTTGCCAGATCGGTTAGAATTGCATAAGCGCATAGAAAAGCGTTTGGAAATTATGTGGAAAATCGGTTTTTTAAATGAGGTGGAAGACCTGATTAAAAAATACGATTTAAATGAAAATTTACCCTCTATGCGTGCTGTAGGTTACCGTCAGGTGTTGGAATTTTTGTACAATGGTGACAGAAGTCTCAAAAAAATACAGGAAATGGAGGATAAAGCCCTGTTTGCGACACGACAATTGGCAAAACGTCAATATACGTGGCTTAGATCGTTGCAGGAATCGCATAATTTTCAGACATATTTAACAATAAAACAAGCCCAAGAAGACTTGCGAAACTGTTACGGATAAAGCAAAATTTAACAGCTGTCTTTTTTATAAATTTTAATTGAAAAATAAAGATAGTTTTTTGCGCTGATTTTTGAATTATTTTTGGAGTTATAAAATGTCTAAAGGTCAAACCTTACAAGATCCGTTCTTAAATTCTCTCCGTAAAGAACGTATTCCAGTTTCTATTTTCCTTGTGAATGGTATTAAATTACAGGGTCACATTGAATCTTTTGACCAGTATGTTGTTCTGTTAAAAAATACTGTAAGCCAGATGGTTTACAAACATGCGATTTCAACTGTAGTTCCTGCACGTAACCCACGTCCTGCTGGTGCTCCTGCTGGTCAGGCTGGCGGCTTCGGTGGTGGTGCTCAGACTGGTGGCTTTGGTGGCGGTCAGGGCGGTGGCTTTGGTGGCGGTCAAGGCGGTGGCTTTGGCGGCGGTCAGGGCGGTGGTTTTGGCGGTCAAGGCGGCTTCGGTGGTCAAGGCGGCTTCGGTGGTCAAGGCGGTGGCTTCGGTGGTCAGGGTGGCTTCGGTGGTCAAGGCGGCTTCGGTGGTCAGGGCGGCTTCGGTGGTCAGTCTTCTACAGGTTTTGACGGCGAATCAAAATTTGAAGACTCGCAGGAAGATGACAACAATCGTTAATATCTGATTGTATTTAAAAGCCCCTGTTTTACAGGGGCTTTTTTTATGCTTAAGCTGCAGGATCTAATGGAGTGCAAATAAAAAAACCAGTGCTTAAAGCACTGGTTTCAATGTTGTCAGTATGAGATCAGCTGTCAGATTTTTTGTTGTTTTTACGATCCAGTGCAGGATCTTTAATTTCAACAAAAGCATTGCTGCGGATTTCGCGTAACCAGCTGTCCAGTTCAGCATCATACTGACGTTCACCAAGTATCTGACGCGCCATACGTTGCTGGTATTCACTCGTCATATCCTGCTGACGGGTATCTGTGACTTCCAGAATATGCCAGCCGAACTGAGACTGAAATGGCTCACTGATCTGACCCACAGGAGTATTTTTCATTTTTTCTTCAAACTCTGGCACCATCACACCTGGAGAAACCCAGCCCAGACTACCGCCATCGCGGGCAGAGCCAGGGTCGGTAGAAAAAGTGGAGGCTAGCTCAGCAAAATTCTGACCCGCTTTTAAGCGGTTGTAGATGCTGTCGATCATCTGTTTTGCATTATCAGGGCTGACCACTTCAGTTGGCTGAATCAGAATATGGCGGACTTTATACTGAGGAATAATGGCTTTTTGCTCAGAACCTTTACGCTCAAGTAATTTCAGAATATGAATACCATCGCGTACAGAAATCAGTTCTGTGGTCTGACCAGGTTCAATCGTACTGACGCGGGCGGCAAGTTCAGACGGGATGTCAGACAGGTTGCGGAAGCCCATATCTGAACCTTCAACTTTGGTGCCGGCAGTTGTAAATTTTTTACTGATGGCAGCAATATCATTATTGTCTTTGAGTTCAGCCTGTACCTGTTTGGCTACAGATCCCACATTATTGTTACCTGAAATACGGACGTGCAGAACGTGAACCTGGTTGCCTAATGCAGCCTGTCCCTGAGGTGTTTTCAGGAAGTTTTCAACATCCTGGTCACTGATTTTAATACGTGAAGTCACCACTTGCTGACGCATGCGGTTAATCGTCAGGTCTTCAGCAATACGGGAACGTAAAGATGCATAGGTTCCTGGTGCCATTGCATCCAGTTTTTGCTGGAAAGCTTCGAGACTTGATGAACCGGACTGAGCAGCAACTTTCATCACAGCTTCATTCAGTGCTTTTTCATCGGGTCTGATGTTGTAGCGTTTGACCTGTTCGAGTTGTGTCTGGCGGATAATCAACTGTTCAAGCGCCTGTTGTTCTATGTATTGCTCAGGCGGCAGCTGTTTTTTCTGTGATTCCAGCTGATGTTTGATTTCAGCAATGGATTGCGCAAGATCACTGCGGAGAATAACACTGTTGTCTACAACGGCAACGACTTCATCAGTTGACTGGGCAAAAACAGGCAGTGAGGATGAAATTGCTGCTGCCAGTAGCGTTGCTTTAAAAAAAGTTCTTAACTGTTTCGTCTTCATTAACGTTGTGTCCAGGATTGATTAATTTTATTAAAACCTAAAATACGGTTTTCCAGTAAGGAAGCCAGTTTGTTATTGAATCCGCCCAGTCCTTTCAGGTTTATTTCCGCCATGATAGCCCGTTTAGGTTTTACATCCGCGTCATTCACGTTGTCAAGGTCATTATAATAAGAACGGCCATAGACTGAGATGCCCCAGCAGCAGGATTCATAGTTGATACCCAGCAGGTATTCACGGGCAACATTGTTGTCCATGTCGTACTGTGCATGCCCCATAATGCGCCAGTTGTTATGAACAGGCTGAATGAAAGAGGCAACAACCTGATCGTAGTGATCCTGACGGTTGGTAATATCTTTACGGTAGAAATATCCAACATTGTACAGATTGCCCTGATCGCCAGTGTAGTACAGCTGGAAATCACGCTGGGCATTATCGTTGTTGGACATCCAGGCAGAATTTGCCACGACGCTGAAGTTTTCAGACAGCTGACTTGCAAGGCTGACGATAGGTCCTGTGCGACTTTCACGGTCAAATTCATCAGGTGAATTTTCCAGTGTGATACGACGGTCTTCAAAAAAGAAACTCTGTCCAACGCTGGCTTTGATCCGTTCCAGACCAATATCATCAAACAGGCTGTAGCTTAAACCGAGAGACAGGAAGTTGTTGTCTTCAAGTCGGTCATGCCCATAAAAACGGTTTGGACTGAACAGCTGGTCATAGTTGATGGATGCTGTTGCAGAGTCAAAGTTAGGGTGGTTCTGCTGGTTCTGATATGGTGCATATGCATAGAAAGCACGTGGTGTGATGGTCTGAAGATATTTACCATCTTTTTCAAAAGTCAGACCGGCATCCAGTGTGAACTGCGGAACAGTTACGGAAACCGATTCGTCAGAAGAATTCAGATTCTGTGCTTCAACGGTTTTTTTGTCAAAGAAAGTATTGATATTGGCAACACTGACTTCAGGAATAACAAATGACCATGGATTGCGGTAATTATAACGCACAGCAAATTCATTATACAGTCGTGTACCACTTGGTTCAGATGTACTGCTGCTCTGGTTTAAGGCATTGATGTCCTTTTTGAAATAAGCAGTATCACTGTTAAATTCATACTGCAGACCCTGCAGATCACCTGCTTTGTAGTTCAGCAGGAACTGTGGCAGACGGGCATAAGGACGGTCAGACTGAGGTACCTCAGGATCCAGCGTCTGGAAGTCTTCAACTTTCAGCTGAGCCTTTAAACCGGGAATACCATTTTTGTAATTCAGCTCCCATGCACGACGCAGGTTCAGATCTGTTTTAGAGTTTGGATTGTTGTTCAGATCTGAAAAATAATCTTTGTCTGAAGCGTAGTTGTATTCAAGATTGGTAGAGAACTGCTTGTTGATCTGCCAGTTATGCAGAAAATGAAGATCCTTACGGTCTTCATCATCATAACTTTTATCTGAAGGAAGATATCCACCCCATAACTGACCTTCACCGAAATTTTCAGTTAAATAGCGGAAACTGCCTTCAAGCATGGGTCCACGGTCACTGATAAATCGAGGTGTGAGCGTTGCATCGTAATTTGGTGCCAGATTCAGATAAACCGGAACACCAAGTTCAACTCCGCCGTCATTGGTAAAGCCAAAAGACGGTGTGAGAATACCGGTTGTACGTCGGTCATCAATCGGGAAATTAAAATAAGGTACAGCCAGTACAGGCGTATTTTTTACATAAAGCTTAGTACCGCGGGTTGTACCACGACCTGTATCCTGATTCAGTTCGATCTGATCTGCCTGGATTTTCCATCCAGGTGACTGATCGGGTGGGCAGGTTGAATAGGTTGCATTATTCATGACCACAACATTTTCAGAAGTGCGGGCAATTTTTTCTGCACGGCCATGCGCATGCTGTTCTTCAGAAATATAGAAACTGTTGTTCAGTTCACCTTTCTGAGTTTTCAGGTTGTAATCAATCTGATCGCTTTGAGCCAGCAGACCTGCCTGTGCCATCTGGACACGCCCCTGTGCGTTGGCAAAAGTCTGTGTTTTATCAATCGTGACTTTGTCTGCACGGATCTGTCGACCTTCCTGGTCAATCAGAACATTGCCTTCCAGTACAGAGTCACCATTTGGATCATAGTGTCCATAATCAGCGGTGACAGTGGATGTCGCCTGATCCGCAGGAACGGGTTTGACTTCTGGGCTGACCGGGGTAATCCAGGCACCGCTGCAGAATGCGGAACTTAAATATTTTCCATTGCGCATCTGAGCTTCAGGTGCGGTTTTATCCACATAATACTGCTCAAAAAACTGCTGACCTGGATATGCTTCCTGGATGGTCTGCTTAAGTTGCTGGTTATTTGTGGTAGAGACCTGATCTACATCCACGGACTCAGCAAAACCCGAAACGGAACTACCGCACAGAAGGGTGAAGATCGCAGTTGCTAGAGGATTGAATTTAAACTGATGCTTCATTTGTCTCATTAACCAGGCATGCTTAATCGCAATTAATTATTGTCGCATCATAGAGAAAAAGTTGATAAGTGGCTACACTTAGCACTTTAAAAACTCAGCCTGTATTAGAATTTATCGCAAATGAATACACAACGTGAACAATTGATACAAACATGGATTACATCTGTACTTGGTTCAGATCAATTTGAAATTAACTTCCTTGCAGGTGATGCGAGCTTCCGTCGTTATGCACGAATCAAATTGAATAATAAAACATTTATGCTGATGGATGCACCTCCTGAAAAAGAAGATTGTGTGCCTTTTGTGACGATAGACGAATTTTTCGATGCTCATCAGGTTCGTGTACCTCATATTGTGGCAAAAGATCTTGAGCAGGGCTTTCTTTTACTTGAAGATTTTGGCGATGTATTACTTTCTACACTTTTAACAGATGAAACTGTGGATGAGTACTATGCGCAGAGTTTTAAGCAGCTGGTACAGTTACAGTCGATTGATGGTAAAAACCAGTTCCCAGAATATGCGTATGAAAAGCTTATTTCAGAAATGGAACTGCTGACCGACTGGATGCTGCCATCACTGAAGATTCAGCCAACAGCAGATGAGCTGGCACTGATCAAACGCAGTTTTGCAATCCTGGCAAATGCTGCGCTTGCACAGCCTCAGGTGATTGTACATCGTGACTTTCACAGTCGTAACCTGATGAAAATAGAAGGTGAAACGGATCTGGGTGTGATTGATTTTCAGGATGCTGTGATTGGTGCAGACACTTATGACCTGATTTCCATTACACGCGATGCTTATGTGCAGTGGAATCCTGAGCGTGTTTATCAGTGGTTTAAAGTGTTCTATGACCTGTTGCCCGAGTCTGCAAAGCAGGATCGCGATTTTGAACAGTTCAGACGTGATGCAGACCTGATGGCGATTCAGCGTCATATCAAAATTCTGGGTATTTTTATGCGACTGTTTGAACGTGATGGCAAATCAGGCTACCTCAAGGATTTACCTCGTGTGATGTGGTATTTACTTGAAGAAAGCAAAGCGTATGCAGAATTACAACCTTTTATGCAGTTTATTCATAATAGAGTAATGCCGGAATTTGAAGCCAAATACGGCAAATATGAGGTTGTTGCATAATGAAAGCCATGATTCTGGCAGCGGGTCTTGGAAACCGCATGCGTCCTTTGACGCTTTATAAGCCTAAACCTTTACTTGAAGTAGGCGGGAAGCCGCTGATCGTCTGGCATATCGAAAAACTGAAAAATATCGGTGTGACCGAAATTATCATTAACTCAGCCTGGCTTGCAGATGTGCTGATCGGTGCATTGGGCGACGGTTCTCAGTTTGGGGTTAACATTCGCTGGACACGTGAAGATGAAGGGCTTGAAACCGCTGGTGGAATCATCAATGCTTTGCCTTTACTTGGCAGCGAGCCGTTCATACTGATCAATGGTGATGTCTGGACAACATTTGATTTTGCTTCATTGCTGGATGTAAATCTGCAGCAGGATCTGGCGCATCTGGTGTTTGTACAGAATCCTGAACAGCACCCAAAAGGTGATTTCACACTGGCGGATGGGCGTGCCTATACATTTGATCAGCAGCGTGAAGGTGAGAATTTAACATTCAGCGGCGTTTCTGTGATTCATCCTGAAATGTTCAATGGACTGGAAGCAGGAAAACGTCCACTGGCACCTATTTTAAAGCAGGGAATGCTGGATGGGCGGATTTCTGCAGAAAAAATGCGAGCTGCCTGGGTGGATGTAGGTACACCTGAGCGCCTTATTGCACTTGATTCGCAAATTCGTCAGGGTGAATATGCTTAAGTGCATATTCACTAATCATCGGCTACTGTGACTATAACGATAAATCGGTATACTTCCACCTAACTTTCTCGGGACGTTTTATCTATGCATCCTTTTTTTCAGGAACTTAAACAGGGCAGTCTGGCACTTGGGCTTGAACTCAGTGAAGATGCCTTAACTTTGTTACTTAAATACCAGGATGCACTGGTACTCTGGAATAAAGCCTATAATCTGACTGCAATCCGTGATCCTAAGGAAATGCTGGTCAAGCATCTGCTCGACAGTCTGAGTATTCTGAAAGATCTGCCTGCAGGTCGTCTGTTGGATATCGGAACGGGTGG
Organism: Acinetobacter sp. WCHAc010052; assembly: GCF_002165295.2. NCBI lineage: Bacteria > Pseudomonadati > Pseudomonadota > Gammaproteobacteria > Moraxellales > Moraxellaceae > Acinetobacter > Acinetobacter sp. WCHAc010052. The sequence goes on along the minus strand of NZ_CP032143.1, from coordinate 1,983,125 downwards.
CGGTATGCCAGGCATGATTATTGCCTTATGTCAGCCTGAACGTCAGTGTGTGCTGCTGGATTCAAACGGCAAAAAAATCCGTTTCCTTAAACAGTTTATCGCAGACCTGAAACTGCAGAATGTTATTGCTGTGCAGACACGGGTTGAAAACGAAGACAGTATTAATGAACTGGGTAAATTTGATGTCATTACCAGTCGGGCATTTGCATCATTAACCGATTTTATAGCTGCTTCCAGACCGTATATGCATGATCAGAGCATCATTGCTTCAATGAAAGGTCTGATTCCAGAAGATGAAGTCAAAGCTGTAGAAAAACAGTTCAGCTGTGACATTATTGAACTGAAAGTTCCGAGACTGGATGAACAGCGTCATTTGCTGTTATTAAAACAAATTTAAGACTTATAGAGTTGGGGTTTCCATGGCGCAAATTATTGCAATCGCGAATCAGAAAGGTGGTGTCGGTAAAACGACAACAGCTGTAAACCTTGCTGCTTCTCTTGCTGTTCTGAAAAAGCGTGTGCTGCTGGTCGATATGGATTCCCAGGGTAATGCCACGATGGGTTCGGGCATTCAGAAAAATGATTTACTTTATTCCATTACTGATGTTTTATTGGGTGAAGTGCCGATTGAGACAGCCATCACCAAGGCAGAAGTCGGTTATAAAGTACTTGGTTCAAATCGTGATCTGGCGGGTGTTGAGCTTGTCATTGCAGAGCAGGAAGGCAGAGAGTATATTCTGCGCAATGCTTTGCAGCAGATTGAAAAAGACTTTGATTATATCATTGTTGACTGTGCGCCAAGTCTGAGCCTGATCACTGTAAATGCGATGGCAGCTGTACACAGTGTGCTGATCCCGATGCAGTGCGAATATTATGCACTGGAAGGTCTGGCAGATCTGACACAGACCATAGACCGCATTCAGCAGGCATTGAATCCTGAACTTGAAATTATGGGTGTGCTGCGTACCATGTACGATGCCCGTAATGCTTTGACGCGTGACGTATCCGCAGAGCTTGAACAGTATTTTGGGAAAAAACTCTACGATACTGTGATTCCACGAAATGTCCGTCTGGCAGAAGCGCCGGCACATGGTTTGCCTATTATTTATTTTGAAAAAAGCTCAAAGGGTGCTGTAGCGTATTTAAACCTTGCGGCTGAAATGTTGAAAAAAAGTAAAGTGAAAAAAGGAACGAAAGCATGACCACAAAAAAACGCGGATTAGCTAAGGGTCGTGGTCTGGATGCCCTGTTGGGTTCCATTCAGAAAGAAAAATTACAACTCGAAGTTCAAACCCTGGATCATGGTCAGCTGAAACAGATTGATGTGAATTTGCTGAAGCGTGGTGAATATCAGCCACGCCGTTTCATCAACGAACAGGAACTTGAGGAACTGTCAGCATCCATTAAAAAACATGGTGTGATGCAGCCTATTGTTATCCGCTCTGTTGCAGATGATGAAGTTCATCCTTATGAAATTATTGCGGGTGAGCGTCGCTGGCGTGCTGCAAAACAGGCGGGTCTGACTGAGATTCCGGCGATCGTCCGTGATCTGACTGATCAGGTTGCGATTGCTCTGGCACTGATTGAAAACATTCAGCGTCAGGATCTGAACCCGATTGATCAGGCAATGGCATTACAGCGTTTCCATGAAGAATTTGGTCTGAGCCATCAGGAAATTGCAGAAACAGTAGGTAAAGCGAGAACGACAGTCAGTAATTTACTGCGGTTGCTTGCACTTGCAGAACCTGTAAAAGATCTGATGCAGCAAGGCTTGCTCGATATGGGGCATGCCCGTGCAATACTGACACTGAAAGAAAAAGAACAGCTGAAAGTAGCACAGCAGGTTGTTGAAAAAAATCTGTCCGTCCGTCAGACAGAACAGATTGTCCGTGACATGAACACACCGAAACAGGAAAAGAAAAAACCTGAACTTCAGTCGGATATACAACAGTTGACTCAGCGCTTAACTGAGCGTTTCAGTGCGGATGTAAAAATAGATCATAATAAGCAGGGTAAAGGAAAACTGGTTATTCATTATCATTCGCTTGAAGAACTGGATGGTATTTTAAATATCTGTCTTGCTGAATAATTTTATCGTTTTAAATTTTTTAAATTTGCAGTTTTGAAAGTCTTGGGGAAGCGGAATGTGGGAGTTGGTTAAAGCTGGTGGGTGGCTGATGTTGCCGCTTGTGATCTGTTCGATTTTTACCGTTGCAATTGCAATTGAGCGTTTCATTCGCTTGAAAAAATCGAATATTTTACCTGCGGGCTTGCTGCTGAGTCAGGGAGCGGGGGTTAAAGGTGTAATGCAGTACCTGAAACAGAATGATTCGGCACAGAGCAGTACACTTGGGCGGATTTTTATGGCAGGCTATCAGAATCGCCAGCAGCCGGAAAATTATGCTCGTGCTCAAATGGAAGCCACAGCTTCTCAGGAAATCGGATATCTTGAAAAAAATATCAATTTTCTGGGGACTTTAAGTGCTGTTGCTCCATTGCTGGGTCTGCTGGGTACAGTACTGGGAATTATTGAATCATTTCTGGTGATTGACCTGGGAACCAACAGTAATCCAACACTCATGATTCCGGGTATTTCCAAGGCTTTGATTACAACAGCAGCAGGTATGCTGATTGCTATCCCAGCGCTGTTTGCATACCGTTATTTTCAGCGGCTGGTTCAGGAGTACATTGCGGAACTTGAACAGCAGTCAACACTTTTTCATGCAGCACTTTTCTATCAGAATGATTCTGTGGAAGAACAGGAAGTGAAGAAAGCAAGTTAAGGTGAAATATGAAATTTAAACGTACACAAGTGGAAGATATTCATATTAACCTGACGCCAATGATTGACTGCCTGTTGTTCATATTGGTGTTCCTGTTGCTTTCCACAACATTTAATCAGTTCAGCCGTATGAATCTGACTTTACCTGATGCCCAGGGAGTACCACCGAAGCAGTTCAATCATAAGATTGAAGTTGTGGTGGATGCTTCCGGGCATTACTCGGTCAATGGACAGGCATTGTCCAGTAAAGAATCAGCAGATTTAAATACGGCAATTAAACAGATTTCCAATGATCAGCGTGATTTAATGTTTGTCATTGCTGCTGATGCCAAAGCAACGCATCAGGATGTAATTCGAGTCATGGATGTTGCAGGGCAATTGGGCTTTGTTAACATCAATATCAGTACGAAAGTGCCGTCCAGGGGTTATTAATCAGTGAACCACGATTTAAAAGTTTATTTGCGCCTGCTCAGTTATCTGAAACCATTCTGGGGTCTGATGATACTGGTTGTTGTAGGTTTTGCTATCAATGCAGCAACGGAAGTGTCGGTAGCCAAATTGCTTGAAAAAATCATTACTGCAATTCAGGACAGGGATGAAAGTTTTACTTCGCTTTTCCCGTTTCTGGTTGTTCTGTTGATTTTTTTCCGTGGTGTGGGAAGTTTTGTCGGTGGATATTATACCTCAGTCATTTCCCGGAATCTGGTTTTTAACATCCGTCAGGAAGTGTTTGCCAAGTTACTGAAACTGCCGTCACAGTATTATCTGGATAATACCAGTGGACACATTACAGCTAAAATTATGTACAACGTTGAGCAGCTGACAGCGGCATCAACTGATTCACTCAGAACGCTGGTTCAGCAGGGCTTGATTGCAATGGCTCTGCTTGGGTATCTGCTTTACAGCAACTGGCGTTTAACACTGTGTATTCTTGTTTTTGGTCCACTGATTGGTCTTTTAATCCGTAAAGCTGCCAAGCGTATGCGTACACTGTCCATGCAGGTGCAGGACACTATGGGTGACGTCAATCATGTGGTTCAGGAAACGGTAAACGGTAACCTGGTGGTTAAAAGTTTTGGCGGACAGACTTATGAGCAGGAACGTTTTAAATTACATTCCCTTGAAAACCTGCGTCGTGGTCTGAAAATGGTGGTTGTACAGCAGCTGAACAGTCCTGTTGTGCAGCTGATTATGGCCATGTCGCTCAGTATTATTATCTGGATTGCATTGCGCCCTGAAATTCTCAGAGAAACCACTACGGGTGAATTTGTTGCGTATATCACAGCAGCTGGTATGCTCAGTAAGCCAATCAAAGCGCTGACAGATATTAATGAAAAACTTCAGCGTGGTATGGCTGCAGCATATTCAGTGTTTGAACTGCTTGATCTGCCGGAAGAAAAAAATACAGGAACTTTGACACCTGCATTAAAAGGCAATATTCAGTTTGAAAATGCTGGATTGATCTATGCTGATGGACATGAGGCGATTAAAAACTTTAACCTGAATGTAAAAGCAGGTCAGACTGTCGCACTTGTGGGGCGGTCAGGAGCGGGTAAGACTTCATTGGTGAATCTGCTGGTCAGATTCCAGGAGTTGAGCTCAGGTCGTATTCTGCTGGATCAGTATGACATTCAGGATATTGAAATCACCAGTCTGCGGACTCAGATTGCTATGGTCAATCAGCAGGTCGTTCTGTTTAACCGGACTGTCCGTGAAAATATTGCATACGGGCAGCTGGAAAATGCAACAGATGAACAGGTGATTGCTGCGGCAAAAGCAGCTTATGCACATGATTTTATTATGTCCTTACCTCAAGGTTATGATACGCAACTGGGTGCTCAGGGCTTGAATCTTTCTGGTGGTCAACGACAGCGTATTGCCATTGCTCGGGCTATCCTGAAAGATGCACCGATTTTAATTCTGGATGAAGCAACAAGTGCATTGGATAACGAATCCGAATATTTCATTCAGCAGGCATTTGATGCTGCGATGCAGGACAGAACCACTATTGTTATTGCACACAGACTCTCTACCATTGAAAATGCAGATCTGATCGTTGTGATGGACAAAGGGATGATTGTAGAACAAGGTACTCATACAGAACTGATTGAAAAGCATGGTGCTTATTATCAGTTACATCAGCGTAACTTTGAGGAACAGTAATTATGTCACTGGCGCAATTCATTCAGGATGCCTGGAATAAACAGGCAGGATGGCTGATTGTGCTTCGACCTTTGTCGTGGCTGTATCGTGGAGGTTTTCTGCTGAACAGAAAACTCTATGAAATGGATGTTAAACAGGCTTATACAGCTCCTGTTCCTGTCATGGTTATTGGAAATATTACAGTAGGTGGCAGTGGAAAAACTCCGCTTCTGATTCAGCTTGTGACCTATCTGCTCAGACATCATGTCAAAGTAGGTGTCATCAGTCGTGGTTATGGTGGGAAAGGTCCATTTCCTGCATTTGTAGGACTCGATGCTGTACCTGAAACCGTTGGAGATGAACCCTGTCTGATTGTTCAGTCAACGGGTGTGCCTATGGCTGTGGGGTCTAACAGGCAAAAAAGTATTGAGCTGTTGCTTGAAAAATATGAACTGGATCTGATCATCAGTGATGATGGATTACAGCACCATGCACTGAACCGGCAGATTGAGTGGATTGTTCTGGATAATAACCGTGGTTTAGGCAACGGGAAAATCCTCCCTGAGGGTTATCTGAGAGAACCTCCGTCCAGACTTGAAGGGGCTACTGTGATTGAGCATGCAGCAGAGCCTGAAAGTGAGCTATATATGCACCTTGAAGTTGCTGAACCTTATCTGTTGAATGCAATGGATGGACGGGTGTTTAATCCAGAAGCAGATTTTTACGCAGTTGCGGGTATTGGCTTTCCTCAGAGATTTTACGCAACGCTCGAATCTATGGGTATACACCATTTTCAGTGTCATGAGTTTCCCGATCATTATGAATATGAAATTGCGGATTTTCAGTTTGATGATGCAAATCCGGTGATTACAACTGAAAAAGATGCAGTTAAAATTTTACCTTTATTGAAACAGAACCCAGCTTTTAATCGTGAAATCTGGGTGGTTCCTGTGGAAGCAGTACTCTCTGAGGCATGCTATCTGAAGCTGCATCAGCAGTTACAGGAATCAGGCATTCAGATCTCTTAGGCGACTTTATGAAACACATTGTTATTCCTGCCCGTTTTTCCAGCTCGCGTTTACCGGGTAAACCATTATTGCAGATTCATGGTCGCGCAATGATTTTAAGGGTTGTGGATCAGGCTCGAAAAGTCGAAGGTTTTGACGATCTCTGTGTGGCGACGGATGATCAGCGGATCGCAGATGTCTGTATTGCTGAAGGTGTGGATGTAGTTCTGACATCACCTGATCACCCATCGGGTACGGATCGGCTGAGTGAAGTTGCAAAAATTAAAGGCTGGGCTGCTGAAGATATTATTGTCAACGTACAGGGTGATGAGCCTTTATTGTCTGCTCAGCTGGTTCAGCAGGTTGCTCAGTTACTTGAAATGAAACCATTGTGTTCAATGTCTACGTTATGTGAGCCAGTCACAGATCTGGATGAATTCAAGCGCGACAGTATCGTAAAAGTTGTCATGTCACGTTTTAATGAAGCACTGTATTTCAGTCGGGCAACGATTCCTTATGACCGTGATGGCAATAAACAGGAAAATCCAGCTTTGCATAATCAGGCATATCGTCATCTGGGTATTTATGGCTACCGTGTCAAACTGCTTCAGGAATATGTTGGCTGGGAAATGGGGATGCTGGAAAAACTGGAAAGCCTCGAACAGTTAAGAGTACTTGAAAATGGTCACCGGATTGCAATTGCAGTTGCAGAAGCAAGTCTGCCGCCAGGTGTGGATACGCAGCAGGATCTGGATCGTTTAAATGAACTTGATATCAGTCTGTTTCAGTAAAAGCAGGAATATCGGATGCTGAGTGAGGTTGAGGCAAGGGTCTATCCTTGGCAACAGGATGTCTGGAATACGCTCACAGGGCGCTTTCCTGCAATTGGTCATGGCTTATTGTTTTATGGCAAAAAAGGATGTGGCAAAGATGCTTTTACCAAGCATTTTCTTGCCTGGATACTGTGTTCAAACCGTCATGTGGATCGTGTAGCATGTGGTGAATGTGGCAGTTGCCAGTGGCTGAAGTCGGATACGCACCCAAACTATGTATACATCACGATCGATGAAGAAAATAAAAAGCAGAACGCGAAAATTAAGATCGAGAAGATCCGGGATTTATTACCATTTGTGCAGCAGACAGTGGATGGCTGGAGAGTCGTTGTTATTGAACCGGCAGAAGCCCTGAATATCGCCTCGGCAAATGCATTGCTGAAAACGCTTGAAGAGCCTGGTGACAGAGTCATCATCATTTTACTGGCAGATCACTTTCTTAAACTGCCTGCAACTGTTCGCAGCCGTTTACAGCACTTTGCCATGGATCGTATAACTTCGGCGCAGTCGGATGAGTTTTTAAGTCAGCATTTACCTGAAGACCTGCAGCAGCAGAAACAGCTGCTGCTGAATCTTTCAGGGCAGATGCCATTACAGGCAGTTCATCTGGCAGAGAGCACGTGGTTTTCCAGAAGGAATGACTTTTTAAAGGACTGGCAGAAACTGGTACAGCAGAAAAATATGCCAATGGCAACAGCGACCAGATGGAATAAAGAGCTTGGTTTCAATGAGTTCAGTCAGATGTTTGAATACTTGTTGTCAGACCTGATTTGTGTCAAGCTCAATCAGCAGGTGAATAATACTGATCTGGACTTTGCAGTACTTGCGGAACAGTACACACTTGAAACATTATTTGGGATCTATGCAGATTTACAACAATCAAAAAAAATGACTGAGCAGAATATACAGGGAAATCTTGTACTTGATCAGTTGTGTATAAAGTTAATGAATGTTTAAAGGGGAACAGTATGCAGCCACGTATGGGTGGGATTATTCAGGCAAATATTCCTGATAAAAATACACTTTACGCCAGTTATATGCCTTATGTTGTGGGTGGGGGTCTGTTTATACCATCAAAACAGCCGGTGAAACTGGGCGAAGAGGTTTTTGTGCTGGCAACATTGCCGGAACAGTCTCAGAAAATCCCTTTAACAGGAAAAGTCATCTGGATTGCACATAAGCAGAATGGTGCAAAACTTCAGGGTTTTGGTATTCAGCTGATGGGTGAAAAGGGTGTTTATTACAAATCAGAAGCGGAAAAACTGCTTGCAGGTATTAAGTCTGACGGCAGATCCAGTTACACTATGTAGGTTAAAAACTTCATAGGATCAGACCGTGTTTGTAGATACTCATTGCCACTTAACCATGCTCGACCTTACACCTTATAATGGTGATGTGGATCTGGCACTGGCTCAGGCACGTGAAGCTGGCGTCAGTAAGTTTATGGGTATCTCTGTCGATCTGGATGATCATATTCCTTTGTCAGAGATTGCCGCCCGTCATGATGACGTCGGTTATACCGTTGGGGTACATCCCTGTGAAGATGTTCAGACCATGGCACGGGCAACTACGGAGTGTCTGATTGAGCTTGCACAGTCTGAAAAAGTCTGGGCACTGGGTGAAACGGGGCTGGATTATTTTCACAGTCAGGATTTTATTACTGAACAGAAAGCCTGTTTTGCACGACATATCCATGCATCCCAGGTGGTATCTAAACCTGTAGTGGTGCATACCCGATCTGCGAAGCATGACACTGTGGATATTATCCGTGCAGAAAAATCCACACACGGCATTCTGCACTGTTTTACTGAAGACTGGGAAACGGCAAAAGCTGTACTGGATTGCGGATACTACATTTCATTTTCGGGCATTGTTTCTTTTAAAAATGCGCAGGATCTGCGTGATGTCGCAAAACAGGTACCACTGGACAGAGTGTTGATTGAAACTGACAGCCCGTATCTGGCTCCGGTTCCATATCGTGGTAAAACTAACGAACCAAAATACGTTCCATATGTAGCAAAAGCGCTAAGTGATGTATATGATAAGTCACTTGAAGAAATGGCATTTATTACAATGCAGAATTTTGAAAACCTGCTGAAAATGAAATAAATAGCTTGAATAAACAGTTAGAAGCATAGAAGAGAGTGACAGGGTGAAGATGGATCGTCAGGCGCAGTTCAGGGCAAGAGAATCATTGATTTTTCAGGTGGCGGAACAGCTGCTGCTGGAAAATGGCGAGTCAGGAATGACGCTTGATGCGCTCGCAGCTGAACTTGATCTTGCAAAAGGAACCCTCTATAAGCATTTTCAGAGTAAGGATGAGCTGTATATGCTGCTGATCATCCGCAATGAAAATATGCTGCTTGAGATGATAAAAGACACTGAAAAACAGTTCCCTGAACACCTCGCATTCTTTATGCTGCATCATTTGCACCATCCTGAACGTACTGTGCTGTTTCATCAGATTGAAGAGAGACTTTCAACCACAGGTGTAGGAATTTATCATCTGTTCAGTGAGCTGTATCAGATCAGACGTCAGCGTCTCAGGCTGATTATACGTATGACGGAAACCTATCTGCTGGATATACACAGTACAATGACGGTCAGGGATTATCTGGCTTCCATCTGGGCACTGACACATGGTGCTGCTGCAATCCTGAATTCAAGTTTTTATCAGCGTTATCTGGGCTCCAGGGATACACTGCGCGTCGCCTATATTGATCAGGCATTGGCTTTGCCTAAGCATGCCAGTCATGCACAGCAGGTTGCCTGAAGGTTCGTATGAATATGCGACCATCATCAATACGGGGTTTTACACTGGTCGAATTGATGGTGGTGATTGTGATTATGGCAATCATGGCTTCTCTTGTGCTGATGAATACAGGTGGTGTTGATCAGCGTAAAGCAATGCAGTCCAGGGCTGTTTTCCTGATGGATATGAAAAAAATCCAGCGTGAAGCAACAGACCAATCAAGAATACTGGCACTGAATGTTCAGAGTAAAACAGATGTGTCACCGTTTCGTTATACTGTAGTTGAATACCAGAACCCGACTGTACAGCAGATAAAAAGTTCAAGGCTGGATAAAAAACAGATCTGGAAAGAATGGGAAGAATTTAAATCAAAAGAATTACCGGAAGAAGTCAGTTTTACAGTGAAGTCACTTGACTATCAGTTTCAGAATGCAGCGAATACTGAACTGATCTCAAATGATGCTCCACAGCTGGTATGGCTTGGGAATGGTGAGGCAAAACCTGTAAGAATTCAGTTCTATTTTCAGCAAAAGCCTATTGGTCAGGAAATAGAAATTGATCACCTGGGTAAGATTCATGAAGAAAAATAAAGGATTTACCTTACTTGAAGTGATGGTTGCTCTCGCAATTTTTGCCACAGCCGCAATGGCGCTGACCAAAGTGGCGATGCAGTATACCCAGGCAACCTCAAATGCTGTACTGCGCACCAAAGCACAGTTTGTTGCAATGAATGCAGCAGCGCAGATGGAAATCAACAGAGAATGGCTGGAGGGAACTCAGTCAGAACAGGTGGAACAACAGGGCGAAAACTGGCAGATTGATAAAAGTACTCAACCCACAGTCAGTCCTGATGTACAGCGTGTCACTGTTCAGGTGAGTCTGTTCAATAAGGAAACAGGTAAAGTCGAAGCCGGTATTACCAATATTGTGTTCTTTAATTATCGGATAGCTGCATCATGAGCAGGTCAAAAGGGTTTACCCTTGTTGAGCTGCTGGTTGCAATTGCAATTTTCGCAGTGCTCTCTGCACTCGGCTGGAAAGTGTTTGATTATCTCTCGAAGGTCAGTGAGCGTAATGAAATGCATGAGGCGAATTTATCAGCCTTACAGGAAGCTCATCAGCAGATTCTCAGAGACAGTCTTCAGATTGCACCATTAACTGCAAATATCAAAGGTGAAACAGCGCCCGCGCTGATTCTGCAGAATGGTGTGCTGATTTTCAGTAAAACAGGCGTTACAGATCCTCTGGCTCAGGGCACACCACCCGATGAGCGGGTGGAATACCGCTATCGTGCAGATGAAAAAAAACTCTATAGATTAAAATATAGTTACCTGAATCAGACAGGGCAGGAACAGCCGGTTTCGAGTGTACTGCTTGAAAATGTTGAACAGTATGATGTCTCAGTACTGAATCCAGCAGAGCTGAGAAGCTGGCCTGAGGCGACGGCAGATGCAGAAAATGTTCAGCAGAAAGCATTGTTGCCTAGAGGGATTATGCTGAGACTGACTGTACAGGGGATATCCTATCAGTGGTTGTATAGCCTGTTGAATACAGACTTTCTGAAACAGGAAGCCGTAAAATAAATGAAACAGAGCCAACGTGGAATTGCACTGCTGACTATTCTGATCATGGTTGCTCTGGCAACCATACTTGCTGCTATGATTGCAAAAAGACAGTCTGCAACTGCTGAAAGTACTGCTTATGTCATGCGGCAGAATCAGTCTCTGTATTATGCAAAAAGTGCTGAATCCTTTTTTTCAGAACTGCTGGTGGATGATGCTGAAAATGCAGGTGAAGTGGATCATCTGCAGGAAACCTGGGCTAAGCCTATGCCTGCATTTCCTGTGGATGATGGATATGTGGCAGGAATTTTACGTGATGAAAGTGGAAAGTTTAATTTAAACAGTCTTGTAGATAAGAGTGGGAAAGTAAATGCTCAGGCAAAAAACTGGTTTGAAAAACTGCTTGTAAAGGCAGGTTTGCCGGCACAGCTTTCTGAGGCAGTGATTGACTGGCAGGATACTGATGATGAAACATCAGGTTCAATGGGTGCGGAAAGTAATTATTATCAAGGTCTGAACCCGGGTTATTTACCTGCAAACAATAAATTTCACAGCGTTGAAGAGCTGAAAATGGTCAGAGGATTTGAAGGGCAGAAATATCTGCAGCTGGAACCGTATGTAACTGCAAATCCCTCGACTGAAGCTAAGGTCAATATCAACACTGCATCTGCTTTTTTACTGGCAAGCATGGATGAACGGCTGGATGAAAAAGTGGTGCAGAATATGTTGAATACGAAACAGACTGCACTTGAACACTTTAAATCTGTAAATGAACTGTGGGATGTTGAACCATTTACTCAAGTTGATAATGAAAAAAGAGTTCAGTTGAATAACCTTCTGGGTGTTCAGTCCACATTTTTCAGAGCTCAGATTGAAGTCTCACTAGGTGAGCGTGTGCGACAGTTCAATTCATTGCTGGTTCGTCAGGATAAGAAAGTTTATATACTGAACAGAAGTATGGCGCCCTTTACACCTATTGAGATCAGTAACTCTGCACAGGATGCAAAATACTGATATTTTATTAAGATAAGTCTCAATGGTAAAATTGATGCCTATCCTGTCGCTTTTGCATTATAATCAAACACAATTCATATTTTTCTGATTACATCAAGGTATATGTTAATACGTAAGCTTTTTAAGTTTGAAAATGCTCATATTGTGCGGAACTGCACATCAGACCGTTGCAAACGCTCCATTCATGGTCACAGTTATAAAGTTGAGCTGCTGCTGAAAGCAAATCGGCTTGACCATGGTCAGATGGTATATGACTTTGGTCTGCTTAAAGGCGTAATAAAAGATATTTTTGACAGCTTCGATCATGCGATCTGTTTCTGGCAGAAAGATGATGCTGAATATATTGCTGCATGTAAAAAATTCAGTGCACGATGGGTCGCACTGCCCGTTTCACCATCAGCAGAACAGTTTTCCCGAATTTTTTTCTACCTTGCTCAGCAGATTCTGCGCTCCACAGAAACTCAGAATGGCGAGGGAGATGTGGAAGTGTATTCGGTTATTGTGCATGAAACAGATACGGGTTATGCACAAAGCTTTATTGAAGATATTGAAAATGAGCAGATGGGGGTGTTGAGTCTGCAACAGATTGAGTTTTCGGAACAGATTCAGTCAGAGTGGGCTGATCCCGAAATGTATGAAAAACTGAAACAGGGTGTCAAATTTCTGAATCCTGCTGTGGAACTTCAGGTTCACAGTGAATAAAACCAGTCCATCGTACTGAAAAGGAATCAGGGATTATATGTCTTTAACGGAATTACAGCAGATAAAACTGGATAAAATTCAACTCGAAGCACAATGGAAAGACGGGTTGAAAGACTTTCTGCTCAGTCCTGTCATGGATGAGCTGAAAGCATTTCTTGTAAATGAAATGCAGGCAGGTAAAGTGATTTATCCTTCAGGATCATTGATCTTTAATGCGCTGAATACAACACCTATGGCGAATGTAAAAGTCGTTATTTTAGGGCAGGATCCATATCATGGTCCAGGTCAGGCTCATGGTCTAAGTTTTTCAGTGCAGAAAGGGGTTGCATTACCACCTTCTTTACGTAATATTTTTCATGAATTACACACTGATCTGGGGATTCCTGTCTCTAAACATGGCAATCTGAGCCATTGGGCAGAACAGGGTGTATTACTGTTGAACAGTGTTTTAACAGTTGAAGCAGGTATGGCTGCTTCACATCAGAAGCGTGGATGGGAAGATTTTACAGATCACGTGATTGATGTTTTAAATGAACAGCGTGAGCATATTGTCTTTATCCTTTGGGGAGCATATGCGCAACGTAAGGGGCAACGGATCGACCCGACAAAACATCTCATACTGAAAGCTGCACATCCTTCTCCGCTTGCAGCAAACCGTGGTGGTTTTTTTGGTTGTAAAGTTTTTTCTAAATCCAATAATTATCTGAAACAAAATGGCATTGAGCCCATAGACTGGCAGCTGGACGCATGACAAATTCTCCTGTATTAAAAAATTATCATCCGGATATCCTTGTAGAAGAAGCAAAGAATGGATGGCGTATTGTTCGACTGAACCGCCCAAAATCTCTGCATGCTCTGGATGAATCCATTGTTACTGCGTTACTGGAAGTTTTTACTGACTTTCATGATGACAGCAGTGTTAAAGCCATCTGGCTTGATTCAACAACACCAAAAGCATTCTGTGCTGGTGGTGATGTCCGTAAACTCCGTCAGCTTGTCATCAATGATGAAGTGGATACTGCCAATAAATTCTTTGAGCAGGAATATGCGCTTGATCTGCTGCTGCACAACTATGCAAAACCTGTACTTGTATGGGGTGAAGGTTATGTGATGGGTGGTGGGCTTGGTTTGTTTATGGCTGCACCATTCCGTCTGGTGACACCTTATTCAAGACTGGCTATGCCTGAAATCAACATTGGGCTTTATCCAGATGTCGGGGCAACACGCTTCCTGGCAGATCGAGGTGCGATTGGTCTGTTTACTGGTCTGACGGGTTCAATTATGACCGCTGCCGGTGCCTATGGTATTGGATGGGCTACGCATATCTGTGATACACAGCGTGATAATGTCCTTCAGAAAGTCATTAATATTGACTGGGATCATTATCCGGCAGGTGACTTCAGAGCAATTGATGACACACTGAACAGCATGCACCGTCCAGTTGCACCTGGTCCTCTGCAAAACTCACTCGATGTGATTCAGAGCGTATGCCGAGGTGTTAATTTCGAACATGATTATGAGTCTATCATTGGTTTAAGTGACGCCCGCAGTGACTGGCTTCGTCAGGCGAGTGAAAACCTTCAGAAAGGTTCACCAACCACGGCTGCATTAACCTGGCTTTTATGGCAATGGGGTAAGCAGGTACATGCCTGGAATGAAGTTTTTGAGCTTGAAACTCAGATTTCAGACTGGAAAATCCGTCACCCTGACTTTGTTGAAGGCGTGCGCGCCCGCCTGGTTGATAAAGACCTGTCTCCGGAATGGAAAACCGGTGCTGATATGTCCTTAAAAGGCATTCTGTCAGATAATCCTCCTTTGGCTGACAATGAAAGCTGGATGGCTTTGCTGAAACAGTACGGTGTCGTCAGTTGATTCATAAATGACGGATATTTCTGAATACACTGATGAATACTGGATGCAGTTTGCGCTTGAGCAGGCTCAACTTGCTGCTGAGCAGGGGGAAGTTCCTGTTGGTGCTGTCATTGTCAGTCAGAACAAAGTGATCGGTGCGGGATTCAACGCACCGATCAGCCTGAAAGATCCTTCAGCGCATGCAGAAATACAGGCAATCAGACGGGCATGCAGTCAGATAGATAACTATCGTATGCCTGATGATGCTGTTATTTACGTTACGCTTGAGCCTTGCACCATGTGTGTAGGGGCATTGATTCATTCACGCATCAAAAAAGTTGTGTTTGGTGCGCTTGAGTCAAAATCAGGTTCACTGGTCAGTGCACGCAGACTGCTTGAAAGTGGTTATTACAATCATGTTTTTGAGTATGAGTCAGGCTGCATGCAGGATGCCTGTTCTGTACAGCTTTCCAGTTTCTTTAAAATGCGCAGAGAACAAAAAAAAATACTGAGACAGCAACAAAAGTCCTTAAATGACAGTCATAAATAATCTAGAATGAGACTGCATAACTGACAATAATAATTGTCAAAAATATATTTTGATACCACACATATTGCTGAGGGAAATAATAATGAATTCCATCCAGGTCAAAAAAGAATTTAATGCATCAGTGGAACAGGTCTTTGATCTGTTGTCGAAACATGCGACATATAATGTTGCATTTGCACCGATTCAGGTGGTTCGTGTAAAGGATTCGACAGATCCGGGGCGTCCAGATGGTCTGGGTTCTATCCGTCGTATGGGCTTTGGACCTGTAAAACCGATTCAGGAGCAGATCACACTGGTTGACCTAAATAAACGCATAGAATACAAGCTGATTAAAAATCCACTGATCAAACATCATCTCGGTGTTATTGAGTTTGAAAGTATCACTCCTGCAAAAACTCTGGTGAAATACACGATTGAACTGCAGGCGCGTGCACCGTTTGTCAGTAAATTAATACTTGCACAGCTGAAACTTGCGATTACACTAGGTTTTTCAAAACTGGCAAAATCTGTATAAGCGGAAGTTTATGACAATTCAAATTATTACAATTGATGGCCCGAGTGGTTCTGGAAAAGGTACGCTCGCAGCAAAACTGGCTGATCACTATGGTTACCATCTGCTGGACTCAGGGGCGCTTTACAGGTTGCTTGGGCTGTCTTTGCATAAAGCTGAATTAATTGAAAAGCTTGATGATGAAGATGCGCTACAGCAAAGTGCTTCAATTGCAGAACATCTGAATATTGTATTTAAGACAGCAGAACAGGGTACCCAGATATTTCTGGATGGCGAAGAAGTTACTCAGACCATCCGTACTGAACATGTGGGGGAATATGCGTCCAGAGTGGCTGCCATTCCTGTTTTGAGAGCAGCACTGGTTGCACGGCAGCATGCTTTTGCTCAGGCTCCAGGTCTGGTTGCAGATGGGCGTGATATGGCGACATCCATCTTTCCACAGGCTCAGGCAAAAATATATTTAACTGCATCAGCAGAGTCGAGGGCACAGCGTCGCGTAAACCAGTTGCAGGGTATGGGTCAGGATGTTAAAATGAACGACATTTTAGCCAATATACAGGCTCGGGATAAGCGTGATATGGAGCGAACAGTTGCTCCTCTCAAGCCAGCCGAAGATGCATATATCATTGACAGTTCAGAACTGAACATCAATGAGGTGTTTCATCTGATGACTGAATATATCGACCTTAAACTGGCTGATTAAAAAATCTTTCAGCAGAAGCATAGCTTGATCAGTTTTATATGGACTATGTAGACGCTTTATTAAACCGGCCTTGTCTGATCCAAGACCGCTGACTTTATCAGGTATATCATGACCGAATCTTTTGCAGCCCTCTTTGAAGAAAGCGAATTAAACCTCAACGTTGAAAAGGGTGCTGTCATCCAGGGCGTTGTAGTAAACATCGATTCTGACTGGGTAACAGTTGACACTGGCCTTAAATCAGAAGGTATTGTTGACCGCGCTGAATTCTTAAATGAACAACGTGAACTTGAAGTTCAAGTTGGCGACACTGTAGACGTTGTTGTTGAAGCTCTTGACAACGGTATGGGTCAAACTGTTCTTTCTCGCGAAAAAGCTAAACGCGCTGAGACATGGACTAAACTTGAAAAAATCTTTGAAGACGGCGAAATCGTTACTGGTGTTATCTCTGGTAAGGTTAAAGGCGGTTTCACTGTTGACATCGGTCCAGTTCGTGCATTCCTTCCAGGTTCTTTAGTTGATACTCGTCCTATTCGTGATACTACTCACTTAGAAGGTAAAGAGTTAGAATTTAAAGTAATCAAACTTGACGCTAAACGTAACAACGTTGTTGTTTCACGTCGTGCTGTTATGGAAGCTGAATCTTCAGCTGACCGTGAAGCTCTTCTTGCTCAGCTTGAAGAAGGTCAGACAGTTACTGGTACTATTAAAAATCTTACTGACTACGGCGCATTCGTTGACCTTGGTGGTATTGATGGTCTTCTTCACATCACTGACATGGCTTGGAAACGTATCAAGCATCCTTCAGAAGTTGTTGAAGTTGGTCAGGAAGTTACTGTTAAAGTACTTAAATTTGACCGCGAACGTAACCGCGTATCTTTAGGTCTTAAACAGCTTGGTGAAGATCCATGGTTAGCGATCATGAACCGTTACCCTAAAGGTTCTATCGTTAAAGCTCGCGTTACTAACTTAACTGACTACGGCTGTTTCGCTGAAATCGCTGAAGGCGTTGAAGGTTTGGTACACGTTTCAGAAATGGATCACACTAACAAAAACATCCACCCATCTAAAGTAGTTCAGATCGGTGACGAAGTTGATGTTATGGTTCTTGAAGTTGATGAAGAGCGTCGTCGTATTTCTCTTGGTATCAAACAGACTCGTGCTAACCCATGGGAAGAGTTTGCTAAAGACCACGATAAAGGCGAAAAAGTTTCTGGTACTATCAAATCAATCACTGATTTCGGTATCTTCATCGGTTTACCAGGTGGTATTGATGGTCTGGTTCACCTGTCAGACATCTCTTGGAACGAACAAGGCGAAGACGCTATCCGTCGTTACAAGAAAGGTGACACAGTTGAAGCGGTTATTCTGTCAGTTGACGCTGAAGGCAACCGTATCAGCCTTGGTATCAAACAGCTGAACAACGACCCGTTCAATGACTTCCTTGCTGCTAACGAGCGCGGTGCGCTGGTTAAAGGTACAGTAACTGCTGTTGACGCTAAAGGCGCAACTGTTAAGTTAGCTGATGAAGTTGAAGCTTCTCTGAAAGCATCTGAAATCAACCGTGATCGCGTTGAAGATGCTACTAAATTCTTAGAAGTTGGTCAGGAAGTTGAAGCGAAAATCATCAACGTTGATCGTAAGTCTCGCTCTATCAACCTGTCTATCAAAGCGAAAGACGAAGCTGAAGAGAAAGAAGCTGTTGCTAACTTACGTCAGACAACAACTGGTCAGGACAACGGTCCTAAGACTATTGGTGATTTGATCAAAGCTCAAATGAACCACTAAGTAGTTGGATGTAAAAAAAGTATTATTAATGTAATTTAACTAATACTTTTTGCACAATTACTGTAAACGGTAGCGTAGTATTCACTTATTACGCTACCGTTTTGTATTTAAACAGGTTATTATCTTCGCATCTATGAAAGTAGCTTGATAATTAAAGAGGTCGAAGATGACTACCGAAGCACTTAATAAGTCAGACTTAATTGAACGTATTGCACTTAAGAATCCACATCTGGCTGAGCCTTTAGTGGAAGAAGCAGTTAAGATCATGATTGATCAGATGATAGAAGCTCTATCTACTGATAACCGTATAGAGATTCGTGGTTTTGGCAGTTTTGCACTGCATCACCGTGAACCAAGAGTAGGACGTAATCCTAAAACAGGCAGATCTGTAGATGTAGCAGCGAAAGCTGTTCCTCACTTCAAACCTGGTAAGGCATTGCGTGATGCTGTAAATGAATCAATCAACCAGGGATAACAGGTAGGTGTACATATGCGTTATGTTTTAGTTGCACTGCTGATCGTTCTGTTTGGTTATTCCCTGGCATTGGTTTTGCAAAATGGCACTGAACTGACAGTTGATTTACTGTTTACTCAGGTTCCAGCGATGCGTTTAGGCTTACTGCTTTTACTCACGCTGGCATTGGGTATAGTGGTCGGTCTGTTGTTGGGTGTTCAGGTGTTCCGTGTTTTTCAGAACAGCTGGGAAATT
This sequence comes from Acinetobacter sp. WCHAc010052, assembly GCF_002165295.2. NCBI lineage: Bacteria > Pseudomonadati > Pseudomonadota > Gammaproteobacteria > Moraxellales > Moraxellaceae > Acinetobacter > Acinetobacter sp. WCHAc010052. Next base: position 1,964,222 of record NZ_CP032143.1, on the reverse strand, counting down.
AAACGCTTGCGTAAAGATATTGATTATCTGCGTAAAGAGCAGATTAAATCTGCTCAGCAGGCTGCCGCTGAAGCTGCTGCAAGTACCCGTCATGAGAAGACTGTCCTGGATATTCAGCCTGAAGACAGACCTTAAAATCCGTTATAAAAACGATTAATATAAAAATGCCCTTTATCTTTATGGTACAGGGCTTTTTTATGCCTTTTAAAAAGAATATCTGCCTGGATTGTCAGTATGGGTTTCAGGTTATCTGTGCGTAGGGATGTTTTTTGTGTATGGGTTATCATGGTATTTACCCGATTCTGAGGATACTGAATTCTGTTTGAGCGTTTGAGCGTTTGAGCGTTTGAGCGTTTGAGCGTTTGAGCGTTTGAGCGTTTGAGCGTTTGAGCGTTTGAGCGTTTGAGCGTTTGAGCGTTTGAGCGTTTGAGCGTTTGAGCGTTTGAGCGTTTGAGCGTTTGAGCGTTTGAGCGTTTGAGCGTTTGAGCGTTTGAGCGTTTGAGCGTTTGAGCGGGTTGGGTGAGTGCTGTTAAAAGATTAAGCAGGGAGCTTCTTAAGGGGCTTTTATGGGTGTAAATCGTTAACATAAGCAAGGCTTGTGAGGTAAGCAATATTTGCCGATCTGGGTAAGATTAGACAGATATTGACCTCATATAAAAACAGATCTTGGTAAAATCCATTTTTATTTTCAGTGCTGCTTATTTTTTGATTTTATCAATTACAACTGACAGTACTAAAACGATCAGAGCAGGAATAAGCCATGCAAGGTTTTGTTCATTTAAAGGCAGGTGCTGAATGGTTTCAGGCAGAATTGCTTCAAAACCTGCAACTTTAATTCCTTCAATGATACCGAAGATAAATGCAACTGCTGTAACAGGTGCTACCACACGTGAAGGGTTATTCCAGAATTTTGAGAAAAAGCTCAGCATGATTACCACAATCGCTGGTGGGTAGATTGCACTTAAAACAGGTACAGAGACTGTAATCAGCTTGGTTAAACCCAGGTTTGAAATGAGCAGGGAAAAGCCAACAAGAACAAATACCAGGATTTTATAAGGAATCTTGGTCAGTTGTGAAAAATACTCGGCGCAGGCACAGGTCAGACCAATTGCTGTCACCATACATGCAAGGAAAATCATTCCTGTCAGAAACAGTGAACCTAAATCACCAAAGGCATGCTGTACGTAGGCATGTAGAATAATTGCACCATTCGCAGCATTTGGAGCAACTTCGTGACTTCCTAAGCCCAGTTTAAACAGGCTGAGATAAACCAGTGTCAGTCCTATACCCGAAATCAGGCTGGCAATAATGGCATAGCGTGTGACAAGTTTTTTGTCTGTAACACCGCGGGAGTGAATGGCGTGAATAATTACGATACCAAAAACCAGTGCACCTAATGTGTCCATGGTCAGATAGCCGCTTACAAAACCTTCAGATACCGGGCTGCTGATGTAGTTACCTACGGCAGGTGGAATATAACCTGAAGGGATCATTACGGCAGCAATACCCAGGATCGCTAAGGAAATGATTTTCAGTGGAGCAAGAAAGTGCCCGACTGTATCAAGTAGCTTATTGGGGTAAAGTGAGACTATCGTGACAACAGCAAAATAGATAATGCTGTAGATCAGTAAGCTGCCAGCGGATGTACCAAAGTAAGAAGAGAAGCCTATTTCATAGGAAACAGTTGCTGTTCTTGGAGTGGCAAACAGTGGACCAACCGACAGATAACAGACCACTGTCAGGATCAGACTGGCGATTTTACCCAACGGAGAGCTGAGTAGCTGAATAGAGCCTTCAACACGGGATAATGCCATAATTGTAATTACGGGTAATCCTACAGCTGTAATCAGAAATCCTGCTGCAGCAAGCCAGACATGAGCGCCAGCCTGCTGTGCAACGATAGGAGGGAAGATAATATTACCTGCACCGATAAACAGTGCAAAGGTCATAAAACCTAATGCAATAATATCCCTTGTGCGTAGATTCGTCATAGTGGGGAGAGGTATTGTTCACAAAAGAAAAGGATTTTAGTCCATGTTGCTTAAATTTTGTAATTTATTTTATGCATGCTATTAATTTTTTTTATGATTTAGAGAGTTGTACTCGTAGAGGAGGATTCATGGTTCATTTATATAATTAAAATATAAACAGAAAAATAAATAGTTAAAAACTGCATAAGCCAGGATGGACTTTTGATGGTGTCGGGCTTTTGATTGGTTGTATTGATGGGTGGAGTATATAATCTGACCAGTTTTCGATGACTGCAGTTGATACTTGAGCAAAATACTCAGAAAAGGCATATAATTACAAGCCTTACCAAGAGGGCGATGTTATGCGAGCTTCCACTGTCACAATCAAAACCGAACAGGATCTGGAGAAACTTCGGATTTCGGGGCGTCTTGCCGCAAGTGTTTTAGAAATGATAGGGAAGTATGTCAAGCCAGGTGTCACGACGGAATATCTTGATGATATCTGTAATGACTATATTGTAAATACGCTGAAAGTGATTCCTGCAAATGTGGGATATTACGGTTATACCAAAACAACATGTATTTCACCCAATGAAGTGGTCTGTCACGGTATTCCATCGGGTTCAACTGTTTTAAAAGATGGCGACATTATTAATATTGATGTTGCGATTATTAAAGATGGGTATTTTGGTGATACAAGTCGGATGTATTATGTCGGGAATGTCAGCCCTGAAGCGCGCAAATTATGTGAGACCACTTATGAAGCGATGGTTGCGGGTATTCATACAGTAAAACCGGGTGCGACACTGGGTGATATTGGACATGCGATCCAGAAAGTTGCTCAGCGCGAAGGTTACAGTATCGTGCGTGAATATTGTGGGCATGGAATTGGTAGGGTGTATCATGAGCAGCCGAATATTCTGCACTACGGACAGCCAGGTACAGGCATGGTTCTTAAAAAAGGAATGGTCTTTACCATTGAGCCGATGGTCAATGCCGGAAAACTTCATGTTAAAGAGCTGAAAGATGGCTGGACTGTTGTGACGGCAGATAAATCACTTTCAGCTCAGTGGGAACACATGGTTGCTGTGACTGAAACAGGATTTGAGTTACTTTCACCATGGCCTGAGGGAACAGGGGAATATCCTGCTATATAATTCAATACTTTAGTCTATGTTTGCTTTAATGATGGTGTGATTGATTGATAAATGCTTATCATTTAATTTGAAAATTACGTAACTTATTGCTTTATTTAGATGTAAATTATATTAACTGATCGTTTTTAAGTATTAGTTGTGGTTTGGTAAAGTGATTAAAATAAAAACTGAAGATACTAGCTGTAGTTTCTTTATTTTCAGTTTATAAGCTTATCCTCCAAGGATAAGCTTTTTTTTGCCTGTAATTCAGCAAACAGTAGGCTGTTATCGGATGCTGAACTTTTCAACCAGATAATCTATAAATACGCGTACGGCAGGCAGCATTCCTCTGCGGGATGCATAAACGGCGTGGAATATACCGTGGGGAGCTTTCCATTCGGGCAGGACACGCACGAGTTCGCCTGTTTTAATAAAATCCTGGGCAATGGTATCTGGAAGAAGTGCGATACCACAGTTCTGACGGGTCAGTTGTGCAAGCATCATCAGATCAGAACCCATGACAACAGGATTCACTTTAATTTTCTTTTGATGATTATTGTGATCATGTACCACGATATGCTGATCAAGATGTTCATCTGCCATGCTTAATATTTTGTGCTGGCTTAAATCTTCCGGCTGTTTCAGATCGCCAAATTCATTTAAATATGCCTGGCTGGCAAACAGATGCTGTTCTATGGTGCTGAATTTTCGGATAACCAGGCTTGGGTCATCGTCCAGGCTGGAGCGGACACGTAAAGCGATATCAATGCCTTCATTGATAATGTCGATACGTCGGTTGCTGACCATGAGCTGAACTTTGATTTCGGGATAAATTTTTAAAAATTCAGGTAAAACTTTTGCTATTTCATTCTGGGCAATGGAAACGGGCAGGCTGACTTTGATCACACCACGCGGCTGAATACTTAAATGGTCAACCATATCATGTGCAGCCTGGGCAGCATTCATCATGACCTGCGCATGTCTGTAAATATTCATGCCCATGTCGGTCACTGCAAAATGTCTTGAGCTGCGCTGGATCAGTCTGACTCCCAGGCGTTCTTCGAGGTTGTAAACCCTGCGGCTGAGTTTGGATTTTGGGATATCTGTAGCGCGCTCGGCAGCACTGAAACCACCATGCTCAACCACAAGGGCGAAGCAATAAAAATCATCCAGATCGGAAAGCATTTGTTTACACCATTTTTGCAACAATGTTACAAATTAGAAAATTATCGTTGCACAATGTCAAATATAGATTTGTGTTTTTTAATTAACGTATTTGCTTGATTGGGTTCATTTTCACTGTCTGAATCAGAATGAAAATGAATGAAAAGTGACAGATGATTTAAGCCCGAAAGAATGCTTTGTACAGAAGAATGCGGGTTGGGTGTAAGGTTTATCATATCGAGCTGCATTTTTTGATTAACCTGCGGATGCGAATCTTTTATACTTGGTGAAATCTTCATTTTTCAGTGTTTTTATGTCATATCATTTAATAGAAGTAACAGATGCATCTGCAAATATTCATTGCCCACACTGTCAGCAGGCAGTTGTGAATCTTGCAAATGAAGAATACATTCAGCCATGTAAACATACTTTGTTTATTGCGCTGAATATCGGTTTTGAATATGTGGCAGACAGATTTGAAAAACTTCTACCGAAATCTGTAGATGAGCTGCATGAAGATCTTGAGCAGGATATTTTTAAAATTGTGAGTGCTGTGAATATCAATGATATGACGATTGTGAAGTCAGATCTTGGGGTGATGGATATGTTCAGATATACAGGCTTTTCAAAGTAAGAAATAAAAACTCCCTCAATTGAGGGGGTTTTTATTTAAAGACAGGTTCGTTTGATTCAGTACTCAGTTTTCCACTTCTTCTTCAACATCATCATCTGTACTGTCCATACCCAGTTCTTTCAGCTTGCGGGTCAGCGTGTTGCGCCCCCATCCAAGAAGTTCGGCTGCATGCCGTTTACGTCCTCGGGTCTGTTGCAGTGCAGCATTAATCAGGGTACGTTCAAACATGGGTGTTGCAATATCCAGGATTTTCATTTCGCCATTTTTCAGTTTCTGAATCGCCCACTGTCCCAGCAGTTCATCCCAGTGGTGAAGTGAAATACGGTCAAACTGCGTATTTGCCTGTTGCTCACCTGATTTTTCAATTGGAATCTGTTTCAGTTCCGAAGGCAGATCTTCAGGGTAGACTTCACGTCCGGTAATCATGACTGTCAGCCAGCGACAGGTATTTTCCAGCTGGCGGACGTTACCTTGCCAGGGCAGTTGCTGCATGTATTCCTGAGTTTCTGGTCTGAGGATTTTTGGACTCACCCCCAGTTCTTTACCTGCCCGTGCAAGGAAGTGCTGAGCCAGCATAGGAATATCTTCACTGCGGTGCGCAAGTTTTGGAATATGGATACGGATGACATTCAGGCGGTGATAAAGGTCTTCACGGAAGCGACCTTCATGCACAAGTTTCTCAAGGTCCTGATGGGTTGCCGCAACAATACGGACATCCACTTTGACAGGAATGTGTCCGCCTACACGATAAAACTCACCATCTGCAAGGACTCGCAGTAAACGGGTCTGAGTTTCAAAAGGCATATCGCCAATTTCATCCAGGAACAGTGTGCCGCCATTTGCCTGTTCAAAACGCCCTTGTCGCTGTGAATTGGCTCCTGTGAATGCTCCTTTTTCATGACCAAAAAGTTCGGTTTCAATCAGGTCTTTGGGGATAGCCGCCATATTCAGTGCAATAAACGGTTTGCTGCTGCGTGGAGAATGGCGATGCAGTGCATGAGCGACTAGTTCTTTACCTGTACCGGACTCACCATTGATCAGGACTGTAATGTGAGACTGAGACAGGCGACCAATTGCACGGAATACTTCCTGCATAGCAGGAGATTCACCGATAATTTCAGTGGACTGAATAGGCTGAACAGTTTTGGCAGATTCCTGCTGTTGTAACTTAGTGATGTGGAGAATAGCGCGGTTAACCAGCGCCAGTGCTTCATCAATATCAAACGGTTTAGGCAGATATTCAAATGCACCTGTCTGGTAGCTTGAAACGGCAGATTCAAGGTCTGAATGTGCAGTCATAATGATAACTGGCAGATCCGGATAATTTGCTTTTACTTTACCGAGGAAAGTCAGACCGTCTATTCCAGGCATGCGGATATCCGTGAGAATGACATCGGGTGCATCCAGGCTAAGCTGATCCAGAGCTGACTGAGCTTCCTCAAAACTGGTTACATCAAAACCTTCTTCTTTGAATGTTTTTTCCAGCACCCACCGCATGGCGCGATCATCATCAATGACCCATATTTTATTTCGCGACATGATTTGACTCCCAAGGTAAATATAAGCTGAATGTTGTTTTTCCTGGAACTGACTGGCATTCAATCATTCCGTTATGTTGATGCATGATGTTCTGAGCAATACTGAGTCCCAGACCGGTACCTTTGGCGCGACCTGTCACGAGTGGATAGAAAACAGACTCAAGAATTTCTTCAGGGACACCAGGTCCGTTATCTTCAATATCTATTCTTATGGCTGATTTGTTCAGCGTGCCATTAATGGTCACCAATCGCTGAATCCGTGTTCTTAAAATCAGTTCGGGCTGATGATCTATAAAGAAGTCTTTATTTTCCATCATTGCCTGCACGGCATTGACACTGATGTTGAGCATGACCTGAATCAGCTGATCACGATCTGCTTTGACATCAGGTAAAGACAGATCATAGTCACGGGTAATTTTAATTTTCTTTTTGGTCTGGTTTGCAATCAGTGAGCGGACACGTTCCAGTGGCTCATGGACATTAACTGCTTCATAACTCGGCAGTTGTCTTGAGCCGAGCATGGTATCTGCAAGATTCCTTAAACGGTCAACCTCACTGATAATAATATCGGTGAATTCTGCATACTGAGGATCGTTCAGACTGCGGGCAAGTAACTGTGTTGCACCCCGTATTCCGCCCAAAGGATTTTTGATTTCATGAGCGACACCCCGAATCAGCTGACGCGCAACCTGGTGCTGCTGGATCAGGTTTTCTTCTTTTGAGATTTTCAGCATGCGATCAATTGGATTGAGTTCTATCAATAGCAGAGGGTGGTAGGGTTTGCCAGTGTTGAGCTGTGATACAGAATAATCGACATGAATATCTTTGAAATTGACATTGATGGTTGCTTCACGTCTTGTGTAGTGCTGTCCCTTGGAAAGAGTGTTCAGTAAGGCTTCTCGGGTATTGAACTCATCATCCGGCATATGCAGTAAGTTCAGAACGGGCTGTCCTGATGCTCTGAGCAGGCTGATGTCAAACAGTGATTCGCAGGAGGAGTTTAGATAGAAGATATTCAGATTGCTGTCGGCGAGCAGAATTGCGGTGGTTAAATTGTCCACCAGTAATCGGTAGTCGATCGCATTCGGTTGTTCCATTAGCGTAAGCATCCTGTATTAAAATAGCGCAATGGCAACTTCATAAAATAAGCAATGTCCATATAAAAGGACTGAATTGAGGCAAATAAAGCAAAATATAAGCCAACTTTATAAAAATGGTGCCAGATAAGGTCATAAATGAAATAAATGCGCTCAAAGTGGACTTATTATTAAATGTATAACCTGTTCATGAATCAGTGTATATTAAAAACGAACCAAAATGGTGCAACAAGTGTTATGGCATAATTTTGATGGTTGTATTTTGGTGCATTATACAAAGAGTCCGCTTTTCACCTGTTTTTATAAACAGAAAAGTCATACAATACGCGCATTCTAGTGGAGCGCAGATTCATGAAGTCCCCCAAAGTCGGTTTTGTATCTTTAGGTTGTCCTAAGGCATTGGTAGATTCTGAACGAATTTTAACTCAGTTAAAGACTGAGGGTTATGATGTTGCATCAGATTACGATGGTGCAGATCTTGTAGTTGTAAATACCTGCGGTTTTATTGAATCAGCAGTACAGGAGTCACTCGACGCTATTGGCGAAGCAATGAGTGCAAATGGCCGTGTTATTGTGACAGGCTGTTTAGGTAAAGATGAAGATAAAATCCGTGCAATGCACCCCAATGTTTTAAAAGTAACAGGTGCAGCTGCCTATCAGGAAGTGATGGAAGCCGTACACGAGTATGTTCCTGAACCACCGAAGCACAATCCGTTTATTGACCTTGTTCCAGAACAGGGTATCCGTTTGACCCCGAAGCATTATGCTTACTTAAAAATATCAGAAGGCTGTAACCACCGTTGCACGTTCTGCATTATTCCAAGCATGCGTGGTGATCTGGTTTCCCGTCCTGTGGGTTCTGTACTGAGTGAAGCTCAGGCACTCAAAAATGTAGGTGTAAAAGAAGTCCTTGTAATTTCCCAGGATACTTCTGCCTATGGTCTGGACACTAAATATAAGCTTGATTTCTGGAATGGTCAGCCAGTTAAAACCAAATTCTATGACATGTGTGAAGCACTGGGTCAGTTAGGCATCTGGGTGCGTCTGCATTATGTCTACCCTTATCCACATGTGGATGCGGTGATTGACTTAATGGCACAGGGCAAAATCCTGCCATATCTGGATATTCCTTTTCAGCATGCCAGTCCGCGCATCTTAAAACTGATGAAGCGACCAGCCCACAGTGAAAATACACTGGAACGACTGAAATTATGGCGCGAAAAATGTCCTGATCTGGTCATCCGCTCAACATTCGTGGTTGGCTTCCCTGGTGAAACTGAAGAAGATTTCGTGATGCTGCTTGACTGGCTTAAAGAAGCTCAGCTTGATCGTGTTGGTTGTTTCACATATTCACCTGTTGAAGGTGCGACAGCGAACGATCTGCCTGATCATGTGCCTGAAGAGATCAAACAGCAGCGTTATGAACGCTTTATGGAAGTACAGCAGGAAATTTCTGCAGCCAAACTGCAGAAACGTATTGGTCAGACAATGACAGTGCTGGTGGATGACCTGGAAGAAGAATTCCCGGTTGCTGTTGCACGTTCTTATGCAGATGCGCCAGAAATTGATGGTAATGTTTTTGTTGAAGATATCGATAAAACTCAGATTAAAGCAGGTGATCTGCTTGAAGTCGAAATTACCGATGCAGATGAATATGACCTGTATGCCCGATTAATTCAGGTTAAATCAGCTTAAGCTGGTTTTAAGCAGTTCTTAACCTGAAACGAATAAAATTTTAGAGATTGATATTGGAGTAAAGTGATGATGGATTCAAAAAAGCCACGTTATGAGCGCATCCTGCTGAAACTTTCAGGCGAAGCGCTGGCTGGAAACAAGGATATGGGTATTGATGCTCAGGTACTTGATCAGATGTCATTGTCCATTGCACACATGGTTGGACTGGGTGTGCAGGTTGGTATCGTGGTTGGTGGTGGTAATCTGTACCGTGGCAGCCAGCTTCAGAAAGAAGGTCTGGTTGGTCGTGTAACAGGCGATCAGATGGGGATGCTTGCAACTGTGATGAATGGTCTGGCTTTGCGTGATGCACTGGTCCGTCGTAATATCAAAACCCGCCTGATGTCTGCTCTGCCAATTGGTGCAGTGGTTGAATCTTACTCAAGCCGTGATGCAATCCGTCATCTGACTCAGGGCGAAGTCTGCGTATTTGTTGCTGGTACAGGTAACCCATTCTTTACGACAGATACAGCAGCGTGCTTACGTGGTATTGAAATTGAAGCCAATCTGATTTTAAAAGCTACTAAGGTTGATGGTGTCTACAACAAAGACCCAAGCAAATATGATGATGCTGTTAAATATGACAATCTGACTTTTGACCAGGTGCTGGATGAAAAACTGGGTGTTATGGATCTGACAGCTATCTGCTTATGCCGTGACCACAATGTACCGTTACAGGTCTTTGATATGAATAAGTCCGGTGCTTTACTTTCAGTCGTTATGGGTGAAAAAGAAGGAACTCACGTTACAAACTGATGTACGTGAGCCTGAAAGCTCTTTATACTGCTGCAATTTTACGTTATACACATTTAGATTATTAAGTAAGGAAGATCATATGATTAACGATCTTAAAAAAGATGCTGAAGACCGTATGAACAAGTCACTGGACTCGTTGGAACATGGTTTTGCAAAGGTCCGTACGGGTCGGGCACATCCATCCATCCTGAATGGTGTCATGGTTTCTTACTATGGTTCTGACGTGCCTTTAAATCAGGTTGCGAACGTGGGTGTTGAAGATTCACGTACATTGCTGGTTCAGCCTTTTGAGCGTTCAATGGTTTCTGCAATTGATAAAGCAATCCGTGAATCTGATCTGGGCTTAAACCCGATTACTGCAGATGCCATCCGTGTTCCAATGGCTGCTCTGACAGAAGAAACACGTAAGGATATGCTGAAAGTTGCGCGTAACGAAGCTGAAAATGCTAAAGTTGCGATCCGTAATATCCGTCGTGATGTTCTGGGTGATGTGAAAGCATTGCTGAAAGAAAAAGAAATTTCTGAAGATGATGAGCGTCGTGCTGGTGATGATATTCAGAAAATTACAGATAAATTTGTTGCTGAAGTTGAAAAACGTCTTGCTGCGAAAGAAGCTGACTTGATGAAGGTCTGATACTCAATGACCTCATCCGAAGACTGTAAAAATCTTCCAGAACATGTTGCCATCATTATGGATGGCAACAACCGTTTTGCTAAAAAAAATCAGATGCAAAAGGGTGATGGACACCGTGAAGGAAAAAATGTCCTTGATCCGATTGTTGAGCATTGCCGAAAGGTAGGTGTTAAAGCACTGACTGTTTTTGCGTTTTCCAGTGAAAACTGGAACCGACCACAGTTTGAAGTCGATCTGTTAATGAGACTGCTTGAAGAAACCATTCATGAGCAGTTACCGCGTATGGAAAAATTCAATATCGCATTGCGCTTTATTGGTGACCGTGCGCCATTACCAGAACATTTACGTGCATTAATGTTGCATGCTGAGGAAAGGACTGCTAAGTTCACAAGCATGACATTAACCATTGCGATCAGTTATGGTGGTATGTGGGATATGGCACAGGCTGCTCAACGGATTGCTGCGGATGTATCAGCAGATAAAATAAAGATTGAGCAGATAGACAGCCAGCTGTTTGGAAAGTATGTCAGTATGGCTGATTTGCCTGCTGTTGATCTGTTGATCCGTACTGGTGGTGATTTCAGACTGTCTAACTTCCTGCTCTGGCAGGCAGCTTATGCTGAATTGTATTTTAGCCAGACCTTGTGGCCTGAGTTTACTGTTGAAGAGTTTGATGATGCACTTGCTGTATTTGGTGGTCGTGAACGTCGTTTCGGTAAAACTTCAGAACAGATTCTGCAAGAAAAAACTGAGAATTAATAAATGTTAGAGCGGATTATTACCGCATTGGTACTGGTTGCTGTTGTATTGAGTTGCATGTTTGCAACTCAGTCACAATACCCAATGTTTGTGCTGATGATTATTGCAGCTGGGGTTGCAGGCTATGAGTGGTATAAACTCATGCCTAAAAAAACAAAAAACACCCTGAAACCGGTTGCATGGGCTTATGGTGCCTTTACAGCGGCACTTGCTGCACTGGCATTATATCTGGATGATGTTGCATTATTATTGTGGGCAGCATCCATTTTATCCTGGATACTGAGTGTTTACTGGGTAAAAGCCTATCCTGAATATGATGGCTGGTATAATCCGAGTCTGAATTTCATCGGTTTTATTCTGATTTCTGCTGCTGTAACCGCTATTTTTGCTGTATGGCATAGCTCACCATGGTGGCTGATGTATCTCTTTCTGCTGGTATGGGGCGCAGACAGCGGTGCGTATTTTGTTGGGCGTAAACTCGGTAAAAAGAAACTGGCACCTGATGTCAGTCCTAATAAATCTGTAGAGGGTCTCTATGGTGGCTTGTTTACAGCAATGATCATTGTGGTTGCTGTTGAGTTACTGTATCTCGATCTGACTTTTGCTCAGCATGTTTTATTTCTTATTCTTTCTGTTGTAACTGTATTCAGTTCAGTGCTTGGTGATCTGTTTGAGTCTATGATCAAACGTCGTGCCGGTATTAAGGACTCTGGTCGGATTTTACCTGGTCATGGCGGTGTGCTGGATCGTATTGACTCGCTGCTTGCAGCAGCTCCTGTGTTTGCTGCGGGTATGTATATTTTAAAACTCATTGGTGTAGATTTATAGATGTCTCAATCTGTTTGTATATTGGGTGCAACTGGTTCCATTGGACAAAGCACCCTGAAAATACTGCAGCAACATCCTGGGCAGTATTCGGTTTTTGCAGTAACGGCACACAGTCGGATTGCTGAACTTGTAGAAATATGCAGACAGTTCCGACCGAAAGTCGCTGTAGTTCCTTCTGATAAAGTCGGTGAATTACAGCAACTGTTAAAACAGTCAGACCTTCATCACATTGAAATTCTGTCAGGCGAAGCAGGGTTGATCAGCATTGCGGAACATCCTGAAGTGGATGTGGTGATGGCTGCTATTGTTGGAGCAGCAGGGCTATTGCCTACACTGGCTGCGGTCAAGGCAGGTAAGCGGGTATTACTGGCAAATAAAGAAGCACTGGTGATGTCTGGTGACATCATGATGCAGGCTGCCATTGATCATCAGGCTTTACTGCTTCCTGTCGATTCAGAACATAATGCAATTTTTCAGTGCCTTCCTGCGGATTACCTTCAGGCAGAAAGAAATGGGCAGCCTAAAAAAGGGGTGTCCCGATTACTTCTGACGGCTTCCGGTGGTCCATTCCGAAATCACACACTTGATCAGTTGCGTCAGGTCACGCCTGCTCAGGCGTGTAAGCACCCAAACTGGTCAATGGGGCAAAAAATATCTGTCGATTCGGCTACCTTGATGAATAAAGGGCTGGAATTGATCGAAGCGTGCCATCTCTTTGCAATATCAGAACATTTTGTTACAGTTGTTGTGCATCCGCAGAGTATCATTCATTCTATGGTTCAGTATGTAGATGGTTCTACACTGGCTCAGATGGGGAATCCGGATATGTGTACACCAATTGCGCATGCTTTGGCATGGCCTGAACGAATTCAGACCCATGTTCCTCCTCTTGATCTGTTTGTAAATCATCAGCTGGATTTCCAGGAGCCGGACACATTGCGCTTTCCTGCATTGAAACTTGCAAGAGAAGCAATGAAAAGTGGCGGACTGGCACCCGCTGTGCTGAATGCTTCAAATGAAATTGCAGTCGGTGCGTTTTTAAACAATCAGATTAAATTTACAGATATTCCTGTGGTTGTTGAACATACGCTGAACCTTTTATCTAATGCAGCAGCATCCAGTCTTGATGTTATTCTTGAGGCAGATCAGAAAGCCAGGCTGCTGGCGCAGCAGTTTGTTTCAAGTAAAGGAAGTTAAACGATGAATGCCCTGTTTATTATTGTCGCAGCCATACTTTTACTTGGTCCATTGATTGCCATTCATGAGTTTGGGCATTATATCGTTGCGCGTAAACTGGGTGTTAAAGTGCTGGTCTATTCCATTGGGTTTGGTCCGACACTGCTGAAATGGACATCTAAAAAATCAGGTATTCAGTATCAGTTGTCTGCATTGCCACTGGGTGGTTATGTGAAGATGCTGGATGAGCGTGAAGGTGATGTGTCTGAAGAGGATCGCCCTAAAGCGTTTAACAGACAGCATCCGTGGAAACGTATTGCAATTGTTGCGGCAGGTCCCTTAATCAACCTGGTTTTTGCTGCTCTGCTTTTCTGGATACTGTTTCTGCCATCTCAGGAACAGCTGAACACTAAAGTGGGTAAGGTGATTCCTGGTACACCTGCGGCTACAGTTCAGATGAAATCTGGAGACCTGATTACTGCTGTTGATGGAACTCCTGTATCTACATGGGAAAAACTCAACTTTGCTCTGGTGGATCGGGTAGGTGAAACCGGCACAATTGAAATTCAGGCAGAGCGTCAGGGGCAGATCAGGACTTTTAATCTACCTGTTCAGAACTTTCTGAAAGATCAGAGTCAGTCTACGCTTGATGTACTGGGATTCACACCATACCGCCCACACATTCCTGCAGTGATTTCAAAGCTGAGTGAGGATGGTGCTGCTATCCGTCAAGGGATGAAAAATGGCGATAAAATTATCGCGATTAATGGTGTGAAAATGAATGACTGGTTTGATGTTGTTCAGGTTGTTCAGGCTTCACCAGAAAAACTGCTCAAAATTGATGTGCTGAGAAATTCTCAGCGGGTACAGCTTGAGGTTATGCCACAAGGCAAACGTGACAGTATGGGTAATGTCACAGGTATGCTTGGTGTGCAGAATAATCCTGGAAAAGTGATTATTCCTGATGAATACAAACAGGTGATTCAGTATTCTCCTGCTGAAGCGGGTATAAAAGCAGTTGAAAAAACGGGTCAGATCTCAAGCATGATCTTGAACTCAATCGTGAAAATGGTACGTGGACTGATCGGTCTTGAAAATTTATCAGGTCCGATTACTATTGCCAAGGTTGCAGGTCAGAGTGCAGAAATGGGCTGGCAGACCTTTATTTCCTTTATGGCACTGATGAGTGTCAGTCTGGGGATTCTGAATTTATTACCAATCCCGATGCTTGATGGTGGGCATCTGGTTTATTATTTTGTGGAACTTCTTCGAGGCAAACCTGTATCTGAACAAATACAATTGGTTGGCTTAAAAATTGGTATGGTATTGCTCGGCAGTATGATGCTCCTTGCATTATTCAATGACTTTATGCGTTTATAAGCGTCGTAATGGACTAAATTAACATCGGAAAAACAGGCATGCAGCACAAACATTTATTTATGCCACTGGCGCTCGTGAGTGCAATGGCAGCTGTACAACAAGTATATGCAGCAGATGAATTTATTGTACAGGATATAAAAGTTGATGGTCTTGTGCGTTTAACACCCGCCAATGTTTATGGAATGATTCCTGTAACGAAAGGTGATCGTGTTAATGACCCAGTGGTTGCAAATGCAATCCGTTCTCTTTATGCCTCAGGTTTATTTGATGATATTAAAGCTTCAAATGAAAATGGAGCTCTGGTTTTTAAAGTTGTAGAACGTCCGTTAATTTCAAAAATTGACTTTAAAGGTAATAAGCTGATTCCTAAAGAAGCACTTCAGGATGGCTTGAAGAAAATGGGCATCAGTGAAGGTGAGGTTCTGAAAAAGTCTGCACTACAGACAGTTGAATCAGAACTTGAGCAACAGTACATGCAACAGGGTCGTTATGATGCTGATGTAAAAGTCGTCACTACAGCCAGACCCAATAACCGTGTTGATCTGACGATTGAATTTATTGAAGGTAAGTCTGCAAAAGTTGTAGACATCAATATGATTGGTAATACAGTCTTTAAAGACAGTGAAATCAAACAGGCTTTCTCTGTGAAAGAAAGCAGCTGGAGCTCTGTGATTTCACGTAATGACCGCTATGCTCGTGAAAAAATGGCAGCAAGTCTTGAAGCACTGCGTGCGATGTATCTCAACAAAGGTTATATCAATTTCAATATTTCAAACTCCAGTCTGAATTTGAGTGAAGATAAAAAGAATATTTTTATTGAAGTCTCTGTTGATGAAGGCGAGCAGTTTAAATTTGGTGAAAGTAAGTTCCTGGGCGATGCTTTATATAAGCCGGAAGATCTGAAAGTTCTACAGATTTATAAAGATGGCGCAACTTATTCTCAGGAACAGGTCAATGCTGTTAAACAGTTGCTGCTCAGAAAATATGGTAATGCCGGTTATTACTATGCTGAAGTGAATGTCGTTCCAGAAATCAATAAAGAAACCAAAGTTGTTGATCTGAACTACTTTATCAACCCGGGTCAACAGATTACTGTTCGTCGTATTAATTTCTCAGGTAATACTAAAACTGCTGATGAAGTTTTACGTCGTGAAATGCGCCAGATGGAAGGTGCTCTTGCGAGTAATGAAAAAATTGATCTGTCTAAAGTTCGACTTGAACGCACAGGTTATTTTAAAACGGTCAATGTAAAACCTGTTCGTGTACCCAACGTGCCGGATCAGGTGGATCTGAACATTGATGTTGAAGAACAGCATTCAGGTACCAGTACACTGGCTGTCGGTTATTCTGCCAGTGGCGGTATTACATTCCAGGCAGGCTTAAGTCAGACAAACTTCCTGGGTACAGGGAACAGTGTTTCAGTTGATTTATCCCGTTCTGAAACGCAGGATTATTATAACCTGAGTGTGACGGATCCATATTTCACGATTGATGGTGTTCGTCGTGGTTACAATGTCTACTACCGTAAAACTAAACTGGATGATGATTATAACGTCAACAACTACGTTACAGACAGTCTGGGTGGTGGTATCACATTTGGTTACCCAATTGATGAAAACCAGAGCATCAGTGCAGGTCTGAATATTGACCAGACTGAAGTGACAACAGGTCCTTACGTTTCGACTTATGTAAAAGACTATCTGATGGCGCATGATGGTAAGGGGACTAAAACAGCAACTTACTGTCCTCAGGATCTTGAAGCGATCAAAGACAATGATGGTGTAATTACAGGTTATAAATGCCCTGTAGATGAAAATACTTATTTCAGTGAATACAAGGGTGACTTCCTGACCTATAACCTGAATTTAGGCTGGTCGTACAATACACTTAACCGTCCAATTTTCCCGACCAATGGTATGTCACATCGTGTTAATGCCGAGATTGCACTTCCTGGCAGTGATGTTGAATATCAGAAAGTGACCTATGATGCACAGGGTTTCATACCTTTAGGTAAGGACTTTGTTCTGCGTGGTTATGGTAAGCTGGGATACGGTAATGATCTGCCATTCTATAAAAACTTCTATGCAGGTGGTTATGGCTCGGTACGTGGATATGACAACAGTACTTTGGGTCCTAAGTATCCTGGTGTTTACTTTAATGAAACTAAAAACGTAGACCCTTCTTATGAAGAAGTTGGTGGTAATGCATTGCTTCAGTTTGGTACTGAACTGGCATTGCCACTACCGTTTAAAGGGGACTGGGTACGTCAGATCCGTCCGGTTCTTTTTGCTGAAGGTGCGCAGGTGTTTGATACACAGTGTGATGTTCCTAAAGGTGAACTGTATCTGGGTGGACCAACCAATCGACTGCTCGATGCGAAAAAGTACTGTAAAGATAACTTTGGATTCGATTTTGGCAACATGCGCTACAGTGTGGGTGCAGGCTTTACCTGGATTACGATGATTGGTCCATTATCACTCAGCTATGCTTATCCGCTGAATGATAAAGAGGGTGATGATACGAAGAGTATTCAGTTTGAAATCGGCCGTACTTTCTAAGTACGGTCCGCATCTGACTTTAATATGGAAATATAGGGCTGAACATGAAAAAAATAATTTGCAGTATGGCTGTCGCAGTAAGTATTCTGAGTTCTGGTGCTCATGCAGCAGGATATGGCGTGGTTGATCTGGAAAAAGTTGTAGAATCAAGCAGTTTTCTTAAACAGCAGAATGCAGCTTTACAGCAGTCTTTAAAGCCGCAGTCAACCAAACTTGAACAGTTGGGTAAAGAGCTTGAGGCAATGCAGCAGAAAGCACAGCAGAGCACCAATCTGTCTGAAGCGGATAAGCAGAAAATGTCTGCTCAGTATCAGTCTAAAATGAAAGAATTTAATACGATTCAGCAAAGTGTTCAGACAACTGTGCAGAGTTCCATTCAGAGTACCAATAAGCTGATGGATGGTCGAATCAAACAGGCTGCAGAGCAATTGCGTAAAGAAAACACACTGGATTTTATTTTAAATAAAAACTCTGCCCTGGCGTATGACGCTAAGTATGATTTAACTGATAAAATGATTCAAAAGGTTAATGCAATTAAGTAAACCATGATTTCAAAACAATATCGTCTTGATGAACTCGCAAAGCAGGTCCAGGGCGAGCCTGTTGGTCAGTCAGACTTAAAACTTAAGCGCCTTGCAAGTCTGGAAAATGCATCGTCAGATGATATTGCATTTGTAAATGCAGATAAATTTCTGGATCTGGCAAGGTCGTCTAAAGCAGGCGCTTTAATTGTCACTGAGCAGTTACGGGCTCAATTGCAGGATGTTCATCAGAACTTCATTGTGGTTGCAAATCCGTATCTTGCTTTTGCAATACTGACACATACATTTGAACGGAAGCATGAGCAGCGCGGTATTGAAAGCTCTGCATTCATCCATCCATCAGCCATGATTTCTGACAGTGCTTATATTGGGCACTTTGTCTATATTGGTGAAAACTGTGTAGTGGGAGATGACACCGTTATTCTTTCACATACAAAAGTGGATGATGGTGTTGAAATTGGAAAGCAATGCTTTATTGATTCTCATGTCACATTGACAGGTGAATGTACATTGGCTGACCGCGTGCGCATCCATGCAAATACTGTGATTGGTGGAGAAGGTTTTGGCTTCGCACCTTATCAGGGAAAATGGAACCGCATTGCTCAGTTAGGCTCGGTCCGCATTGGAGATGATGTCCGGATTGGATCAAACTGCAGTGTGGATCGGGGTGCTCTGGATGACACTGTTATTGAAGATGGTGTAATTATTGATAACCTTGTGCAAATTGCGCATAACGTTAAAGTGGGTGCAAATACAGCAATGGCTGCAAAGTGTGGTGTTGCTGGAAGTACGGTCATTGGCAAAAACTGTGTCTTTGCTGGTGCTGTAGGTGTTGTAGGGCACATTAATATTGCTGATAATGTGACTGTTACCGGCATGTCAATGGTCACAAAAAGTATTTCTGAAGCTGGAAGTTATTCTTCTGGTACGCCAATGCTGGAAACTGCTCAGTGGAAGCGGGCTGCGATACGCTTCAAACAATTAGCAGATGTGCCATTGACCCAGTTTGCCAAAAAACTTGATCATATACAGGCTCAAATTGAGTCCCTTGAATCAACTTTTAAATTGCGTAAATAGAAATATGATGACTGAGTCGAATTCTCCTGTGTTTACGAAACCAGAACTGCCAATGCATATTCAAACGATTCGTGAATATTTACCGCATCGTTATCCTTTTTTATTGGTCGATCGCGTAGTTGAAGTAACTGACAATGGTATTGTGGGTTATAAAAATGTTTCCATTAATGAAGAATTTCTTCAGGGGCATTTTCCTGACTATCCAATTATGCCTGGTGTTCTGATTATTGAAGCACTTGCACAGGTTGCCGGTATTCTGGGTTTCATTATGAATAATGAAAAACCAGGACCTGGCTCATTGTTCCTGTTTGCTGGTGCTGAAAAAGTCAGATTTAAAAAACAGGTTGTGGCTGGCGATCAATTGGTCTTAAAAGCAGAACTTGTGATGCAAAAGCGTGGCATTTACAAATATAATTGTATTGCCACAGTTGATGGCGTAGTTGCAACCACAGCGGAAATTATTGTTTCGCATCAGAAAATAGAGAAGGCATGAGCAATACAGAACTTATTCACCCTACAGCTATTATTGACTCATCAGCAGTAATTGCACCTGATGTTCAGATTGGACCGTACTGTATTATTGGTCCAAATGTCAGCATTGGGGCTGGTACCCGACTTCGCTCCCATGTTGTAATTGGGGGTTATACCCGAATTGGTGAACATAATGATATTTTTCAGTTCGCCAGTGTCGGAGAAGAGTGCCAGGATTTAAAATATAAGGGTGAAGAGACCTGGCTTGAAATTGGAGATCATAACTCCATTCGTGAGCATTGCAGTCTGCATCGTGGTACGGTTCAGGATGGTGGAATAACCAAAGTAGGCAGTCATAATCTGCTTATGGTCAATACACATATCGCGCATGACTGTGTTGTGGGTGATCACAATATTTTTGCAAATAATGTTGGTGTAGCCGGCCACGTCCACATCGGTGACTATGTCATTGTTGGTGGTAACTCAGGTATTCATCAGTTCTGTAAAATTGATTCCTACAGCATGATTGGTGGAGCTTCTTTGATTCTGAAAGACGTTCCTGCTTATGTGATGGTTTCTGGTAATCCTGCACATGCTTATGCAATGAATGTGGAAGGAATGCGCCGTAAAGGGTGGTCCCGTGATGTTATCCAGGGACTGCGTGAGTCATTCAGAATTATTTATAAATCTGGGCTGACAACTGAACAGGCGATCAGTAAAATCCGTGATGAAATACTGCCAACAGTGTCTGAAGCTCAGCTTCTGATTGACTCTGTAGAGAGTTCAAGTCGTGGTATTGTACGTTAATATAATGATGAGTTAATAAAAAGGCACCTGTAGGGTGCCTTTTCTTTTGAAGAATAAAGAATATTTATTTTTTGAAATAGCTGGCTTCTTCGGATTTTGGATAGTTAGCCAGAATTTTATTTTTAGCTTTGGCTGCCTGCACAGAGTCACGATCTACGTCTTTCGCAATGCTGTATAGGCGATAGAGTGCATTTGATGCTTTGGCAGAGTTGGGATACTGGTTTGCAACGATATTGAAGTTCTTTTTGGCTTCAGTGTAATTGGTGGGTTCAATTGCAAGATTAAATTCTGCCAGCCAGAAATAAGCATTGCCAATATAGACACTGTTGGGATGATTTTTAATAAAATTCTGCATAGGTGCAATGGCTTTTTTTGCACCACCTTGCTTATAGGCATCTAAAGCAATGGTATAGGCTGCTTTTTCCAGTTCCAGCTGTGAGCTGACATTGACTGTGGTCCCTGCATTGATGGCAGGAGTTGTGGCAGGTGCTTTGGGCTGTACAGTTGTGTTTACTGTGCCTGTGGTGCCTGTGGTGCCTGTGGTGCCTGTGGTGCCTGTGGTTGTGCTGGGAGAAGTATCCTGTTGGTTATCCTCCTCTGGGCTGGCTGCACTTTCAGGGTCTACTTTTTGTTGTAGAAGTTCAAGTCGCTGATCCAGGTCGGTATAGCGATTGGTCAGTTCTTTCTTCAGCTTCTCTATTTCATTGTCCTGTTCTTCCATTTTTCCACGAAGTACACGGATATCATTTTCAAGCTGCTGGTTTTTCTGTATCAGTTGCCAGGTTGGATTGGTCTGAACCTGAGCAGTGCTGTTGACTGCTGTACTGTTGCCAGAAGAAAGTTCATTGCTTCCCTGGCTCAGACCTCGAGACTCAATTGGGATGTTGGCGTATAAAGATGCAGAGCAGGTAAGTGTGAGCGCATAAAGAGCATGCTTTTTTAGCATAGTAAATTTCCATCTGTATAACGGATACTGTAGATATTACGGAGTTCCGATAAAAATTCTTTGAATGAACACATTAAAAACGCCCATGCATTGAAATGCAATAAGCTTTTACAAAACAGGTCATACTTTAAAGTGTTTGATTGCATATATGAATTTTGTGTTCAGGAGTGTAAAAAGTATGGATTGTTTTTAAAATAATCAAACGGATAGCTGTTTCTTTAAAAGTGCTGTGCAAGGCTTGCAACTTAAGAAAAAATCTCTATACTCTGTTCCTGTAATGGTAGCCCTGCTGGTTACTTCGCAATTGTAATCTGAAAACCCCGCCAGGACCGGAAGGTAGCAACGGTATCAGAACTATGATGTGCCGAGGCTTTGCTGGTAGGGTTGCCACCATATTTTTAAAATAATAATCTCCTTTCAAAATCTATTCTTAGCTTCTGTTTCCTGTCCTGTTATTTATTCTCCATCTTCTTTTCTTGATATCGCTTTCATAATCACATCCATTTCAAAACCTCGATACTGTAAAAAACGGATTTGCTTGGCTTTGAGCTTCTGATCTTTTTCGACCTTCACGCCGTATTTTTTAATTTTTAACTGATAAGCCTGTTCATACCAGTTAATTTCATTCAGATCATCCTGAATCAGGGTTCTATCCAGGCTTTTACTGCGTAAAGCCAGTTTTATCCTGTTGGGTCCTTTTCCTTTGCGTACCTGACTGCGTAGTGTCATTTCTGCAACACGTAAATCACTCTGATAGTTTTCTTTGGCAAGCTCATTGACCAGTTCTATCACTTCATCACGGTTCTGAGCGTACATTGCCAGTTTTTCTATCAGATCCGCTTTTGAGTATTCTTTGCGAGTGAGGACGGCAAAAGCATAAGAGCGTAAGCGTGTGCCTGTCAGCCCTTGATCGGACTTCTGGCTGTCACTGGAAAATGAGAGGGCATTGGGGTCGGCATGATCCTGTGAAAAGTGCCCTGAAGATGATTTTTCCAGTTCTTTCTGGGTAATGGATGGATCTGATTCCCCATATTGTTCTTTCAGGGCTTCATAATCAATCAGTTTGGTAAATTTGGGGTGACTCATAATGTCTGGAAAAGATGCCTGAATATAACGGGATTAGTTTAATGCTTTATACGTCTGAATGTAGCTGAATTCATCGTAGATGTCTGAATGGTGGGCGATGCAATGCGCATGGTTCACTATTGCAGACTATTAAGGGCTTGAATATGCATTATGATAAAAAAAACGCCCCGAAAGGCGTTTGATTATTGCTGAATCTTAGACATCCAGAAAATCTGGTTCTTCTTCGTCTTTTTCTTCAGCAGGTGCTGCATTTGCAGTAACCAACAGCTGTTCACGGATTGCTTTATCCAGCTCCTGGACAATCTGAGGGTTTTCTTCAAGATGACGGATCACATTGTTTTTACCCTGACCAATTTTTTCGCCTTTATATGAATACCATGCACCCGCTTTCTGAACCAGTTCCTGTGCTACAGCTAGATCCACCAGTTCGCCTAAGTGGTTAACACCTTTGCCGTACAGGATCTGGAACAGTGCTTCACGGAACGGAGGCGCCATTTTATTTTTAACAACTTTAACTTTGGTTTCAGAACCTACAATTTCATCACCTTCTTTAACCTGACCGACACGGCGGATATCAAGGCGTACAGAAGCATAGAATTTCAGTGCATTACCACCAGTTGTCGTTTCAGGACTGCCAAACATGACTCCGATTTTCATACGGATCTGGTTAATAAAGATCACCATGCAGTTCGAGCGTTTAGCATTACCGGTGATTTTACGCAGCGCCTGACTCATTAAACGAGCCTGTAAGCCCATGTGCGAATCGCCCATTTCACCTTCGATTTCAGCACGTGGTGTCAATGCCGCTACGGAGTCGACAACAATCATGTCAATCGCACCAGAGCGTACCAGCATGTCTGCAATCTCAAGCGCCTGTTCACCATTGTCAGGCTGAGAAACCAGCAGGTTATCAATATCTACACCCAGCTTGCGGGCATACTGTGGATCAAGTGCATGTTCAGCATCAATGAATGCACAGGTTCCGCCAGCTTTCTGACACTGAGCAATGGCCTGGAGGGTCATCGTCGTTTTACCTGAAGATTCAGGACCATAGATTTCAACAATACGACCTTTTGGCAGACCGCCAATACCCAGTGCAATATCAAGAGTCAGTGAACCAGTGGATACTGCTTCAACTGCCTGTACATTATTATCACCAAGACGCATGACTGTATTTTTACCAAACTGTTTTTCAATCTGGCTCAGTGCAGCATTCAGTGCCTTACTTTTGTTATCATCCATCTTACAACCTCAAAACGATGTCACTTAACTATATACTCAAGTGGATGTATTAAATTAAAACCTTGTCCACGGCAAGTATAGTGACAGAATTTATATTTCTGTTCCATAAAAGTCATATCATGTGCGACATAATATGACGCTTAATTCAATCATCATTATATGACCAGAACTGGTCAAACTGGTGATCATTGTCCTGTTTAAACTTATTGATGTCCCGACGGTCTTTTTTACTTGGCCGATTGTCAGGTCGGGCTAGATTATGCAACTTTCTCTGGGTTGCAATCAATTCCCTGCGCGCAATACTGACCTCAGTTTCCTCATAAAGAAGCTGGGCGACTGGAGCAGGACCCCGGACACTGGAGAGTGCTTTGACTGTCACGGTTTTTTTGTCAAAACCCTGCTGAATGGTCAGTTCCATGCCTATACGGACTTCTCTTGAAACTTTTACCCGATCGCCATTGTGGTGGACTTTTCCGCCTTCAATTGCAGCTTTGGCAATAGAGCGTGTTTTAAAAAATCGTGCAGCCCATAGCCATTTATCAATTCGGATACCCGCAGCGGTTTCAGGCATATTTTTTATTTCCCTCAATCTGTTCAATCAGTGGAATTAAGTCAGTGAGTCGGTTCAGCATAGGATAAGCGCTATGCTGTCGGATATTGCCCATGGAGGATGGTTGCTGAATGGTGACAAGATTCTGTATGCCATAATTTTGTGCGCCCTGTAAAACCTTTTCAGTATCGTCTACAAAGAACACCTGATCAGCATTAAAAGGGTGCTGCGTATTCAGTTTTTGCCAGAACTCAGGAAACTCTTTGGAATGTCCAAAACTTTCACTGCTGACAATCACATCGAAATACTGAGCCAGACCTGTGATTTCAAGTTTAAACTTTAATCCTGCCAGATCGGCATTGGTCGCAAGCCAGCAGGGATAACGGTTTTCTTTCAGATAGTCCAGTAATTCAAGACAACCTTCACGTAAAGCGACTTTGTGCTGAAATTCAATTTGCAGAGCCAGTACATCAACGCCTATTTTTGAAGTCCAGAAGCTGGATGAATACCATTTCAGGGTATGATTGTGTTCCTGATAAAATTCTGCAAGAGTGGATTTACTCTGTTCCAGTGAGCACTGATGGATCTGGGAATAGCGTTCAGGAAGCAGATGATTCCAGATCTGATCATCATAAGCCAGATCAAGTAAGGTTCCATCCATATCGAAAATGATGGTAGGTTTTTCAGACATATTCAGCATATAGGAATTCAATGTTTAAAATTACAACAGCGCCGCAGGATGCGCTTATACAAAAACTGATCCCCATTGTGACACATGCCTGTGAAATTTTGCGAGAAGAATATGAGCGTTATTGTTCAGGCGCAGATTTTGACGTTGTAAAAAAATCCGATAATTCACCTGTAACTCAGGCGGATTACAGAGTGAACAGCTATCTGACTGATGCACTGGCACAGATTTCTGAACTGCCATTACTGTCTGAAGAAGGCAGTGCTGAACATCGGCAGAACTGGAAAGAATTCTGGTTGCTCGATCCTCTGGATGGAACAAAAGAGTTTCTGCACAAAAGACCCGAATTTACAATCAATCTGAGTATGATCAAAGGTGCCGATACTGTATTCGCTTTGCTCGCTGTTCCGGCTCAGTCTGTAATCTATGTCTGTCCTGAACAGGGTATGCCACTTAAGCTGAAAACAGACTCAGGTGAATGGAGTGTTTTTGAGTCGTCTGAAACGGAGCATGAGCTTTGTGTGGGCTTGAGTCACAGCAGTCAGGAGAAACAGGAATATGCAGCTTATCTGGATGAACTGGCAAACATAGCGTCTTTTGGAACTGTACGTGCGGGCAGTGCTTATAAGTTCTGCATGATGCTTGAAGATCAGGTGGATATCTATCCAAGATTTCATCCAACCTGTGAATGGGATACCAGTGCAGGTCAGTGTTTGATCGAACGGATCGGTGGTGGGCTGGTCGATTTCAGGCAGCGTCCATTTCTGTATAATCAACGGGATACCTTGTTGAATAATGGTTTCATTGCTTATCGGAATATAAATATGAAAAAAATTGCTTTACAGGCACTTACGCAGATGCAGTACAAGCATTGAGCAAAAAAGAGAACATGCTATAGTGTCCATAAATTTGTTGAAATCTGACTGAATCATGGCATTAGACCTGCTCCCGACCAGTATGCTGAAGGCGATTGATTTATTGCCTGATGTTAAAACTCCAGTGACTCTGTTTACACGACATTCAATTCGTGAGGTTGTCAGTGGTCAGGGACTGGCAGGTTACGATCTTCAGCTGACTTCTGAGGGGCGTGACCTTGCACAGGCATGGGGAGCGTATCTGATTGAAAATACAGACCGTGCTGTACAGCACTGCATCTCCAGTCCAATTCAGCGCTGTGTGGATACCGCAGCATTGATGATTCAGGGAGCTGATTCCATTACTGTTCAGCCCAATACGCATCATATTGAAATAGTGGAGCAGCGTTTGTTGGTGGAACCGGGAAGTTTTGTGCTGGATATCCAGCAGGCAGGTCCATATTTCAGGAAGCAGGGTGCGCTTGGGTTTATCAACAGTTTTGTCAATAATGCACTGCCTGGTATGAAACACCCGATTACGGGAGTTGTAGACGTACTGGAGCTGATTTATAAGACACATCCACAGCAGGCGGATGGTTTAAGCCTTGCTGTCAGTCATGACACGATTCTGGCTGCAATTCTGGCGGTTATTTCAGGACGGAATGAAGTCACTCAGCAGGACTGGCCGGAAATGATGGAAGGTCTGTTTGTCTGGTTTGAAGGCGAGGATTTTCTGGACTCTCATCTGAAATGGATCTGGCGGGGAGAGCGACATGAGCTGTCTATCCGTGATTTTCAGAAAAATGGCTGATATTGATTTGGTGTCAACTGTTTAAATCCGTTCGTATCTCTGCTTTTATTGGTCATATTTTTTGTGGATCAGTTCCCATCCTTAATTCTGTTCTGATCAGTGTTATATGTAAAATTATAATTTTAAGTCTTTCTCCCTGTTCCACTCCTGATCTGTAAACTGAGTTGTATTGTTTTAATAAAACTTAATAACGATCAAATATACATGAATAATTATTTAATAAAAAAAGTGAATAGTATTGAAGTTCTGACATCTGATTGTGTAGCATGCCTTAAGCATTAAATGCTTGATAAAACATAATTAATAAGTGCACATTTTTCTTTTTGTTAGAGAATCGTGCCAATTTTGAGTTGGAAAATGTGATGCAGCTTCAGTATAAATATTTAACTATTTGTACACTATCAGCCATGCTTATGGCTTGTGGTGGCGGGGGCGGAAGCCAGTCAGCTTCAGAAGGTGGAGTTGTACAAAAATATGCGGAGCCAGAAAAGGACAGCATTGAGAGCAGTACGCTGGGTTTTTATGACTTAAATGCAGAGGGACAGAACCGCGAAATCCGCAATGATCTGAGTGGGAATTTTGAAGCTATGCTTCAGTTTGCACAGGGGCATGTTGTAGATCCGAAAGGAAATGAAGATAAGAATATGCCTCGCCTGACCGGTGAACGTGAAGCGTTACTGCTGGTGACACCTGTACAGGGTATGGGAGATATTCGGCGTTTAAATGCTGAAATTTACCAGGATGGCCGTTTGCTCAGAACAGTTGAATTGAATGATCCAGCTCAGCTTCCGCTGTCTGATCAGGCAAATACGGATGACAGACCTAAAGTGCTGTATTCAAAAAAAGCATGGTCGGCTGTGTTGAAGTGGGATGAGGTTGTGCCTGGTCTGAGTATTCAGATTGTTCAGCCGGACTCAGGTAAACGTGGTGAGATTACGGCTGAAAGTATTGATTTTGCTGCACCGGGTGAGCTTGTATTACAGAATATCCGTTTAGGTCTTTTGACCGATCCACCTAAATCAAGCGGTCATTATATGTTGCTTGAGCCTGAAAAAGCGGGAACGGATTATTTTCAGACAATTCCTGCTGCACAGATGATTGTTACTAAATATGATGATATGAAACTTGATCGGGTCATGATCGCTAGCGGCACAATTTATGATTCTGTCAGTGCATCAAATGGTGGTTATTATGATGGAGATATGCGGGAAAATACTGCAAAATCAACCTTCAGTGTGGGAACTAATCTTGCGAACTGGGGCGTGACATCTTCATCCATGGCAAGTCAGGAACAGCCACAGTTGACTCAGAGTGTTGTGGTGCATCATGCACGTGGTAAATACGCCAATGGTGAAGCAAATCATGGTCTGAGTGGTGGTAATGGTATGCTGACCATTATTGACTCTGTTGGAAATGAGTTCAGTCATGAAATCGGGCATCATTATGGACTGGGGCACTACCCGGGTTCTGTTGGAAACAACATGTTCTGGGCGGCGCATCATGCAGACAGCGGATGGGGTTATATTGCCTACCGTAACAAAATGCGGGGCAACCTGGACTGGGGCAATAAAAACCTTGGAGATGGAAGTAATGGTATTCCTAACTTCCAGAACCTGTATCCGTATGGTAAAGATGCGATGTCGGGTGGATATTCGTCCAGTTCGATTTCCCGTTATACCCACTACACGGGTTACAGCACCCGCTGGAAGATTCAGCCGCACTTCAATGCACGCCATGTCTGGGATGAAAAATCTCCTACGGGCTATAAAAAATGGAATGAGACGACCAGAAAAATGGAAGTCGTTCAGCCTAAAGTGCCTAAATCAAGTGGGGTCTGGTATAACAGTGCAGATGGTAACTATCTGAAGCCTGCTATGTTTGGTGTGCCTGTATATACCATTCTGGGTGGTTACGATGTAGAGAACCAGAGCGGTATTATTTATCCTGCGGCACGTGGTAACTGGGGGAATGTCTTTAATCTGCCTGCACCAGTATTGTCTGCAGGTACGGCCAACTGCTGGTTAAATGTACAGTTTGCAAATGGTGCAAAAAATATCGCACTTGCACCGGCTCAGCTGGCAGCCAACAGTAAAGCCAATAAATTCCATATCAATCTTGCACAGAGCGATCAGCCACAACACGTAGAGCTGTTCTGCCAGAAAGTAGGAGCTGATGCCGTTAAACTGTCACAGATTGATATTCCTGTTTTAGCAGCTCTGCCTGCATATGTGAAAATTGGTCGTGAAGCGGGTTACAGTGCGCTGAGAAAGATTGAGTTGCCACTGCTGGAACAGGCCTTGCTTGAAAATGCAGATAAATCTGTGATTCACCTGGGAACAGATGCACGGCTCTGGATGGATTCGTATTCGGCGTATAAATCAGAGCTTTCAGCTGCTGCACAGGCTGTGTTTGACCGTTACGTCCAGCAGACAGGCACCATGCACCGTTTAAACCGTTGGGTGGATGCTTATCGTGCTGATCTGACATCAGGTGTGCCTGAGGCTAAATCAGCTTTTAAAAACTTTCTGACAGTATTGAGACTGGATCAGGAAAAACCTCTGCAGGGAGTGACCAGTATCAAGAACAGAACAAACTGTCTGAAAACTGAAACGCTGGCAAATGGTCAGCTGAATGCTTATATCAGCGGTGCAAGTGGTTGCAGCAATGATGAAACTGAACAGTGGATTTACGATATTGACGGTAAGATTCATAACCGTGCCGCGCTGGATCAGTGTCTGACAACGGGTGGTGGTAATGTTATCAGTATGGCTACCTGTCAGAGCAATCAGGCAAATCAGCTCTGGAGTTTGCATGAAGCAACTGGAACAATCAGACAGGCAAATCAGTGTTTCGATCTTGAAGGTGGCAATCTGAAAGAAAACCGCGCCCGTCTGATCCGTTATGGATGTACCAATGGTGCAAACCAGAAATGGACAATAATGGAGCAGAATCAGAGTCTGATTCTTGGATTGTCAAAAGCTGAAAATCTTGGACTGATCACTCGTCTGATGACATCTGAAGTCAGTCAGTAAATATGTAAATGATCATGATGAATAAGCTCCTTCGGGGGCTTATTCTGTATGTTTTGATCTGGGGCGCACCAGTAAAATCATCAGTGGTAATAATGAAAATGCAAAAAATCCACAAAGAATCGGTACGATCACAGGATCATTTGCAGGATTTCCTAAAAAAATATATTTATAAACAACACTGAGAAGCAGTGCAAACATGCCAAATGTTGCAAATGGGATCATGACCCGAAGAAGCAGAAAACTCCATAGATTCCCTAAAGACTTTGTTTTGAAGTTCATGGCATAAGAAAACAGCGTATAGAGCACCATTGCCATCATGAATGTCATTAAACCGCCTGCAAAAAGCAGCAGACCACTACGGGCAGACTTTTCTCCGACTCTTTTATCACCTGGAGTATAGACAATCGTAACTTTATCTCCAATGACAGGTCTTCCTCCGGAGCGTATATCGGTGGGTATGTCTTTGTGAACTATACCGTCTTCAGTCTGAAAACTGACATAGCTGTGGTACATCAGGATTCGGTTGCCCCCTTTGCCAGGGTTGTTGACCCATTCGCTGCTGTAGCGCTGTATGGTTGCTTCGTAAGCTGGTTTGCTGAACAGGTTATATACTGACTGTGGAATGAAAAAGGAAAAGGGAATAACCAGTGATGAAATGACAAAAATAATCAGTGCCGGAAAAATATATGTGCTGAGGGTGATTTTTTCAGAAGTATCCGTGTTGCTTTTGCGGATCAGTCTGATTGCCAACCATCTTGACCAGATCACCAACAGAAAAAAGCAGATTACAAAAATATAGCCTGATGTTGTCATTATTCGTTTTTATCATGGGTTTTAATTTTGAGAGTATAGAAGATGGTGTTGCTGAAATTCGTTTTTAATTGTGTCGTTTTAATAAGAATGAATTTATTTCAGGTATAAAAAAAGCCCTTGCGGGCTTTTTTCAAATGCAAAATTATTTAGCAACTAATGCTTTAACTTGTGCATTTAAACGGCTCTTATGACGAGCAGCTTTGTTTTTATGGATGATGCCTTTATCAGCCATACGGTCGATTACAGGAACCGCTACTTTGTATGCTTCAGCAGCAGCAGCATGTTCACCAGCTGCAATAGCAGCTACTGTACGTTTGATATAAGTACGAACCATAGAACGTAAGCTAGCGTTGTGTTTACGTGCTTTAACGTTTTGACGAGCACGTTTTTTTGCTTGAGCAGAGTTTGCCACTCGTGCACTCCTTGAAAT
Source organism: Acinetobacter sp. WCHAc010052 (assembly GCF_002165295.2). Taxonomy (NCBI): domain Bacteria; kingdom Pseudomonadati; phylum Pseudomonadota; class Gammaproteobacteria; order Moraxellales; family Moraxellaceae; genus Acinetobacter; species Acinetobacter sp. WCHAc010052. The sequence continues at coordinate 1,933,509 of NZ_CP032143.1, read as the reverse complement.
AGATTGGTCTGGGCGGGCTGAAATTACATCTGAAAACCTACATCAGAGAATTTTCACCAGCCCGTAAACAAGTGCCATATTGTGATTAAATAGAGCACGGAAGTCAAGCCTTGACATACTTTGGCAACATTTTAGATGAAGATTTTTTTGAATTAAATCGTTAGATTAGTGCTGAGAGGGAGTGAGTGGTTAAAAAATGACAAAATCAATTGAAAGTGCAATCGTGATCGGGGCAACGGGTCTGGTGGGTAGAGAACTGCTGAAACAACTGAACCAGCTGCCTTCATGTAAAAAGATAACAGCAGTGGTCCGATATGAAGATGAGCTGTTTAAAAGTTTAAATAAGGTTGAACAGCTGGTTCTGTCTGATTTTCTGTTACTGAATGATGAAGATGTAAATGGTTATAGCCATGCTTTCAGTTGCCTTGGGAGTACGATAAAAAAAGCAGGGTCGAAATCAGCATTTTATAATATTGATTTTGAAATCAATGCACATTTTGCCGATCTGTTTGAAGAAACAGCGACACATTATCTGCTGGTCAGTGCCATGGGGGCTAAAGCTGGATCTAAAATTTTTTATAATCAGGTCAAAGGACAGCTTGAAGATCATGTTCAGGTACTGCAACTGAGTAAGGCGTCTATCGTGCGTCCATCACTGTTGCTGGGTGAGCGTACTGAACAGCGTACACTTGAAGATGCGACACAGAAGCTGTACAGAAAATTCGCTTATCTGGTTCCAGATTCATTTAAATATAAGCCTGTGACTGCTGAACAGGTGGCTCATACTATGGTCGAGGCTGCACAAAAGCAGGAAAAGCCATTTGAAATTTATGATAATTTACGCATACAAAAATCCATATAAAAGGAAATAAGCATGACTGTTGCATTCGTTACCTGTGATTTACTTGATGATCATCCTGAAAAAGATATTCAGACTCTGATTCCATCGCTCGATGGTCGTTTTTTCCGTAGCTATGGCGCGCGTAAAAGTTTTGGTGGTCAGATTGTCACTGTAAAATGTTTTGAAGATAACTCACGTGTCAAACAGTTGCTTGCTACAGATGGCAAGGGCAAAGTACTTGTTGTGGATGGTGGTGCATCAATGCGCTGCGCACTGATGGGTGACATGATTGCTGAATCTGCTGTAAAAAATAACTGGAATGGTGTGATTATTTACGGATGTGTCCGAGATGTTGATGCAATTGCAGAACTCGATCTGGGAGTACATGCATTGGCTTCAATTCCTCAAAAAAGTAACCGTAAAGGCATAGGCGAGGTTGATGTTCCACTGTATTTTGGCAGTGTGACATTCAATTCTGGTGATTATGTCTATGCAGATAATAACGGAATTGTTGTATCCAAAGAAAAACTGGTCGATTTATAAAAATAGGCGCAAAGCCTGGAGATAACAAAATGGTGTATCATCAAATCAAAGTCATTCAGGCTCTGGCGACTTCGCTGACAGAAGGTGGTCGTGGAGCAAACGGAACCGCATTTCCAGTTCAGCCTGAAAAAGCGTTAAAACTGTATGAGTTTGAAGGTTCACCATTTTGTCGCCGTGTCCGTGAAGTGATGACTTTACTGAACCTGGATTATGAAGTGTATCCATGCCCAAAAGGCGGTACTAAATTCCGTAAAATCGTCAAAGAGCAAGGCGGTAAACTGCGTTTTCCGTATTTTGTAGATGAAAATACCGGCACAGCCATGTATGAATCACAGGATATTATTCATTACCTGTTTCAGCATTATGGCAAAAGTGGCAAAACGCCTGAAAAATATGCACATTATCCAAAATATCCAATCGTTGCTTTAGCAGGAACACTGTTGAATGGCGCACGGGGTGTCTGGGTCAATAAAAAAATTATAAACCGTGAAACACCTGAACAGCTTCTGGAACTGTGGGGTTTTGAAGCTAGTCCATATACCCGTATCGTGCGTGGGATTCTGACCGAACTGGAACTGCCTTTTGTTTTTCATAACGTAGCAAAAGAACGCTGGCAGGATCAGGGACCATCGGTTTTACGTTTAAAACCAGGCAAATATATTCCTCTGGCTGGAGGAAAACGTGAAAAAGTAGTTCCAGTCATGGGCCGTCATAAAAAAGATATTCAGGTGCCTTATCTGGCAGATCCTAATACAGGTGCAAAACTTTTTGAATCTGAGGTTATTGTGGATTATTTAAAACGTAGATATGCATAATCTTGCGTCATGAAGCATCCGAAAGGATGCTTTTTTTACCATTGGAATAAAATAGCCTAAGCATATCTATACTTTTATATGGGTTTAAATCAAACTAAACTGAACTATTGCTTGGAATGCTGGAATATCAGATGTTGAACAGAATTGCTGATTTATTTAAAGGTAAAGAGGCGAAAGCTGAACTTGAGTTTTTAGAAAAAAATAATATTCAGATCGATGCAGAGCGGGGTTTTATTGTCGATGGAATTGTTGCCAACAGTCTGTCTGAACGGCTGGAATATTTTTCTAACCGTAAACTGAATAATTTTGATGATTTAAAAGAACTTTTTTATAAAGCAATTCTGATCAATGAAAAAATAGATCTGGAAATTGCATCAGGTCGTTATGTGGCTCGTTTAGGCAATAACGAAGAAAATCTACAACAGCTGAAGACTGTGATTTTTAAGTTGAATGACTATTATAAACAGTTTAAACGGGATCGCTGATACTCACTGAACTTAGTCATGAAATGAATGCTTGCCTTTGATGCATCATGTTAAACTATCGCCCATGTCATTCTGACCCAAAGCGATTATGTTTACACAAGAAATTTCAGAACTGAATTTAAAACAACTCAAAGCTGGTGAAAAACGCTGGATTGGTTCCATGCTTGGTTCATCAGCTGCATTACTGTTCAAGGAAATTTCAGAAAAATCTAGCCAGTTATTTGTACTGGTGGCAAGAAACAATCAGCATCTGGGGCAACTGGAAAGTGAACTTGAGTTTTATGGTATAAAACCGACTATTTTTCCGGACTGGGAAATTTTGCCTTATGACCGACTTTCTCCACACCAGGATATTGTGTCGGAACGCCTTTCAATTTTATCCAACATGCCTCAGTCGGGTATTCTGCTTGTTTCAGCGACTACACTGGCTCAGCGTGTAGCACCGACATCGTGGGTACTGGGTGAACATTTCGATATTAAAATCGGTCAGACATTTGATCTGGAGCAGCAGAAACTGCGACTGATTCAGGCAGGTTATCATCTTGTGGATACTGTTTATGATCATGGCGAATTTGCTGTGCGAGGCAGTATTATGGATATTTATGCATCTGGACAGGATGCTCCGATCCGTATAGACCTGTTTGATAATGAAATTGATACGCTGAAATTTTTTGATCCTGAAACTCAGAGAACAACAACAAAAATAGAAAGTTTTACTGTTCTTCCTGCCAAAGAATTTCCACTGAAAGAAGCACGCTCTACCTTTCGTGATCGTTATGCAGAAAGTTTTCCAACTGCAAACCCAAAGAAAAATCCAATTTATCAGGATGTCATGGAAGGTATTGCATCACCAGGGCTGGACTTTTATTTCCCATTGTTCTTCAGTGCAGAGGCTATGCAGACCCAAAGCAGCCTCATATCGTACCTACCTGGTAATGCAGTTGTCATTACAGATAAACATCTGGAAGATGGGTTGACCAGTTTCTGGAAAGATGTGATGCGCCGTTATGAAGACCGCCGTCATAATGTGGATCAGCCCTTACTACCCCCTGAACAGATTTTTTTACAGCCCAATCAGATCTTTGAATTTCTGAATCAGTTTCCACGCATCATTGCAGATACAGAAGTTGTGGAAATCCGTTCAGGCGCATTGAATTTATCCGCAGAATTACCGCCACGCTTAGCTGTAGATCCGAAGCAGGAAAAACCTTTTTCAGCCGTCAAAAAATATATTGATGACGCAAATCATCCTGTATTGCTGGTGGCAGAAAGTGCAGGACGCCGTGAAACCCTGAAAGATGCTTTATGCCCAACGCTGGGTGAAATTCCTGTAGTCAGTAACTTTGCTGAATTTCAGCAATCACATTTTTCAGTAGCAATCACCAATGCACCTCTGGATCGAGGGCTGGTCATTACAGATCATCTTTCGGTTATTTCAGAGAATCAGCTGTATGAACATCGAGTGGTTCAACGCCGTCGTAAACGTCAGCATGAAGTTTCTGAAGAGTTTCTGGTTCGCAGTCTGACAGAGCTGAGTATTGGTGCGCCTGTTGTACATATTGATCATGGTGTTGGGCGTTATGCAGGTCTGATCACGCTGAATATTGATGATCAGGACTACGAGTTTTTACAGCTGAATTATGCAGATGAAGCTAAAGTCTATGTTCCTGTGACCAACCTGCATCTGATCAGTCGCTTCAGTGGTGGAGATCCTGATCTTGCACCTCTACACAAACTGGGTACAGATGCCTGGAACAAAGCCAAACGTAAAGCATTGGAGCAGATTCACGATGTAGCAGCAGAACTACTGCATATTCAGGCACGTCGTCAGGCAAAACCTGGGATCAGTTTTGAACTTGAGCAAAGCAGCTATATGCAGTTTTCAAGTGGTTTTGCTTATGAAGAAACACTGGATCAGGCGAATGCCATCGAAGCCACACTTTATGACATGCAGCTGGCAAAACCGATGGACCGACTGGTCTGTGGTGATGTGGGCTTTGGTAAGACTGAAGTCGCGATGCGGGCTGCATTTGTAGCTGTTCAGAACAATAAGCAGGTCGCAGTACTTGTGCCGACAACCTTGCTGGCGCAGCAGCATTATGAATCTTTCAAAGACCGTTTTGCTGACTGGCCTATCCGCATAGAGGTTCTGTCCCGCTTCGGAACAAGTAAAGCACATACCAGAACCATTGAAGATCTTGCTGATGGTAAAGTAGATATTGTGATTGGCACACATAAAATCCTGCAGGAAAATATCCAGTTTAAAAATTTAGGGCTGATGATTGTCGATGAAGAGCATCGCTTTGGCGTACGTGATAAAGAGCGTATTAAAGCGATGCGTGCAGATGTGGATATGCTGACCCTGACGGCAACTCCGATTCCACGGACGTTGAATATGGCATTCAGCGGCATGCGTGATTTATCTATTATTGCAACGCCTCCTGCACGTCGTCTTGCAGTCAAAACATTTGTCAATGAACAGACCGATGAAACCATGAAAGAAGCGATTCTGCGTGAATTGCTGCGTGGTGGGCAGGTCTATATTCTTCATAATGAAGTGGATACGATTGAACGTGCTGCGGAAAATATCCGTAACCTGGTGCCTGAAGCCCGTGTTGCTGTTGCACATGGTCAGATGCGTGAGCGTGAACTGGAGCAGGTTATGCAGCAGTTCTACCATAAAGAATTTAATGTCCTGGTCTGTTCAACCATTATTGAGACAGGTATTGATGTACCAAATGCCAATACCATCATTATAGAACGGGCAGACAAACTTGGACTGGCTCAGCTGCATCAGCTGCGTGGGCGGGTTGGACGTTCACATCATCAGGCCTATGCTTACCTCATGGTACCTTCAATCAAAGGCTTGAAAGGTGATGCCGAAAAGCGTCTGGATGCCATCAGCCGGGCATCTACGCTGGGTGCCGGTTTCATGCTTGCGACCGAAGATCTGGAAATCCGTGGAGCGGGTGAACTGCTGGGCGAACAGCAAAGTGGTTCCATGCAGGCAATAGGCTACAGTCTGTATATGGAAATGCTTGAAAAGGCGACCAAAGCCATTCAGAACGGAAAAACTCCAAATTTCGATGCACCATTGTCACTGACAGCGGAAATCAACCTGCATATGCCTGCGCTGATCCCCGATGAATATTTGGGTGATGTCCATCAGCGTCTGATGTTCTATAAGCGTATCAGTAATGCAAATACTCAGGAAAAACTGGATCATATCCGTATGGAACTGATTGACCGTTTTGGTGTGCCACCTGTACAGGTCAAACAGCTTTTCAGTGTGCATCAGATTCGGATCATTGCCGAAAAACTTGAAATTACTAAAATTGATCTGAGTGCAAACGGCGGTTCTATTGAATTTTCACCAGACACTCCCGTACAGGCAATCACCATTATTCAGATGATGCAGAAGCATCCGACCTGGTTCCGAATGGAAGGTGGGCAGCGACTGAGGGTTATGGTCATGATGGAAGAGTATGAAAAACGGATCAGATTTATCAGTGATCTGCTGAACAGTCTGGTCAGTGAATCAGGTCTTAAGCCATAGTCTGGTTGATCTGATTCTTTCAGGAGGAAGCTCTGTTATGTGTGTCATGAGCCCATAGGTGGGAACAGCGCAAAATACAGAGGCTTCCTGAAAGTATCTGAAAACTATATGATTATTTTAAACGATTGAAATCAGGAAAATAAGCGGAAAGAAGTTCTTGATTTTTTTAGATAATTTATTAAAGTTGAAGTGTGATGGATTTCAAAGCAAATATAGCTTTATTTGCATTGAAACACGCTCTATGGAATATTCACACTGATTTGTATGTGATAGTATTGGTCATCATTCTAATTTTGCATCATTTATAAAGATATGTTTAGTTTGCATCCACAACTTGCTCAAGATACTTTTTTTGTAGGCGATTTTCCGCTGTCAACATGTCGTTTAATGAATGATATGCAGTTCCCGTGGTTGATTCTTATTCCACGTGTACCTGGTGTTACAGAATTATACGAACTCAGCCAGGCGGATCAGGAACAGTTTTTACGCGAATCAAGCTGGTTATCCAGTCAGTTATCACGTGTGTTCCGTGCAGACAAAATGAATGTAGCTGCTTTAGGTAACATGGTTCCACAGCTGCATTTTCATCACGTTGTACGCTATCAGAATGATGTTGCATGGCCAAAACCTGTATGGGGTACGCCGGCAGTTCCATATAACAATGAAGTACTGGCACATATGCGCCAGACGCTGATGCTGGCACTGCGTGGTCAGGGTGATATGCCGTTTGACTGGCGCATGGATTGATATTCACATTTCGGTTGCATAGGGATGTGTAACTGTAAAGTCCGAAAGGGGTGAAAAGTGGTGTCATTGGACAGCTGGATGGAACGAGAGCCGAAGCAGTTTGATTACCTTCATCGTTTGATGGGGTATACAATGCTATCTCTGATATTAGTTGTTTATTATTACACCTCCCCAGATACAAATTATCAGATCTATCTGCCATTGTTTCTGGGTTTTTTGATTCTGATAATTCCAAAACTGTCTCACTGGCTGCAGTACCGTTTCAATAACCGCATGCGAGCCAATGTCATGTTTATTATTGATATTGTGGTCGTTGCGATCTGTCTGTCAGCTGTACATCTCAATCTTGTGCTGACTTTTGCAGCAATTTTTGTACTGCTGTATACCGCAATCAATATCAGAACATCCTTTGTGGTTGCTTCTTTGGCAAGCCTGATTGGGGCTACCGTCTTTTATATCTGCAATATTTTTGTATTTGGATTCGGTGAATACTTTGAGCACACATCCAGTGAGCTGACTGTACTCGCTTTTCTGTGCATGATCACATATTTCGGTGTGGGCAGTGTCTATCAGACCAAGCGCATCCGTTATTCGATTGGGCGTAAGGACTATTACTACGCTCAGATGAACCGTTATATGGAATTTGCCAATCAGCTGAGCCGTTATGCGCCTTTGCAGCTGTGGCAGTCTATTATGAAGGGAGAAGCCGAAGCCAAAATTGAATACAAACGTAAGAAAATGACAATTTTCTTTTCAGATATTCAGGGCTTTACTGAGCTGTCAGAAACGCTGATTCCTGATGATCTTGCGTTCCTCTTAAATGACTATCTGAGTCATATGACTGAGATCGCAAAACAGTATGAAGCAACCGTTGATAAGTTCATGGGTGATGCAATCCTGATCTTTTTTGGCGATCCGACCACTCAGGGCGTCGAGCAGGATGCAAAAACCTGTGTGGAAATGGCGATTGCCATGCGTCAGCAGATGAAGCTGTTGCGGGAGCGCTGGATTAAGATGGGTTACCCTCCATTGCATATCCGTATGGGTATCAGTACAGGTTACTGCCACGTGGGGAATTACGGCGCAGCGCATCGAATGGCATATACCATTGTTGGACGGGATGCCAACCTTGCTGCAAGACTGCAAAGTGCGGCTGAAGTGGATGAGATTCTGCTGTCTGATGAAACCTATAAATTAATTAAAAATGATTATCTTTGCGCGCCTAAAGCTCCTATTTTTCTGAAAGGGATTAATGGTCCTGTGCGTACCTGGCAGGTCATGGAAAAATATACCGCCAGTAAGTCTGACTATCAGCGCTGGTTTGATTATGAATATAAAGGATTCCATCTGTTGCTTAATCTGGATGAAGTTCAGAACTTTGAGTATCCTGAACTGATTAATGTTCTGGAAAAAATGATTAAACGTATCCATACCCAGCAGAAACTGACGAACTCTCAGGGAATTGTGAAGCTAAAACTGGAAGATGAAATTATTGTAGATGAGGTTAAATAGTTTTTAATACGATCCATTTCATAACAGATGCTGAATCAAGGCAATAAAAAACCACTCTCATGGAATGGTTTTTTAATATTTAATATTTTTACAGAATATCAGTGATTTTCTGAAGCATGGTTAATCGTGTATTTTGGAATTTCAATTTCCATGTCTTCATCTGTGATTTTTACCTGGCAGGATAAGCGTGAGTCTGGTTCCAGACCCCATGCACGGTCAAGCAGATCTGCTTCTACATCATCCATTTCTTCGAGTTCATCGAAACCTTTACGAACCACTACGTGACAGGTGGTGCATGCTTTGGACATATCACAGGCATGCTCAATTTTAATACCATTGTCCAGCAGGCTTTGACACAGGTTGCTGTTGGCTTCAACTTCAAACTCAGCACCATTTGGGCAAATTGTCGCATGTGGTAATACTTTGATACGTGGCATAGTTTTGACCTTGATTAGTTTGAGTTTGACCAGTCATCCAGCTTAGTGCCTTTCAGTGCATGATCAATATGTTGATTCATGCGGGCAGCAGCAAAAGCATCACTGTGTATTTTAAGCTGTTGTACGGCTTCTTCAATGTTTTTAATATCATCTGTTTCAAGCTGAGATTTTAAAATATCAGCTGCCTGATTCAGACTCGACAGCTGTTCGCTGTTCAGGAGTTTTGCATCAGCTTTTAAAGCCTGTTCAAGAGCTTCAAGTTCACGACGGGCTTCAACTTTTGTTTCATTCAGATGGCGTAAATTTTTGTCTTCTTCAGCAAACTTATAACCATCCAATAATAAACGTTGAGTGTCATCTTCAGAAAGACCATAGGATGGTTTGATATCAATCTGAGCATGAACACCTGAAGAGGTTTCTTTGGCAGACACAAAAAGCAGTCCATCTGCATCGACCTGGAAGGTGACTTCAATACGGGCCTGACCGGCAGTCATTGGTGGAATACCACGCAGAACAAAACGTCCCAGGCTTCGGCAATGTTCAACCAGATCGCGCTCACCCTGAACAACATGAATCAGCATGGCAGTCTGACCATCCTGGTACGTGGTGAATTCCTGACGGCGTGCAACAGGGATAGGGGTGTTACGTGAAATCAAACGTTCAACCAGTCCACCCATGGTTTCAAGACCGAGTGACAATGGAGTAACATCAAGCAGTAAGGAGCCGTCCTGAGAGTTTCCAATCAGTTGATTGGCAGTGATTGCTGCACCAATGGCAACAACTTCATCAGGGTTGATGGTACACAGAGGTTCCTGGTTAAATACATCGCGGATCGCATTCTGAACAGCATAAGAGCGGGTTGAACCACCCACCAGAACCACATTCTGAATATCAGTCAGTTCAAGTTTAGCGTCACGTAAAACACGTTTGCAGACACTGATGGTTTTGTCCAGTGCAACCTGAATGATTTCTTCAAAAGTCTGACGGTTCAGTGTCAGCTTCTGATCGAGCAGTTTCATTTCTACCGAATCAGTATCTGAAAGTGCTTCTTTGGCTTTGCGGGCAGTCACAATAAAGTGAGCATATTCGGCATCATCCAGTGTTTCAATATTCAGCTGTTTTTTAGCCCATTTGACAATCAGACGGTCAAGGTCATCACCACCGAGTGCAGTATGCCCACCGGTCGCCAGAACTTCAAAGACACCTTGTGAGAAACGTAGAATGGAGACATCAAAAGTACCGCCACCCAGATCATAAATCACATAGTTCTGGTCAGTTGCCAGACCTGTTTCCTGATCCAGTCCATAGGCAACTGCTGCTGCTGTCGGCTCATTCAGCAAACGCAGGACATTTAAGCCTGCAAGCTGAGCAGCATCACGGGTTGCCTGACGCTGAGCTTCATCAAAGTAGGCAGGTACTGTAATGACAGCACCGTTTACAGGATTTTTCAGGCTTAATTCTGCACGGTCTTTCAGTTGCTTTAAAATTTCTGCTGATATTTCAACAGGTGTTTTGCGTCCCTGTGCAGTTTCAAAAGCAGGCATCTGGTTATCTTCGCCCACAAGCACATACGGGTGCTGGAACTTAATATCAGACTTTGAACGACCCATGAAACGTTTTACTGAAACGATTGTATTTTTAGGGTCGGTCGTCATAAATGGCTTTGCAGCATCGCCATATTCAGTTGAATTTTTAGAATAGTGAACAATTGAAGGAAGTAACACCCGACCTTGTTCATCGTTCAGAACTTTTGCTTTACCTGACAGCAGGGTGGCAACCAGGGAGTGGGTTGTGCCTAAGTCAATTCCAATTGCAATGCGGTGTTCGTGTGGCGCACTTGATTGTCCGGGTTCTGCAATTTGCAAGAGTGCCATGGGTTACATCCTTAACAAAAAAATATCAAAAAGTGAAATCAAAAAATTAAAATTCATCGTCCAGATCAAAACTGTCATCATCAAGCAACTGGTCTTCTGCTTTGTCGATATCATTCATCACTTTCTGGAAAAAACGCAGTTTACGTACAGCATCACGGGCTTCAGCCCAGTCTTCATCGTCATAATCAATTTTGAACTCGCGGACAAGACCATCAATCCATTGCTGTACTTCAATTTTCAGTGACTGAAGTTCTTTGCTGTCAGCCGCTTCATCCAGCTGTTCACGAATTTCAAGCGCTGACTGTAAAAACTCAAAATCATTAATGGACTGATCAAGATGATGATCCTGCTTTTTCAGCGCCAGTAAATATGCAGCACGGCTGTCTACATTGGCAAGCACTTTATAAGCCTGGTTGATTTCGCTGGATTTAATCAGGGCTGTATCTTTATCGGAAGCTTTATCGGGATGATACTGTTGCTGTAATGCAAGAAAACTGGATTTTAGACTGGCAGGATCAAGATCAAGTGCGACAGGGAGGTTGAACAGCTCAAAATGACTCATGGGAGGATTCATCCACAATGATGTGTTTGACAGGTAATACAAAAATATTGCTGTAAATGTAATTAAAACAGTGCATTGCACTGTTTTAATGAAAAAGGTGCATAAGTTTAAACGGTAAAGGATTCACCGCAACCGCATTCACCTTTTTTGTTTGGATTATTGAACTCGAAGCCTTCATTCAGACCATTTTTAACATAGTCCATTTCCATACCATCAAGATAAACGAGGCTTTTCGGGTCTACAAAAACTTTAACACCGAACTGTTCAAACATCTGATCATGTGTGTCGATATCATCTACGAACTCGAGTACATAAGCCAGACCAGAACAGCCGGAAGTTTTCACACCAAGACGAATTCCTTCACCCTTACCACGATTTTTCAGGTAATTGCTGATATGCGTTGCAGCATGTTCAGTTAAATGGATCATGAAAACTCCGTTAATTTATGTTCTGTTTAAAATCCAGACTGCTGTTAAGCTTTAGTCTTTTTACTGCGGTAATCTTCCACAGCTGCTTTGATTGCATCTTCTGCAAGTACAGAGCAGTGTACTTTCACTGGTGGCAGAGCAAGTTCAGTCGCAATATCAATGTTTTTAATTGCCTGAGCCTGATCCAGAGTTTTACCTTTGAGCCATTCAGTTACCAGCGAGCTGGACGCAATTGCAGAACCACAGCCGTAAGTCTTGAAACGTGCTTCTTCAATCACGCCATTATCATCGACCTGAATCTGTAAACGCATAACGTCACCACATGCAGGTGCGCCGACCATACCTGTACCAACGTTTTCAGCATTTTTATCCAGAACACCAACATTACGAGGGTTTTCGTAATGATCAATTACTTTTTCACTATAAGCCATGATGCTTCTCCAAACCTCGGGGTCAGCGTTAAAAATATGTATTGCTACATGCTAAATAATATGGGGGCATTTTACTGAATTTCAACAAAATGCCTTTAGAGCAAGGCTGAAAATCAGTGTTCAGCCCATTCTACAGAATTTAAGTCGATACCGTCTTTGTACATATCCCAAAGTGGTGAAAGTTCACGTAACTTTTCAACCGCAGCTTTGGAAATGGCAATCACGTGATCAATATCTTCTTCAGTGGTGTATTTACCAAAGCTGAAGCGGATTGAACTGTGAGCAAGCTCATCAGACAGACCAAGCGCACGAAGAACGTATGATGGTTCAAGTGTTGCAGATGTACATGCTGAACCAGAAGATACAGCTACATCTTTAAGTGCCATCATCAGTGATTCGCCTTCAACAAAGTTGAAGCTGACATTCAGATAGTTGGCTACATTGTGTTCAGGATGTCCGTTCAGGAAAACCTGTTCCATTTCCTGTAAGCCATTCCATAATTTGTCGCGCAGAACACGTAAGCGAGCCTGTTCAGCAGCCATGGTTTTTCCTGCGATTTCGAATGCTTCACCCATACCAACAATCTGGTGAGTTGCAAGTGTACCAGAACGCATACCACGTTCATGACCACCACCATGCATCTGAGCTTTGATACGAACACGAGGGCTACGGCGTACAAACAGTGCACCAATGCCTTTAGGACCATAAACTTTGTGTCCAGAGAAACTCATCAAATCAACTTTCATGGTTGAAAGATCAATTTCTACTTTACCTGCAGCCTGAGCCGCATCGACGTGGAAATATGTTTTGTTGGCACGGGTCAGTTCACCAATGGCAGCAACATCAGTTACAGTACCGATTTCATTGTTTACCATCATCAGGGAGACAAGAATGGTGTCAGCACGCAGAGCCGCTTTCACCATTTCAGGTGTGATCAGGCCAGTACGTGGTTCTGGTTCAAGATAAGTAATTTCGAAACCTTCTTCTTCAAGCTCGCGGCAAGTATCAAGAATGGCTTTATGTTCAATTTTACTTGTAATAATGTGTTTGCCTTTTGAGCCATAGAACTGAGCAATACCTTTGAGTGCAAGGTTGTCAGATTCTGTAGCACCAGAAGTCCATACGATTTCACGTGGATCTGCTTTAATCAGGTTTGCGATCTGCTCACGGGCATATTCAACTTTTTCTTCTGCCTGCCAACCATACGCATGAGAGCGTGATGCAGCATTACCGAAAGTCCCGTCAAAAGTTAAGCATTCCATCATGCGTTCTGCAACTTGAGGATCGACAGGGGTTGTTGCTGCGTAGTCGAGATAAATAGGACGTTTCATGTCAAATACCTGTAACCGATAATAAAGCTGAATCAAAACTGGTTGTATTCTGGCGGATGGCAACGGTCTGAACGTTGTCACGGGCTACAAGGTCAGCCAGGGTGATCTTTGCAAGATAATCGGCAATGTGGTGGGAGAGTTCATGCCATAAGTCGTGAGTCAGGCACATTGCACCATTCTGGCAGTTTCCTTTATGGTCACAACGGGTCGCATCGACAGTTTCATTTACAGCTTCAATGATTTCCAACACTGTAATTTCTTCTGCGCTGCGTGCAAGGTGATAACCACCATTTGCACCTCGGACACTGGAAACCAGGCCATGACGCTTTAATTTTGCAAATAACTGCTCTAGATAAGCGACTGAAATGGTCTGGCGGGCTGCAATTTCTGCAAGTGTGATCGTCTGCTCAGATGGCTGCAAAGCTAAATCAAGAAGTGCAGTCACTGCGTAGCGACCGCGAGTTGTTAAGCGCATGATTCGATACACATGTTGTACTGGATGTGTAGATTTTAAGAATCCTGACTAAAATAGTCAAGTTTTTTATTAATGATCTATTATTTTTAATTCGTTAAAAAAATTAAGTATTTAGGCTAGCCAAAAATTATACACTAATAAAGCAATTAAAAGCACGACTGTTACAAAAAATGTGATGTTAATACGCTTCTGTTTCTGCTCCATGCGACGGATACGGTTCTGATACTGCTTTACTTCAACCTGTAAAGTATTGATCCGTGAACGTTGCTGATCAATTTTTTCAAGCAGGGGAGCAATCCGTTTTTTTGAAGCAACAGCTTCATCTTCATCGGATGATCTGAACCAGAGTTTCCAGTCAGACAGAACTTTAGGGATGCTGAAGATAAGCACAAGATCACGAAATTCATCCTTTAATGTATTGTCACCATCTATACGCATTGATTTGACGCTTTTTCTGTTTCCGAAAACAAAAATTTTCACCAGATCCATCAGGGTCGTGCGGATATCAAGGTCAACGGCTTTTTCAGGTGCTTTTAAGTCAAAAAGCACACCGTGTTCGCTGAACTGTACATAGAAGTCAAAATAAGGGATATAGCTGTTGAATTTGATAGCGATTTTCTGATCTACAAATTTCTTTGCCTGAAGAGCTGCTACTTTGTCGTGCTTCAAGATAATGGTGAAAACTGTTTCAATAATAATCATCATTAATGTCAGCAACAAATGTGGTTGATTTTGTCTTTGTTGCGCTTCACTCATAACAGCCTGTTCCTTTTCCTGTTCCTGAATTCAGGAAGTCCTGTTCCTGTGTAGGAAAATGATTTCAAAAAATCAAAAAATAAAACTGATTTGTAGAACAGTTTAATAAAACGTTCAAGTCTTTAATTTGATATTATGCGATTATACCCATATTTTGTGGATAAAATTGTCTTGCATATGTATTGCAGATTATAAAATAAGCAGGAGTATTGCTGATGGATAAAGCAACTACAGAGGTGGAAGTGGATCAGGATCTACAGGACGCTGTGCCGGAAAAAGGACAGAAATCCCGCCAGGGACGAAAATCTGCACTGGATTTCAGAAAATATACAAAACAGATCTGGCTTGCAGGTCTTGGGGCTTTTTCAAGAGCGGAAGAAGAAGGTAACAAACTGTTCGACTCACTGGTGAAGGTGGGTGAAGAACTGGAATCCAGGACGACTGATGCAGCTGATCAGGCTGTAGAGAAAGTTTCGGAAAAAGCAAAAGAATCTGTATCGGATACTAAAGACAAAGTGGAACGTCTGCTTGATCAGAGGGTTACGCATTCTCTTAACCGTATCGGGCTTGTTTCTGTAAAGGACATCCAGCATCTGGAACAATTGATCATGCAGCTGCATGAAAAGGTCGACACTTTGTCTGAAGAAAACAGGAAAATAAAAGAAAGAATCACTGAAAAGTGAAATTACTTTATCTGTTTCTCAATTTTTCACCGATTTTTTGGTCATTATTTTGTAGAAATGCATAAAACAAGTATTGCCTTTACCCCTAAAGCATTGCTATAAAGGCGTTATGGTAATATAAACTATATTTCTGGACCTTAAATAAACGATATTAAGAGGACGTAACCTTCATGAATAAATCAGAATTAATTGATGCGATTGCAGAAAAAGGGGGATTGTCTAAGACTGACGCTGGTAAAGCCCTCGACGCAACGATTGCTTCCGTTACAGAAGCACTTAAAGCTGGTGATACAGTAACTTTAGTCGGTTTTGGTACTTTCAGCGTTAAAGAACGCGCTGCCCGTACTGGTCGTAACCCACAGACTGGTGCAACGCTTGAAATTAAAGCAAGCAAAGTGCCTAGCTTCAAAGCAGGTAAAGGTCTGAAAGATTCAGTTGCATAAGTAACTGTATTTGCCAGAAGACGCGCCAGTTTGGCGCGTTTTTTATTATTATTTCTAAAATGCATCGCCTGCGCATTCATTCATTACTGGTTTTCGGGTAAAATCCCCCAGAAATAAAATATTGGAATACTTATGGAATCTTTTCGTAAAGTTATTAAGGGTTGGTTGGGCAAGGTACTGCTGGTACTGTTTCTGACCCCATTGGCGCTTGTAGGTATTGAAGGATATTTTAGCAGTGGACAATCTAAAGACGCTGTGAAATCTGTCAATGGTCAGGATATAACGCAAAAAGAACTTGACTCACTGACCGATACATTCAAAAAACAATACCTTTCATATGTGAATGGTGATGAAACGCTGCTGAATCAGAACTTTATAAAAAATAAAGCAATGGATACCTTGATTGCACGTACTTTGCTTTTGCAGCAGGCTGAAAAGCTGGGGATTTCATTAAGTGATACACAGATTGAACAGATGATTGCTCAACAGCCAAGTTTCCAGGCAAACGGTAAATTTTCTGAGCAACTGTATTCCAATTATTTACAGTCTGTGGGTATGACCAGTCCTGCACTGATTGCAAATCTGCGTCAGGATCATGCATTAAAAATGCTGACAGCGACATTTACGGATTACACACTGGTCAGCCAGCTTGATATCCGTCAGATTGCTGCTTTACAGGCTGAACAGCGGACATTGCATCTTGCAAGTATTCAGCTTGATGAATATAAGCCAGCTGTTAAAGTCAGTGCTAAAGAAATAGCAGATTACTACGCTAAGCATAAAAACAGCTTTAAACAGGCTGAAAGTGTGGATGTGGATTATGTAGAGCTGACTCCTGCAAATATTGCACCTGCCAGTACCCAGGTTACCGATGCTGAGTTACAGCAGGCTTATGCGCAGTTTGTGGAAACACAGAAAAAAGAAGCGAAAGTTTCTGTTAAACATATTCTGATTACTGCTGATACCCGTAGTGATGCTGAAGCTAAAAAACTGGCTGCTGATGTTTCTGCCAAAATCAAAGCAGGTTTAAGCTTTGCTCAGGCTGCGGCACAGTATTCTGATGATCCTGCATCCAAGAATGCGGGTGGTCAGGTCGCTGCTTATGATAAAGGTGTCTTTGGTGACAGTTTTGATCAGGCTGTATCAGCACTGAAAGCTGGTGAGACTTCAGCACCTGTTAAAACACAGTACGGTTATCATCTGATTCAGGCAGAATCTGCACAGTTGAAATTGCCTTCATTTGAAACAGAAAAACCGCGTCTGATGGCTGAGCTTCAAAAGTCAAAAACTGCCAATGCATTTTCAGATGCTGTAAACAGCCTGAATGAGCTTGTTGTTGGCAGTGATGATCTGAGTGTAATTACTCAGGAAGTGAAAGGTGTTCAGGTTCAGTCTGTCAAAGGTCTGACACTTTCTGCACAGCATCCTGTACTGAGCGATCCAGCAGTAAAAGTTAAACTTTTCAATGAAGATGTGAAAAGTGGTGACAGAAATGCATCTGGCAATATTCAGCTGGCAAATGGCAATGTGGTTTGGGTGAAAGTTCGTAACCATGTTTCAGCAGGTGTACAGACACTTGCAGCAGCAACGCCGGCTGTCAAAGCTAAACTGATTGATCAGAAAGCATATGAAGCGGCTAAAGCTAAAATTCAGACAACTTTAAATGAGTTTAAAGTTCAGCCTGCATCCAGTGTTGTAGCAAAAAATAAAATTGCATTTGTTGATGCTGGTGTGTTTACCCGTTCTGAAGGTCGTTTGAAACGTGAAATTGAAAGAGCTGCATTCAGTCTCAATACGCCAAAAGCAGGTATGTGGTCTGTAACGACAGCTGCCTTACCGGGAGAGATGGTTGTAGTGGCTGTTTCTGCTGTCGATAAATCAGCAGTGGATGCAATTCCAGCTGAACAGCTTCAGGAACTGACCAAACTGTATCAGCAACTTCGTGGTCAGCAGGAACTGGATGATTACACTCAGTATCTGAAAGCTCATGCAAAACTGAAATAAAACCTCTGTAATAAAAAACCAGCCCTAAGGCTGGTTTTTTTATGCTCTGTACAATCGCTGTATAAGTATGAAATAAAAATCATATAAGTTACAGGCTGATCATGGCAGGTTGTGCTGCAGATATATCGACTTATTCAGTTCGGATTTTTAATTCATAACCGGTATATTTACGGATATTGATAACGCCTGTGTCCATAATCAGATATTGTCCTTTAATCCCATGCAATTTCCCACGGATAACCGGTGTTTTATCCAGGTTATGTGATTTGATTTTTTCAGGGTATTGTTCAACTGGATAAATAAACTCCCGTGGCAGTTCATCTTCAAGCAGTTCAATATTTTCATTAAATTCCAGATTTTGCCCGAACTCATTACGGATCGTTTCGATTTTTGGAGCAAACTCATTGATCAGTTGCTCTCTGATTTCTGATAGATTAATTGGCTCTGCTTCACCTTTTAACAGTTTACGCCAGTCCGTTTTATCAGCAACCTGAGTTCCGAACATAATTTCAAGCTGACCAGACAGCCTTCTTGAGCCCACTTTCATAATAGGCAATGCCTGAGTTGCGCCCTGATCCAGCCAGCGTGTTGGCATTTGTCCAAGGCGGGTAATGCCAACTTTTAAGGCACTGGAATTGGCAAGGTAAACAATATGAGGCTGAAAGCAGACTTCATGAGCAAAAGAGTCTTCTCTGCATGTTCCCAGGTGGTAATGGCAGGTTTCGGGTTTCATGATACACATATCACATGAAGCTTTTGTTTTAAAACACTTAAAGCAATGTCCCTGCGAATAGGATTTAGGGGTTTTTGAACCACAGGATACGCAGTAGATATTTCCGGTCCATTCCAGCTCGATCTCCTGTCCAGGCAGGAATGGCAGCTGAACTTCTGATCGGTCCAGTATGAATTTGTACTCAACATTTGCCCTGTGCGTCTGTTGATCAGTTACACTAAGGTCTTTAAGACCCGCGTGCATTTTATGGCAAATGCCCTGAAGTTCCATTTAAATACTCTCAATCTGAAAAAGGATGCTGCAATGGCTGAACAGAATGTCATTACATCTATGCTGGAAGATTTATCTGCCGAGCAGTCTATACAGACAGCACTCTGTATTGGGCAGAATCTGACGCAATATGACAACAATCAAGCAATTCAATGGCAGTATTTTAACGCAACTGACTTTTTAAATCTGCCATTTACGCAGCGTTTTGATCTTGCATTTGTTTTGCTGGATACAGATGAAATGGCGTCAATCACGCTTCAGCATAAATCTCAGCTGCTTGTGAAGTTGCGGGATCTGATGGCAAAAAAGATTGTTGTGCTCTGTCAAAGGCAAGATGAGCAACTTTTAAGGTCTTTAGGATTTACACAGCTGATAGATAAAACAACACATGACAGCGATTTTGCACTTTGGCAGTTCAATATATTGACCTACAAACATGTGCCGGACTGGTTCAATTCAAAATTCTGGGCAAATCCCGAAAACTGGAATAAATTTCGTTGGTAAACACTTGAATATCCACCAGGAATAATAAAATTTCTTGCAAAAATTAACAAATCGCGCTGTTGTAACTCTGGTATTTCCAGGTATGCTGTCTTTGAGTAAAAAATTATCAGATAAAAGGATGACGTATGACTGATTTAAGTAATATTGTAGAAATTCTTGCAAAGCAGGCACTCGGTGGTCAACAGCAGTCACAGGGTGGACTGGGTGGTATTCTTGGCTCGGTCCTGGGTGGACTGGGTGGTGGACAACAGCAGGCGCAGGGCGGACTGGGCGGTATTCTGGGTTCGGTGCTGGGTGGATTGGGCGGTCAGCAGTCAGCGCCAGCAGCTACAGGTGGATTTAATGCACAATCGCTGTTGATCGCAGTTGTACCTTTGGTTCTGGGCTGGATTCAGCAACAGGGTGGTTTACAGGGTGCACTGGCTAAACTGCAGGGCGCGGGTCTGGGCGGTCAGGTTCAGAGCTGGGTAGATCCATCTCAGTCCAACAGCGCTGCTTCTGCACAGCAGATACAGTCGTTGTTCAACTCACAGGAGGTTGAACAGGTTGCGCAACAGGCTCAGGTTCAAGCTCAGGAAGTCTATGGTGCTATTTCATCCGTATTGCCGCAGATCATAGATTCATTGACACCACAAGGTGATGCAACTGATCAACATGAAGCGAATGTAGATATTCAACAGGTCATGAACCTGGTTTCTGGTTTTCTGAAACGTTAAATTGTTTCTGCTGTAAAAAATCCAGCTATGTTGCTGGATTTTTTATCTGTAAAGTGGATATACAGACTTACTGAAAGCAAAAAAAAGAATATGCCGAGGCATATTCTTTTTTATTCAGGAAGATACTGCTGATCAGAAGTTAAGTTCCAGACCTACACCAAATACAGTCTGTTTCTTCTCAGGAGTTTTTGTTGTTGTCCAGTCACGTTTCTGCTGAGCAACCAGGCCATACAGTTTTGCCTGTTTGTTCAGGGTATAGTCAACGCCTAAACCGTATTGGTCAACAGTTTTGTCTTTCTGACCTTTTTCAGAAGTGTCAGCCGACTGGTACTGAGCTTTAACTGTTACAGGTGTTTCAGCAATTTTGTATGCTGCATTGATTACCCATGCATCTTCTTCAAGGTTTGCAGCTTTACCTTCATCAGAAGTTGCTTCAGCAGTCTGATAAAGTGCATTCAGCCCCAGACCTGCAACACCTACTTTGCCTAAGTCATATGAACCTGCAAGGCGGAATGCATCAGTTGCCTGTTTCGTGCTGCCAAAAGTTGATGCAGAGTATTTACCTTTAACATCAAAGTCAGCACCCAGAGCAACGGCAAGACCTAAATCTTTATTTTCATAAGTAATGGAAGATGAAATTGCGTCGCCAATACCGTTGTCACCGTCTTTTTTGTTTTCTTCACCTTGTTGAAGCATCAGGTTGAAACCAATGCCGGCAAGCAGTTTAGGATCTGTTTCGAAACCAATAACGTTTTTGAGACGTTCTTCACCATACATCATGCTTGTGATATCGAAAGCGTGATCATTGAAAATATCATTTTTACTGGCAGCAGCACTTTTGAAATATGAGTCATAGTTACCGACTTTTAAGGTACCGATATCAGCCCATTTTAAACCACCGAAAATATTACGTTTTTTGAAAGTCTGGCTGTCATCTTCGTCGCCATCAACACTGATTTCCCATTCAGCAAGATAAACCGCAGAAAGTTTATCAGAAATTTTTTCTTCGCCTTTAACACCAATACGGGAAGCATTTGAGTTTACTTCAGTCACATTTTCTGTGCCGAAGCTTTTATTATCAAACTGATCAACAGAGACATTCACCTTACCATAAAGAGTAGGTGCTGCTTGCGCTGCACTTAAGCTTAAGGTTGATACCGCGGCAGCGAGAAGCAATTTTTTCATTTAGATTTCTCCAGAACACAATTTTTTATGGCGTTAGCCTTAACTCTTTTTTTAAGTTTGCCTATGTAGTACAAAAAGTTACATGTGCTTACTAACTTGCATTGAAGTATCTGCAATCTATGTGACAGTGAAATGAAGAGGAGATGACAGTTTGATGACATGGCTTGAAGTGTATGACAATTTGATATTTTCTTTATTTTTATAAGTTTAAATAAAAAGGAGCAGAAGCTCCTTTAAATTTTTTTGTGTATTTACTTCAGAATATTCAGAGCGCAGCTTTAATTTTTTCCGCAAGCGCTGCAATTTTTTCCTGATCACCCATTTGAATGGCATGTTTACCCAGTTCGTGTACTGAACTTGGGATCAGGTGGAAATGTACGTGTGGAACAGTTTGACCTGCTGCGGTACCTGACAGTTGCATCAGCACAATCCCTTCAACGCCCAGCCCTTTTTCCATAGCTTTGGCAATTTTCTGAACAATCTGAATGGTATATGCTGCATTTTCAGCAGGTAAGTCCAGCAGAGTAACGGCAGCTGTTTTAGGAATGACAAGTGTGTGACCATCTGCCTGTGGCATGATGTCCATAAAGGCAAGAACCTGATCATCTTCATAGACTTTGATGGCGGGTAATTCGCCACGTAAAATTCTGGCAAAGATATTCTGATTGTCGTAAGCCATGTCTGTTCCTTATTAAGTGAATGAACGTAATTATTTACAGTTCAATTCTTTCTGACGATCCTTGATTTCGTCAAGTCGTTGTTGCTCTTTATCTGAAAACTTTGGTTTAGTTGTATAACAGTTGTCATTACCAAACTTTGCTTGTGCTTCAGGATCTTTGAAACAGAAACCTTTTGATGCATAGATGACATCATGATCATTTTTAAGTTTCTGACATTCCTGTTCAGGTGAAGCGGCCATAGAGTTTACCCCGGTAAGAGCAGCAAGACTCGCAAATACAGCAATAGTGAACCTGTTCATAAGAGTTTCCTCAGAGTTTGTAACATTGTGTGTTGGCACATATTCACAATATTGGGTTTCGTTATGATTAATCAATAGTATCTTATTATTCTATTGTAATCTTACTCCATGATTCGTACATTTTTACAGCAGTGGAAAAGTCACTGTCTTTTTCAGATAAATCACTGGCAGCCTGAATCAGGCTTTGTGTTAAAGCAATCACAGGTGCGGAGAGTTTTGCATCGCGGATCAGGTCGAGTGCAATTCCTGTATCCTTTGCCAGTAAAGGCAGAGCAAAGGTTAAAGGAAATGAGCGGTTTAAAATACGTTGTGGTAAAACAGTTTCGGTCACCATGCTTTTGCCACTTGAAGCATTGATACAATCCAGCGCTTCATTCAGATTCACACCGTGTGCTTTCAGTGTGGTAAATCCTTCAGCGACTGAGCAAAGGTTTACAGCCATTAACATATTATTTACAGCTTTGACTGCAAAACCTGCACCTGATTCACCAACATGTTTAATGAGCTTGCCAAATGTCTGCATGGCAGGCAGTGCTTTATCAAATGCTGTAGCATCACCACCGACCATGACGGTCAGTGTTCCATTTTCAGCGCCTATAGTCTGTCCACTGACAGGTGCATCCAGGAAATCGATATTTTTCAGTTTCAGCTGTGCCGCTAGTGTTTTTGCAGATGCAGGCACGCCACTTGTACAGTCCACCCAGACAGAACCTGGTTTTAGTTCCAGTTCTGTAATGAGCAGTTCAACATCCTGACTGGTTGGAAGGCAGGAGAAAATAATGTCTGCCTGAACAGCTTCGTTTAATGTGACAGCCTGTGTTCCATACTCAGCCGCATGCTTTTCAGCTTTCTCAAAGTTTCTGTTCCAGACCAGTACCGTACTGAAGTGCTTGGTTAAATGAGCTGCCATACGGTAACCCATTGCGCCTAATCCAATAAATGCGACTGACTGAATCATGAAAACTCCTTAAATTTTTGTTGAACGTTGATCCAGCCATTCAGCAAGTGCAGGCCAGAATTCTTCTGAGCTCTTCTGGCTGGACATCAGTCCCAGGTGTCCACCTGGAATAAGTGTAAATGTAACATCTTTACTGCCAGTTAATGCAGTCAGTGGTTCAACAGCAGCAGCCGTCACCATCTGATCATTTTTACCCGCACCAATCAGCAAAGGACAATCAATATGCTTTAACTCAATTTTTTGCTTTTTCAGCTGAATTGAGCCATTTTTCAATGGATTCTGCAGCCATACATTAAACAGCATATCCTGGTTTATGCCAGCGGGATAATCTACCATATGGTTCAGAAAATTACCCAGTGTTGCATGCTCATGAATGGTCTGATCATCATCCAGATTCTGTAACAGCTGCTTATGACCGTCGTACCAGCCTTTAGGATCGAGTATTTTAAAACCAATGGCATTTAAGAGGCCTGGGGTATGCAGCAGTCGTTTCGGTAAAATCCCTTTATATACTTTTTGCTGAAAAGCAGGACGTTTTGACAGCATATAGTTAATACGGCGATACAGTTTACCAATGCCACCAGACTTATAGCTGTCAATTGGACTGCCCAGCACAATCAGGTTTTTAACAGCACTTGGGTGATGGCGTGCAGTGTAAAGCAGTACAAAAATACCTGCCATGCTCCATCCATGTAATGAAATCTTTTCACTGCCTGAATGTTTTTGAATGCTTTCGATACACTGTGGAATGTAATTGTCGATGAATGTCAGGAAATTAAAATCGCGGCTGTCATATTTCAGTCTTCCCCAGTCAAGCAGATAGACATCAAAGCCTGCATTCTGGAAGTATTTGATCAGTGAGCGGTAAGGGTACAGATCGTAAATTGCCATATTGATTGCCAGCGGTGCTGTAAACACCAGTGGTTCAGCATACTTTTTTTCTGGCGCTGCATAATAACGGACACGGGTACGGTCAAAACGGGCAATGACCTCATAAGGTGTGGACTGAGAGAGCACCAGTGATTTGCCATTAAAAATCCGGGTGGACAGATTTTTGAGCTTGCTGTTGAGCAGTTGCTTTTTATTTTCGGTTTCTTTCATTCTTTTCATATTCTGAAATGGCGGGCTTGTATGAAGTCTAAGCGATAATTTCATATTATGCCTTGACCTTAAATACCGTAGACGCTCAAAATATTGGCAATGATTTATACAGGCGGTCTGAAGGACTGAGCAAAAGACATGAACCAACAAGACGAATTTGAATATCAGCTGGATACTTTAGCAATCCGTACAGGTCATGACCGTACTTTTGAGGGGGAACACAGTGAGCCAATATTTCTGACTTCTTCTTTTGTCTGTGAAAGTGCTGCCGATGCTGCTGCTAAATTTTCAGGTGAAATTCCAGGGAATACTTATTCACGATATACAAATCCAACCGTACATACTTTTGAAAAGCGTCTGGCTGTACTGGATGGTGCAGAACGTGCAGTTGCGACCAGTTCAGGTATGGCAGCAGTTCATGCAGTATGTCTGGCTTATCTGAAAGCAGGTGATCATGTTATCTGTTCGCGCGCAGTCTTTGGTTCAATCATTTCACTGTTTGAAAAATATGTCGTCAAATTCGGTGTGGATGTTACTTTTGTAGACCTTGAAGATCTGGATGCATGGAAAAAGGCAGTCCGTCCGAATACCCGCCTGCTGTTTATTGAAACACCATCGAATCCTCTGGCTCAGGTCGGTGATATGCAGGCAATTGCAGATATTGCACATGAACATGGTGCTTTATTTGCGGTGGATAATACGTTCTGCACGCCTGTTTTACAGCAACCGATAAAATTTGGTGCAGACCTGATTGTTTATTCATCAACCAAATATATTGATGGTCAGGGGCGTGCGCTGGGTGGTGCTGTTGTGGGTAATCATCAGTTACTGGAAGAAATTAACGGTGTAATCAGAACTTTGGGTAACTCCATGAGTCCTTTTAATGCCTGGATTTTCTTAAAAGGACTGGAAACACTCAGTCTGCGTATGAAAGCACATTGTGCAAGCGCTCAAAAACTGGCGGAATGGCTGGATCAGCATGAAAAAGTTGAGAAAGTTTATTATGCGGGTCTGCCACATCATGAAGGACATGAACTGGCTAAAAAACAACAGTCTGGATTTGGTGGCGTTGTTTCCTTTGTAGTGAAAGGTGAACGTCAGGGTGCGTGGACAGTAATTGATAATACACGTTTCTTATCCATCACAAGTAATCTGGGTGACGTTAAGTCAACCATTACTCATCCTGCAACCACTTCTCATGGCAGAATGTCCGCAGATGCTAAACAGGCAGCAGGAATTGTGGAAGGATTAATCCGTATATCTGTTGGTCTTGAAGATATTGATGATATTATCGGTGACATCAGTCGTGGTCTGGATTTAATCTGATCCCGTTTTATGATTTAAATTTTATGTTCGGAGAACTTTATGAACATTAATATGTTGATGCAGCAAGCGCAGCGTATGCAGAAAGACATGGAAAGCAATGTCAAAAAAGCCAAAGAGGAGCTCGCGCAGACTGAAGTTCAGGCTGAAGCAGGTGGTGGTTTGGTGAAAGTCACCATGACCTGTCGCAATGTTGTTAAACGTATTGAAATCAATCCTGAACTGCTTCAGGACGACCCAGATATGATTGAAGATCTGATTGCTGCTGCAATGAACGATGCTGCACGTCAGGCTGAAGTGATTACTGAAGAGAAAATGAAAGGTGCTAATTCTGGAATGGGCTTGCCACCAGGTCTGTCAGGTTTATTCTAAGGAAAGCATATAGTGTTCAGCGATCGTTTTGATCAGCTTGTACAGGCTTTGCGTATTTTACCAAGTGTTGGGCCGAAATCGGCTCAACGCATGGCATTACACCTGTTGATGAAAAACAGGGAAGGTGCTGTAGGGCTTGCACATGCTTTAAATGAAGCAACTGGATATATTCAGGAGTGTACAGTCTGTCATTCTTTAACAGAGGATGAAGTCTGTAATATCTGTCTGTCTCATGACCGTGACACACATGTACTGTGTGTTGTTGAATCACCGGCAGATGTTATGGCTATTGAGCAGAGTGGCAGTTTCAGGGGGAGATACCATGTTCTGGGGGGACATCTGTCACCTTTGGATGGAATAGGTCCTGACGAAATCGGTATTCCGCATCTGATACACCGTTTAAGCGATGGTCAGATTACAGAAGTCATCCTGGCGACCAATGCAACCATAGAGGGGCAGGCAACGGCTCACTATTTGGTGGAAGCAGCCAGGCATTTACCTGTACAGATGACCAGGATTGCTCAGGGCGTACCTCAGGGTGGTGAACTGGAGTATGTGGACAGTCACACACTCAGTCAGGCAGTACACAACAGAATGCGTATGAAATAAGTGCTGAACTTATTTCATACATACCATGAACATTCATCTGTTTATAATGAAAGAATGCAGGTATTAAATAATATAAAAAACATATAAATAAACTATTAAATTTTTCTTAAACACCAAATATATATTAAATAAAACCTGAGTGGATGAAATTTGTTATATATATAGACTATATATGAGTTAGAATGCCATTCAAGAGAATCTAATATTAGACTCGCAGATTATGTTTCAGTTTATTCAACAGCAAAAAGATCTTGAAAATGTATTGGCATTGATGGGTCAGACGAAAACTTATGGGCTCGACACCGAATTTATTAAGGTGGATACCCTTTGGCCTAAACTTGGGCTTTTTCAGATTAACGTAAATGATCAGATTTATTTACTCGATGGTACAACACTGGATCTGACAGGGTTCTGGCAGCGGCTTTTTTCAGCTCAGCAGAACGTCTTTCATGCCTGCAGTGAAGATATCGACCTGATTTACCATTATTCACAGCAGAAAGAACTGAAGAATGTGTTTGATACACAGGTGGCATTATCTTTTCTGGGACATGGGTTGCAGGTCAGTTATCAGAATGCTTTAAAACTTATTCTTGATGTGGATATTGAAAAAGACCAGACCCGTTCAGACTGGCTGGCAAGACCCTTAAGTCCTGAGCAGATGAATTATGCAGCCAATGATGTGCTGTATCTGATGAAGCTCTCAGACCATATTCAGCTTGAACTTAAGAATAAAAGTCTCCTCAGTTTTGTGCTTGAAGACTGTTCAAATCTGACACATGAAATTGGTGTGGAAACCCTTGTGGATGAGCTGTACCATGATATTGGCAACTACAGACATTCACGGCGTCAGTTAATGCAGCTGCAGCAGATTGCTGTCTGGCGCGAACAGATGGTCAAGGCATTAAATCAGCCGAGAAGCTTTATATTGCGTAATTCAACCATGATTGACATGGTCGAAAAAAATCCACGCAATCATTTTCAGCTTTCAACAGTAAAAGACATCAGACCCAATATTGTGCGAGAGCATGGTAAAACCATCCTGGATCTGCTGAAGTTTTTACCTGAGCAGGAACACTGGCCACTCAGAATGGCACGACCGATCAGACATGCAAGTAAAGAAACCGAATCCCAGGTGGAGATGGTGATTCAGAAAGCATCACTTGAAACGGATATTCCAAAAGAAGTTCTGATCAGAAAAAAATGGATGAATGCTATTTATCAGCATGTCGTATTTCATAATGATGAAGAAAAACTGCCTGCATTTTTGAAAGGCTGGCGTTATGAGCTGCTGACACAGCCCTTGATTGAAATTCTTCAGGCAGATGAGCAGTATCTGTCAGGTCAGATGAAAGTGCTTGATTAGTCAGGGGCTGTTTGTTTAAAGAATTGTCAATTACACAATTTCACGACTGATGCGTTAATAATCACTAATGTATCAGTCTTTTTTTTGATGTATGCTTTGTTCTGAGTTTTATGAGTGCTGTTTTAAATATGTATTGTTCAATTTATAAATCGAGCAAAAAAGACGAGATGTACCTGTATGTGTCTAAAACACAGGAAGAGGGTACAGATCCTTTGGAGGTTGTACCTGAAGTCATGCGTACAGCTTTTGGTCGTGCAACATTTGTAATGCATCTGGAACTGAGTGAGTCACGGAAGCTGGCTCGTGTAAATGTTCTGCATGTTATGGATTCAATTCAGAACCGTGGTTTCTTTATTCAGGTACCGCCAGAAGGTCTTATTGATGTGAATGCCATGGAACCGGAAGGTTTGCGTGGTGCTTAATGCAGCCTGGGGGTTGAGCAATGAATGAATTTCTTTCCATACTGGACTCAATTCCTGAAGACAGTATTGCAATCACGGTATATCTGCTTGGCAGTATCATTATTTTATGGTGCTGGTATGCGGTAGCCCGACTGTTACCCAAGCCATTAGGTGGTATCAGCTGGATTATCGGTTTTGCAATACTGCTTACACCGACGGTCTCTGAAGGAAACAATGCATCAATTGCTCCGGCATTTTTTGGATTACTTTTTGGTGTGTTGACAAAGGAACAACCGCTGATCTGGTCCAATCTTTCCGCTATTCTGTTTGTCACTGGACTTGGAATGCTTGTGGGATACTGCTGGAACAGATACATGTCTGAAAAAGCAAAACTTGTGATTAACAAAAAAAGCACACCGCTTTAAGTAAAAAAATAAGGTTAAAACATGTCTGTTGATAAACAACAATTCACTGGTACAGATCAGTACATCGCTACGGATAGCCTTAAGCTTGCTGTGAAAGCAGCACGTGCACTGCAAAAACCACTGCTGGTTAAAGGTGAGCCGGGTACAGGGAAAACCTTGCTGGCTGAACAGGTCGCAGAGAGTCTTGGATTAAAACTGATCACCTGGCATATCAAATCAACCACCAAAGCGCAGCAAGGGCTTTATGAATATGACGCCGTGTCGCGGTTGCGTGACAGTCAGCTTGGTGATGATCGCGTATATGATATCCGGAACTATATTAAGCCAGGTAAACTGTGGGAAGCATTTACGAGTGAAGAGCGCTGCGTTCTGCTGATTGATGAGATTGATAAAGCAGATATTGAGTTCCCTAACGATCTGTTGCATGAACTGGACAAAATGTCTTTCTATGTTTATGAAACGGGTGAGACCATTACAGCGACTCAGCGTCCGATTGTCATCATCACCTCAAACAATGAAAAAGAACTGCCAGATGCATTTTTGCGTCGCTGTTTCTTCCACTATATTGAATTTCCTGATGAAGCAACAATGCGTGAAATTATCAGTGTGCATTTTGATGATATTTCTACGACGCTGGTCAGCGAAGCTTTACAGATTTTCTTTAAATTGCGTCAGGTGCCGGGTCTGAAAAAACCACCTTCAACATCTGAACTGATTGACTGGCTGAGCTTGCTGATGGCAGATGACATGCCTGAAGATGTACTGCGTAATCATGATAAATCCAAAGCAATTCCGCCTTTGTATGGTGCTTTAATCAAGAATGAACAGGATGTACAGTTGCTTGAGCGTCTTGCTTTCATGTCCAGAAGATAATCCCTTTCAGACGATGGATTACTGATTTTTCAGATCCTGAGTATGGAAATAAAAAATCCTGCATTGTGCAGGATTTTTTTGTTATCAAAAAATGTGTGAATACAGGAGTTTAAGGACTGGATACAAAGACATTTAAATTATTTTAAATAAAAGCTTGCAATAATGATAACTGTGTCACATAATGTGTTTAAGAGATAGAGATAAGTCTCATTGAAAACAGATTTTTCAGTTAATAATCCTGTTACTTTCCCCAAAGTTTCAGGATTTTTTTTGTCCGCTATTTTTTAATTGAGTGCTGACAGTTGTAAAAAGATGGGCATCAACTGCCTTTCTGTCAGAATAATCAGTTTATTTTTCAACTGTCTGACTCTATGATCTGATTTATTTTTTATTGGGGAACAGGGAGATGCGGGTCAGGGTAAAACGGACAGACCGTAAAACAAAGGAAATTTCCGTAGGTTATGTGCAGTATGCATACGATGAAGAATGGGTTTCCTGTGGACAGGGTTACATTTCACTGGCTAAAAAAGGATACTGGGTCAGTGACTATGGTGCCAAAGTGATAGATCCATCTGTATCTGACTTTTTTGATTCAGCAAGACCAGGGCAGGAATATGTGCATTCCTTATTTGTGCTGGAGATTCTGCATTAGTATGTTTTATGAAATATTTTCTGTCCTGAAGTGACAGTATGCTGAAAAATATAATGTTTATAATGAGCGCAGAATTATGGAGCCGATTCTGTATTCTCTGTAAAGCATAGCAATGGATGCTGCTGAACGCAGAGTAAAGTTTTCTGACTTTACTTGTGTTTTGTGATCTCACATAATGAAAAAGCTGAATGATTTGCTGATGTTTTTGAATTTTGAAATTTTCCCAAGCCCAATCCAAAGCAAACAGTGTAATTAAACGAATAAAGTAAAAGGATTTGTCTCGGCATGTTTGTGCGACTGTTTTATACCCTCAGAAAATATGGTGTTCCTGTAACCACTCAGGAACTGATTGATCTTAACAAAGCTGTTGCTGCGGGTCTGGTATTTGCAGATCAGGAGGAATTTTATCAGCTTGCCAGAACGGTCATGGTTAAGGATGAACGGTTCTTTGATAAGTTTGACCGGGGCATGAAAGATTATTTTGAAGGTATTTCAACCTTTGATCTTGATGCTTTGCTTGATCAGGTACATAAGTTACCTAAAGAATGGTTTGATCTTGAGCTGCTGGAAAAGCATCTGACACCTGAACAGCGCGAAGAACTGCTCAAGGCGGGTTCACTTGAAGAACTGATGAAAATGCTGGAAGAGCGTTTAAGAGAACAGCATAAAAAGCATCAGGGTGGTAATAAGATGATCGGTACCGGAGGGACTTCTCCCTTCGGTGCGTTTGGTGATCATCCTGAAGGGGTTCGTATTGGTGGACCTGGGCGTAAAAAATCTGCTGTCAAAGTCTGGGAACAGCGTAAATATCAGAATCTGGATGATGAACAGATACTGGGAACACGCCAGATGCAGCTTGCACTGCGCAGACTGCGTAAATTTGCCCGTCAGGGTGCAGCAGAAGAGCTGGATATTGACTCTACAATTAAAGAAACAGCAAGACAGGGTATTCTGGATGTACAGCTTGTTCCTGAACGACGCAACCGTATTAAAGTCCTGATGCTGTTCGATGTGGGCGGTTCTATGGACTCACATATTGCTCAGTGTGAAAAAATGTTCAGTGCAGCAAAAACAGAATTTAAGACACTGGAATATTTTTATTTTCATAACTGCCTGTATGACCATGTGTGGAAAGATAACTTCAGACGTTCAAATACACGGATGAACACATGGGATCTGTTCAATACCTATGGGCGGGATTACAGAGTGATCGTTGTGGGGGATGCCAGTATGGCACCTTATGAGCTGAACTCTCCTGGTGGTTCTGTTGAATATATGAATGATGAAGCTGGAAATGTGTGGCTGAGTCGTTTGCGTAAGCACTTTGATAAAACCGCATGGTTGAATCCTGAAGAACAAAATTACTGGCATTACACGCAGACTATTGGTTTAATTAAGCATATTTTTGACGATCATATGTATCCAATGACCCTGAAAGGTATTGAAGATATGACCCGTTATCTGGCCCGTTAAATCGGCTAAATTGAATTTGTACCAGGGATAAAACAGGGAACTTAAATGAATCATCAGATTAATGGCATCGCATTACCCAATGAAGACGGATTTTTTGGTGAATATGGTGGTCAGTTCATTCCACCTCATCTGAAAGAAGCGATGGATGAAATTAATGTTGCCTATGAAGCCATTCGTAATACATCTGAATTTAAGGATGAGCTGAATGATCTTTTTGCAAACTATGTCGGTCGTCCCAGCCCTTTGTTTCATGCAAAACGACTTTCTCAGCAACTGGGTGGGGCGCAGATTTATCTGAAGCGTGAAGATCTGAACCATACCGGTGCGCATAAAATTAACCATTGTCTGGGTGAAGCATTACTTGCCAAATACATGGGTAAAACAAAAGTGATTGCTGAAACTGGTGCAGGACAGCATGGTGTTGCGCTGGCAACTGCCTGTGCTCTGGTGGGTATTCCATGTGAAATTCATATGGGGCAGGTGGATATTGAAAAAGAACATCCAAACGTTGTAAAAATGAAGATTCTGGGTGCAAAACTGGTTTCAGTGACCCAGGGCACAGCAACTTTAAAAGATGCTGTGGACAGTGCATTTGAAGAATATCTGAAAGACCCTGTAAATTTCATTTATGCAATCGGTTCAGTGGTTGGTCCACATCCTTTCCCTAAAATGGTTCGTGACTTCCAGTCGATTATTGGAAATGAAATCAAAGTCCAGACACAGGAGCGTTTCGGTGCGCAGCCTGACTATGTTGTGGCATGTGTGGGTGGTGGTTCAAATGCTGTAGGTGCTTTTACTGCATTTTTAAATGATCCGGAAGTAAAACTGGTGGGTGTGGAACCAGCAGGACATGGGCTGGATACAGATATGCATTCCGCGACTCTGACCTTGGGTAAACCAGGACAGATTCATGGTATGGCATGTTATGTTCTGGAAGATGAAGCAGGTGAACCATTACCTGTACATTCCATTGCATCTGGTCTGGACTATCCAGGTGTTGGTCCACAGCACAGCTTCTTAAAAGATATTGGCCGTGTGGAATATTCGACTGCAACGGATCAGGAATGTCTGGATGCATTTATGACACTTTCGCGGGTTGAAGGTATTGTACCTGCACTGGAAAGCAGTCATGCAGTTGCCTGGGCTTTGCGTGAAGCACCAAAAATGTCCAAAGATGTGAAGATTGTGGTGAACCTGTCTGGTCGTGGCGATAAAGACTCTGACTATGTAGCTGATAAGCTTGGTTTACACTGAACGGATTATCTTGTCATAAAAAAATCCCTCTGATGAGGGATTTTTTTATTGCTGTCATCTGGTTTAGCCTGAAATGTATTGCTGAAGCTGCTCAATCAGTTTTTTCTGATCTTCCATGGTTGCTTTAACAAGGTCACCAATGGAAACCAGACCGATCAGTTTGCCACTTTCAACCACGGGCAAGTGTCGAAGATGTTTGTCCGTCATCAGGTTTAAGCATTCCTCAACTGTAGTTGCATTGGAAACAGTCAGAACTTTGGCTGTCATAATTTCACTGACAGTGGTGTCGAATGATTTACGCTGCATCAGGGCAATTTTTCGTGTGTAGTCACGTTCAGAGAGAATGCCTGCAACTTCTTCACCTTCAGTGACAACCAGAGCACCGATGCCTTTTTCAGCCATGAGGGTAATTGCTTCAAGTACTGTCGCTTCAGGGCTGATTGTATATACAGAAATGCTGGTTTTATCTTTAAGAACATTAGCTACATTTGTCATGGGGCTGATCCTGAATTGTTGTTTATTGTTTGATATTAAATTAGCGTGAAAACTGGAAAATGAAAATACTTCATCAGTCAGAATAAACTATTTACAAGATTCCAGCTTCTCCATATTATTTGTGCTTAAAATTTTCATGCAGTCTGCATGGCATTGTTTTCAGTAAAAAAGAAATGACGCATCTGCTGCGTTGTAAGTTTCAGTGTCTGACTTGAAGAGTTACACAGTGCAGGAATCACTTTAAGTCGTGTCAGGGTTGGCAGTAAGGATTTCTGGAAATCCTCAGGCGTAATTTTCCTTGGTGTATAGTGCGGCCAGTGACGTTTGGCATATCTGCTTGCCTGCACGCCATTCAGCCAGAATGGAAAAATATTATCTTCATGGTCAGACATGATTGCCCATCCCTGATGATAGAGTCCCCATAAAACACCACAATACATCATGGTTTTTAAAATATTGATTTTCAGAATGAAGTCTCTTTGCACTGGTTGCAATTGACTGATTTGATTCATGACCGTCTTTAGTTGTGAATACCATTATTATTTTAAGAAAAATCTATGAAAATTCAGTGTAAGGATTGATATAAATCGTAAAAAATTATGTCCTGGTTAAATCACAGGCATTAAAAAACGCCACCTGAGTGACGTTTTATTATGCCTGCATTGTGGCCAGCTTCTGCCAGTACTGAGCTTTAAGCGAGTCACGTTCAACACGGAAACCCTGATAATAAAGTTCAGCAAGGAAAAGTGCTGCTTTACCGTGACCTGCACGGGCAACTTCTTCAAGTTGTTTTACTGCATCCACAAAGTTCATCTGAGACTGGATTGTATTGACCGCGTTTGCATAAGTGTGTTCGAGGTCATGGTGAGAGATGTTCTGAATCATATATAACTCCTTATTGTAATTATGATCTGATGGCTTTTAAGCCTGATACCAGTTTAACTGGCTATTGTTAAACTAATATTACAATTTAAATGAATTGTCAAATAAGTTATGGGGGTACATCGTTGAATTTCAAGGTTACACGATTAAACAATGAACAAAAATAATTTTTATTAAAATGATTATACAGGAAACTGTAATAGAAGGAGAAGAAAATGACAACAATGATAGATGGATTTGCGTTTGATGTTCCTCCGGATGCTTCACAGGTCGTTGCCCTGGCTCAGTTTCATAGACAGCAGCTTGATGAAGCAGTTTTTCACAATGAAATACATCTTGGAAATTATTGCCTGGCACAGCGCAAAAGGGTGTATGACTTTACCAGCAGCTTAGCTCCAGAACAGAGAGAAGCATTTTATCAGACCTATGATGGGGAGTTACGCAGAATTGCTGATGATGAAGATCTGCATCCCGCAGATGCTGAAGGTGGTGTCAGTGCTTTTGCGGTTGTAATTGTTCTGCTGATTATCGCCGTGGTGCTTTATTCAGCAGTCTTGAAACTGGTTTAAATGAACCGGCTGTTTATATTGCTCAGATTCACAGCTTTACTGTTGTGAATTTGAGCAAATATGCTTGTGATTCTCAAATATGCGCCATACACTACCTTTGAACTGAGGTAGAACATGCATATTGCTATTCAAAAAATCATTAATATCAAATCAAAGTTTTCACTCGAACAGATTTATAATGGCGTTATTCTTCTGATTGTAGCAGTCATTATGCTGCTCTCAGTCTTCGCACTGTTACGTCCCATTGGCAGTGTTCAGTTTGAAAATATCAAAAAACTTTCCATGCAGCAGGTCCATACTCAGACTCAGGAGATGGCAACGGTGTTAATGGAGCAGGAACATATTTCTTATGGTGAATACCTCAAACTGATGCAGGCGCATCAGACTGAACTTCATCAGGCAAAACAGCTTCCTGCAATGGCACTTGAGGATCAGTAGCCTCAGTTTTCTTTGCAGGGCTGATGGTGTCTGGTTTGTAGGATGGATCTGAGTTGCGTTGCAGCATCAGTTTCAGGTTTTCTTTATCCAGTTCTTCGCTGACAATCACAAGTGTCATATCCTGAGGGTGAATATATTTTCGGACGGCTTTTTGCACATCATCCGCAGAGATTTTTTCCAGTAACTGCTGGTATTGACTCAGATAGCTGGCAGGTAACTGATAAAAACCAATTGAACCAAGTTGTGCATTGATGGATGCATTGCTTCGGTAGGTATTTGGAAATGCCCGTAACATGCCTGCCTTTGTTTCCCGAAGCTGTTTTTTGTCTATAGGATGGTTAACAAAATCAAGCAAAGCTTTATGTGCAACCTGAATACTGTTGATCAGTTGATCCTGATGTGTTGAATAACTGAGGCTGAATGTCCCAGGTGCCTGAGAAAAACCGAATGAACTGTAAGCGCCATAGGTATAACCACGCTTGATACGTAATTCTTTCATCAGAACTGAGTTAAAACCAGAGCCACCGAACATCTGGTTGGCAATGTTTAAAGCAAGCCGATCGGGATCGGAATAAACAGTGCCCAGATGCCCCATCATGACATGTGCCTGGTTTGATGTATAACGGATATGCTGGATGTTGAATCCTGTCTGCAGCTGAGTGGAGGGCAAAGGTGCTGCTTTTTCTCCCTGTTTAAGATTGCGTGTAATTTTTTCAGATAATTTTAAAGCCTGTCTGGGTGTCAGTTTACCGGTAATGGCAATATTCATATTCTGACTGACCAGATATCTGTCACGAAATTTTTGTAAAAGTTCAGGTGTGATATTTTTAATACTTCCGTTGGTTCCTGTAACAGGTTCTGCATACGGATGTTTGCCATAGATCGCCCGCTGAAACTGTATGCCCATAAGTCTGGAAGGATTTTCTTTCAGCTGTTTCTGACCGACCTGAGTGTTGCTGAGTACCAGTTCAATACTGGATTTTTTGAAAGTTGCATTATTTAGCAGCTCGATCATCATTGCCAGTGCTGTTTCCATTTTCTGAGGATCAGCCAGGACTCTGAGTTTTACGATAAACATATCACGGTAAGCTTTTGCACTGAAACTGGCACCTGTCTGTTCAAAGACAGTCACAATTTCTTCAGCATTGTACCGTTTTGTACCTTCATCAAGCAGATTGGCTGCCATATTGGCAACGCCTGACAGACTGCCTTGCATTTCAGTATCACGTGCTGCACCTGCGTTGAATGTCAGCTGGATATCAATGATGGGTAAATCCTGCGATTCTGCAAAAAGTGTCCGTACGTCATAACGGTTTTTTAAGTCGTGGATATAAGGAGCACGATAAGTATTATTTTTACTGATATTTTTCAGGCTGTTCAGCAGGGGAATCGAATGCATATCCGAAACAGAGTCTTCACTTGACTGTTCCTGGATGACATTTGCATAGGAAGTGGATGTTGAAAGCAGAACTGCGGTCAATGTTGTAATGAAAAATCTCATGAGCAGTTCCTTTTATTTACTTGTGTTCTGTTCAGGCAGCAGATACATGGTACTCAGGTTGTCTCTGGTCAGATAAAATGAGGCAACCCGCTGGATATCTTCGGGTGTGACATTTTCAAAATGTTTTGGGAGTTCATCCATCAGTCGGTAGCTCAGACCATTCACCTCCAGATTGCCGATCATCCTTGCCTGACCGACAATATCATCCTGCCCATAGACCAGGTTTGAAACAAATTTTGCGGTAATGCGTTCAACCTCATGGGGCTGTATCTGTTCTTTCTTCAGATTATTTATTTCATTGAGGATGGCTTTTTCCGCATCTTCCAGGCTGACACCATTGACAGGCAGTGCTGAAATACTGAAAAGACTGTCGCCTCGGTTATAGGGGTCATAAGATACGCTGACAGCAGTCAGCAATTTTCGTTCTCTGACCAGCCGTTGTTGCAGTCTTGAAGAAATACCACTGTCCAGAATGCTTTTTAAAATGGTCAGGGTATAGGCGTCCTGAGGGTTCTTGGCAGTGGGTAATGAAGGAACATTCCATGCCATGAACAGGTTTCCGACCTGAACGGGATAATGCAGCTCCATGTGGCGAAAACCGGCACGATCAAACTCAAGGACATCATTACGGGCGGGAATCTTTCGTTCAGGAATATTGTCAAAATAAGACTGTACCTGCTTTACGGCTTGCTCTGAATCGACATCTCCGACAATAACTAAAATTGCATTGTTTGGGCTGTACCAGGTTTTATACCAGTCTTTTATGTCCTGAAGCTGGATATTCTGCAGGGTTTTCATATGACCAATGACAGGTTGTCTGTAATGGCTGGTCGGATAAGCAATCCATTTAAACCGTTCAAAGGCGAGTGTTCTGGCACTGTCGTCTGTACGTTGTCTGCGTTCTTCCATGACCACCCGAATTTCAGGATCAAAATCCTGTTGTCTGAGCTGCAGTCCAGTCATTCTGTCCGCTTCAAGTTCCAGTGCCATCGGAAAGTAGTTTTTAGGATAAAGTTGATAATAATTAGTGTAGTTGGTGAACGTTGAAGCATTAATACTTCCACCATACATTCGGCTCAGCCGGGTGAACTCATCATCTGGAACTTTCTTTGTGCCTTTGAACATCATGTGTTCGAGGACATGTGAAACGCCTAAAATATTGCCCGATTCATCGCTGCTACCAACACGGTACCAGATCTGAGTCATGACCATTGGCGAGCGATGGTCTTCACGGATAATGACTTTTAATCCGTTTTTCAGCGTTGTTTCAAAAGTTGTTCTGGAAAGTTCACTGCGTGTTTCTGCATGACTGGGTGCAGCATGTAATGCAAAGACAAACAGACCTGACAAAAATCCTGCTTTTTTTAGTGTTGAGTAAAGTAAAGAGGATGATTTTTTATAAGGCACAGTTACAACCTGTCAATAAATTCATATTTCTATTCTCAGAAGATAAATGCCTGAACGCAACATTAACGTGTTGCTTTTTAGTGTTTAAGCGCAGGGCTGAATTACAGGCAAAGCATTCAGCTTTATGATAGAATCCGATTTTTTAAACGCAATGCTTTTCAAGGATTCGGCATGCAACAGCAATCTAATGTGCAGAATAAATTTTTGATTGATGCTGATATCGGTGATGACGATGTTACTTTACCGAGTCTACCGGTCGTAAATGTTCCTATCACTGAAACTCAGGTTGAAATTAAAAAGGAAGAACCTGAAGTAAACTCTGTTGAAGTTGCAGAGAATACTCAGCAGAATGAACAGCCGAAAACAGGTTTCTTTGGCAGAATGAAGGATGGTCTGACCAAAACCCGTCGTAACTTTACCGATGGTATGGTCAATATCCTGATCGGTGGTAAAGAGATTGATGATGAGCTGCTTGAGGAAGTTGAAGAACAGTTGCTTGTTGCAGATATTGGTGTCGAAGCGACTAAAACCATTATTGCCAATCTGACTGAACGTACTGCACGTGGTGATCTGATTTATTCACACTCATTGTATAAAGCATTGCAGGAAGAACTGGTTGCATTACTGGCACCACGGGTAAAGCCGTTACATATTGATCCAAATAAAAACCCGTTTGTGATTCTTGTTGTAGGTGTAAATGGTGTGGGTAAAACAACCACCATTGGTAAACTGGCAAAACGCTTACAGGGTGAAGGCAAGAAAGTCATGCTGGCTGCAGGTGATACTTTCCGTGCAGCAGCGACTGAACAGCTTCAGATCTGGGGCGAACGTAACAATATCGCCGTGGTCGCCCAGGGGCATGGTGCAGACAGTGCTTCAGTGATTTTTGATGCTTTTGAAAGTGCGCGTGCAAAAGGTGTTGATGTACTGATTGCAGACACGGCAGGTCGTTTACATAACAAAAGTAATTTAATGCATGAGCTGACCAAAGTTAAACGTGTCATGCAGAAAATTGATGCGACTGCTCCACATGAAGTGATGCTGGTGGTTGACGCTGGTACAGGTCAGAATGCAATCAACCAGGTTGAAATGTTTGATGAAGCAGTTGGACTGACAGGAATTACAATTACCAAACTGGATGGTACAGCTAAAGGTGGCGTACTGTTTAATATTGCCAGTCGTACTCATGTGCCAATCCGTTTCATTGGTGTCGGCGAAAAAATTGATGATCTGCGTCCATTTTCAGCGAAATCATTTGTTGCTGCTCTGTTTGAAACAGATAAATAAAAGCAGTCAGAACATTGATTGTTTAAGTTATGCTTAATCGGGACTCCACTTTTCAGTGGAGTTTTTTATGGGCTGAAAACAGGTTGCTGAATTGTAGCAATCTGTTCTGAAACAGTGATTTGATATATTCCTGAAATAAAATTGATGATAAATAAAAGTTATTGTTCCAAAAATAAAACAGACTGTCACTGATTTAGTGCTGATTGCATGAGTAGGAATCAATATGCTGTGTGTATGGAATAATTCAAATATTTTAAAAGAGGTTTTACTATGTCATTCCTGAATCAACTTGAAAAACGCCGCAGTATCTATGCGATCGGTAAAAATGTATCAGCGTCACAAGCAGAAATAGAAGAACTGATTCAGAAAACAGTTCGTTTAAGCCCATCAGCTTTTAATTCACAGACTTCACGTGTTGTAACGCTTTATGGTGCGTCACATAAAAAATTCTGGGAAATTGTTCGTGAATCATTACGTAAACTGGTGCCTGCTGAAGCATTTGCAGGCACTGACGCCAAAATCAGCAGTTTTGAAGCAGGGTATGGAACAGTATTGTTTTATGAAGACCAGGATGTTGTAAAATCCCTTCAGGAACAGTTTGCACTGTATGCAGATAACTTCCCTGTATGGTCTGAACATTCAACAGGTATTGCTCAGTTTGCTGTATGGACAGCGCTGGCAGAACAGAATATCGGTGCATCACTGCAACACTACAACCCAGTTGTAGATGCAGAAGTGGCAGATGTTTATGAGATTCCTTCCAACTGGAAACTGCGTGCACAGCTGGTATTCGGTTCAATTGAAGCTCCAGCCGGTGAAAAAACATATATGGAAAACTCTGAACGTTTTAAAACTTTCAACTGAGTTTTAAAAAGGCGCTTTGAGCGCCTTTTTTATTTATGCAGATAAATTGAGCCTGAACAGGGTTAAGGCTTTGTCATAAAAATGTCATCAACTGGTAGCATAGTGCTGCAATATATAAATTCAATTAGAGAATGACAATGAAATCAAGAGCTGCGCTGCTGGTTGCGGGACTGATGATGGGAGCTGATGCTTTTGCCGCCGTGACAATTACTGTTCCTGAGGATATTAAAGTATTGGCAGTAAATGATCAGGAAGTCAGTTCAGGATTTTTACGGGCGGCTGCCAGTCAGTATAAAGTCGACGCAGGAAAGAATTCGATCAGTATGCGTTACGTTCAGTATTTTGAGCATCGCAACGGTGAGCACGATATTGTGAAATCAGGTGTGCTGACATTAAATACCCCGGAACTCATGGATGGGGAAAAATATACTCTTAAAACTGTAAATGTACCGACTGAGTTTGAAGCTGCAAAAAAATATGCTGAACAGCCTACGGTTGCTCTTTTTAACAGTAAGCAACAGTTGCTTGTGCAGCAGACAGGTGCAAACACAGCACAAAAATCATGGTTAGGCAAAGGACTGTTTGGTACCGATGTTGATCTCACTCAGAAAAAACAAAGTGTAAATGAACAACCTTCTGCTGTTTATCCTGTCAGTGATAAGGCTGTAGCAGACTCTCAAAAACAGAAACAGTCTCAAACAGCTGTCTCAGTATCTACTGCAGACCAACAGCTGATCCAGATATGGAAAAGTGCATCCAAGTCAGAACGCCAGAAATTTATGACCTGGCTGGCTGAACAGTAATATTCTTGCTTTAATTGAAGTAAATATATACGGAAATTGTTAAGTTGGATTAAAAAATAATCATACAGTCATATTTTTTTGAATTATCCGAAACTAAGGGTTGCATTCATTTTTATATTCTATAGAATGCACTCATCCCGACGCGATACAGCAAACGAACTTAGCTTAGAGGGTTAAGTTGTTAAATGTTTATTGCGTCTTATTTATCGCTGACGAGGTGATAAATGATTCATTAAGAGAATATGAAGAACAACTTGTGTGGATTTTTACTGATTGATCGATCGAAATTATTTTCATTGATTGATGGTTTAAATTACTCGAAGTTTATTTGAGAGAATTTGTCAGAAAATTGATGAGCCAAGATTGGCACCCTTTAAGGTGCTAGCAAGTATTAAACTGAAGAGTTTGATCATGGCTCAGATTGAACGCTGGCGGCAGGCTTAACACATGCAAGTCGAGCGGAGAGATGTAGC
The DNA here is from genome assembly GCF_002165295.2 of Acinetobacter sp. WCHAc010052. NCBI lineage: Bacteria > Pseudomonadati > Pseudomonadota > Gammaproteobacteria > Moraxellales > Moraxellaceae > Acinetobacter > Acinetobacter sp. WCHAc010052. The sequence goes on along the minus strand of NZ_CP032143.1, from coordinate 1,891,676 downwards.
TTGCTACTGATCTTAGCGGCGGACGGGTGAGTAATGCTTAGGAATCTGCCTATTAGTGGGGGACAACATTCCGAAAGGAATGCTAATACCGCATACGCCCTACGGGGGAAAGCAGGGGATCATTAGACCTTGCGCTAATAGATGAGCCTAAGTCGGATTAGCTAGTTGGTGGGGTAAAGGCCTACCAAGGCGACGATCTGTAGCGGGTCTGAGAGGATGATCCGCCACACTGGGACTGAGACACGGCCCAGACTCCTACGGGAGGCAGCAGTGGGGAATATTGGACAATGGGGGGAACCCTGATCCAGCCATGCCGCGTGTGTGAAGAAGGCCTTTTGGTTGTAAAGCACTTTAAGCGAGGAGGAGGCTACTCTGGTTAATACCCAGGGATAGTGGACGTTACTCGCAGAATAAGCACCGGCTAACTCTGTGCCAGCAGCCGCGGTAATACAGAGGGTGCGAGCGTTAATCGGATTTACTGGGCGTAAAGCGTACGTAGGCGGCTTTTTAAGTCGGATGTGAAATCCCTGAGCTTAACTTAGGAATTGCATTCGATACTGGGAAGCTAGAGTATGGGAGAGGATGGTAGAATTCCAGGTGTAGCGGTGAAATGCGTAGAGATCTGGAGGAATACCGATGGCGAAGGCAGCCATCTGGCCTAATACTGACGCTGAGGTACGAAAGCATGGGGAGCAAACAGGATTAGATACCCTGGTAGTCCATGCCGTAAACGATGTCTACTAGCCGTTGGGGCCTTTGAGGCTTTAGTGGCGCAGCTAACGCGATAAGTAGACCGCCTGGGGAGTACGGTCGCAAGACTAAAACTCAAATGAATTGACGGGGGCCCGCACAAGCGGTGGAGCATGTGGTTTAATTCGATGCAACGCGAAGAACCTTACCTGGTCTTGACATAGTAAGAACTTTCCAGAGATGGATTGGTGCCTTCGGGAACTTACATACAGGTGCTGCATGGCTGTCGTCAGCTCGTGTCGTGAGATGTTGGGTTAAGTCCCGCAACGAGCGCAACCCTTTTCCTTATTTGCCAGCACTTCGGGTGGGAACTTTAAGGATACTGCCAGTGACAAACTGGAGGAAGGCGGGGACGACGTCAAGTCATCATGGCCCTTACGACCAGGGCTACACACGTGCTACAATGGTCGGTACAAAGGGTTGCTACCTAGCGATAGGATGCTAATCTCAAAAAGCCGATCGTAGTCCGGATTGGAGTCTGCAACTCGACTCCATGAAGTCGGAATCGCTAGTAATCGCGGATCAGAATGCCGCGGTGAATACGTTCCCGGGCCTTGTACACACCGCCCGTCACACCATGGGAGTTTGTTGCACCAGAAGTAGGTAGTCTAACCGTAAGGAGGACGCTTACCACGGTGTGGCCGACGACTGGGGTGAAGTCGTAACAAGGTAGCCGTAGGGGAACCTGCGGCTGGATCACCTCCTTAACGAAAGATTGACGATTGGTAAGAATCCACAACAAGTTGTTCTTCATTGATGTATCTGAGGGTCTGTAGCTCAGTTGGTTAGAGCACACGCTTGATAAGCGTGGGGTCACAAGTTCAAGTCTTGTCAGACCCACCATTCTGACGAATCAGCACAGAAACAGATATATCGGGATCTTAACTGGGGACTTAGCTTAGTTGGTAGAGCGCCTGCTTTGCACGCAGGAGGTCAGGAGTTCGACTCTCCTAGTCTCCACCATCACATTAAGTGAAGTTCTGAATTATAGAATTTAGTGAATATGACATCATCTGATTTCAGTTTATTAAGTTCTGTGATTTATCACAGTTTGCTACCTGCTGACGAGGCGGTAGTTAATCATTAACAGCATATATTTGAGTTGAAATAAATTGTTCATACTCGTTTCAAGTAGGCAACTACAAGAAATGAGAAACTAGCGATTAAACTGAATCAAGCGTTTTGGTATATGAATCTAATTGAAGCTGTACAGTGATTAATTTCACAGACGCCAACTGTATGAGAGTGATGAGAAATCGTCGCGATCTGTTGCTCATCCTACTTGTAGGGATGAACGACTGTTTGGGGTTGTATAGTCAAGTAATTAAGTGCATGTGGTGGATGCCTTGGCAGTCAGAGGCGATGAAAGACGTAATAGCCTGCGATAAGCTCCGGGGAGGCGGCAAATATCCTTTGATCCGGAGATTTCTGAATGGGGAAACCCACCTGCTATAAGGCAGGTATCGTAACATGAATACATAGTGTTGCGAGGCGAACGAGGGGAAGTGAAACATCTCAGTACCCTTAGGAAAAGAAATCAATTGAGATTCCCTCAGTAGCGGCGAGCGAACGGGGAACAGCCCATTAAGTCATATAAGCTTTAGTGGAATGCTCTGGGAAGTGCAACCATAGTAGGTGATAGTCCTGTACGCGAAAGGGCTTATATGATGATGTCGAGTAGGGCGAGGCACGTGAAACCTTGTCTGAATATGGGGGGACCATCCTCCAAGGCTAAATACTCCTGACTGACCGATAGTGAACCAGTACCGTGAGGGAAAGGCGAAAAGAACCCCTGTGAGGGGAGTGAAACAGATCCTGAAACCGCATGCATACAAGCAGTGGGAGCCGACTTGTTCGGTGACTGCGTACCTTTTGTATAATGGGTCAGCGACTTACATTCAGTAGCAAGGTTAACCGTATAGGGGAGCCGTAGGGAAACCGAGTCTTAATAGGGCGTTCAGTTGCTGGGTGTAGACCCGAAACCGGGTGATCTATCCATGAGCAGGTTGAAGGTTGGGTAACACTAACTGGAGGACCGAACCCACTGTCGTTGAAAAGCCAGGGGATGACTTGTGGATAGGGGTGAAAGGCTAATCAAACTCGGTGATAGCTGGTTCTCCCCGAAAGCTATTTAGGTAGCGCCTCGGACGAATACCATTGGGGGTAGAGCACTGTTTCGGCTAGGGGGTCATCCCGACTTACCAAACCGATGCAAACTCCGAATACCAATGAGTACTATCCGGGAGACAGACTGCGGGTGCTAACGTCCGTAGTCAAGAGGAAAACAATCCAGACCGCCAGCTAAGGCCCCAAAATTATAGTTAAGTGGGAAACGATGTGGGAAGGCATAGACAGCTAGGAGGTTGGCTTAGAAGCAGCCACCCTTTAAAGAAAGCGTAATAGCTCACTAGTCGAGTCGGCCTGCGCGGAAGATGTAACGGGGCTAAAACTATATGCCGAAGCTGCGGATTTGCAATTTATTGCAAGTGGTAGGGGAGCGTTCTGTAAGCCGATGAAGGTGGATTGAGAAGTCTGCTGGAGGTATCAGAAGTGCGAATGCTGACGTGAGTAACGACAAAACGGGTGAAAAACCCGTTCGCTGAAAGACCAAGGGTTCCAGTCCAACGTTAATCGGGGCTGGGTGAGTCGACCCCTAAGGCGAGGCCGAGAGGCGTAGTCGATGGGAAACTGGTTAATATTCCAGTACTTGTGTGTAATGCGATGAGAGGACGGAGAAGGTTAAGTCAGCCTGGCGTTGGTTGTCCAGGTGGAAGGATGTAGGCATGTATCTTAGGCAAATCCGGGGTACTCTATGCTGAGATCTGATAGCAAGCTGTACTTGTACAGTGAAGTGGCTGATACCATACTTCCAGGAAAAGTCTCTAAGCTTCAGTTACACAGGAATCGTACCCGAAACCGACACAGGTGGTCAGGTCGAGTAGACCAAAGCGCTTGAGAGAACTCTGCTGAAGGAACTAGGCAAAATGGTACCGTAACTTCGGGAGAAGGTACGCTGCCGGCGGTGATGGGATTTACTCCCTGAGCGGCCAGCAGCCACAGAAACCAGGCCCCTGCAACTGTTTATTAAAAACATAGCACTCTGCAAACACGAAAGTGGACGTATAGGGTGTGATGCCTGCCCGGTGCTGGAAGGTTAATTGATGGGGTTAGCGTAAGCGAAGCTCTTGATCGAAGCCCCAGTAAACGGCGGCCGTAACTATAACGGTCCTAAGGTAGCGAAATTCCTTGTCGGGTAAGTTCCGACCTGCACGAATGGCATAATGATGGGGGCGCTGTCTCCAGCAGAGGCTCAGTGAAATCGAATTCGCCGTGAAGATGCGGTGTACCCGCGGCTAGACGGAAAGACCCCGTGAACCTTTACTGCAGCTTGACATTGAACTTTGATCTTACCTGTGTAGGATAGGTGGGAGGCTTTGAAGTAGTGACGCCAGTTGCTATGGAGCCATCCTTGAAATACCACCCTGGTAATATTGAGGTTCTAACTCTGTCCCGTTATCCGGGACGAGGACCATGTCTGGTGGGTAGTTTGACTGGGGCGGTCTCCTCCTAAAGAGTAACGGAGGAGTACGAAGGTGCGCTCAGCGTGGTCGGAAATCACGCGTAGAGTATAAAGGCAAAAGCGCGCTTAACTGCGAGACCCACAAGTCGAGCAGGTACGAAAGTAGGTCTTAGTGATCCGGTGGTTCTGTATGGAAGGGCCATCGCTCAACGGATAAAAGGTACTCTGGGGATAACAGGCTGATACCGCCCAAGAGTTCATATCGACGGCGGTGTTTGGCACCTCGATGTCGGCTCATCTCATCCTGGGGCTGAAGCAGGTCCCAAGGGTATGGCTGTTCGCCATTTAAAGAGGTACGCGAGCTGGGTTTAGAACGTCGTGAGACAGTTCGGTCCCTATCTACCGTGGGCGCTGGAAATTTGAGAGGATCTGCTCCTAGTACGAGAGGACCAGAGTGGACGAACCTCTGGTGTACCGGTTGTGACGCCAGTCGCATCGCCGGGTAGCTATGTTCGGAAGGGATAACCGCTGAAAGCATCTAAGCGGGAAGCCTACCTCAAGATAAGATTTCCCTAGGACTTTATGTCCTCTAAAGAGCCGTTGAAGACTACGACGTTGATAGGCTGGATGTGGAAGCACGGTGACGTGTGAAGCTGACCAGTACTAATTGCTCGTGAGGCTTGACTATACAACACCCAAACAGTTGTTGTATGAAGCTCAGTTGATTCGATATTCATCAGAATGACTTGATTCAGAATCGCAACAGTATGACAATGTTCCAACTCAGATAGAGCTGTTAATAACTCATTTGGAAAAAGCATTGGCATCTAAATAAGACCAAAGCAAGTATCCATAAACAGTTGTGCTGGCGACAATAGCAAGAGTGAACCACCTGATCCCTTCCCGAACTCAGAAGTGAAACCTCTTTGCGCTGATGGTAGTGTGGGGTTACCCATGTGAGAGTAAGTCATCGCCAGCTCATTATTCCTAAACACCCTCAATCATTTGATTGAGGGTGTTTTTTATTGCCGGAATGAAAAGAAAAGTAAAAGCTATTTCAGTCGGGTCATGCTTAAACCTGCTGCTTTACTGTAGCTGATTTCAAAGATCTGATTGTCCGGGTGCTGAGCTATACAGAGTTCCCCGTACATTACGGTTTTATAGCCTAAGCGCTGCTGTACAAAATTCATCAGTGCAGTCCGTTTTGGAATCAGTTCCTTCATGTAGTCTCCCTATACTTCAAAGAACAGTGGGGGAAAACCACAGCTTTTTAAGGTATGGACTCGAGCTGAAAGGGGCTGATTAACTAAAAAAAGTCTGTTTTCCTATACACAATTGAAACAGAGTTAAGCCAATTGATAGTGTCTACTTCAAGACTACTAAAAAATAGATAATCAATAAGCTACATGAACACTTCTACGAGAGTTTCATGGCATTCATATGGTCGGTCTCTTACGTAGAAATAAGGATAGAAAATCTTTTATTTTTTTAAGTAAATATATTATTAAATCAATTGCATACTGACAGTGAAATATTAAGCAATCTGTTCCGGACTCCATTGCAGAGAGATAACTTTAAGGTTGCTTTTATAAAGTATAAAAGAAATAGTTTTATGATTTGGCATCTTTAGTCTGCTGGAGTGAAGTAGAGATTTCTGTTCTGGATTACGTCTAATTTTTCTACAAACAATAGATAGCTTGAATGTTAATCTAAGGTTTGAAAAAGTATAGGTCTGATATATTTCATTTGGAGTGAATCATGGTAGTGCAGTGCGTAACGTTTTACTTTAGTGAGCCTGGAAGAAAATTTTGCTTCTTTCACCAGAACTAATAATGCATGGGGATGTCGTGGGATGGTCAGAATCAGTTACGATCAATACAGTAGAGTATAATATCTATGAGCAGATCAACAGCATTACTTTATTGGGAGTTATGCAAAATCTGTTTAGCTATTCTAAAGTAGATAAAAAAACACTTCTTATTTTTAAGTGAGAGAAATGTAATTATAGCCATAATGAATTTATATTTGAATTATTAAAACTGTTACGAAAAAATCTTTGAAATTAAATGTTCAGATTCTTACTGAATTAACTTAAATAAGTTTAGGACATGATTGTAATTGTTTACAGGCTATTGATTTATAATTGTAAAGCAGTTGTGTCGGTGAATCATTGTTTGTACAGCAAATAAACGGTTCTGTTAGATCAATAGTTTATTTATTTTAAAAAAACTGTTATTACTAGAAAGAAAGAATTTAAATAGTATGGGTTTAATTATGGATACAACTGTAAAATATATTGTCTTGAAAAGTAAAGATTATCAGTTGGGGACACCATTATTTCAGGAAGAATTGAAAGAAGATTCAACATATTTTGATCGAATTCCTGAGGTCATCAAATATCAAAGCCATAGTTTTAAAGTGCTAAGTAAAGAGCTTACCCGATTACATAATATTGATGAAAATACTGAAAGCCAGACAATTTTAGTAAAAGTTATAGCAATGGTCAGTTAATTGAAATAAACAATGGAGCAATGGATCATATGATTTATTGCTCTATATTTACAACAGTTGTTGAATGGTTGTCTAAGTTATTGTTTAATAATACTAATTAATAGAGTGGGGTTGTCATTTGTAAATGATAAATACAAATTTTACTTTTTAATAAAAATAAATACTGCATTCAATGTTGTTGTTCACATGAGATTACTTTTATAATTGCAAAATTGTTTTTAGGTTGTCTTCTTTCTTATGGATATTTTTAAATTTTTAAAAAGTTTTAATACAAGTGGAACATATCTTGCCTTTGCCAGTATGCTCTTACTTTCTTTGGTCGTTTATTTTTACTTAATCAATCCCGCATAGTCGAACAGTCTTTCATCTGGCCACCAAGAGGTGGATTTTTTTATTGAAAAATCTATATTGTGATTTTTATCACAAAAAGTATAATTATGTTGATGTGTGATGAATTAATTGATACTATTTGTAATGTTGGTATCTGAATTGTATCTGTAAATTCTATTTAAGCATTTTATATTATACAAGTTATTGAATTTATAGGTTTTAGTCTAAAATTCCTTTAGTCGTATAAAAATATCTCAGCCCCTCAATTAAATTAAAAAAGGTGGAATATGAAGACGTTTGAATTTTTATTTTTGTTATCTTCAGCATGTATGCTGATGTTTATGGTCTATAGCTTTGGTCAGTTATTTAATTGATTTTTAGAATAAAAACTGACCAAAGTGTAAAGGTGTAATGTCTGAAAGATCAAAGCGCATTTTTAAGATTTTTTTGATGTGCTTTTACCTGTCGGGCATATTTTTTACCTTGTCTTTTCATTTTCCAACTGTTGCTGTAACCTGTCGGACCGACATTATACCAGGCTAAAGCTTTCTTCCAGCTTCCTGCTGAATCATTGTATTTTGCCAGGATATATGTTCCACAATTAATATTAGTGTTTTCTTCAAACAGGTCTCCAGGGCATGTTTTTTGCCAGTATCGGGGAATAACCTGAGTCAGACCCACTGCTCCTGCAGGGGAAACCACATAGTTTCTGTAACTTGATTCCTGCTGGATCATTGCAGCTAATAATAGTGGATCAACACTGTATTTTTCAGCATTCTGTACAATGATAGGGGATATCCTGTTCGCTGTTTCTGGTGCAACGGAATAGGCATTCTGTATTCCATTCGATAGCTTTGATGCCCGCTTTTGTATAGAACCACCACCCAATGATGAGCAGCCAGCAAGACTGATCATTATCACTGATAAGAAAACAGTCTGGATATTAAGAAATTTAAGTGAAGTCATAGCCTATTGATAAAATATATGAAAAATCAAATGATTTTATTGATTGTGTTGCTATCATGCTAGTAATTGATACTGATTGAGTCAAGTGAGTATTTATAGTCTAAGTGATTAATTTTGTTAAAGGCTTTGGATGGTTTATGTTCGGATGTGAAATTAACAAAGCTCTTTCTCAGATATAATGACTCAAAGTAATTTTAGACATTTTCTACTTTATTGACTGTTTTAACTGGAAAGAAGAATGACGCCTGCATGCAAGTTGTTAAGTACTCAAAAGATTGCATTTACTGTTCATGAATATGAACATGATGTTTCAGCAAAAAGCTTTGGGCTTGAAGCGGCAGAAAAACTGGGGCTGTGCGTTCATGAAGTCTTTAAAACATTAATGGTTACAGATGATAAGAATTATTATATTGCTGTATTACCTGTAAATTATCAGTTGAATTTAAAGAAAGTTGCCAATGCTTTTGGGTGTAAAAAACTGCATATGGCCGATCCTAAAGATGCTGAAAGGCTTACCGGTTATCTGGTCGGGGGAATCAGTCCTGTCGGGCAAAAAAAGCGTTTAAAAACTGTAATTGATGTATCAGCAGAAAAATTAGCAAAAATTTATGTTAGTGGCGGTAAACGTGGTCTGGATATCGGAATAAATCCCTGTGATTTAGCTAAGGTTCTGGGTGCAAATTTTGCTGATATTATCGATGTATAAACTGTATTTTTCTTTCAGTCACGTACAAAAATATTGCTTATCAATGCAAAGTCACCCATGTAGTGGCTTTGTGAGTCGAGTCCATACCTAATAAGGTTGTCTGAATATATGAGCTCAACCAGGGAGCTTTTTTAGCAGCTCATGCGGTTGTGAACACCCCCTGTTCCTTGTTCATGCATCTCAGGTGTAAGGAGTTTATATTCTGTAGTTTTTCAGACATTCTTTCATCTGATTGCACCGGTATTTACAAAAATATATTTTGTCCAGGATTGGATATTCTCTAGTATCATCAGGCAGGCTAGGGTGGTTGTGACTTCAAATTTTTCTGCTGTTCCAGATAGGAGCTGTCATTTCGGGTAATGAGAAGGATTTGTATTTTAATAAAATAATTCATAACAACTAAACGGAGATTGACTGGATATGTTTTTAACGGAAGCAGAATTAAAATCTAAAAATTGAATGTAATGGCTCAATTGGTTTTGATTTTCATTATTTGAAGAAAAGGGATAAAGATATTTGTTCCAAAAAAATACAATAAAAAACCTATTGAATACTTTTTCCACCATAAAACATAGTGGCGTTGCACAATGGGGTAAAACTTATCAGTTTTTTTAATTGGAGAAAGTAATTATGAATTTTATAGAAGCGATGGATCTATTTAAGAATGGTGATCTTGGTGATTGTGGAAAAGTCGAAGATATTTTGCAGTCTGAGACATTTGTAGTTCTTATTTTGCAACCGGATAACCTTTATGGATGTGAAGCTTTTTTTATTCCACTTGTTGGAGATGCTCCAATCCCAAAGAAGTACTCGGAACAAGGATATGAAATAATTCTGGATCTTGTAGATATTAAGATGCTGACTGACATGGCTGATGAATATATTATGAGTGATGAGACATTTTGTGAACTAATAATTTATTACTATGAACGTGATGCTTTCCCATCCTGGTTATATGATTTACCTGAAAAACAAGTTGAATAAAAATTAAAACTCAATTGGAACTTTTATAAAATTTAATAAATTTTTTTGAAATAATAGCTTTAATATATTTAGGGCTATTTTCATGTATGCACTTAATTTACTGAGAGTTAAAGTAGGAACTCCATATATTAAAAAAATTAAAACAGCTTTAGAAAAGGCTTCTGGGCAGAAAATTGTACTGACAGAAATTCGGAAAGTTATTCATAAAAGTGGTGTAAGTGTTTTGCCTGTAATGCTTTCATTTACAGGCGGTCTGGAAATTAGTCTTTATGTTCGTATTTTAGTTATTGTCTAAGGATAAAAAAGCATACATAGAAAATATCTGATTTCTTGTATAGTGAGGAATATGAATCACGAAAAACAAATAGCTATGTCATAATTTTTGGCATTATATTTTTAAGAATTTTATTATATGTGGGTTTTATAAATTTTTTTGTAGACTGATGAAATACAATTGATGCCAAAAGTATGCAATTATATGCAACCTTTTAAATTTATAACTCTTTGAAAATGCAAGAGTATGCAACTATATGCAATCTTTTCCAATACAGTACAGGTTAAGTGGCTTCTACTTTTTTTATAGTAGTACTTTGGCTAATGTGCTATAATAAAAACTATATATTACAATTGTTTATGATAATTTGTTGTTCTAATTACTTGCTTAAAATTGTTCATGTAGACTATTTGTAGACTTTACAGATTAGTGGTTAAGTACGTGAAAGTTGCTACTGGATTTTCAAAATGAAACTGAATAAATCTAATATTGATAGTATTGAATTAATAGACAATGGTCAAAAGATTATTAGGGATAGTGAACTATCAGGCTTTGCTGTAAGAGTTACAAAAAAGTCAAAATCATATATTGTCGAACGACGCCATGAAGGAGAGCTTTATAGAGTTGTTATTGGGAAAACCACAGATATTTCTGTTGCTTCAGCAAGAGCAAAAGCTCAAATGTTACTGGCTAAAATATCAAACGGTGAATATACGAAAGCTACTAAAAATAGTATTGATATTGATTTAAAATTAATAACTGTTGATCAGGCATTAAATATTTATATTGAAAAAAATGAATTTAAACCAAAAACAATACGTCAGTATAAAAAATTTGTAGATTTATACCTTAAATGGGGGAATATGAAATTATTTAGTATTACTCGACAGGCAGTATTGAATAAATTTATTGAAATTTCTTTAATCAGTAAGTCATCGGCTAACGGCTCGATTTCATTAATTGGTACACTATGGAAGTATATCAATATTATTTATTCAACTGACAAAGAGCAGTTAAATCGCTTGAATCCCGTTGATGTTATTTCAGTTACAAATGGCTGGAATGTAATAAAAAGACGTGAAAGATATTTGCACAAAGATGTCATATTTAAATATTATAATGCTGTAATTAACTATCAAGATGAACTGAATTTAGAGAATACTGCGAGATCTAATACCCATCGGGATATTATACTTTTTACAATGTATACAGGATGTAGAAAACAGGAAGTGTGCCAACTAAAATGGCAAGATATAGATTTTAATGATGGTCTAATTCTATTTGCTGATACTAAAAATGGTACAGATCATTTATTTCCTGTAGGTAATCATTTATTGTCAATTTTAAAAGATCGTTATCTTCTTCGAGAAAATGATTGGGTTTTCCCTGCAACAAAAATGCCCACTTCATCTAATGTTCATGCTACTCAAGTTGATACTATTTTAAAAAAAGTCGGTGCAGAAGTGGATTACTACGTTTCAATGCATGATTTTAGAAGAACTTTTGCAACAATCTGTAATTTATTGAGATTTAATATCTATGTTACAAAGCGGTTATTAAATCATACCGCTAAACCAAGAATTGACGTGACTGGGGGATATGTTCAAATCCCTATTGAAGAATTAAGATCCTCAATGAATATGATTGAAGCTGTATATCAGCAGAAAATTGATTGTTTCAATTACGAAAGTGTTTGGGATGAACGTCTAAAACAAATAGAAGCGGGTTAAACCCGCTTCATTTATGTGTATTGAGCTGTACAGGTAACTGTACGGCTTTTCTCAAATTCAAGTACATGAGATTTCTTGTACGCAATACGCCGACCAATTTTAGTGTATTGCAATGAGGAATCATCACATCTCATTCGAGCAAGAGTCCAAGTTGAACAACCAAGATAAAGCGCAACTATTTCTTGACCAAATTTTTGTTCATCTGGTGCTTTAATGAATTGGTCTAAAAGTTCTTGTTTTTCATTTTCAGACTTATCTGACAAATTTATTAGAGCCATTATTTATTCTCCCTTTGCTTCGCCCACCACAGCACCGGTCCATCTTCAGTATCGAACGCTGCAATCAAAAATAAACCCTCCTTTGGCGCAGTAGGTTTCCACTTTGACCAATCAGAAGAATCTTCTTTCGGAATCTCAGGAATATCTTCGTATTCACATCGATGATAAATGATTTCAACACTCAAATTTTTCTGAAGCTGCTCCCACTGTTCCTTAGTGTAGTATTCAGCACCATCATCAATAGTGTCGTGTTCAGCAATATCTGGGTGAAACCAGCAACTGTTTAAATCTTCAGGAATATCGACAGGTTGGATTTGATAATTTTTTTCATCCATGGATTTGCTCCTGTACTTCAATTATTTCTTTATGCCAATATTTAAGTCTGTTGATATAAAGTGAAATCCAACGAACCTTTGCCAGTTCTAATTCCTCCTCAGTAGAACCAAAGTTTTCTCGAAGCCAAAGTGGTTTGATTGTTTCGAATTTTTTATTGGTTAGTTGTTTGCAGATGCTATCGCTTAACTCTCTATGTATCAAAACATAGCCATCTGGCACAGTCCGTATTTGTGCTGCTTGCCATGCCTGCACCCATAGCAACCAGTTTTCATGACGTGGGCTACCCTCTAAATAACGAGTACCAAATAATGACTCAGTATTATCCAATTGGGCTTTAAGTTCCTCATATGAGCAATTGCAACGTATAGCGCAGTTTTTTTCGTATGCTATTTGCATTTCTAAAAAATCTTTTTGAATTTCCATCACGCCACCTTCAACATAATCGCTTGAGCCTGAAGGCGAAGCACAAAAGCCTTGCCATTCTTTAGCCATAATTTAAGAAATAACTCATAACGTTTTTGAGCTGGCTCATTCATGTTTCCAAATCTGTCAATTTTAAGACCAGGCTTATTTGCTTTAGTGAATACAGCCTCACCGACAATCTTGTTGATGACACATTTGTAGCCATCAGTTGCAATAAACATAGTAAAAGCAGGGATCAGTTGTGCTGGACAGATCATGACACCACCTCGCTTGCCTGATTCTGTAATTCAAAGCGGCGCTGTTTTACATACCCCATCAACTTTGACTGTATATCTGGGTGACGAGAGTAAACATCTATCTCAAGAGCATCCAGTGCTGTCAGATCCGGTGCATTCTGAATCTGGACCATCAGTGATGGTGGAGTAGTAGGTTCAGTTTTATTCTGCTGATCAAGCTCAAGTAGTCGGGCATTGATGACGGTCATCAACGGCTTTCTTTGTTCCTCAGTCCATTTCATTGTGTATTTATACAAAGCATTGGCTTCTGCGGGAGAAGTTGCATTCCGAGCACGTTCTTCAAGTTCAGCGAACAGTGATTCATATTCAGCATTCTTAATTGATTGCACGGACTGTTCAGGTGTTTTTGCTTCAATTGCAGGATCAGTCTCAATAGCTTCGCCTTCTGCCTGTTCTACTAAAGCCTCGTAATCAGCACATATTTGACGGGCTTGTAATTGATGATCATGATCCAGCTTATCCCAGTTGTGATCCATGCTGGCTTTCATTAGATCAAGATTTCGGCGCGTAGGCTCATCCTTGGCACGACTTAACCACATATCGATATATTTCTGACTTGGTATCTGAGATACAGGCCATTTTGATCTATCAACTGTTTCGATTTCTTCAATCAAGCTTTCTTCAACTGCAGTAACGGGACCTTGCTCAATAATCTGGATATTTGACTGGCTCTCAAAAGTCTTTTCTTCTACATCATTTGATGTAGAATTTTGGCTATTTTCGATTTCCGCTTTGGTTCTGCGGCTGCGTTTCTTTGGTTTATCGTTAAAGCCATCCTTTACTTCAATCTCAGAAATCATATTGCCGAAAGTCTTACCGAATGCCTGCAACTGAAGCTTTGCATTTTCTTCATCAAGTTGAGCAAAGCCATTGGCCACACTGAGTCGAATATCAGCATGTTCACTGTCGTATGTCGTGCGTAGAATGCATGTCGGCATGACAATGTAGATCTCCTGGCCACTTTCAAGCTCATGAGGTTCAACTGGTTTGGTAAAAAGAATATCAGCCAAAGATAATGAATCACGCTTGATACAGTATTCATAACCTGACATAGCAAAGACAGTGGCAGGAAACTGGTTCAGATCATCAAAATCCATTAGTTCGCCGACAGCACGACACAGGATATTTTTACCGGCCATCAGGGCTGCAAATGCTTCACTGCTGTTTAAAATGTTCATAATTATTATCCTTTTAATGCTTTAACGAGGTATGGATCCAGATCAGGCTGTTTTAAAAGCCATGAAATATAACTACCAGGTAATTGAGAAATCAGCTCACCTTTATGCTTTCCAAACTGCATACGCTTGGGCACACGTGCAATTTCAGACATCTGGAACAGTGATGCCATATCCTTGATCGCCAGTTTCTCCACGATGGCCATCAGGATTACACCTGTAAAATAGATATCCCAACGTGCGTTATGCGCATTACGTAAATGTTTTCGTGCAAGTTCACGATCAGGCATGACGTGATAATAAAGAGCTGTAAGGTTGTGAGTCTCCAGGTCATCCCAGACCATGCGTGAAAGAGCCAGGGTACAGATGCCTTTAACTTCAATTTTTGGATCACAAAGTTTTATAGCAGCAATGTCATAATCAATATTATGGCCAATCAGATAAGCCGTATTTTTAGGTAAGCGGAAAGTTTCAAAACTCGGCTTTCCTGCAATGTCTGACTCCAGGATGTGGTGAACTGCCATTGCTCCTAGGGCAATAGGTGCGGGGCAGGAGTAATATTCATCAAAAGCCTGGCTTTGATCTATTTCCAGTGCTCCCTGTGCAAAAGCACAAGGAACGTGAGCGATTTCAATCGGGTAGCCGTGCAGGTCATTTGTTTCAGTGTCGAGAATTAATGCGCTCATAGCTAACCTCAGTATGGGAAATCATTGTTGTTTGAATTTCCGTAACCACCGCCAAATTGGTGGTCATCCAGTACAGGTGGGAACCCATCATCCTGATAACCACTTTGCTGACCATAACCCCCATTGTTCTGTTGATAGCCACCATAACCACTATTATTCTGCTGGAAACTACCATTGTTATTTTTAGGCTTGCGGGTTGTAACAGGGTTCGACATCAAGGCATGCAGTGATTTTGGCAAAGCTTCCGGTACTGTTTTACGATCAAGTATTTCTTTAGCCATTAATTCTGAATCAGGATGGAAAACAGAGAAAAAATTCATTACATGCTTGTTTTCCCCTTTGCTGTTTTTGTAGTTTTCGCGCTGTAATAAAAAACCAACTCGACGACCTGCAACTTCAGGAGCGATGATGCAGTTCTGGAGTTTTCTTTCACCAGAGTCAAAGTCGTATTTTTCAAGTTGCCCATTTGTTGGGGTCAAACCTTTCAAACCCACACAAGCGAGCAAGGCGTTAATTTTATTGGTTCCTGAAAAAGGTTTGCCGTCTACACCAGCTGTCCACACAGATATGGTGGTAGATTCTTTACTGTCAGTTTCAAATTCAATTTCAAAACCCACGGTTCCGGTATTACGAGACGTAACAAATTCCATGTGTTTGATAACACCAACATATTTGCCCGCTTCTTCGATACGGTTACTTGAGTCAGCTTTTGCTGCAGATTCAGGGTTAAATCCAAATGGTTTGTATTGAGCATTCATTATTATCTCTCCAATTATGCGTGTGCTGCGACTTGCTGCGGGTTTTGGTTTGATTGTTGCGGAACATTAATTCCGTAGTATTCGCAGACCGCCTTGTCGACAAGGTTTAGGTCATTTTCGATATGTTCTGACTCAAAAAGCCCCATCGGTGATTTAACCGTGGTGTTACCATTGTTTTTGGTAATAAATAGGTTTTGATCATTAACAACAGCGGTCTGAAGACATATTGTGACCATGCCTTCAAGTGTTACTTTTTCGTCCAGCATCTTTCCAATGGTCTTGATCTTGGTTTTGCCGTGCTGATCTTCTTCTGTGTGGCTCAGGATGTAGACACGCTTCTGTGGGTGAGCATTATTTGCTTCGGTAATAACACTCCAGGCGTTAAATCCAATTTCAGTGAACTTGTCGAAACCACGCTCAGTGCTTCTGCGCATAAATTCATTCGCCATCAAATATTGGAAATCATCAACAATCACGATTGGTCTACGCGTCATGCGGATATGGTGAATAATTTCCTGAGTATTATCAGATACGAGTATTGAGCCATTCGGCGTTTCACTGGTGATGTACTGCCAGTTTGCTGAACGAAAAGGTAGTGGCTTACGGATAACTTGAATCAGCAACACTCGACGCGGATCAAGATTGCGGAGGCTGGTGCTTTTGCCTGTTCCGGACTGTCCCAGAACAAAGGTGGATATACTCATGACTCACCCCCTAACTATATTTCGCAATGTTGAATGCAATACGCTGATTCTTTGAATAACGTGGACCACTGTAGAGCTCCGACAGTTTCCTGGCAGCAAATACCCGGTTTTGATATGCGCGTTCACGTTTAAAGTTGTCACGGATCCACTGCTTAGCTGCATGTTCTTCTTCGGTCACCAGGTATTCACGCCCTGATTTAGCGACACGGTAAATTTCTTTCCCACGTTGCTGATATTCAGACTGTCCAAGGCGCATGCGGATGTTCAGGTCTTCGTCTTCACTGATGAACTCAGCAAATTTAGGTTGTTCTGTATTCATCAGACAGTCTCCAGAAGCTTGAACTGCAGCATGTGAGCAACGAGCAGTTGATTGATTGCCCGATGATCATTGAAGTCTGTGAAATCAGGGATTTTGTAGCCTGATTCATCAGTGACGTTGTCTATAGCGAGGTTTGTGATTTCAGCATTGGTGAACTCACTGCCTGGTACACCGAATGAATCGTCAATACGTTCAAAGTCAAAGCTGACATCAAGTGTGAAGCCATCCAGGCGAACGACAGCTGTACCTGTTGTGTCAGTTGCAAGATGCATAGCAGCAATAGTAGTAACGGCAGGTTGTACGTCTGGAACAACAGCAGCAGGGCGACTGTATTCAGGTGGATATGCAAATGCGATTGCACCTGCGGTGAATATTGCTGCTGTAGTAGCTACAGCAATAAAGTTGATTGGTTTGGAATTTACGTTCATAATTGATCTCGCAGTTTCTGTAAAAGCACACATGATTTGACGGTCGGTGTGCTTTTTTGTTGTCTGTGAGGTGTAATTTAGTGTTTACTAAATAATTAGTCAACACTTTTGCTAAATAAAATTAGCGAAAAAATTAGTGACTTTATTTTTTTATGTTTTAATAGGCAAAAGAAAACCCACCGTAGTGGTGGGTTGGATGGAGTTTTGTCATGAGTGAGAGTGTTGCGGTAATACCAAAAGGCACTAAAGTTCAAATCATGGGCTGTTCATATCTTCTGCTAGAGGATGTCAAGGTAGAGGGTATTCAGAACTACCTTGACTATGTACTAAAAGTTCAGAGTGATTTTGAAAATGGGTTATGTGTTGTTGGTAATAAACCATCTTTAATTGGAGTGCTTGTGAGCGTGTAGCCAATCTAAAACATCGCTCGGAACTTTACTAGAGGACCAGTTAGGCATATCAATTTTGCAAACAAAGATTATATCATCACTATCAATATAACCCTGTAAGTACTTCCTGATTTCGATTTCACTCATAGTCGTATCGACAAGCCATTGTGATTTTGTGGGTTTAGCCCAAAGGCCTGATATTGATTTAATTGCATTAATTACTTTTTCGTAATCTTTTTCTTTAATTAAATCGTAAGTTATAGAGTATACGGCCACTATTATCTCCACCCGATTCAAAGTACTACGTCGGGTTCGCAGTAAGGTAATTTTATGAAATTAGAAACACTTGTTTTAATGGAAAACCGTCTTCATGAAAATTCCACGCAGATTTATCTGGAGCACATTCAGACAGATGAGCCAGAATTTTTTGTGCCAGTTGGGGACTTCAAAAAACCAATTGGCTATCTAAAATTTAAGAATATTGCTAAAAAAGGCTGTTTTGAATTAAGTTCATTAGAGAACCTAGATTATCCCAACCCATATCCACAATTTTCGTTGACAGGTGTTTTATATTCTCGGCAGGCAGCTCTTGAAGCACACCGCGTAATTTCTGCTTATCAGCAGGAGATAGATCAGATTGATCCACCTTAAATTGTAGAATAGTGCGTATGGTGTCTGCTTCAAATCGTACTGTTACAACACCAAGAATTGCAGATAAACCACCATCATCTTTCAAAAAATCCAAACCTTTTTCGGTAATTTTGGGTTTCAGTATTAATAAGTTACCGCCGCCATTTCCTGACATGCTATGTCTAATAGATGTTGAATCCTCACTCAACAAACCATGTCCCTTTAAGTAGTTGAGATTAGTTGCAATTTTAAAATATTCTTCTGTGTCTGGTTTTCTTTCATAATCCATCCATACAAATGGGTAGCATTCTGCAATTTTATTTAATAATTCGAGTTGTAGGTCGCGATCTAGGACCATAAGCTTATATCCCCAAAATATAAATTTGTTTTCAGTATTTAGATCTTTCGATACAATCCAACAACCTTACCAACAAGCCGACAGTCCTCACTAAGTTTAATTATCTTATCAGGCCAATCAGGGTTGAGAGGTTCAAGGTATCGATTTGCACCCTCAATAATTAATTTTTTAAACGTTGCTTCAGATTCCCCGGCGCATGCCACAATTACAAGATCATCGGTTTGTAAGTCAAATGTTTGGATATCCGGATTGATATAGATCCTATCGCCGGGTTCAAACTTTGGCGACATGGAACTACCCGTCACGATAAGCCCATAACCATTTTTCCCGCAATCTTTGTTAGGCGGAAGATATTCTGCAACTTCAACACCTTTAAGCACAGTTTCAATTGGTGAAAATGATCCTGCTGCCACCCACGAAATGACAGGGATAGGTTGCCCATCAAGATATATCTTATTACTCAGGTTGATATTGTTATCGAGACTCATACTTTCAGTCGATGAATCATTTATATCCATCTCATCAAGCAATCCCTCAATCCACCCAATCTTTTTTTCAAGGTTTCGGGCAGCACGCTCACCAAAGCTCCCATGCCCATTAATGAGTTGAGAGATGTGGCTAGGGTTTAAATCAAAATGCTCACAAAAAGAGATGTCTGACTTAAATCCTAGTTTTTTATTTTCAGCATCAATAGCTGTTCGCAGGTTTCTGCGTCGTAATGCAATTTTATCCATATTTAGTATTTCACCTAGTTTTTAGTAAAAAGTAAATTCGTAAAAACTAATGATTTGTTGACATGTTTAATAATAAAAATTAGTATTTACTAAATATATTGATTAGAGAGATTTTTATGTCAGCTTCAAATGTTGAATTGCTTAAAAATTATCTTTTGGGTCTCACCCCAGAAGCACGTGAAAAATTCGCAAAAGAGTGCTCAACAACCGTTGGAAATCTTCAGCAAATTATTTATGTAAACAAAAAATGTGGTGCTCCTTTAGCGATCCGAATTGATAAAGCAAGCAATGGGGAAATTCCCTGCGACTCACTTTGTCCAGAAGCTGACTTTAATTACCTAAGAAGTCAACCTGCTTCTGCATAACAATTATTGCTCAGCAGATGGCTTAGCGAAACGTGAACAATTTCAAGGATTCACACATGCGAGAAAAGACAATAAGCAAAGAAGCTCAAAACGGTCTGTTTCAAATGATCCGTAATACTGACGGTGTTTCAACAACAGATATCGCTCAAGTGGTAGGTGATGTTCAGAACACAATCAGCAACTATGCAAACGTGAATATGCCGAATCATCTGCCGAGCTTAAGAAAGTTTGAGCAGATTCTTTATTACACCCGCAATCCTGCAGTACTGAAAGTTTGGGCGCATGAAATCGGTTACATGCTGATTCCATCCGAACACACATTGTGTAATGCGCGTCAAATCGGCGTGATCGAATCATTGCTGAACTTCAATGTCGGGAGTGGGCATGTCAATCAGCACGTGCTCGATGCCTGGGCTGACGGGGTGATTACGCCAGCTGAACTAGCAGACACAGCAACAACACTGGAAAAGCTTGAAGAAGATTTGCGGAAGTTACGCAAAGCACTTGAATCGCAAGCAGCAAAATATGTAGCAGACCTGGAAAAAGAAAAAGCCTGATATCGGAAATCAGGCTTTTAGTAATTCAAACACTTGCGGGGATTGAATATGGAATCAACTTTAGCACAACAAAATAGTAAAGACAATCAACAGGATTTTATTGCCGGTGATGTTGTTGTTTTCACTGATCCACATAAACCAGATGTCTTAATGACTGTACACAAAGTGCAGGGTGACGGTGTGCTGCTGGATGGCAATAGAAACTTTGCACTTAGCCATCTGATACGCACTGCATCTGCTGTGGAGTTGAATGCAAAACGTCGCTTAACCAAGGCTGAACAGGCTTTAGCGGAGGTGTCATGAACAGTCATTTTCAAAAACAGGCTGATCACCGTCAGCAGGCTCAGATCCAGTCTTTCTATGAGCCGACCTTGCGGTTGCTCAGCGAGGTTTATGAACGCAAAAAGAGCAATCTGAGAAGCAAAGGCTATGACGAAAACAATGCCGCCGTGACAAAAGTTGAACTGTCTCAAAAAATGGCATCCCGTTTCAGAATCACAATCTGGTTGGCAGAGCAGGTGATATCGAGTCTCGTTAAGGCTAATCGGGTTATAGCATTTGGTGGCTATTTGAAGCCCAAGGTTGGTGAGGTATGAGTAAGTTTGTTCCAAATTCATTCCAGGTACCCAATGCTTTTGTAGACGAAGTGCTTGGGAAAATATCTGATGCGGCATGCAAGCTGTATCTTGTGATCTGTCGCAAGACCCGTGGCTGGAACAAGGAGATGGATTCCATCTCTTTAACTCAGTTTGAAGAGATAACAGGCAAGTCCAGACCGACTGTAATCAAGTGCCTTCGTGAACTCGTAAAGGTGGGACTGGTGGTTGAGCTTCAAAGCACATTTCACGGTAACACCTATAAACTTGGTGAAGAAACGAGCATTGGACTGGTGCTGAAATTCCCTGGTAAAGAATTTTTACTAGCTAAAAAACAGGCAAATGATAGTAAAAAATCTTTACCCCTGCTGGTTAAAAATTTTAACTACACCAGTAAAAAATCTTTACCCCTGCTAGTAAAAAATTTTTACACACAAAGTATCACTATCAAAAACAACTCTACAAAGAATAAAAAAATAAATAAAAAAAGTCAGAGCGTTTCTGAAAATCCAAAAGTTGAATCTGGAAATTCTTATGATCCCGCTCAGGCAGAATTACCTGGAAACGTAAATCGTGATTTGTGGACTCAGTTTGTTGAGATGCGCATCAGCAATAAAAAACCACTTTCTGAAAACGCCGTGAAACTGATTCTGAAAAAACTGGAATCATTTGGAGTACTAGCAAATCAGTCCCTGGAAAACTCAATCATTGGGAATTATCAGGGAGTATTTCAGCCCAAGCCTGAATTTACACAGACTCCTATTCAGCCATCCGGTCATTCTGAACCAGGTTACTTTGCAAGCATGTTCAATGGCCATCAGCCGGATGATGTGATTGATGTCACTCCGGATGCTTATCAGATGGGGGTATATCAGCCATGAATCAGTTAAACCAGGGAGACATCAAGTTTCTGATTGCAACTCTGCGCACGCTGTATGCATCGCAGTTCAATAAAAACTTCCCGTTTGATGGACCTAATGCTGTGCCATTGACCATGGTTGAGCAGATTGTTGCCAACTCGCTGACAGGGGTAACAAAACAGCAGTTTGACCGTGGAATTGTTTTACTCAGCACGACAGGTAAAAAATTCATGCCGAGCTTTGCTGAGTTCAAGGAGCTGTGCGTAGGTCAGGACTGGTGGAACAGTCAGAAAGCCTGGGTCAAAGCCTGTGAATACACTCGGATCATGAAGCACAAACCAGTGCAGATTTCAGACGACGTTTTTCAATATCAGGAAATTACTACGATTGCAAAATTTGCATTGGACCAGGTCATGCTTTTGATCACTGATGGCGAAATGCACGAAGCAAAGCGTCAGTTTGTTCGTCTCTATGATGAGTATCTTGCTGAGGCGCAGCTGAAGGGACGGGTGCAGCAATGGTACCAGGAGCCACAACAACTGACCTGGAATAATGAAAAAAAAGAGCATGTACCTGTTGTTAGAGAAGAAGCACAACGTGCACTGGAAGCACTGAAGCAGAAGCTGAACGTTAATAATCGGCAGATTCATAAACCGCAGAAGCTGAAAGCCAAAGCTAAGCAGCCTGAAATTGATACGTACTGGCCGGATCCGTTTGATGACAAAGCTGCCTACCTGAATGCATGTGACCTGGATGGAGTAATTGTGCCAATCGAGATCCGCAGGCAGATGGAGAGTGGTGTATGAACTCGATGTCGAAATTAGGGTTATTTGGAAATGCAGAGGGGCGCACTGATGTATGGGCAACCCCTCAAGATTTATTCAATAAATTAAATGCTGTTTTTAAGTTTGATTTAGATGTTTGCGCGTTAGCTGAGAATGCAAAGTGTGAACGATTCTTTAGTCCAGAACAGAACGGCTTAAAGCAGGAGTGGACAGGCACATGCTGGATGAACCCACCATATGGCCGTGAAATTTCATTGTGGATTAACAAGGCTGTAAATACAGCCAATGCGGGACATACAGTTGTTGCACTTCTTCCTGCTAGAACGGACGTGGCGTGGTGGCAAGAACACTGTATTCATCGTGAAATTCACTACATTAAAGGGCGCTTAAAATTTGGTGGGTGTAAGCATAATGCGCCATTTGGTTGTGCTGTTGTGGTGTTTAGACCGAACTTGAGTGATGTTCAGTGGTTGGTGGAAGGTGGAGTATGAGCGATCTAAAAAAACCAAAATACATCGAAACTGAATCAGGTAGAGAGAAGCTGTGTATTCAGTGCGGTGACTATTGGCCCCTCGATGATGAGTTTTGGTTCAGCAGAAACGTAAAGCTTCCAGACGGGAAAATTTCAATGCGCTATGTGTCAGCATGCAAGTCCTGTTATGACATTCGGTACAGACCAGGGCGCATCAAAGGGAAAAACAACATCAGATCGAAGCATGAAAGGGTGGCAGCATGAAAATTCATAACAATCATCAACTGAAAGACCTGCGGGACAAGTTAAATGGCTCAATTCAGCACAATGAAGATGAGGAACTGCTGCAAGAGCAATGGAATCAGCTGCATTCTGATATGGAATCCCAAAGAGCTGAAGATGAAGGCAACTGGGGAGGGTTTGGAGATGAGTGAAATGGATGAATTTGAGAAAGCTTTCAAAGTATTAAGCATGGTTCCGTTAAATACACATGTAGAGCTTTGGGGTGAACCTAAAAAGGAAAGGCAGTTTTTTGAGGCGGGTCAGGAGTCAAAGCAGGTTGAAGTGGATAAATTACAAAAGAAGCTAAGAGATATTGAGAGCGCTATGAAGAAGCTCAGTGACGCTGTTGAGGCGAATGAATGCTCAGATTGTTGTGAACACTATTTTGCTCTTGAAGTGGCTCTGAGAGGTGGTAGTGAAGTCGATCTCGATAGCTGACTACAAAGAAAATTATCTGAAACCACGACGTGTGAAGCGCCGTGTATCGGTGAAAAAAGTAAAAGCAGTGAGTGAGGGTGAAGCAGTTCTATCTCAGCACCTGAAAGCCCACAAAATTGAATATGTGCAGGAGTTTCAATTTAACTCTGAACGGAAGTGGCGGGCGGACTTTCACTTGGTGGATACAAAGATACTGATAGAAGTTGAGGGAGGGGTTTGGAGCAATGGGAGGCATACACGAGGTAAAGGATATATAGCAGACATGGGGAAATATAACTCAGCTGCAGTGTTGGGTTATACGGTGCTGAGGTTTAGCACTGAGCAAGTGAAAAGCGGTAAGGCGATTGAAGAAATCAGGCGGTTGATGGAGTGATGGGTATGAATGCGGCGATTGATAGAAAACATTTTTTACAAGCAATCAATTGGGCTGAGCGGCCGATTGAATGGCATTTAGAACAGTACGGCTCATGGCTTCTTGTTGATGAAAATTATGTGTGCTTAGGGGCTTCAAGTGTACTTGGTCACTTAATTGACACTGTAAATGGGGTTTGTATTGATAAGAGAGAGCGCATTGCTCCTGTGTGCAAGATTAAAGACGCCCATGCAGATGCGGTGGCAGATATGCTGACTGCACTTTTCAAAGACGAAAACTCTAAAGTTCAGCAATGGTTTAAAGTTGTAGTAATGTTTTATGTGGAATTTAAATCTGAAGCAACGATTGCCAGGAAGCTCGGTATTTCTGAGTTTACGGTTGCACGGAATAAGATGCTGGGTTTGGTTCGACTTGCTACCAGATATCAATTCAGATGTAGAATAATAGGTGCTTGAAAGTCAGGGTGTATCCTGATATATTTCTGCTATAGTGACCGAAGTGTATGTAAAGCACTAAAGTTAATTGAAAGCTCGCCTATTGGTGAGCTTTTTTTAATGCTTAAAATGCTATAATGAAAATAAAACAAAGGCAGTTGGTGCTATGTCAGAATCTCATAATTATATTTATACTCAATTCAGTACATTTGGCTCACTACCTACACACAAGGTTTATTTAATCAACTCAGATGGGAAAGCTAAATTTATATTCGCTGACAATACATTCGTGTATGGGAATATTTCGGATTGGGCATTAAGTCATTCAGCTCTTGATTCAAGAAAATCACTATGGTCAGAAGAACCAGAATCTTTTTTGAAGAGTGAAAAAATCAGATTACGGAAATACAGAGACTTACATCCAACTTTTGTGACCGAATCCAACAGTGGTCATATTTAGATAATTTTTGATGTACAGTTTACCTTAGGTCTTAATATTTGATAATTATTTGCTATGTATGAATTTTAAGCGTATAACGATTACTCGTTGATGCGGGATGGAGCAGTCTGGTAGCTCGTCGGGCTCATAACCCGAAGGTCGTTGGTTCAAATCCAGCTCCCGCTACCAACCAAAAAATTTAAAGTTTATATACTCACTCCAAAGTGGGTATTTTTTTGTCTATTGGATTGATAATTGTGAACCTTGTATGGCGAGCCAGATTTAATACAGTACATGCCGTAAAAATTGTTTAAGCTGAAAATTAATAGAAAAAGAGGATTAGATAATGAAATACATTATATGTTCAGCACTGGTTTTGACAGGTTGCATGAGTAATCAACCACAGCCATTTAGAGAAACGCCTGAGTGTATGAATTATCGTGGGATGATGACAGCCCCTATGCCACCTGATGCAATGGAACGACTAAAACAGAAATGTGTAGAGTCTCGAAATAATCAGGCGTAATCACAAATTTTAATTATGGCGAATCTGCCAGCTTTATTTCCCTCGAATTCGAGGGAATTAAAATAGATTGGATGGTGCCCTCACTAATGAAGGTACCACATAAGGAGAATCAAATGCTCCAGTTTTTTGTTGTCTGATAACTTCGAGAAGCAATACTTTATCTTAAATAGCGTGTTAAACAGTCCACATTAATTCAGTGGTATTGCTTCATCAAAGTTATTCCCCCTCGTCACTTTAGTGACTTTCGCCGAACTTATTACGGCATATATAACCCCTCGCATTCTAGATGTTGAGGGGTTTTCTTTTCTGATTGGTGATTCGTATGAGAATGAGTCGAATGGGTTTAGGTGTGGCTTTAGCATCTATGGGATCGGCAATCTTTGCTGATGGCACAGAGAAAGCAATCAAGAGTCTTGATGCGCTGAACAATGTAATGCGTTTAATTACACCACCTCACCATAATTCAAAGCCCAATCGTGTAAGCCAAGCAAAGCGGCGTAAATATAAGCGCCAAAGTCGTGTGTGATGAAACACAAAAAACTTATTAAGCGCGAAGTTGTGAACTTTGCTGTGAAAGTGTGGAATTGTAGAGGTTAATTAGATCGATTTCGTACCATATTATTTTGATTAAAAAAGTGTTACGAAATTTAAAAAATATTATTATTATTTAATAATATAGGTATAATTTTTTGTGATGTTTTATGGAGTGAAGCAAAATGATACCTATTACAAAAATACTTTTAGCTGTATTTGTAGTACTGAGCTTAAGCGGTTGTGCTGCGGAGATAGGCTCTACTTTAGGTGTTCATCTGATAGAAAAAAATATAGTGCGTGGTAAAAGTATAGAAAAGTATCGAGATGCTTTTGGGCGTAATAGGGAGGTTGAGGTAGTATTGAATGGTGAGCCAGCTTATATGTGGAATCTATCTTATAATCAAAAAATCACGGTTGAGGCTGATACATATGCTTACTACAACCAAGATAGACCAGGTATGACTACAGGTATTATATATGAAGATAGAATCGTATCACGAGATTGTAAACTTACCATATCTTATGATCCTAAAACTCGTCTAGTTACGGATTTTAAGCTAACAAATCCTGCAAAGTGTGGTCAAATTCGTAGTGCTTTACGGAAAATATAGAGTATAAATATTTATAAGGATATCCAGTCTTTTTAACCTAGCCACCTACGGGTGGTTTTTTATGGGTGCATTAAATGAACGCAGACGACTACTTCTGGAAAACCAAAAAGCGCCCACCTAAAACAAAGCCACGTTCTAAACCATTACCTAAGGCAAAAGAAAAATACTTAGAAGCTGAAGAAACCCTATTTCAAGAGCTAGAAGAGCACTTGATTGGATATGAGCGTAAGTTTCAATTTGAATCAACAAAGAACTGGCGGTTTGATTTCTATATTGTGCGGCTGAATCTACTTATTGAAATAGCAGGCAGTCCCTGGGCTGTTGGCCGTGGTGGAAAAAAGATAGCAAACGCATTTAATAAATATGATTTGGCTGAAGATATGGGGTACAAAATCCAGCGCTTTGAGCCACATGTAATTGAGTCGGGCAGTGTGATTTGTTGGATCAAGTCGCAGTTAGAGAGATTAGACGATGGAACAGATCAGACCATTCCCATCAGCAGAACTGATTGATCAGGCTGAGGAAGTTGAAGCAATTCTGCTTGCACCCGCCGTGGAGTTGAAAGACTGGGTGATTGCTAATTGGTTGACTATTGGTGGAGAGCTTCATAACCCAGATCATGACCACATAGCTGAGCTGCTGCATGATGATGAAACCTTTTTATCATTCGCTTGGGCTTCATCCGCCGCCGTGTCTAAGAAACGCATGGTACTTGGGCAGTGTGAAAAGGTGATGTTCAACCAGGGCGGTTGGAAGAAAGCCAGGCAGGAACAACAGATGCGTGAATGGTTTGGGTATGTTCCTGTTTATCTGATCACTATTGATGCTGCATATTGCGAGCAGGCAACTGACAGAGATTTCTGCCGGTTGATTGAGCATGAGCTTTATCACATTGGCGTTGAACGTGATGCGGATGGTGAAATGCTTTATAGCGACTCAACAGGACTTCCAAAACACTACTTAGCTGGTCACGACGTGGAAGTGTTTTTCGGTGAGACAAAACGATGGGGCGCAGATGAAAATGTTAAGCGACTTATTGAAATTGCGAAGCATGCACCGTTTGTATCTGAAAAAAGTATGGCCGCGTGTTGTGGGACATGTGTGATCAATTGAGCCGGAAGGCTCTTTTTTTTGGGCTATTTACGTTGACGTACGTTGACAGGTGGATATTTATGGCAGCCCTCAGGAAAGAGGTGAAACTCTTTATTGTTCGGTCGCTTGCGCAGTTTAATACACCCGAAGAAACAGCAAAGCTCGTCAACGAAGAATATAAGAATTTAAGTGTTTCTCGACAACAGTGTGAGCGTTACGACCCAACAAAAAGGGCGGGTAAGGATTTAAGTGCTGAATTAAAGGTTGAGTTTGAAGCCACCCGTAATGATTTTTTGAATAAACCGCAAAACATTCCGATTGCCAATTTATCAGTACGCTTGCAGCGCCTGGAAAACCAATACCAAAAGCATTGGAAAAACCGCGTGGCTGCTTTGAGTATTCTTAAGCAAGCTGCAGAGGATATGGGTGGAAAATACACAAATCGCCAGGAAATTACAGGTAAGGATGGAGAGTCTTTAAAGACCACTGTTGTGCATGCGACCCAGGCGCAAGTTGATGCGGCAGTAAAGAAGGCTCAAGAGGAATACTGAATGGATCTACAGACACAGGTTGAAAAGAAGCTGTGTGAAGATGAGCATTTATATTTCACCCGACGTTTCTTTAAGCCACGGATGGGTTTTAAATTTACGGTGAACTGGCACCATGTGTATATCTCATGGATTATTGATCAGGTCATTGCAGG
Organism: Acinetobacter sp. WCHAc010052; assembly: GCF_002165295.2. NCBI lineage: Bacteria > Pseudomonadati > Pseudomonadota > Gammaproteobacteria > Moraxellales > Moraxellaceae > Acinetobacter > Acinetobacter sp. WCHAc010052. Next base: position 1,863,324 of record NZ_CP032143.1, on the reverse strand, counting down.
TGAGATTGCAAACGTTGTTATCAATGTACCCCCAGGTGCTGGAAAAACCGAACTGACGACAAACCTCATTCCGCGTGGTTTGGCTTTAAATGCCCGTTCAAGGTTTCTGTATTTGTCATTTTCTCAATCTCTGGTTGAAGGTGTTTCGGATACAGCGCGTGATATCGTTAAGTCTAAAGACTACCGTCAAATGTGGGATTTGACAGTCTCTAACAGTACCGACTCCAAGAAAGAGTGGAAAATCACTGTCGAGGATTATGATGTTGGTCATGTGTACGTTGCCTCCATGGGAGGACAGGTAACGGGAAGGCGAGCAGGGACGCTGGCGGATGATGGGTTTACAGGTTGTATCATCATTGATGACCCATTAAAGCCTGAAGATGCATTCAGTAAGATCAAGCGGGATGCGGCGAATCGTAAACTACTAAACACAGTCAACTCACGAAAAGCAAAGTCTGACACTCCAATCATTATGATCATGCAACGTCTTCACACTGAGGATCCGACTAATTTCGTCACGACAGGTAATCTACCAGGTGAATGGACTCAAATCTCTATCCCTGCTCTGATAGATGATGCATACATTGCAACCCTGCCTGAACACATACAGAAGCTGGTCCCACTTGATGTAGATCGTGATGATAAAGGTCGTCAAAGCTATTGGCCAAAGAAGGAATCTTTACAATCCCTGCTGCAGCTTGAAAAAGGTGGTAAGGATAAAGAGGGTGCAACAGTATCCCGCTATACATTTTCAAGTCAGTACATGCAGCAGCCTAAAAAGCTTGGTGGTGATCTTATTAAGTCTGAATGGTTTGGCTTTTACAAAGAGCTTCCGGAGCTTCAGTGGCGTGCCGTACTTGCTGATACAGCGCAAAAAACTAAAGAGCACAATGATTACTCCGTATTCCTGCTTGTTGGGTTAGGAGTGGATGGCAAGTTGTATCTGATAGATCTTTTACGTGGTAAGTGGGAGGCACCTGAGCTTAATCGTCAGGCAAAAGCCTTCCTGGATAAGCATAAAGAATACTCCTGGCACACCAAGCCGATCCGCTACATGAAAGTGGAGGATAAGGCATCTGGTACCCAGTTGATCCAGACTCTAGGTACATATTCAGGTGTCGCTGTGGTTCCGGTTCAGCGCAACACAGACAAGCTTTCCCGGTTTATGGATGTACAGGTTCATCTTGAGGCGAACTACAAGGATAAGCCAGAAGATCGTTTTGTGGTGGTGCCGAAGGATGCACACTGGGTCGGTGAGTTCTTTGAAGAGTGTGAAGCATTCAATGCTGCATTTACCCATGATCACGACGATCAGGTCGATACGCTTATTGATGCAATTGAAGATGCAGTAATCGCAATTAATTACAGCCCACCGGCTGCATAAGGTCGAGTTATGTCTAAGAAACGAAAAAAGCCTGAGAACTCAAAACCTGAATCGGGAGCTTTGTATTCTCATGAGGCTGAACAAGCCTTAATCAGTTATCTGACTAAAATGCCTGATGGTGATGAAGTCCTTCGCAAAGCTGGTGTCACGCGTCCTCGATTAAAAGTCATGATGTACGACGATGAGATTTATCAGGCGATTGAAAAACGTCAGGACAAACTTGAAAGTGCGCCGTGGCGTATTGAGCCGGCAGATCGACCGGAATCTAAAATTATCATGGATCACTTACGAGAGTGGTGGTCCGAGATCTTATTGGGTACACAGAATGCTCGTTGGTATGGTTACTCGGTGTTAGAGGCGATTTATAGCAAGCCTGAAGATCCATGTTTACACATTGATGGCAATACCATCACGCCATTTATTGGCTTTAAGTGGATTGGTGAAAAACCAATGCAGTGGTATGAGCCTAAGAATGATGGACGTCTTATCCTGTTGGCCAACTACAACAATTCTCGACAGGATCAGGAAGTGGATCAGAGTTTCAAGCACTTTCTGACACGCTGTAAATCGACTTATGAGAATCCGTTGGGGGAAGCTTTATTAAGTCGATTGTATTGGGTTTGGTTTTTTAAGAGTTCAGGTTTTAAGTTTTGGGCAAAATTTGTTGAAAAATTTGGTTTGCCAATGCTGGTGGGTAAGACCACTGGTAAGACTACAGATATGCGTGACGCACTGTTAAGAGCACATGCAAGCTCTGTTATTGCCCTGAGTGGTACTGATGATGTGAAAATTGAAGGTGCTTCTGGAAATGGTAGCGGTAATAGCAGTGCCACATTTGAAGCCTTTGATAAGAACCTTGAGCGCCGTATTCAAAAAGTCATTCTTGGTCAGACGCTTACCAGTGGTACGGATGGTTCGGGTTCACGCGCTCTAGGTGATGTACATCTTGAAGTTCAAAATTCGAAATATAAAGCTGATGTTCGGATGATCATGCCGACGATTCAGACCATTATTAATGCATTATGCGATGTTAATGGTTGGGAACGTCACCAAGTCATCATTGGTGAAGAGAAGTCATTGGAAGAACCTAAAGCGGATCGAGATGTGAAGTTAAAAAATGCTGGTGCAGTCTTAACACCACAATACTTCAAACGCGAGTATGGATTAGAAGATGGTGATGTTGTTGAGGAATTGCATATCGGATTTAATCAGTTCACTGCTTTACCTCGGCAGGCATTTAACTTTAAAGCCTCAGTAAATAAACTTTCAGCAGAACAGCAGGAAGTTGAAGAGCTGGCAGATACGCAAATTTCCGTTGAGTTGCTGAATCAGGGGCAGATAGATGAATTACTGCAGAAAAGTGATAACCCCATTCAGCTTGCATTTAACTTGATGCAGATGATGCCTGAGTTAAATCAGACTGCTTTTTCGGTAAATCTTGACAGAGCATTGTATGCGGGTGATGTACTGGGCTATGTCTCAGCTGAAAAAAGTAAGCAATAGTAAGTAATTTAGGATGTCCAAATATGCAACCTGTAACTTTTCTTGAAGCGTTGCAATTTGCACGTTCCCGAAAAATTGTACTGCCTGATGAGTTTTATTCATTGGATCTCAAAACAAGACAGATGGCTACAACAGTGAGTTTTCTGTCTGGGATTCAGCAGATTGAAACCGTTGTAAATGCTGTAAATAAAGCGATTGCTGATGGAACTACATTCGAAGATTTTAAGAAGCTCGTTGCAGAGAGTGAAATCATTCTGAGTGACGCGTACCTGAAGAATGTATTTCGTACAAATATTCAGACAGCTTATGGTCATGGTCGCTGGCAACAGCAACAGAGAAACAAAAAGAAGCGTCCGTATCTGATTTATTCAGCTATTGATGATACGCGTGTCAGACCGAGCCACTTGGCACTGAACCGCATCATCAGGCACATCGATGACCCATTTTGGTTGCTGTATTACCCACCATGGGGTTTTATGTGCCGTTGTACCGTAATTGCACTGACAGAAGCTCAAGCGAAGAAATACGGTATTACATCAGATGAAGATCTGCCGGAAGTTGCAGCAGAAGCGGGGTGGTCTACAAGTCCTTTGACATTCGGTGAGATGGAGTCGGTCGTCGACCAAAAGATTGCAGACTCAATTCTTGATAAAGAGTACCTACTGAATCAAAAACAGGTGATTAAGGCTGAATGGACTGCTTCAAAGAAACTAACAAGCCTGCTTGCTCCAATGGATGAAAAAACTCGGGATCTATTTGATACTGTGGCCAATACTGTTATCCCATTAGATCCAACGATTCGACCGAGTGCCATTCGGACTTTTTTGGATTATGCGCAGGGTAATGATACTGCTTTAACCGCATATCTTAACCAACCGGCAATTGGTTTGGCTGAGGACGTTCTCAAACGATGGGTGAAAGACGATATGGCAAAGATTCACGCCGTGTCTGCCAACACTTCGGATGTTATTTCTGGCGCAACAACTTTGACTTTTGCTGCTTCGCTTGAGGTTGGGAAAGTGGTGACGCTTGATGCACCAATACTTTTATCCGATCAGTCAAACATCATGATCCAAATTGAGAATGCTAAAGGTTTGGGGATTGATCTTAATGAGTTGAATGCGGGTAATGGTGTGTTGCTTGAGCTTGGGTTAAAACTTGTGGTTACTGAAATTAGTAGTGTGAATGGTCAATATGTGTACAAATTAAAACCTTTGGCTATTTGAAAGCCTGCAAACGACACATACCATCAGAATTCCTAAAATAAATTTTGGAATTCAAATGGATAAATTACTTGAAGTGGCGCTCAAAAGCCTAACGGTAAGAGTTAACCTTGCAACAGGTTTAAAGTATCCCACTGACATGTCTGCTGCAAAGGAGATGTTCAAGCTGCTTCATAAAGAAGGAGTTGATCTTGATAGTGTTGAGATTGGTAGATGGGCTGTAAATAACGGTTGGAAAACTGATCATGCAGTTGAGCTGGGTGAGCTTGGATTGAAGATTGGTTCTGGTGGTACAGTGCAGATTAAGCATAAAGGGCGTTGGCCAGATGATATTTTAAACAAGTGGAAAGAAAGAGCTGAAGAAGCTGAGTGAGTTGATAATTAACGAACCGTCCGGAAGGGCGGTTTTTTTATGGAGCATGAAAAATGTCAGATCCAAGTGAAGAACAAGGTAAGTACCTTTTTTCACTTTCTGCTGTGGACATAGTTCCTCAGGCCGAGGGAGAAAAGAAGCGAACCTTTAAAGGGACTGCATACGGTGGTGGTCGTGTTGATGGCCACTGGTTCTGGGGTAGAAATGGTGTTGTTTTCGATCTTGAAGGAATTGAAATTCCAACCCCAACCCCTTTACTGGAAGAGCACTTCAGTACCAGCCGAGTGGGTGTTGTCAAAGAGGTTGGCATCAACCAAAACATCACAGTCAGTGGCAACTTCCTGCGGAATTCAAAAGCAAAGGAGGTTGTGGATGATGCAGATGATGGTTATCCGTTTCAGATGTCCATGTTCATTGATCCCGGCTCTGTTGAAGAAGTCGGGCAAGGGGTAAATGTTGTCGTAAATGGGCAGACATTCACCGGACCGGTCGCAGTATTTCGAAATAACCGTATCCGTGAATTTACGATCTGCTCAACAGGTGCGGATCGAACAACTTCGGTAAATGCATTTTCTGCAGGTGCCGGCAAGGTTAATCAACAAGAGGACACAGATGTGACCGAATTAGAAAAAGCCCAGGCTGCGCAAAAGCAGGCTGAAACAGAGCGTGATGCAGCATTGGCTGATCTTAAGCAATTTAAAGCTGCAAAGCGTGAAGATGACATTAAGTCGCTCGAAACAACTTTGAATAAGCAGTTCAGTGCAGATGAAAAGAAATCCTACACAGATATGGATGACAACTCTTTTGCATTTATGACTCAGCAATTAAAGCAGTTCTCGGTGGGTAATCAACCTCCGGCTCCTGCAGTCCCACCTGCACCGGGTGTTAATCCTGCATTTGCCCATCTGTTTACTCACCAGGCGAATGGTGGGCAGCAGGGTCAGGGTAATCAGCAAGGTTCGGCTTTAGACCGGGCATTCAGTCAATTTGCTGCAGCTCAACAAGGAGCAAAACAATAATGGGCACAATCACTCAGACAATTACCACTACTCAACTTGTAGTTGGTGATGGTGTACGAACAGAGAACGCCAAAGTTAAAACTGCCACAGCATATAAGCGTGGTGATTTATTAAAAGTCGGAAAAGATAACCTGGCAGACCACCCGACCGTTACCGAGGGTGAGGTGGGTGATTGGAATGTGATTGCTTTGTCAGATTTTACTGCTGAGCAGTCTACATACCATTCGAACAACAATCTGGAAATGCCGGTTTATGTGCAGGGGGCATTCGATATTGCAGTGGTTACAGTGAATGGAACTCCATTAACTACCGCTCAATATGATGCGGTTCGCGCACAGGCATTAACTAACAAAATTGAACTGCGTAAAGTAGTGGGGAGCTAAATATGGGTCAGACATTTGAATTTCAGGGTGCGCCTGTTGAATTACTTGATGTGCCGCAACTTGTTTTGCTCACTGATACAACGAAAAAAGTAGATACATGGTTGATTGATCGCTTCTTCCCACAGCGTGTGTCATATAACAAAACTGTAGTGCCAGTGGGTGAGTTAAACACAGCAACTCCGTTGGCGCCATTTGTGACACCTACTGCTGGTGCTCGACCAATTAAAGTTGGTGAGTCTGGTAAAGTGAAGTTTGTAAACCCAGCATATTTGAAACCAATGATGACTGTGACACCTGCGGATTTGCAAAACTCTGCACTGGTTTCTCAATTGCGTAAATTTGGCGTGATTGCAACAGGATCGAACCGTTTAAGTGATGCTGATTTACTTCTCATTGATCAGGCGCAAAAAGCATTGTACTTGCGCCAGTCTATCGAAAACCGAAAGCTGCTCATTGCACGTGATGTACTGCTTTACGGAAAAACCACTTTCGCATCTGCGGATTTCCCAGTGTATGAGGTGGATTATGACCGCAATCCTGCGTGCAACTTCTCACCACTGGTCAAATGGGGGCAAGCTGGTGCTAAGCCAATGGACGACATGCAAGCCATGATTGACTTGTCTATTGAGCATGGTGGTGCATCTCCAAACATGATTTTAACCAGTTCAAAAGTCTTTAACGTGTTAAATCAGGATGCAGCATTCAAAGCTAAGTTTATTGCGCCGTATGCAGGCATTAGTGTGCCACTCACACCATCATTCGACCATAAAGATAAGCCGCAGTTCCGTGGTGCTATCGATAACATTGAAATCTGGACTTATGACGTTGCGCATAATATGGATGGTGCAGCGGGTCGTTTCATTCCTGAGGATTTCTTTGGCATGATTAACGATGCAAATGGTTGGATCGCGCACTGTGCAATTCAAAATTTAGAAGCATTTGGACAGGCTCTTGAGTTTTTCTTAACCCAAGATCAGAAAAAGAACCCATCAAGTATCCATCTACTTGCTGAATCTTCTCCACTCGCCATTCCCAATAACAAAAACGGCTTGGTCGGCGGACGTGGTTTCGTATAAGGAGGCATAAATGCCAAAGTACATTGCAAGACAATCGATTGGTCATTTTCGACCAGGGCAGGAAATTAAAGGGCTTGAAGAAATCCAACTTCAAGCCCTTTTAGCATCTGGGGCTATTGAGGAATATCAAGAGCCTCAGGAGCAAAAGGCAGATGGAGCAGCTGCGCGACTGGCAGAACTTGAAAAAGCAAATGCCGATTTGGTTTCAGCAAATAAGTCGATGACGGATGAAAAGGTTGTGACTGATCAGGAAAATGCTGAACTCAAAGCGAAGGTGGCAGAACTTGAAAAAGCCTTGGCCACATCGGAAGCCGCGTTGAAAAAAGCCACAGCTGAAGCGAAAAAAGCTGCTGCTGAATCTAAGTAGGTGATGCCATGTATGCGACTGAAGCTGATCTGTTGGCTCGGTTTGGAGCTGAAATTGAGCAATTGAAGGAAATGTTGCCATCAGGCAGTTCTGTCAATGATGCAATTCAGGATGCCACAGAGGAGATTAACGGCCACATTGGTGGTCGTTATTCTTTGCCACTCAACAGCACTCCAAGCAATTTAAAGCGTATGGCGTGCGATATTGCACGCTATCGTTTGTACTTTCAGCAACCAACAGAAGAAGTTCGTCAGCGCTATGAGGATGCAATTGCATTCTTAAAGCGTGTTGCAGATAACAAAGCTCATCTCCAGATTCAGTCCGAACAGACAAATGAAATCATTGAAGATGAACCCGCAAATAAACCAAGTACCATGCCAATTGGATCTACGTATCGTGGCGGGGTATTTGGTGATGCGGTGCTTGATATGATGCCTGGCATCAAGTGAGGCGTAGATGAGTGGAGTCGCAATTTCAATTGAAGTTGATGGTGATTCTCCTGTTCTGGCAATACTAAAAAACCTGTCAGATTTTGACCAAAGAAAGAATGAACTTTTTGATGATATCGGGAGTATTGTCACTGAGGGTATTCGCTCACGTTGGATTGGCGGGGAGGGTCTGGAGGGTAAATGGCCACTCTCAATCAGAGTTATGAGAAAGGGCGGTACTACATTGCGGGATACATCCAGGTTGATGAATTCAGTAACTCACAACGTACTTCCGAATGGAGTCGAAATTGGCACCAATGTTGTTTATGGTCCAATTCATCATTTTGGTGGTGTGATTAAGCATGAGGCAGGAGTAAGAAAAACTTATTTCCGTCAAAACCTACGCACCGGTGAAATAGGGAATCGCTTCGTTAAACGCAGTCGCTCCAATTTTATGCAGGAATCAATGGGCAAAGCCTATTCTGTCAATGTGCCGCGTCGTCCATGGCTTGGTATCACTGAAGATGAGGAGCAAAGTATCTTGAACTCTATTGAGGGAGTGATATTTGATGAGTAATTTTTTTGCTGTAAGGGCTGAAATCGCAAAAAAACTTGAAGAAATCCTGGAATTCAAAAAGGTTTACACACCAATCAACATTGGGAGTACTTCTGAATTATCTCAGTTTACCCCGTGTGCGCATGTGAACTATCTGCGTATACGCAAAGCGGATGATGCAGGTCGTGGAGGAGTGAATGCATTGAAACAGGAGTGGGATATCACAATTGTTGAGCGGCATGCTGCAGCACAATTATCAGATGGATCCAAGGCAATCGATAAAGCCGGGGAACTGGCTTCAAGCGTAATAAAGCTCCTGAGCGGATGGAAGCCTGAGTCAAGTACACGTCCGTTATCCCTGGTGCGAATTGGTGAGGAATTTTCCCCAACGTGTGTTTACATCACAATGGTTTTTGAATCTTCATTTTTCATATAGGAGCCATTCATGGCAAAACAATATACCGCCCTGCAACCCGTAGGGCGTTTTGGTAAGGGTGATATCGTTGGCGGTTTAAGCGATATTCAAATTCAGGATCTATTGCAGCGTGGTGTTATCAAGGTGATTGAAGATGTGCCTGATACACCAGCCAAGGCTAAGCAAGCAGTACCCGCAAAAACAGAAAAAGAGGTGAAAACCGATGTCGAATAAACCCGAATTAATCTCGTTGCAGGGTGAGTTATTTTTGGCAAAAATGATAAATGGCGAGCCATCGGCTTTACGCTCTGTCGGTAACACTCCTGAACTTCAGCTGAAAATAACATCTGATTCAACGGACCACTTTGAATCCAAAACAGGTTTGCGTGCTAAAGATGCTGTACTGCGTAAGCAAACAGGTGTAGCTGTAAGTGGGACTTTGGAAGAAGTGACTAAAGAAAACCTGGCAATGGTGCTTAGTGGTAAAACACTGGCGGTACCAGAAGCTACAATCACTGAAACAGCGTTGGGTGCAGTCAAAGCCGGGGAGATGATCGACCTCGGAATTCGTAATTTATCTGATGTGGTGTTTAAAGGTCCTGCTGATGCTGAAATTACAGCAGATAAATATAATCTGGATGCAGTATTCGGCACTGTTATTTTTAATGAAGCCAGTACTGATGTGAAGTGGTCTGGGCAGTCAGGCGCTGTCAATCGAACCAGTATTGCTACAGAGATCGGACAGGTATACCGATTCTTTTTCAAAGGTGTTGACACATTCAGTGGTGACAAGGTTGCTGTAACACTGTGGCGATTGGAACTTTCACCAGAAACTGAATTCGACTTAATCCATGAAGATTTTGCAAGTTATGACTTTGAAGGTGAATGCCTTGCAGATATTTCAAAAGCAAATGATGCCGAGTTGAGTATCTTTGGCCATATTGAACGTTTCTCTGTGGCAGCCTAAACATAGCAGGTACAAAGAATACAGGCGCATAAGCGTCTTTTTTTGTGCCTGTCTTTTTTTGAGATTCCATCATGAATGATTTTTTTATTGCAGCGAACCGTAGTGCCTTTGTTGGAGATATTGAAGTTCGACAAATTCAAATGAAAGAGTTTGATCTGTGGGATGCCCATGCAAAGCTGATCAAAGCATCTTTAGAAAGTGAAAATTATTCAGATGAAATTTTGACAACGCTTTTAGAAACCAATGGGCTTGCTGTCATTATGTCTTTGTCCATGGTATGTGGTGTTGTGGCAGAGGATCTATTCAGCAGTGATGATCTGCTCGGGTTGATCAGAGCAATGCTGACAATCAATACAGCATACTTCAAGAAAGAAAAGCGGGTACGGAAATCACAGTTTATACCTGCTGATGATTACACATGGTTCGATTCGTTTCAGTTGCTAGTGAGTGCAGGTCATTCTCCTGAAAGCATCATGAATATGACTTACGGGGCATTTGCTGCATATCTGAAAGCTGCTCAAAAAGAGTACAGCTCAAAACTCAGAGCAATGTCCAATGTGATTCGCTGTGCTCAGCATGCAGACAGGAAGGGGTTTGAGAAGTTTGTTGGGCAATTGCAAGGTTAGGTAAATGAGGGTTTGCACTTTGATACATCGGGTAAAACAATATACTTAATGGTTATATTTTCTTGATCATATATTCTTATTGGAATATTATTTCAGTATCACCGATCATTGTGTCGAATTCACCGATCTAAGGGGTTATATTATGAAGAAAATATTATTCAAAAAAAATCATATTTCAGTAGGTTGCAAGTGTCGTGAAGGTTGGGATGGCTAATCCATTTTTTAAAGATAAAGAAGTACAAAGCAGGCTAACGTTTATATTTGCGTTGTCTGCTTTTTTAATAGTTTTAATAATCACACTGCCTGACGTGATTAGCTTTTATGAATTTAAAGAGTGGGGAATTTCAGATTGGTTGCTGTTCTTCCAGTTACTTGTAATTGCAATTTCTGCTTACATTGCCTTCAACACTATTCAATCTACAAGAGATAGGTCTAGAGAAAGAGCTACGCTCGATACGATTTTGAAAGATAATAGTGATATAGAATTAGCTAGATCCAAGACAATTACATTAAATTTTGATAAAGAGCCATACAAGTTTTTAGGGGTATCCAAAGAGGATTTTTATATTAAGTATAAACGCGAACCTTGTACATCTCTTTCGGAACTATGTGAATTCGAGTCAAGTAAGCTCACAGATGAAGAGTCAAATGTTAGGCGCCATCTAATGCATGTGCTAAATAGGCATGAATTTTATGCAATTGGTGTTAACACTTGCCTGATGGATGAAGTGCTTTTTAAGCGATTGCACTGCACAAGCATGATTAAACTGTGGGAGGTTGTAAATCCTGCCGTCACTCACTTAAGAAGCAAATCTCAAAAAGCTACTTATTATAAAGATCTTGAGCTACTCGCATTAAGGTGGAAAGAAAGCCCGCTTACTGAAAGTGATCTCAAAAAGTAACCACTCTTCGGAGTGGTTTTTTATGAAATTTTTGATGCCTGTAATTATTGATTGAAAAATATACATTTTAAGTTATAAATATTATTCAACTTTATAATTACAAGGGGATTTTAATGAAAAAGGTTTTGTTTCTAAGTTTATTGGCTCTATCCGCTTCAACTATCGTTGAGGCCGGAAAAGGACGTCAACCATGTTCGGGTAAAAAGGGCGGTATAAGCCATTGTCAGGGGACAAAGTTTGTTTGTAATGATGGATCGGTCAGTCAATCTAAAAAGGTTTGTGGAAAGGCATAGATATGAGTTTTAGATTCAGGAAAAGTTTTAAAATTGCACCCGGGATCAGATTGAATGTTGGTAAAAAAGGTGTAAGCAGTGTATCGCTAGGTGGGCGCGGTGCAAAAGTGAACATCAGCAAAAAAGGTACAAGGAGCACAGTGAGTGCTCCCGGTACCGGTTTGTCATTTTCCTCGTATAAGCCACATGCCAAACAAAATGACAGATCCAGTTCAGGACAAGGCAACTCAAGTCCAATTTTAAATATTATTGTTGGTTTGGTTGTAGTTTTTTTCCTGATTTGGCTTATCGCTTAAGTAGGTAAGGAAATTCATTCGCAGCGGTTTGTAATAGAGCTACACTCATAAGAGAAGAAAATTAATTTAGAGTTACGCTTATAAGAGAGGAGCTATCCTCACATGACAACTCAATGTGTGCCTTAAAGCCTTTCCATACAAATAGGAATAACTGAACCGTCGTAATTGACGGTTTTTTTATGCCTGAATTTTAGGAAGCATTTCCACATTTAATTTTGAACTCAGACCGATACAGTGGTTCAGAAAAGCAAAAACCCCAGTGCGCCAACACTGAGGTTTTAATTAACAGTCAAGGAGGGTTAACTATTAATGAATCAATCTGAGGAAAATCTTAACACCAAACCCGGTATTAGTATAGAGGGTAAAATGAGCGAACAGGATGCAGGAAGGGTTGCCATCATTATGGCAATTGGAAAATCGACATCATTAATACTTGCAAGTCTTGGCACTGTAATTACTGCCATAGCTCTGCTTGTATGGAGAATAAGTGGATGATAATCAAAAACCAATTAATCCATTAAACCGACCCGAATAAGGTCGGTTTTTTTATGCCTGCGCATCTATGAGCGCATTTAAATTATTATTTTGAGGTCTCTGATGTCAGGTAAAAACTTAACATTTAAATTAGTACTTGATGGTGATAGTAAGGGGTTAATCTCCGCTGCTAAACAATCCGAAGAGACTACTAAGCATCTATTTAAGGCAATAGAAAGTGAAGCAGAAAAGCTGAAAATTGCTTCAGGTGAAACATCAGCTCAAATTGGTAATTTAATCCCATCTGAAATCAAACTAAAAGTCAGTCAGTTGGTACAGGAGCTATCCAATGCGTCAAGTGCGCTTGAAGGTATTGGTGATGATGCACAGCTGAGTGGAAATAATTTAAAACAGTTTGGTGTATATGGTGAGCAGGCATTAAAGGGGTTGCAGGATGACCTTAAACAAGCCCGCTTGCACTTGAATTATCTTTCTGCCACCAATGCCACTCCGGCTGATATTCAGAATGCACAACAAGAAGTCAGGGAGCTTGAGGTAGGTGTAAAGCAGGTCAGGATTGCATTTGATGCTTATAGTAATGCTGCCGAATCAGCTTCCAGCTCTGTAGATGAGCTTGGTGATGAATCAGGTGAAACATCAGCTCAAATTGGTAAACTGGATACTGAGATAGCAGAAACCAATAAAGAGTTAAGCCAGACAAGATCAATTGCTGAGCAGGCAAGTCAGGAAGTTCGGGGTCTTAAAACTGGATTCTCAGCTTTAACAGGTGCTTTGGCTGCACTTGGTATTGGTACATCCGCCATGGAGATTGCTCAGACAGCTGATGAATACAAGAACTTATCAGCACGAGTCAATATTGCAATTGGAGATCATGGCAACCTTGAGCAGGCCATGAATGATGTGACCAGAGTGGCAATTGAGAGCAGGTCAAATCTCGTGGCCACGGGTGAGCTTTACTCTAGACTGACTAAAATTGGTCAGGAGATGAAGTGGACTCAGGGACAGGCGCTCGCCCTGACCGAAACCATTAACAAAGCAATTCAGGTGGGTGGTGGATCAGCAGCGTCAAATGAAGCTGCGATTACTCAGCTAAATCAGGCACTCGGTTCTGGTGTTTTGCGTGGTGATGAGTTCAACTCCATGATGGAGCAATCCCCAAGATTGGCGCAAGCTATGGCGGATGGGTTGGGAGTAACCACCGGTGAACTTAGAGAACTAGCGGGACAGGGCAAGCTGACAACTGATGTAGTTACTCAGGCGCTACTAAGTCAGTCTGAAAGAATCACAGAGGAGTTTAACAAATTCCCAACCACCATTGGCGCCTCAATTGAAAATCTTAAGACAGCATGGACTGTTTATATAGGTGAGGCGGATGCTGCTACAGGTGCAAGTGCTAAGGTTGCAGAAGCAATCAAATTTGTAGCTGAAAACCTGGACACAATTGTTTCTACATTAATGTTGGCGGGGCAGGCATTTATTGCTTATAAGGCTTTCAATATTGCGAAGGTCTTCCTGGATAAGGCTGCCGGCGTAAGAGCTGCATCAGTTGCAATTGCACAGGAAACTACGGCAGTTGTTGCCAATACACAAGCTCAGTTGGCGAATGCGGCAGCTACGCGTGGCGCAGCGACCGCTAAAACCCAGCTTGCCGCAAGTTCAGCTTCTTCAGTCACATCAATGGCCGCTACGGGGGGATCGGTAACTACCCTGATAAGTAGACTGGGGGCACTTGGTGTGGCGGTTACCGCTGTAGGTGTTTTGGTGGGTACGGTTGCAGTTCCATTTGGGACGTGGCTTGGAGAAGCCATAGCTAAAGCGGGAGGTTATGGCAAGGCGCTTGAAAAGCTCGAACAGCAGCAGTTACTGGAAGCCGCGCGAGCAAAAGTTTCAGCTGAAATTAAAGCAGAGCAGGCTGCTGCAGCAGAAAAGGCACGTGACAAGACTTACCAGCTGACAGAAGCATCGAAGCAGCTTGTCACCGAGTTTGACGAGATTATTAAAAAGGGTGAGCCAACAAAAGACGCCCTGGATAAAATCTCACAGGCTATGAAGTTTGATTCCACGAAAGGGATAAATGATGCTGTTACAGCATTAATTATGCTTAAGGATCAAGGGAAAATAACTGGTGATGAACTTCAGTTGGCGCTAGGTAAGGCGCTAAATGGAAAAGATCTACTTGTATTTGAAACCAATGCTCGTGCAGCATTTGCCGGCACTTCAAAAGAGGCAGAAAAAACAGCAGCGCTAACCGAAGCTGTGTTGAAAGCCGCATTGGAGCGTACCGGTCTAAGTACAGAGCAGTTGCAGGGTAAATTCTCACTTGCTTTTCAATCTGCATCCAATGATGTACAGGTCATTCTTGGTAACCTTGACCTATACAAGCAAAAAGGCATTGATACCGGATTGGCATTGGCATCCAATCTTAACAAAGCTATAGATACAGCTCAGACACGCGCAGAACTGGATTATGCGAAAGCAAAACTACTTGAGCTTGAGAAACAAGGTTTAGTCACTGGCGAACAGGTGGCTTTAGGACTCGGATTAATTGAGAAAAAAGCACAGCAGTTACCTAATGCGCTAAACCCTGCAATTGCGGCGTTTAATGCACTTGGAATAAAAACCAAAGAGCAACTTAATGAAGCAGCAGAAAGCGCCAAAAGAAATTTTGAAGTTGTAAGCAAGAGCGGACAAGCTACTGCCGATGGTATTAAGCAGGCTTACACCACCATGCTCAATGCTGCGATTGCATCAGGGGATAAGGCACAAATTGCAGCTGCGCAAGCCAAGGCTGCAAGTCATGGTCTAGCGGTCGAAATCGACTCCACCGGCAAAGCCTCAGTCAAATCAATGGATGAGCTGTCTGAAGCAAATACCCGCGTCAGACACTCAGCGGAGCGCATCGGTGATGGTTATAAGCATGCAGGACGTGTTGCACGTGAAGAAGCTGTAAGCGCATCTGATGCATGGAAAGCAGCTATTGCGAAAGCACGTGATGAGTGGAATAAGGAGATGAAGCGGCAAGGCGAATCACTCAGCAACGGCATCTATAACTATGACTCATACAACAAAGGAGAGGTCGTTTCTCAGATTAAAAGTATGGGTTATAGCGATGACGAAGCTGAGCGGCTGGCAGGCTCGATCTGGTCTCAGGCAATGAGTGCTGACCGTGATGCTAAATCTCAAAGTTTGGGTAAAGCAGGTAACCCGGCGCTGATGAAAATGATTGAGCAGGAGTTCAATAATGCATCTGCAAAAGGACAGACCACACAGCACGGTACAAACAAAGTGAATGAGTTGCTGCGTAATTTGACCGGAGGTAGCGCACTTGCATCGAACGGTTCTAAAGCACCAAAACCTGATTACTCTGAGCCTGCTATTGCGTCACCGAACTACAAGGTGCCGGAGGCTGATACCTCCAGATCAGTGGCATATCAGATCAGCATCGGTGGGGAAAATGTCACACTTTACGGAGATCCTGGTGCTGAGGATTCACTTGAAAAAATGCTGGCTCAGCTCGGTACGATTAAAAAGAGGACTTAATGAAAATTACCCGTATAAAAACATCTGAAACCGTCTCAATCGAAGACGGTTTTTTATGGACTGATGAATTCTCGTGGAAGCCGATTGAGCAGAAACAGGAGCGTGCTATTGACGGAACCCTGATTGTTCAGGAGGGGAAAAAGAAGTCCGGCAGACCAATAACATTGGAACCGGCTGACAGGTCGATGGGCTGGATCAAACTTCTGAATCTAAGAATCCTGTATGAATGGTCTACGACACAGGAAAAGTTTCTGATTCAGTTCGAGTGGCCACACGATAAACGCACTTTTACTGTGATTTTTAATCATGAAGCGGGTGCGCTTGAAGCAAAGCCGGTGAAAGACATTCCTGCTGTGTCTGAGCAGGATTATTTCAACATCACAATGCGGCTCCTGGAGTTAGAAAATGGCAATTGAAACAAAGGATCTTGTGATCTATAAGTCGGAACGACTGACAGACAACCCAGATGGTGGTGGCAAATATTCAGGTCAGGTCATTGTAGATGGTCAGAGCAACAACCTGTTCGATGACATTTCTGAAATGGACCGAACTATGGGTGATGTGTCGATGCGAAAGATATTCCCAGCAGTGACAACAGCTGACACCGACAAGCTGATGGGTGCGACAGTCTTCATCTCTGAAAACCCAAAAGACCCAAATGTTTCAGCACTGTTATTCAGTACAAAGTCATGGACTGATCAGCGAAAATCTGCGCAGAACCGAGTTGAAAACTATTTGGCTAAAGGCGCACAGGTCGCAGGAACACCACTCGACACCCACTGGCAGGGTATGAAGACACTGCAGGTGGCCATGTTTCCATCTGAAGCCGAGAGCGCCGTGGGTGAGACGATTGTTCTTGTTTCAAATGAGGGTAAGCCACTTCAGCATGAACAGTATTTGCGTATCACTAAGGTGGACACACGAATTGCATCAATGATGATTGATGGCAAGCAGATTGAGTACAAAGTTGTCACATACACGATCAATGATCCTTTGGATCAGGATTACCAGGGATTGTCCGCAAAAGACTGGTACAACAATGGAAAGTCTTTAACGATTGTACGTGAGTCCATTGTTGCTGATACGGGGGAATATTACTCATCTGTCGCACTGGCATCTGATATCAGTGTTGGTGACTTCACTGTAAATGCTGAGAGCATGTTCACTCAGTTGATTCCGTCCGCTCAAACCGAAACACCGATTATTGATGTGAATGCCGCTGGTGAGGGTATTGCGCTGGTACCAGGCAATGATGGCACGATTACTGTAAGTCTCACCGTGACGGTTGGAACAAGCCAGAATATGTACATTGGGTCTGGTGTGATGCCTGGCAGTGTGTCATTTTCTCTGTTTGGCAGTTTGATTACAGATCAGGGTGGATTACTGAAGAACTCTTCAGGTCTGCAGGTTGGGACAATTGACTACCAGCGAGGACTTATTCAGTGGACGGCATCTGCAGGTTCAGGCTGGGCTACAGTCAATCTGACGTTTAAGCCGGCATCTGCACCCAACCAGTATTTTCAGTCTTATTCGCTTCCTGTGACTCAACAAACCCAGTCTTTAAATTGGACAGGTGTGCTTGTTCCGGCACCTGCTCCAGGCAGTCTGAGTATTTCATATATGTCCCAGGGTAAATTTTATGAGCTCAAAGATGATGGCTCAGGGCAGCTTAAAGGTGTGAGTACGTCATTCGGCTCGGGTCGAATTGATTACAGCACCGGTTCATGGCTTTTGACCACAGGTGCCTTGCCTGATGTGGATACGCCGATCTTGTTGTTATGGGGTACGCCGATTGCAACATTTGTCAGATCCAGTTTGCCGGTTCTACCTGCAAAGATTGAGTTCGATCTTGGAAAGACTGGTGTGGCGGTGGGTGTTAAAGCCACATGGATGCTTGAGGGTGTGTCTAAAACAGCGACATCTGATAGCAAAGGGCAATTCAGCGGTGATGCTAAAGGGTTCATTAACTATGCAACCGGAAAAGGTTGCTTAATACCAAACTTATTACCACAAAAAGGCACATCGTTTGAGTTTGAATTCGATTACGGTGCAGGACTGGTTCAGGAAGTTCAACAGGTCATCCCAAACCAGGCTCATGAAATCAGATTTACGATCGGAACTGGTGCAGCAATCAAACCAAACTCTGTAACGATTGAGATTCCACTAACCTCCATGCTTGATGACAGTTTGATTCTTTTAGTGAGTGACGATGGCAGTGGAAAGCTGCTTGATGCTTTTGGTGATGAACAGGGCAGCATCAACTACAGCACCGGTGAAGTGGTTGCATCGCCAAAAATCAACAGTAATTACTTCTACACCAAGCCGGTTACAGGTTTTGAACTTTCTGCCTCAGCAGGCGGTACAAGTGGTGGTGGAAATATTCTGAATCCAAAATACACAACAACATACAAGCCGGTCAGCAATCCATGGGCAGGATATGTATCAGGATAAGCACTTATGACAATTTATCAGGCTCAACCAAGCAATATTGATGTTGCTCAAACTGAATATCGAACTTTTACACCAACCAATGGTATTAAAGCTCATTATCGGGACTCAGCCGATGTGAACAGTGGCACACACACTAAGCAGGCTGATTCGCTTAAGTTTGATCTTACATACGGTTTCAATGAGCAGATTCTCTCGAAATCTGTACGTTTTAAGCTCGGAAATGAAACTTTTGTAGATAACACCGGGACTGTTTTAAGAAATGTAGATCCAGGCAATGGTAGTGGAATTAGCTCGGGGCAGATCCATTATGGTAGTGGTGAAATTGAGCTGGCATCATGGACACCGGGGGTAGCCAATACGTTAAAACTGGAATCGCTGATTACTACAACTGATCTGCCGCCAATTAACCATGTCAGCTTCAGAACCCCTGTGGTACCGATACGACCAGGGTCACTGACCGTTGTTATTGCTTCGGTTGCTCATGGTCAGCTGACACTCCGGTTTAATGAAGATGGCGTGATTGAAACGGTGCAGGCGCACGGTCGAATCAATTACATCACAGGTTTTGTAGACATTTACTTCTACACAAAAACTGAAATGACGGAAGTTAATCGATCGGAAATTATTTCTCAGCAATGGTATGACCCATTACTTGAATATAGTGATGGGGAAAAAAGTTACGTCAATGTGCCGGTGTGGGTGCTTCCGGACTCTGTACGTTATAACGCCGTGGCATACACTTATATCCCACTCGATTCAGAGATCCTTGGGTTGTCTGCTACCCGTTTACCACTTGATGGGCGTGTGCCGATTTTCCGTGTCGGTGGGATTGGTATCGTGAGCTCAAGTAAATCAATGGACTTGCTGGATCATGTGGCGGGCAAAACTTACAGTCTGCCAGATCAGCGGATTTCCTGGTGTGAGCTTGAAGATTCAGCCGGGGTTAAAGTCCCATTTGACATGTATGTGGTGGATTATGATTACGGTAAATTCACACTGAACGGTGATTTTGCTGTAAATGCCTTGGTCCCACCATTCAAGGCAAAGTATCGCTATCAGGACATGGGTTTAATTCGTGATGTTCAGATCAATGGTCAAATCACATTTACAAAGCCAGTGACTCACAACTACGAAGCTGAAAATACAATTGTTGGAACAGCCTTGGTGATTGGTGAAATGCAGTCACGCTATACGGGTAAATTTGTACAGCAGACGTGGAATAGCATCTGGGCAGACGAACCCACGGGCGCTGCAATTTCTGCAAACTACAATGATGCCCTATACCCGATTGCCATCACAAATCAGGGTGCAATTCAGGAACGCTGGGCTATTGTATTTACTACTGATACAACCTCATTTAAGTGTATCGGCGAATACACCGGTGAACTAACAATTCGCGGAACTACAATGTCAGATTACTCACCACCAAATCCGGTTACAGGTGCTCCGTATTTCACGATCAAAAAAGAGGGATGGGGCGCAGGATGGGTGAGTGGAAATGTACTTCGCTTCAATACTGTTGCTGCTAATTTCCCTGTCTGGTGCATCCGGACGGTTAAACAATCTGAACCATCAGTTATATCTGACAAGTTTCAGATCATGCTGCGCGGTGACATTGACCGGGTAATCTAAAAGTTGAATCAGATATGGCCGCTTTATGCGGTCTTTTTTATGAGTATGAAAACATGGCGACAAGCAAAAGTGTTCAATTTACATTTGACGGAAATACTAATGCACCTCAACTTATCAGCAGCCAGGGGGCATTGGTCGCCCTACTTGATGCAGTTCTGGTAAATGGATATGGCAGTCAGGCTGTTGCAACCCTGGTAGCAAATAATGAAGGCGTTATTACCGCCTCATTTAATCTGACGCATAATTTTAAACCCGGTCAAATTCTGATGATCCAGGGAGGATCGGATAGTGCATTCAATGGCCGGTTTCGTGTAGACACAACACAGTCTAATAGCCTGACTTTTGTTGAGAAACTACCTGGAGCAAAAACAGCTTCAGGCACAATCACTGCAAAAGTTGCACCCCTAGGTTATGAAATTGCATTTACAGATGGTGCATTTAAGCGTGCTTATAAATCATTAAATCCTGAAAATGCAATGTACTACATCTTTGATGATAATCTCTGGACCGGTTGGTCTGCGAGCTACGCAAAAATCTGTAATGTCGGTATTGCATTTGAGATGACAGACATCAATACGATTGTTGGTTTGCAATGTCCATATGATGCAGCTAATCCGAATCAGAACTGGCAGTTGTCTGGATCCGGAAGTGCTGCTGTACCAGGCTGGGCTAAAGTGGTTTATGGGTGTTGGGCGCAAGGAGTGAGCACACACCTGAGTTCTGGAAGTGCGGGAAATCACACCTGGTCGATCATCGGTAATGATGAAGGTTTTTATTTATGTGCAGCCAGTGCACCGGCTGGAGCAAACCCTAATAAAAGTGCAGTCTGCCAATATTTTGGTAAATATCAAAGTTTTACTGAAAACTCTTTTAATTACCTGCTTTGTGGAAATCTTAAGCGCAGTGCTGCAGGCAACTATCAGGATATCAACAGTACGTTTCTATATCCAGGCGGGTTGCTGAATGATTTCCGTTCTGATTGTAAGTTGCTTGCCGACAGCACCGGTGTGGGTATCAGCACAGGAATCACTCCTTTACTTCCCTATGCCGGCCAATACCCAACAGGGAGTGGCATATCTCCGGTACATATTTTCGATGATACGACCGGAGTTAGTCTATTAAGAATTCCCTTTGCCAGGCAGAGTGATGGGGTTGTAGAGGGTGAGTTGCCGTTTGTACATATTGCCCTTCAATCGAGACAACATGTTTCTAATAGAATGGGGGTATATACACAACAGGTATTCAGGCATTCAAATGGAAATCATTTTGTTGAGATTAACAGCCTAATAGGTGCCAATACAAATATCTCAAGTTTCTTTTTTGAATTAAAGGATTGATTATGCAATTAAAAGTTCTTTCGAATAATCGCTCATTTTTGCCGCCCAAGACTGCAGTCCAATCATTCAAAGTAAAGGGCGTGATCAAGACCAACTATGTGAATACAGCCGGTGTGCTGGTGCGACTGTTTGCACGTAGCGATGCAACACTGGTTGGTCAGGCAATCACGGATTTGAATGGCAGTTACCAGCTAACAGTTCGCGATAAAGAAGATAAATTTCTGGTTGCTCATCACCCAAAGCGACTTTTTAATGCAGTTATTCAGGATAATGTGGTGCCAAAATGAGCAGACCATCTATAGCAGCAAGTGTCACGATGCTGCAAGGGCTTGCAAGCTACTTAGACCACGGAGACGCAAATGCAACCCTGGTTTTTTTTGATTCAATAAAGCCTGGGAGCACTGCAGAATCAGTTTCAGATGCAGACAAACTTCTAACTTTGGCTTTTCCAAAACCATGCTTTAAGGAATTAACTGACTCAGCAGTTGTACTTCATGCAACCGAAGCGGGTGTTGCTGTCAAAGCTGGCACGGCTAGGTGGGCTCGGTTGTATAACGGCGAGGGTGCAGCAGTTGTTGATATTGCTGCAGTCACAGACTTTGTTCTTGATAAATATGAATTTGTTGTCGGAGCAACCGTAAAACTTGATTCAGTAATTCTTAGTCCACAGTAAAATTGAGGTGGTGAATGTCAGACTATACGCCACCAGATGCCCTTAGACTTGATCTTAATTTTGTATCTGAATTAAAGCCTGTTGATAGCCATAATTTGCTGCTGAATTTTGGTTCTGAAGATGGGTTTAGCTATGCAAATATTCCCATCTGTACTGCTTTTAAAGTTCGAGCAATTGGTACTGTTGAGCCACCGATTGATGTTCGTGGATCTGCAAACATAAGCATCAATACCGGTTTTAAGTTTGCAGCGCACGGTAAATTTGATATCAATCATCTGCTCGGGGTTTATCTGCAAACTGCTGCAGCATTTCAGCATGCAACGCCTTCAATATCTACAATCTCAGCTCCATGGGCAAAGCCTGTATTCAGAGCACATAACAATGCCTTTTATACAGATAGCAGCAGCACTTTAAGTAACCAGGCAGTGATTGGATTTGAAAAAGCTGCATTGCTGTACAGATCAGTTAAAACACTGCATGAGCAGAGCACAGGGTTGAAAAGTGATGTTGGTCTTATCTGGCAGGAAACTGAAAAGAGGTTTATTGGATCCAGGTTTTTTGCTGATGTGGCGGTAAATCTTGAACTGCAAAGAGCATCAGACTGGGATGAGTTGGTCAGGAAAAGAAAGATCATCACTTATGAGCATGAAGTTGCCCATATCTTTGAAAAGAAATTTTCATATACATGGGATCGTGGGCTTGAGCTTGTTACTGACTTTGATATTTCCTGGGATAAAGCAAAATCAATCCACTACCAGAAACACAAAATCAAACCATGGCCAAAGCCGGAACCAGAGCGTTTCACAGGAAGTGGTGACTTAAATTTCACTTGTCTATGCACAGACCTAGATTCACACAATGTGATTCTCGATTTTGGTGCTGATGACTGTATACCCGGCCTTGCAGACAAAAAATGGTGGTATATTTTGAATAATTTATCTGTTCACCGTATTGATAGCGGTGAAAAAATTAAAGTATTGGACGGGAGGTACGGCACTGACAAGAGCAGTTGGTGTTGGTCATACAACTTAACTGTTCCAGCCTCTGAAAAACTCAAACTTGAATCAGTAAACGGTCAACCGGTTGTTCTCAGTATCAATGTCAATGGTAACGAGCATCATATGCTGCTTGAGAGTAGAACTGAAACAAGGCGTTTTGCTCAAGACACATACTCACTCACTGGTAGAAGTCAATCGGCACTGCTTGATGCACCATATTCACCTGTTCGCTCGTTCTTGCAAGAGAATGAGCGTACTGCACGACAGTTATGCCAAGCAGAGCTTGATCGGGTAAACAGCCCAATTCAGCTTAAGTGGGAGCTTATAAACGAGCTGAGCTGGATTCTGCCAGCTAATAGTCTCAGCTACTCCGGATTAACACCAATTGCTGCAATTAAGATGATTGCAGAGAGTGCGGGTGGGTTTGTATACAGTGAAAAATCAGGACAAGTCATAACCATCAAACCTAAGTATAAAAAGACCTTCTGGGATTCGATCAGTGTTGATGAGTACGACAGGCTGATTCCGCTCAGCATCACGACCACCCAATCGATCGATGATGCACTCTACCCTCATTACAACAGCATCACTCTAACAAATGACAGGTCAGGTGTTGCGGGGCAGGTCAGACGTACCGGCACAGCAGGTGATGTTGTTCTTGAGACTGTTAATAATCCGTTATTTACGGTTGAAAGTATGGGCGGTTATGGAAAATCTGAATTAGCAAAAGCGGGGTTAGTTGAGACTCACAGCTTAACACTACCAATTGCAGCGGAAGTTGGTGAGTGCTCACCAGCTGATTTAACTGCTTTTGATGCAGAGTGGTGGGGTATTACAGACGCTGTGAGTGTTTCATTTACTCATTCGGTTGTAACACAGTCAATAAAAGTGGAGCGGGTTAAACATGAGTAATGCGCTACAAAAATTTATTGATTTACTTCCTAAAAATGCAGAATTCATTGGTTCTGTTGAGTATGAATCACACCCAAATTACAAAGTCCTGGTTGTTGATGGGTCGGGTTTGGTGATGTGTACAAGCACAACCCGTTTCAGTGTAGGAGCCTGGGTATTTATCTCTGGTAATGAAATCAAGCGAGGAGCCGCAGTCAGCGAAGTGATTCAGATTGAAATTTAAACTATATGCACCAACAGGTGCTTTTTTATTGCCAAAAATAAGGGGGGCGGCATGTCTGAAACGACAGGACAAGCAATTGCTGAAGCAAGTGCAGCAGTTACATCTGTGTCAACAAAAACAGCAGTGGGAGGCTCAATAGCGGGGTTGTCGGGCAAGTTTTTAGGTTTAGATCCGGTTACAGCATTGGGTTTGGTTATTGCAATTGCGGGTCTACTTGTGAGCTTTATGAGTTTTTTAATTAACTGGTATTACAAGCGACAAGAGAATAAACGTGCAGATGAACTGCATCAAATTGCATTAAGAAAAGCGATCGGGGAATGCAATGTCAAAGACTAAATATTGGGTGGCAGGATTGGCAGCTTCAGCTGCTTTTTTTACGTCCTTAGAAATACATGAAGGTTATTCTGCAAAACCGTATAAAGATACTGGCGGAGTAGTGACGCAGGGCATCGGCTCTACAACCAAGCCCGATGGCGCTAAAATCAAAATGTCAGATCCTCCGATTTCACGAAAAACAGCTCAGGAATGGGCAAAATCGCATGTGGCCAAAGATGAAATCGCATTCAGGAAGTCACTGCAGGGTGTGAAGCTGTCGCAGACTGAATATGACGTTTTCTTGGACTTTACATACAATTTCGGACAGTCAAACTGGAATAGCTCATCGATGCTTCGAAACTTGAAGCAGGGTAAATACAGGGCTGCATGCGATTCACTGCTGAAATGGAAGTATGTGGCCAAGCGTGATTGTTCTGTCAGAAAAAATAACTGTTGGGGTGTCTGGACACGGCAGCTTGAGCGTCACAGTAAATGTATGGGAGTGCAGTAGATGCCTATTTTTTTAATTATGTGGAAGTATAAAAAATGGATCGCAACAGCGATCTTTATTTTTTTGTATCTGATTCAGATCGGGTACACAAATCATTTAGCGGGAAAGCTGAATGAAGCTGAAGCGAATTGTGACGTGCGTGTGGTTGAAGCTATCACCCCTTATGAAACTGCAATCACAAAGGCCAAAGAACAGAAGGCCATTACTGAAAAGTCTTGGTCGGATAAATATATTGAGGTGGAACAAAATGCGATTAAAAAAATACAAGATGCGAATGCTGCCGCTCGTAGTGCTGATTTGGCTGCTAGCGGGCTGTCAAAGCAACTCAGTGAAGCCAACAAACGTTTGTCCGGAGCTACCAAAGAAACCATTGTTGAGTACACCATTACCAGCAGTGAGTTACTCGAAGCTTGCACAGCAGAATATCGAAGCATGGCAGAGAAAGCAGATGGGCACGCAATTGATGTTGAACGATTGAGTGAGACGTGGCCTGAAAACACCATTAATTAATGGTGTTCTTCTCACTTAAATACCAACCCCTAAATCCAATAAATGCAGCAAATACGCATATCCCTAAAGCTAAAAATGTAATTCCAATCCAAATATACTTTAATCTACTGTAGAGCATAGCTTTGTGTGCGGTCTCTAAAACCTCATATGACATCTTTTCCATTTGAGGCTCCATTAGGGAGGCCTTATCCATTTCAGCTAATACCTCTTTTTGCTCAGTTTTGGACAAAGTTGCCTTATTCATAATGGAATTGTTATAAGCTTCGATGCCGTTATTTACATGGCTTGAATATTTTTTGTATTTCTCCTGAAACTCACTTCCTTTGATAAATGCTGAAATATAAGCTAACTCAGCCTTCTCATAGTTTTTCAGACAAATATCCATTAAGAAAACCATAGAAATGATACTGCTAATAGCTAGAAATTTATTTAGCGAGTCAGTTGGTATTGTTAGCAAAGCATTTTCCTTATTTTCGTTTTAATTGGGAGGGGATTTTAATAGAGCATAATCTAGTTTGATTTTTTGATACTGCGACAAAACATAGTGATTGTAAAGCGCGTCATAGTACAATAGTAAAAGCCCTCAATTGAGGGCTTAACCTTAAGCTAACTACTAATTTTCTAACCTAAGTGGCTTTAATACAATATTTACAAGTTTTTCATTAAAATCTGCCGAAAGAGTAGTAAAGGGCTCCGAAGTTAGCTCTTCAGTGATTATTAACTTTTCTTGATTCCCTGTTTCAGTATCTGATAAATTATTTAATGTTTCAAAGAAAAGATGTATATTATCCTCCCATTCGCTAAGCATTTGGGAAATTTGGTATTTGCTATTACTGACATAATAGAAGTTAAGCAAGTCATCGTGGAAATAATAAAATAAATTAACAACTTTGTACCCTTTGTCTAATAATTCATCGAATTCAGAAGAATCTATTTCTATTTCCTCTTTTAAGAATTCCAATTTACAAAGTAAAATGTCAATTAGATCATCATAGCTTCTATCAAAAACCTTGTATGAATCCAAAACTATTTTAGCAAATTCCAACGAATTTTGATGTCTTTGTTGATCTTTCCAATCATTAAACAACCTTGAAGCAATATATGCGGCAGTCAATGTGGTGAATCCACCAAAAAAACTGGCAGTTATTGATAAAGTATCTTTCAATGGTTGTTCTGTTGGCGTTGAATCAGAAAGAACAAAATAATATGATGCACCAAATACCAACAATGTAAAAATTCCCATTAATAATACTGAGGTTTGCACCGCATTTACCAAAGAGATTTTAGTACTTTTTTTATTATTCTTAATAAAAAAAGCTAACCCTATTAAACTTATGAGAAACACAAAGTAGAATAATAGAAATGTTTGATTAGCCTGATTCAGTTCCATTTTAGTGTAAAAAATTCAAAAAGATAGCACTATTATATAGCTACTTAACTCTTATCATCCCAGTCTTTGTAAAATAATTCTTAGACAACATATCGCGATTCATAGACCACTTTCTATTATTGAAATAGCAGGGTCCTACTGCAATTTTTGTCTTGCCAAATTTTTCCTGTATGGACTCAAAAGTCTGCATCAATTTATTATTTCGGGAACGTAACTCATAGTCTGATAGTAGGTCCGGTATGTATTTGCTTTCCTCAATCAGATCAGTAAAAAACACTCCACATTTCTTGTACTTCACACCTGGTTTATAGATTTTCTGCAGCAGTGAATAAGCCATATCAACAAGGTCTAAGACGTAATCTGTGGGTTCAGAGAGTTGATATGCTTTGGACTTACTGTAGTACGGAGCAGTCGGATCAAAAGGACTTGATTGAACAAAAGCCACAATAGTTCCGCATAGTAGTTTCTCAGAGCGCATACGACTCAAGGCATCCTGTACATACTTTGACATCGCTTCTTTTAAGTCCTCTAGCTCAGTGATTCTTTCACCAAATGATCTGCTCGCAATGATTTGTTTCTTTGGCTGCGGCTGATCATCAATGGGCATACACGAAATGCCATTAAGTTCCATAACCGTGCGCTGCATACAGACTGTGAATAATTTTCCTATGACTGCGGGATTCGAGTTAGATAGATCCAAGACTGTCTTTATTCCCATTTCATTTAATTTCTTATTCTGTTTTCGCCCAACTCCCCAGACCTCGCCTACATCGACTATTGACCAAAAATATTCACGATGTTTAGGATCCATATTCACCAGATCGCAGACAGCGTTAAATCGTTTTCCTTTTTTGGCCATGTGATTGCCGATCTTTGCTTCAGTTTTCGACCGACCAATTCCAATAGACACTGGAAGGCCTATCCATTTCTGAATCTGTTGTCTCATCTTTTGGCAATACTCTGTCAGATCGTAATTGTTCTTGAAGCTCGTCAGATCTAAAAAACACTCATCAATGCTATATATTTCTTGCTCATGCGGTGCTACATATGTCGCGAGTATCGAATGAAACCGACGTGACATTTCAGCATATAGAGCGTAATTACTCGACAGAACTTCAACATGATGCTGTTTAACAATATCTTGAATTTGAAAGAGTGGTACACCCATCTTAATTCCGATACTCTTCGACTCGTTACTACGGGCGACAGCGCAGCCGTCATTATTAGAGAGCACGATAACTGGCACATTATTTAGACTCGGATTGAAGAAACGCTCACAGCTGACATAGCAGTTATTGATATCAATCAATGCAAAGACTTTTTCATTGTGCTTCATTTGATGTTTTTGATGACTTTCGTCACCACTCCCCAAATGAGTAATTCGGTTTGAGGGTATATCGGCTTATAGTCTGTGTTCTCTGGCTTGAGCCATGATTCTGGCAGATCACTGAAAACAACATCGGGGTCAAGAAGTTTAAGTTCTTCAAATTCTGAACGCTGCATCTTCATCGTGATCATCAATCGCTTCACAGTGAACTCGTTGTCAATGTATGCAACGATGATATCTCCGTGTGACGCCGTGTATGAGCGATCTACAATCAACTCATCGCCAATTCCTATCCCTGCATCTTTCATTGAGAGCGACTCAACTTCCACAATGAATGTTGCATCAGCGTTGTGAATCAGATGCTCATTCATATCGATTGATTTATCAATGTAATCTTGGGCAGGCGAGGGAAACCCTGCTGCAATCTTTGACAAAGCTACAGGAATAGAGAGCTTTGTGCGGATGCCAATAGGAATGATCTTATTGAGATCTGATTCCTTTATTTTCGGGTTATTCTTCAAATATTCCTTGATTTCAATAACGCGAGACTCAGGTATGCGAACAACTTTTGTTGCTTCCTCCGAGCTTTTCTTCCGACCCGCACCAGGTCGGGAACCACCATGCTTTTGATTGTTCATGTACTATCTTGAATTAAGTTACATTATTCAAGATTGTAAAATCTGCTCAAAATAAATTCAAATTTATAAGTTGTGGATAATCAATGCAGAAAGAATTAAGTTGAGCAAGTGGTGAAAAATTGACGTATGGCATCTGGATTGAATATGCCTGCGATTTTTTCGCTTCAAATGCATTCATATTAATGATTAAATTGAGATGTATTCTACTTTTTAAATATAGCTATAGAATTTAAACAACTCCTTTCATCTACTATAAGATGAGGATTTTTCATAATAATTTTAAAGGTTAAAACCTTGGGTGAAATATGAAATTACTGAAATATATATTTTTAATAATTACCTTTGGCTTTAATACAGCTTATGGCAATGGTGTTATTATTTGGTCCCCTTGTTGGGGTGGATATGATAAAAATGGTCAACTGGCAATTGATATAGGGGCTAAAATAGGGGTAAGAGGCACTGGCGGCCTGACTCCATATGAATATAATGAGAAATACTGTGTCAGTCATACACAGTGTGTGGCAATGGGTTACTGTACCGCCCAGGATGCTAAGGAACAGCAACAAGCCAATGAATTAAAGAAAAAACTTGACGCTGAAAAAAGACAAAGAGAGCGTGAAGCACAAATTGCCAAACAAAAGGCTGAAGCTGCAGAGAAAGCTCGATTAGAAAAGGAACGTGTTGAAAAGGCGAAGATAGCCGCTGAAGCAAAAAAGGCTGAAAGTAAATACAAGTTAAATAATCGTGATGCACTGGAATTTGCACAGTCAAAAGTTGCAGCAGAAAAAGCTTTGCCGCCAAAGCCGCAGAAATGCATCATTGAAACAAAGCAATCTACCGGGCAAATGAACTTCTCTTTGTATAGAACGATACAGGCATCAAAGGACGCTTATAGCAAAGTTAATAAAGGCGACCTGTGTAATGGCAATGGTGGAAGCCTGGGTTCGTTGGATTGTCCAAATCCTGTGAATTTATTTGGAATGCAAATTGCAAACTGTACTGCCACAGTTACTTGTCCTCCAACTAAAAAGGAAGTCCCTTGTTCTTCGGCTACAAGGCAATAAGGGGGAGTTATGATTACTGAATTATTTAAAATTTTGACACTTGGTTTTGTTGCGATGGCTGTTACAAATACGCAAGCACAATCAATCTGGAAAGAGGTTTACAAGGACTCATTTAATCGTGTTGTGGTCCAGGGAGATCCCAGGCTGGAGTATGGTGTGTCTGGCTCATCATTGGTGCTATCTGCACTTGATGAAAAAAACAGAGTGCTGTTTGTTCGTTTTTTTGGAAAGAAGATTAACTGGGATGGGTTAATTGTTTCAAAAAAGCATCCAATTTATGGAGATGTACACTGTTATGAAGAAGAAAAGCAAACTTACTGTGTGGGCGTAGATGGTAAAACTATCCCAGTAGTACTGACTGGAAATCAAACTTACCATGAGTTTTTACAGGATTACTCAAGAGCTCAATTAAACTTAAGAGATCAGTTGGCAGCAAAATTGGTTAAGGAAGGTAATAGTGTCAGTGTTTCTACCGAAAAATTGAACTTATATAAAAACCGTCATCCATTTGAATATGGAAGCTCCTTTGAAACAATTGAAAATGCACAGGATTTTTTAACTAATTTAGAGGTTAAAGTGAAAATCAATTATCCTTATCCTCCGAGGATACTTGACCGGAATGACTGGAATGGTGAGAGCGAATCAATGGTTTTTGAAACAATTGGATTCTGCAAAAGTAAGCTTAGAACCCTCAATGATGACACTGTCGGAGCAATTCACACTAGTATTAATTGGGCGGGCGATGAAAGAAAGCGATATGTACGCTACACCTGGTCCCAACCAATAGATTGGTCTAGAGTTGAAAATATATATTCGAGCAAATACATCAATAATGGTTTCACATTCACAGGAAAGTATCCTGATGATTATGCATGGCCAATTGAATGGAAATACGGATGGAATGTTCAGTCTTTGATACGCAATGCTGGTCCAAAAGGAGGAAAACTTTATAATTATGAAAGTTATGACATTGCTATAGGTGCATATAACGCTGAAGTCTCTGCGAGATTAAGATATGTAGTTAACTTCTTGAAAGCTAACTGTTCTATGCGATAAACCAAGCTTACAAAAACCAGGATACTTCCTGAAATTACAATAATGAGCCCTGTAAATTTACAGGGCTTTCTCTTGGATAGGTCACGTATTCATTCTGTATTTCAAAAAAATATTCATGCGCGTGATCATGGTCTGCGTTCAACCAATCATTTCTGTACTGCTCAGGTATCACAATTATTGAACGTTTTTCATCCGCAGGTGCATGAAACTGCTTCATGAACGGATGCTGATCTGCATTGATCGTCAGCATAGAAAAAGATCTTACTTTTGAATCACGTATAACTGCATCTTCGTAGATGCCTGCCACTGTGAAAGGCTGACAATCGTCGCGTCTGATCGTGTACCAGTGTGGCGTGCCGTTTATGTATTTGGGTTCGTAGAATTCAATCACAGGCACAAGACAGAACTTACTGAATTTCCATGCATGCCTGAAGCTTGGCTTTTCTGCGATGGTTTCAGTTCGCGCATTGTATGTGTGATTGCTGAACTTAAAGTCTTTTGCCCAACTTGGCAGCATTCCAAATTTTGCAACATCAAGCTCAAAACCACGCATGATTATTGGGGCATGGTAA
This sequence comes from Acinetobacter sp. WCHAc010052, assembly GCF_002165295.2. NCBI lineage: Bacteria > Pseudomonadati > Pseudomonadota > Gammaproteobacteria > Moraxellales > Moraxellaceae > Acinetobacter > Acinetobacter sp. WCHAc010052. Next base: position 1,831,869 of record NZ_CP032143.1, on the reverse strand, counting down.
GCAGGGTACACATGATCTTTCAGCTCAATATCAAACTGATCAACATTCACATCTAAAAGTCTGAGCTGACCTTTTGCTGGAAATTTATAGTTTGAGCACATAAATGCAAATCCTCAAAACTGCCAATAATTACAATAGATGATATCTAAAATAACCGGTTTTTTAATCATGGAGTCTATTAAAGACTACGATTCTCATGGTCGTGTAATAATTTGTAGCATTATATTTTGTAAAATATAGAAATTTTGAAATTTATAAAAAAGTAATGTAATTCAATTATTTATTAATCCATATTATGATCAGTCTACAAAAAACTCAGAAAATGCTTAAAATTGTTTTTGTAGACTTTTTTGTAGACTGATGAAATGCAATTGATGCCAAAAGTATGCAATTATATGCAACCTTTTAAATTTATAACTCTTTGAAAATGCAAGAGTATGCAACTATATGCAATCTTTTCCAATACAGTACAGATTAAGTGGCTTCTACTTTTTTTATTATTCCATCGTTGGCACGTTCATGCCGTATTGGAGTTTATACCTGCAACATCAAGGTTTTAATTTTGAACAGATTGGTATTCTTTCATCAATTGCCATTATTACACGGTTTTTTGCTCCTTTTATCTGGGGATGGGTGGCTGATAAAACAGGTAAACGGATGTTACTTGTCCGGATTGCCACATGGATGGAAGCAATAATATGGTTGATGATTTTTATTATTCCCAATGATTTTCAGTCTATTGCATTACTCATGCTGATTTTCAGCTTTTTCCAGAATGCGATTCTGGCTCAGTTTGAAGGTGTGGCTTTATTCTGGTTAGCGGATCGTAGAGCTGAATTATATGGAAAAGTCCGTAAGTGGGGATCAATAGGTTTTATTGTTGGTGTTTTTAGTATAGGCGCACTGCTTGAAATTATTGATATTACAATGCTGCCAGTTATGCTGTTGTGCATCGCTTTTACGGCTTTTCTGTGGTCATTTACAGTCAAAGAGCCTCATGCTGCACCATTATCCCAGAAAAGGCTTGAACCCTTATGGCCTGTTTTAAAAAGACCTGTGGTTGCAGCTTTTTTCCTGATTGAATTTATTATGCTGTTCGCTCAGGCTCCATTTTACAGTTTTTACAGCAATTATCTGAAAATGAATGGTTTCAGTACAACTCAGATCGGTTTTCTCTGGTCTGTTGGTGTGATTGCTGAAATTATTATGTTTGCTTATGCGACTTTATTTTTAAATAAATACAGCTGGAGAATGTTGACTGTTATCTGCCTGTTGATGACGGCATTCCGTTTTATTCTGGCAGGTCTTTATCCAGATAATTTTATTGCTCAGTTGATCTCTCAGAGTATGCATGCATTCAGTTTTGGTTTATTTCATATGATTGCAATGCGGGTGATTTTTCAGAATTTTACAGTGGGTCAGCAGGGACGTGGTCAGGCGCTGTACAGTACGATGTGGGGGCTGGGTGTTGCAAGTGGCAGTGTGCTTGCAGGTAAATACTGGAGCACACTGTCCGGTGATGTGATCTTTATGATCGCGGGTTGTACGGCATTTATAGGTTTACTGTTTGTTTATTGGCTACCATCAAAGTTACAGACTGGTTAATTCAGTCACCAGTCTTGTAACCTTACATTTTCAGAGTTTTATTTCTTTATAGCGGTAAAACCACGGTTGAACCCGTTCAAGCTGAGATGCCAACTGTAACAGGACATCTTCACGGGCAAACGGTGCGATAAACTGTGAGCCTAAAGGCATATTTGCTTTATCCCAGTATAAAGGGACTGACATTGCGGGTAAGCCGGTTATGTTTGCCAGTTGAGTGAAAGGTACCCACTTCAGGTTTTCAGTAACGATCTGATCCACCATTTTACCCTGAGCCAGTAAGTGAGCCTTGTCCAGTCTAAGCAGACCTTTGAGTATGGTTTTTTGCCATCCTGGTGTCTGAATCTGACCATTTTCTGGAGCTGTGGTTGCAGTGGATGGTGTAAGGAAAAGGTCGTAGCTCTGAAAAAAATCATTCATCTGAGCTGTATATTTACCCCAGTTTTCGAGGTTGTGAATGTAGTCGAGCGCGCTGGTTTTAGCACCAAATGCAGCGAGTGCCTGTGAATCAAGCTCAAAGTCAGAGGGTTTTGCACCATGTTTCTGTATGATTTCACGCATGGTGAAAGAAAAATGACTGAACCAGGTCGTAATAAAATCCTTAGCCAACTGCATGCCGTCCATTTTGGGCTGATCTTCAACCACTGTATGTCCCAGTGACTCAAGCAGGCGGGCAGTATGCTGTATTGCGGCGATGGCATCAGCTGATACTTTAGTTCCGATTGGAGAAACTGTACTGAACGCAATTTTCAGTGGCTTTAGAGGCTTATCCAGAATATCAAGATAAGGTATTACAGGTTTTTCAATTTTAAATAATGATGCATTTTCAGGGCCTTGTGCAGCATCAAGCATAGCAGCGCTGTCACGGACAGTTCTGCTCAGCACATGCTGTACAGCAGCTCCATGCATGGCTTCACTCATGGACGGTCCCCACGGCGTTCTGCCGCGGCTTGGCTTTAAACCGAACAGACCACAGTAGGATGCCGGTATGCGGATTGACCCACCACCATCTCCTGCACCTGCAACAGGAACGATGCCAGCTGCAACAGCAGAAGCTGAGCCTCCCGAAGAACCTCCACTGTTATGTTTAATATTCCATGGGTTTTTACAGCTGCCCCAGGCTTCAGGTTCAGTGATGCCTTTAATTCCAAACTCTGGTGTATTGGTTCGTCCCAGTGTGACCACACCGGCATTTTCCCAGCGTTTTACGATTTCAGAATACTGTTCAGCATGGAAATTGATATTTTTAAAAAAACTGCATCCAAATGTGGAGGGTACACCTGCAAACTCCTGAAAGAGATCTTTCACCAGAAAAGGGACACCTGCAAATGCTCCAGAAAGCTCCTGCTGACTCCGGTTCTGAGCATATTCGTGCATTGGAATGGTAATTGCGTTCAACGTAGGGTTAACCTGACTGGCTCTCTGCAAGGCAAGCTGTAACAGTTCAGAGGATGTAACTTCTTTCCTGGCAATCAGTTGAGCCAATCCCAGTCCATCATATGAAAGATATTCGCTTAGTTTCATCATCATCCTGATTTTATTTTATAGATAAAATATTTATAGGCGATTCAATGAAATGAAGCAATCATTACCTGGTTTCGACCTTGTGATTTAGCCTGATAAAGTGCCTGATCTGCTGTATTGACCAGATGTTGCAGTACCGGATCATCAGGATTCTGTTTTGCAACGCCAATACTGACTGTGATGTAGATGTCGGGTTTCCCCTGCTGATGAACGGGTGTGGACTCAATGACCTGACGTATCCGCTCTGCAATCTGATGTGCCTGATATTCTTCTGTACAGGAGAGCAGAATAATGAATTCTTCACCACCTATCCGGGCAAAAAGATCTTCAGAACGCAGGCAGGTTCTGACCTGATCTGCAAAGTTCTGTAGAACAAGGTCGCCAGTATGATGCCCATACTGATCATTCATTTTTTTAAAATGGTCAATGTCCATCATAATTGCAGTCAAAGGTTGTGATTTGCTGTTTTTAATCAGTTTTTCGCCTTGTTCAAAAAAAGAATGTCTGTTCATGGCTTTGGTCAGGCTGTCATGATTTGCCATATATAAGACCCGCTGATAAAGCTCCTGACGGTTGGAACTGATGATTGCCAGCACCAGTGGAGCCAGCCCCAGCATGCACAGACCGATACGGACAGAAATGGCGGTACTGAAATAGGCATCCGAAGATTCAGATAAATAAAAGCTGGTCAGACTGTGGTAAGTCACCAGGCAGACAATACTGTTCACAATAGTCAGGCTGAACAGGCGATAGGTTAATGCTGCCCAGATCATTGCAGCCAAAGGATAGAGCAAAGCACCTGGACCAAAAAATATATGTGTGAAGATCACAGAAATAATGATCGCAAATAAAGGCAATAAATGAACAAAAGAAATTTTTGGCAGATCTTTGGTAAAAAAATGATGAAATTCGGCGCGTGCAGGAAAAGCGAGAATTAAAGGGAGAATGGTGATGCAGTTGATGATTTCACCTGTCCACCACATGCCAAAATCTATCCATTTTCTGTCCGGTGACATAAATGTATTCGGTGCGTATGGAATAGTGTTCACGGCAAACAGGGCACTCGCGAAACAGCCTGCAAGTGCGCAGATTGAAAAGAGATATAAAAAGGTGAACCCTTTATTATAATTACGGTAATTCAGTCTGGTCAGATAAATAAAAAACAGAGAAACCGAAACCGTGATGATGTTTGAAACCGTTAGAAAGAGGGTTAAAACCAGAGAGTTTCCAGTGATCAGGTCAGCCAGGATGTATCCTGAAAATGCTCCAAGCCAGCCACCGGTATTGTTCAGTTGAGGCAGACGAAGAAAGATACCCAGCAGTACTGCATTTGCAGGCCAGAAAAAAGCAAGCAGATTTGCAGGTCTGGATAGAATACCCATCAGACAGGTGAGCATCACGACCAGGCAGAGGATTGTATATGCGTAGAACTGCCGGTTCAGATGAAATGTTTTAAAATACTTGTGTATGTCTGACAAAAGAATTCCCTATGGCAGAATTATGGTTCTGGTTTGTTTTAATTATAGATAAGACAAGTACCATATTATTCAATATATGATAAATTTGTTAAGTCCATCACACAATGCATTTCGTCAAGAATTTATGACCTTTATTCTGAAACAGTACATCAGTATATTTTAAGATTTCCTGTAAAATTAGAGTGTTGTGAAATCGTTATTGCATGATTTTTTTTTGAAATATGTGTTAGTTTAAGCAGAGCAATTATGTTGTTGAATGAATATATGAAAAAAATATGTTTCACGGTTCTGGTTATGCTGTTAAGTACAGGTGCTATAGCAAATGATCCCCGCACAACGGGTGAGCAGACTGAAGCGACAGCAGCACAGGGGAATATCAGAATTGTCACCCGACCTGAGATTGTCGGGCTTTGGGGTATGCAGATTCCTTCGAATAATAAATGTGTGGAATATTATAATTTCAGAAGCAGTAATGATGTCATTATCAAAAGCGGTGAAGAATGGTCATCGGGTATTTATGATTATCAGCCTTCTGTAGATACCACTACAAAACTGCCTGCATTGGTGCTACAGGTGAAATATGACAATAATGAGAAAGACTGCTCAGGATATCAACAGGATCAGAGTGGTGAAATTTCACAGTATTTTGTGAAATGGAAAAACCCTCAGGTGATTGATTTCTGTACCAATGATAAAGCCGAACAATGTTTTGCGACGCTATACAGAATTTTGCCGTAAATAAAAAATATGATTTATCTGCTCAGAATAAAAAAACCGCTTCAGTAAGCGGTTTTTTTATGAGTATGAACTTTAGGATGATTCTTTAGCTTCGTGTCCTTCAAGCTGCTTTAACAGATGCTTTTCCAGATAGTGAATATCCATTGCCTGGGAACAGAACTTCTCATCTTTCAGAATCAGATCTTTATGCAAAGGAATATTGGTTTTGATACCGGTCAGGATAATTTCGTCCAGTGCCTGTTTTAAACGAGCAATACAGGTTTCACGATCTTTACCATGTGCAATCAGTTTTGCAATCATGGAGTCGTAATATGGAGGAATGCTGTAACCCTGATAGATATGGGAATCAAGACGGATACCTGCACCACCTGGTGTATAGAAATGTTCAATCAGACCTGGTGAAGGCAGAAAGGTTGTCGGATCTTCAGCATTGATACGGCATTCCATAGCATGACCTTTGCACTCAATGTCTTCCTGAACAAGGTTCAGACCAAGACCGGCTGCAATCAGGAGCTGCTGTTCAATGATGTCGATACCGGTAACCATTTCAGTGACAGGATGTTCAACCTGAACACGGGTATTCATTTCAATGAAGAAGAACTCGCCTTCTTCAAACAGGAACTCAAATGTTCCAGCACCACGGTACTGCATCAGTTTGCAGGCATTCACACAGGCTTCAAGAATATCTGCACGTGCCTGTTCAGGTAAACCTGGAGCAGGTGCTTCTTCGAGGACTTTCTGATGGCGGCGCTGAAGAGAACAGTCACGGTCGAATAAATGAATGGCATGACCATTACCATCGCCCAGTACCTGAACTTCTACATGGCGTGGCTTCTGAAGGAAGCGTTCCATATAGACGGTATCATCACCGAACCACATTTCAGCATCACGCTGTGCAGCCTGTACGGATTCGAGCAGTGTATCAACACGCTCTACAATACGCATACCACGACCACCACCACCAGCCGCCGCTTTCACAATCAGCGGAAAGCCGATTTCTTTTGCTTCAGCCAGTGCATTGTTTGGTGTGACAGCATGAGCAGAACCCGGAACCGTTGGAACACCAGCTTTACGCATCGCCATGATTGCAGAAACTTTGTTCCCCATCAGGCGGATATGTTCAGGACGAGGTCCAATAAAGATAAAACCGGAACTTTCTACAATTTCAGCAAATTCAGCATTTTCTGAAAGAAAACCATAACCAGGGTGAATGGCATCAGCACCTGTAATTTCTGCGGCAGTAATAATGGCAGGAATATTCAGATAGCTTTCGCTGCTGGCACCTGGTCCAATACACACGGCTTCATCACAGAAACGTAAATGCATCAGGTCTTTGTCGGCATCTGAATAGATGCCTACAGTTTTGATTCCTAAAGTTTTGCACGCACGGGTGATACGTAAAGCAATTTCACCGCGGTTGGCAATTAAAACTTTTTGCAACATTGTGGATCCCCGTGGACTTAGGCGCGATAGCGGAACAGTGCTTGACCAAACTGAATCACTTCACCATTTTTAACCAGGATTTCTTCAATGACACCGCTTTGAGTTGCCTCAATCGGGTTCATGATTTTCATTGCTTCGATGATGCCGAGTGTTTCACCAGCAGAAACAGTCTGACCTACTTTAATGAATGTAGGTTCACCTGGGCTTGGAGCTGCATAGAACACACCAACCATTGGAGAAGTTTCGACTGCACCACGTGGCGTTTTAGCTACAGGAGCTTCAGCAACTGGAGCGGCCATAGCAGGTACAGTACCGGCAACCATAGGACTGCGACGGGTAAGAGCAATCGACTGATCACCTTCCTTAACTTCGATCGCCTGTAAGTCAGATTCAATCATCAAATCGATGAGCTTCTTGATTTTACGAATATCCATGAGACAGTATTCCTGATTATGATTGCTTGGAAGGTTGAATTTTTTCGATGACGAAATCGAGTGCAGCTGAATAGCCTTTTGCACCCAATCCACATATAACGCCAGTGGCTTTATCTGAAAGATATGAATGATGTCGGAATGCTTCACGTGCATGCACGTTGGACAGATGGACTTCAATAAATGGTATGGCAACGCCCAATAGAGCATCACGGACTGCGACAGATGTGTGAGTCAGAGCAGCAGGGTTGATGATGATGTACTTCACACCTTCTTTCTGTGCCTGATGAATTCGGTCTACAACAGCGCCTTCCCAGTTGCTCTGGAATGTTTCGAGTGTAATGGAAGAATGCTGTGCCTGTAGTTTCAGTTGCTGATTGATGTCATCGAGAGTCAGATGTCCATATACTTCTGGTTCGCGCATACCCAGTAAATTCAGATTCGGTCCATGAATGACCAGAATGGTCGAACTCATTCAGCTAACTCCAATTTATAATTTGCAGGAAACTTTGCAAGATGTCTGCAAAGTTTACCAATTATGGCACATTTTTCTGCAATTTTTTTATAGTTTCTTTAATTTGTCGCGGAATACATGTGTCAGAACAGGCATATATAATGTAAATTTTGCAACTAAATAACAATGTTAAAAAATTACAAATTTAAGGAGCTTTACTTTTTTTTACATTTTAATATGAATTGACCAAAACTGTTCATTGAATTTATGTAAAGAAAACTGTATTGGCCTGAAGATTATTCTCAAGTCAGAGAAAAACTCAGTATAACAGCCATAAAAATTTATAAACTCTGAATCTTGTATAAGTGACTTAAAAGATTATATTTATAGAGAATATACGATAAATATGAAAGTTTTATTGTTCCTGTCATGCAAAAGCAGGATAAAACATGATTTTTAAGATAAAGGCCAAAGCCCCAATATGGTCAGCGCATAGGGCATTTTGATGACCATCGGGGCTGAGGGTACAGAACAGATGTAAATGCTCAATGCTTTCTGACTGGCTTTTTACTTCAAAAAAAGATCCTGAAAATTTAAAGATGATTGAAATTTAAACATTTGTTGTTGGCAGAAAATATGAAAGTCAGTATTTAAAACTTTATGGATTAAGTGCTTTCTTCAAAAGCAGGGATTGCTGAGGCAATATCAGATAGTATTTCGTCCAGTTACAGCCAAATCAGGAATGACTATGTGGGTAAATAAGACACGATATGCCTGTATCATTGAATAAATTTCATTCAGAGCTGAGTTTTGTTCATGTATTCGCTCAGCACTTTTGTTCAGGTCATGTTTAAATAGGCTATTCAGCCCACCATGTTGAAGACCATGTTCCTGCAAGCCAATCAACTGACCACTCCAACACAGATGCATGATTACCCTGATTGGCATAAAGGGCGGATGCATTATGCTTTATGGTATATAGAAATAGTGCAGCCTGAGCTGTTGCAGTATCTGTCAGCACTGAGAAACAGCTGTGCAGAATTTCTGGTTCAACCCAACATCCGGCAGTTTCATATTACGCTGTTTATCTGTGGCTTCTTAAGTCAGAACAAAACCTTTGATGATGACTTCAGCCAGTCAGATTTTCAGCAACAGATGCAGTTGTTGTTACAGCAGGAAATCAGATCATTCCGATTGAAGACAGGGCAGATCCGCAGCTTCAACAGTGCGCTGTTTGTAGAGATTATTGATGAACACAATAGCCTAAGCAAGATCAGAACACTGTTTTCAGATCAATACCAGGAAATAGCTGCTCTGGATTACTGTCCGCACATTACTTTAGGGCTGTATTCAGACGCCATTGAGGGTCAGATCATATATTCAGAAATTGATCAGCTTGCACAGCGCAGTTTTGACATAGATGTCAGGCATCTGACTTTTGGACACTATGAAGCTAAAATTTTACAGGGTCAGCTTTATCCAGAGCAGCTTATGGAACTGATCTGAGATGCATCTACTTTTAAATACAGAATTATTGATTCAGGGAAATGCACAATGTTGCAATTGATACTGGGTGGTGCCCGTTCAGGAAAAAGTCGTCTGGCAGAGCAGACAGCACAGAGTTCACAGCTACCAGTCATTTATATTGCCACCGCACAGGCTTATGATCAGGAAATGCAGGATCGGATTCAGCATCATCAGGAGCATAGACCTGAGCACTGGCAGTTGATTGAAGAACCACTTTTTCTGGCGGATTCCCTGATGCGCATTGATCAGGCTGGGCAACTCATTCTGATTGACTGTCTGACTTTATGGATGAGTAACTTGCTTATGCATGAAGATGATGCATTGCAGAATCAGCAGTGCGAACTCTTACTTCAGACTCTGCCAGAATTGAAATCCGAGGTGGTGCTGGTCAGTAATGAAACTGGACTGGGGGTCATTCCTATGGGTGAGCTTAGCCGAAAGTTTGTGGATGAGTCGGGACGCCTGCATCAGCAACTGGGGAAGATTGCAGATAAAGTCATTTTCTGTGTTGCAGGTTTTCCTATGGTTTTAAAAGATGAGAGTCCATCCGTCTGATCTGCCTGGTGGTCTGTGTTAACAGATTTTTAATTTAAGATTCGGATCAATCGAATCTGTCCCGTGTAAATAATGAAATGGAGAGATGCAATGAACTGGTGGCAAGACAGCGTGAAACAGCCGAATCTGGATGCAAAAGCACAGGCGGAACAGCGTCAGTCACAACTCACCAAACCTACGGGTTCATTGTCAGAGCTTGAAAATGTTGCTGTACAGCTGGCAGGTCTGCAAAACGTGCAGAAACCCAGTGTGGATGCGCCGTGGATCTGTATCTTTGCAGGTGATCATGGTGTGATGGAAGAAAATATTTCTGCCTATCCTCAGGCAGTAACCCGTCAGATGCTTCAGAACTTTGCAACGGGTGGTGCGTGTATCAGTGTGATTGCAAAGGAATACAACGCAACTTTACAGGTCATTGACTGCGGTTCAGTGGGTGATGTTTACAGCTACGCAGGTGTAGAGCGTCACTGTATTGCACCTGGCACTGCAAACTTTGCTGAAACAAAGGCGATGACTGAGGAACAGTGTGCGCAGGCTATGCAGCTCGGATATGACAGTGCTGAAAAAGCCATTGAACAGAATGCTGATATTTATATTGCGGGTGAAATGGGTATTGGAAATACCTGTGCGGCTTCAGCAGTGGCATGTTATCTGCTGAATGAACCGGCAGAGCAACTGACAGGTGTGGGTACAGGGATTCGTGCAGAGCAGCTGGCGCATAAAAAACAGGTGATTGATCAGGCGGTTCAACTGCATAGGGACTATGTGGCAAATGGTACAGAGCATGATGCATTCAGAGCTTTATGTGCTGTAGGTGGACTTGAAATTGCTGCGATGACAGGGGCTTATATCCGCTGTGCACAACGGGGGCTGCCTGTTATTGTTGATGGCTTTATCAGCTCTGTTTCAGCATTGATTGCAGTTCGTCTGAATCCCGAGGTTCGTCAGTGGATGCTGTTTGGACACAAGTCAGCGGAGTACGGTCATCAGCGTATTCTGTCAGAATTGAATGCCAGTCCATTATTACAGCTGAACTTACGTTTGGGTGAAGGCAGTGGCGCAGGTGCTGCATTGGGGGTCATAAAACTGGCATGCAGTCTGCACAACAACATGGCAACCTTTGCAGAAGCAGCGGTTACAGGTGAAAAGGTTTAAGTTTAAATGATGGAGCTGCAGATTGATCTGTTACGTCACGGCGAAACGACTTTAAGCCATACTTTACGTGGTTCTACAGATGATGCGCTGACCCAGAACGGGTTCAGGCAGATGTGGCAGACCATTGATCACGTCTGGAACCCGTCGGATAGCTGTCCGTGGCAGATGATCTTTTCATCCAGCCTGTTGCGTTGTCAGTCTTTTGCAGAACAGTTACAGGCACGTACTCAAAGTCCTTTGATACTGGATGCACAGTTACAGGAAATGCATTTTGGTGACTGGGAAGGACGTTCAACGCAGGATATTTATGAACAGAATGTTGAATTACTGGCAAATTTCTGGCAACAGCCGAGCATGTATCATCCACCCAATGCAGAAAAATATGCCGATTTTCAGCAGCGTGTCTTAAACGCGGTGCAGGATATTTATCAGCAGATGCAAAGACAGCATATTTCAAGGGCTCTAGTTGTGACGCATGGCGGTGTCATTAAGTTTTTAAAATGTCTGGCTTTGCAGCAACCGCTGGACGATCTGCTTAAAATGACTGCACCTTTGGGTCAGCTGTGCAGTATGCAGTTGCTGTTGGATGAACAGTCTAATCAGTATCATTTCAGGTTACTGGAGGCACATGAATGACTCCATTTTTAATTGCACTTCAGTTTTTAACGGTATTTCCTGTTCAGCTAAAACAGATGCCCTCTCACAGGCAGAATGGTCAGTCGCTGTTATTTTATCCAGTGATTGGTCTATTAATAGGACTGCTGCTGTTCGCGGTCGCTTCAGTGCTGCACGCGCTGCCAGTTGTTCTGCTAACCACAATCATTCTTGTGCTATGGATCTGGTTGACGGGAGGACTGCATCTGGATGGACTTGCGGATACTGCTGATGCCTGGGTGGGTGGCTTTGGTGATAAGGAACGCACACTTAAAATCATGAAAGACCCTGCCTGTGGTCCGATTGGTGTATTAAGCCTGCTGATTATCTGTCTGTTAAAGTGGTCTGCGCTTTATTTATTACTGCAGAAGCAGTTTTACACGGTTTTAATACTGTTTCCTGTACTTGGAAGACTTGCACCGTTATTTCTGTTTTTAACGACAGATTATGTGCGTAAACAGGGACTAGGTTCGTCCATAGCCGAATATATTCCAAAATACTGGGCAATGTTGATTTTTACAGTCAGCCTGCTGGCATGTGGTTTCTTTGTGTGGTCGGGTTTGTTGACCGCCGTGGTTTTTATTGCAACGCTGATTTATCTGCGTTTTAAATTTATTCAGCGAATCGGAGGGATTACTGGTGATACTGTGGGCGCAACGATTGAAATTACAGAAATGTCCAGTTTACTTGCTTTTGTAATTGGCAGTATTTATTTCACAGCTAAACAGATCATCTGATGAATGCCTGTAAGCCATGAGCATATCTGCATCAGTCAGGGGTAAATAAAATCGGAAAAGGATCAGCAGGGCTGATCCTTTTTTACGGTGTCAGGCAAACAGATGAATAACAGTATGTATCAGTACAGGCCCTGTAATCACCATAAAAATACCTGAAAGTACCATACACAGGCATGCAACAACGCCTTCTTCCTTGTGGCGCATAAAGGCTTTACTGGTACCAAAGCCATGAGCTGCATTTCCAAGGGAGGCACCCTGGGCAAAGTTTGAATTGAGTTGAAGTTTCTTCAGAATCAGATCTGCCAGGGCTACACCAGCAATACCGGTAATCATGGTAAACAGAATCACAAGTTCCACCGAGCCTCCGATATGTGCTGTCAGCTCCATTGCAAAAGGCGTTGAGATCGAACGTGACATCAGACTGTATGAGGTCGCCAGATCAAATTTAAACAGTTTTGCCAGCCAGTAGGCACTGATGATTCCTGACAGCATACCGACTACAACGCCGAGGCTGATGGATATGGCATGTTTTCTGATAATACTGCGGTATTCATAAATTGGAACGGCAAAGCCTACAGTTGCAGGTCCAAGCATCCAGACAATCCATTGACTTTCCTGCATGTAGGTCTCGTAGGAAATATGCAGCAGCAGCAGGATGATGATCAGGATAAAAGGAACAAGCATGGCGGGTGACAGCAGCATATATGGATATTTACGATGCAGTTTTTTTACAAGGATGTAACCCACCAGTGTCGCAATGACAAAGAAAAAGGAAATAACAGTTGTGCTCATATTATTTTACTTCCATTTCCTGCGGATGATCCTGCGTTGTTGACTTATGGTGTGCCTGTAAGCGCGATTCGAGTTTAAAGCCAAAATGTACGGCATAAGCAGTGGAAACCATCACAGTGACCGTACCGATTACAACGGCAACAACCATTTGCCAGCCCTGAGTCATAAACAGGTGTTTGTATTTGATCAGACCTACAACACAGGGAATAAAAAACAGAACCAGTTCTCCAAGAATGAAATCTGAACCTGATTTTATCCATTGCAGTTTAAAAACTCCGCTCAGGAGTGCGAAAAGCATAAGGAACAGACCAATCACACCTGCAGATACAGGGATATTTAAAAGCTTTTGCAATACAGAGCCAATCCACCAGATAAAAATCAGCAGGCTGAGTTGAAATATGATTTTCAGTAGGACGGACTGGTTTAAAGACCTGAATGTTATGGACATGATGACAGCATATTTTGTGAAACTGAGTGTATTTTAAAGTTGACTGCACGCAATGATTATGAATAATTAAAAAAATAATTATGCTTTTATGGAATAATATGCCGTGGATATCAAAAGTCTCAATATTTTTGTCCAGATTGTGCAGTGTGGCAGTTTCAGCCGTGCAGCAGATCTGCTGCATCTGACACAGCCAACCCTGAGTAAGGCAGTCCGGCAGCTGGAAGATGAGCTGGATGTGGCGCTGTTTCATAAGGGGGATGGAGGGCGCAAAAGGGATACGCAACTGACTTATACTGGCGAACAGATATATCAGCATGCACTGGTGATTCTTGAAGAACAGCAACAGATCAGGGAAACGGTTGCAAGAGTCCGTACCCTGAAACAGGGTAAACTCAGGCTGGGTCTACCTCCACTGGGTTCGGTACTGCTCAGTACATTGATTGCAACGTTTCATAAACAGTATCCAGAGGTTGAACTGAGCTTTTTTGAGGTTGGTGCAACAGGAATAGAAGATGCCATTCTTGCAAAAAAAGTGGATGTTGGCATTATTCTTGGGCATTTAAAACCAAAACTGGGTGGGATTCAGATCATGGATTCACCGCTGTGCTTACTGTCATTAAAGGATTCACAGTGGCGTGGGAGAACATCAGTGTCGCTTGCTGAACTGAAAGAGGAATCCTTTTTACTCTACGACGATACATTTACACTAAATAATATGATCATTTCTGCTGCTCAGCATGCAGGATTTGAACCGGAGATTGTCTGTAAAAGCAGCCAGTGGGACTTTATCGTCAAAATGGTTGAGTCCAATGTAGGAATAGCATTATTACCTAAAATTTACTGTGAACAGTTAAATCAGGAAAAATTCAACATCAGTCAGCTGGAAAACCCAGGTCTGAACTGGGCTTTAAGTATGGCGTGGAATACGACGGTAGCCATGAGTCCTGCCACACGGGCATGGTTGCAGATTATAGAAAACAATCTGGACCGGATTCATTTCTGAAGCTGGTTCAGCCATGTCTGAACTGTTCTGACAACTTCAGCAGGCTGTTTTATCCATGCACTGTGCTGATGACCTTTTACTGTCCTGCTCAGGTCAAGGCTGATTACTTCAGGATTCTGAAAGTAACGACTCAAACCCAGCGTGGAGCTGAGTGGAGCAAAGTCATCCAGATTCAGGTGAATAAATAAAGCCTGATCAGGTGAAAGTGTGTTTACAGTGCCCATGATATGTCGGTAGCTGGCAGTGAATATGGTTCTGGACCAGTCCCGCATCAGTGTTCGGGCTTCTTTATAGCCAAAGCCAATTTTATAACCCGCAAGATAACCATCTTTTAAAATCATGGCATTGATTGCAGCAGCTGCTTTTAGAATATTGAATTTACCTTTCAGATCCCAGTATTTTAAACAGATATTTCCTGTCGCTATTCCAATTACCTGGACAGCATGTTGCTGGGCATAGAGGGTTGCAAGATGTCCGCCCAGGCTGTGTCCCAGTAAAACAGGTGGTCTGGAGGAAACAGAACAGGCAGCCTTATACAGTTCAGGGATAAAAAAATTCAGCAGATCTGCATAACCATAATCAAATGTTCTGGAAACCTGAGGTCTGTTCTGACCACAGCCAGGATAGTCCGCCGTGACGACCTGTATATTGACCGAAAGCAGTTGCTGAATAAACAGATCATATTTCGCAACAGGTACGCCCAGAGCTGGGAGCAGAATAACAACAGCTGCGTCTGGATCTGTGCTGTACAGCTGTACCGGTATTTCTGCCAGCAGTTTAAAGTGAAATGCAGTTGTTAAAGGCGCCAGTGTGTTCATGATTCAACCTGTTCAGTGTTGGGAGAATGTCTGTTTAGTGGATTTAACTGAATCATCAGCCCCAGCCCCGCTTTGTTCAGCAGTGCTGTTCTGGAATGAGGATGCCTTGTGGATTCCTGCTGGATCAGTGTTTTAAAGTCACTGAGAAAATGATCTCGTGGATAGCGATCCAGTAGCTGATCTGTAAATGCTGCAGGTATCAGATGCAGATTTGCACCTGTTACATCACAGGCGGTTGCTTTCTGTAACATCAGGATTTCTTTACTGAGTGTTTTATCATTTTCATCAAGATGACCATTCATGTGCAGACAGATGGCATCACAGATATTCTGGATCTTTTGTTCTGAATAATTATGCTTCTGACATAAAATTTCAGCTTGTTTTGCACTTTCAAGGGTAAAGCAATGGCAGGCATGCAGACTTAATTCGCTGACCAGTCCGAGATCATGCATAAAACTGGCTACAGCAAAGTCTTCCTGATCAAACTGCCATTTTTTTTGATGTGCAATGGCTGTACCCATAAAATAGGTTCTGAGTGAATGAGCTGTAACGGATGGGTTCTGAGCGTATTCAAGTTCCTGAAAAGCTTCTTTCACAATATTTGAATCAGGAATGACAATATCGGATATCCGCAGTGCGGAGCAATGTTTTCTGGAAGTAATCCCTGATCGGATAAAACTGACGGTAACAGGCATAAGAATGCTTTGAATCAGTCTGAATTTTTCTTTAAATGTCAGTCGACCCTGTGTTTTTTGAACCCACTGATAATCACCAATCATAGCTGCCTCTATATTTTAGAGTATTTACTCTAAAATATAGGTAATTTTCCTGTAGCGCAAATATTTTTATTTAAAGCTGTATGATCAATATCTTACATTGATGATCAGGTATGAATCATCAGCAGTGCGATCTGGGAAATATGATAAAACTGATCTGTGTAGGTGAAATGACCAGTTACAGAAATCTGATGTTCAGTAAAAACATTACCTTGTCATAAAATTACAGTATATTGATAAGAACACGGTCAATTTTATTCAGGCAAATGAGCGAAACCCATTCATCCATTCCCCGGGTACCCAAATACATTCCAATACGTGATGCCATCGCGCATGAAATCGAGTCCGGTCAGCTTGAACGGAATTCTAAACTGCCATCTGAACGTGTACTTTCAGAACAGTTTGCAACAACCCGTGTTGCTGTACGTGAAGCATTACTGGCGCTGGAAATGGACGGGTTTATTTACCGGCTTGACCGCCGTGGCTGGTATATCAGGGCGCCCAGAATTATTTATGAACCACAGTCAACTAAAAGTTTCAATCAGTATGTGATGGAACAGGGTGCTGTGCCTTCAACAGAGCTGATGACGGTTGAAACGGTTGATGCGACATCCTGGGATGCGGTTCATCTCAGTATCCGTACAGGTGATCCTGTTTATTCCGTGTGGCGGCGCAGAAGTATTAATGGCAGACCTGTGGTGGTGGAGCATTTGCGTATTAATGCCCAGCTGTTTCCTGATCTGACAGAACATGATCTTGCTCAGTCCGTGACAGTCCTGATGGCGGAGCAGTATCAGCGTAATTTGACCAGAGCTCATATCAGTCTTTATCCGACTGCTTTTTCAGAACAGCAGGCTAAAGCACTGCATGTCAATATCGGTTCAATGGGTCTGTATATCTGCCGGACGAACCGTGATCAGAATGGTGTGATTACGGATGTGGATCAGGAATACTGGCTGCATGATGTACTTGATCTGCATTTTGATGCAGAGGGAACAAATTGAAGAAATAATTAATCTGGTTTAAACCAGATTAATTAAATTGTCATAATACTTTGTTGAAATACTGGCTATCAAAGATGCTTTCTTCAGGAACAGCAGATGCGCCAGTATGGACAGAGTTATAAAAAATATGCGGCAGTACTGAGTTCAGTGCTACTGATGACTTCCCTTGTAACGGGATGTACAACAAATTCAGGTGCTCAGCCTCAGGAACAGCTGACGGTCTATACGGCTGTTGAAGCTGAACAGTTAAAACGCTATCAGTGGGAATTAAGAAAAGCACACCCTGAATTAAGAGTGAAATGGGTACGTGATTCCACTGGTGTAATTACCGCAAGATTACTTGCTGAACAGAAAAATCCTCAGGCTGATGTCATCATGGGGCTGGCACTGACCAGTCTGCTGGTCATGCAGGATAAAAACCTGCTTGAGCCTTATAAGCCGGCACATTCAGATCAGCTGAAAAAAGACTTTGTCAGTGCAGAACCAGTACCCGTATGGACGGGGATGACCGCATGGGAATCAGCAGTCTGTGTCAATACAATTGAACTGAAAAAGAAGAATCTGCCTGTACCCCGCAGCTGGAAAGACCTGACCAATCCTGTTTATAAAGGATTGATTGTGATGCCGAATCCGGCATCCAGTGGTACAGGCTACCTGGATGTGACGGCATGGATGCAGATTTTTGGTGAAAAACAGGCGTGGGAATACATGAGCGCACTGGACAAAAACGTATCCCAGTATGTTCATTCAGGTTCAAAGCCATGCAAGATGGCAGCCCAGGGCGAAACCATCATAGGCATTTCATTCGGTTACCCAGGCTTTAAACTCAGATCACGCGGTGCTCCACTTGAAATCGTTTATCCATCTGAAGGACTGGGATGGGAAATGGAAGCCTCAGCAATAGTCAAAGGTACACGACATTTAAGCAGTGCGCAGAAATTTATTGACTGGACGGTAAGCCAGACTGCCAATCAGGCATATGCACAGAATTTTTCCATGGTTGCCCATAAAGCAGTCACATCAACCAATCCCGATTTTCCTAAAGATCTGTCTCAAAGACTGGTAAAAAATGATTTTTACTGGGCAGCAGAAAACCGTGAACGAATTTTAAACCAGTGGTCACAGAAGTTTGAACACTGAACAACAGATTATAAAGAACAGAATGGATAAAACATGCAGATTCCGGCACATTTAAAAAACAGGATCTCTGATCAGAATCAGACCTCAGCAGGTCATCTGATCACCACACTGAAAACCTATTCAGCATCGTCTTCAGCCAGTGTGCTGGATGTAGTGGATGTCCGTAAGTCATTTGGGCGGACGACTGTACTTGAGCATATCAATCTGGATCTGAAAGCAGGTGAATTTGTCAGCTTTCTGGGGCCATCGGGCTGCGGTAAGACCACTTTGCTGCGGATTATTGCAGGGCTTGAACACCCTGATTATGGTCGGATCGTTAAGCATGGGCAGGATATCAGTCAGCAGACGACAGCAAAACGTAAATGTGGAATTGTGTTCCAGAACTATGCGCTGTTTCCCAACCTGACTGTTACTGAAAATATTGCATTTGGACTGCATAAAAAACAGTGGACGCGTGAACAGACAGAACAGCGTGTAGATGAATTACTGGCATTGATTGAACTGAGTCACTGCAAATTCAAATACCCTGATCAGCTCTCCGGTGGGCAGCAGCAGCGTGTGGCACTAGCTCGGGCAATTGCACCTCGCCCAGATATTCTGCTGCTGGATGAACCATTGTCTGCACTGGATGCACTGGTGCGTATCAGTCTGCGTCAGAAAATCAGGAATATTCAGCAGCAGTTGAACCTGCCGGCCATTATGGTGACACATGATCAGGAGGAAGCGCTGAGTATCTCTGACCGTATTGCAGTGATGAATGCAGGCATTATTGAGCAGATGGATACGCCTCACAATATTTATTACCGACCACAGACCCGGTTTGTTGCGCAGTTTATTGGCAGTATGAACTTCATGCAGGCTCAGGCTGAAACACGCAGTCAGCTCAGGGTCGATCAGGACGTTATCTGCCATGTTGCAGCTAAGACATTTGAAAATGGTCATCAGTTTGAAATTGCATTCCGTCCTGAAAATGCTCAGCTGATGAGTATGGATACTGAAGCCAGTAAAGATGATCTGGTTTTCCCTGTCCGACTGGTCAGCAGTGAATTTTTGGGGGCTAAACGCCGTGTATTCTGTACAGGATTGCTGAATCAGCATGATCATAAGGAGCTGATTCAGGTCGATATTGAAAACCATCAGGCTGAACAGCTGTCTGAAACCATGCAGATCAGAGTTCCAGTCAGTGCGCTGCATATATTTGATATGCAGGGGCGTGCATTATGCTGAATCAGAACACTGCAGATGCCATTTTAAAAAGTCAGCACTACCGACGACCGCGTTATTCACTGAGTGCAACCCTGGTACTGCTGACAGGAGCTGTTTTATTAAGCATCAGTCTGATTCTGCCTCTGGTGGTATTACTGAAAAGTGCTTTTTTGAATGATGTCGGACATTACACAGGACTGGATAACTTCACGGCGTATTTTTCAAATCCAGCACTGTTGTCCTCCATATTCAATTCCATCTGGATTGCATGTGTTGCAACACTGATTACAGTTTCCCTGGCAGGTGTATATGCATTCACGCTGTGCTGTACACCTGTAAAAGGCAAAGCATTCTTTAAAACAGTGGCATTTCTGCCTATTCTCGCACCCTCCATCCTGCCTTCGCTTGCTTTGGTTTATCTGTTCGGGCAACAGGGCGTACTGAAACCATTTATTGGTGATACTGAAATTTATGGACCGGTCGGCATTTTACTGAGTTATTGTTTCTGGTTGTTTCCTGCCATGGTGATGTTGCTGATGAGTGCTTTTCGCAGTATTGATCAGCGTCTGATGGAGGCCTCAATGTCACTGGGGAAAAACACATGGCAGACGCATCTGGCTGTAACTTTACCTGCGGTACGTTATGGACTGGTCAGTGCCTGCCTGGTGGCTTTTACATACGTCATTACGGATTTTGGAATTCCTAAAGTGATTGGTGGCTCATTCAATATGATGGCACTGGACGTATATAAACAGATCATTGGTCAGCAGAATATGAGTATGGGAGCAGTTATTTCCTTACTGCTGTTATGTCCTGCAGTTCTGGCATTTATTTTTGACCGTTATCAGAGCCGTCGTCAGGCACGATTTCAGAATTTTCAGATTAAACCCTATGTCATGAAACAGCATCCTGTAGTTCAGAAAGTACTGACAGTGTTCTGCTGTATGGTTGCCGGTTTCATTGTGCTGATTATTCTGACAGCGGTGATTGCTTCATTTATCCGCTACTGGCCTTATGATCTTTCTTTGACGCTGAATCACTACCGTTTTGATTATGTGGATGGTGGTGGCTGGAGCAGCTATTTCAATTCTCTGAAACTGGCGTTGTTTACGACTGTTGCAGGCACAGTGATTATTTTTCTGATGGCACTGTTTACTGAGCGTTTCAAAGGGCATCCTTTTCTGAAAAATTATGTGCAGATTCTGGTCCTGTTACCGCTGGCTGTGCCAGGACTTGTACTCGGGATTGCTTATATTCTGTTTTTTAATGTACCTGGAAGTCCGTTGTCAGCTATCTATGGAACCATGACACTGCTGGTGATCTCGACCATTATTCACTATTACACCGTGCCGCATCTGACGCTGGTCAGTGCAGTCAAACAGATTCCGCTTCAGCTTGATCAGGCTGCTCAAAGCCTGGGCAGCAGTCGGTGGACGATGTTTCATAAAGTTTATCTGCCGATGACATTTCCTGCGGTGTGTGATGTATCGGTTTATCTGTTCGTCAATGCCATGACCACCGTGTCCGCAGCTATTTTCCTTTATTCACCTGATACCAGTCTTGCTGCTGTGGCAGTACTGAATATGGACGATGCCGGAGATACCGTTGCGGCAGTTGCCATGAGTATTCTGATCCTGATGACATCCTGCCTGGTAAAACTGCTGCACTGGCTGCTGACCGCCAGAATTATGAAATCCAGTCAGCGGTGGCGGGAAAGCACGCAGTAAATCTGAACAGAATTTATTACTGAATTTTTTAATCCACAAAAATTTACCTGAAATATTTTTCATGCTTTCCCTCAAAGCAGGGATTGCTGCACCCTGAAAAATCTTACGGAATATGGTGAGACACAATGAAAACACTTGATTCAGACCTGATTATTGTCGGCGCTGGTATTCTTGGACTCTCGGCGGCCATTCAGGCTGCTGAACAGGGGCTTAAAGTTCAGCTCTTTGAAAAGGATGTAGAGCTAGTCGGTGCGACACGGCGCAATTTCGGGATGGTCGGGACATCCACACTGACCCATCCAGAGGGTGAATGGCATAAACACGCACTGAGTACACGTGACTTTTATCAGCGGATTCAGGCACAGACGGATATTTCCTTTCAACAGCGAAATGGACTGTATCTGGCCAATACCGAGCTTGAATGGCAGGTGCTGAACGAATTTGCAGTGTCAGCCCCTGATTATGACATTCCTGTTCAGCTGCTCAGCCGAGAGCAGACACTGCAGCAGTTTGACTGGATTGACCCACAGGCAGATATACGGGGAGGAATGATTTTCCATGAAGATTATTCAGTTGAACCAGAACTGATTGGAAAGCGTCTTTTACAGTATGCACAGCAGCTCGGTGTGGAAATCCACTGTAATGCCTGTGTTGTTAAAACATCAGCGGGGTTAGGTATAAAAGAGATTCATCTGGCTTCAGGTGAAACATACAGAACTGCGAAAGTGCTGATCTGTCATGGTGAACTGACACAGTTACTTTATCCTGAACTTCTTCAGAATATGGGATTGTTACGCTGTAGTCTGCAGATGGCACTGACAAAACCCTTTAAACAGCATCTGAATGCTTCGGTCTATTCGGGACTGTCCATTTCCCGTTATCCTGCTTTTGAAATCTGTAGCAGTCATGCAGAACTGACCAATGAATCCAGGCAGGGACTGGTCAAAGACTACGGTATTCATATTCTGCTGAAACAGGATGCGCATGGTCAGATCATCCTGGGTGACAGTCATGAATATTACCCCGTCGAAGAAATGCCACAGTTTTACCAGCGTGAAGAAATCAATCATTTCATACAGGATTACTGTCAGACAAAAATCGGGCTGACCTTGCCCCAGATTGAATTCCGCTGGAATGGTTATTACCTCACACATCCTGAACAACCGGCATGTGTGACTGAAGCTGAGTCAGGTATTTTCCTGATCAGTGCTGTTGCCGGTAAAGGAATGACCACCGGTGCAGGATTTATGAAAGAAATACTCGAAAAGCACATTTTTTAAACGACTTGTAATCTGGTTTAAACCAGATTTATATATACTGTATTAAATCCAATCAAAGCGATGAAAATATGAACGCATTAACTGAACTGAATAACAATTATCTGCTGCTGACTCCAGGACCACTTTCGACATCTGTGGGTGTCAGACGTGCAATGCAGAAAGACTGGTGTACGTGGGACAAAGAATATAACCAGCTGGTGCAGGAGATCCGTCTGCACCTGGTTGGACTGGCGACTGTACAGAAAGAGCTATATAGCGCCGTGCTGATGCAGGGTAGTGGCAGTTTTGCAGTGGAAGCCGTACTGGGCTCCGTGATTCCTTCAGACGGCAAAATCCTGATTATCAATAACGGTGCCTATGGTGCACGAATGGTTCAGATGGCACGTTGCCTGAAAATTGATGTTGTTGAACTGAGCTGTCCTGAAACCGAAATTCCTTCCATGCAGGATATAGAGCAGGCACTGGAAGATGCGGCATTGACCCATGTGGCATGTGTACATTGTGAGACAACCACAGGTCTACTTAATCCGATCGCAGAAATCGGTCAGCGTGTTAAAGCTGCAGGAAAAACATGGATTGTGGATGCCATGAGCTCTTTTGGTGGAGTACCGATGGATATAGCAGAACTGGAAATTGATTTTCTGATTTCAAGTGCAAACAAATGCATACAGGGTGTACCCGGATTCGGTTTTGTCCTGGCTAAACGTGATGTGCTGGAAAACTGCAAAGGACTGGCAAGATCGGTCAGTCTGGATCTCTATGATCAGTGGCAGACCATGGAACAGTTCAATGGTAAATGGCGTTTCACATCGCCAACCCATGTAGTTCATGCTTTTTATCAGGCTCTGGTTGAACTGGAGCAGGAAGGTGGTGTCCAGGCAAGATATCAGCGCTATCTGACCAGTCAGAAAACGCTGTCTGAAGGAATGCAGGCACTGGGTTTCCAGCTGGTACTTAAAAATACAACACCGCAGTCGCCAGTCATTACCACCTTTTTATATCCAGATACTGCAGATTTCAGCTTTCAGCATCTGTATGAAAATCTGAAACAGGCAGGTTTTGTGATTTATCCAGGAAAAGTTACAGACCTGAACTGCTTCCGTATTGGAAATATCGGAGAGGTTTATCCAGAAGATATCCGTCGTTTACTCGGTGCACTGAAGCAATACAGTGCAGCATAAAAACTTTATTCATTTTCTTAATATTTTTCAGGAACAGATATGACAACTTCAAATACACGTATTCAGGCAGTGGTTTTTGACTGGGCAGGAACGACTGTTGATTTTGGATCAAGAGCACCCATTCTGGCATTTATGGCACTTTTTGCTGATAACAAAGTTGCCATCAGTATCGAAGAAGCCAGAGCACCAATGGGGCTTGAAAAACGTGATCATATTGCGGCTGTACTGAATATGCCCCGTGTTGCTGAAGCATGGAAAGCAGTATATGGCACTGCTTTTACAACACAGGATATAGACCGTCTTTATCAGGATTTCATTCCTTATCAGTTAAAAAGCATTCCTTTATGCTCAGCTTTGATTCCTGGTGCAATGGAAACATTTCAGAATATCCGTGAGCGTGGCGCAAAAATTGGCAGTAATACTGGATATGCTTCAATGATGATCGGACAGCTGGTGAAAGATGCTGCTGAACAGGGGTATAAGCCAGACTGTATTGTTACAGCGTCAGATGTGAAGCATGGACGCCCATATCCTGAGATGCTGTGGAAGAATCTGATTGAACTCGATATTTCAGATATCAAAGGTGTGGTGAAAGTGGATGACACCGTTGTGGGGATTGAGGAGGGGCTGAATGGTGGCTGCTGGACTGTCGCACTGGCGATCAGTGGCAATGAAGTCGGTCTGAGTTTTGAGGAATGGCAACAGCTTCCGCAGGCAGAACAGAAAGTCCTGAAAGATAAGGCTTATGCAAAAATGAATGCTTCTGGTGCTCATTATGTCATCGACAGCATTGCTGATTTACCTGCTGTATTGGATGATATTGAAAAACGACTTCAAAATGGTGAAAAGCCTTAAAACTGATTCCGAAATTCATCTTTAATGGAAATAAGCACTCATGATTGGGTGCTTATTTTATTTCAGGGTCTGTTCAGCATGTCTTTAGGTATGAAAACTGTTCTATGGCTGCTGTTTCAGATGCTCTCTCAAAATTCGACGCAATTCCATCACTGCTTCAGGGCTTTCATGGATGGAGTGACCACCTTTGATTATTTTTTCAGACTGTGCACCTGCAAGATGCGAGCTGTTATATGAAACAATACCGTCACTCATTTTATCAGGGTCTGTACTGTGCGTCTGATTCCCCATAATGGAATGAAAAGGGATATTGCCAGAAGGCATGATCTGGGACGTTAACTGCATGAACCGTGAATGATTACTCAAATCTGATGGTGCATTGAAGATCAGACCTGCTGTGGAATTTTTATGACCGCTGATTTTTCTGTTGACGGTATCTGAAAAATTAAATGGAAGACCAATCGCTTTACGGACCAGCTGAGTATACCAACGGTCTGCATATTCACTGCCATGATGCGGTGTGGCAATAAAAATAGCCCGACTGACAGTGGACAAGGGTTTAAAGATGAATCTTTCACGGATCACAGGATTCTGCTGGAGCTGGATATGCTGTTCATAATTCATCATGGGAATGGCATGCATGGCGATATCTGTATCACTGATCAGCAGACGACTGATAATACCGCCCATACTGTGACCGATCAGGACTGCATTGTGGGCGGATTCAGTACCAGGTTGAACAGATTTAAAAGCCTGTTTCAGCAGATCATTGATCTGAAAACGGTTTTCAAAAATAGGCATATTGGTTGAGTAAAAAACCTGCCACACCTGATAGTGATCCCGTAACAAAGGGTCACCCATAATGTTGTTGGTGAGCGTCACCCAGGTCTCAGGACTGCTTGCCAGCCCATGAATCATAATGATGATTTTTTTACCAGGCTGATATGGTTCGGTCATGAACAGATGAGGCATCAACAGTTTTTCTTCACGGTTCAGCAGTGAACGGTAACCGACTGAACCCATTTTACTTTCTGCAAGCCACAAACCATAGGGCACAGAATAGTTGGCTGTGACGGTATAGTCGGTGTTGTTGATCTGTGCTGTCTTAAAACGGTATGGATCTATCAGCTGAATGGACATTGGCGCATTATTCAGGATTTCCTGCGCCGTGAGCTGTTCATTTTCAGGTTTGATCACTGCACTGATAGGAAGAAAACGTGCAGGGTGTATATTGGGATTGGGGAGAACAGCGAAATACCGTTCAGGGTCAACCACAAACTGTTTCAGCTGATTGTCCTTTTGTGTCGCCGTGACAGCTACAAACTCTGACCCCAGTCCTTCCTGACGGTTAATATTGTAAAAACCGGAAAAATTCATGTTGTAACTGCTTTTCAGGCTTTCGAGCACAGTACTTTTCAGCGAGGGATACTGATCTGTATTGATCCTATATATATGGTTGTTTATAGAAAACTGACTGGGCAACTGGGTAAAACCATCCCGTGTGTGTACCGCACTGATGAGTCTGGACAGCGCATAATTATAAAAGGTTCTGACCTGTGTCTGACGCTGGTCAAAAAGGCGTGATTCAGGACTGTGTGTACTTTTAAACAGATAGACATAACTGTAACGGATGCTCTGATCAAGATATTTCAGTTGTTCATTGAGACAGACAGAACGTGAATCAGTTGCATCTTTTTGCTGACATGCCGAACTTTTATCCAGAGTCAGTGCTCTGGTAAGAAAAACTTCAGATGCTGCTGCATAATATGCTTCAGGGTCAGTCACAGCCTGCTGGTTCAGTTCTTCCATGCATTGTTCAGCCTGAGCGATACAGCCCGATTCTTTTTGCTGATATGCATGTAAAAACTGCAAAGTTGTTTCACTTAAGTGCTGTGATGTCAGAATATGATCCGTTTTACTGGTCAGGGAATTACTGAGAGGGTTTTCTTTGATATTAACCATCTGACAGCCAGAGAGGGCTGTAAACAGAATAAAAGGTGAAAGTTGAAGTGAACGGATGAGCAAATGTGCAGATGCGAACATGATCAGACTACAGCGATATAATTTTCAGGTACTTTAATGTATGAATGACACAAAAACTATGTGATTTATGCAACGTTATGATTTTATTGTAAGTATAGTAAGGTCAGACTCCGTAAGAGAACTGCGGTATATTTTTCCTCTTACGGAGCTGATACTGTTTTCCTGGAGAAATTACTGTTCCATAATTTCCTTAATATTTTTAGGCATACCTTGCTGGCTTTTAAAGACACCCTGACTGTCTTTCCAGATAATGGCAGGCGTTGCGAAGAAGCCATATTTCTCCATCATAGCGGTATTTGCATCGAGCTGTTCTGACAGTTTTGCGGGAACAGGTTTCATTTCTTTGATCTTCAGTTTGCCATTGGCTTCATTAAATTTTTTGAAATATTCAGCAGCATCTGCAGTGTTCAGTAAAGTCGCAGACTGTCCTTTACTTTCAGGGCGGATAACACCGACCAGGATATGCTTTAACTGTACTTTTCCAGAATTGACCCATGGACGTGCCTGTTGCCAGAAGGCGTGGCAATAAGGGCAGTTCGGATCAGAAAATACATAAACGGTTTTAGGAGCAGAGGTTTTTCCATCCTGAATCCAGGTGGATTTTTCCAGGTCTTCCCAGACCTCATCCAGCACGGCATTTTTGACATGCTTTTCCAGTGCATTGACAGTCAGGTTGTTGCCATCACGGTCAAACAGATCACCCACAATATAATATTTTCCATCATTTGAAATAAACACAGTAGATGGGTTCTTATCCATGTGTCCTGCCCAGCCTTTCATTCCTGCAGGGGCATCAATCGGTTGAATAAATTTATAGCCTTCACTTTCCAGTTTTTTCTGAATAGTAGTTGTATCCGCAAGGCTGTAACAGGAAACTGTGCTGAAAAGGCTGACTGTGATCAACTGTTTTAAACGTCTGGACAGTAATTCCATTTTATTTCTCCTCAATAATACTGTTTAACTTCTGTCTGAGAACCGCAGGACTGATTTCACCCATATGTGTTTCTTTCAGTTCACCCTGAGCGTTGTAGAACAGTGTGCTGGGTAAGCCGTACATGCCTGTCTCATAGGCTGTTTCAGCCGAAGGGTCCATCAGCATGTGCTGAAAACTCAGCTGGTTTTTCTGTAGATACTGCTGAACGGTCTGAGCACTTTCGCTTTGGTTGATCATGACAAACTGCACATCGGGGTAGTCAGTCTGTGCTTTTTCAAGGACAGGCATTTCACGGTGACATGGCGGACACCAGCTTGCCCAGAGGTTGATGACTACAGGTTTTCCATAGAACTGATCCAGACTGTAGCTTTTTTGATCCAGTCCCATCAGTGTGATCTGTGGAAACTGCTGTTGCTGCTTCTGTACCTGATGAATGGTGTATTGACCGGCGGTCACTGATGTAATGAGTACAGCCATAAAAATCATGAGAAAAGCACGTGATGTACGACGATTTTTCCAGATCATCCAGCCAGTGGCACAAGCCGTACCTATCCAGACATTAAAGCCTTTGTCCTGTATCTGAATCATCTGTAAGGGATGAGAAAGATACAGATCATGGTTCAGCAGTACAAAACCGATGCGTGCCGTACATAAGCCCACAAGAATTGCAGTCCAGATACTGTCTTTCAACTGAGACCACTGGTCTTCACTCAGCTGAAAGCGGTTTTTGATACGGGCAGCAATCAACAGTGAAAACAGCAGTGATACAAGACCGATAATAAGTGTCCAGGGAATGATAAACATACCGAGATGTATAGCCTGAGCGCTGAACATATCAGTGATTTACCTGCTGGAGCTGTTTGATCAGCAATTTTGCTGAAAATGTACCGGTCAGACGTAACTGGCGGATTTCCTGTGCCTGTGAGTCCAGTATCAGTAAGGTTGGTGGACCGAGTATTTCCCATTTCTTCAGAATATTATCCTGAGAAGCATTGTACTGAGTCAGATCCAGTTTAATCAGACTGAAATCTTTCAGTGCCAGCTGAACATCTGCCCGAGGAAACACCTGCTGCTCAATTGGCTGACAGGCGACACACCAGTCGGCATAGACATCAATCACAATCGGCTTATTCAGTTTTTTCAGCTGCAGGATTGTATTTTGCAGTTCCTGCTCAGTTGAGACTTTATGCCATTTCTGCAGTTCTTCGGTATGGTAGGCAGTCTGAGTTTCATCGAGTGCGAGGCGAGCCTGCCAGATACCTGCCATAAGGGTCAGTACAGCACAGACAACAGTAATGGCTTTGCCTGTTTTATGACTGACATGCCGGATACTCAGCAGCAGATATATAGACAGTCCAATAGCCAGCAGAGCAAACAGAAGATGATAAACAGAAAGGTTGAACATTGGACGGATGAAATACAAGGCAACCATCAGCATGATAAAACCGAAGCAGGCTTTCAGACGGTCCATCCATATTCCAGGCTGTGGCAACAGATGTGAGCCAAATACACTGACAATAAACAGCGGAAGTCCCATCCCCATACCCATAATAAACAGGTACAGCCCACCCATAGTGGCACTGTGGGACTGAGAGACGAACAGTAAGGCACCTGCAAGCGGTGCGCTCATACATGGTCCAACAATCAGGGCTGAAAGTGCACCCATCACCGCAGCGCTTAAAATGCTTCCGCCTTTCTGCCGGTTCTGTAGATTACCCAGTTTCTGCATAATGGGTTGTGGCAGGGTCAGCTGATACAGCCCAAACAGATTCAGTGCAAAAATAACAAAAAGCACAGCAAACAGCGTAATCACAACAGGGCTCTGGAACCATCGCTGGAAGCTGTAACCGATTTCTGCCACCACGATACCCATCAGGCTATAGACCAGTGCCATACTGACAATAAAGCTCAGCGCAATAATCGCAGCTTTATAACCGGAAGCTCTCTGAAGAATAATGCCTGAAAGAATAGGAATCAGTGGTAACGAACAGGGTAAAAATGCCAGCAGAATCCCTAAAATAAAAAATATGAGCAGATTAACCAGCAACTGATCCTGTTTCAGGAAACTGAAAAACAGCTGATCATTATTCAGCTGATCTCTTAATTCACTATCCACAGGTTTTACAGATGCATCGGTCTGTGGTTCAGTCACAGCATTAACAGTTGATTCTGACTCAGCAGTTGCTTCAGAACCTTTTATTTCATTGGCTGCGGAAGCTGGTACTGCAGTCAGTGCTTCTGGGGTAGCCTGTACTGAATCCGAGCTGTCTGTCAGTTCCGTTGCCTGTTTTTTCTGAACGGCTGGTTCTGGCTTATTCTGAGCAACTTCGGTTTCAACACGGTCAATTGAATTCTGGCTGGTATTGAACAGTTCAGTACTGCGGGACTGATTCAGCAGTTTAGCTGTCGTAGATGACTGCTGCTGTGGTAAGAGCCCTGACGCATCGGTCTGAATGGTTTTACGCTGCAGAGGATAACAGAGACCATCTTCAGAACATCCTTGCCATAGTACAAGGTAGCTTGTATTCGGTTTTACTTTGAGCTGAATACTGACATGGTTGTAATGGACATTGGTCAGTCCAAATGTCGGGTCATTTTTCTGTTTACCTGCAGGGAGTTTCAGCTTGACCGGTTTCTGCCCGACCATGACTTTGAACTGATCATGGTAAAGATAATAGTGTGGCGCTACATCCCAGGACAGTTCAGCTTCAGTTTCACTGACAGACTGAGCTGAAAAGTGAAATGCCTGATCGGGTGGGAGAAAATTACTTTGAGCCTGTGCCTGCATACCGAATACAGACAAAAGTAAAACTGAAACAGATGCGTAAAAAGAACGGTTCATGATTCCTGAATTCATTTTATTTAGGTCAATTATCCCTGGAAATGCATTAAGAGAACATTAACACATGTATTTGTTTGTAATATAGAGCCAGATACAGGAGCTTCTATGTTTGTTCTTTTGGTTGAAGATGATCCCTTTATTGCAAAAAGTATCTGCAATACGCTTGAGCATTTTAAAATAGCTGTAGAGCATGTCAGTACTGCAAAAGATGCAGATTACTATATACAGCATACAGCCGTGGATTTATGTCTGCTTGATCTGGGATTGCCCGATCAGGACGGTCTGGTTCTGCTGAAAAAATGGCGTGAGAAGCAGATTCATGTTCCAGTACTGGTTCTGACCGCAAGAAACCAGACTGAGCAATGTGTAGAAGCTTTAAATCATGGCGCAGATGACTACCTGACCAAACCTTTTGAACTGGAAGAACTGATTGCCCGGATACATGCACTGGCACGGCGTCATCGTGGTTATGCATCCAATACGATTGAGTCTGGTGCATTAAAACTGGATCGTGCATCTCAACAGGTCTTTTTAAATCAGACTGAACTGAATTTGCCACGCCGTGAATATGTACTGCTTGAAGTCCTGATGATGCATCCAAATCATGTCCTTAAAAATGAAGAACTGATTGATAAGGTTTATGGGTTTCAGGAAAATATTGAAAGCAATGCGCTGAATGTACATGTCTTTCATCTGAGACAGAAAATCGGTGCCGATTTCATTCAGACCGTCAGAGGTGTGGGTTACCTGTTTAAACCTGCCGATGGAGCCTGAATGAAAAGATACAGCCTTAAGTGGCGTCTGGTTCTGACCGTGACTCTCAGTTTTATATTGATCTGGATCATTGCCTTTGGATGGCTTTATCTCAGCCTGAATAAAAAAATGAATCAGACACTGGATAACAGACTCTCAGCTTCTGCACATATGGTTGCCCGTTTACTGAATCAGATGCCACTTGATCAGCTGAAACAGGAAGTCGAGCCTGCTGTCTCAGAAATAAATCAGAACAATCTGATTGCCTGTGAGGTTTCTATTTTCAGTTCTGATGTTGCGATTGGTAAAGAGATCGTTGCACGTACACGTGGTGCGCCTGACAGTATGATTCACCGTAAACAGGGGTTCAGTACATGGACAGATCAGGGTGTTGAGTGGCGCAGTTACGTTCTGCAGAAAGGAGAACTCCAGGTGGTTTCCGCAGAACGCATGCATACCCGAAGCATGTTGCTGTACGAAGTGCTGAGTTCAGTTCTGTTGCCTTTACTGTTGACGCTGATCATCTGTATTTCCCTGATTTTATGGATGATCCGTCTAGAGTTTCAGCCTATTGATCGGATCACTTCACACTTAAGTTCGCTGGATGGCAAGGTCAATCAGGAGCTTCAGTACCTGCATCAGTTGCAGACCCGTCATTTACCTCAGGAAATCGAACCTTTTGTGTCAGCCATGGTTGATCTGGTTCATCGCCTGCATGACAGTCTGGAAAATGAAAAAAATCTGAGTGCTTTTGCTTCGCATGAGCTGAGAAGTCCATTAACAGCGATCAAAACACATGTACAGCTAAGCAGAATGATTGCTGTTCAGGAACATAGCAGTGCAGGATTAATCAGTAATCTGCAGGAAGCTGAACAGAACATTGAGCGTTATCGACAGTTCCTTGAACAGTTGTTGCTGTTAAGCCAGACCGAGCATCAGCCTCAGTTATATATGGAACAGGTCAGCCTGAAGACGGTGATTGAATCCGTTATGACCGAGTTTTCCAGAAACCCCGATCTGCTTCCAGTCATTCAGGTGAACTGGGAAAGCCTGGTGAATGTACGTTTCAGTTCAGATGCGCTGACAATGATTATCCGTAATGTGCTGGAAAACAGCATAAAACATGCTCAGAGTCTGGAGCCGATACAGATCTATATGCAGAATGACAGTTTATATATTGCTGATACTGGTGTTGGGCTGTCAGATGAGGAATTGCGGGTCGCGACACATCGTTTCTGGCGAAAGTCATCGCAGAGTCAGGGATATGGTATAGGGCTGGCACTGACACATGAACTGATGAAACAGGCAGGACATGAACTGATTCTGAAAAAAAATGATCCTCAGGGTTTAGTGGTGATATTGAAATTTAATGCATAAATTGAGCTGAAGATTGCTGCTGATCTGCAATCATGCAGTTCAATGTAATGACACAGTCATTATTTTCTTCGATATTTAATTTAAAATCATGGGGATGT
This sequence comes from Acinetobacter sp. WCHAc010052, assembly GCF_002165295.2. Taxonomy (NCBI): domain Bacteria; kingdom Pseudomonadati; phylum Pseudomonadota; class Gammaproteobacteria; order Moraxellales; family Moraxellaceae; genus Acinetobacter; species Acinetobacter sp. WCHAc010052. Next base: position 1,799,294 of record NZ_CP032143.1, on the reverse strand, counting down.
ATCTGATTGAACACTGTCTGATATTCTGTAAGTCCTGATGATGTTGGAACAGGTTGTTGCAAAATTCGGCTTGATTAATAATTGATATTATATATTATAAAAACATATATTGTTTTTTGGATTCTGTCTTATGCACGACTTTCTGCTCGCTTTTCTGGGAGGTTCGTTACTGGGTATTGCGGTGACGGGTTATCTGTATGTGAATGGTCGTATTGCGGGTATCAGTGGACTGATCGGTCAGGTGCTGAATCCTCAGACAATCTTTAAAACGCCTGCTTTATGGTTTCTTGCAGGTCTGTTTACTGTGCCGTTTATTTATGGTGCTGTGCTAAAACCAGAAATTGTACTGACCGCCAGTCCACTCATGATGATTATCGCAGGCTTACTGGTGGGTTTTGGTACCCGTCTGGGATCTGGCTGTACCAGTGGACATGGTATCTGTGGCATGAGCAGATTATCTGTGCGCTCCATTGTAGCTACGCTGACATTTATGTTTGCAGGCTTTGTTGCAGTGTATATCGTCCGTCATATTACAGGAGCATTCTAAAATGAAAAATGTCTTTGCTTTTTTATTTGGTGGGTTGTTCTCTGTAGGGTTAATGCTCTCTGGAATGTCCAATCCTCAAAAGGTGATTGATTTCCTCGATATTTTCGGGCAGTGGGATGCAAGCCTGGCTTTTGTGATGATGGGAGCGATTGCAGTAGCTTTTATTCCATTCCAGAAAGCGGTGAGGAGTCCAGCTGCTCAAACTGTATACGATGAAAAAATTGATTTACCTGCAAACACAAGTATTGATTCACGCCTGATTACAGGCAGTCTGCTTTTTGGTATCGGGTGGGGGATCGCGGGAATCTGTCCTGCACCAGCATTTACATTGATTGGTCTTGGTCATTATGAGGCATTATATTTTATTGTTGCCATGTTTGCAGGTGTACTGATCCACCGTAAGGTTGCAGGAGCTGGTTAATGAGCGTGATTCCACGGGTACAGTATTTTTTTGATGAGCAGACCAATACCTTCAGTTATGTCGTTGTGGATGAGCAGACTGCAAAGTGTGCAGTCATTGACAGTGTGCTTGATTATGATGCTGCATCTGCAACAGTCTCGACTGTTCAGGCAGATAAAATCATCAGTTTTATTCAACAAAATAGCCTAAGCGTTGAATGGATACTGGAAACTCATGTGCATGCAGATCATCTGACCGCTTCACAGTATCTCAAAGAGAAACTGGGTGGAAAAATTGCAATGAGCCATCACATTGCCACGGTTCAGGAAACCTTCTGCGGTATCTATCATCTTGATCTGAAATATTTTAATGCACATCAGTCTTTTGATTATTTATTTCAGGATCATGAGCACTTTCAAATAGGTCAGATGGATGCTTATAACATTCCAACGCCTGGTCATACACCTGCCTGTCTGAGCTATGTGGTCGGTAACGCCGTGTTTGTAGGTGATACGCTGTTCATGCCGGACTATGGAACTGCACGATGTGATTTTCCAAAGGGCAGTGCGGCTATGCTGTATGATTCAGTTCAGCAACTGTTTCATTTACCTGATTCAACGCGGGTATTTTTGTGTCATGACTATTTGCCTGAAGGGCGGCAGACATTTATTTGCGAAACTGACATTCAGACGCAGAAAGAAAACAATATTCATGTGCATCAGGGGATTGATAAACACAGTTTTGTCGAAATGCGAAACCGCCGCGATGCAACGCTGGCGATGCCTAAACTGATTTTACCAGCCATACAGATCAATATGGATGCAGGTAAATTTCCTGCACCAGAAAGTAATGGTATTTCTTATCTGAAAATACCGCTGAATTACTTCAGAGCAGAAAAATAGATTTTTATATTGCATGATTATTTATTCATTTCTGAATGAATGTCTGGCATGGAGAAAAAAGGGAACCTTGCTGGTTCCCTTTTTATTTATTTCGCAGGTTGAATATCAAATTCAAAGGTCCACGTGGTCTGACTGGCATTGCTTGAAGGATCTGCATAACTCAGATCAGCCAGGTGCATACGTGCATAACTTTTACCAGTGTTTCCTTTGATAATGGTCGCCTGGTCAGGATTGGCTTTTAGCATATGTGCTGCCTGTAAGCCATCTGCTTGTGCTGCCTGCAAAGTTGGGTAATAGTTATACCAGCCATAACTGAGCTTGGCAGGATAAGTACCCTGGAATGTCGGATTCAGTAAGGACGTAATACTGTTGCTGGTCCATTTGATTCCTGTTGCATTTACTGCATTTTTAAGGTCAGCTAATGTGTCACTGAATGCATTACTGTCTTTAAATTTCGTAAGAACAACAGCATTATTTTCATCATAAAAACCTGCAGGTTGAGCAACAACCTGACTGCCTGCAGTCGTATTCAGCTGTACATTATAGCGGTTAAATGCAATCTGCCAGTTGCCATCAGCTTTATTTGAGTAAGTGCCGGTACTTAAATCAATATACTGCCAGGCTGAGGTCGCATTTACAGTCAGATTTTTCACTTCCTGTGTACGTGTATCCATATAACGAAGCGTCATATAACCCGATGCTGTGCCCTGATAATAATTGACAATCTGTAATGCAAATACAGGTTTTTCCGCAGTCCCTGTTACACTGGTCGAAGTTTTATCAGTTGTCAGTAAAAACACTTTGAAATTTGGCGACATACGATGGTCACCAAAGAGATCATATTCGAAGAAACTCGACATTTTCCCAGAAGCTGTGTCCATAAAAGCATTGCTGTATGCATCTTTAATCCATGCAGCATCAGGAATTGCACCACCTTGAGTCGCATCTTTTTCTTTTAAAAGATCAGTCCAGGTTGCATTGAACGGCGAGTAAAGAGCACCGCCTGAACCACTGCCACTGACACCGCTGTTGGTGAACAGTGAAGGAGTTCGGGTACCCATAGCAAATTTAAGATCCCAGTCAGCCACGGCACAATCAATTTCTTTCTGAGTATCAATATCATAACAGTAACTTTGATTTGCAGCTGGAACGATCGTCCATTTTTTAGCTTTAGCCGTAAACAGGTCTGTATTTTGTGCAGGGGGAGTTGTGCTGCCCGTAGAATCACTACCACCTCCGCCGCCACATGCTGTGAGAAACAGTGAAACAGTGCAGAGCGCTACCAGTTTTTTTAAGGTAAACGTTTTCATTTGAATATCCTTGATATTATTTGATTGAATTTAAAGTGTGGTGTTAAAAATCGGTGTCCCAGTTAAAGCGCAAGCCCGTATAGGCGTAGCGACCTGCAATGGGTCTGAAATCTGTAGAAGATTCAAAGTCCCGCTGCTCATCAAAAATATTATCGATGCCAGCAAATACACTGATACGAGGGGAAAACTTATAGTCAAACTGAGTATCAACAGTCAGCCAGTCAGGGGACTGGTTCTGGTTGGCACTGTCTGCATATTCATCACTTTGATAACGCAGTCTGAGACTGGTGCTCAGGGCATCATTCAGACTGAAATTGCTGCCCAGTCGTGCAATATGTTCAGGTCGACGGGTAATAAAAAGTCCGGTGGTTTTATCTTTTGCTTCGGTATAGGTATAGCCACCCGTTACACTCCAGTCAGGAGTAATGTGGTATTCAGCTGAAAGTTCAACGCCCTGGGTTTTGGCTTTTGCAACATTGTTATAGGTATAGCGGGTTATGCCATCCACAATCGTGGAATTCTGATAATCCGTCTGGATCAGGTCCTGAATATCATTCAGGAAAAAGTTGACCTCAGCATTCCATTTATTGTTTGAAACAGCATTAATCCCGATCTGATAGGAATCAGAAGATTCAGGTTTCAGATTTTCATTACCGATAACGTAATAGCCTAAGTGACTATGATCGAATGAATAAAATCTTTCCTTTAAATTAGGAACTCTATATCCCTGACCAAAACTCGCTCTTAAATCACTTAAAAAACTTTGATTTTCAAATAAACGGTATTTAGCACTGAGTTTAAATGCAGAATGTGAACCAAAATCCTGATCATCCTGAACACGAAGTCCGGCTACAACATTCAGGCGTTCATTCCACTGAATATCATTCTGAGCAAAAAGTTCATAGCGGTCTCTTGAGACTTCACCGCCTTGCATTTCAAACTTACCGTTATTACTTTGCTGTAATTTTTCTTCATGCCAGTCCACACCGAACTGCCATTTCTGTTTGTACCACTCAGCTAGATCCATCTGTGCTGTAAAATGATTGTTTTCCTGCTCAGAATTACGCAGGGCAGAAAGATAACCATCTGTAGTCTGACGTGACTGAGTATCATAGCTTTCATGCAGTGCTTTCAGATCGACACTGATTTTTTCTGATAATTTAATCTGGCTCCCAGCGGAAATGCGCTGTCTCTCAATATCTTCAGTTTTATGCTGCTGAAGATAAAATGGAGGAACAAAATTCAGGCTTTTTTGTTCATCAGATTCATCATAATAGTTCAGATCAATCCAGCCCATGAACTGGTCTGAGGGTTGCCATGCACCATAAACACTGATCTGTTGACGCTTTGAAATATCTCCACGTAATGGGTAATTGTCCGGATTTTCAGAAAATCCATCTGTTCTGAACTGTTCAGCCGCTATACGACCTTTAAACTCTCCATTTGAAGCATCAATCTGCAGTTTTTCGTGATGATTATTGACTGAAACAGATTTTCCATTGGCATTCTGCTTGCCATAACTGCCCAGATCGACCTGCCCTGAAACTGCCAGTCCATCCTGAACAGATTTTGTAATGATATTGATCACACCGCCCATGGCAGAGGAACCATACTGTGCTGATGTTGCGCCTTTCACTACCTCAATGCGTTCAATATCCCCAATAAGATACTGATCCAGATCTACTGTAGATCCAGTACTTGCTGCTAAAGGCAGTCCATTCAACAGAACCAGAACCTGATCACTGCTGAGTCCCTGAAGTGAAACTTCAAAGCCTGACTTTCCATGAATTTCACGGAGCTGAATCCCTGGAATATTTTCAACAGCATCACGCAGGGTAATGGCATTTGTTCTCTGAAGTTCCTGTTGGGTAATGACTTCTGTGCGAACAGGAGTATCCAGTAAACGCTTTTCTGTTCTCGTACCTGTAACCACAATCGTATCCAGGGTCGGAACTTCCCTGGCATAAGTGTCCATGACAAAAAGAGAAAGACAGCTGGCTAAACCTACAGCGACAGGGGAAAGTTTAAAACCAGAACGCTTTCCTTGTCGCACAACATGATGATTCATTAAACCGCAACCAAATGATAAAAATTACTGTTTGCAAATAGTAATGATTATCATAATAATTTACAATACTTGTCGGTTTGTTTTATTTTCGTGAGTTTTGTAAGCATTTTCTGGTTACATAAACAGTAAAACAAAGAATCGTAACGTTGTATTGGAAGGATAAAAAATGAAATCAACTTTGCTTTATGGATTAATGCTGAGTTCTGTAATAGGGGCATCATCTGCTTTTGCACAATTACAGCCTGCAGAACTGCAAAGTGTATTGCCGGCATCGACTCATCAGCAGTTAAGCCAGGCTCAGGCAAAAGAAGCCATTCTGAAAATGGCAGGGGAATATAAAGTCAACTTCCGTTTTGAAGAGCTGTATTCACTGAAACCGGGTTATGAAATTAAAAAAAATGATCTGAGCAGTGGTCATGAAACGGTCATTGTTCTTGAAAATACGCCATCACGTATTTCACTGCAGCACATTCTGGTGGATGAAGGACATGTGGTGAAACACTGGAGACAGGACTGGGAATTTGAACCGAAAAAAATGTGGTCTTATGCTGGCAATTATGAATGGAAAAGCATTGCACTGACACCTGAGCAGAGTAAAGGTAAATGGCTGCAAACTGTGTGGCAGATTGATGATTCACCACGTTATGCAGGGCTAGGGGAATGGTCAACTGACAATGGTGTAACAGCATGGACTTCGGCTGAAACCTATCGTCCGCTGCCACGGCGTGAACATACTACCCGCGATGATTATGATGTCATTATTGGGGTTAACCGTCATGTATTAAGTGCAAATGGATGGGTACATGAGCAGGATAATGTCAAATTTGACACCAAAACTAAAACAACACTGGCGCGTGAGCTGGGTGTGAACCAGTACAGCCAGATCAAAGGATATGACTTTAAACCGGCATACGACTACTGGTCTAAAAACAAAAATTACTGGCAGGCTGTGAAAGCAAGCTGGCAGAAAGCATTCGATCAGAACACATCTGTTGCTTTAAAATATGCTGAAGATGGTGAAAAAGCACATTACAGCTATTTTAATGATCAGGCGAAACAGAATGTTGGGAAAAATCTGAAAGCGGAAGAATTACAGGTTCAGACAAATCAGCTTTTGAATCAGCAACTGGTGAAAGGAAAGCTGAACTGATCACCTGGATGTCATAATGTAATACAGGAGCGATGGTGTTTCTAAAATTCCATCGCTCTGAAATATATAAAACTCACATAAAAACAGTACATCTGAATTGATAAAAGATCGGGACATATTCAATATATACAATAACAGTTGGATATGGATGCTTAAATGATACTTCACCATAACATTCACAAGGCAGATCAGCCTGATGCGAAAACACTGGTTTTTATTCATGGTCTGTTTGGCAGTCTGAGTAATCTTGGCATGCTTGCGCGCGCTTTTCAGGAGACTCACACCGTTGTTCAGATAGATGTCAGAAATCATGGTAAATCAGAACATTCATCTGACATCAGTTATGCAGATATGTCCAAAGATGTTGTTGAAACGCTGGATTCCCTGAATATTGATCGCTTTTCTGTCATTGGTCATTCCATGGGTGGGAAAATTGCCATGAAAATGACTGAACTGGCAGGCACTCGGCTGGAGCAGCTTGCAGTACTGGATATGGCACCATTTGCGTATCGTGAAAGCCACCATGAACAGATTTTTAAAGCATTGTTTGCCGTTCAGAATGCCGCACCAGAAACCCGTCAGCAGGCAACTGAGATTATGAAACAGTATCTGAATGAAGAAATGGTGATCCTTTTTCTAATGAAATCTTTCATAAAAGGAGGATGGCAATTTAATCTGGATGCAATATTTAAGCATTATCAGGACATTCTCGGTTGGCAGGATATCTCTGCATGGCAGTCATCTGCATTATTTTTAAAGGGAGGAAACTCTCCCTACATCAGTAAAACTGAACACAGGGATACTATAGCTGCACAGTTTCCAGAAGCAGAGACGGTCGTGATTGAGCAAGCCGGACACTGGCTTCATGCCGAAAAAACTGAACAGGTCATTCAGATACTTAAGAACTATCTACAATAATGCGGTTTACAGGCTCTTTCTTCCTGCTAAAAGGAAGAATAGAGCTGTACTGAACCAGATATACCCGTAGATATTAGTTCTTATTATTATTTTCCTTCTCCGTAATAGCCTGGATGAATAATAGCGTGATGATTGCATAAAATTATTTATATAAATACAAACAAATTTTACTGATAACTCAAAACAACTGTTCCATATAAAGCAGGAGGTATAAAATTAAAGGGTGATATATTTCACAAAATTTTTCTAAAATTCAGTATGGAAATATTTCATTGGTTAAGGCACCGTCCGGAGAGCAAAATGCAAAGAAAAAGATTCAATCATGAAAAACATCTGACTCTGTTGCTATTGACGGTCTGTATCACTCAACAACTCTATGCTGACACTGATATAAATATTCCCCCTGAAAATATGCTGCCGGTTTTGAAATATCAGGCAACGAGAACGGATACTGGTTTCCTTGATACATCTGCATCTGTTTATCGTGTCGATGCACCTGAAAATACGCAAAGCATGGGTGTCAACCTTTCTGAAGTACTCAAAGGTGTACCCGGATTACAGCTGAATAATCGTGAAAACTATGCCCAGGATCTACAGATTTCCATGCGTGGTTTTGGTGCCAGGTCTACATTTGGTGTCAGAGGGATTCGTTTATATGTGGATGGAATTCCAGCTACGATGCCTGATGGACAAGGACAGACTTCCAGTATTGACCTGAGTAGTCTGAGTCATCTTGAAGTACTGGGAGGACCTTCTTCTTCTCTTTATGGTAATTCATCGGGTGGAACAATCCTGGCAACAACAAAGCAAGGGCAGGGAAAAGACTCGCTGGAACTGGGTTATGCTGCAGGCAGTCATCATAAAAACAGGGCAGACTTGATTTTACAGGGTGGAGCTGATCGGGTGGGTGAACCATCTTATATCATCAGTTCTTCCTATTTTGATACGGATGGTTTTCGGGATCACAGTGAAGCAGAGAAAGTATTGAGTAATGCTAAACTGACATGGAAAACTCAGAATGATTCCATCATAAATTTTATTGTAAACAGCGTTAATATTCAGGCAAATGATCCCCAGGGATTAACTTATGAGCAGTGGAAAGAAAACCCAAAGCAGGCTATAGCTGATCCTAAATATAATGTCCGAAAAGAGATAGATCAGACACAATTGGGCATTCACCTGGATAAAAAACTGACAGATCTTCAGTCGCTTTATGCAATGGCGTACTACGGGCAGCGTCACGTGACACAGTATCAGTCGATTCCAGAGGCACCACAGCTTGATAACCGACATGCAGGCGGTGTAATTGATTTTAAACGTGATTTTTATGGAAGTGATTTGAGATGGACACTTAAGGACGCTTTACCTGGTACTCAGTTTATTGCGGGACTTACATTTGATGCTATGTATGAAGACCGCCAGGGATATAACAACTTTAACAGTCAGCATCATTTTGGTATGAAAGGTGATTTGCGCAGAAATGAAACCAACACCTTATGGAATCTTGATCCATATTTACAGGCATCCTGGCAGTTTTTAGAAAATTTACGGGTTGATGGTGGATTAAGATACAGTAATGTTCATTATGAATCACGTGATCACTATATTAAATCTGATAGTAATCCTGAGAAAAACAACAATGATGACAGCGGTAAGACTGACTATCAGAAAGTATTACCATCAGTTGCATTTAACTGGTCAATAACTCCGACACTCAGTTCATATATCAGTTATGCAAAAGGATTTGAAACGCCAACTTTTACTGAAATGGCATATCCAGCTGTTGGGACTTCAGGAATTAACTTCGCCTTAAAACCATCTGTCAGTGACAATTTCGAGTTTGGGGTTAAGTCAGATACTGTCTATGGTGATATTACCGCGGCAGTTTTCAGTACTGAAACGAAAGACGATATTGTGTCTGCCGATGCAAACAACGGTCGGAATACATTTAAAAATGCAGATAAAACCAAAAGACAGGGTTTTGAATTTTCATGGAATAAAAATCTATGGCATTCTTTGAATGCCAGTGTGAGCTATAGTTGGCTTGATGCACAATTCGATGCAGAGATTCCAGGCAAAACACTGGATAAAACTGTCAGAAAGGGAAATAAAATACCTGGTGTAGCTGAAAATCAGGCTTATTTTTCTTTAGGCTGGAAGCCTGACACAGGATTGGATGCGGGCTTTGATCTGCAATATATGGATCGTATTTATGTCAATGATACAAATAAAGAGTCTACACCATCATTTACAGCTGCCAGTGTAAACGCAGGATATACCTGGAAAGAACAGGACTGGAAAGTGCGGACATTTGTTCGTATAGATAATCTGTTTGATGAAAATTATATTGGCTCAGTTATAGTCAATGATTCAAATGGGCGGTTTTATGAACCTGCGGATGGGTTGAACTGGAGTGCAGGCTTAAGAGTAACCAAAGAGTTTTAGACATTTTAAAAGCCTGCCTGCTTGGATGGATTGCGGATTGAACTTAATTATAAAGCTCTGAGTTTATAAACTCAGTTGCTGTTCGAACTTGACGTTAGCCGTAAAGTTCCAGTGGCTCAGTTGGTGGCACTTGATTTTAGTTATGTGGAAAAAGTTTTTAGAAACAAAGGTTTAATATACGCAATTGCGTATAATGTATATTATGTTAAATAACATATCAAAGAGTGTAGCCTGAACAACCTCAGTTGTTGCTACACCTCGAGGTCTTAAATCTTGGAAATTATATTTAAGACCTCGAGTATGTTAAGTAACATAATATACGTTATGCCGAAATCCTGCGCTCACATCCGTTGAATCTGGTGATCAAGTCTGATGAACAACTGTTTCAATTGATCTATTTCATCGTGACGATCTAACTGCTGTAACTGAACTAACTGTCTCTCCAGTAGCTCTCTCATGAACTCAAAATCAGTTTTGGTGAGTACGCCTTTATTTCTGTTGTACAAAGTTGATTTATATACGTGCCTGCTCATATTTCTTTACCGGCATCTTATTAATGGGGGTGTCCAGAAATCCCATCCCCCACGAACAAACCTGTGGTATTGATTGTTTTTTGATCGAATTATTAATCATTCCTCAATCCCCATTTCACGCATGATGTCGTTTTCTTCTTTTAATGAATCACAGTATTCAGTGACAACAGCAGACTTATAGCCCCACCGCCCCATGACATTTTCAATGTGAAAAAGAACTCGTTCAGAATCGTAAGCAGGATTGCCACCTACAATCAGTTGGACTGCATCATCAAAAATGATCTTGGAAACGATTTCGAATGCTTGTTCAGTGCTCATTGTAATGAAATTACACGTAATTCTAATGAAGCAACTCTACAACATTACACGTAATGTATCAATGCATGACACAATAATGCCGTTACAGATAATGCTGATACGGAGAAAGAATGAAAAAGGCAGATTTATCAAAGGCATATAGAGTTAGAGGCGAATTTGTTGAATTGATCAAAGACAAATCAATTGACATGATCATTGAAACAAAAGAACGAATCGAAGAAGCGGACATTATCAATGCTTTGATTTATAAGCACTTAAATGGCATAACCTCAAAAGATGTAACAAAATATATCGAGGAAATAAAAAAAGCTGATTAGTGTGATTTATTTAGATATTGAGTATTAACTGAACAAAAAAGAGCCCTTTCGAGGCTCTTTTTAATTTGCTTGAATGTCGCATAACGTAACTATTATGTTAAATTGAGTACATGATACTTTAAGTTCATAGACCTCTTTGTTTAACCTAAAATCAATCACTTATATAAAATAATATTTCACATTCAGTTCACTTATGTTTATATTCTATTTACTTCATAAAGTTCTTGGCACTTAGAATGTTTGTCGTAAAAACAATTAAACTTTCAAAAAAGTATTCAAATCAAAATCACATAGTTCTATTGTTTGATGCTTCAGCTACAGTACCTTGTCTCTATCCTTTACTCTATTCTACGACTGTCCTGAGATTTCAAAGTTTTGCCACACAACAATCAGATATGCTGGCACTAAAGTTTTGGTATGAGTTTTGGCATCAGAAATATTCAACTTTGTTCTGTGAGTCATTTTTATCTTCCAAATATGAACCTGAGATTTTTTTGAATGAAATCGATAACTTTATTGTTTTCTTAGAAAATAATAAAAAATTAGAAATAAATTTGATTCGACTTAGATCAAATGTAGATGCTAACTATATGACCATTACACAGCGTTTGAGGTCATTGTTTAAATATTTCGTGTATCTTTTAGATGAATATTGGAACATCCGTTATCAAGATATTACAATCAAAGAGTTAACAAATCGTAGGAAAAAAATAGATTTGTTCTTATTAAACAAAAAAAGGATTTTTAGTAAATTTTCTAAATATAGTTTAACTGTAAAAAGTAAAATTAATCATAACTTTAAAAGCTTAACTAATGAAATGGTGGTTATGCTTTATAAAATTATTCGCCCAGACCAGACAGCTAATATAAATATAGACAATCCATTCTCAACGAGATCACATCAACTTCGTAATTTTTTGATGGTACATCTTATGATGAACTACGGTTTACGGGTTGGTGAACTAATGCTTCTCACAAAAAGATCAATAAAAAAATCTCTCAACTCTGATTCATATAGTCTCATAATAGCTAATACAGATGATGAACATGATTCCAGACAGAGAAAACCTAGCATAAAAAATGAGCAATCTTATAGAGTTATAAAACTAGATAGTATGGATTATAAATTTTTGATGCTATACATAGAAAAAATAAGGAATTTCAATAATTCAGATATCTTATTTACATCACTTAAACCACCCTACTCTCCACTAAGCTACTCATCCATCAATGCAATTTTTAAGACGATAGAACAAGCATTTAGGGCTTCACATCCTGTATATTTTGATGATACAAATATTGACTCAATTCAGAAGTTAACCCCTCATGTATGTCGTCATACATGGGCATATATCACTTTGGCTTTTGCTATAAAAAAATATCGAAACGAAAGTGCATCACCATTAAATCAAAGCAATGATGAAATTATGAAAAAAGCACTAGAAGATCTACGTGTCTTAGGTGGTTGGAGCGCTAACAGTATAATGCCAAGTTACTATGCAAAAAAGATTTATTGTTGATAGTGCTAACCTCATGAATTTGCAACGTATATCAAAAGAATTATGGAAAATATAAATAATGGAGCAATTTGATCTTTTTGAAGGTTTTCAGGAACAACATTCTGTATCAGTTTTTAATGATCAACAGATAATGGCTCTTCAGAATCTAAGTAAAAAAATACCAAAAGTCGTTAAATTCGTAGTTGCAGATAAATTTGACGATAAGTTTATCAATTCTACAAATAATATTTGGAAATTTTATTATTCTGGTCAGAAAGAAAACTTAGATTTCTCAAGCTTTTCTGAAGATGAGATGACTTTAGCTAAATTTTTTCTGATAGCCTTTATTCAGAAAAATACACCATCTTTTTTGAGTAGAAAAATTTATTCTTTTAATTTTTTAATAAGTTATTTAAAAAATAACAATTTAAATTTAAATTATGAAACTTTAAAACAACTATTAATAGAAATTGCACCTCAAGAAAATCATCATAATACTTATGCACATATAAAATTTTTACTGAGACTTCTAATTTTAGAAGGCTTCCCTAACTTTGATATTGAAGATGATTTTGAACTTGAGTTTATTCCTAGACCTAAGTCGTTTAATTCAAATTTATTCTACCAGCAATACGAAGATGCGATTGACTACCCTCTTATCTCAATGATTCAACAAGGCTTTATCAAGTTAAACCAAGCTATCAAAGATGATTTTCAGGGTATCGATAAACAAACACTACTTTACTCATCAATACTTGGTTTGATGTATGTAACTGGTCTTAGACCTGTGCAATTAGCAAAGCTATCTGCTGAAGACATAAAAATAGATACTACACGTACTACTGATCATTTTCATCGCTATAGCATACTCATTCCCTATGCAAAACAAGCACGCTATGTACCTGAGAAAATAGCTGTAAAACTTCCAGAAGAAGTTGCTGAAATTATTATTGCTTATATTGAAAGATTTGACTTGAGTCCAAAAGATAAGTTATTTGATTTAGGTGAAAAATCTGCACGTTTTTTGCTCAAAAGCTATTAATACACAATTATTTGATTTTGCTCCTGAAGCCTATAGAGAAGCTGTTCTTTCTGGTGAAATGATAAAGCAAAAGTACTCCTTTTCTGATTTTAGGCATCATGTTGGCTATAGTTTAGCAATGGCAGGTTCTTCAGCTGAGGAAATTGCATATATCTTAGGTCACTCTTCTGTTGTAACAGCCAGACATTATATTTTTTCTACCCCAGAACTGGCTCAAATTAGAGCGCAGGCACTTGGTAAAAATTCTCTGTATAGACAAATGATCGCTATGCTCCTGACTGGAAGGCTCGTTTATAAGAAAGATTGGCATCAGAAAAAAGTTCTTGGAAATATTGGTAGCAGAATTCATTACGATATTGGTGGGTGTTCTTACAAAGACAAATGTTTATTTCAACCTGTACGTAACTGCTATGGTTGTATGTACTTTCATCCTTTTATAGATGCTAACCATAATCATGTTTTAGAAAGCATACAAAGTGAAATCAATGATCTTATTAAGCTATCAGATGGAATTGGGGTATCTAGAAATCCATTGATTCGAGTGCATGAGTCCACTAAATTCGAAATTGAATCTGTAATAGCTCGTTGTGCATTACAGAAGGATGTCATTCATGAACATTGAAAAATATAATGCTTTTATTCATGAACAAAAGGATTATTTCGAACAAAATCTACAGGCGAACTTCAAATGGAGTTGGAATGATTCATTATGGTATGGAGGAACAATAGGTTCTGGCTGGTTGTTATCCAGAAGTGGGAAAGTACATTTCAATTTTGGAAGTGTTAAAAGATTAAATGGTGTAAACAACTGCAATATTGATGAAATGTTTCAGTATTTTATTAAAGCAGTTTTAATTCTTAGCTATAGAAAATCAAATTCTAAAGCATCCCCTCAAAAGCTGTGTGCAGAATTGTATGTTTTAAAGCGTTGGTATAGCTCGCTTCGCGATATGGGTATATCACAAACCCATCCCTGCTATTTATCTACATTAATATTAAATAAGTCTTTTGAAATTTTGGCAGAAAATTCGAGTAAAACGAATCTTCCTGATCATGCTGGTACTTACCTTCGATTACAGGAGATGTTAAATCATTATGGTTTTACTAAACAACCTTTAGAATTTTCTCAAAAATATCTATATATAAATCGCCAGAATAGAACCCCAAATGCCAAGAAAACAAAAGCTTTAATAGATCAATTAGAACTTGATGAAGATGATCTGGATAAAGAGAAGCTGATTTCTGTTCGTACATTTATAAATATTGTTTCGCTCATCAGTTTGTGTGAGACGAATGGTGAAAAGATTGTTTTGAATCTTTTATTACTACTCATCGTCACAGGTTTACGTTCAACAGAAGCAATCCTTTTAAAAACAGATGCATTGATTAAGCAACCTATACTTGATCAAGTAACAAAGAAGCATCTAACTTTAGATGGAGTCAAACAATACACTTTGGGAATTCAATATCATGGTGCTAAAGGTGCTGGATTTAGAATACATTGGGTTGAACCTTTGTCTGCAAATTTAGTTGAGACAATATTTCAATCTGTGTTAGAACACACAAAAGAATATAGAGAACATCTTTATTATATTAGATTAAAAAATTGTTCAAATTTTTTACCAAAATCAATTGATGATATTGATCAAGATTATGTGGAAATAGATAATCTGATTGGAACTGTTTTTGGGGTTAAAGATACTTATAGAGGCCGAGCTGGACAGCGTGAAGTAGTTATTAAAACTCTAAAAAATGTATCTATTTTCAAGGAGATAAAGTCTAACCAATGTATTGAAAAATATTATTTAAAACATGATATCAATACTTTCATTAAAGGATTAGCTAATTATGACTCCGAATACCCTATAGATTATGTTTTTAATTATGAAGGAAAAACGGAAAAAATTGCTTATGAAGAATTGCTTTTTATTCATGAGTTTAGATCTACAACTCTACAACGAGCTTTCATCAATAAAACAAATATCATTCCTCTAAATGGAATGATAATAAATAGTTTTTTTGGAAATTCTTTAAGTAAGTCTGTTTTTGAAAAATATAATTTACTTGAGAATGAAAAAGAGCATTCAAAACTTACAAGTCATATTCCACGGCACAACATCAATACTTTTCTCGCTCTCAGTGGTTTAGCTGAACATCTGCAAGCAATGCTCATGGGGCGTGTAGACATTAAGCAAAACCAATATTATCAACACTTAGCGTTAAAACAACGTAAAGTCACAACTAGTTTGTTAAAAAAACATGAATTGGCACTTTACGAAAATGATAAACAAGAACTAAAGCCAGACTATCCAATTGATTCTATTAAACATGATGGATTAATGTACTTTTCAGAAAAGTTGGATCTAGAAAATAATTTAAAGATGAATTTACAAACCTTTGACTCAAAAAATGAAGTGGCAAGCTATGTAAAAAACTCATTTTTTGATGAGTATTTTCAAGATATTGCAGAAACATTTAATGAGCTGGTCAAAGAAGATAATTCATTAGCAGACTCCCTCGTCCAACGTCATGCTTGCTTACATCCCTTGCCTTTTGGTGGATGTATGCGTGAAGTCGCTGTGCATGATTGCCCTAAACGTCTAGCGTGCCAATCAGGTGATAAATGTGGAAACTTTGCTTTAACTGGCCGTAAAGGTGAATTAGAAGCCCTACAACATACTTTGAATAAGTTGCTGGGTAAGTTTGCACATATAGAGCAAATCGTAGTCCATGATTTATCTTATAGCGAAATGCTTGAGGATTTGCGTCAAAAAATACTTTATTTAAGTGACTTAAAAACAAAAGCAATTAATAGGAAAAATAGTTTAAGAGATGGATCCGTAAATTTGAACAACTCCTATAAGTGATATTCTGCTCCTCAAATGATGTTATAAACATCAATATATGGAGTATTTTATGGCACGTAGACCAAGAAGAAATCATTCAAATGATTTTAAAGCTAAGGTAGCACTTGCTGCGATTAAAGCAGAAAAAACACTTGCTGAATTGAGTGCTGAGTTTGATGTTCATCAAAACCAAATTATTGACTGGAAAAATCAATTGATCTCAGCTTCCTCGCAAGCTTTCGATCAATCAAAAGCTCCAACAGAACCACCCATCGATCTAAAAAAACTACATGCAAAAATCGGTGAGCAGGCATTAGAAATTGATTTTTTAGAAGGTGTGTTGAAGAAACTGGGCCGCTTCAACCACAAAAGTTAATCGACGACTCACTTCAGATTTCAGTATCTAAGCAAGCTAAGCTGCTGAAAGTCTCCCGTGGTTGTTATTACTATCGCCCAAAACCTGTGAGTGCATCAGATCTGAAGCTGATGCGATGTATTGATGAATTACATATGCAATATCCTTTTGCAGGCAGTCGTATGATGCGTGATTTGTTGAATCGTCAAGGACATCATATAGGACGACGTCATACACGTACTTTAATGAAGAAAATGGGTATTCAGGCGTTATATTGCAAACCAAATTTAAGCCAGGCTAATCAAGCTCACCGTAAATATCCATATCTGCTCAAAGGATTGGCTATTCAGCGCAGTAATCAAGTGTGGTCTACGGATATAACGTATATCCCTATGGCAAAAGGCTTTGTTTATTTATGTGCTGTGATTGATTGGCATAGCCGCAAGGTACTTGCGCATAGAGTATCGATTAGTATGGAGGTGGATTTTTGTATTTCGGCTTTAAATGAAGCGATTGAAAAATATGGTCGACCTGAAATATTTAATACAGACCAAGGCAGCCAGTTTACCAGTGATGCATTTATTGATGTATTGAAATCAAATGGCATTCAAATCAGTATGGATGGTAAAGGTCGATGGGTAGATAATGTGATGGTTGAACGATTATGGCGGAGCGTTAAATATGAAGAGGTGTATCTCAAAGCTTATAGCAGTGTCACAGATGCGAAAAAGCAATTAAGTGCATATTTTGAGTTTTATAATTTGAAACGACCTCATTCGAGTCTAGACAAAATGACACCAAATGAGTTTTACTATGATCAGCTACCCCAACAAAACAAGGTGGCTTAACTAGAGCGGAATATCACTTATAAATACGCTTTTAGTTGTTCAAACAAGTGGGACCACCTCTTTTAACTCCTGTTCCCGTTTTCCCTTATGGAGATGCAATCGCTAAATTACCAACAACCTTAAGTGAAATGTTCGCTATGGAACAGCAAAAAATTGAGACTAAGGAAGCCTAATATGTTACGTGGTAAACAATTAGATGAAGTCATCGAACAAGAATTGCAAATGATGTTGATTGAAGGTTTTGAAAAATCCCCTATTTCGCACAAAGCTCTTCATAGTCGTCTAGCAGCTAAGGGCTATATATCTGGTGGGCTAAGTACTTTGAGTTCGGCTGAAAGGAAGAAGCTCATATCTCTGTATGTATCTGAGCAGATTTCTCCACTACACCTAAAGACTAAAGAAGAGCAACTTTATGTGAATAAAAAGACAAGGCAAGCTCTTACGGACACTAATAAAAATCTGCGCACTCAAATTGATGATTTGGAGTCACAGCTTCATCAGAATACAGAAACACTTATAGATATTATAGAAGAGGTAAAGCTTAGAACAAACTTGAAAGTTGATCATCTCTTAGCTCCACATCTCCTTAAAAAATATCTTTCAAGGGAGTAATATTTTAGGGTCAACATTGAGTGTTTGTGAGATTTGGTAGAGTTTTTCAACAGTAATGCTGACTTCTCCCCTTTCAATTCGCCCCAAATAGCTACGATCAATTGTTGTTGATAAGGCTAATTATTCTTGGCTAATAGATTTATTTTTCCGAATTTCCCTGATTTTTGAGCCAATTGACAGTGCTAGTTCTTGATTCATAGGTGACAACCACAAATACAAGAACTATCAGGAATTGAAGTGTTTTAATCCACGGACTATAATCCTCATTATTTGAGTGATGAATATGGAAATTCAAAACTTACCAATGTTTAAAGAACTTTCACGAGTATTCTGTAGCTACAATATTGAGTCATGGCAAACTGTAGATTTTTGGGATAAAGTTAAACTTTTGAAAGTAGTAGATAGTAATGTTAACTATCAAAGTGTTTATCGGTTGATACTTCGATTGGTTAAAGATGGTTATTTAACCGTTGATGTTGAAAAAAGTAGATATGGACAAACCACTTATACCGAAGCTGAAAATTTGCATGATCTACGATCACAGTTTTGTATTGAGTCAACATCTATCCTCCAAGAACTTAATTTGAAAAAAGAAGAGTTTGAGAGCGAAATCACTGTACTAGAAGAAGAAATTGAAGCATTGCATGATTTAAAAGGACAATTTCCTGATATTCAGTTTAAAATTGAACAATTGCGACAAATGAAAAGCAAAGAAATTAATAGCTTGAAAATAAAAATCAAAGCTATTAATTCTTTAATCAATTATTGTTCATAATATATTTTTTGGGATTATCCTTGTAGATATATGTAGATAGGATTCGGAGGTTCGCTACCAAACAGTTTTTTATCTCTTTCTTTCCCCCATTTTTTACAGCGATTATTTATATCATTCCTGAAACTATGATAAAATTTTCGGAAAAGAAGATTATTGTTTAATAAGGAAGATTTCCATTTATAAAATCTTAAATCTACAATTTTTACGAATAAAATCATGTATCTCCAAAACTCTAAACTATCTTCTGTAGATAGCATTTTATTAAACCAATATTTAGACCAGATATTTCTTTCATACATATATAAAGATGCTATGTATGCCTCTCCGATTATTCCTTTATAGTTTATGTATTTATCAAAGATATCTGCAGAAACAGAGTTTTCATCTAAACACCCAGCTACTAAAATTCCTCTAGCAATTTGAGATGGTTCTACACAATTTATTTTCTGATTAATATATTCATAAATAATTTTTTCATTATTATTTACTATTGCAGCAAGCACATGATTATATATTTGTTGATCTGATAGTGCCTTATCTAGTAGTTCGAATCGATATGCATCTAAATCTCGATTTGAACTCCCCCAAATTGACATCTGTTTAAGCGGAATTTTTTCATGGCCGATTGTTATATTGGTAAAAGATTCACTATTACTTATTTTGTTCCAAAGCACTTGAGCCTTTTGAGCATCATCCTCAGAATAAGTATAGGCTAGTAGTAAAATAAAGTTATAAAATTTAGGTATATGAGAGCTTTCTATTTTAGAAAAAGTAGTAAACCATTCATCTTTCAATTCTAGAGTTGAATTTGCTATGTGAGCAAATGCTTTTGGTAACATACCATTTAGGATTAGATCAGCACCTTTTGTTTTCAAATAACTTATATATTTGTCAAAATCCTGATTTTGATTTTCATGTCTTTTTTCAAAATCCTCTCCAGACTCTGAAAGCGATTTTAGATTTTTCTCAAAGTTAACATTATCTTCTCTTCTGTCAACTGAAAATAATGAAGTAATGTTTCGTTTTAATGATAAATTTTCGATAATTTCTAAATCTGGAAAATCAATATTATTATTAGCAATAACTTTAAAGATAGAATCGATAGAAAGGGCTATTTTTCGTAACCCTGTAACTGAAAGATACTCACTTGCATTTCCATAAATATTAGGATTTATATGTGCCACAGCAGTTTCTTCATCTACTAGATTACCTTTTGCAGATAGTAACCATAATAATGAGCCATAAAACAATTTATTGTCGTTAGTATCAGCATTTAAACCTGACCAATTTATCTTTATGAAATCATTTAATAATTCTATATTATCGTAAATACTTATTGCTCTAAACACTTGTGTTCTTATAAAGGAATTATCACTACTTAAATGTTCTTTTAAAATAAGTTTATATTTTTCAGTTAGAGGAATTTCTTTGGTATTGGCGTAATAAAGCACATTCAAAAGTTGATGTTCTTGTAATTTACTATCAAGAATTTGATCAAACTCTTCATTTGTTAGTGATTCCATAATTTCGATAAGATCGATAAATACATTATCCTCTTTATTGAAATCCATCAGAATTTCAATTTGTTGAATTGGTTTAATAAATGGTAGGATTTGCATAATTGAGAACTGATTTACAAAGTTTTTATCATTTTCACTTAGTTCATCAAATATTTCTGAGTCTTTATTAAGTTTATGGAAGTCAAATAATTTATCAAAATGTTCTTTTGTAAATAAAAGATTATGTTGATCTATATTGATTATTCCACATCGTAAAGGATATTTAGTTCTACACAAAATATCAGTAATTAATTCTCGATATTTTGATACAACTTCATTTGGCCTAAAGCGTGCTAGACCAGTTTGAATATCATGTAGTGTAAGACTTTCTGAAGTCTGATGTAAATTATTCCAAATTTGGCTAACATCTATTTCCTCACATCTTTGAACAGTTTTAATAATATTTTCGGGCTCAAATGATTCAGGATCACATGGATCAGTAGAACAATAGCCCTCTATTCTTCTCCATCCTCCGAAGGATTCATCAGTTCTAAGTTGCTTAGCAAGACCTTCTGCAAATTTTGCATCACAGGATTCTCCGGTTGCATAAAGTATTCTTATATAAGCCCATTGCGCCACACTTGAATTACCTGAAGAATTCAATATTCTTGCTTCATTTAATAATTGCACCCTTGTATTCTTCCAATCAACAAGGTTGTATCTTATTAAGCTAATAAAGTCTTTGTGTGGGGAGCTATAACTTGAATTTAAACTACAGCCAAAGCTCCATTTAGTAAATTCAGGCGCAAAATTGGCTAAAGGTTTTCCTGCTAAGATATGGAATGCCGTAATAACTAATTTATCAATATCTTTTTCATTTTCAGTTAATTGAGAAATTAATCCTTTTTCAACTGATGATAGTTTGTTTAATTTTTCTGAAATTTCGGCCGTATTCTTTTCAAGCGCATTTAAGCGATCTTTATCATCTTTTTTTGAAAAATGTGAAAGTTTTTTTTCAGGCGATAATGAATAATATTGCAACCATTTCTTTATCTGCTC
Source organism: Acinetobacter sp. WCHAc010052 (assembly GCF_002165295.2). Lineage (NCBI taxonomy): Bacteria > Pseudomonadati > Pseudomonadota > Gammaproteobacteria > Moraxellales > Moraxellaceae > Acinetobacter > Acinetobacter sp. WCHAc010052. The sequence continues at coordinate 1,777,851 of NZ_CP032143.1, read as the reverse complement.
TTCGATACATGGCCAAGATTGAGAAGTAGAAGAAATACAAATAATCGACTTTTCAACCCAATTAAAATTTGGTTGATTGCCACCATTCAAACATAATTCTCCCAAAATATTTATAAAATCAGAGATTTTCCTTTCAACAATCGTAGAAAAATAACCAAGGTATGATTCATCGGTATTTTGTAGAGAAACAAAACATGAAACTAAAGCGGTAAGAGCCTCTCTAGAGTAATAATTAGGCTCAAATATCAATATTGTAAGACTAGAAATAATAATATCTGAGGTTTTATCTAATGCATTTATCGGCTCAATAATTTTAGCCAAACCATCGTCCAAATTTTTACCGTTTCGCTTCATTCTATTTAATTGAAGAACGATTTCTAACCCTAATGAAAAACATAAACCTTCATCTCTTAATTTATATGAATTAAGATCATCTTCGATGACTTCAAAAAAACGGCCTTCAGCAACAGCGTTGAGATTTCCTTTAAAATAATTCAGATCATCTTTTTCATCCTTGACTAACCTATTTATAATTTCCTGTGCATGAGTCTGAAGACTTATTAAAAATTCAGAATATGTTATTTCTTCATATCTCTCAGATTCCATCTGCCTAATGTGTTCTAATAATATTCTATTGACATCTAACTCATCAATATTTTGAATTTTCTGTTTATCGAATAAACTGATAGTAATATTTAACAATCTGGGATTTAATAAAGAGTTTGCTACGCTAGTTGTCAGTGTAGTGGGGTTAATTTCTTTTTGGAGCAAAATCTCATTTCTTTCTTCTTCAGACCAGTCCATTACAGTTACTATTTTATAATCACCTGTAAATTTTCTCTTCACTTTTTCATTAAAGAAGGTCGTTCTTGATGTAACTAGAATTTTAACTTTTTTATTCTTAAATAAATGATAAATTGTATCGATAATTCTATACCAGTCTACATCTGGTTTCTAGTTTATTCCATCAATAGCGATTAAGAGATTAATATTATTTTCATCTGAATCATTTCTCCACTTTTTGAATCTATCTTCCCATTTGGTAACAGTAATTTGATTCTCTTCATCATTTGTTTGTTCAATAATTTTTTTTATTAAAAAAGATTCTATATCACTTTTACCTAATTGACTAAAATCTTGAGCAGGCAGAAAAATATATAAGGGTTTATCTTCAAGAAGTAACCAACTTTGTGCAGTAACCCATGATTTACCAACACCCTCTTTTCCTAATATAAAATTAATATCTTCTGTAAATAAATTATGATGAATTTTATTAATTAGATGCTCACGAGGTAACAATTTTGGTAGATTGGGGTCATTAGGGGCTAAAGGTTGACCAAGACTGTATTTTGCCACTCTATTATTAGAAAATGATTCTAATAACCATTCTTGGTTATTTTTTAATAGAAGCCTTAGTTCATATAGTTCTAGGTCTTCTTTTGTACCAAAAACATGACATTCAAAAAAAATGTTGATGTAATCAAAATCTAGTGTTTCAAGATTCTCTGCACCAAAATCATTATGCGTTTCATTATGAATAATTATTGCTTTTGCAATTTTTGGAGAATCGTCTTGATGATAAGTGAAAATGAGTGAGCCAGAAATTCCTTCAAAATTCTTATTTTTCTCCACTAAATTTGGGTTTGAATTTAAATGACGATAAAAAATCATTGATCCAAAATATTTAGGCTTATCTAAATCTAAATTAATCCAATCTTTATCCTTTTCATTAAAGCCCCTTGCAATATAAGATTCGGTATAAATTTCTTCATTGATGATTAATTTATCAGTAGCCCTTTCATTAACCTCAAGAATCGTAAGATCTTTATTTTTATCATAAAATATTTTATTAATGTTCAGTTTTTCTTGAGTTCCCTCCTGTAATAAATGGATGTTTTCTATAGTAAATTCTTTGAGACATGTTCTACAACATCCATCTATTTTATCCTTGTACAGGTCACAATTATCCTTTTGATCACAAATACTATGCTTAGAAGTTATAACAAATGATTTTGCTTCATCATATGATAAAAAAAGGTACCCTGTAGATTCCGAATTTAGGGTCACAACTTTGATTAAACTCTCATTATTCATAGTATATTCAATCAGATAAATGTTCGATAAAATTTAATAGCTCTATAAGCTTATGAAGCTATAACTCAAGAGCTCTTCACTTTTTGAAAAAAATTACTTTGCTGAAGTGCTGAACTTCTTCGATCACCGTGATCAATCAACCAATCAATAATTTTTAAGAATTTTTGTCGTAACTCTATTGGCATAGATTGTTCCTTATCTATAAAAATTTGGATAAGGCTAGATATCCTTTGATATACTTCCTCATTCCAATTCAGTTGCTCATCTAATGATAGTAGTTCTAAGATTTGATCGGCATAAATATTTGATGGATAATTTTGGATTGATCGCTCACACAATTTCAAGAATAGGTGAATAACATATTCAGTCCAACCTACCGCTCGGACATACTTATCAACTACAGGTAAGATTATATCAATTTCAGACCAATCCCCATTCACAAACCTGCTGGCTAAAGGTGCATTTTGATTTAATGATACAAATATCAGCGATTTTGCAATCTTAGGTAAATCAAAGCCTGAAATTTGTCCTGCTCTATAACTTTTTTTATCAAAACACGATGCTTTTAAAAAACGATCCAAACATAAATCTAAAACATCTAATGCATTGTCAGGAATTTTTTGTGCATCATAAATATAACGACAAATATAATTCTCAATAAACGGATAAAGCAACTCCCAACAAGCATCTGTTTTAAGATTAAGAATTGGCATAAGGAATTGTGATTTGATTTCTTCTGTAGGAAATATTCCAACAACTCTAGCTAAGGCACTAGATAAGCTATGATTCCATTCATAAATAATATCTTTATCATCAAAACTCTGATTCTCTTCGAGCCAAGAAGGTTCTTGTTTTTCTATAGTCCATTCTAAGCAACTTCTTAAAAAATCGAGAATATAGGTTTGAGAGGTATCATGAAGTAATCTCTCAGGCAGTAAATGAATAACTTTTCCTGAGAAATCATAATCCCATTGAGTATCTGATTTTACCCACTTTGAATCATCTTTATCATCGTAGTACCATTGATTATAGGATTCAGCAATCTTTCTCTCTCTTTCTTTATTACTTTGCAATGTTTCTTCGTCTAGTTCCATCCAAGGAGCATCAGGTATAGGTAATGAACACCAGTCATCTTCGGATTTAAAATAGTTGTTTAGATGTTCATATAACTGTTTTAACTCTTGTTGAGCTTCTGGATATTTATCTGATCGATAGATTTGATATTTTAAATGATTTTTACATAAAGCAAATGCAAAATGAATTGCAGACCAAACAAGTTTAGGCTGTATATCAAATAATTTAAAATATTCTTTTAGGGCCGCTAATGAAATTTCATGAGATGGGCTCGCTACAATATTTAGAAGATTACTGAAAGTTAAATCATTCATAGTGCCATGAATAATTTCATTCACTAAAGCCTGTGCAAGAAATTTCTTCGGATGAAAAGTTAAGGAAGCTTGTGGACATTCTACTTCATAAGAGCTATATGGTAATTGGACTACTTGATTTAAAATATCACGAGCCCATTCTAATTCACTTTCTGTACAATCAGCTCTAAAGACTAAGATCATGGTTGCTAATGCACTAAAAGCGTTTTGTTTCATTCTTCTAATTACATATGAGTCATCATCTATATCGCAAGTATCAAGAAATAAGCTTTCTTCTTCTATATTTTTTAAAAATTCACCGACTGATTCTAACGTATATGTATTTTGAATTTCTTGAGCTATTAATGATTGTTCCGCCCAATAAGCAATTTGAGAGAAAATAAAAAAATTATTTTTTTCTTTATGTTCTTGGGAGTTAGCTTGCTCTTGATAGTGAGGATAATTAAAGCTAAAACTAATTTGATTTTCAAGCTCTTGATAAGAATAATTCTTAGCATTACCGTATTCAGCGTAAAAATCAGCCCGTCCCTCTAAAAATTTAATGATGGATTCATCTATCTTCTCATGCTTAAAATTAAAAGGAAGATCAGCTTTGAAATTAGATAACTTATCTTTTGTTAGTTCACGAAATTCAGGGTTGATAAAGTAATTTCGTAGTAAAAACTCTAAATTTAATTTATGACCTTCTCTATTGTAGTTGTGTCTGACAGCGTTAATATCTTTTTGATATTTTGGCTCACCTTGAAGAGAAATTAAAGTTGTACTAGGTTCCTGTAAGTCTTGTTGGAAACGATACTTATCTAATTCTAATACTTTAAAATTGGTAACAACTGGAAATATAGCATTAGAAACAACTTGCTTATTTAGAGCTAAAACACTGACTATACCAAGAATTGCAACTGACTCATTTCCTGATGTAATTCTATGAATGAGTTCATCAAAATCTCGCCCTTGCTCTAGTTGTTCAAAGCACCAGTTTTCTAAGACCATATAGGCCGATGAAATTGCATTATTTATCCAAACAGGTTTTTTCCAGATATATTGCTTTTCATTACCCCAAAATTTTTGCATTCCCCAAGGAAATTCAATGAAAGTTGGTATAGGTACTTGTCCAGAAAGTTCACATAGTTGTTTCCACGCTTGAATAGCATGGTTAGATAGGTCACGTATGAGCTGTAATCCATTCTCTTCTGAATGATTCAATAGTGAAAAAAATGGCTCTTTTAGAGGTGAGCTAGGATAAAAGTGTCTAGATTCATATTTAATTGATAAGTTTTCCCAATCATGAATCTGAATCTGTTGATATGGTGCTTGATGAAAATATAATCCTCGACGATCAATTTTCAATTGTTGTTCTTTGGTTCTTTCTTTTACTGGTATAGCCATTAACTTTTTAAAGTATTGATTGGTTCTCTGATATTCCGATTCTTCACGTTCTATATGTGCTTTAGGCAGTTCATCTAATAAAAATTTTAGCGTTAGATCCGCAAGTAATTGTGGATGATGTTGTGAAATAACAGAGGAAGCACCTACTATATGTGTATAAATTTCTCTAGATACTTCACTTTGTGAAAGTAAAAAATTTAGATATCTTTCCATATAGGATGGATTTGATTGAATTGAAACCAAAATTAAATTAATTAGCCCCAACTTGAAATCTTTTAAGTTAACTATTTGTCCCCAATCGCTAGATCTTTCTTCTTGAGAAATTTCTAAAAGCCAATAAGTTGATACATCCAAAAGCATTTTAGACATTTGATTTGAGGGTATATGAATACCTACATATTGCCAGACTTCAAAAATTTTTAATATTTGAGGATATACTTTGGGAGAAATGCTTGGGGTTAATTTAAAAATATACTCTAGAAGTGTTTGCCATAATGAAGCATCAGATGGCCAAGGATATTGAATAGCCATATCTAATTTATCAGACTGTATTAAGAATACCGGATTTGCTTTAGTCTTCTCTGCTTGAAACCATGTCAATAATTTATTAAAAAGATCAAAATCATTTTCGAGTAAGACTTGTGTATATCCACTACTCAACTCAATAAATTTCGGATGTCCTATTGGTCCAATTATCCATGCTCTTAACCATTGTGATCTGAGTTGTTGAAATTTTGGATTCGCTAAATGACTTACCCACTGATCATCAATAAACTCTCGTTGAGCAAGTAATTCTACAACCCTACTTATATAAGGAGGTTGTCCAAAGCTTTCTATTTTATTTAACCAGTTTTGTTCTTCTTCTAAAAGAAGATAAAGTAATGACCACTCATAAAATATGTCATGTGTAAAATCAACAGCAGAACTTTTAGAGTTTACATGGATGATATCATCTATCACCAAGCTATCTAAAGTATCGATAGGCTGAATCTCTCTACGTTTGACACTATTGCTAAGGTTTATAGATTTAAGTTCAGAAAGCCTTTTAAAAAAATCCTGTCGATTGTAAGTAGATTGACCAGTTTCATTAAATCCGCCTCGTTTCCACCAAGCATCTACTAATTCTAGTTCTGACTCAGGTTCAAAATTATTAGTTTTTAAGCTTGTTACAACTTTCGTAAAAAATGGGCGTCTAATGATTTCTTTGACTTTACTATAACTAAATAATAACTGCTGAATACTTGGAATTTTTTGAGCTAATGCATAACATTCATCATCATTTAAAAGTTCTACGTTAATAGTTTGGATATTAATATTCTTTAAAAGAGCACCGATCCACACTTTTAATGGTTCAAGCCCTGTATCTCTTAAAGTGGTAACGATTTTCCAATTGGCTAAATCATCATTATTAAAAATTGAACGAATTAAGTCTTCAATAATTGGTTTACTGTTTTCACTAACTCTGTCTATACCATCAATAAAGACAATTGGAATTCCCCCAGTAGCTTCTAAACTGATTAGCCACTCTGAAATTGAAAAACTCGGCAGTCCAACTCTAGATAGATATTCTAACCAATTATTACTTCCTGTAAGTTGATCTGATTTAATAAATAAAAATGGTGAATTATTAGCTTTTGACTCAGCGATTTGTCTTAATAGAACTGATTTACCTGTACCTGACAAACCAGTAATTTGTATAAATCTGCCTGAATTTAGTTTATCTTCAAACTCTTTATGTAATATAGGTCTAGATAACTCTACTCCATCAATCATCTTCGAAACTAATTCCAAACTTTGTTGACTAATATCTTTAATTTTTTGTACTTCTGGAATATATAGTCTTTGATCAAAAACCTTGCATTCAAAAAAATCATTGATTTCACTGAAATTTAAAGTATCAAGGCTTTCTGCTCCAATATCATTATGATTTTCATTATGAATAATAAGTGCTTTTGCTGTCGGGTACTTTTCATGATTTGTAAAAACTACAGAGCCTGAAATCCCATCAAAATTATCTTCTTTTTCTATTAAGTTGGGGATTGGGTTTGAATGTAAATTGTAATATATAAGTGTATCAATAACTCTCGGCGTATCAAAGACTAAGCTAGTCACTCCTGATTCTAAACTATTAAAACCAAAAGTTACGTAGCTGTCACTACTACTTTTTCCATTTATGATTAGTTTATCAATAGCACGATCAATTACACTTACAATTACTAAATCTTTTGTTTTCTCATAATAGATTTTTTCTATTTGAAGGGTAGCATTGTCATTGTTTTTTAAAAATTTAATATCTTTTATATCAAATTCTTTAGAACAGGCTCTGCAACATTCATCCACTTTTCTTTGGTATAAGTCACAGCTTTTTTTTTGGTCACAAATGCTATGTTTAGATGTAATAACAAAAGACTTCTCATCATCAAATGACTTGAAAAAATATCCACTGGAGTTATCTGTCAGTGTGTGAACTTGTATTAGGTTATTTGTATTCATAGCAAAGTGTATTCACGCCATTAGTTGGATATGATTCATTAATACTAAAACCTAGTTTTTTAAAATCATTAATTTTTTCCAATAGACTAGGATTATTTGAGCTTAAATGAATAGTTGGGGTGTTATCTAAATTGAGTATTCTGGCTAATGTAATATTATTAGGGTGATGATGCTTTTCATTGTTTGCACACAATATATAGTCTGTCTTTCCCAAAAAACTTAATGATTCAATATTTGTATTTCGCTCACTTCCATGATGAGATATTTTTACCACATCAAATTGATGATTATTAAAACCTAAAATAGTCAACCCTTCAATCACATCTTCAGCATGAGCATCCCCTAAAAAAAGCCCAGAGAAAGATCCGCATTGAATGACTAATCCTATACTTGATTTATTAGTAATAGATGGATCTTTTACGAAAACATCTTGACCAGATTGAATTTTTTGTAAAGCCTCCTCAGGCTTTATTTCTTCAGTTTTCGAACTTGAGATTTGCTTTTGCCTTCTCTTTTTTTCTTCTCTTTCTTTTTGAACATTGGCATCATTTAGCATGCATTCTAGGGCTTCAGCCGTTGGCGTTATCGCAGTTAACGTAATATCATTAATTATTAATGGACTAGAATCTCTTGTTAAACATAGAGTTTTAATTCCTCGTTCTGCCAATAATCTTTGCTTAAGAGCATTATCTTGGTTATATGAAATTTGTTTTTGTGAGTTTTGTATAATGTCAGGAATATCTTGAAGACTATTAAAAACAATAGTGTTAATTTTGATAGAAGTATCGAGCAAAAATTCAAATCCACCAATGTGGTCATCATCATTATGAGTGACTATCGCTATATCAATAACACTATTTTCACCTAAAATCTTTTCTATATTAGCTAGTACATCTCTACGAGCTTTGAATGATTTTGGACCACAATCGATCAAAATTTTTGAATGATCGAAATCAAGAAGAAGACAATCTCCATGAGTCGCATCTATTACATGAATTTTTAACATTTAATACTTATGTAAAATGATGATTTATAAATATTTTATATATTTATATTAAAAATGGAATCATTTTTTAAAGCAAGTTCATGAAGTTGTTTTCAATATGTTTAAAATATATCAATTAACTATTTGTTTTATATTAATTAATTGTGAAAATAATTATAAACTAAACTTTATATAAACATAAGTTAAATAGAATATCCAAGACTGTAGCCTACACAACCTCAATTTTGGCACGGATTCACCATAAGACTGTCACTTTAATACCAAACCTTAAAGCATCTAGAAGTTAGATTGATCTTAACGAATACCTTCCTGAAAATAAGGATATAAAATGTTAGATCAGAAATTAAAGGAATTTCGCGAAAAGTTGGTATTAGATCATTTCGCAGATGAAGTTAAACAGGATTTTGATGCTGTTCTGTCCACTTTTCCACACCCTCATTATGAACTGATTGCTACAGGTGCAGTACATGATGGGCGTGATGATGTTTTAAACTATCATCGTTCATCACGTAAAGCATTCCCAGATCAGCATCATGAGCTGATTGCATTAAGGCATACAGACGATGCTGTAATCTGTGAGTTCTGGTTATTAGGAACACATAATGGCTATTTGGGTTCTGTTCCACCTACGGGAAATTCATTTCGCGTGCGTATGTGTGCATTTTTCATTTTTGAAGGTGAAGAGCTGGTTTGTGAACGCATCTATTTCGATACTTTAAGTATCATTAAGCAGCTGTTTAAAGGTTTTAATTTTAAAACACCAAAAGGAATTCTTCAGTTTTATAAAGCAGCTACAGGACTTTTACATGATATGAAAGATCTTAGTAAAGTGACTAAAGTGAAACTCTAACGGTGAAAGGAAAATTAGAAATGACCAGTACTTTAAAAAATTTGGGAATGAAGGAAGTTCTTGATTTTGATAATACCCGTAATGCTTCCTCTCCTATTGCACGGTTGGAAAATGTGCGGGCGGCAGCTATAAAATTCAGAGAGAAAATAATGCAACAGCCTGATGTGCAATATTATCAGACTGTAGATCTCGTGCGAGCCCCCTACCCAACCTGGTATGGCTATACTGGTGTATTTGCACAGAAATCACTGACATTTCCATTTCTTCATCTTTTAAACAGACTGTTTATAATTCAGTATAAGGATTTTAATGATCAGCTCAAAGTTATTTTATTTTCACCTACAGATGTTGAAAACAACCGTAAAACTCCTTTTTTTGAACGGTTGGCTGGTTCATTACCTGAAAGTGCTTCAAAAGTATTTGCACCGCAATATACTTCTGTTGAAAAAACATTGAAAAAGCTAAAAATAAAACCTGAACAGATTGATTATATCAGCTATGACCATTTACATACGCAGGAACTGAGGAAGTGGCTGGGAAGTGATCATCAACCCGCATATTTCCCCAATGCGAAACTGATTGTGCATGAAAAAGAATGGAATTGTGTTCAGGGATTATTGCCTGTCCAGTCTGACTGGTACTGCCCCAATGCTACAGTTGGTGTAGATCCTGCAAAAATAATCACGTTCAGGAAGAGTTTAGCTTTAGGTCATGGAATTGCCTTGGTACATACACCTGGACATACCGAAGGCAATCACTCACTGGTTGTTAAGGTAAATGATCAGGTTTTTGTTTCTTCAGAAAATGGCATCAGCCTGGATGCATATGAGCCGAAGAGTTCTAAAATTAAAGCAATTCGTGAATATGCTGAGAATACAGGAGTTGAAGTCATTCTCAATGGCAATACTCAGGAAGGCAGTAACGATCAATACATTTCGATGGTCATGGAAAAGACTATTGCTGGACCATTACACAGTAATCCTGCATTTCCTTCTTGTGCCTGCAGCAGTGAATCTACACCGTACTGGTTATTTCCTGGGCTTAAACAAACTGAAATTCTTGGTGCGTTGAAGTTTGGTAAATTGATTCATTTAAAAAGTTGATAAGTAAATTGTTTAAATAGTTTTCTGTTGTTTTACATACTTCCCTTAGTCGTCTGTAATTTTAAATTCAGGCGACATTTTTTTAATTGATCACTGTTATGAGCAAATAACTTACTCATAAGTCCGATATTCTTTCGGGGTTTTACCTGTCCATCGTTTAAAAGCTCTCTGAAAAGCACTTTGTTCAGAGAATCCCAGCAAAAATGCAATTTCAACCAGGCTCAGTCCTGGATTTCTGACATAGCTGATTGCCAGATTCTGGCGGATGTCATCTACCAGACTTCGGAAATTCATATCATGCCGATTTAACTCAGTTTTAAGTTCTTCTGAATTAAAGCCGATGCTTCTGGCAACTTCTTCCAGTGTCACACCACCTAACTGAAACGATTCGATAATAGTTTTACGTGCAATTGCAAGCCATGAGGGTTCTAGTTGATTTCCCAGTTGCTTCAATAATTGCTGCCTTAAATCATTCATAACTGCATATATGGATGCATCGGAACTGGGGACAGTTAAATTAAGAAAATCCTGATGAAATCCAATAGCTGTGTGCTCTGCTTCAAAATACAGTGGGCATTGAAATAAAGCCTCATACTCTGAAATATCTTCCGGTTGACTATGTTGAAAAGATACCCATAGTGGACTCAAATCACTGCGGTTAAATAAGTGTCGGGATAATGTCACATACGATGCCTGGTGTAGTTCATCCTGTAATTTCCCTAATTTCTGCCCATCAGCAAGATTACTTTTCCAGTAACGGATGTACTGATTTCCTTTGTGTTCAAGGATGTTACTGCCTGCATCAATAGTCAGTGCTGAAAAGCGAATATTCTGCTGTAAAATTTCTTTAGCATTTGAACATGTCATCAAGGCAAAGCCATGTGGTCCAAGATGCCCTGTTGTGACCAGCTGCCCCAAGGTAATTCCAAGGTTTGCATGCTGAAATCTGGTCTGTAATAAGTGACAAGCCTGATTAAAAATTTGAAAATCAATACGATTACTGGGCTGATCAAAGTGGGACTTATCTAAATTAATTTTCTGTAAAAAAAGCTCAATAGAATAATTTATTCGATTTAAATAATCAAATAACAGACGCATATAATGCGCAGCAACTGTATGTTTTTTTGATGAAATTTCCATTTTTACCATTTCAAAAAGATTCCTTCACTCACCTTATTTCATCATTTTTAAAACTGATGTCAATGAATTCTTCATTCAGTCAATATCAATTTCTACGGGCATTCTATATTGACCAAAGCACTCATCTTGAATGCAAATCTCATCTATCTGATTGACACTATTAATTAAAGGATTAAACCATGAATATCAATGATTTTATTTTAAATAAATTACCTGCTGCATTAAATGTTGATGCTACCGATGGTGTGGAATGTGTGATTCAACTGCAACTTTCTGTGCCCTACGTTATCCAGATCAATGATAGTCACTGTGACATTCAGCAAGCAGAAAATGCGGATGCGGATGTGGTACTGACAGCATCAGATGAAGTTTTTATCGAATTATTAACAGGAAAAATTGCGGGTGCAATGGCTTTCATGAGTGGGAAGTTAAAAATTGATGGTGACATCATGCTTGCTAAAGAAATCAGTGATTATTTTGATGCATCTAAATTAGCTTAAATCATCCTCAAAGCTGTCAGAGGAAAATGAATTTCTCTGACAAATATACTTCTCAAAAAGGAAATTAAAATGAGTAAAGATCTGGGACCGGTTTGTCAGAATGGCTATATTGTTAAAGACATTGAAACGGCCATTAGCGAGTGGTTAAAGCTGGGTGTTGGTCCATGGTTTTATATGGAAAATGCCATGCTGGATAATTTTAAATATAAAGGTCAACCGTACAATATTGAAATGAAAGTTGCCCTGGCAAACTCAGGTGATTTACAGATTGAACTGATTCAGCAGACTAATGATGTACCGTCCATGTATCATGACTTTTTAAATTCGGGGCGTGAAGGTCTACAGCACATCGCATATTGGACTGAAAACTATGACGAGATGTATCAGCACCTGCTCAGCCAGGGACTGGAAGTTGTTCATGAAGGACAGATAGGTGGTCCTCAGGGGCGGATGGCTTACTTTGATGCAGAACACCTCATTGGTACTGCTTTAGAAATTTCTGAACTGGCCGGTAGTAAAAAACAGATTTTTGAATATATTAAAAAAGCATCCATTGGCTGGAACGGTTCAAAACCGATTCGTAAGCTTTGATTCGGATCTGGAGTGATAATGAAATCTATCTTATCTGGTGAAAATGGTGCTGTTTTAGGTGAGCTTGAAAAACCACAGGTTATGAGCGGTCATGTAGTGGTCAAAGTAAAAGCCTGTGCACTTAACCGAGCTGATCTAAATATGCTGACAGGTGGAACTCATGGTTTTGTTGGGGGGCTTGGGTTTCCTGTTGGTGTTGAATGGGCAGGTGAAATTATTGAAGTGGGTGAAAACGTCACAGAGTGGTCTGTCGGTGAGCGGGTAATGGGAGCAGGTCCAGGTGCGTTTTCAGAGTATACGCTTGCCAATGCTCAATGGATCTACCCTGTTCCAGGAAATCTGACAGATGAACAGGCGGCAGCTTTACCTGTTGCATTACAAACCGTACATGACGCTATTGTTTCAAATGGACAATTACAAGCTGAACAGACCGTTTTAGTCGTTGGTGCCAGTTCAGCTGTAGGTTTAATGGCAATGCAGGTTGCGCGTTACTTGGGTGCGAAACGGGTTATTGGAACATCTACTCATGCTGAAAAACTGATGAAATTATCAGAATATGGTGCAGATGCCGTTGTAAACACCAAGGATGAAGACTGGGCGAAACAAGTACTCAAATTGACAAAGCGTAAAGGTGTAGATCTCGTAATCGACTTTCTGGCTGGACCTTTATTCAACCAGACCATGTCTGTAACTAAAATCGCAGGTACTGTCGTCAACGTTGGTCGTATGGCAGGTGAAGTTGGTGAAATTGATTTTGATCAGCATTCCATGCGCAGGATTAATTATAAAGGTGTCAGTTTTCGTACCCGAAATCCAGATGAAATCCGAGATGTCATTCAGAAAGCCTCTGCCGAGCTGGTACCAGCTTTGGAAAGTAATCACATCAGCATTCCTATAGATGCCGTGTATCCCTTCGAACAGTTCAATGATGCATTTTCAAGAATGAAGGAAAACCGTCATTTTGGAAAAATTATTCTTAAGCTCTGATTGATTCAAAAATATGCTGTGTTTTAACCAGATACGGCATATTTACACGGGAAAATTTATGAAAATATATCATTTAAATTGTGGAACACTCTGCCCACTTTGTGCAAAGCTGATTAATGGGCATGGCACATTTATAGAACCAGGGAGACTGATCTGTCACTGTCTGTTAATTGAACATCAGAATAAATTAATGATGGTGGATACAGGAATAGGCTTAAAAGATATTCAACAACCTGATCAGAGATTAGGCAAATTTTTTCAAAAAAGCTTTAAACCGAAACTGGCTGTTCAGGAAACTGCATTTGAACAGATCAAAATGCTTGGATATAAGCCTGAAGATGTTACGGATCTGTTTCCGACACATCTGGATCTGGATCACGCAGGTGGCTTTTCTGACTTTCCACAGGCAAAGGTGCATATTTATAAACCTGAACTTGATCAGATCTTATATCCATCATTTAAAGATAAAATACGATTCCGTAAAAATCAGTTTATCCCCTCACCCCATTGGAAAACTTATGAACAGACGGATTCTGTCTGGTTTGGACTGGAAGCAATTTCGCTGAAAAATCAACTCGGAATAAATCTTTTCATGATTCCTTTGACTGGTCATACCAAAGGACATACAGGTATTGCAATTCAACAGGATTCAGGTAAATGGTTGCTGCATTGTGGTGATGCTTATTATCACCATAGCCAGCTGGATGCAGATAATCGAATGCCTTCAGGTCTCAGGCTTTTTGAAAAATTAGTTCAGGCGGTTCCAGCACAAAGGATAAAAAGCCTGAATACACTGAAACAACTCAAAAGGAAGCATAGTGATGAAATTGAATTTTTCTGTGCACATGATCCGGTCGAATTAAACAGATATCAGGATTGACTCAACATTTTTATTCATAAGGAATAATGAATATGTTCAGATGGGGAATATTTATCTTATTAATGGGGATCAGTTTTTCCAGCAGTGCGCAGGATATCAGTGGTGTCTGGAAAACCGTGGATGATAAATCAGGAAATCCTAAAGGATTGATTGAAATTAAAAGCACAGCGAACAACACGTATACAGGAACAATTATTAAGCTGTTCCCTCTGCAGGGTGTCACTGTCGTGGATATATGTCAGAACTGCCCTGCACCATACACCAATCAACCCATGCTTGGTATGCAGGTGCTCACACAGTTGAAATATATACCTGAGACAGACAGTTATGATGGGGGAAAAATTCTTGATCCAAGAGCGGGAAAAATATATAGCGCAAAAGTCAAATTACAAAATAATGGTAAACATTTACGGATACGTGGGTATATCGGAATGAGTTCATTAGGTCGTAATCAGATATGGATTCGGCAAAATTAAACAAAATGCCATGGATGGCACTGATTCACCATTAGATTGGCACATTTATACCATTCAGGCACACATTGATTGATTAAAAATAATACTTCAAACGCAAAAACACAGTAAGTACAAAACATTAAAAAGGATTTTAAAATGAAAAAACATATCATTGCTCTTTGTATAGCAGGATCTGTTTCGGGTGCTGTTCATGCTGCTGCACTTGATCGTTCAGGACAGTCAATTGCACCTTTTCTACAAAAGGGGAATTATTTCGAAGCCGGTATCTCAGTGCTGGATGCATCATTGAGTGGAAAAATGAATGACAACTTCAGTAAAGGAAATTATTCACAAGCGGCAGGAAGAGATACTGGTGATATTGCAAACAGTTATTACACCCCATCTTTTGCACTGAAACTGCAGCTTACAGATCAGTTTTCTATAGGATTTATATATGATCAGCCTTTTGGAGCAGATGCCGCTTATCCTAACAAAGCGTTTTCAGCATATTCTGATGGAAATGAGAGTACCGAAGCAACGGTAAGCACACAGAATTTAAGTACGGTTATTGGTTTTCAACCTGATGAACACTGGAATATTTATGCAGGTCCTGTATTACAGACTGTGAAAGGTGAAGCTTCACTCAGAGGAGCCGGATATACCTGGGCGAAATATGATCTGGATGCTAAAGAAACAACAGGTACTGGTTGGCTTGCTGGACTTGCCTATTCTATCCCAGACATTGCCTTAAAAGCATCGCTGACCTATCGCTCTGAAATTGATCATGATATGAACATGACTGAATCTTTGAGCATCCTTCATCCTTTGGCAGGAAGAGTCGATCTGGGAACTTCAACTGAAAAATCAACTATTACGACGCCACAATCCATCAATCTTGATTTTCAAACAGGTGTAATGGAAAAGACTGTTGCATTTGCGAATGTCCGTTGGGTTGAATGGTCAAAATATAAAATTTCACCTGCCAAACTTTATAATTTCACTGAGCAATCAACAGGTGCCGGTGTGGACCTTGCAGCATATTATGATGATCAGATCTCTGCAAACATTGGTATAGGCAGACAATTCAATCCAAAACTGTCTGGTTCCTTTTCTGTAGGCTGGGACAGCGGGGCTGGAAATCTGGTTTCAACTCTGGGACCATCTGAGGGTTACTGGAGTTTAGGATTAGGAGCTAAATTTGCACCTGCACCAAACTATGACATTGCTTTAGGTGTTAAATACTTCATGCTTGGCGATGCAAAAGCACAATCAGGTTTTGATTTTGGAACGGCAAAGTATGATGCTGTATATAAAGACAATGATGCATGGGGTTATGGTCTGAAAATTGGCTATCATTTTTAATATTTAACTTCCGTTTTAAAATGTTTAAGGCGATCAAATGATCGCCTTTTTACTTTCAGTCAGTGGATCATGAGTGCCAGTTGTTCCTGCTTCCATTGCTTGGGTGGTAACCCGTACCATCGCTTGAAAGCTTTAGTAAAATTGGAAACATCGTTATAACCCAACTGATCTGCAAGCTCAACCAGACTGATTTGCTTATGCAGTAAATAATCTTTCGCAACCTCTGCACGGGATGCTGAAAGCAGCACATCATATGTAGTATGGTGTTCAGCCAGTTTTCTAAAAAAAGTACGTCTGGATAAATGCAGTTGCTCAGCCATTCCTTCAGCAGTTAAAGGTTGATGTAAATTCTGGAGAATAATTAATTTTAATTTGATTAACCAGTTTTCACCCTGCTGAGCAAAAATCCCCTTTTCTGCTTCACACATTTTTATAGCCTTTTGAAATGCGGGATAATCCGCACCTGGCAATTTTTCATTCAAAATATCAGAATTGAAGGAAATAACACATCTATCTTTCCCCCAGCGAATCGGCGCATTTAAAAATTTAAACTTATCAGCATATGCCGGTTTTTCATAATCAAGTTCAATTTTTAGCTGAGGAAGTTCACGTTCAAGTAAATCCGTTAAAATACGAATAATTGAAAGACATAATGCTTCCTGCGTATAGTAATAATTCAGACCTAAGGGTATTTTTTTACCGAACTGAATATAAATTCTACCGTTTTTAAATATAGATTCAAAATGAATTGTTGGATCAATTAAAGTGCTGTATCGCTGGCAGATCTCAAATACATCCATAAAAGTAGGTGCAGACATTAATGCAATGCCATACGAACCAAAATGCGATAATCGGATATGCTGACTGAATGCAATGGAAATTGCTGGATCTTTGCTTAACAGCAATGCATTACTGACAATCATTGCAATCTGATTTAATGTAAAAAATGTATCAATATTATCCAGTTCATCTGCATGAATGCCTGTATTACTCAGGATGGCTTCTGTACGAAATCCACGTGCAACACACATTCGAACAAATGCAGCAGGCAAATGCACAGGAATAATAGGTGCAGACATACTTTTGTCTTCAAAATCCATTTTAAAACTCCTATAGAAATAATTATTTCAATTTATCTCATCTATCCATTGAAACTATAGGCACTTTCATCATAGCAAATTTGACACCGTTGTACATTTTTTTGGCACTTTTTTACCAAAATAAAATAGCTGTTTCCTTAATAGTAATCCTGTAAATACAAATTAAGGAAGATGATTCATGATTCATAATAAACAGGCTGTATTTATTACAGGTGCAGGTTCTGGTATAGGACTGGCGACAACACAAAAATTTTTAAATGAAGGTTTTTTTGTATTCGGTTCAGTGATTGATGAACAGGAGAAGGAGAAAGTTAATAAAACTTTCCGTCATGATTTTTTACCAATAATCATGAACATTACTCAGGAATCTGAAATTTTAAAGACTTTTGAAACAGTACAAAAAAACATAGATGGCATGACATTCCGTGCCCTGATAAATATAGCAGGTGTAATCTATAACGGGCCTTTGATGGATGTCACACAGAGCCAGTTTGAGCACATACTTGCAGTAAATACTGTGGGTGTGCATATGATGGCTAAAACGTTTTTGCCATTATTACAAAGCAAAAATAAACAACGGAATAAAATCATTAATATCAGTTCACAAAGTGGTTTACGAACTTTACCTTTTACAGGGATCTATTCAGCAAGTAAATTTGCTTTGGAAGCACTCTCCAATGCAATGCGTCATGAATATTCAGTCTTTGGTATAGATACCTGTTTAATTGAACCTGGGCAGATACAGACTCCAATGGCAGAAAAAATAATAGAAAATGTTCAGAAAAAACCCAATCATCCAATCTATATCGAACCCATGCGGATTTTTTCGGAACGAACTATTGCTTCATTTTCTACAGGCATTCCAATGCAAAAAATTGTAGATACTATTTTCACTGCATTTAATTCAGCACAGCCAAAATTTAGAAATGAGGTTCACAGTGATTTTATTCGTGATGCCATTATCTTTAGAAAACTACCTATAAAACTACAAAATGCTTTAATTAAACGAACTTTAAAACTCTACCCTGCATGAAATTATTAAAAAGGAAATTAAGTTATGGACTCAGCATTTATTACAGTTGGTATGCCAGTTGCACTAATTATTATCATGATGGGGTTAGGCTTCGAAGTAACAGTTCAGGATTTTAAACGTATAAAAAATAATCCAAGGAATATCATTATTGCATTGTTCTGTCAGTTGGTTTTACTTATCAGTATTGCATTTTGTCTCGCGAATATATTCAGACTTGAACCACTTTTAGCTGTTGGATTAATGATCTTAGCTGCATCTCCAGGTGGTAGTACCGCTAATTTATTCAGTTATATTTTCAAGGGAGATATTGCTTTAAATATTACTTTAACAGCATTTAATTCTGTCATTGCGGCATTTACATTACCACTAGTCGCAACATTATCGTTGTCATATTTTATGCATGACAGTACTGCAGTAGCGGTGCAACTGGATAAACTCATTCAGGTTTTCTTACTTATTCTACTACCTTTAGCAACTGGTATGTTAATCCGCGCAAAGAAACCAGATTTCGCAAAAAAAATGGAAAGTTTCGTTAAATATTTTTCTGTAACTTTTCTTGTAGTGATCTGCATAGGTGCATTATTTAAGGAAAAAGCCAATATTGCAGGACATTTTTCTCAGGTAGGTGTCGTGTGTGCTTTGTTCTGTGCAATCAGTCTGGCAATGGGATATTTTGTTCCTAAAATATTTAAAATGAATGAAGCAGAAGCCCGTGCATGTGCATTTGAAATTGGGATTCACAACAGCGCTGTGGCATTAACAGTGGCAATTTCAGTGTTGGGTAGCACAACAATTGCAATTCCTGCTGCTGTTTATTCGGTTATTATGATTTTCTTTGCTTTTGCTGTTGGTTTTATTTTTAAAATGAAAGATAAGAAAACTGTTTTGAGAAAAATCAGTATCAATTAAAATCCAGTCTGATTGAGGGCTATTTTGATTATAAATTATATAGAAAGAGACTGCTTTATAAGACAGTCTCTTTCTTATTTTGAATGAAAACTATCAACATCTAATTTTAGATACTCAATTGATTTCTGTGTTTTATCAGCATACATCCCCATAAACTTATAATTTTTATACTCGAAGATAAATGTATGATGTTTCACTCAGACTAACAAAAATCATTTGTAATTATGAGTTTAAGTGTCTTTCTGGGTTACTCTTATTGAATCAGAAGTAAATAGTTAATCATTTAATAAGATTAAGGAAATTTTTGTATCGTTTAAAATAGCCGACAAAAGAAATGATCAGGAGTTACCTTATGTTCGGTTTATCACTTGGGCACATTGCGTTATTTGCACTGGTTCTGGTTTTATTGTTCGGGACATCAAAATTAAAGAATCTGGGTAAAGACCTGGGGGGCGTACTTAAGGATTTTAAGGCATCCATACAGGATGATTCGAAGGATGAGGTAACACAGAAGCCTCGATCTGAAAGTAACGATCACCTCTCCTGATCCAGGTCGTACTACTACTATGTTCAATGTTGGTTTATTTGAGTTTATTTTCTTCGTCAGTTTCGCTTTGATTTTTTTAGGTCCTGAAAAACTGTTAGAGCTTTTAAAAACTGTATATCAGTTCTATCAAAAAATTAGAGCTATGTTACAGAGCTTTCAAAGCGATATGGAACGTGAGCTGAAACTGAATGAATTACAGCAGACACTTGAGTCTGAAATTAATAAAGTGAAAGATCTGGAAAAAATACTGAGTCAGAAAATTTACACAGATTTATCTTCTGATGCACCAGTCCATATCAGTTTGCCCTACAACAGTCTAGGAAAAATAGAAAAAATTATTCCCCTGAAACAGGTCGATCATTCTGCTGCTTATCCATTAAGTTATGCAGCTTTGAATGATTACATTCTGCATATCCCCTCTCATTTTACTGGATATATTCATTCATGATCTCTCATGACCAGCCAACCGCTGTTGTACATCTGCTGGGGCATCTGACCATATTGCGAAAATGTCTGATTCAGATGGTTCTGCTGTTGGCAGTGGTTTTTCTATGTCTGTTGCTCTTTGCACAGACACTTTATCAGTTGTTTGCCCAGCCGCTCTTATATGCTTTACCTGCAGACAGCCAGATGATTGCAACCGATATTACTGCAACATTTACAGCCCCTTTTAAATTAACTTTATTTATTGCTTTTTTGATCTGTCTTCCATTTTTACTTTGGCGAATCTGGCGTTTTATTGTACCTGCACTGTATCTTCAGGAAAAAAAGCTGATTTTACTGTTGTCATGTTCGAGCGTGATTTTATTTTATTTCGGTATTATTTTCTGCCGTTATATTGTTCTGCCATCTGTACTGTTCTTTTTTATACATATTGCTCCTGATGCAGTTTTGCCTATGACAGATATCAGCAGCTATTTAAGTTTTTGCTTAAAGTTATTTTTTACTTTTGGATTATGTTTTGAAATTCCAGTTCTGATTACGGTGTTATTGCTTTCTGGAACAGTCACTGTAGAGCAACTGGTGGAAAAACGGAAATTTATTATAGTCGGCTGTTTTTTTGTATCAATGTTTATTACCCCACCCGACCTACTCAGTATGTTACTGCTGGCTGTACCGATGTGGGGGCTGTTTGAACTTGGTTTAGTGATCGGGCAATTTATGAATGGCTATACAGAACATCCAACTGAATAAAAGCCTGAATCCTGTACGATAAAAAGCCCGAACTGATCGGGCTTTTTTTAAAGTCAGATTAATTAAACAGCAAAACGTTTCTGCAAACCGATCACAAAATGGTCGAGTATAAAGCCGATAAAGCCAATAATTAAGATAATTGAAAGCAGCTCTGTGTAATCGAGTCGGTCGCGTGCATCCAGAATAAAATAGCCCAGACCCGAGCTTACTCCCAGCATTTCACTGGGTACAAGTACAATCCAGACAATTCCTATTGCCAGACGTAAACCCACCAGTACCTGCCCAAGAACACTTGGCCATATAATTTTCTGCAAAATTTCACGTGGTGTTGCATCAAGACTGTAAGCAAGCTTCAATAACTGAGGATCAACCTTTTTTACTCCATTTGCTGTATTCAGAATAATTGGCCAGACAGCCGCAAAGGCCAGTAAAAAATAAACAGGTTTATCTCCAACTCCCAGGATCATGACTGCAATCGGCATCCAGGATAATGGGGAAATCATGCGTAAAAACTGAAAAATCTGTGAGCTGAAGGCATCTGCTTTCTGGTTCTGTCCAATCAGAAGCCCTACAGGAATCCCGATCAGCAGTGCAATCCCCAGCCCAACCAGTACACGTTTGATGCTCATCCAGATATGGATATAGGTCTCACTGTCCTGAATGAGTACGGAAAACTTCATCAGGGTTGCATTTAAAGTAAACTGCTGAAAAAAACCTTCAGGGATATATGTTCCTGCAATAAACCACAGGCAAAAAAAACCGAAAAGTCCTGCCAGTCCATAGCTATGGTATTTCCAGTCGGGCATCATCACTTTATTCATAACTGGAATACCTCCTGACGGGTAAACGATTCTGTGAGACCAAAGGCTTTCATCCCGCCTGATTTTTGAATTGCTTTTCTGACAAAACGGTCATCGACCAGCTGGCGTGCGGCTACCGTTGGATTCAGTTTTTTTAAAAATGCGGGATTACCTTCAACCTGTGTATGACGCATACGTTTGATCAGCTCAACTGTATAGCTTTCAAATGGAAAGGGTTGAAAGTCAATGCGGTGTTCCTGCCATGCGGCATGCTTAATCGCACCCGTACTCACATAAAACTTATGTCGGGATGAGTCAGGGTTAACGACCTGCGCAATTACAGCATGAATGTGGGGGGTTAATCGTGGTTTATGTTCCCTTGAAATCAGCCTGGTGACCTCAGCTCGATGGCTACGACACCAGAGTTGAGCCTCAACAATGCCATTCACTACTTTCTGAGACCACTCAGGATGTTGCTGTAGATCTTTCTCATGCATGTAAACCACACAGCAGGCATGTTTTTTCCAGACATCACCTGTGAACCTCAATATCTTCCCAATTTTCAGATGCTCTGCAATTGCATTAAACGGTTCAGCCACCAGGTAACCTGAGATCTGCTTACTGAGTAATGCCGGCGGCATATCTGAAGGTGGCAGTACAATCAGTCCAACCTCATTGTCCGCCAGTTTCCCCTTTTGTTTTGTGACAATTTTCAGACCTGCATTACGCAGCATTTCCTGCAGCACAACATTGTGAACAGAATACCAGAAAGGTATTGCAACCTGCTTGCCACCCAGATCATTTAGACTGTCTATGTTTCTAGCAACGGTCAGTGCCGAACCGCCAACATGGTTCCATGCCACAATTTTTGCAGGGAAATGACTACCGAAACGTGTCCATACAGCCATGGGTGATAATAGATGAATGACGTTTACACTGCCTGATAAAAAAGCTTCCACCAGTTGTGCCCAGCTCCGGAATAAAACGGGTGGATCAACTTCCAACCCCTGTTTTTCAAATAACTTATTCTGATAGGCGACCAGTAATGGTGTTGCATCTGTAATAGGAATGTAGCCAATTCTAACCCGTTTGATCTGTGTATTTTCCGGCTTTGTCTGTGCCAGGCTTGCCTGTATGGGCAAGGTGGCAGTCCCGGTGAAAAGTCCCATCAATTTAAGAAAATCACGACGGGAATGATTGATATCGTCATCACACATATCTTATTCCTTAAATTTTTTCCAGCATTGCTGCCTGATGTTGATGTAACTGTTTTAATATTTCATTTCTGATTGTGGAGCATTCACCTTCCCATAGATTACGGGGATGGCTGCTTTGTAATGTCCAGATCTGACTGATATTTGCCGGATGACCTGATAAAAAGAAAATTCGATCCGAAATCAGCAAAGCCTCATCAATATCATGTGTGACCATAACGGCTGCGGCAATTTCCTGACGATGAACCAGGTCGACCAGCAAATGCTGTAATTGTGCTCTGTTTAATTCATCCAGAGCACTGAATGGTTCATCAAGCAACAGCAGTCGTGGAGATTTAGCCAGTGCGCGGGCTAAAGCTACCCGCTGTGCCATGCCTCCAGATAAAGTGTCAGGCTTTGCGTGTGGAATATGATCCAGTTTCACCCGTTTTAATGCATTACTCACCCGCGCCTGAATTTCTGCTGCATTCCGTTCTGTCTGCTTTTTAAAATTTTGACCAAAAGCAATATTTTCAGAAATGTTTAACCAGGGCAGCAGTACCGCAGACTGAAACATAAATGCCATTTCTGACTTCTGTTGGGATACCGGTTTCCCTGAAAGCTCGATTTTCCCATTTTCAGGCACATGCAAACCTGCAATTGCAGACAGTAAAGTAGACTTACCTACACCACTTGGCCCTAAAACAGTAATGATTTCACCTTGCTGAATATCAAAATCAGCACCATCAATCACGGCTTGAGTTTTAGCAGCATGGCTGATCGTCAGTTGTTTTGCAGAGAGTAATACCGGATGAATATTCATGACTTAGCTCCCTGAACGTGACAGTTCAGTTTTTAATTGCAGAACACTGGGTGTCACAATAGGAATAAAAGCTGATTCTTTGAGCCTTCGGGTAAAACCTGCTTCATAAGGCGTTAAATAACATTTTCCACCTGTACTGCATAATTCAAGCTGAATGGCATGCTGGGTGAGCTCACTTAAGCTGATTCTGATCTCAAACAGAAGTCGTGCCTGCGTGACAAACTGTTCAGATTTCAGTCCAAGGAAAAGTGCCTTCAGGTTTTCATCCAGCTGCTGTTGAATAAAATGAACCTGATCGCTCACTAAACTGGAGTGCTTTTTAGCAATCACCTGCTGAAGACTGCGTTTAATCAATCCTATGGATAATGCGCACTGTAAGCCCAGAAATGCCGGACGAATTGCAGGTAAATAGTCTTTCGCCTGATCACTCAGTAATTCAGTCTGTGAAACCGTCACATCAGTAAGAATCGCCGCTGCGGTTGAACTTCCTTTCAGACCAATCAGTTCCAGATCCGGTCTGCGATCAAAACCATCACGGTTTGATGGGACTAAAAACAGTAAAGGTCCCTGATTACTGTCAGCTGCTACTGCGACGCTAAAACCATCTGGGTGAAAATTGGTCACCCACGGCAGTTTCCCGTTGAGTTTCCAGCCGCCATCGACTGCTTCTGCCTGAATCTGCAATGGTTCAAGACCTGAGAGAAATTTCATTGCATTGGACAGACCAGTAGCACCTGCATATTTTCCTGAAAGAAGTTCATCAAATCGGAATTCATTCAACACATCGGTTTTTGCAGTCAATAAATACTCAATATAAGTACGCTGGCTCCAGCTGACAAAAGCTGCTGTAACTGAATGCTCTGCGACTTGTGAAATGGTTTCAATAGCATCCTGTAAGGTGTTGCCAAGACCACCGAATTGCTTCGGCACCCCCTGTCTGAATACATCTGC
Source organism: Acinetobacter sp. WCHAc010052 (assembly GCF_002165295.2). Classification (NCBI taxonomy): domain Bacteria; kingdom Pseudomonadati; phylum Pseudomonadota; class Gammaproteobacteria; order Moraxellales; family Moraxellaceae; genus Acinetobacter; species Acinetobacter sp. WCHAc010052. Next base: position 1,753,066 of record NZ_CP032143.1, on the reverse strand, counting down.
CTGCCCCAGCTGTTGAAGTAAAGTAAGACTCACGTCAGCTTCACCTGCATTTAAGGCTTCTGCATGCTGTTCAAGCCAGGCAGCTAAAGTAGCATCAAGCATTTTTAGGTTCCCATTGATGTGCAGCAAGCTGACTGTTTAATTCTGTACGGGCCAGGGAGTTTGCATAGTTGCATAAAGTGGCAAGGCTTAATCCCAGCAGGACATCCAGTGCATTCTGTTCAGTAAAGCCCGCATTGAAGAATGCATCAGTGGTCTGTACATCCACAGCACCTTTAGTCAGCAGCACCTGACGTGCAAAAGTAGACAAAGCATTCAGGCGTATATCGGGTAACTCAGTCTGATCACGGAGAGCCTGAACAGTTTCTGGCGAAAGTCTGGCTTTGTTTTTCGCTAAAGCGGTGTGACCTGCAACACAGAATGAACACCCGTTATCTGTGGCAGCAACCAGCTGTACCACTTCCCGTTCCTGTACATTTAAACTGCTGCGGCTGTTGATTTCTGAAACGGTCTGGTACATTTCCAGCGCAGCAGGTGCATATGCCAGAACACCAAGAAGATTGGAACTGAAACCATTGGCTTTTTCAGCATTGATCAGGCGTTGTTTTGCTTCAGCTGGTGCTTGTTCGCTTGTTAAAGGTTTGAAATAAGTTGTCATGGTATGTACTCCGTTTAGAGTACCTAGTGTTGAAAATTTATAGTATTCTCTCAATGCTTATCAGTATTTTAAAATGCTTTATCGTCTAAACATTTGGAAGTTTTTATGCTTAATAATTCTCAAAAAATGCTAAGCTGGTTAATCGACCGCCTGGAAATTGAGACATCTCTTCAGCATTTGAGCCGTTATCATCAGCAATGGTCAACTTCCATTCAGGGACAGGGACAAGCAAGTTTTCATCTGGTTATTCAGCAGGACTGTCATTTTCATCTTATTGAAGAACATGATTTTATTCATCTTTATCAAGGGGATGCCATCTTTCTTTTAAAGGATATCCCTTTTATTATTACGGACACAACGCAACGGGTTGCTCCCTCACTGAATCACTTACAGCGTAATTTAGCCAACAGTAGTGATGCAGGTGTACTGTCCTGTTCCACACATCTTGCCTGTGGTTATTTTACGTTTCGTTCCAGGCTGTCAGAGTTGTTTATAGCAGCATTGCCATCCTATCTGATTTTAAGGCAGAACGATCAGGCACTGACTGAATGTATCAGCATTTTTGAATTAATCCGTCATGAAGCAAAACTGGATAAAGAGGCTTCCATCAGCCTGATTGAACGCCTGACCAGTATTTTATTTTACTACCTGATCCGTCATACCTTTAATCAGGGAAACCATAAGAATATCCCCCTTTGGACCTTATTTAATGATCCAAAACTGTATCCTCTCATTCTGGATATTGTTGCGAATCCTGAACAGGACTGGACCCTGCAGTCCATGGCTGCTGTCTGTGGTATATCCAGAGCTAACTTTGCCAGGTATTTCACCAGTATTGCAGGGTTTTCAGCAACTCAGTTTGTTTTATATTACCGTGTGCAGCTTGCGCAACAGTTTTTAGCTGAAGGTCTAACAATCGCTGATTGTGCTGAAAAAGTCGGATACCAGTCTGTCGCGGCATTTACCCGTGCTTTTCAGCGTGTGACTCAAAAAAATCCCAGTCAGTTTATGAAACTTCAGCTTTCCTGAATCCATTTTTCAATAAGCATATTTTAGGATTATTTCACAAGGAACATATCCACACACTGACTGAAATGATTTTCTGATTTCATTTTTATACAGGGTTAAAAGTATATAATGATTGAAAGCTTATTTTTATCCTGGATATGACAGTTACATTTTCAAATCACAAGCAGATCAGAGAAGTTTCAACTTTTTCAGAACTCGTAAATTCAAAATTTAAGGGTGAAACAAATGCCATTTGCTGGCATAGAAATCTTCATGGTGATTTTAATGAGATTACCAGTAAACTGGAGTTAAAAGAAAATATTACTGAAGTTTCAGTTGAAGATCTTTTAGCGCTGCAGCTTTCTAAGAACGGTCATTCAGCCAGGGAAATTATTCTTCAGGATATTCAGCTGCTATCTGACTTTGGTGCGTCTCCCTCCCTGAATCTTCTGAAATGCTATGAACGTGATGATGAACTGGATTTTATTTCAACGGACGTATATTCATATCATGTAGATCGTTCTCCCATAGAAACCGACACTTTTTTATGCACCTATCATGGAGCTGCAAGTGATATCCTGCCAAATGATCAGGTGGAGCAAAAAATTCTGATTCCGGAAATCAGAAATAAACTCAAAGAGCTGCATGATGGATCTGAAGCTGAATTTGAATCATTTCTGAAAGAATACTTCTTTGATCTGCACTATCAGCCCAAACCTACAGCCGAACCTTTAAATTTAGGTAATGGGCACCTATGGCGTTTAGCTGTTGATCACCCAGCACAACAGGTTTTACCCTGCGTCCATCGCGCACCTGTTGAAACCATGGGTGAATATAGACTGCTTTTGATCTGTTAAGGCTCTCTTATGAACATCACCAGATAATGGGGATAATGATCGTCAGATATCTGGTTCCAGTAAAATTGTCACTCTGTCTGTTGAAACTGTATCGTTCTAAAAATCACACCAAGCTTCCCATTTCTGGTGCTTCACCAATAAATTAAAAACAATACTATTAACTCAGATAAAAAATTAAATCTGGAGTATGACAATGTTTGATATGCGCTTATCTCATGCACGTGGTGCAGCTCATCATGGTTGGTTACAATCAAAACATACATTTTCATTTGCTGATTACTGGGACCCAAAACAGGTTGGTTTCTCAGATCTGCTGGTGATCAATGACGATACAGTAGCGCCGTCAAAAGGCTTTGGTACACATCCACACCGTAACATGGAAATTATTTCCTATGTGCTTGAAGGTGCTCTGGAACATAAAGATTCTATGGGTACAGGTTCGGTTATTGTCCCTGGTGATATTCAGCTGATGAGTGCAGGTCATGGCGTTGCACACAGTGAATTTAATCACTCTGCTCAGGAAAATGTACATTTTCTACAGATCTGGGTGGTGCCTGATCAAGTGAATACAGCACCGGGATATCAGCAGATTCATATTGCTCCTGAAGATAAACGCGGTAAATTTCATCTGATGATATCTCCTGAAGGTGGTGAAAAAACACTTGCAATTAAACAGGATATCAATATTTATTCAGGTCTGTTTGATAGCCATGAAACCGCGGATTTCGTCATTCCTGAAGGTCGCTATGTTTATTTGCATGTAGCCAAAGGCAGTGTGGATGTAAATGGTAAAACATTTAATACAGGTGATGCTGCCCGTATCCGCGAAGGTGGTACGCTTTCCTTCAGTCAGGGTAATCAGGCAGAAATCCTGATCTTTGATATGCGCCCTGAAGAAATTCCAAGCATGGCTTAACTGACTGAAAAAGCATGAATGAATCCATTCATGCTTTTTTATTTAAATCAGTCAGGGGGTATTAAACATCCCCTTGTACTGTTGTTCTGAGTTTCAGCTTGAATGGATAAGTCCATTATATATCACTCAAAATACTGCTATCTTTCACATGGTTTTTCATCATCTATACTGGATATCTATCAGAAACCATTCTGATTTTTTATGTAAAGCCATGGTTTTTAATAAAAGTTTTTGCTCGAACTGACAACTTTACCAATAATTTCCACATCTGAAGCTTCATTTAAGTTCAGCTCCATTGGAGGATAGATTTTATTATCAGAAATCAGTAAAAGTGAGCCGTTCAGCAATTTCTGAATCCGTTTAACCCAAAGCGTATCCTGGCTCCGGATTACATAAATATGTCCATCATGAGGCATTTTTTCAGCAGTATTGACCAGTAATGAATCCTGATCACTGATGGTAGGTTCCATTGAGTCGCCACGGGTAAACACGACGTATAAATCTTTTTCTTTCAGTCCACGGCTGTTTAACCAGTCTTTTCTAAAAGCCATGCAGTATGCAGAACTGTCTTCCATGCCCACAAATGCACCAGCACCTGCAGATACCTCAATATCCTCTCTGACTGGAATCAGGCCAAATTCGTCCATGACAGAACTGGTCGCATCCTGACTTTGTCCATTCAGAATATAATCAACATTCACCCCATATTCTGCGAGTAAAAAAAGTTTATCCATAGGGATATTGCCTTTTTCGCTCCAGTTATAGAGTGAATTCCTTGCAACTCCTGCCTTTCGAGCAAGTTCACTGACGCCTATTCTTTCAATTTCTGAGCGTAAACGTTGCATAAATTTACTCAAAGCACGACCCCTTTACAAAATTATGTTCAAAATTTTGAACATTTTTGTTGAAATATTCAAATTATTGAGCAATCATATATCTCAAGCAGGATGGATTCAAGTAAAACCTCCAGGTTTAAAGAATGGTTTGATCTTAAATTAAACACTTGAATTTATTTATGCTCAATAATTTGAACATATTTACATATATCTGAACATGGAGCAATAATATGAAATCAGATTCTATTTCTATAATGTTACTTTTTGTCACTTTTTTCAGTTTTGCAGGCTGGTATATGGCAGAAACAGACAATCAGATTCTGGCTCAGGAAAACTCTCAACTGAAAGCTCAGACGATCCATCATGAATAGTAATCAGCTACTTCCATCAAAAAAGGCAAACGTAATTATACATTTGCCTGAATTGAATCCTTACCCTGCCTGAAGCTGAACTTCAGTAGAGAGAACTGCAAATGTCGATTTGCAGCATTTATGGATAGTTAAAGGTTGGAACTTACAAAGTTTTTACGTGCTTTATGCAGCTTTTTATAACTGTCTATCAAACGTAAATGACGATCCAGTCCTTCCAGTTGCATACTGGTTTCGGTCAATCCATGGAAGCGGATACTGCCGTCCATAGAACCGATGACTGCGTCCATTCTTTCATCGCCAAACATGCGACGGAAATTATATTCATAGTCATTCAGATCCAGGTCATCATCAAGTTCAACTTCCAGCACGACATTCAGTGCCTGATAGAACAATCCACGTTCCACTGTATTGGTGTTGTACTGAAGAAACTGTTCCACCAGCTCTTTGGCTTCTTCAAATGCCTGCAATGCCATGTAAATGAGTAACTTTAATTCAAGTATGGTCAATTGTCCCCAGACAGTATTGTCATCAAACTCAATACCAATCAGGGTTACGATATCGGTGTAATCATCCACCTCCACCTCTTCCAGTCGTTCAACAAGTGCTTCAAGCTGTTCTTCATCGAGACGATGCAGATTTAAGATATCTTCACGGAACAGCAAAGCTTTATTGGTGTTATCCCAGATCAGATCTTCCACCAGATAAATTTCAGAATAACCCGGTACCAGTATACGACAGGCTGTTGCACCCAGGTGTTTATAAACAGCCATATAAACTTCTTTGCCCATATCTTTGAGGATACCGAACAAAGCTTCCGCTTCCTGAGCATTGGCATCTTCACCGCTGGAGCTGAAGTCCCATTCCACAAAATCATAATCTGACGCTGAGCTGAAGAAACGCCATGACACTACACCGCTGGAATCAATAAAGTGTTCTACAAAATTGTTTGGTTCAGTAACAGCATTGCTGCTGAAAGTCGGTTTAGGAAGATCATTCAGACCTTCAAAACTACGACCCTGCAGGAGTTCTGTCAGACTGCGTTCCAGAGCCACTTCAAGTTTTGGATGTGCGCCAAAAGAAGCAAATACACCACCAGTACGCGGGTTCATCAGCGTTACGCACATGACAGGATACTTTCCACCCAAAGAGGCATCTTTCACAAGAACAGGAAAGCCCTGTTCTTCCAGTCCCTGGATGCCTGCCACAATACCTGGATACTTGTTCAGTACTTCCTGTGGAACGTCTGGTAGTGTAATTTCACCTTCAAGAATTTCACGTTTTACAGCACGTTCAAAAATTTCAGACAGACATTGTACCTGAGCTTCAGCAAGTGTATTACCGGCACTCATACCATTACTTAAATACAGGTTTTCAATCAGATTGGATGGAAAATAAACGGTCTCTCCATCTGACTGACGCACAAAAGGCAATGAACAGATACCACGCTCAGTTTTTCCTGAGTTGGTGTCGTAAAGATGCGTCCCCAGTAATTCTTTTTCAGGGTTATAAATTGCGAGCGTATTTTTATCCAGGATTTCTTTAGGTAACTGACCTTTTGGACCAGGTTTGAACCATTTTTCATCTGGATAATGCACAAATTCAGCATTGGCAATATCCTCTCCCCAGAACTGGTCATTGTAGAAAAAGTTACAGTTCAGACGCTCAATAAATTCACCCAGTGCTGAAGCAAGCGCACTTTCCTTGGTCGCCCCTTTACCATTAGTAAAGCACATAGGTGCTTGTGCATCACGGACATGCAATGACCATACATTTGGGACAATATTTCGCCATGAGGCAATTTCAATTTTCATCCCCAAACCTGCCAGAATACCTGACATATTGGCAATGGTCTGTTCCAGTGGCAGGTCTTTGCCTGGAATATACGTCGTATTTTCAGATTTAAGACTCGGCATGAGCAATGCCTGAGCATCGGCATCAATACTTTCAACTTCTTCAATAATAAATTCAGGACCGGTCTGAATGACTTTTTTAACAGTACAGCGGTCGATGGAACGTAAGATTCCCTGACGGTCTTTTTCAGAAATATCAGTCGGTAATTCAACCTGAATTTTAAAAATCTGTTTATAGCGGTTTTCAGGGTCTACTATATTGTTCTGTGACAGACGGATATTGTCTGTTGGAATATCACGGGCTGCGCAATACACTTTGACAAAGTAAGCTGCACACAGCGCTGAAGATGCAAGAAAATAATCAAAAGGACCCGGTGCTGAACCATCCCCTTTGTATCGGATGGGTTGGTCGGCAATGACCGTAAAATCATCGAATTTTGCTTCCTGACGAAGATTATCGAGATAATTGACCTTGATTTCCATGCGGGACACCTGAGTATTCCTGTTCAGCATTGCTGAAAAAAGGAATATAAAAATGAAATAATATGTATATCCAGACTATGATTTTGATCGGATACACATATAAAAATAAGAAAAACAATGTTTTAAAGTTGAAAAATACAGTACTGAAAGACTGATTATGCCCTTAAAAACAGATTCGAAAGTAATGACCTGTGATTTTACCGAATTATTCACATCAATGGATGACTTTTATCATTACTTCGCTGTTATTTTTTAATGGTTCTGACTTCAGTATTACTGGGATTTTTATTCAAAGCCCGTTCTTCGTCATACATACACTGGTGAACAGATGAAAGTTCTGCATACTTCAGATACATTAGACGATCCATATTTTAATCCGAATATCCATAATTCAACATTCAGGGAAAGTTTTCTGTCATGACATCGTTAAAACTGAATGCAAAGACCCTGGTTATAGATCTTTTACTTGCAGCATCAGACCGTCCTATTACGATCAGACAACTCATCTCCGCTGCCCGGTTATTTGATATTTCAGAGAACCAGATACGGGTTGCTACGACCCGCCTGTGTAATGAACATAAAATTGAAGCAATTTCACGCGGGACTTACCGTCTGGCACAGCAGTCTCATGACTGGGCTGATATTATTGTCAATCGACAGCAAGGGATTCTAAAAACCAGACCCTGGCAACAACAGTACATTGCTGTCTTCAGTAACAGTCTGGGACGTGTTGACCGTGCTGCACTGAGCAGACGTGAACGGGCATTGAAACGGTTTGGGTTTAAAGAACTGGAACAGGGAATTTTCATTCGTCCGGATAATTTAACACTGAGCCTGGATGATATTTTTCGTGAACTGGTAAACGCCGGTGTAGAGCCGACAGTCAAAATTGCATTGATTCATTCATTTGATGAAAAAACACAGCAGTCCATTCCAAAGCTGTGGGATACCTCAAAATTTGAAAAAAATTATATAAAATACAATACCATTATTGAGAAATGGCTTGCTGAATACCCTCATCTGAATATTAATGATGCAGCCAGAGAATCGTTTTTACTGGGGCGGGAAACCATTGCTTTATTGATGACTGATCCTCTGCTTCCTGAAGCATTTGTTGATGTGAACCTGCGTGACCGGTTTATTCAGAATGTGACTGAACTGGATCGGACAGGTTTAAAAATATGGCATTCACTGAATACAGAATCACTATAAATTTCTGATTTAAATTATATATTTGGTAAATACTTTTTATTACATTTTTAAAAATAAAATTTAGTTTTGTGTAATGATTTGAGTTATATTAATTATCAATACCAATAAAATGGATTATAAAAAATGAATACCCGTGTCAGTGTGACTGAATTATTCAGCAGGGACGAAATTAAAGAACTGACTACAGCATCAGATCTGCATGGTGCATGGGCTGTCGGTTCTACATGGGCAATTATTGCGGCCACATTTGCAGGGGTAGCATATTACTGGGAGTACGCCCCCGTCTGGGCAAAAGTATTAATGATTGCAGTTGCCTTGGCAATACTCGCAGGTCGGCAGTTATGCCTTGCCATATTGATGCATGATGCATCTCACAGTAGCTTATTTAAAACCAGATGGCTGAATGATGTTGCTGTTGACTGGCTCTGTGCCCGTCCTATATGGAATGATTTACATAAATATCGGGCGCATCACATGCGACACCACGCAAAAACATCTTTGCCTGAAGATCCAGATCTGAGTCTGGTCGCAGGTTTTCCTGTGACAAAGAAGTCCCTGCTGCGCAAATTTACCCGTGACTTAACAGGATTGACTGGCGTGAAATTTCTGTTTGGTCGCTTGCTGATGGATCTGGATATACTTGAATGGACGGTATCCAATGATCAGAAACGTATTCCTCAGAATGGAAAAACGTTTAAGGACTATGCACTGTCCTTATTCAAAAACAGTTCGGGTGCTGTAGTCAGCAATGCTGTGATTTTTGGAGCTTTATGGCGTGCAGGACACCCTGGACTTTATGCGTTGTGGCCTTTGGCTTATACCGTACCATTTCCGCTGTTTATCCGGATCCGCTCTATGGCTGAACACGCAGGAATGCAAACCAGCCATTCAGCCCTGACCAATACCAGAACAACACATGCAGGTTTACTTGCACGTTCATTTGTTGCCCCGATTCATGTCAATTTTCATCAGGAACATCATCTGATGGCTTCAGTTCCTTATTTTAAATTGCCACGTATGCACCGGGTACTTCGTGAGCGTGGCTTTGTAGATCAACCACCCACCTATGTTGAAGTGATTAATTCTTTGTCAGAGAAGAAAGCCGTAATACCTGAAACGACTGCATAACACAGACCCAGTAAATACTCTGGGAAAATACTCAGAAGCTGCCTTATTTCAGTTGTCGCTGAAAACAGGCAGTTTTTTGTGATTGGTATTTCACTGTAAAAATGTAGCTATGTTGTCAGTCATAAATATCAGCGGATGATGTTGTGGTGTCAAAGCACTGGTTCTAAACTGCACAATAGAAGTACTGCTGGCAAAGAGAAATTACCAGGAGATTATGAGTAAAGTTTATTTTTTAATCATCAGAAAGAAATGCATAAATATCATGCAGTGACTGCAGCGGTCTGATTGAAATAAATCTGAGTGTATCCGTGGAGAAAAATACACTCAGAATCAGTTTCTGTTTTATGACAGAACTTTGGCTGCTTTGGTCTTATCAGCCAGCTCATAAATCAAATCCTGCAAAGCCAGCATTTGTGCACGGTTATCATGATCCCATGGATGATAATTTGGGCGGAAATAATCAATATAATTACCCAGTTGTTTACGCAAAGCACCCACTTCACCAAAGGTATATCTGTACGCTTTACGCCATGCTGAGAGATCAGTCAGTTTCTTCTCATCCATCACGATTTTGGTAAATACAGGCAATACAAAGCCCCAGAATACGACCGTTGCAGCAACCAAGCCAAAGCTACGCAACAGATAAGCATAGATGCCCTGACCCATTGCCGTATTCCACACATCATAAGCCACGGCTTTATGCTCAGTTTCCTCAAAAGCATGCCAGCGCCAGATATTGGCATAATGTTCTTCTGCACCCTCGAATAATTCAGGAATCTGTAAAACTGAATCTGCAAGCAAAGCGGTAAAATGCTCAAGCGCAATTGTTCCACTTAACCAGTATGATGCAGGTAAATGCTTTTTCATTAAACCAAAAACATCAAGTACAAAACTTTCAAACTTCGGTGCAATTGGATTTCGCTCAAACAAAGCTCTGTTATAGTCCTCGTGCTCACGACCATGCATCGCTTCCTGACCAATAAATGCAGTCACTGCTTTCTTCAGTTCTGGGTCTTCGACCAGATCACGATGTGCACGGACGGCATCAATGAAGAAACGCTCACCGATAGGTAAAACGATTGAAAATGTATTCAGTAATGCTGTAAAAATAGGTCCAGCTGAAGTATGCCAGTCTGCAATACGGTCTGCCGGCAAATCAAAACGAATATCACGCCGAATCGGTAGTGGCTCATGATAAGTCGCAGACTTTATAAATTTTTTTAAAATACCCATGATTTATCCCGCCTTCATGTTTATCATTGATAATGATGTCCTTACTGAAATTGTACTCAGCTGAATACAATTCCATAGGTCATTTCGACTCATTTATATGTCATTGCATCTCTTTTTTTACATTTAGGCCATATTCAGTCACATCAATGTCAGTCACGTCGATACATGGTAATGACACACGCTCCACCCAAGCCGAGGTTATGTTGTAAAGCGATTCGGGCATTTGCAACCTGACGTTGATCTGCTGTACCACGTAATTGCCATACCAGTTCAGTACATTGCGCCAAGCCTGTTGCACCCAAAGGATGCCCTTTAGACAATAAGCCCCCTGATGGATTGGTGACATATTTACCACCATAGGTATTGTCTGCATCCCAAATGAATTTTTCAGCTTCGCCCTCAGGACACAGTCCCAAAGCCTCGTATGTGAGTAATTCATTAGCAGTAAAACAGTCATGTAATTCAATCACATCGACATCTTCTGCACCGATGCCTGCTGCTTCATAGACTTGATTTGCGGCTTGTTTGGTCATGTCATAGCCGACCATTTTAATCATGCTTAGTTCCTCAAAACTTGAGGCATAATCGGTAGTCATTGACTGCGCTGCGATATAAACAGGATTGGAAATACCATGCTTTTTGGCAAATTCGTCAGAACATAAAATGACTGCACCTGCACCACAAGTTGGCGGACAACATTGAAAACGGGTCAATGGATCAAAGACATTATCCGATGCCATGATTTCATCCAAAGATAAGACCTGACCAAATAAAGCATAAGGATTGTTGCTTGCGTGTTTACGGGCTTTGACCGCAATCTGCCCAAAGGTTTCTTTTTTCGTGCCGTATTTCCAACGGTACTCACGCCCTGCACCACCGAACATTTGTGCTGCAGGCGGTGCAGAATTGAAACCTTGTACATTTAACATCACTTGGGCATGCTGTCCCATCGGTGGTTCACGGTCATTGAATTTTGCACCCAATGCGCCCTTTTCCATTTTCTCAAAACCGAGTGCGAGTACACATTCAGCCAATCCACCTTCAATGGCTTGACGGGCAAGGAATAAAGCACTCGAACCCGTAGAACAGTTATTATTGACATTGACAATGGGTACACCTGTTAAGCCAAGTTCATAGGCTGCTCGTTGTCCGCAAGTTGAATCACCATAGACATAACCTGCAAAAACTTGTTCGATTTCACTGTATTGAATATTGGCATCCTGTAAGGCTTTTTGCCCTGCCTCCTTTGCCATTTCATAATATTCAGCACTTGCACCCGGCTTGGCGAATTTGGTCATGCCGACACCAATTACATTGACACGTCTTTTCATTTTAATATCCTGATTTTAAAGTCCCTTCTCCCTTTGGGAGAAGGTTAGGATGAGGGGAATTTTTTATATAAATCCTATCCCTCATACGAAATTCTATTTCTCATCCTTTAAAGTAAGTGAGAACTTCCATTACGAGTTAAATATGAATTCAATCTTCAAATTAAACTAATCCACTTAAAAACTGCATCTGATGTACCAAACGAATATCACCATCCACTACCACATCACCATGCTGATACAGATCGCGAATCTCACGCTGACTTGAAACCAACTCTGCCAAATGATGATCGGATAATGTCAAAGTCACATCAGCATTGGCATCGCTACCCTGTTGCACACTGCCATTGGCTAAATTCACTGTCCAAGATTCATTCGGTTCAGTAACGTTAAATTGATAAGTATGGTTTGCATTACTTTCACCTTTTAAACGATTTTGTAGTGCTGTGAAAATTTCAGGTGCTTTTGCCTCTTTGGCTGTACTTGTCGGTGTTGCCGCAGCCTGTGTTGTATCACCCGAAGCCACACGTGCATCACGAGCCTGATCAATCAGCTTTTTGTCCATATCTTGCAGAACAATCAGCTTATTGGATGCCATCACATTGCCCCCAATTTTTAACTGACCACCAAAGAACAACTTTTGTACATCAGCAAGTGAGCCATTAAACACGGTTGGCACATGCTCTTCATCCATTTCAAGGCTTACATCAGGATTGGCAACTTCACCTGCACCTGCACTGCCTGCACCATTTTTCAGGTCAATAAACCACAAAGACTCAGGATTTTTCAGTTTAAATTGGAATGAAGTTTTGGTTTTATCGACAATATCTGACTTCGATTGAATGTGTTGATTGACCGCTGTAAATAGATCCGCAAGCGTGATTTCAGTATTTACCGCATTAGCTTCATTCGATACTTGGACTTGAGCAGATTGAGCTGAATCTTGAACCGTTTTTGGTTTTGCTTTCACTGTTGGAATTTCTTTATACAATTCAATAGCAGCGTTTTTGATCACCACTTCATTACGTTCTTTGACCCACGTTTCAAAAATGATTTTGGTGTCTGATTCTTTCCACATTTTCGTCACAAGGGTATCGCCCGGATAAACACTCTTAGCAAAACGTACTTTGATACTTTTGAAATAACGTCCATCATTATTGCTGAAAGCTTTAATCACATGGCGACCACTGAATCCAAAAGTACATAAGCCATGTAAAATTGGACGGTCAAAACCAAAGGCTTTGGCAAATGCAGGATCAGCGTGTAATGGATTCCAATCACCTGACAAACGATATAACAGTGTTTGATTAATGTCTGTTTTCTCTTCAATCACAGCATCAGGTTCACGCTCAGGTGCGACATTGATTTCTGCCGAATCACCACGATCCCCGCCCCAACCACCTGCACCTCGAACAAATGCAGTCATTTCGTTATAAATCAGTTCTTCACCATTTTCATCTTTAGACGAAATTGCAAAAGTCACCACAGCATTCGGATCTTTGTCATAAGCACTTTTTAAGGTAAATGTATGCTGTAACTTGGCATTTGGCGGTAAAGGTCGTTTAATTTCAGTATATTGCTCACCATGTAGTACACGGTCAAAGCCATAATTCATTCCCGGAAGTGTCACGCCCTGTTTTGCCATTTGCAACATGGCATTCATTTGTGGCATCACACCATAAGTTGGAAAGGCTTGGAATTCACTACCCAACTCGTAGACATAAGCAAGTTCTGAACTGTCCAATGGATTTTGCGCTGCACCAATTCCCAATGCATAAAGCGATAAATCACGTTCATCATAGGATGACTCGATCTCAATTTTAGCTTTAGACGCAAGATCTAAGTCAATGAATTCATTGCCCCCTAAGTTTGGATGATGAATCCCTTCCAAAATTGGCGTGAATGATTCTGTAGTCGATGTCGGATGGCTTGATTCTGTGAAATCGGTAATTTTATCCCAATGACGTGCCACATCATCGACATTGAATGGGCGTGTATTCGGGAACATATAACCCTCTGTACGCTCCCAACGCAGTTTAGCAACGAAACCTGCACCGACTTCAAATAAGCCTTTATTTTCCTTACAGTCTTCATGAGCAAGCCAAGCCACCAAAGGACTCACCGCTTCAGGTTTGAGCAAAGCCAATAAATCAGGTGGCATGACGGTTTCAGTCAAACGAGACGCTGCTAAGGGTGCAATGGTATTGACGAAAATGTTTTTACTACGGCCTTCTTCCGCTAGACAGTTGGCTAATCCGAGAATGCCCAATTTTGCCGCACAATAATTGGCTTGACCGAAGTTACCGTAAATTCCAGCTGCCGACGTGGTCATAATAATACGACCATAACCTTTTTCACGCATGATTGGCCAAGCAGCATGTGAGACACTTTTCGAGCCATTCAAATGCACACGCATAATCAGATCCCAATCCTGCTCAGTCATTTTGGCAAAACTGACATCCCGTAAAATCCCTGCATTGTTAATGACAATATCTACAGTACCAAAGTGATCTAAAGCAGTCTGGACAATGGCTTCACCATTTTCAACAGAGTCATAATTGGCAACCGCTTCACCGTCTGCGGCACGAATTTCTTCAACAACTTTGTCGGCCGCCCAAGATGACTGACCTGAGCCATGTGCGCCACCACCCAAGTCATTGACTACCACTTTACAGCCTCGTGCTGCAAGAGTCAGTGCATGTTGTCGTCCTAAGCCACCACCTGCACCTGTGACAATGGCGACACGCCCATCAAAACGTAATTCTGACATTTTTATTCCTTTTACTTATCTGTATGCATATAAAAATTGATGTTGATGAAAGTAATCAGACGTCCTGTTTTTTAATACTTTCATTGCAAGCCTGTTTAAAAATAAAAGTGCAGGCACCGGTTTTCATGCATTTTCGGGGCATCATTGCATGTTCATTTTTCTGATTTATAAAATTTCAGCTCAGTTAAATATGCCGTTAAATTATCCATATCTGTTTTAAAATCGGATGAAATTTTCGTCAATTGCAATAAGCGTGATTTATAGGGTGGAGCTGAATTTTTATGCAAATCTGCAGATGTTCTGATTCAATATTCAAAGTAATATCTGAACTGAATCAAACAGCATTAAACTTTTTTAATTTTTGATTATTTTTAGTAATAAAACATGATCATTCAATATAATTCATAAATTAAGAATTTACGATTTGTGCATATTATTCTGCTTCTGAGGTTTTTTTAAAGCAGTATAATTCATCAATAGCCTGCAAAAGGCTGCTCTCCTTTCTTCTGCACCAGAGTGTGAAATGTCCAGAAATCTTGCGACCCTTATTGGCTTCAGTGCTATTTTACAGTGGTCGTCTATAGTTGGGTTATTGAAAAAAGTAAGTTTCGACATAGGTGCAGATCTTGCCGTGACCTTTATGTACAGTATCAGTGCTTTGATCTTATTGGTGTTGTTCAAAATCCCCGATCTGAAGCTGCTTTCCCGTGGATATCTGATTTTTGCGACTCTGCTTTTTGTCGTGTATGAGCTGTGTTTTTCCTATGCAATTGCACTGGCGCAGACTGCACAACAAGCGATTGAGGTCAGTCTGGTCAATTATCTCTGGCCAAGCATGACCATTCTGTTTCTTATTCTTTTTAAAGAACTGAAATTCAACATACTGGTGCTGTGTGGACTGGGCATAAGTATGAGTGGAATTGTACTGATTCAAAGTGGATCGGGGTCTTTTGAGTGGGGAACAGTCTTACAGAATTTACAAGCTAATCCCATCAGTTATATGCTGGCATTTGTTGGTGCCGCACTGTGGTCTCTGTATTGTGTGATCACAAAGAAGTACAGTAATGGACACAATCCGATTACCCTGTTTTTCCTGGCAATCACGGCTGTCCTCTGGTTGAAAATTCTGCTGATTGGTGATCTGACACCTCTTGAAAATATGAGTTTCAGTACACTGGGTTACCTGCTTATTTTGTCTACTGTGACTGGACTTGGTTATGCCGTCTGGAATATCGGCATTATTCAGGGCAACATTACAGTACTGGTCGCTTTGTCTTATTTCAGTCCTATTTTCTCATCTGTCATTTCCATGTTTATTTTACAGACCGCACTGACGGTCAATTTCTGGCATGGAGCGGTGCTGGTCACAGCAGGTTCATTGCTCTGCTGGATTTCAACCAACTGGCAATTGCTGAAAAATAAGTTCTTTTATATGTTTAATGGAAAAGTACTTTAAATCTCTTTCATTGTAAAAAAGCCCTGAGCTTATAAAAAGTTCAGGGCTTTTTTAATGATTTTATAGAGTATCAGACAAATTTATTCAGCTTTCCAGACGTCTTCGTAGTCATCTGAATCAATCATGAAACGATAACCTTCTGCCAGTGCAAGGTATGGAAGTGCATCAGGGAAAACCTCAAAGAGTTCTTTTACAGTAATGATTTCAAAAAAATCATCCCCTTCTTCAAGTTCTCCACCGTAGATATACCAGGCGACATTGTCCTGTGGATCAAGCGCTTTACGTAGTCCAACAACAGGTTCTTTGTTCAGTGTATGAACAGCTATGGCAACGAGATCAGTCTCTTTTACTGCATTATAGCTTGAATCAAATTCTTCACAGACAAGTTGCTGTTCTTCAATTAAATCTTTGTCCATGTGTATTCCGTATAGCGCTGAAAGTTGTGTCATTCTAAGTGGTTGAGCTGAATTGCTCAAGAATTTATCTCAAAGCATTTATCAGTCTAGTTTACCGAATAAATGTGATGAGGATATTAAATTTACAGCGTCAGGTCAGTCAGCATCATTACTGTGTTTCCGGCTTTCAGTCTTGCTGAACAGAAATATTCATGATTATTTCATTAATATTTCATGGAACATATGTCTGAGCCACTGGTGACTGGTTTTATGATGGCAGGACATATGCCAGTACTGTTTAACCGAATAAGTCGGAAATGAAATCGGGGCTTCAAATATTTTCAGATTGCCACGTGACAACAGTACTTCACTCAGATAATAAGGCACAGTGGCAATTGCATCGGTATCCTGAACCACCAGTCCAACACCCAGATAGCTTGGCAGACGCATCAGAATATTGCGCTTCAGCTCAAGGTTTAAAAGCTCATTTTCAATGTGGTAATGTCCCATTCCTGCATCAATATCAATATGTGACTCACTTAAATATTCTTCTGCACTGATGCTGTTTCCTGTCAGGCGTGGATGGTCTTTGGATGCAATTACGACATAATACTGCTCAAAAAGTTTCTGCTGATAAAAGCCATTTTCAAGATGTGGTAAAAAACCCAGCGCGAGATCAATTTCGCCATTTGCCATCTGATAACTGGTTTCAGAGGTAATCGGACGGACATTCAGACGGATATGTGAAGCATATTTTTTCAGATATTGCGTAATTCGGGGCAGAAGAACCAGATGCGATACATCGGTCATTGCCAGTGTAAACTGCTGCTGTGATGTGGACTGATCAAAATCAATCGTAAAATTATTGATAATTTCAACTTTACTCAGTGCTTCACTGACCAGAGGAAACAGTTGTTTGGACAATTCTGTTGGAATCATCTCATTACCGATACGTAAAAACAGCGGGTCATTATAATGCTGACGGATCTTATTCAGAATATTACTGACGGTGGGCTGACTCATGGTCAGATGATCTGCGGCAACTGAAACGCTTTTATATTTATAGACGTAAAAAAAGATGCTGAGTAATTTACAGTCCAGTTCAAACACGAAATTTATTTCCCTTATTTCATTAAAGACAGTGTTTCCATCATCTGCCCTTTTTATCACAGTTCCAATGTTTAAAAGTATCTATTTATTCTTTTTAACTATAAAAACAGCATTGACTTACTATAAGTAAGTCAATGCTGTTCAGTAATCAGTCTGCTGAGATATCTTCAAACAGAACAGAGGATAAATAACGCTCACCACTGTCAGGTAATATCACAACAATCGTTTTACCAGCATTTTCTGGACGTGTTGCAAGTTCAGCAGCAGCAGCCATCGCTGCACCGCTGGAAATACCGACCAGTATTCCTTCCTGCACCGCAGTTTTACGTGCGTAATCAATCGCTGTCTGACTTTGAACTGCAATGACTTCATCAACAAGATCAAGTGCCAGGTTACCTGGAATAAAGTTCGCCCCAATCCCCTGGATTTTATGAGGTCCTGGAGTAATGCTTTCACCACGACGCGTCTGGCTGATAATGGCAGACTCAGCCGGTTCAACGGCAACAGAATATAATGGCTGATTTTTCACCTTTTTAAAATAACGTGAAATACCCGAAATTGTTCCACCAGTACCCACACCTGAAACCAGAATATCCACTTTACCGCCAGTTGCATTCCAGATTTCCGGACCCGTAGTCAGTTCATGAATTTCAGGGTTGGCAGGGTTTTCAAACTGCTGAGGTAAATAATAAGTTTCAGGCTGCTCGGTCACCAGTCGGACCGCTTCATCCACTGCACCTTTCATACCTTTGGCAGGGTCTGTCAGTACCAGGTTTGCTCCCAGTGCTTTCAGTACTTTACGACGTTCTATACTCATACTGGACGGCATGGTCAGTGTAATGTCATAGCCTTTGGCAGCTGCAACAAAGGCAAGTGCAATACCAGTATTACCGCTGGTCGGCTCAACAATATGCATACCTGCCTTTAATAATCCACGTTTTTCAGCGTCTTCCACCAAAGCAGCACCGACACGGCACTTTACTGAAAAAGCAGGGTTACGGCTTTCAATTTTTGCCAGTACAGTTGCCCCACCCGTGATTACACGGTTAATCCGTACCAGTGGTGTATTACCAATTGCCTCGGCATTATTACTGTATACAGCAATGCCTTTATTTTCTGTTGCTGGAAAAGCAGAATCAGTCGTCATAATCATTCCCTAAAAATATTTTTGATTTTCAGAACTCAGACATCATACCGTTTAATTAATGATGTAAAAGCATTCTTATACGAATTTCCATTGAAAAATATTTCACAGTTATACTGCTCTAATAAAACAGACGAGTTTTAAGGGTATTTTTTAGTGAAAGCATTATGAAGTGAATAAAATGTAAGCAATTTTTACAACTTTGATGCAGTATTTAGTCTTACAAAGGTTTGTAATGTAACATCGAATTCCTGACAATATCGGCAAATGAGAAAATCACCAGGGGACACAATGTCAAATAAAAGTTACAGTAAACTCTACCGGAACTTAACCCGTAAAATACTGGATAAAATTGTGACTCCCCAGGTGTTGGGTAATACCGCTGCCCTGGAACAGAATCTTGCACAACAGTCAGACAAAGTACGTGTCTGTTATGTGCTTCAGGATGCATCTCTGAGTAATACGGTTCTGATTGACAAGGAAGCTGAAAAACGCGGATTGCCTTCCGTATTTTCAGAAATCAGCATTGAACAGTCACATGAGTCGGACTCCATACTGGTTTTGAATGACACTGACCCTGTTTCCAATGCTTATCATTATCCAGAAAAGCTCATCCGGCTGATTGAATACCTTGATAAATATCCAGAATATGAAATTGAACTGATTCCTGTCACTGTACTCTGGGGGCGCGCGCCAGAGTATGAAGATTCATGGTTCAAGGCTCTTTTTTCAGATGCATGGTCCACCCCGTCAAAACTGAAACAGACCATTAATATTTCACTTTACGGTCGTGAAAACTATATTGAGTTTCATAAACCCCTATCGCTGCGCACGCTCGTTCAGGATGCAAAAACTCACCTTCCGAACTTTTCACCTGCCCATCCCGTGGTTCAGGAACTGAACTCGAGTTTCAATAAATACAAAGAAGCCATACTGGGTCCCGATCTTTCAGACCGACGCAATTTAATCAATAGCCTGTTAAAAACAGAAGCTGTGCGTCAGGCTATCGTAAAAGAAAGCATCGAAGAAAAAGTCAGTATGCTTGAAGCTGAAAACAGGGCTAGAAGTTATCTGATGGAAATTGTTTCTGACTTTTCCTATTCGACTTTACGTTTTGCTGAAATTGCACTGACCAAACTGTGGACACAGCTGTATGACGGGATTGAAGTTCATAACTTTGATACCGTGCGTGAACTGGCTCAGGACTATGAAGTTGTCTATACACCATGCCACCGCAGTCATATCGATTATTTACTGCTGTCCTATGTAATTTTTAAACGTGGATTGATGGTGCCGCATATCGCAGCAGGTATTAACCTGAATATGCCTGTTGTGGGACAGTTAATGCGTGGAGCCGGTGCATATTTTATCCGTAGAACATTCAGTGGAAATGAGCTGTACACTTCCGTTTTTAAAGAATATCTACACAGCCTTCTGTCCAGAAATACACCGCTTGAGTACTTTATTGAAGGTGGTCGTTCAAGAACAGGACTGTTGTTGCCTCCTAAAAAAGGAATGCTTTCAATGACTGTTCAGAGTCATTTACGAGGCTCAACCAAACCTGTGGTTTTCATTCCTGCTTATTTTGGTTATGAAAAACTGCTTGAAGGATCTTCTTATCTGAATGAACTGAGTGGGAAGCCTAAGGAAGCTGAGTCTCTGTTCGGTCTGCTCAGTTCCATGCGTAAAATTGAAAAAGTATTTGGACAGGTTTATGTCAATTTTGGAGAACCTGTTTTTCTGAAAGATGTGCTTGAGGAAAATGCAGCGGATCAGTTAAAGCTGAGAGTAACCGATGACTTACCAAAACCGGTTATTCAGACCGTAAATCAGGTTTCATCTGAAATTCTGGAAAATATCAATAAAGCCGTGGTCATTAATCCTGTCTCGCTTATTTCATTGATTTTATTAAATACTGAAAAAAATGAAATGTCTGAATCACTTCTGGTTCAGCATCTGTTGAAATACAAAACACTGTTAAAACAGCTCTGTTATGATAAACGTATGATTATTACTGAGCTTGCAGCAGCAGAAATAATCGAATACGTATTAAAACTTAAACAGATAGAAAGATATAATCATCAGGGTGAAACCTGGATCAGAGTAGTCACCAATCAGAAAGTTCTGCTGAGTTATTTCAGTAATAATATTCTGCACTGTTTTATTCTGACTTCGGTTATTTCATCCATCATCAGCGTTCACAAAAATATTCAGTATGAAGAACTGACTCAGTATATTAAAAACATCTATCCCTTTATTAAAGAAGAAATGTTCCTGAAATGGTCGCAAGCAGAACTGAATACTCAGATTCAGGCTTCTCTGAACAGTCTGACTGATATTGGTCTGATCCAGGTTCAGAATGATCAGCTGATCCCTGCTTCAGATACGGAGTCTGCTTTCATCCTGCACTCAGTGGCAGAGATTTCAACACTGACCATGAATAATTTCACCGTCATGATTGATCTTCTTGGGAAGTATGCTGTTGATGCCGGGATTAATATAAAATCACTGGAAAAAATGTGTAAGTCCATGCTGAAAAAACTGAATGTTTCAGGGCGGATTCATTCAGGTTTCTATTTTGACAGCTCTACCCTGAAAAGTTTTATCCGTATTATGAAAGAACGGAAATTAATCACTGTTCAGGATAATATGGTACAGATTAATTCTGAACAGCTGGATACGGCTTATCATATTTTCAGCTGGTATAATGCTGAAACCCGCCAGATTATTTCTGAAGCAAGTAATTTTACTGAAAAAGAGCTGAAAGATTTTAGTGATCTGACAAAGAAATAAATATTGCCTGTAAATAAGCATCCTCAAAAATGCTTATTTATATCAGATTATCTTATAAATCCATTCATGAAAAAGAATTGATTTTGTATGGTCTGAACAGTGCATTAAGATCATCTGGCTTTATAATGTGTAGCTTAAAGCAGACGTTCATTTTTATGTTCATTTCTGAACAGATATTTATGTGCTGTACTGAACATTTTTTTCAGTCGGGCTGAATATAACGGCATGTTTTGTAAAGGTATAAACACCTGATATATCGGTTCTAAATTAAAGAGAGTCCTGTAAATGAGTAATGAGCTGGAAATCGCATCCATGCGTGAATCTGCAGAAACCGTCGTTGGAATACTGAAATCACTCGCCAACACAGACCGTTTGCTGATTCTTTGCCATCTTTCTCAGCAGGAACTGAACGTCTCTCAGATTGAAGAAATCACACGAATCAATCAGCCGACTCTGTCACAGCAGCTCATGATGTTGCGTAAAAGTGATGTCGTCAGTACCCGCCGTGATGGTAAACAGATCTATTACTCCATTAAAGATGAACGTCTCATCTCTGTACTGAACCATTTATATGAGCTTTACTGCCCACAGCCTGTTGTTTAAATTATTTTTATAATCATAAACATGGAATAAAATCTGAACAACGGCAGGATTTTTTAGCATTTTTTATGCATAATATATCTTAAAATGTGATTTAGATTTTTGTATGCCAGATCAGGATTCCCGCCTTTCCATCGTTTTGCCAGCCTGGCAATGGTTACGCCACTACTCACCTCTAAAGTTCAGAGCAGATATGCTCTCAGCATTGATTGTCATTGCAATGCTTGTTCCACAAGGTATGGCATATGCCATACTGGCAGGACTGCCTCCGATCACGGGGTTATATGCCAGTATTTTGCCTATGATTATTTATGCATTTATTGGTGGGAGCCCTACACTTTCCATCGGCCCTGTCGCCATTATTTCCATGATGGTTTTTGCAACTCTCAGTCCGCTGTATGAACCCGGCTCACCTGTTTATATTGAAGCCGCCTGTTTACTGGCATTACTGGTCGGGGGGATTTCTTTTCTACTGGGCGTTTTCCGTTTTGGTTTTCTGATTCAGCTGATCAGCCATCCTGTCATCAAAAGTTTTATCATTGCATCAGCACTGCTCATTGCATTAAGCCAGGTCAAATTTGTTCTTGATGTACCTTTGGAGGCAAATAATATTCCTCAGTTTTTACTGTCACTATGGGAATATTTTCAGTTTACCAATGTTTATACGCTTATTTTTGGCATAGCTTCCATCCTCTTTTTAATTTATGTGCCTAAACTGTTTTGTCTGCAATTCATCAAAAAAATATTCAGTAATACTGCTTTTATTGCAAAAGCTCTTCCACTGGCTTTGGTTGGTATTTCCATCGCAATGGTCTATTTCCTGAATCTTCAAAGTTATGGCATAAAAACGGTTGGTGAAATCCCTTCTGGTTTTCCACCTTTTTCCATGCCGTTCTGGAATACTGAAATGGTCTTACAGTTACTGCCTGGAGCTGCAATGATCGCCATGATCAGCTTTGTAGAATCACTGTCCATCGCTCAGGCAACAGCCTTACAGAAACGCAGTGATCTGAACAGCAATCAGGAACTGATTGCATTAGGGCTTGCAAATATCGGCGCAGGTGTGACGGCATCTTTTCCCGTTACCGGCAGCTTATCCCGTACAGTTGTAAATGCTGATTCTGGTGCAAAAACGCCAATGGCAGGTGTATTTTCATCTCTGCTGATTATTGTGGTCAGTCTGTATTTCACCGGTTTTTTTCAGCAGTTGCCCCTTGCTGTTTTAGCGGCAACCATTATGGTTTCCATCTGGAAACTGGTGGACTTTAAGCCTTTTATAGAGACGTGGCGTTATTCCAGAGCAGATGGGATTGCCATGTGGGTGACTTTTTTCGGGGTAATCTGTATAGATATCTCAACCGGACTGATCATCGGCATTATCTCTACGTTTGTTCTGTTGCTCTGGCGAATCAGCCGACCGCATATTGCTGTGATTGGACTGATTGATGGTACACAGTATTTCCGTAACGTAAACAGACACCAGGTTCAGACTTCCCATGAGGTTCTGTCCATGCGTATTGATGAAAATCTGACTTTCTTAAATGCGAATACCTTAAAAGGATTTCTGATCAGTGAAGTGAGCCAGAACAAGGAGCTGAAACATGTTGTTATTAACTGTTCCAGTATCAGTTCCATTGATTTCAGTGCCCTTGAAATGCTTGAAGATCTGAATACAGAGTTATCCCGCCTGGATATACAGCTGCATTTTTCAGAAATTAAAGGTCCGGTCATGGATAAACTGGAGCATTCACATCTGCTGAAAAACCTGAGTGGAAAAGTATATTTTTCACATTTTCAGGCAGTACAGCAACTTGCTCAGGACTTACAACTGAATTAATATTCAGCTGAATAAACCTGACACCCACAGTACTTACAAGTCAGATTGCTGTTTTATACACCAGGTCATAAATTCAATGCTGAAAATATTAACTTTAAAAATAATCAGTTAATTTTTATGACTTCATAAAATGTAATAGGATCATAATTTTAGGTATAAAATGGCAGGCTTGTATTAATTTTTTACTTTCAGATTAGGCAAGGCTATCTTTATGTTTTCAGCTTTTGCGAGATTGAGTCTGGTCTCCCGAATCATTATCGCCATCTTCCTGGGTATAGGTGTTGCTATCTTTTTCCCACAAGTGGCACCTTATTTAAGTCTGCTGGGTGACCTGTTCATCAAAGCACTTAAATCCGTTGCACCCGTACTCGTCTTTGTACTTGTTCTTGCCTCCATTGCCAATTTTCAGGTTGGACACACTTCTCGCATGCGTCCAATCATCCTGATGTATGCTGTTGGTATGTTCCTGGCGGCACTCAGTGCCGTGATTGCAAGTATCAGTTTTCCAAGCACACTGTTCCTGAATGTGCCGGCAAATACAGAACTGCAACCACCAGGAAGTTTAATTGAGATTCTGAAAAATCTGTTGCTCAGCTTTGTTGCCAACCCTGTTGTTGCAATAGGTGAAGCCAACTTCATCGGTATTCTTGCATGGGCGGTGATTCTTGGTGTGGCTTTTCGTCATGCGAGCAGTACAACCAAGACATTCCTGACAGATACTGCAAATGCAGTCAATCAGGTCATCCGTGTTGTAATCAGTTTTGCGCCAATTGGTATCTTTGGTCTGGTTGCAGTGACCTTTGCAGATGCAGGTCTGAAAACACTGGCGAGTTATGCTCAGTTACTTGCAGTGCTCCTGGGAACGATGTTCTTCGTTGCTCTTGTAATCAACCCATTTATGGTTGCAGTTGTAACCCGTTCAAATCCTTATCCATTGGTGTTTCAGTGTTTACGTGAAAGTGGAATTACTGCATTTTTCACCCGCAGTTCAGCAGCAAACATTCCAGTCAACCTTGATCTTGCAAAGCGTCTGGGTGTTGATGAATCAACTGCTAGTGTAGCGATTCCTCTGGGTGCAACCATTAACATGGCAGGTGCATCAGTGACCATTACAGTTCTGACACTGGCTGCTGCACATACACTGGGCATTCATGTTGATTTTACAACCATGCTTTTCCTGTCTGTCGTCGCGACTATTTCTGCCTGTGGCGCTTCAGGTGTTGCTGGAGGCTCGCTGTTACTGATTCCTGTCGCTTGTGGTCTGTTTAATATTTCTTCAGATATTGCGATGCAGGTAGTAGCTATCGGTATGGTTATCAGTGTACTTCAGGACTCAACAGAAACTGCCCTGAATTCATCTACCGATGTTTTGTTTACAGCAGCAGTTGACCGCGGCCTAAAAAAATAAGTTAATATACTGATAATTCTTAATTTTATCAGTATATTCATTATGCCGTTACAATCTTTGCCCTTCTGGGTTCAGGCCGGGGCATTTTTTCTTGCGATAAATGCAGGAATCATAAACGTACTGGGACTGGTGACTGTACTTCATCAGTCCGTTTCCCATATGACCGGAAATGTCAGTGTTCTTGCTATGGCAATCCTGGAGTGGCGCTCCGAAACTGTTATTTATCTGACCCTTGTTATTTTATGTTATGTCATTGGTTCATTTTATAGCGGGTTTATATTAGGAAACAGTCATTTCAGTCTGGGACGTCGCTACGGCATTCCCTTAAGCCTTGTGGCTTTTTCCATACTGCTCTGCTGGCTGTTCCTTCCCTGGTTTCCACGTTATGCACTGTTATGGTCATGCCTGGCAATGGGCGTTCAGAATGCAATGGTCAGTCATTACAAAGGTACGATCATACGTACAACCCATTTATCTGGTGTCCTGACAGATTTAGGACTGGCCATGGGCTACCGTCTTCGTGGTCTTAAAGTTGAAAATCGCAGAATAATTCTGCATCTGCTGATTCTCAGCGGATTTTTAACCGGTGGACTGATTGCATCATTCATCTATCCTTTATTAAAATTAAATTCTTTTCTTATACCGGCAGCTCTGAGCCTGGCCATGAGCATGGTATACTGGATACTCTATTTTCATTATCGGCAACTACACAGATAATTTTCAGGAACTCTTATGGTCAAAAATGCTTTAGCAGCCCAGTTATTAAAAGCGGGTCTGGTCGATAATAAAAAAGCGAAAAAACTGAGCAAACAGGCACAGCATGAGCAACGCACTGGTCAGAGCAATGAAGCAGATCTAAAAGCAAAAATTGCGCAGGATCAGCAGGAAAAACAAGCCAGAGACCAGGCACTGGATCTTGAAAAGAAAAAAGCGCTGCATGAGAAAGAACTCAAAGCTGCCATTGTTCAGATGATCAATCAGCACAAAATACGTGAAACGGACGGTGATTCAACCTATCAGTTCATTGATGAAGATAAAATCAAAAAGGTTTATATCAACCAGCAGATTTACAATGCCCTCGTATCAGGCAGTCTGGTTATAGCCAAAGATAAAGAATCATACAGTTTCCTGCCAAAAGCACTTGCTGACCGTATCAATGAAAAAATGCAGGGATTTATTATCGTCAATAATTCCGAGAAAAATGAAGCTGTAACTGATGAAGAAGATCCGTATGCTGCTTATGTCATTCCAGATGATCTGATGTGGTAATTGAGACAGTGAATGAAAGCCGGCTACTGCCGGTTTTTTCATGCCTCCAGTGCGTAAGCTTAGATTATAAAATGTATATGAAATGTTAAGCCTAAGTATCTGTTTTTGTTAAATCTATACAATTCACCTCAGTTTTAAATATCTTGAGGCTAGGTTTTGAATCATTTTGCATACATACAGCGTATTCAGGAATGGTCAGATCAGTACCCGTGGCTGGAAATGCTGACTTCATTGGGAATACTGATTCTATTTGCATTTATAGCGAACTTTATTGCAAAACAGGTTGTTGTACGAGGCATACGTAAACTGATCACGAAGTTTTCTCCGTCTAATAACTCCATCTTTGCTCAGCACAGTGTCATCCGTCGGGTCGCCAATATTGTGCCTGCCATTGTTATTCTGAATGGTATTGTAACGGTTCCTCACCTCTCTGAAAAAGTGGTTACTTTTGTACAGATGGGTGCTCAGGCATTTATTTTCCTGACCATTGCCCTGGCAATCAGCGAATTCTTAAATGTTTTCAATTTAATTTATCAGCGCAATCCCAAGTCCAGAAATAAACCGATCAAAGGTTATCTTCAGCTGGTCAAACTGATTATTTTTGTTGTCTGTGGACTGATGATACTGGGTACATTCCTGAAAAAGGATGTTTTCACATTGCTGGCTGGTTTCGGTGCTATGGCTGCCGTTCTTATGCTCGTCTTTCAGAACACAATTTTATCCCTTGTCGCTTCAGTTCAGATTTCTTCTTACGACATGGTTCGCATTGGTGACTGGATTGAAATGCCGAGTCTGAATGCCGATGGTGATGTCATTGATATGTCATTACATACCATCACTGTGCAGAATTTTGATAAAACATTTACTACCATTCCAACCAACAAACTAGTGACAGATACCTTCAAAAACTGGCGTGGAATGGCAAATGCCGGTGCGCGAAGAATCAAGCGTTCCATCTATATTGATCAAAGCAGTATTCATTTTATGACAACAGATGAACAGCAGAAACTGAAAGAGTTCCTGTTACTGGATCAATATCTGGATACAAAAACCGAAGAGCTTGAACAGTTCAATCAGCAGCTTTCTAACCAGTCTGTCTATAACCAGCGAAGACTGACCAATCTTGGAACTTTCCGTGCCTATGTAGAGTTCTATTTAAGACAGCATACGGGTATTGCTCATAATATGTCTTTGATTATCCGTCAGATGCAGCCCACAAGCGAAGGATTGCCTCTTGAAATCTATGCCTTTGCAAATACAACGGTCTGGAAAGATTATGAAGCCATTCAGTCAGATATCTTCGATCATCTGATCGCGATACTTCCTGAGTTTGGATTAAGAATCTATCAGGCACCGTCTGGTTCTGATATGAAAGCATTGACACAGCCTGCTCTTCCAGAAACTCAGAAAACGTCTATAAACAGTTGATTTATAAAACAGCTGTATAGCGTTTTAGACTGCTGACATTTCCTGTATCTGCACATTGAACAAAGGAAATGTCAGCTAAATTCCGATACATTTCTGTAAATGTACACGGATAAAAATATAAATACTTATATTGATGAAATACGATTTAAGCACATGCTAAAATAGCAGCGATTTAAAATCTCCTGACTCCCACATTTCCTGATCAAATTTTCCATGATCAAAACGACTGTTAAAAAAGTGAGAAACTATGCTGCAATGGTTTGAACGTCTGGTTGACCCATATCCCACCAAAGGCTTAAATGAACCATTGCCTGTCAAATTTTTCCCATTTGTCTGGCAAGCAGCATATGGCGTACGTCGTTATCTGATTTTACTGATTTTACTGACAGCAGCCACGGCAAGTTTCGAGGCGATTTTCTTTGCTCAGATTGGACACCTGGTTGACTGGCTGACTCAGTCCACGCCACAGAACTTCTATGAAAATCATAAAAGTAATCTGATTATACTCAGCCTTTTCCTGCTGGGTAATATTCTGTTTTCCAGTCTGCAGTCTGTCGTCAGACATCAGATTTTATACAGCAGTTTCCCGATGCGCCTGCGCTGGCGTTTTCATAACTTACTGTTACAGCAGAGTCTTGATTTTTTCCATAATGACTTTGCAGGACGTCTGTCAGCAAAAGTCATGCAGACCTCCCTTGCCGTCCGTGAGTTCTGGGTTATTCTGGGTGACATGGTGACCTATGTTGTGATCTACTTTATTACCATCAGTGTGGTACTGGGTAGTATTTCCCCTGTCCTGCTGGTTCCATTACTGCTCTGGCTGGTTCTTTTTATTTCAGCAGCACTGTTTTTTATTCCACGACTGGGACGTATTTCCAAAGAACAGGCAGATGCCCGTGCAGTCATGACTGGGCGTGTAACGGATGCATACACCAATATTCAGACAGTCAAACTGTTTGCACACGCTGGTCGTGAAAGTCAGTATGCCAAAGAGTCCATGCAGCTGTTCATGGTCACTGTTTTCAAGCAGATGCGTTTAGGCACGCTGTATGAGATCTGTATTAATCTACTGACTGCGGTGCTTTTCTTTGGGGTACTCGGAACTGCGGTATGGCTATGGTTAAACGGTCAGGCTGCAATTGGTGTTATTGCTGCAACGACTGCCATGATTCTGAAACTGAACAGCATGGCTGAATTTATGATGTGGCAGACTTCTGCACTGTTTGAAAATGTCGGAACCATTCAGGATGGTATGACAACCATGGGCAAAGCCATCAGCATTCAGGACAAGCCCGATGCAGAACCGTTACAGGTGACAGCAGGCAATATTCAGTTCAGTGATGTCACTTTTGCCTATAACGATAAAAATGTGATTGATCATCTGAATCTGAACATTCAGCCCGGTGAAAAAATTGGTATTGTGGGACGTTCAGGTGCAGGTAAATCCACCCTTATTCAGCTGTTACTACACTTTTACACCATCAACCAAGGTCGTATATCCATTGATAATCAAAATATTGAAGATGTGACCCAGGACAGTTTACGTAAAAATATTGCTCTGGTTACTCAGGATACATCTCTGCTGCACCGCTCTGTGGCTGAAAATATTAAATACGGTCGCCCTGATGCAACAGATGAAGAAATGTATGCTGCGGTACGTAAAGCCAAAGCCGATGAATTTATTCCTGCTTTGACCGACTTACGTGGTAAACAAGGCTATGAAGCTTATGTCGGTGAGCGTGGTGTAAAACTTTCAGGTGGTCAGCGTCAGCGTATCGCAATTGCCCGTGTATTTTTAAAAGATGCACCTATTCTTATTTTAGATGAAGCGACCAGTGCTCTGGATTCAGAGGTGGAAGCAGCAATTCAGTCGAGCCTTGATGACCTGATGGAAGGTAAAACGGTCATTGCTATCGCGCACCGATTATCTACAATTGCACAGATGGACAGGCTGATTGTGCTGGATGAAGGTAAAATTGCCGAACAGGGTACGCATGACGAACTCGTTGCATTAAATGGGATCTATGCTCAGTTATGGCAACGTCAGACCGGTGGATTTCTGATAGAACAACAGGCACTTAAAAAAAAGGAAGTTGATTAATGCTGTATTTAGAAGACCTTAAAGTTGGGGATCATTTCAAAAGCCGTGAATATGAAATGTCATTGCAGGAAATAAAACAGTTTGCCGGTGCATATGATCCTCAGGTTTTCCATACCGATGAAGAACAGGCAAAATCACATCCTGTTTTTCAGGGCATTGCAGCAAGTGGCTGGCATACCTCTGCAGTAACCATGCGTCTCTGGACAGAATGCTTTCCTGTTGCCTATGGTCTGATTGGTTCAGAATCTTCCCTGCGCTGGCCACGACCGACCCGTCCGGGTGACCGGATTCATGTTGAAGTTGAAATTACAGCCATCACACCCTCAAAGACCCGTACTGACCGTGCAATTGTCAGTTATGTGACTCAGGCTAAAAATCAGCATGATGATGTCCTGTTGATTTCTACAACTAAAATTGTTGTATTTAAAAAAGACTTTAAACCTGAATAATCCTGTTAGAATATAGCGGTATCAGGATATACTACTTTCGTTTAGCTCCTGATATTGTCAAACAATTTTAAAGAAATACGTCATTGATTCATGTCAGTATAAACATGAGCACATTAGAAAAAAATTGATTGCAACGGATCGCGCATGAAAGCAGTTTCCCCTCGCCAGGATCAGGGTATACCTGGAGTTTATGGCTTATTACTTCTTGATATTGTTTCCCGCTGGGGATATAACGATGAAACCCTGTTTTCTCCTTTTAATTTCACAAGCGAACAGCTTGCTGAACCTGATTTCAGGATTCCTACCACTGTTGCCAATGAACTGGTCAAACATGCCTTAAGAATGACAGGTGAATCAACTCTTGGGTTTCATCTCGGAACTCAGATGCGGATTTCCATTCATGGTTTTATTGGCTATGCCATTATGACAGCTGGTGACATAACAGATGCTTTGGTACTTGCCAACCGCTTCATTCAGTTACGCATGCCCTTCTTACAGCTGTATTTTTCCACATTTGGCGAAAAGGCAACCCTGCAGCTGCAGTGTGAAGTGGAAATTGAACCTCTCAGAACTGAAATCGTGATGGGGCTGACTTTTGGCATCATGACCATGGCGAAGGCACTGACAGGCATTGATGAGCTTTATGGCGATATCGACTTCGATTTCCCCAAACCTGAAGGCTTTGATAAATATATTGATAAGTTTCAGAACCGCTACAATATGCGATTTGATCAACCTCATCTGCTTGCCAGTTTTGATAAAAAATATCTGGGACTGAAAATGGTCAATGCAGACCCAATTGCAAGCCAGATTGCGATCAATCAGTGTGAAGCTGAACTGTCTGCCCTTGGAGAGCGTCGCCGTGTTTCCATGCGTGTACGTGATATTCTCACCAACTCTGAACAGCACTATCTGAGTATTGAAAATGTCGCAGACCGTCTGCATATGTCTGACCGGACGCTGAAACGTCAGCTGGCAGCTGAAGGCACATCATTTTCCACGCTCGTGGATGAAGTCCGTTACCGTCATGCAACCTCTTTACTGTCCCGTACTGATTATACGCTTGAGCAGATTGCTGATGAACTGGGTTACAGTGATGTCGCAAATTTCAGTCGTGCATTTAAGCGCTGGAGCGGTCGCAGCCCAAGTAACTGGCGTAAAGATCCATACTTATAAGTTTTATGACTGGCGAAAGTCTTTTGTTTTGTAACAAAAGCATGTATAACTCTTGGCAAAAATAATGCAAAGCATTTAAGGAGTCATTATGAATCATCCTTCAGAACTGAAGTATGCTGCAACTCATGAATGGGTAAAAATTGAAGGTGATCTGGTTGTAACAGGTATTTCTGACCATGCACAGGATGCTTTAGGTGACCTGGTTTATGTAGAAGCACCGGAAGTTGGTCAGCAACTTAGCGCAGGTGCTCAGTCAGGTGTTGTCGAATCTGTCAAAACCGCTTCAGATATTCATGCCCCTGTCTCAGGTACAGTTGTTGAAGTAAATACTGCCCTTGAAGATGATCCTGATTTTGTAAATGATGAACCTTATGGCAAAGGCTGGATTTATAAAATTAAGCCAGACAATATGGCTGATGTTGCAAAACTGCTTTCAAGTGAAGAATATGAAGCTGGTCTGTAAGATCGCTGTTCGTTTTAAGAAAAATCAGCCTTGATGGCTGATTTTTTTTATTACCTTCGTTTTTATAAAGTTTACGAAGCCCATGGCCACCCAGCACATGGATTTTCCAGATACGTATACACTTCATACAGCTCGGTCTGATCAAGTTTTTCATCTTTATTTTTATCTATGAGCTGAAATAACTTGCGACGTCCATCTTCTCCTTTGAACTCAGGATTATCAGGCCATTCATAGGGTAAAAAATCCTGAATTTTTTTAAACTCAGACCATTCAAACGTTTTATTGTTATTCATATCATACTGCTTAAAAAGTGCCGTCCAGCCGATTTCAGCAGGTTCACAGGCAAATACCGCTGATGCCTGAAAACATAGCAATCCCACCACTAAACTGATTATTTTCATCTCAATATCCTGTAAGCAGCATAAAACTGTCTATGATTTCACTATCAGTATAATAATTTAGCGGCTAAAACCATTTGAATTATGTTTCAATCGATATCAGGACATTGATCCAAAGCAAATATTTATTTTATATTTCACGTAATTTGAGTTAAAATTTAAACATATATTCAGCAAAGCTATATTCTGAAATAAATATAAAAACATTATTAAAAGCCAGTACAGATAAAAGCGACCGCTGTTTTACTCAATGTGGAAATATTATGTCTGTGGAAAATACGCTGTCACTATGGAATAAGTCTTTTATTCTGTGCCTGACAAACAATCTGTTTTTATTCATATTTTACTTTGCTCAGACAACGGTTTTGCCTGTTTATATTGTAAATGATCTGAATGGCTCACTGACACAGGCAGGGCTTGCGATGACGCTGTTTATGGTTTCATCCATTGCTGTACGTCCTTTCAGTGGTCTGATTATTGAAAAATTTGGCAGGAAAAAAACCTTATTTATTGCTGAAGGATTATTCTGCCTGTTTTCAGTCGCTTATCTGTTTGCAGATAATTTAACAGCTCTACTGGTGATCCGTTTTTTACATGGCATCTGGTTCAGCATACTGACTACAGTGGTGGTTCCAATCGTCAATGATTTTATCCCTGAACAGCGCAAAGGTGAAGGTATGGGCTATTTTGTCATGTCCATCAATTTAGGGATTGTTCTGGGTCCACTGATTGGTCTGACTTTAATTCAGCCACTTTCCTATCTGTCTGTAGCAGCAATACTGGCGGCTATTGTATGTCTGGGATATGTTTTCTGCTTTATGATTCCTGTCCATAATGAACAGCATCAACGACCAGTTGTTACTGAGAAAAAGTCATTAAGCATCAATGATTTTATAGAAAAGAAATCGCTGTCTGTTGCTGCACTTGCCATGATCGTTTCATTTTCCTATGCAAGTATCATGTCCTTTATTTCGACTTTTACCGCATCTAAAAACCTGCT
Source organism: Acinetobacter sp. WCHAc010052 (assembly GCF_002165295.2). Taxonomy (NCBI): domain Bacteria; kingdom Pseudomonadati; phylum Pseudomonadota; class Gammaproteobacteria; order Moraxellales; family Moraxellaceae; genus Acinetobacter; species Acinetobacter sp. WCHAc010052. The sequence continues at coordinate 1,719,389 of NZ_CP032143.1, read as the reverse complement.
GTCCTATGCCAGTCTGTTTTTTATTGTTTTTGCTGTTTCAATGATGAGCCTGCGACCGCTGACAGGAAAACTGTACGATAATAAAGGTCCACATTATGTGATTTATCCTGCACTTATACTCTTTTCTATTGGACTGGTTATTTTAAGCCAGATCAACACTTTGACGGGTTTAATGATCGCTGCAGTATTTATTGGCATAGGTTTTGGTTCTGTGCAGCCCTGTTTACAGACACTGGCAATCCAGCGTGCACCTAAGCACCGAATTGGACATGCAACATCCACTTTTTTCACGTTTTATGATATCGGTATTGCTTTAGGTTCTATATTGCTGGGAGTGATTATCGCAGCTCAGGGTTACAGTTTTGCTTATCTGCTGTGTGCAGTGCTTACAGCAGGCAGTCTGCTGTTTTACAGATATATCGTTGCACCCAAAGCTGTATGAAATCTGCAGGAGTGCAGAACTGCCGCTCCCGCAAAGTTATTATGATGCAGACTGTGCAGAGTCTGTATCTTCTGCTGTTTCAGCTTCTTCAGATTTTACCGAAAATACTGCTGCACTACCAGGCACAGCCTGATCCTGTCGGGTTGAACGCAGTTTAATTTGAAGCCTCAGTTCATTCATTGAGTCGGCATTACGCACTGCTTCCTCATAGGAAATTGAAGAATCATTGTATAAATCAAATAATGCCTGATCAAAAGTTTGCATGCCCAGTTCACGGGATTTGGTCATAATCTCTTTCAGAGCATGAAACTGCCCTTTCAGAATGTTATCTGCTATCAAAGGTGTATTTAACAGTATTTCTACAGCTGCACGTCTGCCCCGACCATCCTGTGTCCGAATCAACCGTTGTGAAATAATGGCTTTCATATTTGAGGATAAGTCCATCAGCAGCTGGTTTTTACGCTCCTCAGGGAAAAAGTTAATAATCCGGTCCAGAGCCTGATTGGCATTATTGGCATGTAAAGTCCCTAAACACAGATGTCCTGTTTCAGCAAAGGCAATGGCGTGTTCCATAGTTTCTGTATCACGGATTTCTCCGATCAGAATCACATCGGGTGCCTGTCTTAAAGTATTTTTCAGTGCATTGTGCCATGAGTGACAATCGACCCCGACTTCACGGTGCGTAATCATGGATTTTTTATGTTTATGAACATATTCGACTGGATCTTCAACAGTAATAATATGTCCTGCTGAGTTTTCATTCCGATGATCGATCATGGCAGCAAGCGACGTAGATTTCCCAGAACCTGTCCCACCCACCACCAGAATCAGACCACGTTTTTCCATAATGATGTGCTTTAGGGATTCAGGCAGCCTGAGTTTGGCAAAATTTGGGATTTCTGCAGTAATGGTTCGAATGACCATGCCCACCTGTAACTGCTGCTGAAAGACATTGACCCGGAACCGTGACACCTCAGGTACTGAAATAGCAAAGTTACATTCAAGTTCAGTTTCAAACTCTGCCCGTTGTTTTTCATTCATCAGGCTATAGGCAAACAGTCTGGTTTTCTCAGCGGTTAATGCCTGTTGCCCAATCGGTTTCATCAGCCCCTGATGTTTAATACTGGGTGGAAAATCTGCTGAAATAAACAGGTCTGACCCACCATATTCCACAACTTTACTCAGCATATGAAACATGAAACGACGTGCTTCTTCCAACAATTCACTGGTATACATATATTCCCCGATGTTTAATTTTTTTATTTATTGCCTTTAGGACAGCGCAACATAAAGCTAAGTCTGTTGCTTATAATTTTGCATAAATTCAGTAACATGCTCAAACACTATAATTCATAACAGTTGTTTATATTTTTAAATAAAGTGATTTATTTCAATTTTTATTGTTTTATTTTTAAACAGTCAGTATAAAAAATAAAAAGCCCCTGAATTCAGAGGCTTTTACACACTTGGGTAAAGAATCAGGCACTGTGTTTCAGCAACCCCATTCTTAACTGTTCCGCAGCTTCAATCAGTACCGCACTGGTTTTATCCCATCCCAGACATCCATCAGTTACAGACTGACCGTAGACCATATCACATGAAATTTTCTGATTTCCATCAACCAGATGACTTTCAATCATAACCCCTCGAACCTGCGTCAAATGACGTTCATTAATCACTGTTCTAAGGACATCCGGCTGCAGCATTGGATTTTTACTGCTGTTTCCATGACTGCAATCCACAACAAGAGCCGGCATTTCACCTTTTATTGAATCTTTAATCTGCCTGATGTCTGCCTGATGGAAATTGGTTCCTTTATTAGAGCCACGTAAAATCATGTGCGCTTTAGGGTTTCCCTTAGACTGGAGTACTGAAGGCAAACCACTTTGACTCATCCCCAGAAACTGATGCGGACGGGAAGCAGATTCAATGGCGTCGAGTGCAATCTGAACTGAACCATCAGTACCATTTTTGAATCCAATACTGAAACCCATGTGACTGGAAATCTCACGATGAATCTGCGACTCACTGGTACGGGCACCGATTGCTCCCCATGCCAGTAGATCATCAAAATATGCCGTTGCCATGGGACTCAGAATTTCACTTGCCAGTGGCAACCCCAGTGCAGCAATTTTTAAATACAGTGATCTTGAACGCTCCAGCCCCTGTTGTAAGTCAGAAGAACCGTTCAGTTCAGGATCGTACATGAACCCTTTCCAGCCCACAGTGGTTCTTGGTTTTTCGATATAGGCACGCATCACAAGATAGATCTGATCACCTACCAGCTGTTGTAATTTCTGTAGATGCTCTGCGTACTCGAGGGCTGATTTTTCGTCATGAATTGAACATGGACCTGTCACCACAAGCAGTCGTGGATCAGTACCATTAAGAATATTCTGAATTGTCTCGCGCTGTTCTTTGATTTGATATGCAATTTCTGGAGATAAAGAAAATTTTGCCTTTAATTGTTGTGGCAGGCTTAATGTCAGTTCTGAATTATCTGTATGTTTCAGTGATGTATTTAATGCGTTCATTGATTTTTCCTTTGGACTGTTGCTGTCGCAGTCCGAACTTTTATTTGAGCGTTATGGGGCTGTTCGATTGCTTGATAAGAGTCATCACCTGACTAAAGTAAAACCAGTAAACATTGCTAAAGTATGAATAGTTAAATTTGTTCATGATAATCTCCAAAAATCTGTAAATAAGAAGCATAAAAAAACCTGATCAGGGTTGCCGATCAGGTATTAACTGGTGGGCAACTTTTCATTGCCCGAACACATCCAGGCAACTATTTAAATTGCCAAAAGTAATAAGATACCTGTACTGAATGCGCTTTCATTTCTGCTTCTACAAAAATATTAAGTGTTAAAAAACAAAATACGCTCTCTTTCGAAGCTTGACAATAGTTTTATGTAAAAAAGCCGTAATTTATCTGTTCCTGAAGCGCAGGATAATGTGATTCAGCTCAGTTTATTTTTGCATCAGCATACATAGAATCTGATTTAAGTGGATGTCTATCAAAAAATGGATGCAACTGCATATTTATTCATCAAAAACTAAAGTATTACTTCCCCTTTTATTCATTTTCTCTGTATTTTATTTATGTTCGGAATTTTAATGGTTGTGAGCTGCTCTCCAGATATGTAAATTGCTGTATGAAAGTCTGATATTTGCTTGTTTCGTCAGATAGAAAAACCGTTCGGTCGCAATTGGTATTGAATGAGAAAGAGCTTTTCAGTTTCGAAAACTTAATTGTTGTTGATGTTTCCAAGGATTAATTCATGTTTCAACATGTAGATGCATATGCAGGAGATCCAATTCTTTCTCTGATGGAAGAGTTTGGTAAGGATGAACGTACAGAAAAGGTCAATTTAAGTATTGGACTGTACTATAACGAAGACACTATTGTTCCTCAGTTAAATGCAGTTAAACAGGCACTTAAAAATATTGAGCCTCTTAATGACAAGGTAAAACTGTATTTACCTATGGATGGTTCAAAATCCTACAACACTGCAACACAGCTTTTGGTTCTGGGTGAAAACTCTCAGGCTCGCAAAGATGGTCGTGCGGTTACTGTACAGACCCTGGGTGGCTCAGGCGCTTTAAAAGTTGGTGCAGATTTTCTGAATAAATACTTCCCTGACTCTGATGTCTGGGTCAGTCAGCCAACATGGGAAAACCACATTGCTATTTTTAATGGTGCAGGTGTCAAGTCACACTTTTACCGTTATTTCGACGCTTCCACCAATGGTGTAAACATTGAAGCAATGCTGGAAGATTTAAATACCATTCCTGCTAAAGGCATCGTATTGCTTCATCCATGCTGTCACAACCCGACTGGTGCAGATTTAACCCCTGCTGAGTGGGATCGTGTCATTGAAGTTCTGAAAGCCCGTGATCTGATTCCTTTCCTGGATATTGCTTATCAGGGCTTTGGTCAGGGTCTTGAAGAAGATGCGTATGCTATTCGTGCACTGGATAAGTCAGGCATGAATTTCATTGTCAGCAATTCTTTCTCCAAGATTTTCTCACTGTATGGTGAGCGTGTTGGCGGTCTGACTTTCATCTGTGATGATCATGATGCAGCTCAGAGAGTACTTGGACAGCTGAAAGCAACAGTTCGCCGTATTTACTCAAGCCCTCCTACCACTGGTGCACTGGTTGTCGATCAGGTACTGAACAGTACTGAACTGACAGCTCAATGGCATGCAGAACTTCAGGAAATGCGTGAACGTATCATTCAGATGCGTGAAATTTTACGCGCGAAACTCAGTGCTGCATTACCAGAGCGTAATTTTGACTATCTGACAGCTCAGCAAGGGATGTTCAGCTATACCGGCTTAACTGCTGAGCAGGTTGATATTCTGAAAGATAAATATGGTATTTATCTGGTTCGCAGTGGTCGTATGTGCGCAGCTGGTCTGAATCTGAAAAATATTGATTATGTGGCTAACTCGATTGTTGAAGTGCTGAAAGCAACAGCTTAAAGTTACTGAAGCGCGTTAAAAATCCCTGTACTGTCAGGGATTTTTTTATATCTGTTGACATAAAGTATAAAATTCATACAATAGTCATTCCCCATCCCTATAAAAGAGCAACGCCAGTGAAGTAAGTCATTTTCCATCATTTTTTATTTTTTAATTAAATTAATCTGATGTGCAAAATAGACGAACTCGTGCTGCAATTGCCTCGATCATTATTTTCTGTATTTTTATGTCTGATACGACATTTTAAATCTGTAGTTCCACTGTTTTGTACGTCCTTTTTTATAAGGATTTCTTATGACTCAACAGGCATGTATTATTTCCGCTCTCTCCTTGGAGTTTCCTGCCCGAATATTGTTTCAACAGCTGAATTTCAGCCTCAATAAAGGACAACTCTCTGCACTGACAGGTCGTAATGGTCAGGGAAAATCCATGCTGATGCAGATGTTGCACAGCATGAACTGCCGCACTGACACATCAGACAATCATGCTTTTACGACAGGAAGCATTCATTGGAATATTCCCCACTCACATTTACCTCAGTTACACCGGCTACAAGCAAGAACCATTGCTGATGCTCTTGAAATCCGGCATTTACATGATGCTTTTCAGCGTATTGAAAATGCTGTTGCAGATATGGATGATTATAATACGGTTCAAGACAGCTGGCATTTGCCTGCACTGTGGGAACAGCAGCTTGCAGAAGCGGCATTGCCCACATGCCTTGATTTTCCTGTCCATAAACTCAGTGAGGGTGAAAAAACCCGCCTGGCACTGATGCAACTGTTTCTGAAGCAGGATCACTATTTACTGCTGGATGAGCCGGCAAATCATCTGGATCATAAATCCAGAAAATGGCTGCTGGAAAAAATGCGCTCGCATGCACCTGGTGTGCTCCTGATCAGTCATGATGTTCAGTCGCTTGAGCATGCGGAACAGATTTATGAGCTTTCTGGGCATGGTCTGCAATGTTTTCAGGGGAATTATTCAGATTTCTCTGAACTTAAGCAGCTGCATACTGTTGCACTTGAGGAAAAAATTGCACAGGAAAAGCGTGAACTGAAACAACTCAGACATCAGCAACATACTAGTTTAATGAAATCTCAGAAAAGACAAAGTCATGGTCAGGCTTTGCGTGATTCAGGCTCTCAGGCAAAAATCCTGCTTGATTATCAGAAAGATCAGGCCGGAAAAAGCCTGGGAAAATTAAGAACACAACAGCAGAACCAGATGGATCAGGTGCAGGCAACGTTAAAAGACAATCAGCAACAGCTGGAACATGTCAAAGCACAACGTTTTTATTTTCCTTTCACAGTTACTCATACTTCCAGGGAAGTTCTGAGAGTTTCAGCACTGACCTTACCGTCTGGAACACGATGTCCTGTTTCTTTATCACTCAGATCTGATCAGAAACTGCATATCTGTGGTGAAAATGGCAGTGGGAAATCGACCTTATTAAAACTGATTCATCAGAAAGATTCTGCAACGATCTATTGTGCTGCGGGTACAGTCTACCTTGACCAGAATTTCAGCTTTTTAAATACAGAACTGAGTGCTCTGGAAAATTTAAAGCTGTTAAGTCCTGAGGTTTCTGAATCTGAGTGGCGCAGGTCTCTCGGTCAGTTAAGATTGTCTGGAGATAAGCCTTTGCAGCCTTTATCTCAGTTAAGTGGCGGTGAACAGTTGAAAGTTAGCTTACTCGCAATCAGTCAGATGTTGCGCCCTGATCATATACTGTTACTTGATGAAGCCGAAAATCATCTGGATATCGAGTCCCGACGATTACTGGCACATGCAGTCAGAACTTATTCAGGAGCTGTTTTGCTCGTTTCACATGATGACTGTTTTGTTCGGGATTGCGGTATTACTGAATCTGTCGAATTAAAAAAATAAAATGATGTAACCTGGAATATAAAAAACCTGCGCTATGGCAGGTTTTTTTATGTTCAGTTATATGATCATTTCAGCTGATTTTAAAAAATATAACGCTTAAAAATGAATGACTGTACGGATGGATTTACCTTCATGCATTAAATCAAAGGCTTTGTTAATGTCTTCAAGCCCCATGGTATGCGTAACAAAAGGTTCAAGCTGAATATCACCACGCATAGCTTCCTCAACCATGCCAGGTAACTGACTGCGCCCTTTCACGCCACCAAATGCTGTACCTTTCCAACTGCGTCCGGTCACCAGCTGGAACGGACGGGTTGAAATTTCCTGACCTGCACCTGCCACGCCAATAATCACTGACTGTCCCCAGCCACGATGCGCACATTCAAGTGCAGAACGCATGACACTGGTATTTCCGATACATTCAAATGAATGATCCACACCCCAGCCTGTCATTTCCACGATCACCTGTTGAACTAGCTGGTCGTAATCTTTAGGATTCAGGAAATCCGTAGCACCGAACTGTTCTGCCAGTTTGAATTTTTCAGGGTTGGTATCAATGACAATAATACGTCCAGCTTTGGCTTTTTTCGCTCCCTGAACCACAGCCAGACCAATTCCGCCCAGCCCAAATACAGCAACAGAATCGCCTTCCTGAACTTTGGCTGTGTTTGATACTGCTCCAAGCCCCGTGGTCACGCCACAGCCCAGTAAACAAACCTGCTCATGGTTCGCTTCTGGATTGATTTTAGCCAGGGAAACTTCAGCAACTACAGTATATTCACTGAATGTTGAACAGCCCATATAGTGATAAATCGGTTGGCCATTATAGGAAAAACGGGTTGTTCCATCCGGCATCACTCCTTTACCCTGAGTTGCACGTACAGATACACACAGATTGGTTTTATTGGATTTACAGAACAGACATTCACCGCATTCGGCTGTATACAGCGGAATCACGTGATCACCTGGTTGTACGGAAGTTACACCTTCACCGACCTGAACCACGACACCAGCACCTTCATGCCCCAGTACTGCTGGAAAAACACCTTCAGGATCATCACCGGATAAAGTAAATGCATCGGTATGGCATACGCCCGTATGTGAAATTTTAATCAGGACTTCACCTTTCTGAGGCGGAGCAACGTCCAGTTCGACAATTTGTAAAGGTTCACCTGGCGCAAACGCCACCGCAGCACGTGATTTCATCTCAAATAATTCCTGATTGAATGATCCATTAACAGTTCAGCTACAGTAACCTTTTTCGCTTTAAAGATTCAAGTAGATAGAAAATGTTATGATTTGTCTGAAAACAGTTTGTGTACCCAAAAATGAAACAACATAAAACTAAGATCATTTTAATTTGTGCTGTATTTACATTGACAGGTTGTAGCTTACCTATGAATCAGGCGAAACCGGAAGCAAACGTTGCAGTCCATTCTGAGCACTGGATTAATGAACCAGACACCGCACATAAACTACAGAAAGGAATGTCTGCCTATCTTGCAATGAATGATGCCTTTCAGAGCATTGCAGCACGTGTGCATCTGATTCGCCATGCAAAATATACGCTTGATTTACAGTACTATATCTGGGCTGATGATTTCATTGGGAAACTCATGCTGCATGAACTGCTGAAAGCAGCAGATCGTGGTGTAAAAGTCAGATTACTGATCGATGATCAGAATGGTACAAAACTGGACAGCCAGCTGACTGCCCTGATTGCTCACCCGAATATTCAGGTGAAATTTTATAATCCGTATAAATTCAGAAATTTTCGGGTCATGGACTATCTGTTCAGAGCAATGAAAATCAACCGTCGAATGCACAACAAACTGATCATTGCAGATGGTGCAATTGCAGTGACTGGTGGTAGAAATATCAGTAGTGAATACTTCGATGCAAGTGACTCATTTCAGTTTACCGATATGGACATTCTGTTTTATGGCACGGCAGTCCATAAAGCCAATGATACATTTACAGATTTCTGGAATTATCAGCTGAGTTATCCCGCTCAGCAGTTTATCAGCACAGGCTCTGCTCAGGAACTTCTACAGTTACGTGAACAATATAAAGCACTGGAAAACAATAAACATTCAGCAGATGAAAAAGTAGACTTTGAACAGAAAGAACTGGCCAATGAACTCAATCAGAACCATGTAAACTGGGCATACGCTGACTTTTTGGCTGATTCTCCGAAAAAAACAGTTGGTGAAGCTGAAGGAAATGAGCTGATTTCACATCAGATCCGTAATCTTATGGGCGATCCCACAGAAGAAATGGATCTGATCGCCGCCTATTTCGTTCCTGCAAAAAATGGGACACAGTATATTTCACAGCTACCTGCTAAAGGGGTTAATGTCAGAATCCTGACCAACTCCTATGTCGCAAATGATGTTGCTCTAGTGCATGCTTTCTATCAGAAATACCGGGTCGATTTACTTAAAAGTGGTGCAAAACTGTATGAGTTTAAACCTTATATTGAGCGCACCAGACGGACCTGGTACGAAGTGGTCACAGGTAATGTGATTCCTAAAAAAGGAAAAAATAAATCCAGCCTGCATGCCAAATTTATCAGTATTGATGACAAAACCTTTATTGGTTCATTCAACCTCGACCCCCGTTCTTTTAACTTAAATACCGAGGTCGGTCTGGTCGTTCGGTCTGATGCTTTACAGGAACAGGTTTCATACCTGCTGGACCGTACACTTCTGAAAGTCGCTTATGAGGTTAAACTCGATAAAAATGGCGATCTGATATGGTTTGATCATCAGGATAATGGAAAAGTTGTTCAGTTTCATACTGATCCACATACCACTGGTTTTCAGCGGTTTATCATGCACAGTGTTTCATACTTGCCTGTTGAATGGCTGATGTAATGACAATGTAAGGATAGTGCTCGTCATTCCGGCTCATTTCAGGTTTTCTGACAGCTGAAAGCACATAAGCCTTTTATTTGCTTTAAAACATGAACCTGTCTGAAGCCTGCCTGTTCAAAAGTTTTGAAATGCTCTTCCATAGACATATACAGTTCGTTATTACTCATTGCATCGTCAGCATAGAGATGGTCGCACACCAGGTAAATGGCATCATCTTTCAGGTGTTTTTTGATCTGTAGATGGAAATTCAAAGCATGATTTTTATGCCTTAACTCATGTAATGCCTGATGAATAATAATCAGATCGTATTGCCCCAGCCCCTGATTCCATCCAGATTGTTTAAAGTCTGCTGTATAAAACTTAGAACGCTTCAACTGCTCAGGCAGAAGTCGCTGAATCGAAAGCTGATGCATTGCATCTGAGAAATCCAGTGCTGAATATTTAATTTCTGGGCAATGCTCCAGTAAATATTCAGCCAGAAATCCTGGACCAGAACCAAGTTCCAGAATATCGACAGCATTCTGCTGCTGAATCAGTTCAGCATACATTTCAAAGAAGCTGTAACGCCACGGACGTTTAACATTTACTTCATTTGCCCACTGTGCAGCATCTGTCTGTTTCCGTAAATCAACAGGACTGGGTACATCTTCAGAAACTGATACGGGATTTTCATGATTCATTTTTATAACTCTATCAATATATTCAAAATTCGATGCATGTCTTATTTATAAGATAAATTTACTTTCTACTTATACATAATTTCAATCAATAAAACACTTAGTTTTACACGCCTGAAGCATTTCTCTAAGATAGCACTTTCCTGAAAACTCCCCAGTCTGCATGCAATTTTTTGATTTAAGCCGTAAATTTAACTTAGATAATATTCTTACTCCCCGCAAAACTTTAACTGAGCTTCAACAGCAGGAATGGTTTCTGAGTAAAGTCAGAATTGAACATGATTGTTTAACTGATACTCAGATTATTTCCGGTCAGGTTGTACTTTGCTCAAATGAAAAAACTGAAATTGAACTTGAATGGCTGATTGAAGATACAGGTTATAGCCTGAATGTCTTATTTAAAGGTATAGAGACTGTTGAAAATGAAACAACGATGATGATGGTAAAAGGTGCGGTGCTGGTTGATCAGAATGATCAGTGCATCAGTATACAGGCTCTTAAGCTGTGGATTGATGGAACACTGCTCCCTATGCTTCCTGGTATTCGCACAGAAATAAAATCCAGACTGAATCTATGGGACTACGCTTCCAGTGACTGAATTACATATCTGTATTGTTGATTGCAGCGCCTGCACCGGATCTCAAAATCATTTTTTACGGTAATGAATTCTTTTTCAGATCATTCAGACCATCTGCAAGCACATTAAAAACTTTTTTATCAATACTTTGTGCAACATTAAACCTTAAAAACTGCCCTGCATTTCCAGATTTACTGAATGAGTTACCAGGTGCAAGGATTACACCATGTTGCAGACAGTATTGTGACAGATCAGCAGCCAGAACGCCGTGTGGAAGTCTGCACCAGAGAAAAATCCCTGCTTTAGGAATAATCCATGGGTGAATCTCCAACTGTGCAAGTTGCTGAATCTGTTCCTGAAAAGCTTTCATTAACTGTTTCTTTAACCAGTCCGTATGTCTCTGATAACCACTGTCCATCAAAGCATGATAAATAATATCGGCATTGATAAAACTGCTGCTGAAACTGGTGGCTATCCGTAAATCAATCAGTTCATCTATACGCTTTTCAGTAGAAATAATATAACCGCAACGTACAGATGCAGATAAAGTTTTACTGAAACTGCCAACCTGAATCACCTGTTTCAAACCTGTCAGAGCTGCATATCGTGGTGCCTGCAAATATTCAAAATCAGCAAAAATATCATCTTCAATGATGAGCATATCTGATTTTTCGACCATTTTTGCAATGCTGTATGCTGTCTGTAATGACAAAACAGCACCGGTTGGATTGTGAATGCCTGAGTTAGTCAGATAAATTTTCGGCTTTAACTGTAAAGCCTGCTGAAAGTGCTCAATATCTGGTCCATTGGTTGTAAATGGCACAGCGATAGCCTGTATATGGTGTGCTTCCACCAATGCATGGAAATTAAAATAGCAGGGATCATCAATTAAAATAACATCCCCTGGTTTTAACAACAGTCTGAAAATCAGATCAATCGACTGTGTGGCAGAATCTGTCAGTAAAATCTGTGCAGGGCTTAATTCCTGCTGAATGTATGCTTTTTTACGTGCAATATACTGTCTTAAACCAGTATGACCATGAGGTACTGCATAATCCATCAGTAATGAAGTTTCAGCTTTAGCAACCTGTTTCATTGCCTTACGGATCAGAGCATCGGGCATCCAGTGTGCAGGCAACCAGCCACAACCAGGTTTCAGAGTATCGCGATCTGCTTCCAGTGACTGTCTGGAAATCCATAAAGGATCGATCTCACGCTGGTATTGAATCGAACTGACTGGAAAACTGACTTCCGGCATATATCCAGAGACATAGTAACCAGCACCTTTTCTCGGCTCAATCAATCCCTTACTGACCATACGCGCATAGCTTTCAACAACAGTTGATACTGAAAACCCAAGTTCAGTTGCCAGTCTGCGTACTGAAGGTAATCTTGAGCCTGCAATTAACTGCCTGCTGTCGATCAGACCTTCAATATACTGAATGCTCAATTCCACTTTATTTTTAGCCATGACTTTCAGTGATCTTTGTGATGAATGAAACAGTGTCTCAAAACTTAATATGAAATTTCTTTTTCTGCAAATTGTACTGCTTTTATTTCCATAACAGTTTGCTCCAACTGTATGGTTACTGTGTATGTTCATCATTCTCCTGAACATTCAGTATTGACGGTATCCCTTATATTTTATGGATATTGTCCATGCAGAATTCAGCAATCAACAGCTCATCAAAAGGATGGCTCTATGGCATAGTCGGCGTCATTATCTTTGCAGGTTCTTTGCCTGCAACACGTATTGCTGTGATGGGCTTTACTCCTGAATTTCTGACTGCAGCCAGAGCTGCTATTGCGGGTGTACTTGCCATTTTCTGCATTTTATTTTTTTCGAGGAAAATACCTTCGGCGCAACAGTTTTATCGTTTAGCCATTGTTTGCCTGGGCGTGGTCATCGGTTTTCCTCTCTTTACCGCACTGGCATTACAGACCGTTACTTCTGCTCATGCTATTGTTTTTATAGCATTACTCCCCCTTTGTACCGCAATTTTTGCCGTTTTTAGAGCTGCTGAAAAGCCATCACCCGCTTTCTGGTGTTTTGCAATTCTGGGCAGTACGCTTGTGATTGCATTTACCCTCTATGAAAACAAAGCACTTAGTTTCAGCAAAGGTGATATTTATATGATCCTTGCTGTTATTGTCTGTGGTCTTGGATACGCTGAAGGTGGACAACTGTCCAGAAATCTTGGTGGATGGCAGGTTATCTGTTGGGCATTGATTATTGCTTTGCCTGTAATGCTTGTTTTCAGTGTGTACTACTTTCCTGTCAGTCTGACCCAGATCAGTATTTCCCAATGGTCAGGACTGGCTTATGTGTCTTTATTCAGTATGCTGATCGGTTTCTTTTTCTGGTACAAAGGACTTGCTTTAGGGGGAATTGCCAGTGTTGGACAAGCACAGCTGTTACAGCCTTTTATAGGACTTGGCTTTGCAGCAGTCCTGTTAAATGAGCATGTCAGTACAGGTATGCTGATCGTCAGTTGTGCTGTCATCTGCTGTGTCGCTATGGCAAAAAAAGTTGCTTAGGATGGCAAATGGATTGAATACTTCTACATGATACCCCAGGTAAGCGAATCCTGTTTAACCAATAATTTATTAAAGTAAGTCTATTTCTTTAAATAAGTTCAAGTAAGCTTCTGCTTTCTTTTCAAGCGCTAAAGGATAGGCTCTTGAGGAAGATGGCATTCTGTAGAGTGTCAGCTCCCGACCTGCAAAATGTGTCTCTACAGCCTGACCAATCACAGGTTTCTGTGTTCCCTCAGACATGGATAACATCAGGGTGTCTGTTGCTTTATCTCCTGTTGTCATAACACTCTGACATTGTGGAATTGCACTCAGTAACTGCTTCATGTCTGTAGGCGTAACAATCTGTAAAAACTTATCTGATGCGTTACCCTGTAAACGGACAACCTGATAAGCCGTATCAAATATGGCAATTCCTTTTTCATTCAGAAAATCTTTAATCACTTGTTCTTTAAAATTTTTATTCGGTATATCCAGAAAATAATCTTTATTCTGAAAAAAAATCAGTCCAAAGATCCGCCACATGTCGTTCTGATAATTTGGATAGTAAAAATCCATTTTCCAGCGTGTTTCAGGTGGCGGAAAACTGCCCAGCATCAGTAATCTGGCATTTTGTGGTAAAAAGGGTTTAAGTGGATGGGTTTCTATTTCCAGATCAGTCATTTAATGCATTATAAAATTTGATATTTATAGTTTAAATCTTAACATTATTCATTGAACCATAAAAGAAAGTGTAAAACCAAACCCTTAGATGCCTAAACATCCTTATTCATCGCATACTTCTCCGTTCTGCTCTGAAATCACTGTTCCATCCAGTGCTTTATCAACGGCATTTGAAGCCAGCAAACGTTTTTTTGTATTTGTTGTTATTGCATCAATTTCATTGACCGTTTTATAAGCTGTGTCCGCTGAAAACCTTAGATAAATACAACTGATTGCCATAGAGTTTTTAATCGAAGCCTCTTTAGCTGCCTGTCTGTTACCCGGATCAATCAAAATAAACTGCTGCATACTTTTTGCGAACTGCTTTACAGCATTCTGTTGATCAATATTTTTAAAATTCTTTTGTATATATGCATCTATATCATCCCGGATACCATTTTCATCAGTATCAATTCCAGCAATAGTATCAGTCCTTTCAAGTTCAGGAAGTTCACCAGCATCTTCCATTTTAGAAATCTGTTCAGTAAAAGTCGCTGTTTCTGAGTGTTTCCCAACTGGTGCATATTCACTCTGACATGCGCTGAGTACACTTAAGAACAGAATACTTAACACTAATATTTTGATTTTCATTGACACGAGAATTTAATACCCTCATATTATTGCATAATTAAATACTAGATCACCATGCACAACACTACTACAAAAGTATATAAAATCATTGTGTTATATTTTTTCAACTATGAATAACCAGAAAAAAATTTAATTTTTCATTATATAAACTGAAACCTTTTATTCATCATATGCATCTTCTCCAGGCAATGATATAACAGTTTCATCTAAAGCTTTATCGAATGCAAAAAAATCTAATAAACGTATTTTATTTAATTATCCTTTTTGCTTTAATCGATTACCTAAATTAATAAAATAAATAGATGGCATGACCAATAGAGCTATAATTAATCTATTAAAACTTGTTTCATTAGTTAAAAATATTACCATTAAATTGTAAATTTGGTTCATGCAGCCTATAAAAGTCTCACTTCCATCAAAATAAACAAAAACCCATCTTAAAAATACAATATATATTGGGAAAAATATAAAAAATCCGTATAAAAATGAAACTATTATTATGTTTTTCTTTGGTCTTTGCAGGTAAATCACTAACAATAAAAGAATAAGTGGTGCAAAAATAATATCAGATGAAATTGATATAAAGAAATACGGAAACACCACAAGGCACCATGCAATAAAGATTACCAACCTTTTTCCAGCGAGATAAACAGAAATTTTATTCATTTTGATAACCTTATTAATAAAAACAACAATTTATCTAGTGCAATCATAAGCATAGTATTTAGAAATTACTCAGCTTTATTAAATTGTAAATTATACCTTTTTAAATACTTACTATCTCCCTGTATACCATTTAAAATATAATTTTAAATCTTTTACTCATTTCGCGCAGTGGTAAAGTAAATGATGATTGAATTAATTCTTAATGATTTATTCGCACTACCTATTGATTTTATTAATTAATTACAATATTTTATAATTTTATATTCCTATTACTGTAAAACTATATAACTAAAAAATTGAGTATTTTAAAATTATTACTTTTCGCTACATTTTTATAAATCAGATGGGTCTACATACTCTTAATCTTTTTAACAAGCTCCTCAGCCCAGACCCAGTAAATATCCTTACCAGGATGAAATCCATCTTCAGCCATTTCCAGTTGTTGGGCTTTAAACTCTTTAAGATTAAACTGGATCAAAGCATAATTTTTTTTCGTTTCCACAAGGTTTTTCAATTGCATATTCATCTGAGCTGAATACTGTCCGAACAGCCAAGCCAAAGGGTTGGGTAATGCAGGAAACAGATTCATAGGAGGAACACCTGTGATCAATACCTGATCAGGTGTAAATTTAGCCTCAATTTCCGCATAAAATTCTTTCTGCTGCTGTATCCATTTCTTTGGTGAAGTCAGCTTTGTCACATCGTTTACGCCTACAGAACTGATGACTACATCAGTATGAAAACTGTCGAGCTGTCTGACCCTCTGCAAAACCTGAGCCGTGGTATCTCCTGTACGTGCCTCCAGCTGGTACTGAACGGTATAATCATTCTGCAGTTGTGTAAGAATGCTGCCAAGTAAAGCATTTTCCTGTGTCTGAACACCGACACCTGCTGCGGCTGAGTCGCCTACAATCAAGACTGACAGCGACTTTTTACCTGTTGCAGTCTGACCTTTGCGTATCCCTTCAGGTTCGGGTAACCGTGGCGTATTTTTCTTTACGGTATAACCCTGCACAATCAGGGAAGGTAATAACGCCAGTGTATATAGTTTTAATAGCATATTCAGAAGACACTTTCAGGCAGGTAAAGGAAACTGTCCGTGCTGCAAAAACTGAGACAGTTCAAAACGGACGATGGTTGCACTTTCTACCGCTTTAAATACGACATCATTTGCAGAAACATCACAGAACCACTGTTCTCTGGTCTTAGGGCTGTTTCCTGTAAAATATTGAGCACTGAACAATCCAACACAGGTTGCATGATTTTCATCCCGTGCAGATGGATACTCAAACGCTTCAATACCCGCTTCACGCATGGATGTACCTAAAGCCTGAGAATAAGCATAATTTTTAGGGTGAGCCAACAGTTCCAGATGTCTGTTAAAAGGTACATCCTGTAAACGAAGACCTTTTTTACACTTATAACCCACTGAAAATAAAGTATGTTCTGAGCGTATCATACTTTTTACAGATGTGCCCTGCATGGATTTCAGGAATACAAAACGATAGTATGCAGATTCTGCCAAAGTAACTGCTACGCTGCATCCACCATAAAAAATACTCGGCTCAAAAGTCCTTCCATAGCGTGAACCCCATTTTAAAGGTGGGTATCTGAATGGTGATTTCAGCAGGTAATGAAGTTTTTCCATATCTGCTGGATAGGGTGGCTTCACTGATTCGAGTAAGTCCTCCAGTAAAGCCTGTTCTTCCAGTGTGTCGACAAGCTGTCGGGTTGCGATCTGTTCCTGACTTTCTACAAGTCTGTACAGCGTACCTGCTATAGGCTTGATCTGTTGCTGTCCATGACATTCCTGCCATAGATCAAGTACAGCAGTCATACTTTACCCCGCAGCGCATCAAGGAAATTGACCACGCTGACCAGACCTGTGATGCTTTCAATCTGCTGTACAGGTACACCACCTGTGACCAGGTTCGGTGTATTGATAAAATGACGCATCCAATCCAGATCTCCACCCGCCAGAGCATAAAGCGCACGGTAAATACGAATCAGCAACAGTGCCAGTTCACCCTGCTTGGATGATGGATCAAGCTCAGGATTGCTTTTTAAACGACTGATGGCAGTACGATGGACACCTAAAATGGCAGCCAGCTGTGTCTGTTTCAGTTCCAGCTGTTCTGCTGCATTCAGTACAGCTTTTGCCAGAACGACATTTTTTTCTATAGGTTGTTTCAGTAATGCACTCATAACCAAAAACCTTTTTTATGATGTATTTTCACATAATATATAGTAAATGTTATTTTTTCACAACAAGTCAAGTGTATTCAATCTGTAGGCACAGAGAATAAATTTTCAGGATTTAAGCCTGAAGAATGCAATCCAGTTTCCATAAATAACAAAAGACTCTTTAAGAGCCTTTTGTTATTTCTATACGGATATTTACCTGAACTGCAGACCGATATTATCCCAGTTTATTGACAATTTTCAGAGGTAAGACTTTCATTGCCAGACCAAGTGGCAACCACGGCCACTGTGGGACGTAAGCTTTCACCGGTTCTTTTTCAATTGCTTTTGCGAGTAGATGTGATCCTGTTTTTTCATCCACTTCAAAAGGCAGTTTTTTAGCACCTTCGTTAATTTCAGTACGAATATAACCAGGGAAAATCGTGGATACTTTAATGTCAGTATCAATCAGTTCAGCACGGATACCTTCTGCCAGATGAGCTACCGCAGCTTTACTTGCGCCATAAGCTGTCAGATGTTTAGGCATCCCCCGAATTGCACTCATGGACGAAATCATAACCAGATGACCAAACTTCTGTTCACGGAAAATTTCGACCGCTGCTTCAGACTGAGCCAAAGCTGAGATAAAGTTTGTTTCTACAGTTGCTCTGTTGATTTCAAACTTACCATTTCCAATACGACGACCGTCACCTACACCTGCATTGACAATAACACGGTCAATCGTGCCAAACTCCTGTCTGAACTCACGGAACACCTGAAAGACCTGATCATAATTGGTGACATCCAGAACTTTACAGCTGACTTTCACTCCATATTTTGACTCAAGTTCCTGTTTCAATATTTCCAGACGCTCAAGACGACGTGCGCAGACAGCAAGGTTGTAGCCTTTCTGAGCAAATTCACGTGCCATACCGGCACCGATACCTGAACTTGCTCCTGTTATCAGAATTGTTTTAGCCATGATCAGTTCCCTGTTATATCCATGTCAGTAGTTGAGGATTTTCTGCTTTTATAAAATGATGCTCATTGAGACTGAGTAACTGTGGTTCAGTGCCAACCAGACGCAATGTGGTCAGACTTGTATTGGCAATTGCCCAGTTCAGTGCAAAAGTTTTTTCAGGACTTAGCCCCAGAATCTGACCTGCTGCTACAGAAATCACGCCACCTGATGTAAATACAACAGCATAACGTGGTTTTTTTTCAGCCAGTTCAAGACAGAGCTGTTCCAGGGCATTTTCCACACGCCCTTTAAATGATGGCCATGCTTCATCATATTCATGATGATATTCACCACCAGTCCAGCGTCCAATTGCAGACTCAAAAATCTTCGCAAGATATGCTCTTGGATTTGCTTCCTTTGCAACTTCCTGTTTCAGTAAGTGAGGTTCATTGAATTTCGGCTCATACAGGGAAAAAACCTGTTGATGGTTAAACTCATTCCATTCACTGTCAGTCACTACAGCTGCATCGGGAAAGCACTCAGCCAAAGCTATATTGGCAGTCTGCTGGTGTCGTTGCATGGAACCTGCAACGACATAAGGCATTTCCTTTAAAATACTTTTAAAATACTGCCCAAGCACTTTTGCCTGTAACTCACCATTGGCAGAAAGTTTGTCATAACTCTCAGCACCAAATGATGCCTGACCATGCCGAACAAGATATATGGTGGTCATTTTCCTAAAATTTCCTTAAATTTTTCTATATATTTCTGAGCAATGTCATTGGCTTCCAGTTTCTGCATACCAATCAGTTTCAGTGCACGGATATGTAAAGCATGAATGACAATCCAGAAATCTTTGAATGCCGGATTGTCGGTCTGTTTATGATAATAACGGTAATAAATCTGCTGTGCGATTACAGCAAGACGGAAAATTCCGAATACTTCATAAAAGCTCCAGTTTTCAGTCTGTAACCCCGTTTTTTCAAGATAATAATCAACCACTTCTTTACGGCTAAACATACCTTTTAAGTTGGTTGGCTGACGACGGGTCGATTTGAAAATCTGATTGTCCGCATCTTCCACCCAATAAGCCAGTGCAGAACCCAGATCCATCAATGGATCACCAATGGTTGCCATTTCCCAGTCCAGTACGCCAATCACTTCTGTCGGATTTTTCGGGTCAAGAATGACATTATCAAAACGCCAGTCATTATGAATAATGCAGCTGGTCGAATCTTCAGGAATATTGTCATTCAGCCATTTTCGGACATATTTAAATGAAGGAACATTGAGGGTATGTGCTTTTTCATAACGGGCATCCCAACCTTCAACCTGACGACGGCAATAACCATCACCTTTACCAATTTTCTCAAGTTCAGTTCCCTGATATGGAACCTGATGCAGCTCAATCAGTTTATCAATGACATTGATACAGAGTTTACGGACCTCAGCTTCGCCAAACTGCAGCTCAGGTGGTAATTTGGCACGTGGAATAATCCCTTCAATGCGCTTCATGACATAGAAATCGCAACCAATGACGGATTCGTCCTGGCACAGTCCAATCATTTCAGGTAAAACCGGATAGAACGGTGCAAGCAGTCGCTGAACATTGTATTCACGTGCCATATCATGTGCAGATTTTGCTTTCGTACCTTTTGGTGGACGACGTAAAATCAGATCGGCATTTTCATACTTCAAGCGATAAGTCCAGTTGGAAGCCCCGCCTGAATACTGTGTCACTTCGGCAGGTCCTGAAATTTCTGAACCATTTTCAATTAACCAGTTACTGACAGCACGTATATCCAGTTCTTCACCTTCACGAACTTTTCCACCAACATCTATAACTGACATATTTTTTCCCTGAATTTTCTGTTTCTTATATAACGTCTATAAAAAGATTATCCTGCATCCTGAATATTATCCAGTGATGCAGGGTAAATTTTATTGATCAGTCACTGATTTATTTTTTACGTGAACCATATCCATGTTTTTTCAGTTCAAGTTTTGCGATCATGCCTTTATGCACTTCATCAGGACCATCAGCCAGTCTTAAACTGCGTGCCTGAGCAAAAAATCCTGTCAGGGGCGTATCTCTTGAAACGCCCATACCGCCATGAATCTGAATCGCCATATCCACCACTTTTTCGAGCACTGATGGTGCAACCACTTTAATCGCTGAAATTTCAGTCAAAGCAGCCATATTCCCCTGTGTGTCCATCTTATAAGCAGCATATAAAGTCAGTAAGCGTGCCTGATCAATGGCAACGCGGGCTTCTGCTACACGTTCAAGATTACCACCCAGTTTAAGAATTTCCTTACCAAAAGCTGTACGGCTCATACCACGACCAATCATCAGCTCTAAAGATTTTTCAGCAGCACCGATACAGCGCATACAGTGGTGAATACGACCAGGCCCAAGGCGACCCTGTGCAATTTCAAAGCCCTGTCCTGCACCACCGATAAAACTGGTTACAGGAACGCGGACATTATCAAAGCTGATTTCGCCGTGTCCATGTGGTGCATCATAATCACCAAAAACCGGCAACATACGTTCAATCGTTACACCCTGTGTATCAACAGGAACCAGTACCATCGAATGCTGATGATGACGATCTTTGCTTTCATCAGGCGTGTGTGCCATGAAAATGATGATTTTTGCATTTGGGTCTCCCAGACCTGAAGACCACCATTTACGACCATTCAGCACAATTTCATCGCCATCCACAACTGCTGTAGCCTGCATATTGGTCGCATCACTTGATGCAACAGCAGGTTCAGTCATACAGAATACAGAACGGATTTTTCCTTCAAGTAAAGGTTTCAGCCATTGTTCTTTTTGTGCTTCAGAGCCATAACGCCACAGGACTTCCATATTTCCACTGTCAGGTGCATTACAGTTAAATACAGTCGGTGCAATCAGACTGCGACCGGAAAGTTCTGCAATATGTGCATATTCCTGAACAGATAAGCCCTGACCGAGTTCGGCATCAGGTAAAAACATATTCCACAGACCCGCATCTTTTGCTTTTTTCTTCAGGACTTCAAGCTGAGCTGGCCACTGCCATTTTGTCCAGTCCCCACCCTGATTCAGATGATGGACTTCATTCCAGAACTCCGTTTCTACAGGTTCAATTTCATTTTTAATAAAAGCTTTGGTGCGTTCTACAAAATCCTGCGCACGTGCTGATAATTCAAACATATTCAGATCCTTTGGATGGATATTTCACAAAATCCGGGAGCCACTCGAAAGTAATTATTTATGGAGGCTTTACAACACAGTACCCATAAAACTATTATGAATAAAATGATTTAATTTTATTAATCACTATGAATGATATTCATAATAAAACTCGTATAGATATGTCAGTTTTCCACCATATTGATATTAATTTATACCCACTTTTTATTGCTGTTTATGAACAGAAAAGTATTTCTCAGGCTGCACATATGCTGTATATCACTCAGTCTGCTGCAAGCCATGCTCTACAGCGTCTGCGTATACATTTACAGGATGACTTATTTGTCAGAGCAGGTACCCGAATGCTTCCCACACCGTTTGCAGAACAGATTTATCTGCCGGTCAAAAACGCACTCTACGCCATACAGAATATTTCAAGGCAGAAACAGCAGTTTGATCCTCTGGTGATTAAAACCCTGAAAATTGCAGTTCATGATGAAATTGAACCGATTATTTTCCCTAAAATTATTCAGCACTTTCAGGCAATCAATCCTGATATTCAGTTTCTGAGTTCCAAAGTTGACCGTAAAAATGCGGTTGCAGATTTAGCATCACAACAGATTGATTTTATTATTGATCTTGAGCAAAGCTATGGTGAAAAAGTTCAGTATCACAATCTGGTTCAGGACCATTTTGTGATCTGTACACATCATGGTTCCATTGATACAGCTTCATATCTGAGCGCACCACACATTGGCGTTTCTTCCAGACGTACAGGTACCCTGCTGGAAGATATGTATCTTCAGAAAAATAAGCTGACACGTCAGATATTTTTACGCTGTCAGCATTACTCCACCGCACTACAGGTACTGGAACAGTACCCTTCAGCCATGCTGACAATCCCTCAGGGCATCCTGGATAATTTGCAGATGTCCAGTCGGATTCAGGTTTTTGAACATCCTGTGAATATCCCTGTTTTAAATATGGGAATTTACTGGCATAAGGATATTCAGGAGAATTCCAGACATCAGTTTTTAAGAGAAGAAATTATTAAAATTTTTGCTTAGGCTATTTTACTACTGATTTTCTTCAGTAATTTCTTCAAGAATTTCACCATGTTTGAAATGCCATTGCTTTTGATATGCAGATACAAAACTTGCAATGAAAATCGGTGCGGAATCAATCGGGCTTTTTCTTGCAAAATAGCCATTTTCCACCGCCCAGTCATAGCTTGAGACATCCAGTGGATACTCAATTACCATACCACTGAGATAATATTTCTGAATCCAGTCACACATGGATTCAAAACTGGAAAAAACAGCGGAAGTCAGCGCAGCATTTTCTGCTTTAAAAATAAAAATTGAATTATGACTGTTCATTTCACGTACCTGATTTTTATTCTGGTGAATATTTAATCATTTTAATTAAAAATATAAATCAGGTTTGTTTGAATTGTGTCACACAAATTAAATATTAAATTGATGAAAATCTCAATCCAGGTTAATCCCCTACTTTGTATTTACGCGTTTGATTTCAGCAGAAATCATCTGGGTCAATTCAAGCATACAGGCCTTGATCTCTGTATCATTCAACGCACTGAATCCAAGAACAAAACCATATTCAGGATCATTTTCATAAAACTGACTCAAATGTGTTATGGCAATTCCTTTCAGCTCTGCCCCTTTGACCAGTGCGTCTTCCAGCTTTTCTGCCAGTTTCAGGTTTTTGAAATAACAGGCGATCTGCATGGAAGGATGATGCTCTTTCAGCTCACAATAAAATGCAAGATACTGATTAAAATAATGAATAAATGCCTGATAACGTTTCAGATATATCTGCTGCATTTTATGCAGATATATTGCATATTCACCATTTTTCATGAAATGAGCCAGCTGTACCTGTATATGCTGAGATGGCGCACTGCCATCAATATAGTTACGGTAACGCTTGAACGGTTCAACCAGTCTTTCAGGTAAAATCAGGTAAGACAGGCGTAATCCAGGTAATAGATATTTACTGAAAGAACCAATATAAACTGTACGCTGATAATGATCAGAAGCAAAAACAGCTTTATTTTTTTCTTTTTTCAGCATAAATGCATCGTAATCATCTTCAATGATGTATGCATTTTTCTTTTCAGCGAATTCTATAATCTGTCTTTTGCGCTGTTCACTCATCTGAATCCCAGATGGATACTGACAGGAAGGCGTCACATAAACTGCCCTGATATTTTCGAGTTTTTCTGCATCCTGAATTTTCAGACCTTCAGCATCCAGTCCTATACATTTCAGACTCATATGCATATGTTTAAACAGATGATAGGCATTTGAATAATACGGATGTTCGAGTATTACCTGGCTGTTTTCGGGTAAAAGCACCCTGCCACATAAATACATTGCCTGTTGCGTACTGTTCACAATCAGCACCTGTTCTGGACTGACCTGGGTGTGGCGGTGTAAGTTAACCAGCTGGGCAATCTGTTCGCGTAACAGCTCATTTCCGGCACTGTTGTCTTTCATATAAATACTGAGACCGACACTGTATAGCACCTGTTTTTCAGTTTCATACCACTTTTTAAACGGGAAATTCCGAATTTCAGGGATACCATCGGCAAAGAAATTCAGATTCTGATCAAAGAACAGATCTTCCAGCTGCTGGCTTTCGGGTGCCAGATCGTATTGCATATTTTGTGCAGACTGCCTGTGCTGCCCCGATTTTGCATAAACAAAGCTACCTTTGCCTTTGATGCGGTATAAAATGCCTTCATCTTCAAGTTGTGTATAAACTTTCTCAACAGTATCTCTGGAGACCCCAAAACTTTCAGAAAGAAATCGGGAGGATGGACATTTAAAATCCTCTGTATTCTGAATACTCAAAACCAGTGATTTAAGGGACTGATAAAATTTTACTTTTAGCCGGGCATCGTTATTTTTTTCAAGATTATGCCTTAATAGCTCCATAAACTCTTTTTGATTCATCATTAGCCTGCTATCAGTAAAAATCCACGCGATCAGTTCATCTACATTCAGCTTTCAGTTGCGACAGCTTCAGAACCCTAAAGAAACTGATTCCATTTTAAATGCAAACGCTGGATCAGGCATTTAGCCGCTGCGTTGAATTGTGCTGTTTAAAAACAGTTTCTGTAAACTCACCAAAGACTGAAAATTTTTCAAATAAATGTTCACTGTACATCAGGTCATCCACCAGTCTTTCAGCATCTTTGAGACTGATGTTCAGGTGCTGACTGACCAGTGGAGCGTTGTCCTTGCAGATATATTCACAGATACTGGCTGTTTCGGTATTTTTTCTTTTCCATAACAGTTTTGCAAAATCAATCTGATCAGACTCGATACCACATTTCTGTTCCCCTACAACGATCGTATTCAGTCTGATATTCAACTGTTTCAGCTGCTGTGTCAGTTCTTCCTGACCTGCCAATGCAGTGATCCAGTCAATATGATGACAATATGGATCAAGTAATGCTTTTAGAAATGCATAGAACTGAAACTGATTTTCCTCAACCAGCTCCAGACTGATATTCATTTCAGACAGTGATAAGCTGTGCTGAAGTTCCAGTGCTTCCAGTCGAAAATAGTGTGCAAAAACCTGTTCGGTCAATGGCATTCTTGAGGTGATATAGACTGTTTTAAGATTTAAAACGGAGTAAATGAAAGGAGTGAATAAAAAGCTTAGGCTATTTTGAGCACCTGTATTCTGAATCACATAAATATGCTTTTCAGTCTGCTCTCTACGTTTCGTATGATTCTGCGCCAGCTGCTCCTGATATTGTTGTTCATTTTCAAAACCCAGCAGATTGAGTGCTTTCAGTGCCTCTGGCTCTGTCACATCCAATGATTCCTGCAATAAACTGAATACAGAACTGATGCTTTCCAACTTCATGCCTTACCCGCAATACCGATACTTTTCTAACAGCCACTATAACGAGGTTATCCATGTTAATGGTCTGCTGGATATAAAAAAAGTGGTCTGATTCATCAGACCACTTTTTCAGTAACTCAAATCAGGCTGAGAATATCAGAAAACTAATATGCCAGCTGAATCAGCATTCTGAACAAACCTGCAATCACTGCAAGCGCCAGAAATCCGCCCAGCCATAACACTATGAACCACTGAGTCTCAGACAGTTTTTGTGAAAGTTTCATTTGCCTACTCCTCTCAATCTCGTAACGACACAATGCTAATTACAGCCATATCTCAATGGTAGCCCTCATCGCCTACACGGACTTTGTCACGGAATACCCAGTAGGAAAGTCCTGTATAGATCAGAATAATCGGAATCAGGATCAAAGCACCGATCAAAGCAAATAACTGACTGCTTTCTGGAGCTGCTGCATCCCAGATGGTAATGGATGGCGGGATAACATAAGGCCATAAACTGATCATAAAGCCTGTATATGCCAGGAACACCAAAGCAAGTGTATAAATGAACGGGCTCAGTTCTTTACGTTGCTTGCAGGCACGTAAAATCAGCAATGTAAATACAACCACCAGTACAGGTACAGGACTGAAATACATCAGTTGAGGCTGACTGAACCAGCGGGCTGCTATTTCAGGATGAGCCATTGGTGTATAAATACTCACGGCGCCAAAAATAACAAATAATGCAATAATCAGTTTTGGCATCAGGCTGTACATTTTATTCTGCAGATCCAGTTCAGTTTTAAAGATTAACCAGCCACAACCCAGTGCTGCATAAAGCACAACCACACCAATGCCGGTAAATACTGAAAATGGAGTCAGCCAGTCCAGTCCACCACCTGCATACATGTTATTGCTTACTTTTATGCCCTGAATATATGCCCCAAGAATCATTCCCTGGAAAAAACCCGCCAGTATTGAACCACCAATAAAGGCTTTGTCCCACAGATGTTTCGTTCTGTTGGCTTTAAAACGAAATTCAAAAGCCACGCCACGGAATATCAATGCAACCACCATTAAAATAATCGGCAGATACAGTGCGGACAACACCGTTGCATATACCAGCGGAAATGCAGCATACAGAGCTGCGCCGCCGAGTACCATCCAGGTTTCATTACCGTCCCAGACAGGTGCAACCGTATTCATCATCACATCACGCTCCTGTTGCCCCTGAATAAAGGGAAACAGAATACCGATACCCAGATCAAAGCCATCGAGCACGACATAAATAAAAACACCAATGGCAATAATAACAATCCAGATTAAAGATAAATCAATCATTATTTCTGCTCCTGTTGATGATCATTTTCAGGTTTTTCAGATGTAGATGACGGCTCTGAGTCAACACTGTCCTCCACACTGGTCAACGGACGTTTAGATGCAAGGATCACGGCTTCTTCACTGTGAACCTGTCCCTGAGGAGTCGCATGAATGAACTGTGGTCCTTTATGCATCAGCTTCAGCATGTAATAGATGCCTATACCAAACACGACACAGTAGACCACAACAAAAATAATCAGTGTTAATCCCACCTGTTCAGCAGAAACTGGCGACAGTGCATCTTTGGTACGAAGAACACCATATACCACCCAGGGCTGACGACCCACTTCGGTCGTAAACCAGCCCGCCAGCAGCGCAATAAAACCGGATGGCCCCATCACAAATGCAAAACGGTGCAACCATTTATTTTCGTAAAGTTTTCCACCTTTTCTGAGTAAAAGTGCAAAGAAAGCCAGCAGAATCATTAACATGCCCAGACCGACCATAATCCTGAAACTCCAGAATACAACAGTCGAATTTGGACGGTCCTCAGGTGCAAATTCTTTCAGACCTTTCACCTCACCATCCATGCTGTGAGTCATGATCAGGCTGCCCAGGTTGGGAATACCAACGGCATATTTTGTTTCTTCAGCTTCCATATCTGGTATACCAAAGAGATATAACGGCATACCTTCATCTGTATTGGTTTCCCAGTGTCCCTCAATGGCAGCAAGTTTTGCAGGCTGATGCTTCAATGTGTTGAGACCGTGGTTATCTCCAATAATGACCTGTAAAGGAGCCAGAATCAGAATCATCCACATTGCCATGGAAAAAGATTTTTTAACAAGATCGTCACGGCGACCTTTCAGCAAATGCCACGCTGCTGTCGATGCAACCAGTAAAGCAGACACAAGAAATGCCG
The DNA here is from genome assembly GCF_002165295.2 of Acinetobacter sp. WCHAc010052. Lineage (NCBI taxonomy): Bacteria > Pseudomonadati > Pseudomonadota > Gammaproteobacteria > Moraxellales > Moraxellaceae > Acinetobacter > Acinetobacter sp. WCHAc010052. The sequence goes on along the minus strand of NZ_CP032143.1, from coordinate 1,691,505 downwards.
CCGCTGCCATATGAGCCAGTCGGTATGGAAATGATGGGTTAAAAACAATGGCAAACCAGTCTGTCGGAACAATAATGCCATTTTCTATAGCAAAACCCTGCGGTGTCTGCATCCAGCTGTTTGAGGACAGAATCCAGAACATGGAAATACAGGTTCCGACCGCAACCATAACAGTGGCAAAGAAATGTGCCCTTGGTCCAACGCGCCCCCAGCCAAACAACATGATGCCCAGAAAGCCTGCTTCCAGGAAGAAAGCACTCAGGACTTCATACGTCAGTAAAGGTCCGGTTACAGAGCCTGCTATCCGTGAAAATTCACTCCAGTTGGTCCCAAACTGATAGCTCATGACTACGCCAGACACAACGCCCATACCAAAAGCGACGGCAAAGATTTTGACCCAGAATTTAAACAGATCCTGATAGACAGGATTCTGGGTTTTCAGCCAGCGCCACTCAAGCACCGCCAGAAAACTGGCAAGCCCAATGGAAATCGCCGGAAAAATAATATGGAATGAAACAGTAAAAGCGAACTGGATACGCGCCAGCTCAAGTGCAGTCAGTCCCAGATTCATGACACCACCTTTTTGATAAGCACAGGACTTGCAGAAATATGCATTAAGCCGATATTGCTGAAGCCATCATTAAAATCATTATTTAGTCTGTCATTCAAAGCATACCGCTTCTCTGAAAAGACTGTCTGTTGCTTATTTTTTGCTGATATTTTGTGCAGTTCTGCAAATTTCAGGATGTGTAAGTCCCTCTGTACAGAACAGATTGTTTCAGGATTCATGTGTGTTACCTACATAAAAGTTAATGCTTAAAATTCATTAATTTGTGGTTTATGCAGATAAAGAAGGTGGGGCTCTCCCCTGAGGCATGAGAAAAAGTTTTTGCAGCTCAAAGTAGATGTGCTTATGCGCTTTCTCAAAAGTGATCAGCCGGATATTCAGACGGTCAAAGACTTCCTGCACCCCAAGTTCGGGCGGCATGACCAGATCACCATAAACCGTACAGTACTGACACTGATGATTATGGGCATCGTGAACATGCTCATGATGATAATCAAAATAATCTTTCAGAAAATGTAAATGACTGTGAATGTCGTGTGGCTCATGAGCTGAAATCTGAGTCTCAGAAGAATGAAGTGGTGAAGCAATCAAATTATGAGTGATAGAAAGACATACCGGAGCAATATGATATTTTTCCGGTAGCAAAGGCTGTAAGTGAACAGCTATCTGTAAAAGTATTGTTGCTATAGCAAGCAACAAGCCACTGCGTTTCAGCAAAACAGAATCTCAGATCTTCGCTCGTTAAATTTGAAAAGTTCACGACTGCTTAAAAACCAAGCGGTGTGATCAACTTTCCACTCTGTTCAATATAGTTTATAAAAACATATTTTAAAAGTGGTCTGCCGTTTCACTTTTTACTGTATTTATTTTTCCAATCACTTTTTTATTTTAATAGAAAGATAATTTGAAAATTCACATAAATGAGCGTAAATTTAAATCATTACCCAGGGTAACTGATTCAGTAGCTGACTATTCTTATGAGCACTTCATTAAAATTCAGATCCGTCATTCTTAAATTTTCAAGAATGTTAAATGATGAAATAAACACGCTGTTGCTTGAACATCAACTGAACTATTCTCTGTGGCAGGTTCTTCACTATATTCAGCAGCATCAGCCCTGCACCTCTACCGAAATCGCTGAATATCTCAATATTTCACGACCATCCATTGCCAAACGCATCCAGCCATTATTAAAGCTACAGGCTGTTTCACAGTACACAGAAACTGACCGACGTGTCAGGATACTCAGGCTGACAGATTCAGGACAACAGCTGGTTATTCAGTGTATGCACAAAATAGATCAACTTGAGCAGGAACTGCTTGAGCAAAGTTGTGACACTGATATTCAGCTGAGTATTAAGCTGATTCATCAACTGACCCAACAATTGCAGCATAAAAAATCAGGTGTACATCATGAACACTGAAAATGCCCCCTTATGGACCAAAAATTTTATTCTGGTCAGTGCCATCAACTTTCAGCTGGTTCTGATCTTTTACCTACTTGTGATTGTCATCGTCGGTTATGCAGTAGCTGAACTGCATGCAAGTCCCGCTCAGGCAGGTCTGGTTTCCGGTCTGTTTATTGTGGGTACGCTGATTGGACGCTTACTGGTAGGTCGATTCCTTGAAAAATTTGGACAGAAAGCAACATTACTGACAGGTCTGACGGGATTTTTACTTTTTTCGGGACTCTATTTCATTCATTTTGAAGTAGGCATGCTTTTACTGGTCAGATTCGCACACGGATTTATGATGGGCATGGCATCGACGGTACTGGGAACCATTATTGCTCAGATCCTTCCCCCTGCACGGCGTGGTGAAGGCATTGGCTATTACAGCATGAGCAGTACTCTCGGCACTGCAATTGGTCCATTTATGGCAATCTGGCTGATGATACATACCGGTTATCATGTGATTTTTATCATTTCCAGTTTCATTGCTTGCTGTTGTGTCATTACAGCACAGTTCATCAAAATTCCCGAAATTAAAAAAGAAACTCGGCAAGGTGAAAATACTGATGCCAGTAACATAACGGGCTTTATCTCAAAATTTATTGAAAAAAATGCATTGCCCGTTTCCTTGGTTATGCTGCTGGCTTCCATCTGTTACTCAGGTGTTCTGTCTTTTATTCATTTTTATGCCAAAGAAATCAACCTGATTGAAAGTGCTTCTGTATTCTTCCTGATGTATGCCATCGCCATTTTGATTTCCCGCCCTTTCACAGGTCCACTGCTGGACCGTAAAGGTGAGAACATTATTATGTACCCGGCATTCATCATTATGGCACTCGGGCTGATTACACTGAGCTTTGCCACTCATGCCACAACACTGCTGATCAGCGCTGCACTTCTCGGATTTGGCTACGGCAATATTCAGTCTGTCTGTCAGACCATTGCCATCAAAAGTGCAAACCTTGAACGTATGGGCTTTGCCACATCCACTTTTTTCATTTTCCTTGATGCAGGGCTTGGTTTTGGTCCTTATTTTCTCGGACTTGCCTTAAACTGGATCAGTTTTCAGCAACTTTATCTATACAGCGCGATATTCACACTGTTCTGTATCGTTGTTTATTATGTACTTCATGGGAAAAAAGCTGCGGATATACGTATACGGAAGCAGCCTCACTGATTCAGCTGTTTTCAGCCAGCACTGAATAACTTAAAAATATACAACGGGGCTGATTTTAAAGATTCGCCAGATAAAGAGCCTCTGTCAAAGAGGCTTTTTATTCACACATCAGAATTATTGGAATACTTTAAAACGATCCGCATCAGACATGTAGGACTTTTCTGCGGCTGGCGCTTCAACAGAACCGAAAACCAGCTGAGCACGCAGTTTCCAGTTCTGAGGAATATCCCATTCTGCATGAACCTGTTCATCTACAATCGGGTTGTAGTGCTGCAGTGATGCACCAAGCCCATCAGTGTGCAGTGCTGTCCATACAGCAAACTGAGCAATTGCTGTTGAATGTTCTGCCCATACTGGGAAGTTGTCAGCATAAGATGGGAAGTTTTCCTGTAAACCCTGAATCACATTCATATCTTCAAAAAACAGAACCGTACCTGCACCTGCAATAAAACTGTCCATTTTTGCTGATGTTTTTGCAGCTGATTCTTCATCTTTTGCATAAGATTTCAGTTTATCTTTAACGATGTTCCAGAATTTTTCGTGCTGAGCACCAAACAGAATCACCGCACGTGAAGACTGAGAGTTAAATGAAGAAGGACTTTGCTTGATTGCATTCTGAATCAGGTCTGTTAAATATGCAGCATCATGCTTAACATTTTTACCAATTGCATAAATAGTACGACGATTCTGAATTAATTCTAAAAAGTTATTCGACATTTGATGAAATCCTTGAATATATCTTCGGGAAATTTTGAAAGCGACGTTTCAACTATTTAGTTGAACTTAACCGTGAATAAGCTTGCTTTGTAAAGCCAAAACAATGCAAATATGTTATAGATTTTTATTGGTTGATACTGTTATTTATTGATATCCTGGAACTGCCTGTACAGTAAGCATTCAACTTGTACACAGCATTCATATAAAAAATCCCCCATATATGGAGGATTAAAAATCTGATCTTCAGAACTTCGCGTTCAGCACCTTGTCTGATACATGACCTTTCCAGATATCACGCAGTACGGGTAAATAAAACTTTTCACCAACCTCAACCAGTTCTGCATCAATCTGAGCATGCAGCTCATGTAAAAACAGATAATCCAGTTCAACTGAAGTCAGTGCACTGTTTTTTACTGAAAATTCTTTACGCTTCTGTTTGATCTTTACCACAGTCTGGTCTGCAAATTTTTTATCACGAAATGCCGCCAGAGCATTCAGTCGTAATTCAACCACGCCCCAACCGCTGAGTAAAAGTTTAAACAGTTCAAAATCTGCAACTGTAGATTCCCAGGTCATTTCTTCAAGGTTTTCATTTTCAGGCAGTACTGGCAACAAAAGTTCCATGACACTCGGAAAGATTTTTTTGAAACTCAGAATAAATTTAACGGGATGCTCGCCAGGATAATCACTAAATTGCACATTTTTACGAACATCGGTTAAATAGATAGAGAGCATTAAAAAATCCTAGATACAAAACTGTTTATAACTCAGTTTATTGCATTACCAGTTCAACTGGTCACATCAACAATAAAATGAAAACAGAAAAAGAAAGGCATTCTAACAATTCTGACATTTTATTCAATGCCAATGAGCTACCAATCCATCAGGCCGCATACTGCTCCCGTGAACTGCTACATAAAAAAACAACAGGTTTTATATCAGTTTTTATGTTCAGTACAGACTCATTTTCTGAGCTGTACTGAATGTAAGCAACTTGCGACTTATTTTACATTTGGAGCAATCATGTCCTCAGGTTTAACAACTGCATCAAACTGCTCCTCTGTCACCAGGTTCTGTTCAACAGCAACCTGTTTCAAAGTCTTACCTTCTTTATAAGCGGTCTTAGCGACTTTTGCTGCATTTTCATAACCAATCACAGGATTCAGCGCTGTAACCAGCATCAGAGAGTTATGCAGGAAGTAATCAATTTTTTCACGTACAGGTTCAATACCAACAGCACAGTGATCATTGAAGCTGTTACAGGCATCTCCAAGCAACTGAATGGACTGTAAGAGGTTAAATGCAATGACGGGCATAAAAACATTCAGCTCAAAATTACCGGATGCACCCGCTATATTGATGGTGGTGTCATTCCCCATGACCTGAGCAACAACCATGGTCATCGCTTCACTCTGAGTCGGATTCACTTTACCTGGCATAATACTGGAGCCTGGCTCATTTTCAGGAATACTGATTTCACCAAAACCACAACGAGGACCACTCGCAAGCCATCGAACATCATTGGCGATTTTATTCAGACTGGCAGCCAGGGTTTTTAACGCACCCGACGCAAACACGGCGGCATCACGTCCAGCCAGTGCTTCGAACTTATTGGGTGCAGTTACAAATGGAAGACCCGTCAGACTGCCAAGCTGAACAGCTGCCTTTTCTGCATAATCAGGATGTGAATTCAGTCCTGTCCCGACAGCTGTACCACCTAAAGGTAATTCATATAATCCTGCCAGTGCCTGCTGAAGACGTTTCAGCCCATGATCCAGCTGAGAAACATAACCACTGAATTCCTGTCCAAGCGTTAATGGCGTAGCATCCTGTAAATGTGTACGACCAATTTTAACAATTTCTGAAAATTCTTCTGATTTTGCATTCAGTGTATCTCTTAATCTCTGAACAGCAGGAATCAGAAGTTCATTGATCTGAAGGCTTGCAGCGACATGAATAGCCGTCGGGAAAGAGTCATTGGTGGACTGAGCACGGTTAACATGATCATTTGGATGTACGGGTTTCTGTGAACCCAGCGGATTCCCCAGTTTCTGGTTGGCAATATTGGCAATCACTTCATTACAGTTCATGTTACTTTGCGTACCAGAACCAGTCTGCCAGACCACTAATGGAAACTGTGCATCCCACTGACCTGAAATAACCTCATCAGCTGCACCTATAATATAACCTGACAGTTCCTCAGGAATCTGCTGAAGCTCAGCATTGGTAATTGCTGCAGCTTTTTTTACAAGCCCCATGCCACGGATCATTGCACGTGGCAATCGCTCACCGCCAATTTTAAAATTCTGCAAACTGCGCTGAGTCTGTGCGCCCCACATTGCTTCTGATGGAACTTCCACATTACCCATCGTGTCATGTTCAATACGTGTCTGCATTTGAAACCTCTTGTATGTTCAGAATAGACTGGCTAAGCGCAATTGATCTGCTATGGCTGCATTGATACTAATCAATTCAAGCCATTAAGTAAATGATAATTATTTTCATTAAAACCCAAAATCAGTATGACCTTAATGACTGCTGATAAAACCGCCATTCATCTTCAATCATTTGTTTTAAGGATCGGACTTTTTGCCACTGGAGGACATCGTGTGCTTTGGTGGATACACTTCCAATCTGATCCAGTACAGGATATTCACAGCTTTCAACATCCACTGTATGTATTTCTGTATGTGTCGTTTCACCAATTAAGTTCAGCAATTTCAAAATGGAAATATGATCACCATAAATATCAAAAGCTTCACATGCATGATGCTGCATGCTTAACCACTGTAATGTTTTAGATACTGCGTCACAGAAATCAAGGACATGTAGAAAGCTGCGCTCCGCTGTTTTATCTTCTGTCTGCGCATGCTTGTGCAGTTCTATGAAGTCGCGCTGTGTTGAAGCCACCTGCATTGCAAGAGGAACAATATTTTTAGGTAATGGTGTAACAAACTCACCCAGTACACCATGTTCAAATGCACCCGCGATATTACCAGGTCTTAAAATGGCAACATTCCACTCATCGTCTGTACTGTAAGTATCCTGAATAATGGTTTCAACCATCTGCTGCGACTTCACATAGGGATTCTGGAACCGATAATTGAATTCAGTCGCTTCCGTCAACTCCAGACTGGATTGCCCATAAACAACAAGACTTGAAATATGCAGCAGGTTACGGGTTCCAGTACGCTGCATGGCGCGGAGCAGGCTCATGATACAACTGACATTATCATTATAATATTCAAGTGGTTTCTGAACCGACTCTTCAAGTGACTTAAAACTGGCAGCATGTATGACCGCCTGGATTGAATACTGCTCAAAGACTTTATTTAATGCCGGCGTATTTCTGACATCAATTTTGACAAAAGGAATATACAGACCAGAAATATATTCAAGCCTTTCAAGAGTCTGCAGACTTGAATTGGACAAATTATCAACAATAATGACTTCCTGACCCTGAGCCATCAGACTTAAAGCAATATGTGAGCCTATAAAGCCTAAACCACCAGTCACTAAAATCATTGTTTAGAATCTCCAATTGATTATCAGAACCTTATATCTTCATGGTGCAGATTTGGTGCTCACAGTTATTCAGTCTGATTTCAGAAACCTCAAACCCAGCTGAAACTCTCTTGTGAGCAGACGAACCACTAAGAGGTTTTACCTATTATCTTACAGCTTTAGAATATTGAGTATGTAGCAATTATGGTGATCAACTGTATTTTCTTTAACGATAAAAAAACCGCCCTTTCAGGCGGTCTTTTCTTATCCGATCAATCTGAATCTTTTATCTGATTCTGTCTCCAGCAGGAACATACGCTGGTAGTCATAAGCCGGCAGCTCTATGGCGTACTTTTTACACAGGTCATCTATGGCGCAGGACATATAGAACATATTGTCATTGAGCATGTATACAAGCTGAGGATTCAGTTTCCCCAGTGCCGGGCTGTGTGTTCTCCACCACGTCATAAACAGCTTTGAATGGGTACACAGTATACGGAGTGACTGATTGTCCTCTATGACTATGCCCGTTCCACTTTTAAGCTCCATGGTTTCAAGGTAGTCCACCGCATCCTGAAAATGTATGGCCAAGAGTTCACTGTAACGTGGTATACGGAAATGTCTGTTATGTCTGCTCCATAATTCTGTTCGGAGACTGATGATACCCCTGCACCGTCGATCAACAATTTCCTTCAGTTCCGCCTGCTGTCCTGCGTTGATCTTTACCCGAGTGCCGATATTCTGATGCTGTATTTCATTTTCCAGGACATCGAGTACCCATTTGCGGAACTCTTTAGCTATTGGTGTTTTCGCAAACATGGCGATCAAATGAGCCCCACGTAAAGAAAAGATACGTGTTTCTTTTTCACGTACACTTTCATTAATTCCATTGACCGTCAATTTGACGGTCAATGTCATATCAGAAGTAAATTCATCTGCCTTACGGTCATAAATACGTGAAACTGAATCTTCACGTGCATATCCTAAAGCGCGAGCAAGATCAGAGGATGTAATCCAAATTTGATCATCATTACGCTGAATTGGATGAAATTGCATTGCATTAAATGATAGACTGTTCATATCAATTATTCTCGAAAATGATTGGTAACTCGCCCCGTGATCCGCCAAGATTATTCGGGGCGTTTTTATATCCCTGCTAGGGATGTTTTAAATTTATTATTATCACACCCTATTGTCAATCCCTACTAGGGATATTATTATGATTTTAATAAATCGATATTTTGCAAGTGAAATAGATATGGGTAAAAACCTAGCAGATGTTGAATACAAAATGCGTATGACGCAAGATCTTAAAGATAAGATCGTTGAATCAGCAAAAGAACATAATCGATCGATGAATGCAGATATTATTGCAAGATTAGAGGATAGTTTTTTAAAGAAGGATAGTTCCGTACCTGCACGTTCCGATGTAAAAATTCTTCATTTAAAAAATGGTAAGAAGCGTGTTATTTACGGCAAGCTTGTCAATAATCTTAGCTTAGATTACACACAAGAACTTGATCAACTTCGTGACGATATTCATCTTGCTCTTGAGGTCTTAAGTGATTCTTCTTTTTGGAATTCATTAAAGTTTTTAGGTAAAGATGTTCTAGTCTACAAAGGCGATAATCATATTGATGTAGTTGATAATGGTGAAGGAAGTCTTGGGTGGTTGACAGTAGAAGATCATATCACTGATAAATATATGGAAAATTTGTATAGAAAAAGTGAAGAAAACTGACTTTCGTTAGATTTCATCTTAGTAATAGATAAATAATACAAAACATTCCAATAAATATGAAAATCTACTCAACTTGTGTAGATTGGCTTCTTATCGTTTTGATGATTTCATATATAACTTTTTTATCAATAAGATATTTTCGTAATGCTAAGAAATTTCTTTCAGGTTCTTGGAGTTTAATGACAAAACTCTCAATAACCTGCTCCAGTTTTGCAGCACGTCTACTTTTATTTTTTTCTCTAAAAGCAATAGTTACCTCTTTTTTAAAGTCATCTATAATTGTTCTTCTTTTATCTTTTAATTTTACTCTATTAAGATTACAAATATTAATCGTATGTCTAACTCTAGGATGATTTGCTCGAATTTTTCCATTATGAAAAAATTCTAAATATGGATATGGATCAAAATTTTCAACATTAATAATTTTAGGATTTTCAAACTTATCGTAAATATATGATAAATTATTTATAGACAATATTTTTTTTGCACTAGGTTTAAAAGCAGCTTTAACAGAACTCTCTATACTGAAACTTTTATTCTTTCCAGTATTACAAAAAAAACAAGCATATAATAGATTATCCCAACTATACGCTAACCAATAGTATATTTTTTTTGGCCTATAGTGTTCAACATGTAATAACTCTTCATTAGACTCGCAATAAGCACACTTTCCATAATAAATTAAATTTAAAGCATTTTTTATATCTTGAATTTTATATCTATCATTGTATAGACTTTCATCTTTATAATTTTTAAAACTTATTAATTCCAACCTTCTTTTATGAGTTGTTCTCGCTTTTGTTCGATCATGGCTAACCAAACTATCTAGTTGAGAGTTTAACGAAGGAGGAATTTTGTCTAAGTCTTTTTTAACTTTCATCATTTTGATATTTACTCAAAACATTATCGATTAAAAAATCAATCTCATCATCACTCATAAACTTTCTATCTTTTTTACTTTCTTCAAGTTCCAGACAAACTCTTTCGTAAATTTTTGACATTAAAAAATTTTCACTAGTATCAGCATTATTATTATCTTGATCTAGTCTAGCAGACTCCAAATCGAATAATGATGAAGTTACTAAAGTATTTAACATCATATTATTTAAATCTTTACGATAATACTTATCAGTAATACGAGTTACGCCATCATCATTTCTAAAAACTCTAAAAATAATTGCATCATCAGATGCACCTTGAATAATAGTTGGGCTATGCGTAGTAAAAATAAATTGAATATTTTTAAAGATTGATCTCAGCTTTGATACTATTGTTTGTTTCCATTTTGGATGCAAATGTAAGTCTATTTCATCAACAACAACGATTGCTGAAGTTTGAAAAATATCGCTGTTATCACCAGATATCTTTTGCAATCTGAACAATAGATCAACAACAAAAATTGTAATACTTTTGAACCCTTCAGAAAGTTGATCAAACTTTAGCCCTTTTTTATTTTTTTCTTCAAAAAATAGCTCGGTTTCTTTCAATTCAATATTTACTGTTTTATCAAGAAGTTCAAACAAGGTCTGTTTAATAAATTCAATACTAACACCAGCATTATTCATATTTAGTAATGCTTGATCTTTTATCCATTGTTCAGGACTAATTAAAGTTTCATTAGAATCAAATAAAGACATGAACCCATATTGTTCATAATTTTCTGCTGAAAATCTGCCACGATGAGTTCCATAGGTAAAGAAATTAATTAAATGCTTTGAATTTCCATTTGTATCTTTTCCAGATAAAATTAATTTTTGGTTATCATTAATTATATCTCTAATTTTTCCTGTTTTTTCTTGATCAGTATGATCAAAAATATAGTCCTTATTAAATGTCAAATACATCGCCATTAATATCAAGGACTTACCATCACCATTCTCACCAACAAAATAAATCTCTTTCGATTCTTCAAAATCAAGCTCAATCTCTTCCTCAATAGAGTAAAATTGATTTATTTTAACTTCCTTTAGATGTGGAAAATTTACATTTTTATTATTTATAGAAAATGATGATTCTTCAAGCCAATTTCTAAATACCTCATTATCACAACAAAAACATTTATAGAGCTCAAGCTCCTCAACTAAATTATAGTAATTGTCTTCGGTCACTTCAGTAGTTAATGAAATTATATTTAACCGATCCATTAATAATTCTTTAAATAATGCACCAACCTTCTTATTTAATAGAATAGTAGAAAAATCATAAGGGACTTCTTTTTCTCTTCTAAAAATTGGCTTAGCTGCCTCCGACTCAACTAAACAACTGCGAATATTAGTATTCTGTTTTGTTGTCCGTTCAAAACTAAAATTACCCATCATATTTAAAGATGAGGATTTTTTAAAAACATCTATTACTTCATGATGCGTGAGTATCAGAGAGAACAATCCAAATAACTTTTTTTCTTTGGGGTATTTTAAAATTTCAAACCAATAGAAAGGCAAAGCTTCAATATCTAAATTTTCAACTCCTAAAAATGCCTTTAAAATAGGAGTGTTAATTTTTGGAGTCCCTGCTTTAGCAGCCTCTATATAAGAAATAAGAGTATCTTTGTCGAAAAGTAAATCTAAAGTCTGAACAATATCATATTTCGTCCAAGACGTTTTTAATCTAGTAATATCATACCTCATAGATCATACCTTATTAGCAATAATCAATATTTCATTGACATTGATATTTTTCCCACCAGTTCGACCAAGCCTGCTATGTAAATATTCCATAGTCTGAATACTTACATCATAAGATTCTCCAAAAGTGTTTTGTGCAAGAGCCAATAAACTGTTTAACTCTATAACACCTGCATCACTGTAGCTCAATACCATAGCTGAACCTTTCTCTTTAATTAAAGAGAACATTTTTTCAAAAGCATTGCTAGCCTCACTTTTTTTACAAAAAGGTGATTGATGACGATCTTGTCTATATCTCCCCTTAAACTTGACCTCAGGGTAGTCGTACTTAACTAAAGTTTCCAACACATGATAAAAACGTGAATAATGCACACTGCCATAAGGAGGATCAGCATATATTATTGAATTTTCATCAGATTTCTCTAACAACTCATCAAAAGACAATGTAAAACTTTCGAATGGTTTATTATCTGCACGATTATAGTTAAGTAGCTGATTCAACTTTGATAAAAATAACTCAATAACTGATTTAACTCTATATAAAAGGATATCTTTAAAATTTTTATCATCTTTTACATCCCTATACTGAGCAAAATGCCCAGTACTGGGTGAAGAATACGACATTGCAAACATTAAAGAACTTAAAATCAACTCATATACTGTAGTAGAACGATATTGCTGAGCAATACGATATATAGAATCAATATACAAACATTGCTGGAATGACCAATATGTTCCAGAGTAATTTTGTACAAATAAGTGATTATCTTTCTTATTAAATTTTTTTAATAATAACTGTCTCTCTGATTGTTCAATTTCCAAATAATCATCTCGACTAATATTTGCCCCATAACAAAAATCTACATCGTACTTTTTCTTAAAAAAAGCGACATATTGTTCTACTTGCTCTACAAATATATCAACATTAATATCATTTTTTTTTACTTTTTTTAGATATGACTTTCCAAGTACTGTAGAGTACTCTTGTACATCATTAATTACCACTTCATAGCTGCGATTCAAGTGCGCGGACACGATACATGTACCTGCAAATAAATCGTATACTTTTCGACTTCCATCACAATTGATTTTATTAATATTATCTACAATAAAATCAATAATATTAGCCTTAGAGCCCATGTATTTTATCAAATGAGGCGGTACATCTTCTCTTTGAAATGTATGAGCTAACTGCATAAAGAAACCTAACAAAAGAACTTGGATTGTGCGTCTACTTGGCATGTTAGCATAGTATCTTTTTAATATCTAAACCTCACGTTATAGCTTGATCAAAAAATAAGAAATTAATTTTCCCCCTATCCGTTTTGAAGTTCACTTCATTCAGGTTTGTGTAAAAAATGTGCTGACTTCTCTACACAGCAGCAGGCTCAGAAGTGGTATGAACAAAGGAAAAATTCAGGACAGACGGGCTGGAAAAGTTTAGACCGCGATGGCGATGGTCAGGCATGTGATTGTCTGCCAGGTGGAAATGGGAAGAAGTGCCCTAAAAAGAGGAAATAAAGCACCACACGGCGCTCTATTTATACAAAATCTTGAACCAATTTCTTAATGACTGGTCTCTGACGCTGACTTGCGTTCCATAAATCATGCTGCATCTGCAAATTCAACCAGAACTCAGGTGAAGTTTCCAAAGCCGCACTTAAACGAAGTGCCATATCAGCCGAAATGCCAGTATGACCATTTAGAATACGGGACAGATTTGCCCGGGTCACACCCAACGCTTGAGCAGCCTCAGTCACTGGAGTTTCACCAATATATTCCCGCAACATTTCGCCTGGGTGGGGTGCATTAAACATCATATTCATGATCATAACTCCTGAACTGAAAACTTAGTGATAATCCAAATAATCCACAATGTAGACATCACCATCCTCAAATTTAAAAATTACCCGCCAATTACCATTTACAGTCAGTGACCATTGATCCTGCAGATTGCCGCTTAATTTATGTAAACGCCAATTCGGGGGTGTTCTTAAATCATTCACTGTAGACGCTGCATGTAATGCGGCAAGTATTAAACGCAATTTGGAAGAATGTGCGGCCTGAATACCTGCTGTTGTGCCTGTCTGGAAAAAAGCCTGAAGACCTTTATGTTTAAAACTCTTAATCAAGCTTCAGCATCCACATGTATAGCGTATATATACAATATACACAACAAGGCAAAATATGTCTATAAAAATCCTTACCGTGTAGGAATGCAAAGAAAAAGAGAAATTAGTATCTGAGTAGCTCAGCCCTTTCGTCTTATGTCTAAATACTACAATGTAATAAAACTATGTAAGAGCGTAAGAATCCTATCGTCTTTGTAGCCCTTCTATTGCAAACTCAGATATCAATTATGTTTTCCTATAGGCTGAATATTCAATCACATTTAAATAGGACAGTAATCCAATGACTACTATTAATGTTGAAAATATTAAGAGCCATGCAGATGTTATCGCTTCCTGTGGCACCAAAGTCGGTGAAGTCGACCACATGCAAGGTACAGATCAAATTAAGCTGACAAAGCATGGGGATGGACATCACCACCTGATCCCTGTTTCATGGGTTGGTGAAATCACTGACAGTAAAATTGTACTCAACAAAGATTCACAGGAAGTTAAAGATACCTGGGTACAAATTTAAATAATGAAGCCCTCTGGAGAGGGCTTCTTTGAATCATGTATAAGAAGACTGCATACGTTCTAATCAGGATCTATGCCTGTTTTGAACATTTTGACTGGATGAAATTCATTGCCTCAATTGTCTTTAAAACTGATTTATCATCCAAATCACTATTAAAGCTGAAAACTACAACACTTCCATTTTCTTGGGGGTTCCATCCTCTGACCAGTTTGACATATTGCGTATAAAAAACATTACCAATCGCAATAATTCTTAATCCACTGGAACTGTCATTAGTAAAACCTTTATTTAACTTTCGAGCTTTACTCCAATCAATTACAACTTCTTGTCTCAGGTCAATCTTATGACCACTGTAACTTACACTGCTACCAATCTGAAGATATTTGGTAAGACAACCCTGGCTTGAAAACTCTACAATTGTTGCGTTTTTATTGCCAATAAACCCATTGAGATCATAACGCTTCTGTTTCTCTACGAGATACTTTTGAGCATCTTCGATAGTACTGAATTGCTGTTTTGTTTCAGCATACACACTGGCTGAAGCAGTAATCATTCCAACAATCAACATTGCAGATAATATTTTCATATATTGTTATCCTGAAGTTAATTGATAATAAATTATGAAATTAATGACTTTTAATGCATTAAAAAGTAATTCCATCCCACCATCCACGAACATCTCTATTCGATGTATACGAAGCTGTACTTCCTTCCCTCAGCATAAAATTACAACTATAGACCTTAGCATAAAGTCGTCCTAAAGAACGGTGAGTCAGAAAATTGGATTGTACAGTTCTACCTTGACTGCAACCCGATAAGCTTAGGGCTTCCGATACCGTGTCATAGGAACTTGATGTCCTTTGTGTTGGTCCATCACAATAATATCTCCCTGAATCGGACAACCAACAAACAGCAATTGCCGTTTTAGGAGATTCAGCCATAGCCTGTGATGAACTGAAAAATAATGAATAAATAATTATTGCAGTAATGTATTTTAGAATTTTCATTTTAGTACCCTCTTAAAAAAATAATAATTCTGAATTTTCATTCATAATTCAATACGGTACATTATTAAATAAATTTTAATATACCCTAATTGGGGTATTCAAATATTCAAAGCCTTGCAGCACATGCTCTATCTTCCAAAAAATCAGCCCGATAAAAAAAGAATCTGGGTACTTTTATCACTTTATTTCCCATTTTTTGTAAGCATTTTCCAGCTTTATATCATAACTGTTCTTTGCATATGCAATCCCGTTATAGCCACGTGCAAAGGATTTCCAGTCCTTACTCTTCAGAGCATTGATCAGATTATTCACTTTGATATATCGACACATGGCTTCAAGCTGTGAAGCTTCGTCTTTATACATTGCATTAATGAATGTCTGAAGCGATTGATATCCAAGCACCGCCCAGTGATAGCCCATCACCTGACCAATGCCCCAGCTGGCTGATTCAAGTGCTGAAGTCCGGTGGTATTGAGCTGCTGCATTTAAACGTCCATGCTGAGCCGAATACAGTCCATAACCACCCGATGTTTTGCTACACAGATCAGGGCGTTTAACTATCATTTCATTCAGTATCTCTGTCTGCTTACTGGCAATCAAACGCTGACGCATGACATGTCGCTCAAACAAAATGACAGGTGTACCATCAACATTAAAACCCGAACCCTTGCATTCCACTTCTATCACGGCGCGTAAAACAGCAACTTCAATACCAAGCTCAGCAGCCTGTGCTGCTATCTGTCCCACAGTCAGTTTTTTGTTCATTTTACTTTCCTTCAGGCATAAAAAAACCGCCTGGAAGGCGGTATAAACTTTGAATCTGGAATTTGGTTACATAGGCACTAAGCCATCTGCCACAACTCATAATATTCCTGAATATCCGAGTTTAAAAACTCATCATTTTCAGCATCATAATTGAATGGCTTGTTTTCGAGAATATCTGCACTGTTCACTGAAATCAAGTATTTATTTAAGAACTTCTTAAAAGACTCAATCTTCTCAGGAAAAGTATTTTCTTCATCCCATAAAATTGTGTCCATCTCAAAATCCTTAATACATAACAAAGTTTGCGCATTATATTGATAACAAACCAGCTAATCAACACTTTAAAGTGAATTAAATCACAATATTAACTGTGTGCTATTTAATCACACCGCTCTTATTCATTTAGCCATTAACAAATTCAGCATTCATTCCGCCTTACATTTGTTAAAGACAATTAAAAACTGTCCTTTATGTTTTTGCAGATCAGGTAACTCAAAAGCAAAGAAGGAGTCAGCTTCCACGTGTCAGTTCAGGCTTTAATAGCAGCAATAATTTCAGGCAATTTCCAGATTAAAACCGGTATTGAAAACAGTATTAAGAAAGCCAGTATCGTTTGCCACAATCCGTATTTTTCTATAGACACTTTCATAAGCTCCTTGATGGGTTTAAAAAGCCTTGATGTTTGCCGCATCGAGGCTTTTCTTTGTCAGTTTTTAAAATCATCTTTTGCTTTTTTCAGCTCTTTCACGACATCAATAATCGTTCTGCCTTCCTGACCGTCAATAAAATTGAACGTCCACCTGACAATTGCCCAGCCTGGTAGTCCACAGACAAAAAAGAAACCGCCCAGAGCGATCACTCCCCATATATCGGTAATCCATTCATGCAGTCCCCATCTGACGATAATGAAAGCTCCACCTGTCAGACTTGAAACCACCGTACAGATCAGACCCACTGCCCATTCCTGCGGTGATCTTGGAAAACGCATCATCAGCACAACAGTTGCAACCATGGCTATTGCCAGTGTCGTAACAATCAGCATCCCGTAAAATTTCAGAAATGCTGCCACCCCACTTGTAGAAACCGGTTCCATAAAACTCCCCCTGTATTTTATTTTCAGCAATAAAAAAGCACCCTTTCGGATGCTCTGGAATCTGAAACACTTCAGATCTGAATACCTTTGAGCTGCATCAGTTCAGAACGTATCTGTGCTGCCCATGTTTCAAGTTCCGCTTTAGTGAAACCTTTGCTGTACAGGCAGGCATAAACCACATCGGTATCTGCAACCCAGCCCAGTGGTGATGACTTCACTGAATAGCCGACTCCAACTGGATTGTCTGTAATATTCACGAGGTCAGGAATTGCCCTTGAAAGAAAAATATCCCGACCTCCCTGCAGATTGGCATATTCCTGACTGTAGGATGTGGCACTGTTTTTCGTTGCTGAATATACAAGCAGTACATATTCACCGTTAACGTTGGTACTCTGCTGACCGAATGCCAGTCCAACACCACCAGGAACACCTGCATATACATCTCCACGGGATGACATCGTGGTTCCATGCTCCTTGCCATCTGCTGCCTGGGTTTTATCAACGAAGTCTCCCATCAGAAAGCCCATCCCTGGAGTTTTCTGAGCAACAACCAGAAAGGTAAAGCTTTCCGGCTTCAGTATTCCTGTGTTTATATAGTTTGTCTGATTGAACTTAAGTCCATGTTGTCCCTGCACCGGCGATCCCATCATTTCAGAATACAGACCCGTTGCAAAATTATATGCACCATGATCTTTCAGGGCATAGCCGGCAGCGAGTCCATCCTTAACCAGCGAGGGTAAAAGCATGAGATCTGTCAGCCGTTTGTACTGGGGACCCGATGGCAGTACTGCATTAATTTTCAGATAACCGTTCATTTAAAGCTCCAGAAATGATTTATATATTTTCTTTGCAAGGCGGTATGCGCCTGCCTGGCTGACATGCAGGTTGTCATTCCACTGACCCTGTGCGTTTTCAGATTCAAAGCCTGCCCAGTCGTCATACATGTTGTAGTACTCCGCTCTGATCTGTGGTGCTAAAAGAAAGACCATTTCAGTGAAATCCACGAGGGGTATTGGTGGTGTGGCCACATTGGACTGTGCCGGTGCAACGACAATGCAGGCACAGCCGGGTGATGCACTTCGGTACCCATTGATGATCCGGGCAATACCATTGGCGAAATCAGCAGTTGAATGCCCTCGCCTGTAGTCATTTGTACCCAGCATGATAATGACTACATCAGCACCAATAAATTCTGATAAATTGGCCTGAGCACCGGGTGAAATTTTCAGATAATCACGACCAGTACAGTTCCCGTTACCCAGCTTATTGACTTCGACACCTGCCCCTGTAGTTTTCCGCATGTGCATACCCCAGAAACAGATTTCACCACTTTTCACGGTCAGTACCACGGATGAAGTCCCGGACAGGTTAATCATCAGTCTCTGTGCAGCATCCACTGTAACCTCAGTCTCAGCGGATCCATTGACTGAATAACTGAACACACCACCCGTATTTCCAAAAAACACACTCAGCTCATTTCCTTTACTCAGATTTCCAAGTGTAATTTTTGAGCCTGCTGTACTGCTGGTTCGAGTAAATCCATCAGGACCACAGCCATAGGGAAATGCAGCTGCACCATTGTCCATATCGTTAATGATCCATCCGCTGGAATAAGTGATTGTGATGCCATCCAGCATATTCCGTTCAGCTCCCAGATTGATCCAGCCTGAACCTGCTTCACCATATTCAGCTCTCAGCAGTTTGATCAGTTCACCTGTAATCACACTGTGCTCTGTCCAGCTGTCACCAGTAATGGCCACCCGGAGCTGCTGAGCTGCACCGGTTTTAATTTTTGCTGCTTTGGCTTTCCACTGAAACAGTGATGTTCCATCTGATACGATAGGTCTGAGACTGACGACACTGGTCAGATATTTTGTCTGAAGATAGCGTCTGTTCAGCAGCTCGACCGCTTCATCAGACAGCCCTGCAAAACCCAGTTTGCCATCTTTAATCCATACCGGAATATTTCCATCCCGATCCACAGCCATGGGCACAAGTGAACCTGAGGATGCTTTTCCAATAACAACACTGTCAGCAAAATCCAGAGCACCTTCTTCAAGCCATACAGGAATATATCCTTCAGCATCCACAGCCAATGGAATAATGCGGCTTGAAACTGATGTCCCAACGCGGTTATCCGTATATTTATTGGCATTGATTACAGCGGTCGCAGCTTTCTGGTCTGCTTCTGCCGATGCTGCAATTATCACTTCATCATCCAGCTCCTGAGCTCTGGATACCGCCTTATCAAACTCACTCAGCCCCGTATCTGTCCATACTGTTCCATTCCAGTACCAGATTTTGCTGGTATCCATTGCTTTAGCCGCTTTCTTGGCTACTGTAGGTCTGGAGGCTTTCAGTGCGACTTCCGTCTGAAACGGTTCAAAACCACCTGTGTCCATCAGCAGACGGATATATCCAGCCATGGTCAGTGACTGACGGCCAAGCCTGGAGGTGATCACTTTTTCAGTATCTTCATCATTATTGAAACTCTGAATATGCTGGCAGTCCTGGATTGTTTCCTGCACCGTTTTTACGATTTCGTTTGTCATATTCCACCCATAAAAAAACCCGCTGAATGCGGGTGTATGGTTAAGCCTGTTTTAAACAAGATTTTTGATATAGTCCTTATCATTTGCGTAATAACGACTGTCATAGTTGATTGCGGTAATCTGACTCTCAAACTGCCCGGATGAACTCTTTTCAGTAATCAGAAAAGCTTCACTGTTATTTTCTGATTTCAGTGTGACCGAATACTTTGAGCACCCATATCCTGTGATTAATGGCATGACAGGCATTCGTTCAAGCACCAGCTCAAACTCACTGTTACCCTGTGTTACGCGCATGGTTTCAACAGATCTGTTCACCAGCTGCAGGTGAATGACATACTGAAGATCTGCATCAAGACGTGCAGGCTGAGATATCCTGATCTGCTGTCCTGACCACTCAGTAATATCACCATTTGAAATCACCTGAGCTATACGGTCGTCTGCAACAGAAATCCGGTCATTCAGGGTAACCAGATCAGCTTCACCGTATGCCGTAAACTGCACAGTCTTTCGATGAAACTGAATTCTGTTCCATGTCCGGTGTGCGATGAAATGCGCCTGCAGGTGGTTGGTTACACCTTTCAGTTCAACTTTTTTGGGATTTGAAATCAGATCACTGGGCAGCTTCAGACGTTTTTCAGTCCAGTTGTCAGCAGGATCCACCCATACCACTTCCACACCATCAAAATCACGGTTGATTCCAAAGTTCCTGGTCCGTGTCTCTGAATAAGGTTTTTTATTCCTGTGGTTGAACAGAATACAGGAGTCTGGATTTTCAGATTCAAACTGCAGGTAGATCTGATCACTTTCACGGCGAGCTGAGGATCCGACACATAACGCGATCTGAGCAAGGGTTTCTTCATAAGAAGTATTGCTCTGGTCAAAGGTATAGTTAAATTCAGTCGCCTTGTCCGTCCCAAAATATTCTGCAATCTGCCTTGAGGTTTCATACAGGCCGACCGTATCGAGTGTTGTTATTTCTCTCCGACCGATCAGCTTATCCGTATGAAGTGAACACACAATATCTGCAAAGTCTGATGAAGCATGAGCCGTCGGTGACTTACTTCCATCTGCATAACTGTGAACCTTACGGGCAGCCGTACAGTTCAGCTGTCTTTCCTTCACTGAAAGAGCACCATCCGTGGCAACGGTTCTTGAACGGATCAGTGTAACTTCAGGGTAGTTCAGTTTCTTTAAGCGGGAACAGGCATAGATGGATTTCAGCTTCAGATCATTCACTCTTGAAGTCTTACTGGACACCCAGACATCACCACCTTTTCTGACTCTGATACGGACACCATGAACAAATGCAGCAGGCAGAGCAAAAATCTGTGAAAGCCCGAATCCGTATGTTTTGAGATCCCAGCTGGTAAAGTGATGTTCATATACCTGTCCGACCGGAGCACCTGTCACATCAGTTTCCTGATACTCCACTGCATAAACCACGTTATAGCTGTAGTTTTTGCCGTTAGTCCCGACTGAATACATCCCTTTAGGGAAATAAAAATTAAGAATCAGCTGATCAATTTCATCATGGTTGATATAAAACCATCCGAGCCAGTTATCCGTGGGTTTTGAAAGCTCAATCACGGCTTCTGTAATATGTCTTCCCTGAAGTTTATCCCATTCAGGCTGTAAAGCTGAGGGAATACTGAGCACCAGATATTCAGAAGTCACATTCAGTATGGTCGGATAAGTCCCTGTAATATTGATTGAAGCCGTATTGGCTGTAAGCAGGGATGATATCGTGGCATGACTGTCACTGCTGAGTCTGAGCCAGTTCGGATTGATGTCTTCATAATCTTTAAGAACAACCTCATAAGCAGCACCATCCTGTGAAATACTTTCAACATCATAAAGACCCGCAAGATCAATCATGCCGTTCACAGCATCATCCACCAGTAAAGTATTGATCTGAATTTTTCTGAAATTTACTGCATCCGGAATATCGTTAGATACCGTAACTGTCAGTATTCCTGTTTTCTTAACAGCTGAATGCCCAGAAAGGACTTCATCCTTACTCAGCAGTGGCTCTGCATCCACAATGACGGATTCACCCACTGTAAATTTTGCATTCAGTCCGCCCCCGACCAGGTAGAGTCTGTTTGGCCACTGAGGATACATGGTTCCTTCCACAGCGGTATCAATAACCGGCTGTGACCATGCTTCCATGGTCTGTCCTGTTACTGCTGAAGATTTCTTAGCCACCAGTGGTGCCTGGCTGAATCCCTGTCCTATCTGTACCTGAGGTACACCTGTCAGCGACTGTCCGGGACTGTAAACCGAAGCCGCAAACCCATCAATGGTCGCACCATAAGTCTCTCCATCTCTGATATCTGAAATCTCAAATGCTCCACGCCCGATACACATCAGGCATTCCTCTATCTCTGTCCCATCTTCCCGATAGTAAAGAACAGGAGGAGCAATCAGATCAGGTATTGATTTCACTTTTCCAAAGATATCCGGCACACGTGCATTGATCCTTTCACGGTTCATACGGTTGGACAGCTCATTATTGCCTGACTTCTGATTCAGCTGAGGTGTTTCAGGCATATTCATATAGGTATGAACCGCCATACCTACGGACAGTACCAGCGAGACTACAGCCAGAATCGTTGCAGGTTCACCTGCACAGCAGACAATATCAAAATCATGCTGTGTAGACAGCATCTGAAGACCTGCTCCATCCACATGATTTGCAGGTGTCACATCATTCTGCTGACATGCAGGGCGTAAAAAAATCCGCGCTTGCGGATATTTCTTTCTGACTTCTTCAAATACTTTCAGAACATTGTCTGATCTGACATGCAGGATGCCGTCATTCGCATCCAGCGGATTGGTGATGATACGCAGTCGGCTCATAATATCGGATCCGTTTATAAAATTTTCTCACTGAAATCACCGGCAGAAAATGCACACCCAGCTCTGTCAGATGCAGGACACAGCCCTGATAAAACAGACCCACATGAGATCTGCCCTTTGCATTGGTCATCAGTACAATTGAACCATTGATGGGAACAGATACCTTTCTGTTATGGGTTGCAGTATGCCGTGAAGTCCGTAAAGACTCATGAAGATTACCTGTCAGCCCTACAAAACTGTCTGAATAATTCTGGGTAAAAAGATACTCAGCTGCTTCAATCACAAAATGGACACAATGATAAGTCTCTGCGTCATACTGCCTGTCGAGCAGCACATCTATACTTTTCATCAGAAGAATGCCTTTAAACTTGGAAATTCATCCACGGTGTAACGCATGCCGGTACCATTTGAATTGGCTTTGGATGTGGCTGCCCTGAACGTCGTTCCCTGATAATCACTGCTTTCATCATCCACAAACAGACCATTGATCACCCATAGTGGATCATTCAGATCCTCTGAAGAATATGCTCTGTAGATCAGCACAGGACGTTCACGACTGTCTGCATCTTCAAGCATTTTCAGCAGACTGGGTACATGCTCCCCAAGATCACCCACGGTCACTGATATGGACTGATCCAGATCATTTGCAGCACCGCCTTTTTTGATCTGCAGGGGCATGAATGTATAGAAAGCAGACTCACCATTTTCATGGATTACAGTTACACCGTCCGTATGATTCAGTACATACCTTAAAGGCTGACTCCATAAGCTGTGGCTGATTTCAACACATTCCAGCATGACAGCCGATGGAGAAGCATCAAGATAAAATTCATTCAGTTCTGCCATATGCCCCTCACTGTTCCAGGTACAGACTCATTCGCCAGTTTCTCCAGCAGGAGTTTAGCCTGAGGGTTCATACCTGAATTCCAGTAATCAATAATCATATCGTCAATATCCGCAGGTCTGTGCAATGGCTTCACCCAGATCTGAAATCCATACTGCACAATCTTTCCGCTTCTGGTCTGTTCAACCGGTGGCGAACCCACGGCGAAACGACATTCGTGTTCTTCCAGCGCATAGGCATCTGTCTGGATTGCCCAGAGCCAGTTTTCAGGTTCACGTTGTTTTTTACGCCAGAATGCCCACAGATAATCTCTTTCAAGGGATGTTCTACAAAGCACAGAAGCCGTCACTCTGTGTACGGATCCTATAAAAGTACCCATCTGCCTGGGCATTCCACCCAGTAACTGCTGTTCAAGCAACCTATCACCTGGTACAAAACCATATCCCGACTGGAGTGGACACAGCATGAATTTATCCATAATTCTGACCCATTAAAAAACCTCCCGAAGGAGGTCTGCTTTTAAATTCGTGAAATCGACTGATACTGTTCAGTACATTTCCTGTTTCGCTTTATGATAGCGGGTAAGAGCCGTATACAGCTTTTCATCACGCACATCATACTTACTGTCTCCATCCATCATGTTTATGCTGGCTTTCATACCAAGTGTAAAGCTGGGCTGACCAGCATCAACCATCCGTACATATTCATTCAGTACATTATCTTTACCATTATCCATAGTACCGTACAGGTATACATCCTTCAGTTCAGGAGATCTGTGATCGTTATTAAGTCTATATAAATACCTGCATTTATACTTTCCTGTCAGATCATTATCTTTATTTTTGTTCATACCATAGTTGATTACGATCAGCATTTCCCTGAATCGACTTCCATTATTGATCACTGTTTCCATAATCTTGCCATCTTCAATGATCTGATCACCAAATATTTTATAAACATTATCAATCGTCGGTCTCCCAACATACACAGCAACATTATTGATATGAGCAGTCTGCATGGAGGTATTCAGACGGCTACTGCACATCTCATACCCCGTATTGATTACTTTTTTTTGCAAACCTGTAGTGTTCTCAGTACATCCACAAAGACAGATAATCATTGTTAAAAATAATATTTTTTTCATTTTAAAGTACCAGTAAATTTCACACAAAATATCAATTTCGTGACATGTTTAACATTATACTTTTTATTAATATTTTTTGAGTCAGATCTGATCCTGATATACATATCGGGTTCAGATCTGACTGCAATTATTTTCTTCCCTGGTTCAGAAACTCACCGTCTTACTCCTGCTGTTGTATTTGCTCTCAGTTGCTTACTTTCAAATGAGTTTGGATTACTCAGTTGAATCCATGACTGCTTTGCTTCCTGTTGAGCCACCTTCTGCACAATATCAATAGTCACTGAACCGTCACTTCCATGCGACTGTTCTGCGGTGTAACCCTGAGGGACGTTGATATTAATATTCACACCATCAGGCCTTTTATTCGCAAGATAGCTGGTCAGATCCTTGTTCTGTTGTGGATTCAGTACACGTTCACCTCCATCGAGCAACCAGGTGCCTTCTTTGGGTACATTCGCAATACCATCATGTGCCATACCTGTCAGTGCAACTCCCTGAATCGCTGACATCAGATCATTGGTCTGTATGACCGTTGCAGCTGCAGCTCCAATTTTCTGCAGTAAAGTGACATTGGATGGATCATTCCATGCAGCAAGCACAGCCCCTTTTGCATTCAGTAAGGCACTTGAGAAAACAAAACCTTTCTGAAGTGCAAAGGCAAGTCTGTAGGAGGCTGATGATTTTTCTCCATAACTCTCCAGTAATGAACCCATCATCCCAAACATTGCACCATAGCCCGCTAAAGTGGCAGCCTGGGATTGATCCCTTACATCCTGCAGATTCTGCTCATACTGAACATCAAGTGCATTTTTCTGAGTCAGATATTCTTCATGTGCTTGTAAAAGTGCTGCATAACGTTCGTCATCTGAAGTGTAGACATCATTGGTCATAATGTTCTGTTCAACCGATGTTCTACTGTTCTGCAAGTCAAGCTGTGCTTTACTCCTGTCTCTCGCCAGACTCCATTCAGCAAAGTCCTGCGGCGACATGCTGGCCTTAGCCATAATGTCTTCCGAATTCCCAGAAAGACCCTGAATCTGAGCATTCATGCTCTGCACAGCATTAAGTTGTTCAAACTGCTTCTGCAACTGAACTTTTCTGAACTCTTCCAGGTCTTGCTGATACACAGCCTTTTGCAGTTCAAGGTATTTCTGCCGGCTGGTATCATCTACGCTATATGCTTCTTCAATCTCCCTGATTGCCTCTGAGTTATCCAGTTCAATTTTCTGAAGATCCGTGGCATACATCCTGTAAATACTGTTCCGACGTTTATTCAGGTCTTCAGCCAGGCGCAACATTTCATCATTGCCTTTACCAATCAGTTCCACTTCACCCTGAACGTCTTTCCATGCCAGTTTTGTACTTTTCCCAAGTACTGAAACATGAAGATGGCCACCTGTAGCCCGTTTCGATGGATCCTTATACTCATTCAGTATTTTGACTGAATACCCGTAGCGTCTCGCAACATCCTCAAGGACTTTGACAGCGCTTTCAGCTTCTTTGGCATTCTTCAGTGTAAAGTCAAATGCATTACCAGTAGCATGCCTGCTGTTTGTTCCCTTGTGATAACGATCATTGAAAGCGGTAAAACGGTTGAGTGAATTGCCCAGTGCAGAATTCGCTAGTTGTGCAAATTCAGCGGTATAGCCTCTGATCTGACCACCGCCCACAGATTCAGATGATTTGATATTCAAACCACGTAAATGTGAATTGGAGACCAGTCCATTTCCCAGACCATCAAGCAGCTTTTTCTGTTTCTCAAGCTCTCTGTTGGTTTTTGCCACACCTGCAGTCGCAACAGCTGCTCCCGATTTAGCCTGAATTTTATAACGTGCTAAAGCATCTTCAGCACTGGTGTTGCCTTTTTTCTGAGTAGCGATAAATTCGTTATATTTTTTCTCCGCTGCACCAAAGCCTTTTGTAATGGCATCTGTACGGGCAATCGTTTCAGCATCAATTGCCCTCATAGAGTCTTCCCATGCCATCTGTTTGGAAGCATTTGAGGATCTTTTATTAAACGGATCCGAAATCATGTCCACACCTGCAGCAACAGAAACACTGGCTTTCTGTACCCATGATCTGAGCGTAGTCCAGGTGTTTCCAAGTGCATTCAGTTCTGCAATAGTGGCTCGCCATTTTTCTACCAGAAAATCTGAAGTAAGTCCGAATGAATCTGCAATACTTTTCATTTCAGAACGGGCATCACCACCAAAGATACTGAATGCCACACCAAATCCTGCCAGCCCTGCTTCAATTGCACCAGAAGATATCAATGCTGTGAGGCCCTGTATTCCATCACTGGCAAGATCAACCCCATCCCTCATTAATTCGCCCACACCTGCGCTTGAAATCGCAAGGTACAGATCTTTCCAGCTGTCTTCCATATTGGCAATGGAACCATCCAGAGAATCCATCCGTTTGGCCATTGAACCTGCAAATTCATTTTCCCCGATTTTCATCAGGTACTCTTCAATTGAATCCGCACTGTTTTTTACAGTAGTGGTTGTTCCCTGAAAGGTAAAAGCAACGTCTTCGCTCTGTTTACTTGCCTTAACACCAAATTCTTTCAGTCGTTCAAACTCTCCAGTGGAAGCATCCGCTACAGCTTCAATAAACTGCATCAGGTCTTTACCCATTGCAGCTGCAGTATTTCCGTATGATCTTAACGCCCGCTCTGATGGGGTCAGTCCCAAATTGACCAGTTTGGTAAAGCCTTCAACTGCCTGATCCATACTGTATGGCGTTTCTTTGGCAAACTGTGAAAGTGCAGCATAAGCAGTTCTAGCATTCTCAGCAGACTTCGTTGCCGTTTCCAGCCCCGCAATCTGAACATCATAAGCCCGCTGAGCACCCATCACTTTATCCAACGTGATATATGAGGCTGCTACACCAGCAATCGTCCCCGCGAGTCCAGCTACCATTGGTACTGCTTTCTGTGCCAGATTGCCTAAATCTGAAAATCCTTGCCCAATTTTTGAAGCAGATGATTTTACCTTTTTCTCTGCTCTGTCCAGTGGTTCAGTGAACTGGCCAATCCGAGCAATCAGATCCAGTGTTAATGTTCCCAGTTTGCTGCTCACATAAACCTCCAGGCATAAAAAAACCGCCTGAGAGGCGGTTGTAATGTTTCATTTTCAGCTCCAGGCTGCTTTCTTTCTGATTGATTTCAGACGTTCCTGTTCAAAACTGGTTTCAGGCTGATCTTCATTCGGCATAAAGGATAGAGCTTCCACACTCTCAGGGTCTTTGACTTTAAATAGAGTATAGTGAGCCATCCAGTTACCAAATCCCTGCTCGACTCTCCGCCCAACAAATAAAGAGCCTCTGCGTTTGCGATAGGCTCTCCATAAATTAAGCTCTGGCTGACTCAGATTTCTTCTTGCTTCTGCAATGGTTCGTCCGCCGATTCCGTTGATGACGAGCTCACACCAGAATTCGTCATCTGCTTCGAGATCCAGAACTTTCCCGAAAAATCGAGCACCGCATCTGCTGCTTTATACATGGCATCCAGTAACTCAGTTGAGACACTTCCGGTATCCTGCACTTTGGGAAAGAAACGTTTGCCTTCACTTTCATATACCGAAT
The DNA here is from genome assembly GCF_002165295.2 of Acinetobacter sp. WCHAc010052. Lineage (NCBI taxonomy): Bacteria > Pseudomonadati > Pseudomonadota > Gammaproteobacteria > Moraxellales > Moraxellaceae > Acinetobacter > Acinetobacter sp. WCHAc010052. Next base: position 1,663,228 of record NZ_CP032143.1, on the reverse strand, counting down.
GAAAAACGATAGCTTTGGTCAGCTGATCCACGGTAGCAGTGTGTTTATCACTCAGCCCCCAGACATCTATAGCATTGACCTTTTCATCATGAGAAAGAATTTTAATAAAAACCTCCCCCTCAAACTCACCTCCGTCAGCTCCACGGAACCTGATGGTCTTTTCCACGAGTGAACCAACCCCAAGGGCTGTCTGTGCAGTTTTTAATGTAAGTTTTGTCATGTTATAAACCTACTCTGAATTCGTCAGTTACTTTCGACTGACGCTTAAATGGAATAGTATGGTTATTCAGTGCATCAAGTCCGATTACAACTGAATTTTTACGTAGAATTGCCGTACACCATGACCAGGTTCTGTCTTCAGGCAGCTCTACAATTCCACCTGTAAGTGCTGGAATACTGACACCATCACCCCATCCCACATATATTCCAACCAGCTCCTTTCTGTCAGCCAGATCCAGTGCAATGACATGGGTCGCATTATTAGGGTCTGTGTTGATTTTCAGACTGCCTTCACCTGGTGTGCTCAGCCCATAATCGTTGGTTCTAACCTCTACTTCTTCCAGACAGGTATTATCCACCTCAGCAGCACTGTCATCACCGAAGATCAGCTCCGAAATACATGCCATTTTTGTCAGGGTTGGTACTGTACCGTGCAAAATCCATACATGAGTACCATTTCCTAAAACACCTTTTTTCGCCATGAGTATTCACTCCTCAAATTTCAGGCATAAAAAAACCTGCAAAATGCAGGGTCAAATATCTGGTTTCATCACTGTTTATTAGCGATCAAGCCACCAGTTCGCATCAAATCCACGTCCAAAAATGGTTTGATCACCTGTTTTTTCACAATGGTTTGGATGCAGATTTGTGATTGTACAAAGCGGATCCAGCACACTGCTGACTGCTTTTCTGATATCTGAAGCTCTTGTCGCCTGTGTGTCGTAAACAACAAGCTGAAATGTCAGATGATCAATTTGTGGGGAACAATCAATATTATGTTCAGGTATACCTCCAACAGTTGACCAGACAACATAAGGAAATGTTGTCCCAACAGGAGCAACATCCTCATAAATACGGTTCTGTAATGTGCTGTTCACAGGTGAAGAAAATAAAACCTCTACTACAGGAAGAATATTCATGACAAAACCTTTTCAATTTCTTCGTTAAGCACACGCACAAATGTATCCGTTACTTGCCGAGTATTATTTGATAATGCTGGACGCATAAACGGCACCGATGGGGTGTTCACGCTTCCATATTCAATCCAGCGCCAGTGTCTGGTATCACCACCACTTAAACGGGGAGGAACAGGATTAGAGAATGAGGCACCACCTCTTACACCGATCCGCATTATTTCAGAACCTGAATTCCGGGAACGGCCTGATGCCACGCCAATATTCTTCCATATTTTTTCGCGGGTCTCAGGATCATCAATTGCTTTAGCATTTTGTCTGGCAGCATCTTTAACCACATTGGCTGCCTGCCTGAGTGCCTTTCGAACAAGTGACTTAACTTTTTTAGGGTTATTGAGTGCTTTCAACTTCTTCTCAATGTCATTCAAGCCCTGAATATCAAACTGAGTACTGGACATCGCTTACTCCACGACTTTAAGCTCAAACGTGGCATATGTTTCAGCATCGTCATTATCAGGCTTTGCAGGTGAAATAACCTGAAAAACATAACCACCCCATAAAACACGCATCAGTGTCGTAATATCTGAACGTTTCCGGATGATCAGCCTCGCATTTATCTCTGTTCCAGCTGCTCTGGCTGTTAAAGTGTCCTTTACAGAGAGAAATTCAACCTTAGCCCAGAGTTTCCGTACATCAGTCCAGACTGGATCCAGTTCATTGTTGTATCCATCCCGCTCAGACCTGTATTCCTGGAGTGTAATGCGGTGTCGGAGTTTACCCGCCTGTATTCCCATAAGTCACCCCACATTGATAAAACGATGTCTGCGCCAGAGCCATTCAGTCGCAAATGGGAGATTCTGTGAGTTACCCGTAGTTTCTCTGTTCTGATACCAGTGGCCAATTAATAATTTAGCTCCCTGGATAATGGCCATATTGATATGTATCCCATGCTTAACATCAGCCGGAATTTCCATAAGTTCAGGAAACAGCTGCCTGTTTGTGGATTCCTCAAATGCGATAAATGAAGCATCAATTAAAGCCTGAATATCCGAATCTTCATCATCATGGTCAATTTTAAGGTGTAGTTTTGCCTGTTCCAGCGTTAGAAACTGATTCATTCTGCTTTCCTTTGGCCTTTAATGTTGCAACCTTCAGCTGGTTTACAGCCACTTCTGCAACCCGCTCATCCACATCATGCTCACCAGCTTCAAAAGTGATGACCTTGTTGCCGTTTTCCACGGCGACTTCAAATAACTCTCTGACTGTAATTACCGGCATATCTTTCTCCTGAAAATATGCCTCAGGAAAGAGGCATATTTTTGACTGTTGATTTAAGCTGCAAGGGTCAGGACTTTGATGGCATTGCTGTCCAGCAACATACCGCCCGTCCGTTTAGTCGTGTAGAAACCTACATATGGCTTATTGGTGTACGGATCACGCAGTACACGTGTTCCCATACGGTCAACAATCAGATAGCCACGCTTGAAGTTACCAAATAAGACCGCATTTGCATCTGCCACGGCTTCTGGCATATCTTCATTTTCTTCAATGCCATAACCCAGCAATGTGGATGGTTGCCCCAACTGCAGACCAGGCTGCCATAAGTAATTTCCTTCGCTGTCTTTGAACTTACGGACTTTTGCCTGTGTCAGATTGGTCATCATGAACAGAGCACCGTTTCGGTGACCTTTTTTCAGGGAATAGATCAGGTCAATCAGATTATCACCGCTGAAACCACCAGCCAGCCCCGAATTGATTTTCTGGATTTTTCCAAAGTCACGCTCTTTATCCACTTCATCAGTCAGTGTATGAGCAAGAATACCTTTCGGTTTCTTTACACCATCACCCAGCAGGAATGCCTGACCTTCCTTTTCAGCAAACTCACGGGCAACTTCTGTTGAAATCCAGTTTTCAACATTGAAGAACACATCATCAAGAGAAGTCTGTGTAGCCTGAGGGTTCGCATAAATTTCCCCCATGGTCGCCTGCAGCTGTGCAAGTGTCGGTGTCCCTGTCGCAGGACGTAAATCCGTTTCACCCACCCAGCCTGAACCCGAACCACCCAGATTGACCAGTTTTTTATAGTCAGGTGAACCCACTGTGATCTGTGAACATACACTTCGCATTGGACTTTCATCCTTAAGAAGCTCAAGCAGTGTTCGATCCAGTTCCTCCGGTACTGCATAGCCACCATCAGGACTGGTCGTGGTCTGAACCGCTTTAACTTCAAGCTCAGTTAAGCCATCTTCCATACCTTTACGCATGAACTGATAGAAAGCCGTTTTATGGGCATCTACTTCAGCACCAGCCGCTACACCAGGGCGTTTGGCTGCCTTGATTTCCTTTTCAAGTTCTTCTTTCAGGCTGTCCAGTTCACCCAGTTTTTCATTCAGCTTATCTGTCTTTTCTTCAAGTGCCTGCTTTTCAGACTTGATTGCTTCAAGTTCTTTATCATTTGATTTTTTAAAATCCTCAAATGCGCCCTTTAACTCTTTGGCGACTTCGCCAATATCTTTTTCATCAATAGCCATGAGTATTTAACCTCTTAAAAATGCTGTTAAGTCTTTAAATGATTGAAGTGCCTCATCCTGACTTTCAGCATCCCGCTGAGAATCCAGTGCACAGTAGCCTTTAGCCATAAAAGCTTTGGCCTGTTTTCGTGAAAAACCCATAACATCGCGCAATGCTTTTTCCACGGTGGTCGGTGATGGAATATCACCTTTCTGAAGTGCTGTTTTCACTTCAGTAATCTTTGCATCTGTATTTGCAGGAAAAGTCACAATGGACACCTCCCACAGATCAATTTCTTTGAGGTAGTACAGGTCCTCCTGTTTATGGTATTCAGCATCCACGACCATGTAACCGATAGACATGCCTTTGACACTGCCTGCCTTCATATGAGCATGAGCACGTTTGGCAAGAGGATCTTCTTCAATAAGAAGTTTTCCGCGTACAAACAGTCCGTGATCATCCTCTTTCATCTCAGTGAATGGACCAATCGGTTCGGACATCTTGTGCTGCCATAACACAGGAGGCAGGTCATTTCTTTTTGACCATGATTCAAGCGTACTTTTGAATGCACCCTTTACAACCACATCTCCATAGCTGTCCACCACATCAAAAACGGATGCATATCCTTCAAATTCACCCGTATCAGATACACTTTTAATGTTCAGCGGGACGTTAAGATACTTTATCTGCATCACCATCCTCCTCAGGTTTGGTTGTCATATTCATTGGTGTCAGATAGATGTCGCCACCTTCACGTGGGTTCATATCTTCAAGCTCCCTGCAGTCATTCGGACTCAGCCATCCCCACTGAATCCCTTTTCCATAGGATTCATAACGGGTCTTCAGGTCACCTCTGAGTAAGGCTCCTGCATTGAATTTGGCATAATGTGTTTTGCGGTCTTTTTCATTGAGCAGTCCCACCCGGATCCGGGACTCAATACGGGTCATATAGGGCACCAGTGAATAGTTCACAAAGCTCATGCCCATATGTTCAATATTGTTCAGTGTCATTTTGTCCATAGCCGCCACAAGATGTGGTGGAACTCTGTATAAGCCACAGATTTCTGCTTTCTGATATTCACGTGTTTCCAGAAACTGTGAGTCTTCCAGATTCAGTGCTGTCGGTTTCCATTTCAGCCCCTGTTCAAGAATCATCGGCTTGTAGGTATTGGCGAGACCTGTGTAATTTTCCTCAAATTCTTTTTTCAGACGGGAAAATGCAACATCAGTCAGAGATTCATCCGTTTCAAGAACACCTGATGTCACAGCACCGTTCTTGAACAGTGTTGCTCCATGTTCTTCAGTATCCAGACCAAGGGCTATACTTTTTCGCGCATAGGCAACCGGGTTCAGGCCTGTAAGCCCATCCAGTGTGAATAACCGCACATGCCATATTTCTGCCTGTGTCAGTGTCCTCAACCCACCATTTTTAAAGTTCACTTCATATTCCACAGTCCAGTCATCCCGCAGTTTTGGCGTGACCGAAGATGGATCCAGAGGAAGCAGTTCAACCACCTGCCCCAGGGCATACACTTTGTAAGCATAGAAATTGCCCCGTAAGCACAGACAGACCATCAGAAGCTCCCAGAACTCCTGTGCTGTCATATAGTCATTCGGTGCAATGCTCAGCAGCTCATAAAGCTTGTGTTCAGTAGCTGGATGTTTGAACTTCCCTGTCTGCTTATACAACCTGCATGGCAACATACCGAGTGATTCAGAAAGTACCCGTACACAGGAAAAGACAATTGCGAGCTGCATTGCCCTCAATGGTGTAATCGCCTGTCCTGTTCCGGTCACAAACTCAGCACCGAAAATACGCGCCAGGTCATCAGGTCCTGAAATAATCAGGGGAGTGAACTTGAAACCAAGCCACTCCCCAATTTTTGCTTTAATACTCATTAGAGTCTTCGAACCCCGTATTTTTCAATGTGCTTCGATAAGTCGTCCTCTTCAGGATCACTTGTTAAGATCAGTACACGGTTGATGCCCATAAGTACGGCCACTGCACCGTCAATTTTCTTGAACCTCTTTTCCTTATCAGGGAATTCCGTGTCATTTTTTCCTGTTTTGGATACAACATTACCAATCATCCAGGAAAGCACAGGATTACCATCATGGTGAAACCGACCTGCAGCTATAGCAGCTTCAAGTTCTTTCATTGCCGGTGAAAAGACTTTGGTGATTTTCGGTACCTTGATAGAGGTATAACCCGCTTCATCCACCTGTTTAGAAATCTGAAAGCCACCCCATTCGTCATAAGGAACTTCCTTGACGGACAGATGTTCTGCATCATTGATAATGTCTTCAGCAATTTCATTCAAATCATTCTCAAATCCATCACAGACATTCAGCAGTTCAAGCTTCATCCATTTCTGATAACGCTCCACCACCTGCTTTTCCTCACCGTTGTAAACGGTGTCATAAGGCAGATAAAACTGAGGCGAAATACAGTAGTAATGAATCTTTCCCTCAATAATTCTGTAGAACAGGTTAATCCGTGCAGCAATATCAATCTTTGAAGACAGATCCACACAGATCATGCAGGCATCATTTCGGAAGTCATCAACTTTCAGCGCGGTGTCTTTGCACTTGTTCCACTGCTCCATATTGAAATAAGCCGACTTAGCAGACACCCATACATTGAGATGCTTTGTTTTGAAGGCATTCTGCTTTGCAGCATTCTGTATGGCACGGCGTTGCTGTGATTCCAGATAGTCTGAATAAACAGAAACCCCATAATTGGGGTTTGCTTTTCTCAATACATCGGGATCAGTCCAGTCATCATCGTCATCTATCGTCCATATAAAGCCAAACAGTTCATCATCAGGAACAGTACCGAGTAACATCTCCTGAATCCGCACCCTCAGGTCATAACACGGACCTTCGATATTGAATCCTGCTGTAGTAATCGTAAAAATAAGCGGCTGTCTTCTGGAACCCATACCTGTCTGCATGGTGTCATACAGTGCAGAAGTCGGATGTTCATGAAATTCATCCACAACAGCACAGTGTGGTGACTGACCATCCGGTGGATCACCGATAATGGTTTCAAAAACAGATCCGTCTTCAGGGATTTCAAGACTACCCGCATTAATCTGTATACCTGCAGCTTCAACAAAGTCAGGGGAACGGATTGCCATCAGCCTGGCAGGCTTAAATACTTCCCATGCCTGTTTCTCTGTCGTCGCACCTGCATAAACCTCTGAGCCGAACTCACCATCATTGGCAAACATATTCAGAGCAACACCTGCAGCAATGGCGGACTTACCATTTTTACGCGGCACTTCCCAGTAGCTTTCGCGAAAGCGTCTGTATCCATCTTTTTTACGCACCCAGCCAAAAGTGCAGGCAATTCCAAATTTCTGCCACGGCTCCAGGTTAATGGTGAGCCGTTTCATTGCCCATTCACCTTTGGTATGTGGCAAAAGTTCAATGAATGCGATCTTTTTTTCAGCTAATTTAGGGTCAAATTTGTATAAAAAATCCCGATTTTTCTGTTTTTTCAGGTCATTTAAGTGTCTTTCGCAGGCTAATTTCACCCATTTACATGCAGGAATTCTGTCTGAGACGACTTGCTTAGCCCATTTATTTGCAATGTCCACATTAGGGAAAGCTGTCATTTCTACCCCAGTTTACATGTTGAGCACCTTTGCAAACGCATTTTCCTTTGGCTTACCTCCAGTGCCTGTCAGACGGTTACGGGAGGCAGGATCAAGACCAAGCATTGCACCAAATGAGGCCATTTGTTTTGATGCTTCGTTTACAGCGGTGAGCGCTGGATTTTTAATTCGTCCACTATCTGTCTGAATGGAAACTCCATATAAAACAACTTCATTCTGTGCCTCCCTTAGGTTGTGGTAAGCCATACAGAACATCTCAATATTGTGCAGATCTGTCAGTTTAAGAACCTTTCTTTTCAGCAGTTCAGGGACGATTGAATTCCACATAACCACTGCCTGATCCATGGTGTTCATATACTCAGGAACATCAATATTGAATACATTTTCGAAATCTGTATCACCAGCTGGCTTAACTTTAGGCTTTCGACCAACACCAGTGACTGCCTTAACTCCACCCATTTGTCAAGACCCTCAACTTTTAATTTCGCTTGCGTAAAAATGTATCTAGGTGGGCGGTCATGTAGCTGAAAAGGCTTAACTTTTTGACCTCCCCCTCCCTTTCTCACTGGCTGTTTTGGACTTATGACACGGCGAGCACAGCGCCTGCAGATTACTCTGATCATCTGTACCGCCGTGAGCCTTGGATACAATGTGATCCACGTCAGTCGCTTCAGTAGTTCTGCCATCCGCACGGCATATCACACATAAATATTCATCACGCTTCAGGATCTGTTCACGAAGCTTACGCCATGCATGACCATAACCACGCTGAGTGGTTGAGCCTGATCTGTCCTGTCGCCTGTTCCAGTTACTGCGCTTTGATGCATGCTTATCGCAATAACCATTCTGTGCCTGTGAGTTCACCACACCTGAGCAGTTGTATTCTCTGCAAGGTCGTGCCATGGTTCAGTCCTCATCATCAAGATACCGTTCTGACCTTTGATCACCAAGGTCAAGATGATCAAGCATTTCATTGATCTGTGCTGCCTGCTCCAGGTTTACCTGTATCAGCTGGCTGTTCTGTTCGATCAGTGTGTTCTGATTCTGAATAAGCTGATTGTTCTGACTGATCAGCTGTGAGATGAGCAATAACGTCTCTGAGCCTTTTTCTACTGTATTCATACATAACTCTCATTTTTTCACGGCGTTCTTCACACCCTTTGCAGGACATAGTGGTGCTCCACACTTGAATTGCGGGCAATAAAAAACCCTGCATTTGCAGGGTTCTTTTCTTAGTTCTTTCAGGAGAAATCAAGCGCTTTCTCAAAGTGCTTCAATTCATGTCGCGCCATGGCCAGGTTTGATCTCTGACGATCAAGCACAACATAAAGGAATAATGCATCGTTAGATTCCAACGGTCTTATCAAATGATACTGCTTACCCAAAGTAATCAGGATATCTTCAATTTGATCCTGAAGCCCTAAGGTCGCAGCCGTTTTTCTCTTTGCTCGAATGACTTCAGTATTACCTGCAGCTGCAAGCTCAAGATTCAATCCCGAACCCTGTTCTGCCAGGATTAATCCACTTTCACTGTCAACAAGAGCACCAACAACAAAACCGTCTATATTATTTAAAGTTTCCAGGCTGATTTTCGCCATTTTAATTTCCCCTTTAATACTTATTACAATGGGTGTCATGAAATGCAAATTTATAACAAATAATCATATTTGTTATAAATTTAAATCTACCACATGACAAAAAAATGTAAATGTATTAATACCTGATTTTTAATTAAATTTTTATGACATATCAAGTGATTTTTAAAACAAGCAAAAGCTCAACTTTAGACGAACTTAATTTTTTAATTCCTGTACATACTTTTCGACAAGGTCAGTAGCTTCCCAAAGTTTCAGATCCTTTAAAACCCAAAAAAAATATACATCCCTTCCCACAAGGAAAGATCGTCTGCAGTATTCGGATCTCTTACCCTTTATAACTTCCCCAGCACTAAAAGACTGCTTATCAAAATCAACAATCTTACCTGCGAGGTCACCACCAATACATACTTTCATATCTGGAGCCTGAAGATTTAATTGAACAGGACTATAACATAAATAAAAGTTTACCAAAGGATAAAGTTTATAAATTTAAATTTATTAAAATATAAAGATTTTTAATGCATTCTTAATATTTTTATTAGAAACTGTTTTTATTTCTGTAAATTTCCATCCCATTAAAAAAAAGCCCCATAGATATCTACGGAGCTTCGCCTTTATCATTTGCGCTGATACAAGGTGCTGTTAAGCGGTTGAAATTATACAGACTTTACCAAAAGATGTATACCGCATGTATGTTCAAGGAAAATTCATGTGATTCATTATCTTTTTTTGATATACAACTCATTGTAAGCCCAGGTTAAAAATGCAGCATTGTCTGAGAAATTTGGTATGAAATTTAGTGCAATAGTTCTGATGCCACCAAAATCTCCATGTAAGAGATGTTTTCCAGTCTCTACAAAGAAAGATGAATCACTCCCCGTGTGGAGACATTTGAAATAGATAACAGCCTTATCAAAGTTAGATAACTCTCTAAAGCCAGGCTTTTCATTCACAAAATAATAGATTTGAGCTAAAGAACGCTTTTCGACAGGAGAAGTCATAAATAATCTTCTTGTAAGTTATTTATTATTGTTATCTCACTGAAATTAGGTAAATTCAATCACAAAGTCAGCATTAAAATTGATCAAAAGTTCAAATTCAATCTTTTTCTTCAATGGAAATATTCACTGTCAAAGGACAAAATAATTCTGGGTGACAGAACACAACCAGACAACCCCATTGTCAATAAAAGCACCATTATACTATTCATATATTTCAACCATTAATACTATTTAGAAACTGTATAACAAACATTCATACTGCCCTGTTCCTGCTTTATACAATTCCATTGCCCTTTCTTATATTTTTTAGCTGAAAGAACATCCTCAGGAGTTGTACCTAGATAGGGCTTACAATTACCACCACATGTAGTTGATTGCTCTATCAGGTATTCTTTTTGAGCAAATTCCAGATAAATAAAGCCACCACCTGAACCTACCCCTCGCTGGATCGCACAGGATTGAGCATTTTTCTCATCAACTGTAAAACATTGGCCTGAGTAATGTGTAATGTCATAAGCAAAACCTGACCCAGACAACACGATAAGTGTCAGTGGTAAAATCCATTTCATTTGTAGCATATCCCTATAAAACAAAACCCCGCAAATGCGAGGTTTATCCAGTGGACCACAATAACTCCGTCCACTACGAAAGGAATATGCCATATCCCTTGTACAGGGTCAAGCTTCTCCCTTACTTGAAGTATTGTAGTAGCCATATTCAAATTACAGTTAATAAACAATCAAGATAACTTAAAAACTTTCCCAGTTTTATTGCTATGGAAATGAAGATCCAAGCTAGGCTTAATTATTTCATCATCTATATTTATGCAGCGAATACAATCACCAAAACTATTAGGCTCATCATTTGATCTTTCACACATTGCGTCAACTGTGTATACAGCACCGTGTTGATCAACCACATTTACCAGCACTTTTTCTAATGAAGTATTCATAATTTAATTTTCAATCGCGACAATTTCACTTGCCTGTAAGCCGCGCTGTCCTTTAGAAACTAAAAACTGAACACGTTGACCTTCGGCTAATGTTTTGAAGCCATTTGATATAATTTGAGAAAAATGAGCAAAAACTTCATTGCCATTATCTCCCTCAATAAAACCAAACCCTTTTGTATCATTGAACCACTTAACAGTGCCAGTTGATAAATTAGACATATATTTTCCCTTGTAGATTATTGTGATTGAGAAAAAGCTGAAATACCTTAAGTTTAATAAAATTAAAAAAACAAAAAATAAAATAAAACTCTTACTCTATGATGAATTGAATAATACTGAATAATTAAGAATACAATTTATAAAGCTTATTCATTTCAGTATAAAAAGATTTGCCATCTAAATTCAGTTCAATTTTTTTGCCTGACTCAAGTTGAACCTGTTTTGCAACCTCAACCCAAGTTATGCCAGTCATTGTGCTTTGAACTTTATTTAAAGGGATGATGTTTACTCGTATAACATCGCCATTAGGAGCTGCGGCGGTTGTCCAGCCATTTTTAATGTTCATTTAATTACCCATATAATGAGCTTTTGTAAACAACAAAGTATTTAAAGATAAAAACCAATAGTAAGTTGAGGATAATTCACTCAAAAAGATATTTAAACTTATGAAATTTACAGTAGCTGTGAAATCAATAAAAAGATATAAAAATTAAATTAGTATCTTGAGAAGATAGTTTAAAGGAAACCCACAAATAGCAGCAGGCCTCCCTTGATCGGCATGATGCGAATTCATGCTATGCGTTAACTGTTTGAATTCGGTGCGAACACCTGATATTTGAAGGGAATACGCAATTCCTATAACAACTCAAACACTACCGTTCCGCTTACGGATTCGATCAAACCCACTATAACAGATCCTTACCTTATAACCTATTTAAATCTAAATTTAATTATTATATAAGAAAAAATCATTAATAATCAGCATGAAAAAACATATCAATTAAACTTCTACAAGTAAAATCAATCGGCATAAAAAAACCCAGAAAGCATTGAGCAATCTGAGTTATAAACTTTAAATCTTTTTTCGTTGGTAGCGGGAGCTGGATTTGAACCAACGACCTTCGGGTTATGAGCCCGACGAGCTACCAGACTGCTCCATCCCGCATCAACGAAGTGACTTTATACGCTTTAAATCATTACATAGCAAATTTAATTTCAAATATTAAGACCGATGGTAAACTTTATATCAATAATTATCTAAATATGACCATTATTAGATTCGGTTACAAAAGTTGGATGTAAATCTCTATATCTTTGTAATCTGATTTTTTCACTCTTCAAAAAGGATTCTGGTTCTTCAGACCATAATGATTTTCTTGAATCAAGGCCTGAATGAATTAGTGCCCAATCCGAAATATTCCCATATATAAATGTATTATCTGCAAATATAAATTTAGCTCTTCCTTCTGCATTAACTAAATATACCTTATGCGTAGGTAGTGAACCAAATGTACTGAACTGAGTGTAAATATATTTATGAGATTCTGACATGGAAAAAACTACCTTTGTTTTATTTCCATTATAGCATTTTAAGCATTAAAATAAGCCCACATTTCTGTGAGCTTTAAATACTATGTGGATCACAAGAAATTATCTATATACAGCAGGCATACTGCCATATGGTGACATACCAACCAAACAACTGTGCCAGCTTCAACTCGACCTGACAATTACAGGCTTTGGTGTGGTCTTATCAACTGAATAAAAAAATACCCAGCGTTCTGTTATGACTGGGTATATAAACTTTACATCCACGAAGAGCCTGATTTTAAAGATGAGTATCGCTCTTGCTTGAGCTTTTGATTTCAAGCTGATAAGAATCCTGCGTCACCTTAATTTTAATATTTTTGTATTTCCTTTTATTTGGATCCATTGCAGAACCAGTCACTTCATCTGAAAACTTACGATCATTCATTAGTTCTCCATAAGCTTTATAGCCTATTAATATTTTTTCAGGCTTTTTACCCTGCGATTGAGTTTCTTTCAGGGAGTTGTCTAAATTTGTAACATTAATAAGAGGCATACAGGGGAAATCTCAAAAATAATGATTATCCCCAATTTATGTGAAGCATTAAAGACAAAAGCCCACCATTTGGCGAGCTTTTATATATTGGTGCAGGTCATAACAACTTGCCACCATACACTAAATTTATACAAACATGGCTGCCAAGTCAACCACATAAGGCTTCAATTTTTCCATCCAAATAAGCTAAGCCCTTTTCTGCTTCAGAACGCACTTTTGCTCGACTGCATCCATGTGTATTTGCAATGGTCTGATCAGACCAGTTATTTTCAAACTTTAAAATCAAAAACCAAGCCCGCTCTGCTAAATACTCCCTTTTATCATTATGCATTTTCGCAAGCAACTGGCTGACCTCTACAGCTTCTGAATCTGAAATTTCACATGGCATTGATGTTTTGCTTGCCCTGATTCTTGTAGTGTCATTCTTTTCAATCAGCATTGCCAAAGGGTTTGCTGACACCACTGATTTAGCGGATCGTACCCAAATACCATATTGTTCAAGCCACTGATGGGCTGAACGCTTTGACCAATCCATTACTTCAATTTCTGCTGCCGCATTCATCCCCATCTCCTTATTTCATTCCATGGATCAGCATGCCTGCATCGCGCTGTTCCTGATTGGATCTGCCCTGCCATCCTGTAATTTTGTTGAAATCCTCAGCATTCAGTTTTGACCGTACAGGTTTAACCAGTACAACAGCCAGACCAAGTGACTGAGCCATCTCCGCCAGAAGTTTCCCTGTAGCGTGGTTCTCTCCGACGTTCTTCGCTATGCGCTCTCCTGCGCTTTTGGATTGTTTACCGTTTCCATGAAAATTTGATTTCCTGTTCAGCCATCCTGCTTCAATCACAACTTTCCTGATCAGATCCTGCTGAGTTCTGAACAGCTCAACGGTTTCAGCAAAGTTCAGATTTTTCAGTTCCAATGTGTTTCCAAGTATGGCCACTCCTGATTTTTCAAGATCTGGATCTATTCCGATAATCATGACGCTTCTCCCAGCAGTACACCCTCAAACCCGACCTGTCTCAGATACGGTTCCCATTTTTTTGCCTGAACAGGGTTTCCAAGTTTCATCGCAATTTTTGAAACCAGTTTGTCGTAGGTATCACCAGGATCACTGAACTTGCCTGCAAACTCGCCGTGGTGAGCAAGTTTCTGAGCGAACAGGACAATCTGCTTGATCGTGAGTTCCTGAGGAATCTTCGCAGCAGGTGAACCTGATGGTGCTGTCCCTGCAGGTTTTGAGTACTTGGTTCTGTATGCGTTCAGCAGCCAGTCAGCAAAGTGGAAGTTCATCAGAGAATCACAGAGATTCTTTCCTGCGTTGTAATTTTCAAATGCCCGCTTTTCCCTGTCCCCCCATGTGGCAGTCAGGATGCATTCGACATCCACGTCGGGATCGGCAAGAACAATTTCCTCACGAAGTGTTTTTAGGCAAATCCAGTCTTTTTTGTTTTTAGATTCTAATGGTAGATTCTTTGGTAGATTCTGTGTCCCGTTAACGGCACTATTCAAAGTACCGTTATTGGCACTATTCAAAGTGCCGTTAACGGAATGATTCCGTTTTTGGTACTGTTCCGCTGTTGGTACTGTTTCAGACAAATTTTTATCCTGTAACAGTTCCGTTTCTGGCACTGTTTCCCTGCCTTTTACACCTTTGAGTTTGTAGACTTTGACACGGCGGGTTGCTCCCTTTCTTTCACCGGTATCAGCAATCAGATTATCTTCCTGAAGCTCTGCAATGATCTTCAGAACAGTTTTACGTTCAAGTCCTGTGTCCTTTTCCAGACGCTGCATACTTGGATAGCAGGTATGATCTTCACCGGCTCTGTCAGCAAGTGAAAGCAGAACCAGACGTTTAAGCGGTATACGGGCACCACCCTGTTTTTCTTTCAGGATTACTCTCCATGCCCATGTAGTGGCATCAAGGCTCATGGCTTCTCTCCTTTTGGTTTCACATACCCACCAAATGAAATAACTCTGTCAGCTCTGATCAGACTGGTGATTACCTTTTCTGCCAACCAGATCGTTATCTTCAATCTGGAGGCAATCTTCTGAGACAGTTCAATCCGAGTCACTGCAGCATTCTTCTCGTCATAGCCTTTGCTTCTGAGATTGCTTCTTTTGATTTCAAAAACTTCATTCAGGATGTGAAGTGCTGGATCATAAAAAGACTGGATCTGTGCCTGCTGACGGTGATCAGCCTGCTTTTGAAAATGACTGTTCATGTAACCTCCGCTAAAGCCTGTTCAGTTTTGGTTAAGCGACGTTTAGCGTGAAGCTCCGCGACTGTGGCGCAGCGTAAATATTGTGTTCCACTAGTCCACTCATCATTGTTAAAGTTCAACATAACTACCCAATCACCTAAATAATCCCCTTTAACCTTGGTGACGGTAAACAAATCATTACAATAGGGTTCAGTTACATAGTTCTTTAACACCACCACATCACCGACGATAAAATCCTGTTGATTGTCTTTACTATTTTGTTGTGCTACAGTTGATTCCATATTCAATGCTCCTAAGTTTTGAATTACTAAAAGCCTGATTGCCGAGATCAGGCTTTTTCTTTTTTAATTGCCGTTAGATAGTTAGCAGCCTGAGTCTCAAGTGACTTTCTTAGGCTCCGAAGATCTTCTTCAAGCTTTTCTAAAGTATTGGCTGTATCAGCCAGTTCAGATGGTGTAATCACCCCGTCAGCCCAGGCATCAAGCACGTGCTGATTGACCTGACCACTTCCGACATTGAAGTTCAGCAATGATTCAATCACCCCAATCTGACGTGCGTTACATAGCGTATGCTCTGAAGGAATAAGCATGTATCCGATTTCATGCGCCCATACTTTCAGCACGGCGGGATTGCGGGTGTAATAAAGAATCTGCTCAAACTTTCTTAAGCTCGGCAGATGATTCGGCATATTCACGTTTGCATAGTTGCTGATGGTGTTCTGAACATCACCAACAACCTGTGCAATATCAGAAGTTGAGATCCTGTCTGTATTTCGGATCATTTGAAACAGACCGTTCTGAGCCTCTTTACTTATTGTTTTCTCTGTCATGTGTGAATCCTTGAAGTTTTTCACGTTTATTTTGTTTTCTGAAAGTTCAATAATTCGTTTAAGTGGCTTGATGCTTAATCGGTTCCTTACCATTCGCCAAATCACGAATTTGATATTCACGCGCTAAAGGAATTTTATTTTCAGGCCATTGGTAAACTGCTGATGGCTCTATTCCCAAAAGATTAGCCAGTCCAACACCATTGACCTTGAGCAACTTAAAGGCCTCTTGTTTGGTCATTTCACCACCTATTAATAAGATTTCTTAGTATTTAATCAAAGAAATCTTATAAAAGCAATATGTAAGATAACTTATATGGAAAACAAAACTATTGGTCAGCGCATCCGTGCGCTTAGACGTTCGAAAAAATTAACTCAAGCGCAATTAGCAAAGATTGCAGGAGTAAGTTCGCCTGCCGTAACAGAGTGGGAGAAAGACAGCTACTTACCTAAAGCTGCGTCACTTGAGGCAATGGCAAATGAGTTTGATGTTTCAACTGAATATATTTTGACAGGTAAAGGTGACTCGCCTGGTACTTCGTCAAATGTAGCTCCTGTAACCAAACGACTGTTGCCTGTACTGTCATGGGTTCAGGCTGGCTCAATGACCTCGGTTGAGGAAATAAATCCAGTAGAAGTAGCTGAATGGTTGCCACCTTTAAGCTCAGATGATCCTGAAGATTGTTTTTATTTAAAAGTGATGGGTGTCAGTAATTATCCAACATACATTGAAGGGGACTATATCTTAATAAACCCTAATTTTAGTGTTTCTGATTTACTTTCAGGCGACCTTATTGTTGTAAGAAATAATGCAGATGCGACTTTTAAGAAATTAGTAATTGAAAGTGATGATCGTCGATATCTGCAGGCACTTAATCCTAACTTCCAACCAAATATCATTGAATTTGAAGATGGCATGGAACTCGTAGGACTTGTGATTGATGCTTTTAGGCCATTAGGTGGTTCACGATCAAAGCGAGTCCGAAAGAGTTAAAAATATCCCAGTCAATTCAGGTTAGAATTTATTATTTATAAAAAAATTCCACACCTTAAAAACAGATCAACGGAGATAAGAATTGATTACCAAAGAAATTTTCATAAAAATACTAAGGCTAACCCGTGATGAACAATCAAATGGCTCCTCACTGTATCTTGACGATTTAACAGAACATTTCAGTGAAGATCAAATTAAATATAACGTACAGTATTTAATAACGCATGGATTAATCATCAGGGACTGTACAAATTTAGATGATATCTTTGGATATGCCGAATTAACAGCAAAAGGTTTTGACTATCTTGAAAAAAATGGTGGATTGACATGCGAACTTAACAAAAAACTCAACACTGTTTTTATAAAAATTGATGAAGAGCAATTCAAAGCACTGCTTATTTCCAAGGTGGAGGCATCAAACTTAACAGTAGATCAAAAGAGCTCTGTTATTTCAGAGATAAATAATTTACCGTCTGATCTAATAACACACCTTGCAACAAAATTACTTGATGCTGGTCTAGAGAATCTACCGAACGCACTCCAATCAATCGGAATCGGTCTTTAAAAGGTTCATTCCGCTCACTTACCACACGCTTAAATTCTAAATATGTATGGTTATTTAAACCCAATATAAATTCATCCTGAGGCATTTCTGCATAAACAATAAGATCATCACAGAAAAAGGAAAAACCTTTAATTTCTATACCACCATCTTTATTCCTGCCTGTACCAATGCTGACAGCCTTATAACCAACCTCTACAGTCTTAATAAGTTTTGTAGTTCCCGCTCTATCGAGAAATTCTTTGTTCACATAGTTTTCTGAAGACTGCCACTTTACATTCATTGTAAGACCCATCCCGATTTTTCAAGAAACCTCCACGATATTAAAGCATGTAATAAGTTTTCTAAAAAATAATAACAATTTTTCTTACAAAAGTATTGACCTTTAAAATAAGTTTTCTTATATTAAGCTTGTAAACAATAAAAAAGCACCCCTGCCTTCGAACTCATGGGTGCTTTGCCTTAACAGCGAGATAATTATGCGAAAAATACACCCAAAAAGTCAAACAACTCAGATCCTTTATCAGCATCCTTCTGTACCTGTAAAACTGGACTGGAGAGATATCCTCTCCACCACACTGAAAAACATCTGTGCCGGTGCAATTGTGGCTGTTTGCTTCTTCAGCATTGCCCTGCTCAGTTTACATGGCTGTACGGATGAAATGGAACATCGGACAGCAATGGCCGTTAAATATCAGCTCAGTATGGGAACAGAAAAATGAAATCATTTGAACTTGAATTTGAAGGTACACCTGAACAGGTCGCTGAGCAGATTTTCAGAAAGATCATTGCCCCTGTACACGGCGAACTCAGCAAGAATCATTCAATCATTGCAGATCAGTTTGCACTCTGCATCTGTGGAAACGCCATTGGATGTTTCCTGTCCTCTTGTACGCTACCACCCAAAGCTACAGCAGACCTGTTAATCAGGATGATTAATGAAATGGCCAATGGAATTGAATCCACTGCAGCATTTCAGACAGCGACTGAGGTGGTTTCATGAAATTCACATACTCAACCATTACCCGGACACTTCATGTGTTCGGGGTAAAGATGGATCATATTTTTCACAACGTAAATGCAAGTGAAGTTGAACATCTGATCACAGATGCAAAATTCAAAGAAGCCACCTGGAGATCATAATGAATTCCGTAGCTGAATCAAAAAGGCTCCATAGAAAAATAAACCACATGAGACCGGAGAGCTGAAATGGGAGCATTACAGAAATACGTGATTGTAGTTGAATCCAGTGCACCACCTCATGTTGTACTTGGCCAAAATATCGGTGGCGGGATTGTTAAAGAGTTAAAAGAAATTGAGGTTGAACTTGTTTCGGCTTCAAAGTTGGCTGAAAAATATGATCTTTGCGCTGCAACCATTCGGGGTAAGCTTTCCAGTATAAATCAGGGTACTCAAGGGAAAGCTCTATATGACCCACGTCGGGCGCATGAATTACTGACAGCAAAAAGTAAAAGAGGCAGACCGAGAGTTAATTAACTCTCGCTGTCATTGAACATCTCAACCAGATCCTGTGCATCCGGATTATAGTAAGTGTTAATCAATATCCCTATTGTCTTGTGTCCGGTAATTTTCGCCAGAACCTCTACAGGCAGCTTTCGGATCCTGACCATTCTAGTGATGGCCTCATGCCTTGAATCATGAAAGTTAATATGTTTCAGACCTGCTCTCTTTTTCGCTCTTACCCAGGTTGTACAGCAGATATCCTTACTCAGTGGAACAAGTTCATCCGCATCAGCCGGTAACAGTGAAAGTAACCGTTTTGCCTCTCTGGATAATGGTACGCTCCTGGATTCACCATTCTTGGTCATAGGCAAATAAATAAAGCCCTCTCTTAAGTCAGCCTTCCTCATAGCCAGGATTTCACCCTGTCGCATTGCCGTTTCAATCGCAAACAGAAATGCCCAGGCAACATAATGCTTTGACTTAACCGGTGTAGTATCACCATTCCACTCAAGAGCTTTAAGCAATATCTGCTGATCTTCCAGTGTCATTCTCTGATTTCTTGATTTTTCCTTACTAGGCATCTGAACTGAATGCCAGACATTCGACTCAATTAAAAAGAGTTCTTTCATTGCATAGGTAAAAATAGCTGAATAAATTGCATGCTCATTTCTGACTGTAGCAACCTTAACTACTTTTTTTCGGTTATTTCTCCACTCCACAATATCTGCAGGTTTAAAATCATAGATAGATTTTTCAGCAATATTTGGTGCAATCCGCTCAAGGTTTTTTATTTTGAGTATAATTGTCCGAGCGGACCGCATATGTCTACCATGTTCCTGATAGTATTTCTCACAGAGTTGACTGAATGGGTATGCCGGTTTGATACCGTTATCCAGATCTGCCTTACCGGTTTTCAGTTCCAGAAGTTTCAGTGATGCCCAGTGCTCACATTCTTTTGGTGTATCTCTTGTAGCTGAGTAACGTCTGTTCTGAAACGTGACTGTGATCCGCCAACTGGACCCGCGTTGAATTGCTTTTGGTAGCTTCATTTCTGGTGTAGATCTGGTGCAGATTTGCTTTTATTTTAACTTAAATTTAGAAAAAAAGTACAAAATGCGCTCAATTATGCACCAGTTTAAAAGCATGATTTTTTCAACCTGGATTTATTTTTATTTATAATACATTGTTTTTATTGGTTTATTTTTTAAATTATTTATTAAATAAATCTTAAGGTAGTAAATTGTCACCTAAAATCATTGTATACTGTCCCTTCTTATCAAAGTCTTGTCGTCACTGTAAAAGTGACACTCTTTTGTGTGAAATTCAATGAGTACTTTATTACTGATTACAGCTGCTCCCACTTCCATTCATGCCTGGCATGCGCTTGGTCTTGCACAGTCACTCAAAGAAAAAAATGAAGAATTCAGAGTCTTCTTTTATCAGGATGGTGTCAATGTTGCCAACAGTCTGAACTGGGTGCCTGATGACCAACGGAATCTGACAGCTGAATGGCTGAAACTGGATATCCGCCTGCCGGTGTGTGTCAGTGCTGCGCTCAGCAGAGGAATAACTGATGCTGAAAATGCACAACGCCATCAACTCAGTCTGCACAATCTAAGCCTAGGTTTTGAGCTGACTGGGTTAGGTGAACTTGCTGATGCTGTCGAATCTGCACAGCGACTGATTCAATTCTAAGCCGTCTCTTTTATGAAATATGTTCTTTCAAAGGTGAATTGTGTGAAATCTGTTCTTGTTATTCTGACCCATTCAAATCTGAACAGTCTTCAGGTACATGAAAGCCTGTCTGCTGCAATGGTACTGGCAACCTTTGGCAGCCAGGTAAAGATTCTGTTACAGGATGCTGCTCTCAGCCTGCTCAGAACAGACCTTGAGTTCAACTCACTTCAGCACGCCTTTAAAGTTGCCTCTGGAATGGTGGAAAGCTTTGAATTTTATGACCTGACCCCTGTCTATATTGAAAGCAAAGACAGACCTTCACCCTTTGTCAGCCAGAGTCAGCAGGAAATTGAATTTATCGAATTTAATCATGATTTTATTCAACAGTTTGATCATGTCCTTTATTGGTAATTTTTCAGGAAACTTTAATGATATCTCCAATGCTGTACCTGATTCAGTCTGATTATAGCAACACAGCGAATATGCTGAATAAAGTCCTGCAACTTTATACATCAGACGACAGTGTTGTACTGATGGGTGAGGCTGTACTTTTCTCAGACCTGACAGTTCTAAAACAGTTCAAAAAAATTTACATTCTGGAAAATGATGCAGAAATCTTCTGTGACCGCCAGGCAACTGATCTGAATATTTTAAATTATTCTGAATTTGCTGATCTGTGTCTTCAGCACAAACAGTGTATTACACTTAAATAAAGGTTTTTTATGAAATTAGAACTCGATCAGGATGGTCATCTGATTGATCATACCATCTGGGATAAGACAGTCGCTCAGGAACTGGCTGACAGTCTGAATCTTGAACTCAGTGAATGGCATATCGAAATTCTGATGGCTGTACGACAGTTCTATCAACAGTTTGGACATTCACCTGCGACCCGCCCTCTGATTAAATTTCTCATGAAAACAGTCGGTCCTGAGATTGATAATGCAGTTTTACAGGAACGCTTCAACACCGGACTTGTCGCACGGCATTTAAGCAGACTTGCTGGAATTCCTAAGCCTGCAAACTGCTTATAGAAACATGATCATGCTGTTCACGCCTGTTTATCACGGCTCGCTACGAACTGATGATACACCTGAGTAAATACAGGTTTAACCTGTCTTGCGTGAACAGGTTCACCACATTCTGAACAGACAACCACCGGGCTGAATGAATGATTACAACTTTTATGGATGAAATCTACAGGTCGACCCTTTCCTTCATCCATCCATTTATCCCCCCAGGCGGCCATCCCCAGTAATACGGGATACAGCTCAAGTCCTTTTTCACTCAGGCGATATTCAAATCTTTCCTGTCTATCCATATATGGTGTTCTGACCAGGATTTCATATTCAACCAGTCTTTTCAGGCGGTCTGACAGTACATGCCTGGTCACGCCCAGATTCTGCTGAAAATCATCAAAACGTCGAATACCCATAAAAGCATTACGTAATATCAGCATTGTCCAGCGGTCACCAATCACCGAAAGTGTCCGTGCAATCGAACACGGTTGGTCACCCACATCATCCCATTTCATTTATATCGTCAGTGCCATATTGCAGATGGTTTAAAACTAAAGGAATTTTGCAGGTTTGCAAAGTGTTGATGAAAGATATTTCAAAAAAACAGAATTAAACCATACAACTCACAACATCCTGAAGTTGAAAATATTGATCATTCAAAAAAAGAAAAGCCACTGATTCAGTGGCTATAAAGGATCATCAATGCTCAGTTGATGTATTAAAGTCAGATACATCAAACCAGGGAAAATCTGCTGTATCTGACTTTAATACGGCTATCATATAAAGAAACGTTTATCATTTTCAGACATTTTTATGTCATTTCCTGACAATCAGTCTTTTCAACTTTACACTCGGTATAAAATATCACTATCACACTGAAAAGCATTTTATTTTTAGACAGTTAAAATCTTTTTTATGTATTTAAAAGACAAAAATAAAGCCTCAAATGAGGCTTTATTTACATCTTAAATGATGATTTATGCAGCTGAACGTTCAGCAATCGGTACAACTTTACGCAGTTCAGGACCAGTATAATCCGCACTTGGACGAATGATACGGTTATCTGCACGCTGTTCCATCACATGCGCTGCCCAACCTGTTACACGCGACATTACAAAGATTGGTGTGAACAGTTTGGTTGCGATGTCCATAAAGTGGTATGCAGAAGCATGGAAGAAGTCTGCATTACAGAACAGTTTCTTCTCACGCCACATCACTTCTTCACAACGTACTGATACTGGATAAAGAACTGTATCACCTACATCTTTCGCCAGTTTCTCAGACCAGATTTTGATGATGCCGTTACGTGGATCATTGTCTTTGTAGATCGCATGACCGAAGCCCATGATCTTTTCTTTACGTTCCAGTTTACCCAGCATTTCCCGTTCAGCTTCTTCAGGAGATGTCCAGTTTTCAATCATTTCCATCGCAGCTTCGTTTGCACCGCCATGAAGTGGACCACGAAGTGAACCAATTGCACCGGTGATACATGAATGCATATCTGACAAAGTCGATGCACATACACGCGCTGTGAATGTCGATGCGTTGAATTCATGCTCAGCATAAAGAATCAGTGATACATTCATCACTTGCTCATGCAGTTCATTTGGTTTTTCACCACGAAGTAAGTGAAGGAACTGAGCACCGATTGAATCATCATCTGTGTTTTCTTCGATACGTACGCCATCATGGCTGTAACGGTACCAGTAGCAAATGATTGCAGGTAAAGTCGCAAGAATACGGTCTGCAACATCCTGCTGCTCATCGAATGATTTTTCAGTTTCGATGTTACCGAGCATGGATACACCTGTACGCATCACATCCATTGGGTGTGAATCCGCAGGAATGCGCTCAAGTACTTCTTTCAATGCCTGTGGTAACTGGCGAAGCGATTTTAATTTTGCTTTATATGCTGCAAGCTGTTCAGTCGTTGGTAATTCACCAAAGAAAATTAAGTATGCAACTTCTTCGAACTGGCAGTTCTCTGCAAGATCCTGAACATCATAACCGCGGTAAGTTAAGCCTGCGCCACTTTTACCAACAGTTGATAATGCAGTTTTACCTGCAACCTGACCACGCAATCCTGCGCCTGTGAGTACTTTTCCTTCAGCCATTTTTATTTTCCTTCTGTGAACAGTTTGTCTAATGTATTTTCAAAAGTATGATAATCGAGGAATTCGTAAAGTTCTTTACGCTGCTGCATAATATCCAGCACATTGACCTGCGTACCGTTTTCACGGATTGAACGGAATACTTCAAGTGCAGCTTTCTGCATTGCACGTGTTGCAGACAATGGATAAAGCACCATTGAAATGCCCTGTTCGCCCAGTTCCTGAGTAGTGTAATAAGGTGTATCACCAAACTCAGTAATGTTCGCCAGTACCGGCACACCCACTGCATCGCAGACTGTTTTATACATCGTGATATCAGTCATCGCTTCAGCAAAGATTGCATCTGCACCCGCTTCCACACATGCACATGCACGGTCAATTACAGCCTGTAAACCTTCTTTCTGCAGTGCATCTGTACGCGCCATCACCACAAAGTTGGAGTCAGTTTTTGCATCTACCGCAGCTTTAATACGATCAACCATTTCCTGCTGGGAAACGATCTCTTTATTTGGACGGTGACCACAACGTTTCTGTGCCACCTGATCTTCGATATGCACAGCAGCAGCACCGGCAGCAATCATTTGCTTCACAGTACGTGCAATATTGAATGCACCACCCCAGCCTGTGTCTATGTCTACAAGTAATGGTGTATCTACACGTTCTGTAATACGACGGACATCTTCCAGTACGTTGTCAAGACTGGTCATCCCTAAATCAGGTAGACCATAAGAATAGTTTGCGACCCCGGCACCTGAAACATAAATAGCTTTGTAACCTACCTGCTTCGCCATCATTGCTGCATAAGCATTGACCGTGCCAATAATTTGTAATGGTTTTTCCACTTCCAGCGCTTGTCTGAATCGCAAACCTGCAGACGATTGTTCTGTCATATTCCCTTCCACAGTTATCACTTCAATTTATTGAGGCTTGAGTATATCCATAAAATTTTATCGAGCTATGACTTTTTAGAATCTATACTCTAAAACTTTAGTCAAATATTCAACAAATATATATTGTTATTTCGGAGTTTCATATTTGTGAGTAAATGATTCAGATTGCTTTAATTTCAGGAAATGTGTACATACATTTGCTATAATTGCAATTGTTTTCATTCAGCTTCTATCCGTAAAGTCCTATTGAATATGTCTACAACTCAACCAGAAACCATTAACACCACTCGTGATCAGCCGCAGACCCGGCGCGGTCATGAACGTTGCCTTGCTCTTTTGCTCAGCGCCAACGAACTGTTTCTGGAGCGTGGTTATGACGCTGTATCACTTGATGATATTGTCAATCATGCAGGTGGATCAAAAGCATCCATCTACAAGTTTTTTGGCAATAAAGAAGGCTTATTTACTGCGATCTGCGATTACAGACGTGAACAGTTCTTTACCGACATCTGCCGACCGTTCAACTGCGAACTGGATGATTTACGACAGTACCTGATTCAGACACTGATTAACTTTCAAAGACATATTGTATTACCTCAAAATGCAGCATTTCTTCGTCTGATTCTGGAACAGGCACAGCGAAACTCAGTACTTGCAGACTATATTATTGAACAGGGGCCCAAGCATATCCAGTGTTCAATTTCCAATGCGCTGACTCAGGCACATGAAGCAGGTCTCATTAACTGTCCTCGACCTGATTTTTCGGCTCAGTTTTATTTTGGTATTATCCGTGAGCTGGAATGGCGTATTCTGATGAATATGAAAGTTGATGAAGATGAACAGGAAACCATCAACTATATCCATTACTGCGTGGACAGATTCCTCGATGGTCATCAATAGGTCTAATTTTTTTTGCATTTTTCTGTTCATATAGTATATTTACCGATTCCTTTTTTTCCATTAACCAACCAACAACTAATTGTTGTTCTTTTCTGATTCAGCAATTATTGTGGAGTAACCATGGCTCTACGTCACTTCCTTACTTTACGCGATTTATCAACCCTGGAACTGAACCAGATTCTGCAACGCGCAATCGAACTCAAGCGCAAACAGCATAACAATGAAGTGTTTCAGCCATTTGTTGGTAAAGTGATGGGTATGATTTTTGAAAAATCGAGCACCCGCACGCGAGTATCGTTTGAAGCAGGCATGAGCCAGTTTGGTGGCAGTGCTATTTTCCTTTCTTCACGTGATACCCAGCTGGGTCGCGGTGAACCGATTGAAGACTCAGCACGTGTGATTTCAAGCATGCTGGATATCGTCATGATCCGTACCTTTGGTCATGACATTGTTGAACGTTTTGCTTCCTACTCAAAAGTTCCTGTTATCAATGCACTGACAGATGACCATCATCCATGCCAGCTGCTTGCAGATATGCAGACATTCATTGAACACCGTGGTTCAATTGAAGGTAAAACAGTTGCATGGATTGGTGACGGCAACAATATGTGTAATTCATATGTTGAAGCAGCACATATGTGGGGCTTTACCCTGAAAATCGCATCACCTAAAGGCTATGAGCCAAAACCTGAGTTTCTCTCTGAATTTGCTCACTGTGTTGAACTGGTGGACTCTGCCGAAGATGCTGCAGTCAATGCTGACCTGATTGTCACTGACGTCTGGGCAAGCATGGGACAGGAAGAAGAACAGAAAATCCGTGAAAAAGCATTTGCCGACTATCAGGTCAATGAAAAACTGATGGATCTTGCTCATCCTGACTGTCTGTTCATGCACTGCTTGCCTGCACACCGTGGTGAGGAAATTTCTGAAAACCTGCTCGATCACAAAAATGCTGTTGTCTGGGATGAAGCAGAAAACCGCTTACACGCACAGAAAGCACTGGTTGAATTTCTGATCAATGAAAATCTGAAAAAAGATTAATTGCAATTTGCCTGTACAGATTATATTTTTTATAAATTAAGATCTGTGCAGGCAATATTTTGAATAAACACGATAATAATAAATCCAGTCACACCAGCCCCATCATTTTCGTCGCGGGTGCTACAGGCGCAATTGGTTTTAAACTCTGTTTAATACTGAAACAACACAATTATCAGGTATACGGTACCACTCGCTCCATTCCGAAGTTCACTTCATAATCTGTAAGCTGCCAATAAGACTGAATCAGCATAGAAGAACGTGTGTGTACGATCATAATGCTTAAACGCCGCAATATTCCCTGATAAGATACTTAATAAAATAGAAAGCTGCTTTCTAATGTAAAATATAATTTATTTCAATACTTTAAAGTTATTTTTTAAGGAGCTTCTCTAATGAGTTTACTTTCTTTTGATGATTTACTGGATCAATTAGCTTTTAATAATCAGCAATCTGCTGAATACGAATTCATAAAATTTATTCATGAGAATAACTATTGGGAATTTTTTTTAGATAATTATAAGTTTGATGAAGTAATTACAAATGGATTTAAAGAAGAATTTCATCTTTTTTGGATTGAACGTGGCGAATTCATACGTAGCCAAATTAATGATGACAGAAAACTTGTAGACATGCTTTGGGAAGTACTCCCTCCATATGAAGGAAAAGAAGTAACTCTTTATAGAGGGGAAAATATTGAAAGATTTAAACAAAACAAAATAGGCTTATGTTGGACTTCAGACCTAGCTGTCGCAAAAAGGTTTTCAACAAGAAATGCATGCAATAATGGCAGTATAATTTTATCTGCAAAAGCAGATAAGAGCATTATAATTACAGGCACACATTCTCATAGTAAATACTTAGATGAAAATGAATTTACTATTGATCCTTTTAAGCTAAAAGATATTAAAATCGAATGATATTTTAGCCTGAGCTCATTACAACATACGCAAAAGCATTTCAAAATCTATCCCGTAACATCCTAACAAATCCTAAAATAACCCACAATTATATCAACATTCTTTATGGTTTATCTTATTACTCATCACATGTAAGCGTAATGCAAAAATTCGTGAAACAGGTACTGCTCATTTAATTGGAGCTGCACAAAGTATTTCATGTCAAAAATTTATTGCCCAAAGTATTGCCTTTGCTCATGAACCATCAGCATCAAAAATAAATGAAGATAGCCCATTAGCCATCAGTTCAGACAATGAAATTATTAAATATAATGCTTTGAATATCTCAGATATGGAATCCAGAATTCACCAAAGCCAGCTGAACCATGTAATTCTTCGCTACGGTAAACTCTATGGTCCTGCCACAGGCTGCAATAAAGCATCAGAAGGCTCAATCCATGTTGATGTGGCTGCTCATGCAGCTTATCTTGCAATCAACAATGGTTCAGGCACGTATCTGATTGTTGAAGAAGATCAGACTTACAGTTCCGAAAAAGCAAAAATTGAACTGGATTTAGATACATTCTATCGCTGGAAAACACAACACATCTGACTGAATTTGCGTATAATTAATCCATAATTTTAATAAGTGATTTATCATGCATTTACAAAAAACATTACTGGGGCTGATTACTCTTTGCATTTCTGCATATACAGCTGCCGTACCTACAGAACTGGATCATTATCTGATCCAGAAACAGATTACTGACTCAAAGCATGTCATAAAAAATGCAGATGCACTGAATGAAATACTGGATGTCATCAGTGATGAAGATTCCCGAACAATGCCTTATCAGATTGATCAAAACACTATTATTGAAGATATGCGTGTGTTTGCAGACCATACTGATTTTACAGGTCTGATTACATCATCCGACTTTACTCAGTTTGCGGCAGATATCGGTCAAAAAGAAGTGAAAAAGCTGATACATCAGAATATGCTGCAAAACTGCAATCAGTTTTTTGAGCATGAGTTTCAAAAACGAAATCCCTACTATGTTCAACTGACACTGACTTCAGACAAGCAGACTTACATCAGTAAACTTAAAAATACTGAATGTCAGTTCAAATAACTGTGTCAGGCAGGTATCAGGTACTATTTTCAACAAATAAAGGACTTTACCTGATCAACCCATTGGGCTGTAAAATAATAATTGCAGCCCCGGTCAGTACCACCATGCCTCCCATAATATCCCATCGGCTTAACTCAACCTGATCGACAAATCTCAGCCATATCAATGCGGTAAAAATATAGATACCACCATAGGCTGCATAAATCCGCCCAGATGCTGCCGGATGCAAAGTCAACAGCCAGACAAATACGCCAAGTGCAATAACTGTAGGTAACCAGAACCAGTGACTTTTGCCCTGATTTAAAATCAGATAAGGAAAATAACAGCCCAGTATTTCCGCAACAGCTGTCACCACAAATAATGCAAAAGTACTCAAAACCTTTGTTAAATCAATGTCCATTCAAATTCCAGGGATCACCAGTATTAAAGTTCTTCATAAATAAAAACCCGTGATGTACACGGGTCTCTATCTTAAGTTTATGACCAGTTAAGCAGGTTCAGCTGTCTCATCTTCAAACACTTCAAGCTTAAGACCAACAGCCCTGCCATCTTCTTTCTTCACAGAAACAGCAACATTTCCACCATGTTCTGCCAGCTCACCAAACAGAATCATCTCTGCCAGTGGCTTTTTCAGATGCTCCTGAATCAATCGTTGCATTGGCCGGGCACCCATCAGGCGGTCATAACCATTTTCAGCCATCCATTCACGTGCATCCTGATCCACCTCCAGAATAACCCGTTTCTCATCCAGCTGCGCCTGAAGCTCGGTCAGGAATTTATCCACGACATTTTCAATGATCGTCACTGGCAATGCCTTGAACTGAATCACCCCATCCAGGCGGTTACGGAATTCAGGAGAAAATGCTTTTTTCATTGCATCCTGATTGTCCAGACTGTTGTCCTGTTCCATAAAGCCAATGCTGACTCGTGAAATACTTTCTGCACCAATATTGGTGGTCAGTACAATCACCACATTACGGAAATCTGACTTACGCCCATTGTTGTCGGTCAGCGAACCATGATCCATGATCTGCAGAAGCAGATTGAAAACATCTGGATGCGCTTTTTCAATTTCATCCAGCAGCAACACACAATGTGGGTTTTTATGGATTGCATCAGTCAGTAAACCACCCTGATCAAAACCAACATAACCTGGAGGTGCACCAATCAACCGCGAAACAGCATGACGCTCCATGTACTCAGACATATCAAAACGTACGAGCTCAACACCCATCAGTTTTGCAAGCTGCTTGGTCACTTCTGTTTTACCAACCCCTGTAGGACCGGCGAATACAAAACTTCCGACAGGCTTGTCTGGAGATTTCAGTCCTGCACGTGACAGCTTAATAGCCGATGAGAGCGCTTCAATCGCTTCATCCTGTCCAAACACCACACGTTTCAGATCACGCTCAAGATGCTCAAGGACTGTTTTATCATCTTTAGAAACAGTTTTTGGCGGAATACGGGCAATTTTTGAAACGATATCTTCAATATTTTCAACCGTAATCAGTGTATCGTCCTGTTCTGCCTTGAGACGACGCTGTGCGCCAGCTTCATCAATGACGTCAATCGCCTTATCAGGCAGAAAACGGTCATTAATAAATTTTGCTGACAGTTCTACAGCTGAAACCAAAGCTTTATCATCATATTTCACATGATGAAACTCTTCAAAACGTGATTTCAGACCACGCAGAATATCAATGGATTCGGAAAGTGAAGGCTCATTGACATCAATTTTCTGGAAACGGCGTGAAAGTGCATGATCCTTTTCAAATACCTGACGGTATTCCTGGAAAGTGGTTGAACCAATACAGCGCAGTGTTCCGTTTGCCAGAGCAGGTTTGATTAAGTTGGAAGCATCCATAGTGCTGCCCATACTTGAACCAGCACCAATAATCATATGAATTTCATCAATAAAAAGAATAGCTTCCGGTTTCTTTTTCAATGCATTCAGCAACTGTTTCAGGCGTTTTTCAAAATCACCGCGGTATTTGGTACCTGCGACCAGCGCACCAATATCCAGGCTGTAGACTTCTGCGTTCAACAGCGGTTTTGGCGCTTTACCGTTTACGATTAACCATGCCAGACCTTCCGCAATGGAGGTTTTACCCACACCAGGATCACCGACCAGCAATGGATTGTTTTTACGGCGACGGCATAAAATCTGCGCGGCACGTTCAATCTCTTTCTCACGACCAATCAGTGGATCAGCTTTACCTTTCTGGGCTTCGGTATTCAGATTTGTTGTATAAAGCTCCAGAGGACCTGCGCTCGCTGACGATGCAGACTCTCCGTCCAGTTCTTCAACTTCTTCTTCAGCCTGCACTTCTTCCTTGCGTGTTCCGTGTGACAGATACTGAGTCAGCGTCAAACGGTTAATCTGATGACGTTTGAGCAGATAAACCGCAAATGAATCCCGCTCCGAATACATGGCAACCAGAATGTCTGCACCTTCAACCATGCGATCACCACCACTGGATTGCACATGGAAAATTGCTCTTTGCAGGATCCGATCAAAACTTTCTGTAGGATGTGGGTTTTGTTCGCTGTTTTCACCAAGTTTAGGTGTGTGTTGTTCTACGTATTCTTCCAGCTCTTTGCGAAGCACAATAATGTCTGCTCCGCATGCTTTCAGTGCATTGACCGCAGAATCATTATCCAGTAATGCCAGTAATAAATGTTCAACCGTTAGAAACTCATGTCTCTTCTGACGAGCCATGCTGACAGCCAAACGTAATGATACTTCCAATTGACGACTGAGCATGCAACCCCCTTAATTTTTTGGCTCAATCTGACAAAGTAATGGATGACCTTGTGATCGAGCGTAATTATTGACCTGGTTCGCTTTCGTTTCCGCGATGTCTCTTGGATATACGCCTGCAACACCTTTTCCTTCATAATGTACTGTTAGCATTACTTGAGTAGCCTGGTCAAGATTCATTGCAAAGTATTGTTGTAAAATTTCAATTACAAAGTCCATTGGCGTGTAATCATCGTTCATTAAAAGAACAGCGTACATCGGTGGACGTTTCAGTTCCGGTGGAGCTGTCTGTACTGCAATTTCCCCGTGATCCTCATCCTGAGGTACGTCACTCATACGTGGACTGAGATGCCAGTCCACATAGCCAGACTGATGAAAGGCGTTTTTTACTTCGTTCAGGCAGGTTTGACGTCTAAGTGTTCTCATAAGTTTCTGTTTCGTATTTATTGAGCATTTGCTTCTGCTTGAGGTATCTCAGCAATAAATGCGGATGGTGCTTCCACTGCGGCGCCACGGGCCCAGCTGAAGCGTTTGATCACAGGTGTTGCACCTGTGAGACGTACTTCAATGAACTGAGGGACAAAACCTTTCGGCATCGTCCATCGACCGGTCAGTCGCTCATAATCTTCAAAATTGAACTGATTATCTTCCAGTGGTACCACCAGCACCTCAGTTCCACGGATCAGGCGGATTTCAACAGAGCCTGAAGCACGGCGCTTGCCTGGACTGACCTGCACCAGATCCACCTGATATTCATAAGCATTTTCAGGCAGGGATTTCACACCTAGATTCTGAACAGTCAGACTCAGTCCACCACGCTGACGCAGCACTTCCCGATAAGTTAAGCTCATACTGTCATTCTGTGCTTTATCTTCACGGGCCTGATTCAGAGCCTTATACAGGTCATTTGAATTACTGACAGCAACATCACGCTCCTGTACAGCCGTATTCAGGCTTTTATTCAGACCTTCCAGGCTTGCTTTCTGCTTCTGAACCACATCGACCAGCTGCTCAGCATCTGCATCAAAACCAACGACTGTTAACCCCTGACGGTGTCCAACCGTATATCCAAGCACACCACTGCCAAGCACAAGAATGGCTGCACCAATTGCTAAAGGTGTATTTTTACTCAGAAAAGGCTGTTTCTTATGTTCAGTCTGTTGTGACGTGATATTTGAGTCTGTATTTTGCATCGTCATCTCTGATCATTGCTGAAGTCAATGACACACATTTAACTCCAAAGCTAAATGTGTGTGAAGTTGAAAATCGTTTTTTATGGTAATAATCCAATGCCCTGAAGACCTGCATCTTCTGCAAAGCCAAACATCAGGTTCATATTCTGCACTGCCTGTCCTGCCGCACCTTTGACCAGATTATCCTGAACAGAAAGTACAACCAGTTTCTTCGGCTGAGGTTTATACAATGCGATGCGCAGCTGGTTGGCACCACGTACTGAACGTGTTTCAGGTAAGCTGTTGGCAGGCATTACATCAACAAACAATTCATCTGCATAAAACTTTTCATATAAGTTTTGCAGATCGGCAGCATCACCAGCATCGGTCAGATCAACATATATCGTACTGAGCATGCCACGGATCATCGGAACAAGATGTGGCACAAATAAAATATGATTAAATACGCCTTTCTGACCTGAAATATTTTCCAGCGCTTCTACAATTTCAGGGTGATGACGATGTCCTGCAACGCCATACGCCTTGAAATTATCCGCATTTTCAGAATAGATCATACCCAGGCTGGCTTTACGTCCTGCACCTGATACCCCAGACTTCGCATCAATAATAATACTTTCAGGTTTCACCAGTGTTTCAGCCTGGTTGAACAGCGGCGCAAGTCCAAGCTGAACTGTAGTCGGATAACAGCCAGGATTACCAATCACCTGTGCTTTTTTAATTTTTTCGCGGTTGAGTTCGGACAGACCATAAACCGCATCTTTTAAAACATCCGGGCAGGCATGCTGCATGCCATACCATTTTTCAAACTGTTCCAGATCCTGCAGACGGAAGTCAGCAGCAAGATCAACCACTTTGGTATTTGCTGCAAGCAATTCTTCTGCATGCTTCATAGCAACACCATGTGGTGTTGCAAAAAATACAACATCACACTTTTTCAGTTCGTCAATATTCAGATCTGAGTAGCAAAGGTCAGTATGTCCACGCAGGCTTGGGAACATATCATCCACACGGCGTCCATTTTCGGTACGTGATGTCAGTACATTGACCTGTACATCTGGATGACGCAGCAACAAACGTAGCAATTCAACGCCTGTATACCCTGTTCCACCAACAATACCCACTGAAATCACGTGCTTTACCTCTATAATTTAAGTATCCATTTTCAGCCCCATAGTATGACAGGAAGTTCTGATTTTCTGAACTGTTTTACCTGGGATTAAATTTTTATTTATGTTTTGTCTGTACTTAATCAATATTCAGTTTTATCACTTCAGATGATGAGGATACCTGGTCATATTTAAAGACTGGAATTGCTTAGGCTATTTTTCACAACATCCGGCACGCACGCCAAACTCTGTGATCTATAAAATTTCATTTCATGGTTAAAAAGCACAAAAAACAAGGCTTTCAAACAGATTAAAATTTATTTATTATCATAAGTATATATTAAAAATCAAATCCACCTCATGCTTCCTGTTATTGCTGCTATCATTATCCTTTTTATTATTTATCATTACAGGCTATATCTTGCTGATGCATACTCAGCCGAGTATTTTCTCTTTTTGATCCTTGCTTTTATTGTATTCTGCCTGATCAGAAACAGTCGGTTTTTACACTGAAAAAACTCCTGAGAAAAACATACTCCACCTTATCAGATCAATGCCACCACCACGGCATCACACCACTTTTTAAAATTTTCCGATGATTTTTATAATCTGAATCATGCTTTTCAACTTCTGACCAGAATGCAGGACTGTGATCAAAATAACGTGTATGTGCCAGCTCATGTACACAGACATAGCGTGCAACAGCCTGATCACAAAGCACTAGAGCGCTGTTCAGCATAATATCATGCCGAGCTGTACAACTGCCCCATCGTGTTTTAGGCTGACGAACCGAACAGTCAGCAAACCTTAAACCGGTCTGATAACTCACCTGCTGTAAATAAACAGGTAAATGATATTTTGCATAAGCAATCACAAATGCTTTTAAATAACGTGCCGGTTCACGGTCGCTGATGAAAAGCTGATGATTCTTTTCATCCAGTACATAAGAGTTTTTCTGAGTCCGATAAACAATCTGTAAAGGCTGTGCTGAATTAAACAGCTTTAATGCCAAAGGCAGTTCTTTATCAAGCTGCCCTGCTTGTTCCTGCTGTTTTTGCCAGGTTTCAATCATCCATTGTTCAGACTGTTTTAAAAAATCCTGAATCTGACGTTTGGTGCAAAATTTTGGCACAGTTAATTTAATTTGAGTAGGTTCTACACGCAAGCGTAATCGAGTTGCTCGTGCATGATGGGTGATCTGAATTTCGGGGAGGTTTGGGGTCATTTTGTGCTTTTATTGAAATTTTTATAAAAACTCAGAAAATGGAACTTAAATCAGTATTCAAAAAAGTATCGGGAGTCCCTTCTCCCTTGGGGAGAAGGCTAGGATGAGGGGCTTTAAAAAATTACCTCTCCCTAACCCTCTCCTTAAAGGAGAGGGAACTTACAACTAACTAAACCGCAGTACGTTCTTCAATACCGTTATCTGTCGCAACAACTGCAATATCAGCTTTATTAATGGCAAAAATACCATTACATACTACCCCCGGAATATCATTCAAGGTTTTTTCCAACTCTAAAGCATTTAAAATATTCAGGTTATGTACATCCAGGATCACATTACCATTGTCAGTAACGACACCTTCACGATAAACAGGATCGCCACCTAAAGCTACAATTTTACGCGCCACAGCAGAACGTGCCATTGGGATCACTTCTACAGGAAGCGGGAAATCATGACCTAACTGCTCTACCCACTTAGAGTCATCTACAATACATACAAACTTTTTCGCAATCGAAGCCACAATTTTTTCACGGGTCAAAGCAGCACCGCCACCTTTGATCATGTGCATGTGACGGTCAATTTCATCTGCGCCATCAACATAGGCATCCAGACCACCAACATGGTTCATATCTACCACTTCAATGCCAAGTTTTTTAAGACGTTGGGCAGTCGCTTCAGAACTTGCCACAGCCGCTTCAAGCTGTAACTCAGGTAAAAGCTCAATCAGGAAATTTACAGTACTGCCTGTACCCACTCCTAAAATGCCCCCTTTTGGTAAGTGTTTTAAAGCAGCTTGGGCTGCTGCTTGTTTTTTCTCATCCTGGGTTGCATAAAGGCTCATGACATCTCTCAATAAATATTCAATTTACTGCACATTTTGCATAATTTTAAAACGCAAAGGTACAGTGGTTTGTTACAATGGACGCTCATTTTAAACTGTTAGATGGAAAATTAACATGCTGTCTCGTTTGGTTCGACAAATATTACAGGCAACGGTCTATGACGTTGCGATCGAAACCCCACTCGAAGCAGCGCCACGAATTAGTGAAAAACTAAACAACAATATTCGCTTCAAACGCGAAGACTTACAACCTGTCTTTTCTTTCAAACTGCGCGGTGCATACAACCGTATCAGTCAATTACCGAAATCTCAGTTGGAACGTGGCGTTATTACTGCTTCTGCGGGTAACCATGCTCAGGGCGTGGCATTATCCGGTCAAAAGTTAGGTATTCGCGCCATTATTGTGATGCCCAAGACCACACCTGATATTAAAGTTCAGGCAGTAAAACGCTTAGGTGGTGAAGTTGTACTGCACGGCGACTCTTTTGATGTAGCCAATAAATACGCCATTCAACGTGCTGCTGACGAAGGCATGACCTTTATTCCACCGTATGATGATGAACTGGTGATGGCGGGTCAAGGTACCATTGCCAATGAAATTTTACGTCAATGGCGTGATGTTGATTATGTATTCGTTGCTGTCGGTGGTGGCGGTTTAATCGCAGGTGTCGCAGCTTACTTAGGTGATGTTGCACCGCATGTTAAAGTCATTCCTGTGGAATATGATGAATCAGCATGTTTAAAAGCAGCTTTTGAAGCCAATGAACGTGTAATTCTTCCATCTGTAGGTTTATTTGCCGATGGTACGGCTGTTGCGCAAATCGGCGAAAAACCATTTGAAGTCATTCGCTTACAAAAATCTGACAATTCAGGACCAATCGTTGAACGTAACGTTGTACTGGTCAATACTGATGAAATCTGCGCTGCTATCAAAGACACCTATGATGAATGCCGTAGCATCGTTGAACCATCGGGTGCGATGGCTCTGGCAGGTATTAAAAAATATGTTGAAGAACACGGCTTAGAAAATAAAAACATGGTGTCAATTGTTTGTGGTGCAAACATGAACTTTGACCGTTTACGTTATATCGCAGAACGTACTGAACTCGGTGAGCGTAAAGAAGCGATTTTTGCAGTGACCATTCCTGAAGAAAAAGGTTCATTCCTCAACTTCTGCCGTGCCCTGCAAGGTCGCAATATCACTGAATTTAACTACCGTGCAAGCAGTTCTTCAGCAGCTCAGGTTTTTGTTGGTATCAGCTTAAAAGCCGGTGAAAAAGAACGCCATGATATTCATGAGCTTCTCAAAGCACATTATGATGTTGATGATCTGTCTGATGACGAAGTTGCAAAACTGCATATCCGTTATCTGGTGGGTGGTCATGCAGACCTTGAAAATGAACGCCTGTTCCGTGTCGAATTCCCTGAACGTCCAGGTGCATTACTGACATTCCTGGAACGTCTGGGTCCAACACACAACATTACCCTGTTCCATTACCGTAACCACGGTGCTGCGGAAGGTCGTGTGCTGGTGGGCTTGGAAGCAGAAGATGCTCAGCAGAACCCAGATGGTCTGGTTGAAACACTGGAAAGTATCACTTATCCATATGTTGAAATCACCAACAACCTTGGTTATCAGCGTTTTTTAAAATAATCAGCTGATTATTCACCAATAAAAAGAGCAGCTCATTATTCAGCTGCTCTTTTTATTTTCCCTGTTAAATCGTTCCCGAACAATCCAGTACTGCATAATGTTCAATTGAAATATCTTCTGATTTAAACTGCTTTTCAAAATGTTTAATGAACTTTTCAATCCGCACCTCATCATCAGGCACAGCAATCCAGTAATAACTGTCCGCATATATCAGCAACATTTCATAACCAATGGATTTGGCTGACTTTAAAATTTCTTCAAAAACCACATCATAAATCTGATCATTTAAATTGTAATAATGACCAATGATCTGTTTATATTTTTCATAATGTTCCTGCAAAGGCTTCACTTTCTCAGCAATCACTGTCTGTACCAGTGCAGTGTTCACTCGCTTACGCTGAAACACAGCACTTTGCTGAATACCGTTGTCCAGATAATCCAGTAAGTCAATCCGCATCAGATACAAGGGTTGTTGCTCACCACTTACCAGCTGTCCCCACACATAGAAATTTTCAAAGCTGAACCGTTCTTTTTTTGGAGGTATTTTCTGATCCTGAAACTCAGGAAACCATTTCTGCATGATTTTATATATTTTTTTATCATCCATTTTTATTATTCCATGATCACCGTCTTAACTTTATAAGAATAAACAGCCATTATGTCATTCAGATGAAATCCTCTGTGCCTGAATATCCGTAAATTCACACTTTGCCAGCGAACAGGCTTCTAAAATCCCCACAAAAAAAGATATGATGAAGGCTGTGAAATAAGTCTGTCTGGATTCATTCAGACATCATGATGAAAGGAAACTGAATGGCTCAATTTGCGGTTATTGGTCTTGGGAGTTTTGGTGCAACAGTTGCCACTGAACTTGCAGCATTGAATCACGATGTGATTGGAATAGACAGCAACAAAAAATTTGTGGAAAGTATTTCCGATACAATTACCCATGCGGTGATTGCAGATGCAACCGATGAGCGGGTTCTGGATGAACTGAATGTCAAAAACTGTGATGCTGTAGTGGTCGCAATTGGTGATGACATTGAAGCCAGTATTTTATGTGTGCTGCATCTGAAAAACCTGGGTATTGAAAAAATTATGGTGAAAGCCAAATCCAAAGCACACCATATGATACTTTCACACCTGGGGATTACTAAAATTATTCATCCAGAAGAAGATATGGGTATCCGGATTGCACAGTCATTGAGCTACCCTATGGTACGTCGCTATATGGCACTCAACAATAACCGTTATATTGTAAAAGCTGAAATCACAACCACCTTAAAAGGTGCTCAGTTTCAGGCACTGATGGATAACAGCCCCGAAATCAAATCCCTTATGCTCCAACGCGGTTCACATGTGATTTACGAGATTGCACCTGGAACTATCCTTCAGGAAAAAGATATTCTGATCATTGAGGGACCTTTAGAGTCGCTCCGACAGCTTTCCTCACGTTTTTTATGATCAGATCATTATGAAACTATATAAAAAAGAACTGATTAACCGAACACATAACAGTATTAATTTAAGCCCTCCCAGCCTGCTTGCACTGGGATTTCTCAGTTTCATCATACTTGGAACAGTTCTGCTTAAACTGCCCTTTGCAAACTATGGACATCTGAGCTGGATGGATGCCCTGTTTACAGCAACGTCCGCCGTGACCATCACCGGTTTGTCCGTTGTAAACCTGGGCGACTCTCTGACAGTTTTTGGCAAGGTCGTCGTAATGGCTCTGATCCAGTGTGGCGGACTGGGGTTTATGACTTTTGCCATACTGGCTGCACTCAGTCTTTCACCCAAAATTGGGCTGAAACAGCAGATGATGGCGCAGGAAATTATTGGACAGACCAGCTTATCCCGGGTTTCCTTTACCATAAAGGGGGTACTGTTCTATTCCCTGTTTTTTGAAGCCATTGGCACAACGATTCTGACCATTGCCTGGATGCAGGAATATACTTTTCCCAAAGCCTTTTTTTATGCTGCTTTTTACAGCGTTTCTGCATTTAACAATGGTGGTTTTTCACTGTTTCCAAACAGCCTCATGAGCTTCTCAGGTCATTATTTCATTACATTCACCATCAGTATGCTTTATATCATTGGTGGGATTGGTTTTATTGTACTGATGGACATTAAACGAAACCGCAGCTGGAAAAAACTCAGTGCCAACAGTAAATTAATACTCTCAACAATTGCGGGACTGAATCTGTTTGCGTTTATTGTCATCTGGGCACTGGAAGCAGCCAATCCACATACACTCGCTTCCATGAGTATCGGAGATCAGGCACTGAATGCCTGGTTCCATGCAACCGTTCCGCGTTCATCCGGTTTTAACAGCATTGATGTTGGGCAGATGAGTGATGCCGCTTCTTTGGTGACTATGCTGCTGATGTTTATTGGGGGTGGTTCTTTAAGTACCGCTGGCGGCATCAAAGTTGGGACATTTATTATTGTTGTGCTGAGTGTGATTACTTTTTTACGTCGTTCAGATGAAATCCGTGTGTTTAATCATTCAGTTTCAGAAAAAACCACTTTTAAAGCCCTGGCAGTAATTTCCATCACAAGTATGCTGATTTTTATTGGATTTTTCAGCTTATTACTACTGGAACCCAAACATAGATTTTTAGATCTGATGTTTGAAGCCGTTTCTGCCGCCTGTACGGTTGGGCTTTCCCGTGGAATTACAGGTGATTTACAGCCTGCAAGCCTGGTGATTCTGATGTTGTTGATGTTTGCAGGTCGACTGGGACCACTGACCTTAGCCTATCTGATTGCAACACCAAGAAAGAGCCGCTTAAAGCACCCTCAGACTGACATTCAGATTGGATAATCTTCCTGAGATTCAAAACATTCAGACCATAAAAAACCACAGTCAATGTGGTTTTTTATTGATAAAACTATAGATGAACTGACTTAGAACCAGTTCATCAAAGAAACACCCAAACCCACATAAGTTGCACGATGGTTGTAATCAATCAGGCTTTCACCATAACCATCAAATAACTGAAAATGTCCACGAAGTTTACCGCTGATTGGGAATGCCCAGTCAAACTGAGCTGCACCATGAGCATCATCCCCACCCTTTAATGAATGTCTGAGCATTAATGAAAACTCATGCTCATTCCACCGATAAAAAGCAGTCATGTCACCACGCCCCACATAATCTTTAATGTCAGGGTTGTTATCGTCTTTGAAATCTTCTTCCATGCGATACCATGGTCTTAGCATTAAAGCAAAATTATTACGCTCAAAACCCAGGTTCAGCATGACCCTGTTCCAGCTGCGTGAAAGCGGATCAGAGCGACCATTGGACTGATGGTTTAAAGTCAGCCCAAGCAGACGGGCATTTAAGCCTAAGACTTCATAATTGGTTCTGAATACCAGGCTCGCTTCAGGTTCATAATTTGTTTCACGAAATGGTCTGGATTCATCTGAGTTATAAACCTGCCAGCGTGAAGACTGTGTATAGCCAACCCAGACATCGCCATTATTACCAAAAAGATTTTCAACCGCTTTGGTTTTCAGGGACAGCTGGAATTTGGCTTCCATGGATTTCAGGTTCTGGTCCTGATCAACCGTGTTCGTTGGATTAGGACTGTGAGGTAACTCGTTTTTATCATTGGTCCAAAATGCAGGAAGCAAATAAACCGGCTGATAAGCCCGGATATTCCAGGTTCCCAGCTTACTTTCAGGAGAAAGCTCCCAGCGCTTATCCAGCAATGAAGTATTCGGATCAATTTTCGGTCCTTCAACTGCAAACAGACTGTCCACACCATGGCGGATTTTTTCCTTCACCGTTTCAGGCTGCGTCGGTGCGGGTTTGATATCCAGTGCAGCTTCGCGCTCCGAAACAAGCTGTGGGCGTATCGGATCTGGTACTTTAAACAGCGCATCGTAACAGGCCAGTCGATCTGGATTTGAATCCAGAGCAGCACAGGCTGCAGCACTTGCAGGCTGCTCCTGTGCATAAGCAGTTGATGCTGTACCGAGTAAACAGATACTCAGATTTAAAGCAGTACGTCCAAAACGGGTGAATGCCATGGTGGAATCCTTGGTTTTTGTTTTAATTGACCTGTTTGATTTCAAAACCAAGTGCCGCCAGTTCTTCACGTCTGGCAAATGGCGCAACAACAGATTTACACGGTGTCTGTTTCAGTAAATAGACATCAGCAACCCGTTTTAAATCTTCAAGTGTAACTGAAAGCAATCTTTCACGAAGCTGATTTCTGAACGCAGGTGTACGAGAATGCAGTAATGCATAGCAAGCTGTAATCGCTTCACCAGCTGGAGAACCTGGTTTATCCATACTTGCAATTAAACCCAGAATCGCTTCTTCAAGCTGATAATCCTGCTGTTCAGTATTTAACAGCCATTGCACACTGGCTTCAAAATCTTTAAACGTTTCTGCCATACGGGGATCACGATAGCTGTAGAAACGGAAAGAACATGCATTTCCATCATAGCTTGCCCCACCACCATAAGCACCACCTTTTTCACGGATCGCACTGTGCAGATATCCGTTACGCAGATAAGCTGCCAGCACCATCAATGCCGCAGAATCAGGGTGAGAAACTTCCACTGCTGGATATGCTGATGCACAGAACTGAACATTGGTCTGAATCAGCCATGCTTCATCTTTATCTGTGTTTTCTGTCTGAACTGCCAGTAACTGAGGCTGTTCTTTTAGAATATCGACTTTATCCCATACATTCTGAACTTCCTCAACTAGCTGTTCAGACATCTGTTCTTCACAGACCAGCAGAAACTGTTTCTGTGCCTGCAGCAGTTTCAGATGCACTGCTTTCAGCTCATTGATCAGAGCGTCATAAGCTGTTTCATCATTTTCAACTGAAGACACCAGTGCGCTCATCCAGTTCAGCGCACCCAGACCGGTATTCTGATAGTCACGCTGTGCCAGTGCGCTGTGATTACGTGAAGCAACCTGCATCGCATAGCTGTGACCAGACCCTGAAATACGGGACTGCCAGCGTGTTTTGCGCTGTTGCAGCAGCTCTATGATACGGTCTTTCTCATCAAAACGCAGTTTCTCAAAGGTCAGTTTAAGCAAACGGATTGCTTCAAAATTATTCACCAGTGATTTGGTGGTCAGTGTCATCCATGCACTGATCTGACCTTTGTCATCCACACGTGAGCGTAATGAAGCTCCCATTCCCAGACCACCACTGACAGCGGTCTGAAGCTGTTGCAGTTCAAGATAGTTATACTCACCTGCGCCTACTTCACCAAACAGAATGGAAAGCAGATTGAAATAGGGTGACTGCACCACTTCCTGAGGAATCTTAATCAGCACCTGCTGATAATAAATACCGTTGGTTCCAGCATGATACAGATTTAATGGCATATCCATATTGTTACTGATAATTTCGCGTAACTGCCCCTGTACGATCTGAAGCGCAGCCGGTACATCTTCAAGTCCAACCTTTGGTAACAGATTCATGTCATCAGGGGTATCCTGACGGATTTTCAGAGCTTCAGTCTGAGCCAGGATTTCAGCCTTATCTGCTTCTGTCAGTTTCTCACCAATCGCTGCAAGACGGGCTTTTTCTTCCTCTGCATCTTTTACAGATTTTGTTGCATCAGGAACCAGTGTCATCTGTACACGGTGTGGGTTGTCAATCAGATGTTCTTTGATCAGACTGGACAGCCACATCGGATCTTTCAGCTCTTCTTTGACTTCTGCAATTGCAGTATCCACATCCCATACATGAACAGGATCATTGTGGTGAATTGCACTCGCCAGACCATTTAAAATCAGTGTCAGTCCATAAGGTGTGCCATCACCATTGATTTCACGCTGATGCAGTTCGATCTGATGCAAAATTGCATCAATCATTTCAGCATCAACCGGTTTTGAAGCCACTTCTTCCAGAATTTTAAACACGCCGTTTTTAAATTCCTGAGCATGCTCTGGATTTGAACCCTGCACACCACAGAAGAATGTCATTTCATAGTTGGAATCATCCACACCCAGGATTGGACCAGTAGACTGCGCATAGCCACAGGTTTCAAGGTACTGACGTAATGGTGATGCTGAATCCTCCAGCAGGATACCTTCCACCAGGCGCATGCCCAGACGGAGTTTGATATCACTTGCCTGCGGTAACAGCCACGAAATAATGTGATAGGTCTTATCTGTTAAATCTTCAGCATCCACCGCATAGCTTTCTGTTACTTCAAGGGGTGCTGTCAGACGCTGTTCAGCTTTGGAATAAAGCGTTTCACCTTTTTCAAAACGGGACAATGCCAGCGTTTCAAACTGCTCCTGCAGATGATATGCCGTCTGATTACCAAACGTCATAAACACTGCATTACTTGGATGATAATGCGACTTATAGAAAGCCACTAACTCATCGTAAGTTAAATCAGGAATATCTTTTGGATCACCACCTGAGTTGTAGTGATAAGTCGTTTTCGGGAACAGATGATGAGCTAGCTGATGGTACAGCTGATCTGAAGGAGAACTCATCGCCCCTTTCATTTCATTGAACACCACACCTTTATAAACCGGTTCACCATTTTCAAGCTCAATACGGATACCTTCCTGAGCAAAATCCAGAGGATTCAGGTTGGCTGCAAAAGCGGCATCCATATACACTTCAAGTAAGTTCTGGAAGTCTTTTTTATTCTGTGTTGCAAATGGATAGGCTGTCCAGTCCGCTGCGGTAAACGCATTCATAAATGTGTTCAATGAACGGCGGATCATTAAGAAGAATGGGTCACGTACAGGGAATTTTTCTGAACCACACAATGCCGTGTGTTCAAGAATATGTGCCTCACCTTTGGAATCCATAGGCTGAGTACGGAATGCAACCAGAAAAACATTTTCATCATGTTCTGTTGCTAAATGGTAGTGCATTGCACCAGTCACTTTATGTTTATATTCAGACACTGAAATGTCTAAAGCTTCTACATGGTGTTGACGTACCAGCTGAAACGCAGGATGTACAGTTTGGGCTAAGGTTTCAGTGACATCTACAGTCATGCGATCTCCAGTAATTTGATACTTTTCTATAGGCTTCAAGTATAACCCAAACTCAGACAAATGCGATTCATTCCTGGTATTAATTCAGATCTTAACCGTTGGATTTAACGATTGTTTATATCGGTCATTTTTTGATGATAAACAGATTATTTTTCCTGCTGATATTTTAAAGAGTTCTCACGGATACATGCTTTTAACTGTTCTGCATTCATGTCTTCGATGGTAGCCAGTGCATCATATAAAAACTGCGGATCATCATTCACCGTTCCTTCCAGCCGCAGATCAATCCGAGACTGAATACCATATTCAGCAATTTCGAACAGCTCATCCTCACCTAAACGCTCAAGAATTTCGTTCTGATCTGTCATCGTGGTTTCTTTTATTTTTGTGAAAAC
Source organism: Acinetobacter sp. WCHAc010052 (assembly GCF_002165295.2). Classification (NCBI taxonomy): domain Bacteria; kingdom Pseudomonadati; phylum Pseudomonadota; class Gammaproteobacteria; order Moraxellales; family Moraxellaceae; genus Acinetobacter; species Acinetobacter sp. WCHAc010052. The sequence goes on along the minus strand of NZ_CP032143.1, from coordinate 1,618,413 downwards.
TCATCATTAGCATGGTCATGGCAAAAACAATATTCTGTTTTGTAACCTCAGCAAACACAGAACAGATATTCAGCAATAAAAAGTGATGATCAAAATCAGTGACCATCACCGTCAAACTAAATTCAGAAATTTTGAGTGAACGCTTCCTGATTAATGACTTTTGGCTTCTATCACTTTTTGTCCATTGACCCGACCGGAGATATAAATACAGATCAGAATTGCAATCATCAATACAGCCGAAGCAGCAGACCGACTCAATGCCAGACCACCATGATCAATCGGTTTATCCAGAAAGTCGCCGACCACGGCACCTAAAGGACGTGTTAAAACAAATGCTGTCCAGAACAACAGAACACGCGATGTTTTAGTAAAGAAGTACAATCCAGTCACAATCAACAGCAACACTACATACAGCATGATTCCGCCTGTATAGCCCAGCCCTGCCGTATCGGATGACCAGTCACCCAATGCCGTACCCAGTGTCTGTGAAAATGTAATAGTGATCCAGTAAAACAGCTCTGCCCTGGGCTTTTGAATATGTGGAGAAATTGAGCCTTCAACCCTATACCAGCTGTATAGTGATAACAGTACCAAGCTGAGTAATAAGCTACTCCCTCCGAGATAACCAATCCCAAGAGAACGATCGACAAAATCGGCTAAAGTCGTACCAACGGTGGTACTGGCGATAATCGTGAACCAGTATAAATAGGGGCGATATGTTTCTGCACGAATCTGGAAAATGACAAAGGCAATAAATACAAAGGCAAAAATAAAGGTACTGACCAGATATCCTAAATTCAGTGACATTGAAACAGCGTCACCTGCCGTTTCACCGAATGTCGTTGCAAAGATTTTAGTAATCCAGAATAACAGCGTTACTTGCGGCACTTTAGACAACAGTTCATTTAAATCATTTTGCTTCATGGCTTGGATCAGCAAGCATTTCAATGAAACTATATTTACCGACCAGACTTAAAGCAAAATTAAACCGTGATAATCATCACAAATATTTTGAGAAATAGAATGCTGTATAGATGTAATACAAAGTGGTGAATTTCTTAGGCTGTTTTTAACAGATTATTTTAATGGATAGACAGCAAACTGTTTATTTACCGTTTGCTGCATCCAGTACTGCAACATAGCTTCAGTTTCCGGAAATAAAGGACATGGCAATTCATTTAAATCAAACCACTGCCATGACTCAAAGATATGTGGTTCTGTGACTTTTAAATCTGCTTTTATTTCATCTGATTGCAGTTGAATATACAGTCCTGTAGTCATATTCACGTGTGGATTAGCGCGATTGAGGAGCACTATAACTGGTTTGAGTAAATCAGAGCTCAGACTTAGATGTGTCTCTTCGAATATTTCACGTGCTGCTGACTGCTCAAGACTTTCCTGTGCGTCAACTTTACCACCGGGAAAACACCATGATGGTGTCTCACCGGCTTTAATGCGGTGCCCCAGCAACACGCGGTTTTCACAATCCAGAATCATGATACCCACACCCACAATCGGGAATAAAACACTGGATTCATTCATCATGATTTCATATCTCAAAACATTTGACGATCGGGACTGAAAATTTTTACCTAAACCAGATATTTAAAATAGTTGTAGTTCGGATGATTTTCGACAAATACATAGTTCTGTTTCTGATAAAAATGCGCTGCAGATTTGATTTCAGTATTCAGACACAATGCAGAGAAATCTTTTCGGGCTTTTTGTTCCAGATGTTGTAACAGCTGCTTACCCACTCCATGTTTACGGTATTCAGGAAGTACATAAAAACGGCGGACACGACCGATACGGTTTTCCACATCATTTTCATTCCACTGCTGATTCAGACCACCACATGCAATCAGTTTATGATCATCATAAACAAAAAGTAAAAATTCGCCGTGCTGATCAAAACGGTTTTTACCACTTTTGAATTCTTCAATCAGTCTTTCTACAAAATTAAAGCCTTCTTTGGTTGCCTGTTGTGCAAGCTCACCAATCTGTCCTGGCAATTCCTCTGCTGTTTTGATCTCAATATTCATCTAAAATCCTTGAACCCTGTATTCGCCATATTTTCCACAAAAACACTTAAGCATATATTGAATTTTATTCACAAATCTACAGCAATACTGAGCATTGGTGTAAACTAAATGCTTTATTTTGAAATGTGAACGGAAACATGGCAACTGTTGATCTTTTTGCAATTGGCAATGCGCTGATTGACCAGGAATTTAAAGTATCTGATGACTTCCTACTTCAACAAAACCTGCAAAAAGGGACCATGCAACTGACTGATGGTGACAGTCAGGCTCATTTATATAACAAACTCAAAGAAACACAACTATACAAAGGTCAGGCTTCAGGTGGATCTGCTGCAAATACTACAGTTGCATTCACTGCTCTGGGTGGAACTGCATTTTATGGTTGCCGTGTAGGCAATGATGATCTGGGAAAAATTTACCTGGACGGCTTAAATGACGCAGGCATTCAGACTGCTGGAAAATCTGTAAGCGAAGGTGTAACAGGAACCTGCATGGTACTGGTCAGCCCTGATTCTGAACGGACGATGCATACCTATCTGGGCATTACAGCTGAACTGACAGATCAGCAGATTGATTTCACAGCATTGAAAACAGCTGAGTGGCTGTATATTGAAGGTTATCTGTCCACTAGCGACTCAGCTCGCCAGGCTGTCAAACAGGCTCGCCAGATTGCCCGTGAAAACAACGTAAAAATTGCGCTGACACTTTCAGACCCTGCTATGGTTCAGTATGCACGCACAGGTCTGGATGAACTGCTCGATGATGGTGTGGATTTACTGTTCTGCAATCAGCAGGAAGCACTGATGTACACAGAAACTGACAATATTGAACAGGCTTTAGCTAAACTGCACTTAAAAAGCAAATACACTGTCATTACATTAAGCTCTGAAGGTGCATTAATTTCTGATACTGAACACAGCTTTCAGGTTCCTGGTCGTCAGGTGACTGCTGTAGATGCAAATGGTGCTGGTGATGCTTTTGCAGGTGCTTTCCTCTATGCTCTGAATCAGGGCGAAAGTCTGAAAGCTGCCGCAGAACTGGCGGTACTTATTTCCAGTGAAGTTGTTGCACAGTTTGGTCCACGACTTGATATAAAATCATACGCAACACTGTTGGAAAGTTTTCAAAAGGAATGCGCATAAATGAATAGAATTGCAATGATGGAAGAAATTCCAGAACGTGAAGCCCGTGCCTTTGATACAGATGATGGCAGAACAATTTTCATCACTCAGCGTGACGGTGCATTTTTTGCCTACAACAATGTCTGCCCACACCTGCAGACTGAACTTGAATTTCTGGAAAATCAGTTCCTTGACCGTGATGGTGAATACATCGAGTGTTCAACTCACGGAGCGCTGTTCAATGTGGAGTCAGGTGAATGCATTTCAGGTCCCTGCCTCGGTGAATCTCTTGAAAAGGTTGAAATAACCGTGCATTCTGATGGCGGTATTTACCTGACCTAAGAAAAACAACTGGATTTGACACCATGCTGGATTTTTTCAACAATCACGACTTAATGCCGTTTCATTTAAGCCTGATACTTCTTGTTGTACTCAGCATGGTGGAAACCATTGGTTATTATTTTAAAGCTCAGCCCAGCAAGATTTTCAACCGGCTTTTCCCGGGTAAAATTGTCAGCTCACCTTTGCTGAATGTTAAATTTTCCAAAACTCTGATTCTTGTCTTTCTGTTAATGAATTTCAGCTTTGCAGGTTACTTTTTAGAGTTCCTGGTCTTTTCTCAGAAACAGCACTTTATCTCCTCCTATTACCTGATTTTACCTGCCCTGATTATTGCGATCTTCTTTACTGTGTTTATGATTCATTGTCTGGATCAGGTGATCAAACCGGATCAGATTCACAAACAGGCTGATCTTCTGGGGCGTCTGGCGACCATTTCCAGTGGAAATGCCCGCCCGGGTTTCTCCGCTCAGGCTCGTGTGCGGGATGAGTTCGGTCAGTTGCACTATGTCCAGGTCGAACCTGAATTTGGTGAACTGGAGTTTCAGGCTCAGATCATTCTGATACGCCAGAGAAAATCACACTACATCGCTAAACGAATCTCAAAATCCAACTCACTTTTTCAGAGTGACAGCTTACTCTGATCCCATCAGCCATTCAGATGACATTGACAGGCTTAGCTACTTTCTGCCCACTCTAAAAATACAGCTAGCTGTTGCTAAGATTCAGATAATAAATGAAGGTTTCACCTGAAAGATCCGATCAGCTGTACAACAGTAAACCTGTAGAGCACCAATTACACTACCGCATACAACGGACACATACCTGAACGATCATTTCCTCTCCAGCTGGCAACCAGGTTTTCGACCAGTAAACACACAAACTGCCTGATACCAGACCATTCTAACAAGCAGTCTGCAATCGTTTTTAAATATTACTCATATTTTAATCCTGGTATTCTGATTGGTTTTACAAGTTAAATCCGACTAAAAAAATCTGGTTTAAATTTAAAAATACAAGCATTTTAGTCAGAATTAATTTATATAAATACAACCGTTTTAGTCAGGAAATAATCACGCATTTTTCTGTTTATTTTTTAACTACAAAAACAAATAGTATATTGTTTTAAAACAACTTAATAATATATTTTTATTTTAAGTGTATTAGCTATTTCCTTTTTGTATGAATTTGTTTAATAATATCTCATAAGTTTTAAAATAGGCTTGTCTACATGAGCTTAATACCCAAAGATTTAAACCGTCGCTTCATTCGTGAAATAACAGTCATTTTAATTATTAAGGTTGTTATTTTACTGACCATCAAACACATCTGGTTCGACGCGCCCACTATTCCCAAAAATTTTGATAACCAAGTTGCTGAGCGTATTGCCGGCAGTCCTTCCCAAATCAAGGAGACACGTTGATGATTTCTGAAAGCGTGGTCGATCTCTCGCGGTTCCAGTTCGCTATGACCGCGATGTATCACTTTATTTTTGTTCCACTGACTTTAGGCCTTGCCTTTATTCTTGCCATCATGGAAACCACATACGTGATTTCAGGCAAAGAAATTTATAAAGACATGACTAAATTCTGGGGAAAACTTTTCGGTATTAACTTCGCTTTAGGTGTTACTACCGGTTTGACCATGGAATTCCAGTTCGGTACCAACTGGGCATATTACTCACATTATGTCGGTGATATTTTTGGAGCTCCCCTGGCAATTGAAGGCCTGATGGCATTCTTCCTTGAGTCCACCTTTATTGGTCTGTTTTTCTTTGGTTGGGATCGCTTATCCAAAGTTCAGCATCTTGCAGTAACGTGGCTGGTGGCACTCGGCTCAAACATGTCTGCTTTATGGATTCTGGTTGCAAACGGCTGGATGCAGAACCCTGTTGGCTCCAAGTTCAACTATGAAACCATGCGTATGGAAATGGTGGACTTTGGTGCACTGATTTTTAACCCTGTCGCACAGGTTAAGTTTGTACACACTGTTTCTGCAGGTTATGTCACAGGTGCAATTTTCGTCCTTGCGATTTCCAGCTTCTATCTCCTGAAAAAACGTGATGTTCCTTTTGCACGCCGCTCTTTTGCTATCGCAGCAATTTTTGGTCTTGCATCTACATTATCCGTCATTTTACTCGGTGATGAATCAGGTTATGAAATTGGTGACGTTCAGAAAACCAAACTGGCTGCAATTGAAGCTGAATGGGATACTCATCCTGCTCCAGCGGCATTTACACTGTTCGGTATTCCTAACAAGGAAACCATGACAACTGATTATGCAGTCAAAATTCCTTATGTGATGGGTCTGATTGCAACACGTTCAACTGACACTCAGGTTATGGGTATTAAAGATCTGATCGTGGAACACGAAGGTCGTATCCGTAACGGTATGGTTGCATACTCACAGCTGGAAAAACTGCGTGCAGGTGATACATCAGCTGAACTGAAAGCTGCATTTGAAGAGTCTCAGAAAGACCTCGGATATGGCTTACTGTTGAAAAAATACACGCCAAATGTTGTAGATGCTACTGATGCTCACATCAAATCTGCTGCTAAGGACACCATTCCACATGTTCCAAGTCTGTTCTGGGCATTCCGTGCAATGGTTGCTTCAGGCTTCCTTATGTTGCTTCTGTTCATTATTGCAACTGTTGCTGTGGCAAAACGTAATGCAGAAAATAAACCGTGGTTACTTAAATTTGCGCTGTTCTCTTTGCCGTTACCGTGGGTTGCTGCACAGACAGGCTGGTACGTTGCAGAAGTTGGTCGTCAGCCTTGGACTATCGGTGAAGTTCTGCCTACACACCTTTCAGCATCAAGCTTAAGTACTGGTGATGTAATGGGCTCAATTGCTGCCCTGGCAACTTTCTATACTGTTCTGCTGATTATTGAAATGTACCTGATGATTAAATTCTCTCGTCTGGGTCCAAGTTCACTGCATACCGGTAAATATCATTTCGAAAAACTTGAAGCACAAAACAATGCGACTGAGGAGGCTCAATCATGATCGAATATGAACTTCTCAAAATTATCTGGTGGGTACTTGTTGGCGTACTGCTGATTGGTTTTGCTCTGACCGATGGTTTCGATATGGGCTCGATGGCAATCATGCCATTCGTTGGAAAAAATGACGAAGAACGCCGTGCAGCAATCAACACGATTGCTCCACACTGGGACGGCAACCAGGTCTGGTTTATTACCGCTGGTGGCGCACTGTTCGCAGCATGGCCAATGGTTTATGCAACTGCATTCTCAGGCATGTACTGGGCACTGTTACTGGTTCTGTTTGCGCTGTTCTTACGACCTGTAGGCTTTGACTACCGCTCCAAACTTGAAAATACGAAATGGCGTACTTCATGGGACTGGGGTCTGTGTATCGGTGGTGCTGTACCTGCACTGGTTTTCGGTGTTGCATTCGGAAACATGTTCCTGGGTGTTCCGTTTACCCTGGATGAAACAGTCCGCTCACATTACACAGGCAGTTTCTTTGCCCTGCTCAACCCATTTGCGCTCATTTGCGGTATTGTCAGCCTGTCCATGTTATGTGCTCATGGTGGTGCATGGTTAATGCTTCGTACTGATGGTGACCTGCGCCAGCGCTCTGCTAAAGCAACTCAGATCATGGGTATTGTTTTCCTGGTCTGCTTCCTTGCAGCGGGTGCATGGCTCTATTTTGGCAATATCCAGGGATACACACTGGTTACTCCATTTGATACCAATGGCGCTGCCAACCCATTTGCAAAACAGGTATTAACTGATGCAAACCCAGGCTGGATGAACAACTACAGTACTTACCCTGTAACAATCATTGCACCTGTTATGGCAATTCTGGGCGCACTGATCATTATTCTGGCAGGTGGTAAAAATAAAGCAGGTCTTGCTTTCACTGGCAGTAGCCTGGCAGTGACCGGTGCAATTCTGACTGCAGGGTTTGCCCTGTTCCCATTCCTGATGCCATCAAGCATCAACCCGGTTGTAAGTCTGACCATGTGGGATGCTGTTTCCAGTAAAAATACACTGGTTGTAATGACTGTTGCGGCATGTATTTTCGTTCCACTCATTCTACTGTACACAACATGGTGCTACTATAAAATGTGGGGCGTTATTACTAAAAAACATATTCAGGAAAATACGCATAGCCTGTACTAAGGGCTATGCACGGAGAACGTATTATGTGGTATTTCGCTTGGATTCTCGGTATTTTGATGGCATGTTTCGCAGGTGTACTCAGCGCACTGTATATTGAACATCATCATGATATGGATGAGGAATAAAAGATGACTGAAGCAGCAATGAACCAGGAAACAAAGTCGCCAAATAAAATAGCAATGGCCATCTCTTTTCTGTTGGCATTGCCACTTGCAGCTGTCTTACTGGTACATCCGGCAGCAATGCTGGATGCCAATGGTGCATACAGCCACCGTGCAATGATGCTGATCATGATAGGAATATCTGGAGGCTTTATACACGGTGTAGGTTTTATACCCCGTTTCAGTCTATGGAAATGGTTATTCAGTCCTTTGGTTGCATGGCCTTTGATGATCTGGGGCTATTACACCTGGTTTTTAAGTTAAGTGCTGTTAATCACTTAACATGAAAACTGAAATAAAGGGCGCATTTTATGTGCCCTTTATTTTTCATAAATAAAAAAGCACCCTTCATCTTAAATTGAAAAATAACTTTGTGACATACTTTACATAAAGTTAAAAATGTAAGATAGTAAGCACAATTAAAACAACTTGTTAAATACAATAAACGAACAGGAACAACATAATGAAATTATTCTATATTGCAGCAGCTGCTCTGCCTTTAGCACTGTCAGGATGTATTGTCACTTCGAGCAAGCCAACTGGCAAGTACGCTCAGATTGCGAACAGCAGCTTTGAAATGCCTGCAGACCCAACCAAAGTACTTACACGTGGTCAGGTGACCTGTGAGCCTGGTTTAATCTGTCCAGAACTTTCAGTCGACTGGAAACAGACTGCTGACCAGCTTTATAAAATCAACATTGATATTTATGACAAAGAAAAATATGACATTCAAAAGTTTCTTTTCATCATTGATGGACAAAACTACCCTTATATTCCTGAATTTTCCACAAAATACCGCACTGTTCCAGAATCTACAGTCATTGATTCATCAAACTATGTTTCAGTTCCTTTCAGCTTCCTCAAACGACTGAAAGATGCAGAAAATGTTCAGTTGAAACTTTCCACCAATAAAGGTGAAATAACCAATTATCTTCTGAATAACGGCAAACAATCCAATGCCTACAAACTGTTTATTCGCCGTATGAATAAAACCTGAATCTAAGCTTAGTCTTTCTGACATGACTTAAAAAAACAGGTAATTCCAGTTACCTGTTTTTTTGATCCAGTTAAAAGATTCATCAACGATATAAACTGCCTATATAAAAAATACAGGTATATTATCTCTGACAGATTTAACTGCTAAAAATAAAAAAGCCCTGTATGAACAGAGCTTTTTATAATACAGACCAGAATTAACGGTATTTAATCATTACAGTCTTGATTCTGTTTCCATCAAGTTCCGTCACTTCAAAATGTACACCATTAAAATCCAGCTGTGTACCCACTTCTACAGTGCCGTGAGTTTTTTCCAGGATCAATCCCGCCACACTGATATAACCTTCATCTTCCTCAACCAGATCCAGCATACCCAGTTCAAGCTCAAGCTGATAAATATCCAGCATACCTGTCGCTTTCCAGGTTTCATCATCAATTCTGACCAGGTCCAGCTGCTCGTCAGCATCAGGGAATTCACCCGCAATTGCTTCAAACACATCCAATGGCGATATAAGCCCCTGAACATTACCAAACTCATCGCTGACCATAACCAGTGAACCTTTGGAAGTTCTCAGAGTGTTAATCGCATCAATCACTTTCATTTTTTCGAAAATATAGATCGGACGCTGTCGCTTGATCAGATCTTTTAAGCCCTCACTGTCATCAACCACATCCAGCAGCTCTTTTGCACGGACAATACTGATCACTTTATCCAGACTGCCTCTGCAGACAGGAAACAGACTGTGCGGAACAGCCAGTACCTGTTCACGGATCTGCTCTGGAGAATCCTCCAGGTTCACCCATGAAATCTGGTTTCTTGGGGTCATAATAGATGCAACAGAACGCTCAGCCAGTGTCAGAACACCACCAATCATATAACGCTCTTCATCAGCAAAGGCTTCCTGAGCTTCTCCAGCACGAACATCATAATCATCTTCAACCTTCCCACCCATCAGTCTCAGAATCGAATCTGCAGTACGGTGACGTAAAGGTATCTTTGATTCATGCTTTTCAACATTGCGTTTAGAGAACTGGTTGAAAGCCTCAATAACAATGGCAACACCAATACCTGAGTAGATGTATCCTTTAGGAATATGGAAACCAAAACCTTCGGCTATCAAACTGATACCAATCAGCAACAGGAAACTCAGACACAGAATAACCACTGTTGGATGTCGGTTTACAAATGTCGTTAATGGTTTGGAAGCTATCAGCATCACGACCATTGCAACGATCATCGCCGCCATCATGACATAAATATTGTCAACCATACCGATGGCTGTAATCACAGAGTCCAGTGAAAAGACAGCATCAAGAATCACAATCTGAGCAACAACTGCCGTAAAACCGGCATAAACCACATTACTGGTGACTTTAACTTCAGGCTTCCCTTCCATTTTTTCATGTAACTCTGTTACAGCCTTATAGACCAGGAACAGACCACCAAATAAGAGAATCAGATCCCGACCGGAAAAAGTCCAGTCAAATACGGATATCAGTGGTTTGGTTAATGTAACCAACCAGGAAATTGCAAATAACAGCCCCAGACGCATGATCAAAGCTAAAGATAAGCCAATGACCCGTGCTTTATCACGTTGCTCAGGTGGAAGTTTGTCAGCAAGAATAGCGATGAATACTAAGTTATCAATACCCAGTACAATTTCAAGAACAATAAGAGTAAGAAGACCAATCCAAATACCAGGGTCCATTAAGAATTCCATGAATTCAGACCTCCAGACAGATTGTTGAAAGAAAAGATGTTAAGACCTGCGCACGGCGACGGATCCATGTTTTTAACCTATGTAAATGCGTTACTTTTATTATGCATAAACTACGCTATTTGTAATTATTTTTTTTGAAGCTTTTTTGCAACAGCGATCAAAAAGTCACAGCATTCCCACTCAGAATTTTAAAATAACGTTCCAGACCATAAGCCCCTTCAGAAATACACATATAAAGATCTATTGATGCATGCCTATAGAAATGTACTGAGCAGTCATATCATTTTCTGGTCGCTTATATTTCATATACTTCCTGATTAACATTTTGTTAATTATAAATATTAATAAAAAAATCACACCAAAAGTTTATTGATTATTCCATCATACGATCTCCTTTTTATAAAAAAACTTTGAAAACCATATGTTTATTTTTTATTTTTTTTATTAAGATAGCGCCCAAACATAAATTGCTGCGGCAATTTCTTAGAGAGACACAGAAAATATAAATGACAAATCCATATTAAAATAATGTAAGGATTATTTGAAAATTATGAATAAAAAACTTCATACCAAAATACAGAATAACGTTCATTTGAACATAAAAAATAGTTCTGGGGCTGAAAGTCATATTTTACTATCCGCCAGTTTTATTTTCAATTTCAATATGATTCATGAAAAATGCTTTTATTCAAAATATTGAATAATACTTTTTAATAAATTACGCAATCACAAAAACCAGGTATTTTTATTAAAAAATTATGGGGTTAAAATAATTCCAAGTATATTTATAATAAACAGACCAACTATATTGCATATACCATAAGTTTTCACATAAAATGTGAAACAATAATTAAATTACAATTAGAACGATGCGGGGAATTGCATGTCCAAGAAGTATTCTAAGTTTCTACCATCCACAGACGACTTTAACCTTGAAAATTTTCCATTTTACTGGATTACTCAAGTGCACTCCCAATATGTGCAAAATGTTGACTCTGTTCTGAAAAAATATGGTGTCGACAACTCCCGTCGCCGTATTTTAATTGCTCTGGCATCAAAGCCCGATGCAAGTGTTTCAGATCTGTCTGAGATGGTGGTTTCTAAAATGTCCACTACCACTAAGATTGTCTATCGTCTCAAAGACGAGGGACTTGTAGAAACCTACTCCTGTGAGGATGATGCACGGATTACCCGTGTACTACTCACAGCAAAAGGAAAAGAAATGACAGACAAGATTAATGATTTAACCAGTGTCGTACTGGAGCAGTCATTTGATGGTCTGACTCCTCTTCAGATAGAAAAGATGATTGACAGTTTACGTCAGATTTTTAATAACCTGGCTCGCTGATAATAATCAGAATAAACCGGAAAACACCTGGGGTGGGTGTCTTCCGGTTTTTTCATCTATAAAATAAATATCAGATTTCTGTTTTTAATTATTAATACTGTGCTGTAATCGCATAATAAACTACATCATTAATAAAATATGATGACTCTATATAAAATTTTTACCGCAAAGTAAAATAAAACCAATGATAATAATCAGTATTTAAACAACAAATCAAAACCCTGTAACAACAGAAAATATTGATAAAAAAAGCCCCCGAAGGAGCTTTCTTTTACAGTTTACAAGCTGGAATTAATCGCCTGTATAACCTTTTAATTTTAAACGGTAAGCGTGCAGTAGCGGCTCTGTATAACCCGATGGCTGCTCACCACCTTTGAATACCAGATCATACGCTGCCTGGTAAGCATAACCATCAAAACCTGGTGCCATAGGCGTATACAGTGGATCGCTCGCATTCTGCTCATCCACAATTTTCGCCATACGCTGCATCACTTCTTCAACCTGCTCTTTAGTCACGATACCATGACGTAACCAGTTCGCAACGTGCTGAGAAGAGATACGCAGAGTTGCACGGTCTTCCATCAAACCAACGTTGTTGATGTCTGGAACTTTAGAACAACCTACACCTAAGTCAACCCAACGAACTACATAACCCAGGATACCCTGAAGGTTATTTTCAAGCTCTTTGGTTTTCTCTTCAGCAGTCCAGTTTGTATCTGTTGCTAAAGGCGGTGTTAACAGATCATCCAATGGCAATGCATCAGTTTTTAACAGTTCGAGCTGACGTGCAGAAACGTTGCACTGATGGTAATGGATCGCGTGAATCACAGCACCTGACGGAGATGGAACCCATGCACAGCTTGCGCCCGCTTCTGGATGTTCAATCTTAGTTTTGTACATGTCTAAAAGCATGTCTGGTTTTGGCCACATGCCTTTACCAATCTGTGCTTTACCACGTAAACCAGACTGTAAACCAACCATGACGTTACGGTTTTCATAAGCTGGGAACCAGATCTGAGCTTTTACTTCGCCTTTACGAACGAATGGGCCAGCTTCCATGAAGGTATGAATTTCATCACCTGTACGGTCCATGAAACCTGTATTGATGAAGATCGTACGATCTTTTGCTTGCGCGATACAGTTTTTCAGGTTCACAGAAGTACGACGCTCTTCATCCATGATCCCGATTTTCAAAGTTTTTGCAGGTAAGCCAAGCGCCTGTTCAGCACGTTCGAACAGCTCAACAGCAAAAGCAACTTCTTCTGGACCATGCATTTTTGGTTTAACGATGTACATAGAACCTTTACGGGAGTTCTTGTTTTCGTTTTCGCCTTTGATGTCAGCAAACGTCAGCAACGGAGTGATGAGTGCATCCATGATACCTTCGTAGATTTTAGCACCATCTACAAGGATCGCAGGGTTAGTCATCAAATGACCCACGTTACGAAGCAGCATCAATGAACGACCGTGAAGTTTAGTTTCACCACCGATCAGGTTTTTGTGAGTACGGTCTTTGTTGAGTGTACGAGTAACAGTTTTACCGTTTTTCTCGATAGACTCTTCAAGCGTACCCTTCATCAGACCCAACCAGTTACGGTAGCCTTCAACTTTTTCTTCAGCATCTACAGCTGCGATTGAGTCTTCCAGATCCTGAATGGTCGTTACAGCAGCTTCAAGAACAAGGTCTTTTACGCCAGCTGCGTCAGTTTTACCGATTGGGCTGTTTGCATCCACCTCGATAATTACGTGTAAACCATTATTCAACAGTACAACTTCTACAGGTGCAGCTTCATCACCGTTAAAGCCAACAAACTGAGCTTCTTTAGCAAGCGTCGTTGTTGAACCGTCTTTTAAGCTGACAACCAGTTTTTTGCCTTCAACAGCATATTTAGTTGCATCTGCATGTGAACCATTTGCCAATGGGAAAGTTTCATTTAAGAAATTTTTAGCAAATGCGATAACTTTGTCGCCGCGTACAGGGTTATAGCCCTTACCTTTTTCCGCGCCACCATCTTCAGGGATCACGTCAAAACCGTAAAGCGCATCGTATAAAGAACCCCAACGAGCGTTTGCAGCGTTTAAGCAGTAACGTGCATTACGCACAGGTACTACCAGCTGAGCACCAGCCAATAATGCGATTTCTTCGTCTACATTTTCTGTGCTGATCTGGAAATCTTCTACTTCTGGTAATAAGTAGCCAATTTCTGTAAGGAAAGCTTTGTAAGCCCCTAATTCAAATTTGTTGTTGCGGTGCCATTCATCAATTTTAGCCTGAAGGTCATCACGCTTTGCTAAAAGCGCTTTGTTCTTAGGGCTAAGATCAACAACGACTTGCTCAAAGTTTTTCCAGTATTGTTCACTGTCCAAACCAGAACCTGGCAGTGCTTCATTTTCGATGAAATCGTAAAGTTCTTTAGCAATCGCTAACTTGCCTTTTTGAATACGTGCAGTCATTGTCTTTCCTGATATTGCTACTTTTTATAACAAGAGATTCTAGTATACCGATTTATACTCAACTGAATAGCATTATCACATTGCTAAATAGTGATCATTTTAAACAGGATAAATGCATTCATCATGAAATTAAATGAAGATCACCAATGCGACAATATAAACAGCGTGAATACCTTATCTACAGTGTATAAAATTTTTGTATTGTCGAAATTAGACTTAAGTTCAGAGTTCTGTATTAAAACCGAACAAACGCCTTTCCCTTTGATCCGAACTTAAAGATTAAGCCACGAATCCATCTGAATGTCGATAATTTCAACAGATAATTCATGCATGAAAATTGAAGATATTTGTATTCGTTTTATCCGTGATTATTCGTATACTGAGCTGATCATTATTAAAAAACATGACAACTGAATCATGCGGATTCTTCTATGCACAGCTCAGATAAATCAATGAAAGTCGCAATTGTCACCCCTACATATTTACGTGATGCATTTCTGATTCAGACATTGCAGTATGTCCTTCAACAGTCAGCACCCTGGGAAATCCACTGGTTCATACTGGATGATTCACCTGAATCTTCAAGACATGCTGACACCTTTGAAAATTACCCACAGATCCATTATGAATGGCTGAATGAAAAAATTCCTTTAGGGAAAAAGCGCAACCTGCTGAATGAACAGGCGGTACTCTGGGGAGCTGATATTATCTGCAGTATGGATGATGATGATTGGTATGGTCCTGACTATGTAAAGGAAATGTCCGAACTTCTGTGTTCTTCCGATGAGATTCTTTTTACCGGTTCCGGTGACGATTATTACCTGAATATCAGTAATGGTGACATACTGAAAATACCCGCAGTGCGTGAATATACCAGCTGCAATGGTGTCCTCTGCTATAAAGCAGAAGCATTAAAAGGCAGAAAATATTCAGATGACGCAAAATTTGCAGAGGAACACAGTTTTCTGAATGGTGTTAAAGTTTATCAGCACCCTGATATACAGAAACTGCATCTGGCACTGGCACATCCAAATAATACCGTAACCAAAAAAAATTACTGTCGAAATGAAACATACAGAACCGAATTAAGCCTGAATGATTTGCCAATGCAGGAAGCTGATCGTCTTTTCTATCTGAATCTAATCAAAAACTGAACGACTTTATTATTTTCATAAAAAAGCCGACATGATGTCGGCTTCAGGCTTTCTCAAATCCATTCAGGATTTATCATTCGACTTTCAGCTCGTCTGCACTCGAATGAATCTGACGGTGTGCTGAATTCAGATATTCATCTGACTGCATTTCAAGTAAACGTGAACGGGTACGTTCAATTTCAAAAGCAAGCTTATCCCCCTGATAGATATCAATGATTGAATCTTCAGAAGTCAGCAAAAGTTTCACACCACGATCATAAAACTCATCGACAAGATAAATAAAACGGCGTGTCCCTTCTGACAGATAATCAGTCAGATGAGGCACATTACTGACCAGAACAGTATTATAGATATTTGCAATTTCAATAAAGTCAGCTGGGCTGCGTGGCTTCAGACACAGTTCTGAATATTCGCACCACAACACATCTTCAGTATGGCTGATTGTTTCAACAATACGGTTATTGATAATAATCGGCTCCTGTGACTGAGCCTGAGTTCTGGTTAATGCGGTATAACGCTGAGACAGCCACAGTTTGTTTTCATGCGTCAGTGGTGATTTGAACAGTTGAGCCTGTTTCAGCACACGCAGACGGTAATCCACACCTGCATCCACATTCAGCACAACACAGTGTTTATTGACCATTTCAATGGCAGGCATGAAACGATCCCGGTGAATACCGTTTTTATACAGTCCATCTGGTGCAATATTGGACGTCGCAATCAAGGTAATACCACGTGTGAACAGTTTCTGGAAAAGATCACTCAGAATCATGGCATCCGTGACATTGGATACAAAAAATTCATCAAAACAGATGATCACGGCTTCTTTATAGATCTGATCCGCAACCAGATCCAGCGGATTTCTCTGCCCTGACAGTTTATTCAGCTCTTTATGGACATACTGCATAAAGTGATGAAAATGCATCCGTGTTTTACGACGGAATGGAATGGACTCATAAAACTGATCCATCAGCCAGGTCTTTCCACGACCGACACCACCCCACATATACACACCCTGCGGAGCAGTCTGACGACGGAAACGGCGAAAAGCTTTCTTAGATGCTTTATAACGCTGAATCAGTTCCTGCCACACCCGATCCAGTTCATGCACAGCCTGCGCCTGAGCGTCATCAGGCATAAACTGTCCTGATGATAAAGCCTGCGCATAGCGTTCAGCAGGAGACAATGGTGTAAAAGCGGTATGAGGCGTGTTTAAATCTGACATATCTTTGAATACTATTTAGGGCTATACAAAGTATAGCGAAGTTTGAACCGTAATATATAAAACTTTGGGATATAACACTTAGGCTATTTTGTATACTGCCTTGGGCTCTGACCAAACCAGCGTTTGAAGGCATGATTGAATGCCGCAGGTTCAGAATATCCAAGTAATTCTGCAATCATTTCTATTGAATACTCCTTATATTCCATCAGTTTCAGTGCTTTATGCTTAATCAGATCTTCACGGATCTGTTTATAGCTGCTGTTCAACTGCTGCAACTGATGACGCAATGTTCTTTCTGGAATCTGTAATGCCTGAGCCGTTTCAGCCATAGTTGGCATAACGCCCTGCTGCAGATCCAGATAGTCATGAATTCTTTGCACAAGACCTGGTGCCTGTATATCTGCACCGAGTTTTTGCAGTTCTGTCCGGCATTTGTCTTCATAGACGCGGAAAGTAATCTGATCAGCTGAAGGTATTTTCAGTTGAACAACATCATTTCTGAACCAGAAAGCGGCACTGGAACTACCAAAAACCAGATCGGCTCCATAATAAAATCTGTATTTCTGCAACATGTCCTGATTTGATGGTTCAGGAAATGGCAGTTCAATTCTGATCTGAGGAGCACTCAGACTCATCATCCGATATAAATCCTGAATAAACTTATAGGTACCGGATATTTCACACTGAGCACGTAATTTACCCAATGGACTGATCAGATCTTCAGGGCTGTAACAAAGTGCAACATTATCACCCGAGTGCTTCAGACTCAGCCTGCCTGTCAGGTGTGTCAATCCTTGATATTCAATTCCTTTATTCAGAACAGTTTCAATATTCTGACTGGTGACAAGCAACATCAGTAAAGGACCATAACCTGCCAATGCATAATGCTGACCAATTTCAAGCCCAGCTTCTGCAGCAACACCATCACCAATCACCCGAAACACATCTTTTTCAAGATCAGGATGAATAACTGCTGCCGGATCAAGTGCATCGGCATGAATACCAATCCCCTCAAGCCTGGAATCAACGTCTACACCTGCTTTTCGCATTCCCTGAATCAGATACAACAAGCCCAGAATTGATCGTTTCATAATCTGTTAAAAATCCAATACCTGATATTTTTTACTATATTCAGTCACAAATGCAAATTGCCGAATATATCAATTTTAATGTCATACACATCATATCATCCATTCCGCTTATATTTTATGCTGTGCCAAAATATGCATACCAGGAATACAATAATATGCGTGATGCTTCACTAATCCAGAACACTCAGAAAACAACTGTCGCTATTATCGGTGCAGGATTTGGCGGACTTGCGATGGCAATCCGCCTGATACAGTCCGGCATTCATGACTTTATTATTCTTGAAAAAGCCAGTGATGTGGGCGGAACCTGGCGTGAAAACCAGTATCCGGGAGCTGCATGTGATGTACAGTCACACATGTACTCTCTGTCGTTTGCACCGAAAACTGACTGGAGTAAGCGCTACGCTGAAGCACCGGAAATATACTCTTATATTCAGAGCCTGATTCAGGATTTTGATCTGAAAAAATACTGTCGCTTCAACAGTGAAGTCCTGTCTGCAACTTATGATGAAAAGCAGTGCGAATGGAAACTTGAACTGTCAGATGAGCAAACGCTGTCAGCTCAGTTTGTCGTTTTTGCTTCAGGACCTTTGCATGTGCCTCAGATTCCACGGATTAAAGGCATTGAAAAATTCAAAGGCAAAGTATTCCACTCCTCCCAGTGGGATCATGAATACAGCCTGAAAGATAAAAAAGTGGCTTCAATTGGTACCGGTGGCAGTGCCATCCAGTATATTCCTGAAATTGCTCCTGAAACTGATCAACTGTATGTGTTTCAGCGTACTGCAGCCTGGGTTATTCCACGTGATGAGCGCAGTTACAATGCCCTGGATAAAAAACTGTTCAACCGCTTTGAATGGTTCCGAAAACTGCATCGCACACGTCTGTATTGGTCAAACGAGTCTCGTGTTGTCCCTATTGTAAAACCACAGATTATGAAATACGGGCAAAAACTGGCTGAAGCATTTATCAGATACCAGGTCAAAAATAAAGACACTGCCAGAAAGCTGACACCAGACTATATTATGGGCTGTAAACGCATTCTGATTTCCAACAAATATTTCCCTGCTTTTAACCGTAAAAATGTCGAACTGATTACCGATGGTATTCAGGAAATGACTGAAAATGGTATCGTAACGCAGGATGGAAAAGAGCGAAAACTGGATTGCCTGATTTATGGCACAGGCTTCATTACTGACCCGCGCATTTACCTCAAATCTTTCAACTGTTACGGCATGGGTGGACTGGAACTTAAAGATGCATGGAGAGATGGTGCTGAAAGTTATTATGGTATCAGCACCAAAAACTTCCCTAATCTTTTCCAGCTGCTTGGACCCAATACAGTTCTTGGACACAACTCTGTTATTTTCATGATTGAATCTCAGGTCAACTATATTTTGCAGATGATTCAGCTGGTTCACCGCAGTCATTGTGATGCCATTGTAGTTAAAGACGATGTACAGGCAGCATTTAACCATGACATCCAGGAACAGCTGAAAGGAACGGTCTGGCAGTCGGGTTGTGTCAGCTGGTATCAGCAGGATGGTGGTAAAAATTTTGCACTCTGGCCAACCTATACCTGGAAATACTGGCTACGTACCCGCAGACTCAATCCAGCTGATTACAAATTAATGAATAAAACTGCCGGAAGTCGTGCAGCTTAAACATTTAGTTGTCATAATGAGCAGGTATTCAATAACCTGCTTTTTTTATGCAATCTCTGTGGCTTATTTTCCAATTACTGTTCTGTCTTTTTTTAGGTTTTATACTGGCAAGGAGACTTCCACAGTGGCTTGAAAAACTGGCGTTCAAAATACTCCCATATTTCACTTATATCCTCCTGATCGCAATTGCTGTAGAGTTTTCTCAGACCCTGCACAATATCAGCAGCCCCGGGCAGATTCTATCCAGCGCAGTCACCATTGCCCTGACCACATCACTGGGCGCAATTCTCTGCTGTTATGTGCTGTTTAAGAGTATTGGCTATAAACCCATGCAGGGCAAAGTATCTGCCGAACTGCTACTCGGATCATTGCTGAATATCAGCTATGCCTTTATTGCACTTGCAGCAGGTTATGGTCTGGCTGAACTTGCCAGCCTGTACAGCTTCCCATTGCATATCAGCACCTGGGATTTACTGCTTGTATATATGCTGTTGATTGGACTGGACCTGGCATACTCTCCACTTGACCGCTCATGGCTGAACTGGAAAATTTTACTGGTTCCTGTCGGTTGTATTATCGGCTCTATCATAGGAGCTCTGGCTGCATCACTTTTAATCAGTAATATCAGCATTCAGGATCTGATCATGCTTTCACAGGGTTATGGCTTCTACTCCATGACAGGTATTGTGGTTACTGAACTTAAAAATGCTCAGTTGGGCAGCATTGCCCTGATTAATGATCTGTTCAGAGAAATTTTCGCCATTCTGTTCATGTACATTATCGGCTGGAGATACCCACGTTCTGCCATTTCAGCAGCAGGTGCAACAGCTATGGATGTCACGTTACCTATGGTTAAACAAGCCTGCGGCAATGATTTTATTCCGCATGCCATGGTCAGCGGATTCATTCTTTCCGTGCTGGCACCAATCGTTGTGAGTGTACTGGCTGCCCTGTAAGCAATTGACAACACCTGTATCTGTATAAAACAAAAAAAGCCTTTCAAATGAAAGGCTTTTTTATATCACTTACATCACATTTTACAGTGTTGCAAGAATATCCTTAAGAGTCTGACCAGGATTTGCAGACTTAGTCACTGGGCGACCAATCACCAGATGTGTTGAACCATCAAGCATCGCCTGTTTAGGTGTCACAATACGTTTCTGGTCATCCGCATCCGAACCCTCAGGGCGAATCCCTGGAGTCACCAGTGAAAAATCTGCGCCAAGCTGTTCACGAAGCATTTTTGCTTCCTGTGCTGAGCAGACCACACCATCCAGCCCACTTTCTTTCGTCAGTTTTGCAAGACGTTGTACCTGTTCAAAAGGTTCAATATCCAGACCAATATCACGTAAATCTTCACGACCCATTGAAGTCAGAACAGTGACCGCAATTAACTGCGTCTGATAGTTGCCTGCTTTTAAGCGTTCAACACAGGTTTCCATCATTTTACGTCCACCAGAAGCATGAACATTGACCATCCACACACCCATATCTGCTGCTGCACAGACAGCCTGAGCGGTTGTATTCGGAATATCATGAAATTTAAGATCAAGGAAAACTTCAAAACCCCTGTTGTGCAATGCCTTCACAATCGAAGCACCTTCATGAGTAAACAGTTCTTTACCCACTTTTACACGACACAGTGATGGATCAAGCTGATCTGCGATAGCTAAAGCATCGTTCTGGCTTTTTGCATCCAGGGCAACAATAATACTCACAATTCTTTTCCCATCACTCAAAAAATTTGGCACATTATACGTGCCGAACACAGGCACTGTAAAACAATGACTGCCAGTTCGTGCAGAAAAGATATACGCTCCTGTCTGATCTGATAAAAACAGCACCATAAAACCGCATGGCAGATTTACAGGCAAAATAATCTAAACAAAGAATAACCGCACGGATTTTCGCACATTTTATAATCCGTATAAAAATTTCGTTAAATTAGCAATTTATAAGACCAAAGATTAAGATCCAGCCAATTCACAAAGCATAGAACTTAAGCTATAGTCTTTATGTGAACACGGAAATGTTTACTTTTACTTACATATATCACTAAAAAATGAATCATATTTTGTAAAAAAATAAAGCAAACATACAGATTTTATGATGTAGCATACTTTTCTTACAAAATAATGACATCAACTATTGAAATACCTTTCAATAAGAAGTACAACAATAGTATGAAAACTGACTAAAACACTCAGTTTTAGTGATTACCACAGGAGGGATGGAGATGTTATCAATACATTTCAACAAGCAAGTCTTCATTAACGCTCTGAAGACAAATAAAAGTTTAATTATTTATTTGAGCACCACTTTTGGTCTTATGCTGATGATACTGATTCATGGGCTGATTCAAAGTAATCTCAAACCTGAATTTTTCCTTTACGCAGTTCTGGTCTCTTTTGCTTTTTATGCATGGGACGTCGTTGACCATAAACATCGTAAACAGCAAAAAGCGCAATTAGCTGAATAAAAAGATGGATGATTTATCATCCATCTTCAAAAAAAACAATAAAAATCGTTTTTTAATTAACCACTCTTCTATCATTCCATTCAAACGTATTCATCATTCATTCTGTCTGCATTACAACAGTGTTATCACTGATCCAAGTAACAGCATTCCTGTCGCGCCAACTTCTGCCAGTACGAGTAACAGCATTGCAAAAGTCATCATCCATGTCGGCAGGTGAAACCGTCCCATCTGATGAGGTGTTCTGAACTGATTAGTCGTATCTTTGAGCAAGCCATGTAATATATAGCTTAAAACTGAAAAGCTGAAAAAGATCAGATTCAGAATCACAAACACCAGATTCCATAATTCAGTCCAGGCTGAAATATAGCTTAATACTGCCAGAATCAGTGATGCAGGTGCATAAAGCAAACTGCTCCGATGTGCGATATCGACATAATAATGCGCTCTGGACTGTTCTGACTGCCTGATCTGTAAGTATTTCCAGACACCTGTCAGCATCCCCACCCATAAAAATATCCCACTGAAAACGATAGCCAGTCTTACAGACAACGCCAGTTGTAATCCGTCCATATACCTTCCTTTTTATAATGATTTTTCCAGTCTGACTTTTCAGTCATTTACTTTTACAAGTTTCTTTTTGGAACTTGTGTAAAGTATCCATAAATTCCTCAACAGAACATACTGAATGATGACAAATCCAGAAATACTCCAGATCCGTTGCCAGGATAACTATATTCTAAGCGCTAACTATTATGCAGCCAGCACAGATGCTCTCCAACAACCATACCCTGTCCTGTTATGCCCAGCCACAGGTATCACCAAGGGGTTTTATCATGCATTTGCTGAATGGCTGAGCTTACAGGGTTTTAATGTACTAAGCTTTGACTTTAGGGGCATTGGTGAGTCACTTTATGGTCCAGTCAGTAAATCCACAGCTTCAATCAGCCAGTGGGGACAGCTTGATATTCCTGCGGCTCAGAAGGTTTTACTGGAAAAAACTCACTCAGACAAAATCATACTGCTGGGACACAGTGCAGGCGGTCAGCTGCTGGGCATTAACCCTGACTATCAAAAAGTCGCCAAGGTCATTGCTGTATCAGGCTCAACAGGTCATATCAAAGGACTGAAAGGTCAGACCCGCATTATGGCACCTATATTCTTTAAACTGGTTTTCCCCGCTGCACGTTACACCATTGGCTATGGACCAACCAAAGCTGTCGGTATGGGTGAAAATCTGCCCAAAGATGTTGCAAGAGAATGGGCTCAGTTCTGCAGCAAACCTGGTTATGTCATGAATGCGATTGGGAAAACTGTCAATGAACATTATCATGATCAGATTACCGTCCCTGTGACTGCTCTATGGTCAACTGACGATGAAATTGCAACCGAAGCCAATGTCAAAGATCTGCTCCGACTGTATCCAAATGCAGAAACCAGGATGATTGAACTCAAACCGGAAACATATAACCACAAAAGTATTGGGCACATGCTGATGTTCCGTAAATCTCATCAGAACCTATGGAATGTCATCAAGGATCAGCTTGCCGTTTAAAATTTCAGTCATTCTGAAACTTTTCCAGTCAATGCCAGGAGGAGAGCTTACTTCTGGCATCTTTTTAATCATCAGAACGGTTTTTATTTTTCGACTGTTTTTTTCAACTGAAGCAACATGATGGACTGTAATGGAACACCTACATCTGCATGCACAGGATATTCTTCTGTAATACCTGTTTGTACATAGCCTCGACGTGCATAGTATTCTATCAGTTCTGCTCTGACATCCAGAACATACATCTGAAATTCATTGATTGCATCAAACTCATTCAGCACTGTCTGCTCTGCAAATTCCAGCAGCACTTTTCCAAGCCCTGCGTTCTGCCTGCTCGGTTTTACACAGAAAGTCCCTATTTCCACTGCCTGATGAAGTTCCGTAATCCCAATACAACCTATTATGTAAACAGTTGCGTCATTTAAACACGCCTGTTCCATGACATAAAAGTGGTTACGGATATCACCTGTAAAACTGTCCAGCTGCTGTTCATTAATCCTTGCACCATTAACCAGACCATATTCAGTTGTCCATGATGAGGATTTTTCTCTGTACGCCTGATTCAGCAGGTTTACGACTGCAGTTTTGTCCTGCTCAGCAAATTTTCTTATTATAAAATCAGTCATTTTATTCCTTTAATTTCTGATTCATATTCTTTGCAAAAAAATACCGAGTCTCAGACCCGGTATTTTCAGCATACTGTTAAAGCATGGCTTATTTCGGCTCAATTGGTGCAAATGGAGCAACCACATCTGCATTCTGCGCACGATGACGCATAAAGTGATCCATCAGAACAATCGCCAGCATTGCTTCTGCAATAGGTGTAGCACGAACACCGACACAAGGATCATGACGACCTTTGGTCAGTACATCCGTATTTTCACGTTCAATACTGATGGTTTTTCCTGGCGTAGTGATAGATGCCGTTGGTTTAAGAGCAATCGCAACACGAATCGTCTGACCACTGGAAATACCACCCAGAATCCCACCTGCATGATTGGCAAGGAAACCATCTGTGCTGAGTTCATCACGTGTTTCATGACCAAACTGTTCTGCAACCGCAAAGCCATCACCAATTTCCACACCTTTCACGGCGTTGATGGACATCATGGCATGCGCAATATCCGCATCCAGACGGTCAAAGACAGGCTCACCCCAACCTACAGGTACTTTTTCTGCCAGAATTTCCAACTTCGCACCACAGCTTGTACCCTGTTCACGCAGCGAAGTAACAAGAGCTTCAAAACGTGGTACTGCATCTGCATCACCACAGAAGAATGGGTTGTTTGGCACTTCATTCCAGTCTAACTTTTCAGCAACTTCAGTACCGATCTGAGTGACATGACCACGAATATCGATGCCAAACTTTTCAGCAAGATATTTCTTGGCAATTGCACCTGCTGCAACACGCATAGCAGTTTCACGGGCACTTGAGCGACCACCACCACGATAATCACGGAAACCGTATTTCTGTGTATAGGTATAGTCTGCATGACCTGGACGGAAAGTCTGAGCAATGTTGCCATAATCTTTAGATTTCTGGTCAGTATTGCGTATGAGCAAACCAATGGATGTACCGGTCGTTTTACCCTCAAATACACCTGAGATGATTTCCACTTCATCAGGCTCTTTGCGCTGAGTGGCAAATTTCGATGTTCCTGGTTTACGACGATCCAGATCTTTCTGTAAATCTTCTGCACACAGTTCAAGCCCTGGTGGAACACCGTCCACAATTGCCATTAAACCTGCGCCATGAGATTCACCACAAGTCGTGACCCGGAAAAGCTGTCCTATGCTGTTACCTGCCATGTTCACGACTCCTTATGATTTAACTGACTGAATAAATAATTCACGGTATTTACGACACTGTTCAGCGGTCAGGGCAAAAATACCTGAACCACCTTTCTGGAACTGTAGCCAGTAAAAATCAACCGTATTGAAATTCTGACGCATAGCCCATTCTGAGTTGCCCACTTCAATCACAATCAGACCATCTTCTGTCAGATAATCTGCTGCCTGAGCCAGCATTTTACGCACCAGATCCAGACCATCCTGACCCGCTGCCAGTGCAAGCTCAGGTTCGTGGTGGAATTCTTCCGGCAGGTCTGCCATGTCTTCAGCATCTACGTACGGTGGATTGGATACGATCAAATCGTACTGATTTTCAGCAGGAACTTTTGTAAACAGATCCGACTCAAGCAGTGCCACCTGATACTGTTTGTTATGATGTTCAGCATTGATGGAAGCCACTTCCAGCGCTTCTTTTGAAATATCAGTTGCATCCACTTCAGCATCAGGGAAAGCATAAGCCAGTGCAATGGCAATACAGCCAGAGCCTGTACACATATCCAGAATACGCTGTGGCGTTTTAGGCTGAGCATTTTCAGGTAAATTATTCAGACCTTCGCGGGCTTCACCATTTTCATCCAGACAATATGGCGCAAAACGCTGATTAATCAGTTCAGCAATCGGTGAACGTGGAATCAGAACACGTTCGTCCACATAATAAGGTTTGTCACAGAAGTAAGCCAGATTCAGCAGATAAGATGTCGGAACTTTTTCATTGATACGACGTTCGAGTAACGCAAGGAACTCAGCTTTTTCACTTGGTAACAGTTTTGCATCCAGAATTTCAGCATCTGCTTTCCATTCAAGAGACATGGTCTGTAACACCAGTGCAGAACTTTCTGCAAAATAATCTTCAGTACCCTGACCCAGATGTGCATCGTATTGACGTAGAGCTGTAACACCGAAACGGATAAAGTCACGAATGGTTGTTAAATTTTCAGCGGCTTCCTGTAAATGTTCAGGGCTTATAGTCGGTCGATCCACTTAAGGCGTCTCCAGGGTAAATTTTTAAACGCCTTATGATACCTTGTTTTGACAGTTTTTATAACGTGCCTGTCACATTGAAACCAATTATTTGGCTGTTATAAATTTTGTCTGATAATAATCAGCCTGATTTACTGTCATTGCCAGTACGCATTTGAGTTTCTGAACTTCAGCAAACTCATAAGAACTTTTGAAATAACATTGCTGCTGAACTCTGTTTTCCCACAACTTATGCTGCACCATGATGTTCTGCTGGTTACTGCCACTGTTACCTAAATAGTTTTTAAAAGTTTCCTTCAGTCTTTTTTCCTGCTCTTTATATTCTTTCTCAGCGCATTTTTTGACTGTTGCATTATTACCATAAGAGGTATTCAGACAACGTGTATATTCTTTGGAAAAACCTTTTGCAGATGCAGAACCTGCTCCAAACACACAACACACCACGACCACTGGCATTAAAATTTTCATGGCTTCCCCTTGCCTTCATTAAATTACAGCTGATTAATTTTTTACATGAACAGATGCAGACAGACTGTCTGAGTGCAGGCCATACTGAAACTCCACCCGATCAATCAACACACCAGTGCTGTTTTGCAAGTAACATGAGCAACTGAATCATAATCAAAAAAGATTATTATTGTCCGTCAGTATTTAAATCGTCAGGCTCTGAAAAATCAATATAAATTCAGGTCAATAATTAAAAATATGTGCTTTTTACAATAGATTCCAGCAGACTTCACTGGATCTGTTTGATGTTCGCACACACTCAAATGCAGTTGGATGCCACTGCTCATCTGCGATTATTTTACCCGACACAGCATCTCTCAGATAAGATTTTGCTTTCAGAATCTTCCCATGATTGATACTCACCTGAGCTGTGTCACACAGTTTTTCTGAAAGTTCATTTTCACAGGATTCAAATTTCACTGCGACCTGTGTCTGATCTGTCTCAATATTGACCTGTTTAGCGCCATTTACATATTTTTCCTCAATTGCACAGGACTGATGGTTTTTAAAACCACTGAATGTACAGGTTTCTGCATGAGTCTGTGTTATGGCTGATAAAACTGTCACCGAACCCGCAAGGAGCCATTTTTTCATGATTATTTCCCTGTATTCAAAACGGCTCATCATATCAGCAGATGTTCATGCAATTGCTTAACTATTCATGTTCTATACAATTCAGGCTTGATTTATGAGATAAAGATCACTATATATTCATCGACCTGTTAATGATTCATTTTTATGAGCTATAAACACAACAATCTGCTTGCTATTCGGCAGAATTACTGGAATGACAATACTTCCCCTGCAGTTATTGATGAAAAACAGTTTTTCCAGCACACCCTGATCGAACATGGCATATTTCAAAGTCCCTCTCAGGAGGATGCCCGTTACTTTTTTTTCAATCTTCCCAGTATCATTATTGTGAAAGGTTATGCACTGGGTTTTAAAAATCCAGCTGTCCAGCATATGATCACGAACTTCATTCAGGACAACAGACAGGACCTGATGAACAAACAGGAACTTAAAATTCAGTTCCGCATGTAAATGTACAGCGAACAACGCCAGTCTTTTTACTGACCTTAAATACACTGATATTTCGATAAGTTGAACTGTTTTAATACGGTAGGAACCTGTAATATCCGTTACAATTAATTTTCAGTCCTCATCGCGCTTTCAAGGATTTCCCTTCATGTCAGATCAGAACGATAAGCTTAAACAGCTCAAAACCTCCTCAATGGACCGCCGTTTATCCATTGCTAAGGCGTCCCTGTTAGCGGGTACCCGCTGGGCTGCATCAAGTGCGGGTTCAATCTTTTCCAGTGAAGAAGAAAAAGAAAAAAAACGTAAGAAAGCGATGAAGGAACAGGCAGACTATCTGGTTGCCGAAATAGGCAAACTGAAAGGCTCAATTGTAAAAATTGGTCAGATGATGGCACTGTATGGTGAGCATTTTCTACCCAAAGAAATTACAGATGCGCTGAACACGCTGAACAATCAGACTGTTGCACTTGCATGGCCTGCAATTAAACAGCAACTTGTCAGTCAGCTGGGATCGAAACTCGATGATCTGACCATTGATCATGAACCTCTCGGAACGGCATCGCTGGCACAGGTTCACCGCGCAACACGCAAATCTGACGGCATGGAACTGGTCCTCAAAATTCAGTATCCAGGTGTGGCTGCTGCCATTGATTCCGATATGAGTCTGTTCCGCAACATGCTGAAACTGACACGTATGGTTCCGCAGACCCGTGAGTTTGATCAGTGGTTTGATGAAGTCCGTGAAATGATGCACCGCGAAGTGGATTATGGCATAGAGGCTGCAACCACCCGCCGTTTTGCAGAGCGTCTGCGTAATGACAGCCGTTATGCAGTCCCACAGATCATTGATGAATACTGCACTGATCAGGTACTGTGCATGACCTTTGAACGTGGTGTACCGATTAACAGCCCTGTCATGCTGTCTCTACCTCAGGAACGCCGTAATGCACTAGGTGAGGCATCACTTGAAATTGCTGTCCGTGAGCTTTTTGAATGGGGTGAAATGCAGACTGACCCGAACTTTGGTAACTACCTGGTTCGACTGGGCAATGGCAACGATATTAAAGACAAAATTATTCTGCTCGACTTCGGTGCCATCCGTCAGTTTGATGAGCATCTGCTGACTGTTGCCCGTAACCTGATTAAAGCAGGTTACTACCATGATCCACAGTCTATGGTCAGTGCCATGACCGGTTATGATTTCTTTGATTCAATTCCGCAAAGCATTAAACCCGATATGGCGAAAGTGTTTTTACTGGCAACCGAAGCATTCAGCAGCCCTGAAAACAATAAAGAGCTTCCTGAAGGTGTGATGGACAGTGAAAACCGCTATGACTGGAAAAAAAGTCAGTTACACAGCAGAGTGATGCAACAGGCTTCCAAGTCCATGGCTTCACGCTATTTCAGTGTGCCGCCTAAAGAATTTATGTTCATCAGCCGCAAATTTATTGGTGCATATACATTTATGACAGTGATAGATGCAAAAACCAATGTCCGCAACATGATTAAAGTTTTCATTTAATTCAGTCAGGCTGAGATGGCAAATGTCATCTCAGTCAATTCCACATTAAAACCGATTTTTTTCAAAAAAATAATTCAATAAATAACAATATATTAATTAAAAATCAGTCCCACCAAACACCATTCATCACCGACAATCCAGCATGTCATTTCCGACATAGTTTTTCTGTTTCAGGCATGTCAGCATAAAAACACAAAACTCCATTCGCGGGAAATAAAAATGTCCAATATGGTAAACAAGGCTCAAGGACTTGGGCTGTCTTTTATTACAAAAATTGCAGGAAGCGATCTTCTGGATCAGTTCAAATTAAGAAAACTGGTTGAAAAGTCACTGTATCAGGGGTCAAAAGCTGGATTTAAAACACTGAGTAAAACTCAGAAAGTATTTAAATCAGATGCAGGCGTCAAAAAACAACGTTTACCAAATCAGGAAAAGTCGCTGTTTGACCTCAGTCTGACTGAAGAACAGCAGATGACCGTCGATGCCATGAGTCAGTTTGCATCTGAGGTGCTGTATCCACTGGCACATCAGGCTGATCATGATGAGTCTTTCCCTGTGGAGTTATGGCAGCACAGCACTGACCTGGGACTGAACTTCTATGCTTTGCCGGAAGCTCTGGGTGGAGTTGCATCAGAAAAAAACATTATCAGTAATATTTTAATTGCTGAGACTCTGGCAAAAGGTGATTTCAGCCTATCTGCGGGGCTTCTTTCAACATTCAGCGTCATCAATGCCATTACACAGTGGGGTTCTGAACAGGTTCAGTCTACATTCCTTCCTGTATTTGCAGAAGATACGGATATTCTTGCGACTTTTGCTGTGCAGGAAAATACAGCCGCATTTAACCCTTATAAGCTGAAAACCAAAGCTACCAGCACAGGAAATCACTATCTGATCAATGGTGAAAAAACACTGGTTTTATTAGGTGCTACTGCCGATCTGCTGCTGGTTTCAGCTGAACTGAACGGACAGCCTCAAGTATTTGTGGTCAAACGAGATGAATCCATCACTGCCCGCAAAACTCCGGCAATGGGTCTAAAAGCAGCTGAAACAGTTAATCTGATATTCAAAGACACACCTGCTGTTCTGCTGGGTGATGATGACTTTAACTACTCTGCTTTCCTCGATCTTGGAAACCTGATGTGGTGTGCACTGGCCGTTGGAACCTGCCAGGCTGTTAAAGAGTACTGCGTAAAATATGCCAATGAACGTACAGCGTTTGGTGAACCTATTTCACACCGTCAGAGTGTTGCGTTCATGATTGCAGATATGTCCATTGAAATTGATGCCATGCATATGCTGATTTTAAATGCTGCAAGCCTGGCTGAAGCAGGAAAACCATTCCACCGTGAAGCATATCTCGCACGCCTGCTTTGTGCTGAAAAATCAATGAAAATCGGTACAGACGGGGTTCAGATTCTGGGTGGGCACGGCTTTACCAAAGAACATCCTGCAGAACGCTGGTATCGTGATTTACGCGCAACTGCCGTCATGCATTCTGCATTACATGCCTGATCATCAAAGAATAAATAAGGAATATTAATCATGAATTTACAGAATCCTAAAAAATTCAGAATGCTGGTCGATCAGGCTCACGAAACTGCGCTGAATGTATTACGCCCGATTTCCCGTAAATACGACAAAGCTGAACATGCCTATCCAAAAGAACTGGATATGCTGGCTTCCCTGCTCGATGGTATGAATGATGGCGGTGATGGTCTTAATGCGGGAGCAGCCGTAAATAAACGTGGTGATACTGATACAAGCAATAAAAATGGCGTAAACATGTCCACGGCGCTTGGTGTCATTGAAATGTGCTACGGAGACACAGGTCTACTGCTGTCCATGCCACGCCAGGGGCTTGGGAACTCTGCCATTGCAGCCGTTGCAAATGACGAACAGCTGGAACGCTTTAAAGGTACCTGGGCAGCAATGGCGATTACAGAGCCAGGCTGTGGTTCAGACTCCGCAGCAATCCGTACAACCGCAACCAAAGATGGCGATGACTACATCTTAAATGGTGAAAAGATTTTTGTAACGTCTGGCGAACGTGCAGATTCTGTTGTCGTCTGGGCAACACTGGACAAAAAAGTGGGGCGTGCTGCCATTAAATCTTTCGTTGTTCCGAAAGATACGCCAGGCATGAAGGTTGAACGCCTTGAACATAAACTGGGAATTAAAGCATCTGACACAGCTGCGATCAGCTTTATAGACTGCCGTGTTCCAGCCGCAAATCTGCTGGGCAATGCCGAAATTGATGTTGCTAAAGGCTTTGCAGGTGTGATGGAAACCTTTGACAATACGCGCCCGCTTGTTGCTGCTATGGCTGTCGGTTGCGCCAAAGCATCTCTTGAGCGCATCAAGGAAATCTTTAAAGATGAACTTGATCCTGATTACAGCACGCCATATTTGCAGACGTCCAATATTGCAGCGCAGATTTACCGTATGGAAGCAGAATGGGAAGCTGCCCGTTTACTGACCTTACGTGCAACATGGATGGCAGATAACCGTAAGCCAAACTCAAAAGAGGCATCGATTGCCAAAGCCAAAGCAGGTCGAATCTGTAATGACATTACACTGAAATGCCTTGAACTTGCGGCAAGTGTTGGCTACAACGAAGATGAATTACTTGAAAAATGGGCACGTGATTCCAAAATTCTGGATATTTTTGAAGGCACACAGCAGATTCAGCAACTGATTATTGCCCGTCGTGAACTGGGTAAATCATCCAGTGAATTGAAATAACCCTTTTGTGATCTTTCAGATACGCCTTCGAAAGATCGCTGAATGATGTTTTAAATACCGAAGAAAGATGGATTTATATGATTTTTCATATTATAAAAGTCCATCTTTCTTTTTTTATTTTAAATACATGTATCAGCTTCGCCTCATTCAGCCACAGGATAACCCTGCGTTGGCATCCATTATCCGAAAAGTTTCCCATGAGTTTGGACTGGCAGCTGAATCAGGTTTTGCCGTAGCAGACCCTGTTGTGGACAACCTGTACAGTGTTTACCACCAGGAAAATGCCATTTACTGGGTAATTTCTGATGAATACGGAAAGGTTTATGGCGGTGGCGGACTCTCTCCTTTACAGGGTGCAGAATCCATACTTGAAATTCAGAAAATGTATTTTCTGCCTGAAATCAGAGGCAATGGCTTTGCTCAGAAAATACTGGAAAATGCTTTTGATTTTGCACGACAGCATGGTTTTAAATCCTGCTATCTGGAAACCACAGCAGCTTTATGGCAAGCCGTCAAACTGTACGAAAAACTGGGCTTTCAACATCTGAAAGCACCTAAAGGCAATACCGGTCACAGTCATGCCTGTGAAATCTGGATGGAAAAAATCTTATAAATACTCCATACAGACCTGCTCATTCTCAGTTTACAGCAGAATTCAGACAACTCTGAATCAGTTGAATCGCTTGTCTGACTTTTGCTGATTTTGAGTTTCGCTGAGGGGTGACAGCCCAGATATTCAGCTGTCCAACATGCCAGTCCGGTAAAATTCTGACCAGTTTCTGCTTCCTTACTGCATCATGAGCTTCAAATGTACTGAGCGCACATACGCCATAACCCTGTTCACACATCTGCTGTAAGATCAGAATATTATTGATACTGAATTTTGACCTGGTCTCAATTTTCCTGCTTTCAAGTGTGTTCATATTCCAGAAATGTTTCAGACCTGTTCCTAAGTGTCCATTCAACAGATTTAACCATTCAGACTGCTGTAAATCTTCAGGACTCTCAGGTTCTGCATTGGCTTTCAGCCATTCTGGTGAAACATACAGCCCCATCTGCATTTCAGAGATTTTGGAAGCAATAAAACTGGAATCAGGCATTTCTCCAACGCGGATTGCCAGATCTATACGCTGCTCGATCAGGTCGATATGCTCATCATCCACGTTCAGGCTCAGACTCAGGTCTGGAAACTGCTTTGCCCATGCTCCCAGTCCATCAGAAAGATAACGCGCAACCCCGACAGGAACAGCAAGTCGAAGCTCACCTACAGGCAGTTCAATTTCAGATTCAAGCAGGCTTTGCGCCTGCTCTGCCGCTGCACATAAATCCTGACAATAACGATAATAACGCTCTCCCAGTTCAGTTAAGGACAGCTTTCGGGTTGAACGGTGCAGCAGTGTAATTCCGCTCTGCTGCTCAAGAAAACGGATCTGTTGACTGACAGCTGAAGGAGACACATCCAGCAATCGTCCTGCTGCACTCATTGACCCCAGTTCAACAACTCTGGCAAAAATTGCCATACGTTTGTAATGATCCATCTTAAACTACAGCTTCAAAATGATTGTCTTAAAACCCTACTATTTTTAAATACTGTAATCAAATACTATTTTTCCATCGAAAGAATGAATCTGAACACAGTGAGGTAACTAATGAAAATTGCACTGATTGGCGGGACAGGATATGCAGGCTCAGCACTGCTTGAGGAACTGGTCAAACGTAACTATCAGGTAAAAGCAATTGTCCGTCAGGAAGGTCGTATTGCAGCAACTGAAAGCATTCAGCCCACAGTCGCAGACGTGCTGGATGAAAAGCAGCTTGAACAGGCATTTGAAGATGTGGATGCGGTTATCAGTGCTTATAACCCAGGTTGGGACAATCCGAATATTTTCAACGATTTTATGCAGGGTTCACACAACATTCTGAATGCTGCCAAAGCCGCAGATGTTAAACGCTTACTGATTGTTGGCGGTGCAGGCAGTCTGTATATTGCACCAGGTGAACAGTTGATTGATTCACCGAATTTTCCAAAAGAAATTTATAACGGTGCAAATGGTGCAAGAGTTCTGCTGGATGAGCTGAAGCAGGAACACGACCTGAACTGGACCATGATCAGTCCACCCATTGCATTTTCCATCCATCACCCAGGTACCCGGACAGGACAGTACCGACTGGGTACAGATTTTCCATTAATGGATGGTGATCAACCTGGTACCATTTCAGCACCTGACCTTGCAGTAGCCCTGATTGATGAACTTGAAAAAGGACAGTTCATTAAAGAGCGCTTTACCGTAGCGTACTGATGAAAATCTTATGATTATTTGAACAATAAAATCAAAAAGCCCTGAATATCAGGGCTTTTTTACTTTAAAAAATCAGTCTTTGGCAATATTTAAAAGTTTATCCACCACGCCAAATTTTTTGAAAATACGGGCACGTCGTTTTGGAAAAATATTTGCCTTGTTCAGATCACCTTTATAATGATCAAACACACGCTTATCCATCATCTTAAACCACAAAGACGGAATCAGAGCCGGCAGCAGCATACTGGCATAACCACTTGGCAGTTCAGGCGCTTCATCAAAATGTCTGAGTGCCTGAAATGGGCGTGTCGGGTATGCGTGATGGTCTGAATGGCGCTGTAACTGATACAGGAACAGATTGGTCACAATATTATTATTGTTCCAGCTGTGTTCAGGCATCGTCCGTTCGTATTTTCCATTTTCATCCTGCTGACGCAACAGTCCATAGTGTTCAATATAATTGATGATTTCAAATAAACCGATACTGTAAAAAGACTGTGCAACCTGATAAGGCAAAATACCTTTTCCAAACAGTTTCAGCATGCTGCCATGAAAAGCAGCAGTCATTCCCCACCCTTGCAGCAGTTCATTGTCCTTAGACCAGAACGAAAGCCCTTTACGTTTTAATCTACGGGTTTCAATTTCAATCGCAGATTTAAAGGAACCAATCACTGTACGGGGTAAAAACTCATAAAAAGTTTCACCCATTTTTGAGGATGCAGGATCTTCAGGTGTCGCAGCACGCTTATGATGCCCGTATGGATGTTCGATACGGAAATGATTATATCCCGATGGTACCAATGCCAGATGCGACAGAATATGATCCATCCGTTCTGATTTATGACTGAGTTCATGTGCGGTATTGATCGCAATACCATTGATCGCTCCCATGGAAATACCTAGTAATATCTTATCTAGCAAAGAGGTATTTTCACGGCTCACAAGCCAGCAGGCATAAACATTGGCAATATACTGCAAAGGAATAAAGGTTTTTACCAGCCGTGCATAATACGGATCCTGTTCAAGCAGTCGAACATCTTCAGCTGTAGGATTGTTCGAGTCTTTACCTATCACTGTATCTATCGCAGGAATGATAACGTGCAGAACAATTGGACCGCCCAGCGCAAATACTTTTTTTAATGGCTTCGGTGCAAACTGATAACCTGCCAGAATACCAATACCAATAACTGGTAATGATGGGCTGATTGCCCATAAATAACGTTTTTTATCAAGAGCCAGTCCTGACTTTACAGGCGCTGCCAAAAGAGATTGCTGATCCATTTTTACTGGGGCATTCATTTTATTATCATCCCTATTCATTTCATTTTTATATATTTGACGATTAAGGCATGTGATAACAGTTGTAATCGTCCAGAAATCCTATGCAGAAGTCTTTGTCTTCATTAGACAGAAATTGTCCTGAAAACACATATTTACAAAGGTCATAATTTTACGCATGCTCAAATACAGAATAGACACAAGATTTGCACTATGGATGCCCTGAGTAAAATTTTTGAAGATATACATCTGAATAAGTCTGAATATATTTATTTAAACCTGTCTGGTGACTGGGCTTTCCGTTATCAGGAACAGGGTGCTATTGCAGCCTATATCGTACTTCAGGGAAAAATCCATTTACAGCTGGATGATGGACAGAAGCGTCTGATTGAAGCTGGTGACCTGGTGCTGATTCCTTCAGGACAGTCTCATTATGGCTGTTCAGACCAGGAAAAAACGCTGCTTGAAGCCACAGACATTTCAACCTTATTTGATGAAAAGCGACATAAAACCATCGAACTGGGAAATACTGATCTTCAGGAAAATAACTGTTTTATTATTGCGGTGCGTGGGCATATCGACTCAATCATGGCACGTCCATTATTTAATGCATTGCCTGCCTTTATGCACATACATCATATTACAGGCAGCTCTGCCCCCGAGTGGCTCCAGACTGGATTACATTTTCTTGCCATTGAAGCCCATCAGATCCGTCCTGGCAGAGATAAAATCCTCGACCATCTGGTCAGTATTTTAATGATTCAGTGTGTCCGGGATTTTATTACTCAGCTGAATGATGCCGGTAACTGGCTGAATGCGCTGACACACCCTGAGCTTTCCAGTGCACTGGCCGCCATTCATGGTCAGCCTGAAAAAGCCTGGACGGTTGAAAGCCTGGCAGAACAGTGCTGTATGTCACGCTCAAAATTTGCAGGTTTATTCAGCCAGATTATTGGTGAAACACCACTTGCCTATTTACAGCAGCATCGGCTGCGCCTGGCTTCACAGATGCTGCGTCAGGGACAGCTGTCCATTCAGCAAATTGCACATAAGGTAGGATATTCATCCGAAACTGCATTCAGCCAGACATTTAAAAAACAGACTACACTGACGCCAACACAGTACCGACAGCATCATCAGTCCTGACTCAGCTGAATGACAGAATACTCAGAACTGCCTGTACCGGGTCTTCACTGTTTCCTGACAGTAACTGCTTATGCATGGTGATGTGCTGCATCACCTGAATCTGTGCAGTTTCCACATTCATCAGCTTTTCTATTTCAGCAGCAAGCTGTTCAGGTGTCGCATCTGACTGAATCAGTTCCTGAATGACTTTTTTGCCTGCAATGATGTTAGGTAAAGAATAATAAGGAATCTTTATCAGCATTTTTGCAATCACATAGGTCAGCCAGTTCAGTTTGTAAAAAGTCACCATTGGTCTATGCAGCAGCATTGCCTCAAGCGTTGCAGTACCGGATGCCAGTGCCACAATATCTGATGCATTCATGACCTGACGTCCAATACGGGATTCAATATCTGTATTTTCCATGATACGGACACGGGATTTCAGAGCATCTGAATAACCCGTCAGCAATGCTTCAATCTGTTGTTTTCTGGCTTCATTGATTGCAGGAATCAGAAATTCATATTCAGGATATTTTTTATTGAGTATTTCTGCTGCACCCAGTACAACAGGACCAAGTCGCTCGATTTCACCACGACGGCTACCAGGCAACAATGCTATATGCTTCTGTGACAGTTCCAGACCAAGTTCCTGTTTTGCTTCCAGCAGATCATTCTGTAAAGGCAGCTGTGATGCCAGAGGATGTCCGACAAATGCCGCAGGAACTCCCCATTTTCCATAAAATGCTTTTTCAAATGGAAACAGACACAGCACGAGGTCAATACTTGCCTTTATGCCATGTACACGACCCTGGCGCCATGCCCATACAGATGGACTGACATACTGAACTGTTTTTATAGGGAGATTTTTCTGTTTTAAACTTTTAGAAAGCCGTAAATTAAAATCCGGTGCATCAATACCAATAAAGACATCAACTGGATTCTGACTCCATGTCTCCACCAGCCCATCACGGACAGCAAACAGTTTTTTCAGGTCTTTGAGAACTTCAACAATACCCATGACCGAAAGAATATCCATCGGATAATAACTTTTAAAGCCTTCAGCGATCATTTGAGGACCACCAATTCCCTCAAACTCTGCTTCAATTCCCTGCTCACGAAAACGACGAATAAGTTTTGCTCCCAGTGTATCACCAGAAACTTCTCCCACCACCATTCCGATTTTCAGTTTTCTGTTCAGCAAGAGCCTTCGCCTCAAATTGTTTTGCAGGAATCATAACATAGCGCATTTCAAAACTGCACAAAGTTTCCCTGTATGCTTACGATGCGTACTCTCATCGGCTTTTTCTGCATCTACAGATGAATATGGTGAAGCAGCTGAATACTGTGTTTTTAAACGCTCAAAGGAAAATATCAAAACAATTCAGATGCTGCCGATCATTCAGCTCTGTTACAGCGTGAATAAGTTATTCAGAACTGTGCCACTGACCCACAAAAACTTTAGCATTTTTTTGAATAAGCAAATCAATAATCAAGACAACCACTTATATGAAATAGTCATAAGATATGCCTGTTTTCTGATATCTGGTTTTTGTGATGTTTGGTCCTATTGAATTTATTCTGGCAGGCGTTCTGGTTGGTTTCTGTGTTGGGATTACTGGTGTAGGTGGAGGCTCATTAATGACACCCATACTCATCAGTCTTTTCCGTATTGAGCCTCATATCGCGATTGGTACAGATCTGCTCTACGCTGCTATTTCAAAATTCTGTGGTTCTCTGGTGCATGCCAAAAAACTGAATATTGTGTGGCCTATTGTTTTATGGCTGGCACTGGGCAGTGTTCCTGCATCATTCATCACC
This sequence comes from Acinetobacter sp. WCHAc010052, assembly GCF_002165295.2. NCBI lineage: Bacteria > Pseudomonadati > Pseudomonadota > Gammaproteobacteria > Moraxellales > Moraxellaceae > Acinetobacter > Acinetobacter sp. WCHAc010052. The sequence continues at coordinate 1,579,750 of NZ_CP032143.1, read as the reverse complement.
CACTGGATTCTGGACAACTATCTGAGTCAGTCCACGCATTATAAAATGGTACTGACCACAGTACTTGGCTTTATGCTGACACTGACAGGGATTTCCATTATTTTCCGCTCTCAGATCGAACGCTTTTTTGCAAAATTCCGCAAAAGTGAGCTTTCTGAACAGCAGGAACAGGTCGAGTTCAACATCCAGGGCAAACAGACTTATGTTGTAATTATGGGCATCGTACTTGGAGTATTTGTCACCCTGTCTTCAGTTGGTGCTGGTGCTTTTGGTATTATGGCTTTGATTCTGATGTTCCCAAATCTGCCGATGATCCGCATTATCGGTTCAGATGTCGTACATGCAGTCTTACTGACTTCTGTAGCAGGATTTGCTCACATGACTTCGGGAAATGTCGATTTTCATCTGCTTGGATGGCTGTTACTGGGTTCAATTCCAGCGATTATTGTCGGCACACTGATCAGCTCACGTTTACCAGAAAAACTGATCCGTAAAATCCTGGGAATTACACTGTTTGCTCTTGGAATTAACTTTATTTTACATCCAGTTAAAACCAAACCTGTGGAAAAACCTCAGACTGTCATGACAGTGCAGATCAATCAGCAGCAGACAGTCTGATTCATAACTATTTATTATGAATACTGTGTAAGTATTTAATGATTTATTTATAGTAATAAACTGATCAAAACATGTTATATTCGGGCAACCGAAACACATCTGTACCACCTTCTAATACCAGTGACGGCGATGAATACAATACAGTCTACACCTATTACACAATCAGACATTGATGACGTGAATGTTCAAAGCATTCAGCCACTCGTAACTCCTGCAGAACTGAAAAAAGAGTTACCTCTGAATGAAAAAGCCTACCAAACTGTTCTGAAAGGTCGTGAAACCGTCCGAAATATCCTGGATGGCAATGATAAACGTATTTTTGTTGTCATTGGTCCCTGCTCTATTCACGACACTACAGCAGCACATGAGTATGCAGACCGTCTGAAAGTACTGAGTGAAAAAATCAAAGACACCATTTATGTCGTTATGCGCGTATATTTTGAAAAACCACGTACTACAGTGGGCTGGAAAGGTCTGATCAATGACCCGGACATGAATGACTCTTTCAATATTGAAAAAGGATTACGCCTGGGTCGTGAGCTTCTGTTGGAACTGAACGAAAAAGGTCTGCCATGTGCAACTGAAGCACTTGATCCAAACTCACCGCAATATTATCAGGATCTGATTTCCTGGTCTGCTATTGGTGCACGTACTACTGAAAGCCAGACACACCGTGAAATGTCATCAGGACTTTCCTCTCCTGTCGGTTTCAAAAATGGTACTGACGGTGGCTTAACAGTTGCAACCAACGCAATGCAGTCTGTTAAACACGGTCACAGCTTCCTGGGCTTAAATAACGAAGGTCAGGTTTCTGTCATCCGTACCAACGGCAACCCTTATGCCCACGTTGTTCTTCGTGGTGGTAACGGCAAACCGAACTATGATGCAGGCTCTGTCGCAGAAGCAGAAAATGCTTTAGCTAAAGCAAAAGTCAGCACTAAAATCATGATTGACACCAGTCATGCCAACTCAAACAAAGATCCATACCTACAGCCTCTGGTACTGAAAAATATTACAGAACAGATCTTGGAAGGTAACAAATCCATTGTTGGTATTATGGTTGAAAGCCACTTAAAAGGTGGTCGTCAGGATATTCCTGAAAATCTGTGTGACCTCGAATACGGAAAATCCGTGACTGATGGATGCATTGACTGGGAAACCACTGAAAAAGCCCTGCTTGAAATGCATGATGCCTTAAAAGACATACTGCCAAATCGCTAAACAGTGAAAAACGCCATCGTCATGATGGCGTTTTTATTTTATAGTGGAGGCTATTACTTTAGAACAACATGCCATGAATGAGATTGAAAACAGTCTTTGCCAGATTAAAAAATTCCAGTTTATACACGAACACCTGTTTACATCCGGTCAGCCAACAGCGGAACAGCTGAAACTGATTAAAGAATATGGTGTAAATACCATCATTAATCTGGCATTAACCGATGATGAAAACCATCTGCTCCACGAAGACCGTAATTGCCTTGAAGTTGGACTGCACTATATTCAGGTACCAATTTCATGGGATACCCCATCAGATGACCAGTGCCTGCTTGTACTGGATATGATAGACCATCTGGTTCAGGAGCAGACCGTCTGGCTGCACTGTACAGAAAATCATCGCGTTGCCAGCCTCATGTATCTGTACCGACAGTATTACATGGATATAGAAATGCCGGATGCTCAGGAGCAACTGCATAAAATATGGGAACCCAACGAGACCTGGACGGGATTAATCCATGCCGTATCCTTACAGCTACAGGGTCGTAAAGCCACACGTGAACTTCAGCATTCCTTAATGCATGCGGATCATTTTTCCTGAGAACTCCAGACGATCCGAACAGATTTCCCAGCCAGATATATCCGTTCAATAAAAAACCCTTTACTTAAAAGGGTTTTTATCATCAATCCAGCACAGCCCGAAAGTGACTCTCATGCATGCGAGATCAGAACGGTTGCTGTGGAGAGGATTCCCTCCTGGCGTCCTGTAAAGCCAAGCTGTTCTGTCGTCGTTGCTTTTATACTGATCTGATTGATATTTACATTCAGTACATCCGCAATACTCTGTCTCATTTCAGCATTATGCTTTGCCAGCTTTGGGCGTTCACAAGCCACAGTAATATCAGCATTATTCAACACATAACCTCTGTCCAGAATCAGCTGATACACATGTTTCAGCAATACCCGGCTGTCTGCCCCCTTAAAAGCAGCATCTGTATCTGGAAAATGCTGCCCGATATCTCCCAGTGCCAAAGCCCCCAGTAAAGCATCACACAGTGCATGCAGCACCACATCACCATCAGAATGTGCTTTTAAACCATGGGTATGCGGAATTTTCACGCCCGCAAGTGTGACGAAATCTCCTTCCTCAAAAGCATGAACATCAAGTCCCTGACCTATTCTTATCTGTGCGACCACTGTTATTTCCCTCAGAAATATATGATTGAAATCTTGTATTCAAGCTCGCTGATTCGCTATAGTTAGCTCAGTACAACGTAGTGAAAGTATAAGCGATCATGCTGTTGAAAACCGACTTTAAAATCATCAAATCTTTAGGTACTTTGTTCTTTCTGGGCTTTTTATGTACCAGCCAGGCGTACAGTCAGGAAATTGACTGCACAGATAAAACATCTTCTGCACTTAAAAAAATCTGTTCTTCAGAGTTTGATGAAATCCGTGAAAAACTTGCAACCCATTATCAGACTGCACTGTATGTCAGCGATGCGCCATTGCAACTTTTGCAGGACACTCACACTCTGTGGTTCAAACGGCTTCAGCAATGTAAAAGTATGACCTGCTTTAAAAATCAGTTTGAAATCCGTACCGATGATCTGAATTTTTATACCTCACTCAATCAGACACTGACTTCACACTATTTAAAGTTTGAACACGGACAGCTCGCGCCCTCACCTGTTCATATACAGGTACATCAGCTCAGTAAAGACAGCATTAAAATCGAAGGACTGGCTTATCGCAGTCCCAACAACAAACTGGAAACACAGACTGTTTCCTTTCTTGCTTACACCACACCGGAAAAAAAGAACAATATTACAGACAATGAACATGACTGCGCTTATCAGTTCAATTACAGTAAAGCGATATTATCAATAAAAACAGAACAGAAAGGATGCGAGAGATTTGCAGGAGTCTACCGTCTGTATGACTAAGCCCCTGGGAGACTGCAAATCATTGGTCAACTTTTGGGGATGCCGTTCTCTATGGATGCTTTAACACATGAACTTTTCCATTTACTGAAACTTGAAAAAATAGACAGCTATCTTTTTAAAGCACCAAGCCTGCCCTTATTCGGTTCCCGTATTTTTGGAGGACAGCTCTTAGCCCAGTCTATTATTGCCTCATCCAGTCTCTGTAATAAACCGGTACACTCACTGCATGCATACTTCCTCAAAGCAGGAGATGCAGACAGTACAGTCCTTTATGAGGTTCAGCAGCTCAGAAAAAGTCCGGCTTTTTATACTGCGCAAATCAGAGCATTTCAGCATGGCGAAATCATTTTCTCAGCTTTTATTTCCCACTGTGATCCTGAGGATGCACCACATTATCAACAGGCTGAACCAGAAGCCGTTACTCCCAAGGCTTTAAAAACAGAAGAAGAATGGAAAGCAGAATATGCAGATCAGGTTCCAGAGCCTTATCGTAAAACATTTCTGACACCATTCAACATTGAAATCAGACCTGTCAGTACAGCCGGTTTTGTTATTCTTCCACATGCGGTTACAGGGCATATCGAGTACTTAAAAACACTCGAAGATATACCGCCAGAATATAACCAGACCATGTTCCATCAGGCTATTGTTGCCTATATGTCTGACTATGAATTACTCACTGCCGCACTGAAACCACATGCAATGAGCTACCTGTCTCCTGGACTGATCAGTGCAAGCCTGGATCACAGTCTGTATTTCCATCATCCAGTCGCTGCTGATCAATGGCTGAAATACAGTATTGAGTCCACAATCAGTTCAAACGCACGGGGAATGAATTCAGGGCAGTTCTGGCAGAATGGTCTCCTTGTATGCAGCTGTACTCAGGAAAGTCTGATGCGTATTGCCATCACAAATAAATCCTGAAAAACATGATCCGATTTTGCAGAAAACATACGTAAATCGCTGTTTTCTGCATATCAGCTGAAATCAGACAGGATGATAACTGGCGACTTCCTGACTGATCATCACCGCTGTTGCTGCTGAAAGTGTCCATCCCAGATGACCGTGTCCTGTATTATAAAAAACCCGCTCCCGCTTTCCTCGTCTGACCACTGGCATCATATTGGGCATCATCGGTCTTAAACCTGCCCAGGGAACGCTGTGCTCAGTCGAAATATCAAAGTTTTTATTCACCCAGTCAATCAAAGGCTGGATACGGTCAGAACGGATATCTCTGTTATAACCATTAAATTCAGCAGTACCTGCGACACGGAAACGGTTTTCACCGAGTCGTGAAGTAACAATTTTGGCACTTTCATCCAGCAGACTCACCCACGGAGCACCTTTTATACTTCGCTCATCATCAAGCTGGACAGTGATTGAATACCCTTTCACGGGATATACATTCACCCGATCTCCAAGTTTATTTGCCAGTTCATAGCTCCCCACACCACCACAGACGACAACAGCATCTGCCTGTAATTCTTCAAAAGCAGCAGCTCCACCCTGCATATTTTCCATACTTGCCCGATACTGAATGGTGACACCCTTTGAATGGTGCTGCACATCAACCACTTCCATACCAAATAAATATTTCACACCATATTTTTCGGTGGCTTTTGCAAGTCCCGTTGTAAATTTATGGATATCACCAGTGGCATCTCCTGGACAATAAAATCCACCATAATATTCCCCTGTCAGGGTCGGTTCGATCGATTTCATTTCTTCAGGAGTCACGGCATATCGCTCAAGCCCACCATCACAGAGCATATTGTTGACACTGGTCGCTACTGCATAATCCTGCTCGGTATGATAAAAATGCAGAATACCTTTTTTTTCCAGATTAAAATCAATCCCTTCCTGTTCAGCAATACTGAACAGACGCTCACGCGCCAACAGCGCCAGACGCACAGTTTCATGTGTGTTGGACTGATAATGTTTAATATTTCCAAGAAATTCCATTAACCATGCATATTTATGCAGATCAAAAGATGGGTTGAGCAAAAGTGGGGCATCTTTGCGCGACATCCATTTTATGCCTTTGAGCACCGTGGATTTCTGATTCCAGACTTCTGCATTACAGGCAGATAACTGCCCGCCATTGGCAAAAGAAGTCTCCATTGCAGGAAACAGATGTTTATCAATAACCGTAACCTGATAACCCAGCTGGGCAAGCTCATAAGCAGAAGTTACACCTGTAATTCCTGAACCAATAACGACCACATGACACATACGCACACTCCTTTGAAATGCATGGTTTTTATGCAATTTTTCAAGCATGCCCCATCTGTCATTGGTACCTGAGAGCTTCGGATGTTATTCAACTGATTTTGAATAACCCCATCCCCTTCGGTGAGCCATCTGTATGATTTACAGTGACTTCTCTCCAGATTTTTTGTAATTATTACAGTCCTTTTGCCTGAGAGTTTCCGGGGTCGTTGCTCCTTCGGCGAGTCTACAGAAGACTTCTCTCCTGCAATAATTCTTCCTTGTTGTATAGCAATGTATATGCCATATTTTGTACAAAGTGAAGTGTTATTTTCCGAAATGCAGATAATTCATCTGATCAGTTCTTAAGCCCTGCATCTTTTATCCTTTTCATATTTTGAAATAACGGAATGTATTGATCTGATTTGAACAGAATATTCTGATCTGAATTCAATACTACAAATAAAAAAGCCTCATCAGAATGAGGCTTTAAAATATAACAGTCTGCTACTTATGTGTATGTATGGACATCACAATCCCCATACTCGCCAGCATGGTTATCACCGCTGTCCCCCCATAGCTCATCAAAGGCAATGGGTCACCAGTCACAGGTAAAATCCCACTGACCATACCTGAGTTTAAAAATACAAAGAAGAAAAATGTCAGACCAACTGCACCAGCATACAGACGTCCAAAATTATGAAAACAGTTCAATCCAATCATCAGACAACGGATAATAATAGCTGCAAACAGGCTGAATAAAATAAAAACACCAATAAATCCGAACTCTTCAGCATAGGTCGACATGATGAAGTCAGTATGATGTTCAGGTAAGTACCCCAAATGTGACTGTGTACCGGACAGATATCCTTTGCCCGAAATACCACCAGAACCAATCGCGATTTTGGACTGAATAATGTTCCAGCCCGCACCAAGTGCATCAGACTCAGGATCAAACAGTGTCAGCACACGCTTTTTCTGATATTCCTGTAAAAAGAAAATCCATAAAAATGGTGCTGCTACCGCAAGAGCAGAGAGCGAACCCAGAATCAGTGACCATGACATACCACTTAAAAACAGTACAAAAATACCGGGAATAATCAAACCGATATTTAAGTCAGGCTGTAAAGCAACCAGTATAAACGGTACCAGCATCATGACCAAAGCAACAACAATATTGACAAACTTTGGTGGAAAAGCATATTTGGAAAAATACCATGCCATCATTAAGGGCAATGCAAATTTCATAAACTCACTGGGCTGCATACTGCCTATGCCGGGCAATGAAATCCAGCGTTTTGCCCCCATTCGGGTTTCACCGACAGCAAGAACCACGAGCAATAAAAATATCGCAATCATGTACAGATAAGGGCAGATGGTCTGATAGACCTTGGGAGGTATCTGAGCGCAGATAAACAGCAGTGTAAAACCAACACCAAAGCTGATTGCCTGACGCATGACCATTGCAGTGTCAGCAGCAGTTGCACTGTAGATCACCATCAATCCCAGTATCGAGTTCAAAATCAGAAAGCACAATAACCACGGGTCCAGGTGCAGTTTTGTCCACCGGGAAGAGTCTGTCTTTATGCTTCTTCCGTCACGCAAAGCCTGACGCAAAAAACGATACTGCTGTGAAGGGATCATCTGAAATATTTCAACAAAAACCAATCCGAAATTATAAAATTAAAATTACGGACTGAAAATCACAAAGCTTGATAATTTTGTGTCATCAAACAGGAAGAATCTGAGTCATACAACCTCAGTGCTGTGCACTGAGAATCAGATCCGCGAGTTCCAGATCATCTGGATAAGTAATTTTAATATTGTCTGACCGACCATGTACAATTTTTACAGGATGACCTGAAAACTCAAGCGCACTGGCTTCATCAGTAATATTTAAACCATTCTGCAATGCATGCTCAATCGCAGCTTTTAAAATACCAATTTTAGAAATCTGAGGCGTTTGTGCCTGCCATAAATGATCACGACTCACAGTCTGCTGAATTTCATTCTGACTGGCAAGTTTAAGTGTATCACGGACAGGAATCGCAAGAATTGCACTGCTCTGCTCATGCTGTGCTGTCTGAACCAGCTCTCTGAGACAGCTCTCGGTCACACAGGGACGAGCAGCATCATGAACAAAAACCAGATCATCGTCGGATGCAAACTGACTCAGATAATTCAAGGCATTCAGTACTGAATGAACTCTTTCCTGTCCACCTGAACAAAAATGGGCGCGCTCCTGATGACTGAATGCCAGTGTCTTTGCGAGCACATCATTTTCAGATATTGCAATCACATAACCCGTGAGTTCCAGAGTATTTAAACGATCAATCGTATGTTCAAGAACAGTCTTGTCCTGAATCTTCTGATATTGTTTTAACGCTGTAGCAGAGAAACGGCTTCCAGACCCTGCGGCAGGGACAATGCCCCAAAGATTACCACTCATCCAGTGGTGCCGCCAGTTCTGCTGAACCATCTTCATTGGTTCTTAAATCAACTTTGGAATTTGGATCTATATATATCGGTCGATACTGTGTACTGATCGTACTCATCTGAATAAATGTTTCATGTGGCTTAATCAAGCCGAGATCTAAACGGGCATGTTCCTCAATGGCTTCCACGCCATTTTTCAGATCATACACTTCTGCCGCCAGAACGCGGTTACGCTCCTTAAGCTCATTATTTAATTCTGTCTGTTGTTGTATTTTTTGAGAAAGTTGCTGGTGTTCACGGTAACCACCTTCACCAAACCAAAAAAGGTACTGAAACCCTGCGATCAGAATGATCGCAAGGCCCAGTAACATTTTGCTCGCTGTGGAGCCGAAGACATTTAACATAAATGGCATTCAATCGCTTAGTTCAAACCTTTGAACTCAGCTTTACCGCGATAAGCAGCATGAGTCAATTCTTCAATACGAAGTAATTGGTTATATTTTGCTACACGGTCAGAACGGCAAAGTGAACCAGTTTTGATCTGACCTGCTGCTGTACCTACTGCAAGATCCGCAATCGTAGAATCTTCAGTTTCACCTGAACGGTGAGAAATAACAGTAGAGTAACCATTTGCTTTCGCAAGATAGATTGCATCCAGAGTTTCAGTCAATGTACCGATCTGGTTGTATTTGATCAGGATGGAGTTACCCACTTTCTCATCAATACCGCGCTGTAAAATCTTAGGATTTGTAACGAACAGATCATCACCAACCAGCTGGATTTTGTCACCAAGAACAGATGTCAGATAAGACCATCCTTCCCAGTCAGATTCATCCAGACCATCTTCAATCGAGATGATTGGATACTGATTTACCAGACCTGCAAGATAGTCTGCAAACTGGTTGCTTGTGAATGCTTTGTTGCCTTCACCTGCAAGAATGTACTGACCATTTTTGTAGAATTCTGAAGATGCACAGTCCAGTGCCAGCATGATATCAGAACCAGCTTTATAGCCAGTCTGTGAAATCGCTTCAAGAATTACAGTGATTGCTTCTTCGTTTGAACGTAAGTTCGGAGCAAAACCGCCTTCATCACCAACAGCAGTATTTAAACCTTTTTTGTTTAAAACTGATTTTAATGAATGGAAAATTTCAGCACCTGCACGTAAAGCTTCAGCAAATGATGTAAAACCTACTGGCTCAATCATGAATTCCTGAATATCAACGTTATTGTCCGCATGCGAACCACCATTGATGATGTTCATCATTGGTACAGGCATAGACAGAGTCGTCTGACCACGTAAGTCAGCGATATACTGGAACAGTTCAGTTTTCTTTTCAGTTGCAGCAGCACGTGCAGCAGCCAGAGAAACTGCTAAAGTTGCGTTAGCACCTAATTTTTCTTTATTTTCAGTACCATCAAGCGCGATCATTTTGTCATCAAGCGCTTTCTGTTCAAATACGTTCTGACCTTTTAACAGGTCTTTGATTGAACCATTTACGTTTTGAACAGCAGTACGGACACCTTTACCTAAGTAACGTGATTTGTCGCCGTCACGAAGTTCCAAAGCTTCACGAGAACCAGTTGAAGCACCAGATGGTGCACATGCACGGCCAACAACGCCAGAGTCTAAGATTACGTCTGCTTCGATGGTTGGGTTACCACGAGAGTCCAAAATTTCACGTGCACGAATGTCAACGATTTGGCTCATGAACAATTCCTCGGTTGATTAATATAGACTGCGCAGTACGCAGCACAAGGTTAAATTTTTAGTGTGTATCCAGTTTTTTAAAGCCTTTGACCAGCGTATCCAGTTCCTTGATCTGTGCCAGGAACGGTTCAAGCTGAGACAGGCGTAAAGCACAAGGACCATCACATTTCGCATGCTCAGGATCTGGATGTGCTTCAAGGAACAGACCCGCAAGTCCTGTTGCCATTCCTGCACGTGCCAATGTTGTAATCTGCGCACGACGGCCACCGGCAGAATCTGCACGACCACCTGGTGTCTGTAAAGCATGTGTTACATCAAAGAAAACCGGTACTTCCATTTCTTTCATGATGTCAAAGCCCAGCATGTCCACAACAAGATTGTTGTAGCCAAATGCAGAACCACGCTCACAAAGAATCAGCTTGTCATTGCCTGCTTCCAGACACTTATGCAGAATATGACGCATTTCATGTGGTGCAAGAAACTGTGCTTTTTTGATGTTAATAATGGCTTGCGTTTTTGCCATTGCTTCAACAAGGTCAGTCTGACGGCTTAAAAAAGCAGGAAGCTGAATAATGTCAGCAACTTCAGCAACAGGAGCTGCCTGATATGGCTCATGTACATCCGTAATGATCGGGACATTAAAATGTTTTTTAATGTCCGCCAGCCACTCTACACCTTTTTCAAGACCTGGACCCCGAAAAGAATGCAGGCTTGAACGGTTGGCTTTATCAAAGCTTGCTTTGAACACATAAGGAATTCCTAAACGTGTGCAGATATCTACATAAGTTTCTGCAATTTCAAAAGCTAAATCTTTTGACTCGAGTACATTCATTCCGCCGAATAATACAAATGGCAAGTGATTTGCCATCTGTATATCGCCTAAACGTACAATTTCCTGTGCTTTTAATTGTGACATTTAAACTTCCTGGTTTAATGGGCTAAAAGCTTATTTGCCTTTCTGATACTGTTTTTTCGCAGCATCAATAAAGCCTGCAAATAATGGATGTCCATCACGAGGTGAACTTGTAAATTCCGGATGGAATTGTACAGCAATAAACCATGGATGGTCAGGAATTTCTACTGTTTCAACAAGATGCTGTACAGGAGAATAACCTGAAATTTTCATACCCACAGCTTCAAGCGCAGGAATGAAACGGTTGTTCATTTCATAGCGATGGCGATGGCGTTCAACAATTTCCGCTTTGCCGTAAACTTCAGCAGTTTTTGTACCTGCAACCAGTTCAGACTTCTGAGCACCCAGACGCATGGTTCCACCAAGGTCAGATTCTACAGAGCGCTGCTGTACTTCACCACGTTCATCCAGCCATTCTGTAATCAGACCAATCAATGGTGATTTAGTTGAACGGTTGAATTCCGTTGAAGTTGCATCTTTGATACCTGCAACATTACGTGCATATTCGATCACAGCCAGCTGCATACCCAAACAGATACCTAAAAACGGTATTTTGTTTTCACGTGCATACTGGATTGCCTGCATTTTACCTTCTGTACCACGTTCACCAAAGCCACCAGGTACAAGAATCGCATCAGCATCTTTCAATACTTCAGCAGGGTTCTGGCTTTCAAGTTCTTCAGCGTTGACATAATCAATCTGAACTTTTACACGGTTTTTAACGCCTGCGTGTAAAAGTGCTTCATTGACAGATTTATATGCATCTGGCAGTTCCACATATTTACCGACCATCGCAACACGAACGGTATATTCAGGATTCAACAGTGCTTCTACAACATTGTCCCAGTCTGTAAGATCAGCTTCTGGTAAATCGTTATAGCCGAAACGCTCACAGATTAAATCGTCAACATTCTGCTCATAGAATGTACGTGGAATCTGGTAGATTGAACGGGCATCTTTACAGACGACAACTGCACGCGCTTCAACATTGGTGAACAGTGCAATTTTACGGGTTGTGTCAGCATCAACATCGTGTTCAGTACGACAGATCAGAATATCTGGCTGAATACCAATAGACAGCAGTTCTTTTACAGAGTGCTGAGTTGGCTTGGTTTTAAGTTCCGCAGCAGATTTGATGTATGGAAGAAGGGTCAGATGCATAAGCATAGTGCGCTTATGACCCAGTTCAACCATGAGCTGACGTACAGATTCCATGAATGGGAGAGATTCAATGTCACCTACAGTACCACCGATTTCCACGATAGCCACGTCATAGCCTTCGCCTGCGCGAAGAACACGTTCTTTAATATTATCCGTAATATGGGGAATAACCTGAACTGTACCACCCAGATAGTCACCACGACGTTCTTTGTTCAGAACATCCTGGTACACACGACCTGATGTGAAGTTGTTCAGTTTGGTCATTTTCGCACGACGTAAGAAACGTTCGTAATAACCCAGGTCAAGATCTGTTTCAGCGCCATCTTCAGTGACGAATACTTCACCATGCTGGAATGGGCTCATAGTCCCAGGATCGACATTAATGTATGGATCCATTTTGACCATGGTTACTTTTAAACCACGGGCTTCTAAAAGTGCAGCAACAGAAGCAGCTGAAATACCTTTACCCAGCGATGATACAACACCACCAGTCACGAATATAAAATGGGTCATTAAGTTTCTCGTACAATGGAGCCTAAATTGGCCTACAATGTTGTGCGATTTTACTTTACCTTGTACCAGGAAAGCAAAGTCAATTCACATCAATTCATAGAACAATAAACAATTGGTTATTCTATCAGCATTTCCGATAAAAAAACTGCACAAGCTGTGATGATTTTCATATTCTATTTTGCTGTTATACTACGGACATCGTTTTACAGCTTTAGTTTAAGTGCAATTATGAATAAAAAACTTTTAATTTGTGGCGCAATTGCCACGGCTCTTCTTTTTACAGCATGTGTTAAGAAAGAGACACCTAAGGATGACGAACAGGAACAGGTTGAAAATCAACAGGCTGCTGCTTCTGAACCTGCTCAGTTTGAACCGCTTGAATCTGTAGACCCGGAGCCTGCTGCTGAGATTCCTGAGCATGTAGAAGTGGAACGTCATGAAACTGAAAACACGACAACTGAAATCCGTCGTGAAACACGACCTGCACAAACAGAAGCCAATGCAGCTGAGCAGACAAGACCTACTGTAAAAGCTGAAGCTGTTAAAGCAGAAGACAAACCCACTCAGGCGATACAACCTAAACCAAACAATTCAGGTGCTCAGACTGAGGATGATGCTGTCGCTGCTGCAATTGCTGCTGCAACACCTGCACTGGATAACTGATCTTTATATATCCTGTAAAAAGACCGACAACTGTCGGTTTTTTTATTGGTCATAAAAATAACAGCCCCTTGTGTTACAGATAGAATTTCAGTTTTTCAGCGAGAAATTCAATAAACAACCGCACTCTTTTCGGTAAATGTTCACGCTGATAATACACAGCATGTATTTTTTGATATTCAATTTTGATCTGATCTTCAAGCAATGCGACCAGTCTGCCCGAGTTTAAGTCATCCTGTACCAGAAAGCGTGACAGACATGTAATTCCCAGACCCTCCAGGGCAAGCTGACGTACTGTTTCACCATTTGATGCTTTGATGACGGGTCGTGCTGTATATGGCATACCGTTTAACTCAACAGGCCAGGTATTCAGATGCAGAGACTGACTGAAACCAATCAGAGAATGCTCAACAAGCTCTTCTGTTTTTAAAGGACGCCCATGTCGCTCTATATATTCAGCACTTGCAACCAGATAAAGTCTGCTTCTGCACAACAGTTTTGCATGTAAACTTGAATCATTCAGTTCACCAAAACGAATCGCAACGTCTGTTTTATGTTCCAGTAAATCAATGATCTGATCATGATTATTCAGTTCAATTTCAATTTTTGGATATTTCTGCATAAATTCATGCATCAGCGGCACAATGACATGCAGAATGAATGGCGTGGCAGAATCCACCCGAATCAAACCTGAAATATCCTCATCCGATTTCAGCAATGAATCTTCAGCTTCTGCCAGATCATGTAAAATTTTACGTGCTTTTTCAAGAAACAGCTGCCCTTCCTGAGTCAGTTTCAGTTTTCGGGTTGTACGCTCAATCAGAGTCACTTTCAGTTTGGTTTCCAGTCGGCTTAAAGCACGACTTACACCGGAAGTTGTCTGGCTCAGATGCTCCGCAGCAGCAACAATCGAACCACTGTCCACGATAGTTACGAAAGCCTGTAATTCTTCAAATGTTGATTTCATTGATTCATTATTGAATTTTAGTCAATAATATTTTGCAGATTAACCCATTTTTAATCAAGTTAAGAAAATGCAGAATTGCGTCATTGAAAATTTGTACTGAGTTTAAAACATGATTCTTCCAAAAACTGGCGTTGGCACCTTCAGACTCACAGGACAGACTGTCATTGATTCTGTAAAAATGGCACTTGAAATGGGTTATAACGCCATTGATACCGCTCAGATTTATTGCAATGAAGCTGAAGTTGGACAAGCCATTCAGCAAAGCCATATATCCCGTGAAAAGCTCTTTATCACCACAAAAATATGGACGGAAAATCTCTCAGCTGAAAAACTGATTCCGAGTTTAAAAGACAGCCTGCAAAAACTGCGTACAGATGCAGTCAATCTGACCTTAATCCACTGGCCGGCACCTAAGTCTGGAATTTCTGTTCATGACATGATGCAGAATCTGCTTGAGGCAAAAAAACTGGGACTGACTGAATATATTGGTATTTCGAATTTCAATATTGAACTGACACAACAGGCAATAGACAGTGTTGGAGCAGAAAATATTGCCACCAGTCAGATTGAACTGAGCCCTTATCTTCAGAATGAAAAACTGAGTCAGTTCCTGAAATCACAGCAGATTGATGTAACTTCCTATATGACACTGGCGTATGGAAAAGTACTGAACGATCCTGTGCTTCACAGTATTGCACAACAGCATGAGGCATCCACAGCACAGATTGCCCTCGCCTGGGCCTTACAGAAAGGTTATGCCGTTATTCCTTCTTCAACCAGACGCGAACACCTGGCTGCAAATCTCAAAGCTGTGGACATTCAGCTGAGTACCGAAGAAATGCAGTTAATTACGCAACTGGAGCGTAATGGCCGGGAAGTCAATCCTTCCGAACTGGCACCTGAGCAGTGGGACTGATATGAAAATCAATTATCCACTTCTCGCGCTTGCCATTGGTGCATTTGCCATTGGGACCACTGAATTTTCACCGATGGGCTTTTTACCTGAAATAGCTTCAGATCTTTCCATTTCCATTCCTCAGGCAGGACTGCTGATCAGCGCATACGCCATAGGTGTGATGATTGCTGCACCTGTCATGACGTTATTACTGAACAGGTACTCCAAACGTACTGCTCTGATATTACTGATGAGTATTTTTACCGTCGGCAATATCTATGCGACGTTTGCACCTGACTTTTTAAGTCTGATGGCAGCACGTATCCTGACCAGTCTGAATCATGGTGCATTTTTTGGAATTGGCTCCGTTGTAGCAGCAAGTGTCGTTCCTAAAGACAAACAGGCATCGGCTGTTGCGACAATGTTTATGGGACTGACGATTGCCAATATTGGTGGTGTTCCACTTGCGACCTGGATAGGTCAGAATATTGGATGGCGCATATCATTTACAGCTATTTCCCTGTTGGGCGTACTGACCATGTTTTCAGTATGGAAAGCCATTCCCGAAGGTAAAAACACCGAAAAAACAGATATTCTGTCCGAGTTAAAAGTACTGGGACGTAAACCTGTTCTGCTGGCACTGCTGACTACGGTCATGAGTGCGGGTGCGATGTTTACTTTGTACACCTACATTGCACCCAGTCTGAAAACCTTTACACATGCCTCTCCTTTGCTGATAACCCTGATGCTGGTATTGATCGGTATAGGTTTCAGTGTGGGTAATCACCTGGGTGGTAAGTTTGCAGATCTGTCTGTCAATAAAACCCTGATCGGTTTTCTGTTGATGCTCACTGCGATGATGCTGCTGTTTCCCTTACTGGCAACGACAGCAACAGGAGCTGCAATTGCACTGATCTTATGGGGTACAGCGGCATTTGCTGTGGTTCCACCATTGCAGATTCGGGTAATGGCGGTTGCCCACGATGCTCCAGGTCTTGCCTCATCAGTCAATATCGGCGCATTTAATCTTGGAAATGCTTTAGGTGCTGTGGCAGGCGCATACGTGCTGAATCAGGGCTTTGGCTATCATATTGTTTCATTTACTGGTGCAGGACTCAGCCTGGCTGCATTGATCCTCGTTTTTATTCAGATGCAGCATGATAATGTAAGTACAACTTCATTACAAAAATGTACTGAATCATAAAAACACCACTGAATATTTATCCTAAAAAATAAAGTCTGTAGAAACAGACTTTATTTTTAACACTTTTGAATCAATTTTAAATCAATTTTAAATCAATATAACTTTAAAAAATCTGCCATTAACTTCGATGCCCACGAACGGGTATGTAAGCCCTCGTAAAAACCACAATGACTGCCTTTACGGGTGGTAACAACGACAATATTTTCCATCTGCTGTACGGTCTGCTTAAATGGCTCAAAATTTTTGATCGAACAGACAGGATCATCTTCAGCATTTAAAACCATTAAAGGAATTTTTACATTTTCAAAAACATAAATGGGGTTGGTTGCCTGAGAATACTGCTGATAATCAGTGAAACCTGCCATTTCATAATATTCATTCTGAAATTCTTCAAGCGTTGTTGTTTTCAGCACAGCCTGAACGGAACTGACCTTTTTCCAGGTCTGCTCATAGGGTTGAATAAATGCCTTGACCAGTTTTTTAGTCATAATTTTGGTATAAAAAGGATGAACATTTTTAAAGCCAAGCTCTGTGTCATAACCTGGGCACATGGCAAAAGCAGCTTTAAACGGAGTATCGAGTCCCTCCTCACCAAGATAACGCACCAGTAATCCCGTACCTGCCGATGAACCAACAGCATAAAGTTCTGACTGAGGGAATGTCTGCTGAATAAAATCAAGTTGTTCCCGTAAATCTGACACTGAACCAAAAATCGACATCTGCGGCACAGGCATCGGCAAACCTGCATGCCCACGGCGCAGACAAAGCGCAATTCTCCATCCTGTATATTCGTGCAGATCTCTTACCAGTTCACGCATACTTTCAGGTGTACCTGTAATGGTATGCATAATCACAACTGTCGGGACATTCTGCGGTAAATCATAACCCAGCCAGGTGACTGCCGTAACACCACCATCCTGCATGGTCAGCTGGTCTGTGCGGTCATACTTCAGTTTGATGGTTTTCTTTTTAATCACATCAAAATACAGCAAATGTACATGAGAGTTGCTTAACCACGGTGTAGGTCGATATTTCTGGTGCAATTGTGGCAGATGATCCAGTACATGCTTAATCTGTCCATGCGTGTTGTAATAAAGTTTGGGTTGCTCTGCTCCTGTGATTTGATCCAGTACCGCCTGGGTAAATTGATTAAATTTATTCAAAATAGGCATAACAATATCTCTGACTTTGTACACAAACGCACGGTTTTAACTTGGTTTACAACGCTTCACCCTGACATGATGTACATATCAGGATGATACAGGTGAACTGTTCAGCCTGGACTTAACTTAGGCTATTTATTCAATAACAGCACTGTTAGGGCTGATACTTTGTTATACGTTCGCCCATCTGAGCCCCAAGTGCCTGTAAGCCACTGAGCGGACGAATCATGACTTCAAATTCAACAATCTGACCCTGTTCATTGAAACGAATCATATCAATGCCTTTCAGTTGTTTTTCTGAAACAACCGCTGAAAACTCAAGTACCGCACTTTGCTCATCTTCAGTAAAAAATTCACGGTGATAGGTAAAGTTTTCAAAGACCTGAATCACATTGGTCAAAATAAAATAAACCACCTGTTTCCCTTCATAAGGCTTAAACGCCACAGGTGAACGGAACACCACATCATCAGCGAGTAAATCACTGAGGATGCTCATGTCACGTGTTTTGATCATTTCGTGCCATTTTTGAATGGCTGGTTTGGTGTTTTTGTAACTCATTTTATGTCCTTTTAAATTGATTTTCCCCTCACCCCGTCCCTCTCCCTGAGCCATATATGGCGCAAGAGAGGGAGAATCTCACATTAAAAATACGTGATATTCCCTCTCCTTTCAGGAGATGAGAAGTGTACTTCGCAAGGGAGAGGTGCTTTTAAAAGAAGATAAAAGTTTCTATTTCAATCTTTAATTTAAAACAACTAAAATCATGACTTTAAAACCCTTAACTCCCTCACCCCAACCCTCTCCCAAAGGGAGAGGGAGCTTACCGTTAAATCACCATCGCCAGTTCAGCACCCTGACGAATGGCACGTTTTGCATCCAGCTCGCCCGCTTCTTTCGCACCACCAATCAGATGCACAGACTTACCATCGGCTTGAAGCTGATCAAACATTGCAGTAAACGGTTCCTGTCCTGCACAGATCACCACATTGTCTACATCTAAAATCATGGTTTTTTCACCCACTGTGATATGTAGACCTTGATCATCGATTTTGTCGTAGCTTGCACCTGAAATCATATTGACATGACGGTGTTTTAAACCTGTACGGTGAATCCAACCTGTGGTCTTACCTAAGCCTGCACCAACAGAATTGGTTTTACGTTGTAGTAAATAAATTTCACGTGGAGACTGTTCAACTTCAGGTGCTTTCAAACCACCGACATGCTCATAAGTGGTATCAATACCCCATTCATCATAGAATTTTTGAGGATTCAGACTGCCACTTTCGCCTTCATGCGATAAATATTCTGCAGTATCAAAACCAATACCGCCCGCACCAATGATCGCGACTTTTTTACCAACTGGCTTACGGTCACGCAACACTTCGACATATGACAATACTTTTGGATGATCAATGCCTTCGATATTTAAATGACGTGGTGTTACACCTGTTGCGACCACGATGTCATCAAAGTTTTCCGCACTGAGTTCTTCGTAAGTCGCAGTATGATTCAATACCAGCTTGATGTTCGGTTGCAGTTCAATTTTACGTTTGAAATAACGTAAAGTTTCGTAGAACTCTTCTTTACCTGGAATGGTTTTCGCAATATTGAACTGACCACCAATCTGATTTGATGCTTCAAAAATCGTGACTTTGTGACCACGATCAGCCGCATAGGTTGCAAAACTTAAACCCGCAGGACCCGCGCCAATCACCGCAATATTTTTAACATTCGCTGAATCTTTAAAAATCAGTTCAGTTTCATAACATGCACGTGGATTCACTAAACAAGTGGCAATTTTCATAGAGAAAATATGATCCAGACACGCCTGATTACAACCGATACAGGTATTGATTTCATCTGCACGACCTTGTTCAGCTTTTGCGACAAAGTGCGAATCTGCAAGCATTGGACGAGCCATTGAGATCATATCCGCATCGCCCTGAGCAAGAACATGTTCAGCCATTTCAGGGGTATTGATACGGTTTGAGGTAATTAAAGGCACATTCACCGAACCTTTTAACTTCTTAGTGACCCATGTAAATGCTGCACGAGGCACTTTGGTCGCAATCGTTGGAATACGTGCTTCATGCCAACCAATCCCTGTATTGATAATGGTTGCGCCTGCTTTTTCGATTTCTTTAGCAAGCTGAATCACTTCTTCAAGGGTTGAACCACCTTCAACCAGATCAAGCATAGATAAACGATAGATAATGATGAAGTTTTCACCCACTTCTTCACGGGTACGGCGCACAATTTCAATCGGGAAACGAATACGGTTTTCATAGCTACCGCCCCATTCATCATCACGATGGTTGGTACGCGCTGCGATAAATTCATTGATCAGATAACCTTCTGAACCCATGATTTCCACGCCATCATAGCCTGCAATCTGTGACATTTTTGCGCAATTGGCAAAGTCAGCAATCGTTTGCTGTACTTCCGCAGACGTTAAAGCATGTGGTTTAGTTGGATTGATTGGTGCCTGAATTGCTGATGGTGCAACATTTTCAGGCTGATAAGAATAACGCCCTGTATGCAAAATCTGTAATGCAATTTTCCCGCCTGCATCGTGTACCGCCTGGGTAATGACTTTATGTTTTTCTGCTTCTTCTACAGTATCCAGTTTCGAACCACCGAAAAATGTCACCCCATGATCATTCGGTGAAATACCACCTGTTACGATCAGCCCTACACCGCCTGCTGTACGCTCTGCATAGAAAGCAGCCATACGGTCATAACCACCATCCACTTCTTCAAGTCCTACGTGCATAGAACCCATTAACACTCTGTTTTTTAATGTAGTAAAGCCTAAATCTAAAGGCGCAAGTAAATGTGGATAATTTGACATGTGTACTCCCTTGGCTTGCGATACGCTTGCTCATGTTCAATTGTATTTTTGCTTAATGCAACTTGTTGCATAAATTCATGTGTTATTTATAAGCGAGATTTGATTTTTATGCAACATGTTGCATAATGACTCAAGCTTCATTTTTTGTGAAATATTACAGCCATGTCTTTAGCCCATGTTTTACTGACCAGTCTGATGGAAAAACCAAGTACAGGTTTTGAACTTGCACGACGTTTTGACCGTTCCATGGGTTTCTTCTGGAATGCAACCCATCAGCAGATTTATCGTGAACTGAATGGCATGCAAAAAAAAGGATGGATTTCCACACTGGAAGATGAAGCCGATACCGGACGTAAAAAAACATATCAGGTGGAACAACCTGGTCGTATCGAACTGACCGAATGGATGAGCAAACAGGGACAGCCTGCCCAGTTACGTGAAGAAATTATGGTGCGCCTGCGTGCTGAGGCACAACTGGGTGGAAACAGTATTTTGCCTGAACTGCACAGACACCTGAAAATTCATCGTGACAATTTAATTGTCTATGAACAGATTTTTGCCAAAGACTTTGCTCATGCAGATGAACAAAATAGAACATTATTTATTCATAAAATGATCTTACAATTGGGAATTGATCTGGAGAAAGGCTGGATTCACTGGCTTGAACAACTTATTCCTCCGCTTCAGAAATTCGCTGAAAATGACCCGAAATAGGTAAGCTATGCCATATTACAACATGCCTGATGGTGAAAAATTATTTGTCCGTGAAATTGGACAGGGAGAGCCCGTACTTGTACTTTCAGGTTTAGGTATGCAGAGCTGGCAATGGATTCCATTTTTACTGCCTAACCAGAAATATAAATTTATTATTCCTGACTGGCGTGGTTTTGGCGGATCAAACCGCTGCGCCATTCCTGAAATGGATGCAATTTCCAGTCACTGGCGTGATATTGACAGCCTGATCACACAGCTGGAACTGCCATCTTTTGCCGTCATTGCTTATTCAATGGGTGCGACAACTGCCATGCACGGCATGCAGTATGGTGATTTTGGCGATAAAATCTCCCATTATCTGCATATTGACCAGACCCCAAAAATTCGTGTCGATGAAACCTGGAATTATGGTCTTTTTGGTAAAAAGCAGTTTGAATTCCGTCACTTGCTTAAAGAAATATCTCAGCTGCTCAACGCACACACAGACAAAAAACTGCTGAAGGAACTGGATGACACTGACCGCAGAAGTCTGGTTGAATTATGGCTCGATTTTATTAAACTTCAGGCGAGCAATAAAGTTGCTCCTTATCTGTTTGGTATTGCATTGAACCGTCCGAAACTTCAGCCTTACATTCTGCCTGTTCAGCGACTGGATTATTTAAAGTGGTATGTAAACAATTATTTACATCACAATGAAGATTATCGGAGTGCCATTTCCACTCTGACCTGTCCAACAACGTTTTTTACAGGACAGGAATCGGTTTTATATCCAGCAAAAGGACAGAAAATTATTGCTGACAGTATGCTGAATGCACGACAGGTGATCTTTAAAAAATCAGGACATACACCTTTGATTACTGAACCGGTAAAATTCCGTTCTGAAATCTCCAGGTTCTTAAAGTCAATTGCCTAATCCATCAAGACAGAAGGTGATCTTTAATTCAGTTTAAAGATCACTTATAAAATCACACGATCATATCTGATCGCCTCAAGATCATATACCTGATATACACAATCCAGCAGCGCACGGATATCTTCACTTTCATCCATGTCTCTCATGGTCAGAAAAATAGGGCTGACCGCTGCATCTTCAAGCAACGGCACATAGCTTAAATGCCTGAAATGCATCATCTGAGCACTTTCCGGCACAATGCAGATTCCCTCTCCTGCAGCTGCAAGACCCAAGGCCAACTGTATTTCCCTGACTTCACGTAAGTGCCTCGGTTCCAGACCGTATTCTGTAAATAATGCTTTGATCTGAGAGGAATAACCAGGACCGTTGGTTCGTGGATATAAAAACACACTTTCATTGACCAGTTGCTCCAGCGAGACACCGCTCTGCATTGAAGCCACTTGATGACTTGAATGCACAGCCACCATTAAGCGTTCTTCCCTTAACAGCACCCGCCGAATGGAGGAGTCGGAAAGGCGTGTCCGACTGAACCCTACATCAATGATGCCCTCTTTAAGTGCTTGAATCTGTTCGCTTGCAGTCATTTCAACAAGTTCTGTCTGAATATTTGGACGCTGCTGTCTGAGTAAATGAATAATCCGTGGCAGTAATCCATACAGCAGTGAGCCCACAAAGCCAATGTTGACAGTGCGTTCCTGTAAGGCAACACGCTTTGCCATAGATTTACTTTCTTCAGTCTGTGACAGGATTTTCAATGCCTGTTTATAAAAATAATGACCCGCTGCTGTGGTCTGTAAAGGTCTGCTTCCCCTTTCAAACAGCTGAATCCCCAGTTCACTTTCAAGGTTCTGAACCTGACGGCTTAAAGGTGGTTGGGCAATAAACAGTTTTTCTGCGGCACGTGTGAAACTCTGCTCTTCAACAACAGCAACAAAATATTTGAGATGCCTGAGTTCCATGCCTGTTTCCGCTTCATCTGATCTGAACGCGACGTTAGCATGGATGCTGAATACAGCAATTGTACTAAATGCTACAATTTTCCAGAAAAACTGAACTCATGGGTTTCCAAAAAAAAACGGACTCATTTGAATGAATCCGAAAACGGGAGCAACCATGATTGACCTTGTTTATTTAAAAAGTCATTAAACTTCTGCATTCTGAGCCAAACGCTCTATTACTCCCTGGTCATACAAATGCTGTATTTCCTGCTCATTACGGTATCTTGCCACTATCTGTTGTGTATGTTCACCCAGCTGAGGAGGAGCATTTTTATATTCCACTGGTGTATCTGAAAGTTTGATTGGTGAACCGATCACTGTAAATTCATCATTCAGCACATGGGGGACATATGCCACCATGTTTCGGTGCAAAACCTGAGGTTCATTCAGTGCATCTTCAATGGAATTGATAATACCGACTGGAACTTTGACTGCATGAATGGCATTGACCCAGGTTTCGGCTGTATCAGTTCTGAACCAGTCACCCAGCAACTGAATCAGAGTCTCACGATTACGTACTCTGTCCTGATTTCTACTGTAACGCTCATCTGCTGCAATCTCGGTCAGACCGATTGCATGGCATAAGTCTTTAAACTGCTTATCGTTTCCACAAGCCAGTATAAACTCCTTATCTTTCGCCTTAAAGGTCTGATATGGCACAATATTAGGGTGTTTATTTCCCATTCTTTGCGGTGCTTTACCTGAAGTCAGATAATTCATTCCCTGGTTTGCAAGTGTTGCAACCTGGACATCCAGCAAAGACATATCAATATATTGCCCACGACCAGTATGCTGGCGGGCAAGCAGTGCTGCCTGAATGGCAACCGTTGCATACAGCCCCGTCTGTATATCCACAACTGCCACACCCACTTTCTGTGAGCTGCCTCCCTCGCTTTCAGGCTCACCGGTAATACTCATCAGCCCTGACATACCCTGAATAATAAAGTCATAACCAGGTTCTGCCGCACGGGGTCCAGTCTGCCCAAATCCAGTGATGGAGCAGTAAACCAATGATGGATTCAAAGCACTCAAAGACTCATAATCCAGTCCATATTTTTTTAATGAACCTGCTTTAAAGTTTTCTATAATGACATCTGAATCCTGAGCAATTTCACGGATCAGCTGCTGTCCCTCAGCCGTTGTAATATCAACTGCAACTGAGAGTTTATTTCGGTTGGCACACTGAAAATATCCGGATTCACGGGTTAAATCGCCATCGTTACTTTTCATCCATGGCGGTCCCCACATACGGGTATCATCACCCACCTGCGGTCTTTCAATTTTGATCACTTCAGCACCAAGATCTGCCAGTATCTGACCACACCATGGACCTGCAAGTACACGGCTCAAATCAAGCACTCTGATTCCTTTTAAAGCACCCATTGCCAAATCCCTATCCTTTCTGGTTTCTTAATGAAAAAATTGTTCTATTGATATGAATGGCGGAAAACCACCATTCATTTTTCCTGAAAAATCAGTTCGCAAATGCAGCAATACCTGTCTGCGCCCGTCCCAGGATCAGGGCATGAACATCGTGTGTGCCTTCATAAGTATTGACCACTTCAAGATTAACGAGATGACGGGCAACACCGAACTCATCACTGATACCATTTCCACCCATCATGTCGCGGGCAACACGGGCAATATCCAATGCTTTTCCACAGTTATTACGTTTGATCAGTGAAGTCCCCTCAACAGAGGCAATCCCCTCATCTTTCATACGACCAAAACGCAATGCCAGCTGTAAACCCAGGGCAATTTCAGTCTGCATATCGGCCAGTTTTTTCTGAATCAGCTGATTTGCCGCCAGTGGACGACCAAACTGTTTACGATCCATGGTGTACTGATGCGCTGTATGCCAGCAGAACTCAGCCGCTCCCATTGCTCCCCAGGCAATACCGTAACGGGCACTGTTCAGACAGGTAAATGGACCTCGAAGACCTCGGATTTCAGGAAAGGCATTTTCTTCAGGGACAAAAACGTTATCCATCACAATTTCACCTGTAATCGAAGCCCGTAAGCCGACTTTTCCATGAATTGCAGGTGCTGAAAGCCCTTCCCAGCCTTTTTCCAGAATAAAACCACGGATTTCACCGACATTACCCTCAGCAGAGACCTCTTTTGCCCACACCACAAAAACATCTGCAACGGGACTGTTGGTAATCCACATTTTTGCGCCTGTCAGACGGTAGCCACCTTCGACTTTTTTCGCACGTGTGATCATGCTGCCAGGATCAGAGCCGTGATCTGGTTCAGTCAGCCCAAAACAACCAATATACTCACCCGTCGCCAGTTTTGGTAAGTACTTCTGCTTCTGTTCTTCTGACCCAAATTCATTGATAGGCACCATCACCAGAGAACTCTGTACACTCGCCATAGAGCGATAGCCTGAATCCACCCGTTCAATTTCACGTGCAATCAGACCATAACTGACATAATTCAGTCCTGCGCCGCCGTATTGCTCTGATATAGTCGGACCAAGCAGTCCAAGCTCTCCCATTTCCCTGAAAATGGAAATATCTGTTTTTTCATGACGGAACTGATCCAGCACGCGTGGCATCAGCTTACCCTGACAATAAGCCTGAGCCGAATCACGGATCATGCGCTCTTCTTCTGTCAGCTGCTGTTCCAGCAGAAATGGGTCCTGCCAGTTAAACTGTACACGTGCTTTTTTTGCTGAATTAACCATTTGATTCATTGCTTCCTCTGCAATATCTTCTGTCATTTATTGAATCTGATGGTAAGTGTGATCATTCATTCTTTCAAACGATTAATTTGCATTCAGATATTCCATTTTCGCATAGCTTAAATCTCCCGCCATCGTCAAACTCATACCCAAAGCACTAAAAAACCTGAGTAACTGAATTATTGATATGAAATCCACAACTGCTCTGCTAATCTTCATATGATATTTTGAGATAGCATGTATAAAAGGACTCATGTCATGCGCCGTAATATTCCTTCACTGCAAAGCCTGATCTGCTTTGAGTCTGCTGCCCGTCACTCAAGCTATACACATGCATCTTTAGAACTGTGCATTACACAAAGCGCAGTCTCCAGGCAGATTCAGCAACTTGAAGATTTTTTGGGGATCAGTCTGTTTACCCGTACCCGTCACGGCGTTGAACTGACCTATGCAGGACAGCAATATGCAAAAAATGTCCGTCCTTACCTGACGGGTCTTGAAAAAATGACCTCCGATATGATTTCTCATAAAGGTCAGGGAGGAACACTGAAACTGGGCGTTGTTCCTACCTTTGCAACCCGCTGGCTGTTGCCCAGACTTCATCGTTTTAATGTCCGTCATCCTGAAATTACAGTTCACCTGGAAACCAGTACAAAACCGTTTTTATTTGATGATAATATTTTTGATGCTGCCATTTATGCAGGGACTCAACAGCAGATTGATCACTGGCCAGGAACACAGACTCACTTTCTCATGCAGGAAGACCTGGTTGCAGTCTGTTCACCTCAGCTGATTCAGCAACACTTTCCAGATGCCGTCATGAATGGAAACGGCAGTTTCAACCTGACGCCTTCAGAACTGATACATTTACCGCTTTTACAGCAGACCACACGCCCTGCGATCTGGCAGGAATGGTTTCAGACACATCAGACTGAGCATCCCAGACCACATGATGGGCAACGTCATGAACTGTTTTCCATGCTCTCAGTCGCAGCCAGTCATGGGATGGGTATGGCGCTGATTCCACAGATGCTGATTGAACAGGAACTGACAACCGGTCAGCTTGCGATTGTATCTTCAGCGAAACTCCAGGGTAGCCGCTCTTATTATATGGTTCACGCGGTACAGCAGTCTTCTCCTCTGATCCAGAAGTTTACAGCCTGGCTGAAGTCCGAATTACATCCATCTTCAGTCAATGATCTGACCGACTATTGTTCTGCCTTAAAGGATTAAATCATGCAAAAACTTGTTGTATTTTCAGGTGCGGGAATGAGTGCTGAAAGTGGCATCAGTACATTTCGTGACAGTAATGGTTTATGGGAAAATCACAATATCCATGATGTTGCCACCCCTGAAGCCTGGCAGAAAAATCCTGAGCTTGTTCAGCGTTTTTATAATGAAAGACGTAAAAATATTCTGACTGCAACACCCAATCAGGCACACAGGCTGATTGCTGAACTGGAAAAATATTTTGAAGTACAGGTCATTACTCAGAACATTGATGACCTGCATGAACGTGCCGGAAGTTCAGATGTGCTGCATCTGCATGGAAATATCAGGCTCGCCAAAAGCTCAGGTCCTACAGCTCAGTACACCACTGAATTTTATCCTGTTAAAGGTGACAGCCTGTTGCTGGATCAGGACTTTTGCAAAGATGGTTACCCACTTCGTCCACACGTTGTATGGTTTGGAGAAGCTGTTCCTGCATATGATGATGCACTTGAAATAATCCAGCAGGCAGATATTTTTATTGTGATAGGTACAAGCCTGGTCGTTTATCCTGTTGCAGGGCTGGTTCATGAAATACCGCCTGCATGTCAGGCATATTATATAGACCCTAAAGCAGATCAGCAGCAGATGCCCGCACAATACCAGTGTATTGCACAGACTGCTACTGAGGGCTTACAGGTGCTGTTCTCAGAACTCTGCAAAACGCATAAAAACTGATGCTTACCGCTTCATAATTCCTGCTTTTCCATCAGTGACAAAAAAGCAGGAATCACACAGCACTATTTAATTTTGCTCAGGAAAGGCTTCAGCACTCTGTACAGCACATATAAAATCAACACAATCAGATACAAAGGCCAGACTGTAATCAGAATTACCAGCAGATCCAGTACAAACTGCCAGCCATACTGAACTCCGTTCCACGCACGTTTCCAGAAACTGTCACCATTCAGTCTTGCAACAGCATCGACATCTACATCTATCCTTTCTCTGACAGTTGAAGGCTGATTGACTATCAGGCTGATGGTACTGTAACGAACCCGATCCTGAACTTCCATCTGAGTCAGACGTGCAATTTCACTTAACTGCGAATTGCGCGTATCGGACGGAACACTCTGAGTCTGTGCAATTTTTTCTTCCAGCAGTTTCAGCTCATAGCGTTTTGCAGAATACTGCTGCTGATTGAGGAAGTACATCAGGGGCAACAGTTGATTAACAAAGCCTGCTGCCTTTTCGCTTGGCACTCTGACCACAATCTGAGCCACAGGATTTACTTTTTCAAATACTCTGATTTTTCCATCAGAAATACTTTGTGACTGTGTATCCAGCACCTGAAAATCAATATTCTTCTGCTCTACAAAACCACCAGCTTCATAGGTCAGCTTATCAATTGCCAAACCTGTTTTAATCACATCTGTTGCGGTAAAGTCCACACTCGCTTCACGCACCATACGACGTGCAGATTCAGCACTGTTAACCTGAGTATTCAGAATAACGTCTGGCTTCTGCTCAGTCTGTGGCGTTGTATCAGGTTCATGCTGGGCTTTGGCTTCTGATTCCATACTCACAGCGCTGTCCGCCGCTACTGCTTCTGTCGATGCTTCAGCGGGAGCTTCTTCCATTTTTTTTGAACAGCCATTTAAAAGCAGGCTGCATAAAATAAGTGCTGATATTTTTTGATTCATGACATTTTCACTTTTTATTAAATTTAAAACATGTCTGTATATGGCTTGTTTTGATGTATTACTCAGACACCGACAAAATGATGGAAGAATAAAAATGAGTCAATATAAAAAAGGTAGCCTGCCTGTGCCTGCTACCTTTTTATAATGAATGTACCGCAACTTATAATGAATGTACCGCAACGAAATAATATTCAGATCTATCCTGCACGTTCAACTGACAGCACATCCCCACCTGGACGTTCTATTTCTGAAATCATATTTTCAAAAGAAAAGATCTCATCCAGCTGAGCCTGAGTCAGTAAATTCTGCTCCAGTACTACCTGCTGAATGGTTTTGTTCTGCTCGATACACAACTTACCGATTTCATCGCATTTAGCATGTCCAAGTAATGGATCAAGCAGGGTAATAATACCGACACTGCGCATTACAGCGTTATAACAGGTCTGTGTATTTGCCTGAATTCCAGCAATACACTTGCTTTCCAGTGTATCCATGGCATGGGTCAGCAGTTGAATGGATTCATTGATGGATACCGCAATGACCGGTTCCATCACATTTAACTGTAACTGTCCTGCTTCTGCCGCCATGGTCACGGTCAGATCATTTCCGATCACCTTAAAAGCAACCTGATTGACCACTTCCGGTATCACAGGATTGACTTTTGCCGGCATGATGGAAGAACCTGCCTGAAGCTCAGGTAAGCGGATTTCAGCCAGACCCGTCCGTGGACCTGAACTCAATAGACGTAAGTCATTACATATTTTGGACAGCTTCACCGCCAGGCGTTTCAGCGTACTGGATAAAATAATAAAGACACCGCAATCACTGGTAGCTTCGACATAATCCTCTGTTCCCTGCAAATCAAGCCCCGTAATTTCATGCAGCACTTTAACCACTTCATGGGCATATCCTTCGGGTGAATTTACCCCTGTACCAATTGCAGTCGCCCCAAGATTGATTTCAAGTAAAAGCTGACGGGTTCTGTCGATCAGTTTCAGGTCTTCTTTCAGCAGAGTTCCAAAAGCACGGAATTCCTGTCCCATCGTCATCGGTACAGCATCCTGCAACTGAGTTCTTCCCATTTTCAGTACGGTCTGAAATTCGGTTGCTTTGGCATAGAAGCTGTCAATCAGTTTTCTAAGCTGAACAAACAGATCATCAAGACTGTAATACGTTGCAAGCCTCAGAGCCGTTGGATATACATCATTGGTTGACTGTGATTTATTGACATGGTCATTCGGATGAATAACGC
Source organism: Acinetobacter sp. WCHAc010052 (assembly GCF_002165295.2). Taxonomy (NCBI): domain Bacteria; kingdom Pseudomonadati; phylum Pseudomonadota; class Gammaproteobacteria; order Moraxellales; family Moraxellaceae; genus Acinetobacter; species Acinetobacter sp. WCHAc010052. The sequence goes on along the minus strand of NZ_CP032143.1, from coordinate 1,549,810 downwards.
TGTACATACCTTTCTCATAGCCCATCTGCTCAAGGGCAATATTTGCCAGTACCTCATTGGTATTCATATTAATGGAAGTACCTGCACCCCCCTGATAAACATCCAGCGGAAATGAGTCTCTCCAGCCCTCAGCATTCTGAATCAGTTCATCACAGGCACGCTGAACAGCCAGACTGATGTCCTCACTGATTTTAGAAAACTGAAGGTTGGTCTGAGCCGAAGCTTTTTTTACCTGTGCGAGCGCACGTATAAAGTGCAGATTTGCTCCCACTCTCTGACCTGATATCTGAAAATTTTCCAGTGCCCGTAAGGTATGAATTCCATAATAACAATCTGAAGGTACTTCTTTCACACCCAGCAGGTCTTTTTCTATTCTTGTTTTAACCGTTTGAACTGTAGACACAATCTATACTCACCGTAATGCACTGAATCCGTGCACCATCATCATAGCTGTTTTATACAGAGCAACTACATGGCAATTTATCATGTTTGGAAATGGTTTATTACTGTTTCAATACGCTCTGTTGCTTATGTAACTCTATGTAAATAAAGTTGTGATTTCGTCCATCGTGTTTTTTATAATTCAGTAACTGCCCAAATCTGGCATAATCAGTCAAACACACTTTTCCTGCGCTGATGCATCATTTTAATATGATGTTTTTATTCAATAAATTCAGATTGTATCTAAACGTACATTTAGATACACAAGATCATCATAAATTACTCTTAAATGTTACAGATGGTAATTTTATTTTTATGTTTGAATCAGCACCTTGCTGACAGTGCATAAAAATTAACCCTGGACAGGTTTATCCATAAGGACATAAGGATGGGCATATGAGTCAACTGAACCCCACATTAATCACTTTTATTTTCTATATCCTGGCAATGGTTGGTATTGGTTTATATGCCTATAAAGCAACCACTGACTTTTCCGACTACATTCTGGGCGGACGCAGTTTAGGGAGTGTCGTTACAGCTCTTTCCGCAGGTGCATCTGACATGAGTGGCTGGTTGCTCATGGGCTTACCTGGTGCAATTTACCTGGCAGGGTTATCTGAAGCCTGGATTGCCATTGGGCTGATTATTGGTGCCTGGCTGAACTGGCTGCTTGTTGCAGGTCGTTTGCGGGTACATACTGAAGTGCAGAATAATGCACTGACATTACCGGATTATTTCACCAGCCGTTTTGGTGACAGCAAAAAAATTCTGCGTATCATTTCAGCCATCGTTATTCTGGTTTTTTTTGCGATTTACTGTGCTTCAGGCATGGTTGCCGGTGCGCGTCTGTTTGAAAGCCTGTTTGGCTGGTCATATACAACAGCCTTATGGATCGGTGCTATAGCCACCATCAGTTATGTCTGTATCGGTGGCTTCCTGGCGATCAGCTGGACAGATACTTTTCAGGCAGGCTTAATGATTTTTGCCCTGCTGCTGACTCCAATCATGACGTATCTGGCACTGGGTGATAACAGCGCTCACTTTGCAGGTCTGATTGAACAGGCCCGTCCACATGCCACCAATATGATTTCAGGTCTGAGTTTCCTTGCGATTATTTCATCCGCCGCATGGGGACTGGGTTATTTTGGACAGCCCCACATTCTCGTCCGTTTTATGGCTGCTGACTCCGTCAAATCCATCCCTGCTGCCCGTAAAATTGGTATGAGCTGGATGATTCTCTGTCTGGGTGGTGCTGTAGGTACAGGTTTTATCGGTATTGCTTATTTCCAGCTGCATCCAGAACTGGCTGCTGCTGTAACCCAGAACCCTGAAACCATCTTTATGGAACTGAATAAAATTTTATTCAATCCGTGGGTTGCCGGAATTATTCTTGCTGCAATTCTTGCGGCTGTCATGAGTACACTCAGCTGTCAGTTACTGGTCTGCTCAAGTGCGCTGACTGAAGATTTATACAAAGCATTCATCCGTAAAAATGCCTCTCAGAATGAACTGGTATGGGTTGGACGTGTTATGGTACTGGCTATTTCTGTACTGGCTATTGCGCTTGCCATGAACCCTGACAGTAAAGTTCTGGGGCTGGTTGCCTATGCCTGGGCAGGTTTTGGTGCTGCATTTGGACCATTGATTATTCTGTCTCTGTTCTGGAAACGCATGACGCTCAACGGTGCAATCATTGGTATGATCGTTGGTGCTGTAACTGTGATTCTCTGGAAAAACACGATGGCACACACAGGCTTATACGAAATTGTTCCTGGTTTTGTTCTGTCTTTCATCAGTATCATTGTGGTGAGCCTGCTGGGTAAAGCGCCATCTGCTGAAGTAACTGAGCGTTTTGAAAAATCAGATGCACTGTATAAAAGTGAAATGGCAAAACTGAAATAAATCCTGACCACATTTTCAGTTCCACCATTCAAGTAAAGAGGGTTCATCCCTCTTTACTTTTGTGCAGATACCCTATGAAAGCAGACTGGCAAACCGCCTGTATTTAAAGAACACCACCGCAGTTTCACCACCTATACCGCTTTGTTCTGATATTTCAGTTTGATCTGTGAGCTTTCCTTAATCACTTCCATGACAGGATAACTTCGGGTTTCTTTCACTCCAGGTAACTGCCACAGCACCTGCCCTGATATTTTCCTGAACTCCTCCATATTTGCACAGCGGATTTTTACAACAAAATCAAAGCCACCACTGATCATATGACACTCAATAATTTCAGGGTGCTGAAGAACTGCATCGCTGAATTCTTCAAGCACATTGGGCGTTGTTTTATCCAGCAGGATTTCCACAAAAACCACAAATGCGGCATTCAGCATTTCTGGGTTCAGGCGTGCTTCATACCCTGTAATGAACCTATCTTTTGCCAGTTTCTGCACACGAGCCAGTACAGCTGTAGCTGACAGATTCACCATTTCAGCAAGCCGTGTATTTGAAATGCGTCCATCTTTCTGAAGAATATCCAGAATTTTAATATCCGTTCGGTCAAGGCTAAGAATTGGGCTGCTCATCTGAATTATTCTCTAAATTTTAGGCATATTATAGTGAGATATTCGGCATTTATTCTGTAATGATTCATTAAATAAAGCTCCCCTAAAAAATCATCAGTCACAGGATGTTGGCATGAATACGATGAACACTGAAGCGCATTTCAGCGATAAAGAACTTAATTCTGAATATATTTCTGAATTCCGTGAAAAAAATGAATATGAAATTCAGATCAATACAGCATGGCGCCGTGCTGAGCCTGAATGCGTTGAAAACCTGCTTGAACACAGCCAGATTCCTGATGAACTGAATGACCAGATTCATAACACTGCATTTAACCTTGCTCACACCTTGCGTGAACGGAAAAGCTCATCAGGTAAAGCAGGTATCGTACAGGGACTGCTTCAGGAGTTTGCACTTTCCTCACAGGAAGGTATTGCTCTGATGTGCCTGGCAGAAGCGCTGCTTCGTATTCCAGATGCTGCAACCCGCGATCTGCTGATCAAAGACAAAATAAACCAGGGCAACTGGAAAGAACACATTGGTCAAAGCAGCCTGATGTTTGTCAATGCAGCAGCATGGGGACTCATGCTGACTGGCAAGCTGATGGAAACACCAAAACAGAACAGTCTGTCGGGTATGCTGACGTCTCTGCTCGCCCGCAGTGGTCGTGGTGTGATCCGTAAAGCTGTTGATGTTGCCATGCGCATGATGGGTGAACAGTTTGTAACAGGTGAAACCATTCAGGAGGCACTGAAACACGCTGAACCTCTTGAAGATAAAGGCTTTCGTTACTCCTACGATATGCTGGGTGAAGCAGCCCTGACTGAACATGATGCAGAACGCTATTATGAAGACTATACCAATGCCATTCATGCTATTGGCAAGGCTTCTGCTGAAAAAGATGTTTATGATGGTCCTGGTATTTCCATCAAATTATCTGCCTTGCATCCGCGTTATCAGCGTGCTCAGATCGGTCGTGTCCACAATGAACTTTATGGAAAGATTCTTCAGCTGGCGCAGCTTGCAAAACAGTACAACATTGGTCTGAATATTGATGCCGAAGAGTCAGAGCGTCTGGAAATTTCACTGGAACTGCTGGAAAGACTCTGTTTTGAACCCTCACTGAATGACTGGAAAGGCATTGGCTTTGTAATCCAGGCTTATCAGAAACGCTGTTTTTATGTGGTCGATTATATTATTGACCTGGCAAAACGCAGTGAAAAACGACTGATGATCCGTCTGGTCAAAGGCGCATACTGGGACAGCGAAATCAAAAAAGCCCAGATGGATGGCATGACTGATTATCCAGTATTTACCCGCAAGGTTCATACCGACCTGTCATACATTGCCTGTGCAAAAAAACTGCTTGCCGCTCCCGATCAGATTTATCCGCAGTTTGCGACGCATAATGCACAGACACTTGCTACTATTTATCAGCTTGCAGATCCTGCACAGTACTATACCGGTCAGTACGAATTTCAATGCCTGCATGGTATGGGCGAACCGCTTTATGAGCAGGTGGTCGGTAACCGAAGTGACAACAAACTGGGCGTTCCCTGCCGTATCTATGCACCTGTAGGTAACCATGAAACATTACTGGCTTACCTGGTCAGACGTTTACTTGAAAATGGTGCAAACACCTCATTCGTCAACCGTATTGCAGATAAAACCATAGAAATAGATGATCTGATTGAAAACCCTTACATCACCATCACTGAAACCGCGCAGAAAGAACAGATCACAGGTCAGAAACACCCTGCCATTCCTCTGCCTGTAGAGCTTTATGGTGATGTCCGTAAAAACTCGGCCGGTTTTGATCTTGCCAATGATCTGGATCTCAGTGTTCTGAATCAGACCGCTGTTCAGCTGGCACAGCACCAGTGGCATGCCACTCCTATGGGCAAAAATCTGACTGTGACCAATGGTTCAACAGCGAATAAAATTCTAAATCCATCCAGTCATCAGGATGTTGTAGGCAGTGTCCAGGAAGCCACGGCAGAACAGGTAGAACAAGCCCTGGAAAATGCAGTACTTGCACAGCAGAACTGGTCTGAACTGAGTAAAAACAAACGAGCTGACTGCCTGCTTAAAGCCGCTGATCTGATGGAATCACATCTTCAGGAACTGATGATCCTGCTCAGCCGTGAAAGTGGTAAAACCTATTCAAATGCAATTGCAGAAGTACGTGAAGCAGTAGACTTCCTGCGCTACTATGCAGCTCAAGTGATTGATCTGAGCGATGACTGTGTTCTTCAGCCATTAGGTACCGTACTGTGTATCAGCCCGTGGAATTTCCCGCTGGCTATTTTTACGGGTCAGATTGCTGCTGCCCTGGTTACTGGAAACACGGTAATTGCTAAACCTGCTGAGCAGACGCCTCTGATTGCCTCTGTTGCTGTCCAGATGTTATGGCAAGCCGGTGTTCCTGAAGATGTTATTCAGCTTCTGCCTGGTCGCGGTGAAACTGTAGGCGCACAGTTAAGTGCTGATGCCCGTATTCAAGGCATTATGTTTACAGGCTCGACTGAAGTTGCTGTGATTCTGAACAAAACTCTGGCAGGTCGCATCAATGCGGATGGTCAGCCTGTTCCACTGATTGCTGAAACTGGTGGGCAGAACGCAATAATTGTTGATTCGTCTGCATTGACCGAACAGGTGATTCTGGATGCCGTCAGTTCAGCTTTTGACAGTGCCGGTCAGCGTTGTTCAGCTTTGCGTATTTTATGCGTTCAGGAAGACAATGCCGCCAGTGTCGTGAACATGCTCAAAGGTGCCATGCTTGAACTTCAGGTCGGTAACCCTGCGCTGTTGCAGACGGATATTGGTCCGGTCATTGACACCGATGCAAAGAACATTATTGAAGCGCATATTCAGAAAATGAAAGACAAGGGCTACCCTGTTCACCAGCTCATGATGGATCAGTCACAGGATCTCAGTCAGGGAACATTTATTGCTCCAACTTTAATTGAACTGCCTGATTTAAATGATCTGAAACGTGAAGTGTTCGGACCGGTGTTACATGTCATTACCTATAAGTACGGACAGCTCAACCAGCTGCTCGATCAGATCAACAGTAAAGGCTATGGTTTGACTATGGGTCTTCACACCCGTATTGATGAAACGATTCATACGGTTGTTTCCACAGCAGAAGTTGGAAACCTGTATATCAACAGAAATATTGTAGGTGCAGTGGTAGGCGTACAGCCTTTCGGTGGTGAGGGGCTTTCAGGTACAGGTCCAAAAGCTGGAGGTCCGTTATATCTGTACAGATTAATCAGACAATGTTCAGATAAAAAACTGCGTCAGCCATTTTCAGTTCAGGCACTGACTGAATACTCTGAAACTGAAACATTTATTCAATTTAAACAATGGCTCAATACCCGTTTCAGCCAGCTGAACATCACTCTGCCTGAGCCTGTATGCAGCCGACAGCAGTTCCTGCTGAAAGGTCCTACAGGTGAAAGTAATGAATATACCGTTCTGCCCCGTAAACATGTGCTCAGTCTTGCGACCTCCGAATCCGATCAGATCCAGCAATTACTGACTATCTTTTCAGTCGGCAGTCAGCCGGTTGTACTGGCGGACAACCCATTTGTTCAGAAATACCTGAAAAGCATGCCAAAAGAAGTATCGGACAGTTTTATCTTCATTAATGATGTCACTGAAGGTGAGTTTGATGCTGTACTTCATCATGGTACTGACGAGCAGTTACTGAAACTTCAGCAGCAGATGGCAAACCGAACCGGTCCTGTTACAGGCATCAGTCACATGAAACCAGGCAATGCATTTATTCCTGCTGAACGCCTGCTGATTGAACGTGCCGTCAGTGTAAATACTGCAGCAGCGGGTGGTAATGCTAGTCTGATGACACTGGACTGAAACCACATCAGTCATGTTGTCAGATCACAGCATGACTGAGCTTTTCCATACCTCTTTATCAGACTGACATCTCCCTTTCACTGTCAGTCTGATTTTTTATGTTCTGTATGTCTCTGACTGCATTTAAAATTCTGCATCCAGATTCACTTCTTCCTGCCTTAAAGCCACTATTTTTGCAGTTTTCAAATCAATAACTTTAGGCATATCCATCAAACTTTGTTACCATCCTTTCTTTCAGTGTGTTTGTGAAATTTTCGCTATATGACTTCATCCTATCAGCAACAACTTAATGATAAAGTTGAACGTATTTCTGCCCAGTTTAACGAATTTAATCCTCCAGAACTGGAAGTATTTGAATCTCCAGCTTCGGGTTACCGCATGCGCGCTGAATTCCGCATCTGGCACACTGAAAATGATATGTTTTATGCAATGTTTGAACGCAATGACGACCAGCAGAAACAGGTCGTTCGTGTAGATACATTTGATATTGCAGATCAGAGTATCAATGATTTAATGCCTGTCCTGCTGGATGCGCTGAAAACTACACCGCAGCTTTCAAACCGTCTATTCGAAGCTGACTTTCTGGCAACCCTCAGCGGTGACATGCTGGTTACCCTGATTTATCACCGTAAGCTTGATGAAGAATGGGAAAAACATGCCCGTGCGCTTGCTGAACGCCTTAATATTAAAATCTATGGCCGTAGCCGTGGACAGAAAGTCATTTTAACGGACGACTACGTGGTCGAAAAACTGACTGTAAATGGTCAGCAATATGCTTATAAACAAATTGAAAGCAGTTTCACTCAGCCTAACGCAATCGTATGTCAGCACATGCTTGAATGGGCATGTAATGCTGTTCAGCCGACTACACGTGACCTGCTTGAACTGTATTGTGGTAATGGTAATTTCACATTACCGCTCTCTACACGGTTCAATAAAGTACTGGCAACAGAACTGGCAAAATCTTCGGTCTATGCCGCTCAGTGGAATATCGAAAAAAATGCGGTCAACAACATTCAGGTTGCCCGTCTTTCCGCTGAAGAATTTACTGAAGCATTCAATGGGGACCGAGAATTCCGTCGCTTACAGGAAGCTGAAATTGATATTTCTGCATACGACTTTGAAACCGTTTTTGTCGATCCACCCCGTGCCGGTATTGATGCAGAAACACTGAAACTGTTACAGCGCTTTGAGAAAATTATCTATATTTCATGCAATCCAGACACGCTGTATGACAATCTGAAAACCCTGACCCAGACACATAAAATTGTAAAATTTGCATTATTTGATCAATTTCCTTTTACACATCATGTTGAATCTGGCGTTTTACTGGAAAAGATTTAAACAAATTATTTCCAGTATTCAGTACATTTTAAAGAGCAGATTTTTTCTGCTCTTTTTTTATTGGCTTTCAAATGAATGCCTTACCTCTCTTTTAAACACATGCTTTTATAATACCGTTAAACCTGACAGTTACCATCGGAAAATATAAAGACTGAACGATGCTTTTATCACTCATACGGACTTGCATTATTTACAGGAATGGTTATATTTCGATCTATGTTAGGTTGCAAATGAAGGCTCTATGAGTTTTTGGCAAAAGCTGTTTTCTGCGAATCAACAGCTGAACGAGCATAAAAATCAAATTGCTTGTGTTGAAAATGATTGCTCCTGTAAAACTGATGATCAGCTTCTGGATTTACTTGTTAAAGAAACAGATGAAGACATCATTGCAGGAATTAAAAAGGTTTTACTTTCCAGAGGGTATAGCCGTAAAGAGTTAAACGAACTTAAACATTTTCCTATGCAGTAGGAAAGAAAAAAGCATTCAGGAGACTGAGTGCTTTTTTAATGTCTGAACATCACCATTCATCTAAATCCCCTTCCGATTAAAATATGAAAATGCTTTACTGTATCTGAATACAACTCTAATAAATGCATCTATAAAAAGTAAGAAAATGACGGGGAAAAATATGAAATATCATGCTCCACTCCTGATGGTTTTCTGTAGTGTTTTCACAGCCCACAGTTTTGCTGCCGCCATGGATCAATCCGGTCAGTCCATACTGCCTTTTCTGGAAAACGGTCATTATTTTGAAGCTTCAATATCAGCAGCTGACCCTGAAGTTTCTGGACGAACGCTTGAGACACGTCCTGATTACGTTATTCCAGGCATCACTGACTATTCAACGGATGATATTGCACAAAGTTTTCAGTATTACAGCGCGGCACTGAAACTGCAGCTTACGCCCCTGCTGTCTTTTGGGATTTTATATGACCAGCCTTTTGGTGCTGATATACGCTATAAAGTCAAAGAAAACGGCAGTTTTTCCGATCCTGTCATTTCCAGTGAGGGGACGATAGCCAATGTGAATACTGAAAATCTGGCGATACTTTTTGGTATTCAGCCCACCAGAAATTTAAGTCTTTTTGCAGGTCCAGTCTACGAAACAGTGAAAGGTGAAGTTTCACTTCGCGGTCTGGTCTATCAGGATTTTAATGGTTATGACGCTCAGTTCAGTAAGGACAGCAGTCCCGGATGGCTTGCAGGTTTCGCATGGCAAATTCCAGATATCGCTTTAAAAGCCGCAGTCACATACCGTTCAGAAATCAAACATGAACTGGAAGCGACTGAAAGTATTTTCGGCACACCGCTACTATTTACAGATGAAAGTAAAACAAAAATCACCACACCACAGTCTGTCAATATCGATTTTCAGAGCGGTGTTGCCGCTGATACGCTTTTATACAGCAACATCCGCTGGGTCAACTGGAAAGATTTTTCCATCCGCCCTGTGCAGTTTGGCGCACTGTCTGAAATAGCAACCTCACTGATCAGTGGAGGGCAGTATACAGGTGGTTTCAATCTGGATGACTACAATAAAGACCAGTGGTCAGCCACTTTAGGACTTGCCAGACAGTGGAACAGACAATGGGCAACTGCAATTGATGCAGGCTGGGACTCAGGTACCGGTGAACCTGCATCCATTTTAAATCCAACCAAAGGCTACTGGAGTGCGGGCCTGTCGTTTCAGTTTAATCCTGAACCCAGTTATTTCATCGCCGCCGGTGTAAAATATTACTGGCTGGGCGACACTGAATCTCAGGATGGAACCTACTATCTTCCTCTGCCAGGCGCAACTGAAGCTGCCCGGGTCGGTGATTTCGAAAACAACAATGCCATTGGTTACGGTTTAAAAATAGGCTACCATTTTTAACAGTTTAACCGTCAGCATTTGAGCCAGAAGCGGTTCAGCATTTTTCCGCTTCTGTCTCCGCATATGTATTCAGTTTCACTCATTTCGAACTTTTAACATATCTGAACAAAATTAGCTGTTATTTCATAGCTTTAATTTTATTCAATTGATGATCCCGAATGAACTGCTCAGATTTTAATTAAAACGCATTCTTTCTCTGTTATCATTCTCAGCTCAAAACAAAATTATTTAAATTAAAATAAAGGTTTAATTCATGAGAACTATCAAAATTCTGAGTCTGATCACCGTCATACTAAGCCTGAACGCCTGCAGTAAAATTCCTGAAGAATGTGCAGATTCCTGGTCAAAAATGGAAAAACTTTCCAGACAGATGGGGCTGACAGATGAACAGATCAAAAGTCAGAAATCAAAATTTGAACATGAAATTAAACAGATGGATAAAGCTCAGGCAACTGAAATGTGTAAGTCACAAAGTACTTTACTGGGTGTGGTCGGTCAGTAAACCACCATTTTTATTCTCTGTTCAGAACCGGAAGAACACTCCTGTTTTCCAGGGATAATCCAATATATCTACAGCTCTTCCCTGTTCAGTATTCAGCGTTGAACAGGGCTTCATATCAGCAGACTGATAAATCTGGTCACAATCGGAATACCTGAAAATGTGACTTCAATTGGCTTATTTAACTTTAAGGCGTTAGAATAGATATAAAATACACTTGTTAGTTATTGGTCAAACGTCACAATGCAGCAGCAGAAAATACGGTTTCCTCTAGGCTCACATCTGATCGTCAAACACTTTGGATATTCACATCATGGTATCTATGTCGGACGTGGTCGTATCATTCACTATTCGGGTTTTGCACATCTGTTCAAAAAACGCCCCATCGAAATAACGTCTTTAGAAAAATTCAGTTATGGCAAAAACATCACGGTTCAGACCTACCATAATCCACGGTATTCTGGACGAAAAGTTGTGCGCCGTATGCGTTCCCGCATGAATGAAAACAACTATCATCTGATTGTAAACAACTGTGAACATCTATGTACCTGGGCAATTACAGGTGTTGAAAGCAGCCCACAGGTTATCCGTATGATGAACAGACTGACAACTATTGGTTATGTCAGCTCTATTATGAGTTATATGAACAGTATGCTGCTGACCATTACAACAACCAGTTTTGCACTTGTTCTGTATATCAAGAAAAAACTCAGGGATAAATCACGGAATCAGATGGCTGATGTTTTCCTTGAGAAAAAACAGCATAAAAACTGAATATTCAGCATTTACACTGTATTTATTCATTTCATGCATTAAAGGGTGGAAATTTATCTTCTACAAGGCTCAGCTGAATACCCTGCTCAAGCCAAGCCTTGGCTCCATCTACAACAGTTGTAAAACCGCCAGTACTGTCAATAATAAATGAAATAAGTTCCGCCCCCTGTAAAGGAATATCGTAGTTTCTTATTTTTAAATAAGTCTGATTTTCAGATACTTTTTCAAATATAAAATCCACTGTCGTTTTAGGTGTGCCCCATTTAATCTGAATCCGCTTATCAGTGACCACTTCAAGCACTTCAACCTGAGCTGTAAACTGGTACTTCTGCCATGTCCATTCAACCGTTGTTCCTTGCTCCAGTCTGCCCGTTGCAGAACTGAACCAGAATTTTGCTGTAATGGATGGATCAATAAACGCCTGAAAAACCTCTGTAACCGGCTTGCGGATCAGCATCTGAACTTCAATGGTTGGGTTCATAACATTGCCCCTCGAATTGATCTTTTATGATTGTATTGAATTACAGATACCACAACTTTACAGATTGAGGCTATCTGTAAAGTGTGAGCAATTTTTAATTCTGCCATTCTGCTTATGGTGCATACTGAGAATCCACCACAGATCTGAAGCGTTCAGAAAACTGTCCATTCCAGTAAGGATAGTAAGGATAAGGCGGATAAACTGCGCTGACATCATTCAGTCTATGAATCTGATCTGGACTGAGAACCAGCTGGCTGGACTGTAAGTTTTCAGCTAACTGCTGCTGGTTCCTGGCACCAATCAATACCGTTGATATCGTTGGTCGCTGCAATAACCAGTTCAAAGCAATCTGAGGAATACTGTGTCCGGTTTCCAGTGAAATCTGCTGTAAAACATCAATCACCTGGTACAGATATTCTTCATTCACAGGCGGGGCAAACTGCACAGTTTCATGTAAGCGGCTGTTTTCCGGCAATGGATGATTTCGGTCAAACCGACCCGTCAAACGCCCCCAGCCTAAAGGGCTCCATACAATGCCACCAATATTCTGATCATGATTCAGCTGCATCAGCTCCCACTCATAGTCCCGCCCAATTAAAGAATAATAAACCTGATGTGCAATAAATTTTTCATAGCCATAACGCTCAGCAACAGACTGAGCTTTCATCAGCTGCCATCCAGAGAAATTCGATGCCCCAATGTAACGGACTTTACCACTCTGAATCAAGTGATCCAGTGATTTCATCAACTGTTCGGGTGCTGTAAAACTGTCAGACTGGTGCAATTGTAAAACGTCAATATAATCAGTATTTAAACGCTTCAAAGACTGCTCTACAGCATAAATAAGGTAATTTCGTGAATAGCCCACATGATTGATCTGTTCACCCGTGCGAATACCCACTTTGGTTGAAATAATGACATTCTGACGTTGCCGCAGCAAAGCTTTACCGAGCATCCGCTCAGACTCTCCATCTGAATAGACATCGGCAGTATCAAAAAAATTAATTCCAGCATCCATACATGATGCAATCATCTGGCTGGCTTCAGTCTGTCCTGCCTGCCCCCATGCAGAAAAAATCTGCCCTTTCCCACCAAAAGTTCCTGCACCAAAACCAAGCTCTGAAACGCGTAAACCAGAATTTCCCAGAAAGTTATATTTCATGATCTCTACTCGCAAATAAATATGATCACAAAATAACAATTTTGTTTTGTCTGAAAAATCAGGACAATCAGAAAACATTTTTTCGATTTTATGGATAATGAATACTGAAGATTTCCATTTTTTTCTGCGTGTTGCGGAATCCGGCTCCATGACTCAGGCAGCAAAAGAAGAAAATATTGCTGTGTCGGTTGCCAGTCAACGGATTCAACGCCTTGAAAATCAATTAAAACTCAGGCTCTTTTACAGAACAACAAGACGTTTAAGTTTAACTGAAGAAGCCAGAGTCCTGATTGAGCAAGGACGACCCTTGCTTGATGGTTTTCACGCATTGACAGAAAACTTACAGCAGAACCATCCGATTTTATCAGGCACAATTAATATGACTGCCTCGGCCACCTTTGGTGCTCATATTCTTGTGCAGATCATTGCAGAGTTTTTAAAACTGCACCCTGAACTTAAAATCAATTTAGATATGAATGATCAGAACGTCGATCTTGTTGCACATGGGTTTGATCTTGCGATACGCATTGGAAAACTGAAAGATTCTTCTTTGATTGCCAGACCTTTGTGTATAAACAGACGCTTGCTGTGTGCGTCCCCTGAATATCTTCAGAAATATGGTCATCCTGCGTCCCTGCAGGATTTAAAACAACACCGCTGTATTGTTCAACGCCATCAACAGGGCATCAGTAATACATGGCATTTTGTAGATCAAGCAGGACAGAATACTGATATTGAGCTTGAAGGAAATTTCATTACCAATTCAGGTGAAGGAATCCGCCAGGCATCGCTGGCAGGTCTTGGAATATCAAACCATTCTTTGTGGCATGTACAGCAGGATTTAAAGGATGGGAAACTTGTTCAGGTGTTGCCTGATTTTACGGTTGAACCTACTGCTGTTTATGCTGTGACACCTGATAAAAAGTTTGTATCCAGCAAGGTAAAAGTACTGATCGAATTCTTACAGCATCATTTGCAGCAATCATTATAGGTTTTATCTGACACATCCCTATAAACCGCGATTCAAAGCTCTAAATGACAGATATAATCAACAACCTCACTCGACTGCATACTGAAACGACAGTTTTCAGGAATATTCAGAATCTCACCTTCAACCAGGGTTTTAAATTCACCATCACCAATTCCGATCAGACATTTTCCTGAAATAATTTCAATACGCTCAGGTATATGCGTTTCAAAAGTCAGCGGTTTTTCAGTTGGCAGTAACACTCCCAGTGTTTTCTTTGAACCATCTTTAAATTCAACCAGATAGCTGATGGATCGACCATTAAAATGAATATTTGGCTTTTTATGAATGGATACAGAATCAAGTTGCTGTGACATGGTTACATCCCTGCTGTCATTCTGTTTTCCAGTATATCTGTTTTTATAAAAAGGAAGCATGACAGTTTGAAAAAATTTATTTCAGTCTGAAAAATAAGAAACCCAGCCTAAGCTGGGTTTTTTAATGACATATTCCTTACCTTACTTACCTGGTTTGAAGCTGTCTCTTAAATCCAGAATGCGGTTAAACACAGGTTTTTCACTGGTGTGATCATACTGGTCAGCAACAAAATAGCCTTCACGTTCAAACTGGAAACGATCTTCAGGTTTTGCATCTGCTAAAGCAGGTTCAATAATGGCCTGAACAACCTGTAAAGAATCCGGGTTCAGATTTGCCAGGAAGTCATCGCCCACTTCTGGATCAGACTCAGTAAACAGACGGTCATAAATACGGACTTCAGCAGGAATACCTTTAGTCGCAGAAACCCAGTGAATGACACCTTTCACTTTACGACCTTCAGGATTCTTACCTAAAGTTTCAGGGTCAATTGAACATTTCAGTTCAACCACTTCACCGTTTGCATCCTTAATCACTTCATCACATTTGATCACATAAGCATGACGTAAACGCACTTCACCCTCAGGGATCAAGCGCTTAAAGCCTTTCGGTGGCACTTCTTCAAAGTCTTTACGGTCAATATAAATCTCAGAAGTCAACGGAATAATACGATCACCCATATCCACGTTTGGATGACGTGCATGCAGCATATCCATAGCTTCAGGTAAATTCGTCAACGTCACTTTTAATGGATTCAGTACAGCCATACCACGCGCTGCGGTATTTTCCAGAGACTGTCGGATACAGAACTCAAGCATTGCCACATCAACAATACCATCTGTTTTAGAGACACCAACACGTTTACAGAAATCACGTAAACCTTCAGGCGTGAAACCACGACGACGCATACCAACCACTGTTGGCATACGTGGGTCATCCCAGCCATTTACATGATTGCCTTCAACCAGTTTACGCAATTTACGTTTAGAGGTGATGGTGTAATCAATATTCAGACGGCTGGATTCATACTGATGCGGTACAGATGGTGATTTAACCTTTTGCACAACCCAGTCATAAAACGGACGGTGATCCTGGAATTCCAGAGTACATAAAGAATGCGTAATGCCTTCGATTGCATCAGACAATGGATGAGCATAGTCATACATTGGATACATTTTCCATTTATCGCCAGTCTGATGATGTTCTGAATGCAGAACACGGTACAGAATTGGGTCACGCATGTGTACATTAGGTGAAGTCATATCAATTCTGGCACGCAGAACTGCCTGACCTTCACCCAGCTCGCCATTATTCATCTGAGCAAAACGGGTAAGGTTTTCCTCTACAGATGCATCACGGTATGGAGAGTTTTTACCTGGTTCCACAAAGTTACCGCGGTTCAGCTTAATTTCTTCAGGAGACTGTAGATCGACATAAGCATCGCCCTGCTCAATCAGCTGAATTGCCCAGGTATGTAACTGATCAAAATAGCTCGATGCATAACGTGGCGCACCATCCCATTCAAAACCCAGCCATTTCACATCATTAGCAATACCATCTACATATTCCTGCTCTTCAGCATCAGGGTTGGTATCATCAAAACGCAGGTTACATAAACCTTTATATTCATTTGCAATACCAAAGTTCAGGCAGATTGCCTTTACATGACCAATATGCAGATAACCGTTCGGTTCTGGTGGGAAACGTGTTACAACAGACTGCACACGACCTTCTGCAAGATCATCAGTAATCACCTGACGGATAAAGTCCAAGCCTGCCTGTTGTTCCTGCTGCACAGCATCGACCGATGTACTGGTTGTCGGGTTTTTTGGCAGGTCTGAAACAACATCATTTGGCTTCATGGTAGTAAAATCACTTCTATTGAATAAAAATCAGGAGAATAAAAATACGCTTTATACTTTTTTAACAAAAGTTTTTCGTATTTTTGCTTGCTATGTAGTTTACAGTTTGCTTATGCTTCTCTCAACCAAAAACCCATGGCTTTTTTGTCATGATCAGGAGATTACACAATGAGTTTTCCTCAAGTCGAATTAAACACCAATAAAGGGCGTATTGTTCTTGAACTGAATTCTGAAAAAGCACCTAAAACTGTTGCTAACTTTTTAGAATATGTTCGTGATGGTTTTTATGATGGCGTTATCTTCCACCGTGTGATTGATGGCTTCATGATCCAGGGCGGCGGCATGGACGAAAACTTCAAAGAAAAAGCAACACGTGATTCTATTGAAAACGAAGCAGACAACGGCTTAAGCAATGACGAAGGTACAATTGCAATGGCTCGTACACAAGCACCTCATTCTGCTTCTGCTCAGTTCTTCATTAACGTGAAAAACAACTCTTTCCTTAACCACACTGGTAAAACAGCACAAGGCTGGGGTTATGCAGTATTTGGTAAAGTGACTGAAGGTCTGGATATCGTTGAAGCAATCAAAGGTGTTCGCACTGGTAACCGTGGTTATCACGCTGATGTTCCTTTAGAAAATGTTGTCATCGAATCTGCTAAGATTATTTCTGAATAATTTTTAAATCCTCCCCAACCCTCCTTTAATAAAGGAGGGAGTAAAAGCCCAAATATAAATGGGTGGAAAGTCCCTCTTTCTCAAAGAGGGATTTAGGGAGATTCTAAAACAGGTAAATTAAAATTGTGACCCATCTGTTTATCGCCGATTTACATTTGTCACCTGATCACCCTCGACTCATTCGGGGGTTTTTAGCTTTATTGGAACAATATCAGCACAGCGATGCCAAAAAACCAACCCAACTCTATATTTTAGGCGACTGGTTTAACGCCTGGATCGGAGATGACTACTCTGCACCGTGGCTGGATGAAACCGTCAATGCACTGAAACAGTTTACTCATGCAGGCAATCAGATTTTCTTTTTAGTGGGTAATCGTGATTTTGCCTTAGGTCAAAAATTTCTCTGTCAATTCAATGGCAAACTCCTTCCTGATGTTTATACCTTAAACATTGGAAATAAAAAATTCAGAATTGAACACGGCGATGCCCTGTGTACCGATGATGTGTCCTATCAGCGCTTTAAGAAAATCATTCGCAATCCAATTATTCTTGGTATTTTAAAAAGTACTCCGCTCAGTTTTAGACAAAAATTGGCTAATGGATTCCGTAAAAAAAGCCGTGAAGCCAATCAGAGCAAAAGCTATACCATTATGGATGTCAATGAACAGGCAGTGGAAAATGCCTTATCTGATGTGGATGTGCTGATTCACGGACATACACACCGCCCTGAAATTCATGATGTAAATGGTAAGCCAAGAATCGTTTTAGGCGACTGGCGTGAACTCAGCTCCGAAGCAATGATCCTCGAAGTGGATGAACAAGCTCAATGTCACTTCTTTAAATGGACTATTCACTAATCACAGAAATCTGATTATCCGTCATGATCTGGGTACAGCTACCTGATTCAAAAAAACGACCATTTTCATGTTTATTTACGTTTACTGGATTCACATTTTGATTTTTAAGAATATAATAAATCGAAAATATTCGATATAAGAGTCACAGATATGGATTCGTTAAACGCTTCAAAATCAAGATATGCCACGAAAGCTTATAACCCTGAGAAAAAAATTCCTCAGGAACAGTTTGATCGCTTACTCGAAATCTTACGACTTGCACCTTCTTCCATCAATATTCAACCATGGCATTTTTTTATTGCCGACAATCAGGCAGCAAAAGAACGTATTGCTAAAGCACTGGTTGGCAAATATGCCTACAATGCTCCCAAAGTCATGGATTCTTCACACACCATTCTGTTCTGTACCCTTGAAGATATTACAGAGCAGCATCTTGAAGACCTGTTGAATCAGGATGATGTCAGCGGACGCTTTAAAGATGAAAAAGCAAAACAGGGACAGAAAGACACCCGCACAGGCTATATTGACTTTTATCGCAATGAAAAAGGCGATATTCAGCGCTGGGCTGAAAATCAGACCTTTATTGCATTGGGACATTTACTGTATGCAGCTGGTCTTGAAGGCGTTGACGCAACTCCAATCGGTGGTTTTGATGAAGCAATCATCAGTGAAGAATTAGGATTGGCTGAGAAAGGACTCATTCCTTCTGTTATCATGACTTTAGGTTATCGCAGTGAAAGTGATTTCAACGCAAAACTTCCAAAATCACGTTTAAACAGCAAAGAAATCTTTACCAAGCTCTAATTTATAAATAAAACCGACGAAAGGGGTTAAAAACCCCTTTTTATGTCATTTTGGGACTTATTTAATGACATAAAATCAGGTATATTTGCGCAAATTTTAAACGGTGCAATGACCATGCCTACTGTATCCAATATGCCTATTAAATTTGAATGCCATCACTGCCAAAAAATCTACATGCAGAAATATTCAGCTGAGGCACTGGTCAATTATCCGCACTGCCCTGATTGTGATACCGCAGGTATGCTGCTGGGTTCGGTTGAAACTGAAGATATTTTTAAACATCCAGTGACTTTTATTAAATCATTTTTTAACCTGCCATTGCTGAAGCAAGGCACATAACACCCGCAATTCCCATAATAAGACCTGCCACTGTTGCAGGTTTTATTTTCTCTTTAAAAAGTAACATGCCACTAAGTACGCCTAAAAGTACAACCAGAATATTCATACCTGCAAATACGACCGCAGGACTGTCTTTTAGCAGCATATGCGCTTTTACATACAGTGCAATATTGGCAATATTCAGCACTCCCAGCAACAGACCTGCACTGATATTTTTAACGGAAGGCCATGTTTTCTGAACAAAAAAAGCATGCATTAAAGTTATAAAAAAAGCACAGACAAACATCAGGTTCAGCACCACGCTGAACTGCAATCCCAGACCGGTTATATATTTCAGTAATACATCAATCAGTGCATACCCCGCCCAGACCAGGATCAGATAAAGAATCCCCCACTTATTTCCCGAAGCTGCTCCATCACCTTTCTGCGCATATAAAATACAGACCACTGCCATAAAGCCCAGTACAATCCCAATGATTTTAAGAGTACTGAACTGTTCATTGAAAATTAGCCAGGCCGCACAAAGAGACAATACAACTGAAAGTCGCTGTGCTATTTCTGTTTTTAAAATACCTGCCGTCTGTAATGCTTTAGAAAGGCATACAAAAATGGTCGGCAGCAATATCCCCAGACTGATAATCAGCCACCAGGGAGTCTGTTTCACTGAAACATGAATCAGATCAGGCTTGAACCATAGATAGCAAAGCACCGAAGCAGATGCATAATTCCAGGTGATCATCTGAATGATACTGAATCCACGGGTACTGCATATCTTGATCAGTACAGAAACCACTACGCTGCAAAGTGCAGCAGCAAAAATCAGTTCCATGAGCCACTCTTATCCATTTTTTGGTTTATTTTCCAGATACAGAAAAGCCCACAATAACGTGGGCTTTCTTTTATAAATCATTCAATATGAATTATTTATAACGATCAACCATTTTCTCTAAAGAAACTGGACGGATCTTGTCTGCATGACCCGCTGTACCGAACTGTGTATAACGGTCAACACAGATCTGTTTCATTGCATCAACAGTTTTAGCAAAGAATTTACGTGGATCAAATTCGCTTGGCTGTTCAGCCATCATACGACGCATAGCACCTGTAGACGCTAAACGTAAATCTGTATCAATGTTGATTTTACGAACACCGTGTTTGATTGCTTCAACCAGCTGTTCAACAGGAACACCATAAGTTTCTTTGATGTCGCCGCCATACTGGTTAATGATTGCAAGCCATTCCTGAGGAACAGAGCTTGAACCGTGCATAACAAGGTGTGTATTCGGAAGTGCTGCATGGATTTCTTTGATGCGGTCAATCGCTAAAATATCACCTGTAGGTGGACGTGTGAACTTGTACGCACCGTGTGAAGTACCTACTGCAATTGCCAAAGCATCTACATTGGTGTCTTTTACAAACTGAGTTGCTTCTTCAACAGAAGTCAGCAGCTGAGAATGGTCCAGAACGCCTTCAGCGCCTACGCCAT
Organism: Acinetobacter sp. WCHAc010052; assembly: GCF_002165295.2. NCBI lineage: Bacteria > Pseudomonadati > Pseudomonadota > Gammaproteobacteria > Moraxellales > Moraxellaceae > Acinetobacter > Acinetobacter sp. WCHAc010052. Next base: position 1,529,480 of record NZ_CP032143.1, on the reverse strand, counting down.
CTTCTTCACCAGCCATACCAGTTTCAAGACTGCCTAAACAGCCGATTTCACCTTCAACAGAAACACCACATGCATGCGCCATCTGAACTGTACGACGGGTCACATCAACGTTATATTCATAAGTCGTTGGTGTTTTACCGTCTGCACCTAATGAACCATCCATCATTACAGATGAAAAGCCCAACTGGATAGAACGCTGACATACGTCTGGGTCTGTACCATGATCCTGGTGCATTACCACAGGAATGTGTGGCCATTCTTCAATTGCAGCTAAAATTAAATGACGAAGGAATGGTGCACCTGCATACTTACGTGCACCTGCCGAAGCCTGCACAATTACAGGTGAATTGGTTTCGTCTGCGGCTAACATAATTGCGCGCATTTGTTCTAAATTGTTTACGTTAAACGCTGGAACGCCGTAATTGTATTCACCGGCATGATCCAAGAGCTGGCGCAATGAAATAAGAGCCATAATATCCTCCCAGGTAATGCCCCATATTCTACATGCCTAATTATTTCAATTCAGCAACAATATGTAGTATTTCAAAAAAAATCCCTGCAAGTGCAGGGATTTTTAAATAAAAAACAAAATCAGTGAGCAGTTTCAGCCGCAGCCTCTGCTTCAGTCGCTGGAGTGGCAGCATCTGCAGGTGCATTTGCGATATCCGCAGGTACGTCAGTATTTTTTTCATCCAGAACAGGTTTATCAATGACGTCGATTGCTGCCTGCTGTTCAGGGGTTACTTTCTCTTCCACAACAGCTTCTGATGCTGCACCTTCAGTTTTAGCCGCATCATCTTTCTTTGCACAAGCTGTTAAAGCTAATGGAGCAATCAGTAAAGCTGCCAGTGTCAGTTTTAAGTTCATCACATTTTTCCTACAACGGGTGATTTATTATTTTTAAGTTTATTGCAGATATATTTCATTTTAATGACGCAAAAATGAAAAGGGCTGGCTTCATGCCAACCCCTTTCATTATTATGAAATCTGATGCTTATTCAGCACGTTCCAGTAACACAGCAACTGCCGGTAAAGTCTTACCTTCTACAAATTCAAGGAATGCACCACCACCTGTAGAGATATAACCGATTTTGTCTGCAACTTCATATTTATCAATTGCAGCTAAAGTATCACCACCACCTGCGATCGAGAAGCCTTCTGATTCTGCAATTGCCAGTGAAAGTGCTTTTGTTCCTTCACCGAACTGATCGACCTCAAACACACCTACAGGACCATTCCATAAAATGGTTTTAGAAGTTTTTAAGATTTCTGCAAATGCTTTTGCAGTTTCTGGACCTACATCCAGAATCATATCGTTGTCAGTTACGTCTGCCACGTTTTTCACAACGGCTTTTGCAGCAGCAAGTGAACCCAGGAAATCATCAAAGTTGATTTCTGAAGCATCTGCAACAACAACATCTATCGGAAGTGGAACTGAAACTTTTGCTGCAATTGCTTTTGCAGTATCAATCAGATCATGTTCACACAGAGATTTACCCACATTGAAACCTGCCGCAGCAAGGAATGTATTGGCAATACCACCGCCCACAATCAACTGATCACAGATATCAGACAGTGAAGTTAAAACATCAAGCTTAGTCGATACTTTTGAACCTGCAACGATTGCAACCATTGGTTTTTCAGGTGTCTGCAATGCACGACCTAAAGCATCCAGTTCAGCAGCAAGTAAAGGACCTGCCGCAGCTACTTTTGCTAAACGTGCAACACCTTCAGTCGATGCTTCTGCACGGTGTGCAGTACCGAAAGCATCCATAACAAACACATCACAAAGTGCTGCGTATTTTGCAGCAAGCTCAGGATTGTTTTTCTTTTCACCCGCATTGAAACGGCAGTTTTCAAGCAGTACAACCTGACCAGGCTGAACTTCAACACCATCTAGATAATCTGTAAACAGTTTTACTTCCTGTCCCAGCGCTTCTGTCAGATAAGCAGCAACTGGAGCAAGAGACTGTTCTGGTTTTGGCTCACCTTCAACAGGACGACCCAGATGTGAATACACCATCACAGCTGCACCTTTCTCAACCGCAGCTTTAATTGTCGGTAATGCAGCACGTAAACGTGCATCACTGGTAATCACACCGTTTTTAACAGGAACGTTTAAATCTTCACGGATAAGTACACGTTTGCCTGCTAAATCGAGGTCAGTCATACGCTGAAAGTTCATGTATAGCTCACTTTATAGATATAAAAATCGCCCTGATTTTAAATGATTATGCAGAAAAAGGTTAGCTTCTTTTGCATAAAAGCTGTCGAAACCGAAAGTTTTGATTATGATAGTGAAAAGACTTCACAATGATTCAGTACTATGTCCATTCATCCTGATCCTAAAATCAATCGTTTAAATGTTTTAGGCGAACCTCTGGCAAGCTGCTGCTTTGACCCGATCACGGGATATTTCCGAAACGGCTTCTGCCATACAGCAGCATCTGATATTGGTCAGCACACCATGTGTGCACAGATGACCTCTGAGTTCCTTAATTTTTCCCAGAAAGTGGGGAATGATCTGATCACACCAGTCCCTGAAGTTGGCTTTCCCGGTTTACAGCCTGGTGATTTCTGGTGCATCTGTGTCACCCGCTGGGTTGAAGCTTACCAGGCTGATCAGGCACCTCCTGTTAAAATTCAGGCATGTCATCAGGCAGTTCTGTCTTATGTTCCGCTTGATGTACTGATGGAATACGCAGTCTGAATATGTCTACTTCAAATAACCACCCACAGATTATCCTGGCATCCAGCAGTCAGACCCGCAAAGATCTGATGAATCGACTGCATCTTCCTTATATCTCCGTTGTTCCTGATATTGATGAATCGCCTCAGGGTGAAAATCATGCAGATATTCTTGCACAGCGGCTGGCGTATGAAAAAGCTCGGATCATCTCTGAACAGTATCCTGATGCCATTGTGATCGGTTCAGATCAGGTAGCCTGGCGTGAAGGTGCACCTGATATTTTTATTGGCAAACCACTGACTGCTGAAAAAGCGGTTCGGCAGCTTCAGGCTAATTCCGATAAAATTGTCTACTTCAGCACGGCGCTGAGTGTGCAACAGAAGTCTACAGGTTTTGAAAGCACCCTGGTCGAACATTACAAAGTAAAATTCCGCAAACTGACACTGGCTGAATCAGAGCGCTATGTTCAGGTGGAACAGCCCCTGCACTGTGCCGGCAGCTTTAAATGTGAAAGCCTCGGGATCAGCCTGTTTGAAGAAATGAATGGACTGGATCAGACCACACTGATGGGTATGCCCATGATCAAGCTCTGTCATATTCTGCGTGAATTAAAAGTACTTGTGCCATAATTACTGGAAGTGTTTTTAGTTGACTCCCAATAAATTGAACGGCAGCAGATGTTGCCGTTCAATACTGAATATTAAATTTAACAACAGCATTAATATAATATACGACCAATCGCTCAAAAATTCTGGATGAATTTGCTGAGAGATAAGCTTGAATGAGTCGTTTAAAGTACATTCGAATTAATAAACTACGGTATAGCGTAATCAACATAAAAAGAATAAGAAAGAAAAATAGACTAATATTATCAGGGTCAAAGCTACTCACACTTTCCCTCTGTCTAAAGAGATATTTGACAAATAACAATGCCAGTACCAAATAGCCATACCACATTTATTATATAGCGGATGATCTTCAGCAAGGCTTTTGGCTTGTCTAAAAAGTAAGATATGCTGATATTGCGGCACCTCAGCCAAATTTTTTGCTTTATATATCCTATCGATTGAGGATGATTGTTTCGCTAATCTGGACTGACTTTTCTCTCTTTCTTTTTGCAATATCTCATTCGCCATTTTCTCGGCATCTTCTTTACTTAACATTATTTTTCTTCGCTGTATTTTAGACCTATGATGCAGTAAAGATTTTGATGTATACAACCACAATAACTCAGACAAACTCAATTTATTTAAATCAACCAAGCCCATTTAAATAAATCTCACGATACTTGCACTTAGGCTTTCGATCATAAGACAATAGTCACAATATTGTTTTAAATTTGCTTAGGCTATTTTCATGTCCCAATCCTTAGATGTTTTAGGCGGTATTACCGCTGAACAGTTTCTTAATGAATACTGGCAAAAAAAACCGTTGCTGGTTCGCAATGCCCTGCCTGAAATAGCCAGTCTGCTTGTTCCCGATGATGTTATGGAACTGGCACTGGATGAAAATATCACAGCGCGTCTGATCAAACAGCGGGATAAAAATCCAGATCAATGGTCAGTCAAGTCTTCGCCGTTAAATAAAAGTGACTTCCAGAAAATGCCTAAACTCTGGACGCTGCTGGTTCAGGCTGTGGATCATTACTCATTTGACCTTGCGGAATTATGGAAAAAATTTCCATTTATTCCACAATGGCGCCGTGATGACATTATGGTGTCATATGCTCCACAGGGCGGTTCAGTCGGTAAGCATTTTGATTTCTATGATGTATTCCTGGTTCAGGGTTATGGTCAACGCAGATGGCAACTGGGACAGATGTGTGATGAGAACACTGATTTTGTTGCAGGACAGCCATTAAAGCTGCTTGCTGAAATGGACGTTCATTTTGATGAGGTTCTGTCTCCAGGTGACCTGCTCTATGTCCCACCTGGCCTTTCACATTACGGTGTTGCTGAAAATGACTGTCTGACCTATTCATTTGGTTTCCGCATGCCGAATGTTTCAGACATGATGGACCGTGTTGGCGATAAATTTTCCGACAATCCTGTCTTAAGAAATCCTTTGGTCGATATTGTAAGAGATACGGTATCATGTGCAGGTGAAGTCACAGTTGATGAGCTTGAATACCTCAAAGCAGAAATCATGGCACAGCTGCAACAGACCAATGTTCTTGAAGATGCCATTATGAGCCTGCTGTCTGAGCCTAAGTATCCTGATGGTATTCCAGAAGCAGATGAAATTGGTACAGGTGATCTCGAAGAGGCGCTTGAAGCAGGTTATCTGCTCATGCTTGAACCTGCATCCCGTCTGCTCTACAGCGAACAGGATGGTGATGTGATGTTCTGGGCAAATGGCGAAGGCATCTGTATTTCTGAACAGTTTACAGGCAGCTTAAAGAAACTTGCAGATGGGCAGACTGTGCCTCTGGATCTTTCACTGATGGATGATGAAATTCTCGAAGATATTGCAGAATTACTGAATGACTCAGTACTGATGCTGGTTCCAGCATCGTCTGACTGAGCCAGATGCTAAAAAAAAGAAGGCTGTATGCCTTCTTTTTTATTGTCTGTAATTTTTTCAGTTCTTCACAGCCTGACGGGCATAATGGCACAGATCACCGTCCGACCTGCCTGCGAAGACATCTGAAGTGAAGCACCTATCTTTTCCAGACGAAGCTGCATGCTTCGCATTCCAACACTCATCCCCTGTTTCAGTACACAATCCACATCAAATCCAACACCATTGTCCACCACAATCAACACAATCTGAGTGGAATCAGGTATATCCATGACCACCTTAACTTCTGTTGCATAACTGTGTTTCACAATATTGGTCAGGCTTTCCTCAAGCACCCGAATAAGGGTAAGACACTGCAGTGCTGTTGGCTGAATCTTCCACTGAGAAGGCAATGACCAGCTGGAATTTATATCCATTTCATCCATCAGCTGACTGAAACGGTGACGTACAGGTGCGATCCACAGTAAAGGATTTTCAGGAACTGCAACCCCTGCCGATGAGCCACTGTCTATAATCTGCCTTAAGTCATCCCGAAGCAACTTCAGCATCGACAGAAAATGCTGGTTTGAGAAATTTTCTTTACTCTGGTCAACCATAATCATGGAACGCACAATGGATGCTCCAAGCACATCATGTAAATCATGAGACAGATGTATTCTTTCCTGTAAGCGTACATTTTTCAGTTCAAGCCCGTGTTTTTCCATCAGACTCGACTTTAAATCATCACTCACATGTTGAATTTTCACTTCCAGTTCATGATTAAACAACTCAATACGCTTAATACTCCGGGTCAGGCGCATGGATAAAACCACCACAATAAACAGTGTGATCACCGAAGATGTATATGGCACCAGTGGTGGTAAATTTTTAAAATGATTCAGGGTCAGAATTCCCAGATCCACACAACCAATAATCAGAATCACCAGCATCGCCAGCGACAGCAGTATATATTCCAGTTTTCGTGTTCTGATTGTTATATAGAAAACATACAAAATGCAGAGCAACAACAGCACTAAATAACATAAAAAAATCAGACTGTGAAAACTTGCTGTGTTATTCATATCTGTAAAAAGCAGACCCAGAATACTAAGACCGGTCAGTACAGCTATACTTATTTCAATGCGGGGGAATTTTTTATCTATAAAACGCATAAGGTACAGGCAGAATGAACAGATATAACAGACAAGCACAATCATGGTGAACTGTGCATCCTGTAGTGTTGTCATCAACGGTAGTGTTTCTGTCCTCAGGACACTTGAAATAAACAAAATCCAGAACAATGAACTAAGTGCAAACAGTGCAAACGTCTGGTCTTCCCGTCTGAACAGCCATATCACAAAACAGAAGACACCCAGTGTTGCAGACATGATGATGCTGATCAAAAACATTGTCCGCTGATTCCACACCCGATCCTTGTGGATTTCATAATTTTTCTGGACATTATTAAATCCAACCGCACCAAGACCCGGCAGCTGAAATGCGTAGCCCTTTATAAATATCAGAACCTCATTCTTCCCCTGATTCAGTCCTGCAATCGGTAAAATCCAGTAACGCGGCATATTCCAGCTTCTGGATAAAGAGCCACTCAGATTTTTATCTGACCACAGCAGATCACCATTCAGAAATACTGCTCCAGCCGAATTGATTGATTTTACTGAAAAAACAACAGGCTCCTGCAGATGTGCATCATGATCACAATGCCAGTCCCATTTAATCCGATACCACACAGCACCATTATAATTATGCCATCGCTCACTCCACGTGTCTGGTAAGCTGACTTTTTCCCAGCCTGAAGCAGGCACATGCTGCATTGAATCTGTACGGACCGCCTCCATTGCATGAACATTGACGCGACACTGTTCATTAACAGGGAACTGCTGTGCAAAGACAGAACTGTAAATCCCTGTAAAAAAATAAAACAGAACCGCACAGACAAAACGCATTCAGATCAGACCCAAAGACCGGGCTGTGCTTACGGCTTTCGTCCGCTTGGTCACAGAAAGTTTTCGATAGATATGTTTGATATGACTTTCCACGGTATATCTGGACACAAACAGCATTTCAGCAATTTCACGGTTACTTAACCCCTGAGCAACCAGTGTCAGAATTTCCCTCTCCCTGTTGGTCAGCGCTTCTATGTATTCCTCACTGCTGGTTTCTTTATCTGAAGGATTCTGAGTATCTTCAACCGGCAGTCTGCTTAAAATTTCACGTGCAATAAATGGGTCAATTGGCGCACCACCACGTAAAATACTGCGTATAGCAATCATAACTTCTGCATCGTCACGCTCCTTAAGCACATAACCCGTCGCACCCGCCCGTATTGCTTTAAACAGGCTCTCCTGGGTACTCCATGCAGAAATCACCAGAATCACAGCCGAAGGATCTTTACAGCGTAACGCCTCAATCAGCTCAATGCCATTACCATCAGGCAACCCAAGATCGACCAGTGCAAGAGAGACTGGATGATCTTCAATTAAACTCAGTGACTCCTTTAAAGTACTTGTAAAAATCAGCATATCATCCTGATATCCCAATTCCTGCAGAATACACTTCAGGCGACTTTGTATAATGGACTCATCTTCAAGTATCAGTACTGGAACAGGTAAAATAATATCTTTGTCTGCCACCGTTTTTCCCCATTCAATACACTAAAGAAATAATATAGATTTACAGTCGATGAATTACCATCACTAAAAATAAGTAATTTAAGGATTTTCCCTGTTTTATGTTCAAATCTGTAATGCAATTTAACGACTGAAACAGATGATTCAAGCCGATTAATCACTATACCGTGCTGTTTACTTTTAAAACCTATATCAAATCACACTTTTATACTTGTACTGACTGACCAATCCTGAGACATTTAAAACTGTACTTCCAAGGAAATATATTAAGAATGCCAGGTCCAGCCCAATCAGTCAGACATAAACTCTTAAATACCTTCTTTTCACGTCACTCTGTCTGGTTTTTATGTATTATCATTGCGGTTTCTCTTGCGTGGTTCCGTTTTTATCATGCACCGCATTACATCTATTATTTTATTTCAGATACATTGCTGAATACACTGTTGTTAGTCAGCACGCTTTTAAGCCTGCTGGGATTGCATGACATACTTCAGAACAAACATTCCATATTAAAAAACTATCCGATCATGGGTCATTTCCGCTTTATTTTCGAAGATTTCCGACCAGAAATACGCCAGTATTTTATTGAGTCTGACCAGGATGCTTTACCATTTTCAAGAATGCAGCGCAGCCTGGTTTATCAGCGTGCAAAAAATGAAAATGCCGATAAACCTTTTGGCTCAATTATTGATGTCTATCAGGAAGACTATCGTTTTATCACTCACTCTCTCACCCCCTGCAAACCTGCTGACCCTGAATCATTCCGCATTACTATCGGTAATGAACAGTGCAGACAGCCGTACAGTGCCTCAATTTTCAATATTTCGGCAATGAGTTTTGGAAGTTTAAGTGCAAATGCAATCCGCGCACTGAACAAAGGAGCGCAGAGTGGCAATTTTTATCATGATACTGGTGAAGGAAGCATCAGCCCTTATCACCTGGAAAATGGTGGCGATATTGTCTGGGAGCTAGGCAGTGGTTATTTTGGCTGTCGGACTTTAGATGGAAAATTTGATCCTGAAAAATTTGCTCAACAGGCAATATTACCCCAGATCAAAATGATTGAAATAAAACTGTCCCAGGGGGCTAAACCCGGACACGGCGGTATATTACCCAAAGATAAAATTTCTGAAGAAATATCACAGATCAGAGGTGTGAGCCGCGACCAGGACTGTATTTCCCCTGCACAGCACTCTGCATTCAGCACCCCTGTAGAAATGATGCAATTCATACAGCAGTTACGTGATTTATCCGGTGGGAAACCAGTAGGCTTTAAACTCTGTATTGGTCAGCCATGGCAGTTTATGAGCATTGTCAAAGCAATGCTTCAGACCAAAATCATTCCGGATTTTATAGTGGTCGATGGTTCAGAAGGCGGTACAGGAGCTGCACCGGTTGAACTGATCAACCACGTCGGCACACCGCTGCGTGAGGGATTACTGTTTGTACACAACACCCTGGTCGGCGCAGGATTAAGAGACAGAATACGTGTAGGTGCCAGTGGCAAACTGGTCAGTGCCTTTGACATTGCAAGCACTATGGCAATCGGTGCAGACTGGGTCAACTCAGCCCGTGGCTTTATGTTTGCCGTCGGCTGTATTCAGGCACAGAGCTGCCATACCAATCAATGCCCTGTTGGAGTAGCCACACAGGACAAGGAAAGACAGAAAGCGCTTCATGTTCCAACCAAAGCAGATCGGGTTTATCACTATCACAGGAATACCCTGCATGCCCTTTCTGAGCTGATCGCTGCGGCTGGTTTACAACACCCAGAAGACATTAAAGCTCACCATCTGGCTCAGCGTGTCAATGACCGTGAAATCAAGAACTATGCTCAGCTTCATTTCTGGCTGAAACCGGGAGAGCTGCTCAACTGTGAAAACAAAGATGACGAAAACTTCTATTTCCGCATGTGGAATATGTCGAATGTAGAATATTTTTAAGTCTGATCATCATAAAAAAGAGGCGTCATGCCTCTTTTTTTACACGGGCATCAAAAAAATATAAATATCTGTTTTTAATCACAATAAAAATAAATTTCTCATTATCCTTTGCCATTTATTTTATTTTTTTACATAAAAAAACGTCATTGCTCAAAATCAGCTCAATTCAGCCCTTTAAAAATATCTCCACCATCCCTATTTATTATTTAAGCGTGATTAAGGAGTATTTCCGTGAAAAAAGTCGTAAAAGCTAAAAATTTAATTGCTTTCCGTATCTGGCTGGAAAATATTGGCTATTCAGTCAAAACACTTGCCGATAATAAAGGTTTTACATTCAGCTTTAAAAAAGAATATGGCTTAGTCACCTGCGATCTTTCTGGCAACCATCTGGCAATGCAGTTAGGCGAAGAATTTGAAGATCACCTTAAAGCTTAAGTATACAAATCCATGCACAGTATCACCCATATTACAGGCATCAGTAAGGATCACTGCATGCCTGTCAGATCAAATATGTGCAACCGTATGAGCTCAAACCAACCTGGCAGACTTTTATTCAGAATGATGTAATTTCAGGCTGATGTCACTGAAATGAAATATCGTTCAGATATAAAAAGATAAAGCCAGGACATAGCCTGGCTTTATAAAATATGGTGGGGATGAAGAGACTCGAACTCTTACGCTTTGTGGGCGCTGCGACCTGAACACAGTGCGTCTACCAATTCCGCCACATCCCCGGTCATGTGTAATAATTCAACTGTTAAAGCTAAACTCTAACAATCAAGCAGGTTACACACCTGCTTAAATATGGTGGGGATGAAGAGACTCGAACTCTTACGCTTTGTGGGCGCTGCGACCTGAACACAGTGCGTCTACCAATTCCGCCACATCCCCGGTCAGTGTAATAATCTAAATAAATTTTTAAGTCTTAAAAGACAAGTAAGTTACACGCTTACTTATGATGGTGGGGACGGAGAGACTCGAACTCTCACACCTCGCGGCGCTGGAACCTAAATCCAGTGCGTCTACCAATTTCGCCACGTCCCCATCAGGGTACTAACCTAAGTCAGATTTTTTTAAAACTGGCAGAGGATCAAGGATTCGAACCTTGACGAACGGTTTTGGAGACCGTCATGCTACCATTACACCAATCCTCTGTTACCTTATCTTCAAATACATTTGAAGAATCAGTGGTGGGGACGGAGAGACTCGAACTCTCACACCTCGCGGCGCTGGAACCTAAATCCAGTGCGTCTACCAATTTCGCCACGTCCCCGATGGCTGTGTATATTATAGAGATCACTTAATCATGACAAGCCCTTTTTATTAAAAATCCACTTGTTTGTTTAAATAAGAAACAAAACCCGCTTTTCTGTATTTTTCTTAAACGTTTTCAAGCATTAAGCTGTATTTAATCTGTTCAAAACATAAAAATCTGTGATCTTTTTTCTTTGAAAGCATTTTTTTAATAATCTCTGAATAGGCTTGAAATTGCACAGGAAGTTCAACCTTGAGTGTCTGACAGTGCAAAACAGCCCATTCCTGATAGTTTTTTGCACTTAGCCTTTGCTGTGTCAGCCATTCAAGCAGGATAACTCCTAAAGCATAAATTTCACTCTGCACACTTTTAACGTCACCATGAAAGAGTTCGGGTGCCATATACCGGGGAGTTGCCGTCAGTTTCTGAGATTGCTGTTTAAGTTGAGGGATGATCTGTTCAAAATCGATCAATGCATTTTTTCCAGCATAATGAACAAAATGTTCTGCTTTTAAATCTGCATGCAGATAGCCCCATTTATACAAACCATCCAGCAGTTCAAGCACACTCAGAATCTGGAAGTGAATTTCACTGGCATTGAGCTTTTCAGGATGCAGGTCAAAAACTGGAACAGCATGAGGTAAAATCAGAACGCCAGGATAATAATGCTCCTGATCCCTCTGAAATAATGCATCGCCCCACTCCATCTGGCTGAAAGGCAGTGAAAAGTCTCCACCAACCCCTATCTGCGGATAGAAGTCCATTTCACGCAGAAAACCCTGCTCCACATCTTTATGTGTATTTCTGATCTGTGCCTTAAGCCAGTACTGTTGCTCATCAAAACTGAATGTATAGAGCCGCCGACCAAACATCTGGCTGCGTGGCTTGGTGACCAGTTTCAGATCCAGTGATGTGATCTGCTCCTGGCTAAACTGAAATATGCTCGGCTTTGACATGTTCAGCTTTATTTTGCTGGTAATTTAAAAGCTCAAGACAGTGCTGAATGGTTTTCCCAACCCTGGCATGTGTTTCAATGGCTGATATTTTTGGCCAGGTTGCACGTTCGCCTTCACGTTGCAGCAATTTAAACAGAAATGGTCGCGGGTTCTGAAGCATATAACCATAATGTTTAAAACTGTAATTACCGACGATATTCAGATCACCATAATATCGCTGGTCTACAATGCCATAGCCATGATCCATTAACCTGCGCAGAGCATTGACGTTGCCCATTCTCTGCCGCGTAAAGTCCATTACCCCTTTGGAAATAACTTTCCCCTGCCTTCTAGCGATCCTTTCAGGCCAGCTGAGCATGTCGCTTCTGTAACGCTGCTCATCGGTCTGCATAAAAGGAACGATATGAGGATTGACCTGGCTTGCGATGGTGTAGTTGATATTGTACAGTCTCGCCATTTTTTCCTGAGGGAAGTCACTGCGTACGCTTCCATCCACCCATCGCGTTGTTGCCATATAAGGTGTCTGCTCACCGTCATAACGCTTACTGGTGAGTCTGACCGGTGGAAACAGGACAGGCACTGCACATGAAGCCAGTACAGCACTCCATACCAGTAAATCAGGAGAAGTATAGGCATTCATAATCCGTGCATCCTGAGATGCATCATAAGGTGCCACGGCGACATTGATATGCAGACCCGAAGTTTTGAATGCCTCAGCAAAAGTGACATCTCCCAGGTTTTCCACCAGAAATTTTTTCAGATAGCGAACATCTGCGATACCGCCATCACCTTTCAGAATCTGTCCTATTTTCCTGAAATGAAATGCTTCACTGAAAAAATTCTCACCACTCAGAATCCCAGTCACATCTGAGGGTTTCGAAACACCCAGCATGGCGGTCATGATCGCACCCGCACTGGAACCCGAAAGAACCTTAGGCATCAGATCCTGTTCCATGAGTGCTTTACAGACCCCTGTATGAAACAGCCCCAGTGTTGCCCCACCTGAAAACATAATGGCTGGCTGACCATAAGCTGTTCTGCACTGCTCAAAAAAATCCAGTTTTTCCTGCGCAGAAAGTGACTGGCATTCATTGGATGCCACAAAAGCAAGACTCTTACTGACTTCATCAATATAGTCTTCAATAATTTTTTTTGTTCCCACATAGGTGGCAGTAAACAGCAATGGATGTGCAATATTGGCAATATCGTAAGTCAGACCTTCCCGCAATATATACATCAGATCACGGGTACGTTCGGACGTTCTGTAACGCCTGAGCAGGTTTAGACGGTGTGAAATAATTTCTGCATCAAAATAAGCTGAACTGTTGTCCAATTTCCATTCCTGAGCACCCGACTCTTCATCTATTTTGAGTGCTGTGGATTTCCATTCTTCATACGACTCAGCACGTTCAAGCTGACGCTTCAGTTTCTTTATACGGTATGCCTGATGTGGATTCATATCCTGGGTCAAATCTTTGAACAGCATAAGCACATCTTCCTTATTACATAAATTTTTTATACGCAGTACAGGTCTAAAGAAACTTTTAAACTATGCAGAAAACTTTATCTGTCTTTCAATTGCAAAAGCAATGAATATATTGGCAAATACTGACTGAGTGGTATAGAGTTCTATGTCAGCACAAAACAGAACCAACATTTTGCAATCATAAGCTGAACATCATGGCCAATATAGATTTACCTGATAACATTCTGCAATCTCTCTCCACTGTACTACAACAGCTACAGCAAAGTCTCCCAGCCGTCCGACAGGAGACAGATTTTTCTGCTGTTGCCTATAAATGGCAGAATAAACAGTTAATCCCTATTTTAAATCCTAAGGATATTTTCCTTGATGATTTAAGGGGTATTGAACGGCAGAAAGAAAAAGTCATACAGAATACCTTACAGTTCCTGAAAGGCTTACCTGCAAATGACGTACTGCTGACAGGCTCACGCGGTACAGGAAAATCCTCCATTGTCCGTGCTTTACTCACAAAATATGCAAAAGACGGTCTGCGTCTGATTGAAATTGAACGTGATGATCTTTCTGAACTTCCTGAAATTCAGAAACAGATTGCGCATCGTCCTGAAAAATTCATTGTTTACTGTGACGATCTTGCTTTCAATGCCGAAGATGAAAATTACCGCAGTCTGAAAAGCGTGCTGGATGGTTCACTACAGTCAGGTTCAAGCAATTTTATTATCTATGCGACCAGTAACCGACGCCATCTGTTACCTGAGTTCATGCACGAAAACACACCCGTCACCAAAGTTGATGTTCCTCAGTACAAAGAACTGCATCCTCAGGAAGCGATTGAGGAAAAAATTTCGCTTTCAGACCGTTTTGGTCTGTGGCTGTCTTTCTATCCAATGGATCAGCAGCTTTACCTGGAAATTGTGGAAAGCTATCTGAATAAATCTGACATGCCTATGACAGATGAAGCTCGCGCTGAAGCATTAAGATGGTGTCAGTCCCGTGGTCAGCGTTCTGGACGGGCAGCTTATCAGTTCTCTAAACACTGGGTCGGATCACAGCAACTGAATCAACTCTAAGCCTCATTCCAAACAGAGTAAAAGACAGTCTTTTTCTTTTACTCTGATGATCAAAGCTCAGAACTGAACATTTCCAATACAGTTCTGAGCTTTTATTTTCCTGTATCAAAACCACCAATAATATATAAAGTATTGGCATCAATCACTTTTTTATCTTTATCCAGATACTTCTGCTGCATGACACCATCTGTTTCTGAAAAAGCATAATCATCGTCATTCAGTACAGCCAGATGATGTTCATCAATGACCCACAGACCTTCAACTTTATCGTGTGGATAATGCAGCTTCTCTATAAGATCAACCACCAGTGTTTTTGCTACAGGAACAATGCCGACATCCTGAAGCCCTTGCCATCCCCTCTGAAGAACGAACTGCTCCAGAGTTAAACCATCTATCAGTAAGCCTGTTTTTTCATCCTGTTCAAACTGATCACTGTTTTCGATCTGCTCCAGATCGGTTACGTCAGTCAGATCAATTTTATAGACCCGTTTAAATGCCTTTGGATTATCCATATAAAAATCATCGTCCCGCTCAGCAACAAGAAACTGCTGCTGATTTAATGCAACAATCGCGGTACAGGAATAGACCTGATCTCCTCCCTCCTGTCGGTACAGATACTGGGACACCGCTTTTGTTTCCAGATCAATCATCATTATACGAACAAGGTCAGACTTTGTAACAGAAGGATCTGGATTACTCATCGCAGACTGCATAATACCCACCAGTTTTTTCTGATCGGGCGTTATGGTCAACCCCTCCATTCCTCTGTTCTGACGACGGTTAGCATATTCCAGTGGCAATAAATATCCAGACTTTCTGCGCTCATCATGCTCATAAGCATTGATCCGATCAATCTCCACACCGGATGCATCAAAGTGAACAATATGAGGACCATATTCATCACTTACCCAGAAGGTTCCATCCTGTAGTGCCACCAGTCCTTCCGAATCCAGTCCGAATTCATTTGTACCTTTTTCAAGGACTTTGCCATGCTGGTCATAAGCGATTTCTTTGGTTGCACCAAAATGCTGATTGGGCAATCCTGTAATGGGTTCACCATCCGGATTTTTCAGTAAAATTTCTTTTAGTTTGCTGATCGTTCCATCTGAGTTCAGCTGAAACAATCCAATTTTTGGCGTGTAATCAGGTTTCAGGAAAATTTTTCCTTTATCGCCGTTCACATCGTATGTCGTATTGGGACCACGGTCGGTCAGCGCGTAAAACTGATGCTTTTCTGTTGGATGTGGCGATATTTCCGAACCGAATCCTCCACAGTGGATCTCAATAAAATGCCCTTCTTTTGCGCCATCTGGAATGTCATGAATATCCAGTATGTCATAAGGAAGCTGAACGCCCCGAGAAAATTTCTGATAAACAGTACTGCTCAGTATTTCTGATTTATTTGACATTTTATTCTCTCATTCAGACTTTTTTAGTTTTCTGATATCACTCTGCATTGCAGATAAATATCCATTTCCAGTTTACATACTGAATCAATCTAACATGTAAACACCTCTGAAGACAGAATCCCTTTTTCCGTATTTTTATGCTTATAATCCCTCCAGGATTTACTTTCATAATGTTGATATAAAGATGTATACAGGAATTGTTTCAGGAACTGAACGTATTCATTCCATCACTCATGGCAATGGTTACGACACTATTTTCATCACGAATCAGCATGGCTTTATGGACGATGTTTTTACAGGTGCAAGCGTTGCTGTTGATGGAACCTGTCTGACGGTTACACAGATTCTCAAAGACAAAAATCTGGTCGCTTTTGATGTCGCAGATCAGACTAAAAAACTGACTACATTAGGACATCTGAATCCCGATCAGATGGTCAATATTGAGCGTTCTTTCAAAATGGGACATGAAAACGGTGGTCATAATATTTATGGGCACATTGAAGGAACTGCACAGATCAGCGCACTGGAGCATATTGGTGAAACACTGCACCTGGACATCCAGATTCCCTCAGAAAAAATGAAATATTTTTTCCTTAAAGGTTTTATTGGTTTGCATGGATGCAGCCTGACCATCAACCATGTCGATAAACAGCGTAATGAAATATCCGTGGATTTAATCCCTGAAACCTTACGCCTGACCAATTTTAAAAATGTTAAACAGGGTGATCTGCTGAATTTTGAAATTGATCAGACCACACGGACACTTGTAGATACCATTGAAGGTATTTACCAGAACCGACTAACTGAGCAATAAAAACAGCAAATAAAAAAAGAGGCAGAAGCCTCTTTTTTATTTCACACAGACTGTTCTGACAATCACTCAGGTTTTGTCAGTTCAGTCATAGGCCAGCGCGGGGTTGTAGTCACAGACAAACCATCCTGCTGCCCCGCTTTTAAGCGCTGATAACCTGCAAATGCAATCATTGCACCGTTATCTGTACAGAGTGCAGGTTCCGCATAATAAACTGTGGCTTTAATTTTCGCCAGATCCGCTTCCAGACGCTCACGCAGGCGTTTATTTGCACTCACGCCACCTGCGATCACAAGACGTTTCAAACCTGTCTGCTTCAGTGCCTTGACCGATTTTTTGACCAGAGTCTCAACCAGTGCTTCCTGGAAAGATGCAGCGATATCGGCTTCATAGTTTTCTGGTGCTATATTTTCATTTTCAAGTTTTTTCAACTGAACGGAAACAGCAGTTTTCAGTCCGCTGAATGAAAAATCCAGTCCCACATGCAACATTGGACGAGGAAAAGCGAAGGCTTCACAGTTGCCCTTATCTGCTAGTTTAGAAATATTCGGTCCACCTGGATAAGGCAGTCCCATCATTTTTGCAACTTTATCAAAAGCTTCACCTGCAGCATCATCAATCGACTCGCCCAGAATTTCATATTCACCAATACTGTGTGCAGCCATGAGCTGTGTATGTCCACCTGACACCAGTAAAGCGACAAACGGAAATTCCGGTGGTGTTTCTGATAAAAGCGGTGCCAGCATATGACCTTCCATATGATGCACACCAATAGCGGGTTTATTTAACGCAAATGCCAGTGTACGGCCAAACAGCGCACCTGTCATCAGTGCTCCCATTAAACCTGGACCACGTGTATAGGCAATCGCATCAATTTCTGACTTTTTAACCTGACTTTCTTCAAGCAACTGATTAATCAAAGGAATCATTTTCCTGACATGATCCCGCGAAGCCAGTTCAGGCACCACACCGCCATATTCTGCATGAAGTTTTATCTGACTGTATAACACCTGTCCTCTTAAGCCGACTTCACTGTCATAAAGTGCCAGACCTGTTTCATCACAAGAAGTTTCCAAGCCAAGAACGATCATTAAACTGCCTTTTACCCGTTTCAAATTATTGCTGAGGCTATTATAGACTTGTGATATGAGATGTAAATGAGTAAAATACTGCACTTCACTTGTGATCAAAGGCAATTCAGCCCAGATCTTATCCATAACTTATGAGGATTCTTCATGCCACAAGTTAAATTGAAAGAAGGCGAACCAGTTGACGTAGCTATCCGTCGTTTCAAACGTTCATGCGAAAAGGCAGGTGTTCTTGCTGACGTTCGTAAACGTGAATTCTACGAAAAACCTACTCAGGAACGTAAACGTAAAAAAGCTGCAGCTGTTAAACGCTACCAGAAGAAACTGGCTCGCGAATCAGTACGTACAACTCGCCTTTACTAAGATTAATTTGTGATTGATTGACTACCGGACAATATAAATGACTACTTTAAAAAACCAGATTACAGACATTCTGAAAGCCGCTATGCGTGCTAAAGAAATGGATAAGTTGACGGTAATTCGTGGTCTCCAGGCAGCAATCAAGCAAATCGAAGTCGATGAACGCATAGAGCTTGACGATAATCAGGTTCTTGCGGTCATTGAAAAGCAAATCAAACAACGTAAAGAATCGGTCAAAGCCTTTGAAGGTGCTGGCCGGGAAGATTTAGCTGGTAAGGAACAAGCTGAAATTGAAGTTTTATCTCAATTTCTACCAGAAGCTATGACTGAGGAAGAGCTTGATTCCATCATTGCACAGACAATTACTGCGCAAGAAGCTACCAGCATGAAAGATATGGGTAAGGTGATGAACTCTCTGCGTCCGCTCATAGCCGGACGCGCCGATCCTGCTCAGGTTTCTGCTAAAATTAAAGCGAAACTTTCTTAATATAAAGTTTATTTTTCAGATCACATCTTTAGCGTTGAACTGCCTTTCATAAAAGACAGTTCAAACCTGTTCATTATTTTAAATCACATTTCACGTTGTATTTTTTCAGCATCTGCATTTCTTTAGATGTTTCCACCTGCTGAATAACATCCTGCTTTGTCAATCCACTGTACTGTTTATCCAGAAAAGCTCTGTTTTCATCAGCAGCCTGATAAAGCCCATCAACATATTTTCGTACAATTCCACAGAACTGTTCCTGCTGAACCTGGCTGAACCCTTTCTGATACGGATCAAGACCATTAAAAAATGCACGGGTTTCTTGCCTGTAAGTATCCTTAATTGCTTCCACAGACTGAACATACTGCTCAATACTGCCTGCATGAACACTCTGATAAACCGCAAAACTTCCCGCAAATAAAATGAATAACAGCTTTTTTCTCATGGACAATTTCATTTGATCTTTAAAATTATAGCGCCACAACATTGTAGCATTGAAAAATCACAGCACATATCCATCAGCCTTCCACTTTCATAAATACTGGTCTGTATTGTATAAACGCCTGCTCAACCGGAGCAGGAATATGCCCTTGTGTTACTGTCCCGAGTCTAAGCCGAACGATATCAGGCAGATCCACCCGATATGAATAAATTGGACTTCCACATTCCTGACAGAATACACGTGCTTTATTGGGACTATGAAAATATTCTTTCAGATATTTTATACCACGTACAATTTCAAATTTATTTTTATCTACAGGGCTGTTCCAGCCACACATTGTTCCCTGCGCCCGCTGACAGTGCTGACAGTAGCACAGAATGGTTTTTTCAAGTTCGGCATGATAAATATAACTGACTGAGCCACAAAGACATTGTCCTTCTATCACTTTACTCTCCTTATTTTTATGACAGAAAAGGGAGTGCTGAACAACCAATCATCTTTTGTTATATTTTCAGCTGTCGCTCATTCTGCATTTCTGTTAATCGTACTTTTACCTGCGATGATACAACATCATCATTTTTTGCCAGTCTTTGTGCATGCAATAAAGATTTAATCGCACTTTCTTCATTACCCGACCAGTACTCCGCCTCCGCACGATAGCGCAAGACATTGACCGCTCTTAGTGAAGACTGCTTCTCCAGGTTTGCTGCCTGCTGCATCAACCGCCAGGCACTGATATCCCTGGAATTTCTATCCACAAATCGCTGAACAATATTTTTCGCAGCCTGAGGTTCACCACGTCGAATATAGACTTCAGCCAGCTTCAAATTCAAAGCTCTGTTTTCCGGCATGATCTGTGCATTTGAAACCACTGTTTTTAATGCATCATCAAGCTTATTCTGACCTAAATATATGTCAGTTTGAGTCAAGGTCAATAGATTATGTGAATTATTTTTTATTTTTGCCTGATCCAGTGCCTGCTGAGCAAGCACATAATCACCCTGACGGACATAGAATACTGCCAATCCCAGCAATGCAGCAAAGTCCCCTCGGTCTGCAAGTATTTTCAGTTGCTGTTCAGACATCTGGGAAGAAATGACTTTTGAATACATCTTCAGCACTTCAAACCCTTCGTCCCTTAAGCTGGATTTGACCTGTGGCAGCTGATTTGCCCTTAGACGTGCTTCACTCATACGCTCTGTGGTCAAAGGATGGGTATACCAGAAGTCTGGTAGAAAACTGACCCGACTGGTCGCTCTGTTCATCACCTCAAAAAAATCAGCCATACTCTGCGGGTTGTATCCTGCCGCATACATATACTGCATGCCTATACGGTCAGCTTCCCGCTCCTGATTCCTGCTGTAGGACAACTGCTTATCAAGCAGTGCCGCCTGAGACCCCAGCATCACCGCTGCACCCGCATCTCCGTCTGCCTGTGAAGCAACCAGTGCACCCACCAGAATACCCGCAAGCGCAAGCAAACCCTGCCCCTTAAATGCTTCCTGTGATCGACTGTAATGACGTTGTGATACATGGGCAATCTCATGCGCCATTACCCCTGCCACTTCGTCCATATTTCTGGCTGAAATCAGAAGCCCCGTATTCAGTGCAAATAGACCACCAGGAACAGCAAAAGCATTGATCTGAGGATCGTTGATGACCACCAGTCCAACTGGCTGACCAAGCTGAGTCTGACTTAATATATGAGAGAAAATCCCTGAAAGCTGATCTTCAAGCCAGGGATTCTGAATAACCGGCATCTGCTTCTGAACTTCACGAAAAACCTTTTCACCAATCAAGCGTTCTTTCTGCTGATCCAGTAAACCAATTCCACTGCCAATTTCAGGTACATTGAACTGCGGTGATACAGTATATGCCTCAGATCGAGCCTGGCTCATGATTGTAATGATGCTCAGACTGCATGCAAAAATAAGCCTTTTCAAATCTGTTTTCCAGCAGTGAGTGGTTCAGTCATATCGAATATACCACTGAAAAAAGGAGAAATTTGCAATGATGTGTTATCAATTATGATTAAATAAAGGATTAACCGTCGCTTCAGCCAAAGTCCCATCCAGCACTGAAACAAGGTTATCATAAGCAAGTTGCGCCATCTTTTTACGGGTTTCTGCTGTAGCTGAACCTATATGTGGCAATGTCACGACATTTGGCAAGTCAAACAGTTCAGATTCCTGCAATGGCTCCCTTGCATACACATCCAGCCCAGCTGCAAATATCTGTTCTGTTTTCAGAGCCTGAACAAGCGCATTTTCATCAACGACCGAACCTCGGGCGATATTAACAAAAACAGCATGCGGCTGCATAAGCGTAAACTCATCTTTCCCAATCAGTGCTTTGGAGTCAGTATTCAGGTCAACTGCTACTACAATGAAATCAGACTTTTTCAGCAACTCCAACAATGTACAGTACTGGGCATTGAATACCTGAGCCGACTCAGGCTTTTCATGTCTGTTGTGATACAGAATATTCATGCCAAATCCATAGTGCCCACGCTTTGCAATCGCCGCACCAATATTCCCCAGACCAATAATTCCCAATGTTTTCGCATGGATATCCTGTCCGAACTGCGCAGCCGCAACTGTACGCTTCCATTGCCCACCTTTGGTCCACCGATCAAGCTCAGGCACCCGTCGTGCCGCACTCAACATCAGGGTAAATGCCAGATCTGCTGTCGTCTCAGTCAGTACGTGAGGGGTATTACACAACCATATTTTCTTACTATTGAGATAATTCAGATCGTAATTGTCATATCCGACACTGACACTGGAAATCACTTTTAAACGTTCAGCCGTATGCAGATTGGTTTCATTCAGCAAACGCCCTGCTCCAATCATTCCATCCGCATTTTCAACCAGTTTTAAAATCTGCTGATTCACATCACCCTGTCTGGGATCAACCACCGCGACTTCATATTTCTGCTCGAGCTGAGTTAATATTTCCTGATCCAGCTGACTGAAAACAACCACTTTTTTATCCATGACTCATCCATGATCTGATACTGATTTCTGCATAAACTGCCATAACCGTTTTTTCAGTAACGGACGTTCCAGCATACTCTGCAGATCCGCCAGCTGAATTACTTTCGATGCAGAACAATGCGGAATTTCTCCAAGCGAAAGTAGATTTTTATCTGAAGATACTGCATCCAGGAAACCCTGGACATAACTGGCAACCCCACGGCCATCCTGAATTTCCACCAGAGGAAATGGCCATTTCAACTCATAAAACTGGGCACTGCATGCATTCTGAATATTTACCCATAAATGCTGTTCAGCCTGAGAAAGCACAGTTGCATTCAATACCACCGCACAATGCTCCAGACTGATCGCCTGAAGGCAAAACGGAGGAATATGAACAGGTTCAGCTGTAGAAATAACCCGTGGCAGATTTTCCTGTACAGCAGTATCTGACTTAGGCGTCAAAACCACATCAGGCTTTTCTGTTTCACGTGATTTTACAACTGATTCAGGAATGTCTGAATGACCAGGTTCAGGTAAAGAAACCTGAGGAAATTCAACCATCCGATCAACAGCAACAGGTTCGGACTGATCACGCCAAAGACTGAATTCCGGCATTTGCTGACATGCATTTTCCCGTGGAATCCATACATCTATTCCAAGGTTTGCAAGTATTTCACGCGTTTGCCCTATCATCATTCTTTCATCACAATCTATTCAAAGAATATTCTAACGGTATAAAGAACTTTTGCCGAGCTTAATTCATACATTCGCTCAGGCTTCATTCAATATGCATTAACCTTATACGATCATAATGCTGTTTTTCTTCTGCATCTGCTCCACAATATCATCGCTTTCAAAGCCCAGCCGCCAGTACAGCAACTCAAGTACATCCAGCTCATCCTGCGTAATGATACGGTCATTCCATAAACATATTTCAGCAATCCCCAGTATGCTCAAACGGTCACGCAACAGTAAGCCTGCCATATCATTCAGTATTTCCGAAAGATCAATTGGCTCATCAGAAATTTCTTCATATATTTCCAGCTCCTCAACACTCAGAACCCGCTTAAGAATCAGTTCACGGACTTCCAGCTGGTTTGCCGAGTTGATCTGCTGGACATGCAGTAAAGCATCTATAAGACGTACAATCTGAGGCTTAACCTCATCCAGCGCAGTCGGTGTATGTAACGGCAGCAGATGTAGCTCTGCTTTTACCCGCTCGAGCAATAATGCATCAAGCAATCCAATCTCACCATCTTCCTGGATAATTCGGGCAAGTTTAGTCAGAAACTGCCTGGCGATCGTAGCGGGCATTCCACCAATATTTTTACAGGCTTCATGAAAGATTGAAATATGGACACGACCATCCATATTCAGCAAAGAGTCAACAATTGCACGACTGACTTCTGCCTCAGGCGGGATAAACTCCCGATACTGACGAATCATCAGAATAGCAACCATGACCTCCCGTGATCCTGTAGCTGTCTGTAATGCACGCTGGATCAGTTCGGGACGCTGCATATTCCCCCTGACTTCAGAATTCAGTGGTTTGATCGCATCATTGATTGCAAAACTGATCGGAGAAAGCCGCAGTAAAGGCAATGGCTGTGGCGAACTCCACGGATAATGATATTCGCTGTTCACTTCTTCCAGTGAGCGAAAAAGACTGAACAATGGTTGATTACGGAGTTTTTTCAGATTTTCCAGCTGAAGATCCTGAACCAGCGCCGGATTCAGCTCAAAGATGCGCCGTTCAATACTCGGATGAATATTCATCCAGCTTTGCGGGCTTAAAGAGTTCGCAAAACACATATGAGAAATGGATTCTGAGTACTCACTGTGAATCTGAGAACCCGCATGGTGTACATATATTCGCAACAAAGTCTGAATATTGGCATTGTTCTGAATCAGACGACGGGTTTTCAGGTCATTTTTAAAAGTTCGCCCACCGAGTGTCAGATATTTAATAAAACGGGTAATCAATATCCCAAGGCTTCCAATCAGCCAGATTACCCCACCAACTGCTACAAATGATGTCGCAAACTTATGTTCCTGATTCTGTCCATGTTTATTGAAACCCAGTTTGGAAATTTTACTGCCCCACTGACTGAAAGTGGTCAAACCACTGTACAGAATTTTTAATCGGGTATTTTCAGTCGTCTCACCACTTAATATCTGATTGAATTCATGACTGAGTAAACCATAAAGTTCCTGCTCATCCAGGTTCTGCAAAGCCCCCCAGGTCAGAATAATCACAATATCCTTTGGATAAAAACCGGCTGTCAGCGCATTGACACCCACTTCATCTGGCAGAACATAAACAGCAGGCGTATCAATCAGAAAAGTTTCAGCCAGATATTCAGTAATTTTCAGAGCCGCGCTTTCTTCAGGTGTGCTCTCAATCAGACTTAAACGTCTGGCTCTGAGCTGTTTTGCCAAAGAATGCCCACCTGAGCGAAACACATAAAACTCTATCAGTACGGAAGCACCCATAACAAAAAGCAGGAGTGCGATTAGATAAGGACTGAGCGCATGCCACAAAATAGATTGTGTCTGATCAACATAAAAGACAAGCAAGCCCAATAAGGTATTCAATATAAATACCGAAAGTATGACTGCAAGCAGACAGATACTCGCAGACCAAAGCATATTTTTGTTTTTAATAAATGAATAGCGCATTTGTCTAAATGTAATATCCCTGACTTACATTGTATTTCATGTCCCTGCCATCATAAATGAAAAAAGCGGGAATTACCCGCTTTTCACATTGAATCGAAGATGTTTATTACTCTTCTTTCAGACCGGTCAGGTCCACTGATGATGCATCAATATTGACATCAATATAACCATCTTTTTTCTTTTTAGCAGATTCACTTCGACTCTGCTCCAAAGCTTCAAGATACTGCTCATCAATATCACCTGTCACATACTGACCATCAAATACAGAACAGTCAAACTCAGCAACTTCAGGTACTTTACTTGTACGTACCGCATTTTTAAGGTCTTCCAGATCCTGGAAAATCAAACGGTCAGCACCGATAATTTCACGGATTTCTTCAACACTGCGATGAGAAGCAATCAGCTCAGCCTTTGCAGGCATATCAATACCGTATACGTTCGGATATTTCACCATTGGCGCAGCGGAAGCAAAAAATACTTTTTTCGCACCAGCATCACGTGCCATCTGAATAATTTCATTACATGTTGTACCACGGACAATGGAGTCATCCACAAGCAGTACATTTTTACCTTTAAATTCAAGCTCAACAGGGTTCAGCTTCTGGCGTACTGATTTTTTACGCTGTTGCTGACCCGGCATGATGAATGTACGTCCGATATAACGGTTTTTCATAAAACCTTCACGAAATTTCACACCCAGAATACCTGCAAGCTCAACAGCTGAAGTACGACTGGTATCCGGAATTGGAATCACAACATCAATATCATGATCTTCACCCCAGTCTTTCAGTATTTTATTTGCCAGTTTTTCACCCATTTTCAGACGGGCTTTATACACTGAAATTCCATCAATCGTCGCATCTGGACGGGCAAAATAAACATACTCAAAAATACATGGATTGTATTGAGGAGCAGCAGCGCACTGCTGTGAAAACAGCTCACCATTTGAGTTGATAAAAATCGCTTCGCCAGGTTTAATGTCACGCTCAACTTTAAAGCCCAGTGCTGTAATCGCTACAGATTCTGAAGCAATAATATATTCAGTACCAGCTTCAGTTTCACGGGAGCCGTAAATCAAAGGACGAATACCGTTCGGGTCACGGAATCCCACCAGACCATGTCCGGTAATCATCGTAACAACACCGTAAGCACCTTTACAACGCTCATGTACACGACTCACAACATGAAAAACGTCTTCCGGCATTGGCTCAAGCTTGCCACGCTTCTGCAGCTCATGTGCAAAGACGTTCAGCAGCACTTCTGTATCTGAATCCGTATTCATATGACGTAAATCTGTTTTAAACAGATCATCATGAATTTCTTCAGCGTTTGTCAGGTTACCGTTATGTGCCAGGGTAATACCATAAGGAGAGTTCACATAAAACGGCTGTGCTTCAGCACTGCTTGAAGAACCTGCTGTAGGATAACGCACATGACCTATACCGAAATTTCCAAGCAGAGCACGCATATGACGCGTATGAAAAACATCACGCACCATACCGTTGTCTTTACGAAGAAACAAACGCCCATTATGGCAAGTCACTATCCCAGCTGCATCCTGTCCACGATGCTGCAACATCGTTAACGCATCAAACAACATTTGGTTAACAGGTGATTTACCAGCTATACCAACTACTCCACACATAGCAACCTCGCAAACAAGCTAGGATTAATAAAAAGGATTATTTGTTGATTCATCTGCATGCTTTCGATTTTTCTGCACGGCGTCAGATGAAGGTTCAACAGAAGGCTGTGCATCTGTCGAGCGAATATGATCAAGTGCTTCATGAGCTGCATCTTTAGACAGCTCACTCGCCAATGGCGCATAAGGCAGCAGCGTCTGAACTGCTTTTGAGTTTTTCCAGTGCGGAGAACTTTCCACAAATGGACCAATGCCCTGCATACCAATCAGAACCACCATCAACCCTTTGAGTGTGCCAAATGCACCTCCCGCCAGACGGTTTAAAGGGCCGAGTTTCAATGTCTTTAATATACTGCTCAGTAATGCTGTTACCAACCAGGTCAGCACAACAATAATCAGAACAATAAATGCAAATGCTGCAATTTTCTGTACCACAGGATCTTCACTGAGTGTGACCATCAGAGGAGCCATTGCTGTAGCGTATTTTGCAGCAACTATCAGTGCAAAAATCCATCCTACAAGATTGGCAAAGGCTTTCACAAATCCATGTCTCAAGCCGTTCAACCCTCCGATCAGCAATAATATCAGTATGAAGATATCAAGGGCGTTCATGTCGCAAATGCATCTACGCAGTCTTTTACAAGAGTCGGCCCTGTATATATGAGGCCACTGTAGATCTGTACAAGGTCAGCACCTGCTTTTTGTTTTGCAGCAGCCTGATCACCTGACAGAATCCCGCCAACACCGATCAAAGGTATTTCACCTTTTAATTCAGCAGAAAATGCTGCAAGACATGCGGTACTTTTTTCAAATACCGGCGCACCCGAAAGACCACCCGCTTCATTGCCATGTTTCAGGTTTTCCACACCTTCACGGGACAGTGTCGTATTGGTAACAATCAGACCATCGATTTTAAACTCAATCAGCTGAGCTGAGATAAACTGAATATCTTCTGCTGTCAGGTCAGGCGCAACCTTGAGAACCAGAGGAACATAATGCTGAAACTCTTCAGCCAGTTCCAGCTGACGCTTTTTCAGGGTCTGCAATAACTCAGTCAGCGCATCACCACTTTGCAGGCTACGCAGATTTTTAGTATTTGGTGAGGAAATATTGACTGTAATATAAGAAGCGTAGTTATAAACTTTTTCAAGACAGATCAGATAGTCAGAAACTGCATCTTCAACCGCTGTATCCGCATTTTTACCGATGTTGATCCCCAGTACACCCTTAAATTTTGCAGCTTTTACATTTTCAATCAGCTGATCAACACCGTCATTGTTAAAACCCATACGATTGATGATCGCTTTGGCTTCAGGTAAACGGAAAAGGCGTGGATGAGGGTTTCCAGCCTGTGGACGCGGGGTAATGGTACCAATTTCAATAAAACCGAAACCCAGACCTGAAAGTGCATCAATATATGCACCATTTTTATCAAGTCCTGCTGCCAGTCCTACCGGATTTGGAAATTCAATTCCCATACAGGTGACAGGCTTAGGTTCAACATTCTGTCGCATCATACCCATTTTATGGGCAGATTTCAGCATGGACAATGTCAGCTCATGTGCACGCTCTGGTGCTAAACTAAACAACAAAGGGCGAGCAAGAGAATACAACATATCTGGAAAAGTCTACTGCTTTTTAAGTCGCCACATTATAGGCATAGCCCACACAAAACACCATGCCTGAAACAGGATAATTTCCTGACTTTATTGTACAGTCGCCGTTAATTTAATCTGACCGGCTTCAGAAATTAATTCCATTTTTTCTATACTTAAGCCCATCTGCGCCAGCTGAGTTAAAAAAACAGCCAGTACTGAGTAATTCTGATGTGTCACCACCAGCTGGATCTGATCGCCCTGCTGCTGAGATGCTACAGACAATCCCTGCTGTTGCGCTATACGCTGCACCTTATCTGAAGCACTTAATTCAAGATCTGTAGCCGGTTTCATGGTAACTGCATTACTCTGCATCCACACCACGGTATCCTTCAGCTCACGAACTCTGTCCTGTTGCTTTTCTGCAGCTGTATACATTGCCCAGATGGCTGAGCCCACACCTGCCACCACAACAAAAATACAGGTGAATATGACAAGCAGGCGTTCACGCGTGGATAAGCTATCCAGATAATCGCTTATTTTTTCAGACCAGCTACCCAGCTGCTGCTGTAATTTATCAGTTGCTTCCATTACTGTATTTTCACCAATCCTATAACACCCGCACCATCAGGCTGAATATTTCCAAGCTCAACCTTAAATCCTTGCTGATTCAACTGCTGTGTCAGATTCTGAAGAACTGTCGATGAACCTGCTTTCAGCTCCATACTGAGCATGGATGCGTCATAATTCACTCTTTGAGCCACAATCTGATTCTGCATCAGAACCGGACCTATTCTACTGAGTAACTGCAAAGCCTGAGTATTTGCAGCCTTACTTTTCTCAAGTTGCGCCTTAAACTGACTTTTAATATTCTGCTCAGTCACAGGATAATTCTGCCCAAACCAGTATTTAAACTGATCAGTTGCCTGTAGCGCAGTCTGATCTGCAACTTTTTTCAGCTTAAACCATCGCACAGCATCATAACTGAACTGTACTGCCAGTACGCTCAACAGAACAACAGCACAGGCTTTCCAGTAACCTGAAACGCCACCCTCACGCGTTGCTTTAGGCAGAAAATTAAAAGGATGATTTTTACTTTTTTTCAGCGCAGTAAATTCATACTGAAAACTTTCGAGTAATTCCTGTGTCGCTGCTGCTTCAACTGTACTCAGCTGTTCATCTGTAAAGCCTGAAATTCGGTATTTTTTTGATTTCGGCTGGTAATCCAGAAACAAGGAAAGGTCATCTATGGAATTACCCAGAAATTCATTTTCACGAACCAGCAGACGACCGTTTATATTGACAATAACTGTTTCATCCTGCGCAGGAACTGGCAGTATAAGAAAATCAGGCAATAACGAAACAATTTTAACAGGGATCAGATTCAGCGCATGCTGCATCGTTTCAACTGCACCCTTTGAGACACCGAGCACAGTTAACTGATCAGGGCTCTGAAAGTGATTCAGCACTTTCATTGCATCCATAGGAAAAATTACAAATTCCTCCAACAGATATTTAACGCCATCCGCGCCCAGCTGTTTATACTGCACTTTAGGCAACTGCTGTTGCAGAATCTGCAAATTTCGGGATGGAAAAAACACGACCGCTTCTTCCCCATGGTAGCCCTGGATATCCTGAATCAGCTGTTCAAGCGATACAGCCTGATTCCAGTGCTCTCCAACAGACCAGTGCCAGGCCCCGCTTGTCTCTGGCATCCATAAATGCAACATTGTTATTCTTCTGCCATTTTAAAAATTGAAAATTAAGATTCTGGTATAAATGCAGTGGTTTTTACAGACAGACCAGGTGCAATAACAGCCTGCTCATACAGTCGTGCTTCTGCCAGTGCAAAAGGATGGAAAGATTCTTCAATCAGTACAGATTCCATATATGCCACAACATTCATATGACATACAACCACAACTGACTCATACGGCAAATAAGACAGCCATTCCACTGCAACCCGCCCATCATCATCTGGTTTCACCGCATTGCAGACAACCACAGGAACATCAGGAAAATTTTTCTGAATATAACTTAAGGTTTCCTGTGCCCGTAAAAGTGGGCTGACAACAAATACATCTGGCTGAATTCTGTTTTTTAAAAACTCAGCTGTTTCAGCAGCCTGCAAATGTCCACGCTCTGTCAGCGGACGCTTGATATCATTACCGTCTACAGGCGGAACAGCCTCACCATGACGAACCAGTGTCAGTTGCATAAAATTTCCTTATCCGTTTTACAGCCATAATAAACAGGCTTTATGACAGTTCAGATTCTTTAAACCATCATAAATGATCAATATTTTATAAATCAGACAGCATGATGAGGAAGTACAAACTCCACATCACTGCGATGCCCGTTTTTCATCAGAGAAACTGCAATGGACATGGGTGGCGCACCATCAAAAATCACATCATATAAGGCACAGGTGATTGGCATGTATACATCCAGATCCGCTGAGCGTTTCTTTACCTGAACAATGGTGTTGATCCCTTCAGCAGTCTGCCCCAGCTCTTTAGTCGCCTGCTCCAGACTTTTACCTTTGCCTAAAGCATATCCAACCTGATAATTACGGCTTAATGGACTGTTACAGGTTGCAAAAAGATCACCCACTCCCGACAACCCCAGGAAAGTCAGAGGATTCGCACCAAGTTTGACAGCAAAACGACTCATTTCAGCCAATGCCCGAGTCAGAATCATACTTTTTGTATTTTCACCCACATTATAAGCAGCAGCCATTCCCATCGCGACAGCATAAATATTTTTCAGCGCACCGCCCAGTTCCACACCATGAACATCATCACTGCCAAATACACGAAACAATGCACTGTGCAGTGCCTGTTGTACCGCATAACGAACCAGCTCAGAATCACTGGCAATCACTGTACCTGCTGGTTGACCAGCTACAATTTCTTTTGCCAGATTTGGACCCGACAGCACTCCATAAGGAACTTCAGGCAATTCTGCACGGATGATGTCACTCATAAAACTGAAGGTTTCCGCTTCAATACCTTTAGTCAGGGAAACAACAGCCTGAGATGTAATGAACGGTTTTATCTGTTTCAGAACATCGCGGAAAGAATGACTCGGAATCGCAACCAGAATAATATCCCGGTTACATACAGCAGTTTCAATATCAGAAACCGCTTTCAGTGCAGGTTCCAGTGGAAAATCCGGTAAATAGCGTTTGTTGATATGCGTCTGATTGATTTCATTTGCCGTTTTTTCATCACGGATCCAGATCATAGTATCGCAACCATTTCTAACAGCAGTATTAGCCATCGCTGTTCCGAAACTGCCACCACCCACTACAGTAACTCTTAAAGCTGTTTTCTCATTGACAGCAACAGGCTCGACCAGATCTGAAAACTTTAACTCTGACATTATTTTTATATCCCAATCACAAATTTAAAAACTATTTCTTCCAGTCTGATACATAATCCTGGATATTGATTTCACCACGTGGAGGAATTGCTTTCGCCGCAGTACCGACATAAATAATGCCAGAAACAAGATCCTTTTCCTCAAGCCCCAGTGCTTTCTTAAACAATCCAGACTCCACAACAGCCCCACTGCGCCACATCGTTGCAAATCCCTGAGCCTGTAATGCCAGCAGAAAATTCTGTACAGCAGCACCTGTACTTAAAGTCTGTTCAAAATCAGGAACTTTTGCATGCTCCTGAAATTTAGTCATTACCACCACCAGCATAGGCGCGCGAAATGGATGCTGCTTTACTCTTTCAAGCTGTGCAGCCTCAGTTTCACCTAAGTCTGCCATCGCTTCAGATAACAGACTACCAAAAGCTTCCCGCTGATCTCCGGCAATTACAACAAATCTGGTTGGCTTTAAACGATGGTGATCCGGTGCTGTTAATGCAGCATGAAACGCAAGCTCCAGCTGTTCAACATCAGGTGCAGGTTCAATCAGATGACCAACCGACTGACGATGGTGAATATTTTGAAGTACTGTATCTACTGCTGTATCCGTCATTGACTTGTAAATTTTAAAATTCCAGTTGAGTGCAAGATTAGCATACTCATGAAACTGAACTCTATTACTATTTACAGGCACAACATCCCCCATAACAGGCATTTCACACTCAGCAACCATGAACCACTAAAAAACCTGCATACGATGAATTACCAGAA
Organism: Acinetobacter sp. WCHAc010052; assembly: GCF_002165295.2. NCBI lineage: Bacteria > Pseudomonadati > Pseudomonadota > Gammaproteobacteria > Moraxellales > Moraxellaceae > Acinetobacter > Acinetobacter sp. WCHAc010052. The sequence goes on along the minus strand of NZ_CP032143.1, from coordinate 1,497,300 downwards.
AGCTCACCCTGCACATGTAATGTCACTCTCAACTCTGATGATCTTCACAAAGTGACAATACAAAACTGCATTTTGCATACACCGCCTACCAGGTTAAACTGAAAAAATATGTTTAATTAAATTAAATACATCCTCAACAGGAATACTATGAAAAAATTATTATCTCTGACCGCAGTTTTAACCACTGCCTTAGTTTTGACTGCCTGTGCATCAAATCCAACCAGCTCTCTGGCGATCCAGAAAGAAAACAATCAGTTTGAAGTTACAGGGGTAGGCAAAAGCAATCTGATTGCAAAAAACAATGCAGTTGAAGCTGCCAATAAAACCTGCGGTAACAAAGCAACAGCTGTAATTACTGATGAAAAAACTGAATACAATGGTGCACTGAAAGGCGTGGTTGATGAAAAAACCGGACAGATGATTCAGGCTGCAGCAGGTGTACTTGGTTCAATTACCGGCAAAAGCACAGGCTTAAACAGTGATGAAGACTATCAGACCGTTCTGAACTTTTACTGCAAAGCAAAATAAAAACTGCCTGATACAAAAAAAGCCCTTTCAAAAGGGCTTTTTACTTCAGATCAAATATCAGCAATAACCATCCAGACGGGTCAATGGTAATTTTTGTCCGATTGCTTTTTCAATTTCTGGCAGATAAAAAGCATCATCCTCTGAAAGGAAACTGATACTGACTCCACGAGTTCCTGCACGACCAGTACGACCAATACGGTGTACATAATCATCGGACTGCTCTGGCAAAGTAAAGTTCACGACATGTGAAACACCATCCACATGAATACCACGACCAGCCACATCCGTTGCGATCATAATATTGTGCTGACCATTTTTGAACTGATCAAGCATTTTCAGGCGTTTGTCCTGAGCGATTTCACCCGAAAGCATAACAACCTTATAACCATCTCTTTTCAGATGATCATAGAGCTTACGCACCTGATCACGACGGTTGGCAAAGATCATCACTTTTTCAATCGGTTCATCACGTAAAATATCACGCAATAGTCTGTATTTATCTGAACCCGCTACCATATAAACCCGCTGCTCTACGTCAGCATTAGTTTTTTTCTCAGGTTCAATTTCCACCGTAACCGGTTCAAACAGCCATTGCTGTGCAAGATTCAGTACGTCATAGCTGAACGTTGCAGAAAACATCAGTGTCTGTCGCTGTTCTTTTCTTGGAGAGAAACGGACAATACGCTTAACCGATGGAATGAATCCCATATCCAGTAAACGGTCTGCTTCATCAATAACCAGAAATTCGATACGATCCAGCCAGACTTCTTTCTGCTCAACAAAGTCAATCAGTCGACCAGGGGTTGCAACCATAATATCGACGAATTTTTTATCCAGCTGAGCTTTCTGTTTATCGAAGTCAACACCACCCAGTAAAGTGACCAGATGTAGATCTGTAAATTTTGTCAGATCCTTTGCATCACTTTCAATCTGTAATGCAAGCTCCCTTGTTGGCGCAAGAATCAAAGCCCGAGGTTCTCCCCTGAAGCGTTGATCTGTAATGGGATTATTCAAAAGATCATTAATGACACTGACAAGGAATGCAGCTGTTTTTCCTGTACCTGTCTGCGCACGACCAATTGCATCATGTCCAGCCAGAGTAAATTTCAAAACCTTCTGCTGAATCGGAGTCATTTCCTTGAAACCGAGAGCATCAATAGCCTGTTTCAGTTTCGGGTGTAAATTTAAGGTTTCAAAACCAGATGACATAAAAATGTGCTCTAACTTAAATCATCACAAAAAGATGCGCCATTATAAACGAAAAACGCCCCAATATACATTGGGGCGTTTTTCAGGAAACTTCAGAATTAGTCTAAAGGTTGAACTTCTTCAGCCTGGAAACCTTTCTGACCTTTCACTACGCTGAATTCAACGCGTTGACCATCACGAAGTGAACGGTGGCCATCACCCATAATTGCACGGAAATGAACGAATACGTCATCGCCGCCATTACGTTGAATAAAACCAAAACCTTTAGTGTCATTGAACCATTTAACAACGCCTTGTTCGCGAGCTGTCATAAGTTAATCCTCATTGTTTAAAAAAGAAGGACCACCCGGTGTTGCAAACAGCAGAGCAAACAAGAATTGAAATTATTATTTCTAAGCTTGTAATCATTCTGTATTACTATTAACAAAATCCCGGTTACATCCATTTGTAGCATAGGATTTTAAAACAAAATTGTAGTAAATCCGCAGTACGCAACGAGCTTAACACGGGTTGCTCACAAATAATAGATTTTTTTTAACATATCGTCTGTAAAGTTAATCTTATTTTCAGAAATGCTTATATCTCCTTTAATATCAGCAAGTCTGGTTAAAAATTAAGTTTGGGTTAACGGCATGTCTTTGTTAAAATAGACCAGAAATGAATGCTTCCAGAACAGACTGCTTTATGAATGAGCAACCGCTTCCCCCTGTTATTGATGCCATGGGTAAACCCTGCCCTATGCCACTGCTGATGCTGAAACGCGCTTTAAAAAATGAGCAGCATCAGATACTGTTATTAAAGTCATCTGACCCGCACAGCCAGCAGGATGTTCTTCGTTATTGTCAGATTCATCAGATTAAATGTGAACTGCTGAAAATTTCTGAAACTGAATACCATTACTTAATTGAATCTTAATTATTTTCATTTAATATATTATTTTTCAAATCTGCATAATTTTTTACATTTCTCTACCCAATTTTCCTTAATTCCCAGGAACATTGGCTTTAAGATGAAAAAACCTGGTAAAAAAACCATTATCCCTATATTAAGGAGTACACATGAGTGACAGCAGCAATCAGTTGATGCCCCTGTCATTATCGGCACCTGGCGTAAATCTTGGTGCCTATATCAGTACTGTCAATCAGATTCCTATTTTAACTGCTGAACAGGAAAAAGAGCTGGCCGAACGCTATTATTATGACCAGGATCTTGATGCAGCCAAAATGCTCGTAATGTCGCATTTGCGCTTTGTTGTACATATTGCCCGCAGCTATGCAGGTTATGGCTTACCTCAGGGCGATCTGATCCAGGAAGGTAACCTGGGGCTGATGAAAGCCGTTAAACGTTTCGACCCAAACATGGGCGTACGCCTGGTGTCTTTTGCGGTTCACTGGATCAAAGCTGAAATTCATGAATATGTGATCCGGAACTGGCGGATTGTCAAAATCGCAACAACCAAAGCACAGCGTAAACTGTTCTTTAATCTGCGCAGCTTAAAAAAATCCAGTAAAAAACTGACACTCGAAGAAGCAAAGTCCATTGCCAGAGACCTGAATGTCACACCAGAACAGGTTCTTGAAATGGAGGGTCGTCTGACTGCCTATGATGCAGCTTTTGAGGCTCAGGGCGACGATGATGATGAAGGTTCAACTCATGTTGCACCGGCATTGTATCTTGAAGATAACCGCTACGATCCTGCTGTTCTGGTTGAAAATGAAGATTATGAAGAACAGAGCACCTCTGCACTTCATGAAGCAATGGATCAGCTGGATGACCGTTCACGCAACATTCTTCAGCGCAGATGGCTGGATGATGACAAATCCACACTGCATGAACTTGCAGCAGAATATAATGTTTCAGCTGAACGTATCCGTCAGCTTGAAAAAAATGCCATGGAAAAAATTAAAGTTGCCATGTCTTCCAACTGATGTCATACATACGAAAATAAAAGGGCGATTTCTGCCCTTTTGTTTTGCCTGACGTTCAGGTGCAATTCAGCATTAACCTGCCATAAAAACTATGATAAGGTAATGCGCAATTTTCAACAGTTCATCTTTGCTATGTTCATTGCCATTTCAGCGCTTAACCTTGCTCTTGCAGTCATTCTTGGTGCTTTTGGTGCACATGGTCTGAAAGCTCACGCAACAGCAGCACAATTAAACTGGTGGCAAACTGCTACTGACTATTTTTTCTGGCATGCGCTTGGCTTAATGGCACTTTCCATTATTGCCCGGGTCAGCCCCCAGATACCTGTCAGAAACAGTTTTATCCTTATTCAGCTGGGTATACTGCTGTTCTCAGGCTCTCTGTATATTATGGCGCTCGGACTTCCACGCGGACTGGGTGCAATCACACCTATGGGTGGTGCTCTGATGATTGCAGGCTGGTTATTACTGGCATGGAATGCTGCGAAACACGGTAAATAAAGAGAAATTCTGTATGCTGATTTATCTGAATGGGGAAGCAAAAGAAACCCATTGCTCCAACCTGCTTGAATTAATTCAGGAAATGTCCCTCGAAGGCAAGCGTTTTGCAGTGGAAAGAAATGAAATGATTATTTCCAAAAGCAAACTTGAACAAACCCCTGTCTGTGATGCAGACCGAATTGAAATCATTCAGGCCGTTGGTGGCGGCTGAACTGGAGCTCCCATGCAAGACACCCCCCTCATTATTGGTTCACGTACTTTTAAATCCCGCTTACTGGTGGGCACAGGCAAATACAAAGACCTTCAGGAAACAGACCTGGCTATTCAGGCAAGTGGTGCTGAAATCGTGACTGTTGCAATCCGTCGCGTCAACATTGGTCAGCATCCAGACCAACCAAATTTACTCTCTGTGATTCCGCCTGAGAAATACACCATTCTTCCGAATACTGCCGGCTGCTTCGATGCAAACAGCGCAGTGCGCACCTGTATGCTTGCACGTGAACTGCTGGATGGACACAACCTCGTCAAACTGGAAGTTCTTGGGGACGAAAAAACTCTGTATCCCAATGTTGTAGAGACACTTAAAGCAGCAAAAACTTTGATTGATGATGGTTTTGAAGTGATGGTTTATACCTCAGACGATCCAATTGTTGCTCAGGAACTTGAAAGCATGGGCTGTGTTGCCATCATGCCATTAGGCAGTCTGATCGGTTCTGGTTTAGGTATTCTGAATCCTCATACGGTTTCCATTATTAAAGAAAATGCAAAAGTTCCTGTCCTGGTAGATGCTGGTGTCGGTACAGCAAGTGATGCTGCGATTGCAATGGAACTGGGCTGTGATGGTGTTCTGATGAACACGGCAATTGCAGCAGCTCAAAATCCTGTATTGATGGCTTCTGCAATGAAAAAAGCAATTGAAGCTGGTCGTGAGGCTTTCCTTGCAGGTCGTATGCCACGCAAACGCATGGCTAGTGCAAGCTCACCTGAAACTGGTTATTTCTTTAAATAAGAAAACAGATTCAAAAAAAGCAGGCAATCATGCCTGCTTTTTTATTACATAAGTCAGTTGATTCTTTAAGGAATCAGTCCTTCATCACGCATGGCAATCTGTACAGACTGACGCGAACCTACTTTTTCACGCAGTGCATTAATATTTTTATACGCGCTGAGATCATGACCAATCATAGAAGACCAGTTGGTCAGAACAAACAGATAAGCATCTGCAGGACCAAAGTGATCATTGACCAGATAATCATAATCTGACTCCTGAAGATACTCTTCGGTATATTTCAGAATTTTATCAATCCCCGCATAAGCACGCTGTTTTTCTTCAGCGGATAACTCAGGACCAAAAAATACCGCATAGGCATCATGCAGTTCAGAGTTCAGGTAACCAAGCCATTCAAGAACTTTAGCACGCCCAAGACCTGATGGTGGAATCAGATCCTGTTTAGGATCATGTTGTGCAAGAAAAGGAAGAACCGCCACATTTTCTGTCAGAATCAGACCTGGATTGATTTCCAGTGCCGGCACATAACCCTTTGGGTTAATTTCGTAATAATCCACACCTTTTTCTGTTGTATGTGTTTTTAAATCTACCCGAACCAGGTCAAAATCCACATTGATTTCATTTAAAATAATATGAGAAGCCAGTGAGCACGCGCCTGGAGAATAATACAACTTCATAAATAATCCTTGTTATATAACTCATACTGTTTTAAATGGCTTCAGCACGTTTTGCAAGATGTGAACTGCGCAAAATTGCAAGCAAGCGTAAAAATAAAAACAGACCCTCTGTTATTTGCTGAAATTTAATCCACTTTTCATTGAAAAATTCTCATGCGCTTTTATTTCTGAATGGATTAACATAGCCGCTTTCAAAAAAGCGATAAGGTCAGTTGTGATTCACCTGAAAAAAGAACAGTGGTTTTCCAGTATCAGAACAGATGTACTGGCAGGTTTAGTAGTCGGTCTGGCACTGATTCCTGAGTCAATTGCATTTTCAGCAATTGCAGGTGTCGATCCACAGGTGGGTTTATACGCTTCTTTCTGTATTGCAGTCAGTATTGCTTTTTTTGGCGGTCGCCCTGCCATGATTTCAGCAGCAACCGGTGCAATGGCTTTACTGATGATCACCCTGGTTAAAGAACATGGCTTAGAGTACCTGCTTGCTGCAACAGTGTTAACAGGAGTAATTCAGCTTGTTGCCGGTTATTTTAAAATTGCAAAGCTGATGCGTTTTGTATCACAGGCTGTGGTTTATGGGTTTTTAAATGCTCTCGCAATTTTGATTTTTGCAGCGCAGCTCCCTGAAATAAACAAAATGGATAGCTTAGGCTATTTATTTATCGCAGCAGGCTTAGCCATCATTTACCTGTTTCCCTATATCCCTAAAATCGGAAAGCTTCTGCCCTCACCTTTGATCTGCATTATTGTGCTGAGTGCTCTGACTCTTTTACTGAATGCTGATATGCGTACAGTCAGTGACCTGGGACAGCTTCCTGATACATTACCTGTTTTTCTGATCCCTCAGATTCCACTGAGTTTTGAGACTTTACAGATCATTTTTCCTTATTCCATTACCTTAGCCACTGTAGGTTTACTTGAAACCATGATGACCACAACCGTGATTGATGAGATCACGCAAAGCGAAGGTGACCGTCATCAGGAATGCCGTGGTCAAGGGATTGCCAACATCATCAGTGGTTTTATGGGAGGAATGGCGGGCTGCGCCATGATTGGTCAGTCCATGATCAATGTATCATCTGGAGCGCGTACACGCCTGTCCACACTGATTGCAGGTGTCTTCCTGCTCTGTCTTGTTGTTTTTCTGAAAGACTGGCTGGCTTATGTTCCAATGGCAGCACTGGTTGCCATTATGATCATGGTGTCCTTTACAACGTTTCAATGGGCATCTGTCAGACAGTTCAGACAGCACACGACCTCCTTTAATATTGTGATGATTACTGTTGTCATTATTGTACTGAGTACTCACAATCTTGCTTTAGGCGTACTTTCCGGTGTGCTGCTCTCTGCGCTGTTTATGATCAACAAACTTGAAAGCAGTGTCAGAGTTGAGTCTTCACTGAATCAGAACACCCGTAAATATATTGTTTATGGACAGATATTTTTCAGCAGTTCAGAAAAATTTTATCAGTTTTTTGATTTCAAAGAAGCGATTCTGTCTGTTGTCATAGACCTGACGCATGCACACATCTGGGATATCACCTCAGTCAATATGCTGAACACTGTCGTACAGAAATTTGAATCTCAGGGTATTCAGGTCAAAGTCATCGGTTTGAATGAAGCCAGCAGTCTGCTGATTGAGCGTATCAACACTTAGGTAAAAACACAGGTTTTTCAGTAATACAAAGGCGATATACAAGGTTTATGCTGATTGTACATACGCTATGAATCTTGTCTGAATTTTCACAGAAATTTCATTAAATATCGCTGTATATCTGTTCATAAAAAAACTATAATTTTTAGATTAGTCTTTGATATTAAATATTTATTTTCGACTCACCAGTATAGTCATGATGTAGCGGGAAACACGTGTAATGATGCAGAAATCCACTCAATATTCATTTAAGTTCAGTACAGATACTGTTATGACGGTACTCTTCATGTGCTTTATGGTGTTCAGTGGACTTTGCAGTACAGCGTCTGCATCCATTCCCTCACAGAATCCAGCTGATTCGTGCCAGATAAGAGTACAGCAGATTGAAGTGGCAAAAGGCAACCTGAATCAGCCGATGCAGAAGCCTACAGATGGGTGGATCAAGCTTGAAAAACTGCCTGACCGATGGGAAAAACGCTGGCCCGACTTTCATGATATGGCATGGTACAAAGTCCAGTTTGATTATGCATGTAAAGACCCGATCCAGGCTCCGCTGAGTTTCGCCCTTGAAAATATAACCCAGAGCGGCAGAATTTTTATCAATGATGCATTGCTCTGGAGTGATTTATCCTTACAGGAACCTGCTTCACGTAGTCAGTATATGCCTCGCCAGTGGAACATCGCGTCTTCCAGCATAAAGGAAGGTCAAAACGTTTTATGGATACAGGTTTATGGCAGTCTTACACAAAAATCTGGCTTAGGTCGCCTGGAGATGGGAATAAACCAGCATGTTTACCCCATTTATAAAAACTGGGTATTAGAAAAACGCACCCTGGCAATATTCAACGTCATGATCTGTTTTGTGGTCGGTATTTTCTATTTCCTGGCATGGTTCACCAACCGTGAAGAACGAAGTTTTTTCTGGTATGGCATTACCAATATCTGCTGGATTCTATACAGCACATGCTATTTATTGTCCGATCCACTGTTATTTTCAACTACAACACTGGACCGCATTCAGAATATTATTTTCTGTTTTTATACCGTAGCCGGCTGTGTTGCAGCCTGGACCTTTGTACATCTCAGTTTTGCACGCCTGGAAAAGATTTTATGGATTTTTTTCTTATGCGCTTCAGTCTGCCTGAGCCTTTCACCACTGTCTCAGCTAAACAGTGTTATACAGATATTTTTTGCGATTGCCATGCTGATTTTTTTAGCAAAATGCATCAGTTTTCCGTTCCTTGCCTATCGTTCAAAACTCCCTGAAAGTTATTTAATGGCAGGCGTGTATTTAATATTTATACCCATTGCTCTACATGATGCGCACTTTGTCATTACAATGGAAGGACACCCTCTTTCTCCATATACAGGTCCTTTTACAACTTTAGCTTTAGGTGCAGTTTTAGCATTACGTTTAGCGCGTAACAGTCGTCAGATCAAACAGTTTAATAAAACCCTTTCTGAAAATGTGTATCGCGCCAGAGCTGAACTGACTGAATCCTTGGAAAAACAGCATCAGCTTGCACTTGAAAATGTCCGCCTGCAAGAGCGTATACATCTATCCCACGATCTGCATGATGGCTTAGGCGGTTCAATTGTCCGCTCCATGCTGACCCTGGAACATAATGAGAAAATAGAAAAGCCTCAGGTTATGTCCATTCTGAAACTGCTCCGTAACGATTTACGGCAAGTCATTGATTCAGGCTCAAGTCTGACCTCCAAAATTCCGACCACACCAGTGGAATGGGCAGCACCAATCCGCCACAGATTTGTACAGCTGTTTGAAGAAACAGATATCCGTTCTAAGTGGCATTTTGAACAGCAGTGGCAGACTCAACCCAGTGCACTGTACTGCATTACCCTTACACGTATTGCCGAAGAAGCCCTGACCAATATTTTAAAACACAGCAAAGCCACACTGGTTTACGTCACACTGCGTGAAAATGAAAATGGCTGGCTGGTGCTTCAGATTGAAGACAATGGCATCGGCTTTTCTCCTGCTGAAGTGGACTCAGGACTGCATGTCGGACTGCAAAGCATGCGTGCGCGTATCGAACGTATCGGTGGTCAGTTCCAGGTTGAATCACAACCTGGGCGTACAGTCATTGAAGTTATGCTGCCATTAACACCCGATATTCAACAGACCTGATAATCACTGCTGAGTTTCAGTTGCTGTGACCATGCTTAAAACAGAAGAACTGCTGAACTGTTTTATACATAAATTCAGGGCAAAAGGTTTGACTTGTTCAGCTCAGGACTTAAAATACCGCATTCTGAATTTTTAGATTTGCCAAAGTTATGTCAAACGATCAATTAGACCAGCAGGTCGTGGAACTGGATAATCTGAACGAGCACCGTGAAATTGTGACGTTTATGCGCCGTTCTTCTCCACTGAATACTTCACAGCGTACTGCTCTGGAACAATATGGTCATATGATTCTGGAATACCCAGTGGGTGATCTGCGCCAGCACTTTGAGCACCCTGAACGACCACTGACTGTTGAAATCGGTTTTGGTATGGGTCGTTCGCTGGTACTGATGGCAAAAGCCAACCCTGAACGTAACTATGTCGGTATTGAAGTTCATGTTCCAGGTATTGCACAGTGTGTCTATGAAGCTGGCATAGCTGAACTGAAAAACCTGCGTTTACTGGATGCTGATGCCATTCAGGTTCTACGTGAAATGCCTGATAACAGTATTAATGCTGTTCAGCTGTATTTCCCGGATCCGTGGCAGAAAAAACGCCATTTCAAACGCCGTTTTGTTTCACATGACCGCATGCCTCTGGTTGAACAGAAACTTGAAATGGGTGGAACATTCCATTCAGCAACGGACTGGGAACCTTATGCAGAGTGGATGCTGGATGTGCTGGACAACCGCCCTCGCCTGGAAAATATGGCAGGCAAAGGTAACAGCTATCCTCGCCCTGAATGGCGTCCTCAGACTAAATTTGAACGTCGTGGTCTTGAAGAAGGCCACAAAATCAATGATTTTCTTTTCAAAAAAATTCAGTAATCCTGCTTCTTAAAAATAAAAAAAGCGTTAACTCAGTTTAACGCTTTTTTTATTGGTCACGGATTCAGTTCTATTTCTGAAGCTTTTTGACTGTACCGATAAAGAGCTTATAAATCCACTGCTGTATGGCTGTGCCATAAGGTGGATAGACCAGCTTCATCATACTGAATTTTGGCCGTTCAAATACAGATTTTGCATGACTGAACGTCTTGAAACCTTCCACCCCATGATAATGCCCCATACCTGATGGACCAATGCCACCAAAAGGCATATCTTCCTGTCCAACATGCAGCAGCGTTTCATTCAGGCATACTCCACCGCTGTGTGTATGGTTCAGAATTCGTTGCTGTTCTGCCTTATTATATCCAAAATAGTACAGCGCCAGTGGTCTGTCATGTCCGTTAATGTACTCAATCACCTCATCCATGGACTGATACGCCACAACAGGTAAAACCGGTCCAAAAATTTCATTCTGCATGAGCAGCATATCATCAGAAACCCCAGCCACAATTCTGTGTGCCATACGCCGCTGACTGTCTTCACCTTTTAACAGAATGACATTTGCTCCTTTCTGCTCTGCATCAGTCAGATAACTCTGTAAACGTAAAAACTGCCGCTCACTGATAATGGCAGTGTAGTCCGGATTGTTCTGAATATCTCCAGGATAAAACTGCTCAAGTGCCGCTTTATAGGCGGTAATAAACTGCTCCACCTGAGAGCTGTGAACAAATGCATAATCCGGTGCAACACAGGTCTGCCCTGCATTCATTGCCTTACCAAAAACAATCCGTTTAGCCGTTTCAGTCAGTTCAGCATCTGAAGCAACGACTGCAGGAGATTTCCCGCCCAGCTCCAGCGTGACTGGTGTCATATTTTCCGCAGCTGCACGTAACACATGCTTGCCAATGGACGTTGCTCCAGTAAACAGTAAATGGTCAAAACCAAGTGCCGTAAAACTCTGAGCAACCTGCGCATCACCAGTCACCACACAGATCTGATCATCAGAAAAATTTTCTGCAATCAGACGCTTAAACAGTGCTGAAAATACAGGAGTAAATTCACTCATTTTCAGCATGACACGATTACCCGCTGCAATCGCCTGTGCCAAAGGACCCACCGCCAGGAACAATGGGTAGTTCCAGGGAACCACAACCCCAACAACACCTACAGGCTGATAACGGATATAGGCTTTTGCAGGCTGAAACAGTATCCCCACATCCCTTTTTTCAGGTTTCATCCATTTCTTTAAGTTCTTCAGACTGTGCTTGATACCCGAAATACTGGTCATCAGTTCAAACAGCAAAGTTTCATCTTTACTACGGTTTGAAAAGTCCTGACTGATTGCCTCAGCGATTTCATCCTGGTGTCTGACCAGCAGTTCCTTTAAGGTCTGAAGCTGTGCCTTACGTTGCTCAAGCGATGGATAAGGCTGCTGACTGTATGCTTCTTTCTGCTGATGAAAAATCCTTTCCAGCTCAAGTGCCTGATCATCCATCGGAAGTATGGTATTCATATGCATTTCCTTTATTTGATGAAACATGCGTTCAGCGGAGCATATTATTTTTCTCAGCTCCTGCCGAACATCAGCTTCAACTTCAGTATCACTTTATATGCAGTATTTTCAGATTATGCCGATTCTGCCTGCTGTACTGCAAGCTGTTGAGTTTTTCTGATCATATCGACAGCTTTCTCAGCAATCATGATCACCGGTGCATTTGTATTGCCATTTACAACGGTCGGCATAATGGATGCATCCACCACACGCAGATTTTTTATGCCATGCACCCTGAGCTGTGGATCAACCACGGCCATTTCATCCATACCCATCCGACAGCTACCCACAGGATGATAGACCGTATCCGTCCGCTCTCTGAGAATCTGCCTGATTTCATCATCTGTCTGAACATTTTCGGTAAACAGATCTTTTTTACAGTGTTCCGCAATGGATTTTGAGTTTAAAAGCTGACGGGTAATTTTATAGGCTTTCACCATCTCCTCCAGATCCTGCTCCTCCGCCAGAAATGCAGGATCAATCAACAGTGGATCTTCAACCTTAGGACCACTCAGTCTGACTGTTCCGCGACTCAGAGGATTCAACAGGCAGACATGGCAGGAAATACCATGACTGGCATGAAATTTTCGGGCATGGTCTTCCACAATTGCCACAACAAAATGCAGCTGCAGATTAGGCACTTTCTGTTCTGGAGAGCTTTTAATAAAACCACCGCATTCAGCAAAATTGGATGTCAGCTTACCTGCTTTTTCTTTACGGTATCTGCCAATCTGCTTAAACATGTCCAGTGTACCAGGTATGGAAATTCCAAAAGTATCCTGCGTATCTTTAGCAGTAAATCCAAAAATAAAATCCGGATGATCATGAAAATTTTTACCCACACCCGGCAGATGTTTTTTGACTTCGATCTGATGCTGATTCAACTCTTCTTTATCACCAACACCTGACAGCATTAAAATCTGAGGTGACTGGATCGCACCGGCACTGAGCAGAACTTCCTGCCGAGCTTTAATCTGCACAACGCTGCCATCCTGTTTAAACTCAACCCCAGTGGCAGTATTATTTTCAATGATGATTTTCTGAGTCAGAGCTTCAGTAATGATGGTCAGATTTTTACGTTCAAGATGGGGGAACAGATAGGCTTTTGCCGCAGTACAACGTTCTCCGTCGACCTGAGTCACCTGATAAACACCCAGTCCTTCCTGTTCCTCACCGTTGAAATCATCCAGAATCTGATAACCCTGCTCTCTGGCAGCAGCAACATAACGCTCATGCCAGATATTGTCCGTTCTTAAATCCGAAATAGACAGCGGACCATCATTGCCATGAAATGCATTGCGTATCCGTTCATTGTTTTCAGATTTTATAAAATAAGGCAGAACATCATCGTATGACCAGCCTGGATTACCTAAAGATGCCCAGTCATCATAATCAGCTTTATTTCCCCGTACATAAACCATCGCATTGATATTGGATGAGCCTCCAAGCCCTTTCCCACGAGGCTGATAACCCTTGCGACCATTTAAGCCTTTCTGAGGAACGGTTTCAAAAGCCCAGTTATTAATTTTAGTAGGTATACTCACGACTGCTGCTGAAGGCACATTGACCGTCCAGCTGTTACCCTTTCCACCTGCTTCAAGCAGACATACAGTAACATCAGGGTTTTCACTCAGACGACCAGCCAGCACACTTCCAGCGCTGCCACCACCAATGACAATATAATCAAATTCTTTTTGTTCCATATTGACCTTATTTGTATTTTTATTTGTGCAGGATCAGTATTGCACTTTCATGCTGTCTATAAAATAGCTTCAGTGATAATTAAAGCAAAGAATGTGAAATAAAAAGCCATCACTTTTATCTAAATAATCCAGATGTGATCTTTTATCTGTGTATGTAGAATGTCATGGAGTAAATATGAAATGAAAAATCCGGATCTGTACCCGATACAGCTACATTATTTTTATCTGAATAAAACGGCACTACTTTTACATCTGACGGATATCAAGAAAATGAGTAACAGTAAATCAATACTGTTACTCACGCCATGATCAGAAACGGTAACCTACACCGACATAAGTGATCACTGGATCAATATCAATTTTAGTCGTTGCATGAATCAGTTTTTCATTGGTGTTTTTATTCATCACATCAATGGTCACTTTATTGTTCAGCTTTGCGTAGGACACAGATGCTGTTGTAAACCATGATGGTGTAATATCATAAGTGAAACCAGCAGTTACAATTGGTGCAATGGCATCACTGGCATCCACTTTGACACGCATATCACCTGAGGATATTTTACCATCCAGTGCAGCACCTGCTTTGCCATCATGAATATTCTGAATCATATGACCAGCAGCGATCAGATCTGATTCAATACCTTTATTCAACTCAATATCATTGAAATAAGCATACATTAAACCTGCGCCCACAAATGGTCTGAACTTGTCTATACCCGGCTTACCAAACTGATACTGTGCTTCAAGTGCAGGTGTCCAGGCACGTGCAGTTGCAGCTTTACTATATGAGTTCAGATTGGTAATTGGTACTGCATAATTCAAGGGTAAATCCTTGTAAAGGATACCTGCTATTCCACCGGGTTTTGCACTTCCAGTCAATGGTGCCGTGATTTCACCTTTTCCTTTAATATCAACTTTAGGTGGAATACCACCTATCAACTGTAGAGACACTTTATCATTTAGATAATAGTTAAACATCAAACCCAATGTATCTATATCTTCAGCCTCAAGCCCAGTACCCTTCGCTCCCCATGATTCCAAACCATCAATAATCGCAGTACCCGCAATATTTTCCCTGATATTACCCTCAGCATCCTTTAATGATCCGCCATTACTCCCTAAAGGACCGTTCAATAGTCCCTCCAGCTGATTTTTCAAGTTAGAACCTGTCCCAGTTACAGCATCAGAATCAATTGCTTTAAGAAATCCATCCTGAGAAATTAGACCTACTTTAGCATTGGTACCACCTTTCACTGCTGTATTAATATTAAATGGATTGGCTTTCCCCTGAGGCATGACATGCAACCAACCCGCCGATACAGAAAAACGTTTACCATTTTCTGGGGCAGCTGCTGCATTCTGCATTGCACATACGAGTGCCAGAGGTACTGCTAGATATCCAAGTTTCATCGTCCAACTCCTTGTCTGACTTTTAATTTATGTTACGAATTTTTATTTATAACCACACTTATTAAGTGATTTGTATACATTCAACGTATGTTTGTTTGCAAGTTTTTTTACCACACAGTAAACATATTTTTGTAATTTTAGTCATTAAAGGTCAATATTTATCACAACAAAGGGAATGCATCACAGTTTTGTTCTTAAATAAATAAAATAATATTAAATATATTATTAGCTTTATTTAACAAATAATTAATTCACTTTTCTACTATATATTTCAATCTTTCACTATAACTATTAAGATCAGATAAATTCTTTTAAATAATCTGATAAGTTAATGAACATTAATCAGGAACAGTTATCCATTTTTAAGACTGTCATGGAAACAGGCTCATTTTCAGCTGCCGCAAGAAAGATCGGAAAAGTACCTTCAGCTGTCAGTATGTCCATTGCCAATATGGAAATAGATTTAAATCTGACACTGTTTATCCGTCAGGGTCGTGAACCTGTGCCGACTGCACAGGCAATTGCGCTGTATGAACGCACACAGAATCTGCTGATTGAAATCAATGAATGGAGACAATATGCGCTTTCACTCAGCTCAGGCCTGGAGTCATCACTGAATATTGTGGTCGTATCTGAATTACTGCATACCAACTGGACTGATTATATTGCCCTGCTGGAAAAACAGTTTCCTGAACTTCAGATCAATATTTATTCTGCTCCACAGGAAGATGCCCAGAAAATGCTGACAAATCAGTCAGCTCAGTTTGCCTTGATGTTTGAACGTGAGCAGCTGGAAAGCAGTGAACAGTTTGTTGAGTTAAAACGTGAAGCACTGGTTCCCGTTGCATCTGTTCACCATCCGCTTGCTGCATATGATCAGGTCAGTTTTGAACAGATTCATCAAAGCAGACAGATTGCCGTTGCCAGCCGTGATAAAAGCATCAAACCTGAGCTTCTGTTTTCAAAACATCACTGGCGAACTGACAATCATCATTCCGCCTGCAGCATGATTATGCAAAATCTGGGCTGGGGAGTTTTACCCCTTGAAATGTTCAATGAAAACCCTGAACTGCAGCAGCATTTAAAAGTGCTGAATTTTCTGGATTTCACACCTAAATTTGAATATTTTGTCGATCTGGTCTGGAACAGGGAAAGTGAACTGGGTTCAGCTGCTCGTTTTTTGATTAATCACCTCAGAAATTTACGAAAAGACGCAATTTAAGCTGCTTAGAATGCATACAGATACTTGGGTTGAGTAAACTTTGTGATATAACTGAATTACAGGCAATAACTTTAAGAATCTGATTTAAATGACACAAACAGCTTTAGACCAACTAAAAAAACTGACTACCATTGTTGCTGACAGCAGTGATCTGACTGCCATTGAAAAATTCCGTCCTCTTGATGCAACAACAAATCCTTCATTGATTACCGCTGCTGCAAGTCAGCCTGAAAGTCGTGAGCTGATCGAAGAAGCTTACGAACAGGCACTCAGCGAAGGATATACTTCAGATCTTCTGGTCGAACGCACGATTGATATTCTGACTGTTAAACTGGGTGTTGAAATCCTTAAACTGATTGATGGTCGGGTCTCAACCGAAGTCGATGCAGCACTTTCATACGACACTGAAGCCACTGTTGCGAAAGCAAAAGAGCTGCTTGCTCTGTATAAAGAATATGGGGTGGATCAGAACCGGATTCTGATTAAAATTGCATCCACCTGGGATGGTATTCAGGCAGCCAGACAGCTTGAAGCTGAAGGTATTCACTGTAATCTGACACTTTTATTCGGTCTTCATCAGGCTCAGGCGTGTGCAGATGCAGGTGTTACGCTGATTTCACCATTTGTAGGTCGTATTCTGGACTGGTTTAAAAAAGCTGAAAATGTTGATCATTATCCTGTAGATAAAGATCCCGGCGTATTGTCTGTCAAACAGATCTATCACTTTTACAAACAGCACCAGATCAAAACCGAAATTATGGGTGCAAGTTTCAGAAGTGTTGAGCAGGTTCTTGGGTTGGCAGGTTGTGACTTACTTACCGTTTCTCCAAATCTGCTTGCGGAACTTGAAACGGATGATCGTGAAGTCCAGGCTCAACTCTCTCCTGAGCATGCTCAGGCACATGTACAGCATTTTGTAGAGGTTCTGAATCACGACACTTTCAAAACCCAGCTTGAAAATGATCTGATGGCTTTTCAGCTGCTCCAGGGTGGGATTGATGGATTTATCAAAGCACGTCAGCAACTGAACAGCTTATTGCGTCAGTCCTTCGGTCTGGATGCAGAAATTCAGGATTAATGCACTCCGACAGTGCACCTTTAAGGCTGATATTGTTATAATTCAATATCAGCCTTTTTATTTGAGAGTGTCCCGTGTTTGGCATTACAGACGTCACCACTTATATTATTGGGACTATTTTAATTGTCATTCTACCAGGACCTAACTCACTGTATGTGATGTCCATTGCATCCCGTTTTGGTATTAAAACGGGTTATCTGGGGGCACTGGGTGTTTTTACCGGCGACCTGATCCTGATTCTGTGTACAGTATTAGGCGCAGCTTCCCTGCTGGATGCTTTCCCCTGGCTTTTTACCATCCTTAAAGTTTTTGGTGCTGCTTATCTTTCATGGCTGGGTATTAAACTCCTGATTGCCAGTGTCCGTACATGGTCAAATACACCTCAGAAAATAACTTCAGATACAGCTTCTGAAGCCTCTACTGAAGTACATGCCTATCGGACAGCACTGACTATCAGTGTGCTCAATCCTAAAGCAATCTTCTTTTATCTGTCTTTTTTCGTACAGTTTGTTGATCCAGCCTATCCTTATCCTGCGATCAGTTTTGCCATGCTTTCTTTTATTCTGCAAATCATCAGTATGGGCTACCTGACCATCCTGATATTTTCCGGTGTAAAACTGGCAAGCTTTTTTAACAGCAGATACAAATTTGCTGCAATCTGCGTTGCCTGCGTAGGATTCCTTTTCTGTGGATTTGGACTGAAACTTGCAACATCCACGTTATAAAAAAAGAAGATTTATCTGTATATGAGAATATCCAGACATGATGTTTATTTCCAATCAACGCTTTTCGCTCACCACAGGAAAGCGTATGATTCACATATTTCTCCAACATCTGGTCAAATAAAAGCAAAGGATCATGCAAAAATTTCTACAGGACTTTTCCATCCCTGCTGTATTCGCAGGTTTTATTACATTTCTGATTGGTATCAGTGTTTCAGCTGTACTGGTGATTCAGGCTGCGCAGATTCTTGGTGCATCTGCTGAACAGATCACTTCATGGTTCTGGGCACTGGGACTCGGCATTGGTCTTTCAGGCTTAATTCTGTCATGGAAATTTAAATATCCCGTTGCAACTTCCTGGTCCACGGCGGGTCTTGCCCTGATTATTGCAACCGGCAGTGGTTACAGCCTGTATGAAGCAATAGGTGCATTTCTGGTCTGTGGTGCAGTCACTGCTGTACTTGGATTTTTAGGAATTTTTGAAAAAGTCCTTTCCTATATTCCACAAAGCCTGACCAGTGCCATGCTTGCAGGTGTATTGCTCAAGTTTGGCATTACGCTGTTTGCAAGCCTTCAGAATGACTGGGGCTTTATTCTGTCATTACTGGCAGTCTATATTTTTTCAAAGCGTCTTTCACCGCGCTACAGTATTGTCATCACTGTGATTGCAGGTCTTATACTCTGCCCATTGTTTATGGACTTTCATACGCCTGCCATACAGTGGCATCTTGCTGCTCCCGTATGGATGACGCCTGATTTCACCTGGTCTGCACTGTTTGGCCTGGCACTCCCTTTATTTGTGATTAACATGGCATCGCAGTATCTGCCAGGTCTTGCCATGATTAAAAGCTATGGTTATCAACCCCATGTGAACCAGCTGATAGGATGGACGGGAACCATACAGGCAATTCTTGCCCCATTTGGCTGTTACACCGTCAATATCGCTGCAATCAGTGCTGCCGTCAGCCTGGATGATCAGGTACATCCTGATTCATCAAAACGCTACATTGCTGGAATGAGTTGTGGTTTTTTCTATATTCTGATGGGACTTTTTGCAGCAACACTGACCAGCCTGCTGATGTCATTTCCTCATATTTTCATTGTTGCGCTTGCGGGTATCGCTCTGTTCGGTACCATCAGCCACAATATTGCCCTGGCGTTTCACAATGTCGGTGATCGTGAAGCCGCATTGATGACATTTCTGTTCAGTGCCTCGGGTGTCCAGTTTTTTGGTATAGGCTCTGCTTTCTGGGGACTTCTGTTTGGTTTTGCTGTCTCTGCTGTTTTAAAATTCAGAGCCCGTTAAATGATTGCGATGAAGCAGGATAAGTTCTTGAAATCAGTTCCTGCTTCATTTTTATAAAATCTTCTGCCAGTTTCATTTCTGCAAATCCGGTCAGCCAGACCCCATCAGCTGCATAACGCAATATCTTCAACTGCACAGACTGATCCGTATCTGCATGAATGGACAGTCTTTTTTCAAGCCACTGTGCCCAGATTGCGTTTAAATCCGGTTCAGTCAGCATGGTCATGGAAATTGCATCCCAGTATCGGCTTACAGCTGTCGCATTAGCATTCAGCGTAATCTCGATATATGCACGGGTAAAACAGCCATAGCTTTCAGTATCTGCACAGATCAGTTTTTCTGTCTCTGCATCAATCTGACTCATGACAAAATGAAGCATGGCTTCCAGTAATGCCTTTTTATTTGGAAAATGGTGAAAAACACCACCTTTGGTGACTCCGGCCATTTCAGCCACAGTCTGTATTGAAACTCCACTGACACCTTTTTCAGCTGCAAGAATCATGGTGTTTTCAAGGATCAGTTTACGGATATGTTCCGGATCTTTTTTCCGCTGATATGCATTGACCATCTTAATGTCCTGAAGAAGCTGAAAACAGATTGATGACCATCACACCCGCGACAATCAGTCCAATACCCAGCATTGCGGGTAAATCCAGCTGCTGGCGGAAAAAAATGAATCCTACAACAGCCGTCAGAACAATGCCAACCCCTGCCCATATCGCATAGGCTATTCCCAATGGTATAACCTTGATCACCTGAGCAAGCAGATAAAATGCAATCACATAAAGTACAACAACAACAAGCGTCGGTACAGGTTTAGTAAACCCTTCGGATTTGACCAGGAAAGCCGAACCGATCACTTCAGTGACGATAGCACAGGCCAGCAATGCATATGCTGTATAAACAGGATTCATTTTCTCATCCAGAATAAAGATACCAATCGGTTGGTATCTTATACATTTCATGATAAAAGACAAGATTTTCAGCTGAAAATCTACAAAAAATATATTTTTAAACCTGGAGTCCACCTGAAACCCTCTGAAAATTGACTGAATCAGGCATGACTCAGACTTAATCAATCAACTACTCATTAGAAATGTAATCAATAGTATGAAAAACTGAATTTCGACAATCAGCTCCTTATACCGACTGAATCAAAATAGCTTTCATAAATAAAAAAACACACTGCATCACCTGGAATTATCTGTGGCTGCAGACACACTTTTTTAATGAATTTTACGGAATTAAGAGGGCTTAAATTGAACTTGGCAAGGCTCTGTGCTATCAATGAATTGAAAGGCAATGTATATAAATGATAAAGGAGACACCCATGTCCTATAACCATATTCTAGTTCCTGTCGATGGTTCACAAATCTCCTTTTCTGCTGTCCGCCACGCTGCAGAGATCGCTAAACAGTTCAATGCTCAGCTCAGTTTAATCAGCCTGGTCGCAGAAGACCCATTCACAGATGTCGATTTCTATTATTCTTCCGCCATTATGAAAGAGTACTTTGTACAGGCATATCAAAATGCTGAAAAAGCTCTCCAGGAAGCTTTGAAAATTGCAGATGATGCAGGTGTCAGCGCACAACCTAAAATTACCAAAGGCGAAGTTTCTGCTGAAGGGATTGTTGATGCAGCAAAAGATCTCAAGGCTGACCTGATCGTGATTGGTTCACATGGTAATAAAGGCTTCAAAAAGTTTCTTCTTGGCAGCTTTGCACAGGATGTACTGGGTTCAACCGAACTTCCGGTTATGGTCATTAAAGCATAACGCTTCAGCCTTACACTTTTCTGAACACTGTTACAGCTCAGTGCTCAGAACATGATCATGATCATGATCATGATATTAAAGAATACAAAAGCATAACTTTCACAGGAATATCACCATGACTTATAAACATATTTTAGTACCTGTAGATGAATCCCCTATTTC
The DNA here is from genome assembly GCF_002165295.2 of Acinetobacter sp. WCHAc010052. Lineage (NCBI taxonomy): Bacteria > Pseudomonadati > Pseudomonadota > Gammaproteobacteria > Moraxellales > Moraxellaceae > Acinetobacter > Acinetobacter sp. WCHAc010052. The sequence goes on along the minus strand of NZ_CP032143.1, from coordinate 1,475,853 downwards.
TTATGCCGCAGTTGAACAAGCTCTTTCCCTTGCTCAGGAACTGAAAAGCACAGTCACTGTTATGAGTGTCATTGCTGTAGACCCATTTGTCGGGGTGGATTTTTATAAAGTTGCTCCTGCAATTACAGACTATTTTATGCAGGCAGAAAAAAATGCTCAGGACCGACTGGCAGAAATAAAACTGTCTTTTGACCGTGATGGCATAACTGTAAATACACGAGTGGTTCGTGGTGTTGTGCCTTCTGAAGGTATTATTCAGATTGCTGATGAAGTGGGAGCTGATTTAATTATTATGGGTTCACATGGCAGAACCGGCTTCAAAAAGCTCATGCTAGGAAGTGTAGCCCAGAATGTTCTGACTCAGTCCCCTGTTCCGGTACTGATCGTCAAAGTCTGATCAACCAGAACTGCAATAAAAAATCCCTCTGTACCGAGGGATTTTTTATGCATATATTTTCAGTTGCATATTCTTATTTAATTGATCAGCCCAATTGCCTGTATACATCAGACACCACTGATCTATCCACCAATCGCCTTATTCAGGGTAAACAGATAACTTTCTGCTTCAATTCCATTATCAAATTCTTTCTGATACAGACCTGTGGTCTGTACACTGTTTGGTGTGTATTCAACCTGAACATTGAATCGACCATTTGCTGCACTTTTTTTAATTTTGACAGCGATAATATGCTGAGAATTTAAATAAAACCCATCTTCAATTTTTACTAACATATCAAGCTCCAAACAGATTTCATTTCAGATATTTAATGCTCACATCTTGAATACAGCACTATTGAGCCAAGTCAGTCATATCTGAATTTGTGTGATAATTTTAACTTATTTATTATGTTTAATTGTGGTAAATAAACATTTATTCATTTTCTTTGATTAATTTAACAACAAAACAAAAATAAGATCTTTTAAGTTTTGTTAATCAATTCTGTTTGTCACGGATATAAGAATCATTTCATTGCAAAAATTGAAGGACTGAACATAAAACAGCCTGCATAAGCAGGCTGTTTTTATACTGAACCAGTAAGAGTGAGTTAAATACTCAGCATACTGTTCAGTGTTTCACTGACATTCTTTGATTTAACCTGAGGCTTCAATGCTTCAAGTGCTGTTTTCACGTCACTGCGCTGAGGTTCAGCCAGCGTATACCAGCGGCTCAGAACCTGAAGTAAACGTGAACCTACGATTGGATTTTTCTCGTCCAGGTATTTTGCCAGCTGAATAAAATGCTGCACACCAAAACTCCAGGTATTTACAGGATTGGCATTCAGGCCACCACTGACAGAACGAATACGGTTCGGTGTACTCAGGTCATAATCAGCATGAGAAGTTAAATACTGAACCGTCTCTGCTGTTGCTTTTGGATGTGCTGCCTGAATCATAAACCACTGATCCAGAGACAGTGCTTCATCTTTGAAACGGGTATAGAAATCCTGCAATGCATCTTTAGCCTGAGCTGCATCATTCCATACCAGTACTTTCAATGCACCCAGCCGTTCCGACATATTGCCTGTCTGCTGATATTGCTGATAAGCCAGATCAAAGACTTCCGCATCACCCTGACGAGCCATTAAACTGAGCATGATATTTTTCAGCGCACGGACACCCATTGCCTGTGAAAATTCTTTCTGTTCTTCAGGCTGAAGTGACAGATACGTTTCTTTCACAAAATCACCCAGATTTTTTGCCAGCTGATTCAGCAGTGCTTCCCGAGCTTCATTTACGACTGCCGGATTATAATTCTGGTCAATACGGCTGCCCAAATAGCCCTCAGCAGGCACATCAAACAGGCGTGAAGCCAATAACGGATCTTTTGCAATCACTGCCGGTAAAGTCTGCTGAATGGCATTCAGATAAATCTGTGCGTCATGACCATTCAGTAAAATACGCTCAAGTAAGGTCTGTGTTGCCTGCCACTGGTTAAAACCGTTAGTTTCATACTGCAACAGAAATGCCAGTTCTTCATCAGAATAATTAAACTCAAGATTTACAGGTGCAGAGAAATTACGTAACAGTGAGGCGACAGGTTTTGCAGACACACCTGTAAACTCAATCGTTACTTCTGGCTGATCAAACAGATAAACACCATCTTTCACATTATTTTCCACAATAGCTGTGGAGTGCAGTGTTTCCTGCTCGCCTGTCTGTGCATTGAACAATGCCAAAGCCACAGGAACAGGTAATGCTTTTAAGTCTGGATATTTTGGATGTGTTTTCAGACTTTGTTTTAAATGAAGACGATACGTCTGATTTTCAGCATCATATTCACCTTTGGCTTCCAGTTTTGGTGTACCTGGCTGGTTATACCAGAGCAGAAACTCAGATAAATCCACACCAGAACCTGCAGTCAGAGCAGCAACCCAGTCTTCAACTGTAACCGCCTGACCATCATGGCGTTTAAAATATTCATCCGTTCCCTTACGGAATTTTTCCTTGCCCAGTAAAGTCGCCATCATACGGTTAATTTCTGCGCCTTTTTCATAAACAGTCGCTGTATAGAAATTATTGATTTCAACAAAATGATCCGGACGTGGTGGATGCGACAGAGGACCTGCATCTTCAGGGAACTGATGCGCTTTTAACACTGCTACGTCATCAATACGCTGAACCGCTGCTGACTGTAAATCTTCAGAGAACGACTGATCACGGAAAACAGTTAAACCTTCTTTCAGACACAGCTGGAACCAGTCACGGCAGGTAATACGGTTACCTGTCCAGTTATGGAAATATTCATGGGCAATCACAGACTGTACACGCATGATCGCTGCATCTGTGGTGTATTCCTCATCTGCAAGTACGCATGAAGTATTGAAAATATTCAGCCCTTTATTTTCCATTGCACCCATGTTGAACTGACTGGTTGCCACAATCATGTAGTTGTCCAGGTCATAAGGACGACCATAATGTTCTTCATCCCAGCGCATCGAATGTTTTAAGGCTTCCATAGCAATATGGCATTTTGGAATGTCTTTTTCTTCTGCATAAATTTCCAGCGCCACGTCACGACCTTCAGAAGTCGTATAACGGTCTTTCAGCACAGCCAGGTCACCGATCACACAGGCAAACAGATAAGATGGCTTTTTAGTCGGATCTTCCCAGACCGTATAGTGACGTCCTTCACCCGCTTCACCCGCTTCAATCAGGTTACCGTTGGCAAGCAGTACTGGATATTTTTTATCTGCTTCCACACGCGTGGTAAAAACAGAAAGCACATCTGGACGGTCAGGGTAGAAGGTAATTTTACGGAAGCCCTCAGGTTCATTCTGAGTCACAAATAAATCACCACCAGCCAGATACAGCCCTTCCAGTTGAGTATTGGTCTCAGGATGAATCACCACTTCTGTTTCAACAACAGCTTCATCCGGTGCATCACTGATGCTGAGCTGTTCAGCATCGAGCTTATACTCACTTTCAGACAGTTGCTTACCATTGATACTGATGGATTTCAGTTCCAGATCACGCCCCAGCAATACCAGATCTCCAGGGGTCTGACGCTGCATTTTCAGTGTTGCAGTAACGAGTGTCTGCTCCGCAAAAACACGGATATCCAGCTGGATGGATTCAACACTGAATGTCGGCTTCTGATAATCTTTTAAATAAACGGTCTGATCTGCTTCAACCACTGGATGTGCTGCAATATTCATATAATGTCCTGATTCTTCCGTCTGACGCAGACTGAGTGTTGTGAAATGAACCGATCAAAGGTCAGATTCCACAATCTGTCTGTTCTGTTGCTTTACCTTTCAATATGGGTCTTTATGCAACGGTTTTCAATCCATGCCTGTAAAAAACCGTTCAGGCAGATGAATATTTACACAATACATAAAGCGATATTGATAAATGAATGATTAAGCAGGCTATATGTACTGAACCGAAAAAATAAGCCTTTGATTAATATCTGTTTGGCATTGTTACTGTACAGATTTAAAAATATTTCTTCAAAACAGATACATTTTGAGCACATTTTTTGCTTGTTATCTTCTGTGCAAAGCGCACTATAAAAATCTACCTATATAAATGAGGTGCAGCATGTATTTAAAAGAACATATCGTCCGTGTTGAAAACATCAGGACCATGAAAGCACTGGATGCAGCAAACATTGACCACAAAGTGATTGCACTTTTTATGAGCTGCGAAGGAATTCCAATGAAACCTGGTGAAGTCAGTGCCATTCTGAACAGTTATGACTCACTCGGTTCCAGAAAAATTCTTCAGAAAAAAGTCCGTGCTCTACTCAATGCCAAACATGATGGACTGGAGGATGAATCATTACCCTGTCCTGCTGCCTATTGATCCAGCTCATTTATTCTTCATCTAAAGGAGCAGCTCAGGCTGCTCTTTTCATATTTCAATACCACTGCATTTATCATGACAGACATGTGTATAATCAATCCTGTGCTTCAGATTTTCAGGTAAACCATGCTTCCATTACATATTCTGCAAAAACAGCTCGATGAAAGTGCATTTTGCCCATTATGTAAAGGTTCGATGTACTGGATTGAAGCAGAACAATACGACCGTGAACTGAATTTTCATGAATGCAGTTACTGTGAACACCGTATTTATGCAGATCAGAAACAGAGTTGCCATTGCGAAAGCTGTGAGAAAAATAAACGTAAACTCATCAAGGAAGCGCTGTCCAAAGAAAGCTACAACCTGAAAAACAAAGGTAAAGATAAAGACATGGTTGAGCATAAACTCAATCAGCTCAGTTTTATTCAAAAACTGTTTTTACTTTCCATACTCGATGATCAGGTTTCTGAAAGTTCGCATCACCATGAATACATTGATTGGGAAAAGATTAAATACGTTCCTTTTTCTCCCAACTATCAGTATCAGAAAAGACTGATCAATCAGATGCTCGACCAGCAGATACTGATCTCCAGAGACTCTGCTGACACGGCAGGTCAGTACTATATTAATGTACGTCTCGATGGCTATTCAGAACCGAGTCTATACAGCATCACCTTCCGCCTAAGACAATGGTTTTACGAAAATCTGTCGCAGGGCATTCCCTTTAAAAGTGCCGATGAAGTAAAAGATGCGATTTATGAACTGCTGTATGAAAAAATTGTTCAGTTCATGCAGTACTACTGTCGCTTATGGCAGGTGCAGATTTCTGGAAACAACAGCTTTAAAGCCTTGTGTTACCGCCTGCTGGACAGCCTTGCCTGTGGACAGATTTTCTATCTGGTTCAGACTGCCCTGGATTATCTGCATTCCAAAAAACTTCTGCAGCTCCGTAACGAAAAATTCATCAATACCAATCTGCTGAAAAAAACAGTGGAACAATACCGTGAACGTGGACTGCAGGAAAAATGGGTCACGACAACCTTACCTCACCCTCCGCAGCTTCCATTCAGCGGTATGGCAGAAATCCTGTTTTTCAGATTTCTGGGCTATGATGAAATGATTTTTGTACAGCCCGTTTGGAAAATCTGGGAAAAAATAGAACCACGGCTTAAGTTCTATGCACTGAAACGCTGTATGCATTGTGGTTCAGATGAACTTGATATTGAATATGATGCACATAACCATATTTCGCTGTTCTGCAGAACCTGTAAACAGCAGGATCATTATTTTACACGATAGGTCTGCACATGAATCATCCTGAACATTTAGAAAATATCCTGACAGATACCTTAGTGACAGAACCCGATGCTTTACTGCAAAAAGTTACAGAGGCGTGGCGACAGCTTCAGATTCAGCAGCCTTTGGTGCAGTGTATAACCAATTCTGTTGCAGCCAACTATGTTGCCAATATTTTACTGGCAGCAGGTGCATCTCCTGCCATGATTGATAACCCTTTTGAAACAGAAGCATTTGCACAGGTGGCTGCTGCCGTCAGCCTGAATACAGGAACACCGACATCTGAACAGATGGAAGCCATGCGCATTGCTGCACGTACTGCTCACCATACGGGTACGCCCTGGGTTATTGACCCTGTGGGTTACAGCCCTTTACTCAAATGGCGTTCTGACCTGGTCAATGAAATTTTACAGTACAAACCTGCTGTTATTCGTGGGAATGCTTCCGAAATCAGTACGCTGGCAGGAAATCAGGTCAACAGCAAAGGTGTGGACAGTACGCTCAGCAGTAATGAAGTCTACAGCCAGGCAAAAGTTCTTTTGAACCATGCCGAATGTATCGCAATTTCTGGCGAATCCGATTATATACTGTGCAGAAGTACTGGGCAGATTATCAAAATTAATGGCGGTTCACATTTACAGCCTAAAGTAACGGCTACAGGCTGTGCACTGGGGGCATTGATTGCAGCCTATACCGCTGTCACTTCTGTTGAGATTGCGACCATTGCTGCCCATGTCCATTTTGCCATAGCAGGTAAACTGGCTTATGAGACTGCTCAGAAAACCGGAAGTTTCAATGTCGCATTTATGGATTATATCAATGGGATGAATGCTGAACTGATTCAGCAATATGCGGATATCGAACTGATATCCTGATGAGTCCTTAAAAGATACTTCCGCTCTGAACAGGCTTTTGGGACTCAGGTCAGGCGTCTGTCCAGAAACACATTCATTGCGGTTTCTGTCAATGTTCTGCCATCGAGTTTGCACAGACAGATCATTCCCTTTCCATAAAACCAGTCTGGAGCATGTTTCGTAAAAAAAGCACTGTGACTGTCAGGAACAATACCGCAATGCATCAGCTCATCGGCGGAAGGTACCGGTAAATTACAGTCCTGAATATAAATATCCTCGCCCCGCTGTTCTACATTCGGCTGTCTTTGGGCAATAAAATTCAGCATTTCCCTGTATTCTCCAGGGCTGTTCTTATCTTTGCGTGGAAAAAAATGTGATGATCGTGAAGCAAACAGCCCATACAGTCTGGGTTGAGCCAGTGTCGTGACAAACCAGTAGGGCGTAAATGGATACTTCATTCTATGGTTCATAATGAGCCGTACAGCCCCATTCAGTGTCTGATCCAGTTTTCTGTAGTCAGGCAGAAAACCTGCACGTGATGACACAATCAGAACCATACCCGTTTCTGTTTCAAGCTTCAGAATCGGAATAATATTCTGCCCGATCAGCCTGTCTTCGCAAAAATACTGAATCACATAAACTGAAATTGCTGCAGGATCATAAACAAAGTCCATGAAGCTCTGATCTGTCGTTTCAGGAAAAATCTGCTTATCCAGTTTCAGCATATCCTGAAATACGCAGTTTTGTTTTAATAAGGATATTTTCTTTAAATCAAATACAACTTCTGAAACATACATGATGGTTATTCCATTTCAGAAAATGGCATCTTATTTTTTTTGAATACCTGTGAATATCCCTGAAATCAGGTATTTGTACTCGATGGTAAAGTGATGGAATCCTACTATAAACCATAACATTTACGATAAGATACTGATTATTTAAAGAAATTAAGTCCATCCATTTTGTATAAACACACATTTTATAAAAATAATTTTATGAAATCATAATTTTTTATTATAATTATAATTCCTCCTTTCTTCTCACCTCCCCTTTCAGAATTGGTTTTCAATGTCAGCACGCAACAACAGCCAGCTTAAACATGGACTGAGCAACCGTCATATTCAGCTTATTGCTTTAGGTGGTTCCATTGGAACTGGCTTGTTCCTTGGTATTTCTCAGACCATTAACCTGGCAGGTCCTTCTGTTATTTTAGGTTATGCCATTGCCGGTTTAATTGCTTTTTTTATGATGCGCCAGCTGGGTGAAATGGTGGTGGAAGAGCCTGTCAGTGGTTCATTCAGTTATTTTGCTTATAAATTCTGGAGTCCCTTTGCTGGCTTTATGTCGGGCTGGAACTACTGGGTGCTGAATGTGCTGGTATGCATGGCTGAACTGAGTGCAATCGGTTTATATATTCATTACTGGTGGCCTGAGATTCCGACCTGGGTTTCTGCACTGGGATTTTTTATTCTGATCAATGTCATTAATCTGACGCATGTAAAAGTCTTTGGCGAAATGGAGTTTCTGTTTTCCATCGTTAAAATTGCAGCCATTATCGGCATGATCGGATTTGGTGCCTGGTTACTTGCCAGCGGTCAGGCAGGTGAAACCGCTTCTGTCAGTAACTTATGGGCTTTGGGTGGATTTTTTCCACATGGTCTTTCTGGACTAGTGATGGCTATGGCCATTATCATGTTTTCTTTCGGGGGAATTGAGCTCGTTGGTATAGCCGCAGCTGAAACCAAAAATCCGACTCAGACCATTCCTAAAGCGGTCAATCAGATTGTCTATCGGGTTTTACTGTTTTATGTACTGACTATTTTTATTCTACTGTCTTTATTTCCATGGAATCAGATTGCAGAAGGCGGCAGCCCATTTGTACTGATTTTTGACTCACTGGGCAGTCAGGGCGTTGCCACTGTTTTAAACTTTGTGGTACTGACGGCAGCCATTTCTGTCTATAACGGCACCAGTTACGGCACCAGTCGTATGCTGCTTGGGCTGGCAGAACAAGGCAATGCACCCTCATTTTTAAGCAGAATCAATAACCGTGGAATCCCTTATGCAGCAATTTTATGTTCTGCTGCAATTACGCTGATCTGTGTAGTACTGAATTATATCTTTCCGGACAAAGCCTTCAAACTGCTGATGAGCCTGGTTGTATCCGCGATTGTGATTAACTGGATGGTGCTGTCACTGACTCATCTTAAGTTTAAGCGGCATCAACTGAATTTAAATAAAAAGACACTGTTTCCAGCAATTGCTTATCCGTGGACAAATTATATCTGTGTCGCCTTTATGCTCGGCATTCTTGTTATTATGTGGAATACACCTGATATGCAGATTGCAGTAATACTGATTCCGGTATGGATTGCGTGTTTAAGCCTGGCTTACTGGTTTAAGCAGAAAAAAAGTAAAGCGGCTGCAGAAAAATAGTCGTGGCTGTATTTATAGGTCTAAGATAAGTGTATGGACAGCATCTTTAATGGCACCCTTCCGCTAAAGATGCTGTCCATGGAATCAAAGCCAATCTCCCAAATGTCTTTGATTCAATAAGATTATTTTAACTTGGTTTAAAATAAAATGTTTCCCGTAATAAAACGAATTGTTGTTTATTTCTGGAATAATATTTCAGAACTTCGCTACTTTTCCGAATTTTTTCCTGTGGTATAGCTTATGAACGATAGTCACTACACATTAGATAAGATTGACCGCAAAATTTTATCTGCTCTCCGTAAAGATGGTCGTCTTACCGTTGCACAGCTTGCAGATCTGGTGGGGCTGTCTTCCTCTCCCTGCTGGACCCGGGTCAAACGCCTGGAAAATCTGAATATTATTGAAGGCTATACTGCAAATATCAATCCTAAAGCCATTGGTATCAATGAGCTGTTCTTCATCGAAATCACTCTGGAAAGACACGATGACGATATTTTACAGCAGTTCAGTGAAGCCCTTGCAGAAATGCCCGAAGTTGTAGAAGCTCATCTGGTCACAGGTGATTATGATTATCTGGTAAAAATTGCGGTAAAAAATGCTGAACACTATGAACGCTTTTTAAGAAAGAACCTCTATTCAATGAAAGCTGTACGCCATACCCGCTCTATTTTTGCTTTGCGTTCGCTGAAACTGGCAAATACGGCTGACCTGCTGCTGATAGAGTGAATGTGGTTATACTTTTTATTATCCAGATCCTTGCTGAATCATGTGAAAACTTCATGTGCAAAGACAACAGACACATAAATGAAAAAGGCTGAACAATCAGCCTTTTTCATATTTTAAACAGTCAAAGATCAACTTTAAATATTTCAAAACAGCTGAAATGCTCCTGAAGCCCAGCCACGTGCAGACTTACTGCCCACCGATGGCAATGGCTGCCCACCATAAATAACCCGCCCCTGTCTGTCCTGATAACTCAACCATGCCTCAGTATTACTGAAACCGACAGGTGCTTTTGTATAATCACAAACGCCATCCGGAAAAACAGCTTTCAGGCGTTGTAGCTGAGTATCTGTAAAGCGGACTTTATTGCCATAATCAGAAGTATTGAGCGGTTTCAACTGACATTTATTTGCATAGGTTGTCATACTGTCACCTGCAACCATCCGAGGGGTTCTGTGCACTGGTAGCAGTGTGGTTGAACATAGCTTCGAACGGTCAATGCCACCCACTCCATTCATACACGAATCTTTTATATCAGCTGGTTTATTTCTGGTCAGCTTTTCAGCCAAAGGTACTGCGCTGTTATCCTTTTCCACCTGAGTCAACCAGCGATCCATATCAGTAAAACTGACTTCCAGACATTTCGGATCTGCAACCAATGCCAGAATTCCACCATAAATAACATGGTTGTTATAATTTCCATGTGCTTTTTCAAGCCTTGCCCGTACAGCAAAAGCTCTGTAGGCATCATGGAATAAGCCTTCATCTGGACCACGGCAGTCAATGATTGCCACTTTATCCAGGTGATTGGCAACATTGATCAGACCTGTGCGGTAAGCATTTCTTAATGCACCTTCGTTTGCTTCCAGACGCTGAGGTACATCCTTAATGTCAATATTGACCCCTCCCAGACGTTCATTCAGCAGTACAAATTTTTCCGCACTGATCACGCCATTCATCACACTGTCCAGTCCGTACTGAACTCCGACATTGTCAATCGGTAAACCCGCAAAACCGCGTCCGAGCCTTTTTTCATTGTCCGACCAGATCTGCTCTGGGCGTGGCGCCAACATATTGATAGCAGCATCTGTAATGGAACAGCGAACGCCCGCAGGATGATTCACAGGATGATAACGCTGACTTTCAGAAATTCCATTACACGCTCCATCAGGGCGGGCGACTTCAAACTGTGCAAGTTCACTGATATAACTGTTTAACTGAGATACATGTCCTTCAACATGGGCAATTTCCCATTCAGCCCATAATGCACCGGTCTGTAAGGGTTTTGAAAAATAATTGATCATCAGATGGTAGTCAGCAAACTGTGATGCTGTACTCCAGGCATCAGGAAATGAGCAGGTCGGTAATATTCCCTGATAAATTCCAGGATATGCGTTTGCAACCCACTGGGCTGCCAGTGAACCGCCTGAACAGCCCTGCCCAATGGTATATCGCAGTTTTCCATACTGCTCAACAAAACGTTCTTTTGCCATGATCAGTGATTCTGCCTGAACAGCTAAATTACAGTTATGTCCACTGTTGGAAAGTGCAGTAGACATGACAGCAAAGCCTCGTCCCAGCGCAGTTACCGTTATGTCCGGTAAAATAGCTGCGGAGGTCGCAATCACTGTTGGAGATGTTCCACTTTGATAATCTGTTCCACAGCTGGAACCATGCGTCACCACCAGTTTATGATTGAACTGCGCCTGGGGTTGCAGTGCTGTCCACGGTCGGGACGGATCAAAAAGCACCGCATAGCGGTATTCATCACGGTTCTGATAACCTACTTCTTCGCGGATAATAAAAGGAACCGTTACACCTGCATCCGTTGTTGCCGTAGCAATCAGACCTGCTGCCGGCGGTTTTGAAGTATTGTATTTCTGAATCAGACCGACCTTGTCTTTATAATAATAATTGTACTGCACTGGCTTATTGCAGGATGCATCCGTTGACCCATTTGTACATGTCCACGGATTTAACTGAGGTCCTGATAAGACAGGTCCATCTGTACTGTGATTGGTCAGAACCAGATTCTGAAAGTATTTAGCGGTACTGACATTCAGCTGATTATCCCCTTGCTTCAGCCCCTGAAGCAAAGCAGCCTTGTCAGAATTATTAAAAAGTGATGTGATGTCTTTGCCGTTTAATATGACCTGATACTCAGATGAAGCAGCATCAACAGGCAGATCCAGTGCAATCAGCACATCATTGTCTGTGACCAGATCAGGACGTGTAGATAAAACTTCCACCATTTCTTTTTCAGTTTTTCCATTTTCAGCAGCAGAATTTCCCTGACCAGAACCACCGCTGCCCCCTCCACCACAGGCGCTTAATAAAAATCCACAGACTGCCAGATTTAAGGCATGTAATGTATATTTACTGCTCATAACTCAACCATCCATTGCTTTATTTGTTTTAAATTAATTATTTATATTGTTCGCTTATTAAGCATAATAAGTGCGTTAAGCAATCGTGCTTTTTTATTGTTATTTAATGTAATAGCTCATTTTTTATTTAATAAGCAAAATGAATCACATTTATGATCACTTTTAAAGCTGTGACTGAGCAGATCGGACAATTCAGACTGCCCAACAAAACAGGAATTATTAAGTGAAAAATAATATATATAAAATAATTATGTTTTTCTTTATTACAGTTCTGTTACTTTGGTTGTTTTTTAATCCAGATAATTATCAGATCCAACTTCTGTAAGCGTAAATCCTGAATCTGATCGAAATTATGCAGCAGGCAATTGAATAAACCTCTTACTTCCAAACAGCTCCTGATGACTTACTGGAACAATTGTGCTTTAATACCTTCAGTATGAGATGAGCCTTATATGAGTATCACGCGAGTGGTACGATCAGCCCCTGAAATATGGGGCTTTTTAATGCCTGAAATTTATAATCTGCAAATCAAAAAGTTAAAAAAACAGATATTGTATTTTCAACACAATATCTGTTCTGAAGTCCTGACAGTACAGTTTATTCTTCTGTTTCCAGTTCCCTGGAAACACTGTTTAAATCATCCATACTGATTTTAATATTCTCAATATCATCACCATCCATCATTGCACGGCTTACTGCTTTACGTGTCGCACGTGTCACCAGTGAACTCAGGTCACGACCTGACAACCCTGCTGTGATAGCTGCCAGATTTTCTGCCTCAGTTACAACATCAAAATCCACAGGCTTGTTCTGCAACAATAAAGCTAAAATTTTAGCGCGTGAACTTTCATCCGGCAGACCGATTTCAATTTTGCGCTCAAAGCGGGAAAGCAAAGCAGAATCGATATTGTCAGGGTGATTACTCGCTGCCAGTAAGAAAACCTGTCCAGCTTTACTGGCTACACCATCAATTTCCTGAAGCAACTGCCCAACAATCTCCTGAACAAATCCATCAGAACTGCCACCTCTCGAACCTGCAACGATATCAATTTCATCTATAAATACAATACAGGGTGCCTGTGAACGCGCACGCTCAAACAGTGCTTTCACTTTTGAACCAGACTGACCGGTATAATTTGCTTTTAAGTCTGAAGTTGCCGCTGCTATAAATGAAAGACCCGACTGACCTGCTAAAACACGCGCGATCTGGGTTTTACCTGTTCCTGGCGGACCATAAAGTAAAATACCTTTAGGCGTGGAAATCCCCATTTTTTCCAGACGTTCTGAGTTGCGTAATTCTTTGCCGAGGTTCATAAACTCATTTAATGACTGCTCAGGCAGAATAATATCTTCCCAGGATAGAGTCTTGATCTGCGTTGAAGACTTGCCTCTCAGCTTGCGCACCTGCTCAACAATTTTATCGGTATCCAGGTCTGAATTGAAATTTTCAGCAACCAGGGTCGCAACCAGTGTATGAATATCCCGTCCAGACATTCCAGTGGTTTCTGTTACAAGCTCATCGGATACTTCCAGCTTGAAATCAGCCTGGTTGAATTCATTTTCAAGAATTTTTCGACGCTCTTTATCACTTGGCAGACCAATTTCAACAGTTGATGTGAAACGGGACAATACTGCTGTATCCAGAATATCAAAACGGTTGGTCGCACCAATGACAAAAACCTGACCTGCTGCCTGATTAAAACCATCCCATTCAGAAATAAAAGTCTGAACCAGTTCATTACCGAAGCTGTCATTGTCAACACCACCACGTTTTGCAAATGCGCTTTCACATTCATCTACAAACAATATGGTCGGTGCATTTTCACGACAGCGCTTCCAAAGCTCTTTCACTTTTGGTGCAGTCTGACCAATGTGCCCGGCTTTTAAATCTGCAATATTGACAGCTTCAAAATGACAGTCTGCATGTTTTGCCAGTTTACGGGCAATCAGGGTTTTACCTGTTCCGGGTGGACCATAAAGCAATACACCTTTTGGCGATGGCTTACGCCCTGAAATAAATAAATCAACCAGTTTTAAAATACGGTCCAGCGTTTCTTCTTCAATTGAAACATCTGACCAGTTTATTTCAACTTCTTTTAAAGTTTTAATACGCTGCAATAAAGCATCAACCTGCTGCCCTGCGCGACCACTTTCTTCGGCATGTTCAGCATAGCTCTGAATCGCTTTAATCTCATCTCTGGTCTGAGTACCCAGCTGCTCCATAAGCTCACAGTATAAAGACCAGTCCCAGCCATCCGTGTTAGCTCTAACACCAATAACCTGCGGTTTCCCCTGATTTTCAGGTATATGAACAAAAGCAAATTCACTGTTTACGGATGCTGAAGAATTGATCACAAGAAAATCTGCATTTTTCAGATCGCCATACTGTTTGTCCATTTTCCAGGTCGTCGTATTACTCTCACCCTCTTTTACCGGTGCGCGAACAGCCAGATATGGAAATGTACTGTCACTGCTTTCTTTATCAGAAAAATGCATCAGTAAAACTGGAAACGTACTCAGTTTTTGAATAGATTCACGTTGCTTCGCTGTATTTAAGAGTCCCTGTTTTTTCATTCCAGTTCTTACAAGCCAGACATATATACCAATGCTTACAATCAGTCCGAAAAATTTACCCAGAAAATAAGGGATTCCGAAAAGCAGAATCAGTCCGACTACAAAGGCTACAAATGGATATTTGCATGCAGGTACCAGGGTCAGAGATTTTGTTAAACTTTCACTGCTGGCCTGTTTAACCAGATCAGCACTTTTTTGTTCGCATAAATTTTTCAGCTTATGCTCAGCACTGCGTGCTGCCTGCTCAACTGCCGGTAAATACTCTTTTGCTTTAGCTTCAAGTTCATAGTATTTTTTTGTCTGTACTTCCAGTTCAGCGACAGCTTTATCGTACTGCTGAATCAGATATCCCGTCTTTTCCGTATCTAAATTTGTCATTTTTCAACCGATAAAATATTATTCCCCATTGTAATAATATGTGAAAATTTACGCTTTTCACAGCTTAATATACTTATTTTTCAATTATTTAATTTATCTAAATCATCGATTAAAAATATTTAATCACTCTTTTAAAAAGAAGCCATCCTTTCCCCTTTTTATAAAAAACAGGGCTTATATTCTGCAGAAAGTGAGCTGTATACTTTCCTGCATCAGCAGTTTTTCAATATTTCTCCTGTTCACAAATAACCTATACATTCCAATTATTTAGTTTAACTTAAACACATTACCTACATAAGTTCACAATTTATACGCTTTCTGTTTATTATTATTTACAAACTATACTCAGTCACTAGCTGCCATAAAAATGAAGAAATTTTTAAAATACCTGATCATTTTGATCGTTATTGTTCTCCTGCTCGGTCTTGTCTTCCTGTTTCGCCCTATCGCCTCGAAAACCGTTACTACTAAAAATGATGAACCAATTATAGATGTGGTTCTGATTGGTGGCGGGATCATGAGTGCAACCTTAGGTACTTACCTGAATGAGCTGGAACCTGACTGGAAAATCCAGATGTATGAACGACTGGACCAGGTCGCTCAGGAAAGTTCTGCAGGTTTGAATAATGCAGGTACGGGGCATTCTGGCTTTATGGAAATGAATTACACACCTGAAGCAGATGGCAAAGTGGATATTAAAAAAGCCATTGATACTGCTTCACAGTTTGAAGTCAGTAAGCAGTTCTGGTCTTATCAGGTTAAAAATGGCGTTTTAGCTGAGCCTAAAAGCTTTATCAACCCTGTTCCTCATATTGCATTTGTCTGGGGTGACAGCGTTCCTTATATGAAAAAACGCCATGAAGCGATGCTTCAAAGCCCGATGTTTGAGGGTTTAAAGTATACTGAAAACCCTGCTGAGATTAAGCAATGGGCACCTTTGGTCATGCAAGGTCGTGATCCGAATCAGAAAGTTGCTGCAACACGTATGGAAGTCGGTTCAGATGTAAACTATGGTGCGATTACCTCTCAGTTAATTAACCATTTACAAAAACAGTCTAACTTTAAAGTTGAAACTTCAACTGAAGTCACCGGTATCAGTCCAAATGCGGATAAGACCTGGACAGTTACATTTAAAAATCTGAAAGATAAATCTGTCAGCCATGTGAAAACCCGTCATGTATTTATCGGTGCGGGCGGTGCTGCAATCAGACTTTTACAAATGACGGGTCTTGAAGAAACCAAACAATATGCGGGCTTCCCGATTGGCGGTATTTTCCTGATGACGGATAATCCTGCGGTGACTTCACAACACACTGCAAAAGTTTATGGTAAGCCTGAATTAGGTGCGCCTCCTATGTCAGTTCCGCATATTGATACACGTTATATTGATGGCAAAAAATATGTTCTGTTTGGACCATTTGCAACCTATTCAAACAAGTTCCTTAAAAATGGTTCTCAGTTTGATTTGATGGATGCAACCAATAAAAACAACGTGATCCCAATGGCAACGATTGGTATTGAAAATCTTGATCTGGTGAAATACTTAGTCAGCCAGGTTGCGATGTCTCAAAAAGATCAGTTCAATGAATTGAAAAAATATTATCCTGATGCAAAATTTGAAGACTGGAAACTGAACCAGGGTGGTCAACGTGTTCAGATCATTAAGAAAGTTCCAGGTAAGGATGCAACCTTACAGTTTGGTACTGAAATTTTTGCTTCTAAAGATGGTTCGATCACAGCTTTATTAGGTGCTTCTCCTGGTGCTTCAACTTCGCCATATATTATGTTGAATCTGATGGAAAAAGCGTTCCCTGAACAGGTTAAAGGTAAGTGGAATCCTAAGTTGCATGAGATTGTAAAATCGTATCAACAGGATTTGAATGCTAACCCTGCTCTGCTTGATCAGGTTCGTACTTATACCAGTTCTACACTTGGTTTGAACTATACGCCTACACGTAAAGCTGCCAATGATGCAACTGTAAGTACACCTGCTGTGGCGAATGCTCAGTAATATATAAGCCTTTCAATAAAAAAGATGAGCAACTGCTCATCTTTTTTTGCTTCTTAAATTCACTTTTAAAATTTACTTTTAAAATGCTTACTCGATGTCATAGACCCATTTTTTAGGGTCTAAATCACTTGTTGTTTCACAGACATAGTAATCATGATCCCAAGCATCCTGATTGAAAATCTCTTTTTTGAAATAAGTGATTTGTTTGCCATTTTCAATACAGACAAAGCTGTCACCTTGGTCTTTGACTTGTGTTCCGTTGAGGAAACCGCCTATACAGAGGAATCGGGATTGTTTAGACATCCAATTTACTCAACATCCGATTCATAAAACCATCATAATTACCAATTTGATGTGTCCAAAATTTATCATCCTCAATATCATTAATAAACTTAAGAGGATCAATATTATTTACAACCCCCTCTTCATCCAATAAACCATCTACAATCGAATCCATAAAATCAACTTTTCCATTTAAGGATATAATTATTTCATCCATAGATATTTTAAGATGATTACCAAAATACTGATGATCAAATTCTAAAGTTGTATCTATAATCCAAGAGTGAATTTTCACATCATCTACATTATCAAAATATTGCTTTAAAAATTCATTTCTGACGTAGGCTACTTTTTTTGATAGTTGATAAGCTGCCTTATTTAAAGTGAAGTTTCTATATTCGTAAATTTCTTGAATACTGCTTTTAATGTATGTCGATTTAACCTCTGCCACAATCACATTGTTATCGTATAGCGCTATAAGATCAATCTCACCAACCTCTCTATCTTGAGGCTGATATTGGCAAAACACTTGAAATCCAGCATTTTTAAATTTATCAGCCAGATTTAATTCAATATTATCAGTTTCACTTCTAAGCTCTGAACGATTTTTATGAAGTTTACGAACATAGTTAATCATCATTGTGTTCACATTTTGAAATGCTGTTAACCAAGGAAATTGAAAAATAAAATCATCAATTTTATAGAATGGCTTTTGTTGAAAGGTAGAAATATCATTCTCATGATATAAATCACAACTCCAAAAAGTTAAGATTTGAGCCATTTTCTTTTTTTTGACAGTATTTGAACTTCCTTTTACCCAAGAAGACATTGTTTGTATCTTATCTTCATGCTTGGCAAATGTGAAAGGCATTCTATTTTCACCTATCACAAAACCATGCATAGTCATCTGTGCTAATGCATGCAAATTACTTTTTGCATTAGGTAAAAAACACATAAATTTTTCTATATGATCTTTAAAATAATGAGCTTGTGACAAAGTCATGGTGATCATTGTTTCATAAGCATCGAGCTTTTGATTATTAATACTGAATTGTGAGACCCCATAAACTTTAGATAACTGCTCTTGTATACCAAACGCTTTTGATAGTGCAACTGCATTAGCCTCTAAATTATCACCCGTATTTATAATGCTGTATATTGCATCAGAATTTAGTAATTTTTCAGCACCAACACTAAACCAATAGTTTATTAATAACACATTTTTCTCTGACCAATTATCCTTATTCTCTTCTGTATTTGTATAAATCAGTTCTGAATTGTTTAGCTTGTAATTTACCTGCTTATCAAAACAAAACGACTCTAGTACATTTCTTTTATAATTAATAATCTCAATTTTAATAGCCACAAGTTTTTTATAAAGTTCATATTGCTCTTGAAGCGGTAAGGTCATACCCTCATCAATCAAAAAAGGCATTAATTTATTTTTTAAAGCTAAAGCTATTGATTGTTCAGTTAATCTTCTAGTATTTTTATTAGATGTTTTAACAATCTCATCAAAAGCTTTCCAAACTGTTTCCGCTGAATTTTTTTCGATTGTGTCAAACTGATAAGGTAAATAATCAAAATAATCTTGATTAGGTATCAAATACTCATAAGCATATAAACTGCCAAAAACCATAGCAGTGACTTGACCTATATTAAGCTTATTTTTTATATCTTCATAAATTTCTAGTCGATGCTTATATTGTGATTGTAAATATTGTACTGTCTGAAAAAAAGCATGTAGTGTTTCATTTTCTATTTCTTGTTCAATTTCATTTAGAACACACCACGAATTATGATCTGATCGAAGGATTAACCCTGAATAACGCACCGATAAAATAAAACTTTGAATATTTCGTTTTAAATAATTTATACAAATATTTTTATTAGTAATGCCAAACCGTATATATTGGCTTAATGCGAGAATATAATTTTCATGCCTTACATTATCTTCTGTAAGTAAGTTTATAAAATTTGATTGCCAAAACATATCAAATTTATTTTTATAATTTTCAAATTTTGGCTGTGAACTTTTATATAAAAGCTCTTCTACAATTTTTTCTTTTGCGACCACAGAATCAAACTCAAATACGAGAGATTCAAATTTTTTTTCATAATAATTTTGCATAAAAATAAGGGCTGAATGATCAGCCCTTATTTGTAACTCAATTTAATTTATTTTTCAATAAATTAGCTTAATTGAGCAGCAGCGATTTTCTTAGTATCAACGTCTTTAGAAGCGTCAGTATATGTTTCCATTTTGTCGAAGCTTAAGTATTGATAGATGTCAGCAGACATGCTGTCAATCTGAGCTGCATACTGTTGATATTCTTCTGGAGTTGGTAATTTACCAAGTACAGCAGCAACAGAAGCAAGTTCAGCAGAAGCTAAGTAAACGTTAGCACCTTGACCTAAACGGTTCGGGAAGTTACGGGTAGAAGTCGATACACAAGTAGTGTTCGGAGCTACACGTGCCTGGTTACCCATACATAATGAACAACCTGGCATTTCAGTACGAGCGCCAGCTTTACCATAAGTATTGTAGAAACCTTCTTCCATCAACTGGCGCTCGTCCATACGAGTTGGAGGAGCTAACCAAAGACGGGTAGATAAAGAACCACCAGGAACTTTCTCTAAAAGTTTACCCGCTGCACGGAAGTGACCGATGTTAGTCATACAAGAACCAACAAATACTTCGTCAATTTTTACGCCCTGAACGTCAGATAACAGTTTTGCATCATCTGGATCGTTTGGACAGCAAAGAACTGGCTCAGTGATTGTCGCAAGGTCGATTTCATACACTTTAGTGTATTCAGCGTCAGCATCAGCTTTAAGAAGTGATGGATTTGCCAACCATTTTTCCATGTTCTCTACACGGCGCGCCATAGTACGTGCATCGCCATAACCTTCAGAAATCATCCACTTAAGCATAGTGATGTTTGATTTCAGGTATTCAGCAACTTTCTCTTCTGAAAGCGTGATTGAACAACCCGCAGCAGAACGTTCAGCAGACGCATCAGAAAGTTCGAATGCTTGCTCAACAGTTAAGTCAGTTTCCATTTCTGTTAAGTCGATCTCAAGGATACGACCAGAGAAGATGTTTTTCTTACCTTTCTTCTCTACAGTTAAGTCACCTTGCTGGATCGCAACATAAGGGATTGCATGTACCAGGTCACGTAGAGTGATACCAGGTTGCATTTTACCCTTGAACTTAACAAGAACAGATTCAGGCATATCAAGTGGCATAACACCAGTTGCAGCAGCGAACGCTACAAGACCAGAACCCGCTGGGAAAGAAATACCGATTGGGAAACGAGTATGTGAGTCACCACCAGTACCAACTGTATCTGGAAGAAGCATACGGTTTAACCAGGAGTGGATAATACCGTCACCTGGACGTAGTGATACACCACCACGATTCATGATGAAATCAGGAAGCGAGTGTTGCATTTGAACGTCAACTGGTTTTGGATACGCAGCTGTGTGACAGAAAGACTGCATCACTAAGTCAGCAGAGAAACCTAAGCAAGCTAAGTCTTTCAGTTCGTCACGAGTCATTGGACCAGTTGTATCCTGAGAACCAACAGTCGTCATCTTAGGTTCACAGTAAGTACCTGGAAGTACACCTTGACCTTCAGGAAGACCGCAAGCGCGACCAACCATTTTCTGAGCTTGAGTAAAGCCTTTGCCAGTTGCAGCAGGCTGAACTGGTGTACGGAACAGAGTAGATACTGGCAGACCTAAAGCTTCACGCGCTTTAGTAGTCAGACCACGACCAACGATCAGGTTGATACGACCACCCGCACGTACTTCGTCTAAAAGTACTGGAGTTTTCAGTTCAGCTTCTGCAATCACAGCACCGTTTTTAGATGCAGTTACTTTTGCAGCAGCGTGATCGATATTCAGAACGATTTCGTCACCCATGTTCATGTTCTGAACATCGATTTCGATTGGTAACGCGCCTGCATCTTCCATAGTGTTGAAGAAAATCGGAGCGATTTTAGAACCTAAGCAGTAACCACCGTCTTTTTTGTTCGGGATGTGAGCAATGTCATCACCAAAGAACCAAAGAACAGAGTTAGTTGCTGATTTACGGCTTGAACCTGTACCAACAACGTCACCAACGTAAGCAACCTGATTACCTTTAGCAACAAGGTCTTTAATCTGGTTTAACGGACCAACTTCACCAGGAACTTCTGGGTTGATACCGTCACGTACGTTTTTCAGCATTGCATTTGCATGTAATGGAATATCTGGACGGCTCCAAGCGTCCTGTGCAGGTGACAGGTCGTCTGTGTTTGTTTCGCCAGTTACTTTGAAAACAGTAAGTTTGATTTCAGTTGGAACGTCTTTACGGCTAGTGAACCATTCAGCATCAGCCCAGGATTGCATAACTGCCTGTGCATTTGCATTGCCCGCTTTTGCTTTTTCAGCAACGTCATGGAACGCATCAAATACAAGAAGAGTTTTCTTTAACGCTTCTGCAGCAAGACCCGCCAGTGCAGCATCGTCAAGTAATGCAACTAAAGGAGCTACGTTATAACCACCAAGCATAGTACCCAGTAAGTAAACAGCACGTTCTTTAGATACTAATGGAGATGCAGCTTCGCCTTTTGCGACAGCAGCCAGGAATGCAGCTTTAACATAAGCAGCCTGGTCAACACCTGCAGGAACACGGTTTTCAAGCAAATCAACTAAAAATGCTTCTTCGCCTGCTGGTGGATTTTTTAATAATTCAACCAGGTCAGCAGTCTGAGCATCGTCAAGTGGCTTCGGTGGGACTCCGAGTGCGGCACGTTCTTCAACGTGTTGGCGGTAAGCTTCTAGCACGGTGTTATTCCTCTTTTTTAAAAAATTGCCTGTAAATTCCAGCTTAGTAAAAGCTTTACATGCAATATGGACTATCAAATTTTACTAAAAATCCAGTCAAAAGTTAATGCACAGAAAGTGTTTCTTTGTGATGCCCATTATTTTCTAACTAAATGATGCTCATCATAATTGCTGAATCTTAAGCAATTTCACCAAAACGGTCTTAACTTTTGACTGTATTTTTCATTCATTAAAAAAGGCAACCCATGTTGCCCTTTTTCTTCAGTTTAAGATATTCAACCTTAGTGTACTGTGCTTGCCTGAATGTACTGTTGTAATTTGTCTTTACAGCCTTCAAATTTTATTAAAATTTCATCATCGTGCAACATACTGTGCTCTGCACCTGCAAATGAAATCTGTACCTGATAGATATGTGCATCCTGATCTATGCACTGTCTGATCATGACTTTATCACCCAGACTCAGTACATAACTGCTGCCACCAATAATTGCCATACCCTGCTCACCTTCAAGAATAAGGTCAGCATTGTGTAAATATCCTATCACTTCCATAGCACTACTCCCTTTCACTCTGTATTGATTATTTTATGAGCATATCCACTGTATCACAATTACACTGGTGCGCAATATCAATATCAAAGGCGTGCATTTTTCAGTTCAGCAATATGAATCCTACATAAAAAAACCGTTCATCAGAACGGTTTATAATCAGGCATTTTTTTCGGATCATGTGGCGACTTAAGACACTGTTCAAATGCCTGCGCACGGAATTTTTCCTGTATCGCATTTCTGTCAGCTTTAAGCTCTGCTTCTGGTACAGCATAAATTTTTTCAAGATATTCTGTTACAAAACCTTTGGTGGTAGGGTCGGTAACTTTTGCTGCATAGTCAGCCGCTTCTTTGTACAGGATGCCATTCTGACGGTCCAGTACAATCGTGCGTGCTGCATTGCCAATACTGGTACAGTAACCTTTCCAGATTTCTTCTGGTGTTGCAGGCTTTTTCTCAGCACACCCAGCAACCAGCACTAAGGCTGCCACCGTACTCAAGCTAATCAACTTTTTCATATATCTCTCCTGTTGCGCACTATCTTACTCAAAATAACGGGCAAATGAAGAATCATTATCAACTTTAAATACAATAAAAGCCCAGATTTGGGCTTTTATCACTGAAAAAATTAACCGCAACTGGCATGAACCACTTTACCAGTTTCAGGGTCAACCGTCACAGTGACACGGTCTTCGCGGTAATCCATGGTTACAGGCTGTCCTGGCTGTACTAAGCGTACTGTCTTCGCACCCGTTTTTTTCTGAATCTGAGCTTCTGTTAACTTTGGCTGACCAATCAGAGCTGTCGCCTGTTCAGAGACGCATTTACTCTGTGCTGCACGGAACAGTGTCCACTCTTCAACGACCTGACCATCTGGTAAATGACAATAACCTGTTTCACCACTGGCTTCTTTTCTGATTTCCAGCTTACCGCCCTGTTCAACACAGTATGTACTGGCAGGATTTGCCATACCCAAAGCAGGCTTGTCTTCACTTTTCTGCACAGTACTGCAACCCGAAACAGCTGCAATCATCAATCCAAGCATTACGAATTTTTTCATAAAATATTTCTTCTACTAAAATATTGACATAGCCAATATACTTTAAAAAACCGCACAGGTTTTGCAAAATTCAATGTCATATAACAAAGCCCATCAATTGATGGGCTTTGTTGCATTGAAAACTGTTTTTACGTCATTTCAGTTAACTGAATGAATATCCAGTTCTTCATTTTTAGTTAAAACTACAGATGCTAAAATTGGAGCACCTAAAATGAATGGCATGGCAAAAATCCAGAAGACCACGGTATAGTGTGGATCAAAGTAAAATTGAATAGCAAGAGCCACTAAAATTAGAACTGAAAATAAAATCGCTGCGAAACGCATTACAAATTTAGCTGGCATGGTGAATATCACTCTGAATTTACATGTCCATTTACTATACACATACTTTTATTATGGTTTTATTGATTTTAGGTATCCATTCGCTGTTATTCATAGGTTTTCTTCATCCTGACAACTCAGGTACTTGTTATCAATTGCTATATTTACTCCATTCTTAAGCCCTGTGTTCTCAAAAATATACAGCATCCTGACAATGTACAGCTAAGTATTCGCTGTAGCATAGGATACAAAAGCATCTGCCACTGTATTGTTACATTCTGGCATAAGTTCAGTTTCACTTCCGGCACAACGATCTATAATTCCCTCAAACTCAGCCTGCAATATCGGCGATACCCTTAACCATTTAAGATACGGGACAGACAAGTATAAAAAAACCGCCTTGAAGGCGGTATAAACTTTAAATCTGGAATACGGTCAGCTAAGCACTAAGCCATCTGCCAAAGCTCATAATATTCCTGAATATCTGAGTTTAAAAACTCATCATTTTCAGCGTCATAGTTAAATGGCTTGTTTTCCAGAATATCTGTACTGTTCACTGAGCTTAAGTATTTCTTTAAGAACTTCTTAAAAGACTCAATCTTTTCAGGAAAAGTATTTTCTTCATCCCATAAAATTGTATCCATCTCAAAATCCTCAATACATAACAAAGTTTGCGCATTATATTGATAACAAACAAACTAATCAACACTTAAAAGTGAATTAAATCACAATATTAACTGTATGCAAATTCATCTCACCTTTCGTATCTCATTAGCCAACAACAACTTCAGCGCTCATTTCCTCCTTATATTTATTAATAATAATTAAACATGAAACTTATAATCACTTAGCCTGCCAGCTGTACATGCAGACATAAATCACATGGGTATCTGCAACCCAACTCAGTGATGAAAACATCAGTGAATACCCCCACTCTGGATGGATAGTCTGTGATAACTCATACAGACTAAAATCACACTTGAAGAAAAATATCCCATCCTCCCTGAAGGTTTGCATATTCCTGATGGCAGAATGTTGTACCGTTTTTAATTGCCACTCTGCTGAACACATACCTACTCCAACACCACCTGGAACACCAGTACATGCATCTCCACATGATGGCATAATGATTCCGCTCGTAAATTACACTAAGCTGTTCATCTTTCTAAATATAAAAATATATGGATTTAAAATGTTTGCTATATTTTGCATTGTTGCTGTGATTGCAGTGTTTTTCTTTGAAAAGGATCTCCGTAGAAACTACATGAATATAGGAATTGGCGAGTGGTTAATTTATCTTGTTACATTAATATTTTTATTCATCGGTTTAACTGAAGATGGTTTGCTCACCCGATTATTAAATTTCGAACAGCAGACTAATGGATAGTTTTTGAAAATTTATAAACGATCGACGATCAAATTACGTTCAGATCTCAGACATTAAAAAGCTCCATAGAGATCTACGGAGCTTCGCCTTTATCATTTGCGCTGATACAGGATGCTGTTAAGCAGGCTATAATTATATATACTTTCAATAAAGATGTATATAAAATATATCTTATGTTGTTGCTCATGCATAAAACCACCCAAAGGTGGCTTTATATTCAGTATCCAATAAAGTATTTATCCACCCTGTTTGCGATTGTCCAGTCATCCGGCAAAGATGCTGCAGAGTTAGTTAAAGAACCTAAATAATTTTTAGCTACTGTAATTTTACAGGCAGCTTCATTACCAAAACCATCAAAACTCAGATTCTGGAAATTTTCACAAGCCTTAAAAACATTCACATAAATTTTTCTGTTCTTTATCAGATTATCCTTTTCATACTCATTCGCTTTTTTGTACGCCGACTTATACTCGATATCTGCTTTACCAATAAAATCATCTGCTGCCTTAAGCAAACAGGCATTGTATGCAGCAGAAAATTTATTATTTTCAGGATCTTCCAGACATTCAACCAATTGATTACGTACTTGTACTTTATACTGCTCATATGACGAATCTGCCACTGCATTTAAAGAAAATGCGGTCAGCAAACAGCCTGATAATATTGCCTTCATATCTTTTCTCAACTATCAGATATCAAAAAGATGGTGTTTCAAAGGCTTTGCATGATTTTTCTAAAATTGATTCACCAATGGAATTCGGGATAACATCTTTCATCGTGACATAAGAATTATGATCTGAATTCAGCAATTTTCCGCTCTTTTTATATTCATTGTATGACTTCATGCCTATAGTCAATTCATTACAATTTATATGCCACAACGATATGGAATAATCATCCACACTTAAACCATCTTTAGTAATATCATTATAGACAACCTGCTTTCCCCAGACTTTCAGGTAGGTTTTTCCATACTCTGAGGCTTTCCGGGTTTTATCCGTATCAACATAATAATAATATTCATCACTGCTTCCGACTCTTTCCCAGTCAGCATTTACATTCGTCGAAAAAATACCCGCTACCAGCACACCCAAAAAAAATTTCAACACAACAACCCCTGAAAAAGTATTTTATTAAAAAATACAAAGGATTATACAACACAAAATCCAACCTAACCAATTCTGATTCAACAAAAAAGTCCATCTTTCAATAAACTTTAAGACTATTGACAGGTTAACCAGGATGCTTAGCTGTACTTATTTTTATAATATTTTTCAAGTTTCTTCTGTCATGCATACCAAAGTGAATTCTTCACTGAACTGTTTTATGGCTTGTTCAAACTGTTCAGTGAATCTGCTCACCTTCGCTTTGTGTAAAAGCAATAACGACCTGGACTCACTTTGCTCACTGATACAGTAGCATCAACATTCGTCATGTTGAGTCTCATATCAAATTCAACCCACAGATTCCACACCTGTTTTTTAAGTTAGAACGTTTTCAACAGCCTGAATATGCTTCAAAGACCTGAATAAAAATGACTTATATCAAAACCCTGTTCCATGCGACTGTAACTTCCAGTTATAAAAGCTGTATTTCTTTAAATGCTATTTCCCCACGCATAGGCTTGCTGCCTTTGTATAGTCCTATAATAACATCGGCATAACCAGCATCAATTTCTGATGTCTTAACATCAAGTCGCATCTACAGACCTTCAACCACACTTTTTATAAGTGCTATAAAAAACTGCATCATTTATGCTAGGTTATTCAACAGTTAAAATACAAAAAGGACTGAAAATTGAGAACATGGCAAGAGTCGCTGAATATTTTACGGGAAGGCAATGCACGCTTTATTCAGCATAAAATGAATAATGTTTTGCACCATGACCTCCAGACGCTTTCGGAAGCTCAGAATCCTTATGCTGTTATCCTTTGCTGTTCAGATTCCAGAGTTTCTCCAGACATCATTTTTGACCAGAGCCTGGGGAGTCTGTTCGTCATACAGAACGCAGGTAATGTCAGTGATACCTCTGTGCTGGGAAGTATTCAGTATGCGATACAGCATCTGAAAACACCTTTAATTATTGTTCTTGGTCATACTTGCTGTGGTGCGGTGACAGCTGCTCATGAAAATAAAAAAATGAAAGGTCCATTACAGGATCTGATCACCCAGATTGATGAAAATCTGATCCTTAACGGTACAGCTGAAGATTCCATCAGAAACCATACATTAGTTACAGCACGGCTTCTGAACACTGCCCTCAAAACACATCAGGCTAAAATTGAACAGGATGCTCAGGTTCTTCCTGCCGTCTATGACATTGCCAGTGGCTATATTACATGGATGGATTTAGAAAAAGACATTATAGCCATACCCCAGCCAATTACACTGTAAATTCAGTAAGATCATTTAAAATTGATGAATTAAGTCCTGTTCATAATATTCAACGTATGGTAAAAAAATATACAAATGGGGAGAATTTAATGCATTTTAAATCTTATTTATTTTTTTCAATGGCTGTCATTTGCAGCCAGGTTGCCACCGCCGGCAGCTTTTCAGACACATTTCAGGGCTCACCAAAACTGTATATCAACCTGTATGCATTTGCAGCAGATGTGGATGGTTCAATTAACCAGGGGCATATCAGATATGATGTGGATCAGCCATTTAAAGAAACTGTAAAAGAGCTGGACAGTGCTTTTATGGTTCATGCAGATATCAGTAAAGGATTATGGGGATTTTATACCGATAAGCAGACTGTTAAAACATCACAGAATAAACATGCCCTGCAATTACCTGTCGCATTGAATACAAAGCTCAATCAGGACAGATACGGTATTTATTATCAGGCCTATATATCTCCAGAAACAGCACAGAATAATCAGCCAAGACTGATCGTTGAACCCACTGTAGGTATTCACCACACAGAGGCTAAAGCAACACTCTCCGTTTTAAATCAGTCCGTAAAAGCGGATCAGTCATGGGATGAATTTTTCTGGGGTACACGTTTTAAATATAATTTTAACAGTCCATGGAATCTGGCATCTGAGATTACATTCGGCACTGAAAACACAGTTTCTGCTCATGCTTACGCCGGATACCGTATTCCTGTCATGAACAGGCATATCAATCTGAGAGCAGGTTACCGTTACCTGGAGCAGGATTATAAGTCAGGTAATTTTCACTGGGACATTATTCAGAAAGGGCCTGTTATAGGCATTAACTTACCAATTTTTTAATAAAGGGTTAAATAATGAATAAATCTTTAAAAAAAGCACTCCTTGCAGCGGGGCTTCTTATTGCAGCAGAGCTGACCATGGCATGTACACGCGTTGTCTATCTGGGCAATAACGATGTCATGACAGCCCGATCCATGGACTGGAAAAGTGATGTCGGAACCAGTTTATGGATATTGCCGAACAACGTGAAACGTACAGGTATGGCTGGTCCAAAATCCATTCAGTGGACTTCAAAATATGGCAGTGTCGTTGCGACCGGTTATGACATATCCACCACAGATGGAGTCAATGAGAAAGGTCTGGCTGCAAACCTGCTGTGGCTGGTTGAATCAGAATATCCAGATGTAAAAAATAATAAAAAACCACCTCTGAGCATTTCCCTCTGGGCACAGTATGTACTGGATAACTTTGCAACAGTCGACGAAGCGATTAAAGCGCTTGAAAAAGAACCCTTCATGGTTGTAACTGACCAGGTTCCTGGTGAAAAACGTCTGGCAACACTTCATCTGTCCATTTCAGATGCAAGCGGTGACAGTGCAATTATTGAATATATCAGCGGTAAACAGGTCATTCACCATAACCGTAAATACCAGGTGATGACCAACTCCCCGACTTTTGACCAGCAGCTCGCCCTGAATACCTATTGGGGGCAGATTGGTGGAACAACCATGCTGCCAGGAACAAACCGTGCGGCAGACCGTTTTGCCCGTGCATCTTTTTATATCAATGCAATTCCCAAAGATGCGACACCTGAACACTCACTTGCCAGTGTATTCAGTGTGATACGTAACACTTCAGTTCCTTTTGGTCTGAACACTGAAGAAGAACCCAATATTTCCTCTACCCGCTGGCGTACAGTCGTCGATCACAAAAGACAGCTTTATTTCTTTGAGTCTGCGGTATCACCGAATGTTTTCTGGGTTGATTTAAAAGACATCAATTTCAGTGATGGCCAGA
The DNA here is from genome assembly GCF_002165295.2 of Acinetobacter sp. WCHAc010052. Taxonomy (NCBI): domain Bacteria; kingdom Pseudomonadati; phylum Pseudomonadota; class Gammaproteobacteria; order Moraxellales; family Moraxellaceae; genus Acinetobacter; species Acinetobacter sp. WCHAc010052. The sequence goes on along the minus strand of NZ_CP032143.1, from coordinate 1,446,262 downwards.
CAAAAAAGCTTGAACTTGGCCCAGATCAGGCTAAAGTATATGCAGGTAAGGCGAATGCTTCTTTCAAAACAGCTCAGCCATTTCAATTCCTGGGTATACAGTAGAACTTAATTATGATGAATAAACTATGGTACTTACCAGTCAGTATGCTGCTCATTACAGGCTGTGCGACCACTCATGTTCAGGACAACACCAATCTGGGGACTAAAGGACTGCTGATCTGTCAGCCAGCTGAACTCTGCCCTGTATTGACAGTCGTGTGGAATGAAACCCACAAAGATGTACTGAAAGTGAAAATAAGCCTGAATGATGCGCATACTTCCTACAATATTCAGAAAGTGGTATTTACCAATGGTGAGAAGAGCCTGCCATTTAATGTGACAGGTCCTACTGAGATTGATCGACCATTTAAAGCGAACAGATCACGCAACAGTGTTCTGGTTCCAGTCAACCTGGTTGCACAGCTTGGTGGTTCTTCCAGCATCTTAATGAACATTCATACTGATAAAGGTGTTATTTCAAGACATATTGTTAAAGATGATGTCAAAGCACCGGTCTTTCAGGAACTGGTCAAATACTATAAAGCTGACTGATCCCTGATAAAAAACCCTCATATTGATGAGGGTTTTTTTATATCAGATGCTTACTGTCTTCTTTTTGCCTGATGGCTTAAAAAACTGATCCCTCATCATTAACAAAGTTTCATGTCTGAGAATCTGTGCTCGCTATTTTCTTCAGAACTTTACATGGGTTCCCTAGAGCAATCACACCTGATGGTATGGATCTAGTGACCACGCTACCCGCACCAATCACTGTATCATCACCAATCGTTACACCTGGCATGATGGATACACCTGCACCAATCCAGACATTGTTACCGATATGAACCGGTTTGGCATACTCGAGTCCTTGATTACGCAAGTCTTTTTCAAGTGGATGCCCCGCAGTATAGATACCTGTATTTGGAGCAATAAATACATTATCCCCTATCGTAACTTTTGCACCGTCCAGGATTACCAGATTGACATTGGCATAGAAGTTATCCCCTATTTCAATATTGAAGCCATAATCACAATGAACTGGACCTTCTATCACAAAACTGCTGCCAATTTTTCCAAACAGACTTTTCAAAATGCTGTTTCGTTCTTCCTGCTTCTCAGGGGGAGTCTGATTAAACTCAAACAAAGTCTGTTTTGTTTTTAACCGCATTTTCAGAATTTCTGGGTCAAAATTTGCATCATATAAAAGCCCCGCAGCAGCTTTCTGTATTTCGTTCATTTCCACTCAATCTCTCACTTAATCAGGCTCATAAATCTGCCGATAAGTAAAATGGAGAAAAATCAAAAAATATAACCGTCACTGATTAAAGTTACGGTTATATCCCATCAGAATTTCCAGTTATAGAACACATCAATCGCACGTTCCAGCGACTGACTTGCCTCCAGGTACATCCGTTTGTTCATCTGATAACGCAACGTCAGTTTATTTACCGGAGTAAAGACCCCCACACCGTAACGGATAAACAGATCAGGCGTGATATATCCTGTCACGCTGACCTGAGTATCATTGCCTGTTCCCTGTGCATCCAGTGCAAGCCCACTCAGACCAAAAGTCCGACCAATCTGATTGGTCAGTGCCCTTGTTCCGCCCAACCCCATACTGATACCGGCAGCAGCAATTGTATTATTTACATCGGACTTAAAGCCTTCTGTCTGGCTGATACCGCTAGTTCCTTCATTAATACGACCAGTCAGCATGGCATTTAAGGCTTCCTGTTCTGACAGCCCTGCATCGTTATAAATCTGGATATTTGGACCCGATGCAGTTCCTGTAACACGAACACCAATGGTACTGCCCTGAACATTTTTATTGGCTTCAATATCCAGTGTCGGGTTTTCCAGTGGTCCATTGAAACGGGCAATTGCACGGTTCAGATCAAGACTCTGACCATAAGCTTCAATTTTGACTTTCTGACTGACACCAATTGCACCATTGGCACGCATGGCAGTCTCCAGTCCACGCTGAGATAAATACAGACGACCAATCAATGGAATACGACTGTCAAAGCCCTGAAAAATCACCTGATTTCCTAAGCTAACGTCTACATCTGCCCGAATATCCCAGGGTTTAGCCGATTTCAGAATCGCCAGCTGATTCTGGCCTTCCTGAACAATACGGACATCCGAAGAAACGTTGACCACGGGTGCAGATGCTTCCGGCATTGAAATAAGCGCACGAGGTACATCCACTTTACCCTTCAGGACCAGTTTTTTACTCAGTGGTAAGGCTTCAAGTGTCAGATCCGGTTTGATCACAGCTGTGATCAAAGGTGCCTGACGAATCAGCATATCTTCACCTTTCAGAGACAACTGAATACGTGGATCACCTTTCCAGTCAATATTACCGCTCAGATGCCCAACGCCCCGACCACTGTTGAATGCACCATTAATAGTTGCGCTGTCCTGACGGATGGATGAGTAAATCTGTAAATTTGTCAGATTCACAGGCAGGGAAATCATACTGATCGCACCATCTTTCAGGCGCATTTCACCATTCAGCAATGGCTGTGTCAGTGTACCATTGACCTTACCGGCAAATGACAGCGTACCGCCCAGTGAACGGACATCCTGAATAAAAGGCTTGAATACTTTCAGCTGTATTTCATTAAAGGCGATTTCCCCACGCATAGGCTTACTGTCTTTGTATGGGTCTATAATGACGTTGGCATAACCTGCACCGATTTCTGGTGTTTTAACATCAAGTCGCATCTGCAGACCTTCAGCTACACTTTTTGCAACAACCGCAATCTGGTTATAAGTCAGAGCCGATGCTTTTTCCTGCGGATCATCTGCTGCAAGACCAATCACACCGTCACGGGTCACCAGTCTTGCATCAATTTTAGGTTTTGAACCCTGTGCCCAGGATGCTTTTGCATAGCCATTCACTTTACCTGTCACCGCAAGTCCTTCCGGCATAAATGCAGCAAAATCATTCAGATCAAGGTTCTGTGTGACAAAAGAAACATTTCCTTTGGTTTTACTGACTGTTATTGGCTGATCAAAACACAGCTGACTCTGCATGCTCATCCAGCAGTGTGCGCCAACAAAAAGCTCAGTTCGGGCAGAATTATAAATAACGGAAGCATTCTGACGCTGAACCAGACGGGTTCTTAATGAGTCAAAATCACCTTTCTGGATCTGCCCAAGCCAGTCATTGCTGTTATTGAATCCACCTGCAAGCTGGACATAAAATTTGGTCAGACTGTTTTCTGCCTGGACTTTGAGTAAATGGGCTTTACGTGTACCAGCCAGGGAAATTTCCCCCTTACGGATTTCACGGTTACCATTCATCAAACCTTCCATACTTGCTGTCATCAGCGTCGGTGTTGTTTCAGATGTTGGCAACTCACCTTTGAGGCGCATTTTACGGATGCTGACCAGATCATTAAATCTGAAATCATCCACTGCAAGATTGGCTGTCGCTTTGAGACGTGGCTGTGCCTGCAGGTTTAAATAACCATATACCCGACCACGTAACCCACCATACAGCTCATACAGCGCAGGTGCATTGACTTTTACTCTCAGGTTCTGGGCATTTCCAGTTGCCTGAATCTGATTTGCGGCATAAGACAGAAACAGATTGTTTGCCTCAAACTGCTGAGGAATGAAACCCTGCTGATCTGAATTGAGAATAACCGCCAGATTACCTGTCCCACGTACCGGTTTATTATTCAGCATACCGGCAAGGTTCAGTTTCTGAATATTGATCCGTTTCAGTTTATCTGACCATATACCCTGAGTTTTTACATTACCAGACAGTTCGCCCCGTACACTCGATACAAAATAATGCGGCTTAAAACGAACGAGAGATGCATTGATATCCCATCCCAGTCCATTTTTAAGATCCACCGCACCACTGGCAAGAATCTGACCTGCAGCACCATTATGTTTTAACTCTGAAATTCGGATAAGTTCAGGTGTTCCGGAAATACCGAGTTTCAGCACACCCTGACTGGCAGGTACAGCCGAAGCATTCAATGCACCGTCATAATTCACAGCAAAACTTTTAAAACCACCACCCTGCGCAGAATTATGGAACAGCACAGCTGCGGTACTCTTTCCTGTCAGATGGATAGTTTCATTCTGTCCCGCCATTTTTCCTGTCAGATTGATCGCATTCAGCTGAATGATCTGTTTATCTGGCTCTGCATAACCACTGGCATTAATCTGACCATTCAGCAGATTCACTGGTGCTGCTGTTGCGACAGTCTGTGGATTGAAATCTTTGGCAGTTAACAGTGCTGACCATTTCAGCAGACGCTTTTCATGAGGTAGCTCAACTTTCGCATGCCCACTCAGACTGCCTTTATCAGCCATGTAGCTGAAAGAAGGAACATTTAAGTTGTTATTTTTCAGATTTAACTGAGCTTGATACAGACCGGCAGGCAGGCTGCTTTTTTCATGACGGGTAATTTTTGTTGCAACATGGATATTCTGCTGACCCTCAACCAGTGCCATTTTGACATTACCAGCATCACTGGTCAGCCACCCCACATACGGAACAGCCCGATCGATCTTCTGCCAGCTGACATCCATCAGCATAGGTGCAGCTTTTTCTGCTTCAGGCGGATTCTGATCCAGTTTGACATTCCAGCTTTCATAGCGGTCAAAATCAACCTGTGCATTTAAATGCATTCCATCTTTCAGCTCACCTTTAGACGCAAGTGCTGCATCAAGTGCTGGAGGTAAAAAGTCCTGAACCACCTGAGGAATGAGCTTATCTTTCGGGTCAATACCATCCATACGCCCCTTGATATCCCAGTGAATTTTTTCATTCCATCCAACCTGCCCACTCAGGTTGACTGAACCTTTCATTAACTGACCATTCAGACTGGAAATATTCAGCTGATTGACCAGGTCCGTGTCCATCACTGCGTTGTACTGTCCCTGCGGGATATTTTTACCACTTAAATCCGTCACAATATTCAGATTCAGTTTCTGAATATTGCCATCAAATCTGGCTGTACCTTCTTTGGAAAGCAGTTCTTGGTCCTGCATTAAAGGCCAGTGATAATTATTGAATTTTAAAGCGCCTGACATAGGTACGTGCGGACGTACAGGATGAACCACTGCCCATCCCATCAGCAGGTCAGGCGTATTTGTTGCCACACCGGCCTGAATGGTATCAAGCGTACCTTTGGCAACGACAGCAATATCATGAACATTCAGACTTTCACGCAAAGCAGGTAAATTAACCGTCGCTTTGATGTCCAATGGATATTTACCTTCAAACTTCATGGTTCCTGTGGCATTACGTACGCCCAGATAACCCATATCCACATGCGAGTCTTCAAACTCCAGCTCTGTACCTGACCACAATGCATTGTTCAGCTGAATATCGTAGAAATCCACACCTGCACTGGAAGTCTTGATCGCCAGATGGTCAATTGCAGCATCATCCACTCTTAAAATAAAAGGCAGTTTAATCGGACTGAATTTAAATGGCTCATCTGAAGGAGGAGATTTACTGATCACCTGAACATTATTGATATCGGCATGGTTCAGATGGATTTCTTTATTGAGAATAGCCCGCCAGCCGAGTGTCACATCAGCCCGGTCTATTTTTACATCCACAGGTTTTAAGCTGACCAGCACATTTTTCAGGATAATGCCTTTGAGCAGATTGCCACCTTCATACTCATATTTAATAATACTCTGAGTCTGCAATACCCGATCGAGCAGAAATTTACTGCCTTTGTCAGTCGAAAACATCAGAGCCAGTGCAGCTACGAGCGTCAGCACTGCAAAAAGCAAAGTCAGCAGTATACTTCGCAGCACATTCCTTTTTTTCGGCGGCTGTTCTGGAATCTGTTCCTGAGGTGCCTGTTGCTGTTCTGTTTCAGCCATAACTCTTCCAACGCCCGAATTTTATAATTGTGAACCAATAAAGAAATGTAACCGAATAGGGTGATTTTCGTCTGAAAGACCCGATGCGACATCTATACGGATTGGACCAATAGGTGATGCCCATCGAATCCCGATACCTGCACTGTATTCCAGATCATTACTGAATTTTTCATCATACGCATTACCAAAGTCACTGAATACAGCTGCGCGCCAGCCTTCCTTGAACTGATAATTATATTCAAGTGAACCTACAGCCAGAGCCTGACCACCCACTTTAAATCCGTCCACTTCAGGCGAAAGACTCTTGTAGTCAAAACCGCGTAATGACTGATCACCACCTGTAAAGTAACGCAGATTATACGGAACCTTATTGAAATCCTGAGTAAAGATATAACCAGCCTGAGTACTTCCGACAAACTGATGGTTATTGTTCTCGCCCAGTGAGTAAATAAAATGCCACGCAGCATTTACAATTGCCATATCTGCATCAGACAGTAATGATTCACTGCCCAGTTCCAGCTTATAGGTCTGTTTAAAACCACGTGTCGGGTTGACCCGTTTATCACTGTCAGTACGTGAAATTTCATAACCTAACAGTAAGGATTCCTGCTCTGAATTACGGTTTGCCAGGAATGCATCCGGTATATCTTCTACAGCTACAACGGTTCCACTCTGTGTTAAACGATCCAGACGGTAACGTAAACCAAATGTATGCTGCCAGCTGCCACGAGGGTTTTTAATCACCCGGTCAGCACCTGCAACAGCAGATTCAATCATCAGGTTGACACCCTGACCGACATCATCACGTTCTTCACGTTCATAACCACCTACCAGGCTGATGTAGTCATTCAATGGGTGGTTATAAGGAATATTATAACGACCATCAATAGACTGCCTGATCTGTGACAGTTCCATATTGGCATCAAATGAGTGTCCACGACGGTTTACAATGGCACGGCGATACTGTCCACGCAGACGTGCGCCAGTATCTGTACCATAACCGACACCCACTTCAGCATTGTTCAGTTTGTCTGCATTCAGCGTCACAATCACGGGAATTTTCTTTTCTTCACGTGCCTGCTCTTTACGCAGATCTTCCTCACTCAGCTTATTCTGCTGTTCAACCTGCAAGGTTCTTAATTTTTCACTGTCCTGTGCCGAAGCATTTGCACCGGCAAACTGTTTTTCATCCACGACATTCTGAGTGACTTCCGTTCTGGATGCCACCGTTTTCCCTGCATTTTCAGTCTGTGGCATGACATCCGAACGTGACAGTTTATCCTGATCAACAAGCTCCTGCAGGTCAGGTGGCAACTCTCCTGGAACTTCAATCGGATCTGGTTTTACAGCATCCACCAGTGTGTAGTTGAAATAGCGGGAGTTGGTCAGGTTGTTTGCTAAAGAATTCACCCGCCAGAATGCATAATCTGCACCATCTTTCCATGACACCATGCTTTGCAGTACATCCAGATCAATAGGCAACTCTTTGGATGGATCACTCATTCTGAATTCTACAGCACCCAGTTTATAGCGCTCACCTGTTGCATAACGCAGGTTAATGTCTGCCGTGTTCTGAGGCTGAGCCACCTTAACATCATGTAAGCGCCAGTAGCCATCAAAAAAGCCGTTGTTGGATGCCGCTTCATTAATCCGGCTTTTGGTCTTTTCATATTCACCGTGATTCAGAATATCCCCAATCTCAAGATCGGGCAGAACGCCAATCACCTGGAACTGTGGCTGATTTTCACCACCACCGCTGAATTCGATATTCTGCGTTTTCACTAAAACTGGAGCATTTGGGGTTACGTTGACACGCACCTTACTTTCACTGATTTTTTCAAAGCGGAAAACGGCATTATAAAAACCCAATGCCTGTGCCGCCTGGTTAGACATCGTCCTTAACTGAGGTAAAGCCGAAGGAAAATCTGAATAGGATTCCTGGGTAAAACTGGACAGTTTGCCCTGTATATTTGCTTTCAGACTGTCCAATGCTGCGGCATAGTTCTTATCAGAAATATCTGTACTGTTCTGAGTGGTCGATGTAAAAACCACCTCTGCTTTGATTCGGGGTACTTTGGAAACAGTGGCTTCACGTGGCGGTCTGATTTTATAATACCAGCGTTTGAATAAACCAGGTTCTTCCTTATTTTCAGGCTCTGTAACCAGCCCAAGTTCAGGTAAGGAGCGTCCTGTTTCATTGGCTTCCACTACAATTTTACTGTCAACCTGAATCGAGCTCATCAGCTGATCCACATTTACAGGTGCCTGGTTAATTTCAGCCAGTTCCTGCTGGCTGGCATCAGTGACAACTATTTCCTGTGTCTGACCTGCACGGTACTGTTCTGCTTCCTGTTTTGCTACAGATGCTTCTTTGAAAATTTCATCTGCCATAGCCTGATCGACAGGGGCAATGGGCAAGTCCTGAAGGTCTTCAAATTCTATCGGTTTAAACTCTGCCAGTGGCTGTACCGAAGTTTCCTGCTGTTGCAACATCGCCATACTGTCAGGCTGAGCAGGCTGTTCTGACTGGGACAGTTCTATTTTCTGTAACTGTTCAGCACTGTCCATGCCCTGTTTAACAGCTTCGCTCTTGAGTTGTTCTGTTATTTCTGTTTGAGTAGGCTCAGGTTGTGTCTGCGCCAGTTCAGTCAGGTTATTCTGTGCAAAACCCTGTTGAGCAAGTACACTTAAAAAGACCCCCATGCAGATACTGCGATGATTCCACAGACTGATGGAACTCATACTCAGACAAAGCACTGACTTTTTAAAATTCTTTCTGGCAAGCATGGATAACTCTGAACAATATAATATTTTTGATGGAAATTTCCCAACAAAAGGTTTGCTAACAAACTCAAATGTATTGGATTTTTCACTGAAATACAGGCTAAAAATATCATACATGATTTTGCTTGCTGTTTTACCAAATGAACACATTTCTTAATAAAACTTTATGAAGTCCCGAACTATGAAGAAAAATGAACATCTGTTAGGTACACGGCGGTTTTTACCGATGTTTATCACGCAGTTTTTTGGTGCTTTAAACGACAATGTTTATAAACAGGCACTGCTGCTCGTGATGACATACGGATGGATTCATCAGCAAGGGGCAAACATCAGCACACTGAACAATCTGGCTGCGTTGCTGTTCATTTTACCTTACTTCATTTTTTCTGCGACAGCCGGACAGATTGCAGATAAGTTTGAACGCTCAAAACTCATCCGTGGCATCAAGATTCTTGAAATTATCATCATGCTGATCGGTACAGCAGGCTTTTTACTCGGCAATTTATGGCTGCTGTTACTGGCACTGTTCATGATGGGGACTCACTCTACCTTCTTTGGTCCAATCAAATATGCAGTACTGCCTGAAATACTGAAACCCAGTGAACTGATGTCTGGAAATGCACTGTTTCAGTCAGGTACATCCATGGCAATTCTGATCGGTATGATCCTCGGAGGTGCTGTGATTTCAGCCTCTCAGGGTAATCTGATCTGGATCAGTCTGACCGTTGTCACCATTGCTGTACTGGGTTATATCTCAAGTACTTTTGTCCTGAAGCAGAAAGTTACCGCACCTGACATTAAAATTGACTGGAACTTTTTCAGAACCAGTTATCAGACCATCCGCTATGCGAAAAGCCTGCCTGCTGTTTTTCTGATTTTACTGGGCAATTCATGGTACTGGTTTTATGGAGCAACCTATCTGACTCAGATTCCTCAACTGACTCAGCAGAATCTGCATGCATCAGAAAACGTAGTCAGTCTGCTGCTGACCTTTTTTTCAGTCGGTATAGGTGTAGGTTCTCTGCTGTGCAGACGTTTTGGCGGTTCTGAAGTCAATCTGAAAATGGTTCCCATTGGAGCTGTCGGTCTGACACTGTTTGCTTTATATCTGGCAGCAAGCCTGAGTTTTGTTCCAGAAAAAACAGGTGCATTGATTGGTCTGTCTGAGATATTCCATCAGGGATGGAGTTATTATCATGTCATGATTGCTGTGACGTTGCTCGGAATCAGTGGCGGTTTCTATATTGTTCCGCTGTACGCCATAATGCAGGCTTATTCTCCACGTTCACACCGTGCGCGGGTCGTAGCAGCAAATAATATCCTGAATGCTGTTTTTATGGTGTCATCTGCGGTTTTTTCCATTATCATCTTGAGCGTACTGAAGATTGATATCAAAATACTTTTCTGTATGACTGCTGTACTCAGTGCAATATTTACCACCTGGTTACTGATCAGGCTGAAACCTGCACTTCACTCTGCCAAAGACTCACTGGAGGAATAATTTCATGCGCCAATATTCAGGTATGGACAAACTCATTCATTCATTTGATCAGGCATTACGCAGTTTGGTTCCTGGAGTCACCACTGCCCAGCGCAGTAATCCAGGAAACACCTCTGAGACTCAGCTGGCAGTCAGTGAAGCCCGTCATGTGGCGGGTCTGATGCGTGTAAACCATAGTGGTGAAGTCTGTGCTCAGGCGCTTTATCATGGACAGGCACTGACCGCAAAACTGCCCAATGTCCGCAAGGAAATGGAACAGGCTGCTGTAGAGGAACAGGATCACCTGGCATGGTGTGAAGACCGCTTAAAAGAGCTGGACAGCCACACCAGTCTGCTGAACCCTGTCTGGTACGGACTGTCTTTTGGTATGGGTGCGCTTGCTGGGATTGCAGGTGATAAATACAGCCTGGGTTTTGTTGCTGAAACAGAACGTCAGGTCAGTCTTCACCTTGAGCATCATATCAGTCAGTTACCTCCTCAGGATGATCGTTCACGCAAGATTCTGGTGCAGATGAATGAAGATGAACTGCATCATCGTGATACCGCTTTAAATGCAGGTGGTGTTGATTTACCTTTACCGGTACGGATCACAATGACCGCTATTTCTAAACTGATGACAAAAACCAGTTACTATATCTGAGTCAACAGGTTCAGTTCTGTTTTCATAAAAAGCCCCTGAATATTTTCCCAGGGGCTTTTTTAATAACTCATCTGGAACTTACAACCACAGACCAATGACGATAAAGCAGAATCAGCAACGGGATCAGACTGTCAGAGTCCAAGGGCTGATTTTCCTGTAAACCTGAGACCAACCCCAGGTTCAGTCACAATATAACGGGGATGTACAGCATCATCTCCCAGTTTGCTTCTCAGCTTCGCCACCAGTATCCGCAAATAATGCGTATCTTCCTGATGCGTCGGTCCCCAAAGATCTTTTAAAATCTGAGGCTGAGTCAGTAACTGCCCCTGGTGCATTGCCAGCATATTTAACAGCTGAAACTCTTTTCGGGTCAAAGAAATCAGTTCTTTATTCAGATAAACCTGCCTCTGTGCAAAATCTATTTTCAGCTCACCATCATCATATACTGCTGACTCAGTCGTAACAGGCGTGTTTCTGAGCATGACACGGATTCGTGCCATCAACTCCTGAACACTGAAAGGTTTAGTCACATAGTCATTTGCTCCTGCATCCAGCAATGCCACTTTTTCTTCTTCGTCTGCACGTACTGAAAGTACAATCACCGGAACATGAGACCACTGCCGTAATTCAGTCAGCACTTCACGACCATCCAGATCAGGCAACCCTAAATCAAGAATAATAAGATCAGCTCCATGTAAAGCCAGTGCTTCCAGTCCCTGCTGACCGGTTTCTGTCAGTTCAGTCCGGTAACCCTGAGCCCGTAAAGCAATATCCAGAAACTTTCTGATCTGATTTTCATCATCAATGATCAGGATGCTCGCTGCATTACTCTGTAATTTTACATATTCCAAAACGCAGTCCTCTGTTATCACCGTGGCTGATCGGCAAAGTCATTCTGATACAGGTGCCTTTACTGTTTTTTGCTGATTCAGCAGAAATCTGCCCCATATGTGCACCAACAATTGCTTTCACGATAGTCAGCCCAAGACCTGTTCCATATTGCCCACGGTCACCGCGCTGCATGGTATAAAACATATCAAAAATACGGTTACGTTCATCTTCAGGAATACCTTCACCCTGATCTGATATGACAATCTGAACCTGCTCCTGATTGAGCTGAAGCACTTCAACTTCTACAGGTACACCTTGTGGCGAAAATTTTGCTGCATTTTCAAGCACATTAAAAACAGCCTGTTCAATCAGTGCCGCATGAACAAACAAACTGACGGGTTCTGCTGGTAAAATCACACTGACCAGCGTCTCAGGCATATAGCGTTTCAAACGACGGACAGCAGATCCAACCAGCTCATCTGCTTCAATCCAGTCCCGTTTCAGACTTAAGCCTTCATGCCCCAGACGGGTCATATCCAGCAGATTCTGAATATAACGGTCCAGTCGTTCACCCTCAATATGTATCGCCTGTAGAAGACTGTTCTGGTCTTCATCATTCATGTTCAGACGATAATGCATCAGTGTATCTGCCGAACCAATCATGGAAGCCAGTGGTGATCTTAAATCATGAGAAACTGAAGACAGTAGCGCCGAACGTAATTTTTCTGTTTCAGAATTTACATTGGCAATTTCAAGCTCTTTGGTCAACTGAGTCCGATAAACTGCCTGAGCAATATAATCGACCATGGATTCCATCAGATGTTTCTGTTCACTGTTCAGTGCCGAAACTGCGGCAGGATATTTTATACCTGCGACTCCCAGTGATTCCCTTGAAGTCAGCAAAGGAAGAAACACCCATTCATTTTCCATGAGTGTCTGAGTAAAACGACCCGATGGCTGATGATTCTTACGTGTCCATTCTGCCGAGATTTTTTCTTTTTCTGTCAAAAGTGATAAATCACTGCCTGTTTCCGTACTGTCTGAAAGACTGATCCAGATCTGTGCATGGAGATGCTGTTCGAGACTTTGCTGTCCATGCTGTATCACCTGCTCCAGATTTACAGCCATAGACAGCTTCTGCCCAAGATCCTGCATGATACTGTTATGACTGTTGGCAGTTTTTAAGGCAACCACCTGCTCCCTTAAACGCGATGCTAGCCGACTGGCAATCAGAGCAGCGGCTAAAAATGCAATGACTGTCACCACGCCCTGATGTGCCGATATCTGTAAGGTAAATTCGGGACTGATAAAGAAAAAATTATAAGCCAGAAAAAACAGCAGTGCAGAACTGACAGCAGCCAGCATTCGGGTCTTTGACGCAACAAACACCACAGCGGTAATAAAAATAACCGACAGTTCTTCTATTCCCAGAAAATATTCTCCGACCCACGCAATCGCAATACTCACGCATGTTGTCAGCACAACGAACAGGCTTTCTCTCACACTCAGAAATGAGCCTTTTAAATGCTGTTTGTCCGCACTTCTGTCTTTCTGCCGAACTGGAACAATACTCAGCTCATAAGAAGGCTGTTTTTTCATCAGCTGCTGAGCAATGGATGGATTCAGATGGTTCAGAACAGTTGTTTTCTGTTGTGGCAGCATTAGGGTCGCAATACCTTTAGTCACCGCAAAATCATTTAAAATTCGGGCTTTTTCCTGACCATATAATGTTTCTGTCATTCCTCCCATCTGTCGGGCAAGATTAAATGCATCATCCACGGCTTTTACGTGTGCTGAACCATTGCGTTTATCTGCTGCAAATGCAACCACAGTCCATTGAGCTGCTCTTTTTTCAGCAAGTCGACAACCTGCTCTGACCATTGCCTCAGGTTGAACAGTTTCCTCAAGCAGGATCAGTACATGATTATTTAAAGGGACAGGAATCTGCCCCTGTACCATAAAGTTTTCACGGACATCCACATCCACGTAACCGGCAACCGTCTGAATTGCAAGTTCACGCAAAGCGGTCAGATTGGAAATATTGAAAAACCCCTGCAGTGCCTGTGCTGTCTGCTCAGGCACATAAACTTTGCCCTGATTCAGCCGTTCAAGCAGTTCATTGACCGGTAAATCTATCAGGCGGATATCCCTGATGCGCTCAAGCACCCGATCAGGTACGGTTTCTTTAACCCTGACACCGGTAATCTGATAAACCACATCATTCAGACTTTCAAGATGCTGAATATTCATGGTGGTAAAAACATCTATACCCGCGTCCAGCAGTTCATTGACGTCCTGCCAGCGTTTACTGTGTCTGCTGCCAGGGATATTCTGATGGGCAAATTCATCTACAAGGACAATCGCAGGTTTACGTTTCAGAACAGCATCAATATCCATTTCAACCAGTGAATGCCCCTGATAGCTGATCTGTTTAAGCGGAATTTCGGGCAGACCATCTCTCAGACTTTCAGTTTCAGTCCGACCATGTGCCTCAACATAGCCAATAACAATATCCTGCCCCTGCTGGTGCAGATCACGCGCCCGCATCAGCATGGCATAGGTTTTACCGACACCCGGTGCTGCACCCAGAAAAACAGTCAGACGACCTGACTGATAACGCTGCACGTGCTGTAATAAGGTATCTGCTTTTATATTTCGATGTTCTGTCATTGTTCTGCCATTTCTCATGACTGGCATGAAAGTATTTTAGTTCTGCTTATATCCGACAGGATATCCTATTCAGATACGGTTCAACAATTGTCATAAAATCTGTAATCAGGGCAGATTCTGCAGATACAGAATCCACCCATTCAAGCTCTAGACTTTGCCATACTGCTGATCAAGCAACAGGTTCAGCTTCAGTACATTGATCCGTGCAGTTCCCAGCAACCCAGCCGTTGGATGCCGTGTATGCTGAGCAATCAAAGTCAGAATATCCTGCTCTGAAACATTACGTCTGGCAGCAATTCTTTTTGCCTGAATCTTTGCAGCCTGCACACTGATTTCAGGGTCCAGTCCACTACCCGATGCGGTGACCAGATCTTCAGGAATCTGATGCGGTGACACGACATTTAAAGTTGCCTGCTCTGCAACACGCTGCTGAATGGTCTTTTGCAGTTCTGGATTGGTTCGTGCCATATTACTTCCTGCTGCAGCCATTGGGTCATAAGCTGAAACAGATGGACGTGAGTGAAAATATTCCATCCCCTGAAAGGGCTGTGCAATCAGCTCAGAACCCACAATCTGTTCATTCTGCACAATCAGACTGCCATTTGCCTGATGTGGAAAAATCAACTGTCCTACACCCGTGGCAACAGCACTGTATAAAAAACCGCAGATTCCCAGGCTGATCACTGTCAATCCCAGTGATGCTCTGATGACTGTACCCAGAGCACCTGTTTCAATGGTCTGTACATTCTGTATATTCATGTGTCTGCTCCTGTATTTATACAGACATAATCTGAGTGATCACCATATCAATGGCTTTAATGGCTATGAACGGTAAAATCACACCGCCGACACCATAGATCAGCATATTTTTTCTGAGCAGCTGAGTTGATGTAGAAGGTTTAAATTTCACACCTCGCAGTGCAACTGGAATCAGTAAAGGAATCACAATGGCATTGAATATCAGTGCGGACAGAACTGCACTTTGTGAACTGCCCAGCTGCATCACATTCAATACCTGCATTTCTGGAATCGCCACTACAAACAACGCAGGCAAAATAGCAAAGTATTTTGAAATGTCATTTGCCAGAGAAAAAGTCGTTAGTGCGCCTCGGGTAATCAGCTGCTGTTTCCCAATTTCCACAACCGCCAGCAGTTTGGTTGGATCAGAATCCAGATCCACCATATTGCCCGCTTCTTTGGCAGCCTGAGTACCTGAATTCATTGCCAGTCCGATATCTGCCTGTGCAAGTGCCGGTGCATCATTGGTACCATCACCCACCATGGCAACCAGATGCCCACTTTGCTGCTCTTTACGGATACATTCGAGTTTGTCTTCAGGTTTTGCTTCAGCAATATAATCATCAACACCTGCTTCAGCAGCAATTGCCGCAGCGGTTAATGGGTTATCACCTGTCACCATGACTGTTTTAATACCCATTTCACGTAAACGGGCAAACTTTTCTTTAATACCGTGTTTAATCACATCGGACAGTTCTATCACACCCAGTAAAGTCTGATCTCTTGCCACAACCAGCGGAGTTGCACCTTTTGATGCGACCTGTTCCACACGGGTTCTCAGCTCAGTATGATCTTCTTTCTGACCGACAAATTTAAGAATGGCATCCATCGCCCCTTTACGGATCTGCTGTCCTTCCTGAAGATTTACCCCTGAAATCCGTGTTGCAGCATTAAAGGCAATGAACTCAGCATTTACAGGCTCATTTATACGATCTCCAAGCTCTTTCGCCAAAGCAACAATGGATTTTCCTTCAGGTGTCGGGTCTGCCAGTGAAGTCATGACCGCTGCCTGACGAAGCTCAGATTCAGATACTCCTGCAACCGGATAAAATGCTGTTGCCTGGCGGTCACCATAGGTAATCGTGCCTGTTTTATCCAGCAGCAACACATCAACGTCCCCAGCCACCTCCACTGCCTTACCTGATTTTGCAATAACATTGGCTTTTAAAGCCCTGTTCATGCCAGCAATACCAATTGCAGGCAATAAACCACCAATCGTTGTCGGAATCAGACAGACCAGCAAAGCAACCAGTAAGACGGGATCAATGCGGATACCCAGAAAGTGGCTGATAAACGGTAAGGTCACAACCACCAGTATAAAAGTCACTGTCATTACGGTCAGCAGAATTCCCAGTGCAATTTCATTGGGTGTTTTCTGACGGTTTGAGCCTTCCACCAGTGCAATCATACGATCCAGAAAACTGTTCCCTGCTTCTGCTGTGACCTGAACCACAATGCGGTCTGTCAGAACTTTTGTCCCTCCTATCACCCCAGAGTGATCAGTACCAGCCTCACGTAAAACAGGTGCAGATTCACCTGTCACTGCTGCTTCATTGATGGTGGCAAAACCCTCAATGATTTCACCATCGGACGGAATAATTTCCCCCGCATGGACTTCGATCAGATCATTCTTCTTCAGATCTGTTGCTGCAATCTGAACAGCCTGAGTGTCATGAACTGATAAAAGTTTCCGGGCTGTCAGGTTCTGGCGGGCTGCACGCAGTGAAGATGCCTGTCCCCGACCCTTGGCTTCAGCAACAGCTTCTGCATAATTGGCAAACAGTACGGTAATGAACAGAATCAGTGTCACTGACAGTCCAAACAGTAAATTCACCGCACCCATCAATGTGCTGAAAAATGTAATCAGCGTACCCAGCCATACAATCGCCATTACGGGATTTTTGAACGCATGCTGGGGCAATAATTTAATACAGGCATTTTTCCAGGCTTCAGGCTGTAAAAATGCAGAGGTATTTTCTGAACGGATCTGTTTATTCATTTTTCTGCTCCTTAACCCTGAACAAGCAACAAGTGATCTGCAATTGGACCGAGAACCAGCACAGGCATGAACTGAAGTAATGTCAGCATGACCACAATGGCTATCAGTGTCAGAGCAAAGGTTGGAGTTTCAATTTTCAGACTGCCTGAACTTTCAGGTGCCTGTCTTTTAGTTGCCAGTCGTGCGGCAATGAACAGCGGAATAATCAGTGCAGGGAAACGTCCCAGCAGTAACGCCACCGAACAGCTGACATTCCACCAGATGGTGTTATCCGCCAGTCCCTCAAACCCTGAACCGTTATTGGCATAGGCAGAAACATATTCGTACAGTACCTGACTGATTCCGTGATAACCTGGATTACTGTTTCCTGTCAGGGACGGAACAGCCAGTGTAATTGCTGTAAAGCCCAGAATCACCAATGGCTGAAGTAAAATCAGTACCGCCAGCAGTTTAATTTCAGCGGCTTCAATTTTCCGCCCAAAAATTTCAGGTGTTCGTCCTGTCATTAATCCTGCAATAAATACCACCAGGAACAGATACACCAGAAACTGCTGTAATCCACAACCCACACCGCCCCAGATGGCATTGATCATCATGTCTGACAGGCTCACAAGTCCCGTCAGCGGTGCAGATGAATCGTGCATCATGCCCACAGAGCCGTTGTTGACCTGAGTGGTTACCGCTGCCCACAGTGCAGAAGATGATTCACCAAAACGGACTTCTTTGCCTTCCATTGAGGACAGCTGATTTGCAGTGGATGAAAGACTTTCTGACCAGATCGCTGCTGTTGCAGAAACTACAGACATAAACAGCATGGAACCAAACACCAGCCCTGCAAATTTTGCACGCCGTGTGAAAAAACCAAGCATAAAAATCACACTGACTGGAATCAGTAAAATCGCCATCATTTCCAGAAAATTGGATAATGGGGTTGGATTTTCCAGCGGAACAGTACTGTTCGGTCCATACCAGCCGCCACCATTACTGCCAAGCTGTTTTATGGCAACCATGGAAGCAATCGGACCTAAAGGTATTTTCTGTGTCTGCATTTCTGAAGTCGGTTCAAGTACCTGTACTTCAGGACCGCCCTGAAAAGTGGATGGCACACCCTGACCTGTCAACAGCACTGACCATACCAGGCAAAGTGGCAGTAAAAATCGGAAGGTTGGACGGATGACATCAGCCCAGTAGTTTCCGACATTAATTTCATTCAGGCTTTTTTTCTCAGCAGACTGCGGTTCTGGTTTATAAAACAGCGCACGGACTGTAGCCACCACCATTGCCAGTCCCATCATTGGAGTAATGATCTGCATACCGACTATCCCAACCATCTGCGACAGATAGGAAAGTTGAGCCTGACCTGAATAATGCTGCTGGTTGGTGTTGGTCAGAAACGAGATCATGGTGTGCAGTGCAAGATCCCATGACATATTGGGTGCATTATTGGGATTGAGGGGTAATGCTGCCTGAACCATAAACATCAGCCAGGTCACCAGTCCCAGAAACACACAGCTGACAGTAAAACTTAAGGCATAAGTTCTGGCATTCATTCCTCGTGAGGGATCAGTTCCAAGTAAGGCATATAACGGCTTTTCAAACCAGCTGAACAGCAGATCTGTTTTCATGGGTCTGTTCTGCATGACGGCAGCAAGATATTTCCCCAATGGAACAGCAAGCAGTATGACTACTGTCAGGAGCAGTATCATTTCAGTCATGATGCACCTCACATAATGAAGGTGTATTCAGGACATTCAGGTTATAGACAACCTGATCTGTATTATTTGTTTTAAGCGTAATTAAGCATGATTGATGCTGTATCAGCAATTGATGCGCTTGTAATTCAGCAGACATCTTTTTTATCCTTTACATCGGAGATATTCCACATGCAAGTATGAAAAAGACAGGCGTAAACTCTCTATGCGGGAAAACTGGATTGCCGTAAATATGCCGTAAATTTTTTATTTTAATCTTTAATCAGAATCTGTAAGTCGGACTGCTTTTGTTCTTTATCCTGCTGAATCATGGATGGATTTCCTGGATAGGTGTGTCCATCAAATTTTAACAGGACATTCCCTGCACCTTTACTGTAAACACTCAGCGACTTCCATCCATTGATAGGTTTATCTGAAACAGCAACAGGTGTATTCACCAGTGTCGTTTTACTGACAAAGTCAAAGCCCAAAGCCGTCCCTTTAAATATCAGCAATGTACATCCACCTGAACCACACCAGTCCATACCTTTCAATAGAACTACAGCGTCATCCACAGCATCTGCATTCAGGTCAGTCAGTGCAAAGTCGTATTGCGCAGTCGTTTGAGTATAGGCATAGACCGCCTGCTGTAACTGTTGTTCCTGGATCTTGATTTTCTGTTCAGGCTGATTTGCCTGCCCCCTAAACTGGATATTTTCCAACCCAGTATTTATGCTGGCGCATCCAAACAAAAATATGACTGTTGAAACCACACTGTAAAATAAGGTTCTGACCATTGGTTATTTCTCACTGAATATTCAATGAAACCTGTGGAAAATCATGTTCAGCATGTCTGAACTGATCATCCTGCCAGATCTCCATCATTGGGATTTTGACATCCAGCGCCAGGGGAAGTTTTTTAGGATTAAACGTCATGGCAGTTAAATCCCTTCCCCAGGCAATCAGATCAATATCCAGTGAAATATGATGCGATGGACGCACCCGCCCAGAATCTGCTTCCATTTTTTTCAGAATGGCAGTCATTTCATCTACCGTTAACTCACTTTTCAGCAGACAGGCAGCATTCCAGTAATCTGCACCGATGCCATCCCTGCAGGGAATCAGATATACAGCTGAAAATACGGATGTGCCCATACGCTGAATCTGTGCAAATGTTTTCTGAAAATTAGGTTGTGGATTGCAATTACTCGCCAGAGCTAGGGCGAAAATCGTTTCGGTGGCGTTCAAGACGAATTCCTACAGAATTTGCTTGCGCGATAATGGCAGGCTTACGGATGGTTATGATAATGGATTCAACAGCAGGAAAGGTAGTAAAAAGAACCTTTAATACAAGGTGTGCTGCATGTTCAATCAATTCTGGCTGTGCCTGCTGGATAACCTGAGCCGACAGCTCACAGATTTCTGCATAATTCAGTGTATCGTTCAACAGATCAGACTCTGCCGCATTTTTCAGACAGGTATTGACCGTCAGATCCAGCATCAAAGGCTGAATAATCTGTCGTTCCCAGTCAAAACAGCCAATCACTGTTTCAACTTTTAAACCTTCAATAAGAATTGAATCCATGTTTTACCCTATCAGAATCTTTCAGTTGAATATTCCACATTTTAATGAAAGAAATACAGCAGGGATAACCCTGCTGATCAGTATAAATAAATACGGAATGACTTAATGCTTCAGCCCAGGAAGACTGTTCTGCACCATCTGTAAACGCTGGTCTGCGTAAATATCTGTATATGGTGCCAGTATGCGCATAAAACGATCAAAATAAAGCATCTGTTTGAACAGTAAAGCAAAGTCACGTGGGAAACGGATACCATGACGCTCACCGACACCCACCATATCCATCATGATGTCATTCAGATCAGCTGGGTTTGAAGACAGAATCTGCTGAGGATCTGCCATCAGCACTCCACTGAACAGTCTTTCCAGATCTTCTGCAAGAACCTGGGTATCAATCTTCTGACTGGTTGCCCCCATGTGCAGCATATTTTCAGCCATAGCTGCATAATCAGTCCGCTGTAAAGCATCCATAAATGCCATACATGCCTGCCAGACCTCAGGTTTCAGCTGTCCAACAATTCCAAAATCAATAAATCCAACACGTCCATCTTCAAGCAGCATCAGGTTTCCAGCATGCAGATCAGCGTGAAATGATTTACACAGCATTAAACTGCCGAACCACGTGTTCATTGCTGTAATCAGAACCTGAGACGGATCTTTGGACACTTTTTTGACCACTTCAAAATCTGTCAGTGGCACACCATACAGACGCTGCATGGTCAGTACACGGCGGGTTGAATACTGGTGATAAACCTTTGGCGCAGTTGCGGCTGTATTCTGAGAAACTTTCAGATAATTCACAAAATCATCCAGATTCTGTGCTTCCTCAATAAAATCCACCTCACGCACCATACGTGTTTTGATCTCTTCCACAATATCGGCAAGTGATGCAAATTTAACTTTGGGAACAGCACGTTCCAGCAGTTTTGTTGCCCAGTGCAGAACATTCAGGTCAGTGTAGAGAATCGTTTCCACCCCTGGTTTCTGCACTTTGATCACTACATCTTCACCAGTGACCAGTCGGGCTGCATGAACCTGAGCAATAGAAGCAGAAGCCAGTGGCTTTTCATCAATGGATGCAAAAATTTCACCCAGATCACGCCCTGCAAATTCAGAAGCCAGCACGCCCTGCACATAGCTGAAAGGCAATGTTGGAGTCTGATCCAGGCATCCCTGAAATTCTTCTACATATTCGCGGGGAAACAGCGATGGCGTGCTGGCAATAAACTGCCCAAGTTTGATATAGGTAGATCCCAGGGACTCAAAAGTCTCACGCATCAGTTTTGCGTTACTGGGTTTCTCTGTGGCATATTTAATACCTGCTTTTGCAGCAATGACTGCCGTTTCCCCAACACGGGCAACCGACCGCAAGCCGTCCAGCCAAATATTGTTTTTCATAATATCGTTGTATCTTAAAATTTTCACAAGTTTAGCAAAAAAAGAAGCTCAGAGGCATTATCCTGCCTGACAACAGCTGCAAGCCTCATCTTTTTCAAAGGAAAGAATGCGCTGTTTCATATTCAGCCCATCCCATAACAACAGTTTCTGTCTGAGCGGTGTTTTGCCCAGTCCCAGATACAGTAAGGCATGATGCGCCTGGAGAGTTGCCATGATATTTGGTGTTGTTGCAAGAACACCCGAATCTGCACATCTGAATCCTTCATTGTCATGGGCTTCTTTAGGAAACAGGCATTCATAACATGCAGTTGTAGCCTCCACCATCAGTAACTGCCCCTGAAAACCGATAGCCGAAGCACTGATCAAAGGAACTGCATATCGGTTACAGATGCAGTTGACCAGGTAACGGGTACTAAAATTATCACACCCATCCAGCACCAGATCCTGTCTTTCAATAAACTGATCAGCGTTTTGCTCAGTCAGATGGCAGCTATGGCTTTCCACCTGAATATAAGGATTGATCTGTCTGAGTTTTTCTGCGAGTTTTTCCGCTTTGTAAAACCCGACATGCTCATAACTGAAAGCGGTCTGTCTCTGTAAATTACTGATTTCAACTGTATCTGCATCGAGCAGCGTAATTTTGCCGACACCTGCCCGAGCCAGTAATTCTGCTGCTGTACAACCGATACCACCACAGCCGACTATCAGGACATTTGCCAGTTTAAGTTTTTCCTGTGCATCAATATCCCAGCCATCCAGCAGAATCTGTCTGCTATACAGATGCATTTCATCATCACTCAGTTCAAAATCTGCATCAGACGGTATACTCAATTGCGTTCCTGCATCCAGTTTTACATTTGCATCAATTATAGTAAAAAACTCAACATCAGTTCATTGAATCCTGGCAAATTTTCCTGTTTTATACTCCTTCTGCATCTTTTTCATCAAAATTAAGTTAAACATCGGACTGACACTGAAATCTGTCATTTAAAACTTGAGTGCAGTCATCTTGCTCATTTAAAATATATAAAACAAAAATTTACAGGTTTTTTATGTGGGGAAAATTATTTTTACTTTCATTCATAACAATCATGATCAATACATCGGTACAGGCGGTTGAAGTTAACTCCATGCGGATCAATGGCAGTATTATCAGTATTGGAGATTCCGAATCATCCTTACTGAAAAAAGCAGGAAAAACCTCCATCCGGCACTCAGTTCATATCAACAGAAACAACCAGTCCTGTACTGCCCGTGAATATAACTACCGGATTGATTTACAGGAATATCGTGTCTATATCTGCTACAGCAAAGTGTTTCAGATCGACCGTATTAATCTTTAAATCCAGATTTAACTTTATTGAAAATAAACATGCCATTTTATTCAGGGGTTCCAATGCATAAATTTCTTATTCCATTTTCTTTACTGGCACTGTCCAGTAGCGCCATGGCAAATCAACCACTGAATCCTGTGCCACTTACGGCTCAATCCAGTTATTCAGCAGCTCCAGCTATGCCACTTCCAGGCAGACAGATTCCAGGCTTAGGACTTTCAGTATCTGCGGAATATTCAAATTTTGAAGCCACGCTGGATGACCGCTCTAAAATTGATCTGGATGGTGTTGCTTTGGCTGTTTCGATTAACCCACATCTGACCGGTTTTTATGGAAAGTTTGAAGCGCTGAAAAATACTGAATTTGATGCCGATTATTATGAATTTATCATGGGTGCACAGATCAATTTCATCAACTATCTGGGACTGTATGTACTTGGCCAGGTCGGACTGGGATATGCATGGGCAGAAACACCTGAAATGTACAATACCGTCAACTTTATGTCTTTGCCGGTGGGGCTTGAAGTCGGGCTTTCCCTTACACCTGAACTGTCAGTTTATGGTGGTGTCGGATATAAATGGTTATGGGATACAACATCTGAAAGTGTCTGTAATGATGGCAGTCCAAGTAACAGCACAGGAAATGGCACATGCTACTGGCATGGTGGTGTAGCATACTATAATGATACTTTCGGAGATACTGAAGGTCTGACTTATAAAGCAGGTCTGCGTTTTAACTTCTAAAATGTAATGACAACAGCAGCTCACAACCACCGTTCAGACAATCAAGCTCAGACTCGATATTCAGTATTTAAATGCAAAAAAAAGCACCCTTTCGGGTGCAAGAGCATAAACGTTTAAATCTATCAGAAACAGTTCAGTTTACTTTTTCAGTTTCCTGTGCCTTGGCGATCTCCTGCTGTTTCAGAAGATTACGCTGAATTTTACCGCTTGAGGTTTTTGGCAGGCTCTCAACAAATTCGATCTCTCTTGGATAAGCATGCTTTGAGAGACGTGAACGCACATAGTCCTGAAGTTTCTGCATCAAGGCTTCAGATGCAGATGGCTGATACTGTGGCTTGAGTACCACAAAGGCTTTCACCAGTTCTGTGCGTTCAGCATCCGGTTTACCGATAACCGCAGACTCAAGTACTTCTTCACATTCAAGCAAAGTACTTTCCACATCAAATGGTCCAATCCGATATCCTGAAGTTGTAATGACATCGTCAGCACGCCCTACAAAATCCACGCCACCATGTTCATTTAACCTGACTGTATCCCCTGTCAGATAATACTTTCCAGCAAATGACTTACGGTTACCACCACCATAACCTTTAAACCAGGTCAGCGGAGATTCTGAAAAATCAATCGCCAGTGTTCCAATTCCACCCTTTTCCAGTTCCTGATGATTCTGATCCAGTACAGCAAAACGGTGACCCGGATTTGCAAACCCAGCTGAACCGACTTTAATCGGATGTTCCAGTGCATGATGATTACCAATCACCATACCAAGTTCAGTCTGTCCATACTGATCAAAAATATTGACATTCAGATCATGATTGAACCAGTGAATCACTTCAGGGGTTAATGGTTCACCTGCACTGCTGACTGCACGCAGATGTTCTTTAATGGATTGATCAAACTTTTCTTTAAAACCAAAAAACATACGGAATGCTGTCGGAGAACCAGTCAGATTACTGACCTTATATTTTTTAATCAGATGTACTGCATTGTCCACACTGAAGGCGCATTCATTCATGATAATGCTGTGCCCCAGTCCGAGTGGACCCGTGATCCCGTAGTACAGACCATAAGCCCAGCCTGGGTCAGCAAGATTCCAGAATGAATCATTGTCACGCAGATCCACAGCGTGACGCATATATTCTTTAAATGCCAGTACCGCCTTTAAAGAAACCTGTACCGATTTTGCAAGACCTGTGGTTCCTGAAGTAAACATCATCAGAAAATCATCTTCGAAAGTCAGCATGACAGGTTCAAATTCCGTCTGATATTTTTCCAGTTCAGTCCAGAAGTCATTATCCTTTTTTTCAGCATTCTGCGCTGAATGAACCGTCAATATATGAGGAACAGCAATACTGTTCAGTTTCGGTCTCTGTTCTTCACAGGTCACTATCAATTGCGTAGCCGCTGTCTGCACACGGTGCTCAATCGCTTTGGATTCAAATGCTGTAAACAGTGGCTGATAAACCGCACCGATTCGCCATGTTGCCAGAACCGTAATCAGCAGCTCAGGAGTTCTTGGCAGTAAACCCGCAATGCAGTTACCTTTTTTGATGCCTATGGACTGTAAATAATGTGCCATCTGAGCGGATGCCGCAGCAAGCTGATCAAAACTCCACTGCTGAAATTCTCCGTTTTTTCCTTCCCAGATCAGTGCTGTTCTGTCCTGCCCTGTATAACGTCCGCAACATTCCACATAGGCATTGATTGCCTGAGGTGAACCGTTTAACTGTTCTTCAATCAACTGCTCAAGATTAAAATCCTGGTGTGCCTGTTCCAGTGTCTTCATCACGATGAACTCCTATCCCTTGTACAAAACGTCACTGTTCTGTCTGTCCATTTTTCACTTTGTTGTTGTTCCGGAACATTCACTGTATGCAATGTTCATTTTTCTGTTTCTTTAGATAACCACGAATATCTTCGATCGACAATTTCCAAAAACCTCAGCTGTACTGCATTTTTTGGGTATAAATCCATCAGCATTTTTAAACACTATACTTTCTTGTGGTATGTTTATTACTTTTAGTATGTTTTAAGATCAAAATAAAACCATGCCCAAACTACATGATTCAATCTATTTCCAGACTGACCGCTTGCCATTCATGCCTCAGTGATCAGTTATATACAGGGCATGATCAGACAGACATTATTTAAGCTGAGCTGGTTGTTTAATATGTTGAAGTTTCATATATAACCGTTCAGGCAAAATACCGTCTGCAATTTCTGGTTTCCATTGCCGTTTTATACTTTTCGACTTTTCAAAAAAGAATGGTACTGCGCAGGATGATTCCCCTGTGCAGTACCATTTATATTTTTCTGAAATAAATGAAACCGTCAGATGTCAGCTTAACTGATACTGATACTGATGGCTGTCATAGAGCATGATCTATGGAAAATCAGTCCAATTTATCCATGAATGACTTCACGGGCAATCACCAGACGCTGAATATCCGATGCGCCTTCATAGATCTGACTGACCCGCGCATCTCTGTAAATACGCTCAACAGGAAAGTCGGATACATAACCATAACCACCATGAATCTGGATGGCATCTGAACAGACTTTTTCTGCAATTTCAGAGGCAAACAGTTTCGCCATGGAGGCTTCTTTCAGACACGGCAATCCTGCATCTTTCAGTTCAGCAGCATGGTAAATCAGCTGTCGGGCAGCCTCAATCTGAGTCGCCATATCTGCCAGGCGAAATGCAACAGCCTGATGCTGTACCAGTTCAACACCAAAAGCCTTTCTTTCTCTGGCATATTCCACGGCGGCATCGAGTGCGGCTCTAGCCATGCCTACGCACTGCGTTGCAATACCTATTCTGCCGGACTCCAGATTTGCCAGTGCAATTTTATATCCTGCACCCTCTGTTCCCAGCAGGTTTTCTGCGGGTATTCTGCACTGATCAAAAACGATGGTCGCTGTGTCAGAACAGTGCTGACCCATTTTGTCCTCAATACGTGAAACCACATAACCTTCTGTATCTGTTGGTACAAGAAAGCAGGAAATTCCTTTTTTCCCAGCCGATCTGTCCGTCACTGCAAATACAATTGCAAGCTGTGCATTCTGTCCTGATGTAATGAACTGCTTGGTTCCGTTCAGCACCCATTCGTTCCCATCTTTTTCTGCACGGCACAGAAGTGCGCCTGCATCAGATCCTGCCTGCGGCTCAGTCAGACAGAAACAGCCCAACCATTCTCCCGTTGCCAGCAGGCTCAGATATTTCTGTTTTTGCTGTTCAGATCCATATTTCTGAATAATTCCACATGGCAGAGAATTCTGAACACTGACAATGGTGGAAATGGCTCCATCGCCTGCAGCGATTTCCTCTATAGCAGCCACAAGTGACACATAATCCAGTCCTGCACCGCCCCATTCCGCAGCAACGGTCATGCCCAGTGCTCCCAGTTCGCCAAGCTCTTTGAGTTCCTGAGCAGGAAAGCGTGACGTTTTATCACGCTCAGCAGCCGTAGGCTTAAGTCTGCTTTGTGAATAATTCCGAAGCATGTCCTGAACCATTTTCTGTTCTTCATTTAAAATCATAAAAGTTCCTTTTTTATTCAGCTGCAGGATGTCAGGTTGACTGAATGATATGACTTCCCCTCAGAACCTGTTTACAGGCTCCGAAAGAAGTTAAAAACTGTATATTTGTTGAATAAGTCTGATCAGACAGCCTGATTATTTTGGCTGCATACGGATTGCACCATCCAGACGGATGGTTTCACCATTTAAATACGCATTTTCAAAAATATGCCCCACCAGATGCGCAAATTCTTCAGGTTTTGCAAGGCGTGGAGGAAACGGCACCATCGCTCCCAGTGCATCCTGAACTTTTTCCGGCAGTGCTTTAAGCATAGGTGTTTCCATAATGCCTGGTGCAACAGTCATTACACGGATTTTTTCACGTGCAAGTTCACGTGCCAGAGGTAAGGTCATCGCCACCACTGCACCTTTAGAGGCAGAATAAGCAGTCTGTCCGATCTGACCATCATATGCAGCCACAGAAGCGGTATTGACAATAACCCCACGTTCTTCTTCGCCTGCTTTCAACTCATATTTTGCAATCACACTGGATGCAAAACGCAGCATATTAAATGTACCGGTCACATTAATATTTAAAACTTTCTGAAACAGCGCCAGTTCATGAATACCGTCCTTACCCAGCACTTTTGCTGAAGGACCGATACCTGCACAGTTCACCAGCCCATTCAGCTGACCGTATTTTGCTTCAACCTGTTCAAAAAATGCCTGTACAGCTGCTTCATCAGTCACATCCAGCTGAACAAATTCAGAATGTTCCCCCAGTCTTTTCTGAAGTTCTTCACCCATCTGCTGGTTCATATCCACCATAATGACTTTTGCACCCTGCCCGACGAAATGCGTGGCGGTAGCAGCACCGAGACCCGAAGCTCCACCAGTGACAACGATAACTTTTCCTTTAATATTCATTTTATTTTCCTGTTCGTTATATATAGGACATCCGACTTAAGATGCAGAGTAATTGCAGTCCTGCTCAAGTACAATTTCCAAATATTGCATTTTTAATGATGTATTTGGACAATGACCGTCTTCCACAAATTAATGGATTAAGATGTGAATAATCAACTGCTGCAATACAGTAAAGGAACCATTTCCATTGCGCTGGTGCATGAAGCCCTGAAACCTGCACAGCTCAAAGGCTTCAGTATTACGGATATTCTGCATAAAGCAGGTATTGCAGAAGAAATCCTGCATTCTCCCCTTGCCCGTGTTTCAGTTGAAGCCTATGCGCAGCTTTGGATTGAAATCGCCAACAGCATGAATGATGAATTTTTTGGTATGGATACACATGCCATGCGTCGGGGCAGCTACAAACTGTTATCCAGAATGGTGATGCATGCAGAAAATATGGAAACCGCTTTAATTCAGATTTTACAGTTCATGAATGTTGTGTTGGACGATTTTCAGAGCAATCTTTTTTCTGAAGAAAACTACAGTTATATCGTCATACATGATCAACAGCCCAAAGGCATGTTCTGCTATGCCACATACCTGATGCTGATTCATGGTCTGATGTGCTGGCTGACCGGTCAGCGTGTGCCGATCAACCACATAGAACTGAAATGCGCACCTCCAGCAGATGATACCGACTATAAAGTACGCTTCTGTGAGAAAATCAGTTATCTGTCTGAGCGTAATTACATTCAGTTTGATGCCACGTGGTTAAAAGCCACCATTAAACAGGATGAAAGCTCATGGCGTCAGTTTATTCGTCAGACCCCACACAATCTGCTTGTCCGTTTCAAAAATCCTTTCGCACTCAGTTCCATCATCCGTAAACATCTGATCAGCCGCCATCCTTCCGAATGGCATGAACTGAGTGAATTGCCTCAGTATCTGAACATTTCTGAAGCAACCATACAGCGTCGCCTGAAAAATGAAGGCAGCAGTTATCAGCAGCTTAAAAATGAAATCCGCAGAGATACCGCCATTGAATTACTGACCCGAACAGATCAGTCACTGCAGGAAATCAGTGATGAGCTGAATTTTCAGGATCCGAGTGCTTTCCATCGCGCTTTTAAAAAATGGACGGGGGTCAGCCCTGGCATTTATCGGAACAAGAGTGAAAGCTGAACGACTCAGTCATTTTAGACATTTACGCCATAGCTTCATGATTTAAATCACAATAATAAGATATTGTACAAATCATGACTGATGCTGCGCCTGCATTACATCTGAATCCATTTGCCATTCATTATAAAAAAGGTTACTTTTCAATCAATTTATGAGCATTTTTGCTCCTGCTGTTACAGCACCCTCTCCTGAATCACCTTATAGGTAATGACATGCTTAAGATGATTGATGTATTCGGACCCCGTCTGGTACAACATTTTTCCAGTTCTGTTTCAACCCAGCCCGAACAGTTTACTGAACTGTTGACTCAAAGCATCAACAATGCTGAAGATGCAGATCTACACAAGGCCGTGTCCCATTTTTTCAACCGGCAGGATGCTGTCAGTATTGCAGATGCACTGGATATCAACCCAGAACGTGTTCAGACTTTACTGTCTGCCACTTCACTGAAAGATGAGATGTATCTTGAAGATACAACCCGTATCATTACACTTTGCCTGGCACTGGAAACAGATGTTCTCCACCAGCTGGAAGTCTCAGATTTACTGGAAGATTATCCAGTTTAATTCATAAAAAAAGCGATCATGACATGATCGCTTTTTTTACACCTGGATTACAAGTTTTCACCCTGTTCCAGAGCAACATCCATCCACTGTGCCAGTGTGACACGGTCATTGCCGCCATAGTCCTGAATGGTCTGAATTTCACAGAATCCTGCATTCAGAAAAATATCACGGACTGCCTGTCCCTGATCATAACCATGCTCAAGTGCGATCCATCCATTCGGATTCAGCCAGTCCCGTCCCTGATAAATAATAATTTCAATATCAGACAGTCCTTTACCCGCAGCGACTAAAGCACGCTCAGGCTCAGATGCAAGTGCAGGCATATGTTCATCATCTGCATCTATATATGGCGGATTTGATACAATCAGGTCAAAACGCTGATCTGAAAAATCCTGCTGAAGTGCGCTGAACCAGGCACCACAAGCAAATTTCACTCTGGACAGTTCATATTTTGCTGCATTTTCCTGAGCAACCTGTAAAGTCGGCAAATATATATCGGTTGCTGTCACCTGCCACAATGGTCTTTCACTGCTCAAAGACAATGCAATGGCACCTGTTCCGGTCCCCAGGTCTATCACAGATGCCCGTTCAGGCAATGCAAGATTCAGACACTGTTCCACCAGTACTTCAGTATCCGGTCTTGGAACCAGTGTATCGCGGGTCACTTTCAGATCAAGTGTCCAGAAAGGCTGTGAGCCGGTTACATAAGCAAGCGGTTCACCTTTTTCAAGCTGTGCCAGTCCTGCCAGAAAAGCCCGCTCCTGCTCGGCTGACAGCTCTTTTTCACTCTGAAAACGCAGTTCCAGCGCACTCAGTTTTAAAAGATGTTCGAGTAACCAGCTGGTTTCCTGGCGTTCATAGCTGTCAGCTTCACCGCGTATGCAAAGCGCCTGTGCAATATTCATCAGCCACCATTCTGCTGAGCAAGCATCGCCAGCTGATCTGCCTGATATTCACGTTGCAGACTGTCCAGCAGTTCAGTCAGATCACCTTCCATCACCGCATCCAGCTTATATAAAGTCAGATTGATACGGTGATCCGTCATACGCCCCTGCGGGTAGTTATAGGTACGGATACGTTCAGAACGGTCGCCTGAACCCACCAGATCACGGCGCATTTCAGAAGTGGCTGCATCAGCTGCTGCACGTTTGGCATTTTCCAGTCTTGAAACCAGTAAAGCCATCGCTTTGGCTTTGTTTTTGTGCTGCGAGCGTTCATCCTGACATTCCACCACTGTTCCTGTCGGT
Source organism: Acinetobacter sp. WCHAc010052 (assembly GCF_002165295.2). Classification (NCBI taxonomy): domain Bacteria; kingdom Pseudomonadati; phylum Pseudomonadota; class Gammaproteobacteria; order Moraxellales; family Moraxellaceae; genus Acinetobacter; species Acinetobacter sp. WCHAc010052. The sequence goes on along the minus strand of NZ_CP032143.1, from coordinate 1,414,962 downwards.
AAGTGGGTAATACGTACAGCCGAATCAGTTTTGTTAATGTGCTGACCACCAGCACCTGATGCACGGTAAGTATCAATGCGTAAATCTGCAGGGTTGATATCCACTGTGGTGTCTACATCTATTTCAGGAAGAATGGCCACTGTACAGGCAGAAGTATGTACCCGCCCCTGTGACTCAGTTGCTGGCACACGCTGTACACGATGCGCGCCACTTTCAAATTTCAGGCGTCCATAAACAGCTTCACCACTGACCAGACAGATAATTTCCTTATAACCGCCATGTTCACCTTCATTTTCAGAAAGGATTTCTACACGCCAGCCCTGTGTCTCTGCGTATTTGCTGTACATACGGAACAGATCGCCTGAGAAAATTGCGGCTTCGTCACCACCTGTTCCTGCACGGATTTCCAGATAAGCCGAATTGCCATCATTCGGGTCTTTAGGGATCATGAGAATATTCAGACGTTCTTCAAGCTGCTCAATCAGTGCTTTATTGTCTTTGATTTCTTCCTGAGCCATTTCCTTAAAGTCAGGATCTGTCAACATGGCTTCAGCAGTTTCAATATCTTCTTCAGCCTGTCTGTACTTTGTCCATACTTCTGTAATTTCGGACAGGTCGCTATGCTCACGTGACAACTGACGGAAACGCTTATTATCAGAAATGACTTCAACATCAGCCAGAAGCGCATTTAATTCTTCGTGACGGTCAGAAAGTTGATCCAATCGTAAACGTAACGATTCTTTCATTTTACAAAATATCTCTAATACATGGTCAGCCAACGGGACTGACTCAAAAAATTGCCTGTAGTTTACCGTTTTAAGCATTTAATTGACATCATTATTCTTCATCAGCCACGGAGCCGTACGCTACAGATGCCCTGTCTTACCCACTTTTAAAATTCTGCTTTCCTCACTTTCTCTTCACAATTCAGTTCATGCTTTAGCCAAAGCAGCTCTTTTGTACACAGTATTATTAAATACCGTACAAAGCAGACACATAAACAATAAATTAAGCAGAAGTCTCTCCACATTTAGCCGCAACATTTTTGTTACATTTGCCTCAACGAAACTGATATATAACAGTCCCAGTTTTTTGGCGACATGGAGAATCATTATGAAACTTAATACAGTTCTGTTCAGTGCAGTGCTTGCGGCATCATCCATGATGGCAGTCAGCACACATGCAGACAGTACAACCCGTGTTGCAGCGGCAAGTGCTTTAGGCAGCGTAGTCGGTACCGCTGTTGGTAAAAACATGGGGGGAACTACTGGTGCAACCGTTGGTGCAGCTTTAGGTGGTGCAGGTGGTGCAGCAGTTGCAAGTAACAAACGCAACCGTACCGAATCTGCCATTGGTGGTGCATTAGGTGGTGGAGCTGGCTATACCGTAGGTAAAAGCATGGGCGGAACCAATGGTGGTTATATCGGTTCAGCACTGGGTGCAGCTGGTGGCGCAGCACTGGGAAATAAGATTTCCAAAGATAAAGACTATGACCGTTCTCAGGAACGTAAATGGAAAAAACACCGTCGTCATCGCCACTGATCAGATATTCAGTGATAAAAAGCACCTTTTAAGGTGCTTTTTTATTTCCAGATCAAAACTGATCCATCACCGGTTTATTTCTCAATAAAAACAAAATAGTTTTATTGATGCACTCAGATGCCCTGCTGTTTTTAACAGAACTGACTCAGCAACAGCAACAGCAACAGTTTCAGCCACTGAGTCATACATAATCATGAAGAAAAATAGCAGATCATTAAACAATACAGCAACAGCCATATCCATATTTAAATCTCAGTCATGCCGTACATTAACCCTAAGACAGATAAATCAAAGAAACTTCAAAAAGGAGTTTGATATGAAATACCGTAATTTACTCATGACAGCCCTGATCACTACATCAGTATTAGGCGTTGCAAATGTTCAGGCAAACAGTGATACCCGTGTAGCGATTACTTCAGCACTGGGTGGTGTTGTCGGTGCAGCCATCGGTCAGCAAATGGGTGGTTCTACAGGTGCCATGATTGGATCTGCAATTGGTGGCGCAGGCGGTGCAGCAGCATCTGCCAGCAAGCGTGACCGTAATGGTGCGGCAATTGGCGCAGCCCTGGGCAGTGCCGGTGGTTATACTGTAGGTCGTAATATGGCTGGCAGCAATGGTGGTTATATTGGTGCTGCTGTAGGTGGTGCAGGTGGTTCAGTCCTCGGACGCCAGGTCAGCGATGACCGCCGTTATGATGACGAACGTTATGACCGATATGACCGTTACGACAACCGCTATGGTTACCGTAACAACAATTACCGCTATAACAACCGTAACTACCGTCATAACAATGGCAATCATTATGGTCAGTATAAGAAAAACCGCTGGAACGATTAATCGATATTTCTGATTCATCCCTTTAAGCACCTTCGGGTGCTTTTTTTACGTCTGCATACAAATATCGACATTATTCGATATACAATCAACTCAATATATCGTATTATTTCGATATATCGATTGTAGAGAATTTTAATGCGTAATCTTCAGGATATAAATTTTTCCATTCTTGAACTGGCGCCAGTACGTGAAGATCAGGATGTAAACTTCTCCCTTCAACATGCGCTGGAACTCACCCAGCATGCAGAAAAACTGGGTTATGAACGCTTATGGCTGGCTGAACACCACAACATGGATGGTATTGCCAGTTCTGCAACCGCTGTCCTGCTGGGCTATCTACTGGCAAATACCGAAAAAATCCGCCTGGGCTCTGGCGGTATCATGCTCCCCAATCATGCGCCACTGGTTGTCGCTGAACAGTTCGGCACACTGGAAACACTTTATCCTGGACGTCTGGAACTCGGATTAGGTCGGGCACCGGGCACCGACCCTGTCACCATGCGGGCTTTAAGACGTGGCCGTCAGGAAACCGAAGATCAGTTCCCGCAGGATGTTCTCGAAATCCTTCAGTATTTTGGAGACAGACAGCCTGGTCAGCGTATCAGTGCAACCCCAGGACAAGGTACTCATATCCCTGTGTGGTTACTCGGCTCAAGCCTGTTCAGTGCGCAACTTGCTGCACGACTGGGACTGCCCTATTCATTTGCTTCACACTTTGCCCCACGTATGCTTGGACAGGCAATTCAGCTGTACCGTGAAAACTTCCAGCCCTCCGAATACCTGGACAGACCTTATGTCTCCATGGGCGTACCGACTGTGGTCGCTCAGACAGATGAAGAAGCTGAATACCTTGCAACCAGCGTTTATCAACGTATTCAGGCTCTGCTGACAGGGCAGAGTCTGAAACTGAAACCGCCTGTAGATGGCATGGATGGACGATGGACAGCTTCAGAAAAAATTGCGGTGCAGAATTTCCTTGCAATGGCACAGATCGGCTCTCCTGAAACCGTTAAACAGGGACTGAATAAAATACTGTTGAACTATGATGTTGATGAATTCATCTTTACCTGTGATATTTATGACACAGATAAACGCCTTGAAAATTTCAGCTTATTGATGGATATCAAACAGTCTGGCTAAGCTATTTAACCTGTTCAAAAGCCGTAATTAAATACTGCGGCTTTTTCATTATTAACCGCTGTATATTGATTCAAATTGCCATCCTGTTCTGAACATGCATAATGGAAAATACAGAAATCGAATTTAAAAGAACAAAGGCAAATAATGAATCATTTAATGAATAAGCCGACCCCTGCTTTTATTGCTGCCAGCTGGGTCGCTTTACTTGCTGGAGCAGCAGCTTACTGTGTCGGTCTGTTTAATGCTCAGATGGCACTGAATGAAAAAGGTTACTATCTGATTCTTATTCTTTACGGTCTGTTTTCCGCGGTTTCATTACAGAAAGTGGTTCGGGATAAAATTGAAGGGGTTCACGTTACTCCAATCTACTTTGGTCTTTGCTGGGCTTCTGTGGTCATCTGTCTGGTTTTGCTGAGCATCGGACTATGGAATGCATCCCTGGATTTAAGTGAAAAAGGCTTCTATATCATGGCCTTTCTATTAAGTCTGTTTGGTGCTGTTGCTGTACAGAAAAATATCCGTGACATGGATTATTTAAGAAAGCACCATGTCTCCAGCAATGACCCCGTGCCTGCCATTTCCAGTGAACCGTTTGATGACAATCAATCCTGATACAGTCCTGTAAAGGCATCGCTGCTGCATTATATTTATGGTTAATCCGTCTGTTAACCATAAATTCTGCACACCTTTTTTCAGTGCGAATAATCTGCTGTATCTCTGTGATAAATTTTGTCCTGAACTGATATTGGGACTAAAGTTATTTTCGACACCTCTTTATTTTTCACTTTATAAATCAGCCAATTAATAGATTGACAAAATACATCATTTTAGTTTGAGCATTCCAGCAAGTCACAACATTCTGCAAACTCATAAACTGTTTCAGATAAACATAATCCTGCTGGATGTAAATTATGGCTTCTATTGATCTTGAACGTATGCTGGATAAAGTCAAAAACTCCCAATGGACTTTATCTGACATTGACTGGGATGCTCCTGGTCGTGAACTGGTCACTGCTGAACAATGGCCAAAACTGAAAGACTTCATGGCAGATCTAATGTGGATTGAACATGTAGGAGCCCGTGCATTTTCAGCAATGTCAAAAAAAGCACCGACTGAAACACTTCGTGAAATGTATGCCATTTTCCATGCTGAAGAACAGCGTCATGCCAATGCTGAAATGGCACTGATGAAACGATGGGGCATGCTTGAAGGCGACATTCCCAGACCTAATAAAAATCTGCGCTTAATTATTGAATGGCTGGATACCTATGCAGATGACATGCCCTTTTATGTATTGGGTGCTGTGATTCCCATGCTGGAAGTTGCACTCGATGGCGCACTGTGTACATTCCTGCTTGATACCGTTGACGATCCAGTCTGTCATCAGGCTTTTGAACTGATCAATGGTGATGAAGCACGACATTTAGGTGTTGGTTTCAGCGTCATGGAAACACAGGGCATCAATAAAACCGTAATAGAACTGGGACAGATGGCAGCCCGTGTACTTGATCCACGCATGCTGTTGGGTATTCTGGCGTATCTGCCTCTCATTAATAAAATGCGCGATAACGTGATTAAACTTGGCTTACCCGAGGAAAAACTGTACGCCGCGATGAATAAATTTTCCCGCATCGGTGGTCGTACTGCTGAAGGACGCCGTAATCCCTGGTTCCAGATTATTCAGTTCCACGGTAAAAATGTCGTTGACCGTAATAAAAAATGGTTCCATATGCCAATTGATGCAATGGTCAAAGTGACTGACCAGATTCCAGAAAAATCTTTACCTGAGATACCATCCTGGATATATGAATTAACAGCTGAACCAAAAGCAACGCAATAAAACAAAAATGATGACAGGAACGATCATGGCCATAAAAAAACAGGAAGTAAATGTGCACGGAATATTTCAGAACACTGCGGAATTTTTTGAGCAGTTCAGAGGTAAAATCATTCCCTCACATGACATCAAACAGACGGACTTTAAAGATAAAAAAGTTGCCATCATTGGTGCTGACCAGCATACAGTCACTCACCTGGAACTGATCAGCCAGTCCGCTCAGTTCATCAAAGTGTTTCAGATCACACCACATTTTGTACTGCCCAATACCGAACGGGGACTGCAAAGACTGATCAATCATCCTTTAGTGATCAAAAACCGAAGACTGTTCAACAGCCGTGTCAAAAGTCTGCTCGCTTTACGCTATCTGGATTCTCAGGTTCAGGATGCCTGGACCAGGCGTCAGTTGACGCCAAACGTCGCAGCTGCAAATAAGGTTTTTCTTAAATCGGACAGCTATTACACCGCTCTGCAAAAAGAAAACTGTAAACTGATCACCTGGCCTGTGGTTAAAATCAGCGCAGATGCAGTACAGAGCATGGAAGGCATTGAGCACCTGGTTGATATTATTATCACCACCTATTGATTCAACCGCTTGCCGGTATCTCAGTGGAACAATAAAAAAGAGGCAGATAAATGCCTCTTTTTTAATACCATCAATACCTGATTTTTTAATACAGCAGCAGATCAACTGAACTGCCCTTTTCGGACTTTATGTCATTTTTATAATGATCAATCTGAATCATTCAGAGCTTCAATATTAAAATTTCGCTTAATGGTTTAAATAAAAAATGAGCAACCATCTACAGAATTATTATTCTACTGTTCACAAATCAGACAGACTTTTTAAAGCCATTTTTTACGGTGCAAATTTCAGACCGTTTCTTTATACATTATTTATCTGACTGATGAAGATTTTATTAATCAATCTGTCAGGACAAAATAAATTCTGCCCTGACACCAAAAGCCATCCTGACAATCAAAACAGGCTTATCCAATACGACGTTTCAGACCTGTCATCTGTAAAATACGGGTTGAAATTTCTTCAATCGACATCTCAGAAACATTCAGATATTTAATACCTTCTGAAATATAAATACCCTCAATCGCTCTCAATTCCATCTGGCACTGGCTGAAACTGGCATAGCGGCTGTTCGCTTTACGTTCAGTACGGATTGCCACAAGACGCTCAGCATCAATCATTAAGCCAAAAAGTTTATGCTTGTGTGCTTTCAGAACGGCTGGCAGACGGTTATCGTCCAGATCTTCTTCAGTCAGAGGATAGTTCGCCACACGGATACCGAACTGTAATGACAGATAAATTGAAGTCGGAGTTTTACCCGAACGTGATACCCCAATCAGAATCAGATCGGCTTTGTCATAATGACGTGTACGGGCGCCATCGTCGTTATCAAGCGCAAAATGAACAGCATCAATCCTTGATTTATAAGACTCTGAATCAGTCACTGCATGTGTCTGTCCGACTAAAGTTGTAGGAGCAGTTCCCAAGACATCGGACAATTTACTGATAAGCCCCTCAAAAACATCAAGATTTACCGCTTTTGCCGTATTGATGATTTCACGGACATCGGGGTCTACCAGGGTATCAAATACAAGGGGTAACTGACCATCTTTTTCAGCCCGCTGATTGATCTCTGCAACCACGTTCATTGCAGCCTCTTCGGAGCTGATATAAGGGATAATATGAATGTCAAAATTAACATTTGGAAACTGTGCTAACAACGAGTGCCCAAGGGTTTCAGCGGTAATGGCAGTACCATCGGAAACAAAAAATACACTTCGCTGAATCTGTTTACCTTCTGACATTAAAATTCTCCTTAAATATTTGTCTAAGTGCTATATAATCTTTATAGTAAACTGATCTTAGATAACTGTCCCCTGGTAAAAGCAAAAAGCCAGGCGAATTTGTTATAATTTAATGCCAAGATAGTGATTAATACTGCAAAAGTGGAGTAACAACTTTGGAAGCGCGCGTAATTGGTCTGGAAAAATTAGGGAAACACGACGTTGAACTCGTAGGTGGGAAAAACTCATCACTGGGTGAAATGATCAGTCACCTGTCAAATGCCGGTGTATCAGTACCAGGTGGTTTTGCTACCACTGCTGATGCGTATCGTGAATTTCTCGAGCAAAGTGGCCTGAACGCTAAAATTAATGCTGAACTTGCTGCACTTGACGTTGAAGATGTCAACGCACTTGCAGAAACCGGCGCAAAAATTCGTAAATGGATTGTAGACACTCCACTTACAGCAGAACTGGAAAAAGAAGTTCGCGAAGCTTTCACTGCGCTTTCAAGTGGCAACGCTGACATTGCGGTTGCTGTACGTTCTTCTGCAACTGCAGAAGATTTACCTGATGCTTCTTTTGCAGGGCAACAGGAAACCTTCCTGAACATCCGTGGTATTGATAACGTATTAATCGCGATCAAGGAAGTTTTTGCATCACTGTATAATGACCGCGCCATTGCATACCGTGTGCACCAGAATTTTGCACATGACATCGTTGCCCTTTCTGCTGGTATTCAGCGTATGGTTCGCTCTGAAACAGGTGCGGCTGGTGTAATGTTCACACTGGATACAGAATCAGGCTTCCGTGATGCTGTATTCATTACCGCTTCTTATGGTCTCGGTGAAATGGTTGTACAGGGCGCTGTCAACCCAGACGAATTCTATATTTCAAAACCACTTTTAAAAGCTGGCAGACACTCGATCCTGCGCCGTAACCTTGGCTCTAAACATCAGAAAATGATTTATGGCGAAGAAGGTTCAGCAGGTAAATCTGTTGTAGTTGTTGACGTTGAAAAAGCTGATCGTCAGCAGTTTGCATTAAACGATCATGAACTTCAGGAACTGGCTAAACAGGCACTGATTATTGAAGAACATTACCAGGCTCCGATGGATATCGAATGGGCAAAAGATGGTGATGATGGTCTGATCTATATTGTTCAGGCTCGTCCTGAAACTGTAAAAAGCCGTGAAAATGTCGGCACAATGGAACGCTACCTGCTGAAACAGAAAGGTACTGTTCTGTGCGAAGGTCGTTCAATCGGTCAGCGTATCGGTTCTGGTAAAGTCCGTATTGTAACTTCCATTAAAGAAATGGACAAAGTCCAGCCGGGTGACGTTCTTGTATCAGACATGACTGATCCAGACTGGGAACCGGTCATGAAACGTGCTGCAGCAATCGTCACTAACCGTGGTGGTCGTACCTGTCACGCTGCAATTATTGCACGTGAACTGGGTGTGCCTGCAATCGTTGGTTGTGGTAACGCAACTGAAGTACTGACTGATGGTCAGGAAGTGACTGTATCGTGTGCTGAAGGTGACACAGGCTTTATTTATGAAGGTTCTCTGGATTTTGAAATCCAGCGCAACTCTATTGAATCCATGCCTAAACTACCGTTCAAAATCATGATGAACGTGGGTAACCCAGACCGTGCATTCGATTTCGCTCAGATTCCTAACGAAGGGATTGGTCTTGCACGTCTTGAGTTCATCATTAACCGCATGATCGGTGTTCACCCTAAAGCATTGCTGAACATTGACAGCCTGCCACGTGAAACACGTGCTGCTGTTCTTGCCCGTACTGCAGGCTATGCATCTCCAATCGAATTCTATGTAGAAAAACTGGTTGAAGGTATTTCAACTCTGGCTGCTGCATTTGCTGACAAACCAGTGATTGTCCGTATGTCTGACTTCAAGTCAAATGAATATGCGAACCTGATTGGCGGTAAACTGTACGAACCTGAAGAAGAAAACCCAATGCTGGGCTTCCGTGGTGCGAGCCGTTATGTATCAGATAACTTCCGTGACTGCTTCGAACTTGAATGCCGTGCACTGAAAAAAGCACGTGATGAAATGGGTCTGACCAACATTCAGATCATGATCCCATTTGTACGTACTGTTTCTGAAGCTAAACGTGTCATTGAATTACTTGGTCAGAACGGTCTTAAACGTGGCGAAAATGGTCTTAAAGTAATCATGATGTGTGAACTGCCAACCAATGCACTGCTTGCTGAACAGTTCCTTGAACACTTCGATGGTTTCTCTATCGGTTCTAACGACCTGACTCAGTTAACACTTGGTCTGGATCGTGACTCTGGTATCGTTTCTCACCTGTTTGACGAGCGTGATGCTGCTGTTAAAGCATTACTTTCCATGGCAATTCATGCATGCCGTAAAGCAGGAAAATATGTAGGTATCTGTGGTCAGGGTCCTTCTGACCATCCTGATCTTGCAAAATGGTTAATGGAACAGGGTATTGAATCTGTTTCACTGAACCCAGACTCAGTTTTAGACACATGGTTCTTCCTGTCTGAAGAAAAAGCTCAACAAGCTTAAGAATCTGTGTTAAAAAAAGACCCACATCTGGGTCTTTTTTTTCATCTATACTCTTATTTACGTTTTTGAGATTTTAGTTTTATGCATATTTACCTGGCACGTAACAATCAACAAGCTGGACCATATACCCTTGAGCAGTTAAATCAGATGCTGGCAAGTCAGCAGATTCTGTTAACTGATCTTGCATGGCACCAGGGGATGACTGAATGGAAAGCGCTGGGTGAACTCACTCAGGGTAAGCTGGTCTATGAACCTGTAATGCAGACAACTACTGATATTTTCAGCCAGCAGAATATTCCATCAAACAGAGAAACTGCACAAACCAGTTCAACCACAGGCAGATTCAGTAACAGACCAGCAGCAGAAAGCTCTGAACTGGCATCCATCAACTCCAGAGTACTGGCAAAAATTATAGACCTGTTTCTCTGGTTCCCTGCCTTTGCTATTCCTTCATTCTTTTTTAAGCCCGAACAGCTTGAACAGTTAACTGCTCTGCAAAAACAGATGCAGTCAGCAACAAGCTCCGAACAGGCTGTACAGTTTCAGCATCAGCTGATTGCCATGATTCCGAATGAAGCTTTCATCATGATTGGTATTTATCTGTTCATCATGCTGGCTTTACAGGCTTTTTTACTTGCCCGTCAGGGGCAAAGCATCGGGAAAAAGATGCTGCGCATTAAAATTGTAGATGCAGATACAGCCGGTCAGGTCAGTCTGATGCGGGTATTTACCATCCGGACAGTTCTGTTTATTGTACTTAACCTGTTCCTGGTACCCTTTATCACAATTGCAGATTATGCATTTGGACTTGGGCAAAAACGTCAGACGCTGCATGACCGACTGGCTAAAACAAAAGTTATAAAACAATAGAAACACAGCTGTATTTCAGGAGAAAAGTCATCTCCTGAAATACACACTTAATTGATATTACAATAAAATTCTCATAAAAATTTTTAATTCCGAGTAAAAAAATCAGGTTTTATAACAGTTATTTAAAGCGTCTTTATGTATAGCTTAGTTTGTCGATATAAGGCATAATCCCCTACAACGTAGCGGTGTCTCATGATTGGGAAGGTTTTTCCGTGTTTACAGAAAATACATTTCCAATCATGCGACACTTTAATCGCTATCCCATATTTATATAGGGAATGGGACTCTTCACCGAGGTTGTAAAATGAGACAAACGATTTTAGCTGTATTGTCTTTATCTACGATTGCTGCACTCTTAACTGGGTGTGGTGGTGATATGGTACTTCTAAACTCTAAAGGTCCAGTTGCTGAAGGTCAAAGTAACCTCATGATGACTGCGATCTACCTGATGCTATTGGTCGTAATTCCGTCAATACTCATGGCTGTTTGGTTTGGTTGGAAATATCGCGCGTCGAATAAAGATGCAGACTATAAACCTACCTGGGCACACTCAACTACTATTGAAATCGTAGTTTGGGGTATTCCCGTCATTATTATTGCTATTCTTGCTTACTTAACATGGAAAGGTTCACATGAATATGATCCTTACCGTCCGATTGAGTCAGAGAAAGCACCACTAACCGTTCAGGTTGTTGCTGAGCAGTTCAAATGGATCTTTATCTATCCTGAACAGCAGATCGCAACTGTTAACGAAGTTCGTTTCCCTGAGCAGACTCCTGTCAATTTCCAGATCACTTCCAACTTTACAATGAACTCATTCTTCATTCCTAAGCTGGCAGGTCAGGTCTATGCAATGGCAGGCATGAAAACTCAGCTGCACATGCTGGCAGATGAAACCGGTGTATACCGTGGTTTCTCTTCCAACTACAGTGGTTACGGTTTCACTCAGATGCGCTTTAAAGCACACAGCGTCACTGAAGCCGACTTCAACAACTGGGTTGCAGCTGTTAAAGCAGGTAACGGTACTACTGTAAATGCAGAAGCAGTACAGAAACCTGTTTTGGATCAAGCAGAGTTGGCTGCGCTTAAAGATGGTGACCGTTCTAAGCACCAGATTGAAGCTATGGTCAAAAATGCTCACACCCCAGAAGAAAAAGCCCTTGCAGAAGAAGCTGAACGTAAAGGTCCATTCCCTACTAAGCCTCATCCTGTAACTTATTATTCTTCAGTTGAGCCTAACCTGTTCGATGGCATTATCAGAACATATATGAGTAACTACCATGGTGATGACCATGCTGCTCATGGAACTGCCAATGCTGCTGAACATGCAACTGCTTCAGTAGAGGAATAAGACATGTCAGTATTATTCGGTAAACTAAACTGGGACTCTATCCCATACCAGGAACCTATTGTACTTATTACCATGATCATCATGGCAATTGGTGCGGTTGCGATTCTTGGTGGTATCACCTATTTCAAAAAATGGGGATACCTATGGAACGAATGGTTTACTTCTGTAGACCATAAAAAAATCGGTATCATGTATATCCTTGTTTCTGTAGTCATGCTTGTGCGTGGTTTTGCAGATGCAATCATGATGCGTCTTCAGCTGTTCCTTGCTAAAGGTGGCGGCGAAGGTTACTTACACCCTGACCATTACGATCAGATCTTCACTGCGCATGGCGTAATCATGATCTTCTTCGTAGCAATGGGTCTTGTTGTAGGTTTGATGAACATCTCTGTACCTCTTCAGATTGGTGCACGTGATGTAGCATTCCCATTACTGAACTCCCTGAGCTTCTGGCTGTTTGCCGGCGCTGCGGGTCTGATGATGGCTTCTCTTGTACTGGGTGAATTCGCTGCAACTGGCTGGATGGCATATCCTCCTCTTTCAGGTATTCAGTATTCTCCTGGTGTGGGTGTGGATTACTACATCTGGGCACTTCAGGTTTCAGGTCTTGGTACGCTTCTGACTGGTGTTAACTTCTTCGTTACCATCATTAAAATGCGTGCGCCTGGCATGGGTCTTATGGACATGCCTATCTTTACCTGGACTGCTTTATGTACAGCGGTACTGATCATTGCATCATTCCCTGTTCTGACAGCAACGCTTGCAATGCTGACTCTGGACCGTTACTTCGACTTCCACTTCTTCACAAATGACCTGGGCGGTAGCCCAATGCTGTATGTGAACCTGATCTGGACATGGGGTCACCCAGAAGTATATATCCTTGTATTGCCTGCATTTGGTCTATACTCTGAAATCGTTTCAACTTTTGCACGCAAAACGTTGTTCGGTTACAAATCAATGGTGTATGCAACCATCGCGATCACAGTACTTGCGTTCGTAGTATGGGTTCACCACTTCTTTACAATGGGTGCTGGTGCCAACGTTAACGCGTTCTTCGGTATCATGACCATGGTTATTGCGATTCCTACTGGTGTGAAAATCTTCTCATGGTTATTCACTATGTATAAGGGTCGTATTACATTCACATCACCAATGTACTGGACACTGGGCTTCCTTGTGACTTTCGGTATCGGTGGTTTGACTGGTGTATTAATGGCTGTTCCGCCTGCGGACTTCCTGGTACACAACTCTTTATTCCTGATCGCTCACTTCCATAACGTTATTATTGGTGGTGTAGTATTTGCAATGTTTGCAGGTATCACTTTCTACTGGCCGAAAATGTTTGGCTGGAAACTGAATGAGACCTGGGGTAAAGCATCTTTCTGGTTCTGGTTCTTCGGTTTCTACTTTGCATTCATGCCGCTTTATATCCTTGGTTTCATGGGTATGACCCGTCGTCTGAATACATATGACAACCCAGAATGGGATCCGTACCTCGCTATTGCACTCTTCGGTTCTGTCCTTGTTGCAATTGGTATCTTCTGCTTCATCATGCAGGTTGTTGTAGGCTTCTTACAACGCGAACAAAACATGGATCACACTGGTGACCCGTGGGATGGCCGTGTACTTGAATGGGCTACTTCATCCCCTGCTCCATTCTATAACTTTGCTGAACTTCCAAAAATCAATGGTATTGATACTTTCTGGAACGACAAAGAGAATGGTGTAGCATATGCTCGTCCAACGAAGTATGAAGATATTCATATGCCGACTGACCGTGCTGCTGGCTTCGTAATTGCAATGTTCATTACTGTAATGGGTCTTGCTTTAGTATGGCATGTGTGGTGGTTGGTTATCGCTACGTTCATTGGTGCTATCATCAGTTTCATCGTGAGTTCTTTCACGAAAAAAGTGGACTACTATGTTCCTGCAGCTGAAGTGGAACGCATCGAAAACGAACGTTATGCTTTACTTGAAAAACACTTGAAGAAGGACTAAGGATATGGCTGAAGTACTTCATCACGACAACCATGGACATGACGATCATCATCACGATGATACTGATCTGACCGTCTTTGGTTTCTGGACCTACTTGATGAGTGACTTGATTTTATTCGGTACACTCTTCATCGCGTTCGCTGTATTAAGTGGTCATGTTCCACCAGGTACGCCAAGTGCAAAAGAATTATTTGGTGAGTCTTTAGGTTTCGTTCTTGTAGAAACTTTTGCACTCCTGATTTCTTCTGTAACATTTGGTTTTGCAGTTCTTGCTTCATATAAGAAAAATGTCAGCCAGGTGATTATGTGGCTGGCAATTACATGGGTATTCGGTGCAACCTTTATCGGTATGGAACTTTATGAATTCAATCATTTAGTTCACGCCGGTCACGGTCCTAGCACAAGTGCATTCCTGTCTTCGTTCTTTGCGCTGGTAGGTACACACGGTATTCACGTAACTTCAGGTCTTGTATGGATGCTGGTATTGATGTATCAGATCAAGAAAAATGGTCTGACGCTTCCTAATACTCGCCGTCTTGCTTGCCTGAGCTTATTCTGGCACTTCCTTGACATCGTTTGGATCTGTGTATTCAGCGTAGTTTACCTGATGGGAGTTCTCTAATGAGTCATGAACATAACGCAGCTGGTGCTTCGCACGGCAATGTAAAGCAATACACTATTGGTTTCATCCTATCTGTCCTGTTAACCATCATCCCTTTCGGGATGGTGATGGCAGGTGGTATTGACCGCGGTGTTGTAGTTGCAGCAATTGCAATTACTGCTGTTGCTCAGGTTCTTGTACAGTTGGTTTTCTTCCTGCACATGAACTCATCATCCGAACAGCGCTGGAACGTAATTGCATTCGTTTATACGATCATGTGTATTGCGGTTCTACTGATTGGTTCTGTATGGATCATGAACTACTTACATTCAAACATGATGCTCTAGGGTGTCATGTTGAAAAAATATCTATTCCTGACTAAGCCAGGAATTCTCTTTGGTAACTTCGTTACCACTCTGGGCGGCTTCTTCTTAGCCGCTCAGGGGTCTGTAGATTTCCTTCTTCTCCTTATCACACTACTGGGTACAACCTTGGTTGTTGCATCAGGCTGTGTCGTCAATAACGTCATTGATCAGGATATTGATCAAAAGATGGAACGGACGATGAATCGCGCCCTGGTCAAAAAAACCATCAGCCCATCTGTTGCTTTGACTTTCTCAGCAATACTTGGAATTGCAGGCTTTGCCCTGCTGTGGTTTTTTGTCAATGCATACGCTTTTGGTTTTGCTGCTCTTGGTTTTGTGGTTTACGTTATTTTTTATAGCCTGTGGAGCAAGCGCACCACCATTCACCAGACAGTGATTGGCAGTATTTCTGGTGCAAGCCCACCTGTCATCGGTTATACCGCTGTTTCCAATGAATTTGATGTTGCTGCACTGCTGATTTTCTTAGCTTATGCATTATGGCAAATGCCACATTCATGGGGAATTGCTGTTTACCGTTTCAATGACTATAAAAATGCAGGAATTCCTATTCTGCCTGTTGCCCGCTCCATCCATCGGACCAAAGTTGAAAGTCTGATTTATGTTGTGCTTTTTGCAGCAGTGTTGAATGGTCTATATTGTTTTGGCTATACCAATATATTTTTTCTGATTATTTTTAACCTGATGTGTGCATACTGGGTCTATCTGTCCATCATCGGCTTCAAAGCTGAAAATGATCAGATCTGGGCTAAACGCTATTTCTTATATTCTGTCATTTTAATTACAGCACTAAGTTTCAGCTTCAGTTTCAGCTACGTCTCCCCTGCACCACACTTACCTATTTTTTAAAAAAAGATAGAGTCCGCTCTATCTTTTTTATTTACAATCCAGTTTTCAGCTCAAAATAATTCAAATACCATACTTACTTTCCTGATCACTCCCCATACCCTTCACATGAACCTCTCCATATAATCGACTGCTCCAAACTGCATAACGCCATCAAAATTTAAAATATATATTTTTAAAACCCGTCACGCTGAGTTAATGCATACCCAAACCTGCAATAACTTCCAGATGCTCATACAGAGTTTAAACCTGTAATCAAATTTTCCCCCATATACAGTATGAGCTACAGGTACTTCACTTAAAGAAATAAAATCATCAGATCACCCTTCAGTTAAAATCTGAATATCCTGCTTAAAATACAGATATCACATTATTTATCTGATCAAAAAATACCAGATCCCATGCGTAATTGCTGGCGAAATTAAGACAGAAATCCAAAGCCACATTAAACCTTTCTTATTAAGAGCCTCAATGATTACAATATAAAAAGAAAAGACAAACATAATATAAAAAATGATTGCAAACCATTTGACGAAAAAGAACCAGGCGCCCAGCTCATTGAGCTGATCTACCTCGGTTAAGTACGAATGAATACTGGTGCTGAAATAAAGTGGTTTATAAAAAATATAGTGGAATATAAGTAAAATATGGCGTGTAACAGGCTCAAATTCATACCATCTCTTTATTACTTCCCATACAAAGTAACCCGCAGTACCGATTACAATCAGCTCTATAGGAATCGCGGGTTGAGCCCCGCCAGAATGATAATTTCCAGAATCTGAATTACGGTTCGACCTGAAACTCTCCTGATCTGCAGCCTGTTGCCGTTTATAATTTATATGACTTGAGGCACAATTTGCTGAACAATAGTTATCATTCATACTGACCGAATAGAAATGCTTTCCACAACCCTTACAATAATGAGAATACATAAATCACGTTAAGTTTTTGATACAAAATCAATTTTATACAAATTCAGTTTAAGAATTAATTGTAAAAAGTGACTATTCCAGCAATTTCCCTACATAAAATTATGATTTTTTAGGGAGTTACTCTTATTTTTTTCTTTGTAGCTGATCAAATATATATGCCTTAATTTAAAAACCGGCGACATTTATGCTGACAAACAGCAAAAATTAAAATCCTGTCACCTGACGGGTTTTATTTCTCTCCACAACTCACACAGTACTGACTGATCATCAGATGTATCCTGCACAAATACCTGACAATAATTTACACACAAAAAAGCTGAAATAAAAAAACCCACTAATAATTAGTGGGTTTTAATATACTGATATATCAGCAAATTCTGGTAGGTTTAACCAGATTCGAACTGGTGACCTCTACGATGTCAACGTAGCGCTCTAACCAACTGAGCTATAAACCTAATGTGAGAAGCATGATATTCAGTTTTATTTTTTAAAACAAGCTTTTTCCTGACTTTTCAGAACGTATGTGCATCTTTTAATCAAAATCTTAAATTTCTTTTCTTTTCTGATGCTTATATCACCAAATTTGTTTTCAGCATAAACAGATGCTGCTTCAGTAAATATAGCTTTATCACTTTCTACGACCTCTTGTGCCAGCCTGGTCAGCCACTGTGTCACCGTTTCAGCTGGCAACCGCTGGTATGGCTCAGACAATGCATTAGACAGATTCTGCACCTGCTGATCATCAGAACTCAACTGTACCCGACTTTTTATAAAAATAAATGCTGCGTAAATTAATGCGAGTAAAGTAACTGCTGTTACTAATATACCGGCTAATGAATAAGATGAATGCAGTCCAAACCGCTGTAACCAGTTTTGTTGAGCTGCTGCATCATACCCGACAACTTTGCTCTGCCACTGATAGCTCGCATAATCACTCCAGATTCTGATATTCCGTAAAATCTGAAGCTGCTGATATTTCCATTCAGCCGTTCCTTCACCCAGTATCTGCCGCTGATCGCTGATTAAATTCTGCATGCCCTGATCTATACGCTGCGGGGCAATAATAGCGGTTGGATCAAATCGCACCCATTTTCCATGCAACCAGACTTCAGTCCATGCATGGGCATCCATCTGTCTCACCTCCCAGCTTTTCAGATCCGGTGCTGCTTCACCGCCCTGGTACCCAACCACAATCCTGGATGGAATACCTGCATAACGCAGCAACATTGCAAAACTGGATGCATAATGCTCGCAAAAACCCTGTTTTGTTTTAAACAGAAACTCATCCACGCGGTTCTGCCCAAGCCGCCCTGGACTTAATGTATAGACAAACCCCTGCATCTGATACCATTTCAACACATTGCTGATATAAACCTCAGGATCATTACCACTTTGCTTAAACAGTTTTAATGCAAACTGTCTGGACTGCTCATCACCAGCAACAGGTACTGCAGTAGCAGTTCTAAGCATCATGGCATTGGCGGCTTCATGTGATGCAGTATTATTTCCCTGTGTACCAATCCAGATCAGAGGAATAGATTTTGTCGCACCACGCAGTCCTGACGGGCTGATACTCCAGTCCTGCTTCAACTGATATCTGTCCGTAGCCGGTAATGATTTTTCCAGCCCCATAACCCAGTTCTGCTGTGGATCTGCTGGAATATACTGATACTGCAACAGACTCCGGGTCGGCTGTTCAATCGGTCTCATGGGCTGCTGATTGATAAACCCCGATGTCCAGGTTATTCCATCATATTCGTCCAGTACCATTGCCCGCCAGTACAGTTCATGTCGGGGTGGCAATTTCTGAATATTTCCACTGATACGGAATGCAAGCTCACTCGACTGAGAAAGTTCTGCAATATCTCCAGGTGACATTCTGTCACTCAGACCAGTCACCCCTTTTGAATCAGGAACAGGGATATACCACAGTGGCGGAAGTCGAGGAAAAAACAGAAAAAGCAGTAAAAAAAATGGAAATGCAAAGCCAATAAATTTCAGGATATCTTTCAGATCCTGGTGAAACGTATGCGTCCCCTTTTTTAGCTGAATAAATTCTGTAGTCTGAATTCTGTACAGACCGATCAGACAGCTGACCAGGCACAACACCACCATAACAGCCATCCACATCGACTGACTGTATAAAAAATAACTGGCACAGACAAAAAGTGCGAAATTAAACAGAATAATCAAATCCCGTCTATTCCTTGTTTCCAGTGCCTTTGCAAAAAGAAAAGTGGTTAAGGTCGCAACACCGGCATCGACACCTAAAAAGCTTTTATAACTGAAAAAAATACTCAGCAATGCCAGTACAGTCAGCAGATAAGTCCATTTTTTTGAAATATGGCTATCCTGTTTACGCTGGCTATAGTAAAAATACAGACTCATCAGCACCAGTATCAGGCTGAATATCCAGGGACTGAACATGACCTGAGTCAGCAGAATAAGCACTAAAGTCAGAGTCGCGGAGTTTCTTATTGATAAATTCATGTTTAAGCCTGTGCCAGTAGCAGCTTTGCCTGATTCAGCTGATTCAGTCCCACACCTGAAGCAAGCTCTGCTTTCGGTAGATACATGGCATAAGCATGCTGCTCCTGCTCGCATTGCTCTACTATACCCATCATCATACTGAGCTTTTCTTCATGTGAAAAAGCCGGCATCTGCGAATAATGAATTTCTATTTTTCTCTGATCCTCATACTGCTCAAATACCTTGATATACAGCCCCTGACCACGTGCCGCCTGTTTCCAGGAAACAGCCTGTAATGAGTCGCCATCCTGAAAAGCACGCAACTCACGAAATTCATCCATATCTGGCTGAAAGCTCTGGCGGTGCTTTTTATTTTCAGTACTGTGACTGAGTGGTTTCGGAGCAACCCATGTTTCAGCCTGTATAAACAGATAGGTCCATGCCCTCACCAGTCCGAGTGGATACAGTGAATACAGACGGATATCAGGATATTGAAACAAACCTCTGTCTGCTGCATGAAAATGAAGTTCTATATGCTCACTCAGTTCGGATATTTTTATTTTTTCAAGCTGTTCTCCTGCCTGTATCCACAGATAACGCTGCTGTAAGCGTGGCTGTTTAAAATAGAGTGTCATTATCACTGGCTGACCGACCTGACCGACATCCATTGCTTTCAGTTCTATCTGAAGCTCATGCAACTGTTTAAAAGTCAGATAGAAACTGACACATAAAACAGCACTGATCAGAAAGCAAAAGCCTAAAATCAGGTTATTTGCATAATTCACACCTGCAATAAAAGTAATCAGAATTAATACCAGGTATAAAAACCCCTGCTGCCAGATAAAAACAAAAATATCATTCTGTTTTAAAACTTTATGATCCTGTACCTGAAACCGGCCTGAGATCCACTTTTGCCATCTGCGCTTTAACATGACTGCACCCTAGCTGACTGAAACCCGCTGCATCAGCATTTTTGCTTCATCATCTGACAATCCTGTTCTATGTGCAGTCACTGCAACAAATACTGCCTGAATATCATCTGCTGTCACAAAGGTTCTCTGCTCAATCAATGCATGCGCCTGAGCTGCCCGCTTCAGTGCCAGCACACCTCGGGTCGATAAGCCATGTCTGTTCTTACGACTCTCCTCGACAAGATTCAGCAGATAATCCAGTGCGGCATCGCCGGTATAAATCTGTTCAGTCAGTGTCTGAAGTTCAAGTATTTCCTGCTCATTAAATACATGAGCCAGTTCAGGAATTAAATCATGCCGTTTACCCTGCTGAAGAAGCTGTTTCTCTGCGGCTCGGGATGGGTAACCCAGTGATAAACGCATCAGAAATCTGTCCAGCTGAGACTCAGGCAAAGCATAAGTTCCACTTTGAAATAATGGATTCTGAGTGGCAACCACCCAGAATGGTTTTGGCAGGACATGCCGCTCACCATCAACAGTCACAAAACCTTCTTCCATTGCTTCAAGCAAAGCACTCTGAGTTTTCGGGCTGCAACGGTTAATTTCATCAGCCAGTAAAATCTGGGTAAACACAGGGCCATTTCTGAACTCAAACTCATGCGCTTTCTGATTAAACATATTTACCCCAATGACATCACTGGCAAGCATGTCATTGGTGAACTGAATCCGCTGGAACTTCAGCCCAGCCAGACGAGCCAGCACACTGGATAATGTTGTTTTCCCTAAACCCGGTAAATCTTCAAACAGAATATGACCACCAGCAAACAGACAGCACAATGAAAGTCTGGTCTGCTTTTCCTTATCCAGAATAATGGTGTTGATTTGCTGAAGAAACTGCTGAATACGAGGTGCATATTGATCTACCTGCTGTTGCAGCAAATGCTGCCCATCTATGGATTCCTCTTTATGAACCCTGTTTGCGCCCCAGATCACAATATTCCCCAATAAAAAAACAGTGCATGTTCAACATACACTGTTTTCTGTTTTTTCCAAAGAAATCAGTTGATTTACAGACTGATTCCCAGGCTTAACAAGGGCATTTTTTTAATGTCCCACCAGCTGAAGGATATCGGGCATCAACACAATAGCGGTGGAAAGTTTTTTCATCCATCGGGCTTAAATCAGGATGATGCTTTTTCATATGCTCAACATAGTTGGCATAATCAGGTACACCCACCATCAGTCGGAAGCTCTGCTGTAAACGCTGCCATATCAACTGAATTGTTCGGATGCCATTCAGCATTAAAAACTTTTTCGGTTGTGCAAGCAGTGTAAATTTAATGATTTTACCTACAGCCAGTTTCTGACGGATCTGCTCTTTCAGTTTCATTTCACTTCTCCAGCAACAGGTATTTCATCGCTGTATATTGCTTCAGCTTCATTAACCGTAGGCTCTGGATTTGCCAGTGCACGGCGAATGACACCAATTGCAGCCAACAGCATAACAACTGCAACAATCATGAAGAATGCACAAAGTACCGCATTGATCTGGTTGGAAATCACAATCGTATGCATTTCCTCAAGTGTTTTCGCAGGTTTTAAAATTTCGCCTTTAGCAATTGCATCGGAAAATCTGTTTGCCTGAGCCAGGAAACCGATTTTAGGATTTTCATGGAAAATCTTCTGCCAGCCAGCCGTCATACAGGTAATGAAAAGGAAAACTGTAGGCACAATAGTAACCCAGACATATTTTTCTTTTTTCATCTTGAACAGAATGACTGTACCCAGAATCAGTGCCATTGCTGCCAACATCTGGTTACCGATACCAAACAGTGGCCATAGGCTGTTAATACCACCCAATGGATCGACCACACCCTGGTAGACGAAGAACCCCCACCCTGAAACAGCGACCGCAGTCCCGATCATATTCCCCACAAAATTGTGTGAATTTTTCAGTGCAGGTACAACAATACCAACAGTATCCTGAACCATAAAACGGCATGCACGTGTGCCTGCATCCACAGCGGTCAAAATGAACAGTGCTTCAAACAGAATAGCGAAGTGATACCAGAATGCCATCATTTCACGGCTGTTAAAGATTTCTGTAATGATATGCGCCATACCGATTGCAAACGTTGGAGCACCACCTGTACGGGACAGAATAGTCGATTCACCGACTTCTTTTGCAAGTAAAGTCAGCGCTTCAGGGGTCACAACAAAGCCTAAATTTCTGACTGCTTCTGCTGCGCTTTCCACCGTTGTACCCAGTACTGCGGCTGGCGCATTGATTGCAAAATAAACACCAGGCTCAAGTACGGTCGCACAGATCATTGCCATGATGGCAACGAATGATTCCATTAACATGCCACCGTAACCGATGACACGGATGTTTTTCTCATTATCAACAAGTTTAGGTGTGGTTCCTGAAGATACCAGCGCATGGAAACCGGAAATCGCACCACAGGCAATAGTAATGAACAGGAATGGGAACATTGAGCCTGCAAATACAGGACCTGTACCATCAATAAAATGCGTGACTGCCGGCATTTTCATTTCAGGCAGTGCAACAACAATACCAATCGCCAGTCCAACAATAACACCAATTTTCAGGAAGGTTGACAGATAATCACGCGGTGCCAGTAACAGCCAGACCGGTAAAACTGAAGCAACAAAACCGTAAATAATCAGACACCAGGTCAGCTGTGTACCTGTCAGTGTGAAGAATGCTCCCCAGTAAGGATGCTGTGCAATATCACCACCAAAAATAATGGCAGCCATCATCAGAACAAAACCGATAATGGAAACTTCTGCAATTTTACCCGGACGGATAAATCGCATATAAATTCCCATAAACAGCGCAATCGGAATGGTTGCAGCAATACTGAACACACCCCATGGGCTGTTTGTCAGTGCTTTGACAACCACAAGTGCCAGTACCGCCAGGATGATAATCATCACACCTAAGGCACCCAGCATGACCACTACACCGGCAAATGATCCAAGTTCCTGTTTCGCCATCTCACCCAGTGAGCGTCCATCACGACGGGTTGAAATAAACAGAACCAGAAAATCCTGTACCGCACCAGCCAATACTACGCCCACCAGTAACCAGATCGTTCCCGGCAGATAACCCATCTGAGCTGCCAGGATTGGACCAACCAGTGGACCCGCACCAGCAATTGCAGCAAAGTGATGTCCAAATAATACATATTTATTGGTCGGTACATAATCCAGACCATCCGCCAGACGCTGCGCAGGCGTCAGTCTTCTTGAATTCAGTTCAAAAACGCGGGTTGCAATAAACAGACTGTAAAAACGATAAGCAATACTGTAGACACAGGCCGCCGCTAAAACCAGCCAGACCGCATTTACATGTTCACCACGGCTGAGAGCGAGAATCCCGAACGACACTGCTCCCACAATTGCGACTAAAAACCAGATGATTTTGGCTGTCATACTGGATTTTGTTTGAATAGATTCCATCTCAATCCCTCATATCTGTTGCATCAAATCAGCTTGAAATTCTTATTGTTCGAGGTACCGCTGTTTTTCCTTTGCGAATGTACTCCTTATACTTTACTTTTCACCCAATACTTTGGTATGAAAATCTTCTGAATGCTTATAATTAACACGATCTCCACATGATAATTTCAATATATTTCTTGTTGTTTACATTTTATTAAACAGATCATTCCTTCTCGAAATTATCTTATCCCACACATTATTCATCTAATACTTTAGTATTAAAAAAGGGATGATTTTCATCATCCCTTCTGTCTTACCTGAATCAGCATGCATTAAGCACGTTCAAGGTAATCACCTGTACGGGTATCAACACGCACACTTTCTTCCTGCTGAACAAAAAGTGGTACACGGACAACAGCACCAGTTTCAAGTTTTGCAGGTTTACCGCCACCGCCAGAAGTATCACCACGGACACCTGGATCAGTTTCAACAATTTTCAGTACAACAAAGTTTGGTGCACTTACGTTTAATGGAACGCCATTAAACAGCATAATTGTACATTTTTCATTGGAGTCATCTTTCAGCCATTTAGCAGCATCGCCCATTGCAGTTTTATCTGCTGCAATCTGTTCAAAGCTTTCTGGATCCATGAAGTTCCACAGCTCGCCATCGTTGTAAAGATAATCCATCTCTACTTCAACAATATCTGCTGCTTCTAAAGATTCGCCAGATTTAAATGTTTTTTCTAAAACTTTACCTGAACGAAGGTTACGCAATTTTACGCGGTTGAACGCTTGACCTTTACCAGGTTTTACGTATTCATTTTCCATGATTGAACATGGGTTTCCGTCAAGCATTACTTTAAGGCCTGACTTGAAATCATTTGTAGAATAATAGGCCATGAATGGCACACTCCAAACTTACTGGTTTAATCTATGGACGCGAAGGAATATTGCTGAGTTATCAGCTGAGCGACAGAGAGCATCTGTGCTGAAACCACCGCGTGAGCAATGTTTAGTATTCTAAATAAGCAACACACAGCAAAGCAATATAAAAAATGCCCCTGAGCCTTCGGCTTACAGGTAAAATGTCTGAACAAGGTTCGCAATTTCTGACCATGGTAACATCAATGGCAGGTTTCACACCTTGTTCTGAACAATTTTTCCAACAACGCATCAGGTTTCAGAAATTGCCTGCAATCCCTGACCCAACATTATTTAACACGTGGCATGATAAACTATTTGTACCAAGAGCAAAACTGGCAATCTCAACTCAGTGATCTGATCACAGACCCTCTCGAATTGCTTGAACAGCTCAGACTCTCCCCTGAGCAACTATTATCAGGTGCAATTCTTGCTTCTGAACAGTTTAAATTACGTGTACCGCGAGCGTTTGTCGGAAAAATGGTCACAGGTGACCCACTTGACCCACTGCTCCTCCAGGTTCTCCCTCATCATCTTGAGCTGGAGGAACATCCTGACTTTGTCACAGACCCACTTGCTGAAGAAAATGCAAACCAGCAACCTGGTGTTCTTCACAAATATAAATCCAGATTTTTACTGACATTAACAGGTGCATGTGCCGTACATTGCCGTTACTGTTTCCGCAGACATTTCCCCTACCAGGAAAACCTGCCTAAAAATGAAGACTGGCTTAATATTAAAGCTTATCTTGAAAGTCAGCCCGACATAAATGAAGTGATTCTGAGCGGTGGAGACCCACTGACACTCTCAAACCGGAAACTTGCGTTGTGGATAGAGCGACTTGAGTCCATTCCCCAGTTAAAATTTTTGAGAATTCATTCACGGGTTCCTGTTGTAATCCCCAACAGAGTCGATGAAGCACTGATTTCCATTTTAAAAAACAGTAGGCTACGCATAATTCTGGTGATACACTCAAACCATGCATCAGAGCTGGATGATTTTACCTGTTCCAGACTGAAGGAGCTGACTCAGCAACAGATCACTGTACTGAATCAGGCTGTTTTATTGAAAGGGGTAAATAATTCAGCTCAGGTCCTGACCGACTTAAGTTACCGACTCTTTGATGCGGGTGTAATGCCTTATTATCTTCATGTGTTAGATAAAGTGAAAGGTGCTCACCATTTTGATCTGATGCCTGACAGCATTGATCTTATTTATAAGGACGTTTTAGCGAACCTGCCAGGCTATCTGGTTCCTAAACTCGTCAGGGAAATTGCGGGCGAAAAAAACAAGACACCGCTTTTTGGGGTTTCAACTTATTGAGTTAAATAACAACGATGACTACGAATCCTTCAGACATCTTCCAGATTCCAACCGAATTACGGCGTGAGAAACTGAGTTTCTGTCAGAATACCGTCAAAAGTGTGCAGGAATGGTCTGCGGGTCTTTCCATTCTGCAGCTTGGTGATTCTTCAAAAACACTGTTCAATGCTCTGCTCGAAATATCTGAACTGCAATGCCAGGAAACCTTACGTTTTGATCTGATTCAGTCCATCCATCCTATTATTGAAAATATTCTGAGCAGCCTTGAAAAGCATTTTTTCAATCAAGGCTTGATTACCAATGACCGTAATGAACATATCATTGAACTTGCTCTGTTGCTCAGATGCTATTTTGCAAAGATTTATATTGATATAGCCCGTCGCAGCAATTATCAGCTGAATAACAATAAATTTTCATTTTTTGCATTTAATCAGAAAAAAAATCTGCATACAGCCCGTATCGTATCTTCATATTATGCACTTCAGCAGCTGGCTCTTTTACTGTATCAACAACAGATTCAGTACAGTGCGCCATTACCAGGACAGTGGCTGACCATCAATCAGCTTATGGACTGTGCTCTGCAGAACCACTATGACCATACCAATATCAATCAGTTACTGGGCACTCAGCATCAGCTGCAGTCTGTCAATCAGTCCTATGCCCAGCTGATTTTACTTGAAATTTTCAATACCCATCAGATCCGCCCTTCAGAAATTCAGGGACTGTATCTATGCAGTTTTGATTGGGCTAAACTGGTACAGGTACTTCCAAAAGAAACCACGCTTTCACGTTATATTGTCGATACATCAAAAGATCATCCTCCCATTTATAACGCTCACCAGTCAGGTAATTTCCAGCCTGGGATTTATATTTCCACACAGGATCTGCTTGAGCACCTGAACAATGCTCAGGGTAAAAATGGCGAATACCTGTCCAGAAATGAAAAACTGTTCCTGACTCCAGCACTGCATTTTCACATCCATAATCTGCTGACCAACAGCGCTGAGCGACGTCATGAACGTTATGAATATTCTGCACAGCTGAAAATCTGCTTTGGCTTAACTGTTGCGCATTTCTATTTGTCCAAAGGTAAAAATTTCAAAGAAACTTTAGAGCTCGATGCTGGAAACTATCAGTTCCAGAATGAAAGTCATTTCATTAATTCAATGAGTGCCAATATTCCTGTTGAAATGAACACGTCCAGAACACTGGACCGTGAAACCAAACAGATTTACTCCACAGAAGTCCTCGATATCAGTGTAAATGGTTACCGTATCAAATGGACAGGTGCAACACCTAAGAACCTGAAAACCGGTGAATTTATTCTTGTCCAGGAAAATGCGCAGAGTCAGTGGCGAGGTGGTGTCATCCGCTGGATTAAACAGTCTGCAGAGAAGAGCCTTGAGCTTGGACTTGAAATGCTGGCTCAGGATATTTACCCATGCTCAATCTTCGTCAAATCTGACCGGAATCATGGCAATTATCACCCTGCTTTGCTGGTGCAGACCACTCAACTCGATGAAGTCAGCAGCAGCCTGATTCTTCCTGGGCTACAGATGCTTCGCGACAAACAGACCGTAATGCTCAGACTGGGAACAGAAGAACTGAAAGTTTACCTTGTAAAACCCTTACTTATTACTCAAAGCTTTATGCGCTTTGACTTTGAGTTACTGAATGATCAGAAACAATCTGTGATTGATGCTTACATCAGCAAACAAGCCAGTGAAATTAAAAATCAAGATTTATGGGAATCATTGAAGTGAGAAATCCATTACTATCCAAAAAACTGAAACGTACTGAAACACGTTTACTCATTATCGACGATAACCAGATCCGTTATAACAAAATCTGTGAACTGCTACAGGAAAGTGATCATCAGGTACATGCTTATCTGCTTGATGATCTTAAAAATTTTGAAAAACAGCTTCATCTGAACTGGGATTTAATTCTGTTTGGTCAGGCCTATGACCTGAAAGTTGAACAGGCATTACCGCTGATACGCTCATCAAAACAGCCTAATTTACCTTTATTATTATTAAAGCCAAACGACTATGAGGCTGAAAAATACACCTCATATATCAGAAAGGGTGTGTTTGACATTCTGAACCTGGAGTACACAGACCGCTTTTATCTGGGATTGATCCGTGCCCTGTCTTTCAGCCGCCTGCAACAGGCTCAGGAACACCTGATGGAAGAACTGGAAACGGCTCAGACTCAGGCGCAGTCACTTGTTGAAGACAGCCATAAAGCTGTTGCCATCATTCAGGAAGGGATTCATGTCAATGCAAACCCTGAATATCTGGAACTTTTCGGCTTTAAAAATGAAGATGAAATTATTGGTCTGCCATTACTGGATCTTTTACAGCCCAATGATCTGAATGACTTCAAATTACGCTTTAAAAAGATTTCTCAGGGTCAGTTCGATTTAGGCCGTTTTGATATCAGTACTGCAAATGAACTGGTTGCAAGCCATAATCCTCTGAAACTTGAGTTTTTACCGTCTTCTGATGATGATGCCTTACAGATCACAATCGATACCGGCAGCAGTACAGAGTCTGCTTCAGGCACTTCTTCTCCTGATCACGCACAGCAGAAACCAGTCATCTTCCAGCAGATCAACCGAACCGTAACAAAACAACCATCTGATATCAATGCACTGGTTATTTTTTCATTAAACTCATGTCCTGATGAAATTTTCCAGAGTGACTGGCTCACTTCTAAAAACTATTTCAAAAACATGAAAGAGTTTATCAAAGAACAGACCAATGTTCCTTTATTCAGCGTAGATACCTCTGTTGTAGCAGGGCTTTTCCAGGCGGAAAGCAAAGCCCGTCTGGAATCAAAACTGATCGGTCTCAGCTCACTAGGCAAGCCACAACTTCTCAATGTCAATCAGGCAACCTACCCGTTAAATTTAAGAATTGGTTATACCCTGCTGGAATCTGAAATAAAGGATGAACATCAGTTTGAACAGCTGATTGCAAAAGCCTATACAACCGCATTACCGCAGAATCAAGGGTCTGAAGACACACTGAAAATTTCCCTGGATACTTCAGATATTGAACTGTTTGCTCCTCAGGTTCAGCTCACTCCTGCTTCACAGGATTCAACCCTGATCAAATCTTTACGCAGCTGTCTTGAAAAAGGTGATATTCACCTGAAATATCAACAACTGTATGATAAAGAAGACAGCAATTTATATACCTATGAAGTGACCAGTGGCTTCATTTTTGAAAATACATTAAAACCACTTTCAAGCTTAATGGAACTTGCTGAAGACCCAGAACTGTCCATTAAACTTGATCGCTGGATACTGGTGGAATCCTGTAAGCAGCTGCATAACTTTATCACTCAGTATCCTGATGCCAAACTGATCGTTAACCTGAACAAACATGTGTTGTTACAGGACAAAACTTTCCCTGAATTTATCGCAAAACTGATTACGATTATTGGAAGTAAACAAAGCCATCCACTGATTTTACAGTTTGCTGAAGAAGATATTAATCAGCATCAGATTGAAGCACAGAAACAGATTATTCAGTTGAGACAGCATGGTGCTGAAATTGCTATCCGTGATTTTGGTAACTCCATGTACAGTGAGACTATTCTTCAGCAGATCGAAGTAAATTCTCTGACTCTACACAATGCACTGACAAAAATGCTGCAAAGTGAAAAGACAACGGAAGAGTTACAGGAAAAACTGACCCGTTTCAATGAAATTAAACCTGTTCAGATTATGCTGCGCGAACTGAATGATATGACTTTATTCGCCAATGCATGGAACGTCGATGCCCGCTTCATCCAGGGTGATTATTTCCAGAAGAAACTGGATCATTTAATTGATGTACAGGACCAGTAGGTTCTGTACATCTGACACTGAAATTTTTAAATATCTACGTACAGCAGTACTGTTTAAAAATTTCAGACATAAAAAAACGGGCAATTGCCCGTTTTTTACATCCTGATGGATCAGTCGCGTTTGATAGAACGAGACATACCAGCAAAACGCTGTTTGAATTTGTCGATACGGCCGCCAGTGTCAACATTCTTCTGTTTACCAGTATAGAATGGGTGGCAAGCTGAACATACGTCAAGATAAATAGTTTCTTTACCTAACGCAGAACGAGTTTCGATTACGTTACCACATGAACAAGTAGCAACCAGTGTTTCATATTTTGGGTGAATATCGGCGCGCATGGTCGATTCTCCTAAGTTAAGAAAGGTTTCGCTGTCATCGCAATTGATCACTCTCATAAATATGAGGAAATAAGCGCATTATTCAAATGATAAATCCAGAACAATGTGCAGACCAACACCATAACAGACCATTTCTTTTGGCCCACCGAGACGGCTTCCGTCAGAGCTAAGCACAACAAGTGGACAGTATTATACAGCCAATTCCAACAATATGCGAGTAAAACTCACCATCCACCATCATCACTCTGTTCAGTATTCTGCTTTGACCAGTAATTGGCAATAATGCCGCAAACCATCAACTGAATCTGATGGAAAATCATAATAGGCAGAACAATCATACCCAAAGGCTGTCCGGCAAATAAAATCTGAGCCATAGGTACACCACTGGCGAGTGTCTTTTTAGACCCACAGAAAAATACCGTAATCTGATCTTCCCTATTAAAGCCCAGCCATTTTGGAATATACAATGCAAGCAACATAATCACGGTCAGGAACAGCGAACAGATGACCGTTAACAACAGCAGTGTCTGCCAGCTGACCTGATGCCACAAACCTGCCACTACAGCACCACTGAATGCTCCATAGACCACCATCAGAATGGTGCCCTGATCAAATGCTTTTACAATACCCGGAATTTTCACCATATAAGGGAAAACCAGCGGTCTTAACAGCTGACCTGCTATAAACGGCAACAGTAACAGCAAGGCAATTTCCAGGATGGAAGATGTTGCATCGTATTCATGTTTACTCTGTCCAAAAATAAACAGGCTGACCAGTACTGGAGTAATAAACATACCCACTAGATTGGAAAAAGATGCACTGCATACTGCCGCTGCCACATTACCCTTAGCAACTGAAGTAAAGGCAATGGAAGACTGAACTGTTGATGGCAAAAAGCACATGAACAGAAAGCCCCAGTAAAGCTGTTGTCCCAGTAAAGGCTCAATGACAGGTTTCAGCAGTAAACCAATAATGGGGAACACGGCAAAGGTGATGGCAAAGACCACACCATGCAGTCGCCAGTGCAGTATCCCCTGCACAATGGCTTCCCGCGAAAGTTTTGCCCCATGCAGGAAAAACAGTATGGCAATAGCAATATTGGTCACAACCCCAAAAATACTGGCTGCCTGTCCATACACAGGTAAAAATGTTGCCAGTATGACCATCACGATCAACAGAATTGTGAAACGATCAAGTGCAAGTAATTTTAATATATTCATATTCAACATCCTGTCGTGTTTCTGATTTTTCTGAGCAGTAAAAAGCCCAGAAGATGGTTTTACCACAGGGTAAATATTCATCATACTGGGCTGTTTCAATTAAGCTAGTTTCTGAGAAAAATGTTCACTATTTATTTCAGACACTTAAACTTTTACTTAATTGTTCACTTAAATTTAAATCAGACATGCTTAACAGCTGACCTTTTTCAGATCAGTTATTGCGTGCATCCTGATCCTGCTGGATCAATTCCACTTTATATCCATCCGGATCTTCAACAAAAGCAATAACCGTTACACCACCTTTCATAGGACCCGCTTCACGAACGACATTGCCACCACGTGCTTTGATTTCTTCACAGGCTTTATAGGCGTCATCCACACCAACTGCAATATGACCATAAGCATTCCCCAACTCATAATGATCTGTATCCCAGTTATGCGTCAGCTCCAGCACTGTATTGTTTTCTTCATCGCCATAACCCACAAATGCCAGGGTAAAGCGACCTTCTTCATAATCACGTTTACGAAGTAAAGTCATACCAAGGACTTCAGTATAGAACGCCAGTGAGCGCTCCAGATTGCCTACACGTAACATGGTATGCAGCATACGCATAATATTCACCTATCTTGGGTTTAATATTTTAAATTATGGTGTTTTGTGATCACTTAACAGCTTAGCAACCCAAAGCACCAGCAGGAAGATTGGAATTCCCATCAAAAAAGTGATGAAGAAAAAGTTTGAATATCCAAAACTGGTCACAATTGTACCCGAATATCCACCAATCATTTTAGGTAAAAGCAACATTAATGAACTGAAAATTGCATACTGCATCGCTGTAAAAGACACACTGGTCAGACTGGACAGAAAGGCAATAAAGACTGCACCAGCAAGCCCCGATGCCAGATTATCAAAAATAATCCCCATCACCAGCCAGACTTTACTGTAGGGCACAATCACTTTACCTTTCAGTTCCACCTGTTCCGGCTGATCTATATTGACCGATGGAATATCTGCCACAGATAAACGGTACTTTGGCTGTACCTTATTGCTCAGATTCTGATACGCATGCATCTGGGTCAAAGTCTGAACCTGTCCCGCATGCTGATATTCTGCCTGAACGCTGATTTTATCCTGCTGTGCCAGTTGTGCTCCAGGAATGACTGCACTCCATGAACCATTTTCAATTTTAGCATCTACAGCTTCTGCACCCTGAACACTGACCTGAACTTTTTGAACGGTAGCCTGCTGTGGCAAATTCACCAGTGAACCCAGAACAATCACATCTTTTTTCAGTTCATCCTGATGTAACTGATCATCTCCACCAATCGCGCGAACAATAAGCTGTGGCTGAGCACCTGCATGATATACAGAAACCGGAACCGTCAGCACCATTGCCTGATCTGTATCTGAAGGATGTGCCTGAATTTTCAGCTGAGGAGATGCCGCAAAATCTTTTGCATCCACTTTAACATTCCAGTTCCCGACCTCATCAGGATGAACCGTATACTGCCTGGTTCCTGCAGAAAGCTGAACATCATTGATCGTGGAACCCGATTTGACTAACCCGACAAAAATCAGATTCGTACTACTGGCAAGGACAGCCCCCAGCAACATCATTTTCATGACATTGTAGCGCTGTGCCAGCAAACCACCTAAAAAACCACCGAGTATCACAAAAAAGATTGCAAAAAATTTATTGAACCAGGCGATTTCCTCTTTATCAAAATTCAGATCCAGATAAAAAAGATTTGCCATGACACCTGCAACAATATCTGAAATACGATAAAAACCGATCAATAACAGAATTGCCAGGGCTACTTTCAGCCCATAGCGTTTAAAGAAATCCAGAAATGGAGCAACCCATGTATCAACAACAATCTTGCTGTCAACCAAAGGAGTCTGAACCAGCAGCATAACCACAGCCACGGCGCAAAGTACACTTCCTGCAAAACGTATGACCTGAATGACAAAACTCAGAAATGCATCTTCAACAGCCAGCAGACTCAGCCATTGTCCCAGATAAATGAATGCGGTAACAAAAATCCCCGTCGAGACAACAAATACTAAAAATAACTGAAGATATTGTGTACTTTTATAATGATCGCTCTGGCGTTTTACCACAGGTTCATGAATGACAAACGTTGTAATGACACCCACAATCATCAGACCCGCCATGACCAGGTAAGTGGTCTGCCATGCCTGATAAATATAGTTTCCAACAGCAGTTCCAAGCGAGGCTGCAAACAGCAAAGCGCCCAGCTGGGTGATAATAGTGGCAATCCGATAACCTGCGTTATAGGTGGATGCCAGTACTGTCTGCACATCAGGATCATCTGCCAGTTCAATCCGGTAGGCATCCACAATAATGTCCTGAGTTGCGGATGAAAAACCCAGAAATACAGCTGCCATTGCCATAAAAGTCAGGCTGCTGACTGAACCAAAAGCCATCGTGTTCGGATCTGGATTGGTCATTGCCATTAAGCAGATTGCACAGATGACCAGCAACTGAGAAATCAGTAACCAGCTGCGGCGTTGCCCCATCATTTTAGTCAGAAGTGGTATAGGTAATTTATCTATCAGAGGCGCCCAGATAAACTTAAATGCATAGGCCAGTGCCGCCCATGAAAACATGGTAATGGTACTGCGGCTGATACCTGCCTCAGTCAACCAGAAAGACAGCGTAGAGAAGATCAGAAAAATGGGGATCCCCGATGAGAACCCCAGGAAAAGCATAATTAATGCTCTACGATCCAGAAATGCAGTAAAGGCACTTTTCCATCCTTTGGAATGGTCTTTAGATTGAGTTGTCATTACATTATTTTTGTCTAAAAATGAATATGGTTATTCAAACGCTTAATGCAACTGGTTTCAACAATATTTATGAAATGATTATTTTAAATTGCAGATAAATGCAGCATATCGGCTTGAAATTTTCCTTTAAACCTGTATACCTTTAAACTTCAGTCAAAAGCATGTTCCGGATTATCAAACAGTGACCCAAAAACTCGATCAGATTAACTCTTCTTTATCATCCACCACTCAAACATCAGAAAACTCAAAAGATATACAGAACAGTTTACTTTCAGCATTTGATCAAACAGAAATTCAGGCAACGCTGACCAAAACAGGACTTCAGGCTTCTCAACTGACTCATATCCCTGCGCTGGATAAAATTCCTGCGTCCACAAAGCGCATTAAACCACTGAATAATTTTCTGGGCCAGGACCGTGCCCGTGCTTCTGTTGAGGCTGGGATCGCCCTGCCTTATTCAGGTTATAACATTTTTGCAGTAGGCACGGCTGGGCTGGGCAAACGTACAATGGTGAAACGCCTGTTACAGCAACACGCTAAAACCATGCCTACGCCAGATGACTGGGTTTATGTCAATAATTTTAAAAACCCAAGGAAGCCAATTGCGCTGCAACTCCCTGCCGGTCAGGCAACCAAATTTCAGGCACTGCTTCAGCAGTCATGGCAAACCATTCTTAAACAGCTTGAACGTCGCTTTACAGCAGAAATCTATCACAACCGTATAGAGATGATCCGTCAGCAGACAGGTGACGAGCAGCAACTCGCACTGGCGGAACTGACCCGTGAAGGTGAAGAACTTGACCTTAAACTGATTTCCAGTAATGAAGAACACTGTTTTATACCTGTGCATCTGAAAGACGATAAATTTCAGGAAATGTCTCAGGAGGAAATCAATGCACTGAACAGCAAAGAGCGTGCAGAAATTGCATCCAACATGCGCTATATGGACAAAAAACTGGAACGTCTTGGGTTACACCTGGGTGACCTGGAAGATGACGCCCGTGACAAAGTTCAGTTGCTGAACCGTGATATTGCTAAACAGGTAGTCCTGCCTCGGACAGAAGCCATTCTGAATAAATTCAGTGAAGTCAGTGGGCTGAGTGAATATTTAAAGCATTATGCAGAAGACATTATCAATAATGTTGAAATGGTTCTGGAGCAGGAGGAAGATGACTTTACTCCTGGTCTGTTCAGCCGTGTCCCATCGAGATACCAGGCCAACATTGTAGTCACCCATAAGCCAAACTCCGGTGCGCCTGTTATTTTTGAAGACTTTCCAACGCACTACAACCTTTTGGGTCATGTAGAGCAGTTAACTCAGAATGGTACTATTACAACGGATTTTTCTCTGATCCGCTCAGGCACACTGCATAAAGCCAATGGTGGTTTTATGATGCTCGAAGTCGAACAGTTACTTGAACAACCTTATGCCTGGCAGGGACTTAAACGGGCACTCAAATCAGGGCATCTGAAGCTGTCTTCTCTTGAACATATGCTGACACTGACAGGCAGCATTTCGATTGAACCAGAATCCATTCCACTGAATATAAAAGTGGTTTTACTGGCTGAACCAGAAATTTATTATGACATCCTGGAACTTGAACCGGAACTGGGCAGTATTTTTAAAATCCGCGCTGATTTTACAGACACTCTGCAGCGTAATGATGCCAATGAACAGGCATATATGCAGCTGATCGCAGATTATGTCCAGCAGGATAAGCTGCTGCCATTTGACCGTTCAGCACTGGCAGCACTGCTGACTGATTCAAGCCGTCAGGCGGAAGACCAGAGCTCACTGTCACTGCATGCATTAACACTCGGCGATCTGATTCGTGAAGCACACCATCATGCGGTTCAGGCAAATGATAAAATTGTGTCCGACCGTCATATTGATACTGCCCTTGATCATCGTAAATACCGTCTTGGTTATCTGCGTGAACTGTACTGGCAGGATCTGTCCCGTGGCACCCAGCTCATTGAGACTCAGGGACACCGCCTGGGGCAGATCAATGCCCTGTCCGTCATCCATTATGCCGACGTTGAGTTTGGTCTGCCTTCCAGACTGACTGCATCGGTTTATCAGGGGGGTGGCGACATTCTGGACATTGAACGCTCTGTGGAGCTTGGTGGCTCACTGCATGCCAAAGGTGTGCTGCTGATGTCCAGTTTCTTAAAAGCACACTTCGGGCGTGAGCAGATGCTGCATTTTTCTGCGGCACTTGCCTTTGAACAAAGCTATGGTCAGGTCGATGGTGACAGCGCAACAGTCGCTGAGCTTTCAGCTTTAATCTCTGCCATCAGTCAGCTACCGATTGACCAGTCCTGGGCTATCACAGGTTCCATGAACCAGCTGGGTCAGGTTCAGCCTATCGGTGGTGTAAATGCTAAAATTGAAGGTTTCTACGATGCCTGCAAACTGCAGGGACTGACCGGCAAACAAGGGGTGATTATTCCCCGTCAGAACATGCAGCACCTGATGTTACGCAAAGACATCACTGAAATGGTGGAAGCTGGCAAGTTCCATATTCATGCCATTGAAACCATTGATCAGGCGCTTGAAATCCTGATGGCTCGTCCGGTCGGTACTCTGGATAAAAAAGGACGCTATACCAAAGGTTCTGTTTATGCAGCAGTTATGGCGCAGCTGGACTACTGGCAGGCACTTGAAGATGGTGCTGAGATTACAGTCGAGCCTAAGAAAAAGAAGAAGAAAAAGAAAAAAAGTGCAAAGTCAGTGAAAGAAAAAGCTGAAACCACAGATCAGCCTGAACTGTCTGCAAAAGCGCATAAAAACAGATAACTCAGATCGGCAGCATTTAGATTTTCAGGTGCTGCCGAAATGTTCATGTTATTTCAGTCATAAAAAAGCACCTTATAAAAGGTGCTTTTTTACATCATCTGTTACATGACTTACGCTTCAGGCGCTGGGCTATACTGCTCAACCAATGGTTTTAACTCACCATTCTGGAACATTTCAAGCATGATGTCGCTACCACCAATCAACTCACCATTGATCCACAGTTGTGGGAAAGTTGGCCAGTTTGCAATCTGCGGTAAAATAGCGCGGATATCCTGATTTTCCAGAATATTCACATAAGCAAAAGGACGACCAATCTGACTGAGTGCTTCTACTGCGCGCGCAGAGAAACCACATTGTGGGAATTGCGGTGTACCTTTCATATAAAGTAATACAGCATGTTTAGCAATTTGGTCACGAATTAACGCTTCAGTATCACGTGCTTGTTCAGTCATTGAAAAATCCTCAACTAATCTGTCGTGCATTATACCCAAAACTCAACAAAACAGTATCTCTAAAGCAATATTTCCAGTTTTATTTACAATCGGACTTTTATTCCTGGGTATATTTTGCTTATATAGAGTTTGCTGAGCAGACCTGTAAAATATGGCGCTCAGTTCTTTTTTTCAATCCTACTGACAGATAAGAGTTAGTCATGAACAACATTACCCTTGCCCCTGTACAAACTGATCAACCATCACATTTGATGCCTGTATTTGGCCGTCAACCGATCAGCTTTGTCCGAGGACGAGGATCTTATCTCTACACAGCAGACGGTACAGAATATCTGGATGCACTGACCGGTATTGCGGTCTGTGGTCTGGGTCATGCACACCCTGCTGTGACTGAAGCAATTGCTGATCAGGCTGCAACCCTGATTCACACCAGTAACCTTTTTGAAGTTCCATGGCAGACGGCTGCGGCTCAAAAACTGGCAGAAGTTGCCGGTATGGAAGAAGTCTTCTTTTCAAACAGTGGTGCTGAATCAAATGAAGGTGCAATTAAAATTGCCCGCAAATTTGGTCATCTTCAAGGTGTTGCCAACCCTAAAATTATTGTCGCTGACCATTCTTTCCACGGTCGTACCCTGGCAACACTGTCAGCTACAGGCAATAAAAAAGTTCAGGAAGGTTTTGCACCGCTTGTTGAAGGATTTATCCGTGTTCCGTTTGGCGATATCGAAGCCATTGAAGAAGCTGCAATCAACCACCCGGACATTGTTGCCATTCTGATTGAACCGATTCAGGGCGAAGGTGGTGTAAATACTGCACCTCAGGGCTTCAGCTATCTGGAAGACATCCGTCGTATCTGTAATCAGCACAACTGGTTAATGATGCTGGATGAAGTTCAGACCGGTAATGGCCGTACAGGTAAATTTTTTGCCTACCAGCACACCAGTATTGTTCCTGATGTAATCTCTACAGCCAAAGGACTGGGAAATGGTTTCCCGATTGGTGCTGTCATGACTCAGGGACGCGGTGTTGGTGTACTGACTGCCGGAAATCACGGTTCCACCTACAGTGGCACAGCACTGGGTTCACGTGTGGTTTACACTGTAATTAATACCATTCAGAAAGAGCAGCTGGTTGAAAATGCAGCCTCAATGGGTGCTTACATCGTTAATCAGTTTAAAGAACAGCTGGCTGATCTGAATGTCACTGTCCGTGGCTTTGGTCTGATGATCGGCATTGAACTGCCAAAACCATGTGGTGAACTGGTCAATATTGCCCGTGACGAATACAGACTGATTCTGAATGTAACTGCTGGCTCAGTCATCCGTCTGCTGCCACCACTGAATATTGATAAGGCTCAGGCTGATCAGCTCATTGAACGCGTTGTTGAAATGGTGAAAAAGTTTCTTGCCTGAAACTTTTTCCTGGTTTAAAAACACGAAAAGCCGCTTTTAGCGGCTTTTTTTCATATTACGGGCTTTTATGAAGCTTCTTGGTATATTCTGCCACCTGGTAGCTGGCAAAAATATTGTTTTAATGCATCCAGGCAACGATGCACTTTCATCGGTTGCTGTTCGCTTTTTGAAGTAATGGCGTACAAAGTGAAAGTTGGCAGTTTCCACTCAGGCAGGACTTCCATCAATGATCCATTGACTAAATCTTTCTGTACATCCAGATATAAAATACGGGCTATACCATGTCCATGCAGACATAATGATTTTGCAACCAGTACATTATTTGTGGTCAAACGTGTGTTCATTTCCAATGAAACCGCTTCAGCTGTTACACCGTGAGTAAATGAAAAATGTTGATAATTTTTCATCAGATTCACAGGAATCAGATCATGATTTTTTAAATCTTCCGGACGCGAAACCGGAGCTGACTGATTCAGATAACTTGGTGAAGCGACCAACACCTGCTCCACTCTCGCAAGCGGAATAATATTCAGGTTACTGTCTTCAATTTTTGAACTCATTCTCAGTGCAATATCAATGCGTCCCTCAATCAGGTCAATATACTGATTGTCTGCTTCGATCTGTACTGAAAGACCACGATGAGCCTGCATCCAGTGAGACAGTGCAGGTACAACATGATTTGCACCAAGTTCTGGGGTCGTTGCAATCCGTAGATCACCTACAAGGTCATCACGTAATTCATTAATGCGTATTTTTCCACGCTCAGCAGCAGCCAGCATTTCCTTGCAGCTATGAAAAAAGGCCTGTCCTGCTTCTGTCAGACTCAGCTTACGTGTGGAACGATGCAGAAGTGTGACTTCCATCTCCTGTTCCAGTGAACGTATCTGCTGACTTACAGCACTTGTAGTAATACCCAGTTCGCGGGCAGCACCACTGAACGAACTTTTTTCAACTACACAGGCAAATACTCCCATTGCCCGAAGTTGATCTAACATAAATTTCCCTCTGAACTTATGAGTGCTCTTATCTCCCAATAAAAGCAACTCATTGTATTATACGGTGAAATTCGTGTTTTGTATCAGCTAAATTCAGTTTATTGGTAAAACATTCGCAGGATTGATCGGTTTCCCGTTCAAACGTACCTGAAACTCAAGCATTGTCCGGCTTGCACCCGTCGAACCCATCTCAGCAATTTTTTGACCAGCCGTTACATTTTGACCACTGCTGACCAACATTTTACTGTTATGGGCATAAGCCGTAATGTAACCATCAATATGTTTGATCAGGACCAGATTGCCGTATTCCTTTAAGCCATCTGCAGCATATACAACCTGCCCATTCGCTGCTGCAAAGACTGGATCGCCCTGGTTACCGCCATATCGGATACCTTTTACATTTGCTGCAGCATTGAAACTTTCAACAACCGCGCCAGTGGATGGTTTAACCCATTTCAGACTCGAAGCTACGGATACGCCAGCCGGTGCTGCAGGAGAAACAGGTGTCACAGGAACAACTGGTGCTGTCTGACCAGCAGGTAATGCAATTGTCTGACGCTGAATAGGTGCAGTCTGAGTAACCGCAGCCGTCGATGCTGTTTTACGGGCACCTGAGCTTTTCAGTCGAATGGACTGTCCCACATAGATTCTGTAAGGTGCAGCAATATCATTCATATCTGCAACACTGGTATAGCTCAATCCGTAACGGGCAGCAATTCCACTTAATGTATCCCCTGAGCGTACTGTGTAGTAATCAGGTGCTTTAGCGTAACGGGTTGGATTATTGACCTGCGGCTTCGAAGCACAACCGCTCAAAATGACGGTTGAAATCACAGCAGAAGACAGTACAACAGTCTTGAGCATAGCCGAAGATACTGTAAATAAGCGATATTGTGACACCAAAGGCATTCAGCTTCCTCTCTGCATTTCTGTATATTTAGGTTTTGCGGTTAGATTAGCAAAAAACATTCATAAAATAGCGTCAACATGCGTATTTTCACAAAGTTATAACATTAATTGGCGTTATTTACTCAGCTGAGCACTCAATGTATTCAGAATTTCATAATTTGTGGCGTCCATCTGTATAGGCGTTATACTGACAAAGCCATTTGCCACAGCAAAAAAGTCTGACTCAATTCCATTCAGCCCTTCTTTCTGCTCTGCGACAGACTCTCCCGAAAGACCGATCCAGTACACCTGACGACCACGTGGGTCTACATGACTGGTGATTGGTTTTGACTGACTTTTACGTCCCTGGTAAGTCACTTTTGCACCTTTGATTTCAGCAATATCCGGAATATTGATATTGAGAATATGACGCTGTGGCAGTACAGGGAGTCCTGCAGCAATAAAATCATGTACCCATTGTGCAGCAACAGCATACTGTTCAGGCTGAGTATATGAACGGACATCAGGTCCTGACATCGAAACTGCAACCGCCGGCAGTTTCATTAACCGTCCTTCAAATGCCGCCCCGACAGTTCCTGAATAAAGTACATCATCACCCAGGTTTGCACCACTGTTAATACCGCTGACCACCAGATCAAACTCAAAATCAAACAGCCCGTTCATGGAAAGATAGACACAGTCCGCAGGTGTTCCATTGATTGCCCAGATATCTTCTGCAATCTGTAAAGGTTTTAATGGACGGTCCAGGGTCAGTGCACTGGAAAATCCACTACGTTCACTCTCTGGCGCGACAATAACAACCCGCCCTAAAGGACGCAATGCCTGTGCAAGTGCCTGAATACCAGGAGCAAGTACCCCATCATCATTTGCAATTAAAATATTCACTATACAAAAATCCTGCTGTAAAAAACCATGACTGATCAGATCATTCAATTGAAATATATGAGAAATTATATATATTTAGCACCAACTTCCATCATAAAAAGTGATTCGCATGAAATACACAACTTTCTTCCGCAGTTTATCGGGGTTCATCTTTGCTGCTGTACTGACTCAGGCTGTATCAGCCAGTGAGGGTCTCAGCCAGGAAGAAGCAAACACTATTGCCAAAGAAGATATTGCGGCTGCACAGATTATGAATGAAGTTTGCCCTGCCGTTACAGGAAACAGTGCAAAAATTGCAACAAATGTAAAAAGTCTGATCGACAGCTACCTGAAAGAATACTCAGATAAGTCCATGACCTACGAAAAACTGCAAAATGACACTGAGTACAAAACCATTTTGCAGGAAGCCCGCAAAGATGCTCAGGATACATCTAAAGATGAGCAAAAATCTGTCTGTGATGATGTTCTGAACTATTCAGAATAATCCTCCACACAATTCAGATCCCTTGATTAAAAAAGAATTTCCCGACTGAAGTTCTTTTTTATTTTCTATTTCTACATATCTTCTTCACGATTCAGCACTCCCTATACATTTTTACTGTTTTATTTACATAAATTCAGGGTACCCTTAAATCCGCTTATGTTTTATCAGTAATTATTCAGGTTTATATTGAAATGACTTTATCTGTTCTAAAATCTTTTGCATTGACAGCACTGACAGCATGCTCAGTCATTTCCACTTCTGTTTCTGCAAACAGCCCAGCCGATGAAAATATTGAAGTTACACCTGTACAGAAAATCACACAGGAAGAACTGGCTGCTATTTATGTGCTTTCTGAAGTCTGCCCACCCATTGTAGACAACAAAGAAAAGTTTGCAGCGGGCTATCAAAAACTGACCAAAGAATATCTTCCGCAGGAAAAAGATTCTGTTTCAGCCCTGGCTAACCTGAGCAAACAGAAAAAATTTCAGAGCTTTCTGAAAGAAGCCCGTTCAGATGCCAAAAATGCTGGCAATGCCGGCAACCTTAAAATCTGTCAGGAACTGACCAATTACAGCAAATAAAACGAATTGGTTACAAATACTTTTAAAATAAGCCGATTTCTACCGTGGAAGTCGGCTTTGCTTTATCCTAAAATGCTAGGCTCTTTGTGCTATATCAAAATATTGGAACCACCCAGCATGATCCGAAAAAGCGCCCTTGCTGCCGCATTACTATTACCATGTTTTTCCCATGCAGCAACTGTCCTGGCTTCTCCACCAGAACTTAATAATAAATCCTATGTACTGATGGATTATGAAACAGGACAGATACTGGCTTCAAAAAACGAAAATGAAAAACTGGCCCCTGCTTCAATGACTAAAATGATGACCAGCTACATCATTGAACAAAAGTTACTGAAGGGTGAACTCACTGAAGATGAAAAAGTACGGATGAATGAATCTGCATGGTGTCGTGGCAGCAGCACCGAATCATGCATGTATGTTCCTCTGAATGGAACAGCAACCGCACTTGAGATGCTTCGTGGCATTATTGTTCAGTCTGGTAACGATGCTTCCAAAGCAATGGCTGAGCATATTGCCGGAAATGAAGGTACGTTTGCACACATGATGAATGAAGAAGCAAAGCGTATTGGCATGATCAATACCAGCTTCATCAACTCAACAGGTATGCCTGCTGAAGGTCATTATTCTACTGCTAAAGATATGGCGACACTAGCTCAGCACATTATCCATGACAGCTCTAAATATTACCCGATCTATTCTGAAAAAGAATTCACCTTTAATGGCATCAGACAAGGTAACCGAAATGCATTGCTCTACACTGACCCAAGTGTGGATGGTTTAAAAACAGGTCATACTGAAGAAGCAGGTTACTGTCTGACCACCTCATCAAAACGTGGTCCAATGCGCCTGATTTCGGTTATTTTTGGTGCGCCAAGCATGAATGAGCGTGCTTCTCAGACACGCGAAATTCTGGCATGGGGCTATGCAAACTTTGAAACAGTCAAAGTACAACCTGCCAACCAGGTACTGGCTAAAGCCAAAGTTTACTTCGGTAAAGAGAATGACGTACAGATCGGTCTTCCTGAAGCGTTTAATGTCACGATGCCTAAAGGTCAGGCAAATGCCATTAAAACTCAGCTGGTTGTTCAGCCTAAACTGACGGCTCCGTTAAAAGCAGGTCAGGTTGTTGGTAAATACGTAGCAACACTCAATGGTAAAGTTATTGCTGAAAAACCACTGGTTGCATTAAAAGCAGTTGAAGAAGCCGGTTTCTTTGCCCGTATGATTGATCATATCAAGCAGTTCTTTGCTAACCTGTTCTAAAATTTTTCCTGGCTGATTTTCAGCTTAGACTAGAGCATCCCAGCCTCGGCTCGGATGCTTTTTTATTTTATACTCTACGCTATATAAAGTTTTGCAATGGAATGTCATGAAAAAGAATATCCGCCCATATCTGCATCATCATCCTAAAATTGATTCGACCTGTTACATAGACGAACTTTCTGTCGTCATTGGTGAAGTGACCCTTGCGGAAAATGTGTCGGTGTGGCCTTTCGCAGTCATCCGTGGTGATGTCAATCATATTAAGATCGGGCGCAATTCCAATGTCCAGGATCACTGTATGTTGCACGTAAGCCATAAAAATGATGCCAAACCCAATGGTTCACCTTTGATTATTGGTGAAGATGTCACGATTGGTCATCATGTGACTTTGCATGGCTG
Organism: Acinetobacter sp. WCHAc010052; assembly: GCF_002165295.2. Lineage (NCBI taxonomy): Bacteria > Pseudomonadati > Pseudomonadota > Gammaproteobacteria > Moraxellales > Moraxellaceae > Acinetobacter > Acinetobacter sp. WCHAc010052. The sequence continues at coordinate 1,370,759 of NZ_CP032143.1, read as the reverse complement.
TACCATTGGCAACCGTGTTCTGGTCGGGATCAATGCCATTATTTTAGATGATGCTGTGATTGAAGATGATGTGATGATTGGTGCAGGTTCGCTTGTTCCACCACGAAAAGTGCTGGAAAGCGGTTACCTGTATGTCGGCAGTCCTGTACAGAAAGTTCGTCCTTTAACTGATAAGGAAAAAGAGTTTTTACCCTACTCTGCTCAGAACTATGTAAAAGTGTCGAATAATTATATGGAACAGGCTTAGGTCTGTTTCGCATACGAAATTTTATGTTTAATGAATTTTTAGAAAAGAGTCCGCTTTAATTAAAGCAACATTACTTCGATTATCTATGATGCAAATATAAATGAATAAAGAAATTTTTAATCTTAGGAATTTTTTAGATGAAATATAAAACAACATTAACTTTATCTGTTTTAACAGTAGCTCTTATGGGATGCCAGATGGCAAGTGAGTATGCATTGATGGGAGGAAAGCAAACACTTGATTCCAGTGATACCTATTCAATAAAAAATGATTTAAATCAGATTGTTGATACAAGCCCTGATGGTATGAAATCTAAAAATGAAATGGTCGGTAAGTATACTGTAAATAAACAGTGGAGCAGAATTGTCAGATGGGATGTCAGCACTGTTGATATTCATTTAGCGGATGGAAGTGTTATTGTTGACCTGATCAGCAAAGGGAAAGAAAAACCATTTTATGGGTTCCAGGCTGGAAGTTGTTCTACCTTAGAAAAAGCACAAGGAAAAGATGGTGTTTTAATTGCTTCAATTATTAAAAAACGTACAACTGTATTATCTTATGACATAAAGCAATGTGGTAAATTTTATAAAAATTCAGACATTACTCCGCTAATTGAAATGACAACTGTAAAAAAAGGATATGAACTCAGAGTTAATTCAACTTCAAATATCGTTGAATGGGATACAAAAAATAAATTTATTGTTCCTGAAGATGGCTACATTCTAACTTTAAATTATGATGAATTTTCATCCAGTGGATTTACTCAAAGTCCCGGAACTGCTTATATCACTATGTATTTAAAAAAATTAACTGATTAAAAAAAACAGTAGTTTAAATATTATGCTTTTTAATTAATGATTTTTAACATAGCTTCGCGTTGAATTTTATTCATTCGTGTTTGATAGCCTTTGCTTTGTGATTTTAACCATGCTTATATTAATTTCACTCCGCTTTGGTTACTTCCCGTACACTAACATTTCTTATGATTCTACTGCATCTTTATCAAAAAACAGTACGAGTAACCCATAATATCAATATGTTAAAAAAATCCGTTTCATTAAATTATGCACTGGAACGGATTTTCATTGATTTTTTACATTCCATACCCTGTATTCAGACATTGTTTCATAGCTCTACTTCATTATTCCAGATCCAATACCAGTTCACTTCCATATTAGACCACATTATGAAATTTCAGCCGATGACTCAAATAATCACATCCATCGATTCAATAAAACATCAAGCAAAGAAGCTTTAAACATCTCGCCGTGTTTTAAGTCAGGATAAATTAAAAATTTCGCATCCAAACCCTGAGCTTTAAACTTCAACAAAACTTTCCGATTATTATTAATACCAGACGTATCAAAGTTACTGCTTAGTGCCGTTCCCGCTTGCGCTGTTATATCTCCCTCCATCAGTAACAGCTGCTTTTTTTCAGGAAATGGAACTGCTGTCGTTTCAATCTTCTGCATCATCCGCTGTTCTGCCCACGATAAAGATGGACTCGCTGCAAAATAATGACTGAAATAAGCTGTAGTCAGCAGACTGTCCAACACAAACAATCCTCCATAAGAATGCCCCCAGAGCGCACGGCGTGAAGGATCGAGTTTGATCTGTTGCTCAACCCACGGTGAAATTTTCTCGGTTATTATCTTTTTAAATTCTGAGCTTCCACCACTCATTCTCTGAGGAGAGCGTGGATCTGCCGCAGGCAGTCCTGTCTTTAAATCTGCCGGAGTATAATCCAGAGCACGTGAAGCGGTTTCGAAAGGAAGATTAGTTTCATACCCTATAGCAACAAGCACAGGTGCATCCCGCTCGCTTAGTTTCTTCAGTATCTGATCATCCAGGTGAGACATTGCTGCATTACCGTCCAGCATAAATACCGATCTGTACAGATAACCCTCTTTTTGTTGTAAAGCGTCCAGCTGAGTCGGTATTCCCAACCAGACTCTGTACTTCCTTTTTTTATCAGCAGATTCAAAAGTCTTTATACTGAAACGGTAATACTCAGAACCAGTCTCAGCGATATTAGGTGCAAGTGGCTTAATCTCAGGTTTAGCGAAAGTAATATTCGGAGAAGCTGAAATCAAAACCGCTCCCAGTACAGACAAAAAAAGCTTTTTCACGGATTCATCTCTATTCATTCCTGCATTACTGTTTATTTAAATAAGAATTATTTCCATTTACAAGAAAAATTATCAGTTATTCATATTCATTTTAAAATCCGCCAGACAGTATCTGAGCACAAAATCAAAGAAAAAATAGAGCGTCATAGCCACCACCTCCAAAATTTTGTAGAATAGCGCTTTACTTCCCACGGTGCTGGTTATGACCTCCTGGACACCCCACGTTACTGTCGCAACTGTTGTTGAAAAAGATGGAAAATTTCTTTTTGTAGAAGAACATACAGAAGGTGTGACGCATACTGTATTTAATCAGCCAGCAGGTCATGTCGAATGTGGTGAATCCGTTATTCAGGCTGCAATCCGTGAAACAATGGAAGAAACGGGACATGCGGTAGAAATAGATTCACTGCTTGGTATTTATACCTATACCCCGCCTATGTTTCCTGATCGTACCTATTTCAGATTCTGTTTTCTGGCTCATGTTCTGGAATATTTTCCGGAAGCTGAACTCGATACAGGAATCGTAGGTCCAAAGTGGATGACACTCGAAGAATTACTTGAAACAGCCCGTGCCCGCAGTCCATTGGTGATTAAGGCTGTACAAGATGCGCTTTCTGGGCAAAAATACCCGCTTTCGCTCGTTTATGAGCACCAAAATTCTCCTTTAATTTCAAATCTGGATGCCTGATCCTATGCAACAACGTGTCATCGTCGGTATGTCTGGTGGTGTAGATTCATCTGTTTCTGCTGCACTTTTACTTCAACAGGGTTATCACGTTGAAGGTCTTTTCATGAAAAACTGGGAAGAAGATGACGGCACGGAATACTGTACGGCAATGGATGATCTTGCCGATGCACAGGCTGTCTGCGATAAGATCGGTATTAAACTGCATACTGCAAACTTTGCGATGGAATACTGGGATCGTGTATTCGAGCACTTCCTTGCAGAATATGCAGCAGGTCGTACACCAAACCCAGATATTCTCTGCAACAAAGAAATCAAATTTCGTGCTTTCCTGGATCACGCTGTGAACTTAGGTGCTGATTTTATTGCGACTGGTCACTACTGCCGTCGTGGTGAAACTGCGACCAATTCGCGTGGTGAGGAATATGCGCCATTACTTCGCGGTCTGGACAATAACAAAGACCAAACCTATTTCCTGCATGCTGTGCATGGTCGTGAAATCAATAAAACGCTGTTCCCTGTCGGTGAAATTAAAAAACCTGAAGTTCGTAAAATAGCTGAAGAACTTGGTTTAGTCACAGCTAAGAAAAAAGACTCAACGGGTATCTGTTTTATTGGTGAACGTCGCTTTAATGATTTCTTAAAACAGTATCTGCCCGCTCAACCTGGTAAAATCGTACTGGATACAGGTAAAGTCATTGGTGATCATCACGGTTTAATGTACTATACGCTCGGTCAGCGTGGTGGCATTGGTATTGGCGGTTTAAAAGGTGCTGAAGAAGGCGCCTGGTTTGTACTGCATAAAGATATTGAAGGTAACCGTTTGGTTGTTGGTCAGGGTCATGAACACCCGCTTATGCAAAGCACCATTTTATGGTCAGAAGCCATTGACTGGGTTGCCGGTGAACAGGACATTTCTGAAGCAGGTTTCCGATGCACGGCAAAAACCCGTTACCGCCAGGATGATCAGCGTTGTACAATTTATAAAGATGCAGATACCCCAAATGGTGTCCGTGTAGAATTTGATGAACCGCAACGTGCTGTCACACCAGGTCAGAGTGTTGTGTTTTATGATGGTGAAGTCTGTCTGGGTGGTGGTGTGATTCATCATACCAATGCTCCAAAACCAGACTTTCTTGAATAATCTGCAATCCATTTTCTAAAGGAATCCAGGCATGGTTGAGTTGCCCTTTCAACAGCCTCAGACTTTAAACCAGCGTCAGAATCGGGCGCTGGCACTGGCAGGTGTATTTCAGGCCACTCAACTGACTCATATGACTGCACTGACAGGCAGACAAAGTATTGGTGAAAGTGGAAATTTTTACCTGGAACAGCTGATCAAAGCCAGCCTGAATATCCGTCCATCAGGTAAATGCTCCTGCCAGCCCCTGGATTTCTTCACTCAGTTAGCTGATATTTCCCTTGGATTAAAAACACTGGAAAGCAGCATTAACGAACCATTTACCGTATCACCAAAATCCAGACTGCCTAAACTTGCAAATACCAAACTGCCGATGTCATATGCTATGGCTTTGCTGCAGCTTGAAAAGAAAGTCTACAGTAATCCTGAATTTGTCAAAATCATTGAACAGTCTCAACAAAAAATTCTGAAGCAGCTGTCTTTTTTTGATAATAATTATTTACATCCAAGCATTATTGCCAATCTAGCGCAGACTTATGTCGAGACTGCTGGACAGATTAACCCTCGGATTATGGTTCGGGGGAATGCAGAAGCCTTTAAAGACAGCTCTCATACCAACCGGATTCGCGCATCTCTTTTCACTGGTCTGCAAATGGCGCATTTATGGCGTCAGCTGGGAGGAAGCTCCTGGGGCATGATTTTCAGTAAGCGCAAACTTCTTCAGGATATTCAGGATTTAGCTCGCCTGCAGTATCAGGTGGTCTGACCACCATGACACAAATTACTTTACGTTTAATTCCAATGTTTAAGGAATCGCTATGAACGCTTTAACCGCACTTTCGCCATTAGATGGACGCTACGCAAGCAAATGTGATGCGCTGCGCCCTTTCCTCTCTGAGTTTGGTCTGATCCATGCTCGTGTGACTGTTGAAGTACGCTGGTTACAGGCACTGGCTAACCATCCTGAAATTACAGAAGTTCCTGCATTTTCTGCTGCAACCAATGCTGCACTGGATGCAATTGTTGCAGACTTTTCTGAAGATAATGCAAACCGCATTAAAGAAATTGAACGCACAACCAACCACGATGTAAAAGCAGTTGAATATTTTTTAAAAGAGCAGATTGCTGATATTGAAGAATTGAAAAATGCCGGTGAATTCATTCACTTTGCATGTACTTCTGAAGACATCAACAACTTATCTCATGCATTAATGCTGAAAAATGGTCGTGCTGTTCTGGTTGAATCCATGCAACAGATCGTTGATGCGATTGCTGCACTGGCTGAAACTCATGCAGAACAACCAATGCTGTCCCGTACACACGGTCAGACTGCAAGCCCGACAACACTGGGTAAAGAAATGGCAAACGTGGCATATCGCCTTGCTCGCCAGATCAAACAGTTCAACCAGGTTGAATTACTCGGTAAAATCAACGGTGCTGTAGGTAACTACAATGCACACTACTCTGCTTACCCAGAAATCAACTGGCCTGCTCACTCGCAAGCTTTTGTTGAATCTTTAGGTTTAACATTCAACCCGTATACCACTCAGATCGAGCCACACGATTATATCGCTGAAATGTTCGATGCTTTACGTCGTTTCAACACAGTACTGATCGACTTTAACCGTGACGTCTGGGGTTATATCTCTTTAGGTTTCTTCAAACAGCGTCTGAAAGATGGTGAAGTTGGCTCTTCAACTATGCCACATAAAGTAAACCCAATTGACTTCGAAAACTCTGAAGGTAACCTGGGTATTGCAAATGCTGTACTTGCACACTTAGGTGAAAAACTTCCGATTTCCCGCTGGCAACGTGACTTAACTGACTCTACTGTTCTTCGTAACATGGGTGTTGGTTTGGCACAAAGCTTAATCGCTTTTGAAGCTTGCTTAAAAGGGATTGGTAAACTTGAATTGAATGCTGCTCGTATTCTTGAAGATCTGGATCATGCTCAGGAAGTTTTAGCTGAACCAATTCAAACTGTTATGCGTCGTTATAACGTTGAAAAACCATACGAAAAATTAAAAGCTCTGACTCGTGGTCAGGCAATGACACGTGACATGATGGTTGATTTCGTAAATGGTAACGAGCTTGAAGCTGTACCTGCTGCGGATCGCGCACGTTTAGCTGAAATGACCCCTGCTACATATACAGGTAATGCTGCTGAACAGGCAAAACAGATTAAAGATCTGATTTCTAAAATCTAATCTTTAAACCATTTAAAATAAAAAACGAAGCTTCGGCTTCGTTTTTTTACATCTGCAATTGAGTTCTCATGAAAGTCAGAGCCATCAATAACTTTGGAATTAACAATGAAAATCCCTCCCCCCTTTGGGATGAGGAGGTAACTCCGCAAGAGAATGAGGGGGAACTTTTCATATCAATTTTTCCTTCAAAACCTATATCACTCTATTTTAAAGAAAAGAAATCTTCATTAAAGTTCTAAACCATCTTAACAACGTTCACTATTTCTTATTCAGCCAAAGGGCAATAACGCTTCCAATCCGCCTTCATTTTCTCCAGCTCATCACCCGTCAAAATATCACTGAAATAAATATAATACGTCGTATCAGGATACTGGATCTCATGCCGATACAGCATTCCACGTAAGGACACAGAAAGCTCTTCAGGAAAGTCATCAGTCAATTGATACAGTTCTTCAAAATCATAATTAAAATAACAATTTTGCTTCGCCTCAAATGCCTCAATCACCGCCATGCCTGATCTCTAAAATTTCAAAAATACAGTTTAGCGGATTTAATCTGTAAAAACCCTGATTTATCAGTTAAAACACCTGATCCATTTACTGCTCAGTTCTGAAATGATCATCTGTCTGGAATTAAATCAGGCACCAGTCACTGTGTTTTGACTTCGCATTTTTTTGCATTTTGATTACAATATCTGTAATAAATTTAAGAAAAAAGACTTAATGATTTATCATTCTCTCACTCAAAAACACTGGCTGGTTCTTGCTGTACTCACAATCGCAATTATTTTAGCCAGCATCAATCCCCTGGAATTTCAATCTTATCTGTTGCATCAAGTCGGTACGGTATTGATGCTCATTGCCCTGTTTTACTGCTTAAAAAAAATCGGGCTGAGTTTTTCTTCATTTGCACTGTATACTGGTTTTTTACTCATTCACGTCATCGCAGCGCATTACCTGTATTCCTATGTGCCTTATAATGACTGGGCAATCAAATACTTCGGTTTTGATTTAAATCAAGCCATGGGCTGGACACGCAATATGTTCGACCGCTTTGTCCATTTCTTCTACGGGCTATTCCTTTACCCATTTTTCTATCGCCTGTTCCAGGTCTGGCTGCCCAGTTTAAAACCCAAAATATTATTTTTATTAATTATTCAGTTTGTCATGGCAAGCAGTTTGTTTTACGAATGGATTGAATGGTGGATCGCCATTGGTTTATCCCCTGAAGAGGCTGAAAACTATAACGGTCAGCAAGGTGATATCTGGGATGCTCATAAAGATATGTTCCTGGCAACCATTGGTGCAATCATTACAGGTATTTATATGCTCATAAAAAAAGCACCTACAGAGTAAGTGCTTTTCTGTGTTTCCGCTTATATCAGAGAAATATGCTGATTGAGCAACTCATTCAGATCAGTTCTGATGCTGACCGTCACTGGCTCTGTCTGAGTCGGTGCTGACTGACCCTGACTGGCTGCCATTTCTTTTTCCGGCAATACAGTCGATAAATCTATCGTACCGGCATCTGAACCAGAAGCAGTGTCTTTAAATAACTGCTGTATCTGGAGCATCTCAGGATTCAGTGGGTTCTGATCTTCCGCGATGTTAAATGAGTCCATAACAGGGACGGGAGCACTAAGTAGTTTGGCAAGACTCTGATCATTTACAGTGTCGGCAGTCTGATCAGAGGACGCAGCTGAATCTTGACTTTCCAATGCAGCTGTTTTAGCAGAAGATTCCACAGTAAATTTAAACGGATCACTTTCCTGACCATTCAAACCTGATTTATCTACCTGTCTGAATGTATAACTATAACTGCCAGGCACCAGCTCATCCGTCGTATACGTCCATTTACCATTTTCATCGACTTTTACAGAAGCAACAGGTTTTCCATCCTGATAAATGTATACCGTTGCACCCGCTTCACCCTTGCCTTCAAAAACTGGCGTACTGTCTTTGGTTTTACCATCATTTCCAATATTTAATTTTGTTGAACCTGTATCATCATACGCCTTTACTTCTTCCACTTTACCAGGAGGAATTGTATCTTTGATGCCTTTGATTTCGGTAGCTGGAGACTGATTTCCTGACTTATCTGAGGCATAGACTTTTGCCAGCGTATTATCCGTCAGAGCTTTAGACAAGGTCAGCGTATAAGTACCGTCTTCTTTAACTTCTGCATAACCCAGTAAAGTACCATCTGCACTGCTTCGCACCTCAATCTTGCTACCTGGCTCTGCCTTACCCGTTACAATTGTTCCTTCATCATTCAGCACAGCTACTGGTGCATCAGGGGCAATATTATCCTTGCCTGCAATCACTTCCAGTGGCTTGGATTGATTACCTGCTGCATCCTCAACAACAACTGTACCCTTTGCTTTATCGGTCAGTGGTGGATTCAGTGTCACTGTAAAATTACCCTGGTTATCCGCTGTCGCCTCCCCAATGACTTTACCAGCGGCATCCATTACTTTTACTTTGGCTCCAGCTTCCGCAATCCCTTTAATCAGATCACCTTTGTCACTGACCGTCACTTTTGGCTGATCGGGTGGCAAAGTATCCTTTCCAACTTCCACTTCAGCAGCCTCAGATCTGTTACCTGCGGCATCTTCTACGACCACCGTCCCTTTTTCACCGGCTTTCAGTGCAGGAGTTACCGTTACGGAAAACTTTCCATCACTCGCCACTGTGACAGGTCCACCAATCACAGTTTTTCCATCTGGACCATAGACATATATTTTTGCCCCAACTTCAGCTTTACCTGTGACAATTGAACCATTGTCACTCGCCTGCGCCTGGGCTTTATCTGGACTGACAGTATCTTTAGTGCCTGTCACAACAGTCTGTTTTGACTCATTTCCTGCTGGATCTTTGGCAGTAACAATAACCTTAGCGCCATCTGTAACAGCCTTATCCAGCTTAATTTCATATTTACCGGCACTGTCTGCAACCGCCTGCCCAAGAATGTTTCCCAGCAGGTCTTTTACATAGACTGTTGAACCCACCTCTGCTGTACCAGAAATTACTTTTCCATCAGTATCCAGAGCAGCGACAGGAGCAGCAGGTGGTGTTAGATCTACATTTGTGTTGTCTTTATCCTTATCATCATCTTTATCAAATGCAACAAGGTAAACCGCTTCTGCCCCCAGTACAGCCAGCCCTGTTTTTAATACCGATGACCATGCGATTCCACCATCATCCACACCTTCAGTGACAACAGCGGTCTGCTGAGTTTCAGTCAATCCAGTACTGTTTATGGAGCTGCCCAGCTGACTCAGATGATCTACAGGATTATATTTAATCAGCTTGCCTGCTTCATCAAACTCCGCAACCAAAAATTCCCCTGATTTATCAGGGAATGCCAATGAGTGAGGACTGCCATTTTCAGTAAAGAAATTTTCCAGGACAATTTTTTCACCATTTTTCAGGGTAATCTGAAGACTGTTACCTGAACGAACCATTGAGGAAATATTTTCTTTTGCTATTCCAATCTGAATAATGGATGGCTGTTCCAAAACCACGCTTCCAGCCTGTGTATCCTGCAACAGACTCATTTTTTGCTTGGAAGCCACTACAATTCTTGTCATGTAATCCTCATTAAGAATATTTTTTATATGCTTTTTAAAATAAAAAGTGTTTGAATTAGAATTGTTTTTAAATTACCAAAACATGAAGCTTCATACAATGAGCAAATTGTGTGATTTTTTTCACAATAACTTACAGAGCTGCTTCTCATAAAAAAACCAGCCGAAGCTGGTTTCTGATATTCACAATCAATTTAAAATTTTGGGTCTCGCACCTGTACCAGGTCAGCATTTTTCTGACTCAGTACATCCACCAGTTTATTCATCACAGACGGCACAAGACTGTCTGCAATCTGAGCAGCCTGCAAGCCAAGTTTTTCGCCCAGTGACGGTTTACGGCGCGTTGTGATGACATACACATCATGCTGAGGCAATAAACCTAGCAGGTATTCATCTGAGGTCTGAATTTTGTCAATCAGATTCAGGCTCTGCGCATCCTGACCATACCAGTGCTCCCCTGTTGCAACACTTTCAATATTCAGCTTTGGTCGGTACTTTTCTACAAAATGCTTGAACAGCTGATGTGTCTGCTGAAGTTCTTCTTCAAATTTGGCTTTGCCCTCAGGTGTGTTTTCACCGAACATGGTGACCGTCCGTTTAAACTGACCGGCTGTATACAGTTCAAAATCCACATGATGTTCTTTCAGCAGGCGGTTAAAATTAGGAACCTGAGCGACAACACCGATTGATCCAACCACAGCAAATGGCGCAGATACAATTTCACTGCCTATACACGCCATCATATATCCACCACTGGCAGCAACTTTATCGACACAGATGGTCAGATGAAAGCCAGCATCACGCAGACGTACCAGCTGTGCAGCAGCGAGCCCATATCCATGAACCATACCACCCGGGCTTTCAAGACGCACCACTACACGGTCACGACCTGACTTTGCTGTTGCAAGAATTAAAGTAATTTCTTCACGTAACTGTTCTACAGCTGATGCTGCTGTATCACCCTTAAAATCAAGAACAAATATCTTCTGATTATTTTTTTTACGGCTTCTTGCTTCTTTGGCTAGCTGCTGCGCAAGCTGTAGTAGTTCCAGTCGGGATGCAGTGGTCTGAGCGATTTTCTTTCTTTGTTCATTGATGCGTGCATTTAAATGGCTGATACGGATTTCAGCAGGCAGCTTAGGATTATGAAACAGCATAAAGGCATAAACTCATATAATTCATATTTATGCTGTATAAGATGTGGGTTATATTCCAGAAATTCAATGGAATATTTGCAAATAACACTCATTACCTGACAAAAACACATAAACCTCTGATTCAATTAAAACTTATGTATCTGAATCATTTTCCTGCGGCTTTTCTTTTAATATGGTTTTTTGTGCCAAGTGTAATGCATCTGCCAGATCTGCTTTCAACTGCCTTTCTGCTTTAAGTTTCATTTTCAGAAAATGCACACTCATACCTTCAACAATGAAAATAGAAAGAAAAACTTAAATCCGGCAGCAATACAAACATGCAATCATCACCACATTAATCGGCCATCAGGTTAAAATCCAGTAACATGTCCCGTGCCGAATAATGCGATATATCCAAGTCTTTAATATTTTCAAAGGAATACTGTATTTTTGAATTTTCCATTCTGTTTTTTTAAATCACCTCATAAGCACAATAAAAAACAGAGCATTAAAGCTCTGTTTTTATTAATTTTTAAATTGACACTTAAATCAACCAAAACGACCGGTAATATATGCTTCTGTCAGCTGATGATCAGGTTGAGTAAAGACTTTTTCAGTCGAGTTCACTTCAATCAGATCACCCAGATGGAAGTAAGCTGTACGGTCAGAAACACGTGCCGCCTGTTGCATTGAGTGGGTCACAATCGCAATGGTGTACTGATTGGACAGCTCAGAAATCAGTTCTTCCACTTTTGCTGTTGCAATAGGGTCAAGTGCTGAACAAGGCTCATCCATCAGAATCACTTCTGGCGAAACAGCAATGGTACGTGCAATACACAGACGCTGCTGCTGACCACCGGACAGACCCGTACCAGGCTGATTCAGACGGTCTTTCACTTCATCCCACAGACCTGCTTTACGCAGACTGTTTTCCACAATTTCTTCCATGTCATATTTATCACGCGCCAGTCCATGCAGTTTAGGACCATAAGCCACGTTATCAAAAATAGACTTTGGAAATGGATTCGGCTTCTGGAACACCATACCAACCTGCGCGCGCAGTAATACGACATCCAGGTTCGGGTCATAAATATCCTGGTTATCCAGCGTCACTTTACCTGTAACACGACATGATTCAATCGTATCGTTCATCCTGTTCAGCGTACGCAGGAAAGTTGACTTACCACAACCCGATGGTCCAATAAAAGCAATCACTTCATTTTCATAAATATTTAAATCAATACCTTTGATCGCTTCAGATTCACCATAGTACACATGTACATCGGAAGTACTGATTTTAACATCTGCTGTCTGCTTTTGATTTTTTGCAGATGGCTGCGTATCAAACTGAGAAACAAAAGAAGTGCTGCGTTTCTGCTCAGTTTCAGGCGTTGTGGATTGTGTCTGTTGTTCTGAATTCACTGACTTGTCCTGTTTCTGGGAGTTTGTAACTACTGTGTTCATATTGTGCCCTCTATTACCAGCGAACTTCAAATTTCTTACGTAACCAGATTGCAAGACTGTTCAGTCCCACCATCAGGGCAAGTAAAACGATAATGGCTGCAGCTGTACGCCCTTCGAAGAAGTTACGCAGCTCATTGCCCTGCCACAGATAAACCTGAACAGGTAATGCTGTAGACTGATCCAGAGGAGACATCGGAATATTCGCAACGAATGCACTCATACCAATCAGTAATAATGGTGCAGTTTCACCTAATGCATGTGCAATACCAATGATCGCACCTGTCATGATACCTGGCAGCGCCAGAGGTAATACATGGTGAAATACAGTCTGAATACGTGATGCGCCAATACCTAGTGCTGCCTGACGGATCGAAGGTGGTACCGCTTTCAAAGAAGCACGTGTGGTAATAATAACCGTTGGTAAAGTCATCAGACTGAGGACCAGACCACCAACCAGGGGTGCTGAAATCGGTAAATGCATCCATCCGATAAAAATAGCCGCACCAAGCAAACCAAAGACAATCGAAGGTACAGCAGCCAGGTTGTTGATGTTGACTTCAATAATGTCTGTAATAAAGTTCTTTGGTGCAAACTCTTCCAGATAGATCGCACTTGCCACACCCAAAGGAATGGAAATCACAATCACAATCAACATCATGAACAGTGAACCCATGAATGCACCTGCCAGACCCGCCGTTGCTGGCGAACTGCGTGAATCAGGGTTGGTAAATAACTGAGTATTGAATGTTCTTTCAAGCACACCTTTGGCTGCAAGATCATCTGAAAGCTGACGGACTTCAGGACTTAACTGCTGTTGATCATCAGGTAAGGTACGGTCAATATTACCTGAGAGCCAGACATCAATATTGGCATCCGCCAGAAGATTCAGCTCAACTTTTTTACCTACAAGAGCAGGATCTTTAAATACCATGTCACGGATACGATAAGCTTCTGAACTGGTGTAAAGACTGCTCAGTTCATCACGTTTACTTTCCAGTGATGGATCTTTAGCAATCAGACCATTTGCAATCAGTGCATCCCAGTCCACCATACCCATCTTGGTCTGCCACTCGACAAACCGTTCTTCAAAATGCGCTGGAGACTCACCGGTAGTCTGAACAGGTCGAGGACCTGCATCAATGATTTTAGGATCAAAGAAGACCGGAACAGTCATACTCGCCTGCCAGAAAGCAGGCATACCTTTATACATGATGCTGCCAAACAGTAAGGCTACAAATGCAAGACCAACAATCACTGAACTGAAACCAAAGAAACGGAATGCCTTTTCTGTACGGTGTCTTTTCGCAAGTGAACTTGCGACTTTCTGTTTACGTTTTTCACGTAATTCTGCTGCAACCTGAGGATCAAATACATTTTGATCCACTGGAGATGTATTTGATGTACTCATTCGTATTGCTCACGATATTTACGCACAATGTAGAGTGCAATAATGTTCAGACACAGCGTAATGACAAACAGTGTCAGACCCAGTGCAAAGGCAACCAGTGCCTGCGGACTTGCGAAATCAGTATCACCTGTCAACTGTTTGACAATGGTCACTGTCACTGTTGAAACTGCTTCAAGCGGGTTCGCATGCAGCAATGGACTGTTCCCTGCTGCCAGTACCACAATCATGGTTTCACCTACTGCACGGGACACCGCCAGCAGGAATGCACCTGTAATACCAGGCAAAGCTGCCGGTAAAACCACACGGCGGATCGTTTCAGACTTGGTTGCACCCAGACCCAGCGAACCATCACGTAATGAACGGGGAACCTGAGTAATAATGTCATCAGACAATGAAGATACAAAAGGAATGATCATAATCCCCATTGCAAAACCTGCTGTTAAAGCACTGGTCGCATTGACTTCAAGACCGATGGCATCGCCAATAGACTTGAAAAATGGACCAATCACCATGATGGCGAAAACACCATAAACAATGGTTGGAATACCCGCAAGCACTTCAATGGTCGGTTTTGCCCATGAACGAAAGCGCGGTGAAGCATACTCAGCCAGATAGATCGCAATCATCAGACCCAATGGAACTGCAACAAGTAAGGCAATACCACTGACCATGAGTGTTCCCCACAGTAATGGTAACAGACCATAACTTCCTTCTGCATTTCCTGATGTACTGAAACCTGGATTCCACTCAGTACCAAAGAAAAAACTTGCTGGACTGACAAACTGGAAAAAGCGGAGTGCTTCGCTGAACATTGACATCACAATGCCGACAGTTGTCAGGATCGCGACACTTGAACACAGGATCAATGCAACATTAATTGATTTTTCAACCTGATTACGGGCACGATATTGTTGAGATACTTTTTTTCTCGCCCAGATCAGACCCAGTATTGCAACACAGATAACGATTGCAAATTTAGCAAAAGACGCAATCCTTTCGAATCCTGCAAGCTGTTCAGCTGCTGCGACTTCATAAGCAGCCGGTATATCTGTTACCCCAAAGCCTGATGCAATAGCCTGCACTCGGTCTACAAGTACATCCACGCCTGCTTCATCAAGACCACCTACAACACTGGCAGGTACATTCTGTAATATAAAGTGCTGTAAAACGCTCGGTTCAACAAGATTCCAGACAATCAAAATAAAAAATGCAGGAATACCACACCATAAAGCCACCAGCGAACCATAATAGCCCGGGCGGGAATGTAATATCGCTGAATTGTTTCCATCACCTGCCAAATTTCTGCTTTTACGCAGACCAATTTGATATGCGATTGCGATCAGTGCCAACAGGATGCCTACAAGAAGCAGATTCATGTTATCTCCATCGTTTTTTCTGCTTTATTCTTAGAAAAAACTTTACTGAACAAAAAGACTGATGGCAGTTTACCGCCATCAGTTTTTTAAATGACTGCCAGATTATTTACCAGCTTTAAATGTAGCCAGTACTTTTGCACGTTCTGCATCAGACAGAGAAATCAGACCTGCTTTATCCAGTTTTGAACCTTTACCAGATACTTTCTTGCTCAGGAAGTATTCAGTAAATTCTTTCAGACCTTTGATTGATTTAATGTGCTCACCTTTCACGTAGAAGTACAGTGGACGTGATACAGGATAAGAACCATTTAAAATCGTCTGTTCAGAAGGAACAACGTTATTTACAGTTGCAACACGTAACTTGTCACGGTTCTGATCATAGAAACCTAAGCCAAACACACCTACCGCATTCGGTGAAGTTTTCAGACGTGCCAGTGTTTCTGTATAGTCGCCTGCAATTTCAATCACTTTTCCATCTTTACGGAAAGTTGAACATGCTTTTTTCTGAGCATCTTTATCCAGCTTTTTATAGTAATCGTAAGCTTCACAGCCTGCTTCAACCATCTTTTCCTGGAACACTTCACGAGTACCGTGGTTAGATGCCGGGATCACTAAAGTAATTGCTTCATTCGGCAGTGATTTGTCAATCTGGTTCCAGCGGGTATAAGGGTTTGGAACCAGTTTACCATTTGATGGCAATTCAGCTGAAAGTGCTGCAAAAACGTGCTGTGGACGTAATTTATAAGCCGCTTTAGTCGAGTTGGATGCGAAAACAATACCGTCATAACCGATTTTGATTTCCTGGACTTTATTTACACCAGCTTTTTTACACGCTGCAATTTCTGTATCTTTAATTTTACGTGAAGCATTTGCGATGTCGATCGTGTTATCACCCACACCTGAACAGAACTGTTTCAGACCTGCTGAACTACCGCCTGAACCAACAACCGGTGCTTTAAACTGTGGGAAAGTATTACCAAACTCTTCAGCAACAATACTTGAAAAAGGCAGTACAGTTGAAGAACCAGCAATCTGGATAGTATCACGAGCTGCATTAGCTGTAGTCGCTACAGCTGCCCCTGAAACTGCTAAAGCAAGTGCAATATGATTAAAGCGCATTCTTTTCTCTCTTAAATAAAGCCGTTATTTTGAAGCACGCCACTTTTGTTTGTTGTGTTGTACTTTTCGGATAACTGCATTTTGATTTTAAAATATGACAAAGAAGTTACAGCTTTATGACGCTTTAATGATAATTGATGTCTGGTATTTGATTTATTTAAATTTCTTTAAAATTCAATATGTAAAATACTGTGAAAAAATATCTTTAAACTTAGGCAGGAAGATTTTAAATGTAATATTTCATTTAAATGTCATAATTACTGAACATCGGTATTATTCTATCCTCAGTAAAACACATCATTTCAGTCTGCCTGTCACAATAATCACAGATCAAAAAAGAGGTCACCAGGACCTCTTTTTATGTTTTATGCTGTCTGTTCAACCAAACGGTCGATCAGTCAATCGCAGGCGTATAAGTACCATCCGCGATTGCATCTTTGATACGATCAGCTTCAGCAAGCACGAGTGCAAGCAGGTTCTGTACGTTTTCCAAAGTCGCAACAGGGCTTAAAGTGGTCATTTTCAATGATTGAACATTGCCCACTTTAGTCACGCCGATATTCGCTTCACCACGTGCAAACAGTTCATCTGCCACGTTCTGGTTCAGTGTATCCAATAATTCAACAGGATAACCTTGTGGAATCACACGGAATAATACTGATGCGAACTGTGGATCAACCAGCATTTCAAGGCCATCTGTTGCATTGATATAATCTGCAACTTCACGAGTCAGTTTCACACCGTGATCGATCATTGAACCGTAAAGCTCTTCACCTAAGTTCTCAATCGTCATCCACAATTTCAACGCATCAAAACGACGAGTTGTCTGTAGAGATTTAGAAACTAAGTTTGGAACACCGTGCTCTTCATCATAAGCCGAGTTCAAGTACTCTGCTTCATAATGCATGAAACGATAGTTCGCTTCATCTTTGAGCAGGAACGCACCACAGGAAATGCTCTGGAAATAATGCTTATGGAAATCCAGTGTGATCGAATCTGACAATTCAATACCATCCAGCATAGAACGGTAATCATTCGACAGAATCAGTGCCCCACCCCATGCCGCGTCGATATGCATCCACGCGCCAAATTTGGTGGTAATTTCACGGATTTTTTTTAGTGGATCAATTGCACCGGCATCGGTCGTACCCGCAGTTGCAACCACACATGCCACGATTTTGCCTTCAGCCTGAAGGTGTGCCATGGTTTTTTCCAGTGCATCAACGTCCATCTGTGCATTTTCATTCACAGGAACGGTCACAACAGACTGGAAGCCCATACCCATCATTGCCATGTTCTTTTGCACCGAGAAATGTGCATTTTCAGAACAGATGACTTTGACATTACGCATTGCTTCATTTGGCACGCCATCACGCTGTACAGACCACGGATTACCGTTTTCGTCTTTCCAGTTTTTCGCAATACACCAGTCACGTGCAAGCAGTACACCCATCAGGTTTGACTGTGTACCACCTGAAGTGAACACGCCTGCCTGACCTGCACCATAACCGACTTTCTGGCGAAGCCAGTCAATCAGTTGCACTTCCATCAATGAACCCGCAGGGCTTTGATCCCATGAATCCATTGACTGGTTAGTGGCATTGATCAGCACTTCAGCGATCTGGCTGGTCACCATGGTTGGGCAGTGCAAATGCGCTAAAGAATGTGGATGATGTACTTTTAAACTTTTATTCAGGAAAAGTTCCACCATGCGCTCAAGCGACTGATGTAAACCTAAACCTTCTTTCGATGGGTTAAAAGAAATCGCCTGACGAAGTTCTTTAATACTGCCACCTGTATACATTTTATCGTTCTGCAACCATGCTGCGACCGCTTTGGTCGCCTCAGCCATTGCTGACTCATAGTCAGCAATGGACTCAGCATCATTGCAGAGTAACGCTTTACGGTGTTCTGCAAAATCTACCATGTTTTATGCGCCTCGAACCGCAACAAGAGCTTCAGCAAGTGCTTTCTTAAAGCGTGCAATTGCTTCCACACATTCGTCCTGAGTAATAATCAGTGGACAAAGCAGACGGATTACCGTACCACCACGACCACCTTTTTCAAGCAATAATTTATTGTTGAAACATGCTGTCTGAATCGCAGCTGCAAGCTGAGAATCGGCAGGTAATGAACCCATATGATCCGCTTGCTGACGCTCATCAACAATTTCAACACCGATCATTAAGCCACGACCACGCACATTACCAATACATGGGAATTCAGCAGCTAATTTTTTCAGTTCAGCCTGTAAAAATTCACCACGGTCATGTGCATTTTGCGCAAGATTCTGTTCTTTAATGGTTCTGATCGTTGCAAGACCTGTACCCATTGCAAGCTGGTTACCACGGAAAGTTCCCGTGTGACCCGCTGGCTGCCATGCATCAAACTTACGCTTAATTGCAAGTACAGCAAGTGGCAGGCTGCCACCCACCGCTTTTGACATTACGACAACATCTGGCTCAATACCGGCATGCTCAAAAGCAAACATTTTGCCTGAACGGGCAAAACCAGCCTGAACTTCATCCAGAATCAGCACAATGTTATGACGCTCAGTCACTTCGCGGATTTTTTGCAGCCATTTTGCAGGAGCTGTAACAACACCGCCTTCACCCTGAATCGCTTCAAGAATCACAGCAGCAGGTTTTGTAACACCACTTTCTACGTCTTCGATGAAGTTTTCAAAGAAATAAGTCAGTGCATTTACACCAGCTTCACCACCAAGACCTAATGGGCAACGGTATTCATGCGGATATGGCATGAACTGTACGCCTGGCATCAAGCCATTGACTGCATTTTTCGCAGACAGGTTACCTGTCATTGCAAGCGAACCATGAGTCATACCGTGATAGCCACCAGAAAAACTGATAACTGTACTGCGACCCGTATATGTTTTCGCCAGTTTAATTGCTGCTTCTGTACCATCTGCACCAGATGGACCACAGAACTGTAGACAGTACTCTTCCTTGCCACCAGGCAATTGCTCAAGTAATGCTTCAGTAAAAGCATCTTTTAAAGGAGTTGTTAAATCCAGAGTATGTAAAGGTAAACCACTTGCTAAAGTGTCCTGGATACTTTGAATCACCGCAGGATGATTATGGCCTAATGCCAGTGTTCCTGCCCCAGCCAGACAATCAAGGTACTCAGTACCTTCTACATCAGTAACCCAACACCCCGAAGCTTTGGCTATCGCTAACGGCAATTTGCGTGGATAGCTACGAACATTTGACTCCATCTGACTTTGGCGAGTCAGGTAGTATTCGTTAGTAGAATTAGGGGCAGGATTTACAGAAGAAACGCTCATATCGAATTACCATCTCTGATATGGGTTGAAAGAAATAAGTCGGGTGACTTGCGGTCCTTTGACTCGGTGCTTTATAGAGTTTCTGGTCAGAAAATCGCTTTATTTATTCATAACCAGGAGCGCGATAATACAGTTTTTTTTAAGAAAATAAATATCTTTTATGTACTTATCGACAATCTGTTGATTGAAAAAAACATTCATCTGACCACAAACCTGAATTATTATCATACTATGTGACAAAGAGAAGAAAATCATGAATTTTTCGCTTTGTTCATATTTTACTGAAATTTTACTTCAGCCGGACTCAACCGATTCCAATATCACAAATAAGTATTTAATATTTAATTGTATTTTTGGAGGTTATAGATTACGTCTTTTGTACAGATATTACAAATGCACCACAATTTATCCCTCAGAAATCCCAGTCCCGCATTTAGTATCAATTTATGTCAATCAAATGCTCAATCTCTTCATTAAAGGAAATCTCATGCGTTATTTCACTCTACCTTCCATTATATTAGGAACAGCGATCAGCACCATGACCTTTGCAGCAGAAACCGAAACCTTGAATTACAATCTTGTCAACGTTCAGGCGGAAGCCACCCGCCAGGTATCCAATGATGAAATGCATGCTGTTTTATATATAGAAAAGAGCAATAAACAGCCGGCTGAACTTGCAGCGCAGATCACTCAACTGATGAATCAGGCAATTGCAACAGCAAAAAAATATCCTGATGTGAAAATTGAAACGGGTTCACAGACCACCTATCCTGTCTACGATAACGATAGCCGTAAACTTAAAGAATGGCGTGGTCGTGCTGAAATCAATATTGAAAGTACCAACTTTAAATCGGCAAGCCAGCTGGTCAGCGAACTGCAACAGAACTTCCAGACACAATCCATCAATTTCAGTGTGTCCGATGCACAGCGCAAAAAAGTGGAAAATGAGCTGATGATTGAGGCTTCAAAAAACTTTCAGCAACGCGCACAGATGCTGACGCAGGCATGGAGTAAAACAGGCTACAACCTGGTCAATCTGAACCTGAATACAAGCAACAACTACCCACAGCCTGTTATGATGCGGGCAAGCATGGCTAAATTTGCAAATGAAGACTCTGCTGCACAGAATGTCGCTTCAGGTGAATCCAAAATCACTGTAAATGCAAACGGTACAATCCAGTTCAAATAATATTTACACTGAAACACGTAAAATTTTCGTAAAAAGACTGTTTCCTGACAGTCTTTTTATTTACTCCATCCCTTTTTATTTCTACAGTAAGCGTCCTTCATTTACTTCCTGTCTTCAAAATGATGACGCTTTCTGAACTGAATCTATATCTTTTTAAAATAATAAATGCCTCACCACAGGCTTCAGATTTTATGATTAACCTTGCCATTTTCATCGCAAATGATCTGCTCTATATCATGATTGCAGTATTTGCCTGGTTCTGGCTTAGAGGTGGTTATACTGTCAAAAAATATATTCTGAAGGCTTTCATTTTTACTGTGGTGGCTGTACTGATCAGCCAGTGTATTTCACAGTTTTTTTATCATCCAAGACCTTTTGTTATGGATGTTGGTCGGACTCTGATATATCACGTTCCCAATGGTTCATTTCCCAGCGACCACATGTTGATATTCAGCAGTATCGCATTTTCTTATTTCTTTTCCATTCAGCGCAGAACAGGCATTTTCCTGATCGGACTTGCCTGGCTGGTTGCCTGGTCACGTGTCTACTTAGGTGTACACTTCCCGCTGGACATGCTTGGAGGCTTCTTTCTGGCATTCTCATTGAACCTTCTTGGTCTCTCCGTCTGGAACCGTTATAAAAACAGTCTTCTGCATTACGTACTGTATATTTACGAATACCTGTTCAGAAAACTGATTGAAAAAGGTTTTATCAGATAAAAAAATGCCCACATCATGGTGGGCATTTTTTATGAATCAGGCTTTACAGATTTGATGGCTCAGTAAATTGCAATATATAAAAAACTTAAGCTGTTGCTTTAATCTAATTACTTTAATAGATATCAGTGTCAGCTTCCTGTTTAAGCTCTCCATATATTTCTACCACGCCCTTTTATAAGTATGACCATTTCCACTACACTGGAAATTAAATACTCTTTACTGACATATCATTAAAAAAGCAAAAAATCCTGATATCCCTTCATCATTTTATATGCGTATTTATTCTATTTCCCGGCTATCGCAGAACTCACAATTGCTGTAAATGACAGGGAAATCACTCAACCCTATATTTTCTTATCAAAGATGAAGTATTTTATTACGCACGTTACCCAAAGGTTCCCCCCATAAAAATCATATCTTTTTTCAACTATTTAACTTAAATTAAATAACTTTTATTTTTAAATTATTCACATTTTATTTATCTTCAATGGGGCGCTAATATGTCATGGATACAAAATCTTTTAAGCGAACTATCTATAAACTCGGCTTCAAATTTCTGGACTATTTTCATTCTATTGGGCGGTGCGGCATATGCCGGTAAATTCTTCTTTAAAAACCATAATCCCACTTTTAGTGATGACCAGGCAAAAATCGTACTTGGTGCAATATTGTCCCTGTTGGGTTTACTTATAGGCTTTGTACTCTCGATCTCTATTAATGGATATAACGACAGGCAAAAAACAGAAGAAAATGAAATGCTTGTTATCAGTTCTGCACTGCAGCGTACTCAACTTTTAAATTCACCTCAGAAAGATCAAGCAGAAAAACTATTACATGAATATTTAGATGCCAGGATTGAATTTTTTAATGCTGATAACCTGCTTGAAAATAAACAGTGGCGAATAACCTCTACAGAAAAGCAGAAACAACTTTGGGAAATCGCTGTTACGGAGGCAAAAGAAGCACCAAATCCTGTCATTAACTCTGTTCTAAGCTCATACAGTGATTTATACCTTGCTCAGGAAAAAACAAGTGTCAGCTGGCGTGATCAGATACCTAAAATCGTATGGGCTTTACTTATCTTCTTTGCTGTCGTATCCAATATTTTGATTGGATACAATGCCCGACAGGAACAGAAAATGAATCTGATGATCCTGGTTTTACCATTTTTAATTACTCTATCCTTATTTATCATTTCAGAAATTGATGTTCCTGGAAAAGGTGTTATTCACGTAACCCCTGATGATCTTTTATCATTAAAAGAAACATTGGTTCCTGTTGCGAAAAAATAATATTTTTATTCCGAGAGCAACCTTACAGATAATTTTCGACAGCTCATAGCACAGTAAAAAGGCTCAATTCCTTACGGAATCAGGCCTTTGTGCTATGTTCAGTTATAACGCATAATTACTAATAGATCGCCATATGATTGCGACATATAAAGCACATAATACCCTGTTTAATTTTAATTATTTTTATATCAATAAATATCCAACCTCCTATTTAACCTCCGACCGTATCCCATGCCCTGATCTTTATGTGTACAGTCATTTCCACCACGCCCAAAATCAAATACTCATTCTGTGATATATCATCAGACTAAGTAAAAAAGCTTATATTCCTTAATCACTGTATGCTCGTATGCATTCTGTTTCCCAACTTTCACTGAACTCACAATTGCTGTAAATGACAGGACTATCACCCAACACTATTTCCACTTATCAAAGAAAAAGTATTGTATTCCATGAGCAATTTCACAAAAGATTTACGACAGCTCATATCGCATTGGCTTCAATATCTCTCCAATAATATGAGACAGTGCCATTTTTAAAGATGGCTTGCTTCTGCTTTCTATGGCTATCCATAGCTCCCAATCTGTAATTTTGATTGCTTAAATATGCTTAAAACTCATTATTTTTGATAAAAACAAGGCTAAAAATAACGACAACGGACTACAGAACAACTATAAACAGGCTATTCCACTTTAACGGATTGCACTTTGTATAACGCGGCTACGAGCCCCATACAGCAATAATGACCAGAAATTTAAGCCTGTTTTTGTTGCACTTTTTCCTGGATGATTCAGGTGAATAGCCAGGGGGGCTAAAAGTCAGAGGTTTAGGGTTAAATGACCGTGCCCTAAGGAATTTTTTTTACGTGAGCGAAATTAAAAGTTGAGGGTATTGACGTCATCAGTAATAAATAAATGAGGAAGTCATGGTCTTTAGTGCCCTCCATTGCGCTTTATCCGAAATGTGACTTATTCAGAAGGATTATTTACCCTGACGAAATACTGCTTTTAAAAATTCATAAAAATATGATGAAAAAAAACTCTGTAATACAGCAGTCTGATCAGGTTTATACTTTTCATATTCATAAAAAAAGCACGCCAGACTTTACTGTTCAGCGTGCTTTTCCAGCAGATCATACTCAGCCAATGATCAGCTTATTATTATTTAACAGCTGCGTAATGATCTGACTGTCTGTCGTAGCCCCTGCATAAAAACTCTGTAGATTTACACCTGATAATTTGATCTGCTGAGTTTCAGCAGCAGAAGTATAGGCGGCTCCAACCGTATGTGAGTCAGCAGTAAAACCCCCTGTGTGACTGATGTGAATCAGCGTATCGTTACCCGATATCTCAAAATGCAGATAATTCCCAAGATTGCCCGCACTGTTGGCTGCCCCCACAGACTCTCCCTGTAGCAGATCACTCAAATCAAGTACATCACCGCCTGCACCGTTTGTAACTGCCGCTGCGGTTGCAAAGTTTTCGATTGTATCCAATGCAGGTGTTCCTGCTGCTCCCTGATCACCCAGTGCCCACATAAACAGATCTACAAAGTTTTCTCCTGCATCTCCTCCTTTCAGAATATCGTTACCTGCGCCACCGCTGATCCGGTCTGAACCACTGCCAGCATTGATGGTGTCGTTACCCAAACCACCATTGATCACATCAGAACCACTGCCTGCCGATAGGTTATCATTGCCTGCACCACCATTGATGACATTATTACCACTATTTCCATTGATGGTATTATCACCTGTTCCTCCCTGAATGTATTCACTGGCAGAAGAACCTGTATAGCTACCACTGTCTGTAGTTGTCACATCCACAGTGGTATAGCCAGCCTTTAAAGTCACTACAGTAGAAGTCGAAGCAGTAAAATTCCCATACATTTCAGTTGCAGTGACCTGTACCGTCAGTTGGGTTGCATTGGTTGTATAACTGCCAGGTAGATTCAGGATAAGATTCGGCAAATCAGCTTCTGTAAACTGCCAGACACCACTACCCATATTTATCCCTGCATTAAAACTGAGATTAGTCGGAACACCCGATATTTTAATCGACAGACTTTCTGAACCATCGGTATCGACCAGGGCAGTTGTGACTGGGAATTTGACACTGGTACCGCCTGTACCATGGGCAATGGCAACTAAAGATTTACTGACAACAACACTTGGTGCAGTCGCTGATCCTACCCCCACATTGACTGTGGCTGTCGATGTCCCCCCCTGACTGTCACTGACGGTGTAGCTAAAGCTTGCTGGACCTTCATAGCGCGTAGCTGGAATAAACTGTACATTCCCGCCGACCAGGCTCACTGTGCCATTTACAGCACCCTGTACAGAAATAATACTTAGAACACCACCATCAATATCTGTATCATTTTGCAGTAACTCAACAGGTGTCAGTGTCAAAGTATTATTCTGTAATATAACGCTATTATCTGCTACAGCGACTGGTGCTTCATTGGTTCCTGTTATGGTTACAGTTACTGTGGTCGCTGTTCCATCCAGACTGTTCACTGTAAAACTTTCAGTTTTTGTCTCACCTTCCTTCAGTGCCTGAACAGCAGGTTTGCTGTTATCCAGTGTATACGCCCACTCACCTACCGCATTTATAGAGAAACTGCCATAAGTCCCTGATGTACTGATCTGGGGCTTAAATTCCGCCTCACCTGCATCCAGGTCAGTTATGCTCAGTTTGCCAGTTGCCACGGCTTGAGCTGGCGTATCCTCTTTGACTGCACCGCTCTGACTCCCCTTAATCACAGCAACGTCATTGCCCCCCAGCACCTGAATAACAATATCCGTTTCGTCATATCCACCTTTACTGTCGGTTACTCTGACCTTAAAGGTCTCTGTACCTGTCTGACCTTTGCCCAGTGCCTGTGTCGCAGTGCTGCTGTTATCCAGGCTGTAAATCCACAGTCCTGTCGTTGGATCCACAGTCAGACTACCATAAGTTCCATTTACAGAACCCTGTATGCTGTAGGTCAGCGTATCGCCTGCATCTGCATCGCTTGCCTGTAACTGACCTTTGATGGTGTTTTCTGCTGCGTCCTCAGTCACATGACCTGTGGCGGTATATGGCACACCGTCTTTATCATAACGCTGAGCATAAATACCAAAGCCTGAACCATCCTGTCCGTTTGATGACCATGTCACCACAAAGCCACCATCGGACAGTGCTGTGACTGACGGGCTATCCTGCCAGTTATACGTGTAGGTATTGACCTGGAACTCACCACCCTGAGGCTGTCCATCCGCAGCATAACGTTGGGCATAAACACCATAGCCCGAACCATCCTGCCCATTAGACTGCCATGTCACCACAAAACCACCATCGGACAGTGCTGTGACTGAGGAGTAAGCCTGCCCGTCAGTTGTGTAGGTGTTGACCTTGAACTCCCCACCCTGAGGCTGACCATCCGCAGCATAACGCTGTCCATAGATGCCATACCCTAAACCATCCTGCCCATTAGACTGCCATGTCACCACAAAGCCACCATCGGACAGTGCTGTGACTGACGGGTTCTCCTGCCAGTTATACGTGTAGGTATTGACCTTGAACTCCCCACCCTGAGGCTGACCATCCGCAGCATAACGTTGGGCATAAACACCATAGCCCGAACCATCCTGCCCATTAGACTGCCATGTCACCACAAAACCACCATCGGACAGTGCTGTGACTGACGGGTTATCCTGCCAGTTATACGTGTAGGTATTGACCTGGAACTCACCACCCTGAGGCTGCCCATCCGCAGCATAACGTTGGGCATAAACACCATAGCCCGAACTATCCTGCCCAATAGACTGCCATGTCACCACAAAGCCTCCATCGGACAGTGCTGTGACTGACGAGCTATCCTGACTACTGACAGTATAGGTATTAACCCTGAACTCCCCCCCCTGGGGCTGACCATCTGCAACATAACGTTGGGCATAGATGCCATCGTCCCAACTATCCTGCCCATTAGACTGCCATGTCACCACAAAGCCTCCATCGGACAGTGCTGTGACTGAGGAGTAATACTGACTACTGGCAGTATAGGTATTGACCCTGAACTCCCCCCCCTGAGGCTGACCATCCGCAGCATAACGCTGGGCATAGATTCCAAAGCCCGAACCATCCTGCCCATTAGACTGCCATGTCACCACAAAGCCACCATCGGACAGTGCTGTGACTGAAGAGCTATTCTGATTATTATCAGTATAGGTATTGACCGGGAACTCACCTGTGGTGGTAAATTCAGGGGCATGGTTGACTGCATTGACGGTCACATTCACAGTAGCTGTACTGCTTCCTCCCTGACCATCACTGACGGTATATGTAAAGCTGTCTGTACCTGAATAACCTACATCTGGGGTGTATACAGGATTGCCCGTGACAGCATCGATCACCACTGAGCCATTTGTACCCTGTGTGACAGCTGACACTGTTAAGCTGTTCTGTTCTGCGTCTGTATCATTGTCACGTACAGCCACTGTGACTGAACTTCCCTCATCAACAGTGGTGGTATCATTAACAGCAACCGGGACATCATTGACCGGTGTCACACTGATCTGCATTGTGACCGTGTTGCCGTCCACTGTGCCGTCATTGACCTTATACGTGAAGCTGTCTGATGTGGTTTCACCGCCATTATGAACATAACTGAATGTGCCGTTGGTGTTCAGGGTCAGTGTGCCATGGGCTGGTCCTGTCACCAGGATCGCAGTTAAAGTATCGCCATCAGCATCGCTGTCGTTGACAAGGACACTGCCTGAACTGATGGTGCCACCTTCAACTACGGTAAAGCTGTCTGCCACAGCAACAGGCGCATCATTGACCGGTGTCACACTGATCTGCACCGTGACTGTATTGCCGTCCACTGTGCCGTCATTCACTTTATACGTGAAGCTGTCTGATGTGGTTTCACTGCCATTATGAACATAGCTGAATGTGCCGTTGGTGTTCAGGGTCAGTGTGCCATGGGCTGGTCCTGTCACCAGGATCGCAGTTAAAGTATCGCCATCAGCATCGCTGTCGTTGACAAGGACACTGCCTGAACTGATGGTGCCACCTTCAACTACGGTAAAGCTGTCTGCCACAGCAACAGGCGCATCATTGACCGGTGTCACACTGATCTGCACCGTGACTGTATTGCCGTCCACTGTGCCGTCATTCACTTTATACGTGAAGCTGTCTGATGTGGTTTCACTGCCATTATGAACATAGCTGAATGTGCCGTTGGTGTTCAGGGTCAGTGTGCCATGGGCTGGTCCTGTCACCAGGATCGCAGTTAAAGTATCGCCATCAGCATCGCTGTCGTTGACAAGGACACTGCCTGAACTGATGGTGCCACCTTCAACTACGGTAAAGCTGTCTGCCACAGCAACAGGCGCATCATTGACCGGTGTCACACTGATCTGCACCGTGACTGTATTGCCGTCCACTGTGCCGTCATTCACTTTATACGTGAAGCTGTCTGATGTGGTTTCACTGCCATTATGAACATAGCTGAATGTGCCGTTGGTGTTCAGGGTCAGTGTGCCGTGGGCTGGTCCTGTCACCAGGATGGCTGTCAGTGGGTTGTTTTCTGCATCGCTGTCGTTGGTAAGGACACTGCCTGAACTGATGGTGCCACCTTCAACTACGGTAAAGCTGTCTGCCACAGCAACCGGAGCATCATTGACCGGTGTCACACTGATCTGCACCGTGACTGTATTGCCGTCCACTGTGCCGTCATTCACTTTATACGTGAAGCTGTCTGATGTGGTTTCACTGCCATTATGAACATAGCTGAATGTGCCGTTGGTGTTCAGGGTCAGTGTGCCGTGGGCTGGTCCTGTCACCAGGATCGCAGTTAAAGTATCGCCATCAGCATCGCTGTCGTTGGTAAGGACACTGCCTGAACTGATGGTGCCACCTTCAACTACGGTAAAGCTGTCTGCCACAGCAACAGGCGCATCATTGACCGGTGTCACACTGATCTGCACCGTGACCGTGTTGCCGTCCACTGTGCCGTCATTCACTTTATACGTGAAGCTGTCTGATGTGGTTTCACTGCCGTCATGAACATAACTGAATGTGCCATCAGCGTTCAGGGTCAGTGTGCCGTGGGCTGGTCCTGTCACCAGGATGGCTGTCAGTAGGTTGTTTTCTGCATCGCTGTCGTTGGTAAGGACACTGGCTGCACCTCCTACCAGTACAGTTGCCGTTCCACCTTCTGCAACCTGAATGCTGTCTGCAACAGCAACCGGGGCATCGTTTGAACCATTAATAATGACCGTAACATTTGTTTTAGTACCATCTGCACTGAATACATCAAATGTATCAGTATGCTGATCACCAGCATTCAGTCCGTTATAAGCTTCAAAGGCAACATAAGTCCATGCACCTGCGGCATCAATACTGAATGTCCCATAGTCACCAACAGTACCTGTCTGTGCAATAAACGTAGCTGCGCTGTCTACATCAGTGATCGTTAGAGTACCACCTGTAGTCAAGACCACATCTGTTTCGATCAGAACTTCAGTTACCGAACTGAGAATGGCAGCATCATTAGTACCCAGTATGGTGATGGTCAACGTCTCAGAGGCAGCACCTCCATTTCCATCATTGACCATTACGATTATGGTATCAGTCAGGCTTTCGCCCTCAGCCAGTGCCTGAACATCCTTATGAGTGCTGTTTAACTGATAACTCCACTTCCCGGTCGCATCCACTGTGAAACTGCCGTACTGACCAGCACCATTACCGGAAACATTCCAGGTATGTGTATCTGTAAGGTCTGTATCTGTGACACTCAACTGACCCGTGACTGTTAATGAACTGTCCTCTACAACATTGCCTGTTATCACACCACTTAATACAGGGAGATCATTTGAACCATTGACTGTTATGCTCAGAACCTGAGTATCAGTGCCTCCTGATTTGTCTGTGACAGTGACTATCACGGTATCAGTCAGGCTTTCCCCTACAGCCAGTGCCTGAACATCCTTATGAGTGCTGTTTAACTGATAACTCCACTTCCCGGTCGCATCCACTGTGAAACTGCCGTACTGACCAGCACCATTACCGGAAACATTCCAGGTATGTGTATCACCAGTATCAGCATCAGATACAGTCAACTGACCCGATACTTTCCCTGTCATATCCTCAGTCAGAACACCAGTAACAGTTCCTCCTATCACCGGTAGATCATTGGTTCCCGTTATCGTTATACTGACTGTTGTCCGTGTTCCATCCGAACTGAAAACGATGAAGTCCTCTGTAAGGGTTTCACCTTCGGCAAGTTCATTGTATGCAGAGTCAGCCAGATACTGCCATTTCCCATCCTGATCTATACTGAAATGGCCATATTTACCTGCTGTGTTCACCTGACTCTGAAAAGTTTCTGGATCATCTTTATCTCTGATCGAGAGCTGACCGCCCGAACTTAAAGGCGCATCTGTTTCCTTTAAATTAATGGATGCTGTGCCCAGATCTGCAGGTTTATTGGTTTCATCTTTTTTAGTCAGCTCGTACACGACTCCGCCAGCCAACACCAGGGCAGCACCTCCCAGCAGTAAGTCCGAACTGAACAGCGAGCTTAAAACAGGTTCTGTTACAGGGTTATATTCAATCAGTAATGCACCGGCTGCATCTTCAGTCACCTGAAAAAGTAAAGGGGATGCTTCTCCGTTTAAGATAATGGAGCTTTGTAGATACAGGAAATAATCCTGAACCGTCAGGATTTCACCATTTTTAAGGACTATGAGCAGGTCATTTCCCTGTCTGACAGCATGACTGATCTGGTCGGCTGAAAGATCTGGACTCAGTACAGTGTGGTCTTCCATTTTAATATTATTATTAATGTCCAGTATCTGCACCTTTCCAGATACTTTACTCATCATTTTAATTTTCATCAGTTCATCCCCAGAAAAATATAATCATTTTCTCTATTTTGAATGAATTATGAACTGACAAACATAACTGCAAACTGGTATTTCGACTTAAAAAGTCGAAAAGAATCAATCTACTTTTTTTTACAATCGGTTTTTTAGACAGTTCTGAGTATAGAAATAGTTATCAATACTTCATAAAAAAAGCCCACTTTTACAAGTGAACTTTTTCAAGTAGCTAAGCGAGTAGTTAAAATCAACTGATGAAGATAATTATTAATTAAATTCAATAATTAAAAAAACTAATAGATCGCCATATGATTGCGGTGAATCATTTCAAGAGAACGGGCTTCTCCAAGTACCTGATGTACTTTGTCAGATGCCAGACCTTTAACGATTTCTGCAGAACGGGAACTGAAATTGACCCGCCCTACAGCAACACGATGTCCATACTGATCCACACATTCAACCACATCACCACGCTCAAAGTGACCTTCAACCGCTTTCACACCCACAGGTAAAAGGCTGCGGTGATTTTCTTTGATCGCTTTTACAGCACCATGATCAATCACCAGGCGTCCTGCAGTCTGTAAATGCGCAGCAAGCCACTGCTGATGAGCCGTCATTCTGTCATTATCTGTGATAAACAGCGTACCCAGCATCTCACCGCCCATCAGACGGGAGAGCACGTGATCACTGTCGCCACTGGCAATCAGAGTTGGACAGCCTGACTTGGCAGCCAGACGGGCAGCACGAACTTTGGTCAGCATACCGCCACGTCCAAATTTTCCACCGCCACCTGCCATATCAAACAGGCTTTCATCAAGCGCACGAACGGTATGAAACAGTTTAGCGTCAGGGTTGGAACGTGGGTCTGAATCAAACATTCCCTGCTGATCTGTCAGAATAATCAGCAGATCGGCATGTACCTGGCCTGCAACCATCGCAGCCAGTGTGTCATTATCACCAAAGCGGATTTCATCTGTAGACACCGTGTCATTTTCATTGATCACAGGTATAACCCGCCATTCAATTAAATGCTGTAATGCATCACATGAGTTCAGATAGCGACGACGGTCAGCCAGATCATCATGAGTCAGTAAAACCTGAGCTGTCTGAATGCT
Source organism: Acinetobacter sp. WCHAc010052 (assembly GCF_002165295.2). Lineage (NCBI taxonomy): Bacteria > Pseudomonadati > Pseudomonadota > Gammaproteobacteria > Moraxellales > Moraxellaceae > Acinetobacter > Acinetobacter sp. WCHAc010052. The sequence goes on along the minus strand of NZ_CP032143.1, from coordinate 1,338,772 downwards.
GTGTTTATCCAGCACACTGGACCAGGTGTGGATTAACCCCATCTGACCAATGGCAGCACAGGCCTGAAGACTGGGTAGATCGGTGGGTCGGTTTTCCAGCTTCATTCTGACCATCCCTTCCGCGACAGCCCCTGATGAAACCAGAATGATTTCATGACCTGCACTGTGCAGGTCTGCAATCTGTCTGGCCCAGTGCGAAATCGCATCCAGGTCCAAACCTTTGCCATTTGCTGTCAGTAAAGATGATCCGATCTTGACTACGATCCTTTTACAATCCTTGAGCTGACGCTGCCCATCCACCACTTCTATCATCTTGTCCTCAGTGACTCTTTTTATACCAGGAGATTAACGTACGTAATGTACTTCCACTTCGCCGTCATCTTCATCATCGAAGTCATCATCATCGTCCTGCCCTGCAAGGCGTTGCTGACGACGCATTTCACGATACGCTTCTTTTGCAGCAATCGTCTGTTCACGGGTTTCAACTTCAAGCTGATCACGGAATGCTTTCACTTCTGCTGCGTATTCCGGATCTTCCTCTTCACGCTCACGCTGCTGTTCAATCTGATCCATCAGGTAGTAAACAACCTGTTTGGTTCCTTCTTCGAGCAGACCAGATGTTTTAAATACAGGTCCATCCCACTGAAGTTCATCCAGAATATGTTTACACCACTCTTCACGGCTTTCTTCTGCGATCTGATCCAGCTTATTCAGTACCAGCACAACAGGCAGTTTCGCCAGTGTCGGAGAGAATTTTGCCAGCTCAGCAACAATTGCCTTAGCATTGTGAGCAGGGTCTGAACCATCAATTGGCTGAACATCCACAATATGTAGAAGAATACGGGTACGCGCCAGATGTTTAAGGAAACGGATCCCAAGACCAGCACCCTCAGCAGCACCTTCAATCAGTCCTGGAATATCAGCCATAACAAATGAACGGTGACGATCTGCATCCACTACACCCAGGTTTGGCACCATAGTTGTAAATGGATAATCTGCAACTTTAGGTTTTGCAGCAGAAACAGCACGGATAAATGTGGATTTACCGGCATTCGGCATACCTAGAAGACCAACATCAGCCAACACTTTCAGCTCCAGGCGAATTTCACGGAATTCACCTTTGAAGCCATGTGTACATTTACGTGGAGAACGGTTTGTGGATGATTTGAAATGAGTATTACCCAATCCACCATCACCGCCCGCAGCGACCAGAACTTTCTGACCATCTTCAATCAGGTCACCAATAATGTCGCCAGATTCTGTATCTACGATGGTTGTTCCTACAGGAACTTTCAGAATCACGGATTCACCACCACGACCAGCACAGTTTGCGCCTGCACCATTTTTACCGCGTTCAGCGCGGAATTTACGGGTATAACGATAATCTACCAGTGTACTGGTGTCGTCCTCAGCCTGAATATAAATGCTGCCACCACGACCACCATCACCACCATCTGGACCACCAAACGGTACGAACTTCTCTCGGCGAAAACTGGCTACGCCATTGCCACCGTCGCCAGCCTCTACGGTAATGACTGCTTCATCAACAAAGCGCATATTGCCAATCCTCTAAAAACTTTAAAAACCGCCTATTCTGCCATATTTTAAAGTTTTTCTCGAATAGATTTATTCAGCTCAGACTGAAATATGATTCATTTTATTTATTTTTATCTGTTTTAAATTTTTCTGACCGCCATTTGACTGAATAAAAGTTCACTCTGACTTTTTGAAAATGCCCCACCTGATGATAAAACAGTCTGTTTGCAGTAAAAATCATGCGAATAATGTTCAGAAGCAATCATCCAGCTGCCCATACTTCAACCATGTAACCCAGACTGCTGTTTTATTTCATTAACTGCGCTTTATTATTTAATATTTCAGGTAAATTCCGTTCTATCCAGCTGATCAGAATATTCACTTTCTCTGCTGTCTGAGAACCAGTAAATGTCAGCTGATACTCTACTTTTGGTGGAACAACGGGATACACTGTTCGCAGCACGAGCCCATCCTGTTCAAGCACTTTCAGGGTCTGCGACAACATTTTTTCACTGACACCATCAATTTTCTGTTTCAGCTCACTGAAACGATGAACCCCCTGACTTAAACAATGTAAAACCAGCAATGACCACTTACTGGTAATATGTTCAAGCAACTCTCTCGATGGACACTCACTGGACAATACCTGCCCAAGTACCTGACTTGTTGCATACTGGCTCATAAACGGGTTCTCATTTGATTAAAATGCTTACTTTTAAATATAAACTTTCAATAAGTAAGTTAAATGATTATTTTTTAAACATCAAGCTGAATTATGATTATTTCTCCTACTGTTTAAGGATGGATATTACGCACAGGTAATGCCATCTTCATCTCCAGTGCAGCAACAGTATCCCGTACATCATTTGTCATTACAGCATTAAAACCTGCAATATTCTGCATACTGACAGGATCATTGAGATTCAGACGTGGCGCAAATTTATGCAGCACCGTTAAACTTACAGGCTCATCAAACTCCAGATCAACCGGACCATCAAATGCAATTCTGATCGGAACCTGATAGGTTTTCTTTAACTCAAACGGCACATCCAGTCGGACTGGAATATCGAGATTTAAAGGAAACTCAGGTAAAAGCCTGTTCTGATAAATCAGATCAGTCGTTGTGTTCAGTGGCATACTCTGATTGATATGAATGGTCGTCTGATAATCAATCTGCACCGAAACAGGAACTTCCACCTCAAAACCCAGTTTTGCCCTGTATTTTCCTTTTAAAGGCAACAGTAACTTTTTATCCACCGTCAGCTGAGTATCCACCTGCCCAAGCGAAGTTGCCTGTAAGTGGTTAGCCACATTGATTCTGACCGGCAAGGAATGTGGTAACTGAATATCTGCCTGCTGAGCACTGACACGCATGGAAGCAACAACATTCAGATACAGCCAGAATAAAAATGCAATCAGCAATCCTGTCAGAATAAAACTGATCATCCACAGCTTCGGGGAAGAAAATATTCGCATATCACTTCACCTGAACAGCTTCAGTTTCAGCATGTTTTGATGTTGCTATACGCACTGAATTTAATGGAATACGCAGCTCACCCTGCCTGATTTTGACTGGAAGTGTATTCTGAACATCAACCGAAGCATTCAAGGCAGATTTCACCGGCACATTCAAATGACCACTCACAGGAACTTTGGTTTTCAGTGTCGTCTTTAAGGGAATATGCAGATTTTCCTGTAGCTCCACTCTGACAGGTGCATCAAACTTCAGATGTACTTTTTGTGCAAGGGGGACATTCAGCTCAATCGGAACATCCAGATTGATCGGAATGGTTCCCTTCAGTGGCAAAGTAATCTCTTTACCCAGGATGGTTGTCTGCACTGTTGTGTTAACGGGCATATCCTGCCTGATTTTTAAAACCTCACGGACTGGAATCGTGGTTTTAATCGGCACCTGATTATCAAAATATACACGAGGAGTCAGAGTCTGCTTCAGTGGAATATTCAGTTTTTCATCAATCGGAATTTCTGCATTGATCCGACCTGATATATCTACATCCAGTGCATCTTTGACATGAACCTGCGCCTGGAGGGGTTCCTGTAAATCAATATTGACCTGCTGATTCTCTAAAGGAATATAAATATTGAAATGCTTAAAAGCCCAGATTCCCAATACAATTCCACAGATACTGGTCAGCAGAATAAATACAATAATGCTCAATACATTTTTCAGTTGCAAAACTTATCCTTAAGTTCCATTTCCTTTCATTATTTTAATTATTATTGTGAATTGAATCGCTTTTTTATGTATAAGAGTCTATTACATTTGTACACTCCTCTGTTTTACTCTGAATAACTGATTTTCTGAATCTCCCTGTCTCAGCCCGTATACCTCAGACATACGCCATATTTTTATTCATAAAAAAACGGGCAAAAAAAAGAGCCTCCGAAGAAGCTCTTTTTTATTTAAAGATTATGCAGTTTTTTCTGCAGGAATCTTAGGATAGCTTACACCGCCCATCTGTTCTGCAATACGCAGTACCTGGCAGCTGTAACCTACTTCATTGTCATACCATACATAAGCAGTCAGACGGTTGCCTGAAGTGATTGTTGCCTGAGCATCAAATACACCTGCTGTACGTGAACCAATAAAGTCAGAAGATACAACTTCAGTTGAGTTGGTATAACCAATCTGACCCTGAAGGCTTGAGCTGATAGAAATCTGACGGATGTATTCGTTCACTTCATCACGATCAACTTCTTTATCCAAAGTTAAGTTCAGAATAGCAAGAGATACGTTAGGTGTTGGAACACGTACTGAGTTACCAGTCAGTTTGCCCTGAAGTGCAGGAAGTGCTTTAGCAACTGCTTTAGCCGCACCTGTTTCAGTGATTACCATGTTCAGTGTTGCAGCACGGCCACGACGGTCAGCTTTATGATAGTTATCAATTAAGTTCTGATCGTTTGTGAACGAGTGAACTGTTTCAACATGGCCATTCAATACTGTGTATTTATCATGTAAAACTTTCAGAGTTGGAGTGATGGCATTGGTTGTACAGCTTGCTGCTGAAATAATCGCATCTTCATCCAGGATGTCTGTCTGGTTTACACCATACACAACGTTCTTCATGTCACCTTTACCAGGTGCAGTCAGAATAACGCGTGCAGCGCCAGGGCATTTCAGATGCTGTGCAAGACCTTCTGAATCACGCCATTTACCTGTGTTATCAATCACAAGTGCGTTTTCAATACCGTAAGCTGTGTAATCAACTTCAGTCGGGTTCGACGCATAAATCACTTTAATGAACTGACCGTTAGCAATAATTGCTTCGTTTTCTTCATCAACAGAAATAGTGCCTGAGAATGGACCGTGAATTGAGTCACGACGTAACAGTGAAGCACGTTTTTCCAGGTCACCATCAGATGACTTACGAACAACGATTGCCTTTAGGTTTAAGCCACGACCAAGACCAGACTGACCAATCATCAGACGAGCCAGAATACGACCGATACGACCAAAACCGTAAAGTACAACATCACGACCTTCTACAGAAGTCGCACGACCTTCAACTGATTTAACTGAAGCTGCAACAAAAGCATCAACATCGCCACCCTGCTCTTTGAAAGCAACGGCTAATTTGCCCAGATCAATCTCAGCAGTGCCAATATTTTCAATTTTAGCCAGCGCTTCAAGAATCGGGAATGTATGTACAACTGAAAGTTCAACATCCATCATACGGGTGAAACGATGCGCTTTAAGAATCTGGATTACTGAACGGTTAACCAAAGAGCGTCCAAACACTGAAACCACAATATTTTTTTCACGGTAAAGCTGACCAATCAAAGCGATCATTTGTTCCGCGATTTCTTCACGGTTTTTCCAACGACCCTGGTGCTCTGCGTGTAGGGCGATGATAGTCTCTTTGCTCACAGAAACGTCCTCTAATTAATTGTAAATCTAGGCATAAAATTCAAAACCCGACAATTGTAATGGAATTATCGAAAAGTTTGAATCAAAAGCTGTTCAAGCGGTGCTTATTTTCCCATATATTCACTATAAATTTTAAAAATACTTGTAATTATTTTTATGATTTTCATATACCGATCATTTTACTGTTTTTTTCATACGTCCATGTCATCAAAAAAGTCTGATCCAACAGAACCAGGAATCTATCAGGACATCATGCTGTCTGACTGATTCTGTATTTCTTTTTCAACCTTTGAGCCTTCAGAAAAATTCAGTTCATAATTAAATTTTGCATTGAACACTTCCACATCAAAATCCAGGAAAGATTCGGGCAGTTTAATCACAACCGGCAAACGACTCAGCCCATTTTCCCCACATGGAAATGCAAAATGACGTGCTGTTTCAGTAAAGCTCAGCATACTCTCTGTTTCCAGATGAATCATGTTATGGCGTGTGGCTTCAAGCAATCGGCGTATGTCGGTGAATATCTGCCTTTTCAGTAACTGCATTTCCTCACTGATCTGCTGTATATCTTTTTCATACTGGTCACTTTTAATCATTCTTTTAAACAGAGAATTTCTGGCTTCTGAAAGCTCTCTCCGCAATTTATTCAGGCGGATTTTCAGTTCTCGGTATTCCGGCAAGCAGATATTCATGATCTGAATCATGCCCTGAACAGGTCCGGTTGATTCACTGTGAGCATTCTGCCATTCAGATGCAGTCGCAACAGAAAAAATCTGTGCACGGCGCTTTTGCAGTAAACGCACCAATGAGACAAATTTATATTCAAATGCTTTTATTCCCTGACTGGACTTTAAAGCAGGCTGGGCACAGAACACCCGATAATAAGCATACATTTCTGTAAACAGGCGGTTCAGATTCCAGTAAAGCACGGCTGATTCTTCAGCAGAAAATATATTGTCTTTCAGCTGATCTGCCAGTGGAATCAGCAGTTTTTCAGTCAAAGTGTTTTCCAGCTCTTTCAGATGCTGCTGTACGAAAACATCCGAACTTTTTTCTTCCAGATGTACCGACTCAGTCAGTAAAGGAAAAATGGTCTGTTCACAGATTTCATTCATCTGCTGAATCTGCTCAAAAGCTTTCGGGCTCAGTTTTACAACACTTTCAGGGAGCGTCTGCAATAATGACTGAAATCTCTCCATATAATCATTTTCAAGTGATTTTTCAAGATCCAGCACGAGTACACAACATTCCATCCCTCTTGTTCTGTCTGTTTCCCTGAGAAAACGGCTGATTGAATAAGGATTCTGTTCAATATCCGTACTCGGTGCAATGACAAAAATATAGTCGGAGGATCTGATCAGTTCTACAGGTTTCAGCTCCTGTTTTCTGTTCAGGGAATAACGAAAAAAAGGGTGCTTTTTCAGCTCCTGAATTTCTTTGAACTGTGGTTTTATAGAAGGTACCGGCAGCTGATAGCGCAGAAAAACATCAACAATAAAATGCCTGATCTGATCTTCTGTCAGCTCTCTCTGACCTGTGGGTGGCACTATGGTCATGGCATGAACAATCTGTGCTGCCTGAATCAGATATGTTTTCAGCAACAGGTTTTTTTCCCGCCATCCTGACTGATCTTCCTTCATCTGCAACTGCCTGATTGCTGCAACACCCTGTTCCAGACACGATGCAACAGCCATAGCATCTGAACTGAGTTTCATTGCCTCAAGATCCTGGTTCAGCTGATCCGCGAGTAGTTGTAACTCTGTATTATTGACACAATGTTTAAGAATATTTAAGGCAGTCGTAAAACTGTAACTGAAACTGTTGTCTTCCCTGTCCCAGACAATTTCTTTGGTCTTTAAAAACTGCTGATTCAGCATATCCTGAATGGCTGAATCCTGTCCTGAAAAAACGTTTTCAAGCACACTTTGCCAGCCAGGCTCAAAACCTGGCTCAAGTTGTAATAATTTTTCCCGGATATGAAATGGGATCATTGCTGGCTGCATATTAATTTATCCCCGGCTGAATTATTTTAGATTATCTTTTTTAAATATATTCATCATGTTAGTGAATCAATTACTTATTTTCAGTAAGCAATGAAACACAGATTTTTCTATTCAATCAAATAGCACAATGAATAGCTTTTTGCTTTATTTTTACGACAGAATGCATTTTCCTGACGACACAAGGTATTTTATCTAAACCCTTAATTTATTTATGACTTTTGCTTCACTGCTCAGTTCTGTTCATCCTTATACTGAACAGCTTTACATTCCAGTTCCTGTGATTTCTGTCTTTGTCTGAAAATGTGCAGTACACCCTCAATAACCAGCAGTAAAACAGCAAACCAGATTGGAATATAGGTCAGCCACTCACCTGCTTCCACCCGCTCTCCCAGAACGATTGAAGCCAGTGCAAGTAACACAGGTTCCAGATAACTCAACAATCCAAAAATGACAAATGGCAGATAACGACTGGCGAGAATATAACTTCCCAGTCCCAGCGCACTTAAAAAACCGAGCACAATAATTGCCCAGATCAGATGTGGAAAAGCAGCAATCAGTCCTGTTGAATCACTCAGGCTGAACCCAAGATAGACCGCGACGGGCAGAATCAGAAACAGATCCCACCAGAAACCGCCTAAATGATCTGTTTTAAAATAACGTCTTAAAAAGAAATACAGAGGATACGCTAGAGCCACATAAACCGTTTCCCAAGCAATACTGCCTATACGCCATATTTCATGCGCAACACCAAGTACTGCAAAAATCACAGCCGCAAGCTGCCATCTGGACAATTTTTCTTTGTAAACCAGGCAACCGACCAATACCATAACTAAGGGAAGTAAAAAATACCCCAGAGATACCTGAAGCCCCCGTCCATTGATGGGACCCCACAAAAAAAGCCACAACTGAGTCGTACAAAGCAACGAGCTGAAAAGCAACCAGATCAAAAAAAACGGCTTATCCAGTATCCGCCTGAAAATGGACTGGATATTTTTAAGATCACCTGACCACCACATAAACAGGGTCAGAAAAGGAATTGTTGCAAACATTCGCCAGGCAAAGGTCTGCTCACTGTCCATCGGTTTCAGGTACGTTGTAAAAAAATACAGAATCCCAAAAGTCACAGATGCCAATACAGACAGCGCTACGCCTTTATACATCTTTGACTCCTGAGATATGGGGCAGATCAGTATAATGGCTTTAAAGCAACTAAAACATGAATATTCAATTTAAATTATATTCCAGGACAATAAAGACTCCTGAATATAAATCAATCCATTATTAAAACTGCTGCTCTGTTTCCTTCAGCAATTTCAGTGACTGCTTTGTCCGGATCAGGTCTTTGGTATTATAACCCTGCGACTGAGCATACTGCAGGTATTCGTTGAGCTTGGCTTCATTCAGATCTGGTGTTCTGGACAGTACCCACATGTATTTACGCTTAGGCTCTCCCACCAGTACAGTCTGATAATCATCATCAATCTTCAGAATCCAGTAATCCCCTCTGGCAACCGGCAACCAGCGAACCACTTCGGGTAGAAAGCTGACTTTCAGCTTACTGTTAAACGGTGCATTCTGAATAAAAGCTTCACCTTTGACCTGGTTGACTGTGCCATCCTCACTCAGACAACGATTCAGCACATCCACATTGCCATTTTCATTTAAGGTATAGGTTGCCGTGACATGACGGTCACACTGTTTCTGAAAATACATAGGTTTACGGGCAATTTCATACCACACCCCTAAATAGCGGTCTATTTCAATTTTATCCACGGTTGTTAAAGGTCTGGACTGTGCATAACTCACTGCAGCTATTCCAAGCCCTGCCAGCAGCACGCCACCAACCGCAATTTTTGCCAATGTATAACCTGCACGAGGAATATTTTTCGTTATCATGATATTACCTGTCTGATTCCAGCTTATTTAAACTGATGTAACTATCATTAAAATAACGATTATTTTTTCCTCATACTGTATTGTTATGTAAGATGTCTGACAATCTGAAAATTATTGCAGCATTTGTGCTTTCAGGCGGACAATTTCATCCCTGAGTTGGGCTGCCTGCTCAAACTGCAACTCTCTGGATGCTTTAAGCATATCTTTTTCGAGTTTTGCAATATGCTTCGCAAGCAGTTTAGGATCTGAAAGCAAGTGTCGTTCATCAGCAGTGAGCACGTTGTTCTGCTCTGAAGCCCCGACTTCGATCTGTTCATCAGTCAGCACTTCGCCCGTATCAATTTCCTTAATAGCCTGACGTTTTGCACTGCGTGGAATGATGCCATGTTCTTCGTTGAACTGAATCTGTTTCGCTCGGCGACGGTCAGTTTCATCAATTGCTTTCTGCATCGAATCAGTCACACGATCAGCATACAGAATCGCTTTACCTTTCACATGACGTGCGGCACGACCAATGGTCTGAATCAGCGAGCGTTCCGAACGCAAAAAGCCCTCTTTATCTGCATCTAGAATAGCAACCAAAGACACTTCAGGCATATCCAGACCTTCTCTCAACAGGTTAATGCCAACCAGCACATCATGCACACCTGTCCGAAGTTCATGAATAATTTTGACACGTTCAACCGTATCAATATCTGAATGTAAATAAGCTACTTTTACCCCATATTCCTTTAAATACGAGGTTAAATCTTCAGCCATTCGCTTAGTCAGGGTTGTGACCAGTACACGTTCATCCAGCTCCTTACGGATATTGATTTCTGACAGGACATCATCGACCTGGGTGAGCACCGGTCGAATTTCAATCGTAGGATCAACCAGACCTGTTGGACGTACCACCTGCTCTGCAACCTGCTCAGATTTTTCCAGTTCATAAAGGGCAGGCGTTGCACTGACATAAATCGTTGACGGTACAATCCGCTCCCATTCTTCAAATTTCATTGGACGGTTATCCAGCGCACTCGGCAGACGGAATCCATAATTCACTAAGTTTTCTTTACGTGAACGGTCGCCTTTATACATGGCACCAATCTGAGGAACCGTCACATGCGATTCATCAATAATCAGTAAAGCATCATCAGGAATATAGTCAAACAGCGTTGGTGGTGCTTCGCCTGCCGGTCGTCCTGATAAATGACGTGAATAGTTTTCAATCCCGTTGGTATAACCCAGCTGCTGCATCATTTCCAGATCATAGCGGGTTCGCTGTTCAATCCGCTGTAATTCAATCAGTTTGTCATGTTCTTTAAAAAATACCTGACGTTCTTTCAGTTCTTCTTTAATTGTACCGATTGCCCGTTCAAGATTGTCTTTGGGCGTGACATAGTGACTTTTAGGATAAATCGTCACTCTTGGTACTTTGCGTACCAGTTTACCGGTTAAAGGATCAAACCAGCGAATCGAATCCACTTCATCATCAAACAGTTCAATCCTGATGGCATACTGGTCGGATTCAGCAGGAAAAACATCCAGGATTTCTCCACGGATTCGATAAGTACCCCGCAAAAATTCCAGTTCATTTCGTGTGTACTGCATTTCCACAAGCCGACGGATCAGATCATCACGGTTGATTCTGTCTCCCTGAACCACATGCAGCAGCATGCTCATATAAGCATTCGGATCGCCCAGACCATAAATGGCTGAAACCGATGCCACAATAATGGCATCCCGGCGTTCCAGCAATGACCGGGTCGCTGAAAGACGCATCTGATCTATATGATCATTAATGGCTGAATCTTTTTCGATAAATGTATCTGAAGATGGTACGTAGGCTTCAGGCTGATAATAGTCATAATAACTGACAAAATATTCAACAGCGTTATTTGGAAAAAATGCTTTAAATTCACCATACAGCTGAGCTGCCAGGGTTTTATTATGCGCCATGATAATGGTTGGTCGCTGCGTTTGCGCAATCACATTTGCCATGGTGTAAGTCTTACCGGATCCTGTCACACCCAATAACAATTGATCGTGTAAACCTCGATTTACCCCATCAACCAGTTTTGCAATCGCCTGTGGCTGATCCCCTGCGGGTTGATAATTTGTCACAAGTTCAAAAGGTTGGTTTTCACTCACAATAATTCACTCTTTGACCAGGCTAAGAAGCACAGGATAGTTTAACAGAATGTCACGCAAACTACGGTTTACACTGTTTTTTAATGGGGCTTTTTACACAATATTCAACAAATACCCTTGACCCTTTTTTATTTCGATAGCAACATTGAAACAAGCCGGCTAAAAGATTGAAAACATGACTTATCAATATCATGATGAAAGCATAATCAAAGATTTACCTGAAGATACAATCTTTGTCTTTGGAAGCAATATGGCGGGTACTCACCAGGGGGGGGCTGCGAAAACAGCACTGTTACACTTTGGTGCGACCAAAGGTGTCGGACGGGGCTGGGCAGGACAAAGCTTTGCCATTCCAACCATGAATGAACATCTTCAGCAGATGCCGCTTTCACAAATTCAGCATTATATTGATGATTTTAAAATCTATACCAGAAACCATCTCAAAATGAAGTATTTCATCACTTCAGTTGGTTGTGGTGTTGCAGGCTACAAAGTCGAAGAAATCGCTCCAATGTTTAAAGGAATTTCACGTAACGTAATCTTCCCTGTCTCTTTCCGTCCATTCGTGGAAAAAACTTTACCGAAACTGACTCAGAAATTTCTGCAAAGCATTCTCAGCAATGAAGTGATCTTTCATACAGTCGAAGAAAAAATTCAGACTTTAGATTTAAGCGATGCAGAAAAGACCCTTGCAACGATTGTGATCAATACCCCAATGTATCCAACCGACAGTAACGGTCGGGATCGCAGTTATGAAATCAGCGATATTTTAAATACACTCAAAAGCAAACATGTTTTAACAGATGACATTCAGAGTGATGAAACCAGGACTTTGGGTGGTGTGATTTTAGCAATTTTAGAGTTGTATAATATCAACGAGCATGATTTTATAGAAACGTGGAATGCTCAAAAAGAAGTGATGCCACCAAGAGCTGCACATCGTGCAAAAAAATAACTGATGCTGATAAAACGGTTTGAACAAAGCAGTTTTAACAATAAACAATACTGGTGAGAAGGAAGAATATTATGGAGGAAGTCGATTTATCCATTTTTCACCTATCTCCCATGGCGATGTGGATTCAGGACTTCAGTGCGGTCAAAAAAATCTTTCAGCAATGGACAGATGAAGGCATTGAAGACCTGGAGCAATATCTGCTTGAAGACCCCGAACGCTTACAGCCCTGTTTAATGGCAATTCAGACCATTCAGATCAATCAAAGTACCCTTGATCTGTATGAAGCTTCAGATTTAAATGAAATTTTACAAAGCTTTGCAAGCTTGCATGCAGAAAAAGTCAGCATAGAAAAAGTTAATTTTTTTGTTGCCTTATGGAACCGAAAAAACCAATGCATTTGCCCTTCTGTCAATTACACCTGCAAAGGCAAACAAATTGATATTCATCTTAAAGCCAGTTTTATGCCTGGACATGAAGATGACTGGGAACGTCTGTTACTCACGACTGAAAATATTTCAGATTATCAGAATGCCCGTAGATTTGCTGAGTCCTTGTTTTTACACTCCCCTACAGCATTATGGGTCAGGGATTGCAGTCAGATCAAACTGATATTTGATCGTTTGAAGCAACAAGGAATCAATGATTTAGACAATTATATGATCCGACATCCTGACTTTGTCAGAATGTGCTTTGAAAGCGTTCAGAATATTGGTGTAAATCAGGCACTTTTAGAACTGTTTAAAGCCGACAGTAAGCAAAGTTTCCTGCAAAATTTATGGCAGATTTTACGTGAATCAAGTCAGCAGAATTTCCATACCCAATTACTGGCACTTTGGAATGGTGAACACCAGCAAACCCGTGAGTGTGAATATCAGACCCTTGACGGTGATATTCTCAATATACGCGAGCAACTGGTGATTTTTCCTCATTCTCACCATAACTGGGATACAGTGCAGATCGCCTTTACAGATTTCTCAGAACGTAAAAAATTAGAAAATCATTTACTTCATGTCAGTAAACATGATCATTTGACCCAACTCTATAATCGTACTTTTTTTAATGATGAAGTCATTAATATACAGGCAAAAAAGGATCATCCTGTTTCCTGTATATTTTTAGACATTAATGGCTTAAAAGAAATTAATGATGTCTATGGGCATGATCAGGGCGATCAGATATTAAGACGGTTTGGTAAAATTTTAAAAACATCACTTACACAAACAACTTTTTCAGCTTCCCGGCTGGGGGGTGATGAATTTGTCATTCTGATGCCCAAAGCAAAACAGACGCAAATCATTCGATTATTAGATCGGATTCGCTGTGAACTTGAAATTGACCAGATCAAACATCCTGATTTTCCAATTCATGTTGCGATGGGTTATGCAACTACACAACAGGATGAAAGCATAGAGGAATTACTCAAAAGAGCTGATGAAATTATGTATCGCAATAAACAGGCTTTCTATGACGCATCTTTAAAAGATTAATTTTGAAATTAAGAGCAACTCTTAAAAATTCAGATATCCATTAAAACGTTAAAATTACAATCAGCTAAAAGCACGTATTATCAATCTAAAGCGTATTAAAAGACTTTGATCTGTATTACTTTTCAACCTGAAAATATTTTATCTCCTGACTTATAAATCTTCTTTGCATAAAAATAGGCGCATTCAGCACCTATTTTTAATTCGCGTCTAAATTAACGCTTGCCCATCGAACGACGTGTACCTCTTGGAGGCATCCATGTCCGGTCTGCATAACGCTGTGGTTTTGGACGCATGTCTTCAATTTCCTCGTCCGCAGGTGTAGCATCATTCACTTTCTGCACTGGAAAAGGTAAGTTAACCAATGGCTTTTTCTTGGGAGTATTTTGGGTGGTCATGTGATTCACTCAATTTCAGCTCGCTATATTGTACGTAAATTTGCATCCTGATGCGAGTCAGGCATGCAGTAATGGATAAATTGATTTTTTGAAACAGATTTTTTCCATTTTGATTCATTTTTTTAAACATTTCTTCATATACTGGGCGACGTAACACACCGTTTTAGGCTAAGATAGTGTGCTTTTATTTTTTTATCCCTATAAGAAGGAATATTGCCGTGGACGTACGTCTCTCTGATCGTGTAAATGCCATCAAACCGTCCCCAACACTTGCTGTTACCAACAAAGCTGCTGAATTAAAAGCAGCTGGTAAGAACGTAATTGGCTTGGGCGCCGGCGAACCAGATTTTGACACTCCGCAACACATCAAAGATGCTGCTATTCAAGCGATTAACAACGGTTTTACAAAATACACCGCTGTAGATGGTACGCCAGGCCTTAAAAAAGCAATTATTGCTAAATTAAAACGTGACAACAATCTTGAATATGCTGCAAACCAGATCCTGGTTTCTTGTGGTGGTAAACAGTCATTCTTTAACCTTGCGCTTGCTTTGTTAAACAAAGGCGATGAAGTGATCATCCCTGCACCTTACTGGGTAAGCTACCCAGACATGGTGATCATCGCTGAAGGCGTACCAGTTGTTGTGAAATGTGGTGAAGAACAGCGTTTCAAAATCACGCCTACGCAACTTGAAGCTGCAATCACTGACAAAACCCGTTTAGTGGTGTTAAACAGCCCTTCTAACCCTACAGGTATGATCTACACTAAAGCTGAACTGGAAGCTCTGGCTGAAGTTCTTCGTAAATATCCTGAAGTGTTTATTGCTTCTGATGATATGTATGAACCAATCCGCTGGGATGATGAGTTCTACAACATCGCAACTGTTGCACCTGACCTTTATGACCGCACGATCGTGTTAAATGGTGTATCTAAAGCGTATGCAATGACTGGCTGGCGTATTGGCTATGCAGCAGGTCCTGCAAAACTGATTGGCGCAATGAAAAAAATCCAGTCTCAATCAACTTCAAACCCAACTTCAATTTCACAGGTTGCTGCTGAAGCTGCATTGAATGGTCCACAGGACGTTCTTCAACCTATGATCGAAGCATTCCACCGTCGTCATGACTTAGTGGTAAATGGCTTGAACGACATCAAAGGTATCACTTGTCTGCCTGCTGATGGTGCATTCTATGCATATGCAAACATCCGTCCATTAATCCGTGCTAAAGGTTTAAAGTCCTGCACAGAATTCTCTGCATGGTTACTGGAAGAAACCGGTGTTGCTGTTGTTCCTGGTGATGCATTCGGTTTAGGCGGTTATATGCGTATTTCTTATGCAACTGCTGATGAAGTTCTTGTAGATGCACTTGCGCGTATCAAGAAAGCTGCTGATTCAATCGAAGGCGTTGATGCTGCGATTGCTTCAATTGCTGCTGAAAAATAATCTGATTTAAATATCAGAATAAAAAACCCGCGAATATCGCGGGTTTTTTATTAACAGACCGAGAACCTTACTTCAACTTCTTGTACAAACCTGTCGAATCAGCTGAAACTGCTTTGTTCAAATGCTGACTGTCAGATGAAGACCTGATCACCAAAGCGATCCCAGCCAGAACAATGACTGCAGAAATAACAACTCTGAAACTCAGTGCCTCGCCAATAAACAAAGCTCCCCCCAAAATAGCCAGACATGGTACTGACAGTTGCACACTGCTGGCTGTAACACGATCAATCTGCTTCACTATGGCGTACCAGAGTACATAGGCACCACTTGAAGCCAGACCGCCCGACAACAGTGCTAAAAGTACGCCCTGCGGCTTGATAAAACTCTGTGTGTAAAAAACCAGATATGCCAGCAATACAAAAGGAATCGCAAGTACAAAATTCCCCAGACTGCTTGCCAGTGGATTATGCATATTTTTTCCTGTGATACTGTACATTGCCCATCCGATACCCGAAAGTACCATCATTGCAGCATAGCCCAGATGAGGTGCGGATGCTCCAGGCAATAACAAAATCAGAATCCCCACAATCGCAATGACCAATCCTGTACCGCGACGCAGATTTATCCTCTCACCGTGGCATAAACCATAGCCAACCATGCTGAGCTGAACTGTGCCAAAGAGAAGTAATGCCCCTACACCCGCATCAATATGCAAATAAGCAAGGGAAAAAGCGATGATATATAAGGCGAGAAAAAATCCATTTTTCACGCTCCATTCGATCGTTGCCTGGTTTGAAGAAAACCAATACAGTCCCCACAATACTGCTGCACCACTGCATACACGAATCAGACTGAAACTCATAGGATCAATCTGCTGTTCAGCAAGTGCTAAACGGCACAATACAGAGTTTGCAGCAAATGCCAGCATGGCAATCACTATTTTAAGCAGCATGTCTGAGCATCCTTATTCAACAGCCTGCTTTAGATATATCGAATATATCTTATTAAATCTATAGCATTTTTCTCATCAAACTTATCAATAGTACTGATGTAAAACACAGCTTCAGCATCACCATCAGCTCCTTCTCTTATTGATCCGAAGAAAACAGCGCAACCACCTCCGCCTCAGTCATCTTTTGAGTTCTGTTTGAAAATGAATAAAACTCAGGTTTATTGTCAATATAAATTTCCATATCAAGCTTCAGATCCTCAGGCGCTTCTTCTAAAGAAAATACATTAATATTACAGTAACTTTGATCTTTGGTCCGCCAGAAAAGATTGGTACCACAGGCATTACAAAATCCGCGCTCACCCCAGTCAGAAGAACTGTATACAGACAAATATTTCTGTTTGTCAAAATTCAGGCTACCCTGAACCGTATCCACAGTCATAATGACACCACTGGTCTGCCTGCGACAGATTGAACAATGGCATACATGCACATTATGGTCTTTCAGCGTAACGGTAAATGCAGTCTCACCACATACACACTGTCCTTTCATTTTTATTCTCAACTGTTTGATATTCATATCAGTAAATTACAACAACTATGTACATCCTCCAACAAGTTAAATTTGCTGAATAAACAAAAGTGGACTTCATTCCATTTCGCTGAAAATATGTTCCTGTTGTAAATAAAGGATTAAGCCTAATGCTTAGGCTATTTAAAATTCAGCTTAATCATGAATCTGCACTTTTAAGACCGTGATATCTACAGTATGCTGAAACCCATACAATCACCCTCTATGCAGCCCTTTCTGTCAGTAAATAATCAAACAGGTATTTTGATTCATTTTTTATTTGAAAAATAAAATAATTTGATTTCTAATAAAATTTCAATAACTTAATTATAATATTTGGAAAAATATGCGTTATAAAATTATTGATGTATACCCTTTGAATAATATCCACCGCTATATTGCCAGATGTCTGAAAAATCAGACACCGCAGTTCATTGTGATAGAGACATCAAGGACGCTGTGCAAAGAGCTGGATATTATTGATGTTGATCTCAGCAATTCAAGTGCAACCTGGGCTACAGGTGAAAAAATTGAGTTAAAAATTATTCATCGCTCAGATCATATCGAAAAATTTTATCAGATGAATCACTGATCCATTTTCCATCATGGTTAAAACAGTTTTACGATATAAATCAGTATATTTTTCATTTTTAATATAAGCAGTACTCACAAAATAAATTGACAGACAGTTCTGTATCTCCTATTTTTATCAAAAGGTTCCTTTTTAGAACTTACATAAGGATAGCAGCATGAAACACCCAAAAGAAATGACTGGACTTGAGTTTTTACAGGCAATGATCGATCGTCATATCCCTAGAGCCAGTATCAGCGAAACTATCCCCATGGATTTGCACTCTATTTCAAAAGGTGAAGCAAGCTTTAACGTCAAGGCTGACCATCGTCATTTAAATCCGCTCGGTGGGGTTCATGGTGGCTTTGCTGCCACCGTGCTTGATTCTGTAACCGGTTGTGCTGTACATACCACACTGGAAGCCGGTGTCGGATATGGCACGATTGATCTGAATGTAAAAATGTGCCGCCCCGTACCTAAAGACAAAACGCTGCTGGCGGTTGGTAAGGTCATCAATTTAAGTAAAAATCTGGCAATTTCAGAAGGTCAGCTGATTGATGAAGATGGCAAACTGTATGCACATGCCACTGCAACCTGCATGATTATCCATCCATAAATTTACTGTTATAAAGGGAAGGATAATACTTCCCTTTTCCCCCAGAAAAACTAAGCAATACCGTTTAAAAATTGCTGTATATACTGAAGAACTTCTGCTGTTTTTTCTTTATGCGGCATATGAAATGCCCCTTCAACTATCCGCATTTCAGTCTGAACCGGGATCAGCTCTGCATATCTTTGTGGGTGCAGCAGTGAACCATACTCATCATGCTCCCCATGTATGACTAAAGCGGGACATTGAACCTGCTGTAACTCAGTATCTATGGTCCACTCTGCAAACGGCTCAGACAACCAGGTATCCACCCATGCACTCAGTACCCACTGAGCTTGTCCGCCATGGTATTTTTCCAGTCTGGAGAACTGTTGCTGATCCTGAAATGCTTCATTTGCCAGAATAATGCCTTTACGTGTTCTGTCTTCTACAAAAGCCTGCGCTGACATCGTCACTAAAGCCATACAGCGATCTGGATACTGTGCCGCACAGCAGACAGACATTCCACCACCAACGCTATGCCCCATGACAATAAATTTTTCAATTTCAAAAAACTGACAAACCGCATGAAATGCTTCAGACGCTTCAGTCCTTACAAAGTCGGTTCGTAATAGCTCCTGGCAGGCACTTGAACGCCCAAAGCCATAACGGTCATAAGCCACTACATTTCTACCCGTTACCTGTGCAAGCTGTTCTGGAAAATCACGCCATAATGCTACACAGCCAAGTGAATCATGCATTAATACAATCGGAACTGTAGTCAGATCTGTAACCTGCCATCTCCTGGCAAACAACTGACCTGACTGAAAAGGAATCTGAAAATCTGTAACTGACATATCCATGCCGATGTATTCCCTGCAATAAATTTAAAAGCTCAAACCAGCTTAATCAGTTGTCTGCTCTGTTTCAAGCTGACTTTCTGTACCGCAGGTTCACGCTGTCAAACTGACTGCAGAAAATAAAAAGAGACTATCTGATATGCTGAAGTTTTTCAGTTTTAAATAGGCCATGCTGAACAGATACTTCAGGTCGTTTCAAAGCTTTATATTCACATAGCGTTCTGAATATAAATGAATGAGATTCTGATATCAGCTGCTGATCCTGCCATGCATCGGCACATCCCTCTCCCGTAAGAAGATTACCTGTGATTTTAAACAGCAGTCCATCCTGTTTTGAAAACCCGGTAAGATAATCCTGTTGATGGACTGCTTCAAAAAAGTGAATTTCAGGAACATTCAGACACCACTTTCTGGAAAACCATAACTGAAGCAGATCACCAAGAAACAACTGTTGCTTTTTCAAAGGCCATAAATGGATATACGCATCTTCAACAGGTGTAAAATACCACTCTGAAGTTGCAATGATTTCAAGATACTGGGATTGATAAATATGAAGATTTTTAATAATAGACGAAATAGTCAGCGCATTCATTCGCTTTCTCCTGTTTAGCCATTTAGTGCTGGCAAGTTGGTTTAAATCCACACCGTCTGAAGTTACTCAGACACTCTTTATGAATTAAATCTAACAAGCCTGACAGGACTGTGCAAGTTTTTTTAACAATTTCACCATTCCTGCTCAAATAAAAAGCATATGCAACAAAAATGAAGCCCTGATGACACTTTTAACTTGACCCCTCACAAAATCTGCTTATAATCGCATGCAGATTCTCCAATAGCTCAGTCGGTAGAGCGACGGACTGTTAATCCGCAGGTCCCTGGTTCGAGCCCAGGTTGGAGAGCCAGATTTTAAAAAGCCCACTCATAACGAAGTGGGCTTTTTTATGCCTGAAATTTATCATGTCATCAGTATCTGAAAAATAAGATAAATCACATCAATGCGGTATTTGCTGACTGATGAATTACAATCAGCACAAGTACATCCCGCCTCCTGAAAACATCCAATAAAAAAGGCTGAATTGATATTCAGCCTTTTAAAATACAAGAACAACTTAAACAGGCACACCGCTGTGAAAACGGAAAGTCTCATCAGGGCTTTGAATCAGATTTTTTTCAACTTCACGGATATGTTCAATCCGCTGCTGGATATCTTCTTCAGGATTTTTGAGTTTTGCTGTTTTAGCAACATCAAGTGCCAAAGCCAGATAATCCTCATAGTGCCGTGATTCAGACTTCAGCAGATAACGGTAATAACGTCCCAGTTCATCATCAACCACAGGAGCAAGGGCGTAAAAACGTTCACAGGAACGCGCCTCCACAAATGCACCGATTACCAGCACATCAATCAGCGCTTCAGGTTCATAGGTACGGATTTCCTTACGTAAACCACCTGCATAACGCCCTGCACTCAGCCCTTTCCATTCCTGACCACGTTTGGTCATAAATTCAAGAACCTGCTCATAATGCAGCATTTCTTCACGCACCAGTTGCGCCAGTTTAACCTGCAGATCAGTAAAAAAGCTGTATCTGAACATCAGGTTCATTGCTGTACCTGCTGCTTTTTTCTCACAGTTGGCATGATCCTGCATCAGAATATCAAGATTCTTCAACGCTTCATCAAGCCACGCCTGGGGAGTTTCACAACCAAGGAAACCTTTGACAGGTTTCATCAGCTCATCATAATCAATCGTAGACATAATCTAAAAACAAAATTAAAAAATTAACGTGCAGCCTGAATAGCTGCTTTCATTTGCTGAACTGCCTGAGCAAGCCCCACAAAAACAGCATCTGCAATAATAGAATGACCAATGTTTAACTCGTGGATCTGTTTGATCTGAGCCACTGGCGTCACATTTTCCAGATTCAGCCCGTGACCTGCATTCACCACAAGCCCTTTGGATGCAGCATATTCAGCTCCCTGGATAATGCGCTCAAGTTCATGCTGCTGTGCTTCTGCTGTTTCAGCATCCGCATATGCACCAGTGTGCAGTTCAATCGTAGGTGCGCCACACGCAACCGCAGCATCAATCTGAGCAATATCAGCATCAATAAACAACGATACATCACAGCCAATCGCTGTCAGCGCCTGAGTCGCCGCTTTGACATCTTCAAAATGCCCAACCACATCGAGACCACCTTCAGTGGTAATTTCCTGGCGTTTTTCTGGAACAAAGCAGACATGATGCGGTTTGATTTCTTTTGCAAACTCAATCATTTCAGCTGTAACCGCTATTTCCAGATTCATACGTGTTTTCAGCAATGGGCGCATACGGCGTACATCATCATCCTGAATATGACGACGGTCTTCACGTAAATGCAAAGTGATGCCTTCAGCACCTGCCTGTTCACAGATCAATGCTGCATTTACAGGATCTGGATAAGCAGTCCCGCGCGCCTGACGCAATGTTGCAACATGATCAATATTTACACCCAGTAAAGCAGCCATAACAATTTCCTGATTAAGATTGAGTATTCTGAATCCATAATTGCCGACTTTTCAGTGGACGATCACCCAGTAAGGAGCTGATCATCTGTCTGTACAGTCGGGACAATAATTGTAACTGTTCCTGATTGAAATCAGTACCCTTTTCATATTTAAGCATGGACAGAATCAATGCTCCCGAAAAAGCAGATCGGTTTTGCTGAATAACAGGAATGAATCCCTCATCCATCTGAAATACATAATACTGAGCAGGATCTATTTCCTGCTGAGCAGTATCCGAAGCAAAGTCCAGATAGAACCCAAGTTCTGCAAGCAGCTCATGTTCAAACTTTCTTAGAATCTGCCGGAGAAATAAAGCTGGATTTTCCTGTTCAGACATCCGCTGCAGATCAGACAATGTTGCAGCATACTGGAGAAAAGTCTGCGGCATTTCTACTTCAGCAGGACATAATCTCAGCACAATTTCATTCAGATAAAAGCCTGAAAAAAAAGCATCACCAAAGAAAAATACAGGCTGATTCACAATTTCCAGCTGACTGAAATTTTTCAGCTCAGACTTTCCTGAAGCCTGCACACAAACTGGCTGATACTGAGGAGGAGGTGTCTGACGCAAAATACCGTCAACACGACCATATTCCTGAGTAAACAGATGTACAATATGACTGCGTTCACGGTATTTACGATGATGGATCAGATAACCATGCAGAATTTCATTGCGCATGATTCAGATAATCAATCCTTTTTCTGATCTTTGTCTTCGTCATCCCCATCTGGAATGACAGCCCCAACGACAGCAGCAGTACCTTTCACCACACCTTTCGTTGTTTTATAGGCAACTTTAACAGGAACGGTCACAATTTTATGAATGCAGCCCTGTAAAAACATGACACACGCAATTACAGCCAGAACTTTAATCATTTCCGCTCCTGTTTCAGATCATCAGATATCGCTGTACCCAAGGCTTTTCAAAGCACGCTCGTCATCAGACCAGCCACCTTTCACTTTCACCCAGAGTGTCAGCATAATTTTCTGTTCAAACATTTTTTCCATATCAACACGGGCATCCATACCGATTTTTTTCAGCTTAGCACCCTTTTCACCAATCACAATTGCTTTCTGTCCAGGACGGTCAACAAAGATGGTGGCATCAATATACGTACAGGCTGCTTTAGGGCGACCCGTTTTTTCGTTGATTGTCGCTTCTTCAGTTTTAAACGATTCAATCTGCACGGTCAGGTCATAAGGTAATTCTTCACCCAACTGACGCATGATTTTTTCACGGATAATTTCAGAAGCCAGGAATCTTTCTGAGCGGTCAGTGACCTGATCAAGTGAATACAGCGGTGGCTGGAATGGCAGATACTTTTCAATGGTATTGCGTAAATGATCCAGATTTGCACCACGTAAAGCAGATACAGGAACAATTTCAGCAAAATTCATTAATTTTGCGCGTTCCTGAATCAATGGCAAAGCATGATTTTTATTTTCCAGTGTATCAATTTTATTGATCACAAGAATCACTGGCATCTCTGCATTTTTCAGCTTTTCCAATACCAGTTCATCATTCTGTGTCCACTTGTCTGCATCAAGTACAAACAGAACCAGGTTGACATCACGTAACGCCGAATGTGCCGCTTTGTTCATCATTTTATTGATGGCACGCACTTCTTTTTTGTGCATACCCGGGGTATCCACAAATACAGCCTGGGATGTTTCACGACTGTCAATTCCCACAATTTTATGGCGGGTCGTTTGTGGCTTACGTGAAGTGATGGATAACTTCTGTCCCAGCAGGTGGTTCATCAGTGTCGATTTGCCGACATTTGGACGACCTACAATTGCAACAAAACCACTTTTATAGTCCGCAGGAATTTCTGTTCCCTGTGAACTGAAGAATTGATTAATTAAGTCATTGCCACTGTTTGTCTGTGGCTCGTGATCAGCATCGTTGTGATCGGAATTTGTGGTCATGCAGATTACTGCTCCAGTAATTTTAAAATATCTGCCGCAGCTGCCTGTTCAGCAAATCTACGACTTAAACCTTCACCTTTAAAGACCGGCATCCCCTCAACCGCACATTCAACTTTGAAATGCTGGTTTGGAGCATCGCCCTGAATATCCACCACTTCATAAACTGGAAGAGGTTTTTTACGCGCCTGCAAATATTCCTGTAGACGCGATTTTGGATCTTTCAGCTGGTCAGTTGGTTCCATATTGTCCAAATAAGGCTCGTACCATTTTAACACGATTGGTCTTAAAACCGTGAGGTCTTCACAATCGACAAAAATAGCACCAATGATTGCCTCAACGGTATCAGCCAGGATGGATTCACGGTGATGTCCGCCAGACTTCAGTTCACCTGTACTCAGAATCAGATTCTGACTGAGTTTCAGGTCATTGGCAATTTTACCCAATGCTTCCTGACGGACTAACGTTGCACGCATTCGCGTTAAACGTCCTTCATTTTCATGCGGATATGCATGATAAAGATGGTTGGCAATAATCATGCCCAACAATGAGTCACCCAGAAATTCCAGACGTTCATAATTGTATTTATGGCTCACCGATCGGTGTGTCAGCGCAAGCTGCAATAATTCAGGCTGTTTGAACTGATAACCGATACGACTTGCCAAGCGAACATCACTTAGCCGGGAGTGAGCTTTGATCAAAACTTTTCTCGAACTTTAACACTAAATCAATATTCAATAAGAAAGGTTTTCTTATTTCATATGCTTTTTTAACCTGTAAGCCCTCAACATTTGTGACCTGAGCAATTTCCTCGAATTTAAGATCGCGGACATTGTTCATATCCAGACGCTGACTCATCTGACCTACAAACTTAGAAGGAGCGATATTTTTCGGACTACTTTGCATAAGCTCTGTAATCTGAGTATCCACCACTCGATCATCCCAATATGGTCCCCAAACTGCAATTGCGATTTTTGCAAGAAACGCAAAACCAATAATTGCAATTAAAATAGCAATATACGATGCACCTTTTTGATGTTGACGCATTTATTATTTTCCTGATTCGCTATTAATCAATTTTTCCGTTACGACCGAATGATGGTATCCGGAATCCAGGTTCCTTGTGCATCCATACATAGAACGCACGACCAGTCAGATTTTCTTCAGGAACAAATCCCCAGAAACGACTGTCAGCACTTTGATCACGATTATCCCCCATCGCAAAATAGTGCCCTTTCGGAACGGTCACTTCCCAGTATAAACCATTTTCAGTTGAGTATTTACCATTTTCAACATAATTGATAAATGGCGCCTGACGGGCAATATTCATACCTTCCAGCTCACGCATGGTAAAAGTATGCTTACCCAGTGTTTCCTTATGATAAATAGAAGTCGGTGTATCCTGACTGTCTTTTTCACGACTGAACTGAACAGGTACTTTTGGCACTTTCTGACCATTGATACTTAACTGACCATGATCATAAACAATGTGATCCCCAGGTAAACCAACCACACGCTTGATATAACTGATGGTTGGTTGTGGTGGATAACGGAATACGATCACCTCACCACGCTCCGGCTCACCCACATCAATAATTTTTTTATTGATAATCGGTAAGCGGACACCATAGTCAAACTTATTGACCAGAATAAAATCCCCGGTTTCAAGGGTTGGAACCATTGAATCTGAAGGGATGTTGAACGGTTCATATAAAAAAGAACGCAACACTAATACAACAGCCAGTACTGGCCAGAAGTCATATGCCCAGGTAATGATAAAATTTTCATTTCCTCTGCCTTTGGTCTGTCTTTGTTTAAAAACAAACTTATCCAGCAACCACACCAGAAAAAATACCAGTGTGACGGGTACGAGGATTAAATTAAAATCAAAATCCATGAGCTATGAGCCCTCCAGTTTTTTTATCTGTCTACTTTCAATACAGCAAGGAACGCTTCCTGTGGGATTTCAACACTACCCACCTGCTTCATGCGCTTCTTACCTTCTTTTTGTTTCGCCAACAGTTTCTTCTTACGTGAAACGTCACCACCATAACACTTCGCCAGTACGTTTTTACGCATCGCTTTTACAGTTGAACGTGCGATCACCTGCGCACCAATGGCAGCCTGAATCGCGACGTCAAACATCTGACGAGGAATCAGGTCTTTCATTTTTTCAACAAGCGCAATACCACGATGACGGGCATCCTGACGGTGGCAGATCATGGCTAAAGCATCAACTTTATCGCCATTGATTAACACGTCAACCTTAACTAAAGATGAACTCTCAAAACGTACAAAATTGTAATCCAGTGATGCAAAACCACGCGAACAGGATTTCAGCTTATCAAAGAAATCCATGACTACTTCAGCCATTGGAATTTCAAAGGTAATAGAAACCTGATTTGCCATAAACTTCATGTCTTTCTGCACACCACGGCGCTCTACACACAATGTCATGACATTACCCAGGTATTCCTGAGGAACAAGAATGTGACATTCAGCAATTGGTTCACGTAAGTCTTCAACTGTCGAACCATCAGGCATTTTTGACGGGCTATCAATATATTTCGTCTCACCGTTTTTCATGAATGCTTCATAAATTACGGTTGGAGCAGAACTGATCAGGTCAAGATCGTACTCACGCTCTAAACGCTCCTGTACGATTTCCATGTGCAGCATACCCAGGAAGCCACAACGGAAACCAAAACCGAGCGCATCAGAACTTTCAGGTTCAAAGAACAATGCCGAATCGTTAATTTGCAGTTTATGCAACGCTTCACGGAATGGTTCAAAATCACTGGCATCAATTGGGAACAAACCAGCATAAACCTGCGGTTTAACCTTTTTAAAACCAGGTAATGTTTCAACTTCTGGCGTAGTGGATAAGGTAATGGTATCACCCACTGGCGCACCAAAAATGTCTTTAATCCCTGCAATCACAAAGCCAACTTCGCCCGCTTCAAGCATGCCGGTTTCAGTATGTTTTGGATTAAAAATACCCACAGAAGTAATGATGTGCGTCTGACCTGTTGATTTGACCAGCATTTTATCGCCTTTACGCACGCGCCCCTGTTTCACACGTACTAAAGACACAACGCCTAAGTAGTTATCAAACCACGAGTCCACGATCAGTGCCTGTAAAGGCGCGTCACGATCACCTTCAGGTGCTGGGATTACATTGACCAGTGTTTCCAATACACCTTCAATGCCCAGACCGGTTTTTGCAGAACACGTCGGCGCTTCAGTTGCTTCAATCCCGATAATGTCTTCAATTTCCTGAATTACACGCTCAGGCTCTGCCTGCGGTAAATCAATTTTATTTAAAATTGGAAGAACTTCCAGACCCTGTTCAATCGCGGTATAGCAGTTAGCAACAGACTGTGCTTCCACACCCTGTGCAGCATCCACAACCAATAAAGCGCCTTCACACGCCGCTAAAGAACGTGACACTTCATAAGAAAAGTCCACGTGTCCTGGGGTATCAATGAAGTTCAGCTGATATTCCTGACCATCTGGATGTGTGTAGTATAAAGTCACAGAAGTGGCTTTAATGGTAATCCCACGCTCACGTTCCAGTTCCATTGAGTCGAGAACCTGAGCTTGCATCTCACGATCCTGTAAACCACCACAGGTCTGAATAAAACGGTCAGCAAGTGTCGACTTACCGTGGTCGATGTGAGCAATAATCGAAAAGTTTCGGATATTTTTAATATCGACAGATTTTTTAGCTTGCGCCATGGGCTACCTTGAACAAATAAAGTGCGCTATGTATGAAACTGCATTACATAGCAAAAGCATTTAAGAAATTGCCGTGGATTATAGCAGATGGTATTTTCAATGTATTCATATTAATGAATCCACCCAAGAAAATATCTTCCATGCAAAAAAAGTGACCGCATTCTGCTTCTGAAGCGTTCAAAGCACAGCATCAGGAGTTGTTTTCACAGCAATTGCAGTCGCTTTAAGCCATCATATTTTTAATATGCTCTGATACCGCATGGCATCTTTATAAATCATTGGGAAATTTAGAGCTGAAACGGGTCAATATCTGAATTCAGTGGCTGATACGCCTGCATAAAAGTCGGTGACATCCGTTTTGCTCTTCCTGTAGAAATTTCCACGCATGCCCATTTTGTCGTTGCGGTAAACAGCAGGCTTTTGTCTTCTACCTTAAAAAAAGCATACTGTCTGAATGAATACAGCGCATTGATATCATAAAACCAGGTCCGAAGAATGATTTCATCTCCCAGCATAGCTGCCTTACGGTACTGTACATGATGTTCCACAGCAACCATGGCATGATTCATTTCCAGATACTGCTCCAGCCCCAGACCTGTTTCGCTGATATGAGCAGTTGCTACATCCTGCATCCAGCCAACATAGACCACGTTATTTACATGACCCAGTACATCAATATGTTCAGGCTGAACAGTGATCTTCATATCAAAAACAGTACTCATTTCATTCCACTTCTTTTATTTCGCCATACAGTATGATGGGGTGTTCCATAAGTCCTGCTGATCCGCTCTGTCAGAACTGAGTCTTATAAAAGTACCGCCATTTAAAGTGCAGTCTACGCATTTACAGCCAGACTGCAAATTGCAAAATATAAAAAACCACTCTGAATCGAGTGGTTTTTTACTGATGTTTCACTTACTCAGGAATACGCATACCCAGCATGGCACGCTGCCCCTGACGCACTATGGTCACTCTGGCAACTGTGCCCTTTTTCAGCTCAGAAACAACGCTGACAAATTCATTGGTATTGTTGATTGCTTTGTTGTTGATCTGAATCACAACATCGCCAGACAGAATTTTAGACTGAGATGCCAGTCCACCACGGCTGACTTCCTGAATCAGGATTCCACCTTTGACATCCAGCTGACTCAGTTCAGCAGCAGTCAGATTACGGATTGCAACGCCCAGTACCGGTCCTTTGGTTTTTGCAGGACTGACTGTTTTAGCAGGCGTATCATCTGGTGCTGTTTCAAGGGTTGCAGAGATAGAGCGGACTTTATCGTCACGTAAAATTTCAAGCTGAATGGACTGTTTAGGTACAGTTCTGTTCAGATAGTTCAACAGATCTGAAGTTCTGGAAATAGCAGCGCCATTAAATTTCAGAACAACATCACCAGAACGGAAGCCGGCTTTATCGGCTGGAGAACCCGGTGTGACCTGAGTAATCAGCGCACCTTCAGGTTTTGGCAGTTTATATGAATCTGCCAGATTTCTGTCAATATCCTGAAGCATAACGCCCAGATAAGAACGGGTGACTTTACCGTTTTTCTTTAACTGATCAGCTACATCCATCGCAACATCAATCGGGATAGAGAACGAAAGCCCCATATAACCGCCTGTACCACTGAAGATACGGGAGTTCACACCCACCACTTCACCTTTCTGGTTGAACAGTGGGCCACCTGAGTTACCTGGGTTCAGTGCAACATCGGTCTGAATGAATGGCACTGATGTCTCACCCATCATATTCCGCATTTTCGCACTGACAATACCTGCAGAAGCTGAATAATCAAAACCGAATGGCGAACCAATGGCAAGAACAGGCTCACCTACACGCAGACGCTCAACATTACCTGTGGTCAGCGCAGGAAAGTTATTTCCATTCACTTTCAGCAGTGCAACATCCGTACGCTCATCACTACCTACAACAGTTGCGTCTATTTCACGGCGGTCATTCAGTACAATCGTAACTTTGGACGCATCTTCAACAACGTGGTGGTTGGTCAGAAGATAACCGTCTTTAGTAATAAAAAATGCACTGCCGTAGCCCGTTTTTTCCTGTGGGACCTGCTGCTGTGGAACAATCACCTGATTTCCAAAAAAGCGTCTTAAGATTTCAGGCACCTGTTGCTGCAGTAACTCTTCCTGAGTCATTTTTTTCACAACATTGACACTGACCACAGCTGGACTGACCTGCTCAACCAGGTTGGAAAAATCCACCGAGGAAGCCTGTGTCTGTACCGCAGCCATGGTGAATACCGCTGCATATAAGCCCTGTTGTAAATAGCGATTTTTCATTTAATGCATTCACTCAATTGTTTTAAAATTTGAACAATCTTTTTTTATCACAATCCTGGTATATCTTGCGTAATAATATGTTTGATTATGTTCTGTCAAAACAACCGTTTAAACATTTTATTAAAATAATGTGACTTATTCGCTTTTTCTCATGAATACACTGCTTTTTGGCTATTGCCTTTTTTATAAAAAAGGGGTGTCATTATCGGACTTTTTTCAAATTAGCTGATGGACATGTCTAATTTAAGCACAACTCATCATTTTGATGTGATCATTGTGGGTAGTGGTGGCGCTGGTCTCAGTCTGGCATTATCTTTGCCACAGCATTTCAATATTGCCGTTCTTGCGAAGTCAACCCTGACGGATGCCAGCACATACTTCGCTCAGGGTGGTGTTGCCGCTGTACTGGATGAAACAGATTCCATTGAACAGCATATTGATGACACAATGATTGCAGGGGCACATCTATGTGAGCTTGATGCGGTTAAACATACAGTGGAAGGTGGGAAACCCTCAGTCGATTTTCTGTTGAAACATGGTGTTCAGTTCACTTTAGATGAACAGGAACAGCTGCACCTGACGCGTGAAGGCGGGCATTCTCAGCGCCGTATCATTCATTCAGCAGATGCAACGGGCAAAGCCATTTCAACAACCCTGGTTCAAAGAGCTCAGGAAAAGAAAAATATTCATATCTTTGAAAATTACATCGCAATTGATCTGATCACATCGCATAAACTGGGACTTAAGCAACAGGATAACCGTGCCGTTGGTCTCTATGCTTTAGATGAAACAACTGAAACAGTCCATACTTTTCTGGCCCCCTCTACAGCACTTGCCTGTGGTGGCGCAATGAAAGCCTACCTTTATACCTCCAATCCTGATATTGCAACCGGTGATGGTATTGCCATGGCATACCGTGCAGGTTGCCGTGTTGCAAATATGGAGTTCAATCAGTTCCATCCGACCTGTCTTTATCATCCGCAGGCAAGATCATTTCTGATTACTGAAGCCATGCGCGGTGAAGGTGCATATCTGCGACTTCCTGATGGTGAACGTTTCATGCTGCGCTTTGATGAGCGTGCTGAGCTTGCACCACGTGATATCGTTGCCCGTGCAATTGATTTTGAAATCAAACGTCTCGGCATCCGTCATGTATGGTTGGACATTACTCACAAATCGCCTGAGTTTGTGAAAGAGCACTTCCCTACACTGTATGCACGCCTGCTCGAACTTGGCATTGATATTACCAAAGACATGATTCCTGTTGTGCCTGCTGCACATTACACATGTGGTGGTGTCATGGTCGATGAAAACAGTCAGACTGACATTGATGGACTGTATGCGATTGGTGAAACCTCATATACAGGTCTGCACGGTGCGAACCGGATGGCGAGTAACTCCCTGCTGGAATGCTTTGTTTATGGAATGAGTGCAGCCCAACACATTGAACAGAATTTCAGTGCTGATTATCAGTCTCCTGCTGTTCCTGCATGGGATGACACTCAGGTTACAAATCCGGATGAAGATGTCGTCATTTTACAGAACTGGGATGAGCTGCGTGCCACCATGTGGAACTATGTCGGAATTGTCCGTACCACCAAGCGTCTGGAACGTGCCCTGCACCGTATAGAAATGCTGAAACGGGAAATCACTGAGTATTACCAGGACTATCAGGTCAGCAAAAACCTGATTGAACTGCGTAACCTTGTCCTTGTTTCAGAAATGATTGTGCGTTGTGCCATGCAGCGTAAAGAGTCCCGAGGGCTGCACTTCACCCTGGACTATCCTGAACTCTCAGGTGAACTGCGCAAAACTGTACTGACCCCACCTGACTTTAAAGTCGAACAGCCACTGGTCAATGCCGATCAGGCTGAATACAGCATGAATTAAAACAAAAAGCCGGATGCACTGTCATTCGGCTTTTTTTATACGGCGTAAAAGACATCCAGGGCTGCATCAAAGGTCTGTAAATGCAGACGGACCAGGTCGTCCAGTGGCTGATAGCCCCCTGCAAGAACAAACATGATGGGAATATCATGCTTTTTTGCCAGACTGAAAACCATTTCATCACGTTTGTGCAGTAATTCAGAGCTGAACCATGCCGATCCAAAAGGATCAGCCTGATGACAGTCCATTCCCGCCTGATAAATCATCAGATCAGCCTGCCATAGTGAAGCTGTTCTGAACGCTTCATGAATTGCCATGGTATAGCGTGCAAAATTCCCCTGTTCACGGTGAATATGTCGGGTTTCTGAACGTTCATAAGTGGGACAGTCACATGCAAGCCCATAGATACTGAAATTAAAAAGATTCTCAAGTCTTCGGGTAAATTCTGCCGTGCCATCTCCTCCATGCTGATCGCAGTCCAGTACAAAAATACGTTTATCTGGATATTTCTGAGCCACCAGTGCCAGCCCGTTAAAAGTACAGAATGATCCGCCATATTCATACTGTGCATGATGAAAGCCCTGCGCAATATTGCCTGAAATGCCATATTCCAGAGCCAGTTCTGCGGCAAGAAGCTGCCCTCCATTGATCTTCAGCACCGCATTTTTCAGCTGTTCATTCCACGGTCTGAACCCTGCAAAGGTGGCAAGTTTTTCAGGATAGCCTGTTAAAAAAGCATCGACATAAGCGGGGTCATGCAACACGTACAGCAGTTCGGTACTGACGGCTTCAGGCTCATTCCATAAAATTACAGAAGATTTTTTAAGTGCATCAGCAACTGCTTTTAATTTTTCCATACTGTTGGTATGTGTCTGAGCAAAATAGTCAGGTGAATAACAGACATTGAGCATATTTCATCCCCTTATCTGAGCCTGAGCCACATCTATCAGCTGCTGGAGCTGAGTCACACCTGGACTGAACAGTCCGTTTGCGACCTGCTGTTCAAAATGTGTGGTAAACGCACGTTTTCGGTTTTCAGGTGAAATTACCAGCGTTGTAAAACGCAAAAACCAGAATCCACTTATTTCTGAAAATGGCATTACAAAACCTGCATACTCTCTGTTCGGTATTTTGTTCTGTATCAGATCACGGTCATAATCCACTGAAAACAGTGACCCAGGTGGCAACTGTACGCCATTCATTAACAGAGGTTGCAGACTGATACATGAATGATTATCGCCCATATTCATTTTTTCAAGCAGTAAAGGTCGCTGCTCGGCATCGACAAATACATTCAGCTCGCCCTGACGTAATACCCGTCTATGTGCAATTTTCAGAAAAAACTGTTCTGCCATTGGGCAAGAACCGACTTTCGGTTTTTCCTCCAGCGGTTTAAGCTCTACAAGACCTGAACTTTGTGGTGTTTTGGGTAAAATAACATCCTGAATCAGACCACATAACAGCTTACTTTCTTCGAGACTGACTTCTGATGCAGTCTGCCTGAGCAAAGACTGAAAATCTGACTGCTGTTGCAACAGGTTTTTCAGCTCACTGTCTCCTGTGCTGTGAATAAATGTCTGAACCTCGCCATTGATATCCAGGTTATGCCAGTCCTGTAAACTTAAGCCTGAAACACGGGACAACTCCAGTATCCGTTTTAAGGGACGTATGTCGTAATCCAGGAAAAGTTTCAGATCTGAATAATCATCTGCGTTTCGGGAAACATTGATATAGCCTGCAAGCAACCGGGTTGACTGAGTATATCCACACCCTCTACGCTCAGTCCGATGTATATACAGTTCATTCAGCATATCTGTGAGTGTGGCAGACAGCGCAAAGCCCTTTGCCTTATACAGGCTGATAATTTCATGATCCTGTGTCATTCCCCTACCCCTGTCATTTTTTATAGAAATAAAGCTTCATTTTTCTGATTTTTTTTAATTTTATAATACGGTTTTGCAGCACAGGTGCTTTTGCCCTGTACTGCATAAAAAACTAGCGTGGTGGAATGGAATATGTCCCAACCACATGCGCAATCGGTTCATCACTGCCCAGCGAGTAAAGCCAAACATCACCCACTGCCAGAGCCTTACCAACTTTCATCAGGGTACATACGCCCTTGATGTCCTGATTGGCTGTCGGTTTTCTTAAAAAGTTAATACTGAGATTTGTTGTTACCGCAAGACCCACAATGCCAATTTCACCCAAAATAGCGATATACAAAGCATAATCAGCAACTGTCATCATGGAAGGTCCTGAAACTGTTCCACCTGGTCTCAGATCATGTTCATCCACATGATAAATAACCGTTGCTTCCCGATCTGACACGGATTCAATTTCACATTTTTTTAAACTTTGTGGAAATTCCTTTTCCAGGAAGGCATTGATTTCATCTTTTGAACTTTTCATAAATCCTTTTATCTACGCTCATATTGTTGACTTAATATAAATCGCAGACCTGACAAATAACAAGTACCTTATTGTTTTAGATACTTTTTAGGTGGGCTTTTCATAATTTTTTTAAACATGGCAATAAAACTCGAATCGCTTTCATAACCGAGTAACTGAGCCACGATCTGCACAGGCTTTCCTTCATGCAACCATTGCAATGCGAGCAGGATATGCAGCCGCCTTTTCCAGTCATTCAGTGACAACCCAGTTTCCTTCAGAAACAGTCGGGTCAGTGTACGCTGACTGATATGACACAGGTCAGCTGCAAGTTCCAGACGCAGCTCCATATCCGGCATTCTGATTAATTCATCAGTCAGTTTTTTCAGACGTTTGTCTTTAGGAACAGGTAAATAAAACCACTGCTGCCGTGCCTGAGCGATTTCATCAACAACGACCTGCATCAAACGAATATCTTCTTCAGTCTCATACAGTTGTGGTATATCAACGACCCGCTCCAGCAGCACATTCAAAAATGTACTGACCTCAAGCACGGTACACAAGCGCAGATGTTCAAAAACAATCTCAGAATCAAGAAAAACCACAATCCCTTTAGACAGACCAAAACTGGTGACCGAGTGACTCACACCGGCAGGTATCCAGATGGCTGTCCGTGGTGGAACGACCCACATGCCTTCCGCTGTACCCACTGTCAGCATACCGGACTGAGTCACCATAAGCTGAGATTTAAGATGAGTATGCGCTCCCATTTCCCAGTCAGGAATTTCACCACCCATTGCCATCACTGCCACAGGTCGCGCAATCGAATCCGGTTCTGTAACACTGAAGGGTGGATGGATATGACTCATTTTATAATCCGGAAATCAGGCAGATAATAAGCTTTGAACAGTCTGGTTTGCCTGCTCTGCATTTTCAACCATGATCATGGGATAACCCGAAAATTTTTCATAGTTTTCTGCAAACTGTCTCAAAACAGCCGGGATGGCTTTATCAGGCTGAATATAAATCATTGCCTGAACAAATGCTGTCAGTTCCGCTTTATGCGCTTTCACCCATAAGGCGACTTTTTTACGGTCTTCATGGCTGTTCTGTTCGTCCTGAAATGAACCCGAACCGATAAAGACAAATGGCTGCTTACGCAAAAGCAACTCTGAAAAAACAGCCAGTGACTCATCGACAGGCATAGACCTGGAACAGTCGATTTCAACAACAGGAAAATTTTCAACGCGATGAATGTACATGAATCCCACCTTTATCAATAATAATTCTCATTTATTGTATCAATGTAGAAAACTCATGATTGATTGATTCAGCCATAAAATATCGCAAACAAGCCAGTTCAAATAAAAAAAGCTGACTCAGATCAGCTTTTTTATTCAGTTATCTTCAGAGCTTATGCTGAATCTGTTCCAGGGCGTCCTTAAACACCTGTTCAGGTGTCTGAGTTGCATCCAGACGCTTCATTCTTAAAGGTTCATTCTGATAAATCTCTGCAAAGCCTGAACGAACTTTTTCAAAAAAGCTGACTTTTTCCTGTTCAAAACGGTCCAGTGCGCCACGCTCACGCGCCCGACTCATGCCAAGCTCCGTAGGTGCATCAAGCCAGAAGGTGATATCAGGCATTTTCACCACAAAATTATCATTCAATAACTGCAGTTTTTCACGACTGAGACCACGACCTGCACACTGATATGCAAAACTGGAATCGGTAAAACGGTCACAGAGAATCACTTTTCCTGCCTGCAAAGCAGGAAGAATCACCTGTTCAAGATGCTGTGCACGTGCCGCATACATCAGCAGCAACTCAGTGTCATTACTCATCTGTTCATCATGATTGACTGAAAGCAACAGGGAGCGGATCTGTTCAGCCATCGGTGTTCCACCTGGCTCACGTGTCAGCACCACATCCTGTCCCTGCTGCTGAAAATATTCATACAGACTGCGAATGAGCGTTGTTTTTCCTACACCTTCAGTGCCTTCAAAACTGATAAACATGCAGATTCCTTAATTTTTTGAACGAATGACTGAAAGATAATCCTGAACCGCCTTATTATGCTCTACTAAACTGGTGCTGAATTTGTGTCCACCGTTTCCTGTGGCTACAAAATAAATATTGTCTGAGCTGTCCGGATGCATGGCAGCCTGAATCGCTTTTGCACCGGGCAATGCAATCGGTGTAGGCGGAAGTCCATTTATAGTGTAGGTGTTATAAGGCGTTGGTGTTCTTAAATCCTTCCGCGTGATATTACCGTTATAACGCTCACCCATTCCATAAATCACGGTTGGGTCTGTCTGTAAACGCATCCCTATTTTCAGACGACGGACAAACACACCCGAAACCTGTTCCAGTTCACTGTCCAGGCTGGTTTCTTTTTCAATAATGGAAGCCATAATCAGCGCTTCATATTTATCTTTATAAGGCAGATCTGGGGCACGGTTCTCCCATGCTTCATCGAGTGCTTTCATCTGACGTTTATACAGATCTGTCAGAATCTTACGGTCAGATTCACCTTTAGCAAAAAAATATGTATCCGGTGCAAACAGTCCTTCAGGATGACTGTATGGAATATCCAGTGCTTTCAGCATCTGATCATAAGGCAAGCTGATCACTTCTTTTTTGACCAGATCATCTTTTTTCAGTGCATCGACCAGCTGTCTGAATGTTGTCCCTTCAATGATCAGTACCCGGTTCATCTGAGCATTATTTACATCTGAAATCATTTCCAGTACCTGACGGATACTCATGCCTGCACGGACTTCATAGACACCTGCTTTCATCGTGTCATGAATCATCAGTTTTCGGTAAAGCTTAAGCACCGCAGGAAAACTGACTTTATTTTCCTTTGCCAGCCGGTCAATAAAGCCTGTATAGGTATCTCCCGCACCCACTGCAAGCATCTGTTTTTTACCCTCTACAGGATAGTCCTTAAACAGACTCAGCTTTAAAATCACAATGATCATGACTGAAAATACTGCACAGGCAATCAGCACACCTTTCATGCTGAAAGGAAGACCTGCTGCTTTTTTCTGAGCGTTCTTTCTGGTTTTCTTTTTGGGTGTGGACATATCAATGAATCTGATTCAGTTGTAAAACATTAAAAAGGTCAATACACGGCTGTACTTCCAGCTGGCGCTGATCC
The DNA here is from genome assembly GCF_002165295.2 of Acinetobacter sp. WCHAc010052. Taxonomy (NCBI): domain Bacteria; kingdom Pseudomonadati; phylum Pseudomonadota; class Gammaproteobacteria; order Moraxellales; family Moraxellaceae; genus Acinetobacter; species Acinetobacter sp. WCHAc010052. The sequence goes on along the minus strand of NZ_CP032143.1, from coordinate 1,301,553 downwards.
AGTTCCGCTGCAATTTTCATGGGGTGAAGCGCATTACAGAAAAACAGACTCTGTATCTGTCGGATTTCATCCATATCGACATAACGCTGTTCACAGACAATCGAAGACTGTTGCATACGCTCCAGTATTTCTGCACGCATCACGCCATGTACGCCATTATAGCGGAGTTCTGGTGTAATCCATGTATCGTTTATACGCATGAAACAATTACTGCTCACACCTTCAACAACCGCACCCTGTACATCTGTGACCAGTGCTTCCTGCCATCCGTGCAGGTCTGCTTCTGTTTTAAGCATCACCTGTTCCAGACGGTTTAAAGATTTCAGTCCCACCAGTGCAGGCATGCTTAAGCCCAGGGACTGTTTCAGCACACCCGTCGTTATACTGTCATGAGTAAATTCAAGCATCTGAGCCGGATAATAATAAACCCATACATCAGCCGGATGATCAGGCAGGCTGTAACCTCTTTGCCCCTGACCACGACTGATCAGAATTTTCAGCGTTCCAGTAACACTTTCCTGTGTCTGCGCCAGTAATTCAAAGGTCTGTGTGATGTGTTTCAGATCTGCTTTCAGGGCGAGTCGGCTGCAACTGTCTTCAAGGCGGGTAAAATGCCGTTGCTGCATTTCAATCAGACCATTACGGATCCTTGCCGTTGTAAAACAGCCATCACCATAATGAAATGCCCGATCAAGCACATGAATGTCACTGACCTCTTTACCATTTCTGAAACATCGCATACCGGAAAGCTCCTGCTGAATCCGCCCATAGTGTAAAAGAAAATCATGAAATCTTATATTTCATTTTTATTCATATAAAATTCATTTTTTATTATTTTTTATGCAAAGTAAGCAGATGTATTCTTGCCTCACGTTACAAACATTTAAAAAATTTAAAATTTCCGAGGTATGAACATGCAATTCAAAACATTAAGAACCGGGGTTCTGGCAGCAGTGATTTCAGCGGTATCTTTTGGCGCAGTGGCTAAAGATTTCCTGAATGTATCTTATGACCCAACGCGTGAGCTTTATGACAACTTCAACAAACAGTTTGCAAGCTACTGGAAGTCAAAAACCGGTCAGGACATTGATTTCAAACAGTCTCACGGCGGCTCAGGCAAACAGGCACGTGCTGTCATTGATGGTCTGAATGCCGATGTTGTAACACTGGCACTGGCTGCTGATATTGATGCGATTGCAGAGAACAGTAACCTGCTTCCAAAAGACTGGCAAAAGAAATTTCCACAGAACTCGACACCTTATACATCCACCATTGTATTTTTAGTGCGTAAAGGCAACCCAAAAGGGATTAAAGACTGGGGCGATTTAGTTAAACCAGGTGTGGAAATTGTAACTCCCAACCCTAAAACTTCAGGCGGTGCGCGCTGGAACTATTTAGGCGCATGGGCATGGGCTAAACATAAGCATGGTTCAGATGCAAAAGCACAGGACTTTGTACGTCAGATTTATAAACAGACAAAAGTCCTTGACTCAGGTGCCCGTGGTTCAACCACCACGTTTGCAGAGCGTGGCATTGGTGATGTTCTGCTTGCATGGGAAAATGAAGCATTCCTGGCAACCCGCGAACAACCTGGTAAATTTGAAATCATTACCCCGTCTCTTTCCATTCTGGCTGAACCGCCTGTTGCGATTGTAGAAAAAAATGCACAGAAAGATGGAACACTGAATCTTGCCAAAGCCTATCTGAACTATCTGTATTCACCGGCAGGTCAGGAAATTGCGGCAAAGAATTTCTACCGTCCACGTAATGCAGCTGTTCTGAAAAAATATTCAGCAACGTTCAAGCCTTTAAAACTCGTCACAATTGATAAAGAGTTTGGTGGCTGGGCAAAAGTTCAGAAACAGCATTTTGAAAATGGTGGTGTTTTTGACCAGATCGTCAAAGCCAACAGTGCCAGCAAATAATCTGACCTGAAATCAGCAAAGGAGTCATGGACATGATACATACCGTAATTGTACCTGGTGTAGGTGGTAGTGAACACGATCACTGGCAGTCAGTTTTACAGCGTCAGCTTGTGTCCTGCTCCCGTGTTGAACAAAAGGACTGGAATCTTCCTGTTCTGAAAGACTGGATCGCAGAGTTTGTAAATACTGTAGATGCCGTTCAACAGAATATCCAGATTGTTGCACACAGTTTTGGCTGTCTGACCACAGTCGCCGCACTGGCACAGCATCCACGCTTAGCAAAAAAAATTAAGAGTGTCATTCTGGTTGCACCTGCAAATCCTGCAAGATTTGGAGAAGCAGGTTTTGCCAGACTGAGTCGGACGGATTATCAGGCTTATTTCCATAATCTGAAGATTCATGTTCCGACCACCCTGATCATCAGTGAAAATGATCCCTGGCTGAATTTTTCAGATGCGCTGCAACTGGCTGATGCCTGGGATCTGCCCCCTGTAAATATTGGGCTGGCAGGTCATATTAATGTGGCTTCTGGTTTTGGAACATTCCCGCAACTTCAGAATTTCCTGATTTCAGAAAATGTTCTGCCTTATATCAGCAATACTGATGACAGGAAGTATTTATTTAAATTTGCAATTTAAGAGCTGCAAATTATGCTTGTGCCGAAATTGAATTTTATCTTCACTGACCGACTTCGGTCAGTATTCTCTCTTTGAGGAGTAATCATGTCGCAGCGATCCCGAGTGCTGCCTGGATTTGGTCTTTCATTGGGCTTTACCCTTGCGTATTTATCATTAATTGTTCTGATTCCTTTATCTGCGGTTTTTATTAAATCTTTAGGTATCGGATGGGATGGTTTATGGGAAATTCTCAGCTCAGAACGTATTTTAAAATCTTTGCAGTTAAGTTTCAGTGCAGCACTTATTGCTGCGTTTATTAACGTCATTTTCGGCCTGCTGCTGGCATGGTGTCTGGTTCGTTACAGTTTTCCTGGAAAACGTATTGTAGATGCACTGGTGGATTTACCGTTTGCCCTGCCTACAGCCGTAGCCGGTATTGCTTTAACGTCTCTTTACGCACCGACAGGCTGGCTGGGTCAGTATCTGGAACCGATAGGAATCAAGGTTGCCTATACACCTATCGGGATTACCCTTGCTCTGATTTTTATTGGTATTCCTTTTGTTGTTCGGACAGTTCAGCCTGTTCTGAGTGACTTTGAAACAGAACTTGAAGAAGCTGCATCTGCCTTAGGTGCCAACCGCTTCCAGATTATTACCAAAGTCATTCTGCCTGTACTTTTTCCGGCACTGCTGACAGGTTTTGCCCTGGCATTTGCCCGTGGCGTCGGTGAATATGGTTCTGTAATTTTCATTGCCGGTAACCAGCCTTTTGAAACAGAGATTGCTCCTCTCATGATTATTTCCCGACTGGAAGAATATGACTATGCAGGTGCAACCACGATTGCTGTGGTTATGCTGGTCATCTCCTTTGCCATTCTGTTCCTGATTAACCTGGTTCAGGCATGGGCAAGCCGTCGCACAGGGAGGACTGTAAAATGAGTCTGAATACAAACAGCAATGCATTAGCCCAGAAACTGCAATCCCGTGATGCAACACGTGAACCGGCATGGGTACGCAATACCCTGATTATCATTGCACTGATCTTTTTTATCAGCTGCCTGATTCTGCCATTGGTACTGGTTTTTGTTGAAGCATTCAAACAGGGTGTCGGTGTTTATTTTCAGGCACTGGTTCACCCAGATACATTGTCCGCAGTAAAACTGACCCTGCTGACTGCTGTGATTGCCGTTCCACTGAACGTTGTTTTTGGTGTTGCCGCTGCATGGTGTGTTGCAAAGTTCAACTTCCGTGGCAAATCCATTCTGACCACAATCATTGATATGCCCTTTTCTGTTTCTCCGGTCATTGCAGGCTTAATGCTGGTGCTGATTTTTGGTACGCAAGGCTGGTTTGGCGGATGGCTCATGGACAATGACATTAAAATTCTGTACGCCGTTCCTGCTATTGTTCTTGCAACTGTGTTTATTACCGTTCCTTTTGTTGCCCGTGAACTGATTCCTTTAATGGAAGCACAGGGAACTGAAGAAGAAGAAGCTGCCATTGTACTGGGTGCTTCAGGCTGGCAGACTTTCTGGAAAGTTACCCTGCCAAATATTAAATGGGGTCTCATTTACGGCGTCATTCTGTGTAATGCACGTGCAATGGGTGAATTCGGCGCTGTTTCTGTTGTTTCAGGACATATTCGTGGTGAAACCAACACCCTGCCACTGCATGTAGAAATTCTCTACAACGAATATACCTTCAGCGCAGCATTTGCCGTGTCTTCACTGCTTGCATTACTTGCAATTGTGACACTGATTCTGAAAACCTGGGTTGAGTTACGCCAGGAAAAACAGAACGCCCGTAATGATGATTCAACAGCTTCTTAAGGAATGACCTCATGAGTATTCAAGTTAAAAATATTGAAAAACACTTTGGTGCATTCCATGCACTGAAAAACATCTCCCTGGATTTTCCAGATGGACAGCTGGTTGCCCTGCTTGGACCATCGGGTTGTGGTAAAACCACACTGCTACGCATTATCGCAGGTCTTGAATCTGCTGATGGTGGTCAGGTTATTCTGGAAGGCGAAGACGCAACCAATGTTCATGTCCGTGAACGTGAAGTCGGTTTCGTATTTCAGCACTATGCACTGTTCCGCCACATGACCGTTTTCGACAATATTGCTTTTGGTCTGCGTGTACGCCCACGTGCAACCCGCCCGAACGAAGCTGAAATTAAAAAACGTGTCACCCGTCTGCTGGACCTCGTTCAGTTAGGCTTCCTGGCTGACAGATACCCTGCACAGCTTTCCGGTGGTCAGCGTCAGCGTATTGCACTGGCACGTGCACTGGCTGTAGAACCACGGGTATTACTGCTGGATGAACCTTTTGGTGCACTGGATGCCAAAGTCCGTAAGGAATTACGCCGCTGGTTGCGTACACTGCACGATGAACTGCATATTACCTCTATTTTTGTGACTCACGATCAGGAAGAAGCACTCGAAGTTGCTGACCAGATCATCGTGATGAATAAAGGAAATGTAGAACAGATTGGTTCGCCACGTGAAGTTTATGAAAAACCGGCAACACCGTTTGTTTTTGACTTTTTAGGTCAGGCAAACCGTTTTGAAGGACAGAATAACTCCGGCACTGTTCAGATTGGTCAGGACACCATTCAGCTCGCTTCAGCTAAAAATGCAGCTCAGGGTTCCGTGATTGCTTTTGCCCGTCCTGATGAAATGCAGATTCATGCTCAGCCTCAGGAAAATGCCATTCAGGCGACCTTCCTGCGTGAAGTCTGGATTGCAGGAAAGGTACTGGCTGAACTGACTGACCGTCAAGGCAATCTGATTGAAATCAATCTGTCGGCTGAAGAAGCAAAACTGCATCAGTTCCGTCCGAATCAGACCGTCTGGATCAGTCTTTCTGCATTACATTTATTCGCAAATGAAGTAGCATAAAAATATGCCGATGGGGGCAACTCCCCCATCCAACCAGAGTAATAAAATTATGAATTTCCAACAACTAAGAATTATACGGGAAACAGTGCGTCAGAATTTTAACCTGACAGAAGCATCGGCAGCACTCTATACATCTCAGTCAGGCGTCAGTAAACATATCAAAGACCTCGAAGATGAACTGGGCGTACAGCTGTTTGTCCGTAAAGGTAAACGCTTACTGGGTCTGACAGAACCAGGACAGTCGCTGCTTGGCATAGTTGAACGCATGCTGGTCGATGCAGACAACATCAAACGTCTGGCAGATGACTTCAACAAAGTGGATGAAGGCACACTGACCATTGCCACAACACATACACAGGCACGTTATGTGCTTCCACCGATTGTCAATGCATTCAAAAAACTGTTTCCAAAAGTTCATCTGATTTTACAACAGGCAAGCCCTGTGGAAATCACAGAAATGCTGTTACTGGGTGAAGCTGATCTGGGGATTGCAACCGAATCATTAACTACAGAAGAAAATCTTGCCAGTGTGCCTTATTATCAATGGCAGCACAGCATCATTACTCCTGAACACCATCCTCTGGCGACCAAAGACAATATCAGCCTCGAAGATCTCGCTGAACACCCTATTATTACCTACCATGGCGGTTTTACAGGACGTTCCAAAATTGATAAAGCATTTGAAGATGCAGGCGTAGATGCAGATATTGTCATGTCAGCTCTGGATGCCGATGTCATCAAAACCTATGTCGAACTTGGCATGGGTGTAGGTATTGTCAATGCTGTCGCCTATGACAAAGAGCGTGACTATCGTCTGAAACAGATTCCAACAGATATTTTTGGGGTCAATACAACCTGGATTGCAGTCCGTAAAGGTCACCTGCTGCGTGGTTATGGCTATGAATTTATCTCTCTGTGCTCACCAGAAGCAGATATTAAAGCGCTGAAAAAAGTCGCATATCCTGAAGACTGAACATTAAAGGGCAATAATGAACAGCATTATTGCCCTTTTTATAATATTAATAAAATCAATTGTATCCACCAGTAAATCCAATCACGCACCCTCTTGTACCGAAATAAGAATTACAATACATTACATTCGGATTTATCAAAATTCCTCCAAAAATAATTAATTAATCACATCGCCGGGGTCTACACATGAATATTTCAGCACTTGCTGTGTCTGGAGTTTTACTGTTGTTCGCACAGGCTTCGTTTTCAGCGGGTATGGAAAAATCAAGCCAGACAATCATGCCTTTTCTTGAGTCAGGGAATTATGCAGAACTTGGGATTGCACAGCTTAAAGCTGACATTTCAGGTCAGGTGCAAAATCAGGATTCCCTCGCACAGATTGGTATTTCAGACTTTTCCACTGGAAACCTTGTCAACAAAAACTATCTTTTCATTACAGGGGCAATAAAACTACAACTACGTCCTGATCTATCCGTCGGATTCCTGTTTGACAAACCTTTTGGAACTGATCTGGACTATCGTTACCGCCCAGAAACTGTCATCGGGCCTTTAGATATTGAATCCGTCAGGGTCAAATTTGACAGTAACAATATCAGCATTCCTGTTGGGTATCAGCCAGATGCTCACTGGAACTTTTTTGCAGGTCCAGTCTTACAGACGCTGAAAGGAGAGGCTGAACTGGGCGGACAGAACTATTATTTACTGAATGGATACACCTCTGACCTGAAGCAGGATTTTTCAATGGGCTGGCTGGCTGGGCTCAGTTATCAGATTCCTGAAATTGCATTCAGAACCAATCTCAGTTACCGCTCTCCTGTCAAACATACTTTTGATGTTCAGGAACAGCTGCCCATAGCCACACCAGTGACACTGACAGGTAAGACCACCGTCAAAACACCTCAATCCGTCAATTTTGATATTCAGACTGCGGTCAGTACAACCGATCTCATTTATGCATCACTAAGATGGGTGGAATGGAAAGACTTTTATGTTCAGCCACCAACCTTTCAAGAGGTTCTGAATGCTTATTCAGTCTACGATTCCTCATTAAAAAACGTCAGAATGATTCAGTACAATCAGAATCAGCTGTCTGCCAAAGCAGGTCTGATACACAAGTGGAATTCAGACTGGTCCACTGCACACGAGCTGTCATGGGATTCTGGGACAGATGATTCATTATCCACACTCAACCCAAGTAATGGCTATCTGGGCATTGGAGGAGCATTAATCTATCACTTTAATGAAAAAAGTTTTTTTGCCATTGGACTGCATTATGTCAGATTCAGAAAAGCTTCCAGACAAAAAAGTACAGATTCAAATGTAATCGCCTCTTTATCTGAAGCTGAAAATAACCACGCCATTATTTATGGTTTTAAAACAGGCTTTCATTTTTAATAAACTATAGACATAAAAAAACGGGCCAAAGCCCGTTTTTTATACTGAATGAATCAGTGTTGAACTTACCAATGGTAGCTCACACCAACTTTACCAACTGGTAACCATTCATATTTATCTTTGTTACGGATTTTATCTTCAAGACGATCCGCTGCTTCAACACCAGTACCAGTACCACCAACTTCTTTCAAGCCAGTTGCAGTCAGATTTACAGATGGATTACCTGTATAGTATGCGCCAATTTCACCGAATAAACCGAAGTTTTTGTTGATTTTAGGTGCAAAACCTAAACCAACGTATGGAGCAAACTGGTTATCATAGTTCATTGAGCCCTGGATACTACCGCTACCAGATGGAGCATTGTAGTTTTTGCCATCAATTTTAATCACGTCATTTGAATTGTGCAGTGATTTTTTCAGGCCGTATTCGTTATCAACATAACCAACACCTGCTGCAACATACAGACCTTGAGCCAATACATTGTCGCTGGCACCCCAAGGACGGATCTCAGCATTTAAATATGCAAGTTTGTTGTCCATATCCATGTCATATTTAGTGCCGTCAATAGACAGATCATCAGACCATGAAATGTCACCACCATTATAACCAAGCGCAAGACCTACGTATGGGTTAGCAGTCCAAAGGAATGCAGCACCATAACCTGTTGTACCAACTTCAGCACGTACACCTGTTGGAACAAGCTGGTTTGGTGCAAACTGATAACCATCTTTCACTACAGATGAATCAGCCATTGCTGTGCCAGCTGCTGTTAAAGCGGATACAACTAAAAGAGTACGTAAAGCTTTCATTGTGTTTCTCCTCAAAAAAGGTTTTTAAACTTATTACTGGTTTTTCTATATGGCGAACTATAATGCAGAACCTGATCACTGTTTATTCAAATTTTGCTTAGTTTTTGTTATTTTTTGATACAATTTCACTTTTCCGCTTGAAAAACCACCTGTTTTTTAGAACAGATTTTAAATAATGAAGAAAAAACATGCTGTAAATACAGGATAAATCAACCTGGCTTGATTATATTTTTTCGATCTTCTGTGGTTTTTTCATCTATCTCCGTCACAATTTAGTGTAAAATCTTGAAAATTTTTTTGGAAGGACGACCATGACTCAGCTTTCTACTATCATCGAACAGGCGTTTGAAGACCGTGCAAATTTCACAGCGGCTGATTGCCCTGCTGAAATCCGTCAGGCAGTTGAGCAGGCTATTGCTGGACTTGATAACGGTACACTTCGTGTAGCAGAAAAAATTGATGGTGAATGGATTGTTCATCAATGGCTTAAAAAAGCAGTGTTGCTGTCTTTTAAGTTAAATGACAATAAGCCAATCGAATCATGTGATCTTCAGTTCTATGATAAAGTAGACACTAAATTCACCGGCTGGACTGAAGAACAGTTCAAAGCAGCAGGCGTACGTGTAGTACCACCAGCTGTTGCCCGTAAAGGTTCTTTCCAGGCGAAAAATGTGGTGCTGATGCCTTCTTATGTGAACATTGGTGCATATGTAGATGAAGGCACTATGGTTGACACATGGGCAACTGTTGGTTCATGCGCACAGATTGGTAAAAATGTTCACCTGTCTGGTGGTGTAGGTATCGGTGGTGTTCTTGAACCACTTCAGGCAAACCCGACCATTATTGAAGATAACTGCTTCATCGGTGCGCGTTCTGAAATTGTTGAAGGTGTTATTGTCGAAGAAGGTTCTGTGATTTCAATGGGTGTGTTCATTGGTCAGTCCACTAAAATCTTTGACCGTGAAACTGGTGAAATCCACTACGGCCGTGTACCTGCCGGTTCTGTGGTTGTTTCTGGCAGCCTGCCTTCCAAAGACGGTACCTGCAATCTTTATGCAGCTATTATTGTTAAAAAAGTTGATGCTAAAACACGTGCTAAAACCAGCCTGAACGAACTTCTTCGTGAAGACTGATTGATTTCACCCTTTTCTGCGGAACTGTAAAGTTCTCATCTCTACGGTCAGTCATGGCCGTGGGGATTTTTGTTTTTATGAAGTATGGTAAATATTGCTATGAATTCGCTCCGATCTTCCGCTATTCCTGTTTCTGATCCGTCTGCGGGGTTACGCATTACGGAGATTTTTTATTCGTTGCAAGGTGAAGCCAACGCTGCCGGCTTACCCACTGTTTTTATCCGTCTGACGGGCTGTCCCTTACGTTGTACATACTGCGACACGACGTATTCATTTGAAGGTGGTGAACGGCAGTCCCTCGATCAGATTATTGAAACTACACTGAATTTCAGAACACCTTATATCTGTGTTACAGGTGGTGAACCTCTGGCTCAACCCAATGCCCTGCCTCTGATGCAGCGACTGGCAGATGCCGGCTGCGAAGTTTCCTTAGAAACAAGTGGAGCACTTGATGTATCCCGGGTTGACCCGCGAGTGTCTAAAGTCTTAGACTTAAAGACACCAACCTCTGGCGAAGATCACCGTAATCTGTTGAGTAATCTGGATTATCTGACACAGCATGATCAGATCAAATTTGTGATCTGCAACCGTCAGGACTATGAATGGTCCAGGCAGCAGCTCGAACAGTATCAACTGAATGAGAAAGTAAGCACAGTGTGGTTTTCCCCTGCTTTTGCTGTCGAAAAAGGTGCTGTAAAACTACCTCAGCTTGCCCGTGATCTTGCACAGTGGATTCTTGAAGACCATCTCCCTGTTCGCTTCCAGTTACAGTTACATAAACTGTTGTGGAATGACGAAACTGGTCGTTAAACCCTTTTGATTTCAATTTTCTGGAGATTTCAGTATGCGCCCACGTGCCATCGTTTTATTATCTGGCGGCCTTGACTCAACCACCTGTCTGGCATGGGCGCAGGCTCGTTACGAATGTATTGCTCTGAGTTTCATGTACGGTCAGCGTTCAACAACTGAACTGGATGCTGCACGTGCACTGACAAAACAGGCTGGTGTAGAACATCGTGTCATTAATATAGATTTAGGTAACCTGGGTGGCTCTGCGTTAACAGACCATAACATTGAAGTACCTGATCACGAGCAGGAAGGTATTCCTGTCACTTATGTTCCAGCCCGCAACACCATCTTTTTATCTTATGCCCTGGCAGCAGCTGAAGTATTTGATGCACAAGCAATTGTTATTGGTATTAATGCTGTGGACTATTCGGGTTACCCGGACTGCCGTCCAGAATTTATTGACGCTTTTGCCAACATGGCACGCCTCGCAACCAAAGTCGGTGTTGAAGGAAAACCTCTTAAATTTGAAACACCTCTGTTACATTTATCCAAAGCAAATATCATTCGCTTAGGTATGGAACATGGCGTAGACTATGCCAATACAGTGTCCTGCTATCAGGCAGATGACCAGGGGCGAGCCTGTGGTAAATGCGACAGCTGTCGTTTACGTAAGCAAGGTTTTGCTGATGCAGATGTTGCTGACCCGACTCGTTACATACCGAATTAATAAGGTAGTTTTTATGAATATTTTAAAATCAAACATTATTATGTCTGCTTGTTTTTCAACTGTCGCTCTGTTTGCAACTGCGACTCATGCAGCAGAATCCAATAAACTGCAGGAAGCTTATAAAAGCTCCAATGTAAAAGCAGCGCTGATTAATGTTTGTAAAGATGAAACAGCTAAAGGCAAAAAACTTTCTGCTGCTGAAATCAGTAAATACTGTTCATGTGCTGTTGAAGCGGATGGCCGTCTGACCAATGCTCAGAAATGGGAAATTCAAAGCACAATCAATCAGAAGAAAAGCCCTGCAACTTTAGCTTTTGTACAGAAACAGAATAAAGATTTACAGGCATGCTTTGGTCCTCAGTTAACAGGTAAACTGAAAAATCTGACTGAAGAAGCAATGAAAGCTGCTCAGGCTGCACAAGCGAAAAACTAAGTGTTCAGATATAAAAAAGCCTGCAGAATGCGGGCTTTTTTATGCTCCAGCACATGGTATTCACTGCCTATCCGTTTAAACCTGAATAAACTCGAAATACATAATGTATGAACAATGCCACTTCAAAGCCATTTTTCATATAAAGATGATATTCTTGGTTCTGAAAAATACTTTTAGCATTCATTCATCGTCAAAATGAACATGAAGGATTATTTATATGTCTGACAGCATTCAACTTCCAGATCAAATTTTTCCAACAACAAATGGAGAAATCAATCTGGCAACATCAGCTGCCGAATGGTTGATTATTTATTTTTACCCTAAGGATAATACCCCTGGCTGTACCACTCAGGCAGTTGGTTTTTCATGTCTGAAAGATCAGTTTGAAGCACTGAACTGCCATATTTATGGTGTATCACGTGACTCTGTCAAAGCTCATCAGAACTTCACTGAAAAGCAGAACCTGAACATTGATCTGATCAGTGATAAAGAAGAAATTCTGTGTAAGCACTTTGATGTGATTAAAGAAAAAAATATGTATGGCAAAAAAGTCATGGGCATCGAACGCTCAACTTTCATTTTCCATCAAGGTCAGCTGGTGAAAGAGTACCGTAAAGTTAAAGCAGCAGGTCATGCTGAAGCAGTACTGGAAGATCTAAAAGCTCTGCAAAACGCATAAGCTCTACAGTTCTGAAAAAAGCGAAAGATATCATCTTTCGCTTTTTTGTATCTGTTCAACAGATGCACCAATCCTTTCATACAGGTACTGACTTTATATAAGCAGTGAAACTGCGATTGACCACATCACAACACCTATCAGAAAATCCAGTATTTTCCATGCTTCTGGATGTGTAAATACAGGTTGCAACCATCTGGCAGCATAACCCAGACTGAAAAAGAACAACCAGGAAGCCGTGATTGCTCCTGTTGCAAAAGCCATCTCCTGCCCTGCAAACTGAGTGGACACTGTGCCAATTAAAACAACTGTATCCAGATAGACATGTGGATTCAGCCAGGTTAAAGCCAGACAGATCAGCAACAGCTCACTTAAATGCTGCTTCTGAATGCTGCTTTCCTGCATCACAGCACTATGCTTAAACGAATGATAAAAATGCTGTGCACCATATACGATCAGAAATAAAGCACCTGCAAATTTACTGATCTGCACAACCGCAGGATACTGAATCATGATCTGAGCAAAACCCATAACCCCAGATAAAATCAGTAATGAGTCTGACAGCGCACAGACCAGACAGATCCAGAAAATATGCTGCTTTTTCAGCCCCTGTTTGAGTACAAAAGCATTCTGTGCCCCTATCGCTACAATCAGGCTGAGCCCCACCAAAAAGCCTTGAGTCACTGCATTTAACATGGTTATTTCATCAATTTTACAATGCAGCCATTATCCGTAAATTTTCATCATATTAAATATTTTTAAATAAATATCAGTTAAACTAAATTTTTCTTAGTTTAAAAACCCGTCATGTCTATATTACAAAGCAGGCAAAGTGAAGCCTTTCTGGCACTTGCAGAGTGTGGCAGTTTTGAGCAGGCGGCAGATAAACTGCATATCACAGCTTCCGCGGTGACTTTACGTATCCAGAATCTGGAAAAACAGCTGGGACAGGTGCTGATCGTACGGGATCGTCCCTGCCGTGTGACTGCTGCCGGGCAGGAACTGTTGCAGCATCTGCAACAGATACAACTGATGGAGCAGCACCTGACTCAGCAGTTACAGGGAAAGTCTTCAGACTCTGCTTTTTATCAGCTGAAAATTGCCAGTAATGCAGATTCACTGGCCACCTGGTTACTCCCTCTGCTGAAGCAGACACTTATCCAGGAAAAGATCACATTGCATTTTCATGTGGATGATCAGTCTGAAACCCATCACCTGCTGGAAGCGGGTCTGGTCAATGCCTGCGTCAGTGCGGAAGCCAGTGCCATGAAGGGCTGTGTCGCGAGTCCGCTGGGTACCATGCATTATCATTTTTGCTGTACACCTGAATTTGCACAGCAATGGTTTAGCCACGGCGTACACAGGGAAACTCTCCGCGATGCTCCAGCCGTTATTTTCAATGCAAAAGATCAAATGCATACCGAATACATACAGCGCGAGTTTGGATTGCATTCATCGCAATACCCACATTTTTTTGTACCGTCATCCACTGCTTTTGTTGATGCAGTTACAATGGGACTGGGTTATGGTTGGTTGCCTTTCCACCAGGCAAAACCCTATTTTCAGGATAAAACATTACTGGAAATTGCCCCTGAACTTTGCATTGATCTGCCTTTATACTGGCATCACTGGAAACAGCAGTCTGCACCATTGCAAAGCCTGACTCAGTTACTGACCACGCAAGCCAGGTATTTCTTAAATGGCTGATGGTTTATTTCCATCAGATCGGTCAAAACCTGTAGACAGAAAAAGGCGAACAGATTCAGTCGCCATTTTCAGGTTTTTCATTGAAAATTACTGGGCTTTCCACTGTCCTGAAACATCAATACTGACTTTTTCACCCACACCACCTACTGATTTTTTCATACCGAAATCACTGCGCTTAATCGTGGTGGAAGATTTAAAATCCATCACACTGGCATCTGCCACAGCAGGTTTAATGGTTGCAGTAAAAGTAACTGGCCGGGTAACTCCCCTTAAAGTCAGATAACCCTGAATGTTGTAATGATGACCACCGAGAGGTTGAAATGCAGTACTTTTAAAACTGGCGGTTTTGTATTTCGCAGCATAAAACAGATCCTGTCCCATAATCATATTTTTCAGAGACGGTTTATTCACACTCAGACTGTTTACATCCATGATAAAAGAGGTTGAAGCATTCTGTGGCACTTTCACATCAAAATTTAATGATGACTGAACTTTGGTGAACTGAGCTTTCACAATACTGACACCCATGGATTCAATGTGAAAGCCAACATGACTGTTTTGAGCCAGTGTATAAGTTCCGGCATTTGCTGATGTTAGCAGGCTCAGTGCTATCAGAGTTACAGCACTGTTCAATAAAATATTTTTCTTCAAAAACTGAATCTTCCGCATAAGCAATTCATTTCTTCATGAATGAAAATCAATAAAATACCTTAATTGCCTACTGAAAATGAGTCTGTATCTGTTCATTGAATATTTTGTAATGAAACACTTTGGAAATAATCCACCATTGCTGATCTGTATAAATCAATGTCAGCACATCATAAAAATATCTGGGTGCAATCACACATTCAAGCGTTACCACAGCTGTGGTTTCACTTAAAATCTGAATGGAGGTGATTTGATCCTGTCTCTCCTGCCCTAAAGACTCAGGAGAGGTTCTCTGTTCAACAATTTTAAAATATTCTGGAACAGACAGCATCAAAGGAGGTGTTTCAGTCGCCGTGACATAGCGTGCATCGGGATGAAAAATCTGACTGAGCAATGCAACATCACAACGATACAGACCATCAAAATAATGCTGTATCAACTGCTGGATCTCTGTAATGCTGTTGTTCATATCATTTTACTCACGGCATGTAATCCACACATCATGAATGATTTTAACAACCCGTTCTGTTAATTCTGATGATACAGATGCAATTTTTACTGACCGCTATTTGAGTCTTTATAAATTTGAAGCATCACCGCTCATAAACTTATTTTTAAGTTCAAGATAAGTCTCAGTTTTCTGAAATTGCTCCAAAAAACTGATCGTTCCCTGCGGAAATTCTGCCCGCATGATTTCACCGCGATAATACGCTTCGCGTAAGGGTGTCGCTGAAATTGAGCCTTTCAGACTGTCCAGTTCAACCAAAGGCCATTCTGGAAACAGCGCAAGATAATAAGATGAATCATCTTTAAAATGTCCAATCAATCCTACCCGATCAGAGGGTTGAACCACCTCTGCAATCAGCGATTTAACCTGTCTGACCCATTTCACATCGTTATAGACATCAATCACATGAACAAAATGAATACGTTTCTGCATATCTTCAGAAAAATTTGAGAGAATCATCTGTTCCCGTTCAGATGCCGAAAATGGATTTTTGACATTACGTTCATCCTGAGCGGAACCCAGTGCCAGAATAATATGCTGCCCCTGTTGCAATGCAATGTTGATGGTCTGCATATGCGCCAGGTGAAAAGGCTGGAAGCGTCCAATATAAACAAGATAATCAAATGTATAGTTCATGGATTCATTTTTTATGAACTCACCAGTTGTGCCACGTTATAAAATATGCGACATAATGAGGTCATAAAATCTAATTAAGATTGAAGCAAGGATAGTACGATGACACTCAGTTGTATTCAACAACCACATCAACATTTAAACGCAAATCTTGAAAATGGCATTCTTACACTCGCCATTAACCGTCCAGAAGCTAAAAATGCTCTGTATGGTGAATTATACTTATGGATTGCTAAAGCACTTGATGAAGCCGATCAGGATCGTGATGTCCGTGTCGTCATTTTACGTGGTGCAGATGCAGACTTCAGTGCCGGCAATGACATGAAAGATTTTATGGCATTCATCTCCCAGCCTTTAGTGGGCAAAGAAGGTGATGGTCCTCCTTTTGTACTGTTGAAATCTGCTGCACGACTGTCCAAGCCACTCATCTGTGCGATCCGTGGTGTTGCTATTGGCATTGGGGTGACGATTCTTCTTCATGCAGATCTTGTTTACAGTGACTCAACCGCACTGTTCCAGATTCCGTTTGTCAGCTTAGGGCTGTCACCAGAAGGTGCTTCCAGTAAACTGCTGATTCAGCAGGCAGGCTATCATAAAGCAGCTGAACTGTTACTGACGGCTCAGAAGTTCAACAGTGAAAAAGCACTGGCAGCAGGTCTGATCAACAGCATTGAAGATGACGTCTATGGTCATGCACTGCGTCAGGCTCAGACTCTGGCTGCACTGCCACTGGCATCTCTGGTACAGACCAAAAAAATGATGAAACATAATCTGGAAGAAATCATTCAGTGTGTTGATGATGAAGCTGTCATTTTCATGCAGCGTGTCAAGTCACCTGAAATGGCGGAAGCCGTTGCTGCATTTATGCAAAAACGCAAACCTGATTTTGCTCAGTTCAACTGATTCTGTTCATTGAGATAAAAACCACTTCGCAGTACCTGTTAAGTGGTTTTTTCATGTTTGATCCCCATTAAAACTTCAAATCCTTTCGTGAATATATAAACCATGACTGAACAAGCTAAAACCGAAAAGAAACGCTATTTTGAAGCTGCACCGACAGACATAGATGTTGAAAATTTCAAAAAAGTCATTCAAAGCCGCCGCTCTGTACGAAAATTTACTGACAAAGCAATTCCTGCTGAAATCCTGGATGAATGTCTGGACCTTGCCCTGCTCGCACCCAATTCATCCAACTTACAGCCATGGACATTTTATGTAGTACAAAACCCTGCTAAAAAGAAGCTGTTGGTAAAAGCGTGTTTAGGACAGCTGGCTGCGAAAACTGCGGCTGAACTGATTGTCTGTGTAGCACGTACCGATCGTGTTGATGAAATGGCAAAACGTAATATTTCAGAATTTCCATTTCCTGAAGCTCCTGCTGCAGTGCAGAAGTATTACAGGTTTATTCCATATAACTATAAAACAGGTTACTTCAACTCACTTGGTAACTTTAAGAAAGTAGCTTTCAAAGTTGCACGTACACTCGATAAACAATTGCCTGTGACTGCTTTTAATCAGGCTGATGCTAAATTATGGGCAAGCAAAACCACAGCACTTGCCTGTGAAAACCTTGTTTTAGCTTTACGTGCTTACGGTTTTGACAGCTGTATGATGGAAGGTTTTGATGAACCACTGGTCCAAAAGATTTTAAATCTGAATGATCAGCAATATCCTGTGATGGTGATTGGAGCTGGTGAACGTGCAGCTGATGGTGTGTTCTTTCCGCAGTATCGTTTTGACCGTGATTTATTTATTCAGAAGGTTTGATTTACTTTAGCCTGCACTGCCTCAAGCTGTATCCTTTACTACAGATTTTACCGTATAGGCATACGTTACTTTGAAGGATCAAAGTAACCAAAATCCTTTGTTAGCTGGAAGGTTCATCCCTGAACCTCCAGCTAACGGGAGACATCCATGTCTCCCTACGCGTATCCACTTATATTTTTTCGTTCAGAAGCACTTTAATATACAACATCCACTGTTTGAATAAACTCAAAAGCAGGTTCCTCATAAGGATGGCTCGCCTTTAGAGCCCTTGCCACATCACCTGCTTTATTTTCAGGGACAATTGTTTCCACCCGCCATTCAGGAACACTCTCCAAAGTATCCAGTTCACCTATAAACGGATTGGCTCCTTTTACAGGTTTAAACTGCCCTGTACCTAAAACCTGCCAGGCACAGTGTTCATAATTACCGATTCCACCTGCACCCGCTGCAAATATCGCAAGTTTGGTGGGTTCAAGGTGAGATTCCGGAACGTAGTAAATGAGTTTAAGCATATTTACCCTCTGTAACAGCATGATCCTGTTTTAAGGCTTTTATGATCAGATTCAGCGCGGTATTTCTGGCATTTTTAGCGTAACCTGCATATAAGCCAAGCTCAGGTAAAACTGTATCTGTCTGAATAATTTTAACCTGTGGATTTAAAAATTTTAATAAATATTCAGGTACAAAACTAAAGCCCATTCCCATATTAATCAGGTTTAAATGCTGCATCACATTGGTCACCCACAACATTCGATCATGGCTTTGCTGATCGAATGGAATAATGGTATTCAGTTTTTCATAAAAAACCGGTGAAGCATTTTGCTCACACATGATCAAGGTATGATTTTTCAGTTCCTGAAGTTTCAATGGACGGTCTGCTGGATGCAAACTGTCCAAAGCGACCAGATAAATCTGTTCACTCATTAAGTGAATATTTTCATAATCAGGATGCCGCAACTCATAACGGGTAAAGCTTAAATCCAGTTCCGCATTTTTCAGTCCCTGGATTTGCTCTGAACAGGTCAGACTGTGTAGATGAATTTTTAAATCGGGAATGGTTGTTTTCAGCTGTGCCAGAATACCAGGCATCAGTTTAATTTCTGCGACATTTAAAAAACCAATATGAATCTGATTATTCTTTTGCTGTGCTACTTGCCGGGCAGCTGCCACAGCCAGTTTACTGCTCTCCAGAGCCTGTTTTGCATGTATGAGAAAAGCATGCCCTTCATCCGTCAATATAACTTTCCGTGCTGAACGTTCAAACAGTGCGACACCCACCTCCTGCTCGATGTCTTTAATCTGCTGACTCAGAGATGGCTGAGCCGTAAACAATTTTTCTGCGGCTCTGGTGAAGCTTTGCTCTTCAGCAACCGTTAAAAAGTAACGTAAATGACGCAGTTCCATCGCACAACCTATTCATTATTTCCCTCATCATCAAACGTATGCAGAGGAAATTTATATACACCCAGACTTAAAACCAATACGCATTTCATAACCCGAAGTGCTTGCATAGACTCACGTGCTGCACCAGTCAAAGACTGTACTGGATTTTTAAAAGACGGATTTAAGTATGACACAAGCATATGATACCGATGTATTAGTCATTGGTACGGGACCTGCGGGCTCAACCCTGGGCTTAGCACTGGCAAATTATGGAGTGAAAGTTCAGCTTTTTACTCAGTTTAACTGGTTAGCCAACAGCCCACGTGCGCATATTACCAACCAGCGTGCCATGGAAGTATTACGTGATTTAGGCATTGAAGAACAGGTTAAGGAAATTGCCACTCCCTGGGAACAGATGGGGGAAAGTCTGGTAACCACCAGTCTGGTTGGTGAAGAAATTGCCCGTTTAAGTGCCTGGGGTACTGGAGATGAACGTCACGGGGATTATATTAAGGGCAGTCCTTGTCCACTGGTGGATTTAATCCAGCCCAAAATGGAAGCATTACTGGTTAAAAATGCGGGTGAACGAGGCGCAATCTATAACTTCAACACTGAATATTTATCTCATGTTCAGGATGAAGATGGCGTTACTGCAACCTTTTTAAATCATATCACCAATACCGAATTCAGCTTACGTGCCAGATATTTAGTGGGTATGGATGGGGCTAAGTCACGTGTTCTTGAACAGCTTGATTTACCACTTGAAGGCGTAATGTCCCGTGCAGGTACAGTTTATGTGACTTTTAAAGCCGATCTATCCAGATACGTTCAGCATCGCCCTGCTATTCTGCAATGGATTGTCAATCCTGAAGCACGTTTTGGTGACCTGGGAATGGGCTTGCTGCGTACCATAACGCCATGGAATGAGTGGATTATGGGTTGGGGTTTTGACATATCCAAGGGTGAACCACAAGTCACAGAGGCGCAGGTTCGTGCCCGTCTCAATACTTTCGTAGGCACTGAAGTTGAAGATGTTGAGATCCAGAAACTGTCATACTGGTACGTCAACCAGACCTGGGCAACCGAATACTCCAAAGGTCGTGTATTCTGTGGTGGCGATGCAGTACACCGTCATCCACCCTCCAGCGGTTTAGGTTCAAACACCTGTATGCAGGATGCCTTTAACCTGGGCTGGAAACTCGCCTACGCAGTGAAAGGCTGGGCTGAACCTGCTCTGCTTGACTCTTATACACTGGAGCGTGCTCCTGTCGGCAAACAGATTGTAGCGCGTGCCAACCAGTCACGCTTTGATTATAAACATCTCAAAGAAGTTTTTGGCTTTGACCAGGGTGTGACCACGCAGAAGCAAATGCTGGAACGTATCTTCGCTGAAAATGAACAAGGTGCTGAAATCCGTCAGAGACTGTATCAGGCACTGGAAATTAAAAACTTTGAGTTTAATGCTCAGGGTGTAGAACTGAATCAGCGTTATGCTTCAAATGCAGTGATTGTTGAATCTGAACCTGAAGTGTTTGAAAAAGACCAACAACTGTACTTACAGGCAACCACACGTCCAGGTGCAAAAGTACCGCATACCTGGCTGATTAATGCAAAAGGTCAGAAACTTTCAACCCTGGATGTCAGTGGTAAAGGACGTTTTACCTTAATCACAGGACTGTCAGGCAAAGGCTGGAAAAAAGCTGTTGAAGCTTTGGACCTACCTTATATGGATGTCATTCAGATTGGCTCACGTGACTACCGTGATGTTTATGGCACATGGAATGCAATATCTGAAATTCATGAATCAGGTGCAGTACTGGTGCGCCCTGATGGCTATGTCGCATGGCGTTATCAGGACAGTACAAATGATGCTTTTGACTATGAAAATACATTGAAGTCTGTATTGGGGCAGATTCAATTATCTGTTTGATCAATTTAAACCACCTTCGGGTGGTTTTTTTATTAAAGTACAAAATCCAACTGTCTTTTTGCTAATCCATACAGCAAATCTATGCAAACAAATAAGCGATTAAAATAATAAAGACTTGTAAGCTCATCACTGTCCCAAACCACAACCAACCCTTTTGGCGTAACGCGACTCGATCTATACTTTGATAATTGACTGTTTTTATCATTTTAGCACCCTCATTTATTCTTCACTGAATTGATAAGATATGGAGCAAAAAATCTATCCTTATCTGAACAATTTAAATGAAGCAAAAAATAAACCAAGTTTTGAAATGTAACTAAAGATTATTTTCCACTCAATTTTAAACGTGCATGCAAAGAAAAAAGCCACTTTCGAGGCTTCTTCAAATCAATTGATATTTAAAAATATCAACCAATAAATTTACGTGCATTACGAAACATACGTACCATGCACCATCTTCTGTCCATTCTTCAGGTTTCCAAGAATGCTGAATCGCACTGAAGGTTACGTTCAAGGTGTAATATCTTCATCCAATGCAAGCAGAACAGCATCTATGGAAAATAATACGATCGACATAAGCAATGCAAATTCACGAAATTGGATTTTAAATTTCATTATCATTCTCAAATATTTTTATAACAATTAATAGATAAAGCATTAAATAATTGCTTATGAGATTTACAACTTAATTAATTGATATCATTTTAATTTTATCTAAAAATCAAAAAAATACCCCACCTATCAACTCAAAAAATTTCAATAGAGTATTTAATCATTAGAAATATTATTCCCCAAATCGCCATTTCTATACAGATATTTATAGAATAAAATGCCAAAAATAATTTTCTTTTATTATATTCATCACATCGCTCATTCTTGATTTTCATATAATTTAAAAAAAATGAAAATTTCACGATCATTAGTGCAATATTTCTGATACTTAGATTCCAATAAAGGAACTTGAGAAAATAAAAATAATTTAATATTTCATTTAATCAACTTATTATATCTTTCATCTAAAATTTTATTGGGAGTTAGATGATTTAAAAAAAAGTTGCTTCCTTGATAGAATCCAATTAATGACATCCTTAAACTAGCTATCATAATTAAAAAAGAAAAAGATCCTAATAAATCAAGATATTTTTTTATTTCTAAATTTGGATTATCAATTTTAAACCCTATACAAAATAATACTATAAGTAAACTTATAAACATCTTAGTAAAAATTGTAGTTTGCATTTTATTCCTTTAAAAAAAAAAGCCCCTTTCGGAGCTTCTTCAAATCAATTGATATTTAAAAATATCAACCAATAAACTTACGTGCATTACGGAACATACGTAACCATGCACCATCTTCAGTCCATTCTTCAGGTTTCCACGAATGCTGAATCGCACGGAAGTTACGCTCAGGATGCGGCATCATAATCGTTGCACGACCATCTTTTGACGTCACACCAGAAATCGCTTCAGGAGAACCATTCGGGTTTAATGGATACTGTTGAGTTGCATTACCCTGACTGTCTACATAACGTAAGATCACCTGATTACCTGCATTCAACGATGCAAAGTTTTCAGCAGTCGTATCTGCACGACCTTCACCATGTGCCACGGCGATTGGTAAAATTGAACCTTCCATACCTTCTAAAAGAATAGATGGAGATTTTTCAACTTTGACGTTCACAACACGCGCTTCAAACATTTCAGACGTATTACGACGGAAACGAGGCCAGTTGTCTGCACCTGGAATCAGTGGAGCAAGCTGTGCAAGCATCTGACATCCATTACAGATACCGACAGAGAAGGTATTGTCACGGTTAAAGAATTTTTCAAACTGATCACGCAGTTTTGGATTGAACAGTACAGATTTAGCCCAACCACCACCTGCGCCCAGTACGTCACCGTAAGAGAAACCACCACACGCCACTAAACCTTCAAAATCGTCTAAATCAATACGACCTGAAAGTAAATCGCTCATGTGAACATCGACAGTGTTAAAGCCAACTTTATCAAATGCCGCAGCCATTTCCACATGACCGTTTACGCCTTGTTCACGTAAAATCATCATGTTTGGACGGCGTTCATTGATGTATGGCGCTTCTACTGGCTCATTCAAATCGAATGTTGGTAATGCAATAATACCTTTATGGTTTTTATCAGCAATCAATGAATATTCAGAATCAGCGGTTTCAACGTTATCACGTAAGCGCTGGATCTGATGTGAAACTTCAGTCCAGGCCTGTTGTAATTCAGCACGTTCAAGCACTAAACCATTCACAGATAACGTGTCTGAATCATTCACTGTACCAACAACAGCAATCGCATCTTTCAAGCTTGAAGCAGCAACTTCGTCTGCCAGAGTTGCCCAGTCTGCTTTAGAAATCTGTAATACTGCACCAATTTCTTCTGCAAATAAGCTTTCAGTCGATTGATTTTCAAGTGCTACACCTAAGCGTGAAGCAAACATCATTTCAGCAACAGTTGCGAGTAAACCACCATCACCAATGTCATGATACGCTTTGATCAAGCCACGGTTGTTCCAGTCCTGAACCAGTGCAAAGAATGCTTTGAAATCATCAAAGCTGTCTACGTCAGGTGTCACTGAACCGATTGCCTTATAAACCTGTGCAAGGATCGAACCACCTAGACGGAACTGACCTTTAGACAAATCAATGCGAACCAGTACTGAATCTTCATTCTTCAGTTCAGGTGTCAATGTTTTACGTACATCTAAAACAGGTGCAAATGCAGTAATCACGCCAGACATTGGTGAAGTTACAGATTTGTCTTCACCTTCGTCATTCCAAGTGGTACGCATTGACAATGAGTCTTTACCAACTGGAATTGCGATGCCTAATGCAGGACACATTTCCATACCAATGGCTTTTACACCCTCGAATAATGCCTGATCTTCACCTTTCTGACCCGCAGCCGCCATCCAGTTTGCAGACAGTTTAATGTCGCTGATCTGTTCGATGTTGGCACACATGATGTTTGAAATAGATTCAGCAACTGATAAACGAGCAGAAGCCGCAGGATTCAACAATGCCACAGGTGGACGTTCACCCATTGCCATTGCTTCACCTGTATAGCCTTGTAAGCTTGTGGTTGTTACAGCAGCATCCGCCACTGGAACCTGCCAACGACCCACCATCTGATCACGTGCAACCATACCTGTGATTGAACGGTCACCGATGGTGATCAGGAATGATTTAGATGCAACTGTAGGATTTTTTAAGACACGGAAAATCGCATCTTTTAAATCAGTCACTTGTACAGCAGTAAAATCATCACCTTTACGTTCAACAGTTTCGTATGAACGGCTCATACGTGGAGTACCGCCAAGCATCACTTGCATTGGCATATCCACCGCTTTGTTATCAAACAATGGATCGTTTACAGTCAACTGACGTGCTTCAGTTGCTTCACCAAGAACGGCAAATGGGCAACGTTCACGCGCACAGATGGATTCAAATAATTCTAAAGATTCTGGTTTGATCGCAAGGACATAACGTTCCTGTGCTTCGTTTGACCAGATTTCCATTGGAGACATACCAGGCTCTAAGGATGGAATCTTACGAAGATCAAGGATTGCGCCTAACTCGTGATCATTAACAAGTTCAGGCATTGCATTGGAAATACCACCCGCACCCACATCATGTACAGATACGATTGGGTTGAAGTCTTCCATGCGCCAGCAGGCATCAATCACTTCCTGGCAACGACGCTCCATTTCTGGGTTTTCACGTTGAACTGAAGCAAAATCAAGGTTTTCACCGAGTTTACCGCTGTCTACAGAAGACGCTGCGCCACCACCTAAACCGATGAGCATTGCAGGACCACCAAGGACAATCAGTAAGTCGCCTGGTTGAATTGCATCTTTTTCGACATGGTCAGGACGGATGTTGCCGTAACCACCTGCGATCATGATTGGTTTATGGAAACCTTTCACATCACCATTTACATTCTGTTCAAATGTACGGAAGTAACCGTTTAATGCAGGGCGACCAAATTCGTTGTTAAATGCAGCGCCACCTAAAGGACCATCAATCATGATCTGTAAAGGTGAAGCCATACGTGATGGTTTGCCATAGTTGTCTTCCCAAGGCTGTTCAAAACCAGGAATGTTCAGGTTTGAAACTGTAAAACCTGTTAAACCTGCTTTTGGTTTACCACCACGACCTGTTGCGCCTTCATCACGGATTTCACCGCCTGAACCTGTCGCAGCACCTGCAAATGGTGCAATCGCTGTTGGATGGTTATGGGTTTCCACTTTCATCAGAATGTGAGCGGCTTGACTCTTGTATTTATAAACGTGGTGACCTGTCGCTTCGTCTTTTTTCGGATAGAAACGTTGAGTATCAAAGCCCACGATCACAGATGCGTTGTCTTTATATGCTGACAATACGTCTGTTGGAGATTCTTTGTAGGTATTCTTAATCATCTGGAACAATGACAATGGCTGAACTTCGCCATCAATTGTCCATTCAGAACCAAAGATTTTATGACGACAATGTTCAGAGTTTGCCTGAGCAAACATCATCAGTTCGATGTCATGTGGGTTACGACCCAGTTTATTGAATGCCGCAACTAAATAGTCAATTTCTTCATCAGACAGTGCAAAACCAAACTCAGAGTTTGCTTTGACTAATGCATCTTTACCTTGACCTAAAATATCAATTGAATTTAAAGGTTTTGGTGCAGTTTCAGAGAATAATGCCGCAGCATCATCAATCTGATTGAAAACACTTTCCGTCATACGGTCATGTAAAACCTGTTTAACTTCATCAGATACGTCAGAAATACCCTTTAAAGTAAACAAAACACCGCGTTCTAGGCGGTGTACAGGTGTATTACAGTTGGCAAAAATATCAGTTGCCTTAGATGACCACGGCGAAATTGTACCGACACGAGGTGTCACTAAAATCTGGACTTCATCACTTGCAGCCTGACGAACTTCAAACGATGCGCCATCGTTTAAAAGCTGTAAAGCAGATTGCTGTTGTTGCTCGTTGAGCGCTTGGTCGAAAAGGTAAACCCATTGGCTTTCTATTGATTGAACAGAACTGATTGACGCAAGGCGTGCTAATAGTTGTGTTTGCTTAAAAGAAGAGTGTGCAGGTGCACCGGCAACGATAAACATGCTGTTTTTGGCTCCACGGGCAGGTCTAGACAACCTACCGCAATGTGACTTGAAGAGAGCGCATATTCTACTGTGTATTACTCAAATCAGCTAGATGGAAAATCACGAATCTGCAAGCTAATCGTATAATAGTTCAAAGAACTGCTTTGTTTTCAGATAAAAGTTTTGAATCTACAGCAATAGAAAGGCTCAGGCTGTTTGTATCCAGATAATTCAGGAACACCCACGTTACATATCTGAATAAAACCGTCTTTATGAAATATGATCTACTGCATAAAAAGCAGGACTGAAACATCTGCTGGATGATTCAGTCCTGCCCTATTAAAAATCAGATTAAGAATTTCAGTACTACGCTATATTTTTACGGTCTTCGAGATCAATTTCTTTCAGTGATTTATGCTTGGATTCTTTCAGCAGGAAAATAGCAATCATCGACATCACACTGATACTCAGAATATAAATAATGACCGGTAAAGTACTGCCAAACTCTTTCCACAGCATTGTAGCAATCATTGGTGCAATTGAACCTGCCAGAATGCCTGCAACCTGATAGCAGAACGAAACACCTGAATAACGCATGCGGGTCGGGAAAATTTCCGCCAGTACTGCGCCCTGTCCTGAATACGTCACGCCCTGGAAAAATAAACCGACACACATGGCAAACAGAGTGACCGCAAAACTTCCCTGATCCAGTCCATGAAAATAGAATGGCATCCACAGTAAAATACCGACATAACCAAACATCATGATATTTTTACGACCAAACTTATCAGACAGATGACCACCAAAAATCATGGCAAAAAAGTGGAAGGTATTGGCACACAGGAGCAGCAAAAGCATGGTGGTATAACCAATATGATGCTGAACCGACAGATAGGTGATCGAGAAAACCACAATAATATAATAAGCCGAGTTTTCACCTACACGCATCAGCATGCCGCAGATTGCCTGTTTTGGATAATATTTCAGAACTTCCTTGAGACCAGCTGAAGATTTTCGGGTCGCTTCCTGCTTTTCAAGTGAAGCCTTAAAGACGTCCGATTCTTCTACATTCTTACGGATATAATAGCCAATGATAATAATGACTGCTGAAAGCCAGAAAGCAACCCGCCAGCCCCAAGCCAGAAATGATTCTTCTGGAAGTGTCATAGAGAGTGTCAGCAGTACCAGACTGGCTGCAACACTTCCCGCAGGCGCAGCTGCCTGTAAGAAGCTGGAGTAAAAACCACGACGCTTTTCATCGCTGTGCTCACTGACCAGCAGCATTGCACCACCCCATTCCCCCCCGACAGCAAAGCCCTGTATAAATCTTAAAATGACCAGCAGTACGGGTGCCATATAACCAATCGAGGCATAACCTGGTATACAGCCGATCAGAAACGTTGAAGCCCCAACCAGAATCAGACTGATCTGCAGAAGTTTTTTACGACCGTATTTATCACCAAAATGACCAAAGACCAGACCACCGATTGGTCGTGCGAGAAAGCCCACCGCATAGGTTGCAAACGCAGCAATAATCCCGTCAAATACTGAAACCCCAACCCCGCTGGATGGGAAAAAAAGTTTGGAAAATACAAGCGTACTTGCAATCCCGTAAATAAAAAATTCATACCATTCAGCTACTGTGCCTGCCATTGAAGCGCCAACCACTTTCCGAATGGATGCTTTATCCTTTGCTGCACTTTCCAGTGCAGCAGACTTATCTGTTGTCAATTCCATTTTATTTTTCCCTTCTTCATTTCCATAAAACAGCAGCTGAAATTTTTAGAACCGTTTTCAGCTAAAACTGTTGATTTTTATGTGATATTCCCTACACACACATATTTAATTTCCAGATAGTCTTCCAGACCGTATTTCGCTCCCTCACGTCCCAGTCCTGATGCCTTAACACCACCAAATGGTGCAGCTTCATTGGATAAAATGCCTGTATTTACACCGACCATACCGTATTCCAGTGCTCTTGAAACCCGAATGAAACGGTTCAGATCCTGGGTAAAGACATAAGAAGCCAGTCCAAACTCAGTATCATTTGCGTACTGCGCGGCTTCATCTTCGGTTTCAAATACAAAAACCGGTGCCAAAGGTCCAAAAGTTTCTTCTTTTGCACACAGCATGTCCTGACTGACATTTTTCAGCACAGTCGGCACACACCAGTTCCCGGGTTGCTGCACAGCTGTACCAGTAACCAGCTCTGCTCCTTTTGCCAGTGCATCATCAATCTGCTCCTGAACTTTCAGTGTGGCTTTGGCATTAATCAGGGGTCCAACTGTTGTTGATTCATCCAGTCCATTACCCACTTTTAACTGTGAAACTTTCAGTGCCAGTTTTTCCAGAAATTCATCATAAATTCCGCTTTGTACATAAATACGGTTGGCACAGACACAGGTCTGACCTGCATTTCTGAATTTACAGTCCAGCACCTGCTGAACTGCCTGCTCAAGATTGCAGTCATTAAAAACAAGTACCGGTGCATTTCCACCCAGTTCAAGTGACAGTTTTTTAATGGTCGGTGCAGACTGTTCCATCAGTTTTGCGCCAATCGGTGTAGAACCTGTAAAACTCAGCTTTTTAACCACAGGACTTTCAGTCAGGATTTTTCCAATCAATGTCGAAGAACCTGTTACCACATTCAGAACACCTGCAGGCACCCCTGCTTCAGTAGCCAGTTTTGCCAGAGCCAGTGCGGTTAAAGGTGTTTCAGATGCTGGTTTTAAAATCATGGTGCAGCCCGCAGCCAGTGCAGGCGCGACCTTGCGGGTAATCATGCCCGCAGGGAAATTCCACGGTGTAATTGCAGCACAGACCCCGATTGGCTCTTTAAAAACAAGGACTTCTGAGCTGTCCGCAGAAGGAATAATGTCCCCATACGCTCGCTTGCCTTCTTCTGCATACCATTCCAGATAACTGGCAGCGTAAGTTATCTCTCCTCTGGACTCTTTTAAAGGCTTGCCCTGCTCAAGAGTCAGTAAAGTCGCCAGTTCTTCCTTATGCTCATGCATCAGGTTGAACCATTTCTTCAGAACATCTGCACGCTGCTGTGGCGAATATTTTTTCCACAACACCTGAGCTGCCTGTGCCGTCTGAACACTCTCATGAATCTGAGCTTCAGACAGTACCGGCACAGAACTGAGTAACTCACCTGTGGCAGGGTTTGTAACATCTATTCGCTGCCCAGAAGCTGTTCCCCCTGTTTCAATCCATTGACCATTAATCAGACAGCGGTTTTCAAATACCGATAACGCCGTAACATCCATTTTCTTACTCCTGAAACTGTATTTCCCTGTTTTTCTGCTCAGTGATGCTTAGGGTTCATGCTTATAACGGGCTATTTTTTTCACCAGGGTGGACTGATCCACCCCAAGTGCCATTGCTGCCTGGCGCATTGAAGAAAACTTACTCATTGCTTCAATAATCAGGCTCTTTTCATAGGCAACCATGCGATCTTTCAAGGATGTGGATACTGCTTTTTTTAATCCAAATTCAGTAAATTCTTTCGGCAGATGATTCAGTGTAATCATCCGGTCTGTACTGGATACGAGCAGCCGTTCCACCAGGTTAATCAGCTCTCTGATGTTGCCAGGCCAGTTCCAGCAGGAAAGAAACTCCAGTACTTCAAGTTCAATCTCCGTATTCAGCCCATATTTCTGATTAACGTGATTTTTATAAAACTGTATGAGTGGAATAATTTCTGTCCGTCTTTCTCTTAAAGGTGCAAGCTCCAGCTCCACCACATTTAAGCGGTAATACAGATCTTCCCTGAACTCACCTTTGGAAATCTGAGTTTTCAGATGTTTATGCGTAGCTGAAATAACCCGGATATCAATAGTTTTATATTCAGTCGCACCGACCGGTATAAACCTTTGTTCTTCAATAACCTTTAAAATTTTGACCTGCAATGGCAACGGCAGATCACCTATTTCATCCAGAAAAAGTGTACCTTTGTGTGCAATTTCAAGCAGACCTTTTTTGCCTTTGGCAGATGCTCCTGTAAATGCACCTGCGACATAACCAAAAAGTTCTATTTCAAGTAAATTTTCAGGAATACCGGAACAGTTCAGCTCCATAAACACTTCAGAAGCCCGAGGACTGCAACTGTGTATGTAGCGAGCCAGTTTACTTTTCCCTGTTCCTGTTTCGCCCTGAATCAGTACTTTGCAGTCAAACTGAGCAATATGCGTTGCCTGGTCAAAGACAGCCTGCGACTGTCGGGAAATAATAAAATCGGTGTCACTGCACTGCACTTTATGCTGAGACTTGGTTTTATAAAGATTTTCCAGCTGTTCCTGAGCATGTTTTGCAGCAACAAGTTCGGTTACATCCCGCACACTGCTGATGATATAACTGACATTTCCCTGTTCATCAAAAAGCGGACTTCCTGTCACCAGTATTTTCTGATTCTGATTGATGGTCTGGACAGTGGTGACCACTTCCTTTTTTCTCAGAACATCCGCACTGATCGAGTTGGTCAGATACCCCTGGGTCACAATTTCATCCATACTGCGTCCGATCAGCAGCTTCCTGTCCAGACCTGTAATCCGCTCATATGCTTTGTTCACAGTAACCGTGATTGCATTTTTATCCGTGATGTACAGACCATCCTGAATAGCTTCCAGAATCGAGTTCACCGGTTCAGAAACAAAGGCATCATCAGACTTACAGAAACGAATCAGTTTTTGCCCTAATTCCTGCACAGAATCAGTTGAAAGTTGTTGCATATAAAGTTCCTTTTAATATGCTTCGCGGTAAATTTCCTCAATATCTGAAAGACTCAAAACTCGGGGATTATTCTTTAAAAGCCTTTTAACATTGATGGCTTCTTCTGCCAGATATGGAATATCTTCAAAAGGAATATTTAGAGTTTTCAGACCTGAAGGGATATTTAAATTACGACAAAAATCATGC
The DNA here is from genome assembly GCF_002165295.2 of Acinetobacter sp. WCHAc010052. Classification (NCBI taxonomy): domain Bacteria; kingdom Pseudomonadati; phylum Pseudomonadota; class Gammaproteobacteria; order Moraxellales; family Moraxellaceae; genus Acinetobacter; species Acinetobacter sp. WCHAc010052. Next base: position 1,270,557 of record NZ_CP032143.1, on the reverse strand, counting down.
AAATAAGCAACTACTTTCTGAACGTTTTCTGCATGATCTGCTGAAACTTCCAGCCGCATTGCAACCGCGATATCAGTAAACCGTTCTTCACATCCCTGTGCATTCCATTTCATGACATAAGGCAGCATTAATGCATTACTGACCCCATGGGACATTTTATATTTCCCGCCCAGTGGATAAGCCAGCGCATGTACTGCGCCTACACCACCATTACCAAAAGCCAGCCCTGCTATCAGACTTGCCGTTGCCATTTTTTCCCGGGCTGTCAGGTCTTCAGGGTTGGTATAAGCCTGCGGCAAAAACTCACAGATCAGCTGAATGGCTTTCAATGCCAGACCATCAGTAATTTCTGATCGGTTCAGTGAAATATAGGACTCAACTGCGTGTACCAGAGCATCGACACCACTTGCAGCCGTCACAGATGCAGGACAGGTTAAAGACATATAAGGAGAAACAATCGCAATATCCGGCAGCAATGCTTCAGAAACAAAGCCTTCTTTCGTCTGTTTTGCGGTATCTGAAAGGATTGCCACATTGGTCACTTCTGAACCTGTACCTGATGTGGTTGGAATTGCAATCAAAGGAATATTGCGTGAACTGATGGTGTCCAGACCAATATAATCCCTGACCGTCCCAGGCTTGTCAGAAAGTGAAGCAGTACATTTTGCAACATCCATTGCACTGCCACCGCCCACGGCGATCAGCACATCATTTTTCTGCTGATGAAACAGCTCAATACAGCGTTCAACCTGTTCCAGCTCAGGTTCTGGATTGACCTGATCATAAATATCAAAAGGAATATTCAGCTTTTCCAGTACTCTGTTGATCGTTCCAGAGTTCATAACACCCTGATCAGTAATAATAAATGCACGTTTTGCATTCATTTTTTCAAGCGCACTCTGTAGACTGTCCAGCGCATCCCGTCCTGTCACCAGTCTTCCGGCACTTTTAAAAATAGATAAATTTGGCATGCTGTACTCCCTTCACATATTCAAAAATCTTCAAGACCGCTGATGGATTTCCTGTCCATCTTTTTTAATCAGTCTCTGACCTTTCATATATCAAAATGCATGCCAACCATTAGCATAAAAATAACCAGCTGTTTTTATTCATTTATTTTATTTACCACCTTAAAAGTAATGATGATATTCAAACAGAATGATGAAGAAATTCATCATCAGTCCCCCAGGAGTCAGCACATCTGCTGAATCACACTGAAAAACATCCCTGGAAAGCCTGAATGTCGCCCGACAGCATCCACATATGACTAAAAATAAAGAAAAGACATGACAACTGATGTCGCACTGCACTGGTGCTTTACAGTGAAATTTGGCATGATGCAAAGCAGTAACAGAAACATTCAGTGAATAACGATAAATGACTCAGATGCGTTGGTTAGAACTGCTGTCCACAGTTCGTTTAGGCAGTAAAAAACAAAGTACAGAACAGGCACGCAGCCCATTTCACAAAGATTATGACCGCATTATATTTTCACAAAGTTTCCGGCAACTGAACCGTAAAACTCAGGTTCACCCTCTGACGCAACATGACGGTATTCACACACGTTTAACCCATTCCCTTGAAGTGTCCTGTATTGGGCGATCACTGGGGATGCTTGCTGCCGAAAAAATTCAGGATGAATTACCCGTATGGATTTCCCCTGCTGATGTTGGGGCAATCATTCAGGCAGCCTGTCTGGCACATGATATTGGCAATCCACCTTTTGGACATGCAGGTGAATATGCGATCCGTGAATGGTTTGATGATGCTTCACATACCGATTTTCTGAAAGACTTAAGCTCTGAACAACAGGCTGATGTCCGTCAGTTTGAAGGCAATGCCCAGGGATTAAGACTGCTGACTAAGATTGATTACCATCCCAATGATGGTGGTATGCGTCTGACTTACGCAACCTTAGGGGCTTACTTAAAGTACCCATGGTTATCCAGAACCATTGAATCTCAGGGTAATACCCCTGCAAGCAAACGCGCCAAATTTGGCTGTTACCAGGCTGAAAAAGACATTCTTGAACAGATTGCCCAGCAGCTGGGGCTGATACAGCTGGGGGACTTCCACTGGTGTCGCCATCCACTGACCTATCTGCTCGAAGCGGCTGATGACATCTGTTATGCGCTGATTGACCTTGAAGATGGCATTATTCTAAACATGCTGTCCTATGAGGAAGTGGAACCGATATTCCTTGATCTGCTGGGCGATTTTGGTGTTCCTGCTGAACTCAATATGCCTTACACCACCTGGCAGCAAAAAATTGCAGCCCTGCGTGGTCGTGTAATGAAACGCCTGGTGGATGAGGTAACCACAGCATTTGCCAGACAGCATTTTCAGATTTTATCCGGTCAGCTCAAAGGCTCTTTACTTCAGTACTGCTCCGAAGATATTGAAAATGGTATCAACCGTGCAAAAAACCTGGCGCGTGAAAAAATATTTGAACATCCGCAAAAGTCTGGTCTGGAAATTATTGCGCATCAAAGCCTCCAACATATTCTGGATGCCTTCATTCCACTGACCACACCCCATAAAACCCTGAGCTTCAAAGATGGGCGTCTGTTATCCATACTGGAGCGTTTTGGCGCACGATTCAGCCATGATCACTATGACAATATTATGCAGGTTCTGGATATTGTCAGTAAATTTTCAGATCATCAGGCGTATCAGCTTGCTCAGGAGTTACAGGGCAATAAAGCTGGATTTTTTTAAAACGATCAAGTCCTGAATGATTGGTAATTTTTCAGGCTTCGTTATACTCTCAACCCATTTGAACATATAAAGACCCTGCTTTGTATCCATGCGAAATCAAAGCATAAAGAACTAACTGCATAGAAGTGAATATACATAATGATCGGATGTCTGATTGGTGAAGTCTTAGCTTTGGAAGCACCGACTGTACTTTTAAATGTAAATGGCGTGGGCTATGAAATTGACACCCCGCTTTCAACCTTCTGCCAGCTGCAAAAAGGTCAGAAAATCACGCTATGGACGCATTTAGCCGTTCGTGAAGATGCTCAGCTTCTGTACGGTTTCTTAAATCAGCAGGAAAAAATCATTTTCCGTACCTTACTCAAAGTGAACGGTGTCGGTCCTAAAATGGCTTTAGGTATTCTTTCCACTTTAAGCGTGGAAATGCTGATTCATACTGTTGAAAATGGTGATGTTAAAACATTGGTCAAAGTTCCGGGTGTCGGTGCAAAAACTGCTGAACGCCTGATGATTGAACTGCGTGATCGTTTTAAGGCATTTTCTGCGGGAACATCATCTACTTCAACTGCATCACAGATCCAGTTTACTGGGAACTCTGCGGTTGCTGAAGCTGAAGCAGCACTACAGTCATTAGGTTACAAACCTTTGGAAGCTCAGAAACTGGTCAATGCTGCCAAAGGTGATTTTACTGAAGCCAGTGATATTATCCGTGCAGCACTTAAATCAATGAATAAATAGTTTTAATTATGAAGTTCCAGTAAATATTTGATACGCGTAAAAGTCATCTGCAACTGTCTGAGGCATGAGCCAGTAAAGGCGCAAGTTTTGAAATAACATGTTTCTGCGATATATTTGAAACAGTTCGGTAGTTGACGAGTTTTGCGGATGACAATGTTTTTTCTTACTTTTGGCGAATGAGAAATATATTTCGCAAGGTAAGGCGAGCCGCAGGTTTAACCTAAAATTTAAACTTTATCGATAAGACTCCTCAGTAATGACCATTATCAAAATTCATAATGGCATTATTATCAAAACAATTTCGGAAATTAGATTTATAAACGCTATGCAAGACCGTTTAATCAGTGGTTCTGAAAAACCCGAAGATCACTTTGATCGTGCCATCCGTCCTACCTCACTCGATGACTATATCGGTCAGCCGGTCGTCCGTGAACAGATGGAAATCTTCATTGGTGCAGCCCGTGGTCGTGCTGAAGCACTGGATCATACTCTTATCTTTGGACCACCAGGTTTAGGTAAAACCACACTCGCCAATATTATTGCCCGTGAAATGGGTGGAAATCTCAAATCCACTTCAGGTCCAGTACTTGAACGTGCAGGCGATCTGGCAGCTATGCTGACCAACCTTGAGGAAGGCGATGTACTGTTCATTGATGAAATTCATCGTCTTTCACCGGTAATTGAAGAAATTCTCTATCCTGCTATGGAAGATTACCAGCTGGATATTATGATCGGTGAAGGTCCTGCTGCTCGCTCCATCAAGCTGGATTTACCACCATTTACACTGGTTGCAGCGACCACACGTGCTGGTCTGCTGACTTCACCTTTACGTGACCGTTTTGGGATTGTACAGCGTCTTGAGTTTTATTCAGTTGAAGACCTGACGCATATCGTAGCGCGTTCAGCGTCACTCATGGATGTTCCAACCACACCGGATGGTGCTTTGGAAATTGCCCGTCGTGCCCGTGGGACACCGCGTATTGCCAACCGTTTATTACGTCGTGTACGTGACTATGCTCAGGTCAAAGGGACTGGTGAAGTCACCCAGGAAATGGCTCAGCGTGCGCTGGATATGCTCAATGTTGATAAAGACGGACTCGATACTTTAGACCGCCGTTATCTGAGTATGTTACTTGAACGCTTTGATGGTGGTCCTGCGGGCGTAGAGGCTTTAGCTGCTGCAATGGCAGAAGATTCAGGTACACTGGAAGATGTGATTGAGCCTTATCTGATCCAGCAGGGTTATGCCATGCGGACTGCCCGTGGACGTATTGCAACCAATCAAGCCTATTTACAGTTTGGTATGACTCCACCCGAACCTAAAGCCTGAAACAGGAACACTCAAAAAAAAGAGCATGGAATATAAAATTCCATGCTCTTTTTACATCTGTATGATCTATCTTAAAGTCTGAAAAACCTTACTGAAAATGCTTTGCCACCAGACTCTGGAAATATGCAATACCGTGTTCAGAAATACCCGAACGCTGCTTGTCAGTCATGATACGTCCCTGACCACGGTATCCCCGTGATTTCAGACCACGCTGTACACTTTCCACAAGATTAAGATCTTCCGGGCGGAAAACATGGCGGTACCATTCGATCAGATCTTTCTGTTCCTGAGTCAGTTCTTCATTTAAGAAGTAAATATCATAATGTTGCAGTGTAGTTTCTTCATCTACAGGGAACTCATAAATCACCGTCATGAAATCTGCACCTGGTGGCACATTAAACATGGTGCTTGGCCAGGTCCAGAAACCATTGAAAGATGGATCGACCACTGAAGGGTCCAGCTTAAAGGATTTCTCAGAAGAACGCGCATAACCAAACTGTAAAGTCCAGTTTTCATGCAATGTATGCCAGTATTTATCCACCTGCACGGAGTCTGAAAAACCTGGATGAGCAGGTCCACAGTGATAACATTCCATATAGTTATCAACAATGACTTTCCAGTTGGCAGGCGTTTCCGTGATAAAACGGGCTGCCAGTTTCAGGTCTTTAACCACCTTACACGCTTCACCGAGTTTTTCTGCAAAACCTGGAAGCTGATCTGCAACACAGGTCGCCTCTGGTTCCATATTGATAAAGATAAAACCTCCATGCTCTTCAACTTTCAGTGCTGCCAGGTTTGAGTTTTCTTTATCGAAATTTGCAACATTTTCACAGTTACGTGCAAGTGCCAGACTACCATCAAGTTTGAATGTCCATGCATGGTATGGGCAGGTAATTACATTTTTGGACTTCCCTGCTCCTGTCAGCAACTCATGACCACGGTGTGGACATACATTGTAAAATGCCCGAAGAACATTATCCTTACCACGGATGACAATAATATTTTCACCAATCACCTTGCGGGTAAAATACTGATTGGCACTGGCAGCTTCGCTGTAATGACCTACACAGATCCAGCTTTTAGAAAAAATTTCTTCTTTCTCACGTTCAAATACACTGCCGGAGGTATAAAAAACTTTTGGCAAGGTCCATGCATTTTCCGGGTCTGTACAAAAGTTTTCAGGTACTTTTTCCATCTGTCTCACAACTGTTTTCTCCAATTTTTAAATTTTTACTTTTATCCTGATGTTAATCAAGCATTTTACCAATTGCCTGTACCATCTTTTGGTATAAGGTCTGAACTTCAGGACACTCAGTCAGTGACCTTAATCCGCCATGCAAAAGTCCTTTTGCTTCAAAATAGCTGTATTCGATGCCAGCCTGCTGCAGATGTTCCGCCAGTACTTTGCCATCATCACGCAGGGGGTCATATTCTGCGACAGAGATAAAACTGGCAGGCATATCTGAAAAGTCTGCTGCATTCAGCGGTGCAAGCCGGGTGTCCTTCCAGTCCTTTTCATCCGGTGCATACGTTTTCAGATAAAAATAAACATCTTCAGTACTGAGCAATGGCGCATGTGCATGCTCGACATAAGAAGGAAGATCACACCCTGTGTTCAGACCTGGATAAATCAGTGCCAGTCCCTGAGCCTGCTGACCTGTATGCTGCAGGTTGACCGCCAGAGCGGTGGACAGATTCCCACCTGCACTGTCACCGGCAAGGATCACTTTTTCAGGGTTAATCTGCCACTGCGTGGACTGAGTTTTGATCCACTGATAGACTGCCATGCAGTCATTGTATGCAGTAGGAAAAACATGTTCAGGTGCCAGTCTGTAGTCCACACTGACCACTGAAACTTTCAGGTCTGCACACAAATGGCGGATAAAAAACTCATGTGAATCCAGTCCACCCACAACATACCCACCGCCATGCATATACAGAATACAGGGCCATCCCTGCTCAGGAACGCTCTGCTGTTCAGGGAAATACAGACGTACCGGAACATCATATTCTGCTGTATGTACAACATGATCCTGAATGTTCACCAGCTCATCCCGCTCAGGCGTGTAGTATTCACACATTGCATCGTAGGCAGCACGTACAGACTCAATATCCTGACTGGCAGGAGTATAAACTCCACTCCAGTAAACCAGATTCTGCATTGCTGGACTCAGTTCATAAGATTTCATGTTCATGAAGCATCTCCTTTTACAGATGGTGCAACCGATTCAAAGACCTGTTCATTGGCAGGCTGAGAGCTTTCAGTCCTGTGCTGTAACGCCTGCATACTGTCAGACATCTCCACAGGATCAGCATTCTGCTGTTCAATCAGATGTGCAGGTATATTGGAATAGTCTTCTTTTAACCACTTAATCAGTCCATAGGTCTGAACCAGAATGATCACAATAAAAGGCAGTGCCGTCACAATGGTCGCTGTTTTCATGGTATCCAGCGGTGCATGAGAGAAAATCATCGCAATCGGCACCAGTGTCAGCATGACACACCAGAACAGACGTGCATTCGGTGACGGATCCTGCCCTTCTTCCAGTCCACGTGTACAGGTTGCTGTAACAGCATAACCAACAGCATCCATATGGGCTGCAAGGAAAATAACCATCACGATCAGGAAGAACCACATGACCAGTTTACCCATTGGCAACAGATTGAGCAGCTGTCCAATCGCAACTTCTCCGCCCTGAGTACTGAGAATATTCGGCACATTGACCAGTCCGTGAATAAAACTGTAAACACTGTAATTTTCAAACACACCGAAAATGAACCATAAACCTGCGCTTCCACCCAGCACCATAGCAAAAATAACTTCTTTAATGGTTCTGCCTTTAGAAACCCGTGTAACGAACAAGGCAACACCAGGTGCATAAGAAATCCACCACAACCAGTAGAAAACAGTCCATTCACGAGTGAATTTTCCATCGCCCATAGGATCTGTAAACAGGCTCATTTCCACGAAATGTGAAGCCATCAGCCCCAGACTCATCATGGTATTGTTTAAAATAAATTCGGTTGGACCAAAACACAGCACATATACAGCAAACAGCATCACGCCAAGGCAGACCATATGGCTCAGACGCTTCATACCGTTTTCCATACCAACATAAGAACTCAGCGCAAAAACTACTGAAACAGCCAGAATAATAATGACCTTGGTCATAAAGGTATTTGGAATACCCGTCAGCAAAGACAGAATATTGGTGAATGTGACGGCGGTCAGTACCAGTGAAATTGTCAGTGCACCAAACATACATAACAGGAACAGTACATCAACAACACGACCGACCACTCCGGTTGCTTTATAGCCTGTCACAGCTTCCACAATGGCAGCCAGGCTCAGACCTTTATTTTTCCGGACATGAAAGCTGTAGCACAATGAAATGGAGGCAAGTGCATAGATGGACCATGCGCTGACACCTGAGTGAAAGAATGAGTATGCAACACTGTATTTCAGTGCATCCTGAGATTCAGGTGCAAGTCCAAGTCCCGGTGTCTGATAATAATAAGCCCAGTCCAGAAATCCCCAGTAAAGACTGGATGAGCCAATACCTGAGAGGATAAACATAAAGATCCAGCTCATGGTGCTGTATTCAGGTTTACCTTCACCGAGTCTGATTTTTCCATATTTACTGAATGCCAGTGCAATCGTAAAAATAATGGACAGAAAGGTAAATAACAGCACAGGCGTTGTAAAAACTGATGTCGTCCAGTGCATCAGTTTTGCAGCAAATTCAATCGATGCCGATGGAAACATCGCCAGTCCAGCAACAAGGATAAAGACAAACGAGAGACTCGTGACTGCCAGCACCTTGTCTGTATAGATTTTTGTTGTTTTGCTATCCATATCCACAAATCCATATAGAAAAGGGATACTTCTCCATGAAGTACCCCTTGATTGTCAAAGTTGAGTAATCAATGTTGCGATTGCCTCACCCATTTCGGTTGTTCCCGCGCTTCCACCTACATCAGCCGTTTTCGGACCATGAACAAGTACGTGTTCAATAGCCTGCATAATGTCCTGACTGGCTGCTTCAAACTGCGGATTTCCATCCCCCAGGAAATCAAGCATCATGGCGCCTGACCATATTGCTGCCACAGGATTTGCAATATTTTTCCCATAAATATCCGGTGCTGAACCATGTACAGGTTCAAACAGTGATGGAAATTTACGCTCAGGATTCAGGTTGGCAGATGCTGCCAGTCCAATCGTACCGGTACATGCCGGACCAAGATCGGACAGAATGTCACCAAAAAGATTGGATGCCACAACAACATCAAAACGCTCAGGCTGAAGCACAAAACGTGCTGCCAGAATATCCACATGCTGTTTATCCGCCTGAATGTCAGGATACTGCTTTGCCATAGCATCTACGCGGTCATCCCAGTACGGCATACTGACAGCCAGACCATTGGATTTGGTGGCAGCAGTAATTTTTTTAGCATCACGCTCACGGGCAAGCTCAAAAGCATATTTCAGAATGCGGTCTACGCCATGACGGGTAAATACCGCTTCCTGCAATACAAATTCACGCTCAGTCCCCTCAAAAGCTTTCCCTCCAATAGCAGAATACTCACCTTCACTGTTTTCACGGACTACGTAAAAATCAATATCCCCAGGCTGTTTGTCTGCAAGTGGTGACTTTACCCCTGGCATCAGACGTACAGGTCGCAGATTGACATACTGATCAAAACGGCGACGGAACTGTAACAGTGAACCCCATAAAGAAATATGGTCAGGTACTTTGTCAGGCCAACCAACAGCACCAAAATAAATGGCATCGTACTGCTGTAAGGTTTCAAACCAGTCATCCGGCATCATTTTTCCATGCTCGAGATAATAATCACAGCTCGCCCAGTCAAAAGCATCGAACTGAAGATCAATACCATGCTTTTCGGCTGCAGCCTTTACTACCCGAATGCCTTGTGGTAAAACCTCTAAACCAATGCCATCGCCTGCAATTGTCGCAATCTTAAATTTCTGTGTCATCACTTGTATCTACGCATCCAGTTGTTTTTCCCTAACCTGTTTAAGATGCTTTTCCCGACACGGTTGATCAACCAGCAAACTATCAAGCCATTGGACACAGAGTGTGAAGAATCTACCTAATCTTGCGGATTTAAAAGTTTTTTATGAAGTTGCTCTGAACCGAAGTTTCGGTAAATCAGCTGAAGAACTGGGCACTTCACCTGCCTATATCAGTAAACGTATTCATATTCTGGAACAGACCCTCAACTGCAAACTGTTTCACCGCAATACACGGCATGTCAGTCTGACTGACAACGGCAAACTGATTCTGGATAAAGTGGCTGAGTTATTAGGATGTTATGATGACATCAGTGATCTGCTGACCAGTACAGCTGAACATCCGTCCGGACACCTGGATATCGTCTGCAGCTTTGGGTTTGGCAGAAAACATATTGCTCCCATTCTTTCTGAACTGTTACAGATTCACCCTGGACTGTCAGTAAATTTTGATCTGCTCGACAACACCCGAAATCTGATTGAACACAGTATTGATCTGGATATCCGCATTGGTAATGACATTGCACATAACATGATTGCACGTAAGCTGATGTCCAACTTCAGAATACTGTGTGCATCCCCTGCCTATCTACAACATTACGGTCAACCTGAATCCATTCATGATCTGAAAAATTATCACTATCTTGGGATCAGTGAACGTGATCAGGCTTCAGTGGTTCTGAAATTAAAATCACGCACAGATGAAAGCATCACACACATTGAGCCGCACTTTATTTCCAATAACGGCGAAATCATCCGTCAGCTCGCACTGGATGGAAAAGGTATTATTTTACGTTCCATCTGGGATGTCGCAGAAGATCTTAAAACGGGAAAACTACAGCATATTTTAACGGATTACTGGCAGGATGCAGATATCTGGGCAGTCTATCCATCACGCCTGCAAAGCTCCTCCCGCCTGCAGGTCTGTATAGAATTTATCCGTGAGCAACTGCAAAACCGCCTTGAACCATTAACCGGTATAAAACCTGGCACCCCCATTCCTTAAAAATCAGTACAACGCTGAAGCATAACTCTCTGCATTTCATCTGATATTTCATTAAGTTCAGCCCGCTGATGCCTTGCAATACTGCATTTTCCATCAATCGTAAACAGTGTATTTCTGCTTAGGATATTGATCGCCCCACCTCATCCAGGTCATTTTCCAGGCTCAGACAACAAGGAAGCTCAGGATGAGAAAAATTATTGCATTGATTGGACTTAGCACGGCACTGATCAGCACACTTACACCCGCTGGAACTCTCCATATCGGAAATGCAGACACAGCAACAGGAAAACTGGACATTTCCGGTGCTGTACGGACACGTTATCTCTATAAAGATTATGCAGATTCTGCAAACGAAGGCTCTGCCAATGGGGACTGGAAACTTGCCGATATCAAACTGGTGGTTGCTTATGAAAATCCAGACTGGATTGCCTCAATGGACACCCGCTGCTACCAGTATGAACGTCTGTGTGATGCAATCTTTCTGAAAGATGCCTGGCTGGGTTATAAATTTTCTGATCAGCACCGAGTGAATGTAGGGTTACAGTCTGTAGATTTTGGTTATGCCAGACTATGGGGCAACAGTTATTATGAAACTATTCTCAATACTGTAGGTATCGAAGACATCCAGAACACCGGTATAAAATATCAGTACAACGATGATAAAAATCATATTACACTGGGGTTTTATCCTCGGGATGGCGGAAATTATAAAGGTCCAACCAAAGATTCCAGCCGCTATTCAGGCAATTTTGTTCAGGCAGATGATCTGTCCACAGGCACTGACATAGAAGAAAAGAATATGTGGATTGGACGTATTTCAAGGAATATTTCCATCAATTCTGAACAGAATTTTAAAACAGAAATAGGGGCTTCCTACTGGTATTCAGAACTTGAAAATCAGATCGGTCCTCAGGATGGACACCGTAAAACCTGGAATGCCTTTGCTGTTACAGACTATCAGAACTGGCAATGGATGCTGAGTGTTGGGGAACAGGATATTCAGACCAATGATCTCAATCATCCTTTTGACTCAACCATCGGTGCTTTTGACTACCCTTATCAGGTGGCAAACAAAGCCCGTTTTGCCGCAACTGAAATCAGTTACTCCATCAAAGAACCTTTTAAAAATATCAGTGAAATTAAGCCTTATCTGACTTACAGTACCTACAACAAGCAACAGTCTGGTTTTATTGATTCAGATCGTCTGAATGCCGGTTTTTACTTTTTTTATAAAAATTTAGGCATACAGGCAGAATATATACGCAGTAAAAATGACCCTATGACAGGAGGCAGCAGTCTGTCACTTGGGCAAGGAGATCACAACAAAGCCAGCCAACTGTTCTTTGTATCTGCCGGTTATTATTTTTAAATCCTGATGTCTTTATCTTTGAGACACTGATATTTGTTATATATTTCACTGTAATTCAACCTTAAATTACAGTGATTTTTTATCCATAAAACAATATTCTTTCTTTATCCTTCAGAATCTGTCTGAAAATATCATTCTGTTGAACTTCCCCTCACCCATTCACACCAGAAACATCCATTGATTTTTCACACAATATTACAACCCCCGTCCGAATAAGATCCTGAGTATTGATCTGTTGTGCCATAGGCGTCAAAAGGCGTTATGGTAAACTGCACACTTGCAGAAACCTGACCTTCCACTGAATTCTGAGTCATAGTCATGACCTCTTTCAGTATGAAACAGGACTCAAAACTTCAAAACAGAAACACAGTGGAACAGCATCATGGCGAATAAGTTTGAATTTCAGATCCGTGTATATATTGAAGATACCGATGCAGGTGGTATTGTCTATCACGCCAACCATATTCGCTTTATGGAACGTACCCGTACCGAATGGCTGAGAGCATCAGGTATTGACCATTACTGGCACCAGAAAGATTATAATTTTGTCGTGCATAAAATAAATGTGAAATATTCACGCCCTATATTGATGGATGACCTCATCACTGTTACTGCACGTGTAGTTTCATGTAAAGCTACGTCATTTGTATTGCAACAAAATATTTATCGTGGTGAAATCATGCTAGCTTCTGGCGAGGTTGAACTGGCTTGCATCAGCAATGAAATGAGACCGAGCCGAATTCCTGATGAAATCCGTGATCTGATTCAGCGAGAACTCGATCACGAATAAAAATTACTACTGGCACATGTAACTATGGCAACTCAAATAGAATCCACGCTTCACATTTCAGATCTTATTTTACAGGCAAGTCCTGTGGTTCAGCTGGTTATGCTGATTTTACTTCTGGCATCACTCTACAGCTGGTATCTGATTGCCAGGTTACATATGAGCTATAAAAAAGCCCAGGCCGATGATGATCATTTTCAGAAAATGTTCTGGTCTGGCGCTGAACTGAATACTCTTTACAACAATGCTCAACTCAATTCAAAACGTCGTGGACTGGAAGATATTTTCTATCAGGGACTGGGTGAGTTTCTTAAACTGAAAAAACGTAATGCACCACAGACTCAGACCATTGAGGGAACTGAGCGTATTTTACGTGTGGGGCTCAGCCGTGATCAGTCCGGTCTGGAACAGGGTCTTGGAGCACTTGCAAGTATCGGTTCAGTTGCTCCTTATATCGGTCTGTTCGGTACTGTCTGGGGGATTATGAATGCGTTTATTGGTCTGGCAGATGTAGAACAGGTTACCCTTGCAACTGTAGCCCCAGGTATTGCAGAAGCGCTGATTGCCACAGCAATTGGTCTGTTTGCTGCTATTCCTGCCGTACTGGCATTTAACCATTTCACATCCAAAGGTGAAGGTGTTTATTCTGACCGTGCCCTGTTTGCCGAAGAAATGGTTGCACTGCTGCAACGTCAGTCCCTGGACAGTACAAAGGAACAGGACTGATGGCTATTCAGCGTTCAGGACGCTTTGAGCGTATAAAAAAACCACTGAAAAGTGATATGAACGTCGTACCCTATATTGACGTTATGCTGGTTCTGCTCGTCATTTTCATGGTGACAGCCCCAATGATTACCACTGGGGTCAAAGTTGACTTGCCTCAGGCAAACAACAATCCGATTCAGTCTGAAGACCGCCCTGCTATAGTCACTTTAAAAGACGATGGCACGCTTCTTCTTGAAGATAAAAACCACCCAAATGACGTCATGACACTGGATGAACTGAAAACAGTTCTGTCCGAAAGTCAGGAACAGGCTCAAGCGAGTAAAAAGCAGCTGACTGTACTGATTAACGGAAGTGAATCACGCCCATACGGTGAAGTCATGCAACTCATGTCTGCATTACAGGATGCTGGTTTAGGCCAGGTAGGTTTACTGACCAAGTCAGAAAAGTAATATGAAATATTCCAAAAAACCGCCGTTTAAACAAAATGCCGTTGCCATCGGATTTACCCTCGGGGTACATCTGATTGCAGTCGTGGGTTTTCTGTATCTCGGCATGAGTAAACCCCCAGTTCCACCCAAACAGATCAAAACTGTGCTGGTTAAACCTGAAGATTTACCGCCACCTGAACCCAAAGTACTGGAACAGACTGACTCTGCGGAAACAACACATACCAATACAGCTCCTGAAATTACTCAGACAGCCGAACCTGTAGAAACACCTGCACCTCAGATTCCAGTCACCACTCCTGCTGTAACAGCTGCGGCACTGAATGCACAAAAAGCGGCACTGGCTGCAAAAACTGCTGCTGAAGCTCAGGAAAAAGCGGAGAAACTTGCAGCAGAACAGGCTAAACAGCGTGCTCAAGCAAGTGCTGCAGAAAAAGCGAAGGCAGATGCCAAAGCAAAAGCGGATGCTCAGGCCAAAGCCCGTATAGAAGCAGATGAAAAACGTAAAGCAGAAACAGCTGAAAAAGCCAAGATGGATGCCAAAGCTAAAGCAGACGCTCAGGCTAAAGCCCGTGCTGAAGCAGATTCAAAACGTAAAGCGGAAGCTGCAGAAAAAGCCAAAACAGATGCCAAAACAAAAGCGGACGCTCAGGCCAAAGCCCGTGCTGAAGCAGATGCTAAACGTAAAGCGGAAGCTGCTGAAAAAGCCAAAGCAGACGCTCAGGCCAAAGCCCGTGCGGAAGCGGATGCTAAACGTAAAGCTGAAGCTGCTGAAAAAGCGAAGGCAGATGCCAAAGCAGACGCTCAGGCTAAAGCCCGTAGTGAGGCAGAAGCAAAACGTAAAGCAGATGCAGCTGAAAAAGCGAAGGCAGATGCCAAAGCTAAAGCAGACGCTCAGGCTAAAGCCCGTAGTGAGGCAGAAGCAAAACGTAAAGCAGATGCAGCTGAAAAAGCAAAAGCTGCTGCAGAAGAAGAAGCCCGTGCATCTTCTGCTAAAAAAGCTGCTGAGGAAGCAGCCAACAAAAAGGCTGAAGCTAAAAAAATTGCATCCTCTGCAAAGCGTGATTTTCAAAAACGTATTTACAGCGTCTGGGAAGTTCCTCCAGCTTCACGCGGTCAACAGGCTACCGTACGTGTTACTTTAAGTGACAGTGGTGCTGTATTATCCGTTGTAGCTACATCAAATGATCCTGACCTGAAAGCTAGTATAGAGGCGGCTGTCCGAGCTGCTGCGCCGTACCCAATGCCTTCAGATCCGGATGCGCGACGCGAGGCACGTTCCTATACATCTGTAATGAATGCTGCGAAGTAATTTTTTGAACCACAGTTAATCCATTTGCTGTGGTTCTTTATTTAAGAATTCAGAATTTAAATAAATTTTCGGTACAATCAGCTTATTTATTCACTTTTTCACAGTGTTATAACAGTTCAGTCATATTTTGGTGCTTTAAATAATCCATAATCATGCCATTATGTGACCCAATGACACAGACAATAACTCACAGCTTCAGAGTGAACAGCGAATGATGGAAATGACGCGCAAACATCTACTTTGTTTAACCATTTTAACTGCACTGAGCCCAGTACTGATCACTCAGTCATATGCTCATCTGTACCTGGAAATCACCAAAGCGCCAGAAGAAGCGCCTAAAATTGCAATTTTGCCTTTCAGTGGTGATCAGAACATTTATCCAATTGTAGAAAATGACTTGAACCGTTCTGGTAAATTTACAAGTTCATCAAAAAACCTGCCAGCAACTGCCGATATGAACAATCCAAATGCTGCTGCATGGCAAGCTGCGGGAGTTCCTTACGTTGTTACAGGTAATGTAAAACCGGCAGCCGGTGGTGGTTTTGAAGTTCATTATCAGCTGTACGATGTGCAAAAACAGCAGTATTTACTGAATGAACTGCTGACTGTTCCAGCATCCCGTGTCCGCCAGGCAGGACATATGATCAGTGATGCTATTTTTGAAGCTCTGACGGGGATCAAAGGTGATTTCAGTGGTCGTATTGCATATGTACTGCGTAACCCTGCTACCCCCGAACAACGCTATACCCTTCAGATTGCAGACACAGATGGTGAACAGCCTAAAACCATTCTGACCTCACGTGACCCTATCCTGTCCCCTGCATGGACACCTGATGCCAAAAAAATTGCCTATGTTTCTTTCGAAACCAAACGCCCAGCAATTTACATCCAGGATCTTGCCAGTGGCAGTCGTGAAAAAGTAGCCAGTTTCCGTGGTCTGAATGGCGCACCAGGTTTCTCTCCTGATGGCAAAAAAATGCTGTTTACGGCTTCCATACACGGCAACCCAGAAATATATGAAATGGATCTGGAAACCCGTAAACTGGAGCGCATGACCAATGACAGTTCAATTGACACTGAAGCCCGTTATGCCCCAAATGGTAAATCCTTTATCTTCACTTCTGACCGTGGTGGTTCTCCACAGATTTATACTTACAGCTTTGCTGATGGCAGTGTAAAGCGACTGACTTTCCGTGGAGCATTCAATGCCCGTGGAGCACTCAGTGCAGATGGTAAAAAGATTGCACTGGTTCATCGTCCGAGTGGCAGCAACTATAAAGTTGCCATCCAGGACATCAACACAGGTATTACCAATATTCTGACCCCAACCAGTCTGGACGAATCTCCAAGTTTCTCTCCAAATGGACAGATGGTGGTTTATGCAACACGTGAAGGAAACCGTGGACTGTTGTCCATCATGTCACTGGATGGTCGTTTCCGTATGAATCTTCCGAGTGAACAGGGTGAAGTCCGTGAACCGGCATGGGCACCAAAATAATTTCAACAGATCAATCAATAATTAACTTTCATGGAGATAATAATGAAAGCAATCAAACTGTTTGTACTACCCGTTCTGGCGACTGCACTGGTAATGACCGGTTGTGCCAGCCGTAAACCTGCTGGTGTTGTTGAAGCCGCTCAGAACCCATCAGGTTCAGGCACAGTCAACACTGAAGGTCTGAGCGAAGATGCCGCAATCAGCGCACAGAATCTTGCGGGTGCTTCATCCAAGGGTGTAACTGCTGCAAATAAAGCATTTCTTGCTAAACGTGTTGTTCATTTTGATTATGACAGCAGTGATCTGTCCAATGACGACTATCAGACTTTACAGGCACATGCTCAATTCCTGATTGCAAACGCCAACTCTAAAGTTGCTCTGACTGGTCACACAGACGAACGTGGTACCCGTGAATACAACATGGCTTTAGGTGAGCGTCGTGCTAAAGCCGTTGAAAGCTTCCTTGTGACCAACGGTGTGAAACCACAACAGCTCGAAGCTGTCAGTTATGGTAAAGAAATGCCGATCAATGCCGGTCATAATGAAAGTGCATGGAAAGAGAACCGTCGCGTAGAAATCAACTATGAAGCTGTTCCGCCACTGTTGAAATAATTCACAGGCATTCTCTCCACTCTGATTAAAGGGTTGAGATAAAAAAAGCACCCACTTCAGGGTGCTTTTTTTATCAGACTTTTTCTGATTCTACCGGTTGAGTCTGTAAAGACTCAATCAGATCATGTTTGTTGAAATCTTTGTATTCTGCTTTGGATTCGTACCCTTTCCAGGCTTCTCTCACCTTATCATCAGAAATTTCATCAAAGTTGATCCCTTCACTCGGGGTTGGAGTCGCATCAAATTTCTTCGTGGTCATTTCTGTGCTCCTGACTGAAAATTAAATCCTTTCCATCAACATAGCATTTTCCACAGGACTTGCAAGGGTAAAATCACGACAAATAGTCCAGTTTAATTTTTCTTTTAGCTCGTTCTCATCTAAAATAGAGCGCATTGATTTTTTATTCATTTTGATTCGTTTTGACCTCGGAGCCATCCAGTTATGTCTAACCTCAGCCTTTCCCAGTTTCTACAACAACAAAGCGGGAACTTAACGCCTGAACTTTCTCAAGTAATTGAAACAATTGCAGATACTTGCAAGACGATTGATCAGGCTCTGCAAAAAGGCGCGCTGGCAGGCGTACTGGGAAGTGCTGAACACGAAAATGTTCAGGGTGAAACCCAGAAAAAGCTCGATGTCATCTCCAACGATTATCTGATTGATGCGCTGAAAGTACATCCACACGTCGGTGGTCTTGCTTCTGAAGAGCTCGATGATTTTACCCCTGCTCAGGAAAATGGTCAGTATCTGGTTCTGTTTGATCCACTTGATGGTTCAAGCAACATCGACATCAACATGTGTGTAGGTACGATTTTCTCTGTTTTACCTGCTAAAAATGCAGTTACTCAGGCAGATGACTTCATGCAGGCAGGCACTCAACAGGTTGCTGCAGGTTATGTACTGTATGGTCCATCAACCATGATGGCGCTGACAGTGGGTGTCGGCACAGTGTTTTTCACCTTCGATCCTGAAACTCAGCAGTTCCTTCTGACAACTGAAAACATTCAGGTAGCCACTGACACGAAAGAATATGCCATCAATGCATCTAACGCACGTCACTGGGAAGCACCGGTTAAACGTTATATTGATGAACTTGAAGCGGGTAAAACAGGTCCTCGTGAAAAAGATTTCAATATGCGCTGGGTGGCATGTATGGTGGGCGATATTCACCGTATTCTTTGTCGCAGCGGTATTTTCATGTACCCATATGACACAAAAGATCCACAGAAAGCAGGTCGTCTGCGTTTAATGTACGAAGCAAATCCTATGAGTATGCTGATGGAACAGGCTGGCGGTTCATCCACCACAGGTCGTGTCCGTATCATGGACATTCAGCCTACTGAATTACACCAGCGTGTACCTGTTGTAATCGGTTCAAAAAATGAAGTCGAACTGGTCACTTCATACCATCATTGAATCAGACTCTGACGCTGAGTCACCAATACACTGAACACGGCATTTTCTGCAATGTTCATATTCGGGGTTGTGTCATGCACAGCCCCGACTTACTTAAGATGGATACCATTCCCATGCCCACGATTTTTTTAGAATCACGTGATAACCCTAAAATTAAGCATCTGCGAGGCTTGATTGAGCAGAACACTTACCGTAAAAAACAGGGACAGACCGTTCTTGAAGGTACTCACCTGGTGATGGCATGGCTTGAAAAAGACCGTAAAATCAATTCTATATTTACAACTGAGCATGCTCTTGCACATCCTGATTTTGAGGAAATTTTCTCTCGTTATCCAGGGACTGTTTTTGTACTGAGTGAATCACTTTACAAAGACTTAAGTACACTGGGTACATCACTCGCCTGCCTTGCTATTGTAGACCTGCCAACCAATACACCTGCCCTGAACTTCACTGAAGATACGCTAATTCTGGAAAGTATTCAGGACCCAGGAAATGTTGGAACACTGCTACGCTCTGCCGCTGCGGCTGGAATTGAACAGGTTGTCTGTACCAAAGGTTCCGCATCACTATGGTCACCTCGTGTTCTTCGTGCTGCAATGGGTGCGCATTTTTCACTGCATACCTATGAAAACATTGAGCTTGAAGACTTTCTGAAACAGTTCAAAATACCGGTCTATGTAACCAGCTCCCACGAAGCCGAAAGCCTGTACTCTAAAAATTTACGTAAACAATGCGTATGGATTTTAGGGAATGAAGGTCAAGGCGTATCCGACTTTGCACTGAAACACGCCGATGCGGTCTGTATTCCTCAACCAGGTGGACAGGAATCACTCAATGTAGCCGTTGCAGGTTCAATCTGTTTCTTTGAAATGGTCAGACAACGTCTTTAAATCGTTATTTTATTTTAAACAGGCTCGCCTTGCCTAAAAAATAGATTACACTAGAAAAATAATCACAAATATTGTCAACCCAACCATTATTTTCAACGTTATATGTGTATGAAAATGGAAATAATGGTGGGTATCCGATGACAGGATTTTCCATCTCTATGGATTTAGCGCCAAAACAGTCAAAATCAGAAGATTTGAGTGCTCTTAAGAGTACGGCTGAACAACGCCTGAAAAATTTCATGCAGGATGTGACTGGACGTGCCCTGGTGATGATGGAAAGTGCAACCCAGGGTCAACAGGGTATTTCCATGGATCTGGTGCAGGAAGCCTTTATTTCCCTGCACAAATCCTACTCAGATAAAACCACTGAAGAATGGTACCCCCTTTTCTACACCATACTGAACAACAAACTGCAGGACTGGCGCAGAAAGGAAGTCCGCAGAGCTCAACCTCTGTCATTTTTCCGAAAAGTCAGTCTTGATGACGATGACATTGAACTGAATGATGTTATTGATGAATCCACACCTGATCCATCTTCCTTCCTGGATCAGGCTGTAACCGCAGAAGAAATACAGGAAGCGATTGCAAAGCTCCCTGTCCGACAGCAGCAGGCATTTATGCTGAGAGCATGGGAAGGTTTTGATACACAGACCACGGCACAGATTATGAACTGTACTGAAGGCAGCGTAAAAACACATTATCACCGCGCCATTCAGGGTCTTCGAACTTATTTAGCACATTTAAACCCATATTTGGGAGGGTCATCAGAATGAAACAGGATGATTTCTTGAAACAGGTTACTTCCAGACTTGACGGACTGGCACACAGTCATAAAGGCAAGCCTGTCGTGATGAACCACGTTCTGGACAAAATCCAGGACCGACAGACTTCACGCTATGGTCTATGGAAAATGCCTGGATTTGCACTGGCTGCTGCGATTGCAGGTTTTGTTGTACTGCCAAATTCTGCAGAAATGACGGTTAAACCACAGAATCAGGTCACATTAACACCAAAACTTTCACCTCAGATGGTGGAAGACATGGAAATGCTGATGGTTTTGGGTGAGGACAAAAATCCACATGGCAGCTAAAAGATTAGCACTCGCTTTTTGTGCTTTGGGCTTTTTACAGACCAGTTTTGCTGGTTTTGAACGTTTCTGGATTTTTTCCAAAGATGCCGATACTCAGATCTCTGAAACATGGGACTCTCTTTCGGATGCGGAACAGGCTGCTCTGATTAAACGCTATCAGTCTTTAAAAGAAATACCCGATGAGCAAAGCAGTGCCTTACAGCAACGTATGGATTGGTTTACTCAACTGCCTGATCAGGAAAAACAGAAAATGCGTGAAACCTGGCAGAAAATGAGCAGTATGGAACGTAAAGATTTACGTACCCGTATGCTCAAAGCAGCCCCAGAAGACCGTGCAGCAATCCGCGAAGAATATATCAACAAATATATACAGCCAGGTACTGCAAGCCACTGAAAGTCATGATGTAACAGTCAAATCAGCTACTGCATACCAGCATGATCTCAAATAAAAAGCCTCCAGACTGGAGGCTTTTTATTGTCAGTTACTTCTGTTTACGCCGGAATGTCCTGAATGCTGCCATTCCGATCAAACCGAACACACCCAGCACCCCAACACTGCCTCCACCGCCACCATCAGCTTTGGCATTTGAGTCAACAGAGGTATTGTTCAGATAAATCTTCGCCGTCTTGGTTGACTGTAATCCTTCAGAATCAAAAATATCATATTCAATTGCATAACTGAATGGACTGAAATTATTTTTAACCTGAATATTCAGATTTCCACCATAACAGGTATCACGTATATAGTCCGTTGGACATGGACCACTACGATCAGCCTTAATCACAATACTGGATGGCTGATTCACAATTCGGATCGCAAGATCTTTACCATCTGCACCTTTGAAAAAGGGTGGCTTATCTGGATTCAACAGCGCGGAAACCGGACCATCACCATCATCACTGTCATTTTCCAGAGGATTTACACTTACAGCAAGATCAGAACCATATTTTATGACATAGGAATCATCTTTCGCTATGGGCGCAATATTGACAAAGTCTGCCTTTAATATACCCGTCGAAGTCTGATGACCCACTTTTGAGGTAATGGTGTATTTACAGTATGAAGAGCCCAGACCGCCTGTGAGTTCATCGTCCAGTCTATAAATCATAATCCGTTTAACCGCTGGAACCCACTCACACTTCATGTTTGGATCTTTGGTTCCTGTAAACTTAAACTCTTTCCCTTCTCCCGAAATATTGCCAACACCAATCGCTTCAGCAGTAATTGTATAATTATCAGCATTCAGTTCTTCAGGTTTTGCAATCACATTTCCCTGACTGTCGGTACTCAGAACTGCATTTGGCAGTGCCTGCGCAAATGGGTCCAGATAAATCGCTCTGTATTTGGCATTTGCTTTTGTAGCAGCAAGTAATTCTGTATTTTCCTTAAGAATTTCAGTATATGCTGCTATCAGATCCTTATTTTCTACAGGATATTTTAAAATCTGAGTCGCATAGTCAATTTCAGCCTGATAATAATCCAGTAAAGTCACATAAGAAGTATTCTTAAGACTTTTTAAGTCTGCAGCTGTCAGACGCATATTTTCGATTGAACCGATATCACAGGTATTCTTATCATCTGGATTAAGCGTTAAAGTACCGTTAGTCACACGCTC
This sequence comes from Acinetobacter sp. WCHAc010052, assembly GCF_002165295.2. Taxonomy (NCBI): domain Bacteria; kingdom Pseudomonadati; phylum Pseudomonadota; class Gammaproteobacteria; order Moraxellales; family Moraxellaceae; genus Acinetobacter; species Acinetobacter sp. WCHAc010052. Next base: position 1,247,967 of record NZ_CP032143.1, on the reverse strand, counting down.
AAGGCCACGCTGATCAATACCACAGGTATCTCCACCAACATCCACCAGATCCGTTTCTGTTGAATGATTCACTGGATAGTACATAGGAAGATATGCATTGTATTCATTTGGAACAAGCATTGGAGTCAGTACATCACTCAACGACATTCCATTCAGCTTAATGTGCCTGAATTTCTTCTCTTTCGTTGCAGTATCTGTATCGTAAAGCTGTGCATCAGGTAAATCACAGGCACCTTCAACACCATCAGTCTGAAATGCATTCTTAACCGCGCTTATACCTGCAGTGGTAATTTCTGCAACATCCCCACCATTCAGTGCATAGCGACAGGATTTCCCTGTATTGAATGCCAGTACATTATATCCCAGGGCTTTAGACCCATTATCATCATACAACAATGTGCTGAATGCTTTATTGCTGACAATGGTATTACTCAGTAACTCCATTTTTGATGATGAACTTAAAGTATGCTCAACTGTGGAAATTGCTTTAATGATACTCCCAGACTGAGGGTTGGCTGTATTTTCAGCAATTGTACTGGAGCTGATTCTAACAGTCGCCTGTCCACAGATATCCATAATACTTGGATCTGCAGCCGAGCCGTTGCGTATAATACTGCTGGCTGAAATAGTAATTGCTGACTGAGTATTCATTAAATCAGCACCGCACTCCATGGCAAGTACGCTACCCGCCTGATCTGCCTTATTCCCTTCCAGACGTGAACCTGAAATACTGATTTCTTTTTCAGTCTGTCTTGCAAATGCATAAACTGCACCGCCATTTTTTGCACGGGAGTTCAGGATTGCACCATCTATGACAGAAAATGGTCCTGCAGCAAAGACAGCACCACCATAGTCAGCTGAGTAGCCATCCGTAAGGGTGATATGTGTAAGCTCAACGCTTGCACCAGAGTTCGCTGTATTGAATATACGATTTTTTCCACCACCACTGATGGTTGTTTTTGTTTCCGTAAAAGCTGGATATTCGTGGGTAATAGGATCTTTACGCGTAAAGTCAACGGGCGCTTTACCCCATATTCTGATTGTAGACTGAGGTTTCAGCTCTTCAGTCAGCAGATACGTTCCAGCTTCCAGCTGAATAATGTCAGTTTGTCCATTCGCTGTATTACCAGGAGTACAGCCACCAAAAGATTTATTGTCTTTTGCTGTCTGTATTGCCTCACGCAAAGAACAGTTTGCTGGGTTTTCACCATTTTCATCAGCAAAAGTATTGACATAAATAGTCTTATCCTGGGCTGCAATCAATGGCATTGCTGCCAGTACCGCCAGACATAATATTCCTTTTTTATAATTTTTCATGATCTTTCCCTGCTTATTTCTTAAAGCGGCGCAATCCTGCCAAAGCAAACATCCCTATCACACCCAGCCACCCAAAAGAGCCACCGGAAGTTTTTACTTTGCTGCTTTCCATTACATTATCCGGCTCAACCAGAATATTGACATTTACGGGTACATATTTATCTGTCAGGTTAAATCGGGTTGCCGTGGTAATAACTTTAATTTTGAAGGTATCTGCACCTTTCCATGCAGAATTTGGGACATAAGTGATATTGCCATCATTATCAATACTGACTCGGCCTTTAGATGCTGTATGAGTTTGCTCAACCTGCATACAGCCCGCCTGCCATGCTTCGCCATCTGGTCTTTTCCCAACCAGTGCATCGCATTGATCCGCTGGTAGCAGATCTATATCACCCAAAGCTTCTGCAATACTCAGCTTAATGGTCTGTCCAGGTAAAAACTCATCGCCCAACGTGCCGAGACTTTCAGGAACAACAACTTCGATGGCACCACGGTCACATAACATATAATCAGCCTGTCTGTTGACTGAACGCTGATCAGTTCCCATGCAGGTGATAAGCGAATCCGTACCAATCTGAGCTTTTCCTTTATCAATAATGACGGATTCAGCAAGTGTTTTATAAATTAAAGGAATCCGTGGACGTAAGTAGCCAAGAAACATTTTGTCATTACGCACTAAAGGACATAACAGGCTTTCTTTATCTGTATAGACAGGATTACAGCTGCCTTCCAGTTCATCACCAGCGATCAGCTTAGTCCCTGACCAGATTTCATTTGGATATTTTGAACTGCCTGTTCCACAGCTTGCACCTGCAAGGTTGTTCTGAAGAATGCTTTTATCGCCGGAGACAACTGTACAGTCCATAGACTGTTTGACAGGATAAGGATTGCCCACAACAATACTGTTTGCCATGTATGCTTTACCGAATGGAGCATCCAGTAAAATCCCCCCGGTATTAGCGACAACTGTCAGATTGTTCAGTCCCATTTCATCACGGAGACGGATCAGATTTCCTTTATTGCGCATAAACGTTGTGTTTAGCACGTAATATTTCATTTTAGGGAAATCTTCAGTTTTATCATCAGCAGCTGATTTTTCAGTTTCAATTGCCGCACTCGCAGAGCTGGTCGTTTCATTATCAATGACCAATGCACGCTGCATAGTAAACTGAGGCACCATGGAGTAAAGAACTGCCCCCTGGTCTGCTGTGTTTTTTTCAAAAAGGCTATCATTGATAAAAACCCGACTGAGAGTGCCGCCCTCTTTATAAGGTACAGCTACATTATAAATCGCACCACCTTTAGCCGCCTGTCCACCACTGAGTTTGACATATTCAAGTGTAAGCACTTCATCATTATAAATCAGACCACCTTTATCCTGCTTACACTTGCTGTCACCACAGCCCTGCAGATTAACTTCAGTTAAATTGACCGACAGAATATTGTCGTAATCAATTTCGTTGCCTTCTTTGTCTTCTGCTTTTTTAGTGTCTTCAATCTGAAAAATACGGTCTGTCCCCACCATCTGAAGTGTCGCATTCAGCAAGCCTTTAACCGCTTCTTCACCATTTTCAGTCGTGGAGGAATACACTGTCCGTATGCTCAGACTTTTTGAAATCCGAATCTGGCTGTTCAGTCTGTAAACTGTTTTGCTTTTAAGTTCAATGATATTTGCAGCGTCTTTTCCGCCACAGCCATAGTAGCCTTCCTCTTTCATTCCCTGATTAATATATTCAATCGCTTCGCGTAAAGAGCACTCTTTATCATCCTTAACGACATCTTCAGTTGAGGTTACTGTGATATTGGCACTGTAAGCATGTCCCGCTATAAAAAGCGAACCGATAGCTATGCTCCGTTTGAGCATCTCCTTCTCCTTGAATTTTTAATGTTCTTTTTTTTCTTCAGTTGCAAAGTCCGTGCAACATGGAACAATTTTCCGTGTACTTTGTCATAGCTTGAGTAATTACTCAAGATTTTTTATGTTTTAATGATATTCATCAATCAAGGCATAAATCTGGCGGATTGTGGCTGTACTCAGCTTTGTTTTTTCACCTTTTAATAACTGTATCAGCTGTTCTAAAGACTGCAACAGAACAGATGCCTGATGTGGACCATGTAACAGCAGATAATCAGTAATCTGCTGATCAATGTGAATCCCTCTACGGGTCAGAACTGAAGTCACCAGCGCATGTCTGTCTGCATACAGGCTACCGTTCGGAACCTTAACACTGACAGCCTGAGTCAGACGTGACTGAAGATCCGGAAGTTCCAGTTTCAGCTCAATCGGTGCAACCCGTGACGAAAACACAAGCTGTCCACCTTCTTCATTGTTATAGTTAATGAGATGAAAAACTGCCTTTTGCCAATGTGGAACACCACTGATTGCTTCTATATCGTCCAGTGCAACAAGGTCATAACGCTCAAGTGAAGTAATGGCTTCCGTCGGAGCATCAAGCAACTCAAGTAATGAAACCTGAATTGCTGATTTACCGATTTCCAGATAGGAATCACAGATTGCTGAAAGCAGATGACTTTTTCCTGTACCTGCCCCACCATAAACGTAGAACCTGTTCATTAATCCGGCATGTAACTGGCGGATTGCATCGATGACATGTCCCCATCCTGGACCTGAGAAATCACTGATCCGGGCATCAAGTTGTGGTTCAATATCAAGCTGCAGTTGACGCATATATTCTGAGTAGCCCTATTTATCTTTTTCATCCAATGGGTCAATCTTACTCGATTTTTCAGTATCTTTCAGACTTTTTACAGGTTCAGGTGTAATTTCAATATCCACATTCACCTTTTCAGTTTCCACACTGATACTTCCTGTTTCAGCATCCTGAGACACAGCAAGTAAAGGCACTGAGTAGAGACGACTCTGTTCATAACAGTCACGGGCGTGTCTGAGCAGGACTACGATCACCGCTGCAACAGGAAGTGCAATCAGCATACCAAGGAAACCTGCAAGCTGCGCACCGGCAAGGACAGCAAATACGACTGCGACAGGTGACAGACCAATTTTATCCCCCAGCAGAAATGGCTGAAGAATATAGCCTTCAACTGCCTGACCAATCATAAATACCACGCCGACCAGTACCAGCTGCATCCAGTCAATACCGAACTGAAACAGTGTAGCAATGACAGCAGCAATAATACCGACACCAAATCCCAGATAAGGAATGATACTGCACAGACCCGCCACCATGCCGATAATCAAACCGACTTCCAGACCGATCAGCTGTAAACCCACTGCATATACCACACCAAGCAGAAACATCACCAGAAGCTGACCTTTTACAAAAGCCCCCAGTACGCTGTGGCATTCACCTACAATATTTAAAGTATTTTTTTCATAACGACGGGGAATCAGGCGACGCATACTGTCCAGCATACGCTCCCAGTCCAGCAGGAAGTAAAACGCAATCACAGGAATCAGCACAACCACACCGCCAATCTGAATGAAATTCAGACCAGACTGTGCAATTTTCAGTGCCATGGTCTGAATACTGTCCGCACTGTAGTTGGTCTGAACATAATCCATAACAACTTTGGAAATCTGATCTACATCAATTTCCATAGGTTGCAGATTAAATGTATTCGATGCCCACGGTAAAAAAGTATAGTTGATCCAGTGAATACCGGCAGGAATACTGTCACGTGCATACATCAGCTGTTTCCATACCAGCGGTACAACAAACCATACTGCCCAGGTCAGTACAACACCAATGGCAACAAAAACAGTAGAAATAGCCAGCCAGCGTGGTAAGAGCTTACTCAGTTTCTGTACCAGGGGGCTGAACAGATAGGCAAGCAGGAAAGCCCCTATAAAAGGAATAACTACAGGCTTAAGTAAATATAAAATCCACAGAATCAGAGCAATGCCTGCCAGGATGAAAACGCGCTGTAAACTGCGGTCAACCATAAGAATCCGCCTTTTTTAAGTGTAATCGTTATGGAACATAAAATATTTTAGTAAAGATAGCATTTTAGCGCATAAATAACATAAGAGTTTCGTATATTCGGGTTATAATCCCCGCGCAAATGCGGAGACTTCATTATGAGCAACTCAACTTCTTCCCCAAACACTGGTTTAAGCTATAAAGACGCTGGTGTCGATATTGAAGCGGGCGACGCACTTGTCGATCGAATCAAATCTGTAGCGAAACGTACTTCCCGTCCTGAAGTGATGGGTGGATTAGGCGGCTTCGGCGCACTTTGTAAAATTCCTAAAGGTTATGAAGAACCTGTTCTCGTATCTGGCACAGATGGTGTTGGTACTAAATTACGTCTGGCACTGAATCTGAACCGTCATGACACCATTGGTCAGGATCTGGTTGCAATGTGTGTGAACGATCTTTTGGTCTGTGGCGCAGAACCATTGTTCTTTCTGGACTACTATGCAACCGGTCACTTAAATGTTGATGTTGCTGCCAATGTAGTTACTGGCATCGGCGCTGGTTGTGAACTTGCCAACTGTGCACTGGTCGGTGGTGAAACTGCTGAAATGCCTGGCATGTACGAAGGCGAAGACTACGATCTTGCTGGCTTCTGTGTCGGTGTTGTTGAGCAAAGTAAAATTATTGATGGCTCTAAAGTGAAAGCTGGTGACGTACTGGTTGGTGTTGCTTCTTCAGGCGCACACTCAAACGGTTACTCTCTTCTTCGTAAGATTTTAGACGTGAAAAACGTTGATCTGACTCAGATCGTTGACGGTCGCCCACTTGCAGATGTTGCGATGGAACCGACACGTATTTATGTCAAACCTATTCTTCAGTTACTGAAAGAAGTTGATGTTCACGCAATGGCTCACATCACAGGTGGTGGCTTACCGGGCAACCTGCCTCGCGTACTTCCAAACGGTGCTCAAGCTGTTGTTAATGAAGCATCATGGGAATGGCCAGAACTGTTCAAACTGCTTCAACGTGAAGGTGGTGTTGAACAGTTTGAAATGTACCGCACATTTAACTGTGGCGTAGGTATGGTTCTTGTGGTTGATGCAGCAGATGCTGATAAAACAGTTGAACTGCTGAACAGCCTGGGTGAAAAAGCTTTCACAATGGGTCACATTGCAGACAATGCTGAATCCGTTGAAGGTGCTGACGAAAAAATCCGTGTGATTTTTGCGTAAAACCTGATGATCAAAATTGCGGTACTAGTTTCAGGCAGTGGAAGTAACCTGCAGGCACTGATTGATGCAAATCTTTCTGGTGAAATCGTCGGAGTTATTTCCAACAGACCTGAAGCCTATGCACTTCAGCGTGCTGAACAGGCTGGCATTCAGACCACCGTTATTGAACATAAGCAGTATCCAAGCCGTCAGGCTTTTGATGATGTCATGCATCAGCAATTGCTTGAATGGAATGTAGACCTGGTGATTCTCGCTGGTTTCATGCGGATTTTAAGCCCTGAGTTTGTTCAGGCATGGGAAGGGAAAATGGTCAACATTCACCCTTCACTGCTGCCTGCATACAAAGGCATGCACACTCATCTGCGTGTGCTGAAAACAGGTGATACACTGCATGGCTGTACGGTTCATTTCGTCACAGCTGAACTTGATGCAGGACAGGCACTGACTCAGGGTGTACTCAGCGTCAGTCATAAAGATACTGCTGAGACCCTGGCAGAACGTGTTCATGTACTTGAACATCTGATTTACCCTCAGGCTGTTGAATGGATCTGTAATGGAACCATTCAGCATCTGAACAACGGTCAGGTGCTCTATAAAGGACAGCCTTTAACCCGCCCTGTTCAGTTCTGTAACTTCTGATTCAGCCACTTAAAAGCAAGATTTAAAACGCATCCTCGGATGCGTTTTTTATTTTCAGGCAATCCACCGAGCTACTGTCGATTGAAAACCTGAATATCTGTAAAAAAACAAACCATAAAAAATGCATCCTGAGATGCATTTTTATAAGTATCAGATGAAACTCAGATCAGTTAAGACTGAATCAGACTTTTGATCAAAGCTACTGTTTCCACAGGATGTTCCAGCGGGAACATATGGCTGCCTGGAACGACAGTATAAGGAACATTAAACTTTTTCTTCATCTGCTGCGGATAGCGACGCCCGATAAAAGGACCTTTTTCAGCTGCAACCAGATGAACCGGAACTTTCAGTTCAGACTGAGGCAACCACCACAGGGATGGATTGGTTCTGAAAATACTGACTTCATCCATTTTAGGAATGGTCAGTTCCACACCACCACGCGCATAATCATCTGTCAGTGCAAAATCAATATAAGCCTGGAAACAGTCCGCATCAAAATCCTGATAAAAGCCCTTTAGGCGCAGTAATTCTGCTGCCTGTTCCCGGCTGTCCCAGTGATCACGGCGACGAAGCGAAAGTGCTGCAGGAGACATGGTATCGACCATTTTCAGTTTCAGCAGTTTTGCGATATGCAAGGCAACTGAATCCTTACCCATAATCATAGGTGGATCGAGCATGATGACCTGAGAAAACAGCTCTGGACGCTGTTGTGCCGCTTTAAATGACAGCACAGCTCCCAGTGAATGTCCAAGCCCAATCACTTTACGTCCCTGAGCCTGCCGAACAATACTGTCAATGACCTGTCTGGTCAGGCTTTCCCAGTGATTATTCACTGGGTAGCTTTTATCAGGTCCAAGTAATGGCACATCAATCACATCATAATCATCACTCAGCAGATCAAACAGCTTCTGATAAACTTTTGATGGCACACCATTGGCATGGGCAAAATGAATTAATGGTTTCATCGTAACTCTGTTGCCTGCTCAGACTTGATCTGCTGTGAAACTGATGTTGCAAAACCCTGACCTATGCTGCTTCCCATACGTCCAAGTACAGAATCCAGCGGATTATATTCAATAGTATAGTTGAGGGCTTTGTCTGTTTTCAGCTCACGTTTCAGCGTCTGTAAACTACCGGTACGGTCTGCTATACCCAGTTTTACAGCCTGTTCACCAGTCCAGAACAGACCTGAGAAAATAGCTGGATCTGTAGATTTCAGTTTACTGCCACGACCTTTTTTCACAGCATTGATAAAATGCTCATGGACATTATCCAGCACACCCTGCACATGTGCTTTCTGAGCTGGATCGACCGGCTGAGTCATGGACAGTAATGCTTTATTTTCACCAGAAGTCATGGTTCTGTCTTCAACACCCAGTTTCTGCATCAGTCCATTTACCCCATAATTTGGCATAATGACACCGATTGAACCCACAAGACTTGATGGATTAACAATAATTTCATCCGCTGCAGAAGCGATATAATATGCACCCGAAGCCCCTGTATCACCAATAATGGCATACAGTTTTTTATCTTTATGCTGCTGTTTCAGATACTGAATTTCCTGCCATATTTCATCAGACTGAACCGGTGAACCTCCAGGTGAATTAATATTCAGCACCACAGCTTTACTGTTGCTGTTTTCATACGCTTTTTTCAGCGATTTAATTGTGTCTCTACTGTTTACACTCTGCTTGTCGGCAGCAATTGTCCCAATAATATCCACGACCGCAATATGTGAACCTGCGGTTGAAGTCGCATCTGTAGTTGCTGTACTGCAACCTTTCCCCAGCATCACCAGTACAAAAAGCACATAAGCAAAGGTCAGCAGTTTAAAAAAGATTCCCCAGCGGCGCGCTCTACGCTGTTCCTCAACCGAAGCGAGTACAGCTTTTTCAAGAATCTGCCATTCTTTGCCTGTAGGTTGCTGTCCATGGTTCTGGGCAGATGGCATTTCATTTTGTGGTTTTGGTGGCCAGTCGGACATAAAAACAATCCATTAATCAGTAAATTTGCTCTCATTATATACACAGGAATTGCCCAAACTGTTTAAACAGAATATTTTCACCTATAATATTTTCTCTTTTTTGCAATTTTTTTACTTCGACACAGCATAATGACAGATAAAAACCAACAGAGCTTAATCTATCATGTACTGAATTTCATCAGTCGCCAGCCTATTCAGATTTGCCGTTTTATTGCCCGCAACCTTGCGGGTTTGGTCAATGTTCTCAGAATTACAAAAACTTCTGAGATCATCCGTCTGAATTTAAGAATTGCCCTGCCTGATCTGACAGAGTCTGAACATGAACGGATCACAGCGCAGACCATCCGTAATGAACTGACCTCGTACTTCGAGTTTTTCAGCATCTGGGGATCATCCAACGAGAAAAATATTTCACGTGTTCACAGCATTACAGGTGAACAGCTGGTGCACGATGCACTGGCTGAAAAAAAAGGACTGGTACTGATTGTTCCTCATTTTGGAACCTGGGAAGTTATGAATTCTGTCATTGCCCAGCATACCAATATGACGATCATGTATAAACCTGTCAAAAATGCTGATGCCGATCAGTTTGTACGCAATGCCCGCAGCCGTGAAAATGCAACCCTGGTTCCTACCGATGAATCAGGCGTCCGCCAGATTTTTAAAGCACTGAAACAGGGAGGTACAACGGTCATTCTTCCTGACCATACTCCTCATCATGGCGGTGAACCCGTGCCGTATTTCGGTATTCCACTCGAATCGAGTAATTTAAGTGCCAAACTGATTCAGAAAACCAAAGCCCGTGCCCTGTTCCTGTATGCACTGAGAAATGACAACCATGGCTTTGATATGTTTATTGAACCCATGGATGAAAGCATCTATCAGGGAACAGCAAATGACGGAACACTGGTGATACATCAGGCAATTGAAAAGCTGATTCAGCGTTTTCCTGAACATTATCACTGGAGCTACAAACGCTTCAGAGCACATCCTGACTTAAGAAAAATTTATGATATTGACCGTGATACTGCACTTGCACAGGTCAATCAGGTCAGGAATGCGGCTCAGGATCATTCTGACTGATCATCCAGGGCAAGCTATCTCTGTAAAAACTCATCTGCATGGCTTTTCCTGGGACTGCACTAAAACTGACTGTCCCCTTTTCCACTGTACTGTATAAGGGAATATTCAAAGCTTTCAGACGCTGTATCACTTCCCGGGTCGGATGACCATAGCGGTTATCCTTTCCTGCTGAAACAATTGCCACAGCAGGCTGGTAATGCTTTAAAAAAGCATAGGCAGAACTGTGCCGACTGCCATGATGCCCAAGTACCAGTACATCCACTTTCAGTTCAGGATACTGCTGTAAAAGCTGAAATTCAGTAGGCCAGCCAGCATCGCCCATCAGCAGAAAATTCTGTATCCCTGTTGCCTGTCTGAACTGTACATACAACACACATGAAGTTTCATTACGTTCCTGTGCAGCCTGAGCCAGCTGTTCACCTAAGGGCAATAAAACCTGTACGGTCACCCCCTCACCCATTTGCCACTGCTGTCCCTGACTGCAATATTCAAACTGTGTCTTTACAGGAACGGAAAGTTGCTCACTGGAGAGCAGTTTTGTCACCAGAAGCCTGTCTTTAATATGTTCATAGGCACCACTGTGATCCTTATCAAGATGAGTCAGCACCATATAATCCAAAGTACGAATCCCTTTTACAGACAGAAACGGCAGAATAATCTGCTCACCTATACTGAACTGAGTTTCGTCTATACTCCCCCCAGTATCCACCATAAGACTCTGATTCTGATTACGGATAAATACCGACTGCCCCTGCCCTACATCCAGAATACTGAGTTCAAAACCATGCCGTGTATCATCATTCAAAAACACAGCCAGAAAGCACAAAGCTGCCCAGGTTTTAGGTAAAACACCCAAAGGCAGGAAAAGTAGAATCAGCCCCAGGATCAGACAGAACAACACCGAAGTATCCATGGCAATGGGGATCAGGGAGGGACGGAACAGCATATCCAGCAGGTTCAGACACCAGATTAACAATGCAATGCATTGATCATTCAGCCAGAAAACCGCACTGCTCAAAGGCTCACAGATAAAGAAACTCAGACCTGCAATGACATCAAGCGGTACAATCACCAGCCCAATCCATGGAATAGCAAACAGATTACTGAACGGTGTAATCCACGCAATCTGCTTAAAGAAAATAATCATAAACGGCAGCAAGGCAAAAAATATTTTCCATTGCGATATAAACAGAATGCCCAACATCCGCCTGATCTTTGACAGTCCACTATCCGGTGCTTCATGCTGTATTTTTTCTGAACGCTGTACCATCTGATAAATTCTCAACAGTACAAAACATGCGCCATAGGACAACCAGAATGCTGCTGACAGAATACTGAATGGATCCATCAATAACAGAACAGACGCACTGAACAACAGAATACTCAGTGGTTTCAGCTTCTGCCTGAGCAACAGTACCACCCCAATAATCAAGCTGCTGAATAATGTCCTGAGTGCCGGTATTTCAAAACCGACTAAAGCACAGTACAGCACTACACAACTGAGAAAAGGAACAATCACAAAATAGGGTCTAGGAATACGAAGATAGACAGTCACTTTATAACGGTTGATCAGCCAGATCAGACACCAGCAGACCATACTTGCCAGGATCAGCACATGAGGTCCCGAGATCGCAAGCAGATGGCTCATACCAAAGCGCTGAAACTGAATTTTGGTACTATCATCCAGCAGGCTTTCATCACCAGTCAGCAGTGCAAGTAATAATCCCTTGTTGCCAAATGAATGCTCCAGAATAAATTCACGTATTTCCAGTCGCTTCAGTTCAAACCATAACAGCACACGGGAAGGTACTGAGCGTTGCTGATGCAGAAAATCTGCATGACCTGCCATGTAAACATCCTGCTCTGTCAGCTCCTGAACGGCATGGATACTGAATCCCGACATGATGTTCTGTTGCAGATACCATTTTTCTACATCAAATGCGCCAGGCACGGCAAAACTGTGTGCCGGTCTGACAGTTCCTGTCAGATGATAATACCTGCCAGGGTGCAGTGAGACAGAATCCTGTCCTTCTGAGACTTCCTGCTTTCTGAAAGAAATCCACTGCACAGGCTGAGGGTGTCGCCCAAGTACTGTAATTTTCTGACTGACTGATTTTTCTTTCAATTCATTCAAGCGGTTTACATAGACAATCACATCTGTCTGTTCAGACTTTTCTTCTTTAAATTTCAGTCTTTCTGCCAGTCTGTTTTCAGCATACTGATATCCTGCCAGCAGACTGCTGACCAGTATCATGCACGAGCAGACATATTTCAGTCCGAGATTTGCTTTGTAGCGATGTACAATCACCAGGAACAATACCAGCATGGTCAAAGACGCAGATACAGGTAAGGCAGACAGACCAAAATCTGTCATGGATGTCCCCATGAAAGCAATTCCCAGTATCCATCCGATACAGATAAGCTGAACCATATCATTATTATCATTTTTATTTTGCGCAATAATAAAGCCCACCGAGGTGAGCTTCAATCAAGGATTACTTATCCACTATCAATGCATCAGCATCTCAGTCATCAATCCAGATACCGTCCTGCATGTGTTTAATAACATCGGCTGCCTGCGCAAGCTGTTCATCATGCGTCACGATCAGCATTGCCATATTGAATTCTTTACGCAGTTCAGCGAGCAGCTCATAAATTTTGACAGCAGTTTTACGGTCCAGATTCCCTGTCGGCTCATCTGCCAGCATCAATGCCGGTTTCGCAACAAGCGCACGTGCAAGTGCAACACGCTGACGTTCACCACCTGACAGCTCACCAGGCTTATGAGTCAGACGATGAGACAATCCTACACGATCCAGTAAAAACTCTGCCTGCTCCCTGACCTGTTTATAATGCGTGCCCTCTCTTAACATCAGAGGCATGGCGACATTTTCAAGTGCCGTAAACTCAGGCAGCAGATGATGGAACTGATACACAAATCCAAGATGCTGATTACGCTGATAACCCCGTTCTGCTTCACTCAGATTATCAAAGCGCTGTCCGTTTAAAAAAACCTGACCTTCAGTTGGACGATCGAGTCCCCCCAATACATGCAACAGGGTACTTTTTCCCGAACCACTTGATCCGACAATGGATACAAACTGCCCTGCTTCCACCTCTAAATTCAGACCACGAATGACCTCAACAGTTGTTTTTCCATCGGTAAAATGCTTTGAAACATTTTTGGCTTCAAGTACATATTTACTCATAACGCAGTGCCTCCGCCGGCTGAATTTTTGCAGCACGTAATGCCGGATACACAGTTGCCAGGAAGCTCAATACCAGAGAAACTGTCACGATCAGTGTGACATCCTGCCATCTTAAATACGAAGGTAAATAGTTGATAAAGTAAGCATCAAACAGATTCAGCCCAAGTGCCGTGTTCAACCCGTCAATAATCGTGCTGATACTTGAGGCAAAGATAATTCCAAGAATTGCACCTGAGACAGTCCCAATCACGCCAATGACGGTACCCTGAACCATAAAAATACGGGTGATCGTGGCTGGTGAAGCACCCAAAGTCCGTAAAATTGCGATATCGGATTTTTTATCTGTCACCACCATCACCAATGATGAAACAATATTAAATGCAGCGACAAGTACGATCAGGAACAGTAACAGGCTGACCATCGCTTTTTCCATCTGAATGGCACTGAACAGATTACCGTGAGTAAACGTCCAGTCAGATGCATAAAAGTTTCCAGGCAGGTCTTTCACAATATCGTTAGCAACCTGAGGTGCAGCAAAAATATCATCCAGTTTCATCCGCACACCTTGCGCACCGTCCGGAAGACGCAGCAATGTCGAAGCATCATTCAGCGCAATATAGCCCATCATGGAATCAACTTCAGCACCAATACTGAAAATACCGACAATTTTAAAACGCTTGAAACGGGGTACAACACCTGCTGGAGATGGCGTCGCCTCAGGAAGGACCAGGGTAATGTTGTCATTCAGCCCTAAACCCATTGATTCTGCCATCTGCTTGCCCAGCACAATACCAAACTCACCTTTTTTCAGATTGTCGATACTGCCTTCAACCATATGATTCTGGATAATTGAAACCTTTTTTTCATATTCTGGTTCAATCCCCGTGACCATGATTCCAGCCACCTGCCCCTGTGCCGTCAGCATTCCCTGAAGCTGGGTAAAAGGTGCTGCACCTGTCACGTGTTCGTGCTGTTCAACTTTTTTTGCAAGTTGCGGCCAATCTGTTAAAATTTGTGTTGAAGAAACAGTGGCTTGAGGTATCATTCCCAATACACGGTTTTTCAGCTCCCGGTCAAATCCATTCATAACAGAAAGGACTGTAATCAATACAGCGACACCAAGGGTGAGGCCGATCATGGAAACGAGAGCAATAAAAGAAATAAAGTGGTTACTGCGCCGAGCGCGAGTATATCTCAACCCTATGTAAAGCGAGATTGGTTTAAACATACCATCTAGTCCGAGGTAATACATTATGGAAAATTTACAGCATCAAAACGCGGCGACTGAACGACGTGTGATGTCCAGAATCGATGCTGCCTTAAGAATCAACTATCAGATTATCTCTGATGAAGTTGCTCTGAATGATCCTTACGATCCTAACTTTGTTTTACCACGTTATTTTCTACTACTCGCAGAATTAGATCAATTTGATCATGCACTAAACTACGAATTAGAACAATTAACTGAAAAAGATCAACAAATTGCTCGAATCTTATCCTTATTCAACCAGAAATTAAACCTTATCACTGGGTCTTTATACGATGCAATTGTACAATCCATGTTACCAGTCCCTGAACAGGTCAACTTTTCTGAGAGCGGTTTAAGCTTTTACAGCGACCGTCTGATTGCTGAAGGAACCTATATTCACCTCACCCTCAGCCATCCTGAAAACTTTTTCCACATCGCTGCAACAGCTCAGGTTGTTTACAGCCGTGAGGAAGAAAACGGAAAATACCGAACCGGTGCATATTTCATCACACTGCATCCGCAGGACCGTTCAAAATTAGGTGAATGTGTAGAACTGACTCAGAATAAACAGTAACAGTGCTGTTTATTTCCGGGCAGTTCTGCGTGCCAGTTCTCTGCTGGCTTTCAGATCACGGTAAAAATAAACAAACAGACCGAACAACAGCACAAACGCACCAGCAAACACCATGACTGATAACTGCTCATTATTCAGCACAGCACCAATAAACAGTGCAATCATGGGAGTCATGACCGTTGTCAGCGAAAGTGTGGTTGCCTGAATATTCTGTACCAGTTTGAAATAACAGAACATTGCAATCAGTGACGCCATGATCACAGCATAGAACAGTGCCATTAAAGATTTAGCAGATGGAATATGGTCTGGAATATGCTGCCAGATAAACGGCAGCAGACAGATTGCAGCCACTGTCGAGACTAAAATTGAACCTGTTGCCTGTGCCATGGGCTCAACATCTGCATTGACCTTTTTGACCCAGAAGATAGACAGTGAATAAGTAAAAACACTCATCAGCATCAACCCAATACCAAAGGGCTGAATATGCTGATTTTCCCCACCAAAACAGATAATGCTCAGACCGGCAACTGCAATCAGCATCCCTGTCCACTGCATTCGGCTCAGATGTTGCTGAAATCCCAAACGACCGATTAAGCCTGCCATAATCGGTGCCAGACCAAACATCAGAGCAATAATGCCTGAACTGAGATAATCCGTCGCAATATAAGTAAAAATCTGCGAACCGATCAGACTGAAAGAACCTGCCAGATAACTGTGTAATGAAACTTTATCGACAGGAAAATGTATTTTTAAAATAACCAGAAGTACAGCAGCAATCGGCAATGCAATAAAAAAACGCAATACCAGTGCCCACATCAGATGCAGGTCTGAAACACTCCATACAATGGCAAGTGGTGTAGTCGCCCATATAAATATTAACAGGATATATGTGAACAGAATGTTCGATCTGGATGGCATGACTGACCTGATGAATTAAGCTGTTTTACGTTTCTGTTTCTGAATAGTCTGATCAAGAGAACCTGAAAACTCGCGTTTATCACGTTCAGAAATTGGAGGAGGTCCACCTGTCTGCACGCCTGCACCTCTTAATGTTTCCATAAAATCACGCAAATGCAGGCGGGCTTTGATATTTGCATCCGTATAAATTTCACCACGGGGATGAATTGCTATTCCGCCTTTTTCGATGACCTGAGCCGCCAGTGGAATATCCTGAGTAATCACGATGTCATGTTCCTGCATGCGGTTCACGATTTCCTGATCCGCAGCATCCGCACCATGCATTACCTGAATGGAATTGATTCTGACCGATGGGGTGACACCCACATTCTGATTTGCCACAAAAGTCACTTCCAGCTGATAACGGTCAGAAGCACGTAAAATCACATCACGGAGAATTCTGGGCAGTGCGTCAGCATCCACCCATAATTTAAATGGCAGCACCTGAGTCTGATATCCTGTTTCAATATGTGCCTATTCTATCAAATCCAGCCATCAGTCTGTATGACTAAATGATAAAGTCAGACTTCCTGTCCCTTTTTCAGCCTCTGTTTTCATATCTAAGTCATGAAATTTACGTACAGGGACTTGAAATCTGACATTAACCCTCGATTTAATATATACATATAACCCAACATCAATTGTGCATATGAAAAACCAGAACAGACCAGAAGTTATCACCATTGAAGATCAGCACTTTGGCAGTCATGTAGAGCACTGGAGCCTTCTAACAGATCAACCCACACAGGATGTTCCCAAATGGTTAAGTCTGGCACTGGATGAACCCGTCATGCCAATGGGGTTATGCTCTGAAGAATGCGATATGGATGAAAGCAGTTGGTTTATTCAGGGACCAGGCAAATCTCCTGTCCAGCTCTCACAGGTCATTGCTGTTGAGAACAACCGTCCAAAATCAGTAAAAACTGCATTTCCGTGCTTTGAAAGCCCTTATAAAACCGTTGCAAGTATAGATCGTATCATTACCTGTCACACCAACACCCAGGCTGTGCTACAGCTGAATCTCGGCTCAAATACAGTGGTTTATGCATTTGACAGCTTATACAGCGTCAATCACGATCACTATGAAAAAAATCAGCAGTATACAGTTCATCTGAATGCATGGGCTTATGAGCTTGAAACAGTCGCAGAACATGAACAGCTGGTTGTGGATGATCCGGCTTCCATTAAACACCATCGGGCACTCAATGATATTCTCGCTGCCAACAATGGTATTGCGCCTGAAAACCTTCAGGAACAGATTGATGCATGGGAACCGACATCTGAAGATGACAAAGCACCTGTAACCGTCGATTTTTCAAAAATGGTTGCTTACCTTTATGGAGAAACCCTCGGACAGGAAGATGAAGCCTGGTTTCAGGGCAATATCGTGGGTAAAACATCCATGCAGTTTATGAATGAGCAATACACGCTGTATGATGTCGCCCTGATTCATGAACACGATCAGGAAGCTGTGCTGATCCGTATAGCAACACGCGACCCTGCTTATGCAGACTTTGAGATTGGTCAGTTCATTCGAGGTAATATCTGGATTCAGGCTTATATCTACGCTAAAAAATCCTGATTTAAATTTAAAAGAATCCATTTCACAGCTCAGATTTATTTTAACTCTGAGCTGTTTTTTTATTATTTTTCCAGCAGTTCCCTCACCTCGCCATTAAGTTATCCACAGAAATACGATTATTCAAATTTATTAAATTCATAATAAGCTACACTTATCCACAGTTTAAATTCAAAACAGTCAGGATTTTATAATCTTTATCCACTGCCTGTTAAACCAGATCATTTTCAATATAAATAAATAAAATTATATATTTTCAATAGCTTATAAAATAAATAAAATGACCAGAATAAAAATGTATGTTTTATTATATTTAATTGCATTAGTACTTTATTTAATCAATTTTTTATGCATATAATATGTTCAAGAAATAGGATTTAACGATAAATAGATCGGAAAAGAGATATCTATGAAAATCGTACAAGAAGAAAACATGCAACAGGTTGAACATCATTTAATCAAGCGTTATCCGCTTGACCTACACTCCTGTCTGTTTTTTATATTAGGCATGATGATCTCAGGCTTTATTGCTCATCATTTTATTTTCTGAATATAACCAATAAAAAAAGCCCATCTATGGATGGGCTTTTTTGACTGTCTGAATTAACCCTTGCGTTTTGCAAAGTCATCCATAAAGTTCACAAGTGCCTGCACACCTTCAAGTGGAACAGCATTATAAATACTTGCACGCATACCACCAACTGAACGGTGACCAGCAAGATTTAACAGATGATTTTCTTCCGCTTCTTTCAGGAACAGTTTATCCAGCGCTTCATCAGCCAGGGTAAACGGTACATTCATAATCGAACGGTTCTGTACAGCAATTGGGTTATTATAGAAATCGCTTCCATCAATATAACCATAAAGCAGATCTGATTTCTGAAGATTGGTTTTGTGCATTGCATCCACACCACCATTTTCCAGTAACCATTCAAATACCAGACCAGATAAATACCATGCATAAGTTGCTGGTGTATTGACCATGGAATCATTTTTAGCCTGCGAACCATATTTCAATAAACTTGGAATTTCAGGTTTTGCCTGATCAAGTAAATCGTCACGGACAATCACTAAAGTTAAGCCAGCAGGACCGATATTTTTCTGCGCACCTGCATAAATCAGACCAAATTTTGATACATCCAGTGGCGCAGATAAAATGCTTGAAGAAAAATCTGAAACTAAAGGTTTATCTGTTTCAGGGATACCGGCAAACTGAATGCCACCAATAGTTTCATTATCAGCATAATGCACATAAGCAGCATCATTCGACAGGTTCCAGTTACTTTGATCGCTGATCGCTAATTTACCATCGATGCTTGTACCTGCTTCAATGATATTGATATCACCATAACGCTGAGCTTCTTTGGTTGCTTTTTCAGACCAGATACCCGTATGGATATAATCCGCTTTAGGATTTTTACCCAGCAGGTTTAAAGGAATAGCAGAAAACTGTAAGGACGCACCACCCTGTAAAAACAGAACTTTGTAGTTTTCAGGAATGTTCATCAGTTTACGAAGATCAGCTTCTGCCTTTTCAGCGACAGCCACATAGTCTTTGCTACGGTGGCTCATTTCCATGATGGATAAGCCTTTACCCTGCCAATCCAGCATTTCAGCCTGAGCTTTTTCTAAAACGGCAGTAGGTAATGCAGCAGGACCAGCACAGAAATTGTACGCGCGCATGATTTTTCCCTTTTGTGAAGTGAAACGAATGAAATAGGCGCATTTAACCACAAATCAGCTATTCTTGCAGTAGCTTTGTCAGTCAATATTTTCAATATGAATGCTGAAATAGAGCTGATATTTCAATAAGAAAAACTGAACCAAAGAAGATTTTTCTCTGTATTTTTAGAATATTATGAACTGATGATTTATGTATCCTGCACTGAAAATCTGAGTTTTCAGAATAAAACTTCATGACGTTTCATAGCTTCAAGCACAGAAAAATATGACAATCTGAATTTTTCGATGCTAAAAGCATGGCATACTACAAAATATATACATTTCAGTCCGAACCTTTAGATTATTTGCACTACATTTTTAAAGGTAAAATAATTTTAAATTTAATCAGATGCCGACAGCTTTCCGATGAAGATAAAAAGAGCAAATCATAAAAAAGTCTTATCAACTGCCACACAGTTCTGCTCCTGTCTTGGAATCATTCCCTGCCTGTTGCTCAGCAGTTCCCTGCATGCTGAAAGTCTGAGTTATGTTCAGGCAGAACAACAGATTCTACAGGACTCCTATACCAGTCAGGCAAATCAGGCTTTGCAGAAAGCTTCCGAACTCGAGGCTGATGCAGTCAAAGGACTGGGACTGCCCCGTGTAGACTTAAATGTCCGTGCTTATGCTTTTCATAACGAAGTCGATATTCCACTCGATTCATTTAAAAACAATCTGGAACATACGCTCTCACAAGGGGTCAATGACAAAGTCAATCAATGGCAGACTGAACAGAATTTACCTTCAGGTATTGCTGATCCACTTAAACAGGGACTGAACCAGACCATCCACAGTGGTATGGGTTTATTTCCTGATTCAGCAAATGTCGTACTTGAAGACGAAGTGATCCGTCCCACTGTTTCTGTACTGATGCCCCTTTATACAGGAGGACTGACCACATCCGCCAAAGAAATTGCTGGAATTAAAGCCCAGAGAAGTCAGCTGACCACGAAACAGCAACAGGATGTTCAGCGATTTGAACTGATTCAGGTATATTTTGGTGTACAGCTGAAAAAACAGTTGCTGCATTCAGCTCAGTTCAATATGAATGCAATGCAGAAACATTATAACAATGCTTTAAAACTGGAAAATCAGGGTTTCATCAGTAAAGGACAGCGGATGCAGTTTGAAGTTGCAAAAAACAATGCAGAACGAAATCTACAAAATACCCAGGCTGATCTGAAAGCCAGCCTGTTTCAGCTGAATAACTTAATGCAAAGCAGTCAGATCACCGATCTGAACACCCCTTTATTCATTAATTCAACTCAGAATCAGTCTTTAAGCACTTTACTGAAAACCTATCAGGATCAATCTTCACTGATCCGTAAAATGCAGCTGGATACTGAACTTGCCAGTGCCAATGTCAAAGCCCAGAGTGCAGCCAAAAAACCGAATCTGTTCGCATTTGGTGAATACAGCCTCGATGAAAAACAGAACTGGATTGTAGGCGTTGTTGCACGTTATAACCTGTTCTCGGGTGTTGATAAAAACAAAAATATTCAGGCTGCCGAGCTGCAACGCTATGCCTCTCAGTTACTGACAGCACGCACCCGACAGGAAACCGAAAACATTATTTTTAAATCCTATACTGAAATCACTACAGCACAGCAAAGTAACCTTTTGATTCAACAAAATATAAAAGCGGCTCAGGAAAATTTAAAAATTCAGGAGCTGTCATTTAAAGAAGATATGGGAACAGCAACACAGGTGGTTGATGCGCAGAATTCACTGACAGTTCTTCAGTCTGAACAGGCTTTAAATGCCTATAAATACATTCTTTCGCTCGCTGCGCTTTTACAGAGCCATGGTTCCATAGATCAGTTTCAGAGCTATGTGAATCAGACCAATACGATTTATATTCGCTGACCTGGAGAAGAAACATCATGACAAATGACTCAGCATCATCTGATCTGGACAACACTTCCTCCACTTCAGATCAACCGAATGAAAATTCAGAAACTGAAAATACTGAAACTGTGAATGAACCACCTTCAACAGAAAATGAACAGGCAGTTTCAGAAACAACCGAAGACAATCCAGGGTTCCCGCTGAAAAAAGTTGTCATTGCAATCATCATTATTGCCTTGCTGGGACTGATTGCCTTTGGACTGTGGAAAAGCTATCAGCCTAAAACCGTAGAATTACAGGGTCGGGTGGAAGCTGAAACAGTTCATGTCAGCACAAAAATACCCAGCCGTATTGAAGAACTTTATGTACATGACGGTCAGAAAGTGACTAAGAACCAGCCTCTTGTACGTCTGTTCAGTCCTGAAGTTGATGCAAAAAAACAACAGGCACTTGCTGCGCTTCAGTCTGCGCTCGCCCTTCAATCCACCGCAGAACGTGGCTCACAACAGGAAAATATAGATACACTGTATGCCAACTGGCAAAGCATGAAAGCGCAGGAACATCTGGCTGTCACAACCTTCCAGCGTGGAGAAAAACTGTTTAAGGAAGGTGTCATTTCACGGCAACGTAAAGATGAAATGCAGGCAGCTGCTCAGTCTGCAGCTCAGTTGACCGAAGCATCCTATCAGCAGTATGCCCGCGCTAAACGTGGAAGCACTCCTGAACAGCAGTCAGGAGCAGATGCTCAGGTTGCCATAGCCAATGCAGCCGTTGCAGAAGCAAATGCTCTGGAAGCAGAAACACGGTTACTTTCACCTGTGAATGGAACTGTATCCAAAACGTATGGCAAAGTATCTGAACTGGTCGCTACTGCCGTACCTGTGGTCAGTATTCTGCTTGACGATGATTTATGGGTCAGTCTGAATGTCCGTGAAGATCAGTATGCTCAGGTGTATAAAACAAAGACAATGGAAGGTTATATTCCTGCCCTGAAGAAAAACGTCAGTTTTAAAATTAAGCATATCGAAGCTGAAGGTGAATTTGCCACCATCAAAACCACCAGACAGACTGGGGGTTACGATATCCGCAGTTTTAAAATCCATCTTGAACCTGTCCAAGCTGTTCCAGATCTGAAAGTCGGCATGAGTGTACTCTTCAAAGTGCAGGAGTCCCGCTAGTGTTTGCTGCACTGTGGTCAGGAATTCTGCGTGAATTAAAATATTTGCGCAGTCATAAATGGGATCTCAGCCTGGTCACAGTTGTACCTGCATTCATTATTGTTTTATTCAGCTGTATGTTTTATCAGGGAAAACCTGATCACTTGCCCATTGCACTGATTGATCAGGATCACAGTGCCTTAAGTCAGACTGTTCAGAAATATATCAGTCATAACAACACACTGAGTATCTATATACAGACTGATAATTTAAAAGAAGCTGAACAGTTACTGAATCAGACCCGAATCTGGGGCTATGTCCTGATTCCACCTGGTGCGGAACAGCGTCTTGTTCAGGCAAAAGATGCTGAGATTGCAATTGCATTCAATCAGAGTTATTTCAGTGTGGGCAACACTATTTCATCTGCCATGCTGGTCAGTACATTACAGGCAACATCAGATTTTATGGGAAGCAGTTTTCTTGAACAGAAAATTCCTTTTATTGAAGCCCCTACCCCGCATGTCAAAATTTCAGCACTGTATAACCCAGGTTTAAGTTATGAGTTTTATCTTGAACCTTTTATGATTCCAGCCATCTTACATCTGTTGCTCTGCTGCTGTGTTGCTTTTGCTGTAGGACAGGAATTCAAATTTTCCACTCAGCATCAGTGGACAGCAGGTCAACCCCACTGGGGGGCTTTATTTTCCAAATGTATGACCTATGTGGTGATCTTTACACTATGGACCTGGTTATGGATGCTCTGGCTGATTGAGTTTCGTGGGTGGTTCACCGCAGGTAGCTTATGGCTGATCATGCTGGCTCAGATTCTGTTTTACAGTGCTTACGCCTTTATCAGTGCGACTGTTGTACTGGTAACAGGAAATTTAGCCAAAACTTTCGGCTTTATTGCGGTTTATGGTGGTTCTTCCCTCAGTTTTGCAGGTGTTACCCTTCCCTTAAATAATGCACCCTTATTCACAAAATTCTGGGCGAATATTATTCCTTATACCCCTTATGCAAAACTGCAGACTGAACAATGGGTGATTGGCAGTCCGCTGAATATCTCTGTCATTCCTTTTACTGTTTTACTGTTTTACTGCCTGTTTTATTTTGCAGTCGCAAGCTTGGTTCTGAAAAAGAAAACTGAGGTGTAAGCAATGAAAAAAACAACCTCTTTCTTACACTTTTATATCAGAACATTTAAAGACATAGCCGCCAACAGTTCCATTCTGACGACTCTTATTCTTTCAGTTTTTTTCTACAGTTTTTTTTATCCCACCGCCTATAAAGCAGAACATGCAGAATCACTGCCGATCGTGATTGTTGATGAAGAACAAAGCCTGATGACCTCCACGATTATTCAGGAAGTCTCAAAAAGTCCCAATGTCCGTATTCAGTCCATTACAGGAAACTTTGCTGCTGCTGAGCAGCTGATCCGTGAGCAGAAAGCCGATGGCATACTGCTGCTGCCACATAACCTGTCCAACAGTATTTATCGTGGAGAAACCGGAGGAATAGGACTTTATCTGAGTGCCGCCTATTTTTTAAAAACCAAGCAGATTGGTCTCGGACTGGCAGGTTCAATTGAAAATGCAGTTGCAGAACAGGCTGCAAAATTTGGAAATATTTCCCACTTTTCACCCGCTCTGTCCATCCATCAGATTCCATTATTCAATGTGCTTTCAGGCTATGGCAGCTATATTTTTCCTGCAATTGCTCCTCTGATTATCCATCAGACGATTGTGCTTGGCTTAAGCATGCTGATCGCAGGTTACCGTGAAAAAAAATGGCGACCGTCACACACTGAACTTATAGGTATTTTTACAGCAATACTCACCATCGGCTGTCTGGGATGCTTCTATTTATTTGGATTTACATTCTGGTTTTATGATTATCCGCATGGTGGAAACTTCTGGGGTATGCTGCTTGCTGTGCCTGTCTTTATCAGTTGTATTATAGCCCTGACCCTGCTCATAGCTTCTTTTCTGGATATGCCCGAACGTGCAGGTCATGTCATTGTCTTCAGCTCCATTCCACTGTTTTTACTGTCAGGCACCGCGTGGCCCCATGCTGCCATGCCCCAGTGGATGCAATGGTTGGGCAATATTCTGCCATCCACACAGGGCATACAGATGTTTATCCAGCTAAATCAGATGGGTGTGTCCACCAGCACCGTGATTCCCAAACTGATTTATTTACTGTGCTTTACAGCCTTTTGTCTGATGTGGGCAAACTATAGATTGCGACATAAATAATCATGGTCTGAGATCCGAACAGGTATTTCAAAACCATCTGCATAAAAAAAGAGCACCGAAGCGCTCTTTTTTTATATCTCTGAAAATCAGTCTTCTTCTGACTCTCTCAGATCTGACTCATTTTCTGTTGTATCGACAATGGTCTCATCATCCACGATATGTTCAGATACTTCTGTATTTTCATCTACAATAATATCTTCTTCTTCCACCGCTTCAATTGCTTCCACGCCAACCAGTATTTCGTCCTGACCTAGACGGATCAGACGGACACCCTGTGCATTACGCCCCGTTTCAGCGACTTCTGAAGCACGTGTACGAACCAGTGTTCCACCGTCAGAAATCAGCATCAGCTCTTTGCTTGCATCAATTGCAACAGCACCAACAAGCGCACCGTTACGTTCTGATGTTTTAATTGCAATAACGCCTTTACCGCCACGTTTCTTGGTTGGGAAGTTGTCTACAGGAGTACGTTTACCGTAACCATTTTCAGAAGCACACAGTACTTCACCTGTTTCTGGAACAACAACCAGGGAAACAATACGACTGATAAATGCAGAATCAGAAGTATCTTCATCATCTGATTCAGTGTCGTCAGCCTCTTCGACCTGAGCTGCACCCACCGTTACCCGCATACCACGGACACCTTTTGCAGAACGACCCATCGCACGGACATCAGTTTCAGCAAAGCGGATTGCTTTGCCTTCATTTGAGAACAGCATGATCTGCTGTTCACCGTCTGTGATCGCTACACCAATCAAGGTATCGCCTTCGTTCAGCTCAATTGCACGTAAACCGTTTGAGCGGACATTACTGAACTGTTCCAGTTCAACACGCTTAATCGTACCGAATTCAGTTGCCATAAAGACATAGAAGTTTTTACGGACATTTTCAGCACGTTCTGCAAACTCAGCAACCAGACTGTCATCACTGTCAGAAGCTGTCAGTTCAGCACTGAGTTCTTTCAGCTGGGTACGTAAAGCTGGAGAAAGATCATCCGGATTTTCACCCAGTTCTGCAAATGCAGATTTCAGTGCTTCATAATGTCCATCAATGATGGCATTTTCACGCAGTTTTTCAACGTTGGTACGGACGAAACTACGGAATTCAACCAGGCGCTCAGTGAATTTCTTCGGCGCTTCAATCATCGGCAGAATCGCAGTGATGGTTTCTTCTGCATCCAGTGGCAACAGATTCACCATCGGACGGCCTTTAGCACCGCGGGAAGCCTGAGGTACTTCAAAGACACGTAAACGGTAGACTTTACCGACATTGGTAAAGCAAAGTACGGTTGCATGGCTTGAAGTTACGATCAGATGCTGAATGTAATCATCTTCTTTCATTGAAGTTGCAGATTTACCACGACCACCACGACGCTGTGCGGCATAGTCAGACAATGGCTGAGTTTTAGCATAACCGGTTTTAGATACGGTCAGTACCATCTGCTCTTCTGGAATTAAATCTTCACGAGAGAAATCAATACGCGATTCAACAATTTCAGTTTTACGGGCATCGCCATACTGTTGCAGAATCAGTGAAAGTTCTTCTTTAATCACACCCATCAATAAATTGAAATCATTCAGGATTGCTGTCAGTTCCGCAATCTGACCTAAGATTTCAGTATATTCTGCGTGTAATTTATCCTGTTCCAGACCTGTTAAACGGTGTAAACGCAATTCTAAAATTGCACCAACCTGTGCTGGAGACAAACGGTAAATATCGCCATCCAGACCAAATGGTTTAGACGGATCTTCACCCTCAATTTCATCAGGACGAACTGAAACAGAACCTGCCGCAGCAAGCAAAGCAACCACTCCACCGCCTGCCCATTCACCCGCCTGTAAGCGTTCACGCGCTTCCTGAGGGTTTGCAGAAGTTTTAATGGTTTCAATAATTGCATCAATATTTGCTAAAGCAACCGTCAGACCTTCTAAAATATGTCCACGCTCACGTGCTTTACGCAGCTCAAACATGGTACGACGGGTCACAACTTCCTGACGGTGACGGATAAATGCAGCAATAATATCCTTCAGATTCATTAATTTAGGCTGACCATTATCCAGGCAGACCATGTTAATGCTGAATGAGTTTTCAAGCTGAGTATTCAGGAACAGATTATTGACAATGACTTCAGCGTTTTCACCACGCTTCAGATCAATCGCAATACGCATTCCTTCTTTATCAGATTCATCACGAAGCTCAGAGATACCTTCAAGTTTCTTTTCTTTCACCAGTTCAGCGATACGCTCAATGGTTTTAGCTTTGTTGACCTGATAAGGAATTTCAGTAAAGACAATCGTGCTGCGACCAGACTTCTGATCTTCTTCAATATGGTATTTACCACGGATATGCAGACGACCTTTACCGGTACGGTATGCATCGACAATACCCGATTTACCGTAAATAATACCGCCAGTCGGGAAATCCGGACCCGAAATATGTTCCATCAGACCTTCGATGGCAATATTTGGGTTTTCAGCATATGCAAGGCAGGCATGAATGACTTCAGTCATGTTGTGCGGCGCCATATTGGTCGCCATACCCACTGCAATACCTGTTACACCATTGACCAGCAGGTTGGGAATACGGGTCGGCATAACCTGAGGAATGCGCTCTGAACCGTCATAGTTGTCTTCCCACTCAACGGTATCTTTTTCAAGATCTGCAAGCATTTCATGCGTCAGTTTGCGCATCCGGACTTCGGTATAACGCATTGCTGCTGCACTGTCGCCATCGACAGAACCGAAGTTCCCCTGACCATCCACCAGCTGGTAACGCAAGCTGAAGTCCTGCGCCATACGGACGATGGTTTCGTAAACAGCAAAATCACCATGAGGGTGATATTTACCGATGACATCACCGACAACACGGGCAGACTTTTTGTACGCTTTGTTGTAGTCATTGCCCAGTTCGTGCATTGCGAAAAGCACACGACGATGAACAGGTTTTAGACCGTCCCGAACATCTGGCAATGCACGTGATACGATCACGCTCATTGCATAATCCAGATACGAGTGCTTGAGTTCATCCTCAATGGCAATCGGTCTAATTTCCGATACGCTCATGCATACTCCTTGTTATACAAGCAGAATTCTGCCCGCATTTTATATCGTAAATTCAGTGAAAATTCAGCTCTTAAATCTGAGAGCCAAAATCAAAAATACAGTCGCACAGTATAGCATGGAACAGCGGTTTTTTGTGAGAAGAAGTCCCAACTATAACCATGATTTTTGTGTTTATTTCGACCAGAACAATAGATTGGACACATAAAAAACCTCTCTGTTGAGAGGTTAAAGAAAAACTGAATTTTACGTTGCTGCACAGAATAATTTTTTAAGCTTCGCCCGCAGGTTTTATTTCCTGCTGCTGTTCATTCACAACAGAATGAGCAACCTGCACCTCATTTTTCATCAGCTGAAAGGTCACCATGAATAACCCAAGGATGAGAGGAAACTCATAGAGTTCCTCAATCAGATCTTTATAACTCAGATCATGCAGAAAAACAGAATGAAAGAATCTGCCATGCTCCACACCATCAGAAATGATCAATCCCGCAACTGCCAGCATAAATGCCCACACTGGAACAGCCGATGTTCTGAATTTGATGGCTATTTCTGAGCGTAATGCGCTTGAAAAGAGCATAAACACAACAGGTGCAATAAACAGAACCGAAAGTATATGGAAATAAATCCGCGGCACTTCTGGGAAATAATCACGCCCCCAGCTTGTACTGCGGCCAAAAAGTAAAACCCACCACAGCACTGCCCAAAGCCAGAACTGTTTTTTACCTTCGGCTAAAGCAAATGGCTTCATATAAAAAAAACTGAATCCTGCAAAAAACAACAGCAGGATTGCCTGTATATCTTCCACAGAACGTACAAGCATGCCATCAAATAATGGAATATGCCAATCAGCAAGAAATGGAAATATAAAGCAAAAGACAATAATGACCACTACAGGCCAGGACAGTCGGGTATCAACCAGCACAGCGAACTCCTTACCCGTAGAACAGGGCATGCCTGATGAGTAAAGCCAAAAAAACTTCGCGGATAATATCACAAATAAATCAAATGCATAAGATTAGCATTTTTGTTAATAATAATTGACAATCTCATCACTTTTCTTGTTTTTTATCAGACTTTTATTAATAAAATCTCAACTTAACCCATGATGAGTAACAGTTTTTTAACTGAATATTTTCATTTTAAATAAGTATTTTGATGCATATTTCATGCATTTTTCAGATATTTAAAGAATCATCTCAACAATGAAACACTCCGTTTCATATTTATCACTGTACAGACCATTCCCTTAAATTTTCCAACAAAAAAACGCCTCAGATCAATCTCTGAGACGTTTTTTTGAAACGTTATTACAGAATTACAGTTTAGAAACCAGTTCTGGAACAACAGTATTCAGATCGCCAACTAACCAGTAGTCAGCAACAGCATTGATTGGTGCTTCTTCATCTTTGTTGATCGCAACAATCACTTTAGAATCTTTCATACCCGCCAGATGCTGAATCGCACCAGAGATACCTACAGCGATGTATAGGTCAGGTGCAACGATTTTACCAGTCTGACCAACCTGCATATCGTTTGGAACGAAGCCAGCATCTACCGCAGCACGTGAAGCACCTTGAGCAGCACCAAGCTTATCAGCAAGTGGATCAAGTACTTTGTGGTAGTTTTCACCAGAAGCCACACCACGACCACCAGATACAACGATACGCGCAGCAGTTAATTCTGGACGTTCAGATTTCACGATTTCTTCAGAAATGAACTTGGAAATACCAGTATCACCTGTAGAAGCCGCAGCTTCAACCGCAGCAGAACCACCTTCAGCAGCAACCGCATCAAATGCAGTACCACGAACAGTTGCAACAACAACTGATTCGCCAGATTCTACAGTTGCAATCGCGTTACCTGCATAGATTGGACGTTTGAAAGTCTTAGGACCGTCAACAGCGATGATGTCAGTGATCATGCTTACGTCTAAAAGTGCAGCAGCACGAGGTAAAATGTTTTTACCTGTCGTTGTAGAAGCAGCAAGGATGTGAGAATAACCCGCACCGATAGAAGCAACTAATTTTGCAACGTTTTCAGCCAGCTGATTTGCATAAGCAGCATCATCAGCAAGTAACACTTTTCTTACACCAGCAACTTTAGCAGCAGCATCAGCAACTGCCTGAGCACCAGAACCTGCAACCAATACAGTGATATCACCACCGATTTTCTGAGCAGCCGCTACAACGTTTAATGTTGCACCGTTCAGTGCTTTATTGTCGTGCTCAGCGATAACTAAAATACTCATGATTTTATCCTTCTGTATTAGATCACTTTCGCTTCATTTTTAAGTTTTTCAACAAGCTCGTCTACAGACTTCACCTGTACGCCCGCTTTACGCTCAGCAGGTGGTTCAACTTTAACTGTTTTCAGTTTAGAAGTTGCAGTCACGCCGTAATCTGCAGGTGTTTTAGTATCAAGCGGTTTTTTACGCGCTTTCATAATGTTTGGAAGTGCCGCATAACGTGGCTCGTTCAAACGTAAGTCAGTCGTGATGATCGCAGGAGTGTTCAGCTCTACAGTCTGTAAACCACCGTCAACTTCACGTGTAACCTGTACTTTATCGCCATTTACAGTCACAACTGAAGCGAATGTACCCTGACCTGCGCCAAGTAAAGCACCAAGCATCTGACCAACCTGGTTTGAGTCGTCATCAATTGCCTGTTTACCCAGAAGAACCAGCTGAGGCTGTTCAGCTTCAACGATTCCTTTCAGGATTTTAGCAATTTCAAGCGCACCCAGCTGGCTGTCATCAGCTTCAACCAGAATACCGCTGTCAGCACCAAGCGCCATAGCAGAACGGATCTGTTCCTGCGCTTCTTTAGGACCAATAGAAACAACAACGATTTCTGAAACAGTTCCTTTTTCTTTTAAGCGAACCGCTTCTTCCACTGCGATTTCATCGAATGGGTTAATTGACATCTTAACGTTAGTAAGGTCTACCCCACTATTGTCCGGTTTAACGCGAACTTTAACGTTGGCATCAACCACACGTTTTACAGCAACAAGAGCCTTCATGTAATCCTCGGCTGTTTTAGCAAATGTAAATGTTGAGAAAAGTTATAATAACTCTTCACTTAAAATTTTTTAGGTGTCCTATCTTGCAATGTGTATGGCATTTCGGTCAAGTCACAATTATCGAATACGCTGTAAAAATGCGTAATTTTCCCTGAACGATGCGTTCACACTTTTTAATTCGTGTTGTACTGATAAGAATTAAAGCATGATTCATTAAATTATTAAACATTGATTTATATTGTTTTTCATTCAGATTTAAAACAAAAAAAGGCTGTTTTTAAGATTTGTTTCCAATAAGTAAATACACTCTTTCCTAAGACCAGTATGTGTCAACATGGTATTTACGAACTGTCATTTGAGATAGCTCTTTACCCTTTTCAGGATGTTTTACTCACAAAAAATAACTATTCATTCCTCGATTCTGTAACAAATTACTTTTTTAAGCACATGAAGCACTTATCAGTTACTCACCACCGACTTTATTTCTTATCATGATCCAGTCATTTATATCTTAATTTCTATCCCTTTTCAGGGCATTATTACGCAATTGATAACGGTAAAAGACACCATGAATTACAGTATTGAAACCCCACGACTTATTTTACGTCAGTGGAAGGAGTGCGATTATGCTCATTTTTACAGAATGGGACAGTGCACAGATGTGATGAAATATTTCCCAGGCTTATTGAGCAATGAGCAAAGCAAAGCGCTGGCGGATAAATTCAGAACCATCATAGATACACAGGGCTGGGGGTTCTGGGCAATCGAGTTAAAAGCCAGTCGACAGTTTATTGGGTTTACCGGTTTGTATGATCAGCCTGAACAGTTTTCATTTTCTCCATGTACGGAAACAGGCTGGCGCTTAAGTGCAGACTGCTGGGGACAAGGTTTTGCAACAGAAGCTGCAATAGCGTCTTTGCATTTTGCATTTGAAATTCTGAAAAAAACAGAAATGGTGGCTTTTACCGCCAGCCAGAATAAGCCTTCTCTGGCTGTCATGCACCGTTTAGGAATGGATTATGTTCAGGATTTTGATCATCCTGCATTACAGCAGGATCATCCATTAAGAAAACACTTACTGTATAAAATTACACGTGAAGCGTTTCAAGAAAATCACGGTGAATATGGCTTAAATCAATCAGTTCGTATTGTGCAAGGTTAAAAATTTCCCAGACTTTCTGAAAATCTTCTTTGGTATCAATATGCATGACAGCAACCTTACGCAACTGCCACTGTAAGTCCGAAATCCAGATGTAGTTCTGTTGTGTACCTGCATTGACAGCCTGAAGTTTTCCTTCAGCATTTACACCCTGTACCTGAGTATGTTCAGGCAATACCGATTTAACCTTCGGCAAACTGATTTCAACGAAGTGTTTAATCTGTCTGAGACCATAACCGGCAAAAATGTCTTTTTGTGCCTGAGTAAGCTGATCGTATTTTTCCTGAATATCTGAAATCATTTTCTGCCTGCGCAATCTTCATTCTATTACAGCGGGGCTGACGGGTTGAACGTCGTGACTGATACTCCGTTCTGAACTCATCACACCCTGTTTATGTTTATTGTTTATACCCTAAAAATGCTGTTTGTCTTATTCTACAATAGTTCAAAAAGCCATCTGATTTAATCATTTTCCAAGTCATTTAAACAAAAAATTGCTTGAATTATGTCCTTTTTACACAAAAATTCTAAAACAAGCAATTTTTGCTGACGGATATTTGTTATGTTTTTTTGTGCAGCTGTGCTCGAGGATGTGCCTGATCATAGACCTGTGCAAGATGGTCAAAAT
This sequence comes from Acinetobacter sp. WCHAc010052, assembly GCF_002165295.2. Lineage (NCBI taxonomy): Bacteria > Pseudomonadati > Pseudomonadota > Gammaproteobacteria > Moraxellales > Moraxellaceae > Acinetobacter > Acinetobacter sp. WCHAc010052. Next base: position 1,215,390 of record NZ_CP032143.1, on the reverse strand, counting down.
CGACATGAGTATAGATTTGTGTCGTACTCAGGTTACTGTGTCCCAGCATTTCCTGAACAGCCCGCAGATCACGACTGCCCGACAGCATATGACTGGCAAAACAGTGCCTTAAAAGGTGTGGATGCAGGTCTACATTGACACCGGCTCTGAGTGCCTGATATTTCACACGGTTTTCAATCTGCCTCGCACCCAGTGGATTTCCTTTTTGTGTGATGAAAACATGTGCCGTTTTAACAAAATCACCATTCCATAATGGATAGACTTTCAGCCAGTGCATCACTGCATCTTTGGCCTTGCTGCCAAACGGAACAATACGGGTCTTGTTTCCTTTACCTGTGATACGCAGCAACTGTCGGTTAAAGTCAATATCACCAATTTTAAGCCCCTGCACTTCTGCCAGACGTAAACCACTAGAGTACAACAGCTCCAGAATCGCTTTATCGCGATACCACATCTGTTTCGGGATATCGGCTTCAGGCTCAGCCTGATCCAGTATCTGATTCACCGTTTCAATATCAATCATGCCGGGTAATGGACGGGACTGCCTTTTCAGTTTGAAATCATCCGCCGGATTAAATGCCAGATACCCACCTTCTTCAGCCCATTTCATAAACTGACGGATGGCAGACAACAGTCTTTGCAGACTGCCTGGACTGAGTTGCTGATACTCTACTTTGTGCGCAAGATACTCACGTAAATCCGTACTTTCAACATCAGCAAGCTGAAGTTTCCGCTCATCGCAGAATTTCAGAAAATCTGAGACATCACGGGTATAGGCGTGCCGAGTATGAGGCGACTGGTTCTGTACCTCCCGCTCTTTCAGCCACATTGTTAAAAGTTCAGATGGATTGATCTGCATATTCTGGTATTTAAAAAGATATTTCTGTCTTTATCATAACGCAGTACTGATCAAATCACGAATACAGATATGCATGCCTGAAACTGGCATTTTATCTGTTCTGTATCAGCTGATTATTTTTCATTATCCACTTATTCACTGTCATCAAAATTAAAAAAGCCCTGAACAGTCAGGGCTTTTAGAGCACATTAAAAATCAGCTCTGGAAATAACGCAGATCAAGACGACCTTCGTAAACGGTTGCTGTTGGTCCAGTCATCCAGACCACATCACCCTCTTTCCATTCAATCTGAAGTTTGCCACCTGCCAGCTCAATCTCAACACTGGAAGCCAGCAAGCCACGGCGCATACCTGAAACAGCTGCAGCACATGCACCAGTACCACACGCCATTGTTTCACCGACGCCACGCTCGAACACACGAAGTCGGGCATGTTTGTCATCCACAATCTGCATAAAACCAGCGTTTACACGTTCTGGAAACCGGACATGCGATTCAACCTGAGGACCAATTTTTGCGACATCCGCTGTCAGTACATCTGATACGATAGTCACTGCATGAGGATTACCCATGTTAACAACATCAATCGTCAGTTTTTCATTGTCCTGAAGATCAATGTCATACAGAGACTCAGGTTCATCGGCTGTAAATGGAATTTCTTCGGGCAGAAATTTCGGGTAGCCCATATTTACACGCACCCAGCCATTTGCACCCAGTTCTGGTTCAACAATGCCTGAACAGGTCTGAACCCGCAGTTTTGTTTTGGTTGTCAGCTGATGTTCATAAACAAAACGTGCGAAACAGCGGACACCATTCCCACACTGCTGAACTTCAGAACCATCTGCATTAAAAATACGGTATTTAAAGTCCACATTTGGAAAATCAGGTGGTTCAACAATCAGCAACTGATCAAACCCGATTCCAAAATGACGGTCCGCCAGCCGACGGATAGTCATTGCATCAAAGTAAGCCCGCTGGCTGATCAGATCGACAACCATAAAGTCATTGCCCAGACCATGCATTTTGGTAAATTCAAGCAGCATCTGTATTACTCCTCAGGCAATAAACTTTCTTTTTCCCACAGTGATTCAATCGTCTCACGCTGACGGATCAGATGTGCCTTTTCACCATCCACCATAACTTCAGCAGCACGACCACGGCTGTTGTAGTTTGAACTCATAACAAATCCGTAAGCACCTGCACCTAGTACAGCAAGGTGATCATTGACCTGAAGTGCAAGCTCGCGCTCTTTACCCAGGAAGTCACCTGTTTCACAGATCGCGCCCACAATATCCCAGGTTTCAGTCTGTACATCTGCTTTTGGTGCAACAACCTGGATATCCATCCATGCCTGATATAAAGATGGGCGGATCAGGTCATTCATTGCAGCATCAATAATGGCAAAGTTACGGTGACTGGTCGGTTTCAGTAAATCCACTTTAGTGACCAGTACACCTGCGTTTGCAGAAATGCTGCGACCAGGTTCCATATAAACTTTTAAACCCAGTTTTTCCAGTGCAGGACGCATGGCATTTGCATATTCAACGACACTCGGTGGAGTTTCATCTTTATAGGTCACACCTAAACCACCACCGATATCAATATGTTTCAGCTGAATACCCATCTCTTTGAGACGGTCAATCATGCTGATCACACGGTCAAGTGCATCCACAAAAGGCTGAGTTTCAGTCAGCTGAGATCCTATGTGGCAGTCAATACCGACTACATCCAGATTTGCCAGTGATGCCGCATACTGATAAGTCTCAAATACAGCATCGGAAGGGATACCAAATTTGTTTTCTTTCAGACCTGTTGAAATATACGGATGTGTTTTTGCATCGACGTCTGGATTGACACGCAGAGAAACTGGCGCTTTTTTATTCATCTGCGCAGCAACTTTCTGAATCCGGTCAAGCTCTGCATAGGACTCAACGTTAAAACAGGCAATACCAACTTCCAGTGCTTTCTGAATATCTGCTTCTGTTTTCCCAAGACCTGAAAATACAATTTTCGACGCATCACCACCGGCAGCCAACACACGTGCAAGCTCACCTCCGGTCACAATATCAAAACCAGAGCCCATTTTTGCAAGAACATTCAGTACCGCAATATTGGAGTTGGATTTCACCGCAAAACAGATCTGATGATCAATAAATTCAAATGCCTTATCCATATCTGAATAATGCTGTTCAAATTTAGCTTTCGAATAAACGTATAGCGGTGTACCAAATTGCTGTGCGAGCTGATCCAGTGAACACTGCTCTGCATGCAATACCCCATTAATGCGGGAGAAACTCATGAATGTATCCTTTCAATAAAAATTTAAAGCGAATTATTCAGTCACTGCTTCAGATGCAGCAACAACGTCAGCCTGACCGGCAGACTCACTGTTTTGAGGAGCCTTTTCTGCTGAGTCTGAATGCAGCAGGTATTTTGCCCGCTTATCATAATCAGGATCTGAAGGCAGTTGTAATGCACCTGTCTGACCACAACCTGCCAGGGCTGAAATCACAGTAATAAGACTCATACAGCCAATAACTGAACGCATCTGACCACCTATTAGTTAATTTTCAGGAAGTATAACCTGATCGGTCGTCTGACCAAAGTGCTAAACGCAGTATTAGCTTATCGTGGGAATACAAAAAACGCCAGACTACAGCTGGCGTTTTATATTGGAATTAATACTGATGCTTATGATTATTTTTTCTTATAAAAGCAGACATAACCTATCGCCAGTATCAGTAACCATAATGGACTCACCATTAATGCCTGCATTGTGTCTTCCTGAAGTGACAGCACATAAATCACACCAATAAAGAATGTAATCACAACATAACAGGTCAATGGTCCACCAGGCAGCTTAAATGTTGATTTTGCATGCAGTTCTGGACGGGTTTTATAGTAGACCAGGTAACTCCACAGAATAATAATCCAGACCAGAATAAACAGAATCGTGGATAATGTGGTTGCCAGCGTAAATGCCTTTACTGTATCGGGTACAAAATACTGTAATGCAGCACCTAACAGCAGACAGACCGCTGAGAAATACAGTGCATTTGCCGGTACTGCACGACGGTTCAGATGACCAAAAGATTTTGGTGCCTGTTCTTCACGGGACAGACCAAACAGCATACGGCTGGTAGAGAATACACCACTGTTCATGGATGACATCACCGAAGACAGCACCACCAGATTCATGATGATTGCTGCTGCTGCAATACCTGCCTGACTGAACAGATTTACAAAGGGACTGATATTTGGATCAATTTTATTCCATGGCGTAACAGACATCACGATCAGCAGTGCCAATACATAGAAGATAATGATACGGACTGGAATTGAGTTGACTGCCTTAGGCAAATTCTTTTCAGGATCTTTAGTTTCCGCAGCGGTTGTACCGACCAGTTCCACCCCGACAAACGCAAAAATCGCAATCTGGAACCCTGCAAGGAAACCATCTGCTCCCGTTGGGAACATCCCACCGTGATTCCACAGATTTGTAAAAGAAGCAACCTGACCTGCATCTGAAGTAAATCCGGTAAAGATCATCCATAAACCAGCAAAAATCAGCACGACAATGGCAATGATCTTGATTAAAGCAAACCAGAACTCCAGCTCACCAAACAGTTTTACTGTCATGAGGTTTAAGCCCATGATAAAAACAATGGCAGCAACACTGATCATGACGCCTTCAACAGGACTGAAAGGGACACCATGGTTAAAGAACTGCAGGTAATAAATAATCGCCGACAGATCTGCAATACCAATCGTGATCCAGCACAACCAGTAAGTCCAGCCGACAAAATACCCTGCCCAGGGACCAATCAGATCAGTTGAAAAATCAATAAATGATTTGTACTGAAGGTTTGAAAGCAGTAATTCGCCCAGCGCACGCATCACGAAAAAAACCATCAGACCAATAATCATATAAATAAACAGAATGGATGGTCCTGCCAGACTGATAGTTTTTCCTGACCCCATAAACAGACCTGTCCCAATTGCACCACCAATGGCAATTAACTGAAGGTGCCGATTGGACAGACTCCGTTTAAGATCCTCACCCTCATCCTGGAGAGTAATATTTTCATTTGACATTATTTAATTCATCTAAGGAATTGATGGCGACAAATTAGCTCAAAACAGTTAAAAATTACAAAACTTTTTTGTGACTATCAATTTTTCCTAACAGATTATTCAAGTTCATTTATTTTTCTTATCTTTTATTATTCATTTATTACTCATTCGGATAATTGACTATTCTGGAAAATCATAATTCCACCGCATTTCTTCTTGTAATCGCCTCTTTTTCTGTGTCATAAATAGTGATCATTCACAAAAAATGAAATGATTTAAAGGTCAGGAAGACCTGTTGTGGCACATGATTTGCTTTTTGCATAGACATCAGCATTAAGCTGCTTTATAAACCGGAATATAAGAAGAACTCATTATGCAAAACATACAAAGTATTATGGAAACCTTAAGTGGATGGGTCTGGGGACCTTATATGCTGGTACTGCTGGTTGGTACCGGTGTATTCCTGACTCTCCGATTAATGTTTCTTCAGTTCAGATTACTGCCATTTGCCTTTAAACAGGTCTTTGGTAAACATAAAAATGCCGACTCAAATGATGGTGACATTTCACACTTTGCTGCACTGATGACAGCACTGTCCGCCACAATCGGAACCGGTAATATTGCAGGTGTTGCAACTGCCTGTGTACTGGGTGGACCCGGTGCTGTGTTCTGGATGTGGATGACTGCACTTGTGGGTATGGCAACCAAGTATGGTGAAGCTGTGCTGGCTGTTAAATATCGTGTCAACAATGAAAGTGGACAAAAATCCGGTGGTCCAATGTACTACATTGAACATGGGCTGAAATGGAAGTGGTTAGCTGTTCTTTTTGCTCTGTTCGGTACAATTGCTTCATTTGGTATTGGCAGTTCTGTTCAGTCCAATACCGTTGCCCTTGCCGTCCAGAACTCCATGGGTATAGAAACCTGGATTACCGGAATTATCATTACTGCTTTTTCCGCACTGGTGATTCTGGGCGGGATCAAATCCATTGCGAAAGCTTCATCCTTTATTGTACCAATCATGGCGATTGGTTATGTACTGGGTGGTCTGGCAATTATTCTGACCAACCTTGAACTTGTTGTTCCTGCACTGAAACTGATCTTTGTCGATGCATTTACAGGTCAGGCAGTCGCTGGTGGTGCAATCGGTGCTGTGATCCGTTACGGTGTAGCCCGTGGCGTGTTTTCCAATGAAGCCGGTATGGGTTCGGCTCCAATTGCTGCTGCTGCTGCAAAAACTGACCACCCTGTGCGCCAGGGTCTGGTCTCCATGACAGGTACTTTCATTGACACTATTATTGTCTGCAGCATTACCGGTATCGTGCTGGTGATGGGATACCTGGTGGCGGGTAATACCTTTGGGACAGAAACAGGCGCTGTACTGACCACACATATTTTTGACCGTCTGCTACCAGGTGTAGGTGGCTGGGTTGTGACCTTCGGTATTATTTTCTTTGCTTATTCGACCATTTTAGGCTGGTGTTACTACGGTGAAAAATGTGCGACTTATCTGCTGGGTGAAAAGTTTGTTCTGATCTACCGTATTATCTATATCGCTACAGTGTTTATTGGCACAGTGGCTACGCTGGATCTGGTGTGGCTGTTTGCCGACACCTTCAATGGCCTGATGGCTGTACCCAACCTGATTGCTTTATTACTGCTGTCAGGGGTTATTGTCAAAGAGACCAAAGACTTCCTGGCAAAAAGGAAATCTGGCGAACTTTACTGATATTTTCCAATCAGAAATTCAATCAGTCACCTTCGGGTGGCTTTTTTATGGGCAGATCATTCAGGTCTGCATGCTGAGGTTTCATTTCAGTTTAAATATTCTGTATGCTGTAGCCTGCTTACCAGACAACCAGACTCAAAAATATGGCCAAAGTCAAAACTGCTTACCGCTGCGAACAGTGTGGAACTGAACATCCAAAATGGTCAGGTCAGTGTTCTGACTGCGGTGAATGGAACTGTCTGACTGAAGTCAGTATTCAACCTGCCATCAGCCATCGTGCTGTTCCTAAAATGGGTGGTGGTTATGCGGGACAGGCTGCTGCCATCACAACGCTCAATAAAATTTCAGTCTCCACTGAAACACGTCTGGCGACTGGTATCGGTGAGTTTGACCGAGTACTGGGTGGCGGTCTTGTGACAGGTTCAGTTGTGCTGATTGGTGGTGACCCAGGTATTGGTAAATCCACCATTCTTTTACAGACTGCAACCTATATGGCTGCTGCCAGCAGTTCAGCGCTGTATGTTACAGGTGAGGAATCACTTTCCCAGGTGGCATTACGTGCCAACAGACTTGATTTACCGACAGATAAACTGAAAGTCATGGCGGAAACCTGTGTGGAACGGATCTGTGAAGTACTTGCACACGAACGTCCGGCAGTTGCCATCCTGGACTCTATTCAGACACTCTATACAGAAACGTTGCAGTCAGCTCCTGGTGGTGTATCGCAGATCCGTGAATCTGCTGCTTTACTGACCCGATTTGCAAAAAACAGCGGCACTGCACTGTTTATTGTTGGTCATGTCACCAAAGAAGGTTCACTTGCAGGTCCTCGTGTACTGGAACATATGGTGGACTGTGTGCTGTATTTTGAAGGACAGGCAGATTCCCGATTCCGTATGATCAGAGCAGTGAAAAACCGCTTTGGTGCTGTCAATGAACTCGGCGTCTTTGGCATGACCGATAAAGGACTGCGCGAAGTTGCCAATCCATCTGCAATTTTCCTCAGTCGTTATGATGAAGCCATTCCAGGTTCGATTGTTATGATCAGTCGTGAAGGTACACGCCCCCTGCTGGTTGAAGTACAGGCACTTGTGGATGATGCGCATGGTCAGCCCCGACGTGTGGCTTTAGGTCTGGAACAGAACCGTCTGAATATGCTGCTTGCGGTAATGCATCGTCATGGCGGTGTACAGACCGCTGGACAGGATGTTTATGTCAATGTCGTGGGTGGACTCAAAATTACTGAAACAGGTTCCGACCTGGCTGTCCTGCTGGCATGTGCATCCAGTCTGCGGGGGAAAGCCCTGCCACAGCAACTGGCTGTATTTGGTGAAGTCGGACTTTCAGGTGAAATACGTCCTGTACCCAATGGACAGGAACGCCTCAAAGAAGCCATTAAGCACGGCTTTAAATATATTATTGTTCCTCGTGGTAACGCACCTCAAAAAGCCATTCCGGGAGTACAGATCATCTCGGTTGCCCGTCTGCACGAAGCACTCACTGAAGCCAGTCAGCTCAGTGATGAACTGAATTAGTGTCAGGAGAGTATTTTTTATTCACCATCTGACCACATGAGAATACAGCAGTTTTATGTGGTCATTTCTACCGAATAACCAAAGCTATTCCCAATATATGAAAATCCTCAACACACCCATTTACATGAGTATTTTCATACAGTTATAACATGCTGATTAAAATTTTAAAAACATGCCGAATATTCGTTATTTTATGTGAATTTCTGGGCAAATAATTCGCAAAGCAATTGAAATTTACCTGAAAAGACTGCATATATATACCTGACATTTTATCTCTATACAGGAAATTTCAATGGAAGTTCGACAGCGCAGCTGGGTTGCAGGTCTTTTGATGGCTACACTGGTCATTGCACCGATGGCTGAAGCAAAACGTGCAGGTGGCGGTAAAAGCCATGGCATGAGCCGTTCAGCGACATCCAGCCAGTCTTATCAACAACCGCGTCAGGCTACGCCTGCTCAGCAGCCAGCTGCTCCTGCTACAGCTCCACAGAAATCAGGTCCTGGTGTAGGTGGTATGGTTGCTGCGGGTGTTGCAGGTGCGGCTATTGGTGCAGTAGCAGCAAATGCCATGGCGGATGACCGTCCTGCCAGTGCTGCTGAAACAGCACAGGAAGAAAAAGGTGGAATCCCCGGATGGATCTGGATTCTTCTTGCAGCAGCTGTCGCCTTCTTCATTTTCCGTAAGTTAGGCGCAAAAAAAAAATTAGCAGCTAACAATCCTTTTGCACCAAACAATGGAGCAAATAATGCTCCGTTTGGTCAGAATGCAGCACCTCGTACTACCAATGGTGACAATACCAATATTTTTGGTCAGTCAGTCGGTGGTTCGAATAATGGTTCAAATGCACCATTCGGTGCTGCGCCTGCGGGTGGAACAGCCTATACCAACAGTGGCAATCAGTTACCTGACGGTACTGAGCCAGCAGCGTTCCTACGTGTAGCACGTCAACGCTTCAACCATATTCAGTCCATGAACACTGCAAGTAACATCAGTGAAATTCAGCGTTATCTGACGCCTGATCTGTATCAGTCCATGTATAACGACATCATGGCAAATCAGGATCAGGACGTAGCAGAGTTTTCCAACCTGAATGCCATGATTGCTGATTCAGCAACTGAAAATGGTCAGTATGTTGTCAGTGTCCGCTTCACTGGAACTGTCAGCGAAGACCTGAACAGTCTGCCTCAGCCTTTTGCTGAAATCTGGCATTTTGTAAAACCTGCGGGTTCAAGCCAGGACTGGCTGGTTGCAGGTATTCAGCAAGCTGCTTAATACAAACATTTCAAGTCAAATAAAAATGGAGCTTAATGCTCCATTTTTATTTGCATACATTCATGAACAATAATCTTTCCGCTGATCCCTGATCAGACTTAAAGCGGCATTCCATGCTGCCTGAATGATCGGTTCAGCAGCATCACTTTCAAACTGCTTCACCGTATATTCACAGACCTCTTTAGATGGCATGTGTAATTCAGCACTGCTCATTGCTTTAATCTGAATCTGACAGGCTCTTTCCAGAAAGTAAATTTCATGAAATGCTCGGGCAACACTGTTTCCCGTCGCGAGTAATCCATGATTGCGTAAAATCATACAGCGGTAATTCCCCATATCCTGAACCAGGCGTTCACGCTCATCTGTCGAAAATGCAATGCCTTCATACTCATGATAAGCAATATTGTTATAAAACTTCAGAGCATGCTGCGATAAAGGCAGCAATCCTTTTTCCTGAGCTGAAACAGCAACACCATCGGCAGTATGTGTATGAATGACACAGTGAATATTATCCTGAGCATGATGTAAGGCTGAATGAATGACAAAACCTGCAACATTGACCATTTTGCCCTGATCATATTTTTCAACAATATTACCTTCATGGTCTATTTTGACCAGATCTGAGGCTTTCATCTGATCAAAAGTGACACCATAACGGTTAATCAGAAAATGTTCAGGCTCACCAGGTACTCTCAGACTGATATGTGTATCAATTAAATCAGTCATGCGGTACCAGGCAATCAAGCGATATAAAGCAGCCAGTTCACAGCGGGCTTGCCATTCTGTTTTACTGATTTTTGCTGGTCGTTTTTTCACAGTACTTTCCTTGTCTGACGCATTATTAAAATTATTTCTTGCCTGCTTATACATTACTGAAAATTTATAAATTATCAAACAGATGCTGATATAAATAAGCCCAACCATTTTTATTTCGGGTTTTTACAACACCCTTGTAATGCGGCTAAGGGCAGCCGAATCAAATGAGAAACGTATCCCTATGCGGTTATTTTCCCATTATCCAGAGATATTCGGGATGCGTTTAAATAAATCAGTTCATCGCAATGATGTGTCACATAAATCATCGGTAGATCCAGCTCGGCCTTAAGACGCTTGAAAAAAGGTAAAATCTGCTGTTTCAAACGGCTGTCCAGACCTGTTAAAGGCTCATCCAACAGTAATAAATCAGGTGAGGACAACAGCGCTCTGCCTATGGAAACCCGCTGTGCTTCACCACCCGACAATTGATGCGCTTTTCTTTGGATCAGTGACTTTAACTCAAGCAAATCCACAATCTGTTCAAAACTGAATTTAGACTCTTTTGTGTTGTCCAGTTTTTCTGCATAACGCAAATTTTGCAGAACATTCATATGTGGAAAAAGCAAGGCATGCTGAAATATCAAAGCAATATTACGTTGATGTACAGGCACCTTAATCTGCTGTTCTGAATCAAATAAAGTCTGATGCTGAAATTTAATCACACCATGCTGTGGCTCCAGCAGTCCAACTAGACATTTTAACAATGTACTTTTACCACTGCCTGAGGCCCCTACAATACCCAGTAATTGCGTCTGCATTTCAAGTTTAACCTGAAGCTCAAAATCTGACATACAGTACTGAAAATCACAATTCAGCATCATCCTATCCTTTTAACTTTTGTTGATATTTTTGTAGAATAAAATAATTAGCGATCAATGCGCCAGATGCCAGAACCAGCGACAGAACAACCAGGCGCATTGCCATTTTTTCACCATCAGGTTGCTGTAAAAATGAATAAATTGCGATGGGAATGGTTCGTGTTTCATCAGGAATATTTCCCACAAAAGTAATGGTCGCACCAAACTCGCCCAGGCTACGGCTGAAACAGAGAATACTGCCAACCACGACCCCAGGAATTGCCAAAGGCAGGCTGATACTGAAAAAAATTTTCCACGGGCTTGCCCCCAGTGAACCTGCAATCTGTTCGAGTTGTTGATTAATCAATTGAAAAGACAAACGAATGGGTTGCACCATCAATGGAAAAGCCACAATCATGGAAGCCAGTACCGCCCCTTTCCAATTAAATGCAAGTTCAATCCCGAGTTGAGTCAGATATTGTCCAATCCAACCATGATTGCCAAATAAAACCAGTAATAAATACCCCATCACCACAGGAGGTAAAACCATGGGCAACTGTAAAACAGCCTCAACCAAAAATTTCAGCCTGAACTCATGACGTGCCAGATACCAGGCCAATGCAATCGCAAAAGGCAAACAGAACAGCGTTGCAAACAGGGCAACTTTAGCTGACAGATACAGCGCACTGAGTTCTTCGGGACTGAACATAATCCATCACTCAAATAGTGGTATCAGCATTTATTGGCTGACTTTAAAGCCATATTTCTGGTAAATTGCTTTAGCCTGAGCACTTGCCCTGACAAATGCTGTAAAGCGTACTGCTTCTGCATTGTGCTCACCCTGTATGGTAAGAGCCAAAGGATAAGTAATGCGATGATGGCTATTTTGTGGAAATGTCCCAATAATTTTGACTTTTTGACTGATCAAAGCATCAGTTTTATAGACAATTCCCACTTCACACTCACCTCTTTCTACAAATGCCAAAGCTGAACGTACATCGTCAGTCCCAACAATGCGCCCCTTTAAACTGTCCAACCAATTGAGTTTAATTAAACTCTGTTTGGCATATTTTCCAACAGGCACAGATTCCATTTGCCCTGTACATAAACGTCCTTTAAAGGCTTGAGCAAAGTTAAAATTTGGTTGTGCTTTGAATGAAATATTCAAGTTTTTCGGGCTGATCACCACCAATTGATTGCTTAATAATGGTTTGACCTGTTGCGCATGAATCATCTGCTTTTTGATTAAATAATTCATCCAGTCCACATCAGCAGAGAAAAACACATCACTTTTTGCGCCTGCTTCAATTTGTTTGGCGAGCGCTGAAGATGCGCTAAAAACAGGGACTATATCTGTTTGAGGATGTTGTTTTTTATAGATCCGGACAATATCCGTCAGTGCATTGGTTAAACTTGCAGCGGCATAGACTTTAACGGTTTCAGCATGACCGAAGCTCACAAAAGAGATCAATCCACTCGCTAAGAGCATTTTGTTAATCATTGAATTTCCTCTTTTATTGTTCATCATCAACAAATTTGAATTAAATAAAAATACCCTGCACGACTTGCCCTGCTTGCATCTGTTCATGTGCTGGAATGCGTACGAGACTATTGGCGTGCATCAAATTACTCAGCATGTGGGATTGTTGTTTGCCTAAACTTTTTACTGTTAAATTTGCCTGTTCAAAATGGACTGACATTCTCAGAAAACGCTCTCGTGTATCCACTTTTAAATCATGACTGAGCCTTGCCTGAAACCATTGCGGGAGCTGTTTTTGACCTTGCAAAGCATTTAATAATGTTGCCGTATAAATCTGCATACCAACATAGACCGCAGCAGGATTGCCCGGTAAACCCAACAAATAACAATGTGTTTGATCAACTTTGGATAGTTCTGCGAAAAACATAGGCTTGCCAGGTTTCTGTTTGATTTTCCAAAAGATCTGTTCAAAGCCTAAATCTAAAGCCACAGGACGAATAAAATCATAATCACCAACAGAAATTCCGCCTGTGGTCAAAATCAGTTGATAATTTTCAGTTAAATCATACAGTAAGGTCTTTACGGCTTCCGCTGTATCTTGCACATGGAAAATATCAACCTGTTGGTTACGCTGTGCAAACCATGCTCGAATCAACGGCGCATTGGCATCAAAAATTTGACCTGATGCAAAGTCCTCTATCGTTTCAACCACTTCATCACCTGTAATCACTACAGCGATTTTAGGATATTGATAAACCTTAACTTGTTGAATGCCTGCCATACTCAAAGCTGCAATTGCCCCAACAGAAAGTTGTTGTCCATGCTCTGCTAGACATTGCCCAATGGCAATTTCTTCACCTGCATCCCTCAGATCAGCATGTTGTTTTAATTGTTCTGTAATTTTAATTTGATTTGAATCAAGTAAATCTACGATTTCCTGCCGTGCAATCGTAGTTGTTCCTACAGGAATTTTTGCACCTGTAAAAATTCGCATAGCTTGACCTTGCCTTAACAATAGACCGGTGGTCTGCCCTGCCCGAATTTCTCCAATCAATTCAAATACAGTATCTGTTTCAATCTCATCGCTTGCACAAATTGCATAACCATCCACCGCACTTTGTGAAAATAAGGGTAAATTGATCTGTGAGTAGACATTTTCAGCCAAATAACAATTTAAAGTCTGTTGTAGTGGAATGCTTTCCACTGATAAAGCTTGGGTTTTTTCTACAATTAATTTTAAAGCTTGATCAACAGAAATTAAGCCATGTTCTACACCACATCCTGACATTATAAATATCCTCCATGATGTGGAATATTATTTTGTACATCAAATAGATGAACTAAAGCAGGTAAAACTGCAGTTAAAGATTCCAGTGCACCCTGACGGCTGCCTGGCAAAGTCATCACCAGACTATTTTCAATATAACCTGCCACGCCACGACTCAACGCAGCATAAGGGGTACGGCGTTGCCCAAAACTGCGAGAAGCTTCCATCAAACCGGGAATTTCACGTTTTAATAAAGGTTGAATGGTTTCTACAGTCAGATCTTTCGGTCCAAGTCCTGTACCACCCACAGTTAAAATCAAGGGATAGTGATTTTTTTGTTGTTCGATTAACGCTAAAAGTTGCTCAGGTGAATCAGCAATGACCTGATAGGCAATATTGCTAAAATTGGCTTCCTGTAAAATCTCCAAAACATTTTGCCCTGCGGTATCCGGCTTTTTGCCTGCGGCAACAGTATCGGACAGTACAATCACCGAAGCCGATAGACTTTCTTTGAGGATGCGAGTGAAATGTGACTTCCCACCTTTTTTCTTTTGTAATTGGATACCATCGAGTAATAAATCCTCTGGTTCACAGTGCGGTTTTAACATATCGTAAAGGGTTAATCCTGCCAGACTCACCGCAGTTAAAGCTTCCATTTCCACACCCGTTGGACCAATAGTTTCTACGGTAGCAATAATTTCGACATGCTTTTCAAACAGTTCATAGTCAACATCAGCTCGATAAATCGGTAAGGGATGACATAATGGAATCAGTTCATCGGTTTTTTTCGCCCCCAAAATCCCTGCAATACGTGCTGTTTTGAGCGCATCGCCTTTTTCAGTATTACCATTGCGTAACAGTTCGATACAATGCGACGGTGCATGTAAAATCCCTGTTGCCACTGCGGTACGGTAACTGTCTGCTTTCATGCCCACATTTTTCATTGCACATTCCTCTATTTCTAATTTTAAAAATCATGCTGTAAATAGTAAAAATACCTTTGAATTTACATCCATTCCTGCTCAGTAAAATCTATACATTCAGTGTCATCTGTATGTTGATGACTATATTCAAAATCATGCTCACAATGATGATGGGAATGTGATTTCATCTGTTCTGAATCAGCATAATCTTTGCGAATACAACACCCTGCAACATATTGACTTGTGCCATCCACATAAAACTCCTCTTTCCATACAGGCACTTCATGTTTTACTCGTTCTACCGCTTCCTCACAGGCAGCAAAGGCTTCACGGCGATGTGCTGCATAGGCAATCGCAATAATGGCTTTTTCACCAATTTCTAATACCCCAACCCGATGAATTACCCGCACATAAGACACGCCGTATTTAAGCTGAATGTCTTGTTCAATTTGACGAATCATTTTTTCTGACACAGGTGCATAAGAGGTATATTTCAGTGCCTGAACGGCTTTGCCCTCATGATGATTGCGTACTGTTCCAATAAACATGCCAATGCCACCACATTCAGGAAAAACCTGAATTGCATCGAAACTCTCTTGGCTTAAAGGTACATTCTGAATGCGTTTAAAATCTTTGGTGGGTGTTTTAACCTGTATATTCATCAACTTAACCCCCTGCTACAGGGGACAATAAAACTAAGGTTGTATCTGTATTCAATAGGCTTCGACGTGGAATAATGTCCTCACCTACCGCACAAGCACAGCGTTCCAACTGCGCAGAAGATTCAGGATATATCCGCACCACATCAGCGAGTACATCACGAATCATCACTTGAGATGAAAATTGCAGATTTAAATCCTGTGGTAGTTGTCGTTCGATTGCACCAAAACACTGCACTTTAACTGTAATCACTTTGGAAATATTGCATTGATCTGACATTTTAACCTCCAATCATATACATGCTAATTTTGCGAGATTCGATATTTTTCGCAGATATTTTAAATGTGGACTCTTCCTGCTGAATCGCATCAAAACCTTTTTTTTTATGCCAAATATATTCCAGCAAAGTGTGATGTAGCTTAATTTTTGCATCACTCTGCTGTGTATTTAATCCTTGAATTTGTGTTTTCAGATCCATGCCTTGCGGTGCAAATAAGCAGTTATAAAACTCTCCTTTTGCAGTTAAACGTAAACGATCACATGTCCCACAAAAAGAATTGGAAATCGTGGAAATAACTCCTATCGGATGACCATTAATTAAATATTGCCGAGCAGGTTCTGAAGATTTTCCCTGTTGGGTTGTAACCTCAAAATCTTGTTTCAATGTATTTAAAATCTCTTGTTCAGTCACGACATGCGCTTTTGACCATTGCGCATCACCATCCAAGGGCATAAATTCGATAAAACGGGCAACACAGTGATTTTGGATTGACCAATGCGCCAAAGGTAGAATTTGATCTTCATTCATGCCTTTAATCAGAACGGCATTGATTTTAATCGGTAATCCAACTTCTTGAGCCTGTTGAATGCCATCAAGTACAGCTTGTAGTTGTTTTTGGGTCAGTTCCAAAAATTGCTCTGCATCTAAACTGTCTAAACTGATATTTAAATCATCGAGTCCCGCTTGTTTTAATGCCGCAGCATATTGCGCTAAATAATGCGCATTGGTCGTCATCGAAACTTTTTTGAGTCCATTTTTTTTCAGTTGTTGTAATGTTGAAATAAAATGCACTACACCTTGGCGCATTAAAGGCTCGCCCCCTGTAATGCGAATATGTTCAATACCACGGCGCACCATAAAATCACAAAATTGATAGAGTTCTTCGAAACTGAGTAAATCCTGTTTTCTCATCCACTGTGGATGTTCAGGCATGCAATAAACACACTTAAAATTACAGCGGTCTGTCACTGAAATTCTCAGTTTGCGCTTTTGGCGACCAAATTGATCCTCAAAGGGACTTGTGCCATTTTGTATATTGCGATGTGATATTGCGTTCATACACAGACTCTTTCGCACTGTTTAAGTTCAGAATTTCTTAAACTTAAAAACTGCGTCATTTTATTGACAATAAAATTGCAAAAAGTGTTCCAACATTACGCAAAACAGAGTTTTTACTGAAAATAAAATACTGATGGTTAAAATCTAAAGAGATTTCAAGAGTCGATATTGTTGTAATTCATCCAAAGAATTAATGCTGTGAAAAAACAGTGCGTGATTTTTAAAAGTTGCAACTTGAGCGTGCAAATCAGCAAAACACTGTTTTAAACTGCGCTGCTGTTGTGCAAGATGCATAGCGATGACTTGTACAGCACTACGTTTTACCAAACAAAATGGATAGAGTGCTGTTCCATTGATTTCTACATACGCCACTTCTGCCAAAGCATTGCGTGCTAAAGCCTGATGCAGTTTTTCAAGCACAGGTTTGGGAATAAATGTCACATCACATGGCACAAATAACACATAATCACTTTGCACATGTGACCATGCACTTTTCATTCCCATCAAAGCACCATGAAAACCTTGCTCATCATCTTGATAACAATGAATATTGGGAATCAATTTTTGATAAATAGAATCATCCCGATGACTATTGACCCACACCTGAGTGACTTTACTTTTAAGCTGTTGATGAATTTTAATTAGTTGGATTTGATCATCAAATTTTTGCAATAATTTATTTAAGCCATTCATGCGCCGTGCCTGACCACCTGCCAAAATGACCAATTCCGTTGGTGGATAATCTTTTCCCATGCTGATATTTTTCAGAATTGTTTTCATTCAGTCGCCTCCGCTTGACACGCTTTAATCAAACCGCGAATTTCAGGTAAACATGAGCCACAGTTGCCACCTGCTTTTAAACAGGCTGTGACTTGTTTTTCATTGGAAATATTATTTTCTTTAATGGTCTGTATAATGCGATTTTTACCGACTTTAAAACAGCTACAGACCAAAGTACCTTCGTTATTGTCCATCGACATGGCTTGTCCTGCAAGTAAAGCCTTACGATGCATCGCACTTAAACGCTCACGTTTAAATAAGCTCGCTACCCAATCCCGATCAGGTAAAAGTGCTTTCGGTGCAATATATAAACTCGCCACCAATTGCCCATTTTGCAACACCACCGTGTGGCTAATATGTGCTGTTTGATCTTCAAGATTGAGCCATTCAAAACTCTCATCTTCAAAAGGCAATAATTCTTTTAAACGTTCTGTAGTTTGACTAAAACGGTGACGATCTGCGAGTTCATAACGCACCGCTTTTGCTGTCTGAATCTTTGTCCACCACACGACATTTTCAATGCTGCTTTTGACTAAATGAGCAAAATTATCTCTGACATAAAATACGCCTTGCCACTGCGTATAAAATGGATGAATGATCACAGGCGTATGTTTAAATTCAGGTTCTCCTGAAATGGCATCTACTACAGGATTCACCACTTTACCAATCCGTGCATCGGATGCGAATTGATCATTCCAATGAATTGGTACAAAAACCTGTCCACGGCGAATATGATCACTTACAGTTGCACGCAATACACAGTTACCCCATGCGGATTGAATCTCCACCAACTCCCCATCTTGAATCCCAAACTTTAAGGCATCTTGAGGGTGGATTTCACAAAAAGGCTCGGCTTTATGCGTACTTAAATTGGCAGATAAACCTGTACGTGTCATCGTATGCCATTGATCCCGAATCCGCCCTGTATTTAAAATCAGCGGATATTCTTTATTTGTTTGATGCACAGGATCAATTGCTACAGTGGCAATAAATTTGGCTTTAGCATCGACATGGCTAAACTGACCATTGGAAAATAATTGTGCATAATCATCATTCGATTGATCAGGTCGAACTATGGGCCATTGAACAGGTTTAAGTTGGTTATATTCCTCAAAAGAAAGATCTTTCAATCCTTGTAAATTAAAATAACGGAAATGTGTGATCTCTGAACGCTTTGAAATTTCAGCATTTTGATAAGCAGAAAGTTGGGCATGTTCGATAAAAATCTCATGACTATTTTCAAAATCAAAACCCGAAAAACCTAATTTTTTCGCCACTTGTGATACTGCCCACCAATCAGCTTTGGCTTGCATCGGTGCATCTAAAAAGGCTTTTTGACGGGAAATACGGCGTTCTGAATTGGTGACTGTACCGTCTTTTTCCCCCCAACCGAGCGCAGGCAACAGTACATCTGCATATTGGGTCGTGTCGGTATCTTGGCAAATATCAGACACCACCACAAATTCACATTTTTCTAAGGCTCGTTTGACTTGATCTGCATCAGGTAAACTCACCACAGGATTGGTCGCCATAATCCAAATGGCTTTAATTTTACCGCTTTCAACAGCTTCAAATAGGTCGACCGCTTTTAACCCCGCTTGCTTGGCAATATAAGGACTCTGCCAAAATTCTTGTACTAATTGTTGATGCGCCGGATTTTCGAGTTCTAAGTGAGCCGCTAACATATTCGCCAAGCCACCGACTTCACGACCTCCCATTGCATTGGGCTGTCCTGTCATGGAAAAAGGTGCTGCGCCTAATTTACCAATTTTCCCTGTTAATAAATGACAATTAATAATGCTATTGGCTTTATCTACCCCACGAGAAGACTGATTTACCCCCATAGAAAATAAGGTCATCACCTTTTCAATTTGGGCAAATTTTTCAAAAAATAATTGTAATTTTTCAAGGGAAATCCCTGTTTTAACAGCAACATCTTCAATATTTTTTTCAGCTAAACTACTGTCTAAAGCTGCATTTAAACTTTGTGTATGATTTGCAATAAACTCATGGTCTGCATAATGATTTTGTTGTAAATATTGTAATAAACCATTGAATAAGCTGACATCCTGTCCAGGTAAAATCGGTAAATGTAAATCAGCAGCTTCACAAGTCGCAGTAAAACGGGGGTCGATCACCACAACGAATAAATCTCGCTCCTCTTTGGCTTTCATAATTCGTTGATATAGAACAGGATGACACCACGCCGTATTTGAACCTACAAGCACCACCATATCGGTATGTTCAAAATCACTATAACTTGCAGGAACGATATCTTCCCCAAAGGCACGTTTATGCGCTGCTACAGCAGAGGACATACAGAGCCGTGAATTGGTGTCGATATTGGCTGTACCCAAATAGCCTTTCACAAATTTATTGACCACATAATAGTCTTCGGTCAGTAATTGCCCTGAGACATAAAAGGCAATACTGTCACGCCCATATTGATCAATATAATGTTGAATTTTATCTGCAATTAAATCTGTTGCGGTATCCCAATCCGTCAATTGACGTGTATAGGCATAGGTATGTTCTGACTCGACTTTACGTCCAAGCATTGGATGTAAGACACGTGTTTCTAAACCTAATGTATCGGCTAGATTACTGCCTTTAATACAGAGTTTTCCGTAATTCGATGGATGCTTTTCATCACCTACAACTGATACTTTTTGTCCTAGAGCAGTTTCCTGTACTGTTGCGGTGACACCACATCCAACACCACAATAAGGACAGGTTGTATCTGTTGTTTTGATTATATTTTCTGTGGAGCTATGCAGTTCCATTACAGGGATACTATTCATTTTCTGCGATGCTCCTTGATAGTAAATAATTAATCCAATTTTGCTTTTAATTCCCCTCCTTTCAGGAGGGGTTAGGGGAGGTTTATTTTTTTGCAAGATAATTTCTTTAAAATCTGATTCAACTTTTTTTAGAGCTAGAAATATTTCACAAAGAAGATTATTCACCCTGCTTTCTTTAATGCAAAATCTTTACCAAAGAGCAATTTATTGCGAATAGAAGAAATTGGTGTTTGATCGGAAATCAGTTCTGCATACCATGCACCGTCTTCAGTATCACCGAACAACACCGCACCAATGACCTTATCTTTTTGAATAATAATACGTTTATAAATCTGACGTTTTTCATCATTTAAAATAATGTCTTCAAAATCATCTTTAGGTTCAAAGTTACCTGCTGAGAACACATCACAACCACTCACCTTTAACTGTGTCGGTACAGTAGGTGCTTTAAAGGTTAAACTGCCATGCTCTGCCAAATGTGATGCACAAATAAAGGCTTGCCCCCAAAGTGGCTCAACCAAGCCAAAAGTTTGATTACGATGTTCAATACATTCCCCCACGGCGTAAATACTTGGGTCATAGGTTTGCATGGTGTCATTGACCAATACACCACGATTACAGCGTAAACCTGCACTTTGTGCCAATGCCATATTCGGACGAATACCCACCGCAAAAACCACTAAATCAGCTTCTAATACTGTGCCATCTTTTAAACGGACTTGTTCGACGTGCCCATTTTCACCGAGTAAAGCTTCAGTATTGGCTTCGGTAATAATCTGAATGCCTTTAGCTTCAATACTTTCACGTAACATAGAACTTGCTCGGCTATCAAGCTGACGCTCCATAATGCGATCCATCAAATGCAATACCGTAACATTCATACCACGTTGTTTTAGACCGTATGCAGCTTCAAGCCCCAATAATCCACCACCAATCACCACAGCATTCTTTTTAGATTTACTGTATTCAAGCATGGTATTCACATCGTAAATATCACGGAAACTCAGCACACCTTTTAAATCCGAACCTTGCACAGGCGGGATAAATGGTTTTGAGCCTGTCGCTATAATCAGACGGTCATAATTCACCATTAAGCCTTTTACGGTATAGACTTGTTTACGTGGACGGTCGATTTTGACCACAGGATCACCCGCAATGAAGCGAATATTTTTATCGCTATACCACGCATGTGGATGCAACATAATGTCATCAATGGTTTTATCTCCTGATAACACAGGTGATAACATGATACGGTTATAGTTCCCCCATGGTTCTTCACCGATCACGGTCACTTCATAGCGATCAGGTGCCATATCGAGCAGATCTTCCAGACAACGCATCCCTGCCAAACCATTCCCCACTAAAACTAACTTCATTTTTTCTTGTGAAGAAGCATTATTGGTAATATAAGTTTTTTGTGGTGTCGGGCTGATCATGACACGACCATTTTCAATTTTGCTGGGGAACACCAAAAGTTTTTGGTCTTTATCTTCCAAACAACGCCCTGTCGCCAAGCTAAAATGCTGTTTGTAAATCGGTGACGCCACCACCCGCTCGCCTTGTAGATCACCAATAATGCCACGTGACATGACAAAGGCTTTACTGAACGGATCTTGATTACTTAGGGCATAGATACGTTTTTCATTTGCAACACGAAAAATGGCAATTTGCTGTTCGCCAATCAAAGCACCTACACCTGTATTCGCAGTGATATCATCCAAAGCGCAAATATCTATCCAATCTAATTCATTCATATCTTTTAAAACCGTCATTTTATTATCCTTTTAAACTTTTATTTAAGCTCTATATCCTTTCCTACTCTGGGGAAAATTAGATAGAAAGAGGGCTTAAAAACTAAATAAAAGTTTTTACTTTTATCAATTAAGCTTCAACCACTGGAATACGAGTTACATCACGTTCTGCATCAGTTTTTGGACGAATTTGCCCACGCACTTCTGCAAATTGGATATGTGGATCTTGCTGTTGTTCTGCTTTGGCATTGACGAAGGTCACAAAGCGTTTACGTACTTCAGGGTCTTCAATTGCAGTACGCCATTCATCTTGATAAGTGCCAATGACATGGCTCATACGGCGTTCAAGTTCATCCGCTAAACCTAAAGAATCGTTCACCACAACATCTTTGAGATAGCCCAAACCACCTTCCATATTGTCACGCCATACCGACGTCCGTTGTAAACGATCCGCGGTTTGGATATAGAACATAAAGAAACGGTCGATATATTTGATTAAGGTTTGCGTATCCAAATCAGAGGCTAAAAGTTCAGCATGGCGAGGTTTCATACCACCATTACCGCAAACATATAAATTCCAACCTTTTTCAGTTGCAATCACACCCACATCTTTACTTTGCGCTTCGGCACATTCACGAGTACATCCTGAAACTGCCATTTTTAATTTATGCGGAGAACGTAGACCTTTATAACGATTTTCTAGAAAAATGGCTAAACCGACTGAATCGTCTACCCCATAACGGCACCATGTGCTACCGACACAGGATTTTACGGTACGTAAAGATTTACCGTAGGCATGACCCGATTCAAAACCTGCATCAATCAGTTTTTGCCAAATTTCAGGCAGTTGATGCACTTGCGCACCAAACATATCGACCCGTTGTCCACCTGTAAGTTTGGTATATAAACCATATTCTTTGGCAATCTGACCAATTGCAATTAAGCCATCAGGTGTGACTTCACCACCTGCCATACGTGGCACAACAGAATACGAACCATCTTTTTGGATATTCCCTAGATAATAGTCATTACTGTCTTGCAAACCTGCATGGCTCGATTTAAGGACAAAGTCATTCCAACAAGATGCGAGAATATTGGCTACCGTTGGTTTACAAATATCACAGCCCAAACCATGCCCATGTTGTTGAATCAAATCATCAAAAGTCTTGATTTCATTGACCCGTACCAAGTGATACAACTCTTGACGTGAGTATGCAAAATGTTCACAGAGATGATTATTGACGGTTACACCTTGACGTTGTAACTCAGATTTTAGAACTTGAGTCACGAGTGGCGCACAACCACCACATGCTGTGGCTGCTTTGGTACATTTTTTTAGTGCACCGAGTGATGTTGAACCCTCTGCAATTGCTGAACAAATATCTGCTTTTGACACGTTATTACATGAACAAATCGTTGCACTATCAGGCAGTAAATCAACACCACTACCGCCTGATTTTGTTGATGATTGTGCATAACCAGGCATGATTAAACTTTCAGGATTTTCAGGCAATGCCAAACCATTCAGCATCATTTGCAACAAGTCATTGTATTCTTTGGCACAACCCACCAATACAGCACCAAGCAGTTTGGTTTTTTCAGCATTCACCACGATCTTTTTATAGGTCATGGATTCTTCATCAGCATAAAAATAGCTGAGAGAATTTGGTGTCATCGCATGTGCATCACCCACAGACGCCACATCTACACCCATCAGTTTTAACTTGGTACTCATGTCTGCACCTGCAAACTCAGTACAGCTTTGCGCCATGACATGTTTTGCAGCAATACGCGCCATGTCATAACCAGGTGCAACTAAACCGTAAATTTTATTTTGCCACAGTGCACATTCACCGATTGCATAAATATCAGCATCAGAGGTTTGACAATAATCATTAATGACAATACCGCCACGCTCACCAATGGCTAAACCACTGATCCGTGCCAATTCATCACGTGGACGAATTCCTGCGGAAAATAAAACAATATCCGTTTCAAGTTCAGAACCATCGCCAAATTTCATCACATGCATGGCATTTACACCATTTTCAATAGATGATGTGGCTTTTTGCGTATGAACGTTCACCCCTAAATTTTCGATCTTAGAACGTAAAACTTTACCGCCCAAATCATCAATTTGCACCGCCATTAAACGTGGTGCAAACTCGACGACATGCGTCTCTAGGTCTAAATCACGTAAAGCTTTGGCAGCTTCTAAGCCAAGTAAACCGCCACCGATGACCACACCTGATTTGGCATTTAAACTTGCAGCACGAATTGCATCCAAATCGTCAATAGTACGGTAAACAAAACAATTTTCACGATCATTGCCTTGAATAGGTGGAACAAAAGCATAAGAACCTGTGGCAAGAACGAGTTTGTCATAGCTGATCACATCGCCATGATTGGTGGTCACGGTTTTATTAGCGATATCAATCGCCGTAGCTTTGGTGCTTAGACGTAAATCAATACCATAAGCATCCGCAAAATCACTACGACATAAAGTTAAGTCTTTGACAGACTTGCCTGTGAAATACTCAGTTAAATGTACACGGTCATACGCCAAACGTGGTTCTTCTGCCAAAATGGTCATTTCTACGTCATCACTTGCATGTTCCAACACAGATTCAATGAATTTGTGACCCACCATGCCATGACCAATCATCACTAATTTCATCTCAATTCTCCTCAATTTTTATCGTTATTTATCTATTAAGCTGCACTATTTTGTTTCATGGTTGTGGAAGCCTGTTCCATGCGACTACGCTCCAATAGCGCTTCTTCAAACAATTTTTGTTCTTTTTCTTTATGTTCCACAGAGAAGCGAATCATCAGCACACAACTTGCAGCGATTACCACTAAACCACCGAGTACCATCAAGGTCGTTTGAATGTCTAACATCCCCTTAAGTAAGAAACCTGCTGCCACTGCACCAACATTTCCTCCTGCACCAATAATGCCTGCTACACCACCCAAAGCATCACGGTCAATAAATGGAACGAGCGCATAAGTCGCACCGCATGCCATATGTGTAAAGAGTGCGAATACTGTCATGGCAAGAATCGCAAGGATTGCTGTATTCATTTGTGAGAATACAATCAAGAATAAACCTTCCATCAAGATCATTGCGAATAACACTTTGGTACGACCATCTAAACCTTTTTGAGTCGCAATTTTGTCGGAAACAATGCCACCCAAAGCTCGAGCAAACAGTGCCAATAAACCGAAAATGCCTGCTGCCATCCCTGCTTCTTTTAAGCCAAAGTGGAAATGATCTACGTAATACATTGCGACAATGTTATGAATAAAGATTTCGATGCCAAAACAAGCTGCATACGCACCAAATAAAATCCAGACACGGTAGTTTTTTGCTGCATGTTTGAGAATGGCAATCCCACCTTTTTTATCACTCCCCACTTGGTTACCTTGCGCACGCAGTTCTTTAAAATCACCTTGTGGACAGTCTTGGGTAAATTTCCAATACATCGCTCCAACAATCAGCATCAATACACCAGGTACGATCAGCGCAACTCTCCAACCCATCACTTGCTCTACACCGAACATCACCAATGCACTGAGCATCAAAGGCATTAACGCTTGTGTAGCACCACCACCCGCATTGCCCCAACCTGCTGTGGTGGCATTGGCAGTCCCGACTACATTCGGTGCAAACATAATACTTGTATGGTATTGCGTGATGACAAAGCTTGCGCCAATCGCACCGATTAATAAGCGGAAGAATAAAAAGGATTCATAGCTATTTGCTGAAGCCACACCAAAAACAGGGATACTGCCGATGATCAGTAATGCGGTATAGGTTTTACGTGGGCCATATTTATCACAGAGTGGGCCAACAATCAGACGCACAAGAATCGTGATCGCAACAGCAGCAATATTAATATTGGCAATTTGATCTTTAGTAAGATGAAATTCACCTGCGATTACAGGCATCAGTGGTGCGCAAGCAAACCATGAAAAGAAACAGACAAAAAATGCGAGCCAACTCATGTGGAAGGCTCGCATCGCCGCGCCGTTAAAACTGAAAAGACTTATTTTTGTTGCTTTTTTAGCATGTAAATTTGAAGACATAACCTTCTCCAGACTGAACTGAGCGTATAGTTTTCCTACAGCACAAATACTTGTGATGTAGAAGCGATCAGAACGGACGTCGTTGGCCGTCTTACAAATTTGATTTAGAGTCGTCTTTGACTCATCAGAAACAAAGCAATGAATGTGCCAATATTAATAAAAATACATTAAGATATTGTTTTAAATACATTTAATATATTATTTTTTGACAGGATTATAAATTTAGCAATATCTATAAAAATCTGTCCGTACTTATGTTTGAAGAGATGCAATGAATTTGCGCATTTTGCATCATTCAAGTGCACAACGATAAATTTTGCGTACTAAAACTTTACATCCCGCTGTTTTATGAGAAAAATATTCAATACTTGAATGGCATAATAATTGCTTCGGCATAGAATACCCTCAGGCTTTCCCTGATATATCATGCCAAAACTTAAAATAGCCTTGATTGATGATGATTCTGAACGTGTAGAATTCGTTAAAAAAACCTTAATTGAACATCAGTTTGATGTGGTGGCTTGTCTGATGACAGATCAACTGAATGCATTTTATTTACAACAAATACATGCGGATGTGATTTTACTGGACATGGATCATCCACATCGTGACATCATTGAAAGCTGTGTCAGCCAATTTGACCTGCCCACAGTTCTTTTCACAAAGAACGGACACAAAGAAACCATTAAAAGTGCAATTGAAGCAGGACTGACAGCTTACATCGTAGATGGAATTCAGCCTGCAAAATTAGACAATATTTTAGAAATAGCCATCGAACAATATAAAAAACATAAAAAGCTGCTGAATGATTTGCATGAAACTAAAAGTAAACTGGCAGATCGAAAAGACATTGAAAAAGCAAAAGTTTTATTAATGAACTTACATCAGCTTAATGAAGAACAATCCTTTCAGTTGCTACGAAAAAATGCCATGAGCCATCGTATGACCATTGGTGAAATGTCCAGACGCTTACTGGATGCTCAACTTCTCTTATCACAATCACAGTTCAAGGAGTAATGCATGAATACACTGGAAAAAACCGATATTCAACTGGGATATATTCCATTACTGGACTGTACTGCGATTCTTTGGGCACAGCATCAAGGCTATTTCAAAGCACAAGGGTTGAATGTCACACTGGTCAAAGAAGCATCCTGGACAAGCCTGCGCGACCGTCTGGCATTTGACATTTTAGATGCAGCGCATTGTTTATCCGCAATGCTGCCAGCGGCAGCAATTGGTGAGGATCAACTGGGTATTCCGCTGCAAACTTCACTGGTTCTCAGTACAAATCGTGCCTTTATCAGCCTGAGTCAGAAATTATGCTGGGACCTGGATATAAGTGAACACGACAGTCCTGCTGAGTCTGCCACTAAACTGAAAACTGCCATACAATCAGGTCAGAAAGTACGGCTTGCACATGTATTTAAGCACTCTATCCACCATTATTGCTTAAGAGAATGGCTGGCTCTGGCTGATGAACAATTTGCTGAAAGCTATCCGTTATCCACTTTACCTCCCCCTTACATGGTCGATGCCATTTCCACACAGCTCATTGATGGTTTTTGTGTTGGTGAACCCTGGAATATTCATGCTCAAATTCAAGGTTACAGTCAGGTCATTGCTGACAGCAAACAGATTATTCCTGAAGTGGCAGATAAAGTTTTAGCTGTAACTCAGGAATGGGTAAAAAAACATCCACACACATTAAAAGCAGTTGAAACGGCAATTCAGATGGCGCAACAGGATCTGCAAACATTTGATTCTCTGGATGAGGTGTGGCAGATGCTTGAAGACAGCAACATTATCCGTTTTAAATGTTCACCCTGGATTCATACTGATAAATTTAATAAAATACAGGATATTATCCGCTCATTCGGCTTACAGAAAAATATAAAATCCAGTGATTTTGAGTGGATTCTGCTACAGATGTGCAAATGGGATAATCGACAGCTCGAAGCGGAACAGATTCAAAAGATTGCGAATCAGTGTACCGGTATCACCATTCAAAGTTGAATCTATGGCAGGATTTTGATCCACCTTGATCACTTTGATTTATTCAGGGAAATGCCTTTGAATATTTACAGCACGTTCCATGGCAAACTGACAGATATTTTGGGTTTTAAATGCTTCTGGAATATATTTAAAACTTGAAGGACTCAGCTTAAGTGCTGTTTTCAGCAATGTTTCGGAATAAAAATCTAAAAACTGAATGACATTAGGTTTACGAACCAGTGCTTCGAGCCACAATGCTTCATCTGCACGTTTGAGAAACTGGATCGCATAGGGGCGAAGCCGCACAGCTACATCACATAAGGTATTGCTGGGCTGTTCAATAAACTGGATTGCCATTGGATTTTTTTCAATGGCTATCAACTTCATCGCTTCTGTCGGTGCTCTGATATTTTGAATAGCCAGTCCATTTTTTTTGATTGCACTCAGACAAAGCTCAGTTGTCTGGTACTTTACATATTTAATCGCCAGTGCATGTGTCTGTACAGCAGTTTCACAAATTTTTAAACATTGATTTTTAACATATTGCAAGGCAAAACCATTTTGCTTTACGGCAGCCATGCAAATTTCATGACTCGGAAAAAGCACATACTTTAATGCCAAGCCTTCATTTTTTACCGCTTGTAAAAGTACAGCTTCAGTTGGCTCATAAATATGCTGCAATAAGTCGCCATTTTGTTGCACAACGAATAAACAAATATTTTCTGTTTGCTTTTTGACAAATTTTATTGCACGCGGATTCTGCTGCACCGCAGTCATACACAGTTCTTCAGTCTGTTTTTCAATATATTGAAGATATAAACCATTTTCTTTTACAGCTTTTAAATTGCTTTCATCCGATGGGTAATATAGCGCACGTAATTCCATTGCAATACTTCTTCCAATGAATCTTTGAATCTGCAAATGAATATTTTAAAGATCAACATTTAAAGAATTTCTGAAGATATTTTTTCACATTTCCTTGTTGATCAAAGGAAAATTTTCATTCAAAAAAGCTGATAAGAATACACAGAGATGCCTGTCAGACATCTCTGGGCACAATAGAATTAAGCTGTTTGCTGTGCTTTCAGCATATTCAGTGCAACATCCACAATCATGTCTTCCTGACCACCCACCATGCGGCGTTTACCCAATTCAACTAAAATATCGAATGCTGACAGACCATACTTTTCAGCTGCCGTTTCAGTATGATGCAGGAAGCTTGAATAAACGCCTGCATAACCCAGTGCCAGAGTCTCACGGTCTACACGAACGGGTCGCTCCTGTAATGGACGGACAATATCTTCAGCTGCATCGATCAGCTTTTTCACATCACAACCATGATTTAAACCCATACGCTGAACAGCAGCGATGAATACTTCCAATGGTGCATTACCTGCTCCCGCTCCCATACCTGTCAAACTTGCATCAACACGGTTACAGCCATGTTCAAGTGCAACGATACTGTTGGCTACCCCAAGGCTTAAATTGTGATGCGCATGCATGCCTGTTTCTGTTTCTGGCTTAAGCACATCTTTCATGGCTTTGAAACGGTCGGCAATATCATACATATTCATTGCGCCACCCGAGTCCACCACATAAATACACTCTGCACCGTAACTTTCCATCAACTTGCCCTGCTGTGCCAAGCCCTCAGGTGTATTCATGTGACTCATCATTAAAAAGCCAACTGTGTCCATCCCCAGCTCACGCGCATATTCAATGTGCTGTCTGGATACATCTGCTTCTGTACAGTGCGTTGCCACACGTACCACGCGCGCGCCAGCATCATAAGCTGCTTTCAAGTCATGAATCGTACCTATACCAGGCAATAGTAGCGTCGCAACTTTGGCATTTTTCACTTCACTGGCTACGGCTTCAATCCACTCTAAATCAGTATGTGCGCCAAAGCCGTAGTTAAAGCTTGAACCTTGCAAGCCATCACCGTGCGCAACTTCTATACTGTCCACACCTGCATCATCTAAAGCACGGGCAATCTGTCGTACCTGATCGAGTGAATACTGATGACGAATCGCATGCATGCCGTCACGCAGCGTGACATCAGAAACATAGATTTTACGTTGTGAATCAATCATTTTTATGCTCCTTCTGCTGCAGTTTGTGTTTGATTTAAATGCGTTTCAGCAAATCGTTCTGCTGCTGCGAGTGCTGCACTGGTCATAATATCCAGGTTGCCTGCATAAGCTGGTAAGTAATGCGCTGCGCCTTCTACTTCCAGAAAGATCGAAACTTTTAAGCCTGGCAGTTTACCAAGACCTGAAATATTCAGAGGACGGTCTGCATTAAATTCTTCAAACTGTACTTCCTGCTTTAAACGGTAACCTGGTACATAGGCATGTACGGCATCTGCCATGTCCTGAACAGACTGCCGGATTGCATCCTGATCAGCTCCCAGTTCAGCAAAGCAATACACCGTATCACGCATAATCAGTGGCGGTTCAGCTGGATTCATAATAATGATCGCTTTACCTTTCTGCGCACCACCGATCTGTTCAATCGCTTTCGACGTAGTTTCAGTAAACTCGTCAATATTGGCACGGGTACCAGGTCCTGCGGACTTACTGGCAATGGAAGCAATGATTTCGGCATAGTGCACAGGTGTGATACGTGAAACTGCACGTACCATTGGAATCGTAGCCTGACCACCACAAGTCACCATGTTAATGTTCGGAGCATCGAGATGTTCATCCAGATTTACCACGGGTACGACATAAGGACCGATTGCCGCTGGTGTCAGGTCAATAACCTGAATACCATACTGCTGCAATACCGCATTGTGGTGCTCATGTGCGCCAGCCGAGGTCGCATCAAAGACAATTTTAATGTCTTTAAACGATGGTAATTTCAGTAAACCTTCTACACTTTCAGCCGTAATTTCAAAGCCAAAGCGTGCAGCACGCGCTAAACCATCCGAGTTCGGGTCTGCACCGACCATTGCCGCCATTTCCAGATACTGTGCATTGCGCATGATTTTAATCATCAGGTCGGTACCAATATTGCCCGAACCAATGATGGCGCATTTAATTTTTGTCATGTTCTAATCCTTAAATTATTTATCCGCCAAAGCCATTAAACACTGAAAGCAGCGGTGACTGAGCCAAAACCATCAATATTGACCTGATAAGACTCGCCTGCCTGTACTGCCACCATCGGCCCCAATGCACCAGTTAAAACGATATCACCTGCTTGCAATGGGCGACCACGTTTGACCATTTCATCAGCCAACCAGACTGCTGCATTCAGCGGGTGGTCAAGGCATGCTTTACCGATCCCTTCTGATACAACTTCACTTGCGCAGATCATCTGCATACGGCAGTTCACAAGATCTACATCAGTCAGCTGCATTTTTTGACTGCCCAGAACAAAGGCAGCGGAGGATGCGTTATCAGCCACGGTATCCAGTAAAGAAATTTTCCAGTTTTCAATGCGACTGTCCACGATTTCAATCGCTGCCACGGCATAATCCGTTGCGGCGATAATATCTTCGATACTGTGCTGTTTCTGAGTTAAATCTGCTTTGAGCACCAGTGCAATTTCTGCTTCAACTTTGGGCTGAATCAGCTTACTGAAAGGAATGACCTGACCATCTGCATAAGCCATATCATCAAACAGCATGCCAAAATCAGGCGAATCCACACCCAGTTGTTTTTGTACAGCAAACGAAGTCAAGCCGATCTTTTTACCCACCAGACGACGACCATTATTCAATGCTCGCTGAGTATTGATATCCTGTACTGCATAGGCATGATCGGCAGTCGCTTCATGGCCCAATTGCTCACGAACAGGTGCAATTGCTGTACGGTTTTTCTCTGCATGATATAAAGTATCTGCAATTGCATGTTCAATCGCTGACATCGACTGCTCCTTTTGAATTATGTCTTTTTTCAGGCATAGCTTCGCCTAAGCATGACTGCCCAATGTTTTAAATGTTTTTGTATCTGATTCAGCTCAGCGGTAATCAGCCAGTCTGAGCTGAGATTGTGATTTAGTCAGTAATACTGACATTTTTACCGCTTTTCAGCTCTGCCATGCGGTCGTTTAATTCGCCATCGACATAGTACAGTTCGGTAAAGCAGCCAATCTGTTCACGTGTATCAAAATAAACCCACCGGCAGTTGCCGAATGGCCCCTCAAAGAAACCTGCCATAGCTTTTGGAATACCTAAATCTAAATAATGCTGTTCTGCCTGTGCATATTCAGTCGCATCTTTCTGACGGAAACCAATATGATGCGGACCTTTACCTTTATCATCCAGCCAGTCTTTATAGACACTTTTACCGCCATCATGGCGTGCAAGCTCAATGAGAGTTTCACCAGCAAAGCCATACGCGCAGCTGAACTGAAAATCACCTGGCTGACCGTAATATTCTTTCTCTTTTTGAGTTTGCGATAAACCTTCCGCGACATTCCAGACTTCAACGCCATTGGTCTTGCTGAAAAAATCCATCGCCTGCTGTAAGTCGTCAACCACAAAACAGATCTGATCAAAACGCTTACTCAACATATTGGTTACTGTCTGAGTCATCGTGAATTCCTTATGCCGATTCTAAAATACGGAAGCTGATCGCTTGCGCAGGACATGCGCTGACTAAGTCTACAATTTCACTTTCACGGGAAAAATCAACTTCATGCAATTTTAACTGCGCCACCTGGCTTCCATCTGGTATTTCAAAAATATCTTCAGACATGAGGCACATGCCATAACCCTGACATTGGTGAGTATCCAACACTATTTCAATTTTTTGGTTGCTCATGAGATTCATCCTTTAATTTCAAATCAAGCAGGCAGTTTCTGACTTACAGAAACACGCCTAAATTCGGTGTGCGTAAAACCGCTTCGGTTAAAATCGCTTTACGTTTCAGTAAGCGTACCCCCTGCTCGGTCAGTTTTAATGTATCTACACGACGGTAAGGAATAATATCGCCCTGTTCATCATGACCGCGCTGACGGTACATGATGGTCGCACTGTGTACATTCACCACATCTGCATGTTCAGTCGGCTCAATCATGACGCTGCCAATCACTCGCAAAGTCCGTGATGGAGGAACTTCTGCCCATGCCTGACCCGATGCCATTCGGTCAATACGGACTTTAATATGTGCTTTTTTATCCAGCACACGATATGCCTCTCCAGGAAATTCATCTTTAAAATGATAAGAGCTGATACGTAATGGCACTTCATAAACAATTTCATCATCTAAAAGTGCAAACCACTCATCAAAACGACGCTCATCAAGTAACAGAGCCTCCCTGGCCAAAAAATTATGGACGGTGTTCTGCAGTCATATTCTTAATCGCAACATTGCCATCAAAAATGCCTTGTGCGCCAATCACGGCGTCTAAACGTCCATATTTCTGCACAATCTGCTGCTGACAAAATTCCAGATCAGCAATTCTGGTCACATCACAGGTCAACAGGAGATCCCGCTCTGAAAATTCAGTTTCCAATTGTTGAATTTTCTCCGTGGAAATATCCGTCACAATCACCTCAGCACCCTGCATTTTGCAATAACGGGCAATGCCTAAACCCAGTCCAGAGCCTGCACCAGTAATTAAAACTACATGATTTTCCAGTAGCACCATTCCTGAACCTCCTTATTCAAAAGGCTGAAAAAAATCAGCCTTTTAAGCACTTATTAAGTGATAATTAAATTAAAATTCTGCAGGTAAATTAGCAGGTTTTGGTCGGTCTTTCATATACATCGGCACGGATATATTCAATGCAAAACGACCATCGTTACTGACTGCATTCTTTGTTTCAAGATCCTTACTCCAGCTTAAACCCACAAATAAGCCACGACCAAAATCCTGTAACAACTGTACGCCCAGACCCATTTGGCGAGCTTTTCCATTGGTCGTGCCATAATATGCCGTACCCTTGTTTTCATCACTGGTGACCTGTTCCCGCACGTAGCCAACTGGACCTATCTGTAAGCCCTGATGAATAAAATCAACTTTTTTCAGTACAGTCGCGTCAAAGAACAGTTCATCGCCGGAATCGTATTTATTTTCTTTATTTTCAAAATTATAAAAATAGTAAGATTCAAGTGAAATATTCCAGTCCTGATTCATCAGGCTATAGCCCGCTCTCGGGTTGATCGACCAGTACTCACCACTTGTATTGGTACCTCCCTGTTTCCATGAACCTGTCGTGGTGATAGCACCTAAACCTGCACTGAAAAACTGCCCTGGTTTCAACGTCCAGGCAATATCAGCAAAATGCACATCAATATTGGCAATGTTGTTATTTGAATGTTTACCAGGTTCACCCAGCATAGGATTGCTGATGTTTTCTTCCGCCATAATGAACGGGATTGCAAGCCATGCACGATAATCACCACCCAATACTTTCATACCTGGGGTATAAATGAAAATCGAAGTAGATGCAGGGGCATTCAGCTTTAAGCCCATGTTGTCGCCATTATCATCTTTTAACTGACCATTCAGATGCT
The DNA here is from genome assembly GCF_002165295.2 of Acinetobacter sp. WCHAc010052. NCBI lineage: Bacteria > Pseudomonadati > Pseudomonadota > Gammaproteobacteria > Moraxellales > Moraxellaceae > Acinetobacter > Acinetobacter sp. WCHAc010052. The sequence continues at coordinate 1,180,753 of NZ_CP032143.1, read as the reverse complement.
TGGTTGAACTGGTGTAATACAGTCCAGGCGGCAAAGGTGCATTCAATGGAATACCCATCGTATTGCCAGCAGGTGCCTGTGGTGATGCCCCTGGCTCTAAAGCCATAACAGTTTGAGAAATATATAAAGATAAAATGCTGAAAGCACAGATATGCTTAAGTTGTTGTCTGAACATTGCCTACTCCATTAGCGCTGTTTATTCCCAATACCTAAACTATTGAAATGCAGACGCTGAAGTCACTAAAAAAGCATGAAAGCAGTTATCAAATTATTAGATAGCAGGCAGCATTTGTAAGAATTAAATCTGCATTTCTACATGTTTATATGACGTAAATTTTGAAGATAAGAAAATCGGTGCAGGAATATCAGAAATCATTGATAAATTCCCGTATGACAGGAAGTACCAGAATACCTGTTATTTTTATTGATTTAATTTGAGGCTGTCAGCATAAAACTTTCCTGTTCAATACAGGTAAGTTCTCAGTCTGATATATTATTGTAATTTGCCTTGATAGCATGTCGCTATGCGTATTTCATCATAATTGATATACAGTGATGTGTGCTGATAAAAACCTGGTTACATATCAGGTGTCTACCATAAGCAAAAGCCTTACACTGTCGATTTTAAAACCGAAGCAATCAAAGTAATTAACAGCAATATTTCAAAAATACAAAATCAAATGGCTAAATATTTTTACAAGTTAACTGCCTGAATAAAACTTCCCAAGTGAAAGATTCCGGTTAATTAAGAAAACATCAACCGGTTTACAAAGCTCGTCTCAATTTAAATATTCATTCAATAGAACTAACTCTCAATACGATACTGAAATGTATTTTTAACATTCAATACGCTGGTCGGTTTACCATCGACTAAACGAGGCTGATATTTAAAAGCGAGCGCAGCCTGAATCGAAGGTCGTACAAACATTGGATGACAGTCACCTTGTGCCTTTGGATTTTCTACCCGCCCTTTTTCATTCACGCTGTACACCACTGTACAATCCCCCTCCAGCTTACGATCCAGTGCCGATTCAGGATAGGCAGGTGCAATTTTTGAAACAGGTTGATAATTTTTAACATCAAATGATTCAGGTTGAGTTTGTGTTTTGGGTTCTACTGTTTTCTGGGTCTTAGTCTGAGTTAAGGTTTCTGTCTTCGCCTGACTCTCAACAACTTTCTTTGTTTCCGTCGTTGTACTTTGCTCTTCTGTTACAACTTGCTGTGATTGTTTTTTTGCTGTAGTTGCAGTCTTATTACTCTGCGACTCTACAAACTTTTTGCTGGTTTTCTGCTGGGCTTCGGCAGGCATTTCTTTCTGTTTTTGGGGGACAGGCTTATTTGCAACTTTTTCTTCAACCATTGGTTCAGGCTTTTCAGGTTTAGGTTGTTGTTTGGCAGGAGGTGGTATTTGCACAAATTGCAATTGAATGGTTTTCGGCTTTGGTTCCGCCAATGTTTCATGCATCTCAACCGTACATAACCATGCAATTAACGCAATATGCAATCCAGCCGTGACCGAAAGTGCCAGACCCTGATCACGGAACCTGATTCTGGAAATGGTTGCCATCATGATTGTGGTTCCTCTGTCACCAGCCCCAGGTTCGTTACACCACTTTTTTGCAAGGATGCAATCGCCTGAGCAACCAGTTGATAATCGGCATCCTGATCAGCGCGTATATAAAACTGCAGGCTTTTATCTTTTTGAATCATCGGAATCAGCTTTTGTTGCATACTGGCTAAATCAATGGCTTGATCTGTGACTTTCTCAGTGTTCACTTCTGTACCAATATTCCAGTAATACTGACCATTGGCCTGGATCGACAATGTCACGATACGCTGCTGTTGTGACGCAGGCATGACATTGGCATCGACTTTAGGTAAGTCAATCTGAATACCTTGTGTCAGCATTGGTGCAGTCACCATAAAAATCACCAACAGCACTAGCATGACATCAATATAGGGAACGACATTCATTTCGGCATTGAGTTTTAATTTTTGAGGACGCTTAATCATGGCTTTTGCTCCTTAACGCGAAGTGCGCTCAGTGTGCCCCAACAAACGATAAATACGCGTCTGCAACTCATTGGCAAAACCGTAATAACGACTGGAAAGCTTGTCAGCACGTGCCGAAAAACGGTTATACGCCACCACCGCAGGAATAGCGGCAAATAAACCAATGGCTGTTGCAATCAGCGCTTCTGCAATCCCTGGTGCAACTGTATTTAAAGTTGCCTGTTCAACACCAGACAGTCCAATAAACGCATTCATAATGCCCCAGACTGTTCCAAACAGACCAATATAAGGACTGACTGAACCCACTGTTGCAAGAAAGGTCAGATTCTGCTGAAGCTTTTCTTCTTCTTCACTGATGCTGCTGAGTAAGCGTCGTTCCACCCCATCAATTACATCACTTGTGGTGAGTTGTTCATCTTTGATCAATTGGTTGTACTCATCCAGACCATGATGAAAAATGCTGACAACACCTTTTTGCTGTTCAGGCTGCTGATAGTCCTGATGTAAAAGATTAAGATCTTTTTGCTGTCTAAAATTCTTTAAAAAGCGGTTCCAAAGCTGTTCCTGTCCACGAAGTAACATGCCGTGACGCACGATCAGATACCAGCTTACAACTGAGGATAAAACCAAAATCAACATCACCACTTTAACCAATACACTGGCATGACTGATCAGCATCCAGACTGACATTTGATCCATTGTTGCTTGCATAACGCACTCCAATTTTTTTACTGCATTGTGCAGCACATATATTTTTAAAATGGGCTGGGATTCTTTAGCAGCCCATGTACTCAACCAGGTACTGAAGCATTATTCAGTCGAGGTTCAGGGCTTGAGCGATTTTGTCCCACGGCACATATTTGAAGTTCTGATTGGTTTCAGGCATGCGTTTACGTCCATCCTGTACCACCAATATGCCTTGCTTCAATTTGCCACCAAAATTCTGTGAACTTACATCCAGCCCATCTGTTTCAGACACAGCATCAATGCCTTTGTCGGTATTAATCCCGATACGAAATACACCGCGAACTGTATAAGGCGCATCAGCCTCCATCACCACAAAACTGTCATTGCCCTGGCTTGAAACCACCAGATAACTTTGATTTTTACCGTGATAAAGTCCCATTCCCTCAATGTCATCATGCATCACATCTCCGACACCAATCACCTGCTGCATTGGAAGCTGAGTTTTTGGATTGAGATCTTTTACCCACACCGCGACATCTTCTTCCCCCAAGAAAATGCGTCCTGTAGCATCATCTACAACACAGCCTTCTGGTTGGGTTTTCACCGAAAAGCGTTGCACTTCTTCAGCGCTTAATTTTTGTTGTGTTGCCGTGATGTGGTATTGAACAAAAGTCCCGTTTTTATCGTTTGGAATCACATAGATTTCACCCTGAGCATCGCGGTACATGCAAATACCATAGATATCATCCAAAGTGGTTGGGAGCTCGCCAAGCACAGACACCTTGCCTGTTTTGGGTTGAATCGCAAAGACATGCAGGCTGTTATGATCTCGGTTTGATGCCACCGCCAGATCGACGGTTTGATTGCCCCATTTAAAACCGTGGCGTACATCAACATTATTCAAGCGCCCTACTGGCAAATACTGAACAGTTTTACCTTCTAAATCATTCACCTGTAAGCCACCTTGTTTATCTGTGGCTAAAATGCGCGATTGACTCGGCTGTGCTGCGTTATGCCAGATCGCAGGATCATCAGCTGCGTCACCTGTACTCGGCACACCTTCTGTCTGCACTTCTGCAGGAATGGTGATGATATTTTTAGACTTTGTAGTCGCCTGTGTTTCCCACTCTGCCTCTGTCACTTTTACAGTTTTATCATCTAAAATCAGCAGGGATTTATTGCTAAAATCACCTCGGATATTAAGCGTCTCTGCTTCTTTTAAATGATCCAGTTGCAAAGGAGTTAAAGCTTTCCAGTGCTGATCTTGCTTTTGATAACGGTAAAGCAAAGGTTTTTCTGCATCCAGTACTGCGATCTGATTATCTGTGATTGCAATTGCTGATGGTGAACCCTGAATTGAACCAAAGGGTTGCACGAGATCCACCGCCTGACGCACCATGTCAGCCTCAGAATGCGCTGGATATGCCCAGATGCCCGTATTCTCTTCATTAATGAACAGTTCCGCAGTGGCATCATTCACTTTGCACACAGTACTGGCAGGTGGAAAACTGAGACGGCGTACCAACTGTGGTTGAGTCAGAACTTTTTCCTGCTTTGCCACAAGCCACTGTTCTCCAATGCCTTCTTCACCCACCAGAAAAGCAAAACTCAGCCCCTGAGCATCGGTATACAGACAGACATCTTCAGACTTAAATGAACGTTTTGGGATGAAGCCTGGTTTATCCCATGCTTTATTTTTTAAATTCATGCTCATCAATTGAATTTGCTGTTGTTGCAAATCCGATGCAGCAATCAATAAATGCTCCGAACCGATCCGATAATCAAAGCGTCCGAACTGACCCTGAATCTGATGAAGTACATTCTGTTCACTATCTAAAAACTGTAGTCCTTTGTTCTTACTACTCAGTAAGACTGAAACTTCTGGCCATGCACTCAAGCTCAACCATTGTACATCCTCAGTTTTCGCCCCATTCGTGTCAATTTCACGCAATTGCAGCTTAGGTTCACTCGGTAAATCAATCTGCACTTCCGCGGATGTGAGCGGATGACTGCTCTGTGTAGCTTGAGGCATATTGTGTTGACTACATGCAGTCAACAGCAGCAAACAACTGCTTAAAATAGACAGTTTAAACAATGAAACATTCATAGAGATACTCAAAATCTGGCAAAAAATCCTCAAGGCTTTCTGCTGGAGAGAAAACCTGAGTACTGAAATTTAATTCGGTTTAAAAGTGGGTATAAGTCAGTGCCAGTTTGTAGGCTGGACCATATTCTTCATATTGCGAGTTATGAGCTTTAGAACCCGCATAGTTGTAATAGTGTTCATCCGTGATATTTTGCACATCAAACTTGAGCTGTAAGTTTTTCGATAAATTCACATGACTGCTTAAATCGAGGAATACCTGATCATCGGTATAGATGTCTTTTTCAGGTGTATCAATGTCACCCAGTTCATATAAATAATTTGATTTATAGTTTGCTGAAAGACGGACACCAAAGCGTTCATTTTCCCAGCCAATCATGGCATTGCCCACAATATCTGATTGATTTGGCATATGAATACGACGGCTCAACAACTCACCATCTTTCATTGAATCAATATCTGCTTCTGACTTGCTGAATGTGGTATTGAAACCTAACAGAAGACCATTCCATGGCGCGCTTAAATGCTCAAACTTTTGCGAGTAAGCAAACTCCATTCCATACAGTTTGGCTTGATTACCATTTTTATAGGTAATTGCCTCATCAAAGTCAGCCCACTGCCCCTTGCCTGCAATATTGGTACTGTAAATAAAGTGATCAATATCTTTATAGAATGCATAGAAGCTCACCATGCTGGCTTTGCCAAAATACTTTTCTACTCCCAGGTCAAAATTGGAAGACTCAAGTGGTTTCAGCATTGGATTACCAAATTCTGCTTCATCACCATCTATATAAACACCTGGCGCACTTTGTGCAAAATTTGGTCGCACGACACTGTTCGTCCATGCTGCACGAAGATAAGCGTTATCTGCCAGCTGATAGCGTAAATGTAAGCTCGGCAACCAGTGATCATAATCATTTTCATATCTGGTTGCAGTAATCACATCATCATTAAACTCAAACCCACGTGCTTCAAAACTGGTGTTTTCATAACGCAGACCCGCGATCACGCGCAGTTGATCAAAATCAACCGTATTCATGACATAAGCCGCCTGAATGTCTTCATTTGACTTAAAGTCGTTAATAATTGAGCCGTCTGCAACAACATAGTCGTTTGGATTTAATCCGCTGATTTTGTCTTTGATGGCATTTTCATTAATCGTGGGACCAAACTGCCCCAGTTCATAATGACTGTTGTGATTAAAGTCTGAACTGGATGTACTTAGATCTTCATACTCCCACTCATCAGTATTACTGGTTTTTTCACGCTGACTGATCTTGCCACCAAACTTCAATGCAGCAGCATAATTTCCCAGCATATAGTCTTTTAAAAAGTCTAATTTACCGTTGTATTCCTTATCGGTGGTTTTAGACTTTTCCCACGACACCGAATCCAGCTCATAGCTGGCAGCATCATAAAAATCCTGATCTGCGGTAATAACAGGTTTTTGGGTACTGTTAAAACCGACATTGCTGAACTCAGCTTTATATTTTGCTCCAGAAATACCACCTGGATTTTCTTCCGATGCTTCACTATAACCAAGCTGACCTTCCACCGCCCAGGTGCCAAAACCTTGTTTGCCGCCTAGAACAAAAGACTGTATTTCCTGCGTTTCGACACGGCTTTTTAAAGCACGAGCGGCTTCGGCATCACCCTGTTGCCCTGCAAGTTGTGGATCGGCAAATTCAGCAGACACTTCCTGACGCGATTCGGTATCTTTAAAACGACTGTATAGAGTTCTTAAATAGTATTCGCCTGTGTCATTCGGGCGGTAATCAAAATTCAACCCTGCGCCAATGCGCTCTCGCTCAATGTCATACTGACGCATTGCGGTTTCTTCAAGTGTCTCCCCATCCCAGGCACCACCTGTCTCGACATTATCTGAGCCAAATTTTCGGTTTTGATAACTGAGCGCCAGTGCGACCCCAAGATTATCTTTTCCCTCACCGACACTGAAACGGTTACTGATGGCACCAGATGCTTTCGGGCTATATTTTTCCCGTTTTTCATCATAACCACCTTCAACCGTTCCTGTGTAAAACAAACCGTCATGGTCAAAAGCCGATAAACTTTCGACCTGAACCGTACCACCCAATGAACTGGCATCCATATCAGGTGTCAGTGTTTTCACCACAGCCAAAGACTGCACCAGCTCTGAAGGTAAAACATCCAGTGCCACGCCACGGCGGTCACTTTCAGGCGCAGGAACCAAAGTACCATTGATGGTCACTGCATTCAGGTTTGCCCCTAAACCACGAACTGAAACAAAACGTCCTTCACCCTGATCACGCTCTGTAGAAACCCCTGGTATCCGTTGCAGCGCTTCTGCTGCATTGTCATCGGGTAACTGTCCTATGCCATCAGCATGTACCACACTGCTGATCTGGTCAGCACGTTTCTGTTCTTTGAGTGCTTTATCCATACTTGCAGCTTGACCAATGACCTGTACATATTCCACCGCGTTATCTTCGGCATACAGTTGGGTCATGCTGAGCATTGACAGGACCAGTGTGCTGAGCTGGAAAGCCGCACGTTTATTTCTCACTGAACGGTTATTCGCATTTTTCATTTTGTGTATCCCCTCAAGCCAAAGTGGCATGGTTTGGAGGCACAATAAAAACTGAATGTGAACATGATGTGACAGTCAAAATTTAAACCCTTCAATTTGCAGGTTTTCGAGGCTTTCTTTTGAATTAATGAGCTGATTTGATCTGTACAGAGAGTTTTTTAGCTGACGGAATGATGCATATTCACCTCAAAGACAGGGTTTTTCAGTATTTCTCTCGATCAGAATTAAAAATAGTCTGATCTGTTTTGACTCCAGTCCTTGCCATGAAACTGTCATCTGAATCTGTTTAGCTTGGGCGAAAATAAATCATTTCCCAAATGCTATGCCTAAATACTTTGCTTACTACCGCTGGCCTCTATGTTGTATGGCGATTGCCTGTAGCTTATCGCTATGGCTATTTATCCTGCTTGGTCAGGTCAAATCATTCGCAGAATGGAACTGGGTCGATATTTTAGGTGAAGGAGGGGCAACTGTTTTTATTGGCATCTGGATTTTCTTTATTATTAAAAGCCGTCCTTTGGGTCGTGTAACTAATTATATTTTTTATGGATTATGTTTTATTTTTTTCCATATGTGGATGGACAGTTTAGATGAGTTTATTCGTCTGCCCAAAGAAATCATATGGGATGCATGGCTTGAGTCCATACCTTTTCCAATTGGACTGTGCCTGTTTACCCTTGGGATTTATTTCTGGCATCAGGAAGAACTGGCAATTTCCAGACACATGCAAAAACGGGAACGAATCTATCGGGATCACCGCCTGTTCGATGCACTCACGCCTTTGGCAGATGCACATTATTTTAAAACCCAACTTAAAGTGGCTATCGAACAAAATCTGCATGAACCAAGCGATATGTCAGTTGTACTGTTGGATATGCATAATTTTAATCATATTAATCAAACATATGGATTTGAGGAAGGTACATTAATCTTACAGCACGTTTCACAATTGATCAGCCTGAACTTACGCCCGCATGATCTGCTCTGTCGCTTCGCTGGGGATCGTTTCATTATGCTTTTACCGGAGACCAGCCTTCAGCAAGCTGAAAAAATTGCTACACAGCTTGAGCGCATGCTGATGGTCAGTGCTTATTATCAGCAGGATTTATCGGTACAGATTCCCTTAAAAGCGATCACAACCTGTTGTTCAGTCGAGCAATATCAGTCTGTTCAGCAATTGTTAAGTACCTTAAATCAGCAATTGATCCAGAAGAAACAATACTATTCACCTAAGCGAGCGATGGTATGAACTTCGAATGCGACTACAGCTACATTCCTGCACATCATCAATTGTCTATTTTAATTGATTTAGCAGCCAGCCATGAAGTCGATCATCATATTCTACTCAGCGGTAGTGGTATTTTCCTGGAAGATATATTTTCAGGACAAAAGCTGATCAATCAGCAACAGTTACAGCAGGTTTTAAAAAATGCAGAACTGCATTTCCGCAATCAGGACATCAGTTTTTTATTCGGTCAGCGCAGCTTAACCACCCCCTTTAATGATGCGATTAAATCCATGCTCTATGCATCGACCTTCGATGAGGCGCTTAGCCGTTATTTAACATTTTCCGCATCCGTTTCACCGTGGCTATGCCCCCGAATCATGTATAGCCAAGACTATGTTCATATTTACTGGTTAGATGAAAATAAATTTGAAAATCGCTTTTTAATCGAAAGCGCAATGAGTGCAATACAAGCATTTAGCCGTCAACTGTATCAAACCAAGTTAGCGTGGAAATTCGAATTTAATTTTTCTGAACCGGATTATATTGAACAATATTGGACGCATTTAGGCAGTGCTTTAGAGTTTAATCGCCCGATTAACATGATGAGCCTGCCTCGTGACTTGGTCCATGAAAAACTTCCCAATGCCTCTTCGACCTTAGCTGCAATCAGTTATCAACATGCGCTGAAAGAAATGACAGCTCAAAATATTCAACAGAGTTTTTTGCTCAGTTTGCATCAATACTTCATGCAAAATATTCAAAATAATATTCAACTTGAACAAACTGCTGATTATTTTCAAATGAGTTCTGCCACCTTAAAACGTAAACTGAAAAAGCATCAGACCCATTTTCAGGCGCAACTCGATCAAAGTCGTTTGCATACCGCCATCATTTTATATCGTGTGCATGGTTTTAAAACTGAACAGATTTCTCAGTATTTACAAATTAACGATGCCACTAATTTTCGACGTGCGTTTAAGCGTTGGAGTGGTTTAACAGTACAAGCGGCACAGTCCTAACCGCTTATTCCCCCCCCCAAAAAAAATCACGAATATTGCTGTTGTAACGCCGAAATTAAAAGTCAAAAACTCATCAGTTAATCACTAAAGTCCGCATAGTCACGTTCGCTGTATTTTTCTGTTTGCGTCCAAGGTGTAGCAACATGTTGGCCAATTTTGCGCACGGTAAAGGTTTTGGCATAGCCTGAGGTCGGTTTGAGCAATTCATATTTTTGAACCAGTTGATCCTGTTCATTCCATATAATATTCAACGTTTGCCCAGCACTGCGTATTTGATAATGCGCTAACTTCGGATCACGTTGAATCAATTGTGCTCGCTTTAAAATGTCAGGATGAATCAAACTATATTCACAGCGCCAACAGTTTTTCATCCCTAGCATTTCCTGGTCAACATCCTGCAATTGCACCCGCATTTTTTCATCTGGCAAAATATAAAAACGCTGAAACGGACTTTCTACGTTTGCTTGCCCGACTACATCTTTGCGCTGCATCCACTGAATTGCACTGTCAAAACTCACATGCTCATGGGTGTCTGTTTTGGCAGACACATGAGTGTTGCTATGTGTCTGGGCTTCGTCAGCATGCGTTTGTGTGTTTAAACGTTCAATCCAAATATTTTGCTCATCTCGAATTATTTTCTCACTGTATTTTTGAATTGTCGTGACCCCATTGGCATCCAACCGTTCAATCTGATAATCAATACGATATTCATCGGCCGACCATACCCATGGACTGAGCAAACTGAAAGACAATGCTAAGAATTTCATTTTGAATTTGAACGGCCGTATAAATCTTGTATCCATTAGAATCCAAACGCCTTTTTCAATTGCTCAAATACCCATGTATTTTCTTGTGTGCCTTTGAATAGATTTGAATTCTTTCCTTCAGCAAACAGCATCACATCTCCGCCGCCATGTGTTTCGCTTTTCGTCAGTTGTACCCCGACTTCTTGTTTATAGTCGTCAGCAAAGGCTTGCTCGTTGCTAATACTGTCACGAATATCTAAACGTTTACCCGTACCATTTCCAAAAACAAGCGTCGTTCCTGTTGCCCCATTTACATCGCGGTATGGATTATGTACTTGGCCATCAGCCAGCACTTTGCTGTAAGCATTTTGCTCTTTTGCAATATTATAGTCATAGCTCAGCCCCAAAATACCTGGATTAGTTTCCGTCGTTTGACCCGTTCGTGCGGCATAACCATTAAAGGTCATCACATGGTCATGGTCTGCCGTCACTACAATCAAGGTATTGCTCAAATCCACTTTATCCAGTGCAGTTTGAATTGCATCATTAAATGCCTTGGTTTCCTGCAATGCCCGTTTGGCATTATTGGCATGTAGCGCATGGTCAATACGCCCACCCTCAACCATCAAGAAATAGCCTTGTCCATGACTCTGTGCTTGCAGTGCATCAATCGCTTTACTGGTCATCGCCGCCAGACTCGGTTCAGTCTCTATATTCTTCTTGAGTCGATCCAAATCAAAATTTAAATGCGACTGTGTGGAGAATACGCCGAAAATTTTCTGAGTATTGACCGTCTGTGCCAAATCACTTTGGCTTAAAACGGTTTGATAACCCTGCTGTTTAAACTCTGCCAATAAATCACGACCATCCAAGCGCCCTTTGGGGTTAGAGACTGCATCATAAGGCGTCCAATGATTTAAGCCGCCTCCCATAAGGACATTAATGCCATCCAATAAGTTTGGATTATAAGCTTTACCTTTTGGAACAGCTTGAAGCGCTATATCGTATTGCGCATCACGGTGACAGATATGTGCATAGGTTGCCGCAGGTGTGGCATGGGTGAGTTCGGTCGTCGTCACTACGCCAACCGCTTTACCCTGCTTTTTTGCCAGTTCTAAAATACTTAACGCAGGCATCCCTGCGACCATACTACTACCCTGTTCTGGACAACGGTTGATGGCATTCGCTAAGCTTTTGCCATTCGGCAATTTTCCTTCTTCAGGTTCGACCGCAACCGTTCCTGTTGTCATGGCAATCACTTCATTTTTATTTTTCTGCCCAGTCATATAGGCGCCCATAGAGGGAGCGCTATCTGTGGTTTGACCATCCTCAGAATAGGTTTTAATCCTTGCTGCGTGCTTCATGCTGTCCATGGCCAGTTTGCCATTTTCCCCCACAGCATAAATACGACTTGCCGTCACTGTGGTTGGTCCCATGCCATCGCCTAAAAAGAATATAACGCTTTTCGTCGGTGTAACTGTGGTGTCCGCAGCATACAAAGCACTTGAAGAAATCGACGCTGTAAGCAGAAGCATCATGTATGGGATGGTTTTTAAAGTATGTTTCATGTGATATCCCTCTGCTATAAGCCTGTGATCTTACGAATGAGGTGATTGACCTCAATATTTTCAAGGCTACCTGAGAACTGATCGGCTCCCTGACCAATAGCACCTAAAAACACATCTGCACCGCCATGCGTTTCTTTATCTTTATAGCCCGTTTGAATCACAGCTTCTTGTTGGAAATCATCCGCAGCAGTGCCCGTACACCAACCCGTTTCAGCCAAAGGATAGGTGAAACTATATTTTTCACCTTGTGGTGCCCTTGGCCCTTGTACAGGATGACAGACATCAGTGTCTTTTAAGTTCAGTACCAAGTCATCCATACGGTTTTGAGTGGGGCGTTTTTTGCCCGTACCAAAACCGATAATCGGATAAGGTTGACCATGAATATCTTGAGCAAAGCCCGCTTGATCATAGTTTTTTACCAATCCAAGCACACTGGTTTCCTTACCTTCGACGTATTTTCCTGTACGCTTGGCATAACCATTTAAAACCAAGGTGTGATCATGGTCGGCTGTGATTACAATCAGTGTATTTTTAAGTTCAGGATCACTTTGTTTAAGCTTTTGAATGGTTGCTTCTAAAGCATCATTTAAGGCAATCGTGTCTTGTAAAGCACGTTTGGCATTGGTGTCATGCAGCGCATGATCTATACGCCCGCCCTCCACCATCAGGAAAAAACCTTTTTTATTTTGCGTCAGGATGTCTAAAGCAGACAGCGTCATTTGCTTAAGACTCGGCTCTACCAAGTTTTTCTTGGTGCGATCCAAGTCGTAATTTAAATGGCTGTTATTAAATAAACCCAATAATTTTTCATTTTTCGCCAGTTGCACTTGGGACAGTTGGTTTTCATCAAAAACCACGCGGTAGCCTGCCTTTTGCATCTCGGTAATTAGATTGCGCCCATCAGTACGTTCTCCACCTGCATCTTTAGGCAAAAATTGACGCTTACCTCCACCTAAAACCACATCGACTCCATCTTTGAGTTTGAGGTTATAGCGTTGATAATCATCGCCTTTTGAACTCGGGACCAACTGTGATGCAATGTCATTTTCAGCATCACGGTGGCATATATGCGCATAAGTCGATGCTGGTGTGGCATGCGTGATCCGCGTTGTGGTCACAACCCCTGTCCCCCAGCCCTTTGCTTTGGCTAATTCAAGTAAAGTCTGTGTGTTTTGCTTATTTTTGTTTTGCGGGTTACTAGCGCACTGGTTATTCCCTACTGAGTCAGGTTCAACCGTAATTGTCCCTGTCTGCATCGAGATCACCTCGTTTTTCATCTTCACACCGGTCATGTACGCGCCCATCGAAGGTGCGCTGTCCGTGACTTGCGCATCTTCAGAAAAGGTACGAACAAAAGCAGACTCAGGCAGCCGATCAATCGCCAACTGACCATCTTCACCAACAGCATAAATACGTGAAGCGGTAAGCGTGGTGATGCCCATACCATCACCCAAAAAAAAGACCACACGTTTCGGTTGTTGGACTTTTTCTTGTTGGAGCTGTTGCTCTGTATTGGCTTGTTGATTTCGCGTTATCGTAGTAGTTTGACAAGCGGTAAGCAATAAAGCGCTGAAACTTATACATACCACGCTGATTGTTTTTAATTGGAATTTTTCAAGAGAACCGAGCATGGCATCAACCCATCTAAAGATGGCTGAACCATACGCCGCAGATATTTAAATAAGATGACATTTAACTACTTTTTCATTTACTTGCTAAAATAGTTCAATCAGCTTCCATACACTTTCTATATTTGACTGAAAATACTGTCTGAAACATATTTAATAAAATTGATCAAACCAATGCATAAATTAAAAATCAAAGAAAATAGCTTAGGCCATATTGACCCTAAACAAAATCGAGTGATTACCACACATGGCTTCCGCTCTTCATTCCGTGACTGGTCGGCAGACAGAACCGAGTATCCTCGTGAAGTCTGTGAGCACGTGCTTGCCCATAAATTGCCAGATGAAGTTGAAGCTGCTTATTTACGTGGAGCTTATCTTGAAAAACGTAAATCTTTAATGGCTGATTGGGCTAAATTCTGTAGTACACAGTTTTATTAGACTGCATTCGTTAAAAACGAAACTAGACAAAAATATTTTACGCAAAATTTAGTTACTATTTTTTATACCTATTCCTGACTTCTAATTTTCTGTGATCCAATAAAACGATTTAGACCGATACCTTTTATCTTTGAACGACCTTTTGTAGAGGAAAAGTATGGGTCACCATGAAATTTAAAAACGTAATTTTTTGAGTCCCTCTGCTGAATTATGGGTTCACCAACATTTGCTCTTTGCATCAATCTTCGTAATAAATTTTTTTCACGTTTGGTAGGCTCTTCCGTAAATTCAGAGTGGTATTTATTACGCCAATCGTAGTCAAAAAATTTTTCTATATCAGGAAAAAGTAAACGCTGGACGCACCTCATCAAAGGACTCTGTTTTGTTGTAAATTACGTTTAGTTTTTTTGAAAATTCACACAATAAAAATATCCATTCAACTACAACTCACCCCTGTATATTTACAGGATATTATATTCGTGTATATTAATGATATATCTAATAATTGCCAAAAAGTCCGTACTAAAATAACGCATAAGTATGTACACTTTGGATCGGAGCATGTAGGCTAAAATTTACAAGAATAATCAACCAAAATATTAGGATAGAGAAATCATGGATACCGTAGTGGAACATTCTGAAAATACCACGGTAGGGGATCAAATCAAAATCGTATATGACCTGGAAAAGTATATATTTGAAAAAATCTATTCTACTCCACCCTTCAGTTTCAACGAGTCTATCAGGATGGCCGTTGATTTCGAAATGCTTAAAACAATAATATATGCATTACACGATGAAGGGCTATTTAAAGAATCGAATGAAGATCGAATAAAAAGATTATGTAAGGATCCTGTGCAAGTACCTATTCCTTGTAAAAAAGGTGACAATAAAGTTGAAAAACTGGACTTTGAATATTTCCCTAAACATTATCATGAAATCATTTCAGACATAAAAAGCTATCGATCCGCCATCGAAACTAAAAATTATACGCAAGCAAAAATTATATATAAGAGCTTACTCCAGCAATACTCAAAACATCGTGATTGTTACGTAGTCGAATTATTACCTGAAAGCCTTCAAAACACGATCGATAAAATTCAACTCAGCTATCTTTCACAAGAACCTGATGAAATCAAAGAAAAAGCTTATATCGACTTTGTTAAAGAATTTATCAAGAAATACGAATATGATCATTTGTCACTTTGGAATGCGTTAAAGTTTTCAAGACAGGATCAGAATACGCTCAAGGAATTGTCTTTTCTTTCATTTCGATTCATTGGTCCATTAAAAAATAAGTTTGCTATACGCCAACACAATTCGAAGATCCAGTCCCTGAAACCCAAAAAAAATATACTGTTCGAACAACTTATGGAGTATCTGGACAAAAAAGCGACAGCATATGTACGTGAGATTTTAATGCAAACGTATGATCACAAAGAAAAAATATATATAAAACAACAAGAAAATATTGACAAACTTTTACGGACTAACTTTAAAAAATATCAGACAAAGATATTAAACAGAAAACAACAGGCTAAAATTATTGCTAAGATTAAAACTAAATTTACACCTCAAATAATAGAAATATTAGAAGACAAACAGGAGAAAAAACAGCAACAGCTTGATTTTAAAGTGCAACTGCAAGAGCACATTGTGCGAAATCTGACAAATTCGTCAACAGGAACTATAAGCAGTGAGCCTGTTTATGACCCGTACTTATTTACTCCTACTGCATCTATCCATGGCACAAATACTCTAACTGAACTAAAAACAAAAGCCACCCGAAATAAATCTGCTAAAAAGCAAAAAAGTTTTCAGAATCAGGAGCATCCAACTACTCAGCTTAAAAGAAATTTTATTGGTGATACTAAAAGGATGCTAAAAAAGAATCATGAAATCTATCAGTCTTTGAAAAACCTTCTAAATGATTAAGTTCATCATTTCACACTGAGAAATATATTGGCTCCACGCACTTCCTGCATCAAGTGTATTTTCATTCAAGTACCGTCTATTCGTTGGTTCAACACCTTCCCGATTGAACCAACGCTATAGAAGGAAATCTAAATGTCTACTATCCAAAACACAGTACAAATGCTGCGTCTACATGAGCTGATTAAACTGATCGGTTTATCTCGGTCATCCATTTATGACCGACTAAACCGGCGGTCTAAACGCTATGATCCGGACTTCCCTAAACCAGTGAAGTTAAATAATGCTTCACGGTGGTTACTGTCTGAAGTTGAAGCGTGGATTAAAAGTAAAATTTCATACCGCGATCAAGCCGATTCGGTGAGCTAATTCTGTACTTATAAATTCAAAACATAATGCAGCTGTGCAATGCATTCTGAAATTATAAGTATGGCTAGGCTATCATTTTAATTTTCAATGAATTACGGTCTTATATATTTACTATTACTCTATATTTATAAATCACAGAATATTCTATGTATTTATAGATGATCAGAAGTCTCAAAGTATTCAGCTACATCAATGTTCATGTTACCCGACAAGTTATTGATGTATTGGCAATACTGGTGAAGTAATTACGATCATAGTTTATTCTAAATTAGCTGAACCAATCTTACATCCCATCATGGATACTGCGCTAAACAGTATCCATTGGATGCCTATACCCAGAATACTGATCACAGTTGCGCTTTTAACTTTAAATCGAGTTTAATTTATATGCGCATTATAAATGTAAATGCTGGTCGACATATGGGAACACATGACCAATGGCTCCAGCAATTTGAAACCGAACTGCAAATTACTCCAGTCAACGATGGTTATAAAACCACCTTTTTAGTAAATTCACAGGATAACATCCTAGCTCCTGCTATAGGGAAAGCTAAACTGGTCAAACAGTTCAAAAAACGTAACTTCCCTGAAGTCACAACTGAAACGAAAATACTATCGAATGGTCGCTATGGCTTTGCCGTCAAACACCCTGCTCAAATGAGTAATTTACCTTCTGATATTGCAGAACTTATAAACTATTCTACGCTTTCAGACATTATAAAGGGTCTTGATATTCAAGCATTTGATTATGCACTAAGCCAGATGTCAGAGGATGAATTAGATCTTCTACGTAATGGCACACCTCTACCTTCCAGTCTAAAGGAGAATTTGCTCCCGTACATTAATGCAATAAATAAGTTTATTGGATTAATTCGTGCCTTTTTTCGTCGCCCGAACATCAGACGCAAAGTTTATGATGAGCGGAAGAATCTGAAAAAAAATAAGTCTCGAATGATCGAAATGTTCAACTCTTTAATTGAACGGTATTCGCGTGTAGTCGTTGTTCGACTTGATTTATATCTCAAACATAAACCTGAAACATTACTGCAAACCTGTTTCAAAGCTGAAGATTGTTTGTCTAAAAATGATTTTGATGCATTTAAAAAGTGTGTTGAACAACTACTAGAAAACAAGCGGCATAATCCTGTGTTGAAACAAGCCATCGGTTATATTTTTCGTTTTGAATATACGCCAAGACGTGGATTCCACTTGCATACATTCTGGTTTTTCAATGGGAATAAAAATCAGGAAGACATTAGCCTCGCACAAGGAATTGAGAAACTATGGAAAAAAGTGACCAATGATCAAGGTTATGCCTACATCTGTAATATGCGGAAGCATACTTACGAAAACTGTTTTTTAGGCACGATTGAATACAACCAATCGCAGAAAAGAAAGTGGCTTGAAGATGGCTTTGATTATCTCTGTAAAACCAGCCAGTTATTCATTTTCAGCAACATGAAAAATGGACGACGTTTCCAGATTAGTCAGCCTTTAAAACCACAGACTCGTGGTCGTCCGAGAAAAAACCACCTAGAACTCAATGCCTTTGCGGGAGATGAAGCATGATTAGATTACAGCCTGACGAATCCTATGCATCTCTACTCAGTACTCACCATATCACTCAAGCGTATATCCAGCCTTTTATTGGCTATATACCCAATAATCGCCCTCCTGTTGGCTTGGATGATTATCTGAAGTTGTATTCTATGATTACTGAAAATAAGACTTTTAAGATTATCTCTAAACAACCAACTTACGACTATCTGGTGCCTCATGTTTATCTAACGCCCAAGGGTGTTAATTTACTCAAGATTATTCAAGATATTCCGATTAATCCTTTTCTGACGGGTAAATTTTCAGACGTGATCATCAGACCAGAGATCAAGCTGATGGTTGATTTGCTGTATAAGCATGCACTCATCAACTTTCCACTTGGATTGTATCAACAGTTTGAAGCAGTTGTTGATGGGTTCTGTCAGGATCTAAAAGTGAGATCTAAAACACGAGATTTTATGAGCTTGAAAAATCACTGGGATTCTTCATTTGGCAATTCTAGAAAGGCTTATAATCGTTTTGAAGAAGCTGTCTTATGTAACAATCCAATGTTTCAGGTTCATTCATTGCTTGTTTCTGCTGAGTTTATGGATGTTGATGATTTTTCAATGGATCAGAAAACATTTAGTCCTGTGACTGTTGAGGATATGCTGCGTGCCACGTCAGGTAAAATTATCGAAGCAGTCTGGGCCAACAATGCTGAGAATCACACTCTAGGTATTTTGTCGAAACAGGAAACGACTATTCGAGGTTTTAGGAGTATTCGGCTCATATTTTTTGTAGCACGCGAAGATACCGACTTTACCCCTTTTGCGGAATCTCAGCTCTATACAGATGTTGAACCTTTTGTATTCCGAGAAGGTAAAACCAGTGTTGCGTGGAGTGATATTACCTGCATGAACTCAGGGGTAGAGCCTTTGGTTTATGGTATAGAATCCAATTTTTACGATACAAATCAGAACTACATTGGGATGCGACTTACCACTTTAAAATACAGTTTGATTGGTCCTGAATATTGGGTTCGGTTCAAGTACACCAACACAACGTTTAAAGTCGAAAAAAGTTCATATTAATCAATTATTTTATGATTAATAACATTCGCGTAACCCTGAAAGTTTCGGCTTTCGGGTTATATCTGCTGACCTTAGTGTATTAGTTCAGACTTAATCTGACAGCCTCAATCAAATATCGTCAACTGTCAGATTAAGTTTGGTTCACTACAATTTATAAGTTAATGCTAGAAGTAGACTACTACCACCCTCCTAGACAAATATCGCCTATTGCTATGCCTCTTATTTATATTAATTTAATCAGTTCTTTGCTTAGATCAGTGCTTGGTTTCAACATATCATCCGCCAGAGCTCGTTTACTTGATAAAAGTCGGTCTAATTTTATCTCAAAAGTATCAAAATCATTTGCTGCTATTGATGGGTAGTAAACAAAAACTTCTTTATCTTGTCCTATACGATACGCACGGTCAGTTGCCTGATCCTCCTTGGCAGGATTCCAACTGCGCGTATAATGAATGACATGATTAGCTTTTTGGATATTAACGCCAAAGCCTACAGCAGTGGTTGATAAAATAATCACATTAAAACCACTAGTTGCTTGGAATCTATCAATAAGGTTTTGCCGTGTTAAACCTTTTTTGCTACTTGTATTTGAATCCCCATTAACGGTTGTAACATTTAAGCCGAATCGTTCTAGAAGAATCCGTTTCAGGAATACTTGAATATCTCTAAATTCAGTGAAGATAATAACTTTTTCATTCTTTGCCTTAATTGCTTCTAATGTTTTAATCAACCAATCTACTTTAGGTGATTCATGAATTGAAGCATTCGGTTGCAATTGGAATGGATGTGCACAAATCATTCGCATACTGTGCAGTGATGCCAACATCGCACCTTGATTACCTTCTTCTG
Source organism: Acinetobacter sp. WCHAc010052 (assembly GCF_002165295.2). Taxonomy (NCBI): domain Bacteria; kingdom Pseudomonadati; phylum Pseudomonadota; class Gammaproteobacteria; order Moraxellales; family Moraxellaceae; genus Acinetobacter; species Acinetobacter sp. WCHAc010052. The sequence continues at coordinate 1,160,973 of NZ_CP032143.1, read as the reverse complement.
ACAACCTCCTGTAGCGATTAATTACATCGGCATATAAGTGACGTTGAAGTGAAGAAATCGTAATATTTTTACAATGATCTACTTCAATTTTTTCTGGTAAGTCAGCAACATCATGTTTCATCCGTCTTAAAACTTGTGGTGCAATCAAGTTCCGTAATTGTTCCAATACTTCATTATCCACATTCTCAATATTTTCTATAGGACGACGATAAGTTTTTCCAAATTCATTCAATGAACCTAGCAAATTTTCTTGTATAAAATCAAATAAGCACCATAAGTCAGTGAGTGAATTTTCCACTGGAGTACCAGTACATGCTATTTTAAAGTCTGCCTTTTGAGCTTTAGCCGCTTTTGTCACCATAGCCGTAGGTACTTTAATTTTTTGTGCTTCATCGCAAATCATAATCCCCCAATCAACTCGCGCTAAAGAAAACTCTAGATCACGCATCGTTTCATAGGTTGTGAGGACGATATCCGCATCACCTAACCACTCTTCTTCAAGCAAATGCGTAATACCGTGATCGTCTCTCAATTGAGCAGAAATTAAATGCTTGGGAATTTTTCGATCTTTTAAATTCTCACCATATAGACTTAGGATCTTAGCAAATTTAGCACTGAAGAACCGTTTTGCTTCTGCCTCCCAGTTTTCTAACAATGAAACTGGAGCAACCACTAAAACTGGTTTTTTATCTTTCGCATTTTCTAAATATTCACCAATAAAGCACAACAATTGCAGGGTCTTCCCCAATCCCATATCGTCTGCTAAAAGACAGCCACTTACCTGTTCCGGTGCATATTGATGTAGATTCTGCAACCATGCAACTCCATACTCCTGATGCGGTTTTAAACCAAATTCCTGACTTCTGAAACTTGAAGGCAATCTAGCTGGGGGATGGTTCTTCTCATCAAAAACCAATTTATCTGCTCGCTGTTTAGTAAACTCGGCTTTATCAATGTTATTCGCAATGAGTAAGGTATCTTTCTTTTTTTTCTGTAAATTAACCGTAGGTTCTTCTAATGTTTCAATAGGTTCTTTTCTATTTGAATCGCTCAGACTATTTAATAATTTTTTAGCGTCATCTAGTGAGACTTCAGTGTTCGCATTAGGAATTAGAACCTGATCTTTACCTTCTTGCTCAGCCTGTTTGATACGCTGTTCAAGCACCTCTATTGCTTCATTAGACAAGCGATCTTGTAGTTGTTCTTCCAACTCCATGAGATGCTGTGGTAACCACTCTGATTCACCACTGTCTCTTTGAATAAACTCAGAGTTAAGTTTTTGTGCCTCACCAATACCAATAACCCGGTCACTGTAATTGGATAAATCCAACACTTGTTGTGCTTGTAGCTCATCTTCATATTTTTGGATTTCTGTTAGATCACTTTTTAACTCTTGAACCTGATGATCCAAATAGCTCGTTTTATCAATTGTATAACCCGCCCACATGAAAATTGGTGATGGCTTTTCATAAGCAGAGATAAAATATTTTGTTTGCTCTAGAGTGGAGAGTTCCAACAGAATCGATTGTTGTTCACGGCCAGAATTTTCGTTGAGAGTTAATTGAGCAGAAACATAATGTCCTAACTCATTATAAAATTTATCTATCTGTAAGCTGTAACTATAGATTTCTGCATCTTGCTTTGATTTTTCAAAACCTTCAGGAGAGATGACCTCTGTGGCATCATCTCCTAATTGCGCGAAGGGGTTATGCAAAAATGTTTGAGCACGCTCACCAGATACACGTCTATTCGGCATCTTTTTAATTTCACTCAGTACATTTTTGACTTGAGGATCAATGACTACATGAGCCACCCCTCCATCTGGTAAGCTAATGCTATATTGATCTTGTACCTGATTATAGTGGTCAAAAGTTTGCAACCAATTTGACGGCGCCTCCTCAAAGGAGGGTTGTACTTCTACAACTGATTCCTGACTAATCAGGTTCTTACGTAGATTTAATTGTAATTTTTCAGGTGCAAGTACCACGGTCTTACGAAGAAACTCATCTAAATTTGCCTGACTTCGATTAGCTAAACTTCGTATTTGAGCCCAATACTTTTGATTGAGCTTATTATCTTTATTTGAAATACGAGCAAATTCTTTAATTTTTTCTAAAAGCTTCCAAGTCGTTTCATTCAGTAAATATTCTTGACCATCAACATTCAGTACCGCACCTATTCGTTTAATTAGGCCTTTAGACTTAATCCTATTTTGATCACACCATCCATCCAGAATGATTTTAAAATCAGGATCACTTAATCCTCCCTCACTACGAATCACTGGATGTAAAGTTGTTGGACTAGGTAGGTTGAGTAAATTAAGTACGTTACTATGTTCGGGATCTTGCTGAAGCTGAAACAGCTCCTCCCATGGCAATACATACTGATCATCCATGAGATAGGCGATATCTTCTTCTTCTAGACTTTCCCAATAAAAATCAGCGTCATTTTTAGCATTCTGTTGATAAGGATAAATCAATCCAACGTCATCACATTGTAAAGACTTTATACTCGCCATCAAGTCATCTTCAACAACAGAGTCAGTGCTTTTTTTCCTTTTCCAGAATGTTAATTTCATAACTATCTCTTAATAACGGTTTTTATGATTAGGCTGGTACTTATTCATTTGACGTAGATTAGCAAAAATTCCTAATTCCGCTAAACGCTGATCAAATCTTTCTCCCCAATTACCAATATGTCCTAACTTATCAATATAACCTTTATGATGGTAATTTTTTAAAGCTTTGACATGTGTTTTTGGGGAGCTTTCTATATAAGGAAATTCATTAAATAAGAAACAAGCATTACCAGTGTCTGAAAAATCAATAACAAAAACATTATCTATTTTCAATAAGAATGCATTATTAGAAGGAGTGGAACCTATCAGTTCTTTTAAGCGACCTTTATTTAAATTACGAAAACTTTTATGTTCATGCCGTTGCGAATATAGTGCCTCAGGACCAAGATAAATTTGAGAAAAAGAGATTTTATCAATAAATTTGATCCAGTAATTAAAGCGATTTACATCAGCCGTACGACTAAATAGCGTAAAGAATGCTTCTAAATCTGCCCTTACAAACCACTGAACCACCATTTTTTTGGTATCAGCATTTACGTTATTCCATCCCGCTGAAGATTCATACTGAGGATTACCCCATTGATCCAATGCTAGATGTTTTAATACCTCATGTACTTTCTCTCTCTGAGAGAAACTAGCATACCGTTCTAGAAGCGCAGCTAAAATATCCGTCGCATATATTTTATTTTTTTCAAGCAATACTAAAAAACGTGGGATAATTTGAAAATACTCATCTTCTTTCATTGTCTTGATCGACTTAATTGCAGATCGAATCAAATCATCCCAAAACCAACTAACCGAAGCTATTCTTAAACTTTCTAATTGATTAGCAACTCTGTTTTCATCATTATCTTGTAAAAATTCAAGTACAAATTTTTTCGTAGGTTCTGTGGTTAAAACCTCTGAATTATCTATAAGAGTCGTCATCCATTTTTTAGGCCGAGTTGAAGCTTTAAATATCGAAGATTTATTTTCATCTAGTATTTTTCTTAACTGAATCCACTTACTAGGTAAGTTTTCTAGTTCATGTTGCTCAAAAGCAAAATAACTATACAACAGTGGAAAATAAACAAACTGGAGTTGGTCAATTCCCAATTGGTTGAAATAATCAATTAATCTTACACCTACAGGTGTGAATAAAAGTTTTTCTTCATAATTGGGCAGTTTTTTACTGAGAGACCAAGCCAAATTTTTCCAATCTCGTTTAGTCATCCCATCAAACCCATGTTGTTCAAGTTTGAGAACTGATTTGATAATTTTTTCTTCTAATGGTTGTACATTTTCAAGATCATCGAGTTTATGCTCAATAATCGACAATGTTTTCATTAAACGCTGAGGTCTAACAAATTTAGTCTGTAAATGAGTTGGTTCAGAAAATACACTTATTTTTTCTTCAAGACGACGTTTCAGATTCGCAATACTCATCACTATCACCGTGTCAATTGGCATGTTTCAACAGGTGCTGAAACAAAATGAGGTTGCGGTTCAGCGTTCTCTTTTTCTTTTAAACCATAGAATTGCATCCGTAGCTCAACACGACGTGAGGCTTCTTTACTATCCTTAGCTGAATTAAAAGAGACCCCACCAGCTAAAAATAATTGTTTAACCTGGTTCTTTTGTGCTTCAGTTAAACTTAACCCTTGGCTAAACTTGGGATCGAGTAAATTGCACATGACCCATTCTGAACGACGTAAACTTAAGTTTAAGTTATAGAGATATGAACCGTCCGTATCTGTGAATCCTTCAATCACAATTTGTTTAAACCATTTTTTTCCATTTTCACTATTAGCAGCATTTAAAACAATAGGTACTAACGTATTTAATGCCTCTACACCTGCTGCATTTAACCGGTAGTCATTATGGCCAAACCGACCAGCTTCTCCAAAGTTGATACGATTGTCCTTACAATCAACAGCAATAATCTTGTTTTTCAACGCGGCGTCATTTTGAATACTAGTACAAATATCCAAAATCTCTGAACTACGTTGATTTTCGGCTTGAGTCGCTTCATTGATTTTTTTCGTTACGACCATTAATGACACAGCCATTACGACTAAAAACAAGGTCATTAATGCTGTCATTAAATCAGCGAATGAAATCCAAAAAGGTTTTTCACCATCATCTTTAGAACGTGGTTTCTTAGAGTACCTGTTACCTAACATTAATCATGTACCCCAAAATTAGTTTTTCTTTTGTTGTACAAGATCTTCCAGATCTTCTACAAAATTACCCAAGCCCTCTACACCAGTTGCAAGACGTTTTACAGCTTGATCAAGTGTATTATCAAAAGCACCTAAAGAATGATTTAAGCTGGTTTCTACAGAGGAACCAAAACTCTCAAAGCTTTTCACCAACACATCACTGACTTGCTCAAGATAATCCTGCATTTCTTTCTTCACTTGATTGAGTGCAGTTGTCATCTGATTCATATCTTTCAGCATTTCACTGCTCATACCAACTTCGGCTTGAGCTTGTTTAATTAAACCGTCTAAAGTACTGATTGCCTGTTTTACACTCTCTTGTGAGTCTTTATAGTCTTTTAATAGAGAGATTAAATTGCTGCTTGCGCTGGTCAAATGCGTAGAGGTGGTACTTACTTCTGCAATTAGCTGTGATGTCTTATCAGTCACTGTAATCAAAGAACTGCCCGCAGTATTAAACTGTTCAGAAGCTAAGCGCATTTTTTCAGCACCGTTATTCATACCCGTAATACTATCCGTTGTCACTTGAGATAATTTCTGAATATTTTCTTTATATACTTGGACCGCATTTTGACTGTGTGCAATCAAATCTTTAATTTCAGTTCCTAAATTATCAATTAATACAGATGATTGTTCGTGCAATTTTTGCTGATTTTCTAGAATTACACGATCTTGTTCCATACGCTGTTTCGTGACATCTGACATTAACTCAGACATCGTTCCGCCTAGATTCCCCATCAACTCCGAGACTTTGCCATTTAACTGCTCAATCGCATGTTGGCCTTGTTCTCCAATTTTTGCGGCACCTTGAGATAAATGATCCACCATTAAATTCATTTGATTAGACATCGCATTTTGTTTTTGTTGAATATCTTCAATCATTTTCGACATCTGTATTTCTAATGTTTTCGTCGAAGTTTCACTATTAATTTTCATATCTGTCAGTAATTGAGAGAAACCTAATTGCATTTCCTTCATAGCAGATACTGATTGAGTCATCATCTCATTCATGCCCGTCATTTGACTACCAAACGTAGACTCCAATTTACTCATAAAGGCTGTAAGCACATCAGTCATGAGTTCTTGGACGGCTGAACCTTGGTCACCACTCACTTGTTGTACGCTAGACGCAATTTTATCTAGAGGTGCTTGCAAGGTATCAGTAATCGATTGACCAATCTGAGTCGCCATATCCTGACTTGATTTCGCATAGCTTTCACTTAACTGTGCAGCAAAAGCAATCTGATTCTTTTTATTTTCCTCAACCAAATTCGTCATCATGACTTTTAAGTCATTAACAAGGCTGTCTTTTAATTGACGAGCATTGGTTTCGTTTGCCTGAGAGGATTTTAATAATTTAGCTAGATACTCTTCTCCAGTGGAATCAGTTTCAAAAAGCTTATCAATTTCTGTCGTTAAAGTTTCTAACTGTTCATAACACTGACGCAACCACGATTTTTCACGCCAAGTGATAATCATTGCAGTCCCTATCGCAAGTGCAGAAGCCATGAATGCTTCACTTACCCCACCTAATAACAAGCCTAAACTGTCTTGAACTTTTGCTGGATCGCCTGCGGGATCAAAAGCTAATAATCCAAATAGAAGGCCAGCAAATGTAGCAATAATACCTACACCAGTGATAATACCTGGCAAGTGCTTATAAAACTCAACTCTTAAAGGGGTATCCACAATGACAGCCTGGGAAAAAAATACGTCACTTGATACTGTTGCACGTGAGGAAATTAGTACATCTTCTCCATCTACAGTTTCATAGATGTCATGAAAAGAATTTTTGTAATTCAACCAAGCATGTTTTAAAGGCGTATCATTTTCGAATTTTGCATCTAATGAATGCTTATTTAGACTAGAGTTTTTATCCATTCCTTTTAAGGCATTAATTAGTACTGATAATTGCTCACTAAGGTTTTTAGCAGGTTTGATATATTTAGAATAGAATTTAAACCCAATCCATAATACAAAAATGAGCATTCCCACAGGAATAATAAAATAATTCTGCAGAAATTCAGCAAAAGCTAACATATCAATACACCCCTATACTCAAAAATTTAATTCTAAAAATGTTTAAAAACTATCGACTGCTCAACATATCAAAAATCACCCGTGCAAAGATGCTGGCCTTCGCCGGATCAGACAGCAACTGCATCATCTGTTCCTGATGTGCAGCACTACTGCCAAGAATGGCATCATCCATCGCTTTCGGGAAATCACCCAGCATGGCCTGTTCGCGGGTATTGTTGGCGATCTGCTTCATGACAATTTCATTCTCAGCCAGTTTGTCACGTACCGTATAGGCATAGTTGAGCATATCTTTATCAGTCAGGTTATCGGTGATAAAGACATCATTCAGACGCTCAATGATCTGTGACAGGAACTCTTCTTTCTTATCACGTGGCTTGGCTGCACCGAGGTCATTGCCCGGTTCCAGCTTAAAATCTTCGGCATCTTCTTTCAGCTTGATGTCCTGCTGACGGATCTTGGACAAGCGGTAATGGCTCATGCTGACATTACTTAAGTCCACCTCATCATCTTTCGTTGCGGTTTCACGCAGCAATGGACGCAGGTTACGCGCATACAGACTGAGCTTCTCCAGTTCTTTGTCATCGTAGTCCACGATCTGTGACATAAACTCGTAGAAACGGGTAAAACTTCCCAAGTCTTTTTTAAAGATTTCCAGCTTGTCTTTTTCCAACTTGGCCTCTTTAAATGCATTGTCGGCATTGGCAATCAGCACCGCATCATTGGTTTTCTTGCAGCGTTCCAGCATGTCTCGGGTGGTGTTATAGGCTTCGATGGCCTGACTATAACGTTTCTGCCAGCGTTCAACCGCAGGCTTGCAAATGTTACTGATCGCGGCATTGGATTTGTTCTTGGTAAAGAACGCATCGACAAACTGCTCGACTTCCGTCCACAAGAAAATCTTGCTGGCTTTCAACTTTTCAAACAAGTCAAAGATCTGATCCGGATTCGATACATCAGCCAGTTCTGCGGTTTGATAGTAAGGCTGGAAGGCCCCAAGAATGTCTTCAGGCTCGTTAAAGAAGTCCAGCACAAAGGTGCCAGACTCTGCCTTGCCCGGATAAGTACGGTTCAGGCGTGACAGGGTTTGTACGCACTCCACACCACCCAGCTTTTTGTCTACGTACATGGCACACAGTTTCGGTTGGTCAAAGCCGGTCTGGAACTTGTTAGCCACCAGCATCACCTGATAGTCATCACTGTCAAAGGCCTTGCGCATTTCCCGACCTTTCAGTCCTGGGTTCATGTTGCGTTCATTAAAGGTCTGCCCGACTAAACCACTGCTGTCGGTATCCTTGTCATTAAACTCAACCTCACCCGAGAAAGCGACCATAGCCTGAATAGACTTGTAGCCCTGATCCGCCACGTATTTGTCAAAGGCCAACTTGTAGCGCACCGCTTCTTTACGTGAACTGGTCACCACCATGGCTTTAGCCTGTCCACCCAATAAGCCCATCACGTTATTTTTAAAATGTTCGACAATGACTTTCACTTTCTGGGAAATGTTGTGGTCATGCAGGCGTACCCATTGATTCAGCCTGATCTTGGCTTTTTTGGCATCGACCTGTTTGTCGGCTTGTTCAATTTTTTGTTTGAGCTTATACACCACTTTATAGTTGGTATAGTTTTTCAGCACATCCAGAATAAAGCCTTCTTCAATGGCTTGGCGCATGGAGTAGACATGAAAAGCTTCCGGCTTGTTCTGCTTGGAGGGCGGTAGCTCAGGATTGGGTACACGGCCAAACAGTTGCAGGGTTTTGTCTTTCGGGGTGGCGGTAAAGGCATAGTAACTGAGGTTATTACTGCCCTTACGTGCTGCAACCACGGCATCCAGAATATCTTCCGAAGACAGTTCAGCATCCTCTTCGCGCTCTTCCAGCATCAACACTTCTTTCAGTTGTCGTGCCGTAGAGCCACTTTGTGAAGAATGCGCTTCATCGGCAATCACCGCATAACGTCGCTGTTTCAGATTGGTACTGTTTTCAATCGCACGCAGCACAAAGGGGAAAGTCTGGATGGTCACAATGATAATCGGCTGTGAGGTTTCCAGTGCCTTGGCCAGTTTTTCCGATTTAGATCCATCGCCTTCTTTGTTATTGATACGTCCGACCACGCCATCGGCATGTTCAAACTGGTAGATGGTGTCCTGTAGCTGGGCATCCAGAATGGTACGGTCAGTGACCACAATCACCGAATCAAACAGTTTCTGATTGTGTTGATCGTACAGGGTCGACAGCTGATGTGCTGTCCAGGCAATCGAGTTAGACTTACCTGAACCTGCACTGTGCTGAATCAGATATTTCTGTCCAGTGCCCTCCACTAAGGCGGCATTGATCAGTTTGGTGACCACATTCCATTGGTGGTAACGTGGGAAGATCAGCAGTTCTTTTTTGTACTTGCGTCCTTCCCAGTCTTCTTTTTCTTCAATTTGCAGATGGACAAAACGTCCAATGATATTCAGCAAATTGTCCGGTGTGAGGACTTCATTCCACAGATAGGCGGTGGCGTACTGATTCTGGTCTTCTGGCACATCATTGCCTGCGCCACCGTCATGCGTGCCTTTATTGAATGGCAGGAAGAAAGTATCTTCTCCAGCCAACTGGGTCGCCATATAGACTTCGTACTGACTCACGGCAAAGTGTACCAATGCGCCACGCTTAAACATCAGCAAGGGTTCAGGTTTGTTAGTTTCCCGATCTTTCGGTAGTCGGGTGCGTTTGTACTGCAACATGGCATTTTGCACCGCCTGTTTAAACTCTGACTTGAGTTCCAGAGTAGCAACAGGAAAGCCGTTGATAAACAGGACTAGATCAATACGCCATTTCTTGGCCTGTTTGCCCATGTTCTGTAACTCGGCAGCCGTGGCATAGGGGCTATAGACCAATTCTGGCACAATGCGGCAGATGTTCTTTTTGTAATTGGCTAAGGTATCGGGATTCAGCGCATGTTCTGGTTTAAACTGACAGAGGAAAAAACGTGCGCTGCGGGTTTTCACTCCGTGACGCAGCACACCTAAAGTGCCATAGCTACGTGACTGTTCATCAGTGGCATTGATGTCGGCTTTTTTTAGCTGGGCAACCACCGCATCGAGAAAATGCCGTTCGGTATCATTTGGAAAGATGCGCTGAAACTTCTGCCAATCTTGTGCTTGGGTTTGTTGCACAAAATCTAGTACGTCCTGCTCATATAAGGCGGTTTCACGGTTGTAGCCTTGTGGCGTACCGAGTTGCCAGCCCTGAGCCAGCATCTGCTGAATGATGTCGTTCTGGAAAATACTTTCACGGGTGGCGTCTAGACTCATGCGCTTAACTCCGTTTCTGCCTCAGCAATCTTTAGGGCTTGCCAATTACGAACGTCAATTTTCCCAGTCACTGCGGCTGAGATGAGAGCGGTTCGGCGTTCTTGCATTAGTGAAATTTGTTGCTGAGCTTTATTTATTAAAGATTCAAATGACTCTAATTTAAATTCAATATCTTTCAGAATTTCAATAACTTCTTCAACTGGTGGTATTGCAATATAAATATTACCCAAACTTTCCATCGATAAATTTGGTTGTGCAGCTTGAACAGCCCCCATCCATATTACGCTTTGAGCAAATTGAGTAGTCAGCCAATGAGACACCCAATGTGAATAGTTAAAATTCAACAATCTAATAAAGCTTACAGCTTGGTTTGTATTTGCCGGTAAAAGTTCTTTTTGTAAAACTGAAGCCAGCCCCGTTGTAGCCCCTGCGATAATGACTAAAACATCATGTTCTTTCAAACGGCTACGAGCTAATTGCTCATCAACTTTTTCCGAAATAAAGAATTCTGGATAATTATTTACACGAAATCCTTTTCCAATATTTTCAGCTTTTAGAAAACGGATTCCCTCTTCAACAAAGTCTCCCCCCATAGTTGTAGGGGTAGTACCTTTCGAAATGATTTGCGCTAAGTGTTTAATTCTTCCGACCTGCCAATGCTCCGGCACTTCCCCTAACCATTCCACACCGGAATCTTTCATTGGGACATTTGGATTGAGTCCTTTGGTCACGGCATGGCTAATCACTGCTTGACGCTTTTCTTTAAGCAGTTCAATCAGTTTTTCCTGTTTGGCAATCAGGCTGTCAATTTTTGCGGTTTCATGGTCGAGGAAATTGGCGATTTGGGTTTGTTCAATAATAGGTGGTATTGCAAAACTAATAGATTTAAATATATCGGTAGCTACAAGATTTTGCATAGCTCCACCTTGAGTATTATCTTTAATTTGGTTTTGTATATCATCGCTTCGGAATGAATATAGAAAAAATTGAGAACTCAAGAATTTATAATCCAATCTCATAATCAATAATGCTTGATTAATAATTCCTATTTCAAATTGGTCAGGTACTTGCACAACTTTACCAATAGTGCCTGAACAACTCATTAGTAAATCATAAGGTTTAACACTAAAGCGCTCTAATTCTTCATATATTTTCTTTGGTACATAAGAATCACCAATTTTTACATCATTACGAATACAGTTTTTTTGCTCATATACCTTAAAACCAGAATCAACAAAAAAATCTTTTTTTAAAGCACTACCAAAAGGACCTCTCACTAAATCATCTAACAAATACTTGAGTTTTTTACTTTCCCAATGACTAGGAATCTCACCTAACCATTCAATACCTGAATCTTGATATTCAGCATATTTCTGATACTTCGCCACTGTATTCGCCATTAAGAATGCACCTCTTGTAAAAGTGCCATAATTTCACGGCTCACCGCATCCAAATCCGCATCAATCTCGCTTAAATCACGTGGCGGTTCATACACATAAAAATGGCGGTTAAACGGAATCTCATAGCCCACAATACCAATTTCATTATCCTGTGCATCACGCTTATCAGCATTGATCCACGCATCAGGCACATGCGGTTGTACTTCACGCTTAAAATAAGACTCAATTAAATCGGTGGTGCTCACATTTGGATTTAAAGCAATATTTTCCGCATCACGTAAATCACCATCTTGTACAAACTCAACCACTTTGCCTTGGTAGCTGAACTGGCCATATAGTGGATTTTCCGCCTGTTTCACGACCTTGTTAATCACTGGTTCTGCTTCCGGATTCTTCCAGGTGATGGCATCTAACAGCTGTTTCTTCTCTTTGGCATCCAGCTTGATGTCGGTTTGCTTGAGGGCTTTTTTCAACACTTCATCAAACTGGTTAAAGTCATCAAACTGCTCAGTGCCAATCACGTTCTGTAAAGCTTGGGCTTTTTCCATCAGGGCTTTCTGGAATAGCCAGATTTTGCTGTCCAGTACCTCTTTAATGTCTTTTTCTTTTAGCTCAGGAAACTCGGCTTTAATCATGGCACGCACCTCAAGCGCCACGTCCTGCAACTGACCATAAGTTTCTGCTGTCCACGCTGTACCAAAGGCTGTACCCAATTGCGCATCGATACTTTGCATCACGGCATTAAACGGTTTTGGCGCAAAACGTAATGCAGCAATCGCGCTATCCGTGATCTGTGCCGATAAACGTAATGGACGTTCAATGGTCACGCGACGATAGCCAAATTCATGACTGTCAAAGATTTTGCTGGCGAATGGTTTTTGCTGTTCGGTTTCGCCATCCTGCGCCAAGATGTCTATCGCGACAAAGTCACTGTAATTTTGGGTAATGGTGGCAATTTCAGCTTCAGTCAGATAGTTACGTTTTGAACCCAACGACTTACGCATTTTGGTACTGAGGTGGGAGGCATTGATCAGCTGTACCTTGCCTTTACGTTCAGCGACTTTTTTATTACTGAGTACCCAGATATAGGTAGCAATCCCGGTGTTGTAGAACATGTCATTTGGCAAGGCAATGATTGCTTCAAGCAAGTCGGCTTCTAAAATATAGCGACGGATCTCGCTTTCACCACTGCCTGCGCTACCGGTAAACAATGGTGAACCATTCAGGATAATCCCGATGCGGCTACCGCTCTCGGTACTACTGGCATCACGCATCTTGCTGATCAGGTGCATCAGGAATAATAATGAACCATCCGATACCCGTGGCAAGCCTGCACCGAAACGGCCATCAAAGCCTTTTTGTTCATGCTCGTCCTTGATGTCCTGTTCGATCTTTTTCCAGTCTACGCCAAAGGGTGGATTCGACAGCATGTAATCAAACTGATCGACAGAGAGTTGATCATTCGACAGCGTGTTGCCGAGTTTAATCCGGCTCACGTCCTGGCCTTTGATCAGCATGTCAGCTTTACAGATGGCGTAGGATTCTGGGTTAAGTTCCTGACCAAAGGCACGCATCACGGCATTCGGGTTCAGCTCATGCAGATATTCCATACCAGAAGACAGGAAACCGCCTGTCCCCGCAGTCGGGTCATAAATGGTACGGATAATGCCGTCTTTGGTCAGCACGTCATCATCTTCCATAAACACCAGTGCCGTGGTCAGACGCACGATGTCACGCGGGGTAAAGTGTTCCCCTGCGGTTTCATTAGAACCTTCGGCAAAACGACGGATCAGTTCTTCAAACACCAAGCCCATGTCATGGTTGGATACGCTCTTTGGACTCAGATCCGTGGTAGCAAACTTTTGCACGACTTTATACAAAAGGTTGGCATCATCGAGTAAGCCTGCAAATTCGATGAAGTTAAAGTATTCAAAAATCTCACGGGCATCTTTAGAGAAACTTTGCACATAGGTGCTCAAGTTGGCCTTGATATCACTCTGCCCCATTTTGCTGAGATCCATTGGGGAGGTATTAAAGAAGGCTAGACCGTTGGTGGCACGCAGCAATAACTTTTCTTGAGCTTCTTCTGGCAGATTCAGCTTGGAGACTTTTTCATGTTCTGCCAGTACCGCAGCCTTGCTTTCTTCCAGTACACATTCCAGACGACTTAACAAGGTAAATGGCAGAATGATGCGGCCATATTGCGATTGTTTGAAGTCACCACGCAGCAGGTCGGCAACCGACCAGATGAAAGAAGCGATTTGTGAAAAGTTATTGTTGGTCATAGTGGTGAATCAATTCCTGAATTCTTATCTGTGATCAGCATCTGGCGACACTTCGGTTACTAGAGATAATACTGATAATTTTTTAACTATTGGATAATATTATATTATTTAAAAAGCAGATTGTTGATTATTCATTTATTGCATGACAGTTAAGCGACAAATTTTGTCGTCTGGTTTCAGATTTTTCTCATAGAAGGTTCATCCACCATAACGCTACAACCCTGCTTTTGAAAGCCGTGCCTATTTATAAGCCCATCTGCTAAACTAGGCTTACATTACCTTTGTTCAAGGAAATTCCGAAATGCTAAACACTCTCGAACAGAAAAAAAAATATATCCAAACTACGCGCCTACAGAATTATCAGGCCAGTTTAAAGTTGGAAGGGATCCAGCCATCTTCAACCGCCCCAACATTAGATAAAGCACAGATTTTAGAAAAATATAAAAAGTTCTCACAAACTTCGGAATCGTGATCAGGCTTCCTTATGGATAAATATGGTGAAATGGGTGACAGCATTTACTGTTACCCCGACTCGGACGTCCTCAAAAACAAACTGAACATTCAGGATGCTGAAATTCTGCAACAGGCAGAACTGGAGTTGACTGAGTATGCCAGCACACGCATTGAGTATGCGGAGCCACCTTACGATCTCAAATACCTGCAATCCATTCACTTTCAGCTCTTTTCAGACCTGTATGCCTGGGCAGGTGAACTAAGACAAGTGGATATTGCCAAAGGCGATACCCGCTTTTGTACCTTCCCGCGTATTGAAATTGAAGCCAATAAGCTCTTCAAGCAACTTGAGCAGCAGCACTATTTTCAAGGTTTAGCCAAACCAGTACTTATCCAAAAAATCGCTGATTTTTATTGTGAAGTCAACGTGATTCACCCATTTCGTGAAGGCAATGGACGCACCCAGCGTATCTTCTTTGAACACCTACTTGCTCACTGCGGCTATGGGGTACAGTGGAGTAAAATTAACAATAAGGAAGTCTGGATTCAGGCCAATATTGATGGATTCAACTGCCGGCTAGATGGACTGATCGCTATTTTTGAAGCCTGCATTATCACTCCTGAATAACAAAAAAATTAAGGGAGCCAAAGCTCCCTTCAATTAGTGACTAGCCAACTTGTTCAGAATCCATTAATTGACTTACCAAGCTGACTAGATAATTCAACTGTGCTCAATTCACAGCTCTAACACTCTGCTGCAACCCCTGCTGAATCTCCTGCACATAGCTCAATTGCACTGAATGCTCCGTATCTACATCACTGTCACTGTGTGGATAAAATTCCTCCAGCAATTCCATCCCCTCCTCTGCATGCACCTCAAACTTGGCATTGGCAAAACCCTGCCGTGCAATCTGATCTAATGCCGCCTGATCAAACCCTGCCTGTTTTCCCTGTTGGTCAATCTCCTTGGCTGTCTGAATCACGGTTTGTAAATCCACGCCTTCCCGTAACGTTAAATCCACGTAATACACGGGCTGACGATAGCTTTGAGTTGTGCTTTTCCCACGCAACGTGAGCTGCAACGGCAAACACGACAACAAACCACCTGATGCTGCATGGTAGTAATTCAAACGTGCTGCCAAAGTGCGAATGCTGTTAAAACCAGTGGTTCTGAAAATAAAAGTCCCAAACTCATCGGCTTCGCCTAAATTGACATGCAGGCGCCCATAAGGCTTGCAATGTCCACCTTGTCCAAGTGGGCATAAGTCGGGGGATGGGCACGGATGTTGCTCTACACCTTGTGATGTCATGCGTTGGCAGGTCTGACCATTCCCCACACAAATCGGGCGACCTGTCTGTCGGTCAAACAAGCTGTACTCGGCACGTAAGTTCAATTCAGGATCATTGAAGATCATACGCACAGGAATGCTACGTAACTTTTGATTCGGTGCTTGACTACGCAATTGCTCATCCAAGGGGTGTTTAATCCAACCGTCCTTGCCCTGTATTTGACTGGTAATAGTGAACTGATCGTCTTTTTCTGGCAGACGCTTGCCATTCTTTTCTATTACACGACCAATACTGATCCGTCCCAAGAGTGGTGGTGTGATTGCTAGACCTTTAATCATGTTGAAATTCCTCTGTCGTTGAGATGTTTAGATGTGTTGCACTGTTTGCTTAAAATAAAATCGGCATAAAAAAATCCCATACAGGCTGCACGGGATTTCAGGTTTCTTCTTGCTGAGTGTTTGGCTCTAGGCTTTGAGCTAATCGTGATATAGGTTAAAACGACGACCACCTGCTTTCTGCAGTGGGTACTGTTGGATGAGTTCAGGTTGGTGCTGAAGTAAGGATTTAGTATCCAGGCTGGTACTATCCTTGCTCTTTTTCCATGTCACCGAACCTTGCTGAAAGACAGCACGTTCATGTTCCCTCATCAGCGCCTGAACACGGTGTTTGAGTAGGTCAAACTGGCTTTGATGCTGTTCAACCTGCTTCTTTTCTTCAATCAGCTGATCAAACAGTTCATTAGCAAGTTCCACCTCCGTTAGATCAACACAGCTCAGTGGGGTATGTTCAGGATAGAGTTGTTGTAAAGCTTTGGCTGCCGATTCACTGGCATCCACTGCTGGTGGAACATCATTTTCAACACATTCCCAAAACAACCGTTCTGCCTGAATGATCTGTTCAATCAAAGTTTCATTACGACTGACTTTGTAGATTTTGGTTTCCTGCCCACACAGCAACACACAAATATGTGCCGCTTGCTTACCTGTCACCGCCAGTTGATGTTGTACCTGACATAGCACATACAGAGGAACGCCCTCCTTCCATAGTTTGGCGCCATATTCCCCTGCAGTTTTACATTCCAGTATTTGTACTTCCTCATTGCCTACTACGGCATAATCCAAGTTCGCCAACATAAAGGCTTTGTCAGGATCAGGGTGCTGCAGTACCGCATTGACCCGACGGACTTTATTATTGGTGTGCATGCTGTAGTATTCTGCGACCAAGGGTTCTAACTGCTTGCCCCAATATAAAGGTGCATGTCCTGAGCTTTCATCTTCAATATTTTGCTGTACCCGTCCTGTTTTAATCATCCACAGTTCTAGCATCGACATATAAGGATTCAAGCCACAGGCAGCTGCGGCATCACTGCTGCCTATTCCCTGTTTACGCACTTCCAGCCATGCCTGATAGTCCAGTTGTTTGGTGTTGATCAGACGTTTGGCATTTAAGCTGCGTTTTGAACCTGATTGACTTTGTTTAAGCTTGTCATTGGCTACAGTTGGTAAATACTGAGATTGAGACGTTACTGTTGGGTTTATAATCTGATTCATGGGTTTATCCTTCTATCATTGATTTTAAAACGGCATAAAAAAAGCCACATCCGAAGATGTGGCAAAGAGGGATCGTTGATTAGGAGGACACTTGATCGTACTGATCACATGCCCTGATGGTAAAGTTTCAAGATTAAATTCAGCTTAAGCCGCTAAGCGTAAAGCTTGTTCTAATCCACGTTGTTTCAATGCTGCCCCTGCACCAAACCAAGCAGAGTCAAGGCGGTGATCAGTACTCATCGCACGACGTTCATGGTCGACAAACTCGGTGATCGCACAAAGTAGTCCATAGGCGGTGTCTTTGGCTGAAGATAAGTCTGCTCCACGTCCCTGCCCATTAAACATATTCATGACTTTGGTCATGGCACGTCCATTCGGTTCAGTTTTATTGGGTTGTTGATTGGCTTGAGACGCGACATTACGGTAGTACTGAATAATGTTATCCTCCTGTTCCATCGCACTTAGGCTATTGTTGTTAAATACCGCATCAAAATAAGCCGCTGCTTCTTTCTGGGTGACTTTACGTTGGGTGAGTTGTTTCATTTCATACATGTGGTCGTACCATGTTTTCACTGAAATACCGAGTTGATCTTTGACTTTGTCGGCATCAAACTTAGTACTGTGCGGTACTTTGACCACGCCTGCATTGGAACTTTGTCCACGCAAGGCAATGGCTAAAGTGTTGTTACACACCACACGGATATTGGTGCATTGTGCGGTTGTGGCTAAGGTGCCATCACATGCTGTTGCCAGCAGGATATAGCCATTGCTGACATCCCCACCTTTCAATTCTGCTGTTTGGCCTGTGCGTGCCAAGGCCCAGAACTTTTTCCCACCTTTAAGTACACCTGCGGTTTCCAGTTCAAAGCCGGATTGCTCGGTTAGATCACGGTAGAACTCCAGAATTTCCATCGGTTGGACTTCTTGATAACGCTGACTGACTACGGATAAAGGAGCATGGGTATCTGAACGGTACAGTACCCGTTGTTCTTCATACGGCATAATGATGCTTTGTCCACGATCATTTTTAGCCATGTAGCTGACATTGGATGATTCAATACGCCAATCCATACCTGCTTGCTTGGCCCAGACTTCAATCGGTTGGTTTGGGCTAAGTTGATTGCCTAGACCATGCCACGGGGTTTGTCCGACATACGCCATTTGTTCAATTTGATGTGCCATTTTGATTATTCCTAAAAAGAATGTGTAATGTGATGTTTTAAAGAATCGATTTATTCAACGATGTACCAGTGCAATGGCTGAGAAGTGATTACCTCGCCCATGCAAACTGTTGTTGGCAATCCAAGCAGACATACTGCTCGGCATTGCTGTAATATTTTTCATAGCAGTACTGACTGACAATAACCAATACACCACCCACCACAACACCGATGGCTGCGCCTGTAAAAGGCGGGAATCCTGCCTTTTTGGCAAACTGCATGCCGAACAGCGCCATCTGTGTCGGTGAAATACAGCGTTGCAGTTGTTCGAAATAGTTGGCGTTTGCATGACTTGAATCAGTCTGTCTGACATGGGTGGACTGACAATAGGGGCATTGAATTAAGGACATTGAATATTCCTTGTTAAATGAATTGGGTACGAAAAGCTGAATTGAGGGCATAAAAAAACCGTGCCCATTGAGGACACGGTTTGATTGATATTTTGCTTTGTCGAGGAGAGTCGCTATTGAAAGCTATAGCTTGCAGTACCTTTATCTGTTTCGACATCAACCTGCACCACATTACTGTAGCTACAGTCTGTTAATTTCAGTCTTAAACGTTGCCCCATCTTAAAATGCTGCGGATATTCCAATGATCGACGATAGCCTTCATAACGACATTGTCCATGATTGACAGAAACATGGCTGACATCGATAGGCTCTGCAATATTGGAACGGATGGTTAATACCGTAGCGGATTGATTTTGGGCATACCAGTTACTGGTATCAATTACATCGAGTTCGACCGTAAACGTGTTTGGATCAAGGCCAGCATTACAGCCACTCAACATGATGCCTGTCGTTGTAGTCACTGCGAGGAGTAAGGGTTTTAAAAGTTGCTTCATCAAATTCATCCTTAGCAGTAGTTATAGCTCACGCCATAATCACCTGTATTTAAATCAATGCTAGCCAAATGGGTTTCACAGTCTGTGCCGTTATCAAATTTATAAACGTAGTAGCGATTACCCGCTTGCTCCGACTCCAGTGCGCCATGTTCTTGCAAGCTAAAGTCTTGCACTGATTTGCCTGTATCTTTTGCGGCTTTGGCAAAGATATAGCGTTGATACTTGTCTATATTGTCCTGCTCAAATTCAGGCAGTTGATCATAAGGCAGCATCGACAGTAAGGTATCCGCCGCCTTAAGGTTTTGATCAAACTCAAAACTCAGCAATTCAGGTTCATGATCTGATGGACTTAGACTTTTTCTTCCCGTGGTCAATTCTTTGACATCAATCCCATCCACTTCTGCTGCTGCAATCTCAGTGGATACTGCTTCTGAATTGGCAGATTCTAAAGGTTGTGCAGAGCTGACCTCAGAAGTGTTGGCTGGAACCGTTTTTTCAGTTGGATGTTTAGGGCTAAAGAAGTAGAAGCCTGCGATGCTGATCAAGGTCAGGGCTAAGATTGCCGCCAAGCCCAATATGGTTTTTTGGTTCATTTGAATGTTCCCCTCGTTTAGTTGGGCACAGTGACTTGACCATTCTGCACATTAAAGTGAACAAAGCGTGGACAACCACCTTGAAAGTTCACCGTGAAATTACGCCAACCACGATTGCCAGGATTGGTTTTATAAAGACATTGATAAACCCCACCGCCTGTATGACGTGCTTGAACAAGGTAGGATTCACTGGCTTGTGCAAACCAGCCTGCCTGCGCCAATGATGCGCCTGCAAGTAGTGATGAAATCAGGGTCGTTTTTAGGAAGGTTTTAAACATCATCATTTTCTCTTTTTTATAGGCATCACTGGTCTTGGTCTTAATCTGACGCAGTGTTCCCCATGTCATAAATGTTGGAATGAATATCTATGTTTTTTTGAAGTGTTATAGTCGATAAAGCACACAAACCTATGCCCCTCAAAAACAGCATGAGAGATTCATCTTCATATCGGTAATATGTACTTGAAAAAGTTTTATTCTTAGAAAGTGATCGACACAGCAATGCATGAAATACACAGCATCACGTCACATTACCCCTGTGGTGTAGATCGGGCACACACATAAAAAAAAAAGAAATATAAAAGACAGTCTTGATGTAAGCACATGGCGTACTCCTTAGGTATAAAGAAGTTTCACCAAATCACTGCTAAATGATGGTGGCGAAACAGAAGACGGGTTAGCAGACTGATACCTAAGAAATCAGCACGTCCGAAGACGTCCCCCCTCCCGTTCCGCCGCAGAGGGGGTACGTAGGGATACCCACCAAAAAGTTAGACTTTTTAGTGTACTTAGGTAAATGGGTCTGCTAAAACCCGCTGACGATGTAGGTCAGCAGGTTAAGGATAATCTGCACGCTGTAGAGCGTCAAGCAAGCTAAGTAAATGGGGAGTGAAAATATTTATAATTAAAAAATGCTTGAATAAGAATATAGTTAGATTTAAATACAGCTTATTAAACTATATTCCTTAATCTTCCAAATACTACCAAAAGAAATCAATCCAATCCAAAATTTGATGAGGGGTAGGTTGAGGGGTAAAACTACAGACAAAAAATAAGCCCTTGTAAAAACAAGGGCTTATTTAGATATTTGGCGGAAGCGGTGAGATTCGAACTCACGGAGGACTCGCGCCCTCGTCGGTTTTCAAGACCGGTGCATTAAACCGCTCTGCCACGCTTCCATGTGCGCAAGAATACTAAGCTTTTCCAACTCTGACAAGAGAAATATTGGCTTAAATCATTCAAACGCATATTGTTTCATCAAATACCAGGTATTTGATTAAAGTTTAGCTGCTATTTCAGCACCTTCACGGATTGCACGCTTCGCATCAAGCTCACCCGCCAGTTTTGCACCACCAATAATATGATACTGCGCCAGTGTTGTTTCACCCTCGGCAGGCATTAAATCTTTTACAGACTCCTGCCCCGCACACACCACGATTGTGTCTACACGAAGCAATTGATCATGACCGTTAGTCTCAATCCATAAGCCTTCATTGGTCACAGCTTTATACTGCACACCACGCATCATACGCACAGCATGCTTTTTCAACTGTGCACGATGCACCCAGCCTGAAGTTTTCCCTAAACCGATGCCCAATGGCGTAGTTTTACGTTGCATCAGATAAATCTGACGAACTGGAGTTTCAACTTCAGCTGGTATTGAGCCACCTTCAGTCATATAGTTAGGATCTGGATCAACACCCCATTCACGCATCCAGTCAGTCAAAGGTTGCGGTTGTGGCTGATGTTCAGGCTTCAATAAAAACTCTGATACGTCAAAACCAATCCCGCCTGCACCGATCACAGCAACACTGTAACCTACAGGCGCACCACGCAATACTTCTGCATAAGACAACACTTGTGGTGCATCACTACCCTCGATTTTCAGTCCACGAGGTACAACACCTGTTGCAATCACAACTTCATCAAAGCCTTCACGCTCCAGTTGCTCACGGTTCACTTTGGTATTTAAACGTAAATCCACGCCTGTTTTTTCAATCTGAACTTTAAAATAACGGATGGTTTCGTGAAATTCTTCTTTACCAGGTACAACTTTTGCCAGGTTAAACTGACCACCGACTTCACTGGATGCTTCAAACAAAGTAACCTGATGACCACGCCCTGCTGCAACTGTAGCAGCTGACATTCCAGCCACGCCGCCGCCTACGACCGCAATTTTTTTCGGTTTTTTCGTTTTCACATAAACCAGCTCAGTTTCATATCCTGCACGAGGATTCACTAAGCAACTCGCACGTTTATTCTGGAATGTATGATCCAGACATGCCTGATTACACGCAATACAGGTATTGATTTCATCGACACGATTGGTTGCTGTTTTATTTACCCAGTATGCATCGGCAAGTAAAGGACGTGCCATCTGTACCATATCCGCTTTACCTGCTGCCAGGATCTCTTCAGCTGTATCTGGCATATTGATACGGTTAGAGGCAATCACAGGCACAGACACATGCTTTTTCACTTCTGCGGTATAGTCCACAAAAGCAGCACGTGGTACTGATGTCACAATCGTTGGAATACGTGCTTCATGCCAACCGATCCCTGTATTCAACAGCGTAATACCTGCTTTTTCCAATGCAATTGCAACGGTAATCACTTCATCCATGGTATTGCCATCATGGACTAAATCCAGCATGGACAAACGGAAACAGATAATAAATTTCTCGCCAACTTTTTCACGGATCGCTTTCACAATTTCAACTGCAAAACGCATCCGGTTTTCAATCGGACCACCCCAGCGGTCTTCACGCTGATTGACATGACGGCTTAAAAACTGGTTCAGCAAATAGCCTTCTGAACCCATAATTTCCACACCGTCATAGCCAGCTTTTTTTGCTAGGCTTGCTGTATCGGCATAGTCCTTAATGGTTTCAAGAATCAGTTTATCGCTCATTTCCCGTGGCTTGAACAGAGAAATCGGTGATTTGATCGGGCTTGCAGACACCACAAATGGCTGATAGCCATAACGCCCCGAATGCAGAATCTGCATCAGAATTTTGGCACCATGTTTATGTACAGCATGCGTAACCAGACGATGCGGAGCAACATCGCCCAGCGTATTCATAGTACCACCTGCAGGCAACAACCACCCCTGTCTGTTTGGTGAAATACCACCTGTAATCAGTAGCCCCACACCACCCTTGGCACGTTCACCAAAATAGGCTGCAAGTTTTGGGTAGTTATAAAAACGATCTTCCAGACCTGTATGCATGGAACCCATGACTACACGGTTTTTAATGGTCGTGAAACCCAGATGAAGTGGTTTTAGAATATTTGCATAGCTGGTTGTCATGGCTAATCCTTAATTTATTGGCTTTGCAACTTGTTGCATAATACTTTATATACTTTTGATTATTTTTGGATGACTGTTCCAAATATTTTCAGCGTAAAAAAAGTCAATTCAGTAATCCCCCAGACACTCCATTCCTGCCCGTTTTACGTGTTTACTATGGAACTCTCTGTTCAATATGCCTATGTTAATACCAACATTCCACTATAAATATGAGAATAACTGAATGAGCCATCCTGTATTTTTGACCAGCTCTCAACTCGGACATATGCCTATAGGCAGTCTGAATCAATGGCATGACTTTTATTGCTCTGCATCTTATGAACTGGAAGCAGATGGGTTTATTCCACTTTTATGGCTGCTTTTGTTCAGTCGAGAAAATATTCAGTGGGCCAAATATTCAGATGACTTTGATACTGATCATGTAAATGCAGAAACTGATTTTACAGAAGTTCAGGATAATTCTGAAGAAAGTCAGTTCGCCTATCTCGTCATTTCCCAACAGCATGCCCTGGCAAATTTAGAATCGAGAAAGCATGAATTATTAAATATAATGGGGAATGATTACGCCTCAGAATTTCTCAACTTTCAGGCGTTGATCAAGCAACATTTTCCTGCGTACATTTTGCTTCGTACCAGTGGTTTGTCATTGGATCCTGATGATGCCGAGTTTCTGGAAGTTCCCCTGTTTCACATAGAGACTCTGAGTCATCCACAATCTTCCCTGACTGAAGATACCCAGGCATTCTGGGAATTTATCCGGCAGGACATGCAACGCTATGAAGATAAAAAATATTTCCTCTATGGCAGTAATTCTGTCATGCTCACTCACCCAAATATGATGCTACATGAAGAATCCGCTGTGACTGATCTGAACACATCTGAAACACCATCCATTCAAAACGCCCATGCCAGCCATATCAATGAACAAAATTCTGAACCTCAGTCAGCACTCTCGTCCTGGATGGTGTGGATCTGCACAGCAATTGTTGTTTTAGCCACCTTAGCCGTTTATTTTACGACACAATCAGCACTGTATTCCGCTGTTGTATTTTTTGTCAGTGCATTTATTTTAGGTTTTATTTCATCAAAAATGGGACTAAAAAATACAAAGCAGCCTGATTAATCAGACTGCTTCGACTCGCATACAACCATGTCTTAATGAACGATTATTTCCAGTCTTTTAACCTGGATGTATGCCCTATCCCGACATTAAAACTATTGGTCGGATCAAGTTTTTGATAATGATTTTTCAAAGCAGGCTTCGCCACATATAAATGTCCGACATTATGCTCCGCAGGATACTCCGCGCCACGATCATCGAGTAAATGCCACATTTCATGTTCCATTGCCAAAGGATCAACACCTTTTTGCACAATATAATCCTGATGAAACACATGACACAGGAAATGTCCGTAATACAATTTATGAATGATTTTTTCATCCATCGCTTTAGGCAAAGTTTCTACCCATTCACGGTCATTACGGCGAAGTGCAATATCCAGTGCGACAATATCTTCCACTTCTGAACGATGCGTATCACGATAACGAATTGCTGCGCCTGCTACCGCAAAACGATGTAAAAATGCTTTACGTCCTTCTTCATCGGTACATTTAAAATAATTGCCCGAAGTTTTATCTGAAAAATAAGTTTTTAAATATTGCTCAACCTGATCAACATCCTGATTTTCAATACGAATCATCAAATGATGTTCATACAGATCACGGAATTCATTCATACGTTGTGGTAAATGATTCGGCAACATTTTGGTGACTATCTGCAAAACCTTATCAGATAAACCACGTAAACCAACTTTTTCCAGATAACCATCAACTTTATCTTTCATCGCAAATGCAGCAGGCACTTTTGCCGTACCGAATTTTTCAATAAACATAAAACTGTCTTTGCCGTATTCCGCACCAATATCATAAGCAACGCGGTGAATGTACTCGCCTGCAATCGGCAAACGTGGCAAATCTTTCAATAAAAAACGACGAATTTCGGTCAAATCATCCTGTGAGTTTGTACCTACATAAAACACCTGACTCGGAATCTTTTCAAAGGTATCCAGACGCACCGCAAATACACAGACTTTCCCCGCCGAACCTGATGCTTCAAACAAACGACTTGGATCTGCATTAAAACGTGCAGGGGTATTTTCATCGACCTGTTTCACATCATGTGAATAACGCTGATCGGAAGCACAGCAACTTGAATTGTTAATAATGTCATGGCTTTGATAATTTTTATTTTCAAGCGCAGTTAGAATTTGCTCAGGTGTTTCACCCAAATTTACACCTAAATGATTCACTAACTCTAACTCACCTGAATCATTGACTCGTGCATATAAAGCCAGTTCTGTATAAGCAGGACCACGGCGCACCAAAGCACCGCCTGAGTTATTACACACCCCACCCAACACCGATGCACCAATACATGAAGAACCAATCACTGAATGCGGTTCACGATTAAATGGTGCTAAATCTTTTTCAAGTTTATCCAGTGTCGCACCAGGCAAACAGATGACTTGTTTACCCTCATTAATCACCTGAATACCCACCAATCTTCGGGTACTGATCAACACCACAGGACGGTCATAGTCATCACCGAATGGCGTTGAACCACCGGTCAGTCCTGTATTGGCAGCCTGCATGATCACCACACAATCCGCTTCAACAGCCGTTTTCAAAACCTGCCATTGCTCCAGTAAACTGCCAGGTGCAACAACAGCAAGCACTTGTCCTGCACCATAACGACGACCTTGTCGGTATAGGCGTGTATCAGCATCGTCGGTTAAAACATGCTGTTTTCCAACGATGTGAATAAGGTTTTGAATGGTGCTTGAAGCGGAGGTTTTCATTTTTATAGAATTTTCCATTTTCAATATTTCCTCTCCCCTCTAAAGAGGAATAGCATTGTTACGTAATGGAGATGTATTGATTTAAAAACTTTTAAACAAATAGGGATATTTGCACATATCAAAAGTGATCAGTCATTATCATCAAAATCTATAATGAATATCCCTTCTCCCTTTGGGATGAGGAGCTCGCTCCGCAAGAGGATGAGGGGAATTATTCAGTAAATACCTCTCCCTAGCCCTCTCCTACAAGGAGAGGGAATATTCATTGTGAATTTATTTTTGATGATAAATCACTTTCACTAGAGACCTATTCAAAAGTCATCACCCCACCAACTCTTTCTCTAACTTCACCAAACAATCCTCAGTAATATCTGCAATTGTTTTAGCACCTGTTAAAGTCATGGCTACACGCATTTCTTTATCAATCAAATCAAGCAGATTAGAAACACCTGCTCCACCTGCTGCACCTAAAGCATAAACAAATGCACGACCAAGCATACAAGTATCAGCACCTAAAGCAAGCATACGCACCACATCCAGACCGTTACGAATACCAGAATCCGCTAAGATTTTAATATCACCTTTTACCGCATCTGCAATTGGAGGTAATGCACGCACAGACGATAAAACACCATCCAACTGACGACCACCGTGGTTCGATACCACGATACCGTCTGCACCGAAACGTACTGCATCTTTAGCATCTTCAGGATCAAGAATCCCTTTAATGACCATTGGGCCATCCCAGAACTCACGGATCCACTCAAGGTCTTTCCATGAAATTGATGGGTCAAAGTTATTGCCCAGCCAGCCGATATAGTCTTCAAGACCCGTTGGCTTACCTAAGTATTTAGAAATATTGCCCAAGTCATGTGGACGCCCCATCATGCCAACATTCCATGCCCAATGTGGATGGAAACATGACTGCATATAACGGCGCATTGCAGCATTTGGACCACTCATACCTGAGTGAGCATCACGATAACGTGCGCCTGGTACAGGCATATCAACAGTAAAAACCAATGTTGAACAACCTGCTGCTTTAGCACGTTCCAAGGCATTTTTCATAAAACCACGGTCACGCAGTACATACAACTGAAACCACATCGGACGGTTAATCGCTGGTGCAACTTCTTCAATTGGACATACAGATACAGTGGATAAAGTGAATGGAATACCCTTTTTATCTGCTGCAACTGCTGCTTGCACTTCACCACGGCGGGCATACATGCCTGTCAAACCAACAGGTGACAAAGCCACAGGCATCGACAAGGTTTCATCAAACAGTTTGGTTTCTAAACTGAGCTGTGACATGTCATTTAAAACACGTTGTCTTAACGCAATTTTTGATAAATCTTCTACATTACGCTTCAAGGTATATTCAGCATACGCACCACCATCAATATAGTGGAATAAAAATGGCGGTAAACGACGACGCGCGGCTTCACGGTAATCATTCGCAGAAGAAATAATCATAGCTATATCCTGTTCAATCGGCTGGCACGCTGACGACGGGCTTCTTCCTCATCAATCATCCGCACCTGCTGTACTACAAATTCTATATGTCCACAGACTGCATTCCGCGCAGCTTCTGGATCATGACGTTCAATTGCATCCATCACCTGAAAGTGCTGATCACGCAACTGATCATAACGACGAGCTTCGGTATAGACTTTTCGTCGTCCCAAAACCACGTTGAATTGCAACAAATCAAATAAACCACGCATCATCTGAATCAGCACCAGATTATGCGATGCCTCAGCAATGGCGAGGTGAAACTCAGCATCTGCCATTGAGGCTTTATCATCATCACCCAAAGATTGAAAATGGGTAATCTGATCATAACAATAGCGAATTTTTTCCAGATCCTGCTCAGTTGCCCGCTTGGCGGCATACCAAGCTGTTCCCCCCTCAAGTACCATTCGGGCTTCCTGCACATCAAAGCGATAAGCAGGATCTTCATCAATCAGATTACTTAATGGTTCAACAATCTGATTCTGTGACCAGTTCACAGGCAATTGCTGTAAAAAAGTCCCCGCTCCGACTTTGCTGACCAGCATGCCCGTACTGGTCAGTTGCGAAATGGCCTCTCTCAAAGAGGAACGGGATACACCGAGTTGCTCACACAACTTACGTTCCGCTGGCAGACGATCTCCGACTTGCATGTTAGTTTCTTCAATCAACATACGAAGGTTTTGTACCACTTTGTCGGAGACTTTCATCTGCTGTCCTCAGTTTTGCATCAGGTCTGTGCAATATCGTGAAAATCCATCATCATCAAGATCATGGGATCATCCACGGGAACACATAGGCTTGTAGAGTAATGATAATACCAATCATCACGGTAAATGAAATACTGTGTTTTACCGTAAATCTGAATAAATCAGACTCTTTACCCACCAGACCTACTGCCGCACAGGCAATTGCAATCGACTGAGGAGAAATCATTTTTCCTGTTACCCCACCACTGGTATTGGCAGCAACAAGTAATACTTCTGGCACACCGATTTGCTGTGCAGTGGTTGCCTGTAATGCTGAGAACAACGCATTTGCAGAAGTATCAGAACCTGTCAGGAACACCCCTAACCATCCTAAGAATGGTGAGAAGAATGTAAATGCCTGACCTGTATGTGCAAGTGCCAAAGCAAGTGTTGCAGACATACCTGAATAGTTTGCGATGAAAGCAAAAGCCAGCACCATACCAATAGAATAAATTGGAATTTTTAACTCATTTACAGTTTCGCCAAATGTCACAATTGCTTCTTTTGGCTTCATTTTGAGGAAAATAATCGTAATGATCGCTGCAATCACTATCGCAGTACCTGTTGCAGAGAACCAATCAAACTTATAGATCGCATCATAGTCCTTCATTTCAGGAACCACAGGCGGCATCTTTTGCACCATCTGATGCAAAAATGGCACTTTGATCGAAATCACTAAATCTGCAAGCGCACCATCTTTGGCAAATAAAGCTTTAAATGGCTGAATACTCCAGACCGTCACCATTGCCGTTAAAATTGCAAATGGAGACCATGCTTTCGCAATTTGTGCGATGGTGAATTTCTTCTTACGTTCTTCAGCTAAATCAATCGCAGGCGTGCCTTCTTCATTTTCAAAACGGAAAATATGTTTAGGCTGCCAGTATTTTAAAAGAATCGTTAAAGATACCAATGATGCAATCGCAGCAGTAATATCTGGAAGTTCAGGACCGACAAAGTTTGAGGTTAAATACTGTGCCAATGCGAAAGAACCACCGCCCACAATCACTGCTGGCCACGTTTCTTTCACGCCACGCCAACCGTCCATGATTGCCATGATCCAGAACAATACGATCGGCACCATGAATGGCAACTGACGACCCACCATCTGACTGATTTCCATGGTGTCTACACCAGAAACCTGCCCTGCCACAATAATTGGAATACCCATTGCACCAAATGCAACTGGTGCTGTGTTCACAATCAAGCAAAGACCCGCAGCATAAAGTGGCTTAAACCCAAGTCCAACCAATAATGCAGCCGTAATCGCAACTGGCGCACCAAAACCTGCCGCACCTTCAAGGAAAGTACCGAAAGCAAAACCAACGAACAGCATCTGTAAACGCTGATCTTCAGTAATCGACATGATCGAAGAACGAATAATATCGAACTGCCCTGTTTTGACTGAAACTTTATACAGGAATACAGCGCCAATGATGATCCAAGCAATTGGCCAAAGACCATAAAGAAAGCCATAGACCATTGAAGCCAAAGCCATAGCGACTGGCATTTGATAAGCAAAAAGCGAAACCAGTAAAGCCAGTACAACTGTAATTGTTCCCGCAACGCTTCCTTTCATGCGGAACACAGCAAGGGCTAAAAAGAAAAATACAATTGGAATAAGTGCGATGGCACTGGATACCCAGATATTACCCATCGGATCATAAATCTGCTGCCAATGTTGAAGCATTGTCATCTCCTTGAAATGCTTTCAGGAATGTGGTCTGAGCGCATACCATTCTTATCTAAATTGGTATGACCAATTTTAGTTTAATTTCAAAAATATCATTTAAAATCGACTTTATAGTAAATAAATAAAAATAAAAGAGCAATAATGGTCTGAATAACTTAATATTGGTATGACCAATATTAATGTATTTTTGGTTAAATAAATCACATTTCCACAAGTTAAAAATGTTCTTTTTTCTTATAAAATTTATGTTTTTATTGAATATTTAAACGGATCATTTCAGAAAAATACAACTTTAGTCGTAATTCAGGTGTAATTTTTAAAAAGCAGATGAGGTTCGGCTTGAGCTGTGGCTGGAACAAGCCGAAGAAGTGCGGATTCAGTCCACATAAAAAGTGTCCGGTCAGCATAACGAATAAGCATTTCAGAGCAAAAAAATACCCAGGAATGGATGAGCCCATTCCCGGGATTGGTAGATTTACAGATTCACTGCATCTTTTAATTAACTGATGACATCTGATGTTTTGAATGACCTGATTTTGACCGAACTGCAAACAATGCCTGAAAGGATCAGAACAGCGCCAATTAAAATATTGACAGTCAGTGGTTCATGCCAGAATACACAACCAAAAATCAGACTCAGAACAGGAATACTCATAATGGAAATAGATGCAACAAAGGTATCCACCTGACTGACAATCCAGTTCCACATCACAAATGAAGCCCCAGTTCCAATCACCGAAATATAAAACAGAATGGAAACATTAAATGGAGTGGTCCAGACATCCAGATGAACAGGTTCCAGGATTAAAGCCCCGATCAGAATCAACCCACCGCCGAGTAACATTTGCCAGATGGTCAGTTTCAGCTTGTCATAGCTGGCAAAGTACTTTTTCATATAGACCGTGGTCAATGCCCACATAAATCCAACACCGATCAGCATCCCCTGCCCCAGTAAAGCAAGATTCATGTGAATATGATGTAACTGCGGCCATAAAATTGAAATCAGTCCCAGTGCTCCAAAGACCAGTCCCAGTATTTTTTGTCTGCTCAGATGCTCATTCAAAATGTAATGTGCCAGCACAGCGATAAAAATAGGCATGGTAAAAACCAGTACTGCCGATAAGCCTGAATCTACAAACTGCATTGCGAAAGTCTGAGTTGCATAGAACCCGACACAAAGCATCAGACTGGAAATTATCAGCTTATTCCAGTCTTCTCTGGCAGGAAGAATCGACTTTCCCAACATCCGCTGTACCACCAGCAATGTTAATCCTGCCAGAATCAAACGCGCAGCGATAAACAGAAAAGGTGGGAAAATCTGTAAGCTGAATTTCACCAGCCCCCACAAAGATCCCCAGATCAGACATAGCACAGCAATGGCGCCGACGGTTTTCATATTCATTTTCTGTACTCAACAGATGCAATGTAGAGCGAGTTTAAAAAATAAATAACATCATGAATAATGTTATGTTTTAATATATCCATCATTATTTTTGATGTTAAATGTATTATTCCCCCTGTCCTGTGCCATAGCTCAGTCTGAAATAATATATAAAGCTGAACAGCCTGCACCCTCCTGGAGTCGTAATGAATATTGATATCAGTGATATCCGGTCTTTTGTGAATGTGGCTGAAATGAAAAGCATAACAGCCGCGGCAAACAAACTGAATTATTTACAGTCCAACATGACTGCAAAAATCAAAAAAATAGAAAACCACTATAAACGTCAACTGTTTATACGCAAGCCCAAAGGTGTTGAACTGACAGATACCGGCATGCAGGTATATACACAGTATAAAAAAATGCTGTTCACCTGGGAGGAAACTGAAAATAAAATCAATCAGCATGATCTGACTTTAAGATTCGGCACAAATACCAGCCTGGGCGGAATGCGTTTTTATCCTTCATTCAGTCAGCTTTCAAATACTTATCCTGAACTGTCCATTACCATGAAAACAGGTGCAACAGGCTTTCTGGAACAGGAAATTTTACAGGGGCATATCGACTTTGCTTATGCTCTGGGTCATCCTGAACAGAAAAATCTACAGTACATCCAGAAAGGTAAGGATGAACTGGTGCTGATCGGTAAAGACCTGATCAATCATGAACACATCAATCATGCACTGAATCAGCAAAACTTATTATTTACTTCGATGGAATGCTGTTATTCGTCCGTGCTTGAGCAGATGTATCAGGACCATCATCTGGTCAAAGGCGAAATGACCCACATCAATGACTATGAAGCACTGATTCATTTTACGCAGCTGGGCATGGGCGTTTCCATGGTGACCCGATCCCTGGCTCAAAAATATGATGTGCAGTATCTGATGGAAATTCCGGAGCAATACAGACATATTGGCTTATATCTGATTGCACGGAGCGATCATATTTTCACACCGGTTGAAAAACAGTTTATTGCATTAAATGATGCGCTGTAACAGTGGGATTGATCACTGCATCCATGATTTCATCAAGCATCTGAAAATTTTTATCGCTTCAGATGATTGTCCGTTTCAATTGAGAGCTGTATTTCAATACCTTTATTCCATCCAAAACCTGCGAATATTTTTCAAATGCGCTTTTGAACTGGAAAAAAAGTTTAATTAAAAGTGCTATAATACTGCGTTATAGAATTCTCTTTGGCCACCACGTTTTATGGTGCCTATATCTGAAATAGTGAAAAGTTAGGACAAGCAATGACTGATAATGCAACCATCTTGCAGAATGTACCAGTAGGCAAAAAAGTAGGTATCGCCTTTTCTGGTGGTCTGGACACTTCAGCTGCACTTTTGTGGATGAAGCAAAAAGGCGCTGAACCTTATGCGTATACTGCAAATCTTGGACAGCCTGATGAAGATGATTACGATGCGATTCCTCGTAAAGCAGAAGCTTATGGTGCTGTAAAAGCACGTCTGGTTGACTGCCGTTTACAGCTTGCATTGGAAGGTATTGCTGCGATTCAGTGTGGTGCATTCCACATCAGCACTGGTGGCGTTCCTTACTTCAACACGACTCCTTTAGGTCGTGCAGTAACAGGTACGATGCTTGTTACCGCAATGAAAGAAGATGATGTAAACATCTGGGGTGATGGTTCAACATATAAAGGAAACGATATTGAACGTTTCTACCGTTACGGTTTACTGACCAACCCTGCGCTTAAAATTTACAAACCATGGTTAGACCAGACTTTCATTGATGAGTTAGGTGGTCGTGCGGAAATGTCACAATTCCTCATCGACAATGGTTTTGACTATAAAATGTCGAAAGAGAAAGCATATTCAACTGACTCGAATATGTTAGGTGCAACGCACGAAGCAAAAGATCTTGAATACCTCGATGCAGGTATCAAGATCGTTGATCCAATCATGGGCGTTGCATTCTGGAAAGATGACGTAAAAGTTGAAGCTGAAGAAGTTTCTGTAACTTTCGAAGAAGGCTTCCCTGTTGCTCTGAACGGCAAACGTATCGAAGATCCAGTTGAGTTCATTCTTGAAGCAAACCGTATCGGTGGTCGTCATGGTTTAGGTATGTCTGACCAGATTGAAAACCGTATCATTGAAGCAAAATCCCGCGGTATCTATGAAGCTCCGGGTATGGCACTTCTTCATATTGCTTATGAACGCCTTGTAACCGGTATTCATAACGAAGATACCATTGAACAGTACCGTATCAACGGTTTACGTTTAGGTCGTCTGCTTTATCAAGGTCGCTGGTTCGATTCTCAGGCATTGATGCTGCGTGAAACTGCACAACGCTGGGTTGCTAAAGCAGTCACTGGTACTGTGACTTTAGAGCTTCGTCGTGGTAATGACTACACCATCATGAACACTGAATCTGAAAACCTCACTTATGAAGCTGAGCGTTTGACCATGGAGAAAGGTGATTCAGTCTTTACTCCGATGGATCGTATCGGTCAGTTAACCATGCGTAACCTGGACATTACAGATACCCGTGCAAAACTGGGCATCTATACAGGTGCAGGTTTACTTGCAGTAGGTACAGGTTCTGCTGTTCCTCAGTTAAAAGACAAAAACAAATAAGTTTCGACTTAAAAAAAGCCACTGTAATCAGTGGCTTTTTTATTGCAGCCTAAACAGGATTTCAGTAGTGAGCAGCCATCACCCGATCCCGTCCCTGCCGTTTAGCTTGATACAATGCATTATCGGCCTGATTTAAAAGATCATATTCACTGATATTTTCAGCGCCGGTATACACCGCCACCCCAATGCTTAAGGTCAGATACTCAGAAACACTTGAGTCTGCATGAGGAATACACTGTTCACGGATATCAGTCAGAATGGATTCAGCTATCAGAACAGCATTCTGCATATCTGTATTTTTCAATACCAGTAAAAACTCTTCGCCACCAAAACGAACTGCCACTCCCTGCTCACCACTGAGACGCTTCAGGGTCTGAGCAACACGGATTAAAGCAATATCACCATTCTGATGCCCATAAAAATCATTATAAAGTTTGAAAAAATCCACATCGATAAACAATAAAGCCAGTGGAGCCTGCTGTTCCTGTGCCTCCCTGAACAGTAGACTAAAGCGATCTTCAAACCCACGACGGTTCATCAGCGCAGTCAGTGTATCCTGATGGCTTAATGTATATAAATGCTGTCCAAGTAACTCATGAATCTGGCTGTCGAGTTTGATA
The DNA here is from genome assembly GCF_002165295.2 of Acinetobacter sp. WCHAc010052. Taxonomy (NCBI): domain Bacteria; kingdom Pseudomonadati; phylum Pseudomonadota; class Gammaproteobacteria; order Moraxellales; family Moraxellaceae; genus Acinetobacter; species Acinetobacter sp. WCHAc010052. Next base: position 1,126,442 of record NZ_CP032143.1, on the reverse strand, counting down.
ATGATCGACTGTAAAAAACGGATTCTTTCCGTTGATATGGTTAAAACAGACAAACCCAGTCCAACCAGATTTCCAAGTAAAAATACATTGGAAAGTACAAGCGATGAAACATGCGTAGACACTGTTTCCAGATAGATCAATGTCAGTACAGCTGACAGCAGCCCTGCAAAAAGCATATTACGTGGACGCAGACCAGAACAGAGATAAGCAAACATCAGTGCAATGATAATAATCAGCGTACCACGCCAGCTCATCTCAACCGACTGTACAGACAACAGTACACTCTGAACAACGGTCAGGCTGATACAGATCACGGTCGTTACAACGACAGAATAATACTTTTTCCATTGATCATTTCTGGACATAATGAAAATGGAAAATAACGCCAGCCACCCCGTTGTATATGAAGTCATAATCAATGAAATATCATGTCGACGAAACTCAGCAGCCATACTGAAATAATTCAATGGCAAGCTGATTAATTCAAAAAACAGATAAAATACAGTCGCAGGAAAAAATGCCCTGACGATCAGGCGTGTAAGTCTGTCCTCTCTGTCTTTCCAGAACTTCTGCTCAAGCTCCACGGAAAAGATGGACTGCATACGATTGTGCTGTTGCTGCAACACGGCTTCTATTTTCTGCTTATCCCGCTGAAGCTCTGTGACTTGCTGTTCAATATCCATAATAAAAGCAAAATACCTGCATCAGTCAGATGCTGCTGACCCAGTGCTGAAAAAACACATCATCAGGCAACCTGTTCAGTCTGCATGGACTGAAAATAAATCTGATTTCTTCCCAGTTGCTTGGCTCGGTACAGCGCCTGATCGGCTACTGATAAAAACTCATGTTCAGTTAAATCTGTTTCGCCACGATAAACTGTAAACCCCAGACTGATCGTGACATGCTTTGACACAAGTGACTTTGCATGTGGAATAGCGAGCCTGTCTATCCCTTTATAAATATTGGATGCAACCGCATAAGCACCATGTGCATCGGTTTCGGGTAAAAGCACCACAAATTCCTCACCGCCATATCGCGCCACAAAATCCATATGGCGAATCGCATCTTTAATTGCACGTGCTATGGAGGAAATGACATCATCACCTTTCTGGTGCCCATAATAATCATTATAGTTTTTGAAATGATCGACATCGATAAACAGCAATGACAGAGCAGTTTTATTACGCTTTGCCTGATCGTAAAGGACATTCAGCATTTCATCAAAATTACGGCGGTTTGATATCTTGGTCAGTTCATCATGCTGGCTTAAATGCAGTAATTCATTGGTATGAATAATATTGATCCGTTCACTGATTTTTGCCTGATGCATGATCAGGAAAATCATACGTTCACGGGTACACAGCATTTTACTGATCAGAAAACCCATCACACAGCTGCCAACCAGTACTCTGGACATGACCATGACATCAATCTTTACGAATGAAACCATCAGGATAATCAGTGCAATAATGGCAGCCATAAGCCCTGTCAGCAGCATATGAAACGGTTTAACACCTGTCAGCACATAGCCCATGATATAAATGGTACAGATAATCATCATCGCCTGATGTTTCAGTGCTTCAGTATGAACTGTCATGGTCAGCCAGGTCATGCTGATGACTGCCCACAGGACAATAGCCATGGACGCCCAGGGAAAAAACGGTTTCAGTTTTTTATAATGTGCGAAGAAGAACAATGCCAATAGACAGAGTGCGCCATTGACCAGTCCAAGCAAACTATGAATAAAGTCATATCTGAAGTGTGTTTTATCAATAATCCAGTAATCACCCGGAACGATCAATAAAATAAAAATGAAATACGTCAGCACTCCTGACCAGAAGTACTGATTAATATTGTCCCGTGCCCTTTCCAGGTATTGCTCCCAGAACTCAAGTTCAAGCTGCTTTGGAAAAACCTGACCTGCCCGCCTTTTCTGACGTGAGATCAACCCCTCAATTTTTTCCTTGTCATACTGTAACTTGGCAAGTTTATATTTATATTCCATTCAGATAAAAATATAATTTTTATAATGGCTTAAAAATAGCACAGTTTATCTGGCTTAATTTAGCTTTATGACACCATTTATCTTTATTTAACGTTATCATTTTCACATTTATGCATTATCATTTGTTTTATTTCTAAGATCGGCATGACCTTGAACTCAATTACTCTTCTTCAGCCAGATGACTGGCATGCGCATTTACGCGATGGACTTTCCCTGCAACGTACTGTTCCGGACCTGGCAAATCAGTTTGCACGGGCGATCTGCATGCCGAACCTGGTTCCACCGGTAAAAACCGTTGAAGAAGCCAATGCATACCGTGAACGGATCATGCAGCATGTTCCTGAAGGTGTAAATTTTGACCCACGCATGGTGCTTTATTTTACAGATCTGACCTCACCGGCAGAAGTTCTGAAAATCAAGAACTCTGAACATGTAAATGCCATTAAACTTTATCCTGCCGGGGCGACTACAAACTCAGACAGTGGTGTCAGTGACATCAGTAAAGTGTATGCTGTCATTGAGCAGATGGAAGAACATCAGGTTCCTTTATTGCTGCACGGTGAAGTCACTCATCATCATGTTGATATTTTTGACCGTGAAAAGCGTTTTGTCGATGAAGTACTGTCTCCTTTACTGCAACAGTTCCCGAAACTGAAACTGGTTCTAGAGCATATCACCACCAGTGAAGCGGCTCATTTTGTCCTGGAACAGGACCGGAATGTTGCAGCAACCATCACGCCACAGCATTTACTGTTCAACCGCAACGACTTACTGGTCGGTGGTGTTAAGCCTCACTTCTACTGTCTGCCTATTCTGAAACGTCAGTCTCATCAACAGACACTGCTTGAAGTGGCGACCAGTGGTAATCCTAAATTTTTCCTTGGTACAGACAGTGCGCCGCATTCAAAAAATGCCAAAGAAAATGCATGTGGCTGTGCTGGGTGCTACAGTGCTCCGACTGCAATTGAATTATATGCGCAGGCATTTGATCAGGTGGGTCGAATTGAACGCCTTGAGGGCTTTGCCAGTCATTTCGGTGCAGACTTCTATGGTTTGCCACGCAATACAAATACGATTACCCTTGTAAAAGAAGATCAGGTCATTCCTGAAAGTTTAGACTATCTGGATGGTGAACAGATTATTCCGCTGTATGCGGGTAAAACCATCCAATGGAGAAAAGTGTGACAGATGAAACCTTGCCAGTGATTGGTCAGCGTTTTCGTGGATTTCTGCCTGTAGTTGTCGATGTCGAAACTGCGGGCTTTAATGCTCAGACAGATGCCTTACTGGAAATTGCGGCAATTCCAATAGTATATGATGAATCTGGTCAGTTTGTTCCAGGTCAGGCTTATCATGCACATATCAATCCTTTTGAAGGTGCAAACCTGGATCGTCGCTCACTGGATTTTATTGGTGTAGACCCATTCAACCCTATGCGTATGGCAATGGCAGAAGATGAAAAATCCGCACTGAAACGTATTTTCAAAGCAGTCAATGAAGTACGCCGTCAGCAGAACTGCACTCATGCGGTTTTAGTCGGGCATAATGCACACTTTGATCTGGGCTTTGTACAGGCAGCTATTGCGCGTACCGGTACCAAAAACCAGAACCCGTTTCACAGCTTTTCTGTTTTTGACACAGTGACTTTAAGTGCTGTCATGTTTGGGCAGACGGTACTGGCAAAATCCTGTATCCAGGCTGGAATCGAGTTTGATGGTAAAGAAGCGCACTCTGCACTTTATGACACGCAGAAAACAGCTGAACTGTTCTGCTACATTTTGAACAAACTCGCACCCCACTTACTTGACACAATGGTGGCGGATCAATAAGATACCGCCATCCTCAAAACGTCCCTATCGTCTAGAGGCCTAGGACATCGCCCTTTCACGGCGGTAACCGGGGTTCGAATCCCCGTAGGGACGCCATTATCTGTACACCATTCCTTCTGTTATGTCTTTTTCAGACACTTCATTTTTTTCAATTAAATTCTGAATTTCAATTATATATTTTTATTGAAAATAATTCTCATTACTATTGATTACAATATTAAAGTTAATGATAATCGCTAGCATTAATATTTACATATTCTATACACTATGCGCCCTGCTCTATCTCCGCTCGCCTTTGCCATACTCTCCGTCATCAGCGCATCCATTTCCGCAACAACTGAAATACCCGTACCAGAACAAACCGTAGAAGTCCCACAGTTACAACCCATCAAAACCCAGGCAGAAAAGGGAAATACGGTCGGTAAAACCACGTATACCGAAGAAGAAATAAAAAATACGCCCAACAGCAGTAAGAACATCACTGATTTATTAAAAGTAAATCCAAATGTTCAGTTCGACAGAAAACAGCGCTCAGGTCGTCAGCAAGGTGAACTGTCCCCTGCTGAAATCAGCATTAATGGTTCATTGCCTTATGAAAATAAATTTCTGATTAATGGACTGAGTATCAACGACAATATCAACCCTGCCAGCAGTGCCTCGTCCAACAGTAATACCGACCTTATGGGTTCCAGTCAGACGGTCGCTGTCAACACCGACCTGCTGTGCAACGTGACGGTTCTGGACAGTAATGTCAGTGCCGAATACGGTGAGTTCACAGGCGGTGTCGTTTCAGCTGAAACCTGCGCACCACAGACCGCTGTTAACCAGTTTCATGGAAGTCTGTCCTATGACTACACTTCAGATAAATGGGCAACGCAGAATTATGTCAGTCAGGAAGAAGAATCAAAGTATGAAAACTCTGTGTCAGAGTCATACCAGAAACGTTATACCAAACAGGGTCTCAGCGGAACACTCTATGGAAACTTAACAGACAGACTCGGTTTTAATCTTGCAGGTTCTCATCGCTGGTCGGATATTCCGCTGAAAACATCTCTCAACGATCCAACTCATGCCGAACAGGAGCGACAGGCCAGCAACTTCGCCCTGGAAACCTTTTACGCGCTCACTGATCAGACCCAGTTAAAATTTGGCATGCTTCTTTTTGAAGATAGCGGGGATTATTTTCAGGACAATGTAAAAAATTCGGCAACAACTCATACTTCAGACAGCCAGGCTTTTTATATCCAGATGAAAAATGAGCTGGATGCAGTGAAAATTGAACAGCAGCTGAACTATCAGACTCAGAACAGAGCACGGGATGGACAGGATCATCTCTACAGCTGGTTAAGATCCGAATCCAAAAACTGGATCAATACCGGCACACTGGCACAGGAAGGCAGCTTTGGGCAGTTTGAACAGGAAGAACAAAAGCTGGAATACACCCTCAAAACCAGTTTTGCACCGATCAGCTTTGGCAAACTCCAGAACACCTTCAAAATGGGCGCGGGTTATGGTCATTATGAAGCATTCAATCATAGAGAAAATGACAGCTACTGGTATGTCAGCACTACCAATTTGAAAGGAGCATCCTGTTATTCAGCAGAAGGTATCCGTTACGATGCATGTGATGAAGCAACCACAAATGCAGCAAAATACGATGGACAATATGCCAAAACGAGAACTGTCTATGGCGCAGGTGATATTGCAGTACGGCAGGATCGCTGGCATGCCTACCTGGAAAACAGAATGGACTACGACCGCTATTTTTCAGCGACACTGGGACTGCGCGCAGATTATGACTCACTCTCAAAAAATAATAATTTTGCTCCGCGAAGTTCTTTCAGCTATATGCCTTTTGGTGACAGTTCCCTGCGTTTTACCACAGGATGGAACCGCTATTATGGTCTGAATGCATTTGCCAATGAACTGCAGAACAGAAAAAGAATGCTGCAGTCCACTCAGACACGAAACAGTGTCATCGATGCATGGACAGAGACAGCAGGCTCAAGATATGGGGCAATGCAGCTCAGCAATCAGCTGGATACCCCTTTCAGTGATGAGACTGTTTTTGCCATCAATGGGCAACATGCAAATATTGACTGGTCATTAAAATGGGTGAACCGTGATACTCAGGATATATTACGGCAGACCCTCTATCAGACAGTGCCTAAACCGACAGGCTCAGGAACGTACAGTATTTATGAACTTGATAATACAGGTTTTTCAAAGTCTGATATCTTCACGCTAAGCCTTAAAAATATTGAGGCTCTGCCATTTAAAAATACCCTGCACCATTTCAGCCTGGGAGTGGATTATACTGACACACAGCGTAACTTCAGCTCTTATAATGATCGTTATGAAGATCCGAACAGCCTGATTTATTATGATGGCAAAATCATGCAATCCGGCAACCGTCCAGCCGACAATTTTAATCAGCCCTGGACTGTCCGTACAGGCTGGGACATTGCACTGACTGATCTGCCCGTCCGAATCAGTAACTTCATGACTTATAAATATCATTATGATGCCATGAAATTGAAAGCCAATGGATACACAGATACAGACGGCAACATTTATGACAGTTACACCCCAGTAAAAAATGCCAGTACTTTTGCCTGGGACATGCGTGGAACCTACACATTGCCTGTTTCTAAAAACTACAGCACGGTCTTTGGATTGACCATCAACAATATAACCAATAAAAACAATGAATATATTGATTCAACTGGACAGATAAATGCCGAATATGGTCGTCAGTTCATTGCAGATGTGACTTTTAAATTTTAAACAGCCCACTGACTTCAGTATATATTCATAATATACACAGGCAGATATTGTCTCCGGATGATATCTGCTGCAGCTCACTGCAATAAGCACTGCAGGATCACCATAAAAAATGGAGCCATCCTTTTAAATATTCACAACAATGACCCAAAACTGTTGTTGTTTTAAATTTATTTGAAATTTCATGTAATCAACACTTAAAATACTGCTTTAAAATTCAGTTCATCTTGTTATGCATTCTCCCTCTCAACCTTCGCAGACAGATACTGCCGAGGAGCAAAGCCCTTCCCTGAAACGTGCCATGAGCAAACGGCATCTGATTATGCTTTCTTTGGGAGGGGCAATTGGTACAGGACTGTTTATGGGTTCTGGCGAAGTCATTTCACAGGCTGGACCGCTGGGTGCTGTGACTGCGTATATTATTGGTGGTCTGATCGCCTATATGGTCATGCTCTGCCTGGGCGAACTGGCTGTACATTTACCTGTATCAGGTTCTTTCGGTGCATTTGCCACTCAGTATATCGGTCCAGGTACAGGCTATATGGTGTCCTGGATGTACTGGCTGGGCTGGTCCGCAACACTGGGAACAGAGTTTACTGCTGCTGCAATCCTGATGCAGGAATGGTTCCCCACCACATCCATCTGGTTATGGACACTTATTTTTGCAGCGGGGGTTTTACTCTCCAACCTGAGCTCCACCCGGACATTTGCAGAATCTGAATTTTGGCTGTCCATGATTAAGGTTGCAACGGTACTGATTTTCATTTTGCTGGGTGCTGGCGCAATCTTTGGATTTATCCCATTTCAGGGCTACAGTTCTGCTCCACTTTTCAGCAATCTGACTGAACATGGCTGGCTGCCAAATGGTCTGATTCCACTGTTTACCACTCTGCTGATTGTAAATTTCGCCTTTAACGGTACAGAAATGATCGGAATTGCAGCAGGCGAGACAGAAAATCCTGAACAGAATGTACCGAAAGCCATTCATGCTGCCGTATGGCGCCTCATGATTTTCTTTGTCGGGACGATTATTGTCATCAGCTCCCTGTTGCCCTACCAGGATGCAGGAATCAATGCACCAGCACATGGTGATGGCATCAGCAGCAGCCCTTTCGTTTCTGTCTTTAACCTGATGGGGATTCCTTATGCTGAAGACATCATGCGCTTTGTCATTATCACAGCCTTACTGTCGACTGCCAACTCAGGTCTGTATGCGGCTTCGCGTATGATGTGGGCTTTATCTGCACAGGGACAGCTGCCTAAAGTTTTCAGCAAAATTACACGATCTGGTATTCCGTATATAGCGGTACTGGTGACCATGATCGGTGGTCTGCCAGGTTTACTGTCTGAACAGTTCGGTGCTGATGTTATTTTCAAAAACCTGCTGGGTGTGGCTGCGTTCACCATGGTGATTGTCTGGATGAGTATCTGCTGGAGTCAGTTTAATTTCCGTCGTCAGTGGTTGAAGCAGGGACATCAGCTCAGTGAATTAAAATTCAGAACGCCCTGGTATCCACTCGTGCCCATACTTGGTTTTGTCTGCTGTACCGCAACAGGTTTAAGTATGGCTGCAGACCCTGAAATGCTGTCTGGATTTATTGGATGTCTGTTGTTTATGGCTGCATGTTATGCCAGCTATTACTGGCTTTATCATCCAAAAAAATAATCTGATGATTGCCATAAATAAAAAAGGTACAGACTTTTCTCTGTACCTTTTTTATGAAATAACACATTTTTTATCCATTTAAATCAGCATTATAAAAATAACATTCAGTTTGGTTTGACACCCTGTAAAAAAATCCATAATATACGCATCACCTCGCAACGTCCCTATCGTCTAGAGGCCTAGGACATCGCCCTTTCACGGCGGTAACCGGGGTTCGAATCCCCGTAGGGACGCCATCTATATCTTCTTTATTTTCTTTCGCTATTTATCATTATTACATTGCAGTATTGGCATTTTTCACTACAATAGCGCGCTTCATTACACATTTTCATTTTTTCAGTTATGCAGACAAGTCATAATACGGAAGATTCTGTATCACAGGACAGTTCCGCGCCATTAAAGCGTGCCATGAGCACCCGGCATCTGGTTATGATTTCACTGGGTGGGGCAATTGGAACAGGTTTATTCCTGGGTTCTGGTGAAGTAATTGCACAGACTGGTCCTGTTGGCGCTATCATTTCATACATTCTGGGCGGTGTCATTGCTTACATGGTTATGCTCTGCCTGGGTGAACTGGCTGTCCATATGCCAGTTTCAGGCTCATTTGGTGCATATGCCAGACAATATATCGGACCTGGCACCGGATATACCATCACCTGGTTATACTGGCTGACCTGGGCTGCCACACTGGGCACAGAATTTACCGCAGCTGCTTTATTGATGCAGGAGTGGTTTCCCCATATTTCCGTATGGATCTGGACCATTATTTTTGCAGCATTTGTCTTTGCAATGAATATGAGTTCGACCCGCTGGTTTGCAGAGTCTGAGTTCTGGCTGGCATTGGTCAAAGTCGTAACTGTGATTGCTTTCATCCTGCTGGGCTTGCTTGCCATTACAGGTGTACTGAGCTATCAGGATTATGAATCTGCGCCACTGTTCAGCAATCTGACTGCTCAAGGCTGGTTCCCTGAAGGTCTGTTTCCAATTTTTGCCACCATGCTGATTGTAAATTTTGCATTTTCAGGGACAGAACTGATTGGTGTTGCTGCAGGTGAAACTCAGGATCCTGCCAAAAATGTGCCTAAAGCAATCAATACAGCCATCTGGCGCCTGCTGATTTTCTTTGTAGGAACGATTGTTGTGATCAGTGCGCTGTTGCCCCATCAGATGGCAGGACTGGACGCAGAAGGTGTCAGCAGCAGTCCTTTCGTAACTGTGTTTGATCATATCGGTATTCCTTACGCAGAAGATATTATCCGTTTTGTCATTATCACGGCACTGTTGTCAGCTGCAAACTCAGGGTTGTTTGCTGCATCCCGTATGATGTGGTCTTTATCTTATCAGAAGCAGTTACCTGCCATATTTTCCCGCGTAAACACTCGCGGCATTCCTTATGTTGCAGTTATCGTAACTATGCTGGGTGGATTACCAGGCTTACTTTCAGAAAAATTTGCACCGGAAACTATCTTTAAAAATCTGTTGGGAATTGCAGCTTTTACCATGGTGGTGGTGTGGATGAGTATCTGTCTGAGCCAGTTCAACTTCCGTCGCCAATGGTATAAACAGGGTAAAACTGCCAAAGACTTAGGATTTGCAGCACCGCTGTTCCCTGTTGTTCCTGTTCTGGGTTTCCTGTTCTGTCTGATCACCTGTATCAGCATGGTTTTTGATCCAGAAATGCTGCCAGGTTTTATTGGCTGTCTGATTTTTATTGCAGGATGCTATATCAGTTACTACCTGCTTTATCACAAAAAATCCTAAAACAGTCCCCATACTTAAAAAGAGCAGTTTTAACTGCTCTTTTTTTATTTATAAAGTTCAATTCGCATCATTTACTGATCTCAGAAAAATGAAGTCAAAAGTACGAAAGAACTCTTAAATTGCTGTATTTTTATTCCAATTTTGCATAAGTGATTTATTTTCATACATCCAGTCATTTTTTTAAGTTTTATTCCCTGAAATGATTTGACACCTCCGTATTTTCAACCTAATATACGCCCACCTCTGAAACGTCCCTATCGTCTAGAGGCCTAGGACATCGCCCTTTCACGGCGGTAACCGGGGTTCGAATCCCCGTAGGGACGCCATTAATTTTTCAGAAGTATTGCCTCATATAAGTCCCTATCGTCTAGAGGCCTAGGACATCGCCCTTTCACGGCGGTAACCGGGGTTCGAATCCCCGTAGGGACGCCATATTCTGAAAGTATTTATCTTTCATAAAAAAGCCTGAGCATTAAGCATCAGGCTTTTTTATTTTATTAAATCTGTATATGAAAACCGAAACATCTTTTCAGTTATTTACACTTACCGACTGTTCCATTAATACTGCTCATATTTGCCTGTAACCTGGTTGCAGAAGAACAGTAAAGTTTTCCTTCAACAGATGATTTATCCACTTTCAGTAAACCCGTAACACCTGCTGTTCTGACATCGCCTTCAACTGCAGAATTGATCAGTTGAACCGACTTTGCTGCATCAGCCTGAATACTGCCACTGACCGAAGAATTATGCAGTACCAGTGAACCGCCTTTCTGTACATTCACATTACCATCGACAGCAGTACCATTGATAATACAGGTCGCATTTGCAGGGACACTCAATCCACCCACTGCATTGTTGTTAATCTGACTGTTACAGACTGCTGCCATACTCAAACCAGAATACAGTCCAAGTGAGATCATCAACATCCATTGCTTTGCTGTTATTTTCATTTTTGCTCCATTTTTTACAATTATTATTTTGCCTGCTTATCATAAGAAACTCCGGCATCTGCATGTGTGACTATTTATTATTACTTTAATAAGCTTGAACAGGCTTCTGTTGCAGTTGTGTAATTCTTCAATCATCTTTCACAGAATCATGCTTCAGCCCCAATACCTTTCTCTCTTTAAATTTTAATTCAACCCGATTCAGTCTTTTTTGACTGAATTTTCTATATCACTGATTCAATATATTTTTTTAAAATCAGCCCTGTTAATTATTAATGATAATTGATATCATTTACATTATGTTTCAACAAATCTTCTCCGCTCATGAACAATCCGACTGGACTTGATGTCAGTACATCCGTTCCTATTCATTCTCAGCCGAAAAAAACCGTGACCTCTCTCAATCAGTACCGAATCATGATTTTCTACAGATTTGTACTCGCTTTTGCAGGTGGTTATGCACTTTCAGCACTTTCTGCCATCGTGATTGCACAATACTTTGCTGAATATCGGGCTGCTGCTGTCATGTCTGCAACCTTGATTGCATTCTGCGTTTATTGCGCTACTTTTATCTGGATCTTCATGGTCAAAAAAACCGTGAAAGCAACTTTAGGTATTGTGCTGCCCTGCCTCATTTTATTTGCACTCTATAAAATGATGGGGAACTGATATGCGCATAGATGACAAAACAGAAGGGCCACGCCAGTCCATGTCCTGGCTGCATACCTGGGCAAGCCTGATTTTAGGATGGTTGCTCTATGCGATTTTTCTGACAGGTACACTGAGTTTTTTTCAGACCGAAATTTCGGTATGGATGAAACCCGAAAGCCATCAGTCCATTCCTGCACAATCACAGATTGAGCAGACTCAGGTAGCGCTGAACTATTTACAGAAAAACTATCCTGATGCTGGCAGCTGGACTGTTCAACTGCCCAACTCACGCCAGACCACAACTGAACTGAACATCCGTAAACAGGGTGAAGATCTGCAGGCACGCCGTGGTGGGGAACGCATTACCATAGACAGTGCGACAGGTGAGAAAATCGAAAACCGCGAAACACGTGGGGGAAGTTTCCTGTACCGTTTCCATTTTGAACTGTATGGAATGGATCGTATCTGGGCACGCTGGATTGTGGGGCTTGCAACCATGCTGATGCTGGTGGCAATTATCAGCGGCATCATTACCCACAAAAAAATCTTTAAGGACTTCTTTACTTTCCGTCCTGGTAAGGGACAGCGCTCATGGCTCGATGCACACAATGCAACAGCAGTCTTTGCCCTGCCTTTTCACATCATGATCACATTCAGTGGACTGCTGCTGCTGATGTTCACTCTGATGCCCTGGGGGATCAATCAGGTCTACGAAAGCCGTCAGGAGTTTCTCCAGGATCAGCGGGCGGGTTTAATTCAGCAGAATCCTGACAATGCACAAAAAAATCATACAGCGCAGTCTGAGCTGAAAGGCAGATCAGAACGCCGCAGCGGCGGCCGTGGCGAAGGTCGCAAGCATAAAAAAGATGAAACAGGTCAGCCGGCAGCACTGACAGATCTTGCTCCTGTTATCCGCTATACTCAGTCACAGTGGAAAAATAACCCGATTGCATCCATCAGTATCATTGCACCCAATACCAGTCAGGCAAAAATTGAACTGCGTGCACTACATGCGGAAAGTGTGGCACATCGTAACGTTTATGCCAGTCTGAAATTTGATGGCGTTACAGGTCAAAAAATCAGTAAAGACGGTGAAAGCCTTGCCAACCCATCCATTCCTGCCGGAATTTATAATGTTGTAACCGTCCTGCATGAAGCACGCGGAGTTGATCTGGCTCTGCGCTGGTTACTGTTCCTGTCTGGCGTTGTAGGTACATTAATGATCGCAACGGGTCTGATTCTGTGGTGTGTTAAAAGAGCACCGCAACAGCAGAAACAGGGCTATAAGTCTGTGGGTTACCGTGTGATGGAAGTGACCAATATTGCAGCTATCATTGGACTACCGATTGCCTGTGCAGCCTATTTTTACGCAAACCGCCTGATTCCTGCTGAAATGGACATGCGTCTGAACTGGGAAATCCGTAGTTTCTTCATTGTCTGGCTCATCACACTGCTCTACGCCATGATCCGTAATCACCGTCAGGCATGGCTTGAACTGCTGGCATGTGCAACTCTCCTTTTTGCTTTACTGCCCGTCCTGAACTTTATGACAGGTGGTCAAGCCTTATGGAACAGTATCGCCAATGCTCAGTGGATGATTGCCTCATTTGACCTCATCATGTGGGTACTTGCCCTGCTGTTTGCATACAGTTTTTATAAAGTGAAAAATCACACTGGACTGCCTGTAAAAAAAACCAGAGCTAAAATAGAAACAGCACAGGAGGCTCAGACATGATGTGGTTTTTATTGATCTGGTCACTGTCCTGCCTTGGATTTACAGCACTGGCCTGTTCCATGTCAAAACATCAGAAGCAGTTTTTTTTGGTTGAATTAACACCATTTCAGACTCGGTCTGCCAGCTGGGCAGGATGGGGGCTGTTACTGTTTTCATTGATTCCCTGTCTCCTGAAAGATCACTGGAGTACAGCGATCAGTTACTGGGTCGTTGTGCTGACCTTCTCTGCTTTATCTGTTGGACTGGTCACCAGTTATCTGGCAATACGCCTGAAATGGTTTGCCATTGTCATGATCATCATCAGCCTGATCAGTGCAGTATTCAGTTTTATGTAAATGCAGAAGTTACTTTAACCATGATGCATTCCTGAATCCGATTCTGTCCTATCCCATACAGACCGGATTCAGGCTATAATCAGCAACCATTCAAGGTCAGTCCATGGACTGACTTTTTCATTGCTGATCTTCCTTTTTATTATCTTGTGGATTTTTTATGGCTTCAATCATCATTTCTGCTGAACTTCTCAATCGTGCAGCCATGGGAAACCCAGCAGCTCAATTTGAACTTGCTGAAATTTACATGGAAAGTGATGACGAAGATGATAACCAGCTGGCAGAAGAATGGGCACTGAAAGCGGCTCAACTCGGTCATGTAGAAGCCATGTACTGGCTTGGTGAAGGCTATCATGCTTATGCAAAAGACTTACGTGAAGAAGATCCAGAAGAAGCCAAAGTCTGGTTTGAACATGCGCATCGCTGGTTAGAGCAAGCAGTTAAGCATCGCCATCCTGCTGCTATACTGGAGCTTTCCAGTTTTTATCGTCGTGGTGATGTCGTTGAGAAAGATGTTGAAAAATCTGTACAAATGGTGATCCAGTCTGCTGAGTTAGGCGAAGTGCAAGCCATGCGTGATCTTGTCGCGATCTATGAACATGGTTTAGGTGTAGACGTAGATGAAGACAAAGCAGACTTCTGGGCGGAAAAAGCAAATACCGCTGAAGACTCTGCCGAATAATGCAAAGCATCAAACTCATACCATATGAGTTTGATGCCCACTTTCTTTAATTGCGTAAATATACATAAATAATATCCAAGTCCTGTTTAGGAACAAAGTTCTTCTCCACCATCTGAAACTGTGTTGGACTAATTTTGCTGACTTTCCCTTTCCAACAAAATGACACCAGTTCTTTTGGATCACGTTCAATGGTTAATTTAAAATTTTCAATCGGTTTTGCCCAGTTCGCCCCTGTCATTAAAATATAGCCCAATGCACTGAATGAGGAATTTTCTGACTGCGCTTTTTTCAAACCTTTTTTAAAGTGAGCATCCATACAAAATTGTTGATTATATTCATCTTCATACAGTGCAACTAAACCACCAACCAGTGGTTTATACTGGTGCTTCACTTGTGTAACTGAATTGGCTTTAAATGTTTGCTTCCAGCTATAAATGACTTGCCCTGTCCAGTAAATTTCCTGATCTTTTGTATAACCTTGTACCAGTTTTTGAATTTTTGGCATTTTACAATTAAAAATTCTGGATGAAAAAAACTTACTCTCATAAGCATCCATCCAAGGCGTCAATAAATCTTGTTCAGAAAAGCCACAATGCTTAAACTCATCAGTCACATCTGTTTCTTTTGCACTCTCATCGACTTCACCATTTTTCAAAGGCTTCATAAATGCTCGGACATGCATTTGAGGCACTACAGTTTTCCCATTCACCTGAACTTTAAAATTTTTTAATAATTCTTCGGTATGGGCAAAGTCTCCATCACGATAATTATCTAACTGAGGTAAAGGAAATAAGATGGTTTCTGTCACATCCTGTTTGCTGAGATTCTTAAACTGATAATCGACTTTGATAATTTTTTTACTGATAAATAAATCTTCGCTTTGCATCGCAATATTTTTATTCTTTAAATATTCAATTCCCCCTGTTCCCACATAGCCCGTTGAATCATTGGCATATGTCAGAGTTGAAATACACAAGCTTATGAATATCATTAATTTTTTCATTATCATGTTCCATTTTTTATAAGCTCAGAAGTTTATAATCTCAGATATTAAGGTACGATTAAATACTAAATTTAAGGTGCATTTTTGATGTACATAAATAAAATCCAACCTGCAAATAATACACTCCATGCGATGATAAAAAATACGGCAATAAAAGCATAACGTTTAGGTTTAGACCATGTTTGAATTGTATTGTGTGGATTTATAATCTTTTTCACTCCAATACCGATCACAGCAAATACACCCAAGCCTAGTAAAACCTGCAAAATCACTAAAAACTCAGAAATCCACGAACCTCGAATATCAACAATGTCCTGACTGTAAAAAAAGATGGACTGTGATGGATCTTTTGAGTTTATCAATACAATATTCTGCCCCTGTTGAAATGACTGCTGAATTTTAGATTCAGTCAGCTGATACAGATCCAAAGCATCATCACTCATCCACAAAGTATACTGCCGAGCTACATCACTCTGTTCAGTACTATAAATTTGCCCATCAAACTGATACTGATAAATCAGAATCCCATAAGTTGAATTAATACGTCTCGAACCCCGATGAGCATCCAGTTCAAGTGAGACCAACTGAACATCGCTCCCTCGTTGCCAGCCAGGATGCGTCCACTCAAACTCTTTTAACTGCAACAAAGGCGAAGATCGGAAAATAATCTGTAAAAAGAAATACAAAACAAATGGCAATACCAAGTACAGATACCAAGCTACTCTCCTCTTAAAATAAAATTGACTGCTCAATAAAATAATCAAAGAAAGTACAATGCTATAAGGAACAACCCGAAGATTTTCATTATCAAATAAGCTCAACCAAAGCCCAAAAGCAACAAGTGGAATTCCGAAAATGAGACTTAGATTTTCTTTTAATTTATGTATGAATTTACTCAATTTTTATTTTCCACTACTCATTTAATTCATTTTTTTAATCCTTGTTCTAAGTTTAAAGCATTTAAAATACCTTAAACCTTAGTTGATACGTTTTTATACAATCTACATTGGAACAAAATTAAAATATCGGTACAATAGTCGCCAGTCGAGGGATGCTGCGACTTTCTTACAGGCACTAAATGTAAGATCGCTAGGCTCGACCATCGGTATTCTGTTCAGAATCACCAACAACGGCATCCGCGAGCATAATGATCAATTATTTATTTTAAGGAGATCGTGATGAACGCGGTTAATGCTTCATTTACAGATTATAAAGTTGCCGATATTTCACTTGCTGACTACGGACGTAAAGAAATCAAACTTGCTGAAGCAGAAATGCCAGCTTTGATGGGTCTTCGTAAACGCTATTCTGCTGCGAAACCACTTGCCGGTGCTAAGATTCTAGGTTGTATCCACATGACAATCCAAACTGCGGTTCTCATCGAAACTCTGGTTGAGTTAGGTGCAGAAGTTCGCTGGACATCTTGTAACATCTTCTCTACACAAGACCATGCTGCTGCTGCAATCGCTGCTGCGGGTATTCCTGTATTTGCGTGGAAAGGCGAAACTGAAGAAGAATACAACTGGTGTCTGGAACAACAGATCAATGTCAATGGCACACCTTGGGATGCCAACATGATTCTGGATGATGGCGGTGACTTAACTGCACTTGTTCATGAAAAATATCCTCAAGTCATTGCTAAAATTCATGGTATTACTGAAGAAACAACTACAGGTGTTCAACGTCTGTATGAAATGCACCGTGACGGTACTTTAAAAGTTCCTGCAATCAACGTAAATGACTCAGTGACTAAGTCTAAAAATGACAACAAATACGGTTGCCGCCATTCATTAAACGATGCCATCAAACGTGGTACAGATATGCTTTTATCTGGTCGTCGTGCGCTTGTGATCGGTTATGGTGACGTAGGTAAAGGTTCTGCGCAATCACTTCGTCAAGAAGGCATGATTGTACGTGTAACTGAAATCGATCCAATCTGTGCAATGCAAGCATGCATGGACGGTTATGAAGTTGTTTCTCCATACAAAAATGGCGTACAAACAGGCAAAAAAGAAGACATCAATCTTGACCTTCTTCAAAACACTGACCTGATCGTAACAACAACGGGTAACTATCACGTATGTGATTCTGCAATGCTTGATTCATTAAAAGCAGGTGCAGTGGTTTGTAACATCGGTCACTTTGACACTGAAATCGATACCAACTACTTACGTGGTTATAAATGGGTTGAAGTGAAGCCACAAGTACACCAAGTTTATCGTACAGAAAATGAAAACGATTACTTAATCCTTTTATCTGAAGGTCGTTTGGTGAATCTTGGTAATGCAACTGGTCACCCTTCTCGTATTATGGATGGTTCATTTGCTAACCAAGTCTTAGGTCAAATGCATTTATTCGCTGAGAAATTTGCTGATCTTCCTGAAGATCAAAAACAAGCTGCAATCCGTGTAGAACTTATTCCTAAGAAACTGGATGAAGAAGTTGCTGCGGCAATGGTTGTAGGTTTCGGTGGTGTCTTGACTCAATTGACTCAAGTACAAGCAGATTACTTAGGTGTAACTGTTGAAGGTCCGTTTAAGTCTGAGGCTTATAAATATTAATTTTCAATAAAAGCACCTCTCCCCATCCCTCTCCTGAAAGGAGAGGGTGACCACCTAATTTAATATTTGATGAAATTCTGATTTCTTCATTTAGATTAATTTGGTTTGCCTACTGAATTTTTTTCAGTAATGAATAGCCCCTCTCCCTTTGGGAGAGGTCAGGGAGAGGGTTTAATATGAAGAAAAAATATTGATAAAAAAGGATTTAACCATGACCAAACGTGTCCCGATTTCTTTTGAGTTTTTCCCGACAAAAACCGATGCAGGTGCGGAAAAGCTTAAAGTTGTACATCAAGAACTTCAGTTACTGAATCCTGAATTTTTCTCAGTGACCTATGGTGCGGGCGGTTCTACCCGTGAACGCACCTTGTCTACACTGGACGATTTCAACGGCAAAGGTACACCAGTTGCCCCTCACCTTTCCTGTATTGGTGACAGCAAACAACGTATTGCTGAATTGCTGGATTTGTATAAATCACAAGGCATTGACCGTATTGTTGCACTTCGTGGTGATTTACCTTCAGGTCAGGTAGGTTTAGGTGAACTGCCTTATGCCACTGATCTGGTTCGCTTCATTCGTGAACATTCAGGTGATCATTTCCATATCGAAGTTGCCGCATATCCTGAAATGCATCCACAAGCGGACAGTTTTGACAAAGACATTCAACGTTTTTGTGACAAAGCCCGCGCAGGTGCAAATGCAGCACTGACTCAATTCTTCTTCAATCCAGATGCGTATTTCTACTTTGTAGACCGCATTCAAAAAGAAGGCATTGATATTCCAGTTGCGCCAGGGATCATGCCGATTACCAATGCAAGTAATCTGATTCGCTTTGCTGATGGTACTGGTGCGGAAATTCCACGCTGGATTCGTAAGCAACTGGCTACTTATGGTGATGATTCTGCAAGTATCAAAGCCTTTGGTCATGAAGTTGTGGTGAAGCTATGTGAACGCCTGATTGCAGGTGGTGCGCCAAGTCTGCATTTCTATACCATGAACCATACTGAACCAAACCGTCAGCTTGTACTTGACCTTGGTTTAGCATAATTCAAAATTGAATCACCTATTTTGCGAGTAAGACTGAATGCCCCGTTTTTATATTGAAACTGATTTAGCTGTAAATACTACGGTTGAACTGACTGAAACAGTTTTCCATCACTGGGTAAAAGTCTTACGTGCGCAAACCGGTGAAAAAGCCACGTTGTTCAATGGACAAGGTGGTGAATATGCTGTGACACTGGCAGATGTTGCGAAAAAATCCGCTTCAGTACATGTTGATGCATTTAATTCTGACAACCGTACACCACACTTCACAGCTCTACTTGGGCAAGTGATGAGTAAAGGTGACCGTATGGATTATGCGATTCAAAAGGCTGTCGAGCTCGGTGTTTCCAGAATTCAGCTGCTGACTTCGGAACGTTGTGAAATGCGTTTAAAATACGACCGTGATCAGAAGAAAATTGATCACTGGCAAGGGATCGCAATTGCAGCCTGTGAACAATGCGGAATGAATATTGTTCCTGAAATACTTGCACCACTCAGTTTAGAGCAATGGTTACAAACAGAATTACCTGCAACAAAACTGGTTCTCGCACCTGAAAAAGAACAGACGGATGTGCTCAAAGATGCAAGCCAGGATATTGTGCTGCTGATTGGTCCAGAAGGCGGTCTGAGTGAAGCTGAAATCAGCCAGGCGAATGATCACGGATTTAAGAACTGGTGTATTGGGAACCGTGTTTTAAGGACTGAAACTGCTCCAGTCGTCGCATTATCCATTCTTAATTACAACTTAAACATGTAACTCATCTATATTTAAAAAAAACCTGTCTTAATTTATTGATTTTTATCATTGACATGATTAATCTCTATACATTAAATCAACAGATTGCCTGTTGATTTAGCACCTTAGCAAAATATTTGGAATTGCTGTTTTCTTTACTACAGAAAAAAAATAAGGTTTTTGGGGATTCATGTCAGACATTAAAGATGAGCTATTGGAGCAGCATATTCGTGCGGCTCAAATAACCAATACCATTCGGTTTATCCGCTTGTATCTGGTCAGTATTTTTATTGCCTGTATTTATACATTCTGTCTCTATCAGTTTTATTTTTCTCAGACTTCGGTTTATTTCAATTCCTGGTTTGTCATTACTGCTGTTTCGGTCAGCTCCATGCTGATGATCACCACACTGTATTTCAAAAAAGGACAGTTCAACCCTCAGACAGGGAACTACTGGCTGAAATTTGTCTGTCTGATGACAGGTATCCTCATCGCCATCGGCATCGCCCTGCTGTACTACTATCTGCCGAGTATCAACCCTGATTTCAGTGAATTCCACGCCTTAATTCTTTCTGGTTTGCTGATTCTGGTGTCACAGACATTTGCCCTGACTTATCTGACGCAACGCCTCAGCTTCTTTTTACTGGTTGCCGTTCCCACAGTCTTACCTTATGTGGCTTCTCAGATATTTATGACCAGCCAGTCTGATCCGCTGTTTCATCTGGTAACCAACTTTATTCTGATCATACTACTCTTATGTGCCAATGCCATCATGAATATGCACAGTCGTCTGACAGGCATGTACTATCGGAACAATGTACTGAAAAAAAATGCAGAACAACAGGCAAGCTGGTCTGATGAGCTGTGTCAGCAACTTCAGTCGGAAATGAATAAATCCAAAGACATTGAGTTACAGCTACAGCTGAATAACCAGTTACTGGAACAGAAAGTCCGAGAGCGCATCTATGATATTGAACTGATGCATAAAAATCTTCAGGAACAGCAGGACAATTTAAACCTCGCTCACGAAATTGCGGGGCTGAATCCCTGGGACTGGAACATCAAAGAACGACATTTTTCCATTACCAACGAACAGCAACAGACCCGAAAAATTGATGCCCGCTCACATCAGCTGTTACTCCAGAATAAAATCCATCCCGATGATATTACACACCTGAAAACTTCCATGAAGCACCATCTTCGTGGAAAAACTGAACGCTATGAAACAACATACCGTCTTCAGAACACCAAGGAAAAATGGTACTGGGTGCATGATACCGGGAGAGTCATTGAACGTGACCCACAGTCTGGAAAACCGCTTCGTATGGTAGGTATCCGACGTAATATTCATCAGGAACGTACAGATCAGGAGCGCCTGCGTCTTGCTGCAAGCGTCCTTGAGCAGGCTGCCGAGGGTATATTCATACTCAATGAAGATCTGTGTTATATCGACACCAATCCATTTTATGAAAAAATCAGCGGTTTTAACCGTGAGCAAATCCTGGGTAAGCATCTGTTTGACATCACTGCAAATTACAAATCACTGCAGCGCTCAAAACACAATGAAATTGTAAAGCAACTACTTGAAACACATAAATATGATGCTGAGTTTAATGAAAAGTTCCTTTCAGGCAAAGAGCTTTCCATCAGACTTCATATCAGTGCGATTAAAGATGAGCAGGATCGTATCATTCATTATATTGGTATCGTCACAGATCTGACCGAACGCAAGCTTCAGGAACAGCGTCTTTCCTACCTAGAAAACTATGATCCACTGACTGATCTACCCAACCGTTTTTATTATAACTACCAGCTGCACCAGTATCTGGTCAGTCAGGAAGATTCAATCAATCAATTTGCCATTATCCGGTTGAACATAGACCGCTTCAGACCACTGAATGAATACCTGACCAATAATGGCGGTGATGAACTTCTCCGTCAGGTCGCACAAAGATTACGTCTGACCAATACAGAAGCACTGTTCCTTGCGCATCTCAATGGCGATGATTTTGCAATTGTCTATGAAATCTCACATATCAGAACATCGGTTCAGCAGCACTGTGAAAGAATAGCAAAAGCATTTTCCATGCCTTTTAACATTTCTGGACAGGATCATATTATTACACTGTCCATGGGTGTCTCGTTCTATCCAGAACATGGTCGCCAGCTGGATTATCTGAATAACTGTGCTGAACAGGCACTGTCAGAAGCAAAACGTCTGGGTGGCAATACCATCAAATACTATTCCAAAGAAAATACAAAATTACTGGAACAAGGTATTTATCTGGAACGGGATTTACGTCATGCCATTCAGAACAATGAACTGATTGTCTATTATCAGCCAAAGATCAATTTCCGTGATCAGCAGATTTATGGTTTTGAAGCCCTGGTCAGGTGGAATCATCCGGTCAAAGGTATTATTCCACCTAATATGTTTATTCCTTTAGCCGAACAGACCAGTCTGATTTCTGATATCGGCAGAATCGTTATTCAGCAGACTGCAAAACAGATTCAGGAATGGAATAAAAAAGGTTTTAAGAATATCTGCGTCTCAGTCAATATTGTTGCTCAGCAGCTTCAGCGTGGTCAGCTTATTGAAGACCTCGATGCTGCCATCAGCACCTACAACATTTCAGGTGAAAGCCTGGAACTGGAAATTACAGAGTCATCCCTGGTTGAAAACTCTGAATCAGTCAAAGATGTTTTACAGAGTATCAAACAACGGAAAATTCATATTTCACTGGATGATTTTGGTACAGGCTATTCTTCATTATCCTACCTGGCAGACTTTCCAATTGATATTCTGAAAATTGACCGCAGTTTTGTTTCCAAAATCGGACAAGCCAAACAGGAAGCGATTGTCAGTGCTATGGTGGCAATGGGTAAAGCCATGGGCATGACCGTTGTTGCAGAAGGCATTGAAACACAGCAGCAACTGAACTATCTGCAATCACTGGAATGTGACATTGCTCAGGGCTATCTGTTCTCCCGCCCACTCCCCGAACAGGATGCAACCATTTACCTTGAACAGAATATGCAAAGCCCTACTTATACATAACAGCTATAAGTCTATTGACCTGAAATCTAAGTTTGTTTGAAAAAGAGTCATGTCTGACTGTGATAAGCAGGCAACTAATGGTATATTCGATCAAATTTAGCAAAAACTATCAGCGTCGCTGGTAACTTAAGTAACAATCGAGATTCAGATGGACGATCAATCATTAAAGCAGCAAGCCCTTTACTACCATGAATTTCCAACACCGGGGAAAATCAGCGTCACACCAAGCAAGCAGCTGGTCAACCAGCACGACCTTGCTCTTGCCTACTCTCCTGGGGTCGCAGCACCTTGTTTAGAAATTGAAAAAGACCCATCAAAAGCAGCATTGTATACTGCGCGTGGAAACCTCGTCGCAGTGGTCAGTAACGGTACAGCCGTGCTGGGTCTGGGCAATATTGGTCCTTTAGCATCAAAACCGGTTATGGAAGGTAAAGGCGTACTGTTCAAGAAGTTTGCAGGCGTTGATGTATTTGACATCGAGATTGCTGAAAATGATCCAGATAAAATTGTTGATATCGTTGCAGCATTAGAACCTACTTTTGGTGGTATCAACCTGGAAGATATTAAAGCGCCAGAATGTTTCTACATTGAGCAGAAACTTCGTGAACGCATGAATATTCCTGTATTCCACGATGACCAGCATGGTACATCCATCATTGTAGGTTCAGCGCTGATCAATGCTTTACAGCTGAACGGCAAAAAAATTGATGAAATCAAAATTGTCGCTTCAGGTGCAGGTGCTGCTGCCCTTTCCTGCCTCGATCTGCTGTGTGCAATCGGTGCGAAAAAAGAAAACATCGTTGTTGCTGACTCACGTGGCTTATTAACCACAAAACGTGAAGGTCTGGACGAATCCAAAAAACGTTATGTACAGGATATTGAAGGCTCACAGATTGCAGATGTGATCGGTGGGGCGGATATGTTCCTGGGTCTTTCTGCGGCAGGTATTCTGACCAAAGAAATGGTTAAAGTGATGGCAGCTGATCCTATCATCTTTGCATTGGCAAACCCAGATCCAGAAATTTTACCTGAACATGCACATGAAGTTCGCCCTGATGTGATTATGGCGACTGGTCGTTCAGACTACCCTAACCAGGTAAACAACGCACTTTGCTTCCCGTACATTTTCCGTGGTGCTCTGGACGTTGGTGCAACCACCATTAACGAAGAAATGAAGATTGCCTGCGTACATGCGATTGCTCGTATGGCGCACGTGGAGGCAGATGCCGCTTCTTATGGTGAAAAATCAGCATCTTTTGGTCGTGACTACTTAATTCCACGTCCACTTGATCAGCGTCTGATTCTTGAAATTGCTCCTGCTGTTGCTCAGGCTGCAATGGATTCAGGTGTTGCAAGCCGTCCTATCACTGATTTCTCTGCGTACCGTCAGCGTCTGTCTGAGTTTGTTTATAACTCTGCACTGATGATGAAACCAATTTTTGCTCAGGCAAAATCAGATCCAAAACGTATTGCATATGCTGAAGGTGAAGATCTTCGTGTACTTCGTGCAGTACAGATTGCAGTGGATGAAGGTTTAGCCCTGCCAATTCTGGTTGGTCGTACAGCAGTCATTGAAGCGAACATCAAAAAACTGGGCTTACGCCTGGAAAATGGTGTGAACATCACTATTGTTGATCAGGAAAATAACCCTGATTATGAAACTTTTGCAGATGATTACTACACCATCATGCAGCGCAAAGGTGTTACTCCAGAATACGCTCAGCGTGAATCACGCCGCCGTTCAACCCTGATTGCTGCAATGCTGGTCCGTCATGGTTCAGCAGATGGTATGTTGTGTGGTACTTATTCAAGCTATGACATCCATCTGGATTTCGTGCGCAATATCATTGGACTGAAAGAAGGCCGTAATAACTTCTTTACGCTCAACGCGCTGATGCTTGAAGACCGTAACCTGTTCATTGCCGACACGTATGTAAATACTAATCCTACTGCTGAACAGCTTGCTGAAATGACCATTTTAGCAGCTGAAGAAGTTCGCCGTTTCGGTATGACACCTCGTGTTGCTTTACTGTCTCACTCAAGTTTTGGTTCTGACCAGACTGACCCAAGCGCACAGAAAATGCGGAAAGTGTTTGAGATCCTGACTGAGATTGCACCTGAACTTGAAGTGGAAGGTGAAATGCATGCAGATGCTGCGCTGGATGAAAACATCCGTCACTTTGCATTCCCGAACTCGCGTTTCAAAGGTTCTGCGAACCTGCTGATCATGCCAAATCTGGATGCTGCAAATATTTCGTTTAACCTTTTAAAATCCACTTCTGGTAATAATGTGACCATTGGTCCTATTTTACTTGGTGCAGCGAAACCTGTGCATATTCTGACACCTACAGCAACAACCCGTCGTGTAGTCAACATGACTGCGCTGACTGTCGCTGAAATTCAGGAAACGGAGAAAGATGCTCTTTAAGCACTTGCTTAATTTGCAGACTTGATCACATCTTGTCACTTGAGAAAACCTCTGTTCTGTTGCATGATGGCAATAAGAATAGAGGTTTTTTCATGCGAGTTTATTTAGTAGGTGGTGCCGTCAGAGATCAGTTGCTCGGACACCCCTATCACGAAAAAGATTATGTCGTTGTCGGCGCTACGCCAGAACAGCTGATTACACAAGGCTATATGCCTGTGGGGAAAGATTTTCCTGTTTTTCTACATCCTGAAACCAAAGATGAATATGCTCTCGCCCGTACTGAACGTAAGTCTGGGCATGGTTATCATGGTTTTGAGTTCTATACTGACCCTTCTGTCACACTTGAAGATGACCTGATCCGACGTGACCTGACCATCAATGCCATAGCAATGGATGATGATGGCAATATCTATGACCCTTATAATGGTCAAGATGATCTGAACAATAAAATCCTACGTCATGTTTCTCATGCTTTTGCAGAAGATCCTCTGCGTGTCTTGCGTGTTGCACGTTTTGCTGCCCGCTATGCAGCTTATGGTTTCAGCGTTGCTGAAGAAACCGTTACCCTGATGCGCCAGCTGGCAGAATCAGGCGAATTACAGGCACTGACAGCGGAACGGGTCTGGAAAGAAACAGCACGGGCACTGATGGAAAATCATGCCGATGTGTATTTTGAAGTATTACGCAGTTGTGGTGCTTTAAAAATTTTATTTCCTGAAATTGATGCACTGTACGGTGTACCACAACGCCCAGAATATCATCCGGAAATAGACTGCGGCATTCATACCATGATGTCCCTACAGCAGGCATGTAAAGCCGGTTATTCACTGGATGTCCGTTTTGCAGTGCTCGTACACGACCTTGGTAAAGCTTTAACTCCTGTCGATGAGTTACCCCGTCACATCATGCATGAAGAACGCGGGATTGCCCCTGTGACTGAAGTCTGTGACCGTTTGCGTGTGCCTACAAATACAAAACAGCTGGCTCTTGCTGTATGTAAGGAACATTTAAAGTGCCATCAGGCATTTACATTGAAAGCAGGTACTGTATGGCGTTTACTGCAACGTCTGGATGTACTGCGTCGTCCTGAGCGTGTAGAGGCTTTTGTTCAGGCATGTGAATGTGATGCGCGTGGTCGTCTGGGACTGGAAGATCGTGCTTACCCTCAGGCTCAGTATCTGCTGGATGTCATGCAAAAAGTCCGCAGTATTAAAGCATCAGACTTACCTTCTGATGTGAAAGGTCCTGATATTGGAGAGATGCTGATTCAGAAACGGATTGAAGCGATTGGGCACTTAAAACAAGAACGGGGTTATCACAGTCATATCGCTTAAAGAAAAATCCTCTCAGTGATGGGAGGATTACATTCATTATTGGCAATGATTTATAACTACTTAATGATGGTTTACGTGGAACAATGAAATTTCATATAAAAAAGCCTAATCTGTCTAAGTCAGGCACTTTATAAACTTCAAGTTATTTAAATTAATTAACTAAAACAATACTTTGCGCATAAAGTGTATTATGTTAATTTTAGAAAATCTAAAATTATATCAACCATAGTGATCCACTAATTCATCTCAACTAGGTACTTAGTCATTTGGGCTCGTAAATGCCCCACAATTGGTATTATGAACCCATAGACATGCACCACCTACATAGTAAGTATGGTAATACTGAACCTCAAGATTATAAACATCAGCAAGATATGGTAGATACTCCCGCTCTCCGTGCATATTTTCTTGATAATATGTATTATAAGAAAAATCTCCTATGATTTGACCGCTTTGTTTTATTTCCTCAAGATCAAAATTCCAACCACACTCCTCCATTCTATTTTCTGGATCCATCGCCCATGCAATATGTGGTTGTTCCGTCTGATACAAAGGTGTTGTAAAATGTATAACATAATATTTGTCATTAGATTGGATCACATCACCCTCCATTAACTGATCCAATCGACACCATTTTCCTTTGTCATAAAGCTCAAGACTATCCAATTCACCTGAGATAGATGCCCAACCACACACCCAGAAGGGATGGTTAGGTGTTGCAATTACCTTTTTTGGATAAGTTGGATTGTTTCTGAAATCATCGACTAATTCTAAAACACTTAATAACCAAATTGGTTTCTTCTCGAGTTTAAAAGTATTAATTACAGGTTTATATTCCTGTATTTCTATACCCTCTTTTGGTCTGGATAAAACTAGATCACCTACCTGTATATCTTCGATTTTTTTCCAAATTCTATGTGGTAAATTTAGATCCCTCTGTACACGTACTAAAGTACCCGCAATAAAACACCCAGTAAGTACTGGTATTTCTTTCAATTTATCACCCATAAAAAATATCCCCTATTATCTGTTGATGATAATGTATGACTGTTAATTTTTTATCGTTCAAATTCTATTCTACTTAACATGATGGCTGTTATACGAAATTATTTTCATACAATTATAAATTTCTGATCAACCTAAAAACAGATACTGAAACATGCCAGACATTTCATTAACTTAAAGTTATTGAAATTATTTAACTCATACAATACCTTTCATATCAGGTGTATTATGTTAATTTTAGGAAGTCTAAAAAGTATCTTACTTATTAAAATCTTAGGAAATACAGGCTATTTATGTCATTTGACTTTGTAAAAATCTCTAAAGAAATTGATCTTCATAAAAATGATCCAGATATTGATAATTTCATGACAACGATCATCAATCATTGCCATGAAATGCAGCCACAAAAAAGTTGGGATCTATTCAAGGAATTAGATTACACAACAGAAGTTAAAAAATTAGCATCTCATGTAATTGACTCTTTAGAAAAAGAGCCTTCCCCGTTTATTGAGAAAGGCTTTTGGTTCGGTCTTTCTGATAATGGATATCTATATTTTGCAGTATCAGATCAATACATTGCTGAAGAAGATAACCTTGATTGGATGTCTGAAGCAAAAATATACTATCCTGAGCAAGGAGCTTTTAGCTCTGAAATTCTACGATCTATTGAAGATTTAGCAGATGAGACTGAACTGAATAATTACGCAGAGTATCCTTTGTTCTTAGCTTATGCACTTAAATTGGCACAAGCATCACTGAATCATTATAAAAACACCTATCTAGAGAGAAAGATTGGATACTCTATTGGGTATGACTCAGGAGATTTTATTACTGGAGGATGGATCTAACTTCCCCATTTAACATAATGGGTACTATGCAAAATTATTCTCATAAATCATTTTTTCATACAATTATAAATTTCTGATCAACCTAAAAACAGCAAAAAACAGATACTAAAACCTATCGGTTTTTTTATAAGCAGTTTTAATATTTCCTGCCAATAATTTTATTCAAAAAGCGATCCCCCCTGATTTCTCAACAGTCACATTTCTGAAACCATCCATATTTTCCACAAATCAAGCTAAAGATAAATTTTCTGCAATTTTGTATGCTTAAGCGTAAAGGGATTTAAAAATTTACGAACTATCAGATTCTGCAGATTCCATCCCCCCTGCATAAAGCGGCTTCCAGTGAGATTCATTAGAAAGTAGGTAATTGAAATAACGAGGTATATTAAAAAAATACAATCGGTATTTTCCCTCAAGTGTTAAACAACAAAATGGCAGACTGTTTATTTTATTCGTATCTATTCATAGATTCTCAGATGAAATATAAAAAACCCTCAAGAACTGAGGGCTTTTTTGATCTGAACAGCTTTAAAATAGATTAAGCAGATTTTCTGGAGTTCACACGCCCCTGAATAACCGCTTTGACATTATTTTTTGCATAATGGAAGAACACTTTTAATGGCGAAAGTTTAGGGTTTGGCTTTTTACCTTCACCGATCGCTTTGAACTGAGCGGCATACCATAAAATTTCCATAATGGCCATCTTATCCACCATTGGAATTCCTGTTTTAATCTGTTCAACCGCATAACGGACATCCTGACCTGCAATCAGACGGTCAGTCAGATCAGTTTCTACTGCCAGCGGACGGGCAATCCCGATAAACTCACAGGCACCACTGTCCAGCGCAGCATTCATGCCTGAAACTGTACGGAAACCGCCTGTTACCATAATGTGGCATTTAACTTCCTTACGGACTTTCTCTGCAAAATCGAGGAAATATGCTTCACGTGCAATGGTACTGACTTTACGTTTATCTGCTTTTGCACCCGCCATTGCCGGTGCTTCATAAGTTCCACCTGAAACTTCAATCAGATCGATGCCTGCGTCATCTATTGCTTTAAAGACCTGAATCACTTCTTCTTCTGTAATACCACCGCGCTGGAAATCTGCTGAGTTCAGTTTGACTGAAACAATAAAGCTTTCTGATGTTGCAGCACGGACTGCTTTATAAATCTCCAGCAGAAAACGCATACGGTTTTCTATGGAACCGCCCCACTGATCCTGACGCTTATTGGTCAAAGGAGACAGGAACTGACTGATCAGATAACCATGCGCACCATGAAGCTGAACACCTTCAAAACCTGCTTTTTCACAGATACGTGCAGCTTCAGCAAAACGATGAATAATATCCAGAATTTCTTCTTCACGGAGTTCACGTGGTGTACCAAAAGTCGTCGCCAGTAATGGACTGAATGGCACAGCAGATGCCGAAACAGTTTCTTTATTCAGCCCTTTTGGACACTGTCGTCCTGGATGAGACAACTGTATCAGCTGCACCATGCCATATTTTTTGCCAATATCAGCCCATTTTTTCAGTGCAGACAAATCACGCTCTGTCTCTACGACAACAACACCAGGTTCATTTTTCGCACGGAAATCCACCATGACATTGCCTGTAATGGCGCAGCCCAGTCCACCTTTTGCCCATGCCTCATATAATCCGAAGTGCAGATGGTTGGGTTGCCCTTCGTAGTTCGCCAGTGCCTCACTCATTGCACCTTTTATGATTCGGTTCTTGAATGTGACATTACGCACTGATATCGCTTCAGCAAGATGGCTCATGATGTATTCCTGTTTTTATTTCTATAGAGTATTTACTCTAAATATTTTATTCGGTACGTCAAGTTATTTTTGACAATATATTATGTCAAGTTTGCGACTTTAAGTATACTGACTCGCCTCAATCAGCTTCTGGACATATTCAGTCTCAGGTGAACTGAACAGTTTTTCAGTTTCCTGGAACTCGATAACCTGAGCATGTCTAAGCACCAGTACCTTCTGACACAGCGCCCGAACCACCTGAAAATCATGACTGATAAACAGATAAGCAATATTGTGCTGTTCCTGCAGTTTTCGCAGCAACTGAACAATTGCACCCTGTGTAGTTCTGTCCAGTGCGGATGTCGGTTCATCCAGAATCAGTAAATCAGGTTGCAGTACCAGTGCTCTTGCCAGAGCAATCCGCTGTCTCTGCCCACCCGAAAGTTCATGCGGATAACGATGCAGAAAACTGACAGGCAGTTCAACTTCACCAAGAGCAACAGTCACAGCCTGTCTGATTTCTTCTGTGGTCAGATTTTTCAGCCCGAGACCTTCACCAATAATCTGCTCCACGTTCATTCGAGGGTTCAGACTGCTGAACGGGTCCTGAAAAACGATCTGGAAATTTTCTCGGAGCGGTCTTAACTGTTTTTCAGACAAGCTGTTCAGTGAATGTCCTTTCAGAATAATCTCTCCCTGGCTTTTGATCAGTCTGGCAACAGCCAGTGCCAGTGATGATTTACCTGAACCACTTTCGCCCACAATTCCAATGGATTCTCCACGTAAAAGAGACAGATCAAGGGATTCTACTGCTGTGAAATAATCCTGAACCCGATTCAACCATCCACTTTTTAAAGGATACTTCACCTCAAGCTGATGCAATTCCAATAAAGGCTCTGCATTGATCTGAGCCAGTGCAGAACCAAAGTTCTGATCAAGCAGATTCTGGGTATATGCCTGCTCTGGTGATGTAAATACCTGCTGGACACTTCCCTGCTCAACCACTTCACCCTGACGCATGACAATCACCTGACCTGCGTAACGCTTCACGAGTCTCAGATCATGACTGATCAGAATCATTGCCATATTACGGCTCTGTTGCAGGCTTTTCAGCAGATCAAGAATCTGTGCCTGTAAGGTTACATCCAGTGCAGTCGTAGGTTCATCTGCGATGAGAATTTCCGGATCCTGTGCCAGCGCCATAGCAATCATCACACGCTGACGCTGTCCGCCTGACAGCTCATGTGGATAACAGCGTAATTTTGTTTCAGGCTTTACTATGCCGACATCCTCCAGCAGCTGTATCACTTTCTGTCTGACCAGCTGTCTGTTGATTCCCTGCAACAAAAGCATTTCACCGACAATTTTTTCAACTCGGTGCAAAGGATTCAGTGCAGTCATCGGCTCCTGGAAAATCATGGCAATTTTCTGTCCACGAATTTTCTCCAGTTCACGGGCTGACAGCTGAAGTAAATCCTGTTGCTCAAAAACAGCTGATCCCTCTATCTGTAAGTCCTCTGGAAGCAACCCCAGCAATGCCAGACTGCTGACAGATTTCCCTGAACCGCTTTCTCCAACCACAGCAACCGTTTCACCAGCCTTAAGCTGAAAACTCAGATCATGCACCAGAAATTGTTGCAGATGCTGAACGCTCAGATGTTCAACTTTCAGTAAAATCTCATTACTGACGTCGTGGGTCGAATGCATCACGTGTCGCCTCCCCAATATAAATCAATAATGACAGGACAATTGCCAATGTGAAAAACCCTGATAATGCAAGCCACGGCGCGGTCAGGTTCTCTTTACCCTGAAGCAACAGTTCTCCGAGTGAAGCAGCATCTGGAGGCAATCCATAACCCAGAAAATCCAGAGCAGTCAGTGCCGTAATATTTGCCGTTAGCATGAATGGTAACTGAGACAGACTGGAACTCATGGCATTGGGCAAAATATGCCTGAATATAATTTTCTGATTACTGACACCCAGTCCTTTTGCAGCGCGGACATAATCCAGATTTCTGGCACGTAAAAATTCAGCTCGAACCAATCCAACCAGCGCAGGCCAGCCAAACAGCAACATAATCAGAAACAGCCAGTAAACGCTGGGCGTAAACATACTGACCAATACCATGACCATAAACAGCATAGGTAAACCACCCCATACTTCAATGATCCGCTGACCAATCAGATCCAGCCATCCACCGTAGTAACCCTGTAAAGCACCAATGATCACACCCACAGTTGCAGATGCCAGTGTCAGTGCAAATCCAAACAGTAAAGACACCCGTAGACCGTAAATAATCCTGGCGAGTACATCACGCCCCTGATCATCTGTTCCCAGCCAGTTCTGTGACGTAGGCTCAGAGGGTACAGGCACTGCCAGTTCCAGATTCGGTGTATTATAGGAAAAGCGGATCAGAGGCCAGACTGCCCAGCCATTGTCACTGATCAACTGTTGTACCACGGGGTCTTTATAATCGGCTTCAGTTTCAAACACACCACCAAAAGCCGTTTCAGGATAGGTTTTCAGAACAGGTACGTACCATGAGTTTTTATAACTCACCAGTAAAGGCTTATCATTGGCGATGAACTCTGCTGCCAGCGAAACGGTAAAAATAATACTGAACAGGATAAAACACAGATATCCAAGTCGGTTCTGTTTAAAACGCTGTAGACGACGCTGCATTAAAGGAGACATTATTTCATCTCCTGTGATTCAAAATTAATCCGTGGGTCAATGACCTGATACAGCACATCACTGACCAGTCGTAAAATTAAACCCAACAGTGTAAAAAGAAACAAAGTTCCAAAAATAACAGGATAATCACGCTGAGTAATCGCTTCAAAACCCAGCAGTGCCAAACCATCCAGATTGAAAATCACTTCAATGAACAGATTGCCGACAAAGAAAATTCCAACCAGTGCTTCAGGTAAACTTGCTATAACAATCAGCATGGCATTTCTGAATACATGCCCATACAGCACCCTGGATTCTGACAGACCTTTAGAACGGGCAGCCAGGACATACTGGCGGCTCAGTTCTTCCATAAATGAATATTTAGTCAGATAGGTCAAGCCTGCAAAACCACCAATGACCATGGCAAATAAAGGCAAAGCCATATGCCAGAAGTAATCAGCCACTTTACCCGACCAGCTCAGTTCATGAAAATTTTCTGAAACCAGTCCCTGTAAAGGAAACCACTGAAAATATGAACCGCCTGCAAAAAAAACAATCAGCAATACTGCAAATACAAAAGAAGGAACTGCATATCCCACTGCAATCAACAGGGATGTGGATTTATCTGAGAAACTGCCATGCTTTCTTGCCTTATGAATCCCCAATGGAATAGAAATCATATAAATCAGCAAGGTACTCCATAACCCCAATGACAATGACACAGGCAGTTTTTCCCACAACAGCTGAGTCACCGGCTTATCTTTAAAAAAACTGGTTCCAAAATCCAGGCTGAGATAGCTTTTCAGCATGACCCAAAAACGCTCATGAGCAGGCTTGTCAAAACCATACTGGGCTTTAATTTTTTCCACCATTTCAGGACTTAGCCCAATCGCACCCTGGTAAGGTCCCTGAGGTGCAGACTCAGCACCTGTCCCCACGCCCATTCCCTGAAATGCTTCTGCCTGCTGTATCGCCTGCTCCACTGGTCCACCAGGGGCAATCTGAACCACAATAAAATTGATCAGCAGAATAAAAAAAAGAGTCGGAATAATCAGCAGTAACCGCTTTAGAATGTATTTTCCCATCAACTTCCCCTGTTCTGCTGATTATTGTTTTCTTAAGTACGCAGAAACCCGCTTTGCCTGATCTTCATCAACCCACCAGTAATCTATACCTGCATTCAGTTTGGGTCTGATTGCTGGCATACGGTACATATCCCAGTAAGCATACCAGTTTTCACCTTTGCCATAAGTCAGAATCTGGTAGTATCCGGCACGTAACAGTCGGTCCAGTACATGTGTTCTCTGCACCAGCTGCTGACGGTCTGGCGCACGGATCACCATCTGAATCACATCATCAATAACCGAGTTTTTAATTCCGGCATAATTGTAGTTACCAGGCTGATCTGCGGCAAAACTCCCCCAGAACTGCGCCTGTTCGTTACCTGGATTGAGCGACTGCGGCATCGCATCGGTGGTCATATCAAAATCGGCTTTACGTTTACGCTCGATATACTGAGGTACATCAACCTGACGTATAGACACCTGCACACCAAGACGCTTCATGTTGCGGATAAAAGGCATCAGCGTTCGGGTCAGTCCATCCTGATGAATCAGAAACTCAAGCTTTACTGGTCGTTTCTTTTTATCCAGCAGTTGTCCCAGATGATAGGAATAACCCGCTTTCAGCAAAATCTGACGGGCTTTTAACAGACTGTTCCGATTAAAACCACTGGCATCAGACACTGGATACTGCCACTGACTGAGCACTCCCTGTCGCTGTAAGGGATGCAGCCTGTTCAGATAAGGTTTCAGAATATTCAGCTCGCCTGCGGATGGCTTCCCTCTTGCTTCCAGTTCACTGTTACTGAAAACACTCTGCAAACGTTTGTACTGACCATAAAACAGAGCTTTATTCTGCCATTCAAAATCATAAGCAAGTGTCGCTGCCTGTCTGAAATAAATATCATCCATTGGCGCACGACGGGTATTGAAGACAAAACTCTGTGTGGTCACAGGATTCTGATGCTGAAACTTATATTTCACCACCATACCTTCTTTCACAGCAGGGAAATTATATTCTGTCACCCACTTTCGGGCAGTAAACTCTTCATGCAACGTGTACTGACCTGACTTAAACCCCTCAAAAGCAATATCCAGACTGCGGTAATATACAAATTTCAGCCGGTCAAAATTATATTTGCCTTTATTGACTGCCAGATGACGTCCCCAGTAGGCAGGATTGCGCTTATAGGTAATACTGCGACCTGCATCAATCCGGTCAATCAGATAGGGACCAGAACCCAAAATCGGAACCAGAGTCACTTTGGTAAAATCTTTCGTCTGCCAGTCACGTTTCGAATAAATCGGCATCTGAGACAGAATCAAAGGCATTTCGGTATTGTTGTCTGACTTAAATGTCATTTTGACCTGATGTCGGGACAATACTTCGGTTTTTTCCAGATCAGCCAGATACATCTGCAAACCAGGATTGGCCTTTGTCTGATAGGTGTCAAAAGAAAATTTAACGTCTTCTGCGGTCAGCGCTGTTCCATCACTGAATTTTGCAGCAGGATTCAGATGAAAAATAACAAACTTGGTCCGTTCAGGATCGTAAGTCACTTTTTCCGCCAGCAATGGATACATCACTGCTGCCTCATCCAGCGAACTGCTCATGAGTGTATCAAACAGATAATTAACCCCTTCTGTCGAAGTTCCTTTGCCATTCATACTGTTCAGGTTATCAAAAGTTCCGACACCTGTCTGGCTGAGTAACCCACCCTTCGGTGCAGCAGGATTGGCATAAGGCATATGCGCCCTGCCTGAATACTGTGGAGTGGCATGGATGGCAATATACGGTGTGGTCTGTAAAGCCCCCCACCCCGTAACTGACAGCAAAGGTAATCCCAACAGCAAGCTCAGTCTTGCTGCACTGGACAATGACATGAATGCGCTACTCCCTGCGGACTCAGAATAAAAGTTACAGGTTTGGAACTTTAATGACATCACCTATACGCAGTTGCGTATCTGTTTTTAAATCATTCATTTCCGCAAGCTGACCTGCATTGAGACCATATTTACCGGCCAGACCAATCAAGGTATCTCCACGTTTGACCTTATATTCTTTCACCGTTTTAGGCAGTACGATGGACTGACCCACCTGTAAACCGGCACGCGGACTTAATCCGTTCAGTTCTGCCAGTGCCGCAACGCTCATTCCTGCACGGGCAGCAATCACATTCAGAGACTCACCAGACTTCACTGTATATTTATCCGTCTCACGTGAAGATACAGTTGCTTTTTTAGGTGCAGATTCAGCTTTGTTTTCAGCGGATGGTACATCACCTTCTGTTTTCAGCTTCTGACCCACACGTACAGGGGCATTACGGGTTAAACCGTTCAGATCCGCCAGATAGCTCAGTTGCAGATGATATTTACGTGCAATACTGCCCAGGGTCTCACCTGATTTCACAGTATGAATCTCTGAACTGACTTTTTCATCGTTTTTATCGGCTTTACTCTCAGTTCTGGCATTCTGTTCCGGTACATCACCTGTCAGTTTCAGCTTCTGACCCACACGCAGACCTGCGTTACGGTTTATGCTGTTGAGACCGGCAATATCATCCATACTCAGATTGTATTTAGCTGACAAAGAAGTCAGCGTATCTCCAGACTGTACCGTATAAGTATCCGGTACAGTTGCGCCTGCCGGAACTTTCAGCACCTGACCTGCCTGTAAACCTTTTGCAGCAGAAAGACGATTCAGTTCAGTCAGCTCAGAAACTGAAATTTTTGACTGACTGGCAATACTGTATAAGGTGTCTCCACGCTGAACTCTGTAGCTCTCTGTTTTATAAGCAGGTTCAGATTTAGCTGTATCCACTCTGGATGTAACTTTTTCATCTGCTTTAGGTTCCGCTTCCACTTCATTCAACGGAACATTGATTTTTTGCCCCACCATCAGGCTGCTGCCTGCACTTAAACCAGGGGTCAGATCAGCAAGTTCCTGATTTGAAAGTGCATAACGGTCTGCAATCAGTTTCAGATATTCGCCACGCTTCACCACATAACTTTTCGTTTTGATTTTTGCAGCTTTTTCAGCAGGCTTCACTGAGTCAGCTTTCACTGACCGGCTGTCAGCAACAGGCTCTTTCAGTGTCAGCTTCTGCCCGACATTAATCCCACTGGTTACAGAAAGATTATTATAGTCTGCAAGCTGTTTAACGCTCAGCCCAAACTGACTGGCTACTCCGGTCAGACTGTCATTTGCCTGAACCACATAACTGTCCGGAACAGTTTTTTTAGCCGATGCTTCTGCACTGACCTGAGGTTTAGCATCGTACAGATAAATACTGGTACCGACATACAGCGTCGAAGAAGGATCAATCTGGTTCCATTTCGCCACATCACGCCAGTTCACGCCATTTTTCATGGCAATCACCGCCAGCGTATCACCTGGCAATACAGTATAGGTACTGCGCTTGCCTTTCGGTGGAACCACCACAACTTCTGAATCTGTTTTTACAAAGTTTTTACCCTGATTACGTTTTGCCTCATCCGAGTCTGACTGAGTATTTTCTGCTACACCTTTAGGATATGAGAAGCCTTTGGTCAACTCTTTACCCTGCTGATCTGCCACGGACTGACTGGTCTGAATAGCGGTCAGTTTAATTTTTCCATCGAATGGATCAACAATTTCAGTGCCCTGTGGTGCAATCTGTTTCAGCTCAGCCACCACCTGCTCCTGTTCTGCTTTTGAAGCAACAGGACGCAACACTTCATCTACGGATTTAGTCTGTCCTTCTGCACGAACAGCAGCCTGGATCTGCTCACGCTCTGCCACAGAAATTGGAGGTTCAACCTTAACCGGCTGGACATTTGTTGCCTGTGTAACAGCAACAGGAATACGTGGTGCGCTCGGCACATCCGAACCTGAAGCAAATGCAGCCAGTGCAGCTGAACCCTGCGGTGTCTGCACAGGACGTGAAGACGCTGTGAACGCTTTGGCAGGCTCCGTTTTAGCAGTAACTGCAACAGCGGGTTTAGTATTGGTTGCTGCAATGACAGGCGGTGTTGTTTTAGATGGTAAAATCACTGCGCCACCCATTGCAGGTGGCGTGGATACAGATGGATTTACAGTGGTACTTGCCCACAGACTGCCTGACGATGACGACTTCAGACCTTTCAGTTTTGCATCAGTGGCTGGACTTAAATCAGCAGGTATCAGAATACGCATTGGACTTGCAGCATCAATCTGTTCACCACGGTGTCCAGGGTTCAGTGCGTACAGTTCTGCACGGCTCAAACCTGTTACAGCCGAAATATCATTCAGACTGACAGCTCCAACAGAAATTTCCCTGAAGTGAGGACGGTTGGCAATCGGCGGTAAACTTACGCCATAAGCATTCGGATTTTTAATAATCTGAGCCACTGCAAGGAAACGTGGCACATAGTTCATAGTTTCCTGAGGCAGCTTCAGTGACCAGTAATCGGTAGGCAGTCCTGCCGCACGGTTACGGTTGATTGCCTGCTGAATCCGACCAGGCCCTGCATTATAGGCAGCTAAAGCAAGCTCCCATGAACCAAACTGGTTGTACAGACTGCCCAGGAACTCATAAGCTGCGCGGGTGGATTCAACCACATCACGACGTCCATCGTAGGAACCTGTCTGACGCAGACCATAAATACGGCCTGTACTTGGAATAAACTGCCAGAGACCTGCCGCGGCTGCACTACTTGTAGCCGCAGGGTCATAAGAGCTTTCAATCACCGGTAACAACGCCAGTTCAGTCGGCATACCACGGCGTTCAGCTTCTTTTACAGTATGATAAAGATAACGTGATGCACGCGCACTCAAACGTTCAATATAAGGCTGACGTGAAGCAAACCAGCCACGTTGCGCTTCAATTCGCGGATCCCAGTGATTCAGATCCATTTTAAAACCAACCGTCATCCGTTTCCAGACATCACCATGTTTCAGAATCTGAAGGCGGTCTCCTTCCACTGCACGCATATCGGTTGCAGACAGCAGATCTTCCAGTCCATCCAGACCACTGGCGTCCATCATGCCTGAGCCAGCCATTTTTGATTTGGAAGTTTTAGATGCGCCAGGTGAGGATGTACATCCCGTCGTGAGCCCCAGAGCAGCAATTGCAGACCCTAATACAGTAATTTTAAAAAGTGCAGAGACTGAAGGCTGCCACAGGAGCGTGGTTGGTTTATACATAAGAAATCCAGACAACTCGTATAAATTTATTTTTTAGATATGCCATTGTAGTGAAGCATGTCGGAGACACAAGGCAATAATTCAGCCCTATTTCAGTATAAATGTTACAAGAAATTAAAAAATAAGCACTCGATACACTTCCTGAGTGCAATTGCGTTATACAATACAGCACTCTTTTTTGTTTCAGCAGATCCTCTGGAAAATAAAATATGTCTCAGACCATCACACTTTATGTTGACGGCGCATGTCGTGGCAATCCTGGCTTAGGCGGCTGGGGAGCTTACATCATTACGGAAACAGAAGAACACAAACTGTGTGGTGGCGAGCCTGAAACAACCAATAACCGTATGGAGCTGACCGCTGCCATTGAAGGTATCCGTTTCTGCCCAGCCGATGCCAGCCTGATCATGTGGACGGACTCCAGTTATGTGCAGAAAGGCATTACCGAATGGATTCATGGCTGGAAAAAGAAAAACTGGAAAGATGTTAAAAACCCTGATTTGTGGAAAGAGCTTGATGCCCTCTGCCAGGGTCGTCAGATTGAGTGGAACTGGATCAAAGGTCATGCAGGTCATGCAGGCAATGAAATGGCTGACCAGCTTGCCAATCTGGGTGCTGATAAAACCCAGGCACAGCTGCAGACTGACTCAAAAAAAAAATCTGAACCCGACTGGTTACTGGACGACCCCTTCGGACTTGATCTGACCGATACAGATGACGCTGCTGAATCAGAAATACCTGAAGATATGAAAGAACAGGATGAAATCAGTGAAGTCCTGTCTGCTGATGCTGAAGAAACATCTGAAACAAACCCATCAGTTGCGGCACACCCTCACATTGTCATTACACCTGCCAAAACCGATCTAAGCGGTCCACGACAGCTGATTCTGGATACAGAGACAACAGGTTTTTATTTTCAGGACACTGACCGGATCATTGAGGTGGGTGCCATTGAAATGATTAACCGGAAACTGACCGGTAGCTCTATTCATATTTATATCAATCCTGAAAAACCGGTCGGTGACTCTGAAGCCATTCACGGTATTACAGATGATTTTCTGAAAGATAAGCCGAAATATGCTGAAATTTCAGATGTTCTGTTTGACTACCTGAAAGGTGCAGAAATTATTGCCCATAACGCCACCTTCGATATGAACTTCCTGGATATGGAGTTCAGACGTGCAGGTTTACAGGCTTTATCAGAAGTCTGTGAAGTGACCGATACATTGGCAATGGCAAAATCCAAGCATCCAGGACAGAAAAATTCACTTGATGCCTTAGTCCGTCGTTATGAGATTCCTCAGCGCGACCGTACTTTCCACGGCGCATTACTGGATGCCGAAATTCTCTCCGATGTCTATCTGGCAATGACCGGTGGACAGGTTCTGCTGGATATTGATGCATCTTCCTCCGAAGAAAATAATGGATCAGGTCACCGCAGACAGGTGGAAATTGAATTACCCGTAATCCTGCCATCTGCAGATGAACTGGAAGCACATGAGAACTGGGTCAAACAATATGAAGAAAAGCATGGAGAACCTTGCTTTTTTGCCAAATAAAATCTGCACTTTTTGTGTTTTTTTGTATTTAAACATCCGACAGTTAAGTTATAGTTGAATGCAAACCGTCATGCCTGAATTTCAGGCGACAGTAAAACAGATAAAACACTAGGAAAGGTGCAGATACATGTCTTACCAAACCTCAATTCATTTTGATCCGACTGCATTGCTGATAATAAAAAATGAGGTTGATAACTCAATCAAGCTGGTGGAATCAGCTGTGAGTGCCCTGGCAGAAGACCAGACCTTACCTTTCGGAATTGATGACGCATTAAACCAGTTTGAACAGTGTGCTCAGGTTCTTGCATTGATTGACATGCAAAGCCTGGCAAAAATTGCACAGTATTCAGCTGAACTCATGCGCAGAATCATGGCAAACCCGACTCAGATCAACACCGATGAAGTGGTTGCGCTCAGTGAAGGTACAACCATGCTGCGTCGCTATATCGAATTCATCTGTCTGCGCGAAGTCAAGATTCCACAGTTCCTGCTGGATACTTTGAACCGCCTGGAACGCACGCTTGGTAAACCGATCACCTCTGAAGGTCAGCATATCGAATCACTGCTGGACTGTATCACTCCAGAATTCTCACTGCCGACGCCACCTGTACTGGAAAAATCACAGTATGTACACCGTCTGTATAAACTGTCTTTGAACCGACTGATCAAACAGGAAGAGTCCGAGTTCGATCTACAGGCACTGAAAGTCGTTGGCGCTTACCTGGCAGGTGTTTCAACTGAACATACTTCTGGTAAATACTGGAACCTTGTTTATGTTGCATTTGAACAGATCGAAAATTTACTGCTGAACGAACCGCGTCTGCGCACGCTGATCAGTATTGAACGGAATATCGCAGAATATTTCAGCGCACCTGAAACATTCAAAGCAGAAATTCAGGATTTAGCCAATATCCTCAGTCTGTGCATCAGCCAGGAAGACAGTATTTCTGAACATATCCGTCAGCAGCTGAACATTGGCGATGACATGCTGACAGACACACAGTTACAGGTCTTCAGCCGTCAGCTGTACGGTCCTGATTTTGATACCATGCATACCATCAGCAATCTTGTGACTGATGAAATGGCTCAGATCAGAAATGATATTGAATACAATTATCAGAACATGTCACCTGAAAAAACAGTTGAACTTCAGGACAAACTGAAAGGCATGGCCAATATTTTCCGTGTCCTCAACCTGAATGAAGCCTGCAATGATCTTTTCCGTCAGGCAGAATCATTGAATCAGGCTGAAGTGCTCAAAGATGAAGGCTTCGCACAGCAGCTGATGAACTGCATCCTGTCTGCAATGAACTCCATTGGTGTTCTTGAGCGCCACCATACGTCCAGCCGTTTACAGTTACGTGTAAACAACATGAATATTTCACTGGATCGCCTGGATGATGCTCATGCCACATTACTGGCGGAAACAAAGACTCAGATCGAAAACAGCAGTCAGCAACTTGTACAGTACCTTCAGGATCATAACCTGAAAGCTCTGGAGCAGATGCCTGCACAGCTGGCTGAAGTCAGTGGAGCACTGCTGTTCCTGAACGCTCAGGATGGACAGAAAGCCCTGAAAACTGCATCAAATTTTGTTCAGGACAAAATTGCAGCTGAAGCTGTTATTTCTGCTGAAGAAATCAATCATTTGCTCGACACGCTTGCCAGTGCCGACATGTTAATTGACAATTTAAAGAACAAACAGCCTGTCCTGCGCTCGATGTTTGATGTAGCATTGGTCAGTAGCGAAAAACTGAAAACTGTAGCCTGATGACTGAACTCTCACTTGCTTATCTGTTCCAACAACAACAACTGCTGGTCGATGAAAACTTTCAACTCCCTAGAGTTGAAAGATTGGCAAGTGATTTAAGTCTTAATACGGGTGATCAGGTGATTGCCCGTGATCTTCAGGAGCATGAACCCATCCCTGAGGGTTTTCAGCTCGTTCCTATCCGACAGCTCCTTCCGCTCTGGAACACGCAGCAGTTTGAACATGCCAGCCGTGCCATTCAGTTACTGGAATGGCGTCGCAATCATAAATTCTGCAGTCACTGTGGCCATGAGACCGAAGTACATCCCACCGAATATGCCATGGTCTGCCCTGCATGCAGATATCATCAGTACCCACGGGTCCAGCCTTGTGTCATAACAGTCATTACCCGCGGTGATAATGAAATTTTACTGGCAAAAAATGCCCGTAATAAAAGCAATATGTATGGCCTGATTGCAGGTTTCGTTGAGGTCGGTGAAACACTTGAAGAAGCAGTACGCCGTGAAACTGAAGAAGAAGTCGGTTTAAAACTGAAAAATATTCAGTACCTGGCAAGTCAGCCCTGGCCTTTTCCAAGTAATCTGATGCTGGCTTTTAAAGCAGAGTATGCTGCTGGTGAAATTGTGCTTCAGGAAGATGAAATCAGTGAAGCACAGTTCTTTAAATTTGATGAACTGCCTGAAATTCCATTTAAAGGCAGTATTGCTTATGCCATGATCATGCATGTCACTCAGGGGCATCCTGTTGCAGATGACACCCGTGAATGGCTGTAATCAGTCCATCTGACGCAGTTCTGTTAAAACATCCATAATCATTTTTCGGGTCTGAAAATAACGGCTGAACAGCGTTGAAACAGACCCCATCACTGTCAGATGTCCAGTTTTGGGTACATCCAGAATCTGACTGTGATTACCCTTTTCTTTCAGCATCTGATCCAGATCGACCGCATTGCTGCGATGAACAATTCTGTCATTTTCAGCAGTGAACAGATAATGTCTGACGGTATTGCTTTCAACAAAATAAAAAGGCATAACCTGCTGAAACGGTACCTGCTGATCAAATGCATCTTCACACAATGGATCACCTTTATAGTCAAAATGATAAGGTCCTGCCAATCCAATCACAGCACGGATTTCAGTTTTACAGATCAACTCATAAGGCTTTGGATTGTACAGCGCAGACATAATATTGAAAGCACCCGCTGAATGTCCCATCAGAACAATTTTCTGTGCACTGATTTTCAGGCGCTGTTTTTGCTGTGCCAGATAGTTCAGAGCCAGAGTCAGGTCATCCACTGAGCTCGGAAAAATATGCTGTGGCGCAAGATGGTAATTAATGACCGCCACATCAAAACCTTCACGGGCAAAAGACTCTCCGACAAAGCGGTAATCCTTTTTGTCACCATGTGACCATGCACCACCATGCACAAAAACAATCAGAGGATTTTCACCTTCCTGCTCTGACGCATACAGATCAAGACGGTGTCGGGCTTTCAGTCCATAAGCAACATTGTGCTGTACACTGTATCCTCTACGCGGAGTCAGCCTGTTCAGCGCATAACTGCCTGCATCATACAGACGAAAATCCCTGTACAGGGATTTTGCCTTTTCTACGCGGTTTTTCAGTAATGCTGCAATCTGTTGAATCTTATTGAACATTGCTTGGTTCAGCCTGATCAGGATCAATGGCAACAGGCGTCTGCACATCAGGTACCGTGTTCATCATCGGTGTTGCTACAGTCCCAGACACAGTTGACTGTCGCTGATCAATATTATCCACCAGAGTTACAATGCGGGTGACATTGCCAACCTGCTGCAATACCTGATTCAGATCATCCACTTCAGCATTGTTCAGTCGCCCCATCACATAAAGTACACCATCTTCAGTATGTACACGGACTTTACTGTCAGAAACAACCGCAGCTTTCATGATCAGACCACGTGTATTTGCTGTTACTGTTGTGTCCTGCATAATGGTTGAATAACCAATCTGATCGCCAACCGTTATATAATTATGTACGGTCTTTACATCACTCATTGCACGGACATTATCCTCTGCCAGCTGCTTCAGATGCGCATCAGGCACCTGCCCGGTCAGCAGAACATTACCGTGAAAACTTTCAATATTGATACGCGACTGTTTGAATCTTGCATCCAGTTTATACAGATTGATTTTTGCAGTTCTTTCAATGGAAGAATCAATAAAAACCTGCCCCAGCGAACGTGCGCCACTTTCTGTCCCTACAGGTGCAGAACCAGTACCACCGGAAATAAAACTTGCACAGCCTGATAAACCTGCTACGCACAACACTGTCATTGCAATATGCTTAAACACTCAGCAAGACTCCTAATGATTTAAACCAAATTATTTTATATTTCAGACTTTGGTCTGGATGATGATTAGAGATTAATAAACTCCAGATCAAAAGTAAAAGCATTTTCAATCCATTGCAGATCATAAGGGAAACTGGAAAAGTGATACTGTACTGTTTTTGCAAATTGTTGAGAAAAATCAAAACAAATCACATCAAACCGACAATAAAAGTCAGC
This sequence comes from Acinetobacter sp. WCHAc010052, assembly GCF_002165295.2. Lineage (NCBI taxonomy): Bacteria > Pseudomonadati > Pseudomonadota > Gammaproteobacteria > Moraxellales > Moraxellaceae > Acinetobacter > Acinetobacter sp. WCHAc010052. The sequence continues at coordinate 1,081,492 of NZ_CP032143.1, read as the reverse complement.
ATATTGTGGATTTTTCTGTAGAAAGTACAATGCCGTTTTCATCAGTTTACGCTGTTTTGATAAAGTCACCACCTCAGATGCATGACCATAAGCCGTTGCTGACCTTGCTTTGACTTCCACAAAAATCAGATCCTGCTGCTGCTCAACAATAAGATCCACTTCACCGTTTCGCGAATGATAATTTACAGCGACGACCCGAAAGCCTTTTGCTTCAAGAAATTTACGGGCTTCCAGTTCAGCCCATTGCCCCATTTGCATTTTCATTGGAATTTTACAGCTCATTATTTATTTTAATTTTTTCACAACAGCTTCATGATAAAGCCTCAAGCAACGGGATTCATTTCCCATGATGCAGTCCAATTCAGGTAGAATAACCCTTTTACGGTCAGTTAAAAATCAACTGACTGAATACCATCCTGTGCAGGGAGAAATTGCATGAATGCCCAGTTGTTTGTTGTGTCCACCCCCATCGGGCATCTTGATGATATCACCTATCGCGCAGTCGAAGTCCTTAAATCTGTACAGATTATTGCTGCTGAAGACACTCGGACTTCTGCTCAGTTGCTGAAGCACTTTAATATTTCCACACCACTGACTGCCTGCCATGATCATAATGAAAGTAACAAAACAGATCAGCTGATTCAGCGTATTTTAAACGGTGAAAATATGGCACTGATCAGTGATGCAGGTACTCCTCTGATCAGTGATCCTGGATTTAAACTGGTCCGTGCAGCTCAACAGCACCAGATTCGTGTCGTTCCTGTACCTGGAGCCTGCGCTGCAATCGCTGCACTGAGTTCTGTGGGACTTCCAAGTGACCGCTTCAGCTTTGAAGGATTTTTACCCTCCCGACAGTCACAGCGTGTTGCGACCCTTGAAAAACTCAAAGATGAAACTCAGACGCTGATTTTTTATGAAGCACCGCACCGTATTCTTGAATGTGTAAAAGATATGGCAACCGTTTTTGGCGCTGAACGCCCTGTCGGTTTTGCCCGTGAAATTACCAAGACCTTTGAAACCATAAAAAAAATGTCACTGTCTGAACTGGTCAGCTTTATCGAAAATGATCATCATCAGCAAAAAGGTGAAATCGTGCTGGTGATTGGTGGTTCAACTGAACAAAAAGACCTTGAACAGGAAGCACTGGATAAACTGCTGCTTCGCCTGTTACAGGATTTATCAGTGAAAGCAGCATCACAACTTGCAGCAGACCTGACAGGTATTAAAAAGAAAGTGGCTTACCAGCGTGCACTTGAACTGACAGACAAAAAACAGGACTGATTTTTATATCTGAACTTCAGTCTGTTTATTTTACCTATAGACTAACTTTCAGTAAGAGGCTGTAGATATATCACTGAACGCTGTTTTTCAAACTACTGACTGCTCCTGATCTGAAAATAAAAAAGCATCACCGTAGTGATGCTTTTTTATTAATCCTCGGCAGATGCGTCTGGAGGAACTTCAGTAATTTTTCCGCCTCTGGCAAGAAAAGCAGCCACTTCATCTTCGAGTGCCTGACGCTGCTTCAGCTTTGCCGTTACAGTCAATGTTTCAGCTTCTGCCATATCACCTTCTGCAGCGCTATCTTCAGCGCTACCAGCGCCTTTTTCAGCAGCCTGTGCCTCATCCTCATCTACAGTTGAGTCTTCTGCATCATCGTAATCATTCATATCCGTCATCTTTCATTTCCCCTCAGACTTGCCCAGTACAAAACTGGTTCCGAATTACGAAGAAATTTATCAATCTCTTTGCATTTCGCATAGAGTAAAATGCAAAAAAAACGTATTTTTTTCGATCAAAAACGTAATTAAAGTTAAATGAATGGCTAAAATTCAACAATTTCAGGAAATCGCATAGCGTGTATGACTCAGTGAAGACAGTCCATTTGCCTGAGCCATAAACGTATCCTTGAGAATTTCATGCTGTTCAACCTGCTTCAAAGCAAAATTACGTGCCCAGACCACAGGAAAAATTTGTGCAGTTTCCGTCCAGCCAATGATGGACATACTGTGCATCATGGCATCGTTCTGACCTTTGCGCTGATGCTCATAACGCTTCAGTGTCTGTTCATGTGCCCACACACCACGCTTTAAGTCATGCAGCAGAACATCACACAGTACAGCAGCATCCAGACAGCCTATATTGACCCCCTGACCTGCAAGTGGGTGAATCACATGAGCTGCATCACCAACCAGTGCCAGTCCTTCTGCAATATACCGTTTTGCAGCGCGAGCCTTTAATGGAAATCTTACTCTGGAAGTAGCTTCAACGACTCCACCCAGCATATGGTGGCTCTGTTCTGTAATCAGCTGACAGAATGCTTCATCACTTAAAGCGGCATATTCTTCTGCAAAGTCATCCGGCAAAGTCCAGACAATGGATTGCCAGTAACTATTCTCAGCAGCATCAAGACCTGCCATAGGCAAATAAGCCAGTGGACCTGTTTCAAGAAATATCTGTCTGGCTACATGTAAATTCGGTTCACGGGTACGGATGGCACAGGTCAGCCCTGCCTGTTGATAATCCAGCACATCCAGTTCAATAAACGCCTGATCACGTACAAATGAGTTAGCACCGTCTGCACCGATCAGCAGTTTTGTTCTGAGTTCAGTGCCATCAGCCAGCACTATATGCCAGACACCGACACCTCTCTCAACACGGATAACTTTTACCTGCGTTCTGTAATCACGGATCTGCTCCAGCAGCTGTTGCTGTATCGCAAGATTCAAAATACTGGGTTCAACCATTGAACCGAGTGTCTGCTCAGGTGTCGGTGTCAGTTCGGATGACTGACCAAAATTAATCTCTCCGTAGCCATTTTTATTCCACACCTGCATACCGCTGTACGGCATCTGACGTTTCAGACCTTCCCAGACTTTCGCTGTTTTTAACAGATGAATTGTTGCCTGACTCAGTGCAAGCACCCGTGGGTTTGAGACTGCAAGTACACTTTGCTCATCCAGTACAGGGGCAGCATCCAGTACCGTGACCTCTACTCCACCCTGAGCAAGCAACAATGCAGTCAGACCACCCACAAGTCCACCACCAATTACCACTGCATCCAGTATATCCTGACTCATGCTTTCAACCCCATCGCATAGTTTGCCACCAAGGGTTTAATCCCTGGAATCACGTCAAAAGCCACCAGTCCTGTATTTCTGATCAGTTTAAGGACTGGATTCTGATTACTGAATCCACGTACCACAGAATCACAGAATTTAATCACACGCTGCTGGTCGGTCAGTCTTGATTTTTCGTAGTCGAGGAGCATTGCTGCATCGCCTAAATCAGCACCAGCATTCATCTGCTCTTTTAAATAACGCAGTAATACATGAGCATCACGCATACACAGATTAAAACCCTGACCTGCAACTGGATGAATGGTATGAGCTGCATTACCCATTAAAACCACACGTCCTACCGCCTGTTTCTCAGCAAGAACCTGAGACAGTGGGAAACTGAACCGTTTACCGGTTTTCTGGAATTTACCCGCACGGTCTCCATAGGTTTGCTGTAAAGCATCCAGGAAATGCTGATCATTTTCATCCCCCAGCCATTCACCTTCTGTACCTTTAGGCACAGGCCAGACCACCGAGCGACGGTATTCCCCCGGCAATGGCAACAGAGCCAATGGCCCTAAATGGCTGAAACGTTCAAAACCGACATGATGATGCGGCTTCGAAGTCTGTACTGTGGTGACAATCGCTACCTGATCATAGTCATGTACCGAAGCACCAATACCCAAAGCTTTGCGGCAGAATGAATCACGACCATCAGCTGCAATCACAATTTTAGCCTGCAGTCGGAGTGCTTCTTCACCACGCTGAGCTTCTATAAAGGCATGATCTGTATCCTGCGTTAATGATGTGACCTGCACACCATCAATCAGTTCAATCAAAGATTCTTTTTTTACTTCAGTCAGCAGTACCCGTCCCAGCCAGGCGTTTTCAATCACCTGCCCAAAACTTTCAACTTTTTCCTGTTCTGCTTTTAAACGTGCCTTACCAAAACTGCCCTGTTCAGTAATATTGACTTCCAGGATAGGCGTTGCATGTTCCTGTAATGCATCCCACAGACCCAGTTCCTGATAAATCTGTACCGTACGGCGTGACAGCGCACTGTTTCGGGCATCAAAACTTGAGTGATAAGGGGCAAGATCTGCATCATCATAATCAGGGTATCTGATCGCTTCGAGTAGCTTTACGCCAATTTTTGCTTTTGCCAGCATCAGTGCCAGACTGAGTCCGACCATACCACCACCCACAATGATGACTTCTTGTTGCATGCCTTGATCCTTCCATACGTATCCAGTCGGGCTGGACACTGATTATCTTGATTGAATTTATCTTACCGCAAAGTCATTTATTTTTATAATGAAATAGCACTGATGCTCTTAAGCTGATGAAATCCTGATACTTTGAATAAAAACCGGACTGAAAAAACTGTTTTTATCAAAAAGCCAGCGCAGTTTTTATCATCTGAAATGAACTGTGAATCGCACCACAACGATCCAGTATAATATTTCATATTCAAGCCTCATTTTCATCAAGAAAAAACAAACAACTAATTGATAATATTACAAATAAAACCACTTAAAATTATATAATGCCGATTTCCAAAAATGTTCAGTGATTAACTGAAAGTGCATCATCTTTATTTGATAAAATCACGACAGTAATCAAAAAATACCAGGACGATTTTTAATGAATATTCTCATTCGGGATGAACAACCAGCAGATATTCAGGACATTGAAGAACTGACCAAAGCTGCATTTTTAAATGAAGAACACTCCAGTCATACTGAACAGTTTATTGTGAACAGTCTTCGTAAGAACGGGCAGCTCAGCATTTCCTTAGTGGCAGTTGAACATGACGTTATTGTTGGTCATGTTGCCATTTCTCCCGTAAGTATTTCTTCAGGTGAAACAGGATGGTACGGTTTAGGTCCCATCTCTGTCTGTCCTGATAAACAAGGTCAGGGAATTGGATCACTTTTAATGCATGCATCACTGGATAAATTAAAACAATCCGGTGGAAAAGGCTGTGTTTTATTAGGAGATCCTGCTTATTACAGCCGTTTTGGTTTTAAATCCTATCCTGATCTCAATTTACCTGGTGTGCCCCCTGAGTATTTTCAGGCACTCAGTTTTACTGACCATATCCCTCAGGGTAATGTCACTTACCATGAAGCCTTCGATGCAACTGAATAGAACTTAAGCGAAGACTTCCGTACTGAAAACATCTGACACAGCAACTTTAGTCAATGAAACAGTAAGAAAATGATGGGAAATCAAAAATTTTTACTCTGCTCTCGGATAAAACTCAGTCAGTTTTGTACGCCTGGACGTACAGCGATTCAGGACTTTGGCGAATATACAGTTCTGTATCAATTTTCTATTATGGGGATATAGAGAGCAGGATGCTCCAGACAAAAATAAGAAAAGACAGCAATGGACATGCAGGTTCGACAGGAGTCAGACCAAAGCATCAAATACGTAAAAAAGCCTGACAGGATGTCAGGCTTTTTTATTACATAAATCTTTAGAGCAGGATTAACGCATTTACTCAACAATAAAAGGAGCATCGAAGTAATATTATCTATAAAGTTTTTTTCAGATATTAATAAATAATGTACTATCTTTCGCCCTGTTTCAAAAATTTTAATTTACAGTTTCCAAATAAAATAATAAAGTAGCTTCATAAGACCATCAACAATAAACCACATCAGCTCATTATATTTTAAACACATCAACATCAGCTAACAAAATTACTATTTAAAAAATCTCTTTCAAACAAACCTTAATTAAAAATAAATATCCTTTATAAAATATATAACACCAGTTAAAAACAACTCCAACAACAAATATCCACATATAGGAGTCTATTAAATCCAATATCAATAATGTATAAAGCAGCCTTTCAGATCTGATTATTTAATTTCTATCTGCATACTGAGATAATCCAAATTTAGTTTCACAATCCACATATTCTCCCACTGGATCATAACACCTCGGAGTAAAATACTCATATCCCTCTCTAAAACCCGGTGTACTTCCAGGTCGTGCATGTGTTTGATGCTCAAAAGACCAAAGTTTTTTCGTTTTTTCAGTCAGGCATATTTTTTTTGTATCCTGTAGAGCATATCCATTTTCATCATTTTTAATTGAAGTTTTACATATAACTTTCTCTTTAGGTTCGCAGACAGGACTTCTGCATACATATGTTTCCATATCCCAAACATACCATTGATAAAAAAAGAAAAAACCGATTCCGGAAATACTCGTAAAAAATATCCACTTAGGTATTATGGAATAGTCTATTTCATTAACAATAATTGCTATTAATATCGTAAATAATGACTGAATGAATAATTCTACTCCCACAAAATTATTCCATGCTCTAGCGAGCAATGCCATGAGTATCAATAAAACAAAAAAAGAGCACAACTTCTTACTTAACAATCCAATTGTATAAATTAAACAAAAATGAGCTAACAACAGAAAAAATGTATTAATAAAAAACCAATCATTAAATCTTGATGAGTTCAATAAAAAGTCTATCACTTCCACTCCAATTAAAAAATTAAAATTTTAAGTGTACAGATTATACAAACGACAAATAAGAGCAAGTTTTTTAATTAAAATTTCTTTTCCATATTTTAAATTCTTATTTTTATAAAAATATTTCCCAACACTCTTCAAGCACCGCATGCAACTTTAGCGTTAAAAAATATTAAAACATAATCTCAACCAATTTTATTTCACACCCCTTTCTTTTAAAAAAAACAATAGTATAAAAACAAGAACCTCACCATATTAATTAAATAACCAGTTTTAAGAAGAATTATTCAACAATCCAAACATCAAAAAAACAAACAAACACCAGAAATAATTTTACAGTTAATTGCAATTATGACTCAATTAAAAAATTACAGTTATCACGATATGACCTGATTCAATATAATGCTTTGTATATAATCTCTTACATACTATTAAAAAGCCGGTCATCTGACCGGCTTTTTAATTCATTTCAGATTATTTCGCCATTAAGGCTTCAATCTCTTCTACAGATTTCACTACCGCAGCTGTTAAAACACGCGGACCATTTTCTGTCGCGACCACATCATCTTCAATACGGATACCTATACCACGCCATTTCACATCCACCGTTTCATCATCCGGTGCGATATACAGACCTGGTTCCACGGTGACAACCATACCCTCTTCATAGGCACGCCATTCACCATCCTGTTTGTATGTACCTACATCATGCACATCCATGCCAAGCCAATGCCCTGTGCCATGCATATAAAACTGACGATAAGCTTCTTTTTCAATAATTTCGTCGATGTTGCCCTGCATAATACCAAGATCAAGCAAACCCTGAACCAGGATACGTACAGCTACGTTATGCGGCTCTTTATATGAATTTCCAATCTGAACTGCATGGATCGCAGCAATCTGTGAATCCAGAACCACGTTATACAGTGCTTTCTGTTCAGGACTGAACTTACCGTTGACCGGAAAAGTACGGGTAATGTCAGAGGCATACAGCTGATACTCACAGGCTGCATCAATCAGTACCAGATCACCGTCTTTCAGCACTTTGTCATTTTCAACATAATGCAGAATGCAGGCATTTTCCCCACCACCCACAATGCTGTTATAAGACGGTACACAGCCGTTTTTACCAAAAATATAATTGAGTTCAGCTTCCAGAGCATATTCCATCATGCCTGGTTTTACAGTCTGCATCGCACGAGTGTGCGCTTCTGCGGAAATATCAGATGCAATCTGCATCAGTTCCAGTTCCTGCTCAGTTTTATGCAGGCGAAGCTCATCAATAATACGATCCAGCTGTACAAGCTGAGCAGGTGCTGAAGTACCACGTCTGGATTCACCGCTGGCTTTTGCAATCCATCCTGCTACACGCGCATCAAAAGCAGCCTGCTGACCAATGCGGTAAAACAGTCGGGTCTTGTTCTGAAGTTTTTCCTGAATTTCGTCATCCAGCAGATCTATCGCATACGCTTCATCTGCTTCAAAGTCATCCACAGCACCATCCACACCGGCACGGTAACCATTCCAGATTTCCATTTCACGGTTACGTTCACGGCAGAACAGACTGTAGGTATAACCCTCATCTATGGATTCGTAAGTTTCAATGACAGCAACTGCCTCAGGTTCTGCAAATCCCGTCAGCCAGAAAAAACTGCTGTCAGCACGGAATTTATAATCGGCATCGCGGTTACGCATGGCAACAGGACTGGTTGCAATGACGGCAATACCGTGGGGACCCATTTCTTCAGCAAGGCGGTCGCGACGTTCCTTAAAATCTGCCTGAGTCAGTTTCTTCATTAAAGCACTTCATCATTTTTAAAAATTTAATATATATAGAGGAATAACCGGCCATATTGCAGACAGGTTATTCCGTTCAGTTTCAGCTTGGTCGATGTGGCGTAAACATTTCCACCACTGCTGCTTTATCTTCAACAGCAACTTTAGATCTTGCAGAAAAGTTTTTCAGCAAAGAGCTTTCATCTACAGGAATTTTCTTGCGCCCCAAAGAAAGGCTGACAGGAATCAGGCGTACAAACTCATACAGTTCCTGATAGCTTTCTTCACCTTCTTCATCATTGTCGCTTTCTTCAAATTCAACCGCTGCAACGTCCTGCAGATGTTCAATCAGTTCCATTTCATCCTGACGGATATGTCCTGAAGCCAGTCCAAATCCCAGCACTACGCCTGCACACCAGTCAGCAAGTGCCTGGACACGGTCAGCGAGCACATGTTCATCATCAGGTAACAACGGCAGATAATCCAGTTCATCTTCCGACAGTGCATGAGCAACATCTTCTGCTTCATCACTGAGGATATCCAGAGCTTCTTCATTCAGTTCTGGAACTTCAAGCGTATTTAATATCTGTTGCCACTCTTCTCTTGAAGGTGTATTTGTCACACAAACTATACCTGTTAACAGACCATGTAACTCACTTGGGCTTGAAATCTCCTCAATTGAGGAAAAATTGCGGTTCCATTCGGACCAACCTGAAATATCGTCTTGCATTCGCTTATCCAATCTCTATACTTCTTATATATTACCTTTGTTTGCGATACTGTGCGACCACGATATGTTAGAAGAATTACAGCGTCTACAGGCGCACATTGGCGTTTTAAAAACGCGACTTTCTCAGTATGAGAATGAAAACCGTACACTTCTGAACGATAAAGATACGTCTGCTGAGCAGCACCACAGCCAGATCGCTCAAAAGAACAGTATCATCACCCATAAACAGGAAGAAGTTGATACGCTGTCTGATCAGCTGAAAACCTCTCAGGATCAGCTGAAACAGCTCAATACAGATGCGACTGCGCTTGCAGACCGCTACAGTCGGCTTGAGAAAAGCTGCACTGACCTGAAAAACCGTTTCCAGGAAATTCTTGCTGAACGCAATGAACTGCGCATGCTTAAAGAGCAGATGCAGAATGAACAGCGTCATGCTCAACAGGAAATTCAGAATCTGAAGCTGGAACGTGAAAGATTGTTACAAAAAAATGAACATGCCAAAGCGAAAGTTGAAGCCATTATTCAGCGCTTATCTATTTTAGGTACTGCTCAGGATCAGCATGCTCAGGAAATTCAGCAACTTGCCCATCCTGCCGAAGCCAATGAAGAGATAGAATCATGAGTGAACAGATTCCTGTAGAACTGCGTGTGCTTGGACACAGTTTCCGCCTTGCCACCACAGAAGATAAAAAACCAGAACTGGAACGTGCAGCGCAGTTACTGAATGAAAAATACGATGATTTTCGCCAGAAAGCACCTCGCATGGAACCAAGTAAACTGATCATCATGGTTGCCCTGGAAATGATGCAGGACGTGTTATCCATGAATAAAACCATTCAGGAATACGAGCATTGCGAACGCCTGCTGAACACCATTCTTGAAGATGTAGAACAACTGACCTGAAACTGATCAAAGCATGTTCACATGAACATGCGACAGATAAATCATTTCCTCCAGGGATTTGCCTCCTGCTCAATACAGGTTATACTGAATGCAACTCTGGGGTGTTTGCCAGCGCGTCTATATCCCTGCCGATACTTAAACTTACGGATGTGTTCTGTATATTTAGAGCGTATGCCCATCTTCGTGTGGGAAACCCAGCAAGTATACGTCGCGTCCCCCTTGAACTTCTTCGGGTTCAGGGTAACGACATGCAGCGGCACTTCTGGAGCTATTTACTTTTTTCTTATTATAATTATAACGCTGTCTATATCCTGTTATAACCACCTTTCCTTTTATCCACCATTTTTCATCACTTCCAATCCATAATTTTCATAACTGAAAATATATGCAGTACAACTGTGTCTGATCATTTCAGAATGTTTTACAATCAGATCTGAGCAGAAATCTGTCCATACTTTATTTTTATACAGAGACAGGCCAAACAGCTTCAATTATGGAAAGAACAGGAGTTTTATTTTGAACCGTAAATTGCTGACCGCTGAAGGTTATCAACGCTTACAGAATGAATTGAATGACCTGGTCCGTAAAGAACGCCCTGAGATCACCAAAATCGTGTCCTGGGCTGCAAGCCTCGGAGACCGTTCAGAAAACGCTGACTACCACTATAATAAAAGAAAACTCCGTGAAATTGACCGTAGAATCAGATTCTTAACTAAACTTTTTGAAGTCGCTCATAAAGTTGAATACAGCCCTGAACAGGATGGAAAAGCCTATTTTGGTGCATGGGTTGAGCTTGAAAACGATGACGGCGAAACTGTCAAATTCCGCATTGTGGGTGATGAAGAAATTTATGGGCGTAAAGACTATATTTCTTTACAGTCTCCTATAGCAAAAGCGTGTCTGGGTAAAGCAGTTGATGATGAAATACAGGTTCATACCCCTCATGGCAAAAAAAACTGGTATCTGACTCAGATCATCTATGAAAAAACGTCATAAACAGGATTTGAAGCACTTATTTCAAAAAATATTTTTCTGCTTTATTTTTATCCCTGACGGCTCAGTCAACAGCATATTCAGTGAATAAAAAACACCCATTTTCAGCAACCATTATCGGATCTGCCAGATGCAGAATCATGGGGTGAAAATTATTTTTATCACCCCATCACATCTTTTATGACACCCTTTAAATACAGTCTTTCCATACACTTTTCCAATATTCTCCTGCCTGTACTTAAGATGGATTACATGATGCATATTCCCTATCACTTCTCAGGCTTTTACAGGAAAAATAAACAACGTTCTTCGTTTATTCACAACCACCCTGTATAAACCTGTTTTATTATTATTTTGAATCGATTAAGTTACATGTTTCTCATAAATTATGTACAAAATTTGACAGAGAGTTTTTTCATCTTTATTATGCACTCACTATTTACTCTGAAATAACCTTTCATCTGTGTAGATTTACTACACAATCATCTTTCAACCCCATGTCATTCAGAATGACGTCATGACTGCCCACCCCTAATACTGGATTTATTCAACTTGAAAAAGATCAGACATGTTGTCTGCGCTTTTTAGGGCATAAATTACTTGTAGCGGAGACAACATGCACAGTAGTTCAACAACTGGGTCGAGGCTTTGCCTTAATACCTTTTCTTCTTCGATCGCGTTAAAAGCACTTGCTTTAAGTACTGTACTTTTTCCATTTCACAGCTTGAATGCAAGCAAGACAGCACATCAGTTTGATACTGTTGTGAACAGCAATAAACTGACTGTTGTTGCTGTTGAATCACCCACCACAGTATTCCGTGAAGGTCAGCACTTACACGGTTTTGGTTACGACCTGGTCCGCAACTATGCAGACAGCCTGAATGTTCAGCTGGACTTTCAGACTGTGGAAACCAATGCAGCCGCGCTGAAACTGGTTTCACAGGGTAAAGCCAGTTTTGCCATGACCACTGCCAGCATCCAGAGTATTGAACAGAAGCATCTGTCTTCTTTCTCTGCAACATGCGGTGAGTTTGTTACACTGGAAAAAAATGGTCTGAATACCGGATTAAACTGGGTATTCAAAAATGCTGACGATCCTTTATCTCAGACAGCCAATGCTTTCATCTGCCGTGGTAAACAGAATGGTTCAATCAACCAGCTGGCTTCTTTCTACAACCGTAACGTTGTAAAAGAAGAAGCATGGGACACCATTCAGCAGGATCTGAAAAAGCGTATGCCTGTTTATAAGGCAAGCTTTAAACGTACTGCCAAGCAATATGATCTTGACTGGCATTTACTGGCAGCGATTGGTTATCAGGAATCCTATCTTAAACCCGACTCCATTTCTCCCACTGGTGTCCGTGGTCTAATGATGCTGACCAACAATACCGCCAAAGCAATGGGTGTCACAGACCGTAATGATCCATCCCAGAGTATTCAGGGTGGTGCAAAATACTATGATCTGATGCTGGACAGGTATGAGAACATTCCCTTCCCTGACCGTAACTGGTATGCCCTGGTTGCTTACAACATGGGTCCTGGTGCTGTCGGTCAGATTCAGAAGCGTCTGAAAGCTCAGGGGAAAAATCCTGATCAGTGGGTAAATATGTATGCTTACCTTGAACGTAACAAGGTCAGTAACTCACGTTACCGCCAGGCACTCCAGTATGTAACCCGTATCAGGGCTTACCTGGAACATATTAAAACCACGCCTCAGCTGGTCAATATCTAAAGCTGCAGGCACAAAAAAAGCTTACCGAACGGTAAGCTTTTTTAAATTCAGCAACTGAAAATTATGCAGTTGTCTGTTCCAGTACCTTTTTGAACAGATCTTTCTGTTCCTGACTTGGTTTTGCAGTCTGTAATGCCATCAACTGAGACATATCACCCTGAACTTTTATTTTACCTGTCATGAATGCCTGCATAGCAGCAGCCATATCAAACTCAAGGAATACTTTACGAAGTGTTTCTGCATCCATATTCAGTGTTGTTTTCGCATTTGAAGACAAACCTTTTTTAATTGCACCGCCATCCAGTGCTAATTCTGTATTTCCAGATGCATCTGCTACAACAAGGTTAATTGCAAGGCCTGAAAGTGCTGGTGGCAGGTTCAGATCGCCCGCCTGAGCAGTTAAAGTTTCTACAGTTGAAAACCAGTCATCAGTTAAAAAAGCAGGCATGTTCTTTCCTCAATTTTTAGTTCGTTTTGTGTCGTCTCTCCAGACAACATCTGAGTAAGCAGTTGGCTCGTGACTTGTTATAGCATGTATAGTCCGTTTAGGCATAAAGTTTTTTGTACGGAGCGTTCAATTTTTAATAATATTGTTTTAATTCAGTAAAATAATACAGAAACTGCCCTGCTGACAGCTTCTGTACAGATGGATTACTCAGCAGCAAAGCCTAAATTGACCATATTGATCCGCTTGTCCTGTTCTGGATTTTCAGTTGAACAGCTTTCATTGAAATCAAACTCACGCTGTTCATCCAGTCTTTCAAAATCGAACAGTTCACGGTCAGCCAGCTGTGATGGTGACACATTCTGCAGCGCACCAAAGATGCTGTGCAGACGCTTCGGATACTGTTTATCCCAGTCCCGTAACATGTCATTTAAAATGGCACGCTGCAGATTTTCCTGTGAACCACACAGGTTACAAGGAATGATCGGGAACTTACGCATTTCTGCATATTTGATAATGTCTTTTTCTTCCACATAAGCCAGTGGTCGGATCAGAATGTTTTTCTTATCTGAAGACAGCAGTTTAGGCGGCATCGCTTTCAGACTGCCACCATGAAACAGATTCAGGAAAAAAGTTGCCAGAATGTCGTCACGGTGATGACCAAGCGCAACTTTAGTTGCTCCGATTTCCTGAGCAAAACCATAAAGCGAACCACGGCGCAGTCGTGAACATACGGCACAGTATGTCTTGCCTTCTGGTGTCAGACGTTTAGTAATGCTGTAAGTATCTTTTTCCAGAATATAATAAGGAATATTATTTTCTTCCAGATAGCGGGGTAAAACATCTTCAGGAAAGCCCGGCTGCTTCTGATCCAGGTTGACCGCAACCACATCAAAGTTAATCGGAGCAATCCGTTTGAACTGAAGCATGATATCCAGCAGGGTATAACTGTCTTTCCCCCCGGAAATACAAACCATGACTTTGTCACCTTCCTCAATCATTTTAAAGTCACGGATAGCGTGACCCACCTGGCGACGCAGCTTTTTCAGCAGACGGTAATAGGCAGAGCTTGTAGGCAGTTCCGGTTTAAAATTAAATCCCTGAGTGGATTCAACTGGCGAATACATAGACGCGATTAACCCATAAAAAAATTACTGCGCAATTTTAGCCGATTCATCTTCTCTGCGCACCAAAAGAATGTAATTTTGAAAATTACATTCTTTTGTCATATAGCTGTATTTTTTGAAATGATAAAATGGACTTTCGCGTTCATTTTTTGCCCCAGATGCTTATCTTTTGGACTTTTCCACAGTTGTCCACAAAAGCTGTGGATAACTTTGTGGATTCTAAATCACTTGACAAGTTGCTGCCCCCTGCAAGTAAGGGTTTTATTTAAATTGATCATTTTTTGATCAATTTATTTTTAATTAAATATCAGTTACTTAAATGTGTCAAGTTATGCCGATTAAAAAAAATATTAATTTTTTTTTGATTAATTAGAAGACAAACAGACTTGATTTTTTCAAAGCAAGGGTTGACTTGGTGTGGATATATTTTTCATCCCCAGTTTTTCTGATACACTCCTTTTTAATGTTCGGGGACAGAATTTTATTCTTACTACAATGAAAAAAATTTTTGACTTTTCTTGTCTGTTTTTAATGGGTGCCAGTTCAGTTCTGTTTGTAACTGAAAATACGCATGCCGGTCAGATTTACATTTATAAAGATAAAAACGGCAGTACCCTGCTGACAAACCGTAAAAGCGCTGATCAGTCCTTAAAAAGGGTGAAAGTCACTTATTATGCGGACAGCAATATCCATTCTTACAGTAACTGGGGCTCAAGCGAAGCTTCTGTACTGCCCAGTTACAGCCGCAATAAAAATGCTTTTGATTCCATCATTAAACAGGCAGCTTTACAGCACGGTGTTTCTGAAGGTCTGATCAAAGCTGTCATGCATACAGAATCTGGCTTTAACAGTAATGCACGCTCTCCAGTCGGTGCCCAGGGGCTGATGCAGCTGATGCCTGCAACCGCACGACGTTTTAATGTTTCAAATGCATACGACCCTCATCAGAATATTATGGGGGGAGCACGTTATCTCAGCTGGTTACTGAAACGTTTCAACAACAACACTTCACTGGCGCTTGCTGCATATAATGCCGGCGAAGGCAATGTCGATAAATACGGTGGTATTCCCCCTTTCCGTGAAACTCAGGATTATGTACGTCGGGTGTCCAGCCGTTTAAGCAATCTTTATTCAGGCGGTATCATTTCGACTTCAGGCAGCACAGCATCCCCTCAGATCATTGCTCAGTCCACTCATTACTCAGAGAATACCAAAGCCGCCGGCTCATCACGAAACTCATCACAGCGTCAGATTATCGTTTCTGAAGATGGCAGTTTCACAGATGCGCCTGCAGGTTCTTATGCAACAGCAAATGCGATGGCATCTGCTAAAATTTCCATTACAGACTGATCCAGATTTTTATATTTTTCTGCTTGAATTTTTGGGTTTTACACCGCATATTGACCTTTATGATTTGTAATTAATAAATCAGATTATTTTTTTATCATAAGAGGGTTTTCTCAATGATGCGGATTGGTTTGTTTTTGCTAACCAACCTCGCGGTACTGGTTGTAGCTGGCATTATTCTGTCGCTCTTCGGTGTCGGTAGTTATCATGGCGCTGGTGGTCTGAATCTGGGCAACCTGTTAGTCATCTGTTTTGTTTTTGGTATGGTTGGCTCTTTAATTTCCCTGTTCATGTCTAAATGGATGGCGAAAAAATCAACTGGCACTGAACTCATTGACCCGAATGCTCCACGCAACCAGGCAGAAGCATGGCTCGTGCAGGAAGTTGCCCAGCTGGCGCAACGTTCAGGTATCAATATGCCTGAAGTCGGTATTTTCCCTTCATATCAGTCCAATGCCTTTGCAACTGGGTGGAATAAAAACGATGCACTGGTTGCCGTTTCCACAGGACTGCTTGAACGCATGAACAAAGATGAACTGCGTGCAGTACTTGCCCACGAAATCGGGCACGTTGCAAACGGTGATATGGTGACACTTGCCCTGGTCCAGGGTGTGGTCAACGCCTTTGTAATGTTCTTTGCCCGTGTAGTCGGTGACTTTATTGACCGTAACGTATTTGGTCGTGAAGATGGTGAAGCACCAGGACTGGCTTATTTCGGTATTACCATTGTCCTTGATATCGTATTCGGTATTCTGGCGTCAGCAATTGTGATGTGGTTCTCACGCTACCGTGAATACCGCGCAGATGAGGCAGGTGCACGTCTGGCAGGTAAACAGGCCATGATTTCTGCATTATTGCGTTTACAGGCAGAATCAGAAATGCCTGATCAGATGCCTAAAGAAATGAAAGCCTTTGCAATTGCGGAAGGTAAGGAACAGGGTTTCAGCCTGGCTGCTCTTTTCCAGACCCACCCTACAATTGAGCAGCGTGTTGCGGCTCTGCAGCAACTGAACTGCCCTTAAGTTATTAAGTTGTTTGAAATAATAAAAAAGCCTCAGACTGAGGCTTTTTTTATTGCTGAATACAGCGCAAAAGACTGCCATTCATATCAATAATACAGAACAGGCTGATTTCATCCAGATGTTCAATCTCTGTAATGGCTGCACCTGAAAAATTCTGCCACGCCACAGTTTTCCATTCCTGAAAATAATGTTCCATATTTTCCACACGGATACAGGCACTGTGCCATGACTGTTTCGGGTCAAGCTCTGGATGATGGAAAAACTCAAGCAACATACCATCGCGGTTCATAATCATCCATTCATCTGAACGATAGTCACATTCAAACCCCAGGTGTTCATAAAAACGCTGTGTCTGCTCAAAATCTATTGCCGGTAAATTTGCTGTAATCATTTTCTTCCCTGTTTTTTTAATTTTTGGAGATGCCTTCCATGACTGTCTGACTGTTTCAGTACAAAGTCCGTTCAATTTATTTCAGTCCCTGATACCATTCCCATAACATCGAAATTCCAAACCATGCAGCCGCAACTATACACACCAGTACAATCAGCCCCAGCAGATCCGGGATATGGAGCCAGCACCATGCAACCACGGGATTGCGCCAGAAGGCAGAATTCTGCTGTTTCTGTTCCAGTTTTTCATGCAGAAATGGATGAACAACATGATCTTCGCTTTGAATCTGATATTCAGTCCGGATATGTTCATGAACAACATCCAGTGCTTTGCGGCTTGGGCGGATAAAAATATCAAATATGGTTCCAACAAAGGGAATAAACCCAACCACAGCATCCATTGCCGCCAGTTTCATCACACCATTCAGTTTCGCCTGTGGCACACCGATCTGCTTTGCCTTGAACACGGCATAACAGGTCAGGGCAAAACCTGCGACATCACCGGCAACGGGTATCGTACTGAGTGCTGCATCTGCCCCTACTCCCTGTTTAGTAAATGGAATACGGACTACGGAGTCCATCATATTGGCAAATTTTGCAAGATCCCGTTCAAGCCTGATCACTTCCTGGGTAGATAATTTTTTTTGCTGTAAAGGCTCTGGCATTCTTTTATTTCTCTGCATATTTCCGGTTAATTTTACTGAAAATTCAATAAATATCTGTATAAAAAAAATAATTCAGACAGAAACACCTGAAAGAATCTGGGAAGCAATAAAGAGATAGACGAGTACGCCTGTTGCATCACAGATGGAAGTGACCAGAGGTGCAGATGCACTGGCAGGATCAAGCCCGATTTTATTCAGTACAAAAGGCAAACTCATCCCAATCAGACAACCCAGCATAACGATTCCCATCATACTTAAAGCCAGAACCAGGGCGACCATTTCATCACCACGGATATAACCGAGTACCGAGACTGCAAATGCCATTGTGCCACCTAAGCACAGTGCAACCAGGCTTTCTCTGCCCAGTAAATAGAACCAGTCTTTAAACTGAACATCACCTGTGGCCAGTGCTCTGACCATCAGGGTTGCAGACTGAGAGCCGGCGTTACCGCCACTGCCCACCAGTAAGGGCAGAAAAAACACCAGTACGATGTGCGCCGCAATAATATCTTCAAAGTGAGCAATCCCGATCCCTGACAGCAGACTGCCAAAAACCAGAATCACCAGCCAGTAAACCCGTTTCTGATACAGCTGAAACACAGGTGCAGTTTTCAGACTCAGTTTATCATTTGCCTGAATTGCCCCTGATTTTAAAAAGTCTTCTGTTGCTTCATCACTTGCAACATCCATTGCATCATCATAGGTCACAATTCCGAGCATAATGCCTGCATCATCAACCACAGGCAGTGCAAGCAGATCGTAACGGGCAATCAGTTTTGCCACATCATCCTGATCATCACTGACCTTTGCCTGAAGAATATCTGTGGTCATCAGTTCATTGATGTTCTGATCTTCCCGCCCCAGGATCAGTTCCTTTAAGGACAGTACGCCCAGCAGTCTGCGTAAATCATCCAGCACATAAGCAAAGTAAATGGTTTCAGTATCGGGTGCTTCTTCCCGCAACATTCTGATTGCTTCCATCACGGTCATACCAGGTTTCAGCGTAGCGTATTCAGAGCTCATGATTGCGCCAGCTGTCCCTTCTTTATAGGCAGCCAGTTTACGGATATCTTCGCGTTCTGCCTGAGCCAGTACAGGTAACAGGGTATTCTGCTGTTCGGTATTCAGCCGTTTAAAAACATCGACACGGCGGTCTGAAGGCATGTCTTCAAACAGGGACACAAGCAGTTTATGATCAAGCACCGCCATAAACCGAGCCTGTTCCACAGGTTTTAAATAACTGAAAATATAAGCCCGATCAGGCAAATGCTGAAGCAGCAGCAATCCGCTTTGCTGTGGCAGTTGTGTCAGTACATCTGCAAGGTCTGCAGCTTTAAATGTTTTAACAGCATCCAGTGCCCGCTGAATGTGCTGATGTTCCAATGCATCATTTAATAGAAATATGAAGTTGTTGTAGCTCATCATGTGTCCTTATTTTTGATCAACCAATCATAAGAACACTGTGATAATGGTTATACAGAGAATTCTTTGACGGTTGTCTTTATGGAATTTA
This sequence comes from Acinetobacter sp. WCHAc010052, assembly GCF_002165295.2. NCBI lineage: Bacteria > Pseudomonadati > Pseudomonadota > Gammaproteobacteria > Moraxellales > Moraxellaceae > Acinetobacter > Acinetobacter sp. WCHAc010052. The sequence goes on along the minus strand of NZ_CP032143.1, from coordinate 1,062,289 downwards.
TGTTTGAAAAATCAGTTAAATAACTAAAATTACGACTATGACTGTCCATTTGCTGATGGAATCCTCTGTTTACCGTTCATACGGCGTGGCAATACTACAAAGATCAGACCGGTTACTCAACCTGAACTACAAAACTTTACTCAGCGTTCAGACAGATCAGTCATGATCTGTTGCCCGTCCAGCTTTAAACACCGTCCGAACCAGTACATACATAAACGGAATAAAAATCAGGACCAGTACGGTACCAAAAATCACCCCACCCAGCACACTGACCCCAATTTCCTGACGGCTTGCAGCACCCGCCCCAGATGCAATGACCAAAGGAATAACGCCTGCACCAAATGCCAGTGAAGTCATCAGAATTGGGCGTAAACGTAATCCCGCACCTTCAACTGCAGCCTGCAGAGCAGTTTTGCCCTGCTCCTGAGCCATTGCAGCAAACTCCACAATTAATATGGCATTTTTACAGGACAGTCCAATCGTGGTCAGCAATGCAATCTGGAAATAAATGTCATTTGGAAATCCAGCCACATGACTGAACAGGATATTACCGCCAATCCCCAGTGGAATTGAGGCAATCACTGCTGTTGGAATGGACCAGCTTTCATACAGTGCCGCCAGACACAGGAAAATAAATCCAACGGATATCAGATACAGCCAGATTGCCTGACTGCTGGATTTCTGTTCCTGATAGGACAGCCCACTCCAGGCGACATCTATGCCCTCGTGCGTGGCAACCATATTCTGGATATCCTTCATGGCAGTCCCTGAACTGGTATGTTTTGCAGTATCAGCTTCCATCTGCAAAGCAGAATAGCCCTGAAAACGGTTAACAACATCCGGTCCACCTTCCCAGTCTATCGTGGCAAAATTACTGAACGGAATCATCTGACCTGTACTGTTACGTACAGTCCAGTACTGTAAATCCTCCGGTTTTGAGCGAAATTCTGCATCCCCCTGCATCATCACCCTTTTGATCCGACCACGGTCAATGAAGTCATTGACGTAATTTCCGCCCCATGCCGCAGACAGCGTACTGTTGATTGCCGCCTGATTCAAACCGTTGGCCATCGCCTGTTTCTGATTGACATGAATTTTCAGTTTCGCTTTGTCCGGATTGGATTTTTTGTCCAGGTTTTCAAAACTTTTAAACTGTGCAGACTGTTTCTGTAATGCATTGAACTGCTGATCCAGAAACTGACGCCCCTGTCCATTAATATCCTGAATCCAGAACTCCAAACTGTTACTGTCACCCAGACCACTGACCGAAGAAGGCAGCATGACGGTAATGGTGGCATTACGGTTCTGTCTGAAATATTTTACAGCCCGTTCACGGATTGCCTGAGCAGAATTCTGACTGTCCGGACGCTCATCCCAGTGTTTCAGTGCAACAAATCCTGTGCCTAAGTTCTGCCCTGTTCCAGAGAAATTTCGTCCATAACGGATCAGTACAATTTCAACATTCTGCTTTTCCTGTTCCAGAAAATATTTGCGGATGTCTTCACCCACTATCCGGCTGCTGGACATAGGAGCACCTTCAGCCAGCCTGAACTGCACACTCAGCACACCCTGATCTTCACTTGGAATAAAACTGGTTGGTAAGCCTCTGTAGAACAGTGCAAAAACAGCAATCAATCCTGCAAACAGCACCAGGATCACCCATTTTAACTGCAAGGTTTTCTGTATAAGCGTCAGATAACGCTGTTTCAGACATTCAAGTTGCTGATTGAACCATACTGCCCATCTAGCAGGTTTAGGATCGGGTTTCAGAATCAAAGCACACAGAGCAGGTGTCAGCACCAGTGCCACCATTAAAGACAGGCTCATGGTTGTTACCAGCGTGATGGAAAACTGACGGTAAATCACTCCGGTTGACCCTGTAAAAAAAGCCATTGGAATAAAAACTGCAGTCAAAACCACGGTAATACCAATCAGCGCACCTGTCATTTCCTGCATGGAAGCAATCGAAGCCTGCTTTGCAGTCATCTGCTGCTCATGCATCAGCCGTTCAACATTTTCCACCACTACAATCGCATCATCCACCAGCAGACCGATTGCCAGCACCAAAGCAAACAGCGTCAGTGTATTGATACTCATGCCTAAAGCGAACAGCACTGCAAATGTTCCCAGTATGACAATGGGTACAGTAATGGCAGGAATTAAGGTTGCTCGCCAGCTTTGCAGAAAAACAAACATGACAATAACCACCAGCAGGATTGCTTCAAACAGGGTCTTTACGACCTCCTTGATGGATTCCTGAACAAAGGGAGTATTGTCTCGTGGATAAACAATTTTATAACCTTGCGGCAGTTTCTCTGAAATTCGGGTCAGTTCAGCTTTAATCTGAGCGGAAGTTGCCAGTGCATTGGCACCCGACGACAGTGAAATTCCCATACCTGAAGATGGATAACCGTTGATGGTGTTGAATGTCTGATAATTTTCTGCACCGAGTTCAACCCGAGCCACATCTTTTAAATAAACGTACTGTCCATCTGTTGAAGACTTAATAATAATATTCTGAAATTCTTCGACTGTTTTTAAGCGTGAACCTGCTGTCACTTTGGCATTGAGATACTGATCCTGCACGACGGGTAAATCACCGACTCCCCCTGCTGCCACCTGAGTATTCTGAGCTTCAATGGCTGCCCGGACATCTGAAGGCATCAACTGATACTGGCGTAACAGATTCGGATTCAGCCAGATACGCATCGCATACTGTGAACCAAAAACATCCACCTCGCCCACGCCTTCAATCCGTGAAATCTCCTGCTCTATATGATCAGCAAGATAATCCCCCAGCTCAATATTGTTACTTTTACCTGTCCGGTCATACAGACCCACCACCATAAAAGTATCACCGAGCGATTTATTCACCGTCACACCCTGACGCTGTACATCATCCGGCAAACGGTTCATGACACCATTAATACTGTTCTGGACCTGAACCTGAGCGGTGTCCGGATCTGTTCCATTTTCAAAGCTCAGGCTGATACGGGCACGCCCTGATGAATCACTGCTGGAACTGAAATACAGCAGGTGATCAATTCCTTTAATCTGCTGTTCCAGCACCTGCGTGACACTTTCTTCGACCGTAGCTGCATCTGCACCCGTATAAGTCGTGGAAACCGTAATCCGGGGAGGAGCAATATCTGGATAACGCTCTACAGGTAAATTCAGTACAGCAAAGATACCGAGTGCCATGACGATAATCGCCAGAACACCTGCAAAAATGGGTCGTTGGATAAAAAATTTAGACAGCATATGTCCCGTCGCAGTATAAGGTTCTGGAGAAAAATCAGATCAGCTCTATCCAGGAAAGCTTAACAAATTTTTAAGAAGATTCAGTGACTAAAGTTAAAAATAATAAGAATCACTTACATAATCACAGAAATATATTCAGATTATGAAGAGAATATGAAGAAACAGCGTGACGTTGAACAGTAACGCTTTGTGTCTTTTTGCGAATTGTCATCTAAATGCAGTCTGCTCACATAAAACTGACTCAGGAATCAACACCAAACTTCCTGAAAACATTTTATGGACAGCACAATAATCATGAAAAAAAGAATTGCTTTAACTGTATTCAGTCTGGTCTGTCTGTCAGGCTGCAATGATGATGACAACAGTGTAAAGGTCACCACCCCTGGTCAGAAATCTGAACTGCTGATCATTGGGCATCGTGGTGCCAGTGCCCTACGTCCAGAACACACCCTGGCAGCCTATCAGCAGGCGATTGATGATGGTGCAGACTTCATTGAACCGGACCTGGTCTCCACCAAAGATGGTTACCTGGTTGCACGACATGAAAATGAAATTGGTGGAACCAGCAATGTCAGTACGCTGTCTCAGTTTGCTGACCGGAAGCAGACAAAATCCATTGATGGCGTACCACTCACTGGCTGGTTTACTGAAGACTTCACGCTCAGCGAGCTGAATCAGATTAAAGCCCGTGAACGGATTCCTGAGCTCCGCCCTGGCAATGTCAGATACAATGACCAGTTCAGCATCCCGACACTTGATCAGATTATTGATCTGGCAGAAGCTCACTATAAAAAAACAGGCAAAATTGTTGGCTTATATATTGAAACAAAACATCCCAGTTATTTTCAGCAAAAGAAACTGGGGCTGGAAGATCCATTGTTAAAAACACTGGCACAGCATGCCTATACCCGTGATATTGCTCCCGTGTACCTTCAGTCCTTTGAAGTCTCCAATCTGAAATATCTGAAAGACCAGCTTGCCCTGCATAAGTCCATTAAAAATGCCAGAATTATTCAGCTGTTTGACAGCAAACTGTTACGCCCTGCCGACTTTGTGCTGAATGGTACTCCCCTGACCTATGGAGAAATGGCAACTGCTCAGGGGCTCAAAGACATTGCAAAATATGCAGATGGTGCAGGACCTGCAAAATCCTATATTTTTAACGCAACCTATACCGCACCGTCTGATTTTGTCAAAGATGCTCATGCAGCCGGTTTAAAAGTACATCCTTATACTTTCCGTCCTGAAAATAACTTTCTTGCACCGGATCTGAAGTGCAGTACAGCTCTGGCAGATGCATCAAAACACTGTGAAGCAGGAGCCATTAAAGAGTTTGAGATGTATTTTAAAGCAGGTGTGGATGGGGTCTTTACCGATGATCCAGGACTGGGACGTAAGGCACTGAATAATTTTCAGAAAAATGCTCAGTGAGCCAGATACAGCTTTTCATCTTTAAATATGTCTAAAAACATTGAAAAATAAACTAAATTTAAGCCTCAATTAAGTTTAAAATACGACAGTATTCTAAACTTTTACTTTTCTGGCTTATGAGCGACTATTCTCCCTACAAAGGCACTACGGGTTTTAAACGTATTCTGAATGCAACAGGTTATTCCCTGGCAGGTTTCAAAGCAGCCTATCAGAATGAAGCCGCTTTCCGTCAGATTGTCTGGCTCAATATTATATTGATTCCAATCACTTTTTTTATTGATGTCACATCAGTTGAACAGGCTTTGATGATTGGTGTCTGTTTACTTGCAATCATCGTGGAACTGTTCAACTCTGCACTGGAAGCTGTGGTTGACCGTGTTTCCCTGGAACGCCACCCACTTTCTAAAAATGCAAAAGATATGGGCAGTGCTGCTCAGTTTGTGGCTCAGGCCATTATATTTTTTACATGGTTGATCATTCTGTTAAAATAACAGCATTTAAAAATTAATGAATATGTTCAAAATTGGTTGTCGTGCCCATCAGTAAATGAATCAGTTGCGTCTGAGAACTACAGCCTGTTTTCGCATATATATACTTCATATACGTTCTGACCGTACTCAAAGTAATTTTTGCTGTATCTGCAATTTCTTCTATGCTATAACCATTAACCAGGTATTCACACAGTTCCATTTCGCGCTTAGCCAGACCAAACATCTGTTTTAAATATGCTTTTTCAAGTGAATAACAGCGATCCACTTCAGTAAAAAAGATAGCAGCATGTTTCTCTGAGGTATCCATAACGGTATCTGTCAGATTCTGTGAATCATTAAATGGAAGAACACTGATCATTAAAGATCGCTCCACGCCATCAGAAATCGCCATGACTCCTCCAACTTCTCTGCCTGCCTTAACCGGATTTATAAAGATTCCATTCACCAGTTGATCAAACTTTTCCTGCTGATGTTTAGGTACGATCAGTCGATTAAACCGATCCAGTGACAGAAGGTTGTATTTTTGCAGAATATTCTGAGCACACTGATTTGAATAAGTCAGACTGCGCTGTTCATCCAGCAACATGACACCTGTTCTCATATGATCAAGGAGCTTCTGTAAACTGTGATTCTGCTGCTTAACGATACTCAGCTGACGATGAATCTGAAGACCACGGCGCAAATGTTTGGAAATCCGCTGAATAAATTCTACATTCTGCCGTTCAAAAGCAGGAGCATCCTTTGCACGATGTACACCGAGCACTGACCACCGCGAATGACCATGTTCCAGCAATACAGCACAAAACTGCCCAATTCCTGAAGGCCGCATACAACGTTCATAAAACAGATATTCATCTGTACCTGGCATCTCTGCATAATGCATCAGATTGAACTGCTCAGGCTCTCCCACCCCAACATCAAGCAGTTTCTGCGCATGAAGCCGCATATCAATCACACTGATGCGCTCATCCTGATAGGCAAGAATACTTTCAGCAGGAAGGTTGTTGCTGTAAACAAAATCATAATCTGAATACATCTGATCAACTGCGGTCAAAATGGCAGCTTTGCTCTGAGTATGCTCAACAATACGATCAATGACCTGCTGCCATACCGCAGCATTCATTGATGCATCATAAATCAAGCCAATAATTTCATTTTCACTTGCAGCATTCATGTTAACTGAATCACACAATTTTAATATTATTCACACAATAATATTATTTTAAATGCCTTGTCAAAATCATTATATATATTCATTTATATTTCATATAACAATAGTTATATTTATAATTTTTTATTTTAAATTTATTATAAAAATACATTTAATTACAATAATTTAAATTATATATTTTTTAATTTTTGTTTTAAAATTATTTAAAAACAATGGAAATAAAAATTTTAATTGCCTTAAAAAAATCTTTATTTATTATTATATAAACCTTTATTTAAATATTTTTTTATAAAAAGCAGACCAAAATAATTCATTCAGTCTGCTCTGGTACATGATCATTCAGTCGATTCAGGCTTTATTTACCACCAAAAACGTAGGAAACACCAACTCGACCACCCACTTCACCACCACCTGCAACACTGAACGCACCACTGATTGAAGTCTGTCCATCAGCAAAAACACTGGCTACACCTAAAGCACCTGCCGACTCTCCCTCATAATGTCCAATGCCACCAAACACAGCATACTGCCCTGCTTTAATATTTGGCACTGGCTGCTGAGAAGCCATGGCGATAGCAACACCTCTGTATGCTGTTTTTTCGATATCATTCAGTTTATTGTTTAACTGTACAACCCGTGAATCTGCATACGATCTTGCTGATGCCAAAGTATTTGCATCGGCATCTTTCATCTGCTTCACATTGACCGCATCTGTACTGGCAGTACCCGCTGCGACATTGATCACCTGTCTTTCACTGCCACTTGCACCCACTGAAACGGTGTTATCACGGTCACTTGCCGAGCCATTGCCCAGGACAACTGCATTTTTTGCTTTTGTATTGACGTTATTTCCCATCACAAAAGTATTGTCCTGACTGATGGTATTATTATTACCAAAAGCATAACTTGCATTTCCTGTGACATTGTTTGGATCACCAAATGCACCTGAGTTATTTCCTTTAACAATGTTTCCTGTTCCAATGCTGATGGACTGCCTTCCTAAAGCCTGTGCATTTTTACCGATTGCAATGGCTTCATCTCCACCTGCTAAAGTGTTAACTCCAATTGCAAGTGAATCTGCGCCCTGTGCTGTTGCTTTGGCAGTTTTATCTGCAGCATTGATCTGAACGTTGACCGAACCATTTGCATTGGCATCTGTATAAGCCTTTGCCTGAGCAATAATGGATGCACCCGTCTGATCTGTATGCTGTCTGGCAGCTGCAATTGCTGACTGCTCACTGTCTGTAATAGCTTTGTTGACTCTGGCTGTTTCTTTTGCGGCATCTGCTTTCAGCGCTGTTGCAGTATCTGCCGTAGTTTTATTTGCCGCAGCCAGTGTTGCTTTATCTCCATCTGAAACTGCTTTGTTGACACGGGTCGTTTCTGTTGCGGCTTCTGTACGGATCACTGCTGCGGTGTCTGCTGTAGTCTTGTTTGCAGATGCAAGTGTTGCTTTATCTCCGTCTGAAATTGCCTGATTGACTTTCGTTGTTTCTGATGCAATTTCTGCACGGATGGCTGTTGCAGTGTCTGCTGTGGTTTTATTGGCTGATGCCAGGGTCGCTTTATCACCATCAGAAATTGCTTTATTGACACGTGTCGTTTCTGTTGCAGCTTCTGATCGGATGGCTGCTGCTGTATCTGCTGTGGTTTTGTTGGCTGATGCCAATGTTGCAGCATCTCCATCTGCTATGGCTTTATTGACACGGGTTGTTTCTGTTGCAGCTTCTGCTCGGATCGCAGCTGCTGTATCTGCTGTGGTTTTATTGGCTGATGCAAGGGTTGCAGCATCTCCATCTGCTATGGCTTTATTGACACGGGTCGTTTCTGTTGCAGCTTCTGCTCGGATCGCTGTTGCTGTATCTGCTGTGGTTTTGTTGGCTGATGCAAGGGTTGCAGCATCTCCATCTGCTATGGCTTTATTGACACGGGTCGTTTCTGTTGCAGCTTCTGATCGGATGGCTGCTGCTGTATCTGCTGTGGTTTTATTAGCTGATGTCAGTGTTGCAGCATCTCCATCTGCGATGGCTTTATTGACACGGGTCGTTTCTGTTGCAGCTTCTGATCGAATGGCTGCTGCTGTATCTGCTGTGGTTTTATTGGCTGATGCCAGTGTTGCAGCATCGCCATCTGCGATGGCTTTATTGACACGGGTCGTTTCTGTTGCAGCTTCTGTACGGATGGCTGCTGCTGTATCTGCTGTGGTTTTATTGGCTGATGCAAGGGTCGCAGCATCGCCATCTGCTATGGCTTTATTGACACGGGTCGTTTCTGTTGCAGCTTCCGATCTTAATGTTGTAGCTGTTGATGTAGTGAACGCTTTTGCATCTGTCAGTGTCTGTGCAGCCGTGTCATTCATCTGTGTTAAATTGACAGCCTGATGCCCCTGATTTGCAGCGGCTACATTACTGATCTGAGTATTCTGAGCATCAATATTTTTTAACTGCAACAGTCCCAGAACTTCCAGATCCTGAACCGTCACTTTCCCACTCACAGACAAATTACCATTAAAATTACTCAGCCCGTTGAAGTTAAACAAACCTTGCCCATTTCCAGCATTTTGAGCACTGAATAAAACCGCCCCTGCCGGATCATTGACTGCAAACGCCTGAGTCTTAATATCTGCGCTGACAATCTGATTTAAACCTGTCAGTGTTCCATTCACCTGAAGATCCGTAGTGGTCAGTTTTCCACCCACTGTGGTATCACCATAAATAGATGCATTACCCGTAGTAACACTGTCACCATTAACCGAAAAATAAGCTTTACCATTTCCCTGGTTCTGTATGGAAAACAGTTGAGTTGTTCCTGTTGCATCATAAATATTCAGACCACCATTCAGCTGTGAAATCCCAGTAACTGTACCATTCACCTGAAGATCACCGGTGGTCAGTTTTCCACCCACTGAAGTATCACCATGAATCCATGCATTACCCGTAGTAACACTGTCACCATTCAGCTGAAAATACCCCTTACCATTGCCCTGATCCTGTATCAGAAACAAATTATTGGCGCCTGTTGCATCATTAATATTCAACCCCCCATTTAAATGAGTCAGACCTGTAATTGTGCCATTTACCTGCAGTTCATTCGCTGTCAGTTTTCCATGAACTGTGGAATCACCAGTAGTTACACTGTCACCATTCAGCTGTAAATACCCTTCACCACTTCCCTGATCCTGTATGGAAAACAGTTGAGCAGTTCCCGCTGCATCATTAATATTCAGCCCCCCATTTAAATGAGTCAGACCTGTAATCGTGCCGTTTACCTGCAGTTCATTCGCTGTCAGTTTTCCATTAACGGTTGAATCTCCCTGGACTAATGAATCTCCCACCGTATGACTATTACCATTGAGATATAATGCACCTTTACCATTTCCCTGATCTGAAATGGAAAAAAGGTTAGTTGTTCCCACTGCATCATTAACAGTCAGCCCACCATTTAAATATGAAAGCCCTGTAATCGTGCCGTTTACCTGAAGCTCACTGGCTGTCAGCTTTCCATTAACGGTTGAATTTCCCTGGACTGTAGAATCTCCCGATGTATAACTATCGCCAGTAAGCTGCAAATACCCTTCACCATTTCCCTGATCCTGTATGGACATCAGGTTATATGTACCTGCTGCATCATTAATATTCAGACCACCATTAAGCTGTGATAAACCTGTAACAGCACCATTCACATGAAGTTCATTGGTGGTCAGCTTTCCACTGACGGTTGAATTTCCCTGGACTGTAGAATCTCCCGATGTATAACTGTCACCATTAAGATACAGAACGCCTTCACCATTTCCCTGATCCTGTATGGACATCAGGTTATATGTACCTGCTGCATCATTCACAGTCAGCCCACCATTAAGCTGTGATAAACCTGTAACAGCACCATTCACATGAAGTTCATTGGTGGTCAGCTTTCCATTCACAGTCGAGTTTCCACTGACATTGGAATCTCCATTTATATTGGCGTTACCATTTACAGTCAGGTTTGGTGTGGTTATATAATTCGGTGCATCGACATCATCAGTTATTGCGGCTTTTACTGCTCCTGCCTGCATAATTGTGCATATTGCCAGAGCCAGTGACGAATATTTTTTGTTCATTTTAGAATCCTTAATGTTATTTACTTATTGTTTTTAAATCTCCTGAACTATAATTTTTCAAAAACGCCAATTCCATCCCACAATTTAGGGATTGTTTTTAACTATTCATTAGAATAACTAAAATATCTGGTAAAAACCTTGACCACTTATAAAATTTAAATACATGAAAATTTTAAATAAAATACTTCGCACACCGACTTACACAGTATCAGTTCAATAAAAAAGGCCGCTCATTGAGCGACCTTTTTCATCGGAAATAAATGTGAGTAAGAGAATGAGTAAATGCAGATCAGATCAGCACATTATCATTCCATCACAGACACTTATTTTGATACAGTGCAGATTACATCATTCCGCCCATACCACCCATGCCACCCATATCAGGCATTGCTGGTTTGTCTTCTGGGATATCAGTAATCATACATTCAGTTGTTAACATCAAACCTGCTACAGATGCAGCATGTTCAAGCGCAGAACGGGTTACTTTCGCTGGGTCAAGAATACCCATTTCAAGCATGTCGCCATACTGTGAAGTTGCAGCGTTATAACCGAAGTTACCTTCACCGTTTTTCACAGCATTGATCACAACTGAAGGCTCATCACCTGCGTTAGCTACGATCTGACGTAAAGGCGCTTCAATCGCACGACGTAAAATGTTGATACCAACGTTCTGATCATCATTTACACCAGTGACACCATCAAGCGCTTTCGCTGCACGAACCAGTGCAACACCACCACCAGCTACAACACCTTCTTCAACCGCAGCACGCGTTGCATGAAGCGCATCGTCAACACGGTCTTTCTTCTCTTTCATTTCAACTTCAGTTGCAGCACCAATTTTGATAACCGCTACACCGCCTGCCAGTTTAGCAACACGTTCCTGAAGTTTTTCTTTGTCATATTCAGAAGTTGATTCTTCAATCTGAGCACGAATCTGAGTCACACGTTCAGCAATCTGGTTTGCATCGCCTGCACCATCAACGATTACAGTATTTTCTTTAGACACTGTAATTTTGTGCGCAGTACCCAAGTCCTGAAGAGATGCAGTTTCCAGAGACATACCTACTTCTTCAGAAATTACAGTTGCACCAGTCAGGATTGCGATATCCTGAAGCATTGCTTTACGACGGTCACCAAAACCAGGCGCTTTAACCGCACATACTTTAATGATACCGCGCATGTTGTTCACAACAAGTGTAGCCAGCGCTTCGCCTTCAACATCTTCAGCGATGATAAGAAGTGGTTTACCTGTTTTAGCAACAGCTTCAAGCACAGTAATCAGTTCACGGATGTTGCTGATTTTTTTGTCAACAAGAAGAATGAACGGGTTTTCAAGTTCAGCAGTCAGCGTGTCCTGCTTGTTTGCAAAGTACGGGCTGATATAACCACGGTCAAACTGCATACCCTCAACAACGTCCAGCGCATCTTCAAAGCCTGAGCCTTCTTCAACAGTGATCACGCCTTCTTTACCGACTTTTTCCATTGCCTGAGCAATCAGTTTACCTACAGTCTCATCAGAGTTTGCAGAGATAGAACCGACCTGTTCAATGGCTTTGGTATCTGATGCAGGTTTTGCAGTCGCTTTGATTTCAGCAACCAGTGCTTTTACAGCAAGATCAATACCGCGTTTCAGATCCATTGGGTTCATACCTGCTGTTACAGATTTGATCCCTTCGTTCAGGATTGCCTGAGCAAGAACAGTTGCAGTTGTTGTACCATCACCTGCGATGTCATTGGTTTTGCTTGATACTTCACGAACCAGCTGAGCGCCCATGTTTTCAAATTTGTCTTTCAAAGAAATTTCTTTGGCAACAGTTACACCATCTTTAGTGATGTGCGGCGCACCGAAAGAACGGTCGATCACAACGTTACGGCCTTTAGGACCTAAAGTTACTTTTACAGCATCTGCAAGTGTGTTTACACCAGCGATCATTTTTGAACGCGCTGAATCACCAAATTTTACGTCTTTAGCTGACATGCTAAACTCCTGAATCTTTTAAATTTTAAAAATATAACCAGATGTATTAAGTCTCAACGGTAAAAGGATTAACCTTCCAGTACCGCTAAAATGTCAGACTCTTTCATAACAAGAAGTTCTTCACCTTCAACTTTTACTTTAGTACCTGCATAAGCACCAAACAGTACGTTATCGCCCACTTTAACATCCAGAGCACGTACACCGTTGTCAGTTACTTTACCGTTACCGACAGCAATCACTTCACCCTGAGCTGGTTGTTCAGCAGCAGAAGTACTCAGAATCAGACCACCAGCTGTCTTGGTTTCTTTTTCAACACGACGGATAACAACGTTGTCATGTAAAGGACGGATCTTGCTCATTTCTAACTCCATGGACATTGTTTCAATGTCATTCAATTGCACTGTGAAGATGACTTCTTATTCCTGGTCATCAACAAAATTTTTGATATGCCACTTTTGTGGGGATGGAAAAAAAGGTTTAAAGGGCTAACTGAAAAAATAATTCATTTTTTGTATTTTTTTCAGGCAAAGTCGTGATCTCTGCCGTTTTATAATTCGTCCAGTACATTTGTCCGAAAGCGCTTCGTTCTGACATCGAAATAATAATACTGAACCGTGCCATCATTCTGAATGACATTAAAGCTGTTACCGAATCCATGATGCAGACGATATGAAGTTGCTGTTCCTGCATGAATTTCAAGTACAGGATGCATGGCATTCAACTGATAAATATAATTCAGGTCATAAACCGCTGACTGATGCAGATGTCCATGCAATAAAGCAAAAAGCCCGTTTTTAGACCAGCTTTCCAGAGCAATCCGCCCCTGTACAGGACAATCCTTCACAGCGTGAGCATGCTGGCTGTCCACATAAAAAGGCTGATGAGTGACTACTATTTTCAGCTTATCTGCGGGAGCTTCAGCCAGCCTGTTGCTGACCCACTGAATCTGCTCCATGGAAATGTGTCCACGTGTGTGATATCTGCGGCGGATGCTGTTCAGACCAATCAGATAAAAATGTTCTGTGTCGAAAACAGAATCGGTATTTCCAAAAAAAAGTCTGTAACGTGTAAAAGGTTTAAACACCCTGTTCCACAGATCAAACAGAGAAATGTCGTGATTGCCTGGCACAGTCAGATAAGGGGTTTCCAGACTGTCCAGAAATTTTTTACAATGCAGAAACTCAATGTATTTTGCCCGCTGGGTCAGATCTCCGCTGACCACAACAGCTTCAGGCTGATGGGTCTGACAGAACTGACGGATGGCTTCCATACAGTCTTTATTTTCAGTGCCAAAATGCAGGTCAGACAGGTGCAGAATCATCAGGAACCATGACCTCCAGTGCATTTTTCAGAACGGATATCTTTAAAGGTGGTTTCATCTCCACCAGTTCTCCATCTATTGCCACGGTCAGTTTTTTACTTTTTGAATCAATCCTGACCTGATCAGCTGAAAAACTGTAAACATCAGGAGCTTTGTCTATTTTCCCACGGATCAGTTGCCATAACAGTCTGAACAGCGTCCGTTTATCACTTTTGGCGACCACTACTCCCGCGACTTTACCCAGTGCAGCACATTCAGCAATTCTCAGTTTAAAGTCTGCAAGCTGAAGCTGATTATTTCCAAAAAAAATCAAAGGCGTTTTGACAGGATAGGTCTTTCCATCCACAGAAATCTCAAGCTTCAGCTCTTTTCTGTCCCTGATCAGCACATCCAGACCTGAACTGTAAGCAAACAGTGGAAAACGTCCAAACTTACTGTTCAGCTGCTCTCTTTTCTGAATAAATAAAGGATATAAGCCCAGACTGGCATTATTCATATAAATCTGATCATTCAACTGCGCCAGATGTACAGCCCGCTTCTTTCCTGTTGCAATCACTTTTGCAGCCTGCATCAGATCCAGTGGAATATCGAGCGCCCGAGCTACATAATTGAAAGTACCCAAAGGTAAAATCCCCATCGGAATATTCTGCCCTTTCAACCTTAAAGCAACGGCATTCAAAGTCCCATCACCGCCAGCTGTGACAATAATCCCCCTGTTTTTATGCTGAAGATGCCTGGTGATCACTTTCTGGAAAAGAACATCAAAATCAGGCTCAGAACTGATCTCATAAGACTGAATTTCAAAACCATAATGGGTCAGTTCAGCCACCAGCTGTTCGTAAATATCCTCTTTCCCCGATGCATGGAAACCCGATTTTTCATTATAAATGATGGAAAGAGGTTTAAGCTGTTCAGCCATTTTTTATACATCTTTAAAGTGTTTATTCTAATTTTGTCCAAATATCCGACAATTAAAAGCACCTTTATGTAAAATTCGAATTACCACCATTTATTTAATCAATAATAATTCTCATAAAAACATTAGCTCTAATATATTGTTTTTAAATAATATTATTAAAAAAAATAATCCTCATAAAAACAGTAAATATAAATAATAAACTTTATTTAAATACATAAACAATTGATTAAAAACAATATTATTAAAAATAAGCACAATATTCCATAAAAAGTCCATACTTCCTTTAGTCTTATTTTTTTTATGATTTTATGCTTTAATACAGCCACTTTTTTTTATATTTCATCTGGACAATGTATCACGTTGTTCAGATCATACTTTGTACAGCTTTATTGTACACATTTAGATAGGCCTCACCATGACCCAAGTGAACGCACCAGAATTCGTTCGTCATCCCAAGCTTATTGCATGGGTTGAAGAAATTGCTAAATTAACCAAACCTGCAAAAATTGAATGGTGTGACGGAAGCGACGAAGAAAATCAGCGTTATATCGACCTGATGATCGCTAACGGCACTATGCAAGCTTTGAATCAGGAAAAACACCCTGGTTCATATTTAGCGAATTCTGATCCGTCCGACGTTGCTCGTGTTGAAGGTCGTACATATATCTGTTCTGAAAACCAGGCAGATGCCGGTGCGACCAACAACTGGGAAGCTCCTGCAGAAATGCGTGCCCGTCTTAACGGTTTATTTGATGGCGCAATGGAAGGCCGTACCATGTACGTGGTTCCATTCTCTATGGGCCCTCTTGGTTCACACATTGCACACATCGGTATCGAAATCACTGACTCTCCTTATGTTGCTGTCAGCATGCGTAAAATGGCTCGTATGGGCAAAGCTGTTTACGATGTACTGGGTACAGATGGCGAATACATTCCTTGCGTACACACTGTTGGTGCTCCGCTTGCTGAAGGTCAGAAAGACGTTGCATGGCCTTGCAACCCTGAAAAATATATTGTGCATTATCCAGAAACCCGTGAAATCTGGTCTTACGGTTCAGGTTACGGCGGTAACGCACTGTTAGGTAAAAAATGCCTGGCTTTACGTATTGCATCCTCTATGGGTCGTCAACAGGGCTGGTTAGCTGAACACATGCTGATCCTTGGTGTAACGAACCCACAAGGTGAAAAACACTATATCGCTGCTGCGTTCCCATCTGCATGTGGTAAAACCAACTTTGCAATGCTGATTCCACCAGCTGGCTACGAAGGCTGGAAAATTGAAACTGTAGGTGATGACATTGCCTGGATCAAACCAGGTGAAGATGGTCGCTTATATGCAATCAACCCAGAAGCTGGTTTCTTCGGTGTTGCGCCAGGTACAAACACCAAGACCAACCCGAACTGTATGGCTACACTGACTAAAGATGTAATCTATACAAACGTTGCTGTAACTGACAATGGTGAAGTATGGTGGGAAGGTCTTTCTAAAGAAGTACCTGCTAACCTGACTAACTGGAAAGGTCAGCCGCACGTTGCTGGTGAAAAAGCAGCTCATCCAAATGCACGTTTCACTGTTTCAGCTGGTCAATGTCCTTCGATTGACGCTGACTGGGAAAATCCAGCGGGTGTTCCAATTTCTGCGTTCATCTTCGGTGGTCGTCGTGCAGACACTGTGCCTCTGATTTCAGAAGCATTTGACTGGGTTGATGGTGTTTACAAAGCTGCAACTATGGGCTCTGAAACAACTGCTGCGGCTGTTGGTCAACAAGGTATCGTCCGTCGTGACCCATTCGCAATGCTTCCATTTGCGGGCTATAACATGGCTGACTACTTCTCACACTGGTTGGAGCTGGGTGAAGAAGTTGGTGCAAAAGCTGCGGCTAACGGCAACAAATTACCAGGTATCTACAACGTGAACTGGTTCCGTCGTGATGCTGAAGGTAACTTCGTATGGCCTGGTTTCGGTCAGAACATGCGTGTTCTTGAGTGGATCATTGACCGTTGTGAAGGTCGTGCTACTGCAATTGATACACCAATCGGTCGCGTACCAACTTATGAACAGCTGAACTGGACTGGTTCTGACTTCACTAAAGAACAGTTTGATCTTGTAACTTCACAGGACAAAGATCAGTGGATCAAAGAACTTGAAAGCCACACTGAACTGTTCAACAAATTAGGTGACCGTTTACCTAAAGCACTTAAAGCTCGTCAGGACGAACTTTTAGAAGCTGTTAAAAAATCTGCTTAATCCCCTTTCAGATCCCTCTTTTATAAAGAGGGAGTCAGGGAGATTTAAAAAAGGCCGCGATATCGCGGTCTTTTTTTATGACTCTTAAAAGGATATTTCAATCCCTCAAAATGCTTTACGCCACATCCTGCTGTAATCTACGCTCATGCAATTCAGCCAGATATTGATCCAGCAGCAAAATTTCATCCAGACTGAATTCAAGATACAGTTTAGAGCGACGTTCTAAAATATCATCACTGTCCACTGCCCACTCTGCATCTACAAGATAATCGACTTCCTGAGCATACAAACCATGCCCAAAATGCTGCCCCAGTTCATGTACAGAACCGGTGTGTTTCAGAAAGCTCCACACCCGACTCCCGTATGCATGTGCCCAGCGCTGTGCGGTACCTGTATCCACACCCTTTATTTTATTCTCAATCTCCGTGATCAGCTCATCCACAGATCTTAAGTTCTCAGCTCCTGGCAACAGTGCCTGTTCAGTCCATGGTTGTTTTATTTCAGGAAAAAATTTCTGTAAATGCTCCATCGCAGATTCAGCCAGCTTACGATAGGTCGTTAATTTTCCACCAAATACAGACAGCAACGGCGCATCTGAAACATTTTCCTGCGAAAGCGCCAAAGTATAGTCACGGGTCACCGCAGCAGGATTGTCTGACTCATCATCGCACAACGGGCGCACACCTGAAAAAGTACTGACAATATCCATTTCACTCAACTGAGTTTTAAAATGATCATTGGACACATCAAGCAGATATGCTGTTTCATCTGCTGAGATTTCCACTTTGTTCGGATCACCGGCATATTCCCTGTCTGTTGTCCCAATCATGGTATATTTTTCTAAATAAGGAATGGCAAAAACAATGCGCTGATCATCATTTTGCATGATAAATGCTTTGTCACCCTCATACAGTTTCGGAACAATAATATGACTGCCCTGAATCAGACGGATTCCATAGGGTGACTGTAATTTCAGATCTTCACGAATGAACTGCGCAACCCACGGACCTGCGGCATTGACCAGTACTTTTGCCTGAATCTGAAAACACCCCTGCTGGTTTTCCATATCCAGTATCCAGACAGAATCCTTTCGCTGTGCTGAAATACACCGTGTTTGCGTCATAATCTGAGCACCTTGCTCACGCGCCTGCATTGCATTCAGAACAACCAGCCGTGAATCATCCACAGCACAGTCTGAATACTCAAATCCACGGGTAATATCTTTGTTTAAAGGACTGTCTACAGGCTGAAAAGTCACATTATTTGATCCTGCCAATTTTTCACGTTTCCCCAGGTGATCATAGAAAAACAGACCTGTCCGAATGAGCCATGCAGGACGTAAATGTGGACGATGAGGCATGATGAAACGCATAGGGCGGATGATATGAGGTGCTTTAGCAAGCAATACTTCACGCTCAGCCAGTGCTTCACGAACCAGACGAAATTCTTTATGTTCCAGGTAACGTAAGCCACCATGAATCAGCTTACTGCTGGCAGATGAGGTATGGCTTGCCAGATCATCCTTTTCGCAAAGGAAAACAGACAGACCACGACCTGAAGCATCATTGGCAATGCCTACACCGTTGATACCACCGCCAATGACCGCAACATCATAACATTTCAGATTTTCATTCAGATTTGTCATACGCATTTCACCTGTTCAGCCTGGATCGCTCTCTATTCAGAGATTGATCAGATATTTTCTATTATTTTCGTATACGAACATAATAGGGTAAATATTAGTCATTTTCCATGACTGAACGATGAAATAATCATCTGTTTTGTAAATGTAACAAACATTTGAAGGTATAAAATGACTCAGTCAGCCACAACCAGTTTTACCTGATTATGCTGCATGATCTGCTGAAAGTGCTGATCTGGTAAAACATCGGTATAAACACGCTCAACAGCATCCAGCTGTGCCAGTCGCATCATGGCATGTCGTCCAAATTTACTGTGATCTGCTGCAAGCCAGACACGTTTTGAATTTTCAATAATGGTCTGCGAAACCTTTACTTCCTGAAAATCAAAATCGAGTAATGTTCCATCTTCATCAATTCCACTGATTCCAATCAAAGCATAATCTGCCTTGAACTGGCTGAAAAATGCCGATGTCGCCTGCCCGATCACCCCACCATCGGGTCTGACCCGACCACTGGCAATCAGTACTTCAAAATCCTCCCTGGCACTTAAAATACCGGCAACATTCAGATTATTGGTAATCACCTTTAATCCCTGATGTTTCAGCAAAGCATGTGCAATCGCCTCTGTGGTTGTCCCGATATTAATAAAAATTGAGGCATGATCAGGAATATCCTGTGCAATTTTCTCTGCAATTTTTTGCTTTTCAGTCAGGTGCTGCCCTGTCCGCTGGCTGTATTCTGTATTGATTACACTTGAATCAAGTGCTGCACCGCCATGATAGCGTCTAAGCTGTCCTGCATCTGCCAGCTGATTGATATCACGGCGTAAAGTCTGCGGTGTGACCGCAAAATGCTGTGCCAGCTCATCAATACTGATATAACCACGCTGCCTGACGAGTTCTACAATCTGCTGATGGCGGATGATCATACTCATACATCAAACCCTGAAATTTTCGTATTCGAACATTTTAGATATAACATGATTAATTCCCCGAATTCCATAGCTGTTCATCTGTCTGAGCCCCGTTTTCAGGTTCTGTAAAGATTATTTTTCAGACAAACAGCATTTTTCACATAAAAAATAACAATGTTTAAGGGTTTCTCATTTTTTATTTTTATAACAGAAACTTAAATTTAATATTTAAAAATCACAACAAAAACTTAACTATCAAATACAACTGAATAGATAATAATTTAACCATACACAAGACTAAAGTCTAATAAGTCATGCTGTAATGCAGGCGTATAAGGTGTTTTAAATTTTATTTAATTTATCTCCCATCTTCCTTGGTGAAACAATCTTTTAAATTTTCTACAGAATACAGCTTGCCGAAAATTTAAAGGATGTGTTAATCAACTTTTCCTGGAGAATCGTTGTGTCTGATTCATCTGTTCAAACTGCCGCCCCTCAAGTGGACCGTAAAACACGAGTTAAATCCATTTTAGGCGGTTCAGCGGGTAACCTCGTTGAATGGTACGACTGGTATGTATATGCCGCCTTTACCCTTTATTTTGCACCACAGTTTTTCCCTGATGGTGACAACACTGTAAAACTTCTTCAGGCTGCAGCTGTCTTTGCCCTCGGGTTCCTCATGCGACCGATTGGTGCATGGATCATGGGTATCTATGCTGACAGAAAAGGACGTAAATCCGGTCTTACCCTGTCAGTATCACTCATGTGTGCCGGTTCACTGATTATTGCCTGCGCACCGACGTATGCAAGTGTTGGTATGCTTGCACCCGCATTACTATTATTTGCCCGCTTACTTCAGGGTCTGAGTGTCGGCGGTGAATATGGCGCGAGTGCAACCTATTTAACGGAAATGGCAGGTAAAAACCACCGTGGTTTCTTCTCCAGCTTCCAGTATGTCACGCTTATTTCGGGTCAGTTACTTGCGCTTTGCGTACTGATTATTTTACAGCGCACGTTAACCGAAGGTCAGTTATCTGAATGGGGATGGCGTATTCCATTCTTTATTGGCGCACTGCTTGCTGTGGTTGTGTTCTGGATCCGTCGCGGTCTGGTTGAAACTGAATCATCCAAGCAGGCTCAGGAACAGGCAAAAAATGGGGGTGAAAAATCAGGAGCCCTGGCTTTATTCACCAAATACCCTAAACAGGCCTTTACTGTCATAATGCTGACAGCGGGTGGTACGCTTGCTTTCAACACATTTACCACTTATCTGCAAAAATATCTTGTAAACACCTCTGGCTTTGAAAAAACCACAGCAACTGAAATCACCACTGCTGCGATTTTTGTCTTTATGCTGCTGCAACCGGCTGTTGGTGCTTTGTCAGATAAAATTGGCCGTAAACCGATTATGATCACCTTTGGTGTGCTTGGTGTGCTGTTTACCATTCCTATTTTTAATGGTCTTGGTTCCACTACCAACCCTACAACTGCATTTATGCTGTGTATGAGTGGTATGGTAATTGTGACTGGCTATACCGCTATTAATGCTGTGGTTAAAGCAGAGCTGTTCCCTGCGCATATCCGCGCACTGGGTGTTGCATTACCTTATGCTATTGCCAATACGCTCTTTGGTGGTACTGCTGAACTGGTTGCATTGAGCTTTAAAAATGCAGGACATGAAAACTATTTCTTCTATTACATTACATTCATGATCGGTCTGTCTCTGCTCACTTATGTATTTATGAAAGATACGAAAAAACATAGTCTGATTACTGACAATTAATCTTAAGCAATCCAAAAAGCCCTCTTAACTGAGGGCTTTTTATTGGAAATTTACATTTTGTAGCAAGCGACAAGATACAGCTTTGATGGCATACTCAATACAGATAACAACACCAGGAAATTTTAAAATGCAGAATTTATATAAAATCACTGGACTGATTCTGATTGCAGCAGGGCTTTCTGCCTGTCAAAGCGCACCAAGACAGTTTAATGGTCAAGTGGGGTATCAGATTGAAAGTAAGTCCGCAGACACGGCAACCCTCGCCTATACACTTGCAGGACGTCAGAATCAGCAGCTGGACAAAAATAAATTACAGCGTGCCTGTCAGAAAGTTCTTGGTACATCAAAACAGTACAAACTGTCGATATTAAGCGTCAATGAAATTATCAATCCAGCTGTGCAATCAGAACAGTTTGGTAAAACCCTGGGGAACTCCAGAACCAGTGTCGGTTTAAGTAACACCCCCAGTCTTCATGGCGGTGAAGACTATGCAACCCGACAATCCCTGGATACCCGTCCAGCAACATTGCGTGTAGTCCGCTACACCTGCTCTTAACTGATTATATTTATTTTTTAAAATGTCAGGCTCTGTTTTCAGAGCCTTTCAACGTTATCGCATCCGCCATAATCATATGAATATAAAAATGCATGCTGTCCGCTTCATCATCAGAAATAAAACAAAATTCATTCCGCATGATGACTATCATCGCCATGGATGTTGTCTGATTCATTACCAGACCCCTTTACTGAAGGATTGTTTTATTCTGTGTCAGGATACTCACCCACCCAAAGTGAGTGAAGATGATTTCATGCAGTTCACGCTATGCGAAGCTCAAAGACTCTCAAAGCAAATCACAAACTCACCTCAGAACTTTATCCTGATCATGAGTGGAGTAAATATCCGTAAAAGGGAAAACTGGCATGCTCACATTTTTATCGTAAAAAACCGCTGGCAAAAAGCATATGCGTATCAGCTGCTTGCAGTTAAAAACCTGTCTCTTTACAATTTTTTAACTAAAAATAGATCATAAAGTCTTATAAAAACTGACATTTCTGAACTCTCTGGCTTCATCCAGGTCAGGCCAGGTCGTGGCACTTCGTTCATCCAGTTTCTGATAATTCGGATGACTGAAATTTTTCACACGACTGTCTGCAACCCACACTTCAGGGGCAAATTTTAAAAACTCATCCAGAAAGAAACGGTTGCATTGATCATAGAGAACATCAGCAGCAAGCAGAACATCAACCTGTTCTGCCTTATACAGATCATCCAGATATTCAAGTTCCACATCATTCAGCTGAGCATTTTCACGACAGGCATCCAGACTGACCTGATCAATATCACAGCATATCACCCGTTTCGCACCTGCCATTTTTGCCGCAATCGCAACCACACCCGAACCTGCACCAAAGTCCAATACCACCTTATCTTTGACATGATGCGGTTCAGCCAGTAACCATTGCGCCATCGCCAGACCCGAAGCCCAGCAGAAGATCCAGTACGGCGTATCATTCCAGATACGGCGGATCACTTCATCATCTAAACGGTCAGTTGGAAATACAGGTGGAATTAACCATAAGGAGATCGGTGTTTCAGGTAACTGCTGTGCAAGCAGATCACAGCCTGGAATCACTTCATGTAAAGCATCAAGTAAGTGTTGCGGGGCTTTTAGAAGTTGGAATGTACAGCTCATATTTTTTTAATTCATTTTAATATTGAGAGTCCCCTCTCCTTTCAGGAGAGGGTTAGGGAGAGGTCTACCCCCTCATCCCAACCTTCTCCCAAAGGGAGAAGGAGCAAAAGCATTAACCCAGTTCTTTTTCAGCAGCCTCTACAGTCTGACGAATCAAAGTCGTAATCGTCATTGGACCTACACCGCCTGGAACAGGTGTATAAGCAGATGCGATATCTTCAATACCTGCAAGCTGGATATCCCCCACACCGCCGCCATCACGTGGATGGAAACCAGCATCAACGACCACTGCACCCTGTTTAATCCAGTCTTTCTGGATCAACTCAGCTTTACCTACAGCACCAACGATAATGTCAGCCTGCTTCACAAAACTTGCCAAATCCTGTGTACGGCTATGACAGATTGTTACTGTTGCATTTGCTTCAAGCAGCATTGCAGCCATTGGTTTACCTAAAATCGCAGAACGACCGACAACAACCGCATGCTTACCAGCAATTTCAATATTGTTTTCTTTCAGAATCGTCATAATACCGGCTGGAGTCGCTGAACCATAAGCAGCCTCACCCATTGCCATACGACCAAAACCAAGACAGGTTACACCATCTACGTCTTTAGCCAGTGAAATCGCATCAAAACATGCACGCTCATCAATCTGTGCAGGAACTGGATGCTGCAGCAGAATACCGTGTACATCTGGATTGGCATTTAATTTTTCAATTTCAGCCAGTAACTGTTCAGTTGTCGTCTCTTTTGATAATTCAACTTTTAAAGAATCCATACCCACACGGCGGCATGCATTACCCTTCATACGTACATAAGTTGCAGATGCACCATCATCACCGACCAGAATTGTCGCTAAAATTGGGGTACGACCTGTTTTTGCTTTTAAAGCTTCAACACGGGTCAACAAGTCTGCTTCAATTTGTTTCGCTAATGCGCGACCATCCAATACCAATGCCACGGCACATCTCCAAAGTAGATATGAATCAATTTCGCAAATAATACATGATTATTTAGACAATTTTATTCTATATGCCGAATTTATGTGCATCTGCATGAAAACTAGTATTGTTTTTTTTTCAGGGCTTGCTAATATGTGCATCACCAAGAGATGGTGGGATGGCAGAATGGTGATGCAGCGGACTGCAACTCCGTAAATGCCGGTTCGATTCCGGCTCCTACCTCCATATCTTGTAAAGCCCGAGTGGTGAAATCGGTAGACACAGGGGATTTAAAATCCCCCGCCCACAAAGCGTGCCAGTTCGAGTCTGGCCTCGGGCACCATTTAGTTACACAATTAAATGGTGTAATAAAAATTCCAGCATTATGCTGGTTTTTTTATGTCTTAATTTTAATAAATGAATAATAAATCCATATCTGCATACACCTCTTATATCTCTATATTTCTTTCATCTGCCGTTCTGCTTTCAGCCTGTGCACATACGCCTGTCGAATCAATAACATCTCAATCTCAAGCTGCACAGAAACATATTTTTGACATAGATAACTTTAAGGAAGATTTTCCAGGTAAAACAGTGAATGACAATTTAGTTCCTCTTTTACCCAAAAGCCAATGGAATGCCTTATATAAAAAAGATCTGGGACACCTACTCATGATCAACATCAATCCCGATCTTTCCCGCATAAGTATGGCTTTGAATTGTAAAGATTCAGATAAAACCCCCTTTTTCCTGATTGAAGACAGCGATGGGCTCGATATTCTATCTTCCTCACCTGACACTTCATATCAAGTGGATTTTATCCTGGATAACAAAACCATTAAGCAGCCTTTTAAGCATTCATCTTCTGCAAACTTTGAATGGTTTAAGCAGTTATTCTATACCGCCAGAGTGATTCAGATTAAAGCCTATGTATCTGAAGAATACTCAACAGACTCAGAACAGCAAAAGCACAGTCCAGTGCATGACTTAAGGTTTCAGAACCGGTATGCCGAAATTCAAAAAGAATCGTCTCCCATCTGCTCATCAAAAGATCACACTTAACTGAAATGCATTCAGAAAGTTGAGCGTTCCTGTACTTGCTGGCTGGTCAGTTTCACACGTACAATGCACCCCGTAGATGGCTCGCAACCCGAGCCCTATCCAGCCAGAACAGATATTGAATTTTCATACATGATTAAAACCCAGCAAGCGACCCTTTTTCTGCAACAACTGGAACAGCAGTATCCGCGTATTTTTAAACGCAACTTTTTGCTGTACGGGCAGATCAAAGCCAAAGGCATGCTTGACGATTACAAAGAATTCATTCCCTGGGGACTGGCTGTCATGATTTTTGTCAGCACAGCCTTTGCTCTGGATGAACTGATTTCAATGACATTCCCTCAGTTTGAGGGTGTGCAGTCTTTTGGAATAAGCATACTGATCATTATGCTGTTTCTGATGACGGCCGTTCCTTTCATTATCAAACAGATTAAACACAGCTCCACCCATCTGTACCAGCAGTTAAGCAACACGCCACTCAAACTGGCGGTTCTGATTATCCTACAAACGGTTAATATTGCTTTTGTACAAAGCAGTCTATTGCAGAGTGTGCTTTTTTTCCTCACCTTAAGCTTTGGCTTCGTCAAATTTTATAAAGAAAATATGTTCCGTGAAGCATCTTCAGATATGGATTATTATAATTTGCAGCAGGTACGCAGAGCCTGTCTCTGGAGTTATAAACAAACCCTGAAAGCACGTACTGCAATGAAATTTATTCCAAAAGATTCTGATAAATTCAGCATTGCAGAACAGCATCTGGCAGAGTTTCTGGAACTGCATTTAAAACTGATCAAATACGAAAATGAACTTTCCAGAACCAACAAGTTTACCGACCTGGATGAATATGTTGACAGTCTGATGTAAACCTTTTAGATATTTTTATACGGGCAACTGCCCGTTTTTTATTTGTCTCACAGCCTGTACAGACAGCAGAACCACTGAACCACAAAACCAGAGCTCTCAAAACTGCCAATCACATCTGAAACACTCAAAACCCATCAACCTGCTGCTGTTTTAATCTGTATTTTTCCCTGCGTTTTTTACTCATGAACATTAGAGTAAGCAGATGACCATTTCATTAAACACCAATGACAGAATCATGAAATCGGTTTTGCCTCAGGAAAATCATTTTTATTTTTGAATATATGAATAACTGCATGAAAAGACAGCAAACTCACCAATTCCACCTTGCCAAGTGAATTATCGTCCTTTATTATTGCGCACATGCCCGAGTGGTGAAATCGGTAGACACAGGGGATTTAAAATCCCCCGCCCACAAAGCGTGCCAGTTCGAGTCTGGCCTCGGGCACCATTTATTTACAGATTTAAATGGTGCAATAAAACTTCCAGCGATCGCTGGTTTTTTTATGCCTGTTTTTTAATATTTTTCTGGCAGACCTCATCTAAAAAGCAAAATACAGCTCAGCATAATCATGTATGCTCAGGTATCACAATATTTAAAAAATTCACCATGAAGCCCATAACAATATATTCAGCACTCCTGATCTGCCTGAGCTTTTCATCCTACAGCCTTGCTCAGGACACCGATACCAGCCCTGCAGACCTTTATACCGAAAATACTGCTTCACGCCATACTGAAAGCATAAACAATACGAATGATGAAATTTTTGATTTATTTACAGGTACAGTCAGTCTCAAAAACTCACAAATCCTCTTACATCGCTGTAGCCTGACAGCGGATGACTATGTGCTGAATTTCATAGATCCCGCGCAGAAACAGAAAGTTAAAAAACTCCTGTCATCTGGAGATAAGTTCTGGATCACGGTGTTGGGGAGTTTCAGTGAGAAAAATGCTGAATATCATCTGAAAGTCAGTGAAGTGACTGATATAAAAACGGGTTCATCCTGTCATTTAAAGGATCTGCTGGGAGAATAAAAACGTTAAGCAATCCAGCTTTGCAAACAAAACAGAGAGTGTTACCACTCTCTGTTTGATACAAGCTCTTCCATTTCAATATCCATATAGCCCAGATCCTGCACTACCATCATCATGGCTTCAGCAATATAATCTGCAGCCGTATCATCCAGTGAAGAATCAAGGTCTTCAAACTGCGGTTTCATCTCATTGATTTCAACCACAGTCTGACCAGCGATATGATAAATTTCATGTTCAGAACATTCGTTTTTTGCGATTTTTTTCGCAAACAGTTCAATGTGTTGCTTAACTTCAGCAACAAGAATATCGGGATAATATTCATCATCGAACATAGGGAGAAGTAAGTCTGCAAACATACAGTCACTCAAAGTTCATCAGTTTAAGCACTGCGTATATAACATAAATTATACATTTCAACAAATAGATCGCTGAAAATTTATCATTTCACTTCAGGCCTGCCTCATCGCCATCCACACATGAACCGCATCACTCATGGCTTTTACATCATGCGCCCGTACCATACATGCACCCTGCTGGATACTCAACAAATGCCCTGCAACAGAGCCTACTGCGCGATGCTGAGCATCTGCACCATTCAAAGCCTCACCAATAAACCGTTTGCGTGACAATGCTGAAAGCACGGGATAACCCATGTCATTCAGCTTATAAAGCTCCTGAAGCAGTTTTAAATTTTGCTGCGCATTTTTAGCAAAACCAAAACCTGGATCAATCATGATATTTTCAGCTTTTACACCTGCATTTAATGCATCTGTCACCCTTTGCTGTAATTCTGAAATTACATCCAAAGTCACATCATTATACTGATCAAGCTGATTCATCGTGGTCGGTTCACCACGCATATGCATAATGATCACAGGAATCTGTAGCTGCGCCGCCATCTGCAATGCCCCAGGTCGGGTCAATGCACGGACATCATTCCAGATATGCGCACCAGCCTTAACCGCTGCCTGCATAACCAGAGGTTCTGAAGTATCTACCGACAGAATCACATCATAGGCTGACAATGCCTCCACCACAGGTATTACACGGCGGATTTCTTCCTCTACAGTCACAGCTGAAGCGCCTGGACGGGTTGACTCCCCACCGATATCAATCACCGTTGCTCCATCAGCCATCATGTCCAGAGCATGTGCAACAGCCTGATCCTTAGCATTATGTTTCCCACCATCACTGAATGAATCAGGAGTAACATTTAAAATCCCCATAATATGTGGTCGGGATAAATCCAGTGTCAATCGTCCACATTTTAATGAGCGCTGAGGTAATTCCATCAGTTGCATCTTACTGCCTATCATCCACAATTGCTGAACCACTAGTTTAACCTGAGCGATGTTTTTATCCCTCAATTATTTTGGCATCATTATTTTTAAGCACAAAAAAAGAGCCTCATTTGAGACTCTTTTTTACATTACCCTGATCCTGATCTTCGCTTAATGTAAAGTTTTAGCTCAGGTCGCTGGTAATGGCGGTGGAGTTGATGGACCATCAGTCGGAGTCACATCAATCACAGGGTTTTCTGCCACATACACCTTCGGTGGTTGTGGTTCACGCCCTTCCATAATGTCACGGATCTGATCACGGTCAATCGTTTCCCATTCCATCAGCGCTTTAACCATGGCATGTGCGATATCTTTGTTATTTTCAAGAATATCACGGGCAACACGGTACTGCTCATCCAGAATACGGCGAACTTCCTGATCAACCTGCTGTTGCGTTGCTTCTGAAATGGTGCGATTACCCATATTTCCAAAGAAACCATTCTGGTTATCTTCTTCATAGACCATCACGCCCATTGCGTCAGACATACCATACTTGGTTACCATCGCACGTGCCATTTTCGTAGCACGTTCGAAGTCATTTGAAGCACCCGTCGACATCTGGTTAATGAAGACTTCTTCTGCAATACGACCACCAAACAGGATTGAAAGTTCATTCAACATTTTTGATTTGTAGTGACTGATCGCATCCTGCTCAGGAAGCTGCCAGGTCACACCCAGTGCCCAGCCACGTGGCATAATTGTTACTTTATGCACAGGGTCTGTACCCGGAAGAATTTCAGCAACAATCGCATGACCTGCTTCATGATAAGCAGTCGCACGACGCTCTTCGTCACGGATGACCATTGATTTACGCTCAGGTCCCATATACAGCTTGTCTTTCGCATCTTCAAAGTCATGCATATCGACAGTGTTTTTGTTACGACGGGCAGCAAACAACGCAGCTTCGTTCACAAGGTTTGCAAGTTGTGCACCAGAGAAACCAGGTGTACCACGTGCAAGAACTTTTACATCCACACCAGTTACTGAAGGTAATTTTTTCAGGTGTACATTTAAAATCTGTTCACGACCTTTAATGTCCGGCAGACCAACCATCACCTGACGGTCAAAACGTCCAGGACGAAGCAATGCTTTATCGAGTACATCTGCACGGTTTGTCGCAGCAATGACAATAATACCTTCATTCCCTTCAAAACCGTCCATCTCAACAAGCATCTGGTTCAGCGTCTGTTCACGCTCATCGTGACCACCACCTGTACCTGAACCACGGTGACGACCGACCGCATCAATCTCATCAATAAAGATGATACAAGGTGCATGACGTTTCGCCTGCTCAAACATATCACGGACACGGGACGCACCCACACCCACAAACATTTCAACAAAGTCAGAACCTGAGATACTGAAAAACGGAACTTTTGCTTCACCGGCAATCGCTTTAGCCAGCAATGTTTTACCCGTACCAGGAGGACCAACCATCAGTACGCCTTTAGGAATCGTTGCACCGAGACGTTTGAATTTAGCAGGATCTTTCAGGAAATCCACGATCTCCACAACTTCCTGTTTCGCTTCATCACAGCCCGCAACATCCTGAAACGTCACTTTGATCTGATCTTCCGACAGCATTTTCGCTTTGGATTTACCAAAACTCATCGGACCATTTTTACCACCAGCTCCACCACCCATGTTACGCATAAAGAACATAAACAGCAGAATGATTAGAAGTACAGGAAAACTTGCGATGAGTAGTTGCATCAATAAACCCTGACGCTGAGGTGCAGTACCTTCAACGACAACGTTATTCTTGATCAGGTTAGGCATAAGCTCAGGGTCCTGAACAGCAGGACGAATGCTTTCAAACTCAGTTCCGTTTGCTTTTTTGCCAATGATTTTTTCACCATCAATTGTGACTTGCTTAATCTGGCCTGAATTCACCGCTGTAACGAACTCGGAATAGTTCATTGCAGTTGGCTTCTCACTGCCATTGATGTTACTGAAAATAAGAATCAGCACACCAAGTATAATGAGCCACAATACGGCATTCTTGAAGAGATCGCTCAAAGCTTTATTCCCATATCAATCTAATTTGATCATTGCCCTGTTACGGGTGACCCTAATATTAACGCTGAAGAACAGCTGTTCATTAAATTTTAAAAATGTACAAAATGCACAATTTTTAACGGCTTGGCAAGTAAACTTTATTTCGAAGCCTTTTTCCGCCCCTGCCCGACCAGAAATACCTCTTTGGAACGTGCACGGGATGCAGCCGGTTTGATTGTTTTCATGACATCAAAACTGTCCACCACCTGCTTGCGGAACTCGTCAAAGCCTGTTCCCTGGAACACTTTAACAACGAACTGTCCATTTGGTCCCAGTACCCTGTTGGCAAAATCGACTGCCAGCTCGCACAGATAAATCTGTCGAGGCTGATCTACAGCCTTATTACCTGATGTATTGGGGGCCATATCAGAAATTACAACGTCTACAGTACGTCCATTTAAAATATTTAACAATTTTTCGAAAACTTCTTCTTCACGAAAATCGCCCTGAAGGAAGGTCACATCAGGCAATGCATCCATTTCAAGAATATCAGATGCAATCACTAGCCCTTTGTCGCCCACCAGTTTACCTGCGATCTGCGACCAGCTGCCCGGTGCGGCACCCAGGTCAACAACTGTCATTCCAGGCTTAATAATTTTATATTTTTCCTGTATTTCAAGAAGCTTATAAGCTGCACGTGCACGATAACCCTCTTTTTGTGCTTTTTTCACAAAATGGTCATCGAGATGCTCTCTCATCCACGCACGACTACTTTTGGACAATTTCTGGTTGGTAATGCGTGTAGCCATAACTCTCTAAATAAAAAAAACTTCTAATTTACAATTGTACGTGAAAAACACACTTTTTGCAGTATACAAGTGTATCCTTATCGCACCCTGACACTGTTTTTTTCAATGATCTGTATCGGAACTTTTCGCATACCATCCAGAGCTTCTACACGTCCTCCTGGAAAATATCTCAGTCTGCTTCATTTATTTTACAAACCAGATCAAAGATGCTGAATTTATCAATATCAACTGGGCATGCAAATTTGCTATAATAGGTCGTTTTTAAAATCAGGTTATCTTTAATATGGCGGCTTTATCTATTCAGGAACGTAAGCGTTTACGTCAAATCGGTCATGCTTTAAACCCAGTTGTTATGATTGGTGATAAAGGTTTGTCTGAAAACGTCGTTGAAGAAACCAACCGCGCACTGACAGATCATGAACTGATCAAAATCAAAGTTTCCGGTGAAGACCGCGAAGCCCGTGCTGCTGTCATTGCTGAAATTGCAGATACAACTGCATCTGAAGTCGTACAGACCATTGGTAAAATTGCATTGCTTTATAAAAAGGCTGCAAAACAGAATCCAAAACTGTCCAATCTTGTTCGACACGCTCATCTGTCCAACTGATTTTTAAGATTATTCAATTATGGCCAGTTACGAGCTCAGCGATTCTGATCGTCGTTTTCAAAGTATTTCAGTGGTCGGTGCAATTGAACAGCAGGCACCTTACACTTTAAATGTAGGCTACTGGGTACGTGATCCGAATCAGCTGATTGAATATCCTGCTCCTGTTTCTTCAAATCCCCGTCAGGACTTTCTGTGGGAACAGACCTGCTTTGAAATCTTCATCGGTGTACAGAATGAAGATTTTTATCGGGAAATCAATCTCTCCCCATCTGAAGCATGGCAGGTATATCAGTTCGAAGAATACCGCTATCCAGAAAGCATGCCTCCACTGACTGCAGACGATATAGAGCTGAATCAGCTGAAACGGATGCATTATGGGCTGAATGTCAGTCTGGACTTAACAGAATTTATGCTGAAACATAAACTCAAATGGTCTGATCTGTTTATTGGGCTGACCGCAGTACTGAAAACATCCCAGGGGGAACGTTTTTATGCCATGCAACACAGCGGACAACAGGCAGACTTTCATAACAAACGTGACTGGCTGCATACCTTCTAGCATTTGATCCGTTCCATATCCTGTATTCCAAAAAAAAGTGAGACCATCTGTCTCACTTTTTTATGCCTGAACTGAACAAAGCTGTACAAAACAGACTATGAACCTTACAGGATTATTGCTTTGCAGAAACTTTGTTCCATGCTTCAACGGTATTTTCTTTTGAGCGTTTAAAAGTTTCAGTAAGCTGATCTTTGTGCTTCACAGTAATCTGTCCAACGTCATCGCGAATTTCTTTTGACAGGCGGGTCAGTTCTTCAAGCACACTGCTCAGCTCATTTTTAACAAATTCACTGATCTCAGCCAGATCACCCTGTGAACTGTTAATCTGCTTTTTGATCACTTCAATACGACCCACTACTTCGTGCTTCAACTGACGAAGCTGTTCCTGAATACCGGCATTCAACTGTTTCGCTTCCTGTTCAATCTTCTCACAGCTCTCAGTGACAGCATCAATCGCCTGATGCTGTGCCTGATGAACAGCTTCCACAACCTGCTGTCCTGCTTCTTTAACATGCTGTCCAGCCTCCTGAACGGCTTCAACCGCTTTCTGCTTTACACTCTCAACGGTTTCAACAGAGTCAGTACCCGCATCTGCTGCATGAACGGTACTTTTTACGGTCTTAACAGGTTTTGCTGGAACGCTTTCTTTTTGCTCAGTCGTCATAAAATTCCCCTTAGCTGTTTATATAATAGTTATGTTGTTACATCTTTAAGTTTAATCAATTCTGATAAAATTTAAGTTCTGATTTGTCAGACAATTCTTAAATGCTTACATTTCTCACCCAGATTTTAAAAGCAAAGTTCTTTGCAAAAATCAAGGCATTTATCTTACATATTCTCAGCTTTCTGAATGGACTTTTCCTGTATGCATGCGTATAATGCTCTGTTAAGTTACAAGCGAACAGACACGAGGAGGGTAGGATTTAATTAACCTTCCTTTTTTTTCGTCTGTTCGCTTTTTTACAGCCCTATTTTTGTGGTTTTAGATCAGGAGCTTTGGTTTGAGCACCCCCGCCATTTTAGCCCTTGCTGACGGTACTATCTTTAAAGGTACATCGATCGGCGCTACGGGAAGTACGACTGGTGAAGTCGTTTTTAACACAGCAATGACTGGTTATCAGGAAATTTTAACTGACCCGAGTTATGCACAGCAGCTTGTGACGCTAACGTACCCGCACATCGGGAACACAGGTTGTAATGATGAAGATGCAGAATCAGGTCGAATTCATAAAGTATGGGCAAATGGTCTGATCATCCGTGATCTGCCGTTATTACACAGCAACTTCCGCGCGACTCAGTCTCTCGGTGAATATCTTCAGCAGCACAATGTGGTTGCCATTGCAGATATCGATACCCGTAAACTGACCCGTATTCTGCGTGACAAAGGTGCACAGAATGGTTGCATCCTTGCCGGTGAAAATATTACAGAAGAAGAAGCACTGGAAAAAGCGCGTGCATTTGGCGGGCTGAACGGTCTGGACCTGGCGAAAGAATGCTGTGATCCAGAAGGCTTTGAATGGACTGAAGGTTCATGGACTTTAGGCAAAGGCTTCTCCCAGCCTGAAGCGAAATTCCATGTTGTTGCATATGATTACGGTGTCAAAACCAACATCTTACGTATGCTTGCAGACCGCGGTTGTAAACTGACTGTTGTTCCTGCTCAGACTCCTGCAGCTGAAGTGCTTGCACTGAATCCAGATGGCGTGTTCCTGTCAAATGGTCCTGGCGATCCAGCTGCATGTGATTATGCGATTGAAGCAGTGAAAACCATTGTAGAAGATGCGCGTAATATGCCTGTATTTGGGATCTGCTTAGGTCACCAGATTCTTGCACTCGCGTCTGGTGCTAAAACGGTGAAAATGCCGCATGGTCACCACGGTGCAAACCACCCTGTTCAGAACATTGAAACAGGGACTGTGATGATTACTTCTCAGAACCACGGCTTCGCTGTAGATGCAGATACATTACCTGCAAACTTAAAAGCGACGCACAAATCATTGTTCGATCAGACTCTTCAAGGGATTCATCGCACAGACAAACCAGCGTTCAGCTTCCAGGGTCACCCTGAAGCAAGTCCTGGTCCACACGACTGCGCACCTTTGTTCGATCATTTCATCGAACTTATTGAAGCATCTAAGAAGTAATTGAGGAGCGATCATGGCTAAACGTACAGACATTAAAAGCATCTTAATTATTGGTGCAGGTCCGATTGTCATCGGTCAGGCATGTGAGTTTGACTACTCAGGTGCGCAAGCATGTAAAGCCCTTCGTGAAGAAGGCTACCGTGTTATTCTGGTGAACTCTAACCCAGCGACCATTATGACTGACCCTGCAATGGCAGATGCAACGTATATCGAACCGATTACCTGGCAGACTGTTGCAGCAATTATTGAGAAAGAACGCCCAGATGCAGTTCTTCCGACAATGGGTGGTCAAACCGCATTGAACTGTGCACTTGCACTTGATGCCAACGGTATTTTGAAAAAATACAATGTTGAATTGATTGGCGCGACCAAAGAAGCGATCGAAAAAGCGGAAGACCGTAAACTTTTCGATATCGCAATGCGCAAAATCGGTCTGGAATGTCCACGTGCTGACGTTGCAGAAAGCATGGAACACGCACTTGAAATTCAGGCACGTTTCGGCTTCCCTGTCATTATCCGTCCATCATTCACCATGGGTGGTTCAGGCGGTGGTATCGCTTACAACCGTGAAGAATTCATTGAAATCTGTGAACGTGGTTTCGATCTTTCTCCAACGAAACAATTATTGATTGATGAATCTTTAATTGGTTGGAAAGAATACGAAATGGAAGTTGTTCGTGACAAAAACGACAACTGTATCATCGTATGTACCATTGAAAACTTTGACCCAATGGGCGTGCACACCGGTGACTCAATCACTGTTGCACCTGCGCAAACATTGACAGACAAAGAATTCCAACTTTTACGTAACGCTTCTTTAGCAGTTCTTCGTGAAATCGGTGTGGAAACGGGTGGTTCGAACGTTCAATTCGGTATTAACCCGAAAGACGGTCGTATGGTTGTGATCGAGATGAACCCACGTGTTTCTCGTTCATCTGCACTTGCGTCTAAAGCAACTGGTTTCCCGATTGCTAAAATCGCTGCGAAACTGGCTGTTGGTTATACCCTTGATGAGTTGAAAAACGACATCACTGGCGGTACAACTCCTGCTTCATTCGAACCTGCAATTGACTATGTTGTAACGAAGATTCCTCGTTTTAACTTCGAGAAATTTCCACAAGCAGACGCAACTTTGACGACACAGATGAAATCTGTGGGTGAAGTGATGGCGATTGGTCGTAACTTCCAGGAATCTGTACAAAAAGCACTTCGTGGTCTTGAAGTGGGTGCATGTGGTTTTGATGAAAAAATCGCTGTCGGTACTGAAGGCGCGCGTGAAAAGATCCTTGTTGAACTTAAAGTTCCAGGTCCAGAGCGTATCTGGTATGTCGGCGATGCATTCCGTCATGGTTTCACTTTAGACGAAGTTTTTGCTGCGACAAATATCGACCGTTGGTTCCTGATCCAGATCGAAGACATCATCAAATCTGAAAATGAAATCAAAACTTTAGGTTTTGGTGATTTGAATGCGGACAATATCCGTTCATTCAAACGTAAAGGTTTATCAGATCTTCGCATTGCCAACTTGATGGGCATTTCACAAAAACAATTCCGTAAACATCGTTGGAACCTGGGTGTAACTCCTGTTTACAAACGTGTTGATACTTGTGCTGCTGAGTTTGAATCAGATACAGCGTACATGTACTCAACTTACGATGAAGAATGTGAAGCGAATCCATCGACCAAAGACAAAATCATGGTGATCGGTGGTGGTCCTAACCGTATTGGCCAGGGTATCGAATTCGATTACTGCTGTGTACACGCTGCCCTTGCAATGCGTGATGACGGTTATGAAACCATCATGGTGAACTGTAACCCTGAAACTGTTTCAACGGATTATGACACTTCTGATCGTTTGTACTTCGAACCGATTACACTTGAAGATGTTTTAGAAATCGTACGTATCGAGAAGCCAAAAGGCATTATCGTACAGTACGGTGGTCAGACTCCGCTTAAACTGGCTCGTGCTTTAGAAGAAGCTGGTGCGCCAATTATCGGTACATCTCCAGATGCGATTGACCGTGCAGAAGACCGTGAACGTTTCCAGCAAATGATTCAACGACTGCAACTTCGTCAACCAAACAACAGCATTGTAAAATCTGCTGAAGAAGGTATGGCTGAAGCTGCGAAAGTTGGCTATCCATTAGTTGTACGCCCTTCTTATGTACTGGGTGGTCGTGCGATGGAAATCGTCTATAACGATGACGAATTGAAACGCTACTTACGTGATGCGGTACAAGCGTCTAACGAAGCACCTGTACTTCTTGACCGTTTCCTTGATGATGCCATCGAAGTTGACGTTGACTGCGTATCTGACGGTAAAGACGTTGTGATCGGCGGGATCATGCAGCACATCGAACAAGCAGGTATTCACTCTGGTGACTCAGCATGTTCTATTCCTCCTTATTCTTTATCTAAAGAAATTCAGGATGAAATGCGCCGTCAAACCATTGCAATGGCGAAAGAACTTGGCGTTGTTGGTTTGATGAACGTTCAATATGCTGTAAAAGGTAATGACGTTTACATCCTGGAAGTGAATCCACGTGCATCGCGTACTGTGCCGTTTGTTTCTAAATGTATCGGTGAATCTTTAGCGAAAGTTGCTGCACGTTGTATGGCGGGTCAATCTTTAGAATCTCAAGGATTCACAAAAGAAATTATCCCGACTCACTTCGCAGTGAAAGAAGCGGTATTCCCATTCAATAAATTCCCAGGTGTTGACCCGATCCTTGGCCCAGAGATGAAATCTACAGGCGAAGTGATGGGTGTAGGTACTACTTTTGGTGAAGCGTTCTATAAAGCTGTGTTAGGCTCAAATGATCGTTTACCAGGTAAACCAACTGAAGGTGAAATCAAACACGTATTTATTTCTGTACGTGATTCAGATAAACCTCGTGTTGTTCCTATCGCACAACAACTTGTTGATCTAGGCTTTAAAATTATCGCAACTGGTGGTACTTTTGATGTTATTCAACAAGCGGGTATTGAAGTTGAACGCGTGAATAAAGTCACTGAGGGTCGCCCAAATATCGTCGACCGCTTGAAAAATGGCGAAATTCACCTCATTATCAATACAACTGAAGGTAAACAGGCTCAGCAGGATTCATTCTCAATCCGTCGCTCTGCGCTTCAAGGTAAAGTGTATTACACCACTACCCTGAACGGTGCGGATGCAGTATGCCAGGCTTTAGCAATTAAATTACCAATGGACGTATACCGTTTGCAAGATTTACAAACACTGGGTTAATTCGTTTCCGAGAAGTCCCGTCACCTCTCGGTGGCGGGATTTTTTCATTTATAAACCTGTATTTTTTAATACATCACAATTTTAGAGGGACAACAATGCAACGTTATCCTATGACTCCAGCAGGCAAAGTTGCACTGGAAAAAGAATTATATCAATTGAAATCAATTGATCGTCCACGTATTACTGCGGCTATTGCTGAAGCGCGTGAACATGGGGACTTAAAAGAAAACGCAGAATATCATGCAGCACGTGAGCAACAGGGTTTCTGTGAAGGCCGTATTCAGGACATCGAAGGTAAACTTGGTGCTTGCCAGGTGATCGATGTAAAAGAACTTGAGCAAACAGGTCGTGTTGTTTTTGGTGTGACTGTGACCATCGAAAACTTAGATACCGAAGAAAAGAAAACTTACCAGATCGTTGGTGATGATGAAGCAGATTTTAAAATTAATAAAATCTCTGTGAACTCGCCGATTGCGCGTGGTCTTCTGGGTAAAAATGAAGGCGATGATGCCAAAATCACGACACCTCAAGGTGAAGTGGAATATGAAGTTGTGAGTGTTGAATATCTTTAATCTCTTAAAGATTCAATCCCAACCCCTCTTTTGAGGGGTTTTTTTTACCTGCTATAAGCGCTTGCCCTCTTAGCTTCTGTGATTGAGACACTGCCGCAATATTCAGTGAATTTTTCATATTTCTGAGTCGCATATTTTGCCAATACACTCAGCGTTTCTGTCATTGCTAATTTTTCCAGTTCCCTTAGAGTAAGAAAAAACAGGAAAGAGTTCCCATAATATTATGAAAGCAGGACAAGCCAGCAGAACCGCAGAAGCCGCAGCTGCATTACGTGCAAATCACCATCTCCATGCTCAGAATCCTGTATTTTCTGACCCATATGCCCTGCAAATGACCAGCGCTGAATGGCGTAGATTATTGGCCATTCCCCTGCTGCATAAAGTTATTAACTCAAAGTCACTGAATCGGATACTCGGCTTACTGACGGCTCAGGTGGTTGCCCGTTCAAGGTTCACAGAGGATTTACTCATTGAAGCCATTGGACGTGGATTACAGCAATATGTACTCGTAGGTGCAGGACTGGATTCATTTGTTCTGAGACTCGCACACCAGTACCCTCAATTAAAAATTTATGAAGTGGATCATCCTGATACTCAACAACTAAAAATAAACAAACTGAAAAGAATAAGTTTAAGCAGTGAACTTCCTTCAAATGTTGAGTTTGTCTCTATAGACTTTGAAAAAGAACAGCTCTCAGATGCTTTAACCCGCAGCAGTTATCAGCAGCATCTGCCCGCATTTTTTTCATGGTTGGGCACAACTCACTATCTCGCACCAGAGACCACTCTGACAACTCTGCGTAACATTGCCAGTTTTGCCGCTCAGAACAGTGAACTGGCAATGGATTATTCTGTTGACTTCAGAGAGTTGCAAGGCATAGAGAAAATGGGCAGTTATGCTGTCTCACAATTTACCCGCCTGTTAAAAGAGCCTCTGATGGGTGCATTCAGCTCACAGCAATTACATTGTGCTGTTGAAGCGATGGGTTATGCCGTAGTGGAAGATCTGTCAGGTGATGATATTACGGAACGCTATTTGAAACACCGCACTGATCTGATTCGTCACACAGCTGCGACACACCTGATTCAGCTTAGAATTGCTTAGGCTATTTGATTCATCTTTTGGCTTAAGTCATATAAAATAGTGCAACCACTCACCTGTTGCTTTTTATATGACTGATTCCATTAACTCACCTGTGAAACACTGGTGTGAATTTGAGTTTATTTCCAAAACTGTGAACAATCCAAATATTCATATCAAAGGGAATTATTCTTATTATTCAGCGTACTGGGATCAAGGGTTTGAGCGTTGTGTGGTGCGTTATCTACATGACAAGCCATCGACGCCTGAAAAGCCGATTGATCAGCTTTATATTGGTAATTTTGTCTGTTTTGGGGCTGAATGCGTCATCATGATGGGTGGCAATCAGTTACATCGTCCTGACTGGATTTCTACTTTCCCTTTTGATACACGTAGTTTTTTACCTGCGGGTGATACTGTGATTGGTGATGGTTGCTGGATTGGTAGTCGTGCCATGATCATGCAAGGTGTGACTTTGGGTGAAGGTGCTGTGGTCGCAACTGGTGCTGTAGTTACGCAGGATGTGCCTCCTTATGCCATCGTTGGTGGTGTACCTGCCAAAGTCATTAAGTACCGTTTTTCTGAGGAAGATATCGAAAAACTGCTTTCCCTTAAACTCTATGAAATGGATGAAAAGCAGTTTTTAAAAATGCGGGAGAAGTTGCAGACTAATAATGTAGCTGATTTATTGAATTTTAACTCTCAATAAGAATACAATCCCCAATATTTTAAACCCCATCAAATAGTTATTAGTTATAGAGTTATTGCATTTTTCTCCCAAAAGACATCAACACTACACTATGCTTTTTAACTTTTTTGAATTTTTCAGTCTTACCCGCATCCCAGGTAAAATCCGTATAGTTCAACGTCCATTGATAATACGGCTTTCCAACATCCTTAAACTGAATCGACAGAATTGAACCATTTTCATCATGACAGTGCGGTGAGGTTTTATAATCTTTCTCAGAAAAACATGCTCTGATCCTTTCGGACAATGAAAACGGAATGGAAGACACAGCTGGTTGATATTTCCCGTTTGATTCCAATGCAACAAAGTCTGCAATGGATTCTTCTCTTCCTCCACCAGAATATCCTGCATACCACTAGCTCACCAAAGCTATAGCATTGATGTCAGTACTTATCGGATAAAATGCAGGATAGATAGACATACCTCCAGAATTTAATTCATTACCTCCATATTCAGTTATCGAGTGAGAATAATTTTTAAATTTCCAATGATTCAGAACTGCTAATTTTTCTCCCACCTTTTTTAACTGAATCAGTTCCAATTGATCTGTCAATAAATACAAAATCTGATCGTGCGTATTTTTTACTTTCCATAAGCTACTACCCATATCATTGCATCGGACTGATGCTTCACGGCAGATTCGGCTCAATTCTTCTTTTTCTGTTTTAATTTTGATCCAAGGTCGAGCCACAATATTTTCCTTAGCTTCACATAGCGAAACACAAAACAAGCTGATGGTGGAAAATAAAATACATACCAATTTATTCATTATAGTATCCATTCATTTGTATTTATTAAATAAGTGAAAGGTCACTCCAGTTGAAATTCAGTTCATTAACTTTATTATTTTATGTACTGACCTGTATTTTTAAAAATATAAATTTTTCAATATTTTAATTGATGCTATTCATATAAATTATTCTAACTTAGAAAAATAAAATAACTTTAATCATCACAGCCCTGACCAGTCACAAATTGTTCCAAAATAATATGTATCCAAAACTTTCATATGCCACTATCTGATTGAAATCCGTACTCAGACTTTAGTGTATAGGTGCATATTAAATAAACAATTTATGCTAAGTTAAACCTCAGCACATGAGTATTTTTAAAAATTATCCCTATGAAATTACTATGTTTTCTTTGTTGGGGAACAGCAGTATGATAAAGAGAGGCTGTAAAGTACTCCGTAATTCATAGTGATAAATACTACATCTTTGAAATAATGTTAATGGAGAGAAAAAATGTCCTATCAAAATATTTTAGTCCCTGTGGATGGTTCAGAAACTTCTTATTCAGCAGTCGCAAAAGCTGTTGAATTTTCAAAAGCTTTTGGCAGCAAAATCACAGTTGTCCAGGTTCTCGCTCTTGACCCTTACATTGCTGCTGAATACATTACATCCACTCAGACAAATGAGCTGATTGAACGTGCTCGCTCATCCATCATCAAAACACTGGAAGAAGCTGCTGAAAAATTCAAAGCAGAAGGTGTTAATGTTGAATCAAAACTGATCGAAGGTCAGGTTATTCATCGTGAAATTGTAAATGCAGCTAAAGAAATCAATGCCGATCTGATCGTCATTGGCTCGCATGGCCGTACAGGTATCAAAAAACTATTCCTGGGCAGCGTTGCTCAAAGTGTACTTGGCGAAACAGAAATTCCAGTACTGGTAGTACGTCAGTAAACTGTTCAGAACTCCGCTCCTCCTTGCAGATGCAGTGAGGAGTTATTTCAATAATTTCACTGCATCCATCCATATTTTTTTAAATCCACTTTTCCATTGATCACAGGTACATTCTCCTGCATCAATTTTATCTGCTGTAGATTTTCACCTGTTTCATTTTCCTTAGGTAAACTGATCTTTCCTTGAGAGTTAATCACTCTATACCAGGGAATCTCTGAAGAATTGTCCAAATTTTTCAGCACAAAACCAACCAGTCTTGCATGCCGGGGTAAACCTGCCAGTTTTGCAATCTGCCCATAGCTTGCAACTTTTCCATAAGGAATCTGGGCAATTACTGAAAGAATCTGCACTGCCAGTTCATTTGTGCTTTTACTGAAATTGCCTGCCATATTGACTCAAAAATTAACCGTTATTCATTTTAGGCAAATGAAATTAATACAAGCTTAATCTAAGCTTAAACAGGACACTAACAACAAAAACTGAGAATATCAATGAAAGGAATCTTCAAAAAACTATTACTTTCCACAGCACTGGCTGTCGGTACAGTAAGTGCATTCAGCCTGCCCTCTATAGCACTTGCAGGTTCCATAGATATACAGAGTGTGCTGCAACAGGAAAGAGCCTGGGCAGGTATGCAGAGTAAAAAACTTAAAGTTGGCGATATAGAATGGGCTTACAGTGAAGGTGGACAGGCTGGTAAGCCGACGTTGATGCTAGTACACGGTTTAGCTGGCAGCCGTGATAACTGGAACCGCTTAGCCCGTTATCTGACACCGTATTATCACGTTATTATTCCAGATTTACCAGGGCAGGGTGACAGCAAAGTTGCAGCAGACTTTGATTATTCCATTCCTAATATGACTGAAAAACTGCGTCGTTTTGCAGAAGCAGCAAAGTTTGAAAATGGATTACATGTTGCAGGACATTCGATGGGGGGAGCTATAGCCCTGCTCTATACTGCACAATATCCTGTAGATACAAAATCACTGTTCCTAGTAGATAGTGCTGGCGTATTTAAATCTGCTAATACGCCCTATCTGAAAGATCCAACAACACTCAGAAATATGTTGGTTGCTAAACCAGGTGATCTGGACAGAATCTTAAAAATTGCGACGAACTTACCCCCATTTATTCCGAAAGAACTGAAAGAATCTCAGGAAAAAATGATGATTTCACAATCAGCCAATACCTCAAAGCTGATTGAACAACTGATTGTAATGGCAAAAGTTTATACACCAGATACTTTTGCTTTGGCTGCCCGCTCTATAGATCAACCAGTACTGATCGCATGGGGAGACAAAGACCAGGTCATAAATGTTGAAGCCGCTGCTGAACTGAAAGGATTACTGAAAAATGCGCAGGAACCTGTCATTTTAAAAGGTGTGGGTCATATGCCAATTATGGAACAGGAACAGTTACTTGTGAAACCATATATGGATTTTTTAAATAAAGTGAAATAAACCGAAAAGGCAATAGCTGATAAGCTATTGCCTTAACCCAGTTCATCAACTGAGTGTTTCAATCATATAATTATAGAACTTACTCAACTGCCCTTTTTCCTCATCAGACAATGCACTGAAATCCTCTAAAAATTCACT
Organism: Acinetobacter sp. WCHAc010052; assembly: GCF_002165295.2. Classification (NCBI taxonomy): domain Bacteria; kingdom Pseudomonadati; phylum Pseudomonadota; class Gammaproteobacteria; order Moraxellales; family Moraxellaceae; genus Acinetobacter; species Acinetobacter sp. WCHAc010052. Next base: position 1,019,052 of record NZ_CP032143.1, on the reverse strand, counting down.
TTTAAGAGGAATTTCCCCTAAATTGTCAGACTCAATAAACTCCTCTCTTTGACAGTGTATATACCGCGTTTTAATGCCACAGGCGACAATGTGAGAGCTCATCAAATGCTCTGCTGCTCTGAGATGTGTATAGTCATCAAAAAAATCAGCATAAATCAGTTTATTAAAATGAAGTGCAGTTTCCCAGATCATCCCTATTTTTTTGATTGAAGCCTGGCTACCTAATGAAAAACGGTCACAAAATCCCAGATTATGATCAAAATAATTGGTATACAGATAATTATCATGTTTTGACAGTACTTTGAAATGGTCAGACATATCAAACTTAATATGATTTTTCATATCAGGTCGTTTTCTCAAAACCACACGCGCACCAGAAAATGATGGAATAGAATGATAAAAATGATAAAACATTTTTGCCTGATGCAATCTTGAGCCTATCAGAAATCCCTGTTGTGACTCATACAATGTATTAAATGCTTTCTCATCAACAATACGATATTCAACATCTGTATTTATTTTACTCAGGGTTTCAAGGTTAAGTTCAATACCTTCAGAAGAAAATATTTTTTTTGACAGCATTGGAAACTTTTGCTGAAAAAATCCAAAATGCCTGAACGGTTCAGGGAGTAATCTAACAGCAGAAATACCAAGGATACGTCTTAAGGAATATAACCTTGGTGGAAATACAGGCTGAATGTTCCATGTTGAGAAGAAAACTTTTTTGAAATTATAATTCGATATCAGTTCATTTATATCATTGACAGAGTTTAATCCACCACGCATCTGCCCAACCAGATTCAAATCTACAAATTCATTCTTATCATCAGATACAATCTGTGAAATTTTAAAAACAATAAAATTAATAACTTCCTGCGTTTTTTCTGAAAAATTCCGTATTTTTTGCTCAAAATCAGCTGTTGAAATTCCCGCTTTTAGAGCAAGTGAATATTGTCTACAGAAATCAAGACTATAAGGCTTTATCAGATTAAATTTTAAAGCCTGATCATAGGTAATTAGACATTTATCTTCATCCTGAACAAGAGAGTTCAGCTTGATTGTAAAATAATACAATCGGTTTCTCTGATACTCATTAACCAATGGATTACAGATGATACCCTTAATACTAATTTTTTTTAGAAAATAATATGTATTTTCATAATACTTATTAAAGACAAGATTATGTGTATATTCAAGTAGAAAGTTAACCTCATCAGGAAAGCATAAATATGCCAGCCTATTAAAAAATATTTGTCTTGGTCCTGTATAAACCTCACCTTCATAAGTTTTACAAGCATTCTTAAAAAACAATAATGATCTCTCACCTTGATGATACAGTCGCCAGATAATATCCATTATTTTTTCAAAATCTAATTTTGAATATGATTGTTGAAGATGAATCAAATCAGAAACTTTATATTTTTTATAATCAAAGATCACGCGCTGTATGGGATTTCCTAAAATTTCAAGAATTATTTCTTTATGATTTTCAAAAATGTAATCATAGTGTTCATAATTTCTTGTTCGGATAAGGAAATCCATATATTGCCGGGATGCTCTCTCGCTTTTTAAGAGTATCTGAATATTACTCTGACAAAGATCAATTAATTTATCATATTCAATCAATCTAAGATAAAGCTCAAAAATTCTTTCAAAAACAAGAATATTTTTACTTCTTTCTAAAAAAAAACATTTTTCTATTGCCTGCTGTGCATCCAGAAAAAAACCAAGTCTCAGTAATGCATCAAAATTTAAAAGCTTAATTTTAAGGTTATTGGGAAAAATTTCTATTCCTTTTAAAGTATACGCAGAAACCTCAACAATTTTATTATCAGAAAACAGTTTTTTGATTTTAAAGATAAATTCCTCTTCAGAATCATTAAATTCTTCCAAATTATTATAATAGCCTCTAATTTCTTCTACAATCGGATCATCTCTCAATAAGTACATAATTCCCCCAGATCAATTCAGCATATAGACTTTATATAACCTCAAAGCATTTATAAGCATTGCTTTCTGCCTGTCTGGTCTATCTGCATGTAATGGAAGCATTGACATAAACAAAAGAATAACTAAGGGAATGATATCCTGAACTGACAAGCCGCTAACCTTAAAATTCTGCATATATTGAGATATAACTTTTTCAATGCGCTCATCTATATCAAAAACAATTTCTATAGATCCATTTGCTGATTCTTCAATCTTATAATAACCTGAAATAATATAATCATAAAGACCAACTATTGAATGTGTCAGCTTTGCAAAATCATACTTAAGATCACCAAATACTGTAAATTCAGCTTTATAATTTAACCCACGGGGATCAATAACTTTAATCCGATCGCCTCGCGAATCGTATAAAATATTACTGAAGCAAAGATCTCCATGCATAACACCATGAACAATTTCGATCCGCAACACTTTTTCTATACATTCTTCCATAATCTGATGTACAGAAGGTAGCTTATTATTCTTATAAATAAAACTTTTTTGCAGATCAAAATTCATTTCTTCAGAATATTCTTTTAGTCGATCACGTGTTTTATCCGTTATAAGCTTAAATGTATCCTGATTAATATCTCTTTTACTGTTTTCATCCATATCATTCTGTATGGAAATATTAATATACTCAGCAAGTTTACGTATAATTTTATTCCATTGCAGTATTTCATTTTTACCATGAACAAACAGTTCATTCAGTGGGATATATGGAAGATACTCAAGTTCATAATAATATCCTTCATTACGCTCACCATGATTTAATAAAACAGGGGTAAATTTTTTAAGTTCGGATGGAATATTTTCAAACCACAAGGCTTCAGCCTGAATCTTGACATCAGGTTTACCTTGCTTACTGACTATACCATCAATAATTTTCAGATCATTAAATGCACGTTGCGTCGTTATATTTGCTCTGGAACTGAAATAGGTATTTGAATGCCCTAAATCATGCCATTTATCGGTTTCAACAAGAGATAATTCGTGTTGGTTGCTGTAATATTTTACTGCATTAACATAATCATTACGATTTAATGTTAGTGATTTCAGTAGATAACTGATTGATGAAAAAGAGAAAAAACCACTCCATACTAAAGCATGTTCATTATTCTGTTTAACAACTTCCCAGGTATAACTATCATAAGAACGTGATACTGAAATAATATTTCTATCTTTTAAATTAACAAAATCAGAGATAAATGTATCACCATGCAACAGATAAAACACTTCATCAGCATTCATTTTTTCATTTGTATTTAATACATATAATAATGAGTCACACAGATTAAATTGATCTGGAGTTTTAACTACTGTAAGGTTCAGCGCATCAATAATCTTATTTTCAGATGAAGAGAGTTCATAACTTTCAGGCAATGACAGGTAAATATCCTGATTATTAAATGTCTTTCTCAATGCAGACACCTGCAGCTCGAGTAACTTTTTATTCCCTATAGGTAACAGACATGGTGGAATTTTTCCAAGCTCCACCTGAAATTCAGATATAACATATGCGCCTGATGCAATCAGAATCATCACTTTACTCCCAGAATTTTATTTAAAGTTTCCTTATACTCAGCTGGAGTTCCACAAAAACTGATATCTGTTTCATTAACAAGTTTATATTTAATATTCAAACCATCTTTAATGTACTTATTGTACAAAGGAGCAATATAAATTTCATTTCCACTAAAACTATCAACTTCTTCTTTCACATATTTTTTAAAAATGCTGGATGATTTAAAATAATATAATCCATTACTGCACAAACTGGAAATTCTATCTTTTTCAGTTGTTTTCAATACCTGATTATTTTCACCAGGCAAAACAAAAGACCAATGCTCACCTTCTCCATCAAATACTTCAAGGTAGCCATCAAGATTTTCATAATCTGTAAATTTAGTAAACTTTTCCAGTCGTGAATCAATATTGAAGATATAAATATCTTCATCCTGATTCACTTCTTTCAGCCCCTGAAATACAGTATCTGCCTGTCCAAGTGTATGTTCAGTCAGGGTAACAATTTGATAATTAGAAATACCCATTTTTTCAACCTGATTTTTAACGAAATCAGCTGTATTAAAATGATCAAAAACAATGAACAGAAACAAGTCGGATGAATAATATTCCTTAAATGAACTGACAGACCATTCAAAAACAGTTATCCCATTTAAATCAAGCATATACTTCGGCACTGTATACCCTTCTTTAAAGAATCTGGAACTTAATCCTGCCATTGGAATTACAATCATTTTATACCTGTTCTTTAGTTGTAAGGTTAATTATTTCTTCATATGATAAGTTCACAAACTCATCGGGTCTTATTGCTTTATCATCTACATAAAATCCTTCAAAACCACACCATGGTTTAGCTATATAGATTTCATCATATGGAACATTATGTTTATTTAGCCATTCAATCAGAATTGGCAATGTATTTGCTGCAATTTTACCGCTGTTTCCATTATAGGTTTTCATATTTCGACTTGTAGAAAGACAGATTTCAAAACCTTGCTGTTTATAATCCCACATTTTTTCTATTACTGAAGTAATAGGCTTTGAGTTCTTATAATCACCATTGATAGTTGTACAAATCGTTTCATCCACATCAAATATTAATCTTTTCATACTGATTACTTTTTACATTAATTATTAGTTTCCCTTGAATTCAAATTCCAACTATGTGAAATTCAGATTAAGGATGAGTATATACTGCAAAATCTTATCTTGATCAGTTAAAGTAACATTAACTTCTAATAAATCAGTCAGTGTCAAAAATTCAGAAATTAACTTTTAGACCTCTTCTTCTCTTATGTAATCCTTTAAAACTATTTTTTCATCAATTTTCATATTGTTTTCTTGATAGAATTTTAAAACTTCATCACGACTCAGCTTGCTTTCCAGTTCCATATCAATGAGTATTGAATTCAATAATTTTTTTTCAACATCATTTAAATTATGATGGGTCAATATTTCCTGAACTGACTTGATATAATCTGATTCTTCATTATCGTACAGCTTTTCATAATCAAGAAGAACACAGGAAAAAAGTGTATTCAAATTTATCTTTGGATTCAAAATTTTTCCACTTTTAATCAGCTGCAGATACTTATATGCAATCCTCGTTGTTAATGTTGTATTCAGTTTCTTCGTTACCGATATATTGAGATAAAACTCAACGATTCTGATTACTTCTGAAATATTTACCTGTGATATTTTATTATGATGCAGCATATCGAGTAAAATATACGTTGCATATTCAATTCCTGTTTTTGCAACAGGCAACAGCATTCTCTCAGTTGAAATAGATTTTGGACTGCTTATTTCCAGCCATTTACTCCATAACTCTTTTTCAATTGAAAAAGTTTCTGTTAAATCATGCCATAGCTGACTTTCACATTTTATACAGTTCAACGCACTGACATCATAAGTTTCTTTATACTTTTTATTGACCAATAAAGGTTTTGTTTTTAGCTGTTTATACCATTTAACTCCTTTGTCATCGTAAACTCCACTGTTAACAAAATCTTCAAGATTTTTCATATCCTGATAGCTGTATTCCATTTCAACAGTATTTCCATGAACTGCCAGCGATCTGATCTGATCCATAAATTTTGAATAGCTTTCAGAGGGCTTTAACTTACCTTCAACGGCATAAGTTAATACTTTTTCATTTCTGATTGAAGTCCCTAATCCTGTTGAATAAAGATTGTTTCCAGGTGAAGTACTGAAAAACTGATGAAACCCTGTCTCACTCAAAGTATTATCATTCACTCGTCCCATATAAAGTATTTTAAAATGCGTATGCATAATCAATATGAATATTGCATAAACTTTATAATATATATCAGGAAAAACTGACTCTTCTTTTTTTTCATCTACATATTTTTTTAACAGTTGAATTGTACTTCTGAAAACAGTAAAACGCATATAATCACGAAGAACCGGAAACTCTTCAATAAATGGCTTTATAAACCACTGTGCATTTGCCACAACCTGCTTCTGAAACATCAATTCATTTACATCAAAATTGATCAACTTATACAAATCTTTGTGGTAACCAAGAAATACAAAGTCAATCATGTGCATCAGTCTGACGGTTTTTGGTGAAAACACAAAAACCTTATACTGAAATACTCTTGGAAATTTACCAAAACTTATAGACTCAACGGCATAGTTATCAAATACACTCATTTTTTCCATTTGATTAATATAGTTCAGACTTCTATCCGTTCTGACACGCAATATAAAACTGTCTTTAGGAATTAAATCCAGTGCTCCCATTAACTGTCGGGACTGACGCCAGAAATTGACTGCATCAGTTGGTGTTGCCTGTAGTCCATCTGAAATTGGATGACTTTCAAGCACATACACATCCAACTGTTTAAGTGCAGCTCTTAAACCTTCATACTTATCAATTTCTCCACTCCATGTTGAAAGTAAAATATGGTGGATTTTATGCTCAGAACGAAGCTGAACCAGTTTACTCAAGGTCAGCTTAAAATCCAGTTCATCTCTGATATTGCCACATATCACTGCCCACAGATCTTTTTTCATACCTCACCATCGGCTTTGAAATGATTAATATAAGCCACATAACCTGAAAGGTTATGTTCCTGATCATCAATCCTTGTACGCAATCTATCATGCCGAACATTGAACGCATTCAGAATACGTTCGGGCTTAGCCATATACATGGCAACCTCAGGATAAAAAAATCCTGAACGCTGATACTCGGTACGATATTCGATCAGGTCTTCAAGTTCTTCAAATTTAGCCTGTGCGAACAGTTCATCATAACCCTGTTCACACATACGAATGACCATCTTATAAGCTGACATCATCATTTCTAGGAATGTTGCATAAGCTGTTTTTCGATTTCTGATAAAGTCCATATGCTTTAAATAGTTATTCATGCCAAACTTAAAATATTTTTCTTCTGGACAGATTTTTGTCAGCTCATTGCTACAGTAACTTAACCAGTGATCATGATATTTATCGTAATCTTTCTCTATAAAATGCTCAAACATCAGCTTTACTGTATCAAGTAAAACCGGATTGTCATTCAGTTGATATAAGCGCAGCAATCCAAGCGCAGCTTCGCCATCATAATAAACAATACGGAACTGTTCTTTCACATCCAGTGATGGATAGCTTAAAACATGTGTTGTTTCGCCTTTATCATCCACCATATAGCGGATACCTTCGGCCAGTTTTTCTGCATAAGCAATATACTGACTGTCTTTGGTAATTTCCTGATATTTTGCAAACATGAAAATTGCAGCAGCATTTGAGCCCAGTTTTATTTCCTGATCAGGTTCATTGCCATCAATCAAAAATGCTTTACCATCCATTTCTTTATAGAATGTATTAATTGCATACTGAATGGATGTTTTTATTTTTGGCAAATAGGCATCATTGTATTCAACTTCCAGTGTTTCGAGCAGTGCATAAACTGCTGTACAGTGCCGGACAGTGTTATAGCTTTTAATTTCACGGTCAAATGCTGGGAAATAACCATAAACAAAGCGACCATTTTCCTGGATTTGCCCATGCAGAAATTCTGCGTTTTTAAGTACAATTTCTTTAATATGCGCTTTTTTATCACCTTCAATAAACCTTATACCGTTAGAAGCTCCACCACTCTGTAATGCCAAAAATTTTTTATTTTCATAAATTGCAGAGATGGTATCAAACACCCAGGCCGTCTTTAATTTTGAAAGTTGTATATTTCCTTTAAAGTTTGGATTTTTTTTCTTTAATGCATCGTTCAGATTTTTTTCATCAAAAAAATTGGGTTCATTATAAACCACGCCTTTGATAATGGACTTTCCATAAATTTCCTGTTCGAGGAAGCACTGACCGAAACTACTGTCAAAGCTGATACCTTTTCTGTAATGATTATTATGTATCTGTCCTGTCACTTCTGCATTGATATCAGCCCAGTCTTTCTTTTCAATATTGACCGCAATGTCAAACTTTAAATATTCAGGTAAACCACGGTTCTTATCAAAAAACTGTTCACAGAATTTAAGGGTTCTTTTGATTACAGTCTGAACATCTTTGTCTGCTGTGGACCAGACATTACACCTGTTTTTACGGGTACCGTAAGAGAAAAAAACCACATAAATATCCTGAGCTTCCCTATTCAGCTCACTATTCAACCATTTCCCTAAATTTTCTTTAAATTCAGCAAGTTCTGAAAAAGTATTAACTGTCATTTTTTCACACGTTATATAAAAATTGTTATGTAGTTCACAACAAATATAGCATAAGTTTTCTTTCTGTTAAGACCTTATTTATATGTTTTTAGTAATTGATTTATATAAAAAAGAGGACCCTGAGGTCCTCTTTCTTTTACTGAATTATGTATTCAGATCAGAATAACAGCTGGTTGTTCTGCAGCAGCTCAGCCAGTGTCGTGTTGGTATTTTTCAGTGTCAGCAGATCCGCTGAACTGTAATTTGCTCCTGTGCCGTCACGGTCAATACTGATCACAGTATCTGTGCCGTTATAAGCCACTTTCACATAATTACCGATATTACCCGCATTGACGCCTGTCTGATCAGACAGCAGACCCTTGATATCAATCACATCACCCGATGCATTGCTCAGACCTTTGGTAAAGTCCGTCCAGGTGTCGTGACCGTTACCGCCGGTCGCATCCGCTACTGTGTTCTTCAACAGGTTGAAGATCACTGTGTCATGTCCGCCTGAAGTCGTAATCGTTTCATTACCGCCTCGGCTGATCAGAAGATCATCACCCGATGTACCTGTCAGCGTTGTGGCAGTATCGGTGGAGTTCATGATCACACCTGTTGACTCGATATTGATCGACAGACTTGATGTATCCGTGCTGTTTCCGTCAACAGTCGTCAGCTTATAGTTAAACACTTCTGTTTTACCCAAGTTGTAGATACTGTTGGTCGGATCATAGGTGTAACCACCATCTGCATTGATCACCAGTTTGCCGTATTTACCGTTGATGGTCACAGCACCTGTCACATCCTGGTAAGCACCCTGATCAAGCGCAATCGACAGCTTCGAGGTCGAAGCATCTTTCGCACCGGTATCATTGGCTCTTACGTTACCCGATACAACATAGGTCGTCGATGTGTCGGCAACGTTATAACCGCCAACTGCATAGGACTTGAGGTCAATGTTGTTGATGGCAAACGTTGAACTGTCAAACGTTGGTTTGTACGCACCCGTATTGTAGGTTTCGATACGGACACGGTAAGTACCGTCTGCAGCACCTGCCATGAAGCTCAGGCTGCTTGCTCCATCAGCTTTGATCACAGCTGAAGACGAAACTGCTGTCCAGCTCGAACCGTTCTGCTGCTCAATGATGATCTTCATGGAGTAATCAGTTTTGTTACTGCCAAAGAACTCTGTCTGATTCGCAGGAACATCCACATTAAAGTTCATCGTCACTGCTGACTTAGCCTTAATGGTAAATGTTGTACTGGTGTTGTCAGAACTTGAGGTACTCGATACACCGTTGTAGTTGATCACGTTGTCAGAAGCCAGGAAGCCGCTTTCTTTCACAACAGTCGATACAGTCGGGTTGCTCGTACTGAGGATCGAACGGGTCGTGTTGGTATCGTTGTTCGTATCCACATTCAGCTTGGCATCAGCTGCCGGGTTACTGTCATCAAATACATAACCTGAACCGTTTGAGTTGATCCGGATGTTCAGCTGCGCAGTTGATTTATTACCATACTGATCTGTGATCTGATAGGTGAAGTTATCCACCTTACCGATTGCTCCAGCCTTGGTGTAATCACGCACATACTTATAACCGCCACCTGCATAGATGGTCAGGGTTCCGAACTCACCTGTCAGTACAGTCGGTTTCAGACCGGCAGTTGAGGCATCACCTGCAACCAGTGGGTCATTCGAAACCGCTTTGGTTCCACCTGCACCAGTGACAGAAGTTACAGTCACTGTGCCGGTATGAATATCAGATTTCTCTGTACCCACTTTGGCATTTACGACGTTTCCTGAAATCTCAAGATCACCATAACTTGTGCCTGTTGCCTGCTCTGCGGTTAACACCACACCACCGATGAAGCTTGCACTGAAACCGGTTTTCTGCGTCAGGAACATGTACTTACCGCCGTCCATGGTCACATCTGCAGAACCGCCCATAAATGGTCCGATTTCAAAACCTGCACCCACTTTCTTATCAATCTGATCATAGTTACCGGTCACTTCATTGTATTTGAATACAATCAGATCGACGGTACCGATCCCCAGACCTAATGCAAGTCCACCGAATGAGATTGTCTGAGTCACAAGTGTACCCTGAGGAATTTCAACTTTCAGTGCATCTGTGCTTTCAGCAAGGTCCCCGCGTATGAATACGCCATTCCAGCTGCCCAGTGTAATCGAGGTACCTGTTGTTTCAGCAACAGTTGTCGTTACAGGAGTCGCCAGTGTGATCAGTGTGTTCACATCATTGACAGCCAGCAGTTCCACAACTTTCACATTCTGAGTGTCTTTCTGAGCAGATGCATTTCCAGCAGCATCAACCACACGTGCCTGATAGGTATAGTTACCCACCGCAAGTGTCGCCGGATCAACTGCAGTCCATGATTTGCCATCAGAACCTGTGGTTGCATCTATCCAGTTCACGCCATCTTTCGATACCTGAACCTTCTCACCTGCCAGCAGGGTACGTGAAACTGTACCGTTGATGCTGAGGGTGTTGTCCGTCGTGATGAAATCACCCGCTGTCCCCGTATCATCGCTGACTGATGTGATATCAACCGTGATGTTCGTCGGAGGTGCTGTATCCGGAGCAGTGGCAGTCGCAGGAGCGGATTCGCCACCTGGGTCTTTCGCTGTCACCTTCACTTCTTCACCGTTGGTCAGTGGAGTTGCAAGATTCACTGTGTAGTTGCCGCTTGCATCTGCTGTTGCAGAACCAAGTTTGGTCACGCCATCAGCTGCATAAACAGTCACTGTGGAGCCAGCTTCAGCTGTACCTGTCACTTTGTCACCAGCCGTCTGATCAACTGCTGCTGTCGGTGTTGCAGGTGCGAACAGGTCAGGTGCGGTCGCAGGCGTTGCAGGTGATTCTCCACCGGCATCTTTCGCGGTCACGCTGACTTTCTCACCATCCACAAGTGCAGGATTCACTGGAACTGTGTAGTTACCTGAAGCATCTGCTGTTGCAGAGCCCAGTACATTTCCGGCTGCATCCTTCACGGTCACCACTGAACCAGGTTCAGCTGTTCCCGTCACTTTGTCACCAGCCGTCTGATCTACAGTCGCTGTCGGTGCTGCAGGTGCGAACAGGTCAGGTGCTGTTGCCTCAACCGGAGTTGATTCATTGCCCGCTGCATCTGTTGCAGTCACATCCACTTTCTCACCATCTACAAGAGGTGTATCCAGCGGTGCACTGTAGTTGCCGCTTGCATCCACCACGGCTGAACCGATGGTGTTGCCGTCCTTGTCTTTCACAAGAATGGTTGCGCCAGGTTCACCTGTACCTGTCACTTTGTCACCAGCAGTCTGATCTACAGTTGCTGTCGGTGCATCAGGTGCGGTGGTGTCAGGAGCTGTTGCTTCAACCGGAGTCGATTCATTGCCCGCTGCATCTGTTGCAGTCACATCCACTTTCTCACCGTTGGTCAACGGGGTATCCAGCGGTGCACTGTAGTTGCCGCTTGCATCCACCACGGCTGAACCGATGGTGTTGCCGTCCTTGTCTTTCACAAGAATGGTTGCGCCAGGTTCGCCCGTACCGGTCACTGCTGTGCCGTCCGGTGTCACTGTGGCTGTCGGTGCATCAGGTGCGGTGGTGTCAGGAGCTGTTGCTTCAACCGGAGTCGATTCATTGCCCGCTGCATCTGTTGCAGTCACATCCACTTTCTCACCGTTGGTCAACGGGGTATCCAGCGGTGCACTGTAGTTGCCGCTTGCATCCACCACGGCTGAACCGATGGTGTTGCCGTCCTTGTCTTTCACAAGAATGGTTGCGCCAGGTTCGCCCGTACCGGTCACTGCTGTGCCGTCCGGTGTCACTGTGGCTGTCGGTGCATCAGGTGCGGTGGTGTCAGGAGCTGTTGCTTCAACCGGAGTTGATTCATTGCCCGCTGCATCTGTTGCAGTCACATCCACTTTCTCACCGTTGGTCAACGGGGTATCCAGCGGTGCACTGTAGTTGCCGCTTGCATCCACCACGGCTGAACCGATGGTGTTGCCGTCCTTGTCTTTCACAAGAATGGTTGCGCCAGGTTCGCCCGTACCGGTCACTGCTGTGCCGTCCGGTGTCACTGTGGCTGTCGGTGCATCAGGTGCGGTGGTGTCAGGAGCTGTTGCTTCAACCGGAGTTGATTCATTGCCCGCTGCATCTGTTGCAGTCACATCCACTTTCTCACCGTTGGTCAACGGGGTATCCAGCGGTGCACTGTAGTTGCCGCTTGCATCCACCACGGCTGAACCGATGGTGTTGCCGTCCTTGTCTTTCACAAGAACTGTCGCGCCAGGTTCGCCCGTACCGGTCACTGCTGTGCCGTCCGGTGTCACTGTGGCTGTCGGTGCATCAGGTGCGGTGGTGTCAGGAGCTGTTGCTTCAACCGGAGTTGATTCATTGCCCGCTGCATCTGTTGCAGTCACATCCACTTTCTCACCGTTGGTCAACGGGGTATCCAGCGGTGCACTGTAGTTGCCGCTTGCATCCACCACGGCTGAACCGATGGTGTTGCCGTCCTTGTCTTTCACAAGAACTGTCGCGCCAGGTTCGCCCGTACCGGTCACTGCTGTGCCGTCCGGTGTCACTGTGGCTGTCGGTGCATCAGGTGCGGTGGTGTCAGGAGCTGTTGCTTCAACCGGAGTTGATTCATTGCCCGCTGCATCTGTTGCAGTCACATCCACTTTCTCACCGTTGGTCAACGGGGTATCCAGCGGTGCACTGTAGTTGCCGCTTGCATCCACCACGGCTGAACCGATGGTGTTGCCGTCCTTGTCTTTCACAAGAACTGTCGCGCCAGGTTCGCCCGTACCGGTCACTGCTGTGCCGTCCGGTGTCACTGTGGCTGTCGGTGCATCAGGTGCTGTCAGGTCAGGAGCTGTTGCCTCTGTCGGTAAGGATTCATTACCGGCAGTATCTGTTGCCGTTACATCAACCTTCTCACCATTTTTCAGGGCAGGATTCAGATCTGCTGAGTAGTTACCCGATGCATCTGTAGTTGCAGAACCGATGACATTGCCATCTTTGTCTTTAACTTTAACAAGAGAACCAGGCTCAGCTGTACCCGTGACTTTGGAACCATCGGCATTGAACTGTGCAGTAGGTTCATCAGGTGCATCTGTATCACTGTCGGAGTCAGAATCGCTGTCGCTGTCAGAATCGCTGTCGCTGTCAGAATCAGAGTCGCTGTCAGAGTCAGAATCGCTGTCAGAGTCAGAATCGCTGTCAGAGTCAGAATCGCTGTCAGAGTCGGAATCGCTGTCGGAATCAGAATCGCTGTCAGAGTCGGAATCGCTGTCGGAATCAGAATCGCTGTCGCTATCAGAGTCGCTGTCGCTATCAGAGTCACTGTCGGAATCAGAATCGCTGTCGCTATCAGAATCGCTGTCGGAATCAGAATCGCTGTCAGAGTCTGAATCGCTGTCAGAGTCGGAGTCGCTGTCAGAGTCTGAATCACTGTCAGAGTCAGAATCGCTGTCGGAATCAGAGTCGCTGTCGGAATCAGAATCGCTGTCAGAGTCGGAATCACTGTCAGAGTCAGAATCGCTGTCAGAGTCAGAATCACTGTCAGAGTCAGAATCGCTGTCAGAGTCAGAATCGCTGTCGGAATCAGAATCGCTGTCAGAGTCTGAATCGCTGTCAGAGTCTGAATCACTGTCAGAGTCTGAATCACTGTCAGAGTCAGAATCGCTGTCAGAGTCAGAGTCGCTGTCGCTATCAGAATCGCTGTCAGAGTCGGAATCGCTGTCAGAGTCGGAGTCGCTGTCAGAGTCAGAGTCGCTGTCGCTATCAGAATCGCTGTCAGAGTCTGAGTCGCTGTCAGAATCAGAATCGCTGTCAGAGTCGGAGTCGCTGTCAGAGTCAGAATCGCTGTCAGAGTCAGAATCACTGTCAGAGTCAGAATCGCTGTCAGAGTCAGAGTCGCTGTCAGAGTCAGAATCGCTGTCAGAGTCAGAATCGCTGTCAGAGTCAGAATCACTGTCAGAGTCAGAATCGCTGTCAGAGTCAGAGTCGCTGTCAGAGTCAGAATCGCTGTCAGAGTCAGAATCAGAGTCGCTGTCAGAATCGCTGTCGGAATCAGAATCGCTGTCGCTGTCAGAGTCAGAATCGCTGTCAGAGTCAGAATCGCTGTCGGAGTCGGAGTCGCTGTCAGAGTCTGAGTCGCTGTCAGAGTCAGAATCGCTGTCGGAATCAGAGTCGCTGTCGGAGTCAGAATCGCTGTCGGAATCAGAATCGCTGTCAGAGTCAGAGTCAGAATCGCTGTCAGAGTCTGAATCGCTGTCAGAGTCAGAATCGCTGTCGCTGTCAGAGTCAGAATCGCTGTCAGAGTCTGAGTCGCTGTCAGAGTCTGAGTCGCTGTCGGAATCAGAGTCGCTGTCAGAATCAGAATCGCTGTCGGAATCAGAGTCGCTGTCGGAGTCAGAATCGCTGTCAGAGTCGGAGTCGCTGTCAGAGTCAGAGTCGCTGTCAGAGTCAGAATCGCTGTCAGAGTCAGAATCGCTGTCAGAGTCAGAATCACTGTCAGAGTCAGAATCGCTGTCAGAGTCAGAATCGCTGTCAGAGTCAGAATCAGAGTCGCTGTCAGAATCGCTGTCGGAATCAGAATCGCTGTCGCTGTCAGAGTCAGAATCGCTGTCAGAGTCGGAGTCGCTGTCAGAGTCAGAATCGCTGTCGGAGTCGGAGTCGCTGTCAGAGTCAGAATCGCTGTCGGAATCAGAGTCGCTGTCGGAGTCAGAATCGCTGTCGGAATCAGAATCGCTGTCAGAGTCAGAATCGCTGTCAGAGTCAGAATCGCTGTCAGAGTCAGAATCGCTGTCGCTGTCAGAGTCAGAATCGCTGTCAGAGTCTGAGTCGCTGTCAGAGTCTGAGTCGCTGTCGGAATCAGAGTCGCTGTCAGAATCAGAATCGCTGTCGGAATCAGAGTCGCTGTCGGAGTCAGAATCGCTGTCAGAGTCGGAGTCGCTGTCAGAGTCAGAGTCGCTGTCAGAGTCAGAATCGCTGTCGCTATCAGAATCGCTGTCGGAGTCTGAGTCGCTGTCAGAGTCAGAATCGCTGTCAGAGTCAGAATCGCTGTCGCTGTCAGAGTCAGAATCGCTGTCAGAGTCAGAATCGCTGTCAGAGTCAGAGTCGCTGTCAGAGTCTGAGTCGCTGTCAGAGTCTGAGTCGCTGTCGGAATCAGAGTCGCTGTCAGAGTCTGAATCGCTGTCGCTATCAGAATCGCTGTCAGAGTCAGAATCGCTGTCAGAGTCAGAATCGCTGTCAGAGTCAGAATCGCTGTCAGAGTCAGAATCGCTGTCAGAGTCAGAATCGCTGTCAGAGTCAGAATCGCTGTCAGAGTCAGAGTCGCTGTCGGAATCAGAATCGCTGTCGGAGTCAGAATCGCTGTCGGAATCAGAATCGCTGTCAGAGTCTGAATCGCTGTCGGAATCAGAGTCGCTGTCAGAATCAGAATCGCTGTCGGAATCAGAGTCGCTGTCGGAATCAGAGTCGCTGTCGGAATCAGAGTCGCTGTCAGAGTCAGAATCGCTGTCGGAATCAGAATCACTGTCAGAGTCAGAATCGCTGTCAGAATCAGAGTCGCTGTCGCTGTCAGAATCGCTGTCGGAATCAGAGTCGCTGTCGGAGTCGGAATCGCTGTCAGAATCAGAGTCGCTGTCAGAGTCTGAATCGCTGTCGGAATCAGAATCGCTGTCAGAGTCAGAATCGCTGTCGCTATCAGAGTCGCTGTCAGAGTCAGAATCGCTGTCGCTGTCAGAGTCAGAATCGCTGTCGCTGTCAGAGTCAGAATCGCTGTCGGAATCAGAGTCACTGTCGCTGTCAGAGTCGCTGTCGCTATCAGAATCGCTGTCGCTATCAGAATCGCTGTCAGAGTCTGAGTCGCTGTCGGAATCAGAGTCGCTGTCAGAGTCTGAATCGCTGTCAGAATCAGAATCGCTGTCAGAGTCTGAATCGCTGTCAGAGTCTGAGTCGCTGTCAGAGTCGGAATCGCTATCGGAATCAGAATCGCTGTCAGAGTCAGAATCGCTGTCAGAATCAGAATCGCTGTCAGAGTCAGAATCACTGTCGGAATCAGAGTCGCTGTCAGAGTCAGAATCACTGTCAGAGTCAGAATCACTGTCAGAGTCAGAATCACTGTCAGAGTCTGAATCGCTGTCGCTATCAGAGTCGCTGTCAGAGTCTGAATCGCTGTCAGAGTCAGAATCGCTGTCGGAGTCAGAATCAGAGTCGCTGTCAGAGTCAGAATCGCTGTCAGAGTCTGAGTCGCTGTCAGAGTCTGAGTCGCTGTCAGAGTCTGAGTCGCTGTCGGAATCAGAATCGCTGTCAGAGTCGGAATCGCTGTCAGAATCAGAGTCGCTGTCAGAATCAGAGTCTGAATCGCTGTCAGAGTCAGAATCGCTGTCAGAGTCTGAGTCGCTGTCGGAATCAGAATCGCTGTCAGAGTCGGAATCGCTGTCAGAATCAGAGTCGCTGTCAGAATCAGAGTCGCTGTCAGATTCATCTAAGTCTGGTGCAGTAACATCTACTGATGGTGACACATTACCCGCAGGATCTTTTTGTGTAACTGTAACTTCTTCACCATTGGTTAACGGTGGTTGAATTTCAACAACAAAATTACCGCTTGGATCAACCACAGCAGTACCAATAACATTACCGTTCTTATCTTTAACTTCTACAGTTGCGCCTGGCTCACCCTTACCGGTTACTTCATCACCTTTATCATTGAAGTCAACATCAGTTGGGGCAGCAGGTGCCGTTGTATCTTTAGCAGTTGCTTCTGTTGGTTCAGATTCATTCTCTGCTTTATCTGTTTGTGTAACATCAACTTTTTCACCGTTGGTTAACGGATCATCAAGTTTAACAACAAAGTTACCGCTTGGATCAACTACAGCTGAACCCAGCACATTACCGTCTTTGTCTTTAACTTTTACAATAGCGCCCGGCTCACCCTTACCGGTTACTTGCGTACCGTCTGGAGTGATTGCCACTTCTGTCGGTGCATCAGGTGCTGTTGTATCAGGTGCTGTTGCTTCAGTTGGACCAGATTCATTGCCTGATGGATCTTTCAGTGTTACATCAACTTTTTCGCCATTGGTCAATGGTGGTTTAACATCAACAACAAAGTTACCACTTGGATCAACTGTACCTGTTCCAATTACCTTACCGTCTTTATCCTTAACAATTACTGTAGCCCCAGGCTCACCTTTACCGGTTACCTGATCGCCTTTGTCATTAAATTTGACATCAGTCGGTTTAGCCGGTGGGGTTGTATCCGGAGTTGGAGTGCTGTCACCGTCACCGCCACCACCTGCGGCAGCTGCAATTGCGCCTACACCGCCTGCACCAGCAATCCACGGCAGTAAAATACCTGCCAGATTATCGTGATACAGCAGTGGTTCAATTTCCTGTATAGCCTGATATTTAATTGTTTCAGCGATTGTACCATCTGCATTTGTGAAATTAGCCCAGAACAGTGAACCATCATTTCCTTCAAACACAAGGCTGTTGTCTGGGGTCTGCTCATTGAAGAACCCTTCTACTACAACAACTTCACCGTTCTTTAATGTAATAACAGCGTTATTACCATCACGAGTAATTGAAGCAACATCCTCTTTCGGGATTTTGACTACAATGACTGAATTTTCTGTGACTCCTACATTATTGGAATTAACCTGTTCCAATAATTTATGAGTCTCCTTTGATATCACCGATATTTGCGGCATCTCGAAACCCTCTTTAATTAGAGATTTTTGGTATTTTTATAATGACTTGTGGGTACAATTCATTAGCTTATAGCTTCCCAATTGTGATTTTTATCACACTTTTGTTTTTTTTCACACACTATGTTGAATTGTGTAGTTTATTGTGTGATTTATTTCATTTGTTTAATATAAAATATTTATTGAATATCAATTAATTAAACAATTTAAAAAAAATTCATTTTTTTTGTATCTTAAAAAAACCTAAAAAAAACAAAGAATAGAATCATTATTGATAAAAAAATTCAGACAAATTATATGTAAATTTTTGTTTTTATATGACTTTTATTAAAAAACTCTTTTATTTCCAATTATGTATCAAAATAATATTTTGAGATAATAGCCATACACACATAAGTTTTTTAATAAATTCATCTAAACACTGATCAATGCATCAATTAGATGCACTCCTACAGCTTTTCTGTTTCATTGCTGCAATTCAACATCGTGTATTTTTTCTGCACTTCACGCTTTTCATATCATCAAATAAAAAAGAGGACCCTGGGGTCCTCTTTCTTTTACTGAATTATGTATTCAGATCAGAATAACAGCTGGTTGTTCTGCAGCAGCTCAGCCAGTGTCGTGTTGGTATTTTTCAGTGTCAGCAGATCCGCTGAACTGTAATTTGCTCCTGTGCCGTCACGGTCAATACTGATCACAGTATCTGTGCCGTTATAAGCCACTTTCACATAATTACCGATATTACCCGCATTGACGCCTGTCTGATCAGACAGCAGACCCTTGATATCAATCACATCACCCGATGCATTGCTCAGACCTTTGGTAAAGTCCGTCCAGGTGTCGTGACCGTTACCGCCGGTCGCATCCGCTACTGTGTTCTTCAA
The DNA here is from genome assembly GCF_002165295.2 of Acinetobacter sp. WCHAc010052. Taxonomy (NCBI): domain Bacteria; kingdom Pseudomonadati; phylum Pseudomonadota; class Gammaproteobacteria; order Moraxellales; family Moraxellaceae; genus Acinetobacter; species Acinetobacter sp. WCHAc010052. Next base: position 1,000,255 of record NZ_CP032143.1, on the reverse strand, counting down.
CAGGTTGAAGATCACTGTGTCATGTCCGCCTGAAGTCGTAATCGTTTCATTACCGCCTCGGCTGATCAGAAGATCATCACCCGATGTACCTGTCAGCGTTGTGGCAGTATCGGTGGAGTTCATGATCACACCTGTTGACTCGATATTGATCGACAGACTTGATGTATCCGTGCTGTTTCCGTCAACAGTCGTCAGCTTATAGTTAAACACTTCTGTTTTACCCAAGTTGTAGATACTGTTGGTCGGATCATAGGTGTAACCACCATCTGCATTGATCACCAGTTTGCCGTATTTACCGTTGATGGTCACAGCACCTGTCACATCCTGGTAAGCACCCTGATCAAGCGCAATCGACAGCTTCGAGGTCGAAGCATCTTTCGCACCGGTATCATTGGCTCTTACGTTACCCGATACAACATAGGTCGTCGATGTGTCGGCAACGTTATAACCGCCAACTGCATAGGACTTGAGGTCAATGTTGTTGATGGCAAACGTTGAACTGTCAAACGTTGGTTTGTACGCACCCGTATTGTAGGTTTCGATACGGACACGGTAAGTACCGTCTGCAGCACCTGCCATGAAGCTCAGGCTGCTTGCTCCATCAGCTTTGATCACAGCTGAAGACGAAACTGCTGTCCAGCTCGAACCGTTCTGCTGCTCAATGATGATCTTCATGGAGTAATCAGTTTTGTTACTGCCAAAGAACTCTGTCTGATTCGCAGGAACATCCACATTAAAGTTCATCGTCACTGCTGACTTAGCCTTAATGGTAAATGTTGTACTGGTGTTGTCAGAACTTGAGGTACTCGATACACCGTTGTAGTTGATCACGTTGTCAGAAGCCAGGAAGCCGCTTTCTTTCACAACAGTCGATACAGTCGGGTTGCTCGTACTGAGGATCGAACGGGTCGTGTTGGTATCGTTGTTCGTATCCACATTCAGCTTGGCATCAGCTGCCGGGTTACTGTCATCAAATACATAACCTGAACCGTTTGAGTTGATCCGGATGTTCAGCTGCGCAGTTGATTTATTACCATACTGATCTGTGATCTGATAGGTGAAGTTATCCACCTTACCGATTGCTCCAGCCTTGGTGTAATCACGCACATACTTATAACCGCCACCTGCATAGATGGTCAGGGTTCCGAACTCACCTGTCAGTACAGTCGGTTTCAGACCGGCAGTTGAGGCATCACCTGCAACCAGTGGGTCATTCGAAACCGCTTTGGTTCCACCTGCACCAGTGACAGAAGTTACAGTCACTGTGCCGGTATGAATATCAGATTTCTCTGTACCCACTTTGGCATTTACGACGTTTCCTGAAATCTCAAGATCACCATAACTTGTGCCTGTTGCCTGCTCTGCGGTTAACACCACACCACCGATGAAGCTTGCACTGAAACCGGTTTTCTGCGTCAGGAACATGTACTTACCGCCGTCCATGGTCACATCTGCAGAACCGCCCATAAATGGTCCGATTTCAAAACCTGCACCCACTTTCTTATCAATCTGATCATAGTTACCGGTCACTTCATTGTATTTGAATACAATCAGATCGACGGTACCGATCCCCAGACCTAATGCAAGTCCACCGAATGAGATTGTCTGAGTCACAAGTGTACCCTGAGGAATTTCAACTTTCAGTGCATCTGTGCTTTCAGCAAGGTCCCCGCGTATGAATACGCCATTCCAGCTGCCCAGTGTAATCGAGGTACCTGTTGTTTCAGCAACAGTTGTCGTTACAGGAGTCGCCAGTGTGATCAGTGTGTTCACATCATTGACAGCCAGCAGTTCCACAACTTTCACATTCTGAGTGTCTTTCTGAGCAGATGCATTTCCAGCAGCATCAACCACACGTGCCTGATAGGTATAGTTACCCACCGCAAGTGTCGCCGGATCAACTGCAGTCCATGATTTGCCATCAGAACCTGTGGTTGCATCTATCCAGTTCACGCCATCTTTCGATACCTGAACCTTCTCACCTGCCAGCAGGGTACGTGAAACTGTACCGTTGATGCTGAGGGTGTTGTCCGTCGTGATGAAATCACCCGCTGTCCCCGTATCATCGCTGACTGATGTGATATCAACCGTGATGTTCGTCGGAGGTGCTGTATCCGGAGCAGTGGCAGTCGCAGGAGCGGATTCGCCACCTGGGTCTTTCGCTGTCACCTTCACTTCTTCACCGTTGGTCAGTGGAGTTGCAAGATTCACTGTGTAGTTGCCGCTTGCATCTGCTGTTGCAGAACCAAGTTTGGTCACGCCATCAGCTGCATAAACAGTCACTGTAGAACCGGCTTCAGCTGTTCCCGTCACTTTGTCACCAGCCGTCTGATCAACTGCTGCTGTCGGTGCTGCAGGTGCAAACAGGTCAGGTGCGGTCGCAGGGGTTGCAGGTGATTCTCCACCGGCATCTTTCGCTGTCACGCTGACTTTCTCACCATCCACAAGTGCAGGATTCACTGGAACTGTGTAGTTACCTGAAGCATCTGCTGTTGCAGAGCCCAGTACATTTCCGGCTGCATCCTTCACGGTCACCACTGAACCAGGTTCAGCTGTTCCCGTCACTTTGTCACCAGCCGTCTGATCAACTGCTGCTGTCGGTGCTGCAGGTGCGAACAGGTCAGGTGCGGTCGCAGGGGTTGCAGGTGATTCTCCACCGGCATCTTTCGCTGTCACGCTGACTTTCTCACCATCCACAAGTGCAGGATTCACTGGAACTGTGTAGTTACCTGAAGCATCTGCTGTTGCAGAGCCCAGTACATTTCCGGCTGCATCCTTCACGGTCACCACTGAACCAGGTTCAGCTGTTCCCGTCACTTTGTCACCAGCCGTCTGATCAACTGCTGCTGTCGGTGCTGCAGGTGCGAACAGGTCAGGTGCGGTCGCAGGGGTTGCAGGTGATTCTCCACCGGCATCTTTCGCTGTCACGCTGACTTTCTCACCATCCACAAGTGCAGGATTCACTGGAACTGTGTAGTTACCTGAAGCATCTGCTGTTGCAGAGCCCAGTACATTTCCGGCTGCATCCTTCACGGTCACCACTGAACCAGGTTCAGCTGTTCCCGTCACTTTGTCACCGGCCGTCTGATCAACTGCTGCTGTCGGTGCATCAGGTGCGGTGGTGTCAGGAGCTGTTGCTTCAACCGGAGTTGATTCATTGCCCACTGCATCTGTTGCAGTCACATCCACTTTCTCACCGTTGGTCAACGGGGTATCCAGCGGTGCACTGTAGTTGCCGCTTGCATCCACCACGGCTGAACCGATGGTGTTGCCGTCCTTGTCTTTCACAAGAATGGTTGCGCCAGGTTCGCCCGTACCGGTCACTGCTGTGCCGTCCGGTGTCACTGTGGCTGTCGGTGCATCAGGTGCGGTGGTGTCAGGAGCTGTTGCTTCAACCGGAGTTGATTCATTGCCCGCTGCATCTGTTGCAGTCACATCCACTTTCTCACCGTTGGTCAACGGGGTATCCAGCGGTGCACTGTAGTTGCCGCTTGCATCCACCACGGCTGAACCGATGGTGTTGCCGTCCTTGTCTTTCACAAGAACTGTCGCGCCAGGTTCGCCCGTACCGGTCACTGCTGTGCCGTCCGGTGTCACTGTGGCTGTCGGTGCATCAGGTGCGGTGGTGTCAGGAGCTGTTGCTTCAACCGGAGTTGATTCATTGCCCACTGCATCTGTTGCAGTCACATCCACTTTCTCACCGTTGGTCAACGGGGTATCCAGCGGTGCACTGTAGTTGCCGCTTGCATCCACCACGGCTGAACCGATGGTGTTGCCGTCCTTGTCTTTCACAAGAATGGTTGCGCCAGGTTCGCCCGTACCGGTCACTGCTGTGCCGTCCGGTGTCACTGTGGCTGTCGGTGCATCAGGTGCGGTGGTGTCAGGAGCTGTTGCTTCAACCGGAGTTGATTCATTGCCCGCTGCATCTGTTGCAGTCACATCCACTTTCTCACCGTTGGTCAACGGGGTATCCAGCGGTGCACTGTAGTTGCCGCTTGCATCCACCACGGCTGAACCGATGGTGTTGCCGTCCTTGTCTTTCACAAGAACTGTCGCGCCAGGTTCGCCCGTACCGGTCACTGCTGTGCCGTCCGGTGTCACTGTGGCTGTCGGTGCATCAGGTGCGGTGGTGTCAGGAGCTGTTGCTTCAACCGGAGTTGATTCATTGCCCGCTGCATCTGTTGCAGTCACATCCACTTTCTCACCGTTGGTCAACGGGGTATCCAGCGGTGCACTGTAGTTGCCGCTTGCATCCACCACGGCTGAACCGATGGTGTTGCCGTCCTTGTCTTTCACAAGAACTGTCGCGCCAGGTTCGCCCGTACCGGTCACTGCTGTGCCGTCCGGTGTCACTGTGGCTGTCGGTGCATCAGGTGCGGTGGTGTCAGGAGCTGTTGCTTCAACCGGAGTTGATTCATTGCCCGCTGCATCTGTTGCAGTCACATCCACTTTCTCACCGTTGGTCAACGGGGTATCCAGCGGTGCACTGTAGTTGCCGCTTGCATCCACCACGGCTGAACCGATGGTGTTGCCGTCCTTGTCTTTCACAAGAATGGTTGCGCCAGGTTCGCCCGTACCGGTCACTGCTGTGCCGTCCGGTGTCACTGTGGCTGTCGGTGCATCAGGTGCGGTGGTGTCAGGAGCTGTTGCTTCAACCGGAGTTGATTCATTGCCCGCTGCATCTGTTGCAGTCACATCCACTTTCTCACCGTTGGTCAACGGGGTATCCAGCGGTGCACTGTAGTTGCCGCTTGCATCCACCACGGCTGAACCGATGGTGTTGCCGTCCTTGTCTTTCACAAGAACTGTCGCGCCAGGTTCGCCCGTACCGGTCACTGCTGTGCCGTCCGGTGTCACTGTGGCTGTCGGTGCATCAGGTGCGGTGGTGTCAGGAGCTGTTGCTTCAACCGGAGTTGATTCATTGCCCACTGCATCTGTTGCAGTCACATCCACTTTCTCACCGTTGGTCAACGGGGTATCCAGCGGTGCACTGTAGTTGCCGCTTGCATCCACCACGGCTGAACCGATGGTGTTGCCGTCCTTGTCTTTCACAAGAACTGTCGCGCCAGGTTCGCCCGTACCGGTCACTGCTGTGCCGTCCGGTGTCACTGTGGCTGTCGGTGCATCAGGTGCGGTGGTGTCAGGAGCTGTTGCTTCAACCGGAGTTGATTCATTGCCCACTGCATCTGTTGCAGTCACATCCACTTTCTCACCGTTGGTCAACGGGGTATCCAGCGGTGCACTGTAGTTGCCGCTTGCATCCACCACGGCTGAACCGATGGTGTTGCCGTCCTTGTCTTTCACAAGAATAGTCGCGCCAGGTTCGCCCGTACCGGTCACTGCTGTGCCGTCCGGTGTCACTGTGGCTGTCGGTGCATCAGGTGCGGTGGTGTCAGGAGCTGTTGCTTCAACCGGAGTTGATTCATTGCCCGCTGCATCTGTTGCAGTCACATCCACTTTCTCACCGTTGGTCAACGGGGTATCCAGCGGTGCACTGTAGTTGCCGCTTGCATCCACCACGGCTGAACCGATGGTGTTGCCGTCCTTGTCTTTCACAAGAATGGTTGCGCCAGGTTCGCCCGTACCGGTCACTGCTGTGCCGTCCGGTGTCACTGTGGCTGTCGGTGCATCAGGTGCGGTGGTGTCAGGAGCTGTTGCTTCAACCGGAGTCGATTCATTGCCCGCTGCATCTGTTGCAGTCACATCCACTTTCTCACCGTTGGTCAACGGGGTATCCAGCGGTGCACTGTAGTTGCCGCTTGCATCCACCACGGCTGAACCGATGGTGTTGCCGTCCTTGTCTTTCACAAGAATAGTCGCGCCAGGTTCGCCCGTACCGGTCACTGCTGTGCCGTCCGGTGTCACTGTGGCTGTCGGTGCATCAGGTGCGGTGGTGTCAGGAGCTGTTGCTTCAACCGGAGTTGATTCATTGCCCGCTGCATCTGTTGCAGTCACATCCACTTTCTCACCGTTGGTCAACGGGGTATCCAGCGGTGCACTGTAGTTGCCGCTTGCATCCACCACGGCTGAACCGATGGTGTTGCCGTCCTTGTCTTTCACAAGAATGGTTGCGCCAGGTTCGCCCGTACCGGTCACTGCTGTGCCGTCCGGTGTCACTGTGGCTGTCGGTGCATCAGGTGCGGTGGTGTCAGGAGCTGTTGCTTCAACCGGAGTTGATTCATTGCCCGCTGCATCTGTTGCAGTCACATCCACTTTCTCACCGTTGGTCAACGGGGTATCCAGCGGTGCACTGTAGTTGCCGCTTGCATCCACCACGGCTGAACCGATGGTGTTGCCGTCCTTGTCTTTCACAAGAATGGTTGCGCCAGGTTCGCCCGTACCGGTCACTGCTGTGCCGTCCGGTGTCACTGTGGCTGTCGGTGCATCAGGTGCGGTGGTGTCAGGAGCTGTTGCTTCAACCGGAGTTGATTCATTGCCCGCTGCATCTGTTGCAGTCACATCCACTTTCTCACCGTTGGTCAACGGGGTATCCAGCGGTGCACTGTAGTTGCCGCTTGCATCCACCACGGCTGAACCGATGGTGTTGCCGTCCTTGTCTTTCACAAGAATAGTCGCGCCAGGTTCGCCCGTACCGGTCACTGCTGTGCCGTCCGGTGTCACTGTGGCTGTCGGTGCATCAGGTGCGGTGGTGTCAGGAGCTGTTGCTTCAACCGGAGTTGATTCATTGCCCGCTGCATCTGTTGCAGTCACATCCACTTTCTCACCGTTGGTCAACGGGGTATCCAGCGGTGCACTGTAGTTGCCGCTTGCATCCACCACGGCTGAACCGATGGTGTTGCCGTCCTTGTCTTTCACAAGAACTGTCGCGCCAGGTTCGCCCGTACCGGTCACTGCTGTGCCGTCCGGTGTCACTGTGGCTGTCGGTGCATCAGGTGCGGTGGTGTCAGGAGCTGTTGCTTCAACCGGAGTTGATTCATTGCCCGCTGCATCTGTTGCAGTCACATCCACTTTCTCACCGTTGGTCAACGGGGTATCCAGCGGTGCACTGTAGTTGCCGCTTGCATCCACCACGGCTGAACCGATGGTGTTGCCGTCCTTGTCTTTCACAAGAATGGTTGCGCCAGGTTCGCCCGTACCGGTCACTGCTGTGCCGTCCGGTGTCACTGTGGCTGTCGGTGCATCAGGTGCGGTGGTGTCAGGAGCTGTTGCTTCAACCGGAGTTGATTCATTGCCCGCTGCATCTGTTGCAGTCACATCCACTTTCTCACCGTTGGTCAACGGGGTATCCAGCGGTGCACTGTAGTTGCCGCTTGCATCCACCACGGCTGAACCGATGGTGTTGCCGTCCTTGTCTTTCACAAGAACTGTCGCGCCAGGTTCGCCCGTACCGGTCACTGCTGTGCCGTCCGGTGTCACTGTGGCTGTCGGTGCATCAGGTGCGGTGGTGTCAGGAGCTGTTGCTTCAACCGGAGTTGATTCATTGCCCGCTGCATCTGTTGCAGTCACATCCACTTTCTCACCGTTGGTCAACGGGGTATCCAGCGGTGCACTGTAGTTGCCGCTTGCATCCACCACGGCTGAACCGATGGTGTTGCCGTCCTTGTCTTTCACAAGAACTGTCGCGCCAGGTTCGCCCGTACCGGTCACTGCTGTGCCGTCCGGTGTCACTGTGGCTGTCGGTGCATCAGGTGCTGTCAGGTCAGGAGCTGTTGCCTCTGTCGGTAAGGATTCATTACCGGCAGTATCTGTTGCCGTTACATCAACCTTCTCACCATTTTTCAGGGCAGGATTCAGATCTGCTGAGTAGTTACCCGATGCATCTGTAGTTGCAGAACCGATGACATTGCCATCTTTGTCTTTAACTTTAACAAGAGAACCAGGCTCAGCTGTACCCGTGACTTTGGAACCATCGGCATTGAACTGTGCAGTAGGTTCATCAGGTGCATCTGTATCACTGTCGGAGTCAGAATCGCTGTCGCTGTCAGAATCGCTGTCGCTGTCAGAATCAGAGTCGCTGTCAGAGTCAGAATCGCTGTCAGAGTCAGAATCGCTGTCAGAGTCAGAATCGCTGTCAGAGTCGGAATCGCTGTCGGAATCAGAATCGCTGTCAGAGTCGGAATCGCTGTCGGAATCAGAATCGCTGTCGCTATCAGAGTCGCTGTCGCTATCAGAGTCACTGTCGGAATCAGAATCGCTGTCGCTATCAGAATCGCTGTCGGAATCAGAATCGCTGTCAGAGTCTGAATCGCTGTCAGAGTCGGAGTCGCTGTCAGAGTCTGAATCACTGTCAGAGTCAGAATCGCTGTCGGAATCAGAGTCGCTGTCGGAATCAGAATCGCTGTCAGAGTCGGAATCACTGTCAGAGTCAGAATCGCTGTCAGAGTCAGAATCACTGTCAGAGTCAGAATCGCTGTCAGAGTCAGAATCGCTGTCGGAATCAGAATCGCTGTCAGAGTCTGAATCGCTGTCAGAGTCTGAATCACTGTCAGAGTCTGAATCACTGTCAGAGTCAGAATCGCTGTCAGAGTCAGAGTCGCTGTCGCTATCAGAATCGCTGTCAGAGTCGGAATCGCTGTCAGAGTCGGAGTCGCTGTCAGAGTCAGAGTCGCTGTCGCTATCAGAATCGCTGTCAGAGTCTGAGTCGCTGTCAGAATCAGAATCGCTGTCAGAGTCGGAGTCGCTGTCAGAGTCAGAATCGCTGTCAGAGTCAGAATCACTGTCAGAGTCAGAATCGCTGTCAGAGTCAGAGTCGCTGTCAGAGTCAGAATCGCTGTCAGAGTCAGAATCGCTGTCAGAGTCAGAATCACTGTCAGAGTCAGAATCGCTGTCAGAGTCAGAGTCGCTGTCAGAGTCAGAATCGCTGTCAGAGTCAGAATCAGAGTCGCTGTCAGAATCGCTGTCGGAATCAGAATCGCTGTCGCTGTCAGAGTCAGAATCGCTGTCAGAGTCAGAATCGCTGTCGGAGTCGGAGTCGCTGTCAGAGTCTGAGTCGCTGTCAGAGTCAGAATCGCTGTCGGAATCAGAGTCGCTGTCGGAGTCAGAATCGCTGTCGGAATCAGAATCGCTGTCAGAGTCAGAATCGCTGTCAGAGTCAGAATCGCTGTCAGAGTCAGAATCGCTGTCGCTGTCAGAGTCAGAATCGCTGTCAGAGTCTGAGTCGCTGTCAGAGTCTGAGTCGCTGTCGGAATCAGAGTCGCTGTCAGAATCAGAATCGCTGTCGGAATCAGAGTCGCTGTCGGAGTCAGAATCGCTGTCAGAGTCGGAGTCGCTGTCAGAGTCAGAGTCGCTGTCAGAGTCAGAATCGCTGTCGCTATCAGAATCGCTGTCGGAGTCTGAGTCGCTGTCAGAGTCAGAATCGCTGTCAGAGTCAGAATCGCTGTCGCTGTCAGAGTCAGAATCGCTGTCAGAGTCAGAATCGCTGTCAGAGTCAGAGTCGCTGTCAGAGTCTGAGTCGCTGTCAGAGTCTGAGTCGCTGTCGGAATCAGAGTCGCTGTCAGAATCAGAATCGCTGTCAGAATCAGAATCGCTGTCGGAATCAGAGTCGCTGTCGGAGTCAGAATCGCTGTCAGAGTCGGAGTCGCTGTCAGAGTCAGAGTCGCTGTCAGAGTCAGAATCGCTGTCGGAATCAGAGTCGCTGTCGCTGTCAGAATCGCTGTCGGAGTCTGAGTCGCTGTCAGAGTCAGAATCGCTGTCAGAGTCAGAATCGCTGTCAGAGTCAGAATCGCTGTCAGAGTCAGAATCACTGTCAGAGTCAGAATCGCTGTCAGAGTCAGAGTCGCTGTCAGAGTCAGAATCGCTGTCAGAGTCAGAATCAGAGTCGCTGTCAGAATCGCTGTCGGAATCAGAATCGCTGTCGCTGTCAGAGTCAGAATCGCTGTCAGAGTCGGAGTCGCTGTCAGAGTCAGAATCGCTGTCAGAGTCAGAATCGCTGTCAGAGTCAGAGTCGCTGTCGGAATCAGAATCGCTGTCGCTGTCAGAGTCAGAATCGCTGTCAGAGTCGGAGTCGCTGTCAGAGTCAGAATCGCTGTCAGAGTCAGAGTCGCTGTCGGAATCAGAATCGCTGTCGGAGTCAGAATCGCTGTCGCTATCAGAATCGCTGTCAGAGTCTGAATCGCTGTCGGAATCAGAATCGCTGTCAGAGTCTGAATCACTGTCAGAATCAGAGTCGCTGTCAGAGTCTGAATCACTGTCGGAATCAGAGTCGCTGTCAGAGTCAGAATCGCTGTCGGAATCAGAGTCGCTGTCAGAGTCAGAATCGCTGTCGGAATCAGAGTCGCTGTCAGAGTCAGAATCGCTGTCAGAGTCAGAATCGCTGTCAGAATCGCTGTCAGAGTCAGAATCGCTGTCAGAGTCAGAATCACTGTCAGAGTCAGAATCGCTGTCGCTGTCTGAATCGCTGTCAGAGTCTGAGTCGCTGTCAGAGTCTGAATCGCTGTCGGAATCAGAGTCGCTGTCGCTGTCAGAATCGCTGTCGGAATCAGAATCGCTGTCAGAGTCTGAATCGCTGTCAGAGTCTGAATCGCTGTCTGAGTCTGAATCGCTGTCAGAGTCTGAATCGCTGTCAGAATCAGAGTCGCTGTCAGAGTCAGAATCACTGTCGGAATCAGAGTCAGAATCGCTGTCTGAGTCAGAATCGCTGTCGCTGTCAGAGTCAGAATCAGAGTCGCTGTCAGAGTCAGAATCGCTGTCAGAATCAGAGTCGCTGTCAGAGTCTGAATCACTGTCGGAATCAGAGTCAGAATCGCTGTCTGAGTCAGAATCGCTGTCGCTGTCAGAGTCAGAATCAGAGTCGCTGTCGGAATCAGAGTCGCTGTCAGAGTCTGAGTCGCTGTCAGAGTCTGAGTCGCTGTCGGAATCAGAGTCGCTGTCGGAATCAGAGTCGCTGTCGCTGTCAGAATCGCTGTCGGAATCAGAATCGCTGTCAGAGTCTGAGTCGCTGTCAGAGTCTGAGTCGCTGTCAGAGTCTGAATCGCTGTCAGAGTCTGAATCGCTGTCAGAGTCTGAATCGCTGTCAGAGTCGCTGTCAGAGTCAGAATCGCTGTCAGAGTCTGAATCGCTGTCTGAGTCTGAATCGCTGTCGGAATCAGAGTCGCTGTCAGAGTCTGAATCGCTGTCAGAATCAGAGTCGCTGTCAGAGTCAGAATCACTGTCGGAATCAGAGTCACTGTCAGAGTCAGAATCGCTGTCTGAGTCAGAATCGCTGTCGCTGTCAGAGTCAGAATCAGAGTCGCTGTCAGAGTCAGAATCGCTGTCGGAATCAGAATCGCTGTCAGAGTCTGAATCACTGTCGGAATCAGAGTCGCTGTCGGAATCAGAGTCGCTGTCAGAGTCTGAGTCGCTGTCAGAGTCTGAGTCGCTGTCGGAATCAGAGTCGCTGTCGCTGTCTGAATCGCTGTCGGAGTCAGAATCGCTGTCAGAGTCAGAATCGCTGTCTGAGTCTGAATCGCTGTCAGAGTCTGAATCGCTGTCGGAATCAGAGTCACTGTCGGAATCAGAATCGCTGTCGCTGTCAGAGTCAGAGTCAGAATCACTGTCAGAGTCAGAATCGCTGTCAGAGTCGCTGTCAGAGTCTGAATCAGAGTCGCTGTCGCTGTCAGAGTCAGAATCGCTGTCGGAATCAGAGTCACTGTCGGAATCAGAGTCACTGTCGGAATCAGAGTCACTGTCGGAATCAGAGTCACTGTCGGAGTCTGAATCGCTGTCGGAATCAGAATCGCTGTCGGAATCAGAGTCGCTGTCAGAGTCTGAGTCGCTGTCGGAATCAGAGTCGCTGTCAGAGTCAGAATCAGAATCAGAATCGCTGTCAGAGTCAGAATCGCTGTCAGAGTCAGAATCGCTGTCAGAGTCAGAATCGCTGTCACTATCGGAGTCAGTTTCCGGCTTACGATCATCATCGTCATTATTTGCAGCAGCTGCAATAATGCCTACACCACCCGCACCCGCAACCCAAGGCAATAAAATGCCTGCCAGATTATCGTGATACAGTAGTGGTTCAATTTCTTCTATAGCCTGGTATTTTATTGTTTCAGCTATTGTGCCATCGGCATTTGTGAAGTTGGCCCAAAACAATGAGCCATCATCACCTTCAAACACGAGACTGTTGTCCGGGGTCTGTTCACTGAAGAACCCTTCTACTACAACAACTTCGCCATTTTTCAAGGTAATAATTGCATTATTACCATCACGTGTGATTGAAGCAACATCCTCTTTCGGGATTTTGACTACAATGACCGAGTTTTCTGTCACACCCACCTTATCTGCATTGACCTGCGATAATAACTGATGCGTTTCTTTTGATATAACCGATATCTGCGGCATACGGCACGCCCTCTTATCTTTAAGATTTTGGCATTTTTTGTAATGATTTGTATCTACAATTCATTAAATAAAGCTCTGAATCGTGACTTTTATCACACTTTTTAATCTTTATGTTTAATAAAACACGACAGAAAGAGAGGGGCTCTTTGAAATTTCAGCCTAATCGGTAAATATCCACTGAATAACATCAACTTATTTTCAGCAATTCTTAAATTTTTTTTTGTAACCATCCTCCTGTTATATATTTGATTTTTTCACAATTATTTCATAAAAATGACAAAGGGGCTTTTTTGCCCCCTTTTTAATACATTCAGCCCAAAATCAGAAACTTTGGGGGTTTTCGAAGCTCTTGACTTGCTGAACTTTTTCAGGATCGTGCAGTACCGCGACCCCATCTTCTGTCTTTTTATCTATCAGTAACTCAGGTTTGTAGACTGTAATCGTCTCATTACCATTGACATCTTCACCCACAATATACTGATAACCCTTTCGGTTCATCCTGTGACATAAACGCTGATACCATCCTTTAAATCCTTCCTTTTCTTCATTTGGATTGTAATAAAAAGCATTCATCACCGCTGGCAGTCCAAGCCCACAGACCACGCCGGATAAAAGCACACTGATAAATGTATAACCGATCAGGATACTGCTGTACTGACTCAACTGAGGAATATTCGCGACAGCCAGAATCAGCGCCAAAGAAATACCTCCCCGAACGCCGCCCCAGGACAGTATGGTCAGACTGCCATTATAACTTTTGTGTCTGAAACTTGGAAAAAATGAAAAAGACAGATAATTTGCCGCAAATCTTGAAGCATGCAGAATCACAAATGCAACCATGCCCCCAAGAATAAGACTGATACTTAAATCCAGAATAAACAGCTCAAGCCCGATCAGGGTAAACAGAAAAGAATTGATAATCCCCTCAACAGTATGCCAGAAGTGATTCACCTCTCTGATTTCACGTTCCTGTAAAATCTCTTTCCATTTATTACCGACAATCAGTCCACCAATTACACAGGCAATTGGAGCAGAAGCATGAGCGAACAGTGCAACCAGATAAGAACCACAGGCAAGTAAAGCCGTCGTCAGAATCAGCGATTCCATCTCATGTTTACCGCGAAGTATACGCAGAATACCCAGACCAAATGCCCAGCCAATAATCACAGCCACGACAATTTCGTAAAGTAAGGTTTCCAGCGTCCCAATCAGAGAAAAATGCTCACCCTGCAGTACATTCAGTAAAGTCATGAACACGGCGATACACATTGCATCATTAAACAGAGATTCACCTTCCAGTTTTACAATCAGATGATGCGGTGCTCTGACAGAACTTAAAACCCCTTTAATACCAATCGGATCAGTTGCACCCAGTGCAGCCCCTAACAGTAAAAGCACGAGCAGATCCACCTGCTGACCGATCAGGAACTGATAGCCATACAGCGTCACACCAAAAAATACTGCACACAGTACAAGCGCAATACTGGCAAGAATACTGATCGGCTTCCAGTGATACTTTAAATCTGAGACTTTAAATTTCAGCGCAGAAGATGTCAGGATAAAACAGATCACACCATTGATCAGGAAGTCATAAAAATCAATATGCCGGACTGCTTCTTCAATATTATGAATATTGATGGTAATAAACTGATTACCACTTAAAAGGCTGGCACCCCACTGAAGTAAAAATACGAAAACTGCTGAAACAAGCGGAACGCCGATTGCCTGAGGAAAGCCCAGTATCCGTTTATTAAAAATTGTTGTTGCAATGGATAAGGCAAAAATGACCGTCAGCACTTGCAGAAAAAAATAATTTCCCATGAAACTTCCTGGTGTTCGTTTAAACATGGAATAAATGCAGATATATGAACTATTTGATTAGAAATAAAAACAGGGAAAGCATTTATCTTCTCAGTAAACTTTCAGCATACGGATTCTCTTGATCTGACAATACAGAGCAAAGAAAATGCAGAAAGTCAGATAATTCTAAACTTATTTAATTTAAGTCCCTATAAAAAATAATTTTTCTTAACATAAAAATTGCCTGGAAATAAAAATAATCCTGTATCACTCAAAACTCACATCAAAAAAAAGGAGCCTTGAAAGACTCCTGACGAATAAGAACAGCTGTATTGCTTCAGATTGCGTTATTAAAAGTATCACAATCGTTAATGTTGCCTGAGTTCAACCCCAGACTGAACCATTTCATACGCTGCTGACTAGAACCATGCGTGAAACTGTCCGGTACGACCTGCCCTGTGGCTCTTTTCTGTAAATAGTCATCACCGATTTTATGGGCAGCATCCATTGCTTCCTCGATGTCCCCTTTTTCAAGAAACTGTGTCCGCTGCTGCGTGTGGTTTGCCCAGATACCTGCCAGACAGTCGGCCTGTAATTCCTGACGGACTGACAGCTGATTACCCTCAGTCTGACTCGACTGCGAACGTGCTTTATGAACCTGATCAGAAATTCCAAGTAAGGTCTGAATATGATGACCCACTTCATGTGCAATCACATAAGCCTGAGCAAAGTCTCCTGCCTGATCCTCACGGGTCAGCTCAGTCTGGTTCTGTTCTCCAGAAATCCCCATCTGTTGACGCATATCTTTAAAAAATGCGGTATCAATATAAACTTTTCTGTCAGCAGGACAGTAAAACGGTCCCATTGCAGACTGCGCAGTTCCACAACCTGAATTGACCACTCCGCTGAACATCACAAGTTTGGGTGGCTGATACTGAGTATTCAGCTGTTCCTGAAAAACTTTATTCCAGGTATCTTCTGTATCGCCCAGTACAGTTCCTACAAACTCCATCGCTTCCTGCTGTTCAGGCGTTGGATTATCCAGACCTGATGTTTCCGCAGACTGAGTATGCGATGTCACCTGTTTGGTAGCCTGATACGCCTGCTGCGGATCGACACCAAAAAACTTCCACGCCACAAAAGCAACCACTATCCCCAGAATACTGATACCACCTGCTTTTGCACCACCACCGCCACCACGGCGGTCTTCCACATTCGCACTGACGCGACGTCCTTTCCAACGCATAGTGATGTTCCTTCAGTTTTTATATTTACATTAATCAATCTGCAGGTCGTACTGATTCCAGTACTACTGACCAGCTTCAGACTTCGGCCAGAATTTCTGAATAACAGAAACCACAGCCACAACCAGCAACCCCGCTATTAAGCCCGTCAACAGGTTAATAAACGTTGGTGTCACAGCACCAATGATACTGCCTACATTTGGAATAAGCTCTGCCTGGTGGACTGTATCTTCGGTGAAGTGATGAAAAAATGGAATGGCATGATTAATAATACCGCCACCCACCAGAAACATCGCCAGTGTTCCAACGACTGTCAGTGTTTTCATCAGTTTGGGGGCAAATGCCAGTAAACCACGTCCGATTTTCTGTTTCAGCGCGGATGCCTGTTCAGTCAGATACAGCCCAAGATCATCAATTTTCACAATCATGGCAACAAACCCATAGACCCCAACCGTCATCAGAACAGCAATGACTGACAGTACCATGACTTTTGTGCCAAAGCTTGCCGCTGCGACCGTACCTAATGAAATCACCACAATTTCAGCAGAAAGAATAAAATCGGTGCGTACAGCACCTTTAATTTTATCTTTTTCAAATGTTTCCAGATCTGTTTCTATTTCCTTCAGTTCAGTCTGGGCTTCTTCCGCAGTTCGGGCTTTTTTATGATGCAGACTGTGAATGACTTTCTCTACGCCCTCATAACATAGAAACAGACCACCCAGCATCAATAAGGGGCTGATTAACCACGGTGCAAATACACTGATTAAAAGTGCCAATGGAACCAGAATCAGTTTATTGACAAATGACCCTTTTGCCACACTCCAGACAACCGGCAATTCTCTGTCGGTACGAACACCGCTGACCTGCTGCGCATTCAGTGCCAGGTCATCACCCAGTACTCCTGCTGTTTTTTTTGCTGCCATTTTACTCATGACTGCGACATCGTCCAGAACTGCTGCAATATCATCAAGTAATATTAATAGGCTACTCGCCATTATTATTTTCCTTTTATCAGTAATCTGTGCATTCTAAATGTGTCTGCAAAAAAATTCTGTATTTGCTTCATTAATAGCAGCAATATTTTTAAATTACGACATTTCATTTTTATTGTGCTGACATAAAAAAAAATTATGCCGTACAATAACAGCCAATTTAAAACACAGTCATAGTGCGATTACTGCTGGAAAAGATAATGAGCAATCAAGACAATCGCCCTGTTATTCTGACAGGCGACCGTCCGACAGGACAACTTCACTTAGGTCATTTCGTTGGTTCTTTACGTTCCCGAGTCGGTTTACAGGATTCTCACCACCAGCATCTGTTGCTGGCAGATGCTCAGGCACTGACAGATAATGCCGACAACTTCGAAAAAGTCCGTCGCAACATTCTGGAAGTTGCAACAGATTATCTGGCTGTCGGTATTGATCCGACCAGAACCACCATCTGTGTTCAGTCCTGCCTGCCTGCGCTGAATGAGCTGACCATGCTCTATCTGAACTTTGTAACTGTTTCCCGCCTGGAACGTAATCCAACCATTAAATCTGAAATCCAGATGCGTGGTTTTGAACGTGATATTCCTGCGGGATTCCTGTGCTACCCAGTTGCACAGGCTGCTGACATTACCGCATTTAAAGCGACTGTCGTTCCTGTGGGTGAAGATCAGATTCCAATGATTGAACAGACCAATGAAATTGTGCGTCGTATCAACCGTCAGATTGGTCAGGATCTCTTACCTGAATGTAAAGCACTGCTGTCAAATATGAGTCGTTTACCAGGCTTTGACGGTAAGGCAAAAATGTCAAAATCACTGGGTAACACCATTGTACTGGATGCCACTGACAAAGATATCAAAAAAGCAGTCAATGCCATGTATACCGATCCAAATCACCTCCGTGTGGAAGATCCGGGACAGGTGGAAGGTAATGTCGTGTTTACCTATCTGGATGCTTTTGATACCAATAAAGAAGAACTTGAAGAACTCAAAGCTCATTACCGTCGCGGTGGACTGGGTGATGGAACTGTCAAGAAACGACTTGAAGGTGTGCTGAAAGAGCTGATCGGTCCTATCCGTGAACGTCGTATTGAACTGGCTAAAGATCCTGATTACATCATGGATATTCTTAAGGCTGGAACAGACAAGTGCCGTGATATCACTCAGCAGACACTCGATGAAGTTAAATCAGGTTTAGGTGTATTCCACTTCTGATTGAATCTGCGTTGCTGAAAAGAAAAAAGCTCTTAATATTTTAAGAGCTTTTTTCTATATAAAAATCTGAAATTTTAAACTAACGTATTGTTAGTAACGTGATCTTACATGTCTTTACGTGAAATATCATGAAGTAATGCCCCATTCATTTTATGATGATCAGCAATGAGAGCAGAAGCAATTCTTCATTCATTTCTCCTTTTCCATGTCTGTGTAAGCAGACCGCTGGTTCAACGCAATGATCACCCCAGTCATTGCGTATTTTTTTGTCTGAAGAAAAGTAGATTATTACCCGGTATTTTTAGACTTAATTACAGACATCATGTTATCTTTAAAGCTGTTTACTTTTACAACAAATTTTTCAACGAAATAACAATAGAGAAAATATGCAATGTGGGAACTGATTACCCATCCGTCCAATTATGCCTTCAGTATCAGTCTAAGCCTGATGTTCATGCTGGGTATTCTGGAATTAATGCTGCTGATTGCCGGTGGAGGCTCTCAGGGTCTGCTGGATCAGTTTTTACCTGATGACCTGTCCACTTCTCCCCAGCATGCTGATACTGGCATGGATAGCAGCCCAAACCTGTTTATTCAGTTGCTGGACTGGCTGTATATCGGTCGTGTACCCCTGCTGATCTGGCTGATTATTTTCCTGACCATCTATGGTCTGACAGGTCTGATCGCACAGACCGTTTTTTATCAGTTTACATCACATTATTTTTCTGCCTGGATTATTGCTCCTGCCTGCCTGTTTATCTGTATGCCACTGGTCAGATACAGCAGTATGCTGATTGCAAAAATTTTACCCAAAGATGAAACGACTGCTATTTTCAGTGAAGAACTGATTGGTCGGACAGCCGTTATTATTCTTGGTGAAGCAAAACAGCACTCCCCTGCCCAGGCTAAAGTCAAAGATCAGTTTGGTCAGGTCCATTACATACTCGTCGAACCTGAAGACGATGAAATCTTCAGTCAGGGACAATCCGTTATTTTATCTGAAAAGACCAGTATAGGCTTTCTTGCAGTATCTGTATAAATTTTTATTAAAACCTTTGGAATAATAAACAATGCTGAACTCAAACCTCATGAATATTTTAATTATTGCAGGTGTCATCCTTGTCGCCTTTGTGGTTATTGGAATAATAATTGCCAGACTCTATCGCCGTTCAAGTAAAGAAATCTCTTTTGTCAGAACCGGTTTCGGTGGTGAAAAAGTCATTCTGGGTGGTGGTGCAATCGTTCTCCCTGTTTTACATGAAACCATTCCGGTCAACATGAATACTTTACGTCTTGAAGTCAGACGTGCAGATGATCAGGCCTTGATTACCCGTGACCGTATGCGTGTTGATGTCATGGCAGAATTTTATGTCCGTGTAAAACCAACCGCAGAATCCATTGCAACCGCAGCTCAGACTCTGGGTCAGAAAACCATGTCACCCAATGAACTGAAAAACCTGGTTGAAGGTAAGTTTGTAGACTCGCTGCGTGCCGTTGCTGCCGAAATGGCGATGGAAGAACTGCATGAAAAACGCGTCGACTTTGTTCAGAAAGTTCAGCAGGTTGTATCCGAAGATCTTTTCAAAAATGGTCTGGAACTTGAAACTGTTTCACTGACCGGTCTGGATCAGACTGGATTTAAATATTTCAACCCTCAGAATGCTTTTGATGCTGAAGGTCTGACCAAGCTGACTGAAACCATTGAAGACCGCCGCCGTAAACGTAACCATATTGAACAGGATACGGATCTGGCGATTAAAACTAAAAATCTCGAAGCTGAGCAGGCACGCTTACAGATTTTACGTGAAGAAGAATATGCAAAATTACAGCAGGAACGTGAAATTGCTGTCCGTCGTGCTGAACAGTTATCTGAAATTGCAGCACAGGAAGCAGCAAAAAAACGTGAAGCAGAAGAAGCTCAGATTGCAGCTGAACGTGAAGTTGAACTGAAACGGATTGCTTCTGCCCGTGATGTTGAAAATGAAAATATTCAGAAAGCCCAGCTTATTCAGAAAGCTCAGGTTGAACAGAAAAAAACCATTGAGCTGGCTGAACAGGATCGAGCAATTGCCATTGCAGAAAAATCCCGTGCCGAGTCAGAAGCCAAAGCTCAGGCTGACCAGGCACGTGCTCAGGCGGTAAAAGCAGAAGAAGAAGTTCAGACCGTTCGTGATACTCAACGTGCAGAACGTGAAAAAGCGGTTGAACTGGTCGCTGCAAAACAGGCTGCAGAAAAAGATGCCATTGCCATCACAGTTGCCGCAGATGCAGGTAAAAAAGCAGCAGCAGATGAAGCTGAAGCCATCCGTATTTCTGCCGAAGCTGAAGCTGAGAAAGTCCGTTTGAAAGCCAAAGGTGAAGCAGATGCTAAAGTCCTGTTGGCTCAGGCGATGGAAAAACAGTATCAGGTCGATGCAGAAGGTACACGTGCGGTCAATGAAGCCAACAACGTACTTTCAAGCGAACAGGTTGAAATGCAGATCCGTCTTGCCCTGCTTAAATACTTACCTGAAATTATCCGTGAAAGTGTTAAGCCTATGGAAAACATTGACGATATTAAGATTTTGCAGGTCAATGGTCTGCATGGTGCAGGTACTGCATCTTCAGGAGAAGCTCAGTCTGATAACAGCAATATTCCCCTGTCCGATCAGGTGGTGAACAGTGCACTGCGTTATCGCTCTCAGGCACCTTTGATAGACAGCCTGATGAACGAACTGGGCATTCAGGGCGGAGACATTAATGGACTGACCCAAAGTCTGAAGCCACTGCATAAACCTGAGTAATCACCTCCCAAAAAAAAGCCCTCTTATGAGGGCTTTTTTACAGCTTAGAGATTAAGCCAGACCTTGCTTTTTCAGAACTTCAAGCATGGTGGAGCCCAGCTCTGCTGGACTGCGTGTATAAGCCATACCCGCTTTTTCAAATGCAGCAAACTTTTCTTCTGCCGTACCTTTTCCACCAGAAATAATCGCACCTGCGTGACCCATACGCTTACCTTTCGGCGCAGTCACACCTGCAATATAACCTACAACTGGCTTAGTCACATTGGACTGAATATATTCAGCTGCTTCTTCTTCCGCAGTACCACCAATTTCACCGATCATAATGATGGCTTCAGTCTGTGGATCGTCCTGGAACAGTTTCAGACAGTCAATCTGGTTCATCCCTGGAATTGGATCACCACCAATACCAATACATGTAGACTGACCTAAACCCAGCTTGGTCGTCTGGGCAACCGCTTCATAGGTCAATGTACCTGAACGTGAAATAATCCCGATTTTACCGGACTGATGAATATGCCCAGGCATAATTCCGATCTTACATTCACCCGGTGTGATAATCCCTGGACAGTTAGGACCAATCAAACGTGCGCCATTACCATAGGTTTCCAGGTAACGCTTAGCTTTCAGCATGTCTAAAGTCGGTACACCCTCAGTAATCACCACAATCAGTTCAATACCAGAATCAATCGCTTCAACGATTGAATCCAGCACAAATGGTGCAGGAACATAAATAGAGGTTGCATTTGCGCCAGTTGCTTTTACAGCTTCACGCATGGTGTTGAATACAGGTAAATCCAGATGAGTTGTTCCACCCTTGCCTGGCGTTACCCCACCCACCACTTTTGTTCCATAATCCAGTGCCTGCGCTGAATGGAAAGTACCATTTTTACCCGTAAAGCCCTGTACCAATACTTTAGTGTCTTTATTAATTAATACGCTCATGATTGATACTCCTTACGCTTTCACTGCAGCAACAACTTTTTCTGCAGCATCGGCCAGACCGTTCGCAGAAATCAATTTCAAACCTGATTCATCCAGTAATTTTGCACCTAACTCTGCATTGTTCCCTTCTAAACGGACAACCACAGGTACAGTCACATTTACTTCCTGAACCGCTGCAATAATTGCTTCAGCAATCATGTCACAACGTACAATACCACCGAAGATATTGATCAATACACCCTGTACAGATGTATCTGAAAGAATGATTTTAAATGCTTCAATCACACGGTCTTTGGTTGCACCGCCACCGACGTCCAGGAAGTTTGCAGGCTGACCACCATACAGTTTAATGATATCCATGGTTGCCATTGCAAGACCTGCACCATTCACCATACAACCAATGTTACCTTCTAAAGCAACATAGTTCAGATCAAACTCAGAAGCTTTCAGCTCACGTTCATTTTCCTGAGATTTATCACGCATCGCTGAAATTTCAGGAAGGCGGTATAACGCATTTGAGTCGATACCGATTTTTGCATCTACACACAGAATATCTCCATTTTCACGGACTGAAAGTGGATTGATTTCAAACAAGGCAAAATCATTTTCAACAAATGCCTGATATGCACCTGTCATAATCGTGACAAACTGAGCAATCTGTTTATCTTTCAAACCCAGCTGAAATGCAACATCACGTGCCTGGAACGGCAACAAACCGACCAGTGGATCGACTTCTACTTTGATAATTTTTTCAGGCGTTTCTTCTGCAACTTTTTCAATTTCAACACCGCCTTCAGTCGATGCCATAAACGTTACACGACGGCTTGAACGGTCTACCACTGCACCTAAATAAAGCTCACGCTCCACAGGATAAACATCTTCGCACACCAGAATACTGTTTACCGGCTGACCATTGGCATCGGTTTGATAAGTCACTAAATTTGTACCAATCAAGTTTCTGGCATATTCGGCTGCTTCATCGGCAGATTTTACAACTTTAACGCCGCCTGCTTTACCACGTCCGCCTGCATGAACCTGAGCTTTCATGACTGCAAATTTGCCACCGATCTGGTCAAATGCTTTCGATGCTTCATCGGATGTCGTAATTAAAATGCCTTCCTGCACTGGCATACCATATTTTTTTAACAGCGCTTTCGATTGATACTCATGTAAATTCATTTTTTACCTTTTACTACTTTTCACGTTGTTATTACCTGCCAATATTTCGGCATACGCCATGTCAAACCATTGGCAATTATTAAAATTTGTTCTTTTATTTTTAGATGATTGTTCTTTTAAAAACAACCACCATTACGTAAAAAAGAGCGGTATAAACCGCTCTTTTTGTGATCTTATTTGCGTTTACGCTGAATCGCATGAATCGCACGTCCATCCACTGCAAGTGCAGCCTCATGAACCACTTCTGAATACGTTGGGTGACCAAAAGTCATCAGCTGTAAGTCTTCAACAGAAGATACAAACTCAAGCGCAATCATACCCTGGTGAACGATGTCAGATGCGCCAGGACCAATGATGTGCATACCCAGTAAACGATCCGTTTTCGCATCAGCAACAAACTTCACGAAACCAGCAGATTCATTGGCAGCTAAAGCACGACCATTCACCGCAAATGGGAACTGACCAGTTTTAACTTCATGCCCTTTTTCTTTTGCCTGTTCTTCAGTTAAACCCACCCACGCCGCTTCAGGGTGTGTGTAGATTACGCTGATGATGGTGTCATAGTTGATTTGAGCCGCATGACCATGCATACGTTCAACAGCCATTACACCCTCTTCCATTGCTTTATGTGCAAGCATTGGACCACGAACCAGGTCACCAATTGCATATACGCCTTCAACAGAAGTCGCACACCAGTCGTTTACTTCAACCAGACCACGTTCAGTCAATTTAATGCCTGAGTCTTCAGCCAGTAAACCTTCTGCATACGCTTTACGACCTACACAAACGATCAGTTTATCGAAAGTCTGAGTTTTGTCTTCGCCGCCTTGAGTATATTGAACAGTCACTTCACGACCGTTAATCTCAGTACCCGCAACTTTAGCACCTACACGAATGTCTAAACCCTGTTTAGTCAACAGTTTCTGGTAGTCTTTAGCCAAAGCTTTGTCTGCCATTGGTAAGAATGCATCCAGTGCTTCAAACACAACAACTTCAGAACCCAGACGACGCCATACAGAACCAAGTTCAAGACCAATAACGCCTGCACCGATTACGCCAAGACGTTTAGGCACTTCCTGGAATTCCAGCGCGCCAGTTGAGTCAACGATTAAGTCTTCATCGACTTTTGCTACAGGAATGTTTACAGGAACAGAACCTGTCGCAAGGATTACGAATTTAGGTTCTAAAACCTGAACATCACTACCTTCTAATGGTGTGAATTCAACTTTTTTACCTGCAAGTAATTTACCAGTACCCTGTAACCACTCGATGCCGTTGCCTTTTAATAATTGAGCAACACCACCAGTTAAGTTATCAACAACTTTGTCTTTACGCGCAAGAAGTTTTTGAAGATCCAATTGAACATTTTCAACTGAGATTCCGTGTACATCCAATCCATGAAGTGTATCTTCATAGTGATGTGAAGAATCAAGCAATGCTTTAGAAGGGATACAACCTACGTTTAAGCAAGTACCACCCAGAGATGGTTTACCTTTGTGTACACGTTTTTCGATACACGCAACTTTGAAACCAAGCTGTGCAGCACGGATCGCTGCTTCATAACCACCTGGTCCACCGCCGATTACTACTAAATCAAACTGAGACATGCTATCTCCAGAAACGGGCTTAGAGGATCACCCTAAGCCCGTATTGTTATTCGTAAGAATTAAAGATCAAGGATTAAACGAGCTGGCTCTTCAAGCAATTCTTTAATTGCAACAAGGAAACCTACTGCTTCTTTACCATCGATTAAACGGTGGTCATAAGAAAGTGCCAGATACATCATCGGCAGAATTTCAACCTGACCATTTACAGCCATTGGACGATCCTGGATTTTATGCATACCCAGAATAGCAGTCTGTGGTGTGTTCAGAATAGGTGTAGAAAGTAATGAACCGAAAGTACCACCATTAGTAATAGTGAATGTACCGCCAGTCATGTCTTCAATACCCAGTTTACCGTCACGCGCTTTACCAGCATATGCACGGATACCGTTTTCAACTTCTGCATAGTTCATGCGATCAGTATCACGAAGTACAGGTACAACCAGACCACGCTCAGAAGAAACCGCTACACCGATGTCATAGAAACCGTGATAAACGATATCTTCGCCATCAATAGAAGCATTTACAGCTGGGTAGCGTTTCAGCGCTTCAGTTGCTGCTTTAACAAAGAAAGACATGAAACCTAAACGAGCACCATGGCGTTTTTCAAACGCATCTTTGTACTGTGCACGCATTTCCATGATTGGCTTCATGTTGACTTCGTTGAACGTAGTCAGCATTGCAGTTTCCTGAGTCGCTGCAAGCAGACGCTCAGCAACACGCTTACGCAGACGAGTCATAGGAACACGTTTTTCAATACGCTCGCCAACAGCAACGCTTAAAGGTGCAGCAGCCGGTTTAGCCTGATGATTTGCAACATCTTCTTTAGTGATGCGACCACCACGACCTGTACCCGCTACGTCAGCAGCTGCAATACCGGTTTCAGTCAATGCTTTACGTACCGCTGGTGCCTGATCAGCAACTGGCTGAGCACGCTCAACAACAGGTGCAGCACCTGCCTGAGTATTTGAAGCAGCCTGTTCAACTTTTTGTTCAGACTGAACAGCTTCAGTTGCAGCAGCGCCAGAAACAGCACCTTCTTCAAACTGTGCAATCACTTCAGATGAAAGAACTGTATCGCCTTCATTTTTGATGATTGCAGAAATAGTACCATCAGCAGGAGCAACCACTTCCAGAACAACTTTATCAGTTTCAATATCACAGATTACTTCATCGCGTGATACAGCTTCACCTGGTTGTTTGTGCCAGGTCGCAATCGTACCGTCAGCAACTGACTCTGGAAATACCGGTGCTTTAATTTCGGTTGCCATTATTTAGTTTCTCCTGATTGATCAGCTACGATCGCAAGTGCGTCAAATACGAGCTGAGCTTGTTGTTTTGCGTGCAAGTAAGGTGAGCCACAAGCAGGTGCAGCTGAAGCTTCACGACCTGCGTAGCTGATTTTAATTTGTTGACCGGATTTCATTACGCCTTCGTATAAACGAGGTGCGATAAACAGCCACGCGCCCTGGTTCTTCGGCTCTTCCTGACACCATACAAGTTCTTTGATGTTTGGATAAGTAGCCAGTACTTCTGCAAGACGCTGTTCTGGATATGGATACAACTGTTCAACACGGACAATTGCAATATTCAGATTTTCTTCACGACGTTTTTCAAGCAGATCGTAATAAACCTTACCACCACACAGTACCAGACGTGTTACGTCAGCTTTGTTGATGTTATCCACTTCATCAATCACAGTCTGGAATGTACCGGTAGCCAGTTCATCCAGAGTAGATGTCGCAAGTTTGTGACGAAGTAATGACTTCGGTGAAGTCACGATCATTGGCTTACGGATTGGGCGGATTGCCTGACGACGCATCGCATGGAAAATCTGAGCTGGCGTAGTCGGAGTGATCACCTGCATATTTTCTTCAGCACATAACTGAAGGAAACGTTCAAGACGTGCAGATGAATGCTCTGGACCCTGACCTTCAAAACCATGTGGAAGAAGCAGTGTTAAACCGCACACACGTTCCCATTTGGTTTCACCAGAAGAAATGAACTGATCGATCACAACCTGCGCACAGTTTGCGAAGTCACCGAACTGCGCTTCCCAGATAATTAAACTGTGCGGCAGTGTCGTTGCATAACCATATTCAAATGCAAGTACAGCCATTTCTGACAACAGAGAGTCATAGATTGCAGTACGTGGCTGATTTTCTTTGATATGGCAAAGTGGGATATAAACCGAACCATCCACCTGGTTATGCAGTTTTGCATGACGGTGTGAGAATGTACCACGACCAACGTCTTCACCAGTCAGACGTACAAGGTAACCATCATCTAGAATGGAAGCATAAGCTAAAGTTTCAGCTGCGCCCCAGTTCAGCGGCATTTCGCCTGTCTGCATTTTTAAACGGTCATCGATGACTTTTGAAACCTGACGCTGCATCACGAAGCCTTCAGGCAACTCACGCATTTTTGTGCCAAGCTCTTTCAGGCGTTCGATCGGGAATGTTGTATCCCATACATCTGTATATTCGTGACCTAAATACGGTGTCCAGTCTACGAACATTTTCGTATTTGGCTCAAGAACAAGTGCATTGGCAACATGGTTGCCTGCTTCAAGGTCTTCACGGTATTTTTCAACCATTGCATCAGCAGCAGCACGGTCAAGTACATTCTGCTGTACAAGCTGATCTGCATAAAGCGTACGTGTAGTCGCTTTTTTGTTGATCACCTGATACATCATTGGCTGAGTTGCAGCTGGCTCGTCTGCCTCGTTGTGGCCACGACGACGGTAACAGAACATATCAATCACAACATCCTTACGGAATGTGTGACGGAAGTCGTGAGCAAGCTGAGAAACAAACAGAACAGATTCAGGATCATCACCGTTCACATGGAAAATCGGTGCCTGGATCATTTTTGCGATATCTGTACAGTATTCTGTAGAACGTGCATCGCGTGGATCAGATGTTGTGAAACCAACCTGGTTATTGACAACAATATGAACCGTACCACCGACTGTGTAACCACGAGTCTGTGACATCTGGAAAGTTTCCTGGTTCACGCCCTGACCTGCAAATGCAGCATCACCATGTACAATCACCGGTAATACGTCATCACCACCGATGTCTTTACGACGAACCTGACGCGCACGTACAGAACCTTCAACTACAGGTCCAACGATTTCAAGATGCGATGGGTTGAATGCCAGTGCCAGGTGAACTTCTCCGCCTGGTGTCATTACGTTTGAAGAGAAACCCTGGTGGTACTTAACGTCACCAGAACCTTTTTTATGCAGTGATTTGCCTTCAAATTCACCAAAAAGGTCTGCCGGGTTTTTACCCATGATATTTACAAGCAGGTTCAGACGACCACGGTGTGGCATCCCGATCACAACTTCTTTACAGCCTACAGAACCAGCACGCTGAATCAGTTCGTTCACCATAGGAATGAAAGATTCACCACCTTCCACACCAAAGCGTTTAGCACCAACGTATTTATTGCCCAGGAATTTTTCCAGGCCTTCAGCAGCTGTCAGACGCTCAAGTACGTGTTTCTTCTGCTCTGCAGAAAAACCAAACTGACCACGAGCACCTTCAAGGCGTTGCTGAATCCAGCGTTTTTCTTTGGTATCAACAATGTGCATGTATTCAACACCAATAGAAGCACAATATGTTGCTTCCATCGCGTTAACCATTTCACCTAAAGTTGCTTCAGTTTTACCAATTGCAAGATTACCGGCATTAAATACAGTATCAAGATCAGATTTAGTCAAACCATGTGCAGCAAGATCAAGATCAGGCACGTCTTCACGTTTAGCCAGACCTAATGGATCCAGTTTTGCTTTTTGATGACCACGGTTACGATATGCTGCAATTAACTGCAATACACCAATCTGGCGACGTTCATGTTCAGAACTGACTGCGCTTTGAACAACTGGCTGGACACGGCTTGAATTACGACCCAGTAAAAGGAATTGCTCACGTACATTACTGTGTGGCTGGTCACCTTTCGGGAATTTATCGAAGTATTCACGCCAGTCAGCACCTACTGAGTCTGGAGCCGTCAAATACTGCTCATAAAGTTCTTCAATATACGCTGCACTATCAGCGGAAAGTTCAGTGTCAAGACGCAGTGCGTCAGCAACTTCTTGCATTTGTGGACCCATTTCCTATTGCAAAAACATTTTTCAGGATGCTTTTTAAGCACAACCCATGATTAATAATGTCAAATTGGTAATATGACATTAGTCCTCATCTGACATAAGCCATGAGGCGTTATCACCACACTGGCGTTACCCAGTATGAATAATGAATCATAACGCCCTCAATGGCATCATCACTCATCAATACCCAACCCAGGCTGGGCAATTTTTTGCAAATCGACTTAGAAAAAGTAACTGTTCTGATTTACCTTTTCTAAAGCGATTACTGAATATTTATATACTGTTTGCTGATTTGCAAATGTTGAGAAAATGTACATATAACGGGCACATTTTTCACATACAGCGATATGTCAAATCGTAACATGTTCTCAACTCTCAATTGATTTAATTGACACATACCTCCCATAAACCAGCTAAATACATACATCATATTTTAATCTAACATATGGTGCTTTATTCAAAAACTGCTTGCAAGAGAGACTAAAGTACAATTAACCATCAAATTTTCCATAATAAAAAAGGACACTGCTCGAACTGTCCTCTGATATCGTTACATCATAACATTTTTATTCAGAATTTTCAGACAATCTAACCGTCTTACAACACATAAAAAAAGCACATCCTGAGATGTGCTTTTTTTGATCCGGAAAAATTAACCAGCCATATCAAGCAGCATGCTGCGGATGTGACCAATTGCTTTTGTAGGATTCAGACCTTTAGGGCAAACTGACACGCAGTTCATAATACCCTTACAGCGGAACAGAGAGAACGGGTCGTCAAGACGTGCCAGACGGTCCTGAGTTGCTGTATCACGCGAATCAATAATGAAACGGTATGCATTCAACAGTGCTGAAGGACCCAGGAATTTGTCCGGGTTCCACCAGAATGACGGGCATGAAGTTGAACAGCATGCACAAAGAATACATTCATACAGACCATCAAGGTGTTCACGGTCTTCAGGAGACTGTAAACGCTCTTTAGCAGGTGCTGGCTGGTTGTTGATCAGGAATGGCTGAATTTTGTCATACTGATCGTAGAACTGATTCATATCCACAACAAGATCTTTTACAACAGGAAGACCTGGTAAAGGACGGATTGTGATTTCGTTAGGTAAATCGTTCAGGTTCCAGAGACAAGCCAGACCATTTTTACCGTTGATGTTCACACCATCAGAACCACAGATACCTTCACGGCAAGAACGACGGAACGTTAAAGATTCATCTTCAACTTTCAGTGCCAGAAGAGCATCAAGCAACATACGGTGCTTATCAGTCAGTTCCAGTTTAAAAGTCTGCATGTACGGTGCTTTATCCTTATCAGGATCGTAGCGGTAGATATTAAATGTACGAGTACCTCTACTCATCTTACTTCTCCTAATTAGAATGTACGTGGTTTAGGTGGAATTGGTTCAACAGACAGCGGGTTATAACGCACTGGCTTGTACTCAAGATGGTTATCAGCAGAGAACCATAATGTGTGTTTCATCCATTCATCATCACGACGGCCATAAGGATAAGCTGGGTGATCTGGTGATTCTTCAAAATCAACCACCGTATGCGCACCACGACATTCTTTACGGGCAGCTGCTGAAATCAGAGTAGCTTTCGCAACTTCATACAGGTTTTCAACTTCAAGTGCTTCAACACGTGCAGTGTTGAATACTTTGGATTTGTCTTTCAGATGGATGTTACGAACACGCGGTTCAATTGCAAGAATCTGCTTAACACCTTCTTCAAGCAATGCAGATGTACGGAATACACCAGCGTGATCCTGAACGATGTCACGGATTGCATCAGCAACTTCCTGAGCATTTTCACCTGAAGTCGAATCATCAAGATGACGGATACGTTTCAGTGTGTTTTCAAGCACAGTTGTTGGCAGTGGCGTATATTCATCACCATGATGCTTGGTTACATAGTCAATGATGTGTTCACCAGCAGCTTTACCAAATACAACAAGGTCAAGCAGCGAGTTTGTACCTAAACGGTTTGCACCATGTACAGATACACATGAACATTCACCGATCGCATAGAAACCTTTTACAGGCTTAGTGAAGTTACGCTCACCAGCATTGTGTGAATAAACACCGGTATCTTTATCGTAGTTCGCTTCAAATGCTACAGTTTCAGGGCTTTCAGGCAGAACAACCTGACCATGAATGTTTGTAGGAATACCACCCATCTGATAATGGATTGTAGGAACAACTGGAATCGGCTCTTTAGTGATGTCCACGTTCGCAAATTTCTTACCGATCTCGAATACAGATGGCAGACGTTTCATGATCGTGTCAGCACCCAGGTGCGTCATATCAAGCAGAATGTAGTCTTTCTTAGGACCACAGCCACGACCTTCTTTAATTTCCTGATCCATAGAACGTGATACGAAGTCACGTGGCGCCAGATCTTTTAAAGTAGGTGCATAACGCTCCATGAACGGTTCACCAGAATCGTTACGAAGGATCGCACCTTCACCACGACAGCCTTCAGTCAGCAGTACACCTGCGCCTGCAACACCTGTTGGGTGGAACTGCCAGAATTCCATATCCTGTAATGGAATACCAGCACGGGCTGCCATACCAAGACCGTCACCAGTGTTGATATAAGCATTTGTAGATGCACGGTAAACACGACCTGCACCGCCTGTAGCGAACAGCGTAGCTTTACCCTGGAATACAGCAATATTACCAGTTTCCTGGTCAATCGCAGTTACACCCAGTACATCACCTGCTTCGTTACGGATCAGATCAAGCGCAATCCATTCAACAAAGAACTGTGTACCCATTTTCACGTTGCTTTGATAAAGCGTGTGAAGAAGCGCGTGACCTGTACGGTCAGCAGCTGCACAGGCACGTGGAACTGGCTTTTCACCGTAGTTTGCAGCGTGTCCACCGAATGGACGCTGGTAAATCGTACCATCTGCGTTACGGTCAAAAGGCATACCCAGGTGTTCAAGTTCATAAACAACCTGAGGAGCTTCACGAGTCATATACTCGATCGCATCCTGATCACCTAACCAGTCTGAACCTTTTACAGTGTCATAGAAGTGGTAGTGCCAGTTGTCTTCCTGCATGTTACCCAGGGAAGCACCAATACCACCCTGCGCTGCAACAGTATGAGAACGTGTTGGGAATACTTTGGTTAATACTGCAACTTTTAAACCAGCTTGAGCAAGTTGGTACGAAGCACGCATACCTGAACCACCACCACCAACGATGACTGCATCGAAAGTCAGGTGTGGAATATTTGTGTAATCTTCTTTAGGGGTTATAGCGCCCATGATTTTTTCCTATCAATTCGCCCAAAAAATCTGGATTGCCCAGATTGCGTATGCAAACACAGCAAGAATAACTGCTGAAGTCAGAACAAGACGCAAGCCTGATGCTGAAGGACCCATCTGACGGGTAGTCACGTAGTCAGTGAATACCTGCCACATACCAATCCATGCGTGTGCAACAAGTGATAAGACTGCCAGTAAAGATAAAATCTTCATTGGAACTGTCATCATGAAGCCAAACCATTGCTCGTAGTTGAAACCACCATTACAAAGGATCCAACCCAGAACAACAACCGTATAAACTGCCAGAACGACAGCACTTACACGCTGGATAAACCAATCGCGGGAACCTGAACCGGTTAAACCTGTAGCACTTTTCATCAGAGAACAATCCATACAAATGATGCGATAACAGAAATCGCAGCCAGGATCAGTGCAACAGTAGATGCTACACGACCGCTTTGCAGTTCCTCTGCAAAACCAAGGTCTGCAAGAAGATGCTTAATACCCATAATGAAATGGAACAGTAAGCCGGCTACGAATACCCATACGATGAAACGTACTATAAAGCCACCGAAGATTGCCTGAACCTGAGCAAAACCTTCAGGCGAAGACAATGACTTATCCAGAAGCCACAGAAGTACAGGTACGAGTAAAAATACGATGACACCAGAAAGACGGTGTAGAATTGATGCAATAGCCACAGGGGATTTTAAGTTTACATCTAAAACTTGACCCATGGACAAATTGACAGGTCTGTTGCTTTTCACAGCGGGCATCCTGTAAGTAAAAACTCCATCCGGAGTTTGTTGGAATTAATTCGAAGGAAAGCTGGCATTGTTCGGGCTACTGCACCTACTTCAGCAGTACCTGAACTTAAAACGACACTGAATTATAAAACGTGAACTGTCAAAATACAAACAATGACAAATCTGTTTTCAACAAAAAGTCTTTAAATAAGAATCATTAACAATTAAAACAACACAAAAGCACACACTCAGTCTCAGGCTAAACCAACCTATACCATTGGTTTTTATGGATTAAAGACTTCACAAGCTCAACACATAAATGATAAAAAAAGAGATGTACAATAGACTAAAGGCGAACAAAAAAGAAATTTCATCACGCATCAACCCGACACATTTATTGTTGTTTTTCAGGATGCTGTATTTAGTAATTAAATACAGACCATCACAAAATTCAAATAACATCTCAATATCACCAAATGAAATAATAACTTAGTATGTGAATAACTTTAAAACAGTCCGGGCTTACGATTAATCTTTAGTCGAATATATTTATTTCACAACCACTCATGATTATTTTTTAATCAACAAGTAAAGTTCAATCAGTCATTTTTTAATCAGTCAGTTCACATTAAAAATTATTATTAATGATAAAACTCCAGTATTTTCCGAGCCACACAAAATCACTCACCTGTCTCTAAGTTATGAATAATATATAAATTTAATTTCATTTTTCTGTCTTTTAGCTGCAAAGTTAATATAAAAGCCCCTGTTTAAAATTACTTACAATTAAAACGATACTTATATTTTTTTATGCACCTGTAACCCTATTTAACTTATTATAATGCGTCGGTGCTGTGATTTTATTCATTTTTTATGTGAATATTTTATGACAAAACTTCTTTTGATAGTGTCATTTTTATCCATAAGTATAATTGACAAAATTTCAGTACTCACTAATCTAGTAGCAAATTTTCGATCCGTCTGATTCGCGCATTAAAAGATTAGTACTACGAGTCAGATATACATTCACCGGGACAGGAGATCTATTGAATGTCTGAAGCAACTGGCAAGAAAGCCGTTTTACAGCTTGATGGCAAAGAAATTGAATTACCAATTTACAGCGGCACATTGGGCCCAGATGTAATCGACGTTAAAGATGTGTTGGCCGCAGGTCACTTCACTTTTGATCCTGGTTTTATGGCTACTGCTGCGTGCGAGTCTAAAATCACTTTCATCGATGGTGGTAAAGGTGTTCTTCTGCACCGTGGTTATCCAATTGACCAGCTTGCAACTAAAGCAGATTACCTTGAAACCTGCTACCTGTTGTTAAACGGTGAACTTCCTACTGCTGAACAGAAAGTAGAGTTTGACGCTAAAGTACGTAACCACACTATGGTTCACGATCAGGTCAGCCGTTTCTTCAATGGTTTCCGTCGTGATGCTCACCCAATGGCGATCATGGTTGGTGTTGTAGGCGCACTTTCTGCGTTCTATCACAACAACTTAGACATTGAAAATGTTGATCACCGCGAAATTACAGCAATTCGTCTGATTGCTAAAGTTCCTACGCTTGCTGCGTGGAGCTACAAGTACACTGTTGGTCAACCATTCATGTATCCGCGTAACGACTTAAGCTACGCTGAAAACTTCCTGTATATGATGTTTGCTACACCAGCAGACAAAGACTACAAAGTTGACCCAATTCTTGCTAAAGCAATGGACCGTATCTTTACGCTTCATGCTGACCACGAACAGAACGCGTCTACGTCTACAGTACGTTTAGCTGGTTCTACTGGCGCTAACCCTTATGCATGTATCGCAGCTGGTATCTCTGCACTTTGGGGCCCTGCTCATGGCGGCGCGAACGAAGCTGTTCTTAAGATGCTTGATGAAATCGGCACTGTAGAAAACGTTGCTGACTTCATGGAAAAAGTGAAGACTAAAGAAGTTAAACTGATGGGCTTCGGTCACCGTGTTTATAAAAACTTCGATCCACGTGCGAAAGTAATGAAAGAGACTTGCGACGAAGTGCTTAGCGCGCTTGGTATCAACGATCCACAACTTGCTCTTGCAATGGAACTTGAACGTATTGCACTTTCTGATGAATACTTCATCAAACGTAACTTATACCCTAACGTAGACTTCTACTCAGGTATCATCCTTAAAGCGATTGGTATCCCAACAGAAATGTTTACTGTAATCTTCGCTCTTGCACGTACAGTTGGCTGGATCAGCCACTGGTTAGAAATGCACAGCGGTCCTTACAAAATCGGTCGTCCACGTCAGCTTTACACTGGTGAAGTTCAGCGTGACATCCAGGGTCGTTAATTCCTCGGAATGATCTGATCTGAAAAGCCGCCCTTTTTGGGCGGTTTTTTTATTGCATTGACGGAACAGCATCTGATTTTATGCACGCAATCATTGATGAATCATCAAAGCTGCGACCATAAAAAAGCCCTGAATCATGTCAGGGCTTTAAACGATTGCGCTTTTTCAGTTATGAACCAATATTGTACTGGTTCAGATCCATCTCTTTCAGACGGTTTTTCAACTCAGTCAATGACCACGGCCAGGCTGCAAAGTTACGACCATTCTGATCCAGATAATAAGACTTACAGCCACCCGCATTAAATACGGTCGTTTTCAGGTGTTTCTGAACTTTCAGGTTGTGATAACGCACTACATCACGTTTAATTTCAAAACGGGTAAATTTCTGCGCTTTCATTTTCAGCAGACCATTGACGATATAATCAACCTGCGCTTCTGCAATTCCAATAAACGAGTCATATACAAGAATATTTGGACCCAGCACCAGGAATGCATTCGGTACATTTTCAATGCTTGCACCCAGGTATGCTTCAGGTGAACTGTCTTTCCAGCGGTCAGCCAGGACTTGACCATCTGCATCGTAAACACGTTTACCGATTGGTGGATGTGATACCTCAAAGCCCGTCCCAAGGATAATTACATCAACTTCATGACGCTCACCATTGGCAGCAATGACAGTATTACCATCAATCTCAACCAGACCATGTGGAATCAGACTGACATTGTCCTGCTGTAAAGCCGGATAATAGTTGTTTGCAAACAGCAGACGCTTACAGCCAATATCAAAATTCGGAGTTACATTTTTACGTAATTCATCATCGCTGATCTGAAGTTTCAGAAGCTGACGGCTCAGGAAATTTACCGGTTTCAGCACTTTTGGATGACGCAGACCAAAGTTAATGCCATTTAAAATCTGCACAATACTCTGACGCCATGTTTCCTGAATGACCGGGAATTTGCCAATCACGCTTTTTGCGGTCTCATTCAGATCCATATCTGCTTTTGGCAATACCCACGGCGCAGTCCGCTGGAACACCAGCAGCTGTTTTGCCAAAGGCTGTACCTGAGGAACAAACTGAATGGCAGAAGCCCCTGTACCTATCACAGCAATACGTTTACCACTCAGATCATAATCATGGTTCCAGCGGGCTGAATGGAACATTTCACCTTTAAAGGTTTCTATTCCTTTAATTTTTGGTGTGGATGGCTCGGTAATTGGCCCCGTTGTAAAGACAACTGTTTTCGCCTGATACGAACCTTTGGATGTTTCCAGAGTCCAGATATGTTTCGATTCATCCCATCGGGCACTGATCAGCTCGTTGTTCAGTTCAATTTTCCCGCCTAAATCAAACTTCTCCACGACTTCTTCAAGGTAGCTCAGAATTTCTGGCTGTTTGGCAAAAAGATGGCTCCATTTGTGGCTTGGAGAAAAGGAAAATGAATAAACAGCTGAAGGGACATCACAACCACAACCCGGATAGTTGTTATCACGCCATGTACCACCGACACGTGCGGCTTTTTCCAGTATGATATAGTCGTGATAACCCGCCTGGTTCATTTTATAAGCAGCAGCAATCCCTGAGATACCCGCGCCAACAACAATAGTGTCATAAAATGCACTGGAACCTGTTTAGCTTCAGTAGCAGTCTGCTTTGGCTCAACGGCTTTTTTAGCAGTGACTTCAGGTGCAGCATCCGCTTTTTTCTCTGGCTGTGCTTCCTGTTTCACTTCAGCTTTGACTGGTGCTTTTTTTGACTCTACAGGAGTTTTCTCAGCTTTTACCACTGGTTTTTCCTGAACAGGCTTTACTGCTTTTTCTTCAGCAGCAGGCTGAGTCACCTGTTTTACTTCTTCAAGTGTGGTCTGAGTGGATTTTTTTGTTGCCTTTTCTTCTTCTGGCAAAACGTCCAATGTGGTTTCAGTTGTCATCTTCTTAATCTCAATCCATATTTTATTTCATAAATTTATTAAAAACGGGATACCCGATACCCAGCATTTTGGTATACATCCCAGGTGAAGCACGTTTCATTAACCAGAACAGTTTGGCATCAGGCTGTGGAATGGTATAAAGCTTGCCAGCATCCAGATTATTCAGCGTTTTGATCACAACTTTTTCACTGGTCGTGAAAGCATGATTCATAAGTAAATCATCTGCGATGCCTGCATACTGACCCGGTAACCGACCATTTTTCATAATATTGGTTGGAACCAGTGTCGGGCACAGCACATTGACCCGGATTTTATCTTTACGCAGTTCAGCTGACAGCGTTTCAGACAGTGCAAGCACACTCGACTTGGTAACGTTATATGCTGTCATTTCAGGTGCAGCCGTATAACCTGCTGCTGAAGCAACATTGATAATCGCACCATAACCCTGTTTTTTAAACTTAGGCACGAAGTAATGACAACCGTGGATCACTCCCCACAGGTTGACATTCATACACCACTTCCAGTCATCCAGGGACACTTCATCAAACTTTCCACCCAGACCGACACCTGCGTTATTAATCACAAGTGTCACAGGATGCCCCATCAGCTGTTCAGCCTGTTCTGACAATGCCTCGACCTGCTCTTTGACACCTACATCACATTTCAGCGCATAAGCCTTTGCAGAAGTCTGAGACTCAATCAGCTGTACAGTTTCCTTCGCTGCATCCAGGTTAATGTCCGCACAGACGACTGTCCCACCCCGTTTTGCCAGCTCCATGGCAAAACTGCGACCAATTCCGCTTCCTGCACCTGTTACAACTGCATAAGCATTTTGCGACGGTTTAATTTTTTTTGTAAAAAGTCCCATTTACTACATCCATTTTATTAATTTTTTAAATACGTAAAGCAGGAATAAATTCCTTGGTCATATAAGGCGTCAACAAGCCCGTTTCAGGATGCAGCAGTTTTTCCTTATAGTATTCAAGAAAATCTGTTGTATCGTGGTCATTTGGATGGAAGTCAGGACGTAAATAATCAAAGATATGTTTAAAGCTACTGCCATAAACACCATCTTTCAGTCCAAAAATAAGTCTGAAGTTATACGGAGTTTCCTTCCAGTATTTCAGGCTGATCAGATTTTTCGGATTACGGTAAAACGGCACAATAAATGAAGCCGCAGAAATCAGAACCAGAATGGTGATCAATGCCGGGAAGAATCCTGCTATACGCAATGCATAGTTATTGGACAGATGCTGAAACACATCAAAGGCAATATCTTTATGTTCAGACTCTTCAAGCATGTGCCACATCCAGATGGCGCGCTGTTTTTCATCGGTTGAACGGAAGAATATTTCTTCGTGATTCATCATGTATTCTGCAAGTACCGCAGTAAAATGCTCAATCCCTGCCATCAGTGACAGTTTCATTGGCTGAGGCAGACGCTCAAACCCATATTTAAAAACATAACCCGCCAGAAAACGGAACAGCTCGACCGGCAGATCACGTTCTCTATAGGCATCATTCATTTCTTCATGCATTTTTGAATGAATGGCTTCCTGACCAATCAGGGACGTAACCCGCTGCTTTAACAGTGGATCATTAATAAAGTCACGATGATAACGCGCCGTATCAATCACCAGATCTTCACCGCGGGTTAAAAAAATGGACAAAGATGCAAAATAGGCACTTGCCAACTCAGCATTCATATAAAACTTTGGATCCAGTTTCTCTGGTTCAAAGTCAAATTTCATATGACGGATTGGAATAATAGGAGACTGCTTATCCAGACTGAATGGTGCTGCTGCAAAAACTTTTGCTGCTGCTTTTTTTAAAGGTTTGGCTAATAACATGGCGCATACTCTTCATTTAATTTATGGAAATCCGTTCCTGCAAAATGAGTCTCAGATCACCTTTTTTTGAGTAAAACTCTACTTTGATGAAATCAAATTAAAGGATGTTTTGTCCATTTCCATTAGCAATAAAAGCCATTCAACTTGCAATTTATGACATCCCAACATTCCTGTCGGACAATTTTTATGGCAATAAACCTCTATTAACAAGAAATGTCCCTTATGCACATATCTGTTGTTTTTATTCATTTAAAATTTCATTTTTATTGTGTATTTCTTTCCACAAACTACAGTGAAAATAAGTCAGTTTTATGAAGATTATCAGGCACAGTCTCATGCTCAAAGAGCAGTTGATATCAGAAACATCACCGAAGCGATCCTATAAAATCAGCACTGAACAACCAAAACAGAATGACATAAAAAAAGACCGAAGCATTTCTGCTTCAGTCCCACGTGACAACAGTCAAAACCCTAAGGTTCAGGAACGCAGTGCTGGAATAAATTCCTTAACAAAATATTCTGCCAGTAAACCATTTTCAGGATTCAGCAGCTTTTCTTTATAGTACTCCAGGTACTCTGTCGTATCATGATCGTTGGGATGAAAGTCAGGACGTAAATAGTCAAAAATATGCCCTAAAGAGCTGCCGAATACCCCATTTTTCAGACCAAACAGCAGATCCCAGCTGCCTTTAGCTTCTATCCAGAAATCTGAGCTCACTACATTTAATGGACGGCGCAGAAAAGGTAAAAACAGTGCCCCTGCCCCAACACCCAACCCCAAGGTCACCAGAGCAATAAAGAAGCCTGCGACACGCAGTGGATAGTTGGCTGACAGCACCTGATAGGTATCATAAGCAATATCTTTATGCTCAGATTCTTCCAGCATATGCCATAACCACAGCGCACGGGTTTTATCATCAAGTGAATGATTGAATATATCTTCATGCGTCATTGCATATTCAGCAAACACAGCAGTGAAATGTTCAATTCCTGCCATCATGGATAATTTAAGCGGCTGTGGAAATTTTAAAAATGTCCGGTTGAACACCTGCTCAGCCAGAAAACGGTACAGGCGCACAGGGATATTGTTGGGAATCATAATCTCGTTATATTCATTATGAATCTTTGAGTGAATCGCCTCCTGACCAATCAGACTCGTCAGCCGCTGTTTCAGAACAGGGTCCTGGATCTGATCACGGTGATGCCGTGCAGTTTCAATCACCAGATCTTCGCCATACGTCAAAAAAATGGATAAAGCCGCAAAATATGCAGTCGCCCATTCTTTCTGCATGAAAAATTTCACATCCAGTTCTCTGGGCGTAAAATTAAATTTAAAATGACGGATAGG
This sequence comes from Acinetobacter sp. WCHAc010052, assembly GCF_002165295.2. NCBI lineage: Bacteria > Pseudomonadati > Pseudomonadota > Gammaproteobacteria > Moraxellales > Moraxellaceae > Acinetobacter > Acinetobacter sp. WCHAc010052. The sequence goes on along the minus strand of NZ_CP032143.1, from coordinate 960,624 downwards.
TACAACAGGTGTCTGTTTTTCCAGATCAACAGATACACCCGCATGAACAACTCTGGATATAAGCGATTTAATCGGCTTTGCTAACAACATGTCTGCATACTCATTTTTTAAATCATGGTTCAGACCTGAATAAATCAAAATAAATAATGAAAATTAACTGATTCATTGAAGTCAAATTTATTAGAAAAATTACACTATTCGCCGATCAGCTCAGTTAGCAAAACTGATCATTTCACTGGCATCTTGTGCCTTTACACGGGTATTTTGAGCTGTTATTCCCTGAACTTTCTTCTATTGATACATTCTGTCCTTAAATGACTTTTTAAGATTTTTTTATGAAATTCAATACATTTATCCAACCGATAAATACAGCTCCAAAAAATGAACTGGAAACAGACTCCATAAAACTGAAAGTGCTAAAATACCCAGCGTGCAGAATCAGTTTTTGAATGGTGAATTGCTGAATGTTAAAAATTTATAGCTTGCTGTTCAGGCTGCTCAAAGTGGAACAGTTCAAGGTTCGTCATCTCACACAAGGTGAAATTGAGATCAGTCAGCAGGTTTTTGGCAATCTGATTGATTATGCTCAGGTCAGAGTCATGAATCACCCTTATTTACCCTGGCAACCTGTCGGTATATTTATGGCTCCAGATGGGTATATTCACTTAAAAGATGCTGATTTCTGTGAGGATTTTTCCTGCTTAAGCCTGGGCTATCAAGCAGTGTTCATTCATGAAATGGCACATGTCTATCAGTATCAGCGTCAGATCAATGTGCTGCTTAAGGGTGCTGTTTTACAGTCTGCACTCTACCTCAGTTTAGGCAAATACAATCCTTATCACTACACCCTGAAAAAAGGGAAAGATTATTTTGACTACAACATTGAACAACAGGGCGATATTGCGAAAGATATTTATTTAAAACGGATTGAAAATATTATTCTGAATAAAGATATATCACCCCATTCATCATGAAATAATCCAACCTTAAAAACACAAAATGTGACTTGATTCACACAAATATCTCAAAGCTTTTCTTTTCTGATACATAAGCAAAAATTATTGAAAAATCACAAGTTTCCATCAAAAAAATCACCAGATTCATGAGAGCTTTGACGCTATCAGGAATAAACTTGATGAACCACTGGATTATCATGTTTTTTTAGTTAAAATACTCATTGTCTGAAATTTTTGCCTTGCAAGAAAATAGAGATTTTCTCATCATTCTTTGATGATTTTATAGATTCGCCTTTTGGCAATATATGTGCTGTCTGTATATGCTTTTGTTGGATAACTATATTACATAAATCAACAGATTGTATATAAACTAACCTAATGGAACAGGATCCTGTTTAAATGAAAAGTTTTAAAATTGCTCTCTCGCAATTCTCTCCATACACTGGTGATATCGATGCTAATGTTCAGAAAATGATTGGACTGGCTAATGATGCAAAAAAACAGAATGCTGATCTGATTATTTTTCCTGAGCTGTCCACGGTAGGTTATCCAGCAGAAGATCTGCTGCTGCGCCCAAGTCTGGCTCAACGTACGCAACTGGCTTTTGATCAGCTGAAAACGGTAAAAGACATTGTCATGGTGTTCGGTTTTGTCAATCAGACTGAAGATGGTCAGCGTTACAATGCTGCAGCCGTGATGAAAGATGGACAGATCCTGGGTGTGTATAACAAACAGAATCTTCCAAACTATGGCGTATTTGATGAAAAACGCTATTTTTCAGAAGGTCATCAGCACCTGGTTTTTGAATACCTGGGACATAAATTTGGTGTCCTCATCTGTGAAGATGTCTGGTCCTTAAAAACAGTTCAGCAACTTGCACAACTGAATGTTGAAACTGCACTGGTTCTGAATGCATCACCTTATGAAGTCGGCAAACCTCAGCACCGCATTGACACGATGTCAGCACTGGCAAAAGAGCTGAACATCAATGTCGTCTACACCAACCAGGTGGGTGGACAGGATGACCTAGTATTTGATGGTACAAGCTTTGTAATCAATCAGAACGGTCAGGTGGCTGTACAGGCACCCTGCTTTGCTGAAAATCTGTATTTCGCTGAATATGATGCTGAACAGAAAGCATATAAAACCGGTGAAATCACTGCTGTACCAGGCACCATGGCAGAAATTTATCAGAGCCTGGTACTGGCAACCCGTGACTATGTTCAGCGCTCTGGATTCCCAGGCGTGATATTAGGTCTGTCTGGTGGTATTGACTCAGCTCTGACACTGGCAATTGCAGTGGATGCCATTGGGGCAGATAAAGTTCAGGCCGTCATGATGCCATATACCTATACCGCTCAGATCAGCGTTGAAGATGCTGCTGAACAGGCAAAAAGCTTAGGCATCACTTTCGGTATTGCCGAAATTAATCCTGTGGTCAACAGCTTCATGCAGACGCTTTATCCATTTTTTGGAAACAGCCCTGCGGACGCAACAGAAGAAAATCTGCAGGCGCGTACCCGTGGCACACTGCTGATGGGTTTATCCAATAAATTTGGCAACCTGGTTCTGTCCACAGGAAATAAATCAGAACTGTCCGTCGGTTACTGCACGCTCTATGGCGATATGGTCGGTGGCTTTGCGGTACTGAAAGATGTCTACAAAACCATTGTGTTTGAACTGGCTAAATACCGTAACAGCATTTCAGAAACTCCTGTAATTCCTGAGCGTGTTATTACCCGTCCACCTTCTGCTGAGCTTCGCCCAGATCAGAAAGATCAGGACTCATTACCGCCTTATGACGTACTCGATGCCATTCTTTATGCTTATATCGAAGAAGATCAGAGCCAGAATGACATTATTGCCAAAGGTTTTGAACGTGAGATTGTTGAGAAAGTCATTAAACTCGTTGACCGTAACGAATATAAACGCCGTCAGGGAGCAATTGGTCCACGTATCACTTCCCGTGCATTCAGCCGTGAACGTCGTTATCCAATCGTAAATGGATGGAAACCAGGTGTCTGAGGCCCAGGGCTTCGCTCAGAAACTTGCTCAGGCACTTTTGCTTGAGCAGGTTCGTTTCAGCCGTGAAAAACTGCTGAATTCGAATGATCCTGCATATATTCATCAGTTTATAAAGCAGATCTATACACATTCAGATCAGATACAGCTGAATCAGATCATTCAGGTTGAAACCCTGCATCAGGTTGTTCAAAAATATGCTTTTGAACTGAATCTGGGTGCAGATATTCTTGAATTCATCGGTGCAGTAGCACAGAAAATTCACCATTACGCCAGCAACAGCCCCAAAGAATTCAATGACTTTCTTTCTGATGAAGTCTTTGAACTGTGGATGCATAAAATCCTGGAATTACACCAGGTACGCCACTATATTCAGGAAAACTTACAGACCAATCCTCAGGTACAACAGGTCAGCCTGCAACTCGCCAATCAGATTCTGGAAAGTAATACCCCCTGGCTGGATTATTTACGCAAACTGAATATCAAAGAAAAAGGACTGGGTTCCAAAGTCATCAGTTTTATTCAGGACCAGCAGCAGCAGTTTGAAATTAAACTCGAACAGCAACTGGCGCATACCCTGGTGAAACAACTTGGGAAAATCATTCTGCTCCCTGAAGAAGAACTGGCAGACATTACACTGCATATCTGGTCGGATATCAAAAAGCGCACGCTGAAGGAAACATTTTTTCAGTTTCAGCCCATCGACTTTGAAGAGTTTTTCATTCTGGTCTATGAAACATGGAAAGAATTACGTGAAACGGAATACATGCAGCAGTTAATTCTGAACATTGTCGATGCGTTTTATGAATATTTTGGAGAATATACGCTACAGGAAATGCTGCATGCCGTCGGTCTGACACTGGATGATCTGTATGCTGAGGCAGAGCGTTTTTTACCGCACAGCTTAAAAGCACTGCATGACAAAAACCTGCTGGACGGTATTATTCAGACGCTGATTCAGCCTTTTTATATGAATGAGCAGACACATAAATTCATTGAAAGATTTATGGCTGAAAACTCAAAATAAACGCCTGATTTTTTTTATATTTATATTAAGCACAAAAAAAGAGACCAAGCTGAGAGCTTGGTCTTTTAAAATGGTGGCTATGACGGGACTTGAACCTGTGACCCCCGCATTATGAGTGCGGTGCTCTAACCAACTGAGCTACATAGCCATAAACTGTGTGCGCATTATCTTAAGTTACAGCACTATCGTCAAGCCAGTTTTTACTTCAATGCTCAGACTTTAAACAAAAACCATTCTTTTGATGAAAAATAAAACACATTTCATTAATTTTATTAGGCAATATAAACATTTAGCCTGAGGGGTCTGTATGAAACTTAAATTTCTGTCTTTGCTGTTTATGTTGCCACTGGTGACAGCCTGCCAGCTCATCAGCCCAGTATTTGTTGACTATAACGGTGTCCGTATGGATGTTGCCCGATGGATCAATACACAGCCCCTGCTGAGTATGCAACAGAAAAGGAGCCTGGTTCAGCTCAGTAAGGCGCAACAGCGACTTTACCGTATAAGCGAGGCATCTGAAAGCGTACAGCAGGAAATCGCCATACAGAATGCTGTCGCACTGCAATGCGCACGTCGGAACGTATCAGAGCGGAAAATCAGACAACTGCAGGATCAGGTGCTGGATGAAAACAGACAGCAATACCTGAAAGTACTGAATCAGCAACTGGATGGATTAAAACTCGACCCGACTACAGTTCATTGTGAATAATTTTTATTCTGTCCATCTGATCAGACCGTAAATGCCATCCATTACAGTATTCATCAACAGGTATAGCCCAATAAGTGATAATCACCGTTAGAAAATAAACAAGGGAAAAGATCGTGTCTAAAATACAGACTCAAAGTTGTGTTCGATGAGCCTGTCCTCCATCATAAATAACATGGATTTTACAAATGTATGCATATTGAGCTGATCACAACAGACAGAGCTGTACGCATACTCAATATTTTTAAACCCCTGAAAATCACTTTCAGTGATGATTACCATGAAGACTCACAGTTCGACTCAACCCTGATTTTGAATGGCTATAACAATTTACTGAAGCTGAAAAATATGAAGAACGAAGACATTCACTTTAAAGCGCTTTGCGATAATTCAGTGTAGAATAACTTATAAAAAGTAAGTACAAAAAAAGTCGAAAACTTACAATAAATCAGATAATTAAAGAGAAACTGAATTTAAAGATAAAAAAAGACCACGTTTAGGAACGTGGTCTATAAAAATGGTGGCTATGACGGGACTTGAACCTGTGACCCCCGCATTATGAGTGCGGTGCTCTAACCAACTGAGCTACATAGCCAAAAACTGTGGGCGCATTATCTGCTGATATTAAATCAACGTCAAGCATTATCACGCAGTATTTGTATAAAATTTAGTGAAGTGAACCGATAAGCCGGGTTCTGTCGAGAACGATCATTCCTCTAGGCGTACAATCACTCATACGCTCAAGCAACCTACCCGGATCCAGCATGGGCCATGCCTATAGGATCCCTATTTGGTCTTGCTTCCGGTGGGGTTTACCATGCCATGAACTGTTACCAGCCATGCGGTGCGCTCTTACCGCACCCTTTCACCCTTACCTCCCATTTCTCCGAAAAGAAACGATATGAAGGCGGTCTACTCTCTGCTGCACTTTCCGTCGGCTCACGCCGCCCAGGCGTTACCTGGCACCTTGCCCTATGAAGCCCGGACTTTCCTCCCCTGCTTCAATCACGGAGATTTCCACAGCAGCGATCGTCTGGCTCACTTCGGGGCGTATCCTAACAAATTTTCCAGCTAATTGCTTGCGCTTTTTTGAGCAATCAGTCTTTTGTACTTTTCCATCAGGTCATCCTGGCTTTCCACATGATCAGGATCAAGCGGAATACAATCGACTGGACAGAAAATCTGGCACTGGGGTTTATCATGATGTCCAACACATTCTGTACATAAGTCAGGATGGATCTCATAGATCACATCCCCCATAAAAATGGCCTCATTGGGACATACAGGTTCACAGACATCACAATTGATACATTCATCAGTTATATATAAAGACACTCTACCAACCTTGTTGATGCTTACGCTTAAAGGCTTCGACCACCCCCGGTGGTACAAATTTAGCAACATTACCGTTTAAGCGTGCAATTTCCCTGACCATTGTAGAGGAAATAAAGGAAAACTGCTCAGATGGTGTCAAAAACACTGTTTCAAAATGATGATCCAGCTGTCGGTTCATGTTCGCAAGCTGAAACTCATATTCAAAGTCAGAAACAGCCCGCAGACCACGTAATACTGCTGTTGCATTCTGTTCACGGAAAAAATTGACCAGCAGTCCATCAAAACCGACAAATTCAACATTGGGTAAATGGATGAGGGATTCTTTCGCGAGACTCACCCGTTCTTCCAGACTGAATACAGGATTTTTATGATGACCAATCGCAATAGCCACAACCACTTCATCAAACATTTTTGAAGCACGTGCCACCAGATCTACGTGTCCATTGGTAATCGGGTCAAAAGTTCCCGGATATATCACACGAGTTTTAGACATCCATTTGTACTCAGATTTATTTTGTCAGCGCTCATTTTAACAAAAACTTGTTTTTTTGGTGAATAAACTCCATAAATTTGAAAAATCTTCACTATTAAGCCTTTATATCTGATTTACAGTGCGCTCAGACACAGCCTGTACATTTTTAGAGCAACATCCTGATAATTGAATTGTCAGTATGAGCTGTCTGAGGCACAATAGTCTCAATACTGGAATTGATTGATTATGGCGAAAGCAACTGTAGTTAAAAAAAATAATGGCGGCACGATCGCACTGAACAAACGTGCTCGTCATGATTATTTTATCGAAGAAAAATTTGAAGCCGGACTGTCTTTGCAGGGCTGGGAAGTCAAGTCCCTGCGTGCAGGACGCATGACACTGGTTGAAAGCTATATTCTGTTAAAAAATGGTGAAGCTTTCCTGTTTGGTGCTCAGATTCAGCCTTTACTGTCTGCATCCACACACATTGTGCCAGAGGCAACCCGAACCCGTAAATTACTGCTGAACCGCAGAGAAATTGAAAAACTGATGGGTGCAGTCAACCAGAAAGGTTATTCCTGTGTGCCACTGGCATGTTACTGGAAAGGTCCTTTGGTTAAACTTGAAATTGCCTTAGTGAAAGGGAAACAGCTGCATGACAAACGTGCGACTGAAAAAGACCGTGACTGGCAACGTGATAAAGCGCGTATTTTTCACAAATAAAATCATTAAAAAAACCTCCTTTTCAGGAGGTTTTTTTAATTCAGACTTCAGCTCAGCAGAATTTCATTTCACCATAACAGTTACGATATGCCGGTGCTAACAGCGTAATATTTCCTTCCCTTGCATTAGGTGTTGCAGCAATATTCTGTACAAGATTACTGACCTTATCTTCAATATTTAATGTAAATGCATCCTGTAAATACATACTCCAGCCTCTTGATACCGCTTCAGCATAGCCTGGATATTTGATCAGTTCTTTTGATAAAGCAATACCAAAAGTATCTGAATCGACATCAATCTGATGTACGTTCGTAAGGTTATATTTAAGCTGGTAGTTATTAAGTTGATCAGCAGTGGTATGTAAACCCGAAGCCAACTCACCTTTAATATAATTACCAATACCCGTTTTTAATAATGGTAACAATGTATTCGCCACTCCTGGACTGATTACACCTGTACACTCATTAAACCACCCTCTACCGCAAATCTGATTAACAGTAACCCCGTTAACAATTTTATCAACAACGCTACCTAACTGAAGCCCCTGAATTGTTGCTTGAGTAACCCTGTTCCCAACCACTGAAACTTTCAAATCCTTTTCACTGATCGTGCCATAATCCATTGTCAGGTCTCTGTAATTTATTTTAATACCTAATACATTTAATATTTCTGAATTCTGAAGCCCAAGAAATGCTGAAGCATTGCCAAAGTGTGCATTTTCCTTACTTACTGGAGATACGTTTTTCTCTCCTAACATTGTCAGATTGGCTTTCCCCGTAAAATATCCACTGAAACTATTTAAAGCCCCAAATGACATTGGACCCTCAGCATGTTCCGCACCAATTCTTACGCCAACAACTTCACGTTTAGCGGCGCTATCAGAATTTCTTATAGCAAACTGAAAAAAAGGGTTTGTAAGCACAAAATTTTTCAATGCTGTCTGATTAGAAATACTGTTATTGGCATCCAGACCATTCGCCTGATTCTGTAATGTTGCCGGTAAACTTATACAGTTACCTGAAGCACCAGTAATACAGCCAAAAGAGACTTGACTGATATCAATATCACACGCACCAGCACCATTCATCCCACCACAACCCAATTGCAGAGATTTAGCATTCAGATTCAGATCAACTGAAGCCTCAAAAGCGAGCTTATAAAAATTAATTCCCTGAGCGTTATCTTTAATATTGTTCAAGGAGAACAAAGCCTGACCTTGAACCTGTGACAACTGCTGATCACTTAACTCTATCATTGTATTTGCTGGGTCTGTATAAGTCTGACTCATCAATTCAGCACTGTTCATTTCTGACAGCTCTGTATCATTTAACCTGACCACCCCTTCACTGGCATACACGTGTGCATAAGACATACAGGCTAAGCCCAATGTCATGATTACTTTTTTCATTGTTTATCCCCAACTCAAGTGGACATCCTTCCTGGACATCTCACTGTTGAAGAATAAAACAATCATTCAATTGAAAAATATAGTTTTTCTGACAGCAATTTAAGGAACTGGGTCAATTACCGCTCAATTGACTAAAAAACATACTATTTCTTGATTTTTAACAGAATCGCATCCCACCACTACAGTTCGGTGCAAATGACTGTCCATTTAAAGTCAGGTTTTTAACGTTCAGTTTTAACGGCGTATTGCTCAGATTTAAAGTTCCGACATTGGCTGTCAAGGCTCCAATCCCCAGAAGCCCACCAAGATCGTTTGTCTTGGCTGGATTGGTCTCCAGATACTGACTGACCGCTGTAGCGATCTGAGGGAACAGCTGATCAATCACGATCAGATCCTGTGGAATAACATCTCCAATATTTACAGGGTCTTTGGCTGAAAGCCACCAGCCCCGCTGTGCCGTATCAGCAGCATCTGTTCCTGCCCATTTCACTGCCTGCTTCTGCAGACTGAGGGACATTGCAGAGTTGATAGGTAAATTATGAATCAGACCTAAGGACTGCTGCAGGGTCAGATCGGCGGTGATACCCGTAATTTTCCCACTCATATAAACATTTTTAAATTCTGAACCTTTCCTTGCAATAGCACAGGCAAGCCAGCTGCATGAAGTTACCTCAGCGGTCACTTTACCACCCAGTGCCTGAATACCTGTCGGATAGCCTGTCGCTGGATCATAAGTAACCACTCCTCCTTCAGGATAACCACTGGAATCATCACCTAAAAGAATATCAGGTACTTTCACCTGCGTTGTCAGTGTAGTAGAGGTCTGGCGTTTACCATTGACTGCAATCGCAGGTGTTGTAAATGGGTTACGTAAAATTTCAGGAATATTGAAACCACCGGCTGTGGTTTTAAAATCAACTTCAGCAAAACCACCCAGTCCCAACGCCTGTAACCGACCTGTAACGGCAAGATTTCCATATTCGTTTGAACCATACAGGTTATAACGTGTGGCAGCAGTATTCGCGAGACCATTGATTTTCTGACTTTTGTCGTCCGACTGTACTTTCATGAAACCTGAAAGACTATTGATTCCGTTTGGTTTTGACGAATTTTCCGTTCCGATGGTTAACAGCCCCACCACTTTATCCGCACTTAAACGAAAGCCGACAATTTCACGGGCTGCTGCACTGTTCGGATTTTTAATTGCAAATTCCACAAAAGGATTGGTCAATTGTGCCGATGAGGCAACCCGTCCTGCACTGGTGCCACTGATTCCACTTAAGCTGACATTTTCAAGATCAATATCACAACCACCTGCACCATTGGCTCCACCACAACCCAACTGAATCTTTTTAATATTGGCATTCAGATCCACTACTGCATCGAGACCAAGCTTATAAAACCCAATATTTTCAGCTTTCATTGTCGAGTGTGCATTAGCAGGATCGGTATAGGCAAGATTCAACAACCCCTTACCCGCAACACTGGAAAGCTCAGAGTCATCCATGCTGATTAAGCCTGTCTCTGCATGAGCATATCCAGTCAATGCCAGACAGCATGCAACAAGAGTCGTTTTTTTCATTTTATTATTTAGCCCTTCTACCTGATAACCATCTTCCTGATGGTATATTTCAGCTAAAGACTAAACCACTAAAAAACCACATTCAACAAAATATGTGTGACATAAGACACAAAACAACTCGGTAAAAATTTCTAAATATCACTTTTACTATACTTTTATACTTAAAATCAAAATACTTATCTGTTTCCACCCACCTTTACAACCTTACTTTTATTTAAAAAATATTAACAATAATACAACAATGAAAGAATTTCAGATTCCTCCAGATTTCACTCCATGTGAATCGAGATGTTTAAGCATTAACAGTACCTGAGTCCACCATAGCAGTTAGGGGCAAAATTCTGAGTTGCCAGCTGTAAGTCTTTAATTGGGAAATACAGTGGATTTGCTGATGAAAGATCGACTTTTCCTATATCAAGTCCTGCTATTAAACATCCAAGCAATGCGCAACTCGGTGGATTCTTCGTTAAATAATCACTGATCTGCGGCACAACCTGCTTCAGAATATCATTGGTCACATCAATGGGATTGGATGGAGTCACCTGACCAATATCAATTTCATCCTCGATTGCCATCCACCAACCACGCTGTGCGGCAACCTCAGCACCAGTCCAGTGAATCTGCTGTTTCTGTAATGACAGCGAGAACGGGTTATTCAGTGGTAATTTATGAATAAAACCCAGGTCTTCATCAATATCAAGGTTTGCTTTCAGACCTGAAATATAACCATTTGCATTAATTCCAATTGGAATTAAGCTGATTAAAGGCAACTTTACACTCGCTGTAATATTTCCACCAAAATTAAGGTCTTTAATGTCAGCTGTACCAGTCAGTTTTGCTGATGTCATACGGTTACCTGACAAGGTTGTCCTATTTACCTTCAGTGTTGCCTGAGCAGAATCAAGTTGTAAATTATAATCTTTAGTTTCAAATCCAGGCGATGTCAAAGAACCTAATCCGACCAAGTCAATCCGACCACTGATTGGCATGTTTGTATCAGCATACGACATACCTCGCGCACGAGTTGAAGCTGTACCCGTAGTCTCTTTAATTTTAATTGCACCACTTAAGGTATTGATCCCATTTGGCTTATCAGAATTTTCTGTACCTGCGGTCAAGAGTCCCATCGCTTTCTCTGCACTTAAACGGAAACCCATAATTTCCCGGGTTGCAGCAGACTGTGGATTTTTAATGGCAAACTGAATAAAAGGATTGGTCAGTTGAGCTGAGGAGTTTACCCTATCGGCACTGGTCTCACCAGGACCACTTAAACTTAAGTTATCAATATCAATGTCACAGTTGCCTGCACCATTGATACCGCCACAACCCAGTTTCAGACTTTTAATATTGGCATTCAGCTCTACAACAGCATCCAGCCCAAGTTTATAAAAACCGATATTCTGGCTCTTCATTGTAGAATGTGCCTGAGCAGGAGCTGTGTATTCAAGCTTAAATAAAGCGGCACCTTCGACCTGAGAAAGCTCACTGTCACTGAGTCCAATTAAACCTGTGCCAGTACTTATATCTGCATAAGAATAACCTGAAATAGCCATGCAGCATGCTAACAATGCTTTTTTCATCCTTGCTCAGTCCTTTTTATTTTATATATTCACCATCATCCCGACAGTGCTCAAAAAACAAACTAGACCAGTATGAAATCACATGCAACATTCATTTAGGTGACTAAAATCACTAAATATTGGTGTTTTTTGCCAATAAATCCATTTTTAATCATTAAAAACAATGGAGTGGAATTGCACTAAAACAGCGCAACAATGTTAACTAATTTACTCTTTTTAACAATAGCGCAACATATTCACCAAACCATTGCGCTGTTTCCAGATCACCAGAAGGTGGTGTGATATCCACAGGTGCATTATCAGACTGCGTCATCAATCCCAGATAACCCGCCATACGGTTCAGGTCTGTAGGTTTGATTCCAGTTGGCATCAAGGGCAACCCACTCCACAGCATGCCATGCTGCATAGCAAAGATATTGATCTGCTGAAGAACGGAGAGTTTGTCACCACTCAAACCACCTGAGTTGGTAAAAGCGGCAGCCAGTTTGCCTTGCCAGTCTCTGTTTTTCCATCGTCTGGAAGTGGAATCCATGAACATTTTAAAAGGGCCAGTCACACTGCCCATATAGGTTGGACTGCCAAAAATAATTGCATCTGCCTGATCCAGGATATCCCAGTCAATGTGCTCAATATCCATTACAGACACCTGAACACCTGTTTTTTCTGCACCCTGTGCAATAAAGGAAGCAACTTTAGCGGTATGCCCATAAGGGCTGTGGTAAACAATGGCGAGAGATTTTGCAGACAATGACATAGCAGTTAAAACAGACAAATTTTGTCAAGTTTAACATCTATTCATATTTAAACAATTCCTGAAATCGCTGTGCATTTCAGTACTAAGTAATTCAATTTTCAGTCTTTCATGATCTTAGGAGTCGTTCAGTTTTTATTTTCCATAAAAACAAAGGTTGCCATACGTCCAGTTTTTGCATGTCTGCGATAGGAAAAATACTCATCGGGCTGACGGTATGAACACTGATCACCACCAAGTACAGTCTGTACTCCATGTGCCTTCAGGATAAAACGGGCAATTGCATACAGGTCAGCATAATATTTGCCTGCCTGATCACCTGGTTCAAAGGCACTTTCAAGTTCGGCATATTTTGAACAGAATGCTGTTTTGACTTCAGCTCCAACTTCAAAACAGGGCTGACTGATGGCAGCCCCCAGCCATGCCCAGTCTGGAGCTGACTTCATTTCAGCAATGGTATTTTCAATAATTCCACCTGCCAGTCCACGCCATCCTGCATGAAGATTGGCGATTTCACTGCCTTCAGCATTCCCCAGAACAACAGGCAGACAGTCTGCGGTCATCATCATCAGGGCATGACCTGTGGTCTGAGTGACCAGTCCATCCCCCTCAGGGGCATCAAAGTAAATATCCTTGTTCACAGTACGGCAAATGGTACTGTGTGTCTGAGTCATCCATGTAATTTTTGTGACGCCATAACCGGCAAAGTCTTTGAGCAGTGTCATTCTGTGCTGCTGAACCCGAAGTGCATCGTCACTGACATGCAAGGCAAGATTAAAACCCTCAAGTTCAGGCTGTTCTGAAGGACATGTTTCAGGATGATGCACCCGAGTCTGACCGACATAGATGCCTGCTGGTAATCCCTGCACAAACTGCATATTCAACTCCATTTACCGTCATTTTTACTTTTGCACTGGCTGACAGAAAAGGCTGAGCTTCCCTGTCAGTACTGTCTGGTCTTTTTCCGCAATCAATACGCTGCATTTTCTGAACGAAGTACATTGACCAGTTCAGCAAAATCTTCAGACCACGGCGCTTCAAACATCATTTCCTCACCTGTACGCGGGTGAATCAGGCCCAGTTTTGCAGCATGTAAAGCCTGGCGTTTAAAGCCACGTAAAGTATCACTCAACAGTTCAGATGCCCCTGCTGGTACCCGTACACGTGACATATAAACAGGATCGCCAACCAGACCAAAACCGATATAACTGAAATGAACACGAATCTGATGTGTACGTCCCGTTTCAAGACGTGCCTGAACACGGGTAAAGTGCTGGAAGCGTTCTTTTACATTGTAATGTGTTACTGCATCACGTCCGCCTGGCAGAATAGCCATTTTTACGCGATCTACAGGATGACGCTTGATCGGTTCATCAATCGTTCCACCTGCAATCATATTGCCATAAACCACCAGGTCATACACACGGTACACGGACTTACGTGCCAGCTGTTTACTTAAAGAAAACTGGGATTCAAGATTTTTAGCCACCACCAGCAGACCACTGGTATCTTTATCAATACGGTGTACAAGCCCGGCACGGGTCAGTTCCGCAGATTTCGGATAATGATGCAGCAGCGCATTCACCAGTGTACCGGTATGATTACCTGCACCTGGGTGAACCACCATACCAACCGGTTTATTAATCACAATAATGTCATTGTCTTCATAGACAATATTCAGTGGAATATCTTCCGGCTGACTGGCAGTCTGCACTTCCAGTTCAGTTTCAAGTGTCAGCAGTTCATGCCCTTCACACTTATATTTAGGCTTAACAGTGTTACCATTTACCAACAAATGACCTTCTTTCAGCCACTGTTTCAGTTTTTCCCTGGAAAAATCACTCCATACGATGGCAGCGACCTGGTCGATCCGCTGGCCGAGAAAGCTTTCATCCAGTTGAAATTGCAACGATAAACGTGTTGCAGTTGACTCTGAATTATGATTATCTGCATCCTCAGAATCTTCAAATACATTCAGATCAGTTTCAGGGATAATGGAATTGGAAGATTGTGCTTGGGTCATTTGATCATTCAGACAAAAGTGGTTTAATAGCGCAATTGTAGCTCATTGCCCATATTAACAGAGGAATTTTTATGTCGCTGCCACATTATAAAATTACAATGCTGGTCCTGTCTTTAGGCATTGCATCTGCAATGGTGGGCTGTAGCAGTAATCCAAAAAAAGAAGTGGTGGATACAGGACCGCAGTCCAGTGAACAGGTTTATATGCAGAAAGCAGAAAAAGCCCTGGAACGTGGACAATATACAGATGCTGCAAAATACCTGGAATCGGTGGATACGTATTATCCGACTGGGGACTCTGCACAACAGGCTCAGCTTGAACTGCTGTATGTCAAATTCCAGCAGAAAGATTATGAGGGTGCTGTTGCACTGGCTGACCGTTTTATCCGTCTGAACCCTCAGCATCCAAATGTGGACTATGCTTACTATGTCCGTGGTGTAGCCAATATGGAACAGAATTATGATGCCATTCTGCGTTATACCTCGCTGAAACAGGCTCATCGTGATGTCAGCTACATGAAACTGGCGTATCAGAATTTTGTCGATTTCATTCGCCGTTATCCATCCAGCACCTATGCTGTAGATGCAGCACAGCGTATGAAGTTTATTGGAAATGAACTGGCAGAAAGTGAAATGAATGCTGCCCGTTTCGCTATTAAACGAAAAGCCTTTGTTGCTGCGATTGAGCGTTCACAATGGGTGATCGAACATTTCCCACAGACACCACAGATTCCTGAAGCACTGGCAACCATTTCTTATGGTTACAGCAAACTCGGAGATCAGGCAATGGCTCAGCAATATGCTGAAGTACTGAAACTGAACTATCCGAACCTGGTCAAATCTGATGGAACGGTAAATTTACGTGCAGCCCGTAAAGAAGGCAGCTGGTTCAACCGTGCAACATTGGGAATTTTTGGTCGTGAGGCGAAAAACTCATCTGAAGCTGAAGCAGAGCAACAGTCTGTAACAGAAGAACGCAGTCTGACCAACCGCCTGAGTTTTGGCCTGCTTGACCGTCCTGAAAAGTCAAAAAGTATTCCAGCGCCTGTAGAGGATGCTGCACCAACTGATGCAGCAGCACCTGCGCAATAAATTCAGCTGTACAGTGCATTTTAAGCAAGGGCAAGTTATCATACTTGCCCTTGCTGTTTCTGTACTTTCAATTCTTTTTAAGGTAGCTTAAAAGTTGTACTGAACTGAGAGTAACAGCCTCTCACAGCACTCAAATTTTCAGTTTTCATGCAGCGCGACAGAACTATGGCCATTCCTCAGCACACCATTGATCAGATTCTGGATCGGACCGATATCGTCGATCTGATCGGTCAGCGTGTGAAACTGAAAAAAACAGGACGGACCTGGTCAGGCTGCTGCCCTTTTCATCAGGAAAAATCACCGTCTTTTCACGTCTACCGTGATAAACAGTATTTTCACTGTTTCGGTTGTCAGGCAAATGGTAACGCCATCCGTTTTTTAATGGATATCGACAGTCGTAATTTTATTGATGTCATGAAGGATCTTTCCAGTCAGACTGGAATTGAGCTGCCCAAAGACAATCAGGACTCCAAGCGTCTCAGCTATAAAAAAGAAGCCCCGAAACCTGTCAGTATTCCTGTTGCTCCAAACAATCCTGCTCAGCAGAAAACTCAGCCGACAGTATCTGTACCAGATACATCCATTGATCCTTTTGCAGAAATTCTTCCGCCATCTTTCGATGACAGTATCTATCATTTCAATGATCCTTTCATGCAGTTTGATATGGCTGCTGCTGAAGACACCGCTCAGGAAGGAAACCTGTACGATCTGCTGGAAAGTGTGGCTCAGTATTATGAATCACAGCTTCCAGGCAGTAAAACTGCACAGCAGTATTTTAAGCAGCGTGGTCTCAGTGCTGAAACCATTCAGTTCTGGCGTTTAGGCTATGCACCTGAAGACTGGCAGCATCTTGAAAAAAAATTCCCTCAGGATGTTGAGGGTTTAAAGCTGCTGGGACTGATACGGACCAGTGACAATGGTCGGGCTTTTGACCTGCTGAGAGACCGTGTTATTTTCCCGATTCGGGACAGTAAAGGTCGTGTGGTAGGTTTCGGTGGTCGTGCGCTGAATGATGAAATCAAACCTAAATACATCAACTCCCCTGATTCCGAAGTCTTTCACAAAAATCAGTTACTGTACGGTCTGTATGAGGGACGTAAGCTTAAAGCCCAGGACTGGCTGATGGTTGAGGGCTATATGGATGTCATTGCCTTACAGCAGTATGGCATCAATGGTGCTGTTGCAACTCTTGGAACAGCCAGTAACACCGAACATCTGAATATTCTGTTTAAACAGAATAACCGCATTACCCTTGCATTTGATGGTGATGCCGCGGGACAGAAAGCTGCTCGCAGAACACTGGAAATTGCTCTTCCATTGCTGAATGACGGTCGTGAACTTAAATTTTTTGTTCTGCCCAAAGAACATGATCCTGACTCACTGATCCGCCAGGAAGGCATAGAAAATTTCCAGCGTTTACTTCAACAGGCACCGTTACTGTCAGATTTTATCTTTGCGTATTTAACACAGAATCATGACATCACTACTCCAGAAGGCAAAAGCCTGGTTATGGCTGAACTGCGCCAGCTGACTGAACTGTTACCTAAGACAGGTTCATTCCGCTATCTGCTGAGCCAGTCTTTTAAAGAAAAACTGGGTTATGGTCGTCGCTGGACCCCACAGGTCAGTAATGACGCATCGCTTTCTTTCAGTATCCGTACCCGTGATGAAGATTTTGCACTTGCGATTCTGATGCACCATCCGTTTTTATATATACATTTTGAGACTTTAAGAGCTGTCGTTCCGCAAAATGAACTGTTGGCTGAAGTTCTTCGACTAATGAATATTGTGTTTGAAGAACTGCCTGATGACCAGGAACTGGCAACCTATTATGTGCTGGGTGCCTGTAGCCGTTATGCACAGGAAATCGCCGACATTATTCAGCGTACAAATATTGAAGCCCTGACGCA
Organism: Acinetobacter sp. WCHAc010052; assembly: GCF_002165295.2. Taxonomy (NCBI): domain Bacteria; kingdom Pseudomonadati; phylum Pseudomonadota; class Gammaproteobacteria; order Moraxellales; family Moraxellaceae; genus Acinetobacter; species Acinetobacter sp. WCHAc010052. Next base: position 943,038 of record NZ_CP032143.1, on the reverse strand, counting down.
GGCACCTGAAATGGCAGATAAACTGGCAACCGAATATGCCTTAGCTTTGCAGGAAAAATACTTAAGAAACAAAATGAAATCTCCTGGTTCATTGATTGAATCCAGAAATTTACGACAACAGCTGAATGAGCTGACCAAAAAAATCAGTTTAAGACTGGTGTCCTGAACTGATTTTTATTTCTGCTTATTTTTTACTTTTGCGTCGCTTTCTGTAGACGTCATCCAGATTGTTTTTAATGGATTCAAAAATGGAAGGATCTTCTTCTTTTGCTGTTTCACGTAACAGAATAGAAGCAGGGTGCAGCAGCTTCTGAGTCAGTCTGTGTGAAAACTCCTGCATGACCTGTTCAGGATTTTCACCTTTAGCAATACGCTGCATTGCTAAAGCAAGCTCTTCCTCTCTCAAAGTTTCACCATGCTGACGGTATGCATGAATGGTCTGACCGGCCTGATTCACTTTCTGCTGTGTCACCAGTTCTGTCGCCAGCTGGTTGACCATGATCTCAGCTTCAACCGCTGCCTGTCGGCGCTGCGCCAGATTATCGTCAATGACGGACTGAAGATCATCCACACCATACAGATACACACCATCCAGGCTTTCAACCTTCGGATCTATATCACGTGGAACAGCCAGATCCACCATTAACATCTGCTGATAACGACGCTTCTTCAATGCCGACTTTACATCTGAAAATGCAATGACCTGATGCAGACTGCCCGTACAGCTGGAAATCACATCTGCACGATGTAAGTTTTCAGCCAGTGCAGAAAAAGGAACAATTTCAACATCCACACGATGTGCAATTTCACGGGCAAGCGTTTCCGCACGTTCCTGTCCACGATTACAGATCAAGACCTTTGCAACTCCCATTTCCGCCAGATGTTTTGCCACCAGACTGTTCATCTCACCTGCGGCAACCACCATCACGGTCAGTTTTTCAGGCTTACTGAATACCTGCTGTGCCAGCTGTGCCACGGCATAGCCCATGGATACAGCATGACTGCCAACCGCAGTTTCAGAACGTACACGTTTAGCCGCATAGAAAGCGTATTCAAATATTCTGTTCAGATCAGGAGAAACTGTTGCTGCATCTTTGGCCAGTGACAGTGCCGATTTGACCTGCCCTAAAATCTGCGGTTCTCCCAGCATCAGGGAGTCGAGTCCACTGGACACCCGCATCAGGTGAGTAACTGCCTGAGCATTTTCATAACGGTATACATGATTCAACAATTGTTTTACATCAATACCATTGGCACGGGCGAGCCAGTCCAATACCTTATCCGCATCTTCGGACATGGCATAGACTTCTGTACGGTTACATGTAGAAACGACCACCATATCATTCAGATCATGATGTTCGCTTTGCTGTGCGAGTATTTCACTTAACTTTTCAGGGTTAAATGCAATCTGCTCACGCAGTTCTACAGACGCGGTTTGATGGTTGACACCCAATGCAAAGAAAGACATATCAGATCATCATTTCGCTAAATTTATGCTATTGTGCAACATCGGTGTCATAAAAAGCATTACTTGGATTCAGAAAAATTGCGTCAAACAAACAGCCGACTCAACGGCGCGACAATTAAGCAATATTCTACCACATTCTTACTGGTCGGTAGCATGGCTTCCTCAGCACAAGTTCGTGCTGCTGGAGAAATATACCATGCCGACTCAAACTATAATGCCATAAAACAAAGCATGATTGCCGAATTTGCCCTGGCTTATCATGATTTTCCAACTGCTTTGCACAATTACACCGTTCTTGCCATCAAAAGCAATTCAACCGCGGTCAAACAAAGAGCCTTAAATATTGCGATTGAACAGGACAACCTGCAGGCAGCACTGGATATTGCAACGCACTGGGTGGTTCAGGAACCATCTGATGTTCCAGCCCTGTTTTATCTGTCACATATTGCGCTGAAAACACATGAATATGAACTTGCAGCTGAAACACTGGATAAAATTTTAAAGATTGATCCAACCGCTGACCTTGAAGAAATTCTGGCTGGCATTTCACCCGAATCCGAAGAAGACCGTCAGTATCTGACCAGTGCTCTCAGTTCAAGCAACGAACGTGAAAATCCATCCATCCTTGTGCTGATCGCAGGGCTAGAAGCGCAGAACGGTCAGCTGAAACAGGCACTGGAAACTGTCAACAAAGCCTTAAAAAAGCGTCCCAAAGCAACCAGTTATATTTTAATGAAAGCCAATCTCCTGAATGCAATGGGAGATGAAAATGCGACACGGGCATGGTACGAAAGAGCCAGCCGAAAAAACCGCAATAATCTTGAAATACGACTCGCTGAAGTCAAATATCTGATCAAGAAAAATGAATCTGAACTGGCACTCGAGCACCTGGAAACCATTCTGAAAAAATGGCCTGATGCCGAAGAAGCGCTGTTCATTACAGGTCTGACTGCGATTGATCTTGAGAAATATGAAATTGCAGAAAAATACCTGGTCGAATTGCGTTATTCAGCTCAGTATCAGAATGAAGCGTATTATTACCTGGCAGTCAATGCAGAAAGAAAACAGCATTTTGAAACAGCCAAAGCCTACTATCGACTTGTGGATGGAAGCCTGTATACGGTTTCCAGGCGTAATATGATCTCAATCTTTGCACAGCAGAACCGTCTGAATGATGCACTGCGTTTTCTGACACAGGAACGGGTCAACTATCCACAGCATGCCAGTTTTCTCTATCTTGCACAGGCTGAGATCTTAAAACGCACCAACAACAAAAAAGCAGCATTGCGCATTCTGGATGAAGCCATCAAAAACCTGCCCGATGATCCAGAACTGATCTATGCTGAAGTCCTGTTACTCGATCCTTATGAATCCAGAGACAAACTGGACAGACTGCTGAAAAAACTGCTGGAGATTGAACCCAACAGTCCTACCTACCTGAATGCTTATGCCTATACGCTGGCATTACAGAACAGACGGCTGGATGAAGCACGGAAGTACGCAGAGCAGGCACTGGACAATGCGCCAGAGCAGGCATCCATCCTGGACACACTGGGCTATATCACTTTTTTACAGAATGACTTCAAAACATCTGCCCAGGTACTGCAAAAAGCCTACTCCATCAGTAAAAGCATAAAAATTGGTGTCCGATATGCACGTGCCCTGTACATGCAGGGTGAACTGAATCAGTTCAACACAGTGTTACATCAGCTACAACAAAATCATCCAGATGATCCACAACTGGATCAACTGACTTCATTACTGTTACCTCAACAGACTAAAAAGAGTTAACCCGATTCATGCAATTATTCACACGTTTCAGCACTGTTCTTGTGACCTCAGGATTACTGATGCTGACTGGTTGTCAGCAGTACACCAAACCTCAGTTACCCCCTGAAGCACAGCTACCGGAAGCACCGAGCCAGTTCAGCCTTCAGGGTAAAATCGGTGTCCGCACACCTCAGCAGAGTGGCAGTGCATTTTTTACATGGATACAGCAGCAGCAGGAATTTGACATAGAGCTGAGCGGTATCCTGGGTGTGGGTAAAACCCAGATCACAGGAAAACCAGGTGAAGTGTCTTTAAACAGCGCTAAAACTGGTCTGATTACTGCTGAAACACCTGAAGAACTGCTGGAAAGAGCAACGGGCTGGCAAGCACCGATTACACATTTAGTCAGCTGGGTTCAGGCAAAACCTGCAACGACTTCTGCTGAAATTAAAAAAGATGAACAGGGACGGATTGAACAACTGAATGAAGATGGCTGGGCTGTCAGTCTCAGCTACAATGAAGCCACCCTGCTCCCCAACAAACTGATTCTTAAACAATCACTTGAATCTGGTCAGGAAAACCGTATTACAATGATTATTCAGAACCGTTAATTCATACCACTTATGATCCGAGTACAGTCCCCTTCCAAATTAAATCTGTTTCTGCATATCACCGGTCGCCGTGAAAACGGTTATCACGAACTGCAGAGTATTTTTCAGTTGATTGACCTGTCTGACTGGCTGGAATTCACCCAGACAGATACTCAGGATGTTTTAATTGACGGATTAAACAGCGTTGATTTACAGCAGAATCTGATCTTCAGAGCGACTGAAATCTTAAAACCATTTGCTCAACAGCCAGGTGGTCTGCATATCCGTATTGAAAAAAATATTCCCATGGGTGCAGGTTTAGGTGGTGGTTCCTCCAATGCAGCAACCACCCTGATTGTGGTCAATCAATTATGGAAATGCGGTTTAAACACTGAACAGCTGGCAGAACTGGGGCTGAGACTTGGCGCTGATGTCCCGATTTTTGTTCATGGACGGAACGCATGGGCTGAAGGTATTGGTGAACACTTAACATTCATAGACTTAGATCAAAAACAGTACATTGTGTTAAAACCTGACTGTTTTATCAGCACTCAACTGCTTTTTTCACAAAAAACATTGACAAGAGACACTAAGCCTACTAAATTTTGCGCCTATCAGCTTAAGCCATCCGATTTCATAAATAACTTTGAGCCAACAGCAAGAAGTCTATATCCTGAAGTCGATGAAGCGATGCAGTATCTGAATCAGTTCGGAACTGCAAAACTTACAGGTACAGGTGCCTGTGTTTTTGTTGAAGTCACTGAAGATATGAATACTGATGAGATTTTAAAACATTCACCATGTAAATCCTACATTGTGAACAGCTTAAAAGAATCACCACTCATTCATTTCAAAGTGTAATGATAGGGGCGTCGCCAAGTGGTAAGGCACCGGGTTTTGATCTCGGCATCCGTTGGTTCGAATCCAGCCGCCCCTGCCATCATTTTCATCTGTAAGATGTTTGTTCATCTAAGTAACAGGGGCGTCGCCAAGTGGTAAGGCACCGGGTTTTGATCTCGGCATCCGTTGGTTCGAATCCAGCCGCCCCTGCCATTACTTAGCATACTGAACAACACATCAATTAGGGGCGTCGCCAAGTGGTAAGGCACCGGGTTTTGATCTCGGCATCCGTTGGTTCGAATCCAGCCGCCCCTGCCATTTTCTCAAAAAAGACAGAACATGGTATTCACTGTTTTTTGCCAGTTTACCTTGACAAAAACAGTTGGAAACACTAAAATTCTGCCGCATTAGGGGCGTCGCCAAGTGGTAAGGCACCGGGTTTTGATCTCGGCATCCGTTGGTTCGAATCCAGCCGCCCCTGCCATATACTTTCAAATCTGCCAACCGCCAAGGGTGCTTCATGCCCAATCTTGTCGTTTTTAGTGGGTCTGCGCATCCACAATTCGCCCAAAAAGTCGTTAGCCACTTGCATATCCCTCTGGGTGCTGCCGCTGTAGGTAAATTTTCTGACGGTGAAATCACTGTTGAAATTACTGAAAACGTGCGTGGTAAAGACGTATTTATCGTACAGCCTACTTGTGCCCCTACAAATGATAACCTGATGGAAATCTTAGTAATGGCTGATGCTTTGCGTCGCGCAAGTGCTGGTCGTATTACTGCTGTGATTCCTTACTTCGGTTATGCCCGTCAGGATCGTCGTCCTCGTTCAACCCGTGTTCCAATTACTGCTAAAGTTGTTGCAGATATGCTGACAACTGTTGGTATTGACCGTGTTGTAATGATCGACCTGCATGCTGACCAGATTCAGGGTTTCTTTGATATTCCTGTAGACAACATCTACGGTACTCCTGCACTGCTTGCTGACTTACGTCAACAGTCTCATGACAACCTGATGGTGGTTTCACCTGACGTTGGCGGTGTAGTACGTGCACGTGCTGTTGCTAAACAAATGGGTGATATTGACCTTGCAATCATTGATAAACGTCGCCAGAAAGCGAATGAATCACAAGTGATGCATTTGATTGGTGATGTGAAAGATCGTGATTGTGTCATCGTCGATGATATGGTTGATACTGCTGGTACATTGTGTAAAGCAGCTGATGCATTGAAAAAATTCGGTGCTCGTAAAGTTGTTGCTTATGCAACTCACCCAGTACTTTCAGGTAAAGCACTTGAAAATCTTAAAAATTCTGTGATTGATGAATTGGTTGTAACAGATACGATTCCTCTTTCTGATGAAGCTTTAAATCTTGGTAAGATTCGCCAGGTTTCAGTAGCAAGTATGGTTGCTGAAACAATTCGTCGTATTAACAACGAAGAATCTATTAGCGCAATGTTCGATTCTTATCTATAATATAGCGCTGAATTTAAAAGCCCTGCCTTTTGGTGGGGCTTTCTATCACTGAACTGGTCGAAGGTTCAGTCAATTAAACTTAAATTAGGAATGTCTGTCATGGCAAACTTCGTATTAAATGCAGTAGCACGTGAAGAAGCAGTTCAAGGGAAAGGTTCGAGCCGCCGCCTTCGTCTTCAGAACAAAGTACCAGCGATCATCTACGGTGGTGAAGCTGCTCCTGTTGCTGTAACTTTAGAACTTCGTGAGCTTGTTAAAGCTTTAGAAAGCAATGCTTTCTTTGAAGAAGTTGTTGAAATCAACATCGACGGTAAAGCTGAAAGCGTTAAAATCCAGGCTTTACAGCGTCACCCAGCTAAAAACACGCCTATGCACGCTGACTTCAAACGCGCATAAGTGTTGATGGTGTAAATTAGTGTCAGATATTTCACTGATTGTAGGTCTGGGTAATCCTGGAAAGGAATATGCCCAGACCCGCCATAATGCAGGCTTCTGGTTCGTTGAACGCCTTGCAGATCAATATGGCATTTCCCTCAAAGCTGACCCAAAATTCAACGGAATCAGCGGTCGTGGTAATATCGAAGGTCAGGACGTTCGTCTGCTGTTACCCACAACCTTTATGAATGCCTCTGGTAAAAGTGTTGTTCCCTTCGCAAAATTCTATAACATTGCCCCATCATCTATGCTGATAGCCCATGATGAACTGGATATGAATCCAGGTGTCATTCGCCTGAAAACAGGTGGTGGTCATGGTGGACACAATGGTTTAAAAGATATTGTTCCCCACATCGGTTCTGATTTCCATCGTTTACGCATAGGAATCGGTCATCCAGGTTCAAAAGAACGCGTATCTGGACATGTCCTTGGCAAAGCACCTTCCTCAGAACAGACTCTGATGGACGATGCGCTTCATCATGCATTATCCCGTATTAAACTGCTGGTCAATGGTGATGTACAGCAAGCCATGAATCAGATCAATGCTTACAAACCGAACTGATAAATTCACGAATTGTTGAACAATAGCGCTTGCCTTGACGTTTATTTCAGAGCAAAATGCGTTTGCGCTGAAGCCTGTCCAGGACGAAGCTATTTGATTCAACCATAAGATAAAACATCTTAGGTCCACTAAGGAGACGCTAGCCATGCTATCTCGTTTATTAAAATGTAAAATTCACCGCGCTTTCGTTACTCATGCAGAACTTCACTATGAAGGCTCCTGTGCGATTGATGGCGTTCTGATGGATTTAGCTGGCATCCGTGAATATGAAGAAATTCATGTCTGGAACGTGACAAATGGTAAACGCTTCACAACTTACGCGATTCGTGGTGAAGATAACTCAGGCATTATTTCTGTCAATGGCGGTGCTGCACACCAGGCAGATGTTGGCGATATCGTGATTATTGCAACATTTGGTGACTTTACCAATGCAGAAGCGGATGCACATAAACCGCGTCTTGTGTATGCAAATCCAGACAATACTGTGAACCACACAGCGAACTGCATTCCTGTCCAGGTGGCTTAATAAGCACAGTACTCAAAGATTCTAAAAAAACCCGCTTAATGCGGGTTTTTTACATCTATTAATTCAATCTTTATGCATCAAAACGGGTAAATTTCCATTCCACCACTTCTTGTTTTTTTCACAGCCCAAAGACTTCAAATCACCGCCACGCAACGAAGCAAGAATAGCATTACCCCTTTCATCGACTTTAAACTCTGCATATTGCGCAGCCTGATAGCATTCAGCCAAGCCCTCTGCAAACAGAAAGCTGTTCGAAGCAGGATAAAGCCTATCCAGGCGATTATCAGGATTTTTAAGTACGATACGATGACTGGCTGATGGATACATTTCCAGTAATCTTGGATCCAGACTGGTTTTCACCACACGACGCTGTGCATCGAGTGCGACATAAGCAACAACCGAAGACTTATTTTTAATTGCAGTAGCATTCATGGGAATATGTGGATCACCCTTTTGCACAGCCACATCATAAAAGCTCAGATCATAATTGAGCACCATATAGTCCCCCTGGATCAAAGAACGGGGATCTACAGGTGCAAGCTGAATATAAATACTGTCACTGTGTTTTAAATGTTGCTCATTTTTCAGGATCAGGCCAAGAAAAAATACAACACTCAGAATGGCGATAACCAAAGGGATATTTTTTTTCATTGTGTTATCCCCTCTTTATTTTTAAAATGCACTAAACATAGACTCAGTAATAACAGCGTGATGCCTGAAATAAAGATACTCAGACTTTTCACCAGAAAAGTCACTTCCAGTGAATAATACAGGCACCATAAAATAACCGTTAAGGTCAATAATGCAAAAGCAGAGATGAATTTATCATGCTTCATCAAAGCCCATGAAAGCACCGCCAGCACAATAAAGATTTCAAAATAACCGAAATAAATCAGCACAGCACCAAAAATCGCTAAAACACATTGTGCTAAAAAATTGAACTGATTCTGTATATGCAGAATTAAAAATAATACACACCACAAAATCGGAAGACCAAATGTAAAGGCTGGAATAAGCTGAATATCAGCGAATTCACTTTTTCCTAAAAAAGCGTAAAAACCAACAGAAAAAACAGTAATCACTAAATTACAAAGCATCAAACTTCTTTGATATTGTTGCGGTTGAATTTTCTGAACCCACAGCAGCGCCGTATAAAAAACATAAGTCAGCAGCGTCAGATAAGCAAAATTTTCAACATTTCCCATCCAGAAGTGTGCTGCATTGTCATGCCAGATCATCGCAACACCCAAAGCATAGAGCGCAGACAACTGAACAAAAACAAAGAACCAGTGCGTTCTGACCCAATATGCGACGATCAGCCCAACAGCCTGAATCAACAACAGTGGATAAATCTTTTCGGTCAAATCATAAGTATGAAACAGGATTGCGACCTGCCCTGCGACAAACAAACAGTAAGCAAGCTGTCTTAAAAATAAATTCTGCTTTATTTTGAGCATATAGGCTGCGAAAGCCACAAAAATGATGCCCATAATTAAGGAAAAATTCCCCCAGAATGTCAGCATCAATGAAGACAGCACAATCCCTGAAATCCACGCACCAACAGCCAGAGGAATATTATTGAATCGGCTGTTCGGAATAAACTTAATCAGTAAAAAAGTAATCAATGCAAACCATGCAAAAATAATTACCGCAATGATCAGCAGCCCCAAGATTTCAGACTGTCTGAATAAATTATCAAGCCATTTCACAATGATTAAGGTGAAAGTAATCCCTAAAGTGACCGCAGACAGTACACTGCACAACTGATCATTTTTCTTATAGAAATAAATAAATGCGATGCTCAATAAAATCAATGAACAAATAAAATAGAGCAGTCCCTTATCCATATATAAGAACATCACCATATTCCATACAGAAAGCATGGCAAACCAGATGATGAATAAATATCTTATTTTTGGATAATATCTGAGACAGAATAAAAACTGTAACAGTGCCAGGAGATGGATAGACAGTAAAAAAACGGTTGGAGATTCATCTCCCCAAAAGGTTTGAATAAAGAATAAAAATAAAGCAATCTGACTCACAATACACAGCAGAAAAAAGATGCCAATACTAGAGCGGTACAGCCAGGGCAACAGCAGCACAGACCAGATGAAAAACAGTAAATAACTGTCTGCACCTGTCTGATAAACCTGTCCAATAACTGCCATACACAGCCCGATCATCAAGCCACAGACAGCATGTAAACACTGGATTAAAGAATCATTTTTGACCAGAAAAACACTGGACAGCGCACTCAGTAACAATAAAAGTTGTGGAATCACCAACTGTACAGATTGAGGCAACATAAACCAGTTGGCTGCAATCAGATATAAAACACTGACCGCAATCAATGTAAAACCAAAGATCTGTAAATGCTGTACAAATTTCTGATCCTGCCATGAAAATACTGTCTGCTGAGTTCTGATCAATGCCTATACCCCGTCTTTATTTTTCATTATTAAACCTTTTATCCACTATGCTTTAGCACAGATTGTTCTATTCATAGTACTGATCATTCTAAACAAAAAACATATCTACACTGTAAAACAGTCTATAATGATCTTACATCGCTTCAGGGCGGGGTGTAATTCCCCACCGGTGGTAATCTGAATCATCATTCTACCTTGATGTTTCAGTAGCCCACGAGCCAGTCACTTCTCCAGTGATTCGCAGATTTGGTGAGATTCCAAAGCCGACGGTATAGTCCGGATGAAAGAAGACGACGTCACAGTAAAAATTCCAGTGCCCTGTATTGGAAAATGTTTTGTAACGCCACTATTTCACATGTCCTGAAATGTTCAACCGTATTTATTTTTTACGAGAGCGTTTCAATGTCCAGTTTAATTCAACCTGAAATTTTCTTTTCGGCACTTTCCCCTGCTGAGCAACGTATTCAACAAGCTTTAGAAGATATGCGCCAGGGCAAACCCGTCCTGGTCATGGACGATTTTGATCGTGAAAATGAAGCTGATCTGATCGTTGCTGCCGAAACCCTCAATGCCGAAACCATGGCACGTATGATCCGTGACGGTTCTGGAATAGTCTGTTTAACACTGACTGATGAACTTGCCGATCATCTTGAATTACCATCAATGGTTCAGGATAACTCCAGTCAGTTTAAAACGGCATTTACCATCACCATTGAAGCTGCTGAAGGCGTAACCACTGGCGTATCGGCAAAAGACCGTACCACAACGATTCATGCTGCGATTAAAGATGGTGCTGTTGCCAGTGATCTAAACCGTCCTGGGCATGTATTCCCTTTACGTGGTCGCAGTGGTGGTGTACTTACTCGTCGTGGTCATACTGAGGGTTCAATTGATCTGGCACGTTTAGCAGGTTTAAAACCCGCAGGTGTGCTGTGTGAAGTAACCAATCCAGATGGCACAATGGCATCAGGTATCCAGGTCCTGGCTTATGCTCAGACACATGATCTGACTTTGATCACTATTGAAGAACTGGTTCAGTACCGACTGACTCACAACATATAATTTTTTGCTGTTTCTGATTTAATTTAAGCAACAGAAAAAAACTCCCAAAGATTCAATCTATGGGAGTTTTTTTAGATTCATTAATATTTAACAACCACTGAATATCAGAAATTTTTTAATCCTGAATACAGTCCAAAAACTGCAACAGCCATCAGAATACAGCCACAGGCAAGCAACAGATAACGATAAATACTTGAGCCTGACAGTTTGTTAAACCCAAGATAAACTACCGACAGCGTGGCAAAATCCAGAACAATCCAGCTGAAAGTCAAAATCATAAGACTGATATTGATATCTGATGTGATATGAATAAACTGTGGAAAAAATGAAGCAAAGAAAATAATGTCTTTAGGATTTGAAATCCCAACCATAAAACCCTGGACAAAACCGCCATCTGTACTCTGCACATCCCCAACAGCAGGATGCACTTCCGTCCGTGCTTCTCTTATGATCTGAATACCAAGCCAGGCAATATAAGAACTTCCCAGAATCTGCACAGTACTGAGCCATTGTTCATTAATATGAACCGCGCCTTTAATAATCAGTACAGACAATGTAATCAGAACCAGGGACGCAAGATTGGTTCCAGTAATGGTTTTGAATGCCTGAGCATAACCCCCCTTTAAACCCGCACTCGCCACCAGCATCATTACAGGACCAGGTGTGGCAATCATAATCACCACAGCAAAACAATACAGCAGATACTCAGCCACTTTTATGTCCAGCAACAGTATGTTGTTCAGAATAAAATCCGTTGATGATCATTAAATCTCCTGCTCTTCATCCATCTGCAACAGATGATGACTGATCCCATCCGCTCTTAAAAAAGCCAGATCATAACTTGCCGTTGCCAGTGCCAGTACACGCCGTTCAAACTCCTGCCAGATCGGTTTGACCTGCTTCTGAGTGATTCCAAGACCGCTGTCTTCAGTAAAATTTTTATTCTTTTCACATATTTTCAACGCATGATAAAGCTTTCGTCCTTTAGATGCATCATCACGCAAACGGACTCTGCGTGAAAGTACAAAACCTTCTACATGACGTAAGTCCGCCAGTGGCAACATCGGAATCAGAATCTGATCCAGCTGTGCATCCAGCCGTTTCCAGACAGCACTGTGCTGCTCTTCCGTATAAGTATTCCATTTGATTACTTCGTGATTAAAGCGGCGGCAACCACGACATACTGAATCACCAAATACCGTTGAACAACGCCCTGCACATGGGGTTAATGAGGCAATTCGACGATCAGTACTCAAAACAGACTCCTGTAAAAATAATTCATCCTGTAATACTGACATTAACGTCCGTACACAGTTCATTCAAAATATGACAGCATCATACCCATACTGCAAAGATTTGAAAAACCCATTTTTTCAATAAGGTTTTCTCGCAAACCTGAGCAAATCACGTTAAAATGTGCGCCTTAAATTTTATCCTGTATTTACACATTTGGAGTACTCCATGAACGCTACTGTAGAACAGCTTGCACCTGTAGAACAGCAAGCGACCTCTGGTTGGGTTGTTGCCGCACTTTATCAATTCAAAGAAGTTCAAGATTCTGCCGATCTTCAACAACGTCTTTTAGATCTGGTAAAAACCATCAACCTATGCGGTACTCTGATTGTTGCTGATGAAGGTATTAATGGAACAGTTGCGGGTGACCGTAAAGCGATTGATGTGATTCATCAGTTCCTTTTAGATGAAGGTTTCACAGCGATGGAATATAAAGAATCGCACAGTGAAGAAAAACCGTTCCGTAAAATGAAAATCAAACATAAAAAAGAAATCGTGACTCTAGGCGTAGAAGTTAAACCACGTGACCTGGTTGGACACTATCTTGATCCTAAAGAATGGAATGACTTAATCGCACGTGATGATGTGATCCTGATCGATACACGTAATGATTATGAATATAAAGCAGGGACTTTTAAGGGTGCGATTGACCCTAAAACTGAAACTTTCCGTGAATTTCCAGATTACGTGAAAAAAGAGCTGGAACAGCATAAAGATAAAAAAATCGCGATGTTCTGTACCGGCGGTATCCGTTGTGAAAAATCGACGTCATTACTTCTTCAGGAAGGTTTCAATGAGGTTTATCACTTGAAAGGCGGTATTTTAAAATACCTCGAAGAAACCCCTGCTGAAGAAAGCATGTGGGAAGGTGAATGTTTCGTCTTTGATGGTCGTACTGCGGTCACGCATGGTATGGAAGAAGGCGAAAATACCAAATGTCACGCATGTGGCTGGCCTTTGGTTCCTGAAGAAGTGGCTTTACCTAGCTATGAACATGGCGTGTCTTGTAAGTACTGCATCGACAAAACTTCTGAAAAGCAAAAAGAAGGTTTCCGTATGCGTCAGTCACAAATTACTGCGGCTAAACGTAAACGCCTGTAAACTGGAAATATTATTTTAAGTAAAAAAAGGGAGATTCAGATGAATCTCCTTTTTTATCGCATAAAATTAATACAATTCATATATACATAATGACCCGCTCAATTAAACTGTTAAAAAATCTGACTGAACTTCAAATATGACTGAATGGATTATTTCCATTATGGAGCAACTTGGCTACTTCGGTATTGCCTTGCTCATGTTCCTGGATAATGTATTCCCCCCTATCCCTTCTGAAATTATTATGCCTTCAGCGGGTTATACCGCTTCCAAAGGACAGCTTCTTCTGACAGGTGTGATTATCGCAGGCAGTCTCGGCTCACTGATTGCTGCCGCAGTGCTGTACTGGGCTGGAAGAAAAATTTCACATGACAAACTGTTTGGTCTGGTTGACCGTTTCGGTAAATATCTGTTCATCAAAAAAGAAGATGTGGAAAAAGCCCTGGAATGGTTTGAACGTTACGGACACCGTATCGTTTTCTTCGGCAGGATGATTCCCGCTGTACGCTCACTGATCAGCATACCCGCAGGCATGAGTCACATGCCCTTCTGGAAATTCATGCTGTACAGTGGATCAGGCACTATTATCTGGACGACTTTTTTAGCTACTGTCGGTTATTACTTTGGTGAAAATCAGGCACTGATGCATCAGATTTTCAGTCGGGTCGGCTATATCATTGTGGCAATCTGTATTGCATTTTCTGCTGTATGGCTATACCGTAAATACAGTCATAAGCCACTAAAATGAATAAAAAAATTATTCATAGAGTAACCTGAACGTGAAACATTATCTGCTTTATTTCGCATCCGTCTACAGCATTGCACTGGTGCTGCTGACCACCGTACTGATCATTGCTTTAAATTTAAGTGGTATTACCCTGTTGCCTGCTTTGATTGCCTCAGCCTTCATTGCTGCGGGGCATTTTGTAAAACGGGAAAAACGCCTGCCAACTCCTGAAGAAAAAGTACAGCTGATCTGGGGATCATCTGCTGTTGCTATTATTATTGGCAGTCTGTTTGTCTTTTTTCTTGTGATGCTGAATCCTGATGCTGAACAGATTTTACAGGCAGCAGATCAGGCAGGAATAGGTCTGTCAGCTGTGATCATGCTCTGCCTGATTGCCATTCATGGTGCAGTTTTTCATGTTGCATATCACTGGTATGCCAAGCGCTGTCTGAACCGGACCAATATATCAGGCTGACAGGGTGCTCCCATATTTCATATAATCAATAAAAAAGCACCTGAAGTAAGGTGCTTTTTTAATGCTGAACAGATTATTTTGCTGGTGTATGGAACATCAGATAAATTTCATTCAGATTTTCAGGAATTTCTTCTGCAATTTCGTCCATTAACTGACCATTGCGACGGAAAGACTCCATTTGTGGATCTTCATCATCGACACCACTGAAAACCATCATTGGTAAGGTCAGATCAACCACCTGCTCTTCAAATTCAGGTGTGAACCATCCATCTTCATTCAGGAACATTGCATCCACAAAACCGACTGCCCAGTCGCCCAGACTCGATTCAACATCCGCTTCTTCAATTTCAAAAGGAAATTCAATCCCTTCTTCATTTGAAAGTTTCTGACGCAGGTCTTCAAGCCACAGTTTAATCTGCGCTACGATTTCTTTCGGTGCTTTGCTCTGATTTCCCTCAAACAGCTCTTCAAGCCATTTGTCGAACTGAGGACCAACTGCTATGGCACATAAAAAGCCATGTGTCGCAGCAAAATCGAGACCATATTCATTCTGGTCCCCATCAAGATAATCACTTAACAGATCTAAATCCAAAGCACTCATGTTATTTCCAGGCGGTTTTCATCAGTGTCAAAGCATAGCATCGAAAGGCAGCTTGCCCAATGACTTTTTACTCGTCGTCAAAATCGTCGTCATCAATATCATAATCGAAATCTTTCAGCTCACGTTCAAGGCGACGCTTTGCGAGAAGGTCATCAATCAGACGGCGCTTTTCAAGTGATTCTTTAGCACTGATTTTACTTGATGCCTCTTCGAAATTAACATCATCATCACCGTAGCTATCATCCAGTTCGAAATCTGTAGAAGACACTAAAACTACCTCATAATGAAAAAATTTGAATGGGTCTAGGCGCTATTTATCTTTCTTACAGTTTCCTGTCAAGTTTTATTTGATTTTTTATACCAATTGCATATTATCCTCTTGCATACACCTAATAAAATTGTGTATTTATAATCAGTTATTTTTCAGTTCAAACCACCCTATAAACATTAAAGTGTGAAGCTCGAACAGAGACAGGACTTGAAAGTTTTTATATTGCCCCAATACTGTTAAGCAGTTGTTAAATCAAACTACATAAATTCACTGCTGACTGATCAAATCAGAAAGTATTTTGAGCGAATTGTGCTATCATGCACGGTTTTTTACCGCCACAGATTCAATGAAGAGTAAGCAAAGATGAGCGATATGACTTCCCCTACTTCACAGGTAGCGGCGCTGATTAGCCGAGGCAAGGAACAGGGTTACTTAACTTACGCTGAAGTTAACGATCATCTGCCGGACTCAATCACAGAAAGCGAGCAGATTGAAGACATTATTCAGATGCTTCAGGACGTTGGTATTCCTGTACACGAACGTGCGCCTGAATCTGACGATACGATGTTCGGAGACAACGCGGAAGCAGCCGATGAGGTTGCAGAAGAAGAAGCCGCTGCGGTACTTGCATCTGTTGAAAATGAACCTGGTCGAACCACTGACCCAGTCCGTATGTATATGCGTGAAATGGGTACCGTTGAACTGTTGACCCGTGAAGGCGAAATCAGTATTGCAAAACGTATCGAGGAAGGTATCCGCGACGTTCTGAACTCGATTGCCTACTGGCCAAATGCAGTGGAAGTGGTTCTTCAGGAATACAAAGAATACGAAACCGGTGAGCGCCGCCTTGCCGATATTTTATCAGGTTATTTAGACCCTGAAACAGATGAAGATATTCCAGAAGTACTGGAAGACAGCGCAGAAGAACTTGACGACGACGAAGATTCATCTAAAAAGCCAACCAAAGATGTAAAACTGGATGACGATGATGAAGAGGAAGAGTCTGAGGGTGATGATGACTCTGAAGGCGAATCAGGTCCAGATCCTGAAATTGCGAAAGCACGTTTTGAAGAACTGGAAAATGCCTGGAACACTGCGAAACAGGCAATTGCACAGCATGGACGAAACAGCGCTCAGGGTACTGAAGCGATGGAGGCACTTGCCGCTGTCTTTATGATGTTCAAATTCACTCCACGTCTTTTCGATATTATTTCAGAAATGATCCGTGGCACACATGAACAGATCCGTACTTCTGAACGTGAAGTGATGCGTTATGCAGTCCGTCGTGGCCGTATGGACCGTACTCAGTTCCGTACTTCTTTCCCTGGCCAGGAATCAAATCCTGCATGGCTGGATGAACAGATTGCCAAAGCGCCTGCTGAACTGAAAGGCTATCTTGAAAAAGTTCGCCCTGATGTACTGGCATTCCAGCAGAAAATTGCAGATCTTGAGAAAGAACTTGGCTTAAATGTAAAAGACATTAAAGACATTTCCAAACGTATGGCGGTTGGTGAAGCAAAAGCCCGTCGTGCGAAAAAAGAAATGGTCGAAGCCAACTTACGTCTGGTGATCTCAATTGCGAAAAAATACACCAACCGTGGTTTACAGTTCCTGGATCTGATTCAGGAAGGTAACATCGGTCTGATGAAAGCCGTGGATAAGTTTGAATACCGTCGTGGTTATAAGTTCTCAACTTATGCAACATGGTGGATCCGTCAGGCAATCACGCGTTCAATCGCGGATCAGGCACGTACAATCCGTATTCCGGTACACATGATCGAAACCATTAACAAGATCAACCGTGTATCCCGTCAGCTGCTTCAGGAAATGGGTCGTGAGCCTACCCCTGAAGAACTGGGTGAACGTCTGGAAATGGACGAAGTGAAAGTACGTAAAGTGCTTAAAATTGCCAAAGAGCCGATTTCCATGGAAACGCCAATCGGTGATGATGAAGATTCACATCTTGGTGACTTCATTGAAGACAGCAACATTACATCTCCTGTAGATGCTGCGACTTCAGAAGGCTTAAAAGAAGCAACCCGTGAAGTCCTGGAAAACCTGACTGAACGTGAAGCGAAAGTTCTGAAAATGCGTTTTGGTATTGATATGCCAACTGACCATACTCTCGAAGAAGTAGGTAAACAGTTTGATGTAACCCGTGAACGTATCCGTCAGATCGAAGCGAAAGCGCTGCGTAAATTACGTCACCCTTCCCGCTCAGAACACTTACGTTCTTTCCTGGAAAACGACTGATTTCTGATACTCCGATGGAGGCTTGAAAAATTATTGAAAGTCTCCATTAAGTAATCAAGAGAACCACAACAGCGCCTGCACTCATGCAGGCGTTTGATATAAGGGGGACTGACTCTCATGACTATGCCAGATCGCACACCATCCCGCGAATTACAGGAACATCTCTGGGTTTTTCCAATGGACTACCCAATTAAACTCATTGGTAATGCAGGTACAGAACTGCACGTTGCAGTCCTGGAAATTTTAGTGAAACATTTTCCTGAGTTTGATGGAGCGACTTTATCAGTTCAGCCTTCGCGTACAGGTAAATATCACTCCATTACTGCGCAGCTCCGTTTTGAAGAACTGGAACAGGTACATCAGCTTTATGCCGATCTTGCAGCCTGCCCTCTGATTAAAACAGCACTGTAATCTGCTTTAAAAACACGCCTGCTGGCGTGTTTTTTTATGTCTCCACGGTCTTTTTCAGCTCCACAGTTCAGTTGAAAAGTCTATAATTGGACAAACAGTTTTGACGAAAAGGATACCTGTTCTGTGAATGATACTGTTCTGAAACCCAAGCTGATTATTCGACACTTTGAAACAGCGGTTGAATATGCTGACCGTTTTCAGGCAATGAAAAACCTGACAGAAAACCGTGATGAAAATACACCCGATGAACTGTGGATTTTGCAGCATCACGATGTACTGACGCAGGGACAGGCAGGAAAACCTGAACATATCCTGGCACATACCGATATTCCAGTGGTTCAGAGCGACCGTGGCGGTCAGATTACATGGCATGGTCCTGGTCAGATGGTGGTCTATTTCATGTTTGATTTAAACCGACTGAAATGGAATGTCCGCAGCCTGGTGTCCTATGCTGAAAATCTGATGATTGAACTGCTGAAAAAATATGGCATCACGGCATATGCTAAAGCAGATGCACCAGGTGTATATGTTGATGAACGTAAAATTGGGTCTCTGGGTTTTAAAATCCGTAAAGGACGTAGTTATCACGGCTTAGCATTAAATATTGACTGTGATCTGACCGGATTTCATACGATTAATCCATGTGGTTATGCAGGACTTGAAATGGTCAGAGTGATGGATCTTATTCCTGAAACTTATCCACGTTTTGAAAACTTCTGTGCAGATGTGATTGAATCTTTAAAAGACAGCGGTTACTTTAATGACGTAGAAGTCATAGAACAATAAAAGACTTTGCATTTCACACAAAAACAAATTAGAGTATTTACTCTAATTTATAATTATTTTTACAATAGGGACTCGCGAGTGATTACAAGTAAATCTGTAAAACCCGCTCTGCAACAGGCTTATGTCAAACTCATGATGGATGTGATTGGCAGAGGTCTGGTTATGGCGAGCCAGGTCGATGAAGAAATTAAACAGGAAGTTGCAAAATTTCCAACAGGTTTCGTTCTTTCCATGAATGTATTTCTAGATGGTCCTGCATTCATTGCAAGAGTCAGTGAACAGAAACAGCTGGAGCTGCTTGATACTGCACAGCAGAAACCGGATCTGACCATTACGTTCAAACATCTGAGCCATGCATTCCTGGTCTTTTCATTTCAGGAAAGTACAGCTTTGGCATTTGCACATGACCGTATGATTGCAGATGGTGATTTAGCCCATGCGATCAGGCTCGTCCGTTGCCTCAATAAAATGGAAGCGCTGATTCTGCCAAAACTGGTTGCAGAACTGGCAGTAAAACAGTACCCAGGCGATTTAAGCCTGAAAGAAAAATTAACAGGAGCTGCCAGTATCTATCTGAAAGTAGCTCAGTCCTATCTGAAACGGAGTGCATAACATGGCTAAGCCTTATTACGAATTTTTCTGTCCGGTCAAAGTTATTGCTGGTCATGCTGCACTCGAACACATTCCGTTTGAACTTGCCTCACTGGGTTCAAAACGTCCAATGATCATTACAGATAAGGGTGTCCGCGCAAATAACCTGCTTGCACCGCTTGAAGCAGCTTTTGAATCCACCAATGTAGAAATTGGTTTTGTCTTTGATGACGTTCCACCAGATTCAAGTCTTGAAACTGTCCGTGCTGCGGCTCAGGCATATCGTACCAACAACTGTGATGCGATCATTGCAGTAGGCGGTGGTTCTGTTATTGATACCTCAAAAGCAACCAACATTCTGGTGACTGAAGGTGGAGATGACCTGCTGAAATATTCAGGTGCGCATAACCTGCCTAAACCGCTGAAACCTTTCTTCGTGATCCCAACCACTTCAGGTACAGGCTCAGAAGTCACCATGGTTGCCGTGGTTTCAGACAATCAGAAGCACGTCAAAATACCTTTTGCATCCAATTACCTGATGCCAAATGCTGCCATTCTTGACCCGCGCATGACACTGACCCTTCCACCACACCTGACAGCAATGACAGCAATGGATGCACTGACACATGCCGTTGAAGCCTATACCTGTATGGCTGCCAACCCAATTTCTGATGCCTATGCAACAGCTGCAATCAAAAAAGTATGTGGCAGCCTGTTCGATGTGCTGGATAATCCAGCTGATGAACACGGTCGTCTGGAACTGGCTCAGGCTTCCACCATGGCAGGCATTGCATTTTCAAACTCCATGGTCGGACTTGTCCACTCACTGGGTCATGCATTAGGTGCTGTTGCTCATCTGCCCCATGGCTTATGTATGAACCTGTTCCTTCCGTATGTACTTGAATACAACAAAGAAGTAAATGGCGATAAAATCGGTGACTTACTGCTGCCACTGGCAGGACCTGACATTTATGCTCAGACCCCTGCTCATTTACGTGCAGACAAAGCCGTATCCACCATCCTGGCCATGCGTGACCGCCTGTTTACTCTGACTAAACTGCCCCGCACTTTAAGCGAGACAGGAAAAGTAACTGAAGCTCAGCTGGATGATGTCGCTGAAAAAGCGCTGAATGATGGTTCGATTATTTATAACCCTAAGGAAGCGAACCTGGAAGACCTGAAAAACATTCTGAAAAAGGCTTGGTAATACACTTTAAATAAGCCAATATAGATCCACATAGAGCCTGGTGATTTTATATACACCAGGCTTTTATCATATCAATAACCCTGTAAGACATTTTTTCAGCAGACTGGCTTAAGTTCTGCTAAAAAAAATCACAAAGTTACTGACAAAAGGTACCAATCTGGTATAGATTGGCGCACTTTTGTTTTATTCGTAGGGGGGATCGTTCGTCTCAAACGATCCTTGGTATATATGACTGATCCTTGATCAACGATTAAGAGGATAACGCCGTTGACAAATATCTCTGGGACTCAATCGGCAGCTAAACTGCAAAAAACGCTGGGCTTCTGGCACATTATCATTATTGGTTTAGCTTATATTCAACCTATGACCCTGTTTGATACTTTTGGTTTAGTATCTGAAGAAAGTCATTTTCACGTTCCAACATCTTATATTATTGCGCTGATCGCAATTTTATTCACTTCCATCAGTTATGGGCACATGATCCGCCGTTATCCGTCTTCGGGTTCTGCGTACACCTATGCTCAGAAATCCATTCACCCAAATGTCGGGTTTATGGTGGGATGGTCATCCTGGCTTGATTATTTATTGTCCCCAATGGTCAATATTATTCTTGCTGTGATTTATCTGGAAGCACTGTTCCCTGACGTGAATCACTGGGTATGGGTTGTCGGCTTAACTGCGGTCATGACCGGGGTTAACCTCCGTGGTGCCAAATTTGTTGCCAACTTTAACAGTCTGATTGTTCTGGTTCAGCTTGCAGTGATTGCATACTTTACCTGGATGGTTTACCAGCTGCTTGCAGGTGGTGTAAATGCTGACGGCACACTGGTCAACGCAAAATACCAGTTATGGAGTCTGGAGCCGTTCTGGAATGAAATGACAAGCCTGGGTGCACTCATTACTGGTGCAACCTTACTGTGCTTCTCTTTCACAGGATTTGACTCTTTAAGTTCACTTGCAGAAGAAACCAAAGACACTGAAAAAACCTTGCCGCGTGCAATTTTCATGACTGCGTTATTTGCAGGGATAATTTTTATTATCAGTACTTACTTCATGCAGATTTACTTCCCGAACGATCCGAAAACTTATTTTGAAGATGTTGCTGCAACTCAGCCCGATATTTTACAGGCTGTAGGTGGTGTCGCATTCAAAACTGTGGTGCTGTATTTTGCAATTATCACAGTGATGGCTTCGGGTATTTCAGCGCATGCAGGTGTATCACGCCTGATGTATGTCATGGGTCGTGATGGCGTAATCAACAAAAAGATTTTCGGTCATATCAGTCCAAAGAACTTTACACCTTCTTATAACATTCTGATTGTTGGTGTTGTTGCCCTGACTGCCGGTTTCATGGATCTGGACATTGTGATTTCAATGATCAGCTTTGGTGCGCTGACTGCATTTACTTTTGTGAATCTGTCGGTTATTTCACGCTATGCTTTACGTGATGGACGTACCAAGAGCTTCAAAGAGATTCTCAGCTTTGTCATTATTCCACTGCTTGGTTTTATCAGTATCTTTGCCATGTGGCTTGAAATTGAAGAAACTGCACTGAAATTCGGTTTATGGTGGGCAATGTTCGGTATCCTTTATCTGGGATACAAAACCAAGGGCTTTAAACACCCTGCGCCACAGCATAATGAGTTTGATGACAGACTCTGATACTTCAGTATACAGACTACTTTCATCACCAGTAAAAAAGACGCTTCGGCGTCTTTTTTACTTTTAAAAGAAATTCTGAAACATATAACTTTAAAGTTTCATTTAAAAGATTCGGCAATCAAAACCCATTTCAGTTTTTATAATGCCACCCTCGAATCCAAGCTTCTGAATAAACAGTGCTCTGTCTGCAACAATTTTGCTTTCTTCCTCATTCAGCCTGTGCCTGTTATTCAATGCCAGCTGGTAAGTCTCATCCACCACAGACTGAAAAATATTGCAGACCTCCTGCTGTTTGGCAGGTTTTAAAGAAGCCTTCCCCCGAACAACATTAAAATCATCGCGTTTTAAATTGCTGCCCCACTGGTCTATCCTCTGGCTGAAATCATTATTCATATTTTTCAAAGCCACTCTGATTTCTTCAGGACTGACTTTCTCTACAGCATCTACAGGTTTTGCCACCTGTACAGCAAAAACAGGCATGACCATACTGCATGACAACAGCAGCATGAGTCCCGTTAAACAGGTTTTCAGATTCAGTTGAACAGACATAGGCTAATAATAAATTGATTTACTTAACTTACTTTATACAGGCTAAGTTTTAGATCATAAAGCTGCATTAAAATACGCTTACATAATGCTGTTGCCACAGAACTGATCTGCATAAAAAAACCATCCTGACGGATGGCTGTTCAGATTTTTATTTCAGTTCCTGAAAACCCTGCTGACGCCAGGCTTCATACAGAATAACTGCCGTCGCATTGGATAAATTCAGACTACGGGAATTCGGTGCCATTGGCAGACGGATCCAGTGTTCCTGAGGGAACATCATGCGCACATCTTCAGGCAGACCACGGGTTTCAGGTCCCATGAGCAAAGCCACAGGACGATTTAAATCCGAGGTATGTGGTGTTTCTGAACCTTTGGTGGTTAAAGGATAGATTGCATCCAGATCAATCCCTTGCACTTTTAAATGCACAAGACATTCTGCAAAGTTTTCCCACACTTTCATGTGTGCCCATTCATGATAATCCAGTCCGGCACGGCGCAGTTTTTTATCATCCAGTTCAAAACCTAAAGGTTTAACCAGATGCAGCTGTGCCCCCGTATTGGCACATAAACGGATGATATTTCCTGTATTTGCAGGAATTTCAGGTTCAAATAAAACAACATGTATCACGTATTTTCTCTACTGCCCTTAATCTCTCCTACCCTCCCTTTTCAAAGGAAGGAACTCCCCTCTTCTTAAAGAAGGATTGGGAGAGATTTTATCGCCATCTTAACTGTTCACGTAAACTGACCACTTCACCAATAATGGTTAAAGTCGGTGCCTGAATATGATTTTCTTCAACTTTTGAAGCGATATCTGCCAAAGTACCCACCACGACTTTTTGGTCAGGCGTTGTCCCTTTGGAAATCAATGCAACCGGCATATCAGGACGCTGACCATGCGCGATCAGTTTTTCACAGATTTTTTCCAGTCCGACCAGTCCCATATACAGAACCAGTGTCTGATTTTCATAGACCAGTTCATGCCACGGCAACTCAGGAGAACCTTCTTTTAAGTGCCCTGTGAGGAAACGGACACTTTGTGCATAATCACGATGGGTCAGCGGAATACCTGCGTAGGCAGAACAGCCTGATGCTGCGGTAATCCCAGGCACAACCTGAAAAGCGACACCAGCTGCAAACAGTTCCTGAATTTCTTCACCACCGCGCCCAAAAATAAAAGGATCACCGCCTTTCAGACGGCAGACACGTTTACCCTGTGAAGCATACTGTACAAGTAAGGCATTGATACCATCCTGTGGGACGGAATGGTTGGAACGCGCTTTGCCCACATAGACTTTTTCAGCATCACGGCGACAGAGCTCCATAATCGCAGGTGAGACCAGTCGATCATAAATCACCACATCAGCTTGCTGCATTAAGCGCAGGGCTTTTAGGGTCAGTAGTTCAGGATCACCAGGTCCTGCACCCACCAGATAGACTTCACCTTTCGGCTTCTGCCATTCTGTCAAAGCCTGTTCAATCAAACGGTCAGCTTCAACCAGACGATCATTGAACACCTGTTCTTTCAGCGGACTTGCGTACAGATCTTCCCAGAAGATACGACGCTCATCAGGATTACTGATCTGTTCTTTGACGACTTTACGCCATTTACCGGAAAAATCAGCCAGCTTACCCATCCCATGTGGAACAGCAGCTTCAAGCTGAGTACGGATCTGACGCGCCAATACAGGCGAAGCACCATTGGTTGCAACCGAGATCACCAATGGTGAACGGTCAATAATTGCAGGCACCATAAAGCGACAATGCGGAGGATCATCCACACTGTTGACCAGGACATTCAAATCTTCACAGGCTTCAAAAACTGACTGATTGACTGCTTTATCATTAGTCGCTGCAATCACCAGTCGATAGCCGCTCAGACCGATGTCGGTATTGAATTTTTCAGCATGAAACTGCCCATGTGTAGAATGAACAATATCCAGCAGACTTTCTTCAATTTCAGGTGCAACCACATGAATGACTGCACCCGCTTTGGCAAGTAAAGTTGCCTTGCGCAAGGCAATGCTTCCACCACCGACAATCAGACACGGTTGCTGTTGCAACTTTAAAGAGACTGGAAAAATATCCACGGGAACCTCAATTGTTTATTTCTGATTGTCTAAAGCAATTTTCATGCTCAAATGAGATCAATAAACGTCTTTCATCTGTAATCAGATGAGGACATTGATACTGTCTGATTCAAAAAGCCTGCGCTATATGACTACAGAGCAGGCTTTTTAACTTAGTCGATGTACGTTGCACCCGCCATGTATGGACGCAACACTTCAGGAATTTCAATCGAACCATCTGCACGCTGATAGTTTTCCATCACAGCAAGCAAGGTACGACCAACTGCCAGACCTGAACCATTCAAAGTATGAACGAACTCAGTTTTCTTCTGGTCTGCACGGTAACGTGCTTTCATACGGCGTGCCTGGAAATCCCACATGTTTGAACATGAAGAAATTTCACGATAAGTTTCCTGGCTTGGCACCCAGACTTCAAGATCGTAAGTTTTGCATGCGCCAAAGCCCATGTCGCCACCACATAACACGATTTTACGGTATGGCAGACCCAGTGCCTGCAGGATACCTTCTGCATGACCTGTTAAATCTTCCAAAGCCTGCATTGAGTCTTCAGGTTTTACAATCTGAACCATTTCAACTTTGTCGAACTGGTGCTGACGGATCAGACCACGGGTATCGCGACCATAAGAACCTGCTTCACTACGGAAACACGGCGTATGTGCTGCATATTTCAGTGGCAGACGTTCAGGATCAACAATTTCATCACGCACGAAATTGGTGACTGGAACTTCAGCTGTAGGAATCAGGTAATATTCTTTTTCACCCTGTAATTTGAATAAATCTTCTTCAAATTTAGGCAGCTGACCTGTCCCACGCAGTGAATCTGCATTGACCAGATACGGTACATAGGCTTCAGTATAGCCATTTTTAAGGGTATGTGTATCCAACATGAATTGCGTCAATGCACGTTGTAAACGCGCCAATGGACCTTTCAGCACACTGAAACGTGTACCTGTCAGTTTGGTCGCAGTTTCAAACTCCAGACCACCCATCATTTCGCCCAGGTCAGTATGATCTTTGATTTCAAAATCAAACTGGCGAGGTGTACCCCATTTTAAAACTTCAACGTTGTCACTTTCGTCTTTACCTTCAGGTACCGACTCATGTGGCATGTTTGGAATAGACATCAGTTTTGCATCAAGCTCTGCCTGAAGTTCATTCAGTTCAGTTTCAGCAGCTTTAATTTCATCACCAATGGCAGACATACGCGCCATGATCTCAGAGGCATCTCCGCCAGATTTTTTAATCTGACCTACCTGTTTAGCGCCACTGTTACGCTCTGCCTGAAGATTTTCAGTGCGGGACTGAATTTCCTTACGACGTGCTTCCAGTGATGCCCATTCTTCTACGTTGAGTTGCACACCACGTTTTGCTAAGGCTAAATTTACAGCCTCAATATTATTTCTGATTAATTTAGGGTCGATCATAGCCAGTCTTTTAAAGGGAAAAACTGGCTATAGTGTAAGCTCTTCACTGTAAAAAATACAGTGACAGACTTTGCAGCTGAATCTTAATAAAGCAATATTGATATAAATTTAAATTAAGATGCTGCGTACTGAGGTAATTCAGGCAGATATTCTGGCTTGATCAGTTTCTTAACCATATGATAAGGCAAAGTCAGCTCAGACATTCCTTCTGCATAGCTGGCCAGCTCATATAATGGATACACAAATACAAGACCGTTTACACCATAGTAATAATTATCACTGAGCTGTAATTTTGATTTTTCGATATTGTGTTCACTCAGCCACATCGTATTGGACTCATAGATTGCATCGCGTATTTTCTGCTCTGCGCCTTTAACCAGAATATCCTGCAATGCAAGTCGCTGCTGGCTGATCAGGTCAAAATTCACATATTCCACATGGTACATACCATGTGCTGCGCCTGCGCTGTAGTTATAAGTACTGAGAGCAAACGTTGCAATATTATAGTGCTGCCCGATATAACGGATATCGGCTGAACTGCTGCTCAGCCCCTGCTCATCTGTTTTATCTTTTTCTTCAGCTTGGTTCTGTACAGCAGCATCCTGATTGAATACAACAGGGTCTGCTTTTTTCAGCCGATCCATAAAATAGTCGTTGATCCAGCTGACATTGGTTTCAACAGTCTGCAGGTCATAACGGGTACAGCCCTGATTGTCGCAGATTTCTGATTTCGCAAGTTTTACAGGAATGATTTTTGACTGAATCAATGGCACACCTGTGGCTTCTACTGCTGCCTTCTGTTCAACCGCAGGTTTTTCCTGGCACCCTGAAAAAATCATAACAGATGCAACAACTGGGACTGCCACCATCCACTTTTTATACTTTTTCTGTGTCATGCCTGATACCCCCGAGTGTTAAACTTTTAATGTCTTTCACTATACAAAGTAGGACTTTATAATAAAATTTTAAAATGTATCTGACGTTTGTTTTTCACCCACTCGCAAGAAAAAGAGCAATAAAACAGCATTGACTGAGCTGATTTTCTTATTCCGCCGACAGATCGACCCAGTTACCATGAAAACAGAGCCAGATACGAAACCCTGTGCCTGTTTCCTCCCATAGATATACTGCTTCATTATTTATTCGGAAAAATCACGGTTACGAACTATGCAGAATGCCTTATAAGCCTTTATGCTCACTGAAATACAGATTTCCACACAGCAGTTTTCCATACAAAAAAAAGAGCAACTTCCGTTGCTCTTTTCCGACCTCATATAGCTGTAACAGATCTTTTACTGATCAATAATATCGGTGCCCTTAGGTGGCGCAAAATTAAATGTTGCTGCCGGGATAGCAGGGTTCACTTTTACATTGGCAAAACGCACATAGGTTGTCTGACCCAGTGAGTCTTCAAGAATCATCAGATTAGGTGCTTTATTTGTACCAAAGCTGATGGTCAGGCTCTGAAATGCCCCTTCACTGTCTTTAGGGAACAGCGTGTAATACGTTTTCGCACTGTTTGGCTGTGTTACACGATAAGACTTCATGATCTGACTGGTATTTCCTGACAGTAACAGTGCAGGTGTGTTTGCCACCTGATCATCCAGACTCTGACGCACTGCCTGTTGCAGATCCGGATCATAAATCCAGACAGTTTTACCTGTGGTCACAATGGTCTGTTTTGCAGGACTGGTGGTTTCCCAGAAAAACTTACCAGGTCTTTCAACCTTCATTGTACCTTTGAAAGTCTGATTCATATGCTGAGCGGTTAAACCTTTCTTTGGCGCAGCTTTACCACCGGTTGCCTTAGTCGTCTGTTCAAACGATGCTGACAGACTGCGGATACCGCTGAGCTGTTTAACCAGGTTTGACGTCGCCTGTTGCTCCGATGCAGCTGCAGCTGCAAAAACCGTTGTGCTCATTGCAGGTGCGAGCACAGCTGCACTGATTGCTACGACACCCATCGTTTTACGAAGCATATTCATGTATTCACCTTTTATATTTGCTTAAGTGCAATTTTTCAGATTTCTCATCTTAAACCAGTTTAAAGACTCAAAAACTGAGAAAATAAGAAGTTTTGTATTGTTATTTATGCTTATTTATCCAAAGTGTCCATCATGATGGAGAACTCTGTTTATTTTTCAGCCAGTCTTTGGGTATAAAAAAGCCCGCAATTAAGCGGGCTTTTTCGAACTGTTAAAACTTACACTTCAACAGATACATAGCGACGGCCAAACTGACCCTTCACTTCAAATTTGATTACGCCATCAGCAGTAGCGAACAAAGTATGGTCACGACCCATACCTACGTTTGCACCAGCGTGGAATTCTGTACCACGTTGACGAACGATAATGTTACCAGCAGTCACAGCTTGACCACCGTACATTTTAACACCTAACATTTTAGGATTCGAGTCACGACCGTTTTTAGTCGAACCACCGGCTTTTTTAGTTGCCATGTCTATTTACTCCTAGTGGATTAGCCTGCAATCGCAGTAATTTTCAACTCAGTGAACCATTGACGGTGACCTTGTTGTTTACGGTAATGTTTACGACGACGCATTTTGATGATGCGGATTTTGTCGTGACGACCGTGACTAACCACTTCTGCAGTTACTTTAGCGCCAGCTACAACTGGAGCACCGATCTGAATGCTTTCACCGTTAACAACCATTAATACATCATCAAATGTAATAGTTGCACCAGTTTCAGCTTTCAACAATTCTACTTTAAGGGTTTCACCCTCAACTACACGGTGCTGTTTACCACCGCTCTGGATTACTGCGTACATAACGTACTCCATCATGCCCGTGTTGTCGTGCCGGTAAAGGGATATACCGATCTTAAAACGATCGCCACTGGGGTCACACATAAGGGGACATATTTTAGGTGAAAATCATAAAAACAACAAGCGTATCCCCTAAAATTTATACAGGACAGTCCCGATTATTTTTTCAGCACTGAAAAATATGAACAATAATGCAACCATATACCTTAGATTTAATCCTTCGGGATAGATTTTCAAATACAATTCGCTACTATAGACTACGTAAAACCGAACCATACCTACATCTTTTACAGGACTTAGGCATGCGTTCCATGGAAAACCATGCAGATGCAGAGAGCTGTAAACATAACCGCCCTGTACAGCAGGTCCTCCCGAAAGTATAAACAGCCAGCATTGCTGTATCTGAAACGATCAGCAATATACAGATAAAGGGGTTTCTCTTCACATGACCATCGATTTTAAGCAAGACATTCTCGCTCCGGTTGCTACAGACTTCGCCGCGATGGACAAATTTATCAATGAAGGGATTACTTCCAAAGTTGCACTGGTTATGGCGGTCAGCAAGCATGTAGTCGAAGCAGGCGGTAAACGTATGCGCCCAATCATGTGCCTGCTTGCTGCAAGAGCCTGTGGTGCGGATGAAATGGAACCCTATCGTAAACTTGCTGCCATTATTGAAATGCTGCATACCGCAACCCTGGTGCATGATGACGTTGTCGATGAATCCGGTCTCAGACGTGGACGCCCAACTGCCAATGCAACCTGGAACAATCAGACGGCTGTTTTAGTCGGTGACTTTTTGATTTCCCGTGCATTTGATCTGCTGGTTGATCTGGACAACATGACTCTGCTGAAAGACTTTTCCACTGGAACCTGTGAAATTGCTGAAGGTGAAGTGCTCCAGCTTCAGGCTCAGCATCAGCCTGATACAAATGAACAAACATATCTGGATATTATTCATGGTAAAACATCCCGACTGTTTGAACTGGCTACCGAAGGTGCTGCCATTCTTGCAGGTAAACCGGAGTACCGTGAACCGCTGAGACTCTTTGCAGGACACTTTGGTAATGCTTTTCAGATTATTGACGATATTCTGGATTACACCTCAGATGCAGAAACATTAGGTAAAAATATTGGTGATGATCTGATGGAAGGTAAACCGACTTTACCTTTGATCTCTGCTTTAGCGAACACCACAGGTCATGAACATGAAATCATCCGTCGCAGTATTGCAACCGGTGGAACATCAGATCTGGATCAGGTCATCAGCATCGTTCAGTCTTCTGGCGCACTGGATTACTGCCGTAAACGGGCACACGAAGAAACCGAGTCAGCTGTTTCAGCTTTGCAGAAACTGCCTGAGAGTGAATATACGCAGGCACTGTATAATCTGGCACAGCTTGCATTACACCGAATTCAATAAAATTATATTTTGCCTATGCAGTTACAATTTAACGATCTTTTCCTGAAAATGCAGCAACAGCTTGAGACTTCTCAGGCTGTTCTTTCTGATGAGTTACTGATTGAGCTGGTGGATCGAATCCGCCCTGATGACATTAAAAACAATGAAGAAATACATCAGAAATTTCAGGCACTGATTCAGGCACTCCTGCTGACACCCAATGCGGTTTCAACTCTGCAACGTTTTTTACTTCAGCTGATCAGCCGATACAAACAGTCTTCTTTATATGCCGATACAGGCATTCTGTCTCTGGATGGTTTCTGGAATCAGCTGTTTCAGCGTTTAGGGGCGCATTTCCTGCCCATGATCAACGATGAAACCCAGCTGCAGGATCTGGTGCGTCGAGTCTTCCATCAGCGCAGTGATAAAGACTGGCTGATCTGTATTCACAGTTCTGAATGGCAACAGCTGTTCAGCCTGCTGAACACAGGTCATGGATATCAGCATGAAAAACTTGAAATCAAACGTGAACTGATCAAAGCCATTACTGTCCTGTCCTATCGGATCAGTGGTATTGGTCTGTATCCTGAGTTTATCAGTGCCTATCCTGAGCTGACCGAATATGAATCTCCATTCCTGGTTCAGAACCGGGAAATTATTGAGTTTATCGAAGCCTATAAAAAGCTGCACCGCAATGTAGACGAAATCAATGTCCAGCCTCAGCCCGATGCCTCACAGGCATTGGTGATGATTGAACAGTGCCGTGATGTGGTTTTAAAAATCCGCCGTGCAACCCGACGCATTGGTGTCAGTATCAGCCTGACTTATCTGCTGTCCCTGCTGGAACAGTGTCTGGATCGGATTGAAATACTGCTGAATCTCATCACAGAAGAAGATGAAGTCCGATATGAGTCTCTGGGCACGCTGCTGGAAGATGTAACCGAAGCCATTTACAGCGAACAGAGTGTCCGCTCACTGCTGACCACCAACAGTGAACTGATTGCTTTACAAGTCACAGAAAATGCCAGTAAAACCGGTGAACATTATGTAAGTACAGATAAGCAGGGTTTCCTGGGCATGTACAAAGCAGCAGCAGGTGCAGGTGTTATCATTGCGCTGATGGCTACCTTTAAAATTCTGGCTGCCAGACTGACCCTTGCCCCGATGATGCATGCTTTTATTTACAGCATGAACTACTCACTGGGCTTTATGCTGATCCATGTTCTGCATTTTACGGTTGCAACCAAACAGCCAGCCATGACCGCTGCTGCACTTGCTTCAACCGTTCAACAGCGCAGAGGCTCCAAAACTGCTCAGATTGCAGAACTGGCTGCCTTGATTATCAATATTATCCGTACTCAGTTTGTGGCGATTCTTGGCAATATATCCATTGCCATTCCTACAGCAGCAGTTGTTACATGGCTTTGGCAAGCGACCATGCACGAACCTTTGCTTGCACACACCAAAGCCGCTGCCCTCCTGCACAGTCTGAATCCATTTACATCACTGGCAGTTCCACATGCAGCCATAGCAGGCGTATGCCTGTTTCTGTCTGGCTTAATTGCTGGATATTTTGACAATATGGCGGTTTACAGAAAAGTGGGACCGCGCTTAAAAGCCCATGTCCGACTGAAAAATCTGATGGGACAGAAACGTCTGGATAAATTTGCTGGCTATATAGAAACCAATCTGGGCGCACTGGCAGGTAATTTCCTGTTCGGTATCATGCTCGGAAGTATGGGAACCATTGGTTTTATTCTGGGGTTACCACTTGATATCCGCCATATTGCTTTTGCTTCGGCAAACTTCATACAGGGCTTGATGAGTATCAATGGTTCACCTGAAATTGGCTTGATTATTGTGTCCTTTTTAGGGGTACTGTTGATTGGAATGACCAACCTGTTCGTGAGTTTCAGCCTGACCATTATTGTGGCTTTACGTGCCCGCCGTGTCCGTTTCGAACAATGGAAACCGCTTGCAAAACTGGTTCTAACTCACTTCCTGACCCGTCCAAGTGATTTTTTCTGGCCGCCTAAAGACCCTTTGGTTGTGAACGATTCTTCACAAAACCACAAGAATACCCACTGATTTTTTTGTTATATTTATATTGTTTTATGTTACAGATACACAAAAACAAATCAGCATAATTTACACGCACTTGAAATAAAGTGTACTGATGAGTACACTTTAGTCCATTAAATAACCGTGCTCTGATCGGTTAAAATGACAAGGATTCCGACATGCCTTATCTGCTGTTATCAGTCGGTTGTTTTTTGTTTATTATCAGTATGTTGCTTTTATTTATTCCTGCTTTTCATGTCCATGATCTGAATGCAGTGATATGGATGAGTCAGCATCGCACTGATTCGATGAACAATTTTGCAACTGTATTGTCGACAATCGGCGGCATGCCAGGTGTATTATTTTTAGCCACTCTATGGTGTTTATGCCTGACCTGGTATAAAAAGTATACGAACATTGTTTTTATCGTTACAGG
This sequence comes from Acinetobacter sp. WCHAc010052, assembly GCF_002165295.2. Taxonomy (NCBI): domain Bacteria; kingdom Pseudomonadati; phylum Pseudomonadota; class Gammaproteobacteria; order Moraxellales; family Moraxellaceae; genus Acinetobacter; species Acinetobacter sp. WCHAc010052. The sequence continues at coordinate 909,755 of NZ_CP032143.1, read as the reverse complement.
ACTGTCAGGAAGTTTTGCAACTGCATGGCTGCTTAAATTCGTATTTTCAAGACCCCGTCCTCCTGAAATGTACCACCTGGTTGAAAGTTACGGTGCGTCATTTCCAAGTGCTCATAGTTTCTATGCAGCAACGCTCGGATGTCTTGCAATTTACCTCAGCATGAAACATACAGCACATAAACTGATTTTCCTGTGTGCATTGATATGGATACTGATGATGGGTGTTTCAAGAGTTTATCTTGGCGTTCATTACCCTACGGATGTCCTGTCGGGCTGGAGCATTAGCTTCATTTGGATTTCGCTGCTTTATCTGCTGTTTACCAAAAACAGTAAAGTGCAAACAAATGATTAAAATTTTAGATATAAATCTAACTGAGGTGGAATAATGATGTCTGCAAAGCTTTGGGCTCCGACCCTTACTGCTTGCGCATTAGCAACAAGTATCGCACTTGTTGGTTGTAGCAAAGATCCAAAAGATGCACAGCAAGCTGCTGCTGCTCAACAGATGCCTCCCACAGAAGTAGGTATTATTGTTGCGCAGCCACAGAGTGTGGAACAGTCTGTCGAACTGTCAGGCCGTACCACCGCATTTGAAGTTTCAGAAGTTCGTCCACAGACCAGTGGTGTGATTCTGAAGCGTCTGTTTACTGAAGGCAGTTATGTTCGCGAAGGTCAGGCACTCTATGAAGTTGATGCCCGTACCAACCGTGCAAGTGCCGACAGTGCTCGTGCTGCTTTGGCTCGTCAACAAGCAAATCTGAATGTATTACGTGTGAAAGAAGGTCGTTACCGCCAGCTGGTTGGCAGTAATGCAATTTCAAAACAGGAATATGATGACATCGTGGCTCAGGTAAAACTGGCTGAAGCTGATCTTGCAGCGACTCAGGCAGAACTGAAAAATGCTGAAATCAACTTAGGTTATTCAACTGTCCGTGCTCCAATTTCTGGTCAGACTAACCGTTCCAGTGTCACAGCAGGTGCTTTAGTTACTGCAAATCAGGCTGATCCACTGGTGACGATTCAACGTCTTGATCCGATTTATGTAGACATAAATCAATCCAGTGCTGAACTGCTCCGTCTGCGTCAGCAACTGAGTAAAGGCAGCCTGGACAGCAGCAACAATACTAAAGTCAAACTGAAACTTGAAGATGGCAGCTACTATCCCGTTGAAGGACGTCTTGCCTTTTCTGATGCCAGTGTAAATCCTGAAACAGGTACTGTGACTTTACGTGCGGTCTTCCCTAACCCGAATCATCTGTTATTGCCTGGTATGTTTGCCAATGCTCAGATCGTTCAGGGTGTGATTCCAAATGCATTCCTGATTCCTCAGGCAGCAATCACCCGTACACCAACAGGTCAGGCTATGGCGATGCTGGTCAATGCAAAAGGTCAGGTTGAAACACGCCCTGTGACAACTGTCGGTGTTCAAGGTAAAGACTGGATTGTGACTGAAGGTCTTCAGTCAGGTGACAAAGTCATTGTAGATGGTATTGCTAAAGTAAAACCAGAACAGCCAGTGACTGCAAAGCCTTATCAAGCTCAGCCTGAAGCACAACCAGGTCAGCCTGCTTCGAAACAGGCTCAGTCAGCTCAACCTGCTCCTGCGAGCAAAACGAGTGAAGAAAAAGCTACTTCACACGCATAAGGGGTAGACTTCATGGCTCAATTTTTTATTCATCGCCCGATTTTTGCATGGGTGATTGCATTGGTCATCATGCTGGCGGGTGTACTCACGCTGACAAAGATGCCAATTGCACAGTATCCGACCATTGCTCCACCAACGGTTTCCATTTCGGCAACTTATCCAGGTGCATCTGCTGAAACTGTAGAAAATACAGTGACTCAGATTATTGAGCAGCAAATGAACGGCCTGGATGGTTTACGTTATATTTCATCCAACAGTGCCGGTAACGGTCAGGCTTCCATTACCCTGAACTTTGAACAGGGTGTTGATCCTGACATTGCTCAGGTTCAGGTGCAGAACAAACTTCAGTCAGCAACAGCGCTGTTACCAGAAGATGTTCAGCGTCAGGGTGTGAAAGTCACCAAGTCAGGCGCAAGCTTCCTGCAGGTTATTGCATTTTATTCACCTGACGGCAAACTTTCAGCAGATGACATTAAAGACTATGTGAACTCCAATATTTCTGAACCCCTCAGCCGTGTGGCGGGTGTGGGTGAAGTACAGGTGTTCGGTGGTTCTTATGCAATGCGCATCTGGCTTGATCCTGCAAAAATGACCAGCCTTGGTGTTACACCAAGTGATGTTGCCGCGGCGATCCGCTCGCAGAACTCTCAGGTTGCAGTTGGTCAGTTAGGTGGTGCACCTGCGGTCGAAGGTCAGGTTCTGAATGCGACTGTCAATGCACAGAGCATGCTGACCACACCTGAACAGTTTAAAAATATTTTCCTTCGCAATACTTCAGATGGTGCTCAGGTACGTCTGGGTGATGTAGCCCGTGTTGAACTGGGTGCAGATACCTATCAGTTTGATTCAAAATACAACGGCAAACCTGCCGGTGGTGTTGCAATTAAACTGGCAACAGGTGCAAATGCATTGGATACAGCTGAAGCAGTTGAAGCCCGTCTGGTTGAACTTCGTAAGAACTATCCAACAGGAATGGAAGATGACCTTGCATTCGATACAACGCCATTTATTAAACTTTCGATTGAAAGTGTAGTACATACGCTGATTGAAGCTGTCATCCTTGTATTCTTTGTGATGTTCCTGTTCCTTCAGAACTGGCGCGCAACCATTATTCCAACCATGGCAGTACCGGTTGTTGTACTGGGAACATTTGCTGTCATCAACATGTTCGGTTTCTCAATCAACACACTCACCATGTTCGCCATGGTACTTGCGATTGGTCTTCTTGTGGATGACGCGATTGTTGTTGTGGAAAACGTTGAACGTGTGATGGTTGAAGACCATCTTGATCCAGTTGAAGCCACTGAAATCTCCATGAAACAGATTTCTGGTGCCTTGATTGGTATTACCTCTGTACTGACTGCGGTATTCGTACCAATGGCTTTCTTTGGTGGTACAACAGGTGTAATTTACCGTCAGTTCTCCATCACGCTTGTGACAGCCATGATTTTGTCACTGATTGTGGCTCTGACCTTCACCCCTGCCCTGTGTGCAACGATTCTGAAACAGCATGAACCAGGCAAAGAAGAAAGCAACGGTGTTTTTGCCCGCTTCTTCCGCTGGTTCAACAATGCCTTTGACCGCACTGCTGATAAATATCAGAACGGCGTAAACCGCATGACACATCACAAACTGTTCTCAGGTGTGGTTTATGCGGTGGTCATTGCCCTGCTGGTTGGCGTATTCATTAAAATGCCGAAATCATTCCTTCCTGATGAAGATCAGGGTGTGGTAATGACGCTGGTACAGTTACCGCCAAACGCAACACTTGACCGTACAGGTAAAGTCGTTGATACCATGACTGACTTCTTCCTGCATGATAAAGCCAATGCTGTACAGTCTGTGTTCAGTGTTGCCGGCTTCTCATTTACAGGTATTGGTCAGAATGCTGGTCTTGCCTTCATTAAACTGAAAGACTGGAGCGAACGTACAACGCCTGAACAGCAGATTGGTGCTGTGATTCAGCGTGGTATGGCGCTGAATATGATTGCAAAAGATGCCTCTTATGTGATGCCGCTACAGTTACCTGCAATGCCTGAACTGGGTGTAACCGCTGGTTTTAACCTTCAGCTGAAAGATCCAGGTGGTCAGGGGCACGACAAACTTGTCGCTGCACGAAATGCAATTCTCGGAATGGCATCTCAGGACAAACGTCTGGTCGGTGTACGTCCAAACGGTCAGGAAGATACACCTCAGTATCAGATTGAAATTGATCAGGCTCAGGCAGGTGCAATGGGTGTCAGCATTGCTGATATCAATTCAACCATGAGCATGGCATGGGGTGGTTCATACATCAATGACTTCGTAGACCGTGGTCGTGTGAAAAAAGTTTATGTTCAGGGTGAAGCTGATTCACGCATGATGCCGGAAGATCTGAACAAATGGTATGTTCGTAACAACAAAGGCGTAATGGTTCCATTCTCTGCATTTGCAACAGGTAAATGGACGTATGGTTCACCTCGTCTTGAGCGTTATAACGGCGTTTCATCTGTCAACATTCAGGGTACTCCAGCACCGGGTATCAGCTCTGGTGATGCAATGAAAGCAATGGAAGAAATTGTTGCCAAACTGCCATCCATGGGCTTACAGGGCTTCGATTATGAGTGGACAGGTCTGTCACTTGAAGAACGTGAATCGGGTGCTCAGGCTCCATTCCTGTATGCACTGTCTCTGCTGATTGTATTCCTGTGTCTTGCAGCACTGTATGAAAGCTGGTCTATTCCTTTCTCAGTCCTGCTGGTTGTTCCTTTGGGTATTCTAGGTGCTGTGTTGCTGACTTATCTGGGTATGATCATTAAAGGTGACCCTAATCTGTCCAACAACATCTACTTCCAGGTCGCCATGATTGCCGTAATTGGTCTGTCTGCGAAAAACGCGATTCTGATCGTTGAATTTGCCAAAGAACTTCAGGAAAAAGGCGAAGATCTGTTTGATGCAACGCTTCATGCTGCAAGAATGCGTTTACGTCCTATTATCATGACTACACTTGCTTTCGGTTTTGGTGTACTGCCTCTTGCGCTTGCAAGCGGTGCAGGTGCAGGAAGCCAGCACTCTGTAGGTTATGGTGTACTGGGTGGCGTAATCAGTTCAACACTGCTGGGTATTTTCTTTATCCCTGTGTTCTTCGTATGGATCCGCAGTATCTTTAAATATAAACCTAAAAAAATTAACACTCAGGAGCAATCATCGTGATGCAGAATATATGGTCTGTTTCAGGTCGTAGCATTGCGGTATCTGCACTTGCGCTTGCTTTGACTGCATGTCAAAGCATGCGTGGCCCAGAACCCGTAGCGCAGACAAATCTGCCAACAAGTTATATCAGTAATGCATCGGGTACATCTGTTGCAGAACAGGGTTATAAAGATTTCTTCTCTGACCCTCGTCTCATTCAGACGCTTGATCTGGCACTTCAGAATAACCGTGATCTGCGTGTGGCAGCACTGAATATTGAAAAAGCGCAGGAGCAATACCAGATTACGAAAACTGCGCTGTTACCCTCTATCGGTGCAAGCGGCAGTGTATTGCGTCAGGTATCCCCTACCCGTGATCCAAACAACCCATATTCAACCTATCAGGTTGGATTAGGGGTCACGGCTTATGAGCTGGACTTCTGGGGACGTATCCGTAGCTTACGTGACAACATCCTGGACACATACTTAGCAACTGCCAGTGCCAAAGATTCCACTCAGATTGCACTGATTGGACAAGTGACACAGGCATGGCTGAACTATTCTTTTGCCAGCTCTCAGTTGAAACTTGCAGACCAGACGCTGAAAGCTCAGCTTGAATCCTACAATCTGAACAAAAAGCGTTTTGATGTTGGTATCGACAGTGAAGTTCCTGTCCGTCAGGCACAGATTTCTGTTGAAACAGCACGTAATGATGTTGCCAACTATAAAACACAGGTTGCACAGGCTCAGAACCTGTTAAATCTGCTGGTTGGTCAGCAGGTGCCTGCAAATTTATTGCCTGCACAGCGTGTCACAAAAATTACCAATACCACTGTACTCCAGTCAGGTCTTCCAAGTGATCTGCTGAATAACCGTCCTGATGTTAAAGCTGCAGAATACAAACTGTCTGCTGCCGGGGCGAATATTGGTGCTGCGAAAGCTAAAATGTTCCCAACCATCAGCCTGACCGGTAACTTAGGTTATGCTTCCACTGATCTCAGCGATCTGTTCAAATCAGGTTCATTCCTCTGGTCAGTTGGACCAAGTCTGGATGTGCCTTTGTTTGACTGGGGCGTGCGTAAAGCAAATGTTAAGGTTTCAGAAATTGACCAGAAAATTGCTCTGGCTGATTATGAAAAATCCATTCAGTCTGCTTTCCGTGAAGTCAATGATGCACTGGCTGTCCGTCAGAATATCGGCGACCGTCTCTCTGCACAAAAGCGCTTAGTCGAAGCAACAAATACAACCTACAAACTGTCCAATGCCCGCTTCCGTGCCGGTATTGACAGTTATTTGACTGTACTGGATGCACAGCGTGCGTCTTATGCAGCTGAACAGGGTTTACTGTTGCTAGAGCAGGCAAACTTAAACAACCAGGTTGAAGTTTATAAATCCCTGGGTGGTGGCGTAAAAGTCAATACAGGCGATGCGACACTGCAGCAACCTTCTACAGCTCAGCGTCAGGCTGACAGCAAATAAACATTACAAATTTAAAAGCTCACTTCGGTGGGCTTTTTTATTGCTTTTTAAACAGTCTTTGCCTATCTTCAGAGACAGTTTCCTTATGAATACAGACTATGCAACTCAGTAATTTAGAAAGCGTTCCGGGGCATCACATCACCAGACAGCTGGATGTCGTCTATGGCAGCACGGTCCGCAGTAAACACGTTGGTCGTGATTTTATGGCAGGGCTTAAAAATATCGTGGGCGGTGAACTGAAAGGTTATACCGAACTGCTGGAGGAATCCCGTCAGGAAGCAATGGACCGTATGATTCAAAAGGCACAAAGCATGGGTGCAAATGCAATTGTCGGTATCCGTTTTTCGACCTCCAATATTGCTCAGGGTGCATCAGAACTGTTTGTTTACGGTACAGCCGTGATTGTAGAACCCAGCAGACCACATTTACCCGATCCATTTCCAGCAGGATAATACAACATGGATGGGTTAATTTTTAAAATCGTCCTGACGCTTGTTCTGTTCATCATCGGGTGGGCTTTTGGTCGTCATATCGAACGCAAACATCTGAATGAGCTTGAACACAAAGAACAGGCGCTGGCGCACATCCGCATTGATACCAATAAATTTCAGACCTCAGAGCACCCAGGTCTGCTGATCGAAAGCAATGTGGTCATTTCACATGATTATTTCAAATATATCATTGCTCAAATACAGAATTTTTTTGGTGGTCGTTTGACGACTTATGAAAGTGTAGTTGATCGGGCACGGCGAGAAGCTGTTGTACGTTTAAAACAGAAAGCAATGGATGCAGGCGCAACACAGATTATGGGCTTACGTTTAAGCACCACTGAACTGGGCATGCAGGGTGGAATGGTGGAAGTCTTTGCTTATGGCACAGCCATCCAGAAACCGTTATCCTGAACATACACAGCCCTGGAGTATGCAGATATCCGCACTGAAATGAATCAATCACGTTCGTTCATGTATGAAATATAAGCTACTGATACTAAGAAGTATGCAGGGTTAAAATGAAATGGTTGCTGATTAACGAGCCATTTCACATACCCATTTTCCTTTTTTCTCAGTACAGCTTTGCATGGTCAAAGGATAAGGCGTCAGTTCTGTCTGGTGAAAACCTTTCTGGTCAAAACGGATCACCGACTGGTAAGTTCCATCATCCATTTTTACCTCCAGCCCCTGATCGTGAATACGGTACATGGTATTGCCAACCGCTTTTCTGAAACCATCAAAATAATTAAAGTTGATCTGATTGTTGTGAATGCTCAGAAAACCGATCCCACCATAATACTGTGACTGATGATTACGCATGTCGATGATATGTACACTGTGGTCAGCGTAAATAAAACGCCCTACTTCTTTTAACCAGCTGCTGTTTAAGATGGTCAGCTGATCAGAAAAAATATGACCATTGAGCAGAATACAGCGCACTGGACACTTAGCTACGTCTGCCGAAGGTGTTTTTAAGTACTGTTGATGGTTCAGTATTTCAAAGCGATAAGGAGTCTGACGGGTATCCAGCTGTGCAGCCGGTAAACGCTGATCAGTGCTTTTAGCAGAAGTCCTGGCTGATTTTTTAGCATTGTAAAATTCAGTTTTCAGCCATTTTTCCGCATCAAAAAAATGCTCACGGGGGCGCCAGCCCTGCTTCTCTTCGTCAGATGGTTCTGCATAAGCCCATGCCTGCGCAGCCTGTTGCTGTGCCTGTCTGGCATGGGAACTGACTGAAAATACCAGGACGCACAGGCAAAGAACCAGATGCTGAGAAAGTCTGAACTGATGCTGAATCAACACTGCCTGTCCACCCTGCGCAATGCGCTAAAAATAAAGACTGAAATAAAATAACTTACAAAGACTTATTTAACTTTCATTTTTCGGATCATTTTATATAAAGTCGTTGGTGATAAACGGGAAACCAGTACACCCAGTTTTTCTTTGCGACCACCAATCACGATATATTCTTCACCTTTCATCAGGGCTGCAACCGTCTGTTGAGCGAAGTCCTCAGCATCCAGACCATTTTCAATGGCTTCATCCTGATGCCCTTGTGGTTTACCCTCACCATCCAGTGCATTGAATGACACATTGGTGCGGACAAAACCTGGAAATATAACCGAGACATTGACACCATTCTGCGCCACTTCAGCACGCAGACTGTTTGCCCACATGTGAATCGCGGCTTTCGCTGCTGAATAAGATGCCCGATACTGCGTTCCAAGCAACCCTGCCACACTTGAGACAAATGCAATACGACCTGATTTCTGAGTCAGGAATGTCGGCAGAACCAGTTTTGTTAAAAAAACCTGTGAAAAATAATCCACTTCTATAATGGCACGTTCAGTCTGCATGGTCGTGTCAGCAATCAGTGCCCGCTGGCTTAATCCCGCATTATTGATCAGCAGATCAATACGACCCTTCTGAGCCAGCACCTGTTCATAAGCATGTCTGACCTGACTTTCACTGGTGATATCTGCCGCTACAGATATATGACGTTCAGGATGCATTAATGTCACACGGACATTTTCCAGCTCATCCAGACGACGGGCTGTCAGTACAACCTGTGCGCCCTGTAAGGCACATTCCTTTGCCAGTGCTTTACCCAGTCCCGAAGATGCACCCGTAATCCAGACAACCTGTCCTTCCATCATCTTAATTTCCTTATATTTTACCGTTAAACCTGATGAATGAATTTAACAAAGTGTTCAGCATAATGCTTCGTTTTTTCTATATTTTTCGCGTCAAATTCATCGGCAACTTTTTCAAGCCGTTTATAACCTGTACTGGTCACCATATTGATGACACCGTTCAGCGTTTTATCGACCACAAAATTAAACTTCAGTAATGTTTTGGGATCACGGATAAATTCAGAAACCCCTAAGTCCACAATCTGAATCAGATTTTTAATTGTAGCCGGAAACACCTGTGCATTTCCCTCAATCAGCTTCTGAATATTAGTGTACGCCTGCTCACCCAGCTGATTGTCCAGCTGATAATACATCACCACCTGCTCGGCATCAGAGGGTTCAAACTTTTTCAGAATATGATTGGCAACCGGTTTTAAACGGTCATTGCTGAAAAATGAAATCGACCACGGCATGTATTTTTTGAGTGCGCCCTCAATCTGGTCAAAAATCTGTTCTGCTTCTTTAAGTTTTTTCAGGCTTTCAGGCGTCAGATCCTTGTTACTGCGCTGTTCATTCAACAGCTTACCAAACACCTGATCCAGCACCTGACAGGACATATCTGTAAATGCCTTGCCCAGACGTTTTGCTACGTCCTGCTTCTCACCATGATTAAGATGCTGGGTAATTTCCACCAGCTCACGATACGTATTCTGATTTATCAGCAGATCAATTTTATATGTCATTTATATGTACAACCCTTTGACTGATTTTATTTGAATAATTGTTCCATGCTCAGCATCTTAGCAAAGCACTCTTATGGCTTCATTGTCTTTTTCAACCTATTACATAAATTAATATTTTTTATAAAAACACTCTGAATCAACTGCATGCCCATTCCTGTTGTAATTCTGCCCTCATGATGATGCACTGGTGTAATTCACAAAGCCTGGAACAGACAGAATACCGGCACAGACTGAGACATGATTAAAAATCAGTACTGGAGCTGTCCGGAACAACATCGTCTGCAAATATTTTGCTACAATAGATGCAATTTTTTACTCACTTTTGAACTGTTTTTACTATGACTGATTCAGCGCAAAATATTGCTACGACCTACGATCCGACTGAGATCGAGAAAAAATGGTACCAGACCTGGGAAGAGAAAGGCTATTTCAAGCCATCCCGTGAAGGTGATTCATTCTGTATCATGATTCCGCCGCCGAACGTCACTGGCAGCCTGCACATGGGTCATGGTTTTAACAATGCCATTATGGATGCGCTGACCCGTTATAACCGTATGTCTGGTAAAAACACCTTATGGCAACCGGGGACTGACCATGCGGGTATCGCAACGCAAATGGTGGTTGAACGTCAACTTGGTGCGCAAGGTGTCAGCCGTCATGACCTGGGTCGTGAAAAGTTCATCGAAAAAATCTGGGAATGGAAAGAACAGTCAGGCGGAACGATTACGCGTCAGATCCGTCGCTTAGGTTCTTCTGTAGACTGGTCACGTGAACGCTTCACCATGGATGAAGGTTTATCCAATGCCGTTAAAGAAGTCTTCGTTAAATTACACGAAGATGGCTTAATCTACCGTGGTAAACGCCTTGTAAACTGGGATCCAAAATTACAAACTGCTCTTTCTGACTTAGAAGTTGAGTCAGATAAAGAAGAAGCTGGTTCACTGTGGCATTTCAAATATTTCTTTGAAGATAAATCATTGCGCACACACGATGGTAAAGATTACATCGTGGTGGCAACCACTCGTCCTGAAACATTACTCGGTGATACTGCCGTTGCTGTTGCGCCTGATGATGAACGCTATGCGCCATTAGTGGGTAAAAACATTATCCTGCCGATTACAGGTCGTGCGGTTGCGATTGTAAAAGATGAATACGTAGACAAAGAATTCGGTACAGGCTGTGTAAAAATCACCCCTGCGCATGACTTCAATGACTATGAAGTGGGTAAACGCTGTGAATTGCCAATTATCAACATTTTCAACAAAAATGCTGAAATTCTGGCTGAGTTTGAATACATCGCGAAAGCTGGCGAACAGATTTCTAAAACGATTCCTGCACCTGCTGAATATGTGGGTTTAGAACGTTTTGCTGCACGTAAAAAACTGGTTGAACAAGCTGAAGCTGAAGGCTGGTTAGATCAAATCCAACCTTATACATTGAAACCACCTCGCGGTGACCGTTCAGGTGTGATCGTTGAGCCATTATTGACAGATCAATGGTATGTGAAAATTGCACCACTTGCTGAGCCTGCAATCAAAGCGGTGAAAGATGGCGAGATTAAATTTGTACCTGAGCAATACAGCAACATGTACATGGCTTGGATGAATAACATTCAGGACTGGTGTATTTCTCGTCAATTATGGTGGGGTCACCGTATTCCAGCCTGGTACGATGCTGAAGGCAATATCTATGTCGGTCGTAACGAAGAGGAAGTTCGTGCGAAAAACAACATTGCTGCTGACGTTGAACTGAAACAAGACGAAGATGTTTTAGACACATGGTTCTCTTCTGCACTTTGGACATTCTCAACTTTAGGCTGGACTGGCGACGAAGCAAAAGATAAAGAAAATTATTTCTTAAATACTTTCCATCCGACTGATGTACTTGTGACTGGTTTTGACATCATTTTCTTCTGGGTTGCCCGTATGATCATGATGACGCTTCATTTCATGAAAAATGAAGATGGTACTTCACAAGTTCCGTTCAAAACTGTGTATGTACATGGTTTAGTCCGTGATGGCGAAGGTCAGAAAATGTCTAAGTCTAAGGGTAATGTCCTTGACCCATTAGATTTGATTGACGGTGTTGATCTTGAAACTTTGGTACAAAAACGTACTACTGGTTTGATGAACCCTAAACAAGCATCGAAGATTGAAAAATCGACCCGTAAAGAATTCCCAGAAGGGATTCAGGCTTATGGTACAGATGCGGTTCGTTTCACATTCTGTGCGCTTGCAAATACGGGTCGTGACATCAAATTCGACATGAAACGTGTTGAAGGTTACCGTAACTTTGCCAACAAAATCTGGAATGGTACACGTTTCGTTCTGATGAATGTTGAAGGTCAGACTGTTGGTCAGACTGCACATCCTGATCTTTGGGAATTGCCTGAACAATGGATCGTGAGCCGTTTACAGAAAGCGGAAGCTGCGGTTCAAACTGCATTTGCAACTTATCGCTTAGACTTAGCTGCACAAGCAATTTATGAGTTCATCTGGAATGAATACTGTGACTGGTATGTTGAATTAACTAAGCCTGTTCTGAATGATGAAAATGTGGCTGAAGAACGTAAAGCTGAAGTTCGTCGTGTGCTTTTATCTGTGATGGAAGCTGCGTTACGTCTTGCGCATCCGTTGATGCCGTATCTGACCGAAGAAATCTGGCAGACACTTGCACCAATGATCGGTATTCAAGGCGAAACCATCATGCTGGCGAAGTACCCTGTTGCTGACGAAGCGAAGATCAATGATCAAGCCGAAGCAGATATGCAATGGCTTCAAGGTTTGATCGGTGCGGTACGTAACATCCGTGGTGAGATGGGCTTAGGTAATGCACGTTTGTTACCTGTGTTGCTTCAAAATACCACTGATGCTGAAAAAGCGCAGATTGCTCGTATTGAACCATTGTTCAAAGCATTGGCAAAAGTTGAAAGCATCACTTTCCTTGCAAATGCTGAACAACCGCCATTGTCATCGTCTTCTGTAGTGGGTCACGTATCTGTATTTGTTCCAATGAAAGGTTTGATTGATCCTAAAGCTGAATTGGGTCGTCTACAAAAAGACTTCGACAAAGTTCAAAAGCAACATGACCAGATTGCCACTAAATTGGGCAATGAAGGTTTTGTAGCGAAAGCGCCTGCTGCTGTGGTTGAAGGTGAGAAAGTAAAACTTGCTGAGTTTGCTGATCAGTTAGCGAAGATTAAAGCGAATATGGAGCAGATTGCGGCGCTTTGAGGGTGTTGTTAGTTTGATCTAATTTGTGTATAAAGGGCTGATTATTCAGCCCTTTATTTTTTTTAAAACTATAGAAATTCGTAATATTCTACTAACCCTTTATAGTATACTTTACCCATAGCTGTACTAGAATATCCCCCATATTTTTTTCTCAATATTTCACTTGCACATCCTATCTGCTGTTTGGATTTATCTCTCAAAGTTATTTCATTATTTACTTTGAGATCATGATAGAAATTCAAACACTGAAATTCACCAATATGGTTATTAAGTAAATAGCTATCAACCTCTTTCGCCAATCTATAAACTAAATTAAAGTAACTCATAATTACTTCTTCAGAAATGTCTGTAAGCTCTGTAACTTCTAAACCATATGAAGTCTTACTTTTTTTTATATTTCTGCCATATGCATGAGCTGCATCATTTCTTCTCTTCCTGATATTATCTAAAATTTTTAAATTTTCTTCACAACACAATAATGTAGGTTTCCAATTAAAAATTTTCTCAATTTGATCTACCCTTTGATACCAAGAACCCTTTACACAGCCTAGTACATATTGATCAATCAGCTCTTTATTCAAAGTATTATTAAGTTTTTTTAGTTTAATTCCATCTACCGACTGACTTGCATTAATTAGCAAACCGATGTCTGACTCCAATGCAATCGTTATCACTTTATCAATATAAACTTCAAAATTACCACTAAGAGCTAAAATAGATGAATATTTCGACCACTTAGTAAATACATTAAAATATTCACTCCACTCTTTTAAATCATCAAATAGCTCTTCATCATATGGACTCTTTGCAGTATCTCCGAAGTAATCTGATACCTTGTCAGCCCATTTTGCTTTTTTCATACTACCTAAATCATGGTAAATATAACTAGGCACTATTTTGTAAGCATTATGCATTTTTATAACTTCCGTATAATGCTTCTTAAAAACCGTGAATGCCCATGTATTTCCACGCTTGTTACTCCATCTACTAAAGCTCACTTTTCACCCTTATTTAAAAATTGATTTTAATACCATACGCATAATACAAAATTCGCATTTAAATCAAAATTCTACATTAATCCTATTAAAATCACTCTATAACTACTATTTAATTAAATAACCAAACCAATTTCATGGTAGTAAAGATCCACGATATATTGCGAAATGACATGCTGACGGCGGAATTAAAATGTTCTTTCCCCCTCACCACCTTGCGAAGCCATGCTTCTCATCCCATAGGGAGAGGGAGCGTCATTTGATTTAGTGTCTGCATTGATTTTCACAATGGATGTTCCCTCTCCTATCAGGAGAGGGCTAGGGAGAGGTGCTTTTGAGTTTCGTTCATTACTACTTCTCACCCTCATCCCCCGCCTTCTCCCATGGGGAGAAGGAGCTTTCATTACTAATTCACTTTCAACTCACAACATACTTCCTATAAGTGTTCTAAAACCACCTCAGCATTCCCCAAAACATCATGATTCCAATACCGAACCACTTTCAAACCCAAAGCCTCTAAAAACTTTGTACGCTCAGCATCATATTCAATTGCATCATTTGTTCCATGCTGTCCACCATCCAATTCAATGACTAAACCAAGCTCATGACAGAAAAAATCTACAATATACGGTGCAATCACATGCTGACGACGGAATTTCAGATTCATAAAACGCTTATTACGAAAAAGTTGCCACATCAGATTTTCAGCATCGGTGGCAGTGTGGCGCATGGATTTGGCGAAAATTAAAAGTTGGGGGTCGAGTTTATTATTCATTACGTTTTGCTTTTATTATTTTCTTTAGATTATCAAATTTTATAACCTCTCCCTAGCCCTCTCCTACAAGGAGAGGGAATATTCATTATTAAGCTGATTGACGGTATTTAATTAGATGCAACTCCCTCTTCCTTTGGGAGAGGGTTGGGGTGAGGGAAAGGTGATTTTAAGGGAGAAAAGCAAACCTTATAGCACCCCATTCCCCAACAACATCTCCATCCCTTTAACTTTCCCCATGTATTTCAGCCGTTCTTTTTCCCACTTGAGCTGCTGTTTCAGCGCAGAAGTATCTTCATCAATCTGCGCATACAGATCAGAAATCTGTAGTTTTCCCTGTGCTTTTTGTACCTTAATTTTAGCTTTTTCAGACCAGACCAAAGCATCAATCAGCTCAGCCAGTTGATCTGCCAGTTTTTGACTTTGACTGTCCAGTGCCATTTTATAAAACTTAAGCTGTTCGTCACCTAAACCCTTTTTATTTGAGCCATTGTCCTGCTCAATCTGGATTTGCAGTTTCAGTAAATAAAACAAATCCTGCTGCTCATAAGCTGCATTTACATGCTGGAAAATTTCTGTCTTTTCCAGTTTTTTAGCTTCATCAGGTTCACGGTCAGGGTGAATAGTTGAGGCTATTTTTAAATACACCGTTTTTAAAGACTGCTCTGCCATTTTCTCAGCCTGCTGTTTTTTATCATGCTGTCTTTGGAGTCTGGCTTGCTCACGAAGTTGCTGATATTGCTCCTGATCCCAGTCCTCATTTTCAACAAATGCTTCATGATCATTTTGAGTATTCAAATCAACAATATTCGTTCGATCTGCTGAGGCTTTCTTTTTCTTAGATTTATGATGTTCTAGTGATTGCTGGTAATACTGGTGTAACTCATCTACTTTATTTAACTGCTCACTGGAAAGTGATTGTGAACTTTTTAAATACTGTGCGAGTGACTGGATTTTATGATCCAGTAACAGAGCATCTGCTTTGGAAAAGTCGCCATGACTGAGGTGTTCCCAAAGCTGTTGCAACTGATCAAATAAAATCTTGTGTAATTCCTTATAAACTGGAATTAAATGCTTACGGGTATATTGTAAAACTTCATCTTTTGCCTGTTGCCACTTTGCCAGTTCAAGCTTCTGCTGTTCAATTTTTTCAATCAGGCGATACAGTTTTTTCTGCTGTGGACTGGACACTGTATCTGGCTGAAGAATGGTTTTTAACTCGAAAGACATAGCTCATCAAAACTGAAAAAGGCAATCATCCCAATCTTAACCTGTTCAGCAGAAAAATGGTTGATGTAACAGACTCCGAAGTATTGCAATCCATGCTCCATAACTGAACTTCAGGTTAAAAATGACCACGTTTTGCATCCATCTGGAACAGAAAAAACAGCAGTTCATTTTTTATTGCCAGATACGTTCTGCTTAAACTTCTAATTCTTAATATGATATTTCAGACAGCTTAAGCTTTTGTCCAGTCATGCATCATTTTCAGGTTGTATGGCATACATTATGCTTAATTATTCATGTGCATTAACATGTATTTTTTGAAATAAAAACTGTTTAATTCATAACCATTTAGCATTAACAAAACCCTAAAAAATATTGCTTGAGGAAATGAGTGAATCTCTATTAAGATGAAATATGACGTGTTTTTACACCTATAAAAGATGTCATTATTTTCATAAAAACTGACGGTTCAAAAAGCAATAATATTTGCAGACATAACGATACAAAAGGAGTTTTGTACATGACACATAAACGCACCATGACTTCCCTGCTTTGCGCAAGTGCCCTGATGTTAGGATTAAGTGCCTGTAGTGACAACAAAGCACCTGCTGCTGGCGAAAAAGCCCAAAGCGGTGCAGCGGCTTCGGGTACATTAGATAAGATCAAGAGCTCAGGTACGATTGTACTGGGCTACCGCGACTCCTCCATTCCATTTTCCTATATTGCAGACAACCCAAACCAGCCTGTGGGCTATGCACATGACTTACAGTTAAAAGTCGTCGAAGCTGTGAAGAAAAAGCTGGAACTGCCAGACCTGAAAGTCCGCTATAACCTTGTAACCAGTCAGAACCGTATTCCTCTGGTTTCAAACGGTACGGTAGACTTAGAGTGTGGTTCAACCACAAATAACAAAGAGCGCCAGCAACAGGTTGATTTCTCTTTAGGTTTCTTTGAAGTCGGTTCAAGACTGCTGACTGCAAAAGACTCTGGTGTTAAGGATTTTGCTGATTTAAAAGGCAAAAAACTGGTCACGACTGCAGGTACAACATCTGAGCGTTATATCCGTCAGCACCAGCAGGAACTGGGAATTGGAGAAATCATTTCTGCCAAAGACCATGCTGAATCTTTCCTGATGCTGCAAAACGGACGTGCTGCTGCATTTATGATGGATGATATTTTACTTGCGGGTGAAAAATCCAAAGCCAAAGATCCGAACAAATGGGAGATTGTAGGTACTGCTCCAATCCATGAAATTTATGGCTGTATGATGCGTAAAGGCGATACTGGCTTTAAACAGGTTGTGGATGATGCAATTAAAGCAACTTACGGTTCTGGTGAAATCAATAAAATGTATGAAAAATGGTTCCAGCAGCCAATTCCACCTAAAAATATTAACCTGAATTTTGCCATGTCTGACCAGCTGAAAGCACTGATCAGTACTCCACATGACCGGGATCAGTAATTTTTTAGTCTTAATAACAATAATATAACCGCAGACAAGGGAAACGATGGATGTTTCCCTGACTCTGCCCAGGAGTTGCTATGACATATAGTTGGAACTGGGGAGTTTTGTGGCAGTCCACAGGTGTGGGAGATACCATTTACCTGAACTGGATTTTAACAGGCATCGGATGGCTTGTTGTCATTGCTGTTGTGGCATGGTCAATTGCCATGGTTCTCGGCAGCATCCTCGGTATTATGCGCACACTCCCCAACCAGACTGCCAGAGCCATCGGCACAGCCTATGTGACCGTTTTCAGGAATATTCCTCTATTGGTTCAGCTGTTTATCTGGTTTTATGTTGTCCCGAATTTTCTGCCTGGCCCCATCAAAAACTGGTGGATGAATGATCTGGGTGCAAACACCACTGCACTGATTTCTGCAAGTGTCGGTCTTGGGCTGTTTACCGCTGCCCGCGTCTGTGAACAGGTGCGTACCGGTATTGAAGCTCTGCCCAAAGGTCAGATCAATGCAGGCTATGCAATGGGTTTTTCGACTGCGCAGCTGTACCGCTACGTTATTTTACCTCAGTCATTCCGCACGATTTTACCGCCTTTGAGTTCTGAGCTGACCAACTGCGTTAAAAACACCTCCATTGCCTCGCTGGTGGGTGTTGCAGAAATTATTTCCCAGATGAAAACCATCAGCGAATATACGCAGAACACCATCGAAATTTATACCTATGTCACTGTCATTTTTATTGTGATCAATATCTGTCTGATCAGTGCCATGAATCTGCTGGAAAAAAGGCTGCGGGTTCCTGGATTAATGAGTGGAGGTAAATAATATGGAATGGATTACCTCTTTTCTTCAGGACTTACAACAGTCTGGTCCTGCACTGTGGCATGGTTTCAGTATTACCTTAAAGGTCGTGGTCATTGCGACTGTAGGTGGTATTTTTATCGGCACACTGCTTGCACTGATGCGTCTGTCTTCAAGCCGTATTTTGAATACGCTAGCACAGGCCTATGTCAATCTGTTCCGCTCCATTCCCCTGCTGCTGGTGCTGATGTGGTTCTATTTTGCTGTTCCGTTTATTTATACGGGCATCACAGGAAAATATCTGACCATTGATACTGCACTGGTTTCGAGCATTGTGGCTTTCATGCTGTTTGAAGCTGCCTATTTCTCTGAGATTGTCCGTGCGGGTATTCAGTCCATTCCCAAAGGACAGAGTGCAGCTGCCTATGCACTGGGTATGAGTTACAGCCAGTCCATGCGACTGATTATTCTGCCTCAGGCATTCAGAAAAATGACTCCCCTGTTACTGCAACAGACCATTATTCTGTTCCAGGACTCCACGATGGTTTATGCCATTGGACTGCTGGATTTCTTCCGAACAAATTACGTCCGTGGAGACCTGATGTCTTTACTGACTCAGTATATTCTTTTTGCAGGACTGGTCTATTTCACCATCAGTGCCATCGCTACATTTTCAGTTAAACGGTTACAACGGAGGTTTCGTGTATGAGCGACAATAAAGTAATGATAGACCTCCAGAATGTCAGTAAGTGGTATGAAAAGTTTCAGGTTCTGACCGACTGCACCACCCAGATCTGCCAGGGTGAAGTCGTGGTGGTCTGTGGACCGTCCGGTTCCGGTAAATCGACCCTGATTAAAACGGTCAATGGACTGGAACCTTTTCAGCAGGGCAAAATTTTTGTGGATGGCATTGCAATTCATGACCCTAAAACGGATATGACCAAACTGCGCAGTCGCGTAGGGATGGTGTTTCAGCACTTCGAGCTGTTTCCACATCTCAGCATTACGGAAAATCTGACCATTGCACAGATCAAGGTACTGGGACGTACTGAAGCAGAGGCACGAAAAAAAGGACTGGCTTACCTGGATCGGGTCGGTCTGAGCGCACATGCAGACAAGTTTCCAGCGCAGCTGTCCGGTGGTCAGCAGCAGCGTGTTGCGATTGCCCGTGCGCTGAGTATGGACCCTATTGCCATGCTGTTTGATGAACCGACTTCAGCACTTGACCCTGAAATGATCAATGAAGTACTGGATGTGATGGTCGGACTGGCAAAAGAAGGGATGACCATGATGTGTGTGACTCATGAAATGGGCTTTGCCCGCCAGGTTGCCAACCGTATTATCTTTATGGATCAGGGCAAAATTGTAGAAGACTGTTCCAAAGATGAGTTTTTTGGAACACCTCGCGGTGAACGTGCCCAACAGTTCCTGGATAAAATTCTGCATTGAGACAGTGCAGAATAGAAATACAGCAAAGGGCAGATCGCAGTATCTGCCCTTTCTCTTTTCCCCTTGGTCATTTCAGCAGACTGAAAAAAGTGCATGTTCTTCAGGCAGATTCAGAAATAGAAGAAGTCTTTCAGACCTCAGATCATTTCCATTTTCAGTCAAAGGACTGTATGCACTGAAAAATCATCAGTATCTGAATATTTTCGATGAACTGATAAAATGGATATTCATTTAACATTAAAATACACACGTATTTTAAATAAATTATAATTATTATTTTTCATATATTTACCTTATTTAAAGCATTCTTTATGTGCGCTACTCCTGTGCATAAATTCCATAATGGTGCAGTGCTGTGCTTTATATCGGGTCTTGTTATATTTTGTCCTGAGTTGATCAATATTTCCCTCTTTGCACCCTCTTTTAGAAATCAGTGACATCGCTATACTGAATTTCATTTTGTGACACAGTGCACCTAAATGGAGCCAACACATGCAGAATATTGATTTATTATTTCTTCTTATTGGTGCAATCCTGGTGCTTTCCATGCATGCAGGTTTTGCATTTCTTGAACTGGGAACAGTCCGACATAAAAACCAGGTCAATGCCTTAAGTAAAATTCTGACCGACTTCTCGCTGTCTGCGATTGCCTACTTTTTTGTGGGTTATTATATTTCCTATGGTCATCATTTCTTCCAGACAGGTGCAGAGCTTGCACAGGATCATGGCTACAATCTGATGCGCTGTTTTTTCCTGCTGACTTTTGCAGCAGCCATTCCCGCCATTATTTCAGGGGGAATTGCTGAACGGGCAAAAATGCGTTCGCAAGCCATCGCAACGTTACTATTGGTCGCTCTGATCTATCCTTTCTTTGAAGGCATCGTCTGGAACGGCAACCTCGGTTTACAGAAATGGCTGGAAAATACTTTTGGTGCACCGTTCCATGATTTTGCAGGCTCTGTCGTTGTCCATGCTATGGGCGGATGGATTGCCCTTGCTGCTGTGTTACTGCTGGGTGCGCGTAATGGTCGCTATAAAAAAGATGGCCGTGTCAGCGCGCACCCGCCCTCTTCCATTCCATTTCTGGCTTTAGGCTCGTGGGTACTGATTGTGGGCTGGTTCGGTTTTAATGTCATGAGTGCGCAGCGGCTGGATGCCATATCGGGTCTGGTTGCAATCAACTCACTGATGGCACTGGTGGGTGGAACACTGGCAGCCAACTTTGTCGGTAAAGATGACCCTGGCTTCCTGCACAATGGTCCACTGGCAGGACTGGTGGCAATCTGCGCCGGCTCTGATGTTGTTCATCCTGTAGGGGCCCTGGTGATCGGTGCAACAGCCGGTATGATCTTTGTCAGACTGTTCACTTATACCCAGAATAAACTGAAAATTGATGATGTACTGGGTGTGTGGCCATTACATGGTGTCTGTGGTGCTTTTGGAGGTATTGCTGTCGGTATTTTTGGGCAGTCCTGGCTGGGTGGTTTAGGCGGTATTTCCATGATTTCACAGTTAGTCGGGACATTGCTTGCCATTTTGATTGCAGTTTCAGGTGGTTTCATTGTCTATGGTCTGTTGAAATGTACCCTGGGAATCCGACTTTCACAGGAAGATGAATTCCGTGGTGCAGACCTTTCCATTCATAAAATTTCTGCCAACTCTGAAGAAAATATGTTTTAACCGCCCTCAAGCAGGAAATTTCAAAATACGCGGCTCAAACTGAGCCGCTTTTTTATGTCCGCTGTAGCTTTCACCCATTCTGTACTCAGTAAACTGACGTTCAGCTTCATTGTTTAAGTCTTTTTTAAGCTGATATTGCTCAAATAACATGAATTTTCATTCCGAATAACACCATGTATGAACAACAGCGTTTTTTTCTGATTCAGGTCTGCTTATTACTGATCAGCTTTTGTGTACTTTGGGCATTTTTTCCTGTGGGCGGCAGTATTGACCTTGCTCTGATTCATCCGTGGATCAATGAAACAGGTCAGTTTCCACTTAAAAATGACTGGTTCCTTGCAAAACTGAATCACAGCTATGTCAAAACCATGATTATAGGGGTTTACAGCCTGTTTTTTCTTTGCTGGCTGGCGTCTTTCAAAATGGAACAGTTAAAACCACGGCGTACAGAGTTCGGATATTTTTTCTGGGTTTCCATGCTGTGTACCATCAGTATTGGTGTACTCAAATCACATTCTGCACATGCCTGCCCGTGGAGCATGACACTCCCCTCAGCTGAAGGATTTTACTGGGACTTTCATTCTGCACAGGGACACTGTTTTCCTGGAGGACATGCTTCTGCCGGTTTTGCATTAATGACAGGATATTTTGTCTACAGGCAGAAACAGCCTGTACGTGCCGTCTTTTTTCTGATCTCAGGTCTGATACTTGGCTTTTTGATGGGATGGGCACAGATGATGCGTGGAGCTCACTTCCTGAGTCATAACTTATGGACAGGCTGGGTCACCTGGCTGATTAACTGTGTGGTTTATGCCGTTATGTTTAAAACGGGATATACAGGTGCAGCACCCGCCACGTTTATGAAAAAAATCCTATAGGAATCAAACACCGTAATAATCACTAGAATCACTATGGCTTGCTGCATCTGACAAAGAGGTACAAATAGTATACAATTCACGTTTATTGTATCTTTTAACGGTGAAACTATGCACAGTAATTTCACTGATCTGCTGAATCAGTTCTCCTCCAGTCAAAACCGGACAGTTCAGTCCTACATCATCAAAAACCAGAAAGTCTGGTTGAAAAAAGCATCCGAACGCCACTCCGGCTGGGTTTATATCCCTCTAAGATGGGTCGCTGCTTTGTTTCGTCTGCACATGCTTGCTCCTGTACCGAACAGAGGAGGTATGGAAGCTATTTTATGTGAAATCAGCCGAATCAAAGAACTGCAGAAACTTGGCATACGGGTTCCACAAATCCTGGCGGAGAGTAAGTCTGCCATTTTACTGGAAGATGCCGCCAATAATGGTCAGTCCAGACAGCTGGATCAGGCTCTGATGGCTGCAAAAGATAAAGAATGCCGCCTTGAAATATTCAATCAGGCCGTAGCAGCAATTCAGGATGTACACAGTAAAAATGCTTACTTAAGTGAAGCTTTTTCCAGAAACATTCTGGTCGATCAGAAGCTCCAGTTCAGTTTTATTGACTTTGAAACTGACCCAGGCGAAGTACTGTCTTTACGCAACTGTCAGATCCGTGACTGGTTATGTTTTATCTTTTCAACAGCCTATCGCCTTGAAGAAAATGAACTGCAGGAAGCCAGTCAGTTTCTTTATGAACAGCTCAGCGATAAACCAAAAATTTATCATGAAATATGCCGTGTCGGACATAAACTTCACTGGTCGATGTTCTTTAAAGTCGAAAAACTTGGCAATGATGGTCAGCGTGTCAAAAAATGCATGCTGTTTCTTCAGAAACTGGCATTACATCAACCGCTTCCAATGATTTAATCTGCTGTTGATTTAAATACTGCTGATTTAACCGTCTGTTCTGCTGCTGTCCTGTGGCAGACTGACATTCACCTGTAACCCCCCCAGCGTTTCACTGCGCTGAAAATCAAGTGTTCCCCCCAGCCGTTCAGTGGCTTTATCCACAATGGACAATCCCAGTCCGCTGCCAATCTCTGCATGATTTAAAATACGGTAAAAACGTTTTTTGATCTGTCCATACTGAGACTCATCTATGCCAGGACCACTGTCTTCCACCTGAATGATGATCCGACTGTTTTCCTGAAATACAGACACATTGATCACCCCATTTTCAGGCGTGTACTTAATGGCGTTGTCTATCAGATTGGAGATAATGGACTGCACGGCAGACTCCTGTCCCATCATCTGCACCTCTTCAGCACGCACCATGCCCAGGTCTATATTTTTCTGCATGGCAAGATGAATCAGCTGTTCAACACAGTTCACCGCAATCTGCCGGATATCTATACTTTTTGCAGTTTCAGTTTCCAGAATGGAAGCATCCTGTTTTGCCATACTCAGTAACTGACTGACCAGATGTTGAATCCTGATCAGTCCTTTGCTCAGATTCTGTAAGGAATCATCCTGCGGAAAATTCTGCAATAAAATACGGGTCTGTAAATTCAGTGCGGTAATCGGTGTTCTCAGCTCGTGGGCTGCATCAGCGACAAACTGCCGCTGTTCCTGCTGGGCATGGGAAATACGCTCAAATAAATGATTCATTTCCTGAATGGTCGGCACAATCTCTTCGGGATAATCTCTGGATTCTATTGCCCGAAGCTCATTTGCACCCCGGTTTGCCAGTTCCTCCCTGAAATCTTCAAGAGGCTGAAGATTCCTGCTGATGACCCAGCCCAGTCCCCACAGCGCAAAAGGCATAAACAGCAGATAAGGAATAAACATGTTGGCAGCAAGTTCCAGTGCCAGACTCTGACGCACCGAATTCTGCTGACTGACCTGAATCTGATAATCTTCCAGCGGCAAAACATAGGTATGCCAGACATCTGTCGCTGTTTTATGAGTGTAGAAGCCTGCTTTCGTGACTGGATGAACGAGCATGTTCTGTTTATGTTTTTTGTGATCCTGCGATGCATATGACCATACATCCACGAACAGATCTTCTTCATGATAACGCCGATGATTATCAAAAGTACTCTGTACCGGTTTCGGATCATGTTCAGCAACACGCTCTGCCAGATTCCGCATCTGCGCATTCAGGATTTCATCAATTTCTTCGAGTGAAATACGGTATGCAGAAAATATCAGCAGACAACCAAGTACTACGCTGAATGCCGATACATAATAAATCAGGCGTTTTTTCAGCGAATATTGCCCCTGCTGCATATTCGCTTTCATCTCAGTTCTGCCCAAGTCGGTAACCTAAACCACGTATGGTGCGGATAAAGTCCTTACCGAGTTTATTGCGCAGATGATGCACATACACTTCAATGGTGTTGCTGTTGATTTCACTGTCGAAATCGTACAGCTTGTCTTCAAGATTGGCTTTGGAAAAAATTTTGTTCGGATGACTGACCAAAGGAATCAGAATCGCCCACTCACGGTTGGACAGATCCAGTGGTTCACCTTTAAAGCGGGCAATATGCTGCTCTACATCCAGCACCAGTTCACCGTATTTGAGCAGCTGAGTGCTCTGACTGAACTGTGCAGCGCCACTTCGGCGCAGTAATGCCTGAATGCGGGCAATCAGCTCATCAAACTCATAAGGTTTGATCAGATAGTCATCTGCTCCCTGATTCAGCCCATCAACCCTGTTCTGAAGCTGGTCACGGGCAGAAATAATCAGAACAGGCAAAGCAGCCATCTGCTGACGGATCAGCTTTAACACCTGCATCCCGTCCATCTGTGGCAGTCCCAGATCCAGCAGAACCAGATCAAATTTTTGCTGATTCAGCTTTTTAAGACCATCCAGTCCGTTATTGACCCATTCCACTTCATACTGATGCTGTTTCAGCAGCGTCATGGTGGATTCAGCAATCATGAAATCATCTTCAATGATCAGTAGTTTATTCATGTTTAAATGCTCAGGTACCTTCTAATGTTGAACATTGAGCCAACAGATTATTGTCAGGATCAATCACCTGGGTATCCACCCCCAGTAAAGTTAACAGACCTGGGAACAGATTGTCCTGACTTAATTGTTTGCTTTTTTGACTGTTTAAGCAAGTGATCTGCTTTGCAGCATGCTGTTTCCATGCGGGTGAAAACCACATCAGCATCGGCACATGCGTCTGCTGACTCGGTGCAATCGCATAAGGTGAACCATGCAGATACAGTCCGTGCTCACCGGTGGATTCGCCATGATCGGACAGATACCAGAAACCGGTCTGATAATTCTGTACATTTTTCAGAACATCAATCACGCTGCTGAGCACATGATCTGTGTAGACAATAGAGTTGTCATAACTGTTGATCAGTTCATCAGGCTGACAGCCCTGAATGGCATTGGTGTTACAGGTCGGCTGAAATGGCTGATATGGTGCAATGGAGCGTTTAAAGTAAGCTGGCCCATGACTGCCCATCTGATGCAGAACAATCAGCCGGGGTGTCCGGTCATCTTTCGGTACTCCAGCCAGATACTGTTTCAGGCTGTCCACCAGTATTTCATCATGGCATTCACCATCTGCATCACACCATTTCTGACGGATTTCTGCCGGAATCTGATACTGCTCTACACGGTCACAGGTTCCTTTACATCCTGAGTTGTTATCAATCCAGGTGACTTTATAACCTGCACGCTGAGCAATATCGAGCAGCCCTTCACGATGCGAGGCAAGCTGTTCATCATATTGTTTCCGTGGCATACCCGAAAACATACAGGGAACCGAAACCGCTGTTGCAGTCCCACAGGAACTGACCTGACTGAAATTGATGATGTCCTGTTTCTGAAGTTCTGGATTAGTGTTTTTAGCATAGCCATTCAGTGAAAAACTTTCGGCACGTGCAGTTTCACCGACCACCAGAACCATCAGTTTAGGTGGAGTATGACTGACCAGCTGAATCTGATGTGCATCCTCGCCATAAGTCACTAAAGGCAGGTTTTTCTTAGGTGCTGTTTTATGATAATAAGAAGCAGCCGATGAAAAAACATTCTGCGGTGAAATCATCCCTTTTAAGTCACGGTGTTCTCTGAAAATTGCTGCAAAATCCACATAAAACACAAACAGTAAACCCGCTACGACAAACAGAGATGCCAGACTGTTCAGCAGTTTTTTCATCACAGATACTGTCAGCTTTTCAGATTTGATCCGTATGCTAAACAGAACCAGCAGAGGTATCAGTACAAAAAACAGGGTCCACACGAGCAGTCTGAAAGACAGCAGATCATTCATTTCTTTGACATCAGTCTGTACCATGTTCTGTATCTGATCTGGAGAAATGATCACTCCCAGACTGTTGACAAAATATGCGCTGAAACCGCCGACAATAATAAAAACAGCTGCAAACAGTTTTGCATTCCATTTCCACTGAAACAGCTGAAAAATCAGGTTATAAGCTGCAACCACCACAAAAACACTGGCAGTGAGAAACAACAGGGCTTTGAACCCCTGATAAGGTGTCAGCTGCTGAATCTGCTCATAAAATGCAATATTCAGCACCAGACCACACCACACAGCAAGCAGTAAATTAAAGATACTCAGCGGGATTGGACTGATTTTATCCTGCACTTTCCTAATCAGATACAGCATGTTATTCATCACTACAGTTAGCGGGACATGTGCTTAGTCTGGAAAGTTATTCTTAAAAATCACTTAAATAAAAAAGACGATGCACTTACATCGTCTTTTTATCATAATAAATCAGTTGCTTAATTTAGAATTTAAATTCAAGCCCTGTTCCAAGTACAGGCTGTTTATCTTCTTTATTACCCTGCTCCAGGGTCAGATAACCTGCGTGCCCGTATGCTTTAACCTGCTTGCTTAAAGCATAGTCCACCCCCAGCAGAATCTGCTGGGCATCAAAATCAGCTTCACCCGTTTTAAAAGCGGTACTGTTGTTACTGTACTGTGCTTTGAGTGTCCAGGCCTTTGCAGCTGGCAGGTTATATTCCGCTCCCACCAGCCAGCCATTTGCATCATCTATATCTGCGGCACGATCTGGATTTCCTTCCGCACTTTCCACTTCTGAGTTCTGATACAGTGCTTTCAGTGCCAGTCCGTTGTCCAGATTAATCCGTCCAATGGCGCGGATTGTATTGCTTGCAGCAAAGATAGAACCACCTGGAATTTCAGGTTCAGCAGCATTGTTGAAACCACGTCCCAGGAAATTTCCTGGAATGGCTTTGTCATAGCCCAGTCCCACAATCACATTCTTTGCGTCATACAGCAGTGATGCAGACCACGCATCGCCCAGCCCACGTCCAGCCACTTTAGCACCGCCTTTACTTTTTTTAATTCCTTCAGCTTCACCCGTTGCCAGTAATGCCGAAGCTTTCAACTGACCTGCACCAAGTGTAATACTTGGGCTTTCATAAACAAGTGAGTTATCAATACGATTTTCACCACTGAAAATACCTGTGATATCTGCTTTGTTATCAATGTAGTTATTGAATGTGTCCACCACAGATGACAGCTGTTTGACCGGGGTATCTATTTTACCGACTTTCAATGTACCGAACTGAGTATCCTTTAAACCCAGTGAAAGGTTACGGGGTACAAAAGTATCTGTGCCGTTTTCACCATCATCTACATAAACAGTAAATTCAGCCTGATACACAGCAGTCAGACGATCAGAAATTTTCTCATCACCTTTCAGCCCAATAAACGAGTTGTTTGAGTTCAGCTCCACCACGTCACGGTCTGCTTTGGATGCATTATTTTCAGGCAGATAATCCAGGCTGACATCAAACTCACCATAAAAAGTTGGGGCAGCGACGGCTGAACCCGCAAGCAGGCTGATTGCAATAGCAGTTGCGATTTGTGTTTTCATCTTTAAATATTCCATAAACCATTTTGTAATGGATGTTACGGTTTCGTAATATTTAAAAAAATAATTTAATTATTATTAACTTATCACTTTTGCTTCATAGGATAATTGAACTTTCATGCATTTATTCGCAGTTCTCAGCCCTCGTCTGATGCTGAGACCATCTCAGTACAGGAATCAGACACAGACAGCCAATGAGGCAGATCAGCCCCAGGAAAACGGTATACCCGAGCAGGTCGCCCAGTATGCCGCCAAGCATGTACAGCCCCCCACTGACTGTTGCCATCAGGGCAACCTGAAAGGTGAAATCTGTGCCTGCCATCTGCTTGCGACTGTACTGCATAATCAGGGTCAGCATCACCACCAGCAACATGGATGAAGTCATATCTTCAAAAGCATTGATCAGATAAATCATGAGATGTACAGGATGCTGTCCTGTTTCGTACTGATATGCCAGCCAGGCAAACGCCAGCAGGCTGAATATTTTCAGTATGGAAAACACAATCAGACACTTCGCTCTGGACCAGAACCTGAGCACAGCTCCTGCAAGCCCCGCCCCAAGCAGTGCTGCCAGTGCTCCCAGCATGGTGACGTACAGCCCGATATCTGAAAAAGACAAACCCAGATCAACCATTAAAGGTTTCAGTAATGGACCTGCCAGTCCATCGGCAATTTTAAATGTCAGCAGAACCACCAGCCATTTTTTCAGCGTCTGAGTCTGCCCAAAATAATCCAGATATTTTCGGATAGCAGCAATACTGAAAACAGGTTTCTGAACCTGTTGTTTCACAGCGCGGGCAGGTTCGCGAAACAGCAGTACCGGCAAAGTATTGAGCAAAACCAGTGCTGCCAGCAGCAGAAATGTGTTCTGCCACTGCAACCAGTCCAGTGCCCACAGCACTGCTCCACCACCCACAATAAAACCCAGCCGTGACCCAATCACCTGAAAAGTATTTCCCCAATGCTGCTGGTCAGCTTTCAGAATACTGACTGCCAGCCCATCGGTTGCCACATCCTGTGTCGCTCCAGTGGTATTCATAAAAAACAATGCAATAAAAAACGCCAGCAGAAATACCGGCTGATCCAGCGAAGCGACAGGTATAAACGACAGAAAAACCAGTACTGCAACGCTTAACAACTGCGTCGGAATAATCCAGCTTCGATAATGTCCCCGCGTCACTGAACCCAGCCGATCCACCCACGGTGCCCAGAACACTTTCAGTGACCAGGGCAGCATAAGCAGACCAAAACCACCAATATGAGCCAGTGACACACCCTGCGACCTCAAAATCACCGGTAAAGCATGCGTCATGAATCCAACGGGTAAACCCTGTGCCCAGTACAGCGAAAATAAAATCACATAAATATTCCGCATTGGGCATCCTTTTGAGTTGCAACGGGTGGCTTGAGAAGTCTCTTTACAGACATTTTTATACGCGTTATCGGAAATTCTGCCAATGAATGTGGTTTGACAAAGTCATAAAATTCCCTCAATCATAGTCATAACATTAAATGTCAGGAAGACGAATTAAAACAATGTCCGAAAATTTTCCAGTATTGCCCGATCAGGTACCCTCCCGTGGCACAGCGTTCAGTCACGAACTTTTTAAAAATATTTTTCTCGTTCAGGGATGGAAATTTGATGGTGAATTTCCTAATCTTCCCAAAGCCGTCGCCATTATTTCCCCCCATACCTCCAATATTGATGGATGGTTCGGATTCACAGCACTGCTGGGACTGGGGCTGAAAATCACCATTTTTGGAAAACATACGCTTTTTGAAACACCCCTGAAGTCTGTTCTTGAATGGATCGGTGTGATTCCTGTCAACCGTGATGCACCACAGGGGCTGACCCAGCAGATTATTGAGTTCATCCACAGTCAGGATAAAATCTGGATCGGTATGGCGCCAGAAGGTACACGTAAGCAGGCTGAAACCATCAAAAGTGGTTTTTACCATATCGCTCACGGCGCCCAGATTCCCATTGTGATGTTCTGCTTTGACTATGAGCATAAACTGATCCGCTGTCTGGGCGTGTTTCAGACCACGGGCAATTATGAACAGGATCTGGAAAGTATATACAGCAACTACATTGGAAAATTTTCCCCTAAAAACCCAGGCTGGTTAGCAAAACCCTTACAAAAGCTGTGGAAAAAAGACTAGGCAAAGCGGTCATTATCTGTTGAGATGTGGGCACTTTTATTCTGTTTAAATATCATTCATCTTTAATTATGAAAGTTGCTCACTGTTCCATCATTGCCTTAATGGCTTTCAGCCTTGCCGGCTGCGACAAAACAACAAAAACACCCGTCAACACCACTCCTTTACAGGCTCGTGAACCTGTCATTGCAATCGCCCTGGGTGGCGGTGGCGCAAAAGGTTTTGCCCATATTGGCGTTCTGAAAGTTTTAGAATCTCACGGCATCAAACCACGTATCGTCACTGGAACCAGTGCAGGCAGTTTTGTCGGCAGCATCTATGCCAGCGGCAAAACGCCTTTTCAGATGCAGCAGATTGCTCAACAGCTGAAAGAGTCCGATTTACGTGACCTGACCTTAAACAGTCAGGGCATTGTTCAGGGTCAGAAACTGCAGAATTACGTCAACAGACAGATTGGCAATAAACCGATTCAGCAGTTCCCTATCCGCTTTGCAGCCGTTGCAACACGACTGGACAATGGCTCGAAAGCCGAATTCATTAAAGGCAATGCAGGTCAGGCTGTCCGTGCATCATGCAGTATTCCAAATGTGTTTGTTCCGGCTGTGATTGGTGGTGTCAAATATGTAGATGGCGGTCTGGTCAGCCCGATTCCTGTGAAAACAGCCAGAGATATGGGTGCAGATATTGTGATTGCAGTGGATATCTCCGCACGTCCAGAAGGCAGTAAAGCAGTAAATATGTGGGGTCTGCTCGATCAGACCATTAACATTATGGGACAGCAGAGCATCAATGAAGAACTGCGTCAGGCAACCGTGGTGATTCAGCCTAAAGTAGGTCACCTGGGCACACTGGATCTCAAAGCTAGTAATGAATCCATTCTTGAAGGAGAAAAAGCGGCTCAGCTGAAAATCCGTTCAATTGAAAAGGTCATCAGTGACTTTAAAAAATCTCCTGCTGCCTTTAAACCTGCACCGAAACCGAAATTCTGATTGATAGAATTTTTTGATATCCACAGCACAAATCATCTGCTACATTGATATGGATGCATCGTTATTCATATCAATTCAATAAAACCGGGTAGATGTATGGAATTAGTTTTAGAACCCTGGCACTGGTTTGTATTAGGTGTCCTTCTGATTCTTTCAGAACTGGTGCTGCCCGCTTTTGCAGCCCTGTGGTTTGGTATTGCCGCAATCTGTGTCGGCATTATTTCATGGATATTTCCATTTATTGGGCTGACTGCTCAACTCGTGATCTGGATCATCCTTTCTGTACTGTGTACTTTTTTATGGTTTAAATTTATTAAACCACTTTCCATTGATAAAACAAAAGCTGGGCTGTCCCGTGAAGCCACAATCGGTCAGGTCGGTATGGTCATTCAGACCAGTCTTGAGCATGACCTGATCAAGGTTCGCTTTCCTGTACCTGTTCTGGGTTCAGATGAGTGGAACTGCCGTACTCAGGCAACAGTGCAGGTCGGTGACCGTGTCCGTGTGGTCGATATTCTGGGTAATGACCTCGTTGTATTACCCCATCAGTCCAGTACATCAGCCCTTTAACGAAAAATGAAAAGTGAGAAAAAATTATGTCTGGTGCTTCAATTATTGTTTTAGCAATCCTGCTGTTTGCCGGTGTAACCATTTTTAAAGGGGTGCGGATTGTACCTCAGGGTTATAAATGGATTGTTCAGCGTCTGGGTAAATATCACTCCACACTGAATCCGGGATTAAACTTTGTCATTCCTTATGTGGATGAAGTTGCTTATAAAGTCACAACCAAAGATATCGTCCTGGATATTCCATCTCAGGAAGTGATTTCCAGGGATAATGCGGTTATGGTAATGAATGCGGTTGCCTACATTAACCTGACCACGCCTGAAAAAGCCGTCTATGGTATTGAAAATTATACCTGGGCTATTCAGAACCTGGTTCAGACTTCACTGCGTTCCATTGTCGGTGAGATGGATCTGGATGATGCACTGTCTTCACGTGATCATATCAAAGCTAAACTCAAAGCCGCAATTTCTGATGATATTGCCGACTGGGGAATTACCCTGAAAACCGTTGAAATTCAGGATATTCAGCCATCACACACCATGCAGGCAGCCATGGAAGCTCAGGCTGCGGCTGAGCGTCAGCGTCGTGCAACGGTTACCAAAGCTGACGGTGAAAAACAGGCAGCGATCCTGGAAGCTGATGGTCGTCTGGAAGCCTCACGCCGTGATGCAGAAGCTCAGGTGGTACTGGCCGAATCTTCTCAGAAAGCCATTTCCATGGTGACTTCAGCTGTAGGCGACAAAGAAATTCCTGTGGCTTATCTGCTGGGTGAACAGTATGTAAAAGCCATGCAGGATATGGCTAAATCCAGCAATGCTAAAACCGTGGTACTCCCTGCCGATGTATTGAGCACCATCCGTGGCATTATGGGTCGCAACGGCTAAAATACGCTTTAAAACTGAACAGAAACAGGCAGCCAACAGGCTGCCTGTTTTTTGCTGTCTCAATAAAAGTCAGCAATAATTATTAAATTATGATTAAATTTCACGTTATTTTTAAAATATGTCCTGCTGAATTCAGCACAGGCATTCAGATCCGCTTGTCCAACGCATAAATGGATACCGTATGAGCTCCCTCAATCCCACATTAATTACTTTTCTGTTTTATATTGTCGCCATGATTGTCATAGGGCTGATTGCCTATCGCGCAACCAGCAACTTTTCTGACTATATTCTGGGTGGGCGACGCCTCGGAAGCTTTGTGACTGCCTTATCAGCGGGTGCTTCTGATATGAGTGGATGGTTGTTGATGGGATTGCCTGGTGCAATTTATCTGTCCGGTCTTTCTGAAATGTGGATTGCCATTGGTCTGATCATTGGTGCATGGCTGAACTGGCTGCTGGTTGCCGGTCGTCTGCGTGTTCATACCGAAGTACAGCACAATGCCCTGACCCTACCCGATTATTTCTCTAACCGTTTCAATGATCAGAAGAAAATTTTACGTATTGTTTCCGCTTTTATTATTCTGATTTTCTTTGCAATTTACTGTGCCTCTGGCATGGTTGCCGGAGCGCGTCTGTTTGAAAGCATGTTTGGTTATCCATACAGTACCGCTTTATGGATCAGTGCCATAGCAACCATCAGCTATGTCTTTATTGGTGGATTCCTGGCGGTCAGCTGGACTGATACCATTCAGGCCAGTCTGATGATTTTTGCCCTGATTCTGACTCCTGTGGTGACTGTCCTGAGTTTTTCTGACCTGCAGCAGCTGAATCTTGCACTGGAAGCAGCACGTCCTGAAGCGATGGATATTTTTGGCAATCTCAGTTTTATTGCCATTATTTCCCTGCTTGCATGGGGACTGGGATACTTCGGTCAGCCTCATATTCTTGTCCGCTTCATGGCAGCAGATTCTGTCAAATCCATTCCCAATGCACGTCGTATCGGCATGGCATGGATGACTTTCTGTCTGGGTGGTGCAGTAGCCGCAGGTTTCTTTGGTATCGCCTATTTTCAGCAGCATCCTGAGCTTGCAGGAGCGGTCACTGCAAACCCTGAAACCGTCTTTATGGAACTGACCAAAGTTCTGTTCAATCCATGGATTGCAGGTATTGTGCTGGCGGCGATCCTGGCAGCCGTAATGAGTACGTTAAGCTGTCAGTTACTGGTCTGCTCCAGTACATTGACCGAAGATTTCTATAAATCATTTTTACGGAAAAATGCCTCACAGAAAGAACTGGTGTGGATTGGACGTCTAATGGTTCTGCTGATTGCATTACTCGCCATCTGGATGGCAGGCAACCCAGAGTCCAAAGTCCTCGGACTGGTGGCTTACGCATGGGCAGGTTTCGGTGCAGCATTTGGTCCACTCATCATTCTATCTCTGTTCTGGAAACGTATGACTTTAAATGGTGCGCTGGCAGGTATGATCAGTGGTGCTGTGATTGTGATTGCATGGAAAAACCTGTTTGGATACACCGGTATTTATGAAATTATTCCAGGATTCATTGGTTCTTTAATTGCAATTATTGTAGTCAGTCTTTCAGGCAAAGCACCAGGCAAAGATGTGACTGAACGTTTTGAAGAAGCAGATCGCTTATATAAAGCAAAATAAAGTCTATCCGTACAGTGGTGACTGGATGCTCAATTGAGTAAAAAAAGTTCATCTGACTGACACAAAAAAAGCACCTTAAGGTGCTTTTTTTGTGGATGATTCATTTCAGCCATCTGTTTAAACTTTTTTCTTTTTTACAAATCTTTTTGCAGGCCAGCTCATAATAAAACGTGCGCCCCCCAGTTCTTCACTGCGGTCAACTTCAATCGTTCCACCAAACCAGTAAGCAATTCGACTGACAATAGAAAGTCCCAGTCCATAACCACCTGAAGCGCGTGTCCGGCTGTCATCCAGCCGGGCAAATGCTTCAAAAACCTTCTGTCTGTCTTCTTCAGCAATACCTGCACCATCATCTTCCACGCAGACAAAAGCCATGCCTTCAGCATTGATACCCCCACTGATCCGAATTTTTTCATCACAGTAACGGACTGCATTTCCCACCAGGTTCTGAACCACTCGGTGCAGATAACGGTATTCAGCATCGACTTCAACACTGCCAGACAAAGGTTTCAGCTCGATCTTTTTCTGTGTTTTCAGTGCTTCGGTTTCAGTTGCCACCTGTTCAAGCAGATCCACCAGTACGATTTTTTCAAAATCCAGTGATGGTGTACCCTGCTCGAGCTTGGCATAGGTCATAATCTCATCAATCAGATTGTTCAGCGCTTCAATATCTTTATCAATCATCTCGACCTGCTGAATCCGATATTCATAATCATCTTCTTCAGCCAGCATTTCCATACCAAAACGGATACGGGCAACGGGTGTCCGCAGTTCATGCGAAACCGCACGCATCAGCTCACGCTGTGCTTCAATAAGCCGCTGAATATGGTCGGACATACTGTTATAGCTGGAGGCCAGGCTGCCCATTTCATCTGTACCATCGACAGGTAAGCGCAAACCAAGATCACCGGACTTCATACGGTTCAAGGCAAAATTCACCTCTCTGATCTTACGCTGCATCGGTAAAATCAGACCATAGACCCCTAAGCTCAGAACAAACATACTCAGCAGTGTAATACCTGCTGCCAGCTGAAAAGGCATCCAGTTAAATAATGGAACAGGTCCCATCACCAGGACATCGGAAGCTGCACCTGGAATCGGTGAAACAATGGAAATGGTTGTACCGCGGACTGTCGCACTGTCTCTGTACAGAATAATGCTGTGATCGAGTCTTAGACGACCAATCTGTTCAGAATCCAGTGGCAAGTCCTGTACTTTCTGAATTTCAACAGGATAGGAAAAGTGAGTGCTGATTTTTTCGAGATATTCTTTTTCCTGCCCAGGGTAATAAGCAAGATAATCCAGAATAAAAATAGGCAATGCCTTCATCTGACGTTCAGTCATTTTATCTGCTTTGACATACAGATAATGCGTCGGATCATTTTTCAGCCCGACAATGATATAAGCATTGCTGTTCTGCGCATCATAACGGACTGCTGCCTTTCGCTCACTGATCCTTTTCAGCTCAGTCCGCGACAAATCAACCTTATCCGCTGTGACATAATATATAGGCAGCTCAAGTAAATCTGCAGCATCCGAAATCCAGTCCATCTTCTGCTGCTGATTTGGCTGTCTGGCAATGCCTTCACTGATAATGAACGCAATTCCATCAGTCAGTGATTCACGATATTCCTGCGCACGCTGATAGTTGATGATCTGGACAAGTAAATATCCAAAGGCTGCAACAAGTACAACCAGAACCACCAACCCTGCATAGATGCGCAGAAATATACTGTGTTTAAACACGGATGTGTTCCCTGTAATTTAACCCGTATTACATTCCGTTTGTTTCTTTTACAAACAGATAACCTTTACTGCGTACCGTTTTAATACGTTTAGGATTTTCCGGATCATCACCGATTTTTGGACGGATACGGGAAATACGTACATCAATTGAACGGTCCTGACCATCGTATTCAATACCACGCAGACGCTCGAAGATATCTTCACGGGATAAAATACGTCCGGCATTTGAAGCCAGCAACCACAACAGGTCATATTCTGCGCTGGTGAAATCCACCAGTTCGCCATTCAGCGTCACAGAACGACCGCCATTATCAATCACTAGGTCATCAAACTCGATACGCTGAGCCACTTCATCTTCAGGTGCTTTATCTGTACGGCGTAACAGTGCGCGGATACGGGCAAGCAGTACACGAGGCTGAACCGGTTTAGCGACATAGTCATCCGCTCCCATTTCCAGTCCCAGCACCTGATCCATATCTTCAGTACGTGCAGTCAGCATCAGAATCGGCTGATGATAATGTGGACGTACTTCGCGACAGATGGTCAGACCATCAGCACCAGGTAACATCACATCCAGCACAACCATATCCGGCTGTTCTGCAATGATGCGGCGGATCGCACGGTTACCATCCGGTTCAACCCCAACTTCAAGTCCGTTGCGGATCAGATATTCCTGAGTCAGACGGGCAAGACGCTCATCATCTTCAACAATTAAAATTTTAGGTAATTTTTCTTCCTGGCTCATAGACTGCCCCTTATTTGATTGAACGTATCCTTTTAAAATCCACAAGATACGTCTAAATATAATCAGCAATATACACACGTTTACATTGTAAACAAGATGCTGTTCACCAAACTGATACATCAAAGTAGCATTTTGTTATCTTTTTTTATGAACTTTTGAACCTGTTCATATTTTATCCATAATTCAAAAAAGCCACCCAGTAAACAACACCATTTGTTACAAAATGGATAAAAATAAACCAATACAACCCTTTGGCGAAATTATGACTGATTAATTCATTACTTTTAAACTTATCCACAAAGTTATCTATAAGCACTTAAAGCTGGCTTTGTTATGCTATGCCCT
The DNA here is from genome assembly GCF_002165295.2 of Acinetobacter sp. WCHAc010052. Taxonomy (NCBI): domain Bacteria; kingdom Pseudomonadati; phylum Pseudomonadota; class Gammaproteobacteria; order Moraxellales; family Moraxellaceae; genus Acinetobacter; species Acinetobacter sp. WCHAc010052. The sequence goes on along the minus strand of NZ_CP032143.1, from coordinate 872,620 downwards.
TGCCTGATAAGGCTTATACAAGAAAGATAAAAACAGGGATCTTTTTGCAAGGGAACAGCACCTGACATCAGAAAAATTTTTAGCAGAATGTCAATATTGATCTACCCTGAATTTTCCCGTATCTTGTGTTCAATTCAATTTTAAACCACTAAGTCTTGTGTTTATTCCTCAAACACTGTGGCCGGTTTCCGCCCAGTTCAAACGGTCCATAAACATAACAATAGATGACAATGGAGCTATGCTGACATGAGCGTAATCACATCAACCCCAGGACAACTTCAGGTGATCAAACGCACCGGTGATGTTGCCGCTTTTGATGCAGAAAAAATTGCTGTTGCAATTGGTAAAGCTTTTCTGGCGGTGGAAGGTCAGCAAAGTGCTGATTCCAGCCGTATTCATGACCGCATTTCACAACTTACTGAAATGGTTCTGAATACCTTTAACCGTCGCCTGCCATCTGGCGGAACCATTCATATTGAAGAAGTTCAGGATCAGGTTGAGCTTGCCCTGATGCGTACCGGCGAACAGAAAGTTGCCCGTGCTTATGTGATTTACCGTGAACAGCGTGCAACTGCCCGTCAGCAGACAGGTGCAAACCATCACCCTACATTACAGATCACAGCTTCAGACGGTCAGCTTAAACCACTTGATCTAGGTGCTCTGGAAGCAAGTATTGTAAAAGCAGCTGAAGGTCTTGAAGGTATTGACGTTCAGGCGATCATTGATGAAACAGTTAAAAATTTATATAACGGTGTAAAAGAGTCAGACATCTCTACAACGATGATGATGGCGACCCGTACCCGTATTGAGCAGGAACCGAACTATACGTATGTAACTGCGCGTTTACTGCGTAATGACCTTGTTGCGACCGGTTTAGAGTTTTTAGGTTTAGCTGCAGACACCAATGAAGGTGATGCACTTGAGACTTTCCTGCAGAAAGGGATCGAGCTTGATCTGATTTCACCAGACCTGCTTAACTTTGACCTTGCAAAACTGGCTGCTGCGATCAAACCGGAACGCTCTAATCAGTTTACCTATTTAGGTCTACAGACATTATTTGACCGTTACTTCATCCACTCTGATGGCGTACGCTTCGAATTACCTCAATTGTTCTTCATGCGTGTTTCAATGGGTCTTTCACTCAATGAAAAAGACAAAGAAGCAAGTGCAATCGAGTTTTATGACCTGCTGTCCAGCTTCGACTACATGGCATCTACGCCTACCCTGTTTAACTCAGGTACGCTTCGTCCTCAGTTATCAAGCTGTTATCTGACGACCATTGATGATGACCTGTTCGATATTTATGGCGCAATGCGTGATAACGCTATGCTGTCTAAATGGGCTGGCGGTTTAGGGAATGACTGGACACCTGTTCGTGCACTGAACTCTTATATCAAAGGTACAAACGGTAAATCTCAGGGTGTTGTTCCTTTCCTTAAAGTTGCCAACGATACTGCTGTTGCGGTCAACCAGGGTGGTAAACGTAAAGGTGCAGTTTGTGCATATCTTGAAACCTGGCACCTGGATATTGAAGAATTCCTGGAACTGCGTAAAAACACAGGTGATGACCGTCGCCGTACGCATGACATGAACACAGCAAACTGGGTTCCTGATCTGTTTATGCAGCGTGTATTTGAAGATGGTGAATGGACACTGTTCACGCCTTCAGAAACACCTGATCTGCATGATCTTACAGGTACAGAATTTGCTGAACGCTATGCTTACTACGAAGGCATTGCGAAAGAAACCAACATGCTTCATAAGAAAATCCGTGCGAAAGACTTATGGCGCAAAATGCTTTCCATGCTGTTTGAAACAGGTCACCCATGGATCACATTCAAAGACGTATGTAACTTGCGTTCACCACAGCAACACGTTGGCGTAGTTCACTCATCCAACTTATGTACAGAAATCACTTTAAATACCAATAAAGATGAAATTGCAGTCTGTAACTTAGGTTCGATCAACCTTGTACAACACGTTCAGGGTGGTGTTTTAGACCGTGAAAAACTGGCTCGTACTGTTAAAACAGCAGTTCGTATGCTCGACAACGTGATCGACATCAACTACTACGCTGTTCCTCAGGCACGTACATCAAACCTGAAGCACCGTCCTGTTGGTATGGGTATCATGGGCTTCCAGGATGCTTTATATGAAATGAATCTTGCCTATGGTTCAGATGCAGCTGTAGAGTTTGCTGATGAATCCATGGAAGTCATCAGCTACTATGCTATTTCAACTTCAAGCGATCTGGCTGTTGAACGTGGTGCTTACGAAACATTTAAAGGTTCATTGTGGGATCAGGGCATTCTGCCAATCGACTCTTTAGATATCGTGGCTAAATCACGCCCAGACCGTATGTTTGAAGTAGACCGCACTCAGCGTCTGGACTGGAACACTTTACGTGCCAAAGTTCAGAAAGACGGTATGCGTAACTCAAACGTGATGGCAATTGCTCCGACTGCGACCATTTCAAACATCTGTGGTGTGTCTCAGTCAATCGAGCCGACATTCCAGAACCTGTACGTAAAATCCAACCTATCTGGTGAATTTACAGTCATCAACCCTTACCTGGTCCGTGCGTTGAAAGACCGTGATCTCTGGGACTCTGTGATGGTCAATGACCTGAAACACTTTGAAGGTTCTGTACAGAAAATTGCACGTATTCCTGAAGAGCTTAAAGCCATCTTTGCAACTGCATTCGAAGTTGAACCACGCTGGATTGTGGATGCTGCATCACGTCGTCAGAAATGGATTGATCAGGCACAGTCTCTTAACCTTTACATCTCTGGTGCAAACGGTAAGAAACTTGACATGACCTACAAAATGGCATGGTTACGTGGTCTGAAAACGACTTATTACCTCCGAGCTTTAGGCGCAACTTCTGCTGAAAAATCCACCATCAACACGGGTGCATTGAACGCAGTTAAACCTGCTACCGTTGCGGCTCCAGTTGCAGCTGTGGCTCAGGAAGTAAAACCAGAAGTTCCTGCTGAAGAAGATGGTTTTGGTCAGGCGGCTCCAGTGCCACAGGCATGTTCAATCGACAATCCTGATTGCGAAGCTTGTCAGTAATTTAATTTACCTCCCCTAGCCCCTCCTGAAAGGAGGGGGATTTACCGAAAGATCTATTAAGGTGATAAGTCCCCTCTCCTCCAAGGAGAGGGTTAGGGAGAGGTCTTCAAAGAGGTTAAGAAATGTTCCATTTAAGTCATAACTATGAGTTGGGCATAATCGCACTGGTCTTAGCCTTTTTAATTTTTTACGTACCTGCGGTCTATGCATTCTTTGCAATCCGTAAGCAACACAAGCGTAATCAAAATAAGTAGTGTGGCTTAAAGCTTTTGAACAAAGTTAAAGCTTTTATCGGCAAAACTTAATTTTGCTTACACATAATGAGCGTATAGTAGTGACATCTTCGATTGTGAGATGTCAATAACAGATATAAAGCAACGAAGAGAGAATAAACATGTCTATCCTAAGTTGGGACGATTTCGAAGATGATGAACAGAAACCGGCTGCACAGCCTGACCAGTCTGCGCCCGTCGAACAGAAGAAAGCGACTGATTCGCAAGTGGTATCTGATGCACAGCAATCATCGCAGAATCTGGCAACTGCACAACCCGCTGGAACCAGTCAAAGAGCCACAAAACATTCAACCGATTCGATGGCAAGAGCATCTGCAGCCTTAGAAACTCTGGATGTTGCACCTGGCTTAGAAGAGCTTGAAATGGGCGCACAACGTGTTCAGGTTGATGATAAAGCCATGATTAACTGCCGTGCTGACTTAAATCAGCTGGTACCGTTCAAATACGAATGGGCATGGCAGAAATACCTGGACGGATGTGCAAACCACTGGATGCCTCAGGAAGTCAACATGAACCACGACATCGCGTTGTGGAAATCTGAAAATGGCTTAACTGAAGATGAACGTACTATTGTGATGCGTTCACTGGGCTTCTTCTCTACAGCAGATTCACTGGTTGCAAACAACCTGGTACTGGCGATTTACCGTCACATTACCAACCCAGAATGCCGTCAGTACATTTTACGTCAGGCATTTGAAGAAGCAATTCATACACATGCGTACCAGTACTGTATTGAATCCCTGGGTATGGATGAAGGCGAAGTCTTCAATATGTACCGTGAAGTTCCATCAGTTGCACGTAAAGCTGCATGGGGTCTGAAATATACACAGTCTTTAAGTGATCCTACTTTCAAAACTGGAACACCTGAAAACGATCAGATATTACTTCGTAACCTGATTGCTTTCTATTGTGTACTTGAAGGGATCTTCTTCTACTGTGGTTTCAGCCAGATCCTGTCTATGGGTCGCCGTAACAAAATGAACGGTGTTGCTGAACAGTTCCAGTACATTTTACGTGATGAATCCATGCACCTGAACTTCGGTATCGATATGATCAACCAGATCAAGATTGAAAACCCAGGTTTATGGACAGCTGAATTCCAGGAAGAAATCGTTCAGATGATCCTGGAAGGTACAATGCTTGAAATCGAATATGCACGTGACACCATGCCACGTGGTGTATTGGGTATGAATGCAGCAATGATGGAAGAATATCTGAAATTTATTGCCAACCGTCGTCTGGCGCAACTTGGTTTACCAGAGCAGTTTGCAGGTGTAAACAACCCATTCCAGTGGATGTCTGAAATGATGGACTTGCGTAAAGAGAAGAATTTCTTTGAAACGCGTGTGACTGATTATCAGACTGGTGGTGCGCTCAGCTGGTAAGTTAGCCCGCCGTCGTCATGCGACACAAGGTTTGTCAAAAACGACACATGGTTTGTCATAAGACGACGCATGGTTTGTCAAAAAAATAGAGCCCTAAGGGCTCTATTTTTTTGATTGAAATTATTAAATATAATTTCTAGATTATTAATAATATTAAAGCAACATGAGTAATATTTATTTTATTTAAATCATTTATACCCTTTATCTCTGCAATACTCCATGAATGCTAAACTATCACATAAAGTTAATTTAAGAACATTCTCATAGTGATTCATACCTAATCTTGATTGCTCATAAGTAATTGTGGCTTTTGCACACTCCAAAGAATCTTTCAGACTTAATTTCATTAAACTACCGCGTATTGTATTTTCAAATTCAGAAATAATTTGATTCGCCTTTCCTTGGAATCTATTTAACAACTTAAGATTATCATAGTGATTTTTAATTATATTAAATAAAATAGCATCTATATTATGAGTGTTTTTAAGAAAATACTTAACTGAAAAAGTATTATTAACATATTTCAAATCAACATGCAAAAACTGTTGATATGGTAATTTATGAAGATATAAATTTATAAATTCAAAATTACCATCCTTTATCCACTTATTTGATTTATAGCTATTACATTCAGAACAAACCGGTATTAAGTTCCTGGGATGTACAACAAACTCTGGAAAACTTTCCTTCGGAACAATATGATCTAAAGTATTAACATCATTAATTGTACAGTATTGGCAAGTGTTTAGCTCATAATCATTTGGCAAAGAAATTATTGCATTTTTTAACTTTATAAAAGGTTTCGAACCATATTTATAGAGTTTTAATAAATCATCTTTCTGATTAGTATTAATAGAAGGCAACGGTACCAAATAAAGTAAATCATTACTAGTAAAAGCAGCGTCATATACATGATATGCACTTTTTAAGACTGGAAACAATAATGTAATACGATCTTTATAAAAAGGGAATTGCTCTCCTTTTCCCCTTTTTTTTGAATTAACAACTTCCTGTAAAAAGGAAATGCTGTCACCATTGTATGAATTCAAATTAATCATATCAGTTCGATACCATACTTTTCAAAAGAACAGTAAGATTTAAGCTAAGCGGTATATTATTTTCTCGTAAAAGTTCTAAAATTTCTTCAAATGAATATCCTTTTTTTATTAATATTTCCAATTCTTTTTTGAATTGTGAATCAGTTTCTCTTGACCCAAAAATATCTTCCGTTATTTTTGTTAAGTTTTCACCAAAAGTTTCAATTGCCGGATGTTTAGCATTTAAGATACCATTTTCATTTCTTATGACATATACATTTTTCGATAATATGCCTTGAACAATAATAGGTGAATGTGTAGCTATAATACAAAAAGATTGAAATTTTTTTACTAAAAGATGAATACTATTTATTAATTGTGAAATTGCATTAGGGTGCAAATGTGTTTCTGGTTCATCAAATATTATTAATGAGTCATATCTTATATTAGCTAAAATCTCAGTAAGGATATATAAAAATATAGCTTGCCCAGAACTAAATGTTTTTAATGACTTATTAATTTCTACTATATTTAACTTTTGCTCAAATACTGTCGAATCCCATTCAATCCAAACATCAACTAACTCTTTTGGAAAAAAATTTTTTATAATTTCAATCCAACTACTAAATCTTTTATTCTTCTGAACTTTAACTATTGATAAAAAGAATCTAGCATTTAGTTCATTTTCTGAGAGTATCGACTCTGAACTTCCTTTTGAATGTCTTAATCCGCAATAAATATAATTAATTTTAGATGAACTTTCAGGTATTACAAATTTATCAAATACACTATACGAAACAGCTATCACTTTACTAAAAAGAGGTAGCTTAGGTGCAAATAATTCAAAATTACCTTTTGCTATATCAAATGGTAATTTTGAAACTAGTTGCGTTTTCCCAACTCCATTATTTCCTATAAGTGCATATATCCTATTAGGAAGAATTGAACTATCATTAAAGTTAAATGCAATTCTTAATCCATCATCATCTGAATACATTGGTTTAAAATTGTATTCAAAAGAATATAAATTACTTAAATCATAATTATCTATACGGTATCTTGCCTGTCTTAAGAGCTGTTCTTGCTCATCAAATCTAATAATACTATTTTTAAAATCGCTAAAATTTTCAAACTCTTCGCATATTTGAGGAAAAAATGCAATATCATTTAATCCTTTTAGAATGGATAAATAATTTTGCTGGAATATATTTTTCAAATTCCTATAAAAATCAAAATTCTGTCCCAATGAACAATATTCATTACTTAAAGTATAAAATTTATCCACTATTTCTTTTGTTGTACTGTTAGATTGCTTTGAAATAATTTTCAACTTACCTATATCTTTCCTCATATTATTAGCAAAATAATAGAGAAAAAATTCATTCTTATTACCATAATCATCCCATGTGGTCGGACTCAGTAAAAAATATGAATTATGTTCATGTTTAGTATTACTAAAGACAAAAGGAATTTTATTGTCAGCTAAATCTTTAAATTTGTTATCTTCATCTAATTCATCAATTTCAAATATTGATAAACCATTATCATCAATACCTTTTAAACGATATTCAAGTAAATCATTTATTAAAATTGGATTTAATGTATGATAAAAAAATTTTATATCATCATCATTCTCATTAACCTCAGGTGAAATTACCTTATTGAGTAATCCAATTAAAACTTCATCAGAATCAATAAAATTAAACCTTTCCAACAAAATATAATCTAATTCCCAATCATTATTATTAATATAGTGCTGTATTAGATCCCCTCTTGCATCCTTATAACGTGGATCAGTTGAAGGTAAATTTTTTAAGTCTAAAATTTCATCAAAAAAAACTATAGGATCAATTTTTTTAAAAATCTTAATTTCTTGCTTTGCAAGTAGCCTTAAGATTTCTAATTTTCTATTTCGTTTTAATTGAAAATTCTTCATAACTAAGCGATAAGTTTTTTTATATTATTTCAATAACTAATATAAATTTCAAGACATTTAAACTTGCAAGATTTTCTAATTTTAATTATATAATTTTATTTGATTCACAAATTCCCCAATTTCTATATTTAAAGCTTTGAGCCAATCCACCAGTTCAATTACATCAAGTCTTCGTTCTAAGGTTTCTACTTTAGATACATACGATTGAGGCTTAACTAAACGCTGGGCAAGCTCAACCTGAGTCACATCTTTGGACTCACGGAGTTCTATAAGTTTCTTAATTAGGTCTTGATACCTAGGATCGTGTATTGAGCGCATGGCTCAATATCAGTTACAATTAAAAATATCCCAAAATAGGATATTTTTAATTTAATCCTATCTGTTTACTGAATTTTTCCTTTTGGGTAATCATTAAAAGATAGTTTAGGAATTCACTGTGAAGCAAAAATTTTCTGTAGCTAAAATCAACAGCATTGTTAAAAAGAATTTAGCAGGTGCAACTGTCGAACAAATTTGCGAAGAGTACAAAATCAGTGTAGCAACTTTCTATCGTTGGAAGGCAAGTTATATAGATATTAATGAGCAAATTCTTATTCGTTTAGATAAATTGGAACAAGAAAATTTAGCTCTCAAACAAATGTATGCTGAAGAAAGACTGTCTAAACGCCTAGATATGTAAAATATATTCATAAAATCTCACATGTGTAATACACAGATAATTTACATGCGAAGAATTTTAGATAGCTTCTACTGTCATGATATGTGATTCTTCAAAGAGATTATGGAACCTTACTTTTTCCAAAAAATCTGATGAGGCCATAACGTCTTCTTTCCAAGTTTTATCGGTCAATTTTCCATTATCTGTCTGTGAAAATTGAGTACTTAATATTTGCAGATCCATTAGAAAGTCTTCTTTAAAGCTATCGCCTAATATTGATTCCTTAGAATCCGCTACAGAAAACACGTGCGAATTCATCAATACAATTAAACCTTCACTAAAATGTGAATATGGTTTTTTCATACAAATAATAAGTAAGGTTCGATAAATTGCACGACTGATATCAATAATGCCCTTACTTTCCACGATACTCAAACGTAGAAAAATAACGAGTGCGGCTAAAGCATCTAAGCTAGCTAATCGCTCCAACTGTATCAGTTTTTTAGATGATAAATTCTCAATCAACTTGCTATCACAATTATATTTATTTGATTTATACAGTATCCGTTGAACTTCCCATGACAGTTTTCCAATACCGTCCTTTAAAAGTAAATCTAAATTTATTGAATTTTTCATAGCTTGCCAAAGCACATGATTAATTATGAATATGCTGCCTGGTACTACTGCTTCAGCTTTATCTATAAGTTTTGGATGAGGAACATTTAAACCATTCTTATAGTTCCTCCATTTCCTATCATTATCAGTTACACACCCATCCAACACTCTAATTTTATCAGGCTCAATTATTCTAGCTATTTGAGACGGTAGTTGTGCATCTAAACCATGCTGTATGTGCGAATACCACAAGGCAACCCGTAATTGATCTATGACATCTCTTTTATTAATTCTAACTTTTTTAATATTTTCGTTTTTCAAAACATAATCCACAAAATTCAAATCAACTTATTAAATATCAATTATTTAAAAAAATATTTCCGGAAAAATTTTAGTAATTTATTCAACTTGTACACATATAGACCCAAGTATAAGCTTTTGTTGTGACAGGTTACTACCAGGAACTCAATGGAAATCCACCCCATAGTCGATGCATCTACAATTGAAAAAGAGTTATTCGACCGTTACGGCCCTCTAATGACAGATGACGCTCTTCGAATCGCTCTAGGTTACAAATCTACAGAAGCCAGAGATGGATCCGTAAATTTGAACAACTCCTATAAGTGATATTCTGCTCCTCAAATGATGTTATAAACATCAATATATGGAGTATTTTATGGCACGTAGACCAAGAAGAAATCATTCAAATGATTTTAAAGCTAAGGTAGCACTTGCTGCGATTAAAGCAGAAAAAACACTTGCTGAATTGAGTGCTGAGTTTGATGTTCATCAAAACCAAATTATTGACTGGAAAAATCAATTGATCTCAGCTTCCTCGCAAGCTTTCGATCAATCAAAAGCTCCAACAGAACCACCCATCGATCTAAAAAAACTACATGCAAAAATCGGTGAGCAGGCATTAGAAATTGATTTTTTAGAAGGTGTGTTGAAGAAACTGGGCCGCTTCAACCACAAAAGTTAATCGACGACTCACTTCAGATTTCAGTATCTAAGCAAGCTAAGCTGCTGAAAGTCTCCCGTGGTTGTTATTACTATCGCCCAAAACCTGTGAGTGCATCAGATCTGAAGCTGATGCGATGTATTGATGAATTACATATGCAATATCCTTTTGCAGGCAGTCGTATGATGCGTGATTTGTTGAATCGTCAAGGACATCATATAGGACGACGTCATACACGTACTTTAATGAAGAAAATGGGTATTCAGGCGTTATATTGCAAACCAAATTTAAGCCAGGCTAATCAAGCTCACCGTAAATATCCATATCTGCTCAAAGGATTGGCTATTCAGCGCAGTAATCAAGTGTGGTCTACGGATATAACGTATATCCCTATGGCAAAAGGCTTTGTTTATTTATGTGCTGTGATTGATTGGCATAGCCGCAAGGTACTTGCGCATAGAGTATCGATTAGTATGGAGGTGGATTTTTGTATTTCGGCTTTAAATGAAGCGATTGAAAAATATGGTCGACCTGAAATATTTAATACAGACCAAGGCAGCCAGTTTACCAGTGATGCATTTATTGATGTATTGAAATCAAATGGCATTCAAATCAGTATGGATGGTAAAGGTCGATGGGTAGATAATGTGATGGTTGAACGATTATGGCGGAGCGTTAAATATGAAGAGGTGTATCTCAAAGCTTATAGCAGTGTCACAGATGCGAAAAAGCAATTAAGTGCATATTTTGAGTTTTATAATTTGAAACGACCTCATTCGAGTCTAGACAAAATGACACCAAATGAGTTTTACTATGATCAGCTACCCCAACAAAACAAGGTGGCTTAACTAGAGCGGAATATCACTTATAAATACGCTTTTAGTTGTTCAAACAAGTGGGACCACCTCTGCCTTTCGACAAGCCTTAACCCGTAAAACAGTCCCTGTTCCAGTTTTTAGTATCCCTAATCGTCGTGGCAAATATGCCTTAGTAAAGGATGTTGCTACATGGTTAGCAAATCAAAGAAACTCAATTCTAGATTCTCAAGACAACCACTAAATTCTCAATACTCAGAAACAACCTTGGAGTGATTATGAAAAAGTAGATAAAAATTCAATAAAAAACGGACCCTAAAAGGATCCGTTCGTGACTTTATATAGAAGAATATAAAGACCTGAGAATCATAGTATCTTCTCTATATCGTCACCAGTCAAGTAAGTGCTATTCCATCGTAATAGTACAGATTAACTCATTCTCAAATGTTTATTGAGAATAGAACTACTGCTGGATGAACAGATATGTCTTATAAAACAGTTTTTTCAAAAACTGATATTCAAACAAGTATCCTAGAACAAGTCAGGATTGCCTTTGAATCAACAGTAAATGTAGCAGCTACAATTCATGGACAACGTAAAATCTACCAAGGTTCTTTTGGTCGTCGAACCTCTCTCTTCCCGAGTGAAAAATGTTGTGGAGCAATTCCATTAGAAAGCCGACTTGAACTTGCTCATGCAATCTCATTAGAACAAGATCCAAATATCTTAAATTATCGCTCACAAGCATTAAAAATCTTGCTGGCTAATGAACAGTATTGTTTTCCAGATTTCTTGGTTCAAACCAAAGAAGGAGCTTATGAGGTTCATGAAGTCAAGCCATCCATAGCATCATTATCAACTGATGACTTAAACCGCTATGCAATACTTTCTGACCTACTTCACTCAATTGATATTACTTTTAAGCTAATAGATCACACTGATTTACCAAGTGAAACACAGATTTCTCAGCTGCTCTATTGGTATCAAAGAGGACATCGATTCAACTGGAATATTTTCGAAATAAATTATGCTATAGACCAGTTAAAGATCAAAGAGTTCGATAACTCAAATCAAGTCTATAGAACACTTGAATTAATAGGCCTCAAACCTGAACTAGCTGATTATTTATTTTTTCATCAAAGAATAAAAATTAGCCCAGTCAAACAAGAAATAAATGAGGCCTATTAACATGAACAATGCTCTTTTAACCCCACAACCAGGTTTTCGTTTCTATTTTCAAAAACATCCTGACTATATTTTCGAAATCGGTTCAATCACCTACAGCACTATACGATATGCAGCAATTGCTGGTGGAAAATCATTTTCAATAACGCCGAATGAGTTTGAAAACCGCTACAAAAAAGGGGAAATCCTATGCGTATTTTCACCCGATAAGCTGATGATCAACCCTAAACATAATTCAGAAATACACCGTAAAGAACGCTATGTCATTAGCGCTCTTCAATCACTAAAATCTCCTACGGGCCCTCAACAACTATCAAAATTAATAGAGCAAATTTCCACTGAAATTAAAGATCCTCACCCTCCTTCCTGCCGTACTGTCGCAAGATGGGTTACTAAATATAAAAGTTTTTCGCAGAACAAACTGTGTTTACAAGATAAATATAAAGGGAATCAATACTTAAGATTTCCACCAGAGGTCTATCAGATTTTAAATCAAGCAATCAATGAGGTTTATTTAAAGCCCGAATATAGAACTGGCAAAGACGTACAAGCCTATATGCTTGGCCGATTCATGGAACAAGGCATCCCATTAGAACAGTTACCAACACTGAGAAGTATTCAGCGGCATATCAAGAAATTGGACCCTTATATTGAATTGAAAATTAAAAAAGGATCCCGAATAGCAAAGAAAGCTTTTCAAGCTGCCGGCAAAAGTGTTATTAGCCCTTTTGCTCTTTATATGGTCGAAATCGATACACACTATCTCGATATTATTATTGTCGACCCAAAAAATAAGGTTGCTTTAGGACGACCATTTCTTGCATGTGCAATTGATGTTTATTCAAGAGCAATTGTAGGCACTTATATCAATATGTATCCCCCTAGTGCTGCAACCACTTTAGAAACCATTAAGGATATGGTTACTCGCCCAAATCATAAATTACCAGGAGGTATTCCGAGTATTATCATTCCTGATAATGGAATTGAATTTAAAAATAATTCACTTGCACGAGTATGCGAACAGCTGAAAATTACTTTAACTCCATCTCAAGTTGGCACACCGAATAAAGAGATGGATCCGTAAATTTGAACAACTCCTATAAGTGATATTCTGCTCCTCAAATGATGTTATAAACATCAATATATGGAGTATTTTATGGCACGTAGACCAAGAAGAAATCATTCAAATGATTTTAAAGCTAAGGTAGCACTTGCTGCGATTAAAGCAGAAAAAACACTTGCTGAATTGAGTGCTGAGTTTGATGTTCATCAAAACCAAATTATTGACTGGAAAAATCAATTGATCTCAGCTTCCTCGCAAGCTTTCGATCAATCAAAAGCTCCAACAGAACCACCCATCGATCTAAAAAAACTACATGCAAAAATCGGTGAGCAGGCATTAGAAATTGATTTTTTAGAAGGTGTGTTGAAGAAACTGGGCCGCTTCAACCACAAAAGTTAATCGACGACTCACTTCAGATTTCAGTATCTAAGCAAGCTAAGCTGCTGAAAGTCTCCCGTGGTTGTTATTACTATCGCCCAAAACCTGTGAGTGCATCAGATCTGAAGCTGATGCGATGTATTGATGAATTACATATGCAATATCCTTTTGCAGGCAGTCGTATGATGCGTGATTTGTTGAATCGTCAAGGACATCATATAGGACGACGTCATACACGTACTTTAATGAAGAAAATGGGTATTCAGGCGTTATATTGCAAACCAAATTTAAGCCAGGCTAATCAAGCTCACCGTAAATATCCATATCTGCTCAAAGGATTGGCTATTCAGCGCAGTAATCAAGTGTGGTCTACGGATATAACGTATATCCCTATGGCAAAAGGCTTTGTTTATTTATGTGCTGTGATTGATTGGCATAGCCGCAAGGTACTTGCGCATAGAGTATCGATTAGTATGGAGGTGGATTTTTGTATTTCGGCTTTAAATGAAGCGATTGAAAAATATGGTCGACCTGAAATATTTAATACAGACCAAGGCAGCCAGTTTACCAGTGATGCATTTATTGATGTATTGAAATCAAATGGCATTCAAATCAGTATGGATGGTAAAGGTCGATGGGTAGATAATGTGATGGTTGAACGATTATGGCGGAGCGTTAAATATGAAGAGGTGTATCTCAAAGCTTATAGCAGTGTCACAGATGCGAAAAAGCAATTAAGTGCATATTTTGAGTTTTATAATTTGAAACGACCTCATTCGAGTCTAGACAAAATGACACCAAATGAGTTTTACTATGATCAGCTACCCCAACAAAACAAGGTGGCTTAACTAGAGCGGAATATCACTTATAAATACGCTTTTAGTTGTTCAAACAAGTGGGACCACCTCTTAACAAACCGCATATTGAACGTTTTTTTAGCACACTCACTCATGGGATCCTTCAAAAACTACCTGGAACAACTTTTTCAAATCCGATAGATAGAGGGAATTATAACTCCAATAAAATTGCTCAATTAACTTTAGAACAGTTGAAACAATATATTGATACATGGATCCATGACGTCTACCACAAATCTATCCATCATACGACTGGTCGCTCTCCTATTGTCATGTGGCAAGATGCTATTGAAGATATTCGGCCTAGTTTTCTCAGTGATATTGATGCAAAAATTTTATGTCGTAGACCTATTGAAAGAAGCCTTAATCATGGTCAAGTCCGAGTAGATGGTATTTGTTATTTTTCACATGCACTTACGACGTTACAAGCACAAGGCATAAAGACCGTTACTGTGCTGATTGACGATTTAAATTTAAATGAGGTTTATGTCGTAGATCCCAATAATAAAGATGTCGTTATTCAAGCCGACTCGACTAATCAAGACTATACTTTTGGCTTGTCACGAGTAACTCATCTTGAAGTGCAAAAGCTAAAGAAAGCCCAATCTCGATCCGACAAACAGAGGATCGGTCCAATGTCGGACTTATATCATCTGTATAAACTTATGCACGAGATACAAAGTAATCTTATTAAACATAAACCAAGATTAAAACCACTTACTTTAGAACTTCCCAAGCAATTAAAGAAAGTTGAAGAACAGCTTTTTTCGAAAGAAAAGGACAATTCTCAACAACCTATTTCCACCATAGATGCACCTACTCCAACTGAGCAGTTTGGTTCTTTGGAGGTATTAAAACATGGAAAAATTTGACAATCGATTTGAAAGAATCCGATCTATTAATAATATTGTCATTACTTCAAATGAATTCATGGCAGCTTTTACGGGTATACAAGATTGTGTCAAAAGAAGTATTTCCTATAGTGAACCTGTTGGAAGCATGCTGCTGGCAGAAGGTGGATTAGGAAAAACAACGTTGTGCAAAACAATCTTAAGCTTAATGCCACGTTCAGAAAAAACAGAAAAAGATCATAAGAAATCTATTATTCCAGTATGTTATGTCGAAGTTCCCTCACCAGCCACAGTGAAGTCATTAGCGATAATGATGCTCAAAGAACTGGGAGATCTTACTTGTGAAAATGGATATGGAACGACTGAATACCTAACAAGTAGGCTTATTCATTTACTTGCTCAATGTGAAACTAAGCTCATATTTCTAGATGAATTCCATCATTTATTTGAGCGTAAACCAACATCTACAAGAATGAATCGGACTACAGGTAATTGGATTAAAACCTTAGTGAATAGAACTGGGATCAGCTTTTGCTTGGTTGGTTTACCTGAGTTCGTACCATTACTACAGATTGATAGCCAAATTGCACGTAGATTTCCATTCATCTACCACCTAAACCCATTAACGGCTGCTCCCTCACAGGGTGGCAGTATGTTTGCATTTCTTGCCGAAGTTTCAAGAACTCTTAGTAATCAAAATATCACTTTTATGCCAGCACTAGATAGCCAACTTGTTGGTATGCAAATTCAATTAGCTACAAAAGGGTATCACTCATACATCATGAGTCTGATTCGAGAAAGTATTACGCATGCTTTAAACGATGGAAGACAAGTCATTAATTCTAGTGATTTTAGTTTTGCCTGGAAGTTAGGTATCACACTATACATTAGCAAACAAAGTAAAAATCCATTCGAAATGAATATTTCTCAAATCGTATCACTCATGAAATAACTATCATTATGCAAAATTCTCTTTTAATACAAGCAATCCCTTATGAATATGAATCACCAATCAGTTTCCTGCTAAGAACCGCAAAACTGAATGCACACAGCTCGATCTTTAACTTAGTAGGCAAAGAAAACTATCAATTCATCATTAAGAAATCTCTTAATTACCATCTAGCGGATCATGTCCGCTTTAGTTTAGTTTTAAATGCTTTAAATATTGATAGTGATTACTCATGTCTAGCCTTTGAAAGATCAGGCCCGACAAATAGAGCTCCTAGAACAATAGGTGCAATTGAAGTGCCTCATGAATTGTTTGAATTAGACAACATACGCTACTGCCCTATTTGTCTTGGAGAAAACGGGTATTTAAAAAAAATATGGATGCTTAAACCCATTTATGCGTGCCCAATTCATTCATGCTTTTTAATTGATTCTTGTCCAAATTGTGAGAATCCAATTACATTAAAAGCAGGTGTTCAGAACTGTGCTTGTTGTGGTTTTGAATTAAATAAGGCACCAACTAGAGAAGCAAAATCGATCGAAACTATTAATTGGTTTATCGATGTTGTTAACTTCAACCCCAACAAATTATTCAAAGAGTTTGCAGCTTGCTGGAATGCGTTTAATAACTTCTTTAAGTTGGATGGATCTAACACCAATTTGAAAGTTTTCCTTTCTGTATATGAGTATTTTCATCATCCAGAAATTTCAGCACTTAAGCTCAGTGCTCTTATTAATTCTAGAATAAAATACTCACATCCTAGGGTGCAGTTAATACCATTTTTAAAATATGAGAATTTTTTCAAGAAGCACATTAAAGTCGTTGAACAAAATGCTGATGAATACAAAATAAGTGAAAAAAGTATTTCTATAAAACTTAGAAACCATCAGATAAAACGTATTTTGAAAGTTTCACGTTTTGAGCTTGAGAAATTGATTGAAAGCGACTATCTAAAGCTAGGGAAAAAAGAGCTTTATCGTGGAAATATATCGAGTATAGATATAGAACGCTTTCTTTTAGATTTAATAGACAAGGATGAATCTATAGCTGACACGCTGAGTGACACGACTTTCGTTAATGACCATATTTGTCTAAATAAGATTTCTGAATTTTTGGAAATCAATTATGAAACTGCTCGTAAACTAGCAAATATTGGATGGTTCAATTTAGAACAAAATGAACTAGATGTAGATGGTCCTAAGCAATATTCAAAGAGCAAACTTAATGAATTCGATAGAAAATATATGCTGATTGCTCTTTTAGCGAAACGGTTGAAAGTAAACCCTACAAATCTCGTGGAGAAATTAGCCTCAATAGGTATTACACCTGTTCATGGACCACATATTGACTCTACACCCATTAACATTTTTTTAAAGACAGATGTTCAAGATATAAGTACTGCTGATTTAGAGGTCATTCAACACTATCCAACACGTACAGGTAGACAAAAAGACAAGTCGGAATCAATAACTACCAGTATAGATTATTACTCTTTAAAAGAAGCAGCTGCACTTTTAGGAATTAGCCCAAATAAAGTTGCGGTACTGCTCCAAAGAGGCATTCTTAGCAAGGATAAGGACCATCTTCTCTCAGTTCAAATCCAGGCTAATTCATTATTAAATCTTAAGAAAAAACTCGAAAGCGAAGATTATGTTCCTTACTCAGAGGCAGCAAAGCAATTAAGCTGTGCTATAAATTGGATGAAAAAATATTGGTGCGAAACAGGATTTTTAAACATTGAAGATTTAATTTACTGGAAGCTCATTAATAAGAATGAACTAACTGAAGTTTTGAAGTTAAAAGAGGAATACGTCACTGGTGCTGAAGCAAGTACCCTCTTAGGTATGCGTCACTCTCATATCACTAACTTACAGAATCTAGGAATTATTAAGCCTTACTATTTGGGAAAGGAAGATAAAAAGATTAGGCTTTTCAATAAAAAAGAAGTATTAAAGTTAGTATTACAATGATTTGATAATGAGTTGAAGATCCCATCTAATCCTGATGCTGGGATCTTCTTACAATTAATAGGGCTTCATTAGGAACTTCGACTTTAACTTTTATTTTAACTATATTTCCATTTTGGTCTTTGGTTTTAGTTGTATATTGAATTAAAGCATTCTTACCGACCCCTTTTAAGAGTATTTCACCACCTTTTATCTCAACGTATTCACCCTTTTTCTTCCCAATTTTTGACTCTGGAAAGAAATCTTCAAATCCATCTTTGATATAAATTAAGCTGTTTTTTTCATCTTCTCGGACAGAACCTAATGCCATGTTAATAAAAATGTTTTTGGATTTTTCAGCATAAAAAGCATATACAGTACTTGGAACAAGGAGAATATAAAGTAGCATCATTGAAAGCTTTATATTTTTTTCATTACTTTCATTTTCAACTAATTTCTCGTTATTATCTTTCAAATTCTCTATAAATTTATCAATAAAAATTTTTAAAAGAATACTTAAAAAGAGCATTATCAATATATTTATTGATTTCCCACTATAAAATGTTAATGCAAAAGCAAAACCAAAAATGTAAAACAAAAATTTAATAAAATTATTACTTATTCTTTTAAAGAAAACTTTTAAATCTAATTTTAAAAAAATTAGATTTATTAATCCTTTAGACAACATTACTTTTAATGAAAATAAAACTTTGAAAAAATCCCTTACCGCTCTTAGACAAAATAATAAAACACTTCCAAGTGCATAGTGTGAACCCAAAAAAAATGCATATACGAATAAAAATTTTATTGTAATTAAGAAAAATAAAAGGCCATCGCCTAATGACAAGTCCGTAGGAAAGTAATCAATATGCCAAAAATATAAAAGGATAAGACATATACCAACACCTATAGTAAATTTAGCAATAAACCCACTATTATCAACAATTAATTTAATTTTCTGCAACAAAAAAAGAGTAAAATTCACTTATTCCCCATTTGTATTTTTCCTTTCAAATCATTTTTAATCAATAGAAATCTATGCCAATATTATTTAGCTTTAGCCATTATTATTTAATATTTCTAAGAGAGAAGGCAATCCTATATCTCTCATCAATATCAAATATACTGGAATAGTATATTTTTTCAGGTTTCATTAACCAAGATATCAGCACATCTTTATCGACTTCACCTGCATAGCAAACAGGCTGTAATTTAGACAATAAGTTATATAGATCAGTCGTCATACTACTTTGTGAGATATACCAATCTTTTGTAAAAATACTATCGATGTCATTTAGAATACTTTGGATTATTTCTTCTCTATCACCTTGTTCTTTGCATTCAACAAAATAGCCCACCAAGGCGTAATCTATATTACTGAAATTAACTGCACTTAAATGATAATGCTCTTCTGCCTTTCCAAAATTCCAAGCTAACCATTTACAATAACACTTACTCCAGAAGAGCTTTCTGACTTTATATTCAGCAACTTCTGCCAGTTTATGAAAGGTCTTGCCTAAGATTTGCCTAGTATTTTGGTAACCATGTTGTGGGTTAATAGCTTCGATCTTTATAGACTCCAAATATAAATCTATATCTGCTTCAGAAGCATACTTAGCCAGATATACTCCAAATCCTTCTGCAAAAATTGGAAACCTAACTGGATAACAATTAAATATCATCAACCAATGCCTTAACTGATCAGTATTAATTCCAATTTTCTGAAAAATTCGTGCAAAACAATCAGCTTCTGCATCCGTTAAATCATGATATTTATTGTTATTGAGCTCTAATGAGAAAAGTAAGACAAATCTAAAAAGTTCATTTGTGGTGTCTAAAGCAACTTGAAATCGTTGAAGTAAAGAAAAACTATGCTCCTTACAAATAAGCATAAAACTAATAAAATCTTCATATAATTCAGTAGAACTTATTAATTTTTCTGGGGAGTAATTCAATAAAAATAAGAACATTTGATATTGAAAAGTATTAGCCTGATCTAATTTTGGAGAATTCCGCCAAATATGCCAATTATTAGCTAAATGTTGCCAATCTTTCTCCTTAATCGCTTCCATATATTGTTGAACTGCTTCTTTTTCCCAAATTGGCACTTGCTGTTGTTGAGGAATAATAATATTAGTTTGAAACTTATGAAATCTCCCCTCTAAGAAAGTACTTATCTTAGTATTATTTATTACACTAAATGGTAATAGTTCCCATAGGTTTTCAAGTAGAATATTAGAAATAATAAAAATCAGTGCTAAGCATTTGGCATTATTATCCTCAGCTTCATCCCAAACACGTAGCTCTTGTATTATCCACTGTAAGAGTTCCTTTAAAGAGTTTCGTTCATCCTGATTAAGTGAGTTTTCTAATCCACAAGATTTTTTATTATAGAAATTTTCTAGAACAGGATAATCTTTTATTAAATTTTGATAAATCTCACTACGCTCATCTCTAGAAAATTTAAAAGGAATCTCTTCTGGAATGGACATTATTGTATTTAAAGTTCGAGATGGCTTAATAGGGCTAATCGTTCCAATACTCTCTGTAATTAAAGCACTTAAAAATATTTTATTCTGCTCTAACTCTTCCATACTAAACACTCCTGATGGTCTAAAGCAGCCCATAAACTTTCAAATGCATCAGCAATTAGGCGACCATCAGACACCTCTTGAAAAATATGGTGTGCCTTACCTAAGCTATTTACAGAAGTCCCTAAGGACCAAGCTCTTGGACCAATGCTAGTTTTAGGAAAAATAAGGAACCGATCATGGAATGACCAACCGTATTGATCAATCTTGGCTCTAAATTCCAGCCTCAAACCAAACTTATTTTCACAACTATTCTCTAGTTCCTCACTATAATTCTTTAATGCATCTTTTTTTGTTTGGCTCTCTGTATCTGGTGGATACTCCAAAGCCGTAATAGCTTTTAAATTTGAATTAGAATGAGGGCAATAGAATAAAGTTCGTAAAATATCTTGAGGCGCTAAGTAAGGATCCCAAATGTAAACTGATTCTTGACCATAATGTTGAATAAGTGTCCTGAGATCATCATGTGCTTTAACAGACTCATCACGCTTGTATTGAATCAGTTTCTTTTGGTTTAACAAATCTGTTTTTTCATGTTCATATAAACGCTGTGATGTCCATGTATGATTTAATATCTTCGATTCATTTTTATCAGTATTTATATTAAACGATCGATTTGTAATCATACCTATTCGAATTAGTTCTCTATCTGTGCTGTTATTTTTGATATAAAAACCTCGAGGCTCATGCTCAATCATTGCGCTATTCATTGTGACTTCATGAATAAAGGAACTTTTCCCAGAAGCCGCTAATAAAATTTTTCTATCATCATCCCATAAGTAATATCGATGTGCACCTCTTTCATGCATCATAGGAATAGTCACGTCATTAGTCTTAATTCGACAAGAATAGAAGTCTTGACATGTTTTATCATCCAAACGAATACAATTAAAAACTAGATTTTTACCTTCAGAAGAGGCCTTAGGATGCCAAGCTACTTTTAAAGTTAACGCATTACCTTGTTTCGTATGATGCAAGTCTGTCAATACAATGGAGACTGGTAATTGAATGATAAGATTTCCTAATCGGTCTGATAAACTTGCCAATTTAATTGGTATAAATTTTTGAATTTGTTCAGATAACTTTTGCAATAAATCAGGCTGTTCGAAGAAAACTGTAAAATTATCTTTTGTTGTATCAAACCACTCAAAAACATGTGAACCACTCCAAAAATTGTTTTTCAGTATTTTGTTGAGTGGTACTACTTCTGTAGCATCAGGTGGGACAAATATTCTAGGAATTAAATCAAGGCTGTTTGATAATAATAAATCCTTTTTATTCGCAGCCCATACATTATTTTGAGCTAAATTCATCAGAAGAGCTCTTGTTTCTTCTACATCTATTGAATATTTTACCATTCCAAAAGAAATATCTTTTAAACCTGGTATTCTTAATGGTTTTGGAGTTAATAAAATTTCTTGCTGAAGTTCTTTCGTTGATTCTTCTTGAGCAACCACTACCGTCAAAACATTAAAAGGTTGAGGCCTTCCATCCCCTTTAGGTATCGCAAAGATAGTTATAATTTCGAACTGATTGTGAAAACCAATGATATTGGGCTCTAATAACTCAAAGATAGAGTTTATATAGTGTGAAGCTTCCAGCATAACTTATTTACTCTTACGCTCATCTGCACCAACCCTATCACATACACTTCTTAACAACAAAATATCTTTATAGTCAGCCAGTTATTTCAAATATTTAAAAATACAGACCGACTACAAACAGATTTTGCTAAGCACATGCATAGACAATAAGATGGTACTTTTCCAATTTTAAATCGTAAGCTCATAGGCTTTACTTAGGCAGACGAAATAGGGCCAGTAAGTCTGATGCCGCCAAGAAAGCTCTCTAATATACTCAACAGCAGAATACTCGTATTTTAAAATTGACATAGGTTGTGTCGTTTTACCTAAAAAATGACATAGGTTGTGTCGCTATCCTCTGTCATTATGTGTCGCAAGATTTGTTAAGTAATTGATTTTTCATTATTGCTTATGACAAACCTTGTGTCGTGTGACGGCCGTCCCATCATGCGACGCATAAGTTGTCATTGAGAAACCGCCATTAATGGCGGTTTTTTCTTTAATCCAGATTGAATTTTAATCACATGAGTTAATCCAACTTAAATATTTGATCATCTATCAACTTATTATAAATATCAGTCATTTTTAAACCCTCTTAACATTAAATAAAAAAACAAATAAAAACACAACAACGGGGTAACTATTAATATAAAATAAATTAAAATACTTCTCTTATTATCCTTGTAAATTTTTATTTGTTCACTCGAACTTACAAGAGTACTACCATCCATCCGACGCAACTCATAAACAACATCATTTAAATCCAAAAATTTTAAATTAGGTCTAAAACTTTTCAATATAAAACTCTCACCTTTAAAATCACCATAATCACATCTAGTTATTTTAATAAAATCACAAACAAGCACATAATCATATCTTTCGTCTTCAGCACTATCTGCATATGCCCAAATATCCCCACCCTGCTTTGAAGTCCCTGTTTTAAAATACCCTTTCATTATAATATTTTTCTCTGAAGACTTATTAAAACCATCTTCAATATCATATAAAAATAAAATATTTAATTTAGATAAAACTCCCGTAAAACCAAAAATAATAAAAATTAATATTAACAACCCCCTTTTAAAGCTAAAAACATGATCACAATTTAATTTCTTTTTCTTATAAAAATTAAATAACAACAAAACATAAAAAAAACTAAATAACAAACAAGTCAAAGACTGATAAAACAATTATTCTAAAAAATTAAATTTAATTATAAAAATAATATTAATAAAAAAATAAATAAAAAACAAATTAAAAATAAAAAATTTACTTCTCAACATAATAAATACTTACCTAAACTGCAAATTAATATTTACTTCTCTTTTAAAAGAAAATTCGCTCTAACTTTCTCTACCTCACTAAACAGAAAAAAGTTTGATTAACATAATTCACTACGCCTGAAATCTGTTCTATATAATGTAAAAGTTCTGGTGTTTTATCACCTTGAATCAACTTTACTGTTCGTGATAGATCAAAACCATCAAACTGACAATAAAACAAAGGCTCACCACGTTTTAAAATCAAATCTTTAGACGTATCATGCCATTCAAATGCCCACATCAACGGTCGTGGCCAAATATGAATCGGGAAACGACCACCAAAAATTGTTCCTGGTAATAGATGTTTTCTATAATGACCAAATGCATCGAGCTGAGTGATATACACCACTTCATCTGCTATAAAACAATATGGAAGTTTTAACTGTAAAATTGGTACATTAGGCGTTCGCCATTCATTTTCATTAACGAGCGTTAACAGTTCTCACAACTTATTTCCACGCACTGGTCATGATCCGAGAAGAATCCCCCCACCTCTATAGGTCCTGTCTCTGAATGCTTTTGATCATCTGTTATTGGGAAATTAATATACATTTGAAATTTACTGCCAAAAAGCCAATACACTTTATTTAAGTATACTTTTTAATCACATAAAAACAAGGATAAAATCCGATAAAATATTGTTTTTTAAATTTTTAATTTAAAAAAAACAAACTCTCAGTTTTATTTATAAAATCTACCTTAATCACATTTTTAACTATATGCGACAGTCATTTCTCATCGAGAACATAATTATCCGATAGCTGTAGAATGACATCAGTTGTGTCGCATATTCCACAAAATGTCATCTATTGCGTCGCTTTTAATGTCATTATGTGTCGCAAGATTTTCTATGTCTTTGAATTTATGTTTACTGAAATGACAGAGAATATGCCGCATGACGGCGTGACACATAAGTTATCATGATAAAACCGCCATTAATGGCGGTTTTTTTTAAAGATGCAATCCAGTTTTTAATTAAATATTTATATTACACATAGATGCAAAAGCAATGAAAAGGCTAAAATACTTATAAAATTAAATACATATCAGAGACGAGTCTATTTAAATAAATCACACCTTAACCCCATCAACTTTTTTTAATCTTTTCTAATTTTAAAGAAGTCTATTCACCCAACTGAATTCCATTTTCCTCTATATAATTTTTCCACCGTTCATATTTTTCTTTATTTTCAAACTGTTCCGACTCCCCATAATAATGAAGCAACCTGTTCAATGCGTAGTGATACTCAGCATAACCCAGTGACTGCTCAAAGTACTGAATGGCTTTTTTGGTATTCTGTTTCAGCTCTATTCCACCTTCATGCATTAAAGCAAAATATATAGCCGTATAACCTTCATCGTTATCACGTTTAATTATTTTCAGGACTTTTTTATAATCCTGTGCATCATAATACAGGTCAGCAAGCTGTTCCCCACAGAAATAAAAACGCTTTTCTGCCTGTTCATAATACCGCATTGCAAGCTCAACATTTTTTTCTACATCTATACCGTCATAATACAGCCCTGCCAGGTTTTTATAAGCCTGCCCATTACCTAACTGCATACTCTGTTCAAAACACATCACCGCCTGAGCACTATCTTTTACAACACCTTGCCCGTTTAAATACAAACAGCCCATATTGTTCCAGCCCCATGAGTTGCCCAGCTGTGCTGCCTGTTCATAGTATGAAAAAGCCTGCGCTTTATTGCAGAAAGCTTCATGATCATCATAAATCAACCCTGCTTCCACCATGCTTTCACTGTGCCCTTTACTGGCTGCAAGCTGAAAATACTGAAGTGCTTCGTCTATACAGTCTTTTTCCTGATACTGTTTTGCCATCTGAAACAGGGTGTCTGCGTCAAAAAATTTCAGATACTCTGTTCCCTGTGCTTCAATCCACTGCTGATAAAACCGTTCAAAAAACTTCAGGTCTTTCCCTCGAAAACTGAAGCGCTTTAAATAATACTGCCCAACCTGCTCCGCAGTCAGTTTTTGTACTTCTCTTTGTAAATTAATCGTATACAGCTGTGTACCTTTATACAGCGTCAGCTGACTGAATTCAGGAAAGTAGCGATCCAGCGCAGGGGCAATATAATCAAAAAGATCACTCAGGTATTTCTGTTCTGCATCGTAATAGCGCATGCCATCTGTAGCTGTGCAACGGAAAAACTCCGTATCTGTATATTCAATTTTGCTGAAGTCATTTTCCAGTGGAATCAGCCACTGATGTTGCTGCGCATCATACAGACCATACTGTCCTGCATTTTCAAACAGATACACATCTTTCAGAAAATGAATATAAGCATCATTCAGCAGTTTATCGCAGCCTTCAGGCAGCAGAAATGACTGGCTGAAGGTATCATACACATGCCATTTTTTCTGTTTCCGGTAGACAAAACTGCGGTAGTTATCTGACCACATTTTCAGTTCATCCACCTCATCCAGCAACACTGAACCATTGGCATTCAGAACAGATATTTTTCGCTGAAATTTATGAGGGCTGACCTGTATAAAATTGGGTGACAGTGCTGAAAGTATATCTTCCATATACTCACCAAATATTTCACCATTGCTCTGAAAATACTGTCTTTTGGCACTGCCTTTCTGTTTATAGAAATACAGATGAGCATCAGAACTCAGATAGTGCATTTCAAATGGCACGGCGGATGACTGCTGAATAACCTGTTCATTCTGAAGATTTCGCAGCTGATACTGATCATCCAGCAGTACATTGAAACAGTCTGTATATGCCAGCTGGTCTACAGCATCATATACAGGTGGAAGCATCCACTTACCCGTATCCGCACAGATCAACCCCTGCTTTTCAGGTGCATGCAAAGGCTGAACAACAGCATAGTTGATGGATTCATGTGAGAAGGTATCAAAAGCCTCAGAAAATTGTGCCTCCAGCACAATCTGCCCTGTATCACGGATATAGCCATATTTTTCATCTTTCAAAAAAACAGCAATGCCTTCATCATTAAATGCCCAGAGCTGACTGAACTGTGGTTCCAGTATCACTTCACCCTTGCGATTTTTCAGCCCCCACAGACCATTGCTCTCAAAACTTTCTGCTGCATGCTGATACAGTGATTTTTCCCAATAGCCAAGTCCATACTGAATCCAGTCAGTTTCCAGCATGTCACGAAAACTTTCATAACCTGTTTTGGCTACTTCTTCATTCAGCAGAGACAGGTCACGGCTTTCCAGTGCCTGCTCAAAAATACCCTGCATTTGCTGAATATCTTCAACCCATTGCTGTGCCTGCTCTTTATGGCTTTCCTCATTCATATTAAAAACATCAGATGCATCCATTTCAAAACACGCAAAAGGCAGATTTTCCAGCACTTCAAACATTTGCCTGCGTGGTTCATAAAAACAGGCTTTATAAGTCAGCTCATAGCTTTCACCCAGTAAATCATAAAAACGATGCAGATTTGCAATCCCTGCTTCACGGTCAAAATACAGTAAGCTTCCTTTCACCCGCGGATTGGCAAAAAACAGCGGCATCAGCAACAAGGGAATCACATAATTCCATTCAGCAAGCAGTTCTGAATATTTTTCTTTGCCATTTTTACTGACGTTATAGACATAAATACGATGTGCCATAGAGGGAACCCTGGTTTATTTTTGCAAAATCTGTGCTGTACTTTTTTATAGTGAAAGTAAATATTCAGCTGCATATTTACTTGAATACTTCACTCTTTTTTCAGTTTTTTTCATATCCGGCAGACTGACTACAATACAACGCGCTGACTTGTCTATACAGTATTACTTCTTTCATTTTGCTGTATCTTTTCAGCTTTTAACCTGAGATACCAGAAAAACTTCCAGTCGCCATATTAAGTGGATAAACTACCAAAATTACAACAACTTAAAACATGAAAATGCTCAAAACAGCTCTTCAAAAACATCCGAACGCCTTATATCTTCAAATTTACAGCAATAAAATGCAGTTGCTTGCACATGACGGTTCCATCCTTGCAACTGAAATCCCATCCACAGCTTACTGTCACAGCAGAAGTATTATTGGCAATTACGATGCAGCTAAACAGACATGTAAACAGCTGCTGAAGCACAGAACCCATTCAGTTTTCAGCACTTCTCCATATGTTATAACCGAGATTATGGAACAGACTGAAGGTGGACTGACGCAGGTGGAAATCAGGGCTTTAGCCGAAATGATTTTTAACGCAGGCGCACGTGATGTACAGATTTACAGCAGAGATTCTGTTTCTGGCCAATGTGGAAATGTTTCTGTATATGACTCATCTGCACGGCGTACTGCATCCAGATCTCAGCTCAGACTGGTCACAGCTGCTGTCCTGATTTTCAGTCTGCTGGCTGTATTTTTTCTGGTGATAATGCAGGGGAAATAACAATAGCTATTTATGCTGATTGTTGCCATTTCTTTATGTATGCTGCTTGCCCTGAGACTGAAGCATCAACTCAAATAAAAAGGCGCATATAGCGCCTTTTTAAAGTCTGTTGAATCACTCAGATCAGAACAACAGTTGCTGATTGTTTAAAAGTTCCTGCAAAGTAGCATTGGTATTTTTCAGAACCAGCAGATCAGTGGATTCATAAGCCGTTGCTTTACCATCTCTGTCTATTGCAACGGTTGTATTACCAGATGCCTGATCAAAAGTCACTTTGACATAATCTGACAGATTTCCTGCATTGACCTTTCCATCATTCAACAATGCATGCAGATCAATTTTGTCCGCATCTGGAACTGAGGGTACATTGCCTTTTTTAAAGTCAGTCCATGTATCCATACCATTTCCGCCAGTTGCATCTGCATCAGCCAGCAGTTTAAATATCACGGTGTCTGAACCAGACCCCATGGTAAATGTATCTGCTGCGCCACTGCTGCTGACACTGTCATTATTTGCTGATGCAGTCAGATTCATTCCGACATCTATGGTCAGTTTTGCTGTATCTCCTGAACCTGCTTCAGATTTGATGGTGTATTCGAAGGTTTCCACACCATAAGCCTTACCAGATGGCTTATAGGTGTATTCTCCTTTTTCATTGACAGTTAAAGTCCCATAGAGCCCCTGAACTGTAATGGTTTTTGCAACGCCTAGCGCTGAAACTGTCTGACCTGCCACACTGTAAGATGCAATAGTGCCTGCTCCCAGGTCGTTACTGATCAAACTGCCTTTGACTTCTGCTGGCACTCCCTGACTTTCAAACTCATTGAAGAAGGTTTTTTCAGCCGTTCCTTTGAAATTATAGATATTTCCTAAAATAGCTGTCGATTTTGCCTCAATGGTATAATTGCCCGCTTGCAGCCCCGTAAATTTAATCTCATAGTCATCACTGTCCAGGGCTTTAATCTGTGCATTTGTCTGGATAATTGCTCCTGTTGAATCCTTCAATGTAATCGTCACATTATTACCCAATAGATTGGTAACAGATGACCTCACAGTGAAAGTAACATCAGCTGATTGTCCCTCACTGATACTGAATGTTTTTGTCTTTGAAGTTGACCAGCCTGTATCGTATGTAAAGACATCTTCAGTAACGACTTTATTGCTGACATTAACCGGACTTGCATTTATATCATCTATGGCAGACAGCGTATCTATCTTGATATTCAGGGTTTCAACACGGACTTTGCCATCTGCACCCCGTACAAGGTATGTAAATGTTTCCACCTGACCATAAGGTGGTGTCCAGCTACCTGTGCCTGTTGGTGGCGTGACTGTATATGTATATGTTCCATCTGCCTGAATCACCAGCTGACCATACACACCATTGACTATAACTGAACCACCTGAACTGACAGCCTGGTTATCCACCTTAATCACTGTATCAGTCCCAGTCTCAGTAGCATCCCCCGTGACCTGACCTGTAAAACTGCTGACATCAGGTTTACTGTAGTCATAAATTTTGTCACCGGTCACTTCAACGGATGCGCCCTGCAACAGACCGACACCTGTAGCACTGCCCAGTATTGCAACATACTCACCCTCAGGGAAACCAAGTGTAACTGGTTTGGAAACACCACCCAGCAACACAACACTGAACCAGTCTTTCACCACTTCATACTGTACATACTTTCCAGTAATTTCATCTTTTTTATAGATATACAGATCATAAACTGCGCCGATGGTCACCCCTCCGGCATCCCCTTTAAATGTCAGCTCACGAACCGTATTATCAGCCACACTGAATTTCATCTGCTTATCAACATTGACTGCATTTGCATCTAAAATTGGACTGAGCAGACCCAGTTTCAGGACATCAAAGTTGGTTTTCTTCGGAACTCCTGGTCCTGCGTATTCAGATGGTGTTACACCTAGAATGATGGTTGCATCTATATCTGGCGGTGCAATTTCTATAGGCATATTTTCCAGAGTAATGACAAGATCTGCTGTATCTGTCCGACCACCTGATGTCACCTCATAGCTAAATTTTTCCTGGCTTCCAAATGGGCCTTTAAAAGTCGGATCAATCACATAACGGTAACTGCCGTCAGCTTTGACAAACAGTGAACCATACTGACCTTTAATTTCAGTTTCCGTAGAGGCTGTAGCTGTATCTATTACAGTCCCATTGACTTTTCCAATCACAGAACCTGCCGGAACAGCATCCACACCATGGTTTATATCCAGATCGGTCAGCATATTTCCTGAAACACTGCCTGAAACATCAACAGGATTACTGAAATCCAACACCACATCTGCAAGAACTTTCAGGGTATAGCCTGTCAGTGCCGTCACGCCTGCTGATGGTGCCAGAAAAACGAGATACTCACCTTCGTTGAAGGTCATACTCAGTTCATCAGATACGCCACCCAGCAGATAAGCCTTTAACCATTGACCGCTCTTTTCATGCAGATTCCATGCGCCTGTCGCAGGGTCTTTTTTATAGACCAGGAAATCATACATAGAGATTACCTGGACACCGCCAGACTCACTCTTAAATGTCATCTGACGCTGAGTGTCTTCAGCAACTGTGATCTGAATCGCCTGTTTCATTACGTCAGTCAGAACTTCAGCACCAAGCACTGGTCCAAGCCCTGCTGAAACCAGCACGCCACTTGTCTTTTTCAGAGCATCCAGTTCAGCTGCTGTAGACTCTTTTACTGTTGGAGTGACTGTTACTGCAAAATCCACATGATTGTCTGCAAGACTCAATGCCAGATTAGGGTCATTGGGTGCCGTTGCTGTGACATTCTGAGATTTATTTCCAGCTGCATCTGTCTGCCAGGCTGTGATTGTCTCACCTGCAATCAGTATCGGAGAAACCTGCAAGGTATACTTACCATCTGCACCAACCGTCGTGCTGTAAGTTGCACCACCTGTCACCTGTATGGTTACAACTGCATTCGCCTCACCAGTACCACTGATGGATGCTCCATTTGCCGCAACTGTCGCAACTGGTGCTGCAGGTGCTGCTGAATCCACAGTAATCGGTCCCAGATTTTTGACTTCCGAGTTACCTGCTGCATCGGTCTGTCTGACCTGTACATCGTATTTTCCATCCGTGGCACTAAAGTCACTCCCGGTTCCTGCATTCCAGGTTTTACCGCCATCCAGACTGTATTCCCAGGTTGCACCTGGCTCCAAACCACTGACCAGAATTTTTCCATTACTGGTGATACCATCTGTAGCTGAAACACCTGTATCCTCATCCAGTTTCACAGCAAGTCCAAGCGGAGGTGTAGCATCCAGTGTAAAACTTTCAGTTACTGGAGTCGGGTTTGTATTCCCAGCCTGATCTTTTGAAGTTGCTGCAACCGTATATGCACCATCAGCGAAAGCCGTGCCTGGTGTATACGTCCACTTCCCATCAGCTCCTGTCTGTACTGTAACAGGAGTCAAAGCACCTGATGGTCCTGTTATCGTCAGTGTTACCGTACTGCCTGCTTCAGCTGTACCTGAAATGGCTGGTGTTGAATCATTGGTCAATCCGGCAGCATTACCAATTTGATCAATGGTGACCGGACCAGCAACGGTATCCAGTACAAAATCCATTGGTAATGACGGTACACTCTTTGTTCCCAGTGTATTTTCAGCACCTGCCGTTACGGTATATTCACCATCCGGGCTAAGTGCAGTACCTGGTGTATAAGTCCAGCTACCATTTACTGGATCAAGCACAGCATCACCAGTATCAACTATCTTGCCTGCTTTATCTTTTATGGTGACAGTGACTTTGACAGCACCATTAGGTGCTGATCCTGTAATTTCAGGTGTAGCATCATTGGTGACATCAATATTATTGATCACCACGGCATCAAGCAGGGTTGCTGAAACAGTCAGACCGCCTGAAAGTGTGGCATTCCCCTCATTTCCTGCTGCGTCTTTTGCTTTTGCAATGACTGTATAAGTGTCATCTGTAAGCGGACTGTCAGGTGTCCATGTCCAGTTGCCATTGGTATCCACCACTACAGATCCAGTAACAGCATTACCTTGCGAGTCTTTCACCTCAACGGTAACTGTCGCATCTTTCTCCACCGTACCCTTAATCTCAGGCGTAGCAGTATTGGTCGTGGATGGACTGGTAATCTGAATATCTGGTGGAACTGTATCCACTGTTACACTGACAGAATTTGATGGGTCACTGGTGTTGCCTGCCTGATCTTTTGCAGTCGCGGTCACTGTATATGTACCATCCAGTAGGGTTACTGATGGTGTAAAAGTCCATGCTCCACTCGCATCTACTGTTGCGGGTCCACTCTCGATGACCTTACCTGTGCTGTCTTTAATGGCGACTGTAACCACAGAACCGGCATCTGATATGCCCTTAAGTTCTGGCGTATTGTCATTTGTAGGTCCAGCAGGATCAATCTGTACCGGTTTTGGCGGTGTAGCATCCACCTGCATAGGTTGACTGACTTCTGTACTGTCATTCCCTGCTTTGTCTTTGGCTATTACAGATACCGTATAACTTCCATCTGGAAGCAGTGTACTGGGTTTATACGTCCAGTTACCATTTTGATCAACAGAAGCGGTACCTCTTTCCACCTCTATACCAGCACTGTTTTTAATGATGACTGTTACCGTCGCATCCTTTTCTGTGGTCGTACCAGTGACTACAGGTGTACGATCAGTTACAAACGGACTGAATGGTTTTATGGTGACCACAGGATCAGTTGCATCCACCGTTACATTTGCAGGTACAGAAGGAGTGCTGGTATTACCAGCTTTATCTGTCGCTGTCGCTGTGACCTGATAGGTTCCATCAGCAAGGTCTGTAGATGGTGTATAACTCCAGTTACCACTGGAGTCAGCAGTAACCGTACCTGAAACATCTTTACCACTGCTGTCTTTTACAGTGACTGTAACTGTTGAGCCTGGCTCTGCCGTTCCACTGATGGTCGGTGTTTTGTCATTGGTCACAGCAGGAGCATTCACCACCACCACACCAGGTGCTGTGGCATCCACTGTTACATTTACAGGTACAGATGGGTCGCTGATATTGCCGGCCTTGTCTGTAGCCGTTGCCGTCACCTGATAGGTTCCATCAGCAAGGTCTACAGTCGGCGTATAACTCCATGTACCACTCGCGTCTGCGGTGGCCGTACCCTTAACCTCTTTACCACTGCTGTCTTTTATAGTGACTGTAACTGTTGAGCCTGGCTCTGCCGTTCCACTGATGGTCGGGGTTTTATCACTGGTCAGTGGGAGTGGATTAACCACTGCAGGATCTGGTGCTGTTGCATCCACTGTTACATTTACAGGTACAGAAGGCGTGCTGGTATTGCCTGCTTTATCTGTCGCTGTCGCTGTGACCTGATAGGTTCCATCAGCAAGGTCTGTAGATGGTGTATAACTCCATGTACCACTCGCGTCTGCGGTGGCCGTACCTGAAACCTCTTTACCACTGCTGTCTTTTATAGTGACTGTAACTGTTGAGCCTGGCTCTGCCGTTCCACTGATGGTCGGTGTTTTGTCATTGGTCACAGCAGGAGCATTCACTACCACAACAGCAGGTGCTGTGGCATCCACTGTTACATTTACAGGTACAGATGGATCGCTGATATTGCCTGCATTGTCTGTAGCCGTTGCCGTTACCTGATAGGTTCCGTCAGCCAGGTCTACAGTCGGCGTATAACTCCAGTTACCGCTGGAGTCTGCAGTAACCGTACCTGAAACTTCTTTACCGCTGCTGTCTTTGATGGTGACTGTAACCGTCGAACCAGGCTCTGCTGTACCACTGATGGTCGGGGTTTTATCATTGGTCAGTGGGAGCGGATTAACCACTGCAGGATCGGGAGCTTTTGTATCAACAGTTACGGTTGCTGGTGCAGATGGAGCACTGACATTGCCTGCTGGATCTGTAGCTGTCACCTCGATGTCATACTTGCCATCAGGTAAAGCTGTGTCAGGTGTATATGTCCAGTTGCCATTGTTATCCACCGTTGCTGTACCTTCGGATACTACATTTCCTTTGTCATCTTTAATGACAACATCTACTTTGGTTCCGGGTTCTGTTGTTCCTGTTATGGTCGGTGTTGAATCATTGGTCGGATTGGTCGGTGTGACTTTTGCGGGATCGGGAGCAAGAGTATCTACATTGATCTGCAAACCGGAAGACTGTGGACTTTCCACACCATTTACAGTCTGTGTTGCAGAGAAATTATGCACTCCATCTTTCACCCCAGATGGCAGCTCAACTTCCCACTTCCCGCTGGTATCTGCCGTTGTGGAAGCAATCAGTGTATTTCCATCATAAATTTTGATCAGTGCTCCTGCGACAGCACCCGTACCACTGAATGTCGGTTTATTATCATCTGTAATATCACCATAACTCAGTACTTTCTGCACACTGCCTACATTGTCATAAGCCTGTGGAGCAAAAGGCAAGGGAGCTGTCCCTGTACCCGAATTTCCATTCTGTCCATTCTGCCCATCTTTACCATCACTGCCACCACCGCCCCCTGCGGCGGCTGCAATCCCACCAATCAAGGCAGCACCACCCACCCACGGCCATATCCCCATACCTGAATCATGGTAGAGCAGCGGTTCCACTGAATCCATCAGATGGTACTTGATCGTTTCTGCAATTTCGCCATTGGCATTGGTAAATTCAGCCCAGTACAGATCTCCCGATCCATTATCAAACACAATATGGTTATCAGGCGTTGTGAAAAAATTATCAATCTTAAGGACTTCACCATTTTTCAGCTGAATAATGGCAGTATTGCCTTCGCGGGTAATAGCAGCAACATCCTCTTTACTTGCTTTAATACTGATCACTGAGTTCTCAGTCAGTACCACCCCATCTGCGTCAGTCTTATCGATGACTTTTCCGCTGCTTTTAGAAATTACAATTATTTTTGACATAGCGATTTCCCTTTTTTCAATATTTTTCATGCGTTTTTCGTTCTTATGTGGTTATTTTTACCACTGCTTCGCAGGAAATCGAATAGCCAAAACTGACTTGAATGAAAGTTCATATAACTTAAACTGATTGTTATATTTTTTTTAATAAGTAATTTTTAAATCAGATCATTATTATGGGTTTTATTTGTGCTATATATCACATTAAATTTTATTTAATTGATTTAATTTAGTTTATTTTTACCCTTAAATTGAGTGATTTTTGTTCGTTTATTTTTGTAACTTGTTGTAAGTATCCGCTTTTTATGTGATTTTAATCAATAAAAAAGGCGCAAATGCGCCTTTTTTATATAACTGTGAATTATTGAGGGATTCGCAGTACCTGACCTGGGAAAATGTCATCTGCATTTTTCAGTAAAGGACGGTTCGCTTCAAAAATTTTATTGTACTGGTTTGGATCACCATAATATTCTTTTGAAATTTTAGACAGGTTATCACCAGATTTTACCGTATAGAACTTACTTTCAGGCTCTGGTGTTGCAACTGTAATCTGATCATCAACCTGTGCAACATGGTCAATATTACCCACAGCAAGAACAATCTTCTCACGGTCTGCCTGGCTCTGTACCTGACCTTTAATCGTTGCAAGATCTGATGCACCGTTATAACTCACGGACAGACCCGTAACAGGTAAACCTAAAGCCTTAATATGTCCCAGCAGCTTATTTGCAATTTCCTGAGCAGATGGTTCAGCAGGAGTTGCCGGTGCAGCCTGTGGCTCTGCTGGAGCCGTATTTTTCTTACCAATGCCTTTTACAAAATCAAAAAGACCCATTTTTATTCTCCAGTTATGATGGTTTAGCCAGTTGTAGTAAAAATCAAAAGTTTATTTTATATCCAATAAATAGCAGAGAAAGAGTTTGCATTGGTGATAGAAACGTAAACATATGTAACAACACACAGAACAAAATTTCAGGCAATAAAAAAGCCACCGGATGGTGGCTTTCTTTTCAGCAAAGCTGAAAATCATGAATTAACCCAGTTTCTTGGAAACATAGTCAATTGCAGATTGAACAGTTGTGATTTCGTTAGAATCTTCATCAGGAATCGTAATATCGAAATCGTTTTCGAAAGACATTACAAGTTCAACCAGGTCAAGAGAGTCTGCACCTAAGTCATCCATGAAAGATGCTTCGTTTTTAATTTCTTCAACTTTAAGACCAAGTTGTTCAGCTACTGCCTGTTTAACGCGTAGTTCGATATCGCTCACAGGAATTCTCCTCATTGCTTGTGGCGTTTTTAATGCCGATAGTTTAATTGAATCTAAATCTTTTTGAAAGTTTATACTGAACCTTAGTTCATGTATAAACCGCCATTTACATGTAACACAGTACCTGTAATGTAACTGGCCTTTTCAGAAGCCAGGAAACCTACAGCATTTGCGATATCCTGAGGATCACCTAAGCGGTTAAGTGCTACCTGATCACTCATTTTCTTACGAATTTCTTCGCTCAACTGTTCTGTCATTTCTGTTGCAATAAAACCTGGTGCAACAGAGTTTACAGTAATCTGACGGCTGCCCATCTCTTTTGCAAGACTGCGGCTGAATGCTTCAATACCGGCTTTAGCAGCAGAATAATTAGCCTGCCCTGGGTTTGCAAAATGTGCAACCACTGAACTGATATTGATAATGCGCCCAAATCTTGCTTTGGTCATGCCTTTTAAAACACGTTTGGATAAACGGTAAACTGCTTTCAGGTGGATGTTAAGAATATCATCCCAGTCATCTTCTGACATACGAAGTAACAGATTATCTTTAGTAATACCTGCATTGTTTACCAGAACCAGGACAGAACCATAGTTCTGTTCAATCTCTGTAACCAGTGCATCTATTGCAGCACCGTCACGGACATCCAGTACTTTGCCTGTACCCTGCTCAGCAAAAGCTGCTGAAAGTTTTTCAGCACCAGCTTCTGAGGTGGCAGTACCGACAACAAAAAAACCATCCTGTATTAACTGCTGAGCGATGGCTGCACCAATCCCTCTGCTCGCACCTGTTACCAATGCAACTTTGCGTTCCTGTGTCATGCAATTTTTCCTTCTGCCACCAGAATGGCATTCAGAGCATCTTCCATACGACTGCGCGAATCCAGTGGAAATGCTTTTTCAATATTTGGCAAACGTTTAGCAAGATTGGCAAGCACGTTACCAGGACCACATTCTGCAATATACTGAATGCCTTCATCCTGTAACATCTGCATAGTCTTCGTCCACTGGACTGACTGATACAGCTGTGCTGTCAGTGCCTGACGCAATTCACCCACGTCTGCCGCGACTTTCGCGTTGACATTTTGTATTACAGGTAGATGTGGCATCTCAATGGCGGTTTCTTCCAAAGCCTGAGCAAACTTTTCTGCTGCAGGTTTCATTAAAGAACAGTGTGACGGCACTGAAACAGGTAATGCAATTGCTTTACCACCCTGTTCTTTCACTGCTGCCATAACGGCTTCAACCAACAGTTTGTCACCAGCGATGACCACCTGTCCCTGAGCATTATAATTGGCAGCCTCGACTGAACCACGCCCCTGCATATTGATCTGTTCACACAGTTCAAGCACTTTGGCATCGTCCAGTCCAAGAATTGCCGCCATGCCGCCCATCCCCTGAGGAACAGCAGACTGCATCAGTTTCCCACGTAGATTGACCAGCTTTACTGCATCGCCCAGGCTCATTGCACCCGCTGCAACCAGCGCACTGTATTCCCCAAGTGAATGACCTGCAAGATATTTTGGAGCCACACCACCCAGTTCAAGCCATACCCGCCACAGCGCAATACTGGCTGTCAGGAGTACAGGCTGGGTAAATTCGGTCTGATCAAGCCCTTCACCACTCTGTGCAATATGCCACAGGTCAAATCCTACCGCTTCAGATGCTTCTGCAAATGTTGCCTGTATACCTGAAAATTGCTCTGCAAGCTCTGCAAGCATCCCCACTTTCTGAGAACCCTGTCCCGGGAACACAAAAGCTGTTCTGGTTGCCAGAGCTGCCTGATCAAGTCGTTTAGCAGACATAAAAAATCCTTTCGTAAGGGCTGAATAAAGTTCATCGTTGCAAAAACTGACAGATCTAAACTCTCAGACTTTGCCCTGTTTTTCACTGAATAAATATCAGTAAATAAAGCAGTTTCCGGACAAACCCTTTTCTGCTCCTGGTCTTTACTCTTTTATGGGGCAAGAATTTAACACTTAATTTATGCTTTGATAATTGCCAAATACAACAAAAATCGCAATAAAAAAAAGGGAGCGTAAGCTCCCTTTTTTTCTTAAGCGCGATGCTTAATTATTCACTTATTATTCAGCATCAGCTGCTTTAGCGAATAATTGACGACCACGGTAGAAACCATCTTTAGTCACGTGGTGACGACGATGAGTTTCACCAGTTGCCTGGTCTACAGTTAATGCATTCTCGGTTAAAGCGTCATGTGAACGGCGCATGTCACGGCGAGAGCGACTTTTACGGTT
This sequence comes from Acinetobacter sp. WCHAc010052, assembly GCF_002165295.2. NCBI lineage: Bacteria > Pseudomonadati > Pseudomonadota > Gammaproteobacteria > Moraxellales > Moraxellaceae > Acinetobacter > Acinetobacter sp. WCHAc010052. The sequence continues at coordinate 834,298 of NZ_CP032143.1, read as the reverse complement.
TTGCTGAACGGCCATGATGGCTCCTTACAAATCGAAAAAAAGGATCAGAACAAATTTGGTTGTCTTATACTTCACAGTATAACACAAAAATCAGTTAAGTTTACCCTTCAAGCTGGACAGAATATCAAACGGGTTATCCCGCTTCTCTTCTTCAACTTCCTGAACGGCAGGCTGATGCTTATGCTCACAGGCATCATGCTTAGGAGACAAAGGCACCAGCAGTAACAGTTCATCTTCCAGAAGTGCGAGTAAATTGACAGTTGCAGGAGTAGCAGTTGCATAATCTCCTTTAGTTGTCGCTTCACTTTCACCCAGAACGATGAAATCAGCATCCTCATCCAAGCGCTCTATCAGTGACTCATCATCTATAAGAGCAAGATGAAAATCTGAAACGAGAGCTATTTCAACAGAATCCAGACAACGCTGACATTCCATTGGAACTTTCGTTTCAACATGACCATCAAGCCATACAATACGATGATACGTATCGAGTGACAGCTTACAGTCTATGTTAATCAATTGATCATCAATTGATCCAACAGCTTCACGGGCAATACGAACAAAACGCGATAATGGCAGGGTACCTGACCATGTAAAGCCCTGTTCAGCCCATTTAAACGGCTCAATCTGTGCCGGAAAGGTATTTGCTGACATAATTAAGGCGGCAATTCTACAAATTCATCAGTACTCTGTCAAAGATTAAGATACAATTTTGCACTTATTCAGACAGACCTATTGGGTAACTCAGTCATGCATCTGTTGCAGCCGCAAACAGAAGTGAATGTTTCATCACTTATTCGCACACTTTCAACCACTGATTCTGACGCTGCTCCATTTCAGCTGCAACGCATGGAATGGATGACTGCATGGTCAGAAACACAGCAGGTTGACTGGCTCATCTTACACTTTAATCACTGGTTTTCCCACTTAAATGTGATCCTTGTGCGCGGAGACTTTGAACCTGAGTACTTTCCTGCGACCTCTGCTGAACCGGCACGCATTCAGTTTGCTCATGGTTTTTTTAACAGCGCACTGCATGAAATCAGCCACTGGACCATTGCAGGTGAGCAAAGACGGTTACTGCCAGACCTCGGCTACTGGTACGCACCCGATGGACGTACAGCGGAACAGCAGGCGCTTTTTGAACAGGTGGAAATTAAACCTCAGGCGATTGAATGGCTGTTTGCCGTTGCTTTTGGACGGAAGTTCCGCGTTTCACTGGATAATCTCACGGGTGAAGGGGGTGATGGTTCTGCGTTTAAAGACCATGTTTTTGCACAGGTTCAGCGTTATTTCTCTGGTGAGGCAGTACTGCCCCGCGATGCTGCCCATTTTATTCACTGTATCTGTGCCTGCATCCGTCAGGGAAAACCATTACAGCTGAATGAATTTAAACGTGAAATACTTGATTAATTTACACAAAAAGACCTGTATAACCCAAAAGTATGGTTGTACACTCACAGGATAATCAGAACAATCTGTATCAGGAGAAAGACTATGCTTCATTTAAGAATACATCCTGAGAACCCACAACCCCGCCTGATCAGCCAGGCTGTGGAACGTATCCGTGCTGGTGATGTTGTTGTTTATCCAACAGATGCCGCTTATGCCATTGGCTGCCAGATTGGAAATAAAAATGCAATGGAACGGATTGCTCAGATCCGTGGTTTAAGTGCAAAACATCAGTACGCAATTATTTGTGCAGATTTATCGGATATTGCCACCTATGCCAAAGTGGACAATGCCATGTACCGCTTACTCAAAGCCAATACACCCGCTGTAACCACTTATATTCTTCCGGCTACAAGTGAAGTTCCCCGCCGTCTGATGCACCCCAAAAAGAAAACCATTGGTTTACGTGTTCCTGGAAATACCGTCTGCCAGCTGCTGCTCAAAGAACTGGGCGAACCTCTGTTGACCAGTACACTGATTCTGCCTGGGCAGGACACACCACTGGATGACCCATATGACATTGAACAGCAGCTGGAAAAGCGTATTGATGTGTTTATTGACAGTGGACTCGGGACTTTAAGCACCACCAGTATTGTGGATTTATCCGGTGACAATCCTGTTGTTGTCCGTCGTGGTGTAGGCGATGTCAGTGCTTTTGAATAAGCACTGACATGCGCTGTGCCGCCTCTGAATCTGTGGGACTGGTCTTTGACTGAAAACTAAAGATACAGTCCTTCCAGATGTTTATAATTTTCACAGTCTGCCAGTACCTGACTGACTTTGTGAATTTCTTTTTTAGCTGAGTTCTGAACAATATAAGACACAGTAACACGATCTTCTTTAAATACGCTCAGATGCGCCTTAATAAAGTCAGCCTCTTCACCTTTCAGCCGTTCAACCATTTCACAGCCAATTGTAGACATCTGCTCTTTCATTTCAGCAGGCAGGCTCTCTTTCTCATAGTCCTTTAAATGCATAAATGTCACAATCATCGGATACTGATTCAGAATATCACCCTCAATACGGTATCCCGATGCGCTGATCTGCGCTCGCATTGCATCCGTCATTTTGATGCTTTTCAGACCCGAACGTGCCTGTTCCTTAAATGTATGCTCCCAGTAGCGCTCATTTCCCCAGAATAATCCAGCAATAATCAGAAGCCCCACCACAACAAATTTTATATTCACCCCAGTATCCTTCAGTTTTATTCAGAACAGTTCCGGATATCATATTCAAAATCTTAAAAAAAAATTAAATAATATTTATCAAATAATTAATTAATAAAATACCGTTTAAAAAACTCTTAACCTGATCATTTAAATCATATAAAAAAATATCCAGAAACCATATTTCGCTATTATGCATACAACGCTATACAGGCTTAAAGGGTAGAAATAAGCTGCGCTGCAAAAGCATCAAGTGTTGATTTCTGCAGACCATTTTCATCAAAATTATCCGGTTTTAACCAGCTCTGATAAGCTGTCTGTAAAATACGCCACTCATCATCCAGCATGGAAAACCAGGCGGTATTTCTGTTGCGACCTTTGCTGATCCTGTCCTGCCTGAACAGCCCTTCATACTGAAATCCAAACCTGAGTGCTGCCCGTTTAGAGGGTTCATTCAGGTTGTCACATTTCCACTCCACCCGACGGAAACCCTGCTGAAAACAGGACTGTAACAACAGATACAGCACTTCAGTTGATGCCCTGGAACGTTTCATTTTCTGAGAAAAATAGACATTACCAATTTCCAGTGCCTGACTGTCCTTGCGGATATTCAGCAGTGCAATCCACCCACAGCACCTCCCGTTCACTTCAACCAGATAATGAACGGAGCCCGGAAAATTAAAATGCTGTGCCAGGGTTTGCATCAACTCGGCTTCACTCAGAAAAGCGTCATAAGGCAGATAGGTCCAGCAGGACGGATCAGGTTCAGCGCATACAGCTGCCCACAGAGCCTGAATATTTTGCTCATTCAGTACAGTCGGATTTAAAGGCAGTAAACGAACCGTATCACCTACAAGTACTGTTGCTTCATACTGAACAGGCTGAGTGAACTGAAGTTTCTGACCCACGGTCTGTCCCAGATCATTCAGTTCAGTTTTAAGATAATTTCTCATGATATTTTACAATTGAACAATATTTAATCAAAACAGCATTAAGCGGTGGTAAATCATCAAGTTTTCAGCTGAACTGTCATCACACAGGAAAATATTCCCTATTTATTTTCAGGTTTTTTCGTGATTTCGTGCTTCTGGTAATTTATTCAAAATCATTTTTCATTTAAACTAAGCCTAATCCATTTTATGTACATGATCTGTAAATTTCAGACATTTTCTCTGAAAGCTCTCAGACAGTACTTCATGCCTTTGAAAATTCGCGTGGCTCATAACTGTAATGAATCAATCAATCCATAACACCATGGAACCTGTTCCGCACATCCGTGTTATGGATGAATGGCAGGAAGCACTTCCTGAAGATCTGTATATTCCACCTGCTGCTTTCGAAATTCTGCTTGAACATTTTGAAGGACCACTCGACTTTCTTATTTATCTGATTCAGAAAAACGGTTTTAATCTGCTCCAGGTCGATATTGCCCCAATTGCGTCGCAATATCTGTCCTATATGGATGCTATGAAATCACTGAATATAGAGCTGACCGCAGATTATATGGTGATGGCAGCCCTGCTTGCCGATCTGAAATCCCGCCTGTTACTGCCAAAACCACCAAGTATCAGTGCAACTGAAAAAGATCCTAAACAGGAGCTGATTGACCGTCTGGAAACGTATCTTCGGATTAAACAGGCAGCTGAACGGCTTGGACAGATGAGTGTTCTTGATCGGGATACCTTTGAAACCAATGTTGGCTTAGGCTATATTGCACAGACCAATGATGGCTACTCCGCAGATTTATTGCGGGATGCACTGTTATGTGTCTTTAACCGTCCAGAACCGGTTATCCACCAGATTCTGCAGGAACCTGTACTGCTCGAAGAGCGTATTGCCTATATTGAAAATATGGTACAGTCTGGTGAAATTCTGAACTTTGAACAGTTACTGAAACCATCGCAGGGTCGTATGGGCATGGTCGTCACCTTTATGGCCGTACTTGAACTGACCCGCCAGCAGAAAATCAGTATTGTTGCATCTGGCGTGGAAGCTCCGCTTGCAATTCAGGGAGCTCAAGCATGAATGAAACACAGTTCACATCAGTGACTGATGGTGAAATCCGCCATGAAACCCTGATGCAGCTTGAAGCCATCATTTTTGCAAGTGATGCGCCTGTATCCATTGCCCGCCTGAAAGAAGCATTTCAGGATAAGTTTTCCAAAACAGAACTGCGTGCTTATCTACAGCAGCTTTCTGTACTTCAGCATGGTCGTTCCATTGAGCTGGTTGAAACTGCTCAGGGATACCGTTTTCAGGTCCGTGCGAAATACCGGAATATTATTGCACAGACCTGGCCTGAACGTCCTGTACGACTTTCGCCGTCACTGCTCGAAATACTTTCCGTTGTTGCTTATCATCAGCCCGTGACCAGAGCTGATATTGAACAGATTCGTGGAGTTTCAAACAACAGCCAGATGTTACGCACATTGTTTGACTGGAACTGGATTAAGGAATCCGGCTTCAGGGAGCTCCCTGGAAGACCCGCGTTACTGGTTACAACGCCCCACTTTTTAAATGCATTTGGTCTATCTGATTTAGGCCAGTTGCCTCCCCTGCAGGATGCCAAGGAAGCTTTCATGGCGCTTGATGCTTTAGCATCAAAGTCGTGAACAGGTGAACTGTCGATGATAATTTCTAAGGTTATGCTGTCATGAGTGAAAAATTGCAAAAAGTACTCGCACGAGTTGGCTTAGGCTCCCGCCGTTATATGGAGGAAGTCATTGCTGCTGGTCGTGTCAGTGTTAATGGGCAGGTTGCTCAGGTAGGTGAACGTATTGAGCCAACAGATGAGCTTCGCATTGATGGTCGTAAAGTTCAGTTTCAGATTGAAGATGAAATCCGCCGTCGCGTACTGATTTACTATAAACCTGAAGGTGAAATCTGCTCACGCAATGATCCTGAATCACGCCCGACTGTATTTGATAATTTACCAACGATTGCCAATGACCGCTGGGTTATGGTGGGTCGCCTGGATATCAACTCTACAGGTCTGTTGCTGTTCACAAATGATGGCGAACTGGCGAACCGTCTGATGCACCCATCCAATGAAATCGAACGTGAATATGCTGTTCGTGTCATGGGTGAAGTGACACCTCAGTTACGCAACAACATGACCAATGGCGTTGTACTGGATGACGGTCCTGCAAAATTTGAATCATTTACTGAAATTGGCGGTGAAGGTATCAACCGCTGGTATCAGGTTGTGGTTAAAGAAGGTCGTAACCGTGAAGTACGCCGTATCTTTGAATCACAGGGTCTGAAAGTCAGCCGTCTGTTACGTACACGCTATGGTACAGTCATTCTGCCACGTGAGCTGCGTACAGGTCGCTGGATGGAACTGGACAAAAATGACATCGACAACCTGGCAAAAGCTGTAGAGTTAAAACCACGTCAGGGTACAGGTCTGTTCGGTATGGCTAAACGCCGTAATGACCGCATGCAGGAAAAACCAATGGCTGCACGTCGTGGCGGTTATCTGCGCCAGCAGCGTCGTGACGAAGGTGAACAGCACTCGGAAGAGCAACAACAGCGTAACTATCGTGCAATGGGTGACAACAACCGTTTTGACAACCGCAATAACGATAACCGCTTCAACAACCGTGCTCCCCGTCAGGAACAAAGTGATACCCGTGGCGGAAACCGTTTTGAACGCAATGATCGCAGCAATGGCAACCGTTTTAACAGCGAACGCTCTGAGCGTCCTGCAAACCGTTTCAATGCAGATCGCAACAACCGCGGTTATGACAACCAGGAACGTGGCGAACAGCCTGAAAAACGTAAACCGGTTGTAATTCATAAAGGTTTTAAAAAGTTTTAATTAAAACCTGAATAAAAAAAGCCACTGAAAACAGTGGCTTTTTTGTATCCATAATGGAACTGATTCCACTTCACTAAGACTGTTTTGCTTTCCAGAGCGGATACAGCGCAGTTTCCTGCTCAGGCTGGAGCTGAATAAAACTTAAACCTGTCTGATCATGTGGCTCTGCTCTTAAACTTTCTGCAATTTTCGCTGTAGATAATCCAAAAGGTTCAGCATCTGCATTGGAATAGGCATAGACAATTTTTTCCACACCCGCCATACGCAGTGCCGCCAGACACATCGGACAAGGCTGCCCACTTGCATAGACCACACAATCTTTCAGCGAAGTGTTTTTTAAATTTTGCGCTGCCTGACGCAATGCATTAAGTTCCGCATGTGAGGTTGGATCACCTGTGGTAAGTATCTGATTGACACCTGTACTGATCACTTCAGCATTTTTCACAATCACTGCACCAAAAGGACGACCGCCCTGTTCAACATTGCTCAGTGCCAGTTCAACTGCCTGCTGTAAAAATTTCTGATCATTCATAAAATACCTATCGAACCCATATGTTCAAAACCTTGACTATTCTCAGAATTAAAACACAAAGCCGCGCTGAAATGAGCATCACTGTTCAGCAGAATGACTCAAATACTGACAATTGAACACCGTGCAATTAAACATCTATTAACTAAACACTCTAGCTGTTCGACTGACTGAAACAATGCTCAGCTACAGATAACGATAACCTATCGTTTCCACAGCCTTTTTCACTGCTTCTGTTTCGTCTACAGGATGCAGCATAAATACATAACTGTCAGAATCCATATCCACAAAACCCAGCTTTAAACCCTGTTTCAACAAGACTTCATGATATTGTTCAAAAACACCATCCTCAGAAACCACGGCATCATCACCCAATAGTGCAAGATCAGGCAATGTTAATTCCTGTTGCCAGTTATCCTTGAGCATACTTTGCAAATGCCACTCCAGATCTGTCACTTCCTGCTTCCAGTCTATAGACACAAATAAACGGATATTTTCCTGCCATAAATCATCCATCAACTGCCCGATACTGCTGAAAAAATCATCATCTGTATTTTTCATCTGATGAATATAATCAAGTGCAACACTTTTACGGGGATGCTGTTTCAGACAGATCTCAGCCAGTTGCGCATACGCCTGTTTCAGATATTCATCCAGTTCAGGATATTCTTCAGAACATTCATCAGAATCTGCCTCAAGCTCTGACTGCGCAGGCAAAGGACGATTTGCAAACTCAATGGCGGTTTTTTCCTTTAAAGCACTCAGGCTGTTTTTAACTTTATGAATGATTTTCTGATCAGTCACTTCTTCATGTAAATCAGGAATCTGAAACCATTGCACACCTTGACCTGCACGACACTGGCGAAGTTCAAGCTGATCACCCAGTTTCGCGATAAAATAAAATAGTGTAGGAAAACTGGCATCATCCACATTATAAAAAATCAGTGAAACAGGTAGAAAAAAACTGCCCTCCTGTGTGGTATAGGGAATACCATCCTTAGAAAGTTGCACATAGCGAAAGCAGGCATTGTCTTTCCAAAACAGTCGCTGAAAAAAACCTGATTCAGGTGAGGAAAACTCATAAAGTCGATGTTCAGCCTGAGTGAAAATTTCATCAAACTCAGATGAACTCAAAATCTTCTGATCCAATGCCTGCCCTGCAAGCTGTTCAGATTTATAATAAATTCTAGGCATTTCAGCTAACTTCTGTTCTTTTAACAGCCAAGTTACACAGAAATATCAGGAATATCCATCCATAAACTGTGTGGAAAATGTTTTGCCAGATAAGTCTTTAAATAATCTGCAGTATCTTTGGAAATCAGTTCATCCTGAGATTGATCTTTTAAGTTATAAGCCAATGCATAAAGTTCTAAGCCACGATTTTTCAGTGCTTCCAGACTCAAAATTGTATGGTTAATACTGCCTAAACGCCCTGAAGTCACGAGAATCACGGGCAATTTTTTCTCTGCCACATAATCAATTGTAAGTAGTTCAGTGGTCAACGGCACCATCAAACCACCTGCACCTTCAAGTAAAACAACCTCATATTTTTCAGCAAGTTGAGCAGTCGCATTTTCTATTTTTTGAAAATCAATCTCACGACCATCAATTTTGGTTGCCAGATGTGGTGATGCAGGATAGCTAAAAATCTCCGGCATGGTCAGCTTCGTTTCATCTTCAGGAAACCAGCCCATACCCATAATTTCACGGTGCTGTTCAATGTCTTCTGAAATATCTACATTACCCGTTTGAATCAGTTTTTGAGTAATAGTTTTTTTGCCTTGCTGATTCCATAACTTTGCCAGATAGCCTGTGGTGTAGGTCTTGCCAATGCCTGTGTCGATTCCACTGATAAAGTAAACTGAACCTGTCATGGCATTCTCCGCGCGATACAATAAATCGGATGATAAGACAAAGAATAGAACGCTTCACCTAACTCATCCTGTGTTAAAAACTGCTGATAATTCAAATAAAAATCCTGCAAACTTTGCTTTGTCCAACGGAAGTTGGAAGCCGTTGCCGTGACACCTGTGGCTTTTAAATGTTGTAAGATTTGCTTTGGATGTTCGAAATTTAAAGCTTCAATCTGTTCGGAAATATGCAGAATTTCAAAACCATTCTGTTGCAATTTTTCCTGAATATTTTCAAGGCTTAAATAATCTAAACCCTGCCCTGATAATGCCTTAATTTCCTGTAAATTCTGTTGACCAAAAGTTGAAAAACATAACAAGGCTTGAGGATTTAAACTATGTTGTGCTTTGGCAAATACAGCCTCCAAATCCCCCATCCATTGCAGAACAGAACTTGATGCAATCAGGTCGTTATTTTGAGGAAAGTTCAACTGTTCAATATCACCTATCAGGAACTCCATCTTTTGTTGAGTTTGAACCGCTTGGATCTGATCTGAATGAAAATGTTGCTGAACTTCTGAATAGAGATCATTCAAAATCAGATGCTTGATCTGTAAATTTTCAATGAGTAGATGACTTAAATTACCCGAACCACACCCCATTTCAAAAACCTGATTTAACTGCTTAGGACTATATTGTGCTATTAAATCAAATAATTGCAGTGCAATTTTGCGTTGCACAATTGCATGTTCAGGATAGCTTTGCCCTGCTTGTGCAAAGCGTAACGCCACTTGCGTTTTATCAATACTTTGTGGATTTTTCATTGCAATATTCATCATCAGTTCACAACAATGTCACAAGTTGCTCAAGCTCAGATTGCTTGATTTGTGCAGTGAGCGAAATGCGTAATCGTGAACTGTTTTGTGGCACTGTCGGTGGACGCACAGGCATGATGTAAAAACCTGCATCCTGCAACGCTTTGGCTTTCACCACAGTTTTGGTAGATTCACCGATAATCACAGGGACGATATGCGAACTCGAAGGACAGTCAAAACCCTGATTAATTACAACTTGTTGTAAGTATGTGCTGAGCTGTTGTAAATGCTGACGTTGTGAATTTAAGTTCAGCACTTTCTGAAAAATAAAATGTGTCCATGCCATACAGATCGGTGGTTGCGCTGTACTGAAGATCAATGGACGCATGGCATTGATCAAATAATCCCGAATAATTGCATGACAAATCAAATATCCACCGACTGAGGCAATGGCTTTACCAAATGTCCCAACCAAAAGATCAATCTCATCGATCACGCCATATTGTTCTACACAGCCTAAACCTTGCTCGCCACGTACACCAATCGCATGTGCTTCATCGACATAGAGCATGACTTTGGAAAATTGTTTTTTGATGCGAACCAGTTCAGTTAAATCCGTTTCATCACCATCCATACTGAAAATGGATTCAGTCACCACAATGATGCGATCAAAGGCTTCATCATCATGATATTTCTGTAAAAGTTGCGTCAGATGAGCCAAATCATTATGACGATAACGCACATATTTTGCAGTCGATAAACGAATCCCATCAATCATACTTGCGTGAATCAGTTTGTCAGCAAGAATCAAAGTTTTACTGTCCGCAAGTGCAGGTAAAATTCCAATATTCATGTGATAACCACTGTTAAATAACAGTGCAGCACGACCATAAAAAGCCTGACTTAAACTCGCCTCAAGCTGTTCATATTCAGGAAAATTTCCTGTGAGTAAGCGTGAAGACGTCGAACTCATCCAGCGCTGCTCATTCGGTGTTTCATCAAAGAACTGTTCACGCAATTGCAGATCAGAATTTAAACCTAAATAGTCATTCGATGCGAGATTCAACATGCGTCGATCATTGATTTGAATATAACGATCATGCTGAATATTGGTGGTGAATTGACGGAAATTACCTTGCTGTTTCAGTTGATCCAGTTGTGCTGAAAAATGCTCCAGTAAATGACTCACGATGCATTCTCCATATCACTTTTCATATTTTTAACGACTTCAACCAATTGTTCCAACAGTATTTTTAATTCATTTTCGGAAATAACATAAGGCGGCATCACATAGACCAGTTTCCCAAATGGACGAATCCAGATCCCACGGCGCACAAACTCTTGTTGCAGGGTTTTCATATCGACATTAAAGGTCAATTCCACCACGCCTATTGCACCCAAAACACGCACATCATTGACAAATTCGAGCTGTGCCAAAGGTTGTAAATGACTCGATAATTGCTGTTCAATGCGCAGGATATTGCTTTGCCAATCCTGTGAAATAAGCAGTTCAGTACTTCGTACCGCCACTGCACATGCCAAGGGATTTGCCATAAAAGTAGGACCATGCATAAACACACCAGCTTCGCCCTGACTGATGGTTTTCGCTACTTTTTTTGTGGTCAGCGTCGCAGATAAGGTCATATAACCGCCCGTCAAACCTTTGCCTATGCACATAATGTCAGGCTCTACACCTGCCCATTCCCATGCAAAAAGCTTGCCCGTGCGTCCAAAACCTGTGGCGATTTCATCGAAAATCAGCAGAATATTGTATTTTTCACAGAGCAATTTGGCTTGGCGTAAATATTCAGGATGATAAAAACGCATCCCCCCTGCACCTTGTACAATTGGTTCAAGGATTAAAGCGGCAATATTTTCGTGTTGTTCTGCTAAAGTTTTTTCAAGTTCAGCAATGTCTAATGGATTCCATTCTTCATCAAAAGCTGTTTGCGGAGCAGGAACAAAAATCCGATTCGGCAAACTTGAACCAAAAATCTGATGCATCCCTGTAACAGGATCACACACCGACATCGCATTCCATGTATCGCCATGATAGCCCGAGCGTGGTGTAACAAAATTAGTTTTTTCTAATTTTCCAAGTGATGACCAATACTGTACTGCCATTTTCAGTGCCACTTCCACAGCAACAGAACCTGAGTCGGCATAGAAAATTTTATCCAAACTTGGTGGGGTAATTTTAAGTAACAATTTACCCAATTGAATCGCAGGATCATGGGTAAAGCCACCAAACATGATATGCGACATATTTTGCAGTTGATCAGTCACTGCCTGATTCAGTTCAGGATGATTATAGCCATGAATCGCGCACCACCAGGACGACATGCCATCAATCAACTGACGACCATCTTCAAGTTCGATGATTGCACCTTGCGCCCTTTTTACTTTAAAAGTCGGCAAAGGATGAGTCATAGAAGTATAAGGATGCCAGATATGTTGTTGATCAAATGCCTGATCACTGAGTTGATCATTTAACGAATCATCTAACATTTGGTTTGATTCAGTATTTGAATCGGTCATCCTTAACTTCCTTTATCTCTCACAACAGGATTAAAACTTTTCATCATTCACATCTCTTTCTCCCCTCATGGAAAATAAAGAGGGATTCGGCAAAGATGGAAAGTTTTAATTGAACGTTTTAAATCTTAAACCTGCATGAATGATAAATAAATTGCGAGATGCACCACTTATCAGGATGTTTGCTTTATTTTTTGTAAATATTGGCAGATTTTGTCAGTTGCTAAGTCAACCTGGAAAACAGGTAAGCCATGTGAGCCACTGATTAGCTCAGCCTGCAAAAACTTTGCATCTAATTTCTGAAGATTATCCAAGACTTTGTAACTAACTAAGTAATCCTGCTTTCCAAAGAGATGGTACTGATGACCTGCGTAGCTTTTTAAAATATCAACAAGATTTAAACCCTCTAACAGGTTTAGTCCATCCTGTAACAGTTCTATTTTCTGCGCCTGAATCAAACTTTGCAACTTTACAAAATCTGCTTTAGTACTTTCCACACCCTGGCAGACCATATAGCCAAATTTCTTTAAGGTCTCAATTGCATCAGTTTCAAAGGATTGTTTAAAACTTTGGAATGTCATTTGTGGCATTGCCGTTTGCCATTGATCATTGGCAACAAAACAAGGATTGGATGCTAATGTGATCAACACTTTTTGTTGCTGATATTGCTTGGAAATTTGATAAACCAATAAAGTGGCAAGTTGCCCACCCAAAGACCATCCGATAATCACATCAAACGCTATAGCTTTTTCAGTTTGGCGTTGTAATTCTGCATCGTCCAAGGCATTGAAAATATTGATCAGTTCAACTTCATGTCCCTGATTCTGTAAAGCCTGTTGTAAGGCGCTGAGTAGTTTAGTACCACCGCCCCAACCTGTAATGAGTAAAATTTTTTGATTCAATGCAGACTCGAAAATATTCTAAAATTAGAAACAGTATAAAACCTGACAACGCATTTTAAATAACTAATTGACATTACGCAGTGATATAAAACAACACTCTAAACCCTGAAGAATATGGATATGCGAAAACGTCATCCGCAACTGTTTGAGGCAGGACTAAATAAACAAGTTAATGTTTCTGCGATGCGTTGAAATATTTGACGGATGTTAACGAGTTTTACGGATGACAATGGTTTTGCTTACTTTTCCCGAAAGAAAAGTAAGTCCAGCGGAAGGCTAATCCTTAAATCTAAATGTTTGAGGTAAGACTCCATCGAGCAAGCTTTAAAATAATTTTAAAAAGACATCTTCTTTCAAATACGTAACATCAGTTACTAAATTAATTATTATGTTTACTATCCTAAAATTTAATACTTCTAGCAGACTTTACATTCGGTATTGATTTTTGTTTCTTTTCATCACGAATAGATTAGAAAATTTGCTAAGATCAAAACAGCTTAAATGTAGGAAAAACCTGTGATGAAATTCGTTAAAGTCGTAAGTATGAGTCTACTTTCCATTTCTACATTAGGCATGTTCAATTTCGCCCAGGCTGAAAACTCGGTCTTTTCCAAAGTAGATTCAGATCAGAAACAATGGGTGGGCAAACCTGCACCAGGCTTTAAACTCCAGGATCAAAATGCAAAATGGCATGAACTGAGTCAGTACAAAGGCAAATGGGTCGTACTCTATTTCTACCCAAAAGATAACTCACCAGGTTGCACCCAGGAAGCCAATCAATTCAAAAGTCTATACCCACAATTTATCAAAAATAATGCAGTGGTTTTAGGCGTAAGTCTGGATGATATCCAGTCACATCAAAAATTCTCTGAAAAATTAGGGCTGAATTTTCCAATCCTTGCAGATAACAATCATCGACTCGCACAGCAGTTTGGCATTATCCGTAATTTAGGAATCGCTAAAATTGCAAAAAGAGAAACTTTTCTGATTGATCCCCAGGGAACAATTGTCTACCACTACAGCAGTGTAAATACACAGACACATGCAGGGCAGGTTCTGGCAGATATTCAAAAGTTTTCGAAATAATAATCCATAAAAAAGCCTTTAGATTGATCACCTAAAGGCTTTTTTCACCTCGTCTTAACTTTTTCCTCAAGGAAAATAAGCAGATGAAAGAATCTTACATCTGAGACTGAATATAGTTCTGTAGACCAATCAACTCAATCAAGCGCATCTGCTTTTCCAGCCAGTATGTATGATCTTCTTCAGTATCCGACATTTGCTGACGAAGCATATCACGGGTCACATAGTCGCCATGTTCTTCAGCAAGTTTTACACCTTTTGCCAGTTTGTCACGGACATGATATTCAAGTGCAAGGTCAGCTTTCAGACATGTCACAACATCGGTACCGACTTCGATATCATCACGATCCATATTTGGCGTACCTTCAAGGAACAGTACACGGCGGATCAGCGCATCAGCATGAGAAGCTTCTTCCTGACTTTCATGGTCAATACGTTCGAAAATTTTGCCTAAACCCCAGTCTTCATACATACGGGAATGAATCAGGTATTGATCACGAGCAGCCAGTTCGCCACCGATCAACATGTTTAGATAGTCTATGACTTCTGGATTGCCACGCATTTCAAAAACTCCATACCCTTTTGCATTATTATGGACAACTTTCGACTGTTTTGCAAAATTTAATATGTGTAAGTTTATGATTTTTATAAAATTAAAATGAGAAACATACGCATTTGCAGTTTTAATAAACAATTTTCCATATAAAAAATAAACCTTTGCAGAGTCTGATTGAATCTGCAAAGGCATTCTGGCTCAAAAATTGTGATTGATTCTTTTTGTAACTATTAACAATGCTTCTTATTCACCGCACCTTGCTCAATTAAAAATGCCTTAATCACGCTTTGCTGCCCACAGTGAACCAGGTTCTGCATGTTTCATCCGTGTATTTGCCTGCTGATAAAAACGTATAAATGCCATTGCGAAAATAATGGCAAAAATATCAATCCACCACAGAAAAGAAGATGTTGCCCACAGCCCAAGATCAGGCATGATCAATGCCACAACCGATGTTAAAGGAATCAGTAGCAGGATCACTGCAATCATCAGATGTAAATGCGGTAATGCACGTGCCGCACCTATGCTGAAGCTGTAAAACAAAGCCAGTAAAAACACCGCATAGTAGCTGTATATAAACCAGTGGTTCAGACTGCCAGGATTTGCCGTAAAAACATAAGCCCAGCGTCCAAGCAACAGACTGACAGAAACTGCAAGTACACAGCCCAGACAGGCACCGATGGTCAGACTCGCCACAAAACAGACATCCTTGCGCTGTTGTGGTACAGGTAGATTTGGATTTTTCTGTCTTCTGATGCGTGACTCTATCCATAGAATATTGCCTGAATAAAACAGAAATGCACCACCAATTCCCAGGATGACATACATCCATCGGGTAATGTCACCACCATAGTTACCAAAATGCAGACTGAACATGGAGCGGATGACTTTATCCATAGCAGAACTGTCTGTGTTCAGGTTACGGGTACTGAAAGGCTTTTCCTGATAAGGATTGAACATCATGACATCAAAACGGTCACCCCTTAACATCTGATCAGGGCTGTACAGACTGGCTCTTGCAGATGCTTTTTCAGGATGATCCAGGTGATTAAAACTAATGGAGGAAATCTCATAATCCGGTGCCTGCTGCTGGATTTTTGCCAGTATTTTTTCCACATCCAGCTGTGGGACAGGTTCTGCAATCTGTGCCGCAGGTGGTCGTTCAAACAGCGGCTTACCTTTACTGACCAGTTGTCCAATACCATCATAAAACAGGTCATGAAATGCAAAAACAATAACCGTAACACTGATCAGAATATGAAAAGGTAAACTGGTGATTCCCACAACATTATGCGCATCCAGCCAGAAACGTTTCTTGTTTTTACCCTTACGGATGGCAAAATAATCTTTCACCAGTGTCGGCAACAGCACGATCAGCCCTGTCATGATCGCAAGAAAATACAGAACAGCAACCACACCCATGACATACACACCCAGGGTGTGGTGTCCGAGCATGCCAGGTACGCCACCCGTTTCATGCAACTGCTCAATGAGCCAGCCAGCTTTGGACAGATTCTCCTGCCTGACCTGTAAAGAACCATCAGGATTCAGTGTCGCGAGCATACTGTTCTGATGCAGATCAAAATCATGATCATCCCTCTCAGCTTTTTTGTCCGAAATCCACTGGATTGGTGCGTTATAAAACTCTCTGGAATTTACATTAATCTGAAAACTTTTCTTCGCTTCGGGATACTTCTGCTGAACCTGCTCAATCAGCTCATTGTACTGATTCTGCTGTACAGCGCTCAGGCTTTGCCGAGGAGGAGTCGCCCACTTACTTAAGTCATGCTGAAACATGCTCAGCCCACCTGCAAAAAAACAGATAAACAAAAGAATCCCTGCGCTGATGCCGACCCAGGTATGCAGCTCTTTGGACAGTCGAAGAATATCAGTACGGACTTTCATACAGACTTAACCCCTCAACCAGAACACAAGGCTGTACGCAATCACATTCAACAGCAGAAAAATCAAAATCGCCTGCCAGCCACGTGGAATATAGTAAGCCACAAAAAACAAAGGCAACCAGATCCAGGGAATCGACCACATACCAAGCTGAGGCGCAAAGCCCTTTTCAATATGGTTCAGCCCCCACATGGTGATCAGAGCAGAACAGGCAAAAGCAAAACTCAGCCCCAGTAATGCGCCTGCAAAGGTTTTACTCCACCAGTCAGGTTGAATCTTTTGCTGAGTCAGCGCTTTCATGAGGAACATACCTTTTGAACAGAGGAATAAAGGGAAGAAATGACCATGCCACCAGTAAAGTCATGAGCCACATGCAGACTGCCACAAGTTTCGGCAGTACAAATAAAAAGACTGGCAACGCCAGTAAAATAAAAATCAGACCTGTATAGCGGTATGATCGTGGCAGAAACTGCCTGAATATCTGCTGATTGGGATGACTGAGATAGATCAGCAGACTCCCTGTGAAACCCAGCAGGAAAGCAAGTATTTTCATGTTGATTTTCCATCAAGACATACAGCTGAAAACAGAAAAAGCCCATTACACGGTAATGGGCTGATCAACATCAGAAATCGAAAGTAACACCGACTTTATAGGTACGTGCACCACCTACAACCAGGTAGTCAGGATTGAAAATACCTTCCCAGTATTTTTTATTGGTGACATTATCAACATTGGCAAGGAAGGTTGTATTCACCCCACCCACTTTTGTCTTATAACGGGCACCTAAGTCCCAGATGGTGAAATCAGGCAGCTCCAGGGTATTGCGGTTATTTGTGTACTGTTCACCCACGTAACTGGCACGGGTATTTACACTCAGCCCATCCACAAATGGAACTGCATAATCCAGACCCAGTGTCGCAGTCCATTCAGGTACGCCATAAATTTTCTTACCTGAAACGTCTTCATCCTTGCCTGAAATTTTCGCTTTACCCTTGGTGTACTCTGCGTCGGTATACGCCACACCACCCATCAGACTGAGGTCTTCCAGCACTTTACCTGAAAATGCCCACTCGACACCACGTGAACGGGTTTCCACACCATCTGTTGTCTGCTGTGTTTTACCATTGGCATCTTTAGGAATACTGACTGTCATCACACCCGGTTTTTCAATCTGATATAAAGCCAGAGTATTTAACCAGCTGCCTTTCTGATATTTCGTACCGAACTCATACTGCTTGGTCTTAAACGGTGCAAAGGTCACCTTGTCATTAACATCATTGACATTGTTGACTGTTGAACCTTCGGTCAGACCTTCAACATAACTGGCATAAAGGGACAGGTCTTCTCCAAATGGTTTAACAACAATACCCAGGCTTGGTGATACTTTATCTTCGTTATAGTTTGTTTTATTGACCAGGTTGCGGGTATCAATGTCCTGATAACGCAGACCTAAAATCAGCTGAAGTTTATCGTCAAGTACAGACAGCTGATCAGTCAGGCTATAACTGGTATATTCATTGTCCGCCAGCGGCACAATATTTGGTTTAGTCAGCGGCATATTACCCTGACTTGAAGGGTTGTAGATATTGGTCTCAAAATCAACCTGTGCAGCCCCACGCCCTTCATGCTGGTTTACTTTGCGCTTTAAATAATCAGTTCTCAGTCCAACCGTATGTTTGACTACCCCCGTATTAAATTTAGACTCAATCCCTGCATTGGCAGCCGTATTTTTTTCATTTGCGCCGACACGGTAATACTGTGAAGTGGCTGTACCATCTTCCTTACCAACAATCATCCTCGTTCCGAACAGGTGTCCTGCATATTCTTTTTCTGCATAACCCACCCCTGCATAAGCTTTCAGGTCAGGTGTAAAAGCATACTCTCCTGACAATCCTGCAAATTTACTGTCTGTGTTACCGCTCAGATGAGGAAAATAGTTCAACCCACCCTTTGGTGCAGCCAGGATGTGGTCCACACTGCCATACTTATTTTTTACATCAGGTCCCATTGCAATCATTGCCGGTGAACCACCTTTACGGTCTTCACGAATTGCGTAGGAATCAAAATTGATTTTCAGTTTATCTGTGGTGTAATCCGCTGCAAGAGCACCGGAAGCATGGCGGTCTTCCATACCCTCAATGATATGCTCACCATCTCCATAGACACCATTTACACGGACACCGAACTCTTTGCTTTCACCAAAACGACGTGAAAAGTCAAAGCCCGATTTATAGTAACCACCATCTTCATACATGGCAGAAACCTGGGTACGGTCTTTGTCTGCACGTTTAGAGTTTGCAATCACAACCGCGCCTACACTGCCGGTTGGTGGTACACCCGCTACAAGGGCATTGGGTCCTTTAAGGACAGTGACTGTTTCAAGAAACTCCGTCGGAACACGACCATAAGGTGCCATGCCATAAAAACCGTTGTAATTCATGTCTTCATGGTTGACATCAAAACCACGGATTTTAAAGTTTTCGTTTAAATGTCCCTGATTGGAAGTAATCCGGATACTGGCATCATTTTTAAGGATCTGCCCAACCGTTGCCGCCTGCTGCTGTTCAATCAGCTCTTTCGTATATTCAGTCACTGTATAAGGTGTATCGACAACTTTACGCTCACCAAGAATACCCAGTTTTGTTTTCTCAGCCAGTTTGCCATCTGCAAAACCCTGCGGATCTGCCTCTGCTTTTGTTTTAATTACAGGCAGTACATGCCCCTCATCTGCCCAGATCATCTGACTGAAACAGCCACCCATCATGATCAGCCCAACAGAACTCACCAATATTTTTTTAGAGAATACTTTCATACCAGAATAATTTACGAGTAATAATGAGAATGATTATTGTATACATAATCATCTTTGTTAATAATTGTGTTTTTTAATGTTATTTTAAGGTTTAATCTGTTTTACAAATGATTATTATTCTCAATAATATACCAATAAAAAACTCAGCATTCCTGCTGAGCTTCCATAAAACTTAAATTTGAAAAAAAATCAGTTCTGTCCATATTCCTGCATCAATGCCAGAAACTCCTGTTCATTCAATACAGGAATACCGAGTTTTTCAGCTTTTTCCAGTTTTGAACCGGCTTTTTCACCAGCCACAACACATTTCGTTTTTGCTGAAACACTGCCACTGACCCGAGCCCCCAAAGCCTGCAACATCTGAGTCGCATCATCACGTCCCATTGTTGCCAGTGTTCCTGTAATCACCCAGCTTTCACCGTTTAAAGGCTGACGGGTCGGCGCAACCGGTGCATCCCAGTGAATGCCCGCAGCAATCAGACGATCCACAACTTCCAGGTTATGTTCAGCCTGAAAAAAGTCAATAATCCACTCCGCTGTAATATCTCCAACATCCGGCGTTTTTTTCAGAGCTTCCAGATCAGCATGGCGCAAGGCATCCAGCGTCTGGAAGGTATTGGCAAGCATACGTGCTGTTGTTTCACCAACACCGCGTATTCCCAGCGCATAAATAAAAGCAGCAAATGTGGTCTTTTTGCTCGCTTCAATGGAGTCAATCAGGTTCTGAACTGACTTTTCGCCCATTTTTTCAATGCTGAGCAGTTGTTCACGATGTTCATGCAGATGATAAATATCGGCAACATCCTTAAGTAAATCCAGGTGCAGCAATGATTCAGCCCAGCGGTCTCCCAGACCTTCAATATCCATGGCTTTACGGGAAACAAAGTGCCGAATCGCTTCAATCCGTTGAGCAGCACAGTACAGTCCACCCGAACAGCGCGCCAGTGCCTCTCCCTCAGGCATCACGACTGGCGAAGCGCAGACAGGACACTGAGCAGGAAGTTCAACCTCGACGGCATCTGCAGGACGGAATTCAGGCCAGACTTTTTCAACTTTAGGAATCACATCACCACTGCGATAGACACTGACGGTATCGCCAATACGCACATCCAGGCGATGAATTTCTCCAATGTTATGCAAAGTCACATTGGAAACTGTAACGCCCCCCACTGCAACCGGATTCAGACGTGCCACAGGAGTAACTGTTCCGGTCCGTCCTACCTGCCAGTCAATATTTTCCACTGTGGTCAGTGCTGCAACTGCAGGGAATTTATAAGCCGTTGCCCAGCGCGGTTCCCTGCTTAAAAAACCCAGCTGTTGCTGTTGCTTTAAGTCATCCACTTTGATGACCATGCCATCAATTTCCACCAGCAGCTCAGGGCGTTCACGGTTGATCTGCTCATATTTTTCCTGTACCTCCTGGATGGAGTCACAGACAAAATGACGCTCTCCGACAGCAAAACCAAACTGAGTCAGCCACTCCAGGCTGGCAGACATGGATGTCAAACCATGATTCGGTTCACACTGAGCAATACCATAAGCATAAAATGCCAATGGACGGGACGCAGCAACTGCCGGATCAAGCTGACGCAGACTGCCGGCTGCGGCATTTCGCGGATTGGCAAAGGTCTTTTCACCTTTGGCTTCATTTTCTGCATTCAGCTTCTCAAAACCTGCCTTAGGCATCAGCACTTCACCGCGGACTTCGAGTAAGCGTGGTACATCCACTTGATCTGAGCTTAAGACTTTAGGCAGATTACGAATGGTCTTCACATTCTGAGTAATAACCTCACCCGTTTCACCATCACCACGGGTCACACCACGAATCAGCACACCATTTTCATACCACAGCGAAATCGCCAGTCCATCAAATTTCAGCTCGACATCGTACTGAATCTTCTGGTTAGGCAAGCGTTCCTCAATACGGCGGGCAAATGCAAAAAGTTCTTCCTGATTGAATACATTACCAAGTGACAGCATCGGTACGGTATGGGTAATGTTTTCAAATTTTGATAAAGGTTTACCCCCAACCTGACTGACAGGTGAGTCAGTCTGAACCAGTTCAGGATACTGCTGTTCCAGTGCCTTTAACTGATGAAAAAGCTGGTCATATTCACTGTCTTCAATCTCAGGCTGATCCATCACATAATAAGCATGATTATGCTTTGCCAGCAGCTGAATAAGCTGACGCATCTGTTGAATGACAGGATTCTGTTCCATATATATTTCACCATTAAAAAAGGGCGGTTAGTTCCGCCCCTGAAATCTTTACTGAATACTATTATAAAAGTGCTGCTTCTACTTTCAAACCTGTTCAGGCAATTGTTTTCTGTCCTGAACGGTCTTTTTGTCCATGGCGGTAGTCAATTGCCTGATGGCGCCAGTGTTCACGTAACTGGGGCGTAAATTCAAGATGGTTCTGATCGTAGACCGTACCGTCAATTTCACGGGCAATCAGACCTGAAATGCTGATCATGGTATCAAATGCATTCTGAACATCCGAATGTGGCAATGCCAGGAAAAATGCCAGTCCTTTAACCTGCTCTGTCGACAGGTTTTCCAGGTCAAAACCTGCCGCGCCTTCATCAGTAATCTGCAGAACAGAAAACAGTAATTTTGTACCGTCTTCATTATAACGGTGAAAACACGCCATTTCACCAAAACGCAGACCATATTTCAGCAGAACTTTCAGCGCTTTGTCCCCTGCCAGTACACGTCTTTCAGGATACATATTCAGCGCAATGAAGTCCTCTGCTGTAGATAAGGCACTTTCCTCATCCACAATCCGCTGCTCATAAAGATGCGCATCCAGAATGCTGCTTTCATCATTAAATTCTGTAATTTCAGCTTTTTCAACATGTTCATTCAGACTGAATTCTGAAGACTCTTTCTCAGCTGTATCAGTTACTGTCGGGTCTGTTTCAGAAATGCTCTGTTCAGTTTCTGTCTGTGATGCAACAGCCTGTGTTTCAGTTTCAGACTCCGCTGAATCTTCTTTTGGTGCTGTATTTTCAGACAATGCCGGTTCAGATAGCACTGTTGCATCTTCGGTTTTCTGAAGTGAGGTTAGATCAGATTCATCTGAGTTTTTCAGTTCTGCTTTTAACACTGAAGCATCTTCAACTGCAGCAACTGTTTCAGATGTTACAGGCTTGGGTTCAGGTTTCTGATCTTCCTCACTGAGCTGAACATCAGCAGTGTTGAATACAGGTTCCACCCGTTCAGCTTCAGCTGTATCTGTCTGTAACTGATCACGGACATGTCTTGGAATGACCGGTTTCTGACAGTCCTCATTGATATGAAGTTCCGAGTCAAGCGAAGGCGCTGCATCGGATGGCTTCTTCAGTATCATCCGCAACCCCAGGAACATAATCAGAATGGCAACAACAATGCCAATAATCGTAGTAATTTCCATTTATGCCTCCGCGACCAGACTGTACTCTCTTGCTTCTTCCAGATTGACTGCCACCAGTTTTGAAGTTCCCGGTTCAGGCATGGTCACCCCCAGCAGATCAGTAGCCATGGTCATTGCAACCTTATTATGTGTAATGTAAATGAATTGAACCTGTTCAGACAGCTCTTTTACCAAATTACAAAATCTTCCTACATTTGCATCATCAAGTGGTGCATCAACTTCGTCCAGTACACAGAATGGTGCCGGGTTCAGTCTGAATATTGCAAAGACCAGTGCCAGTGCTGTCAGGGCTTTTTCACCACCTGAAAGCAAAGCAAGTGAACTGTTTTTCTTACCCGGTGGTCTGGCCATCAGTTTTACACCTGATTGCCAGTCATCTTCAAGACTTAAACTGGCTTCACCGCCATTAAATACCTTTGGAAACAGTTCCTGCAACTCAGTATTGACCTGATCAAAGGTAGACATGAACAGTTTGCGGGTTTCCTGATCAATACTCTTCATGGCTGCCTGCAACTGATCAACCGTTTTCTGCAAATCTTCCATCTGATGGCTGAGTTCTTCAAAACGGCGGGACACATCTTCATATTCTTCTGATGCTGCCAGATTGACAGCCCCCAGTTTTTCAAACTGTTGCTGTGATTTTTCGAGTTTCTGCTGATGTGAAGTCAGTTCAATACTCAACCCTGTCTGCATTTCTGCATTCATTTCTTTGAGCTGATCTGAATAATGCTGTAAATCAGACTTTGCGGACTGCCAGGATAATCTTTTTTCTTCCAGCTGAGTCCGCAGTTTTTCATCACGCTGTTGCTGTAGATGACGCTGTTCTGTCAGGGTTTTCTGTTTTTCCTGAACACTGTTTAATTCATTCTGCCATTCGCCCCAGGTTTTCTGCAGTTTTTCAGTCTGGGTCAGCTGTTCAGTGAACTGTGTTTCGAGTGCTGGCAATTCCAGCTGAACAGGATCTACAAACTTTTTAGCCTGCTCCATCTGAGCCTGTGTCTGGCGCTGCTGTTCTTTCAGAAATGAGGCATCTTTTTCAAGCAGTTCAATCTGCTGACGAATCTGTACTGACTGCCTGCGGATCAGCTCAAGTTCCTGTACGGACTGCTGTGACTGCTGATGAGAGCTTTCCAGCTGTTCACTGAGTTCATCCGACTGGAACTGCATGGTTTTGTAGCCTGGCAGCAACTGTTCCAGTTTTAAGGACAGTGAATGCAGATCAATTTCCAGATCATCTTTCTGCATTGCATCTTCTTCAAGCTGTTCATCCAGCTGTTGAAGCTGATTCTGAAGCTGCTGCTGCTGAAGGGTAAATGCCTGAACAACTGTCTGAGCTTTTGCAAGCTGAACATCCAGATGCTGAACTGATTTCTGTAACTGTTTCTGCTGTTCCTGACTGCTCTGCAGGGCTTTCTGCACAGCCGTAATATTCAGCTGTATTTCAGGCAGTTTCTGGTTTTCAAGTTCAGCTGATGGCACTTTCTGCGCCAAAACTTCCTGAATTTCTTCCAGACGGATACGGTGACTGAGCGCCCCCTGTCCTGCCTGTGAGTCTTCATCATACAACAGCCCAATCACCCAGTCAGAACCGACATGATAACCATCCAGACTCAGAATGGACTGTCCTGGCTGTAACTTCGACTGACATTCCAGAGCATCTTTAAGACTTGCTGCAACTGTAACCTGCTGCCATAAAGAATGCTTCGGTTCTTCAATCCACTCAGCAAGGCTTTTCATTCCATTGAGTGAAAATACTGAACTGTTACCGGTTTCTTTCAGCTGTCTGGCTGTTTCAGGTTTAAATTCAGCTTGTTCTTCAACGATATGTGCTTTAAGCCATTTAGACAGCAGACGTTCAATCAGCTCAGCATGCGCTTTTGCATCTGTGCTTAACTGCAGTTTCTGCATCAGTTCCACATGATCTGTTGTGGCAGGGCTATGCCTGATCATCAGCTGATTTAAATTTTTCTGTTCAGACTCGAGTACCTGAATTTCAGATTTCAGCTCTGCACACAAGGCTTTCTGTGCTGTCTGCGTCTCCAGTAACTGCTCCAGTTCAGCTTTAGCAGATAATATCCGTTGCTCCAGCTGTTCCAGCTGTTGTACTGCCTGTAAGCGATCCTGTTCCAGCTGTTCTGTTTCTTCCTGCTGGAACTGATTTTTAATCTGCACAGCCTGCTGTTTTAAGGTCTCTTTCTGCTGTTCAATCCGTGCAATATTTTTTGCCAGCTGTTCACTCTGAGCCTGCATCTGCAGTTTTTGCTGCTGCTGTTTTTCCACCTGCACACGGATCTGTTCAAATTCCTGCTGCACCTGCGCCTGCTGCGCTTTCAGATCAGAATAACCCTGTACTTTCTGCTGACTCTGACTTTCCTGATCCTGTAGCTGTTCAGTCAGTTCTTCATTCTGGGCATGCAGCGTTTCCAGTTGCAGCTCAAGCAGCTGAAGTTTCTCTTTGGTCTGAGTTTTCTGTGTTTCAAGCTGAGAAAGCGTCGTCGTGTTCTGCTGAAAAAGCGACTGCTTCTGTTCCAGCATGACTTTCAGTTCAGCCAGTTTTTTTTCTGCCTGCTGCCATTCATTCTGTAGAGGCGTGGACTGCTGAATCAGACGCTGAAACAGCTCACTGGTTGCTGTCAGGTCATGCTCAAGGGTATTCAGTTCGGAACGGACCAATTTAAAGGTTTCGCCCAGTTCATTCATCTGCACAGTATATTCCTGTTGCAGCATCATGCTCTGTTCGCACTGAAAAGACAGAACTTCCACTTTGATGGTTCTGATCTGCTTTTCAAGTTCACGGTACTGAATGGCAGTTTCGGACTGTCTTTTTAGGGTTTTCAGCTGAGATTTCAGCTCTGAGGCAATATCATCCAGTCGGGACAGATTCTGAGTGGTATGTTCAAGATGCTGCATCGTTTCACGGCGGCGTGCCTGATAACGGGATACACCTGCGGCTTCTTCAATAAAGACCCGCATTTCTTCGGGCTTGGCATCCACCAGGCGGTTAATCATGCCCTGTTCAATAATCGCGTATGAGCGCGGCCCCAGACCTGTTCCCAGAAAAATATCGGTAATATCCCGACGACGGCACTTTGTCCCATTTAAAAAATATTCAGACTTGCCATCACGGTTCACCTGTCGGCGTACAGCCAGCTCATTATAAGCATTGTACGCCCCACCGAGTTTGCCATATGTGTTGTCAAACCGAAGTTCCACACTGGCAACACCCACAGCCTTACGCTTTGCCGTCCCTGTGAAAATAACGTCCTGCATACTGCCACCACGCAGCTGACGGGCACTTGACTCCCCCATCACCCAGCGAATGGCATCTATGACATTTGATTTTCCACACCCATTCGGACCCACAACAGCGGTTCTGTTTGCTCTGAAATTTAATGTTGTACTGTCGGCAAAAGATTTGAAGCCGGAAAGTTTTAAGCTGCTTAAACGCATAATGTCCTGATTAACGACGCGAACGTCTTGCCCACGCAAGTTCGATTTGTTTCATCCGTGTCAGAGATTCCAACACAAGGTTACGCAAGTGTCGACAAAAATCTTCCATAAATAAAGTAGCTTGTTGTGATTTTCGGATTAAAATTGCATCGGTCACCAGTTTAAACAGATCAAACGACTCCTGAAGCTCACGGCGTGAAGTGTTTAAGGTCAGAAAATAACTGCGTCTGACCGAAGGAAGCAACTCCCTGTAAAACTTCATCAGATAAGGATTTGCGACCATATCCTGCTGACGTGACAGCCCCTGAAAAATCAGATCAAAAAACTTTTCAGTATTGCCCTGACGGCACTGCTCCGCCAGCTGTTCAAGCAACTGCTGCAACTCCTCTGCTTCATGTGTCCGCCAGGTTTCAGCAATCCGCTGTACCATCTGCCCCAGCAGCAATGCACAGGTATCAAACAGTGCCCGAACCTGCTGAGCTGACATTTCAGAAACAATCGCGCCACGGCGCGGAAAAATTTCAATCAGATGCGTTCTTTCAAGAAGTAACAGCGCTTCACGGACAGAACCACGACTGACGTCCAGTTCTTTGGCGATACGTAATTCCTGAATACGCTCGCCCTCAACCAGTTCACCACTGATAATCTGTTCACTGATATGTCGTGCAATCTGCTCCGACAAACTGTCTGTATCTTCCTGTTGCATACTGTACCTGTCTTGTTTTTATAGGATTGACTCAACATCCGGTCTTTCATTTTTTTCTTTTTACTCAGTTTTGCAAAAAAATACCATGTCATTGTCGGACAATTTACTGTCTTTACAGTCAGTACCCACAGGCGATCAGACAATCCAGGCTGTTATAAAAATACTTTGAATCCCTGATAAATAAAATAAATTCCGACCACTGTCAGCAAACAGGCAAAGCATTTTTTCAGCATAGCAGGTGAAAGTTTATGTGCCACTTTTGCTCCCTGCTTTGCTGTAATGAAACTCATGACACTGATTCCAATAAAGGCATAAATATGTACGTAGCCGATCGTACCGGGAATGCTGATATCCGACTGTTTGCCGAACCACATAAAACCCAGTGCGCCTGCAATGGCTATAGGCATGCCACAGGCCGCTGAAGTTGCCACAGCTTTCTGCATCACTACGCCATTTCTGTTCAGATAAGGTACCGTCAGACTTCCGCCACCGATACCAAAAATAGCGGAGGCTATACCAATTCCCCCGCCTGCAAGCATCTGCATTCCTGTAGATGGTAACTGTTTAGCCGTATCGACAGCGACCGCAGCACCTTTAAACATTTTAAATGCCACCCAGACCGCGAAGAACCCGATCAGCAACTGTAAACCCTGTCCTGACAGATAGTCCGCTATGCCTGCCCCAAGAAATGCACCGATCACAAGCCCAGGTGCCAGATTCTGCACCACCTGCCAGAGCACAGCCCCTTTTTTATGATGCGCACTGACCGAACTGAATGAGGTGACAATAATCGTTGCCAGCGACGTTCCCAGTGCCAGATGCATAATCACCGATGGATCATAATTCAGCTGGGTGAACACAATATACAGAATAGGAACAATAATCAGACCACCACCAACGCCAAACAGTCCTGCGGCAAAACCTGCGATTGCACCGATCACCAGATATATGATTAACTCCATAAACATTATCCCACTACGCTTAAATACAGATGGACATAGAAACCCGACAGTTGCAGCAACTCCTTTCGGAAGCCGGTCAACAGCCTGAAGTTCTGCTTCTTAAACCCGTCACTGAGTCAACCAATGATGATGTCAGGGAAATTGCACTGAAAGGTGTACAGAGTGTACTTGTATGCAGTACGAGACAGACTCAGGGGCGAGGACAGCGCCAGCGGCACTGGGTATCTCCGGAAGGAAACATCTATTTAAGCACAGTCGTAAATACCAGAATAGCCCTTGATGGACGTCTCGCCCTGGAAACAGCATTAAATATTCTACAGATGCCGGGACTACAAAACCTGGATATTCAGGTCAAATGGCCAAATGATCTGTACAGCCCTCAAGGAAAATGGGGCGGTATTTTAATAGAACCCATCAACAGCACTCAGGCTGTGATTGGGGTCGGAATCAACCTCGCTCCCGTGCCTAAAGAACAGATTGACCAGCATGTCACTTCACTGGCTGAACTGGGACTGCAGCATATCAGCCGTATCCAGCTGATTGCTGAACTGTATCTGGCTATACAGCAGGCAGGAGAATGGTTCAGTCACAACAGTGCCAATCTTGCTCAACGTTTTAACCACCATGCTGCATTTATGGATCGTGCAGTTGCATTTACCCAGAACTGTGAAATCACCACAGGTACCTTTAAGGGCATACAGAATGATGGTGCAGTACTGATTGAAACAGTAAACGGCACTGTTCCTTATTATCAGGGAAGCCTTAAACTGTCCGGACATGCAGAGTAAATCAATGAAAAAACTATGGCTGGATATTGGTAATACACGCTTAAAGTACTGGATTACTCAGGATGGTGACATCATTGAACATGCGGCTGAACTGCATCTGCAGTCTCCTGCCGACTTACTGCTGGGTCTGATTCATCATTTCAAGGCATTGAAGCTCAGTCAGGCTGGGGTTTCCTCTGTACAGGATAAAAAAAGCAATCAGCGTATCCGTGAGATTCTGAAAAAACTGGAAATACCTGTCATCTTTGCACAGGTACATGCTGAATATGCAGGACTGCAATGTGGCTATCAGGAAACATCTCAGCTCGGGATTGACCGATGGTTACAGGTACTTGCAGTGGTGAACTCGAATGATCAGAATTACTGTGTGATCAGCTGTGGAACCGCTTTGACCATAGACCTGGCGGATGGATTTCAGCATCTGGGAGGCTATATTCTGCCTAATCTTTATCTGCAAAGAGACTCCCTGATTCAGAACACCAAAGGCATTAAAATCCCTGACGCAGCTTTCAGTGAACTGAGCCCCGGCAGAAACACCATTGATGCAGTTCATCATGGTATTTTACTCGGGCTGATCAGCACCATTGAAAAAGTCATGCAACAGACTCCCCGTCAGCTGATTCTGACGGGTGGCGATGCTCCCCTGTTTGCACAGCATCTTCAGCAGTTTAATCCGACAGTGGAGTCAGATCTTCTGCTCAAAGGCTTGCAGCATTATATTGCTCATGCCGCTGAACACCCCTGATCAGTTAAAATACAAAAGGTGATCCATCAAAGTGGATCACCTCTCATTCGACTTTTTGATTATCCTCAGTCACACCACTGTTCAGTAAGGGTTGCAACAGTTCCCATAACTGCTGAAATTCAGCATAGCCATCTTCTTTCATAAAATGTCCCGCCTGCCTGACTTCTTTCATCTGTGCATTCAAAAAATGTCCAAACTGCAATGCCAGTGGTGGTGGGACATAGCTATCATTACTGGAAATAAACTGAACCGATGCCGGCAGGCAGTTCTGAAGAATACTGCCCTCCACTCTGACCTGTCGGATAAAATCATTCAGTTCTGGAATCGCAGGCAACGGTGACAGAAACCCCGCCACAAAAAAAACGGCTCGGATTCTTCCTGAGCGCGATTTAAAAGTACTGTTCAGATAGTGCAATGTCGCACAGCAACCCAGACTGTGAGCAACAATAATCGTATTTTCATTCAGGTTCGGGATCTGCATTTTCAGACACTCCTGCCAGGTCTGAAAATCAGGTGCTGCTGAATGTGCCATGACCACACGTTTGGAAAAGTGTCCTGCCTGCTGAATTTTCTGGCTTAACCAGGCAAACCAGTGATCATTTGGCGAAGCCCGATAACCGTGAACAATATAGACTTCCATTTTTTTCATTGCATTCAGAATATAAAATGAGTTCTCTTAAAACTACTGTTTTTTCTGAATAAAACGATATAGTGTTTTTGTAGTCGGTACTGTTTTTTATGAACATGATCCATGTTTCAATCGACATTTTAATCAAAAAATGACAACAAAGAATGTTTTGCTGAATTTTAAAATTCCCTTAAACTCAGACCAGTACATTTTTCATTTTCCCGATAACAATTTTAACAGTCAGGATGCTTTATGAACTTTAAAAATATTTTTTGCTTATCTGTTATTTCCTCACTCCTGTTTCTCAGTGGATGCTCTACAACTCAAGGACTGAAATCTGGACAGATCCCGACGGAGTTAAAATCCCAGCTGAGCAGCCAGCAGGCAATTGTGGGTTATTTCAGCCGCACAAAAAATGAGGAAGACTGTGGCTGTGCATCACAGATAGACTCCACCTATTCAAAAACACCGGTAGAAGACGGTTACTACCGTGTACTGCTTGGACGCAACGCAAAAGGTGATTTCCTGGTACAGGATTTTTACCAGAAAACGGGACATGCTCAGTCATCTCCTGCCTGGGTCACAGATCCACTGAAACTGTTCAGTTTTGATGGCAGTGACGTGGAAGGTCCTGTCACCCTGTATTATCCTGATGGTAAAGTCGCTGCAAAATTTACCAATAAAGACGGTGAAGCTATTGAGGGTGAAGACTATTATACCAACGGTCAGCTGGGCTCATTATTTAAAACAGATGATCAGGGGAACTCTGAATATCGTCTATGGTATGCCTCAGGTAAAAAAGCGGTCGAATATACCCTGAACAAAGACCAGGAAACCACCAGCGCTCAGGCGTGGAATGAAGACGGTTCTGACAATGAAGATATCGAAGGTGTTTTCAAAAAGATTTATGACCTGCTTGATCCTAAGTTCCAGGAATAACACCTGACTTTCTGATCAGAAAAATAAAACAAGCAATAAAAAAAGACCCTGAACAGGCAGGGTCTTTTTTTATGGAACAGCATCTTCAGATATTATTTTTTCTGATCACTGTTTCCAAACAATGGTCCCATACCACCGCCACCACCGAACTGCTTCTGCATATTGCCCAGTGATTTCATCATTTTTGCCATACCTGATGGATTGGCAAATTTTTTCATCATTTTTGCCATCTGAGCATGCTGTTTAATCAGCTTGTTCACTTCAGACACATCCATACCACAACCTGCTGCGATCCGTTTTTTACGGCTCGGGTTCATCAGGTCAGGGTTACGGCGTTCCTTGATGGTCATCGACTGGATAATCGCTTCCATCTTTTTGACCTGCTTCTCTGGGTTTGCCTGAGCAATGGCATCCTGGATGCCTGCATTGCTCATACCCGGCAACTTGTCCAGGAAGCCCATCATGCCGCCCATATTATTCATCTGCTCAAACTGCATCAGCATGTCTTCAAAGTTGAAGCTGCCGCCTTTCTGCAGTTTTTTCGCCATTTTTTCGGCTTTTTCTTTGTCGACTTTACGTTCAAGTTCTTCGACCAGAGAAAGTACGTCACCCATCCCCAGAATACGCTGTGCAACACGTTCAGGATGGAATGGCTCCAGGGCATCGAGTTTTTCACCCATCCCCAGGAATTTGATTGGCTTGCCTGTGATGGCACGGACAGAAAGTGCTGCACCACCGCGCGCATCACCATCAGTTTTGGTCAGAATCACACCGGTTAAAGGCAGTGCATCATTGAAGGCTTTGGCTGTATTTGCCGCATCCTGACCTGTCATGGCATCAACCACGAACAAGGTTTCAGTTGGCTTGATTGCCGCATGAAGTTCTTTGATCTCATCCATCATGTCGTCATCGACATGTAAACGACCTGCCGTATCGACAATCAGAACATCAGCAAACTGAATTTTAGCCTGTTCAATTGCACGGGTTGCAATGGTAATCGGTTTTTCATCAGCACTCGATTCAAAGAAAATCGCACCGACTTCACCAGCAACAGTCTGTAGCTGTTTGATTGCGGCTGGACGGTAAACGTCGGCAGACACCATCGCTACTTTTTTCTTTTGGCGTTCCTGTAAAAAGCGGGCAAGTTTTGCAGCAGTTGTTGTTTTACCTGCACCCTGTAAGCCTGCAAGCAGGACAACAACAGGAGGTTTCGCTGCAAGATCAAGGCTTTCATTTGCCTCGCCCATCATTTTTGTTAATTCGTCATGCACGATTTTAACAAATGCCTGACCCGGAGATAACTGAGTCATGACTTCCTGGCCCAATGCCTCTTCCTTAACTTTCGCGATAAACTCACGAGTTACAGGTAATGCGACATCGGCTTCAAGAAGTGCCATACGTACTTCACGTAAGGTATCTTTAATATTGTCTTCGGTTAGCTGCCCAGAGCCAGTAACATTTCTTAAACTCTGCGTGAGTCGTTCCGTTAAGGTATCAAACATTGC
Organism: Acinetobacter sp. WCHAc010052; assembly: GCF_002165295.2. Classification (NCBI taxonomy): domain Bacteria; kingdom Pseudomonadati; phylum Pseudomonadota; class Gammaproteobacteria; order Moraxellales; family Moraxellaceae; genus Acinetobacter; species Acinetobacter sp. WCHAc010052. Next base: position 801,737 of record NZ_CP032143.1, on the reverse strand, counting down.
AAAATCCGCTTAAAATTGCCAGTTGCAAAAAAATCTTTCTTAAAATAGAAAATTTATGCATAAGATGCTATAGGATACTGTAGTTCTCGCTGAATTTATATAAATGAATATTCATCATCCTGAAAAAGGTTTGACATGATCAGTCTTCCCCTGGTTTACACCATCCTTTCATTAGTTGCTTATACCACCTCATTCTGGTATCTGTTCATGCACTTAATGTCAAAAAGAGATGCAAACCACTGGTTTATTGGCATTCTGCTGGCATTAGGGCTTATGCTGCATGCAGGTGTGCTTTACAGCGATATGCTGACGCCTTCCGGTGTGAATTATGATGTTTTTAACATGATGTCATTCACATCAGGACTGATGCTGCTGTTGAGCCTGTTGTTCAGTACTTACCGCCCGGTACTTGCGCTGAACCTGCTGGGTATCCCTGTTGCAGCAACCGGACTGATTCTGGGTTTTGCATTCAGCAGACAGAATCAGTTTATTGAACAGCATTCCATTGGTCTGGATATTCACATTATTCTGTCACTTTCAGCTTATGCCGTACTGTTGATGGCAACTATTCAGGCTGTCATTTTATGGTTTCAGGACAGAGAACTGAAAAAGAAACAGAAAACCCGTTTCTGGGTCAATCTGTTACCATCTTTCCAAGCGATGGAAACTCTTTTATTTGATCTGATCATCACAGGTTTCCTTCTGCTTACAGTGGCTTTGGGTTTTGGCTTCTTTACCATTGACAACTTCTTTGCACAGCATCTGGCACATAAAACAGCTTTCAGTATTGTGTCCTGGTTTGTTTATGGTGCCCTGCTGATTGGTCATTACAAATTTGGCTGGCGTGGTCAGAAAGCCATCCGTTTTACCATTACCGGTTTTTTCCTGCTGGCAGTCGGTTTTATTGGCTCCAAGTTCGTACTGGAAATGATTTTAAACCGTTAATTTTTCAACCTGAGTACTGTCTTATACAATATCATCAGAGTCCGCAACTCACATCAAACAGCCTCTGTATCCAGAAGTTTACAGAAACAGCTGATCAACTGTTTCTGCAACAATAAAACCTGATCGTATATCCACAAAAAAGCCCGAATGATTCGGGCTTTTTTGACTAAATTATTTACTGCCAATAATGGTTGACCATGGAAGTGTCGAAAGCTCTTTTCCGTTCAGATAAACTGTCGCGCTCAAAGCACCAGGCGTGGTCTGTTTCACCTCAATTTTCTGTTTAAACCCATCAGTAATCTGCAGTGTTCCTTCTGAAGGCAGATGTTTATAGGCATTCATCAGCGTCTCATCCATTTTAAATGGTGCAGTCGTATTAAAATTAAAACTGTAACGGAAGCCCGCCATATAAGGCTGACCAATCACCATGCCTGCACTGCTCAATGTTCTGACTCCATTACTGCCACTGCCGTAATCGTCCACCAGACTATAGACATAATTGCGAACCTGCAGGTATTCCTTACTCAGGGCATCATAAGCGGTGCTTCCCGCCGGTGCATCCTGACGTTCAGCAATGCGCTGGAACTCAAGTTTATCCACAAAATAACTGACAGACTTACCCGCGGGACTCTGGGTGGAGGTATAGGTAATGCTGCCTGATATCAGATAATCATCTGTCAGACTGAAGTCGAGATTGGAACCATAGCGGACATTACTGAAAGTCAGTGTCGTGTTATCACCACTGACACTCTTTGTAATCACAGAACCTTTTCTGTAAGTCTTATCCAGTACAATACAGTTTTCCCTGTCTGCCTTAAGCGTCAGTGTCTGGATGTTTCCAGCGGTCTTCACTTCAGAACACAGTAAATTTGGATATCTGACACTGTTATTTCCCAGATTGTAAATCTGTACAATCCTCCCCGTTCGCCCCACAGGATAGTCAGCAAACACCTCACCGATCATATGCCCTAAAGCAACGTTATAGTCGGTACCATTACTAGTTTCACCACTGATCAGGTCTTTGATTTTATCAATGATGTTCTGATCTTCAAAAGGTACAAACTCCTCTGACAACTCAGGAGAAATTGTGTCTGATGGCACATTTGGTGGGGTTGTTTCAGTCGCTTTATCAGAACCTCCCCCACCACCACAGGCAGTAAGAAACCCCGTAAGCAAAGCCACCCCAATCAATCCAGAATTCTTTTTCATATTATTTCATCCTCTGATTTTACAAATTACATCCAGTGTAAATCAGGCATTGTTTGTTTTATTGTGATGTAATCTGCATTAAGTAAAGTTAAAAGCTAAACATAAATCACTTTCAAACATATTCTGTCTAAAAAGTTTATTAATCAATCACACTACTGACATGATTCAAATAATAAAAAGTAATATTCAATCAATTAGTTAATATTTATTTTTGAATTTTTAATAAAAATATAAATCACAATCCAATAATTACAACGATATTTAAAATAATATTTCCCATGATATTTATATTTATTTTTAAACATTTTTAAATTGTTATTTTTCGTATATTTATTCACCACATTATTATTAAAATATGCTCAAATCAACACAATATCAATATTAAGATAACTAGTTTGAATTTTAATACAGCTTTACACCATTCCTGCTTTTACTGGACAAGTTCTTTAAAAATGCGTATAACGCAATTTTTATAAAAACTGAGCTGCGCACTTGAAACTCATTCTTGCCCCTATGGAAGGTTTAACCGACCCAATTATGCGTGATGTCCTCACTCATGTCGGAAGCTTTGACTGGTGTGTGACTGAGTTTATCCGTATTACCGATACGGTCCTGCCTGACCATGTCTATGAGACTTATTGTCCCGAACTTTGGCATGGTGGCAAAACTGCAGCCGGAACACCTGTGCATGTGCAGTTTTTAGGGAACAATCCTGAGATGCTGGCAGCCAATGCTGTCCGTGCTGTGGAACTTGGCGCCCCTGCGATTGATATGAATTTCGGCTGTCCTGCAAAAACAGTGAACCGACACCGTGGTGGGTCAGTGCTGCTGGATGAACCAGAAGTGGTGCATGAACTGGTGAAAGCTGTTCGTGATGCAGTTCCTGAGCACATTCCTGTCTCTGCAAAAATGCGCTTAGGCTATATGGACAGAAACTTTACGCTTGAAAATGCACATGCCATTGAAGATGCCGGTGCATCCTGGGTCACTGTACATGCCAGAACCAAAGCAGATGGCTACACACCTCCTGCCTTCTGGGATTTGCTTCATCCGATCCGTGAAAGCATTAAAATCAATGTCATTGCCAATGGTGAAATCTGGACCAATGCCGATGCTAAACAGTGTCAGCTGGAGTCTGGCTGTGAAGATCTGATGATTGGTCGCGGTGCTGTGACCACACCTGATCTGACCCAGTGTATCCGTCAGAATACAGATCAGCCGCTGATGAACTGGAATGAACTGCAGGTTTTACAACTCCGTTTTTTAAGCGGTCCATATAAAAAAGAAATCAATATGGTCGGTCGCTACAAACAATGGCTTGGAATGATGTCCAAGCACTATCCTGAAGCAAAAGCACTGTGGGATGAAGTTAAGCGACTGAAAAAAATTGATGAAGTGGTTGAAAGACTCAACCTGTCCATTCATTAAACTTTCAGTCTGAAATACATTAGCGCGCCAAGCCTTTTACTTCAGCAATTACAGTCGGTAAATTCCAGGCACCTCCTGCAAAACCTTTGCACATGCCTGTCGTTGCATCCAGTGTCTGAACAAAACGCTGACCGTTCCAGACCCAGCTCTCCATTGACCAGCAGTCACCTATACCACGCCCTTTATGGTTTGCATATAAAACAGTCGTTTCATCTTCACTGACAGACTCACTCACCATCTGCAACACTTTGGTCAGCTCACGGTTCACAATCCATGCACCAGAGCCAAAGTTATAAGCACCACTCCAGCAAGGTGAAGTGACCAGGCTTTTATCCCGAGTTAAGGGTGTCACGGTTAAGCGGTCACTTTCAAAAGATTCTCCACCAAACAGTATCGGACAGTTATCTTCATGGGTTGAGCTTTTTAAAACTGACTGTATACGCTTTGCTTCAGTGCTCTGCAGTTTATATTCCGTCTTTTTTCCTTTGATTGCTGCCTGATGCACTACCACAGGCATCGGCACAGCTTTCAGAACATTCTGCTCAGACTTATTCCCTTTTTTAATCAAAGCCGAAGGTGTTCCAATCCGTTTCTGAAATTCATCCATTTTTAACAGTACAGCACTTAACCCCTGATCTGAAAGCACTCGACTGTTCTTTCCTGCATCAAAAACAATCTTAGTGTTTGCTTTTGCACTTTTGATTAAAGCCTGTACCTGCTGGGGATTTAAAACAGTTGTATCATCCCGATCATTCAAAACTTTGCCATAGGACTGACCATTGATTTTTAGGGTATATTGCTTAGGAATCACGGTTTTTTCATTATCAACCGTCATTGCAAATTCACCCTGTACTGGTGTTCCCGCACCAGCTTTACGGGTCAGTAAAACACTGACCATATTTTCAAAATCATCGTCAGACTGATAACCTGCTGCACGGCATGTTCCTGTGTTGTCACAGCTCAACTCCCAGTCACCATGACTGAATGTCTGCCCCTGAACAGCAGCTGATACACACGGCGTTATCAGGCTGGCACATAGACCCGCCAGTCCCATAAGTTTTATCTGATACATCTCATTATTCTCTGATATTGCTGTTCTGAAAAAAATTTAAAATGCCCGACTGTGTACCTGCCCCTCAAAACTCAGGCAGTCCTGAACCCTGATTTTCTGTACATGGGATAACTCATTCATATTAAACCAGCGGTATTCAGAATGCTCATCACTTAATGTAATCTGAGCATCCGTAGCCAGATGACACTTAAAAATAAAAGCATGCGATGTCACAGCTGAATGAAAATAAACACCCGACAGATAATCTATCTGCACATCACAACCCAGTTCTTCACGGCATTCGCGCTGTAAAGCCTCATGAATGGTTTCCCCCAGATCCAGCCCACCGCCAGGCAGCCCCCATGCACAGTCAGCATAGGTGGCTTTCAACAACAGAATCTGCCCCTGATCATTGCTGATCACGGCATGTGAGCTCATCCGATAAAAGTCGTGAAAACCCATGATTTACCCCTACCGTGCCAGATAGCACTTTGAAAAAAACAGTCGTAAAGCATACACAATGGACATGGCAAAAACACTGTAACCAATGTTGAATCCGAGCGCAGGAATACTCAGCACCACGACTGTAGTCAGTGGATAGAGCCATTTTTTTATGCCATGCAAATGATGAGCTTCGTGCAGAATCCATAAACTGGCGGTATAGACGACCAGTGGGATCGCCACCAGCCATCCGGAAAGCTGATCAGAAATTTCTGCCTGACCTGTTGCCACATCAACTGCTGCAGATAAACTGGCACCTATAGCCGCGATACTGACAAAAATAAAATAGTGTCCATAACCCCAGCTGAAAGCAATATTCTTCTGTTCCAGCCGCTCTGCAATTTCATGATCAAAATACGCCCACCACATTGTGAACATTAAAGTCAGCCCCCCCACCATCAGAAACAACAGTTCAATACTGAACAACTGATTACTCAGTGCATCCGTAATAGCGGAGTAACATCCAACAACAGACTCTCCAAGTACAATAATGGTCAACAGTGAATATCGTTCAGCAATATGATGCGGATGCCACGGCGTTTTTGCAGCTGCTTCTGCCCAGACGGGAACAGCCAGTTCAGCCACGACCAGCGCCAGAAAAGTCATCACACCCCATTGAACAGGAATAAAGTGGAACATGATCCAGGCAAACTGAACTGCAACAATACCGGTGATATAACGCAAAGCTGTGCTTCTTCGCCCAGGATCATCCACGGCAACCCTGACCCACTGAACGACCATTCCCATCCGCATGATGACATAGCCAGCAATAATGACGTCAAAATCATGATGCTGAAAAACAGCAGGAATACCCGCTGCAATTACCAGTGAACCAATAATCTGAACAAAAGTCATGATGCGGTAAAATGCATCGTCATTGTCATAAGCCGATGCAAACCAGCTGAAATTGACCCACGCCCACCACAATGCAAAAAACACCATCAGATAGTTGAGCAAGCCCACACCGATATGATTTTCGACCAGGCTGTGATGCAGCTGTTGCCCAGCCGTTGCTATTGCAATCACAAAAATCAGGTCAAACAGCAGTTCAAGGGGTGTTGCAGCCCGATGTGACTGCCTGGAATCCCTGGGTAATAATGGTTTGATCCAGTGTTGCGGAAATCTTAAAAAAGGCATCTGAGTATTCTCTTTTTATTCATTTTATCTTTTGAAGCTTAAATTGAATGATAAAAAAAGCAGACGTCTGATTCTGTCTGCTTTTTGCATTTTTGATCATTCAGCCATGCTGCATTTAAAAATGCAGCATCACGGCTTTTTGAGTATGAAAATCAACAGGCATTGAAATATGCTGATGTACGACTTTCCATTTCCCATCCAGTTTTTCAAAGCACAATGTTGTTCTGCACCAGGGAACCTGATTGTCCTGTTCTATCTCGATCTTATCCACTTTTGAGTAACAGCGCAGAAATGCAAGATTCGGCTGAGCATATACTTTGATTTCCCGTCGGTAGACCCGGATATTGTCATGAAAATAGGGACGGTACCTTTCCCACATTTCCTGATATGCCATAACACCTTCAAGCTGTGAACCAACATCAAACAAGGTCACGTCTTTTTCGCACAACTGAATAATTTCTTCAATATTCATTCGGCAGATCGCATGATCCCACTGCTTAATTTTAAACAGCACTTCCTGAGCAGACTGTTCATCTCCGGTTATTTCAACTGTCATCACTGTCTCCTGTTTCACCTGCATTTCTCTGTTCATTTCAGTGCTGGAGAAATGTCAGGACTTTCTGCCTGAATGAAAAAAAGCCAGATCTGAGGTCTACTGATTACATAAAACTGATGATGCTTATTAAAGTGATACATTTATCAAATAAACCAAATAAAGGGATATTTATCTCAATTAAACTATACACTTAAAAAAACTGACAGAGAAGATCACGACACTTTCGGCAGATGAATGGTAACAATATTCCAGCTTAGACCATCACGTTTCAGTTCAAATTCAGTAAAAGTACCTGGGTGCGCTGGAATCTGAATAACGAACCGATTGAATGAACGGTAAGAGGCATGAAACTGAGGAGAGTTCACTGTCGTTTTTGTGGATTCAGATAAATTCGCAGGCTGAGACTGATCCCGTATTCTGAGTTCAGTCTGCACTGCATTTTTGCCCGATGCCAGTGAATCCTGAAGCCCTTTGGTCAATGCTTTTCCCTGCATTAAAAAAACCACACCGTCAGGCGTCACAATCTGTTCAACCAGCTGTTTACTGAGTTGTTCATTCAGCCGTGCACCAAATTTTTCAATAAAGTTATCAGGCTGAGCTGTTCCCAGTTTCTGATTCAGCATCGCCTCCACCTGAGGTTGCAGACTGGAGCGTACCGCTGGGAAATCAATGTATCGTGAAATTTTCCCAGGCTGATTCTGATCAACAGCCTGCTGAATCTGATAGACCACCCAGTAAGGTGAAACAAACCAGCTAAAAAGAAAAACAACCGAAAATACAATAAAAGGCCACTTCACTTTATTCATGTGTAATCCTGAATCACCTGCCAGACATGCTGGAATGGGGCACCCATTATAAAGACTGGCTAATCAAAGGCAACTTTGTTTATTTTTGTTATTTTTTAATTCAGATACAGATATTGATCACGATACTTTGACCAGCGCACGTTTCAGTTTCGGAAAAACCAGTCAGTTATCTGAAAAGCACAGATAAAAATAAAGCATGTATGACAACATGCTTTATCAGTATTCAATATAAAAGTGTCAGACGGTCTGATCCTTGATGGTTGTAGATGCACCATTGTTTTTTACGGACTCAATGCCTTTATCCCTTGACTGCTCACTGGCATAAAACTGACTGGTTCCAATAATCTGATGGTTTGCTGCTTTCAGGTTAAAATATGGTTTGCCGTTCTTTGCAGTTAAACGCTCGTAACGACCATCTTCTCCACTGTTTTTCTGTACCGACTCAATACCATTGACAGCTGATGCTTTTGCCTTATAAAGCTCACTGTTGATAATGATCTCTCCATTACCTGCTTTCAGTACAAAACGGTACTGTCCATCTTTGGCTTGTGAAATTTCATACCATCCTGACATATTGAACACCCCTCATCTGTTTTCAGTTCTTATAAGACCGTAACTGTTTAAAAATTACGCTGATAATTAAGAATATAAATGAGTTTCATACAATTAAAAAGATGGTTTTCATGCAAATAACAAAATTGATATTTTATGCAAACATCCACAAACAAAAAGCAAATATTGAAATAAAAAAAGCAGGCTGATTCACCTGCTTTTTTATACTGAAACCGATCTGAAAAAATCTTTAAACAGGTCAGTGTGCGGCAATCACAGCCTTGGAATAACTTTCCTTTGGCATTTCAATAATTTCGACACAGACCTGCACGGTCAATCCTGTCTGTACAGGCAGATTCTGCTGTAATACCTGTAAAATCTGCTGAGAGATCTGTTGCTTCATTTCATTACTGCGACCCGACAGCAGCGAAACTTTGGCATGCAGATATGCCTGGGGTTCCTCACCCAGTCCCACCATATAGACGGACTGTGCGACAGCGCGGCTTTTTACATCACTGGCAGCACTGACATAGCCCCCATCAAACATGCATAGATTGATGGCTTTTAAGACTTTTTCAGGTTGCAGATTCTGCAGGTTATCGGAATATTCAAGGTGAATATGTGGCATGACTTTAACTCTTGAGCAATTCAACTGTTAGAGGTTATAGCATAATCAGCTCATTCGATAATGCTGAATTCGGCATGACCGTATTAACACTTTGAAAGCAATACAGCCTTATGCCTTACGGACAAATTCAGATTTAAGCTTCATTGCACCAAAGCCATCCACTTTACAGTCAATATCATGACCATCACTTGCATCTGTTAACAGGCGGATGTTTTTTGCTTTGGTACCGACTTTCACAACTGACGATGAACCTTTAATTTTCAGATCCTTAATCACAGTCACGGTATCTCCGTCTGTAAGCACATTACCCACAGCATCTTTAATCACGGCTGAAATTTCTGCATCCGATAATTCACCCTGTTTCCATTCATGAGAACATTCAGGACAGATCAGCAGCTCTCCATCTTCATAAGTATATTCTGACTGGCATTCAGGGCAATTTGGTAAAGACATAAAAAGCTCAGATAAAAATCAAAAAATGCACTATAGCATTTATATAAATTTCATAAAGTTAAATCACATAAACTTTGTAAGGAAAAATCCTCACTGATCTGCTGATCACTCATTTTAAGCTGCCATTGTGTTATTCAGATCCGCCTGATTCGAGCACCTGTTTAAGCACAGTCAGGTGATTCAACCCCTCATTTTTAGCCGATGTCAGCAAGGTCAGCGTCTGCTTTGATGCAAGCTGCCTCAGTTCATTTAAGGCTTCAGTCTGTTGCTTTAATTCTGCTGTATAACGCTGTCGGAATTCTTCCCAGCGGTTTTCCATATCTTCGTGATACCACTTCCGGAGCTCACTGGAAGGTGTAATTTCTTTCGACCACAGATCGATTTTTGCATTTTCTTTTTTAATACCACGGGGCCATAGACGATCTGCAAGAATCCGCAGACCATCCGTTTCAGATGGCGCATCGTATATTCTTTTTTGCTGGATATTCATCATTTTGTACCACCCGAAACAGACGCTGACTGAAAACCTTTCCGGCTTCCGATTTCGCAATCAAAATCATTTAAAATCAACCATAAACAGACAAAAATCCAGCTTATTCTTCGCAGATCCAGTCCATTATTCATCCGGTATATTCGGTGTAACCAGTAAAGCCAGTTGTTGCAAAGATTCCTGCCATCCCAGATAACAACCATCCACAGGAATCACATCCGGCAGATCAGACTGAGTGATAAAAACTTCAGTTCCAACCGAAACAGCACTGAACTCAACAGTAACCTGAATTTTTCCAGGCAATGCCGGATTTTCAAACTCGTCGGTATATCTCAGCAGTTTTTCAGGTATGACTTCGTTGTACACACCATGAAATGCGTGCTGAGTTCCTGTTGAAAAATTGGTAAATGACATCCGATAGGTTCCACCCTCCCGAACTTCCTGATGATGTACCTTTGCGGTAAAACCATAAGGTGACATCCATTTTGCCAGTGCATCCGCATCTGTAAATGCCTTATAAACACGATCTACAGGTGCACAGAACACCCGATGTAAGCGAACCTGACTGGTCATTTTATTCTCCGTTTTTTTATTTTTCACAGGAAATTATTGAGCAAATTGCTTTATTTTTTCATACCTGGTTCAGCACAGACAGATGTCTTAATGCAGGAAAGCACCCTGTATTTCAGTTTACGCCTACCTCAGAATCTGTCTGTATATATTTCATAACAGCATGACGGAGTGACCTGAACAGATGCAACAACTTTTCAGTTCCATATAAAAAAAAGCCTGAATCAGTTCAGGCTTTCAGTGATGCTGTTATTTCAGTCATCTTCTTCGTCTTCAATGTCATACACGTAAGTCATACAGCCCCAGCCATCATACTCACCCCCAAATTTTTCAGCGATTTTAGTAAACCACTCTTCCAGGTCCACAACATCTGCATATTCAGGTTCCATATTTACAAATATGGTCACGATCCATTCCGCAGGTTCCACTTCTTCATCTGCAAACAGGGTGATTTTCTGCTCTTCATGGAGTAGATACAATGCGCAGCGTTCTGCCTGCTCCTGTGAGCTGAATGCAATTGAATATTCAATATCATGCAATTCGGTCAGATCATCACCATCTTCATGCATCTGCCAGAGTACATCACCGTTATCATCATCAGGAAACAGTTCATAATTACGTGTCATGTGAATATCCTTCCAGTCCATTTTCTGTTCTTTTCAAATTCAGCTTAACTTAATTTTGTTTCAGTTTGGAGTTTTTTTAAGCAATGGAGAAATTCATGGTCAAAACCACCTGATCCAGACAACGGATACCATTTTCATATATTTCTTTGGGATAGTCTTTGAATGCATCCTGTTCAATAGTGGTCATGCGGAAACCCACTTTCTGATACAGCGCCAGCTGATCCAGACTGGAGTTTCCTGTCTTAACAGTCAAAGTCTGAAGCTGTTGCTGACAGGTCCATTCAATGACATGTATCAGTAGCTTTTTTGCCAGTCCCTGCTTCTGAAAAGCCATATCTACGCTTAAATTTTTTATTTCAGCTGTATCTGCCTGCCGAAAAAGACATAACTGCGCAACTATTTGCTGGTGCTCGGAATGCAGTATAAAAATCAGACTGTCTTCAACATACGACTGTATCTGTTCCCATGACGGATCTGCTGTCAGCAACAATGCTTTCAGCGAGCTTTGGGCTTCAGAGTTCAGCTGTATCCAACAGCCTGCAGTGATCCGGTACATTCTGTTTTTCCTTCATCAGCACCGCATGGGTTAAAATGGAATACTGCCTTTTATTTCAACATCAATACCACTTAAAGGCTGTCTGAACGACAGAAAAGATGCATGCAGAGCCATTCTGCCGAGTGTACTCTGAGCAGCATCAGGGTGATAAAGCTGATCACCTGTAATCGGATGCCCGATATGCATCATGTGTACCCGTAACTGATGAGAACGTCCTGTGACTGGAATCAACAGCGCACGACTAACGTCCTGAACTGCATCATAATCCATCCGTCTGTACAGCGTTTTTGCAGATTTCCCAAGTTCAAAATGCACGATCTGACGCGGACGGTTTTCCCAGTCGGTAATCAAGGGCACATCCACACTGCCCTCCTCATCCAGTTTACCCTGAACAAGGGCTACATAATTTTTGGTAACCGTTCTTGCCTGAAACATTTTACTGACTGCCACTTCAGCATCTCTGTGTTTGGCAAACATCAGAATACCAGAAGTTGCCATATCCAGCCGGTGCGTAATTTTGGCCTGTGGATACTGTGCCAGCACTCTCAGATATGCACTGTCCTGATGTTCCGGCAACCGACCGGGTACAGAAAGCAGACCTGCAGGTTTATCAATCACCACAAGATCCTCGTCTTCATAAACGATCACCAGTTTTTCCTGTGGAGGCATATAAACAAATGGGACTTTGGAGGACATAGCAGACAGCAGTGCAATAAAACGCGGAAAATAACAAGGGAACCCAGGCGTGTCAATTCCCCCGACTGACTTTTACTGCTGCTCCAGCTTTGCAGTATTTAAATCAGTTTTTTGCTGCAAGACCCGCCTGCATCGCTTTCACCATCGTATCCAGTTTGTCTGAAAACATCAGTTTCCATGAATCCTGATAAGGCTTTAATGTCACAATCTGAACAGAGCTGAATTCCATACTGTTCATATGCGCAAACTGTCTGACCAGTAAATGTTTCAGCTCTCCTTCCTGCACACTGCCCAGAATTTTAGAGTCATCAAAATGAATATCTTCAGTTTTCAGTATTTTTGAAAGTGTGCCAAACATCTGCTCCGTAAACAGATCTGCCGGCATCTTTTTCAGTTCGCTTACCGAGATATTTTTTCCGAAAAAAGCCTGAATCATCTCTTTGTTCTGTGTACTTTCAAAAGTACTCACAAATGCAGATTTAAATTTATTCAGTTCATCCGGATGAAAATACTGAACCGTACCCGGTAGACCTTTCTGATTCACCGCCGTTAAATACTGCGCTGTAACGTCTTCAGCTGTCTGACCTGCAAATGAATACTGTGTAAGTAATGCACAGCTCAGACACAACCCCATTATCAATTTTTTCATAAGTGATTATTTTCCCTGAAACATATCATATTCATGACATTCAAAATGTGTTCAGCAAAATTAACAGAGATCGGACAGATCAGGAATATAAAACTGAAGAATTACCGGGGACTGGATAAACAGGAAGACTGAAGAAGATTTTTATGATTTTCGTTGTTATTTTATGCAGCAGTACAGAATTTTTCAGGGTGAGCAGGGAAAACAGCACTGGTTTACTTCAACTGTTAAAACTTGATAAATTTTAACCCTATTGCCTATAAACTTCTGGTTTATAGCGTCCTAAGCCGAATCGAGACCTTTTGGGTAAGTACTGTACTCACGTTGTACGCAACTGACAGCAATCTACTCTTTTCGATCCCTTTCACACCCTTGAGACATACTTTAACCAGTTGGCTCCGGAATTATTTTCCTAAGATTCAGTTTTTTCCAGCGATAGCAGAAAAAATTTCCATAGATCCCGCCATAAAAAGGATTATTTCCCAAATGGATAAATTTTCCGAATTTTTATTGCATAAAACACATGATTCCGGGAATTTTTTCTGATGGGTTCACAATATCTTTGGCATTAAAAAAGGGCATGACTGCCCTTTTTCTACAACTGCAACTAAGTCCGATGCACCTGCATATCATAAGCGGTATGCATGATGGCATGTTCAGGTTCATACAGATAACAGTTCCGGATATATTCCAGATCACCTTCTGTAAAAGCTTTCAACAGAACACGGGCTCTGGTCAGACTTAAATGTTTAAAGGAAATATATTCACGCGTCTTGCGGGTAATCAGTCCGAGCATCAGCTTCTGCGGAATAACAATTTCAATATCACTGACCAGACGGAACTCAGGTTGCTCACTGATGCTTTCGGCATCCAGGATCAGCCTTAAACTGTAATCCGTTTCGCAGTCTGTCACAGTAAAATCCATCTGCCCCTTTACATCCTGCAGCTGTGAAACATGCTTTTCTTTCCAGGAAACCGTATCAAAACTGTTCAATACGCCTTCCACCTGAACAACATCTTTCTCTGCTGCTTCCCCTGCTCCATAATGTTGCGGATTACGGATTTCCAACTCAAAATTTTTCATTATTATCGTCTCACGTCCAAATGTGATATTCAGATATTAACAGCTGTTTTTACTGAAAATAAGATTATTTTTTAAGCACAATATGAACCAAAAAACACTTCCAGACAAAAACAATAAGCAGATCACAAAAACACCTGATTCTTTAGTCTGAATTTCAGATTTTGATACAAATTATGCTTTTCCAGAAAGAAAAATGAACCGAGAACTTCATAAAAATTAAACAATGAAACAACTTTTTCTAATATTTCATTAATTACATCGCATTTATAAATATACGGTATCTTCAGAGACTGAACAGATCCGCTTTACTTATTCTGCTGATATTTTTGAGTTAAAAGCTCCACCTGTCCATCCACAAAATTTTTCAGATATTCACGAGCCTGATCCTGGTTCAGTTTCTTAAATGCCACATAATCTTTAATCTTTCGGTTCAGCAGACCAAACATATCTTTCTTTGATGTCACGATTTCAATATCACTTTCCATACGGAATTCGAGTTGATCCGAATCCGTATAGGCATTCATGGTCAGGCGCACGCTTTGTCGGGGTTGTTGCCCCGTTATTGTCAAAGAAGTACTTGAACCTTCCATACGCAACTGTTGCATCTGTAAACGACGCCATGGAACTGCATCAAACTGTGACAGCACATCTTCAGCAGTCATTATTCCGAGCTGCTCCGCATCACTGGCATTCAGATGCTGCGGGTAACGGATTTCCAGTTCGAATTTTGTCATTGCCTGAAACTCATAGTCCAATAAAACCTCATGATTTTATCAATATAAGAGAAACATAACATGTGATTTTTGGAATTTAAGTGACTGATGATTATAAAAAAATCACCATTTTTATAGACAGAATTCACAACTTTAAATGAAAATATGATGCGGTATTAAAAGTACTGAAAAAGCTGATCATTATAATTTTTAAAAGGTGGTGGGAATGACTTCAACCATCAGTACTTTGTAAGTTCTGAATTTCAATAAAGATGGATAATCTTTAGTGTTCCAAGCCGAATTGAGACCTTTTGGGTAAGTACTGCACTCGCGTTATACACAACTGGCAGCAAGCTACTCTTTTCTGATCCCGTTCACCCTTGAAACATATATTAGTAAAATACGGCTGGAATGAGTTCCCTAAAATCAGGCAATTTATTTTAAATTTTAAAAATAATTTTCACATTTTTTAATTTTAATGAAATTTACTCCCCTATTTAGCCTAATTCTGATTTTTCATTGCGTAAAAACTAATTTTCAGAGAATTATTTTCACAACTCTCTTCAACTGCTGCTCATTGAGAGCTGAATATATAAAGCCGGTCTGGTGCCCCTGTTCTCAGGAACACCAATGAAAGGTTTAAGTAATATTGTATGATTATTCAGCACAACAGCTACGACAGCGGCTAATTTTCTCACCCGGCCAGTTCATTTTTGCACGCTTAAACGCCAGTTCACTATTTGCAAAAAAGCCCAGTTCAAAACGGTTTTCCGTAGCAGGCATATGTTCACAGCCTTGCGTTGCATTATGAATTTCATGATCCCCATTTGCCTGAGTATTCTGATTGATAATAAATCTATCCATTTCTAGTCCCCTGAAAAATATAAAAAAACAAAGGATATAAAACCTTATAAAAATTATGTGTTTCAAAAATCCCATAATAAAAGTATGTCTTTATTGAGCAAAAATCAACCTCTATTTTTGAATTTTAATCACTGAAAAAACCCACTTAAAATTCTGCTCATTATTTTATATATCAGGCAGCTGAAACGGCATGAGTATTCAAATCCAAAGCTGAAGCAGTGACAGTTTTACAAATGGTCACTTGTTTAAAATATCTTAATTTTTCAATATCGGTACAGTATCGACAAAACTGTTTCTTCACTGATAGAAAAAAACATGGAATAAAATAATGAATACTCTGAGCTATTTTGAAATCCAGTCTTCAGATCCTGAACGGGATGTCCGGTTTTATCGTGAGGTGTTTGGCTGGTCTTTTACCAAGGTGGACGGTCTGCCGATTGACTATTATCAGATTCAGACTGCGACCCTCAGTGGAGGTTTACTTGCACGACCTGCACAGACTCCACCGACTCACTGTGGAACCAATGCATTTACCTGTTCTTTTGAAGTGGCTGACTTTGATGCAACAGCAGAAAAAATTCTGGCTCTGGGCGGACAGATTGCAATGGAAAAATTCGCCATTCCAGGGAAATGCTGGCAAGGCTATTTTCTTGATGCAGATCACAACACCTTTGGACTGGTACAAATCGATCCTAATGCAGAATAAACATGGAAAAACCTTTAAATAAAGGAAAATAATATGCAAAAATCAATATTTATATCATTCATCGCAATCATTTTAACCGCCTGCCAGACTCAACCCCACAAAACACTCAATACAACAGAAAATGTAGAATCTATTGTCGTAAAACCCTGTACTGGAAACGATACTGAAGTTTGCCAAGAAATCCCTGACTCAGATACCAAAGATAAAGTTAAAAAAACATATACCGATAAAAATGGCTGTAATATTACAGAATATGAGAGCGGCTTAGCTGAAGGCACATGCCCCTGAATCATGAGCGGGCTTCATAGCGACTAACCATGTCGCCATAACGATGAATCTGATCTTTTCAGTTTTAAAACATGCTAAATTACACAGGGCATTTCAAAGACTTGAGTTCACATGACTGTACGCTTTTTTCATACTTCGGACTGGCATTTAGGGCAATTTTTCTATAACCATTCCAGACAGTATGAGCATGAACAGTTTTTAGCATGGTTACTCACACAGATTAAAGAAAAACAGCCACATGCTTTACTCATTGCAGGTGATGTTTTTGATGTGATCAATCCTGCATCATCGGCACAGAAACAGCTTTATCAGTTCCTTGCAGATGCCCATGACCTTGCACCGCACATGCAAACTTTGATGATCGCAGGTAACCATGACTCAGGTTATCGTATCGAACAGGTTGAACCTTTACTTGAAAAATACCATGCTAAAACAGTCGGTATCATCCATAAGAATCATGAAGGTTCTATTGATTTAGACCGTTTACTGATCCCTATTTATGACGAAAATAAAAATACAGTCGCATGGTGTTTAGCCCTGCCCTTTTTACGCCCTGCGGAAATTACAGGGATAAATGAACATACAACGAATAGTCAAAATGCGATTGCCTATCTGCATCAGCAACTGATTTCAGCAGCTAAACAACGTAAAACCGATGATCAAGCGCTGATTCTGATGTCACATGCCCACATGCAAGGTGGTGAAACTTCAGATTCAGAACGCCCAATTATTATTGGCAATGAAGAAGCACTTTCGACTGCACTTTTTGATGATGTGATTGACTATGTTGCACTTGGACATTTGCATAAACCGCAGAAAGTTGGTCAGGAACATATTCGTTATAGTGGTTCACCAATTCCGCTCTCGTTCAGTGAAATAAACTATAAACATCAGATTGTTGAAGTCACGATTGATCCAGCCAAAAATGATCAATCACGTTTTCAATATGAAGCCATTGCGATTCCACGCAGTATCAAACTACATAAAATCAAAGGCGAACTGAATGAAGTGTTTACGCAGTTAAAAGCCTTAGCAAGTGGTGAAATTGACGATATTGATCAGCGTGAATATGTGGATATTGAGTACCATACCCATGTTCCGCCACAGCCCAATTTAAGACAACAGTTTGAAGATGCTTTACCACCGAATCGCTACCGTCTGGTGCGTATTTCCCGACAGTATCTAACCACAGAAAAAAATGGGGATGATGCAGTTCAAATCAGTTTAGAGCCACCAACACCTGAAAAACTGTTTCAACAGATCTGGGAAAAAAATGGTTATACCAATGATGATGCTGTGCTGAAAGATTTTTTAAGCCTCGTTCATGAAGCTGAAAAATCACTTGAAGATGAACACAAAGCATAAGGACTTGCCATGAAAATCTTATCCATTCGACTTAAAAATCTGGCATCTCTTTCAGGTGAGCATTTTATTGATTTTGAATCTGAACCTTTGGCTTCGGCAGGTTTAGTGGCGATTGTCGGCAAAACAGGTGCAGGTAAATCCACCATTTTAGATGCGATGTGTCTTGCCCTGTTTAATAAAATCCCACGTTTAAAAGACAGTGATGGCAAACTTACCGATGTCGATGGTTCAGAACTTTTAACCAATTCACCACTGACGGTTTTGCGTCGTGGTACGGCGCATGGTTTTGCTGAACTCACCTTTATCGCACAGGATCAGAAGCATTATTTAGCTCGCTGGGAACTGAAACGTTCACGTGAAAAAGCCGATGGAAAACTGCAAAGTGTACAGCGTTACTTAAAATGCCTGACTGATGGCGTGGTGGTTGCGGATAAAGCCAAAGCTGTCGATGCAAGTATCCATCAAATCACCCAACTCACTTTTGAACAGTTCACCCGTGCCGTACTTTTGGCACAGTCTGAAGTCACCGCATTCTTAAAAGCCCGTGACAATGAACGTGGCGAATTACTCGAATATTTAACCAATTCTTCAATCTTTGCCAGGATCGGTCAACTGGCTTTTGAGCGCACCAAAGCCGTTGCAGTAAAACGTAAAGAACTTGAAAACCTGCTTGGACATATCGAAATACTGTCAGATGAACAGGTCACTGAATTGTCCAATCAGTTTCAAGTAGTTGATGCAGAATATCAAAAACTGGATGCTGAAAAATCACAACTTGAAAAGCAACGTCTCTGGTTTGAACGTAAGCAAAAGTTTGATCAAGAGATTGTTTTAAAACAGCAAACAGTTGATACTCATCTTCAAGAACAACAAAACTTAGCACCTGAACGTGAGCGTTTAACACGTTTGGAAGTATTTTCAGAAATTCGTCCGCATGTGTTTCAGCAACAGCAGCTGATCAAAGCTGAACAGGAACTTGCGCCACAAATTCAGCAACAGCAAAGTATCTTTAATGAGTTATCAACTCAGTTTGAAGCTCAAAAAAGCCAATATCTAAACGCTGAAACTGCACTGGCTGAGATTCAGAACTTTGAAAATCTAAACTTAGACAAAATCAATTCGGTACGTGACTGTAATACTGAGCGTGATCGTATCGTGATTGAGTTTAAGAAAATTCAGGCAAAGCTTGGTGAATTAGAACAAGCTCAACAACCTTATATACAACAAAAACAGAAACTTGAACAACAGATTACGCAGATTCAGCAACAGCAAACTCAGGTAAATGAGCAACTGTTATTCACTCAGCAGTTTGTAAATCTGGATAAAGGCTTATCTGCACATCTACAGCAACTCACACAATTTATTCAGCAATATCAAAGTATTGAAAATCAACTTGGTAATCCTGCACAAGCCGAAAAACAGCTCAATGCACAAAAAACTGAATTACAACAAGCCATTGCACAGTCTGGAAATATTTCATACCTTGAACAACAGGTTGAGCAAGGACGACTGCAACGTGATTTAAAGATTAATCAACGTAATCAACTGGATGTGATTCAGCAAAAGCTTAATCAATACTTTGATTTACACAGTGAATCTCAGCAAATTCAAACGAAATTTCAAAATATTACGGCGCAATTACAGCAAAGTGAAAAAAGTACCTTAATTGCAGAACAAGACTATCAATCTGCAAAAGATGCACGCTTAAAATTACAGGAAATTCTGCAACAACAACGCTTACTTCATACTGAAAATGTAGAACATTTACGTGCAGAACTGAGCGATGGCGAACCGTGTCTGGTCTGCGGCAGTACTTCACATCCCTATAAAGTCGATGATTCTGCGGTGTCTAAAGCCTTGTTCGATCTGCATCAGCAACAGGAACAGCAAGCACTGATTAAAGAGCAAGAGGCTTTAAAAAATTGGCAACAATCACAGCAATCTTTAAGTAAATTCTCTGCTGAACATGAACAGTTAAAAGCTGTGATTCAAAGCAATTCTGAGAAAACTGCGCTAACTGTAAATGCTTTAAATGAGCAGATTCAAACAGCGAATATTCAACTGGATTTGAGTTTATCTCCTGCTGAAATCACAAAAAAAATCCAACAATCTATTCAGCAAAATCAGCTCGATTTACAGCATCTTGAAACACAGACCAATCAATCGATTGTGAATATTAAACAACAGCAACAATTGATACAAAATATCCAACAGGCTGAATATTTACTGCAAAATGCACATAATCTACAACAGCAAGTTTCACACCTAGTCACCTGTTTATCTGATGCTGAAAAACTGCAATGGCAACAACAGACGACTGCTCAAGCACAGCATTTACATGCGCAACTTAAAAACCGCTTACTACAGATTGAGCAATTTGAACTATTAAAACAACAGCTTGATCAAGCATCACAAGAGCTTCACTCGACACAATTAAATCTTGAAAATACGTCGAAGCAAATTGCTGAAATGACTGAAAATTTCAATGTAATCAAAGCTAAAGGACAACAGAATACAGAAAAAGCCAATCAACTGATCTTAGACATGACTGGGTTCAGTGATATTAAACCAAATGAATGGTTGGCTGAACATGATGCCAAACGCCAAAATTCACAAGTGCATTATCAGCAACTGAAACAGCAGTTTGACCAATCACGCAGCCAATATGATCAACAAAAAAGTCGTGTAGAACAATTACAGGCTCAGCAACAACAAAGCCAGAACAGCCTGACTCAAGTAAATCGTGACATTCAAAACTGGTTGAATGTTCATACAGATTTTCAGGTGAATGATCTGCTTGAACTGGCACAGATCACGTCTGCACAGGAACAACAGATTCGGCAGAATTTGCAAAATACCGAACGCTTATTACATGAAGCAAGTTCTGTACTTAAAACTATTCAAGCACAACTGGCGGAGCATGTATTACAACAGCCTGAGATTGATTTTGCACAATTACAGCAACTAATTGCAGATAATATTGAAGCACTCAAAGTGCAGTCTGAGATTCGTGATCAGATTAAAATTGATCTGGCAAAACATGAAAGTAATGTGCAAAAGCAAAAACAGTTTGCCGATCAGATTTTAGAAGTGCAACAAGAAGAACATCGCTGGAGCAAAATTTCAGGCTTACTGGGCGATTCGACTGGGAAAAAATTCCGTGATTATGCTCAGCAGTTTAACCTCGATATTTTACTTGAACATGCCAATCAACAACTCGCGATGTTATCGCAACGTTATACATTAAAACGTCTGGATAACTCGTTAAGCCTGGCGATTATTGACCATGACATGGATGGTGAAACCCGTTCCGTTGCTTCGCTGTCAGGTGGTGAATCTTTCCTGACTGCTCTCGCCTTGTCTCTGGCAATTGCCAATATGGCATCAGGTTCAATGAAAATAGAATCGTTATTTATTGATGAAGGCTTTGGCACCCTGGATGCTTCCTCATTGCACATGGTCATGAATGCGCTCGATCAATTGCAGAATCAGGGTCGTAAAGTTGTGCTCATTTCCCATATTCAGGACATGCATGAACGGATTCCTGTACAGATTCAGGTACGTCCACTGGGTGCAGGCGCAAGTACCATTGAAGTGATGAGTTAATTATAACTGACCACTTTCTTTTTGAATTTTGTCATATTCAGCTTGGGCAACTTTACAACTTGCTTTTTGTTCCTGTTCAAAATTTTGCATTTTTGTTAATAGTGCATCATAACTGCTTTGTTCTTTAAGAAGCTCTTGATTAAATTCATCCTTATGTTTTTCATTATTTTTAAGCATCTGAATTAATTTATGATTAATCACACAGCGCAAATACATATAGGTATCAATACTTTCAGTATCACCATTCGATACTGAACTCCTTTCTGCGAGCATGAAGTCTAATCCGTACTGAAAATTTTCCCTAAAATCTTGATATGTCTGTTGTTCTGAAGTATCCACATGATCAAGGTCAGAAGCATTCGCCTGAACAAAAGCGCTAAACATTACAGCTAACATCAATATAGATTTAAAAATTTTCATTATATTCTCTCAACATAAAATAAAAGAAGCACTCAAATGAAGTGCTTCTCAAATGATCTAAATCAACGATCTGCAGGAAAAGCATTGGGTGGTGAAGCATATTTACTGACAGGTCTTGCCTTTTCCGTAGGTGCTTCCAGTTCATACACGACAGTTCCAATAACACCTGTATTTTGAATAGATCCACTGGCTGTATTGGCAGCATAGGCATCTTCAGGTTTACTGAATGTAAATGAAGCCACAGCACTGTTACTTTTACGGAAACCCTCAATTTTCAGTGTGTTGTGAGCATGTAAGACATAACCTGCATTTCTGCGTGAAGCCTGACTGCCATTTATCACATCAACGCCATCAACACTGGTCACCACTTCAAAAGTCTTGCCTGTATTATTTTCATAACGCAGCTGATAACTCTGCCCCTGACGACCTGCCAGATAATAATTCTGTCCAACACGGTAGAGGGCTATTCGATTCCCCTGATCATCCACAACAGAGAAACTGATTTTTCCGGCAGCAATCGAAATGGAGTTGATGACTTTGCCCTGATAGTTTTTGTCTGCATAACGCACCAAGGTTTCATCAACAGGAGTATATGACTTTCGCTTTAAATCGACCTGAGTGACATGGGAGTCAATTTCATCTCCCCACTTTGTTCCGAGTTTTTCATCTGCTCTGACTGAGCTGTTGGCAAGCTGAGCTCCAGCCTCGGCAGAAACGGCTTTCGAACTGGAGATTTCACTTCTGCTTTCCTGTTTACTGCAGGCAACCAGAAAAATACTGAACAACAGGCTGAATAAAATACTGATTATTTTCATCATGCTTACCTCTTCAATAGACAGACCTGTAAAAGTCCATATATTCATTTTTTGATTTTATAAATGACTGAACAGGACGGCTTTTCTGAACAGCATCAGATGCAGAATATCCCTGAGCACACAGACATACCAGGGATGATTTTTATATATTTGTAATAATATAACACTTTAAAATAAGAGCCTGTTCTGACGCTTATTTTAAAAATATCTTATGACCCTGACATAGGTCTTAATGTCAGAATCTGCTCACTGCGCCCAAACGGACCATTCACATCATGCAGTATCGCACTCGACAGCCCGATCCCATCTGAACCATACTGCTGTACAGCTTCAATACCCAGCCATTCGCCCTCAGGCATTCTATAGAGATGAATCTGTAAATCCAGATTTGGAAAGCCCCAGTCAAATGGTCTTTCCTGTCTCGGTACAATACCGTTTGCCATATCTGACATACTCACCAGTCGGACAAAAGGCGATGTTGACTGTCCCTCAACCATATCCACTTCAGTCCTTAACCACACCAGTCCTTTACCATTTCTTTGCAGATTCGAACGTGCTTCAAGGGTTTTGGTATATTGACCGCGCCATTGATGTACACCGTCAAATACAGGCATATTTTCAGGCGTTTCCACCACACTGTCTTCCAGTCCGGCAATCGCTGAGGTATCAGAAGTCAGCATACGCCATGTATGTGCAACCACTAAGGTTTTACCTTTGCCCTGCATGGTGGATTCAAGCAGTTCAATCGTTTTACCGGCACGGATCACACGGGTTCTGATTTCAATTTCACCCAGTTCAATCAGACCGTAAATATCCAGACTGATGCGTCCGATGCGCATGTTTTCACGCGGCGAAAACTGCTCCAGTTCAGCACAGATAATGCCGGTGGCCGGTGCCATGTGCTGTTCATTCGGATTCCATGCACCCTGTGCATTGAGTGTTGAATGATAACGGGCGGTCACGCATCCCTGATCATCTGTTTCGCGGTGAATAAGCTGATAATATGCAGACATAAACTTCCCTGTGGCTTCAGTACGTGAATAATAAACTAACCAGTCCGGGTTATTTTTGTACTGAACTTTAGTGGCAAAGTCCACGATTCCCGTGAAATCTGACCTCATGGGTTTTCAGATTTGCATTCAGTCCTGCTTTGGGTCATGGCACAGTCAACTCATGAATTTTCACCGCTTAACCAGAATAATCCCTGGCTCCAAATAAAGCAGTTCCCACACGAACCATGGTTGAGCCAGCCTCAATCGCCTGCTGCATATCTCCCGACATTCCCATACTCAGTGTGTCCCAGTCCTCTGGATGCAGATGCTGTGATTTCACCAGTTTAAACAAAGTACTGGCATCAGAAAATGCCTGCGTATGTCCTGGTGCAGGGATCACCATCAGACCACGCAGCTTTAAATTTTCCAGGCGGCTGATCTGAGCAACGAGTTCAGCAACGTCTGCTGGCTGACAGCCATCTTTGCTGTCCTGTGCGTCAATATTGACCTGAATACAGATATTTAAAGGAGCCTGATCTGCTGTTCTCTGATTTGAAAGACGCTCAGCAATAATCAGACGGTCCACACCATGCACCCAGGCAAATTTTTCCGCCAGATGCCTGGTTTTATTACGCTGCACATGCCCAATAAAATGCCATTCAATCTCAAGATCAGACAGTTCTTCAATTTTATCCAGCGCTTCCTGTAAATAATTTTCACCAAAAGATCGCTGTCCTGTCGCATACATCTGCGCGAGTATCTCTGCCGGATGCGTTTTAGACACCGCAAGCAATGAGACCTCCTCAGCTTTTCTGCCTGCCTGCTGACATGCATGTTCAATCTGTTCCAGCACCTGGTTTCTTGCTGCTTGAAGCGTATTCATTGACGGGTTTCTCATTTCATTCATCTTTTTTTGCTTTGTGATTCAACTAAGTGTTGGTTAAGCGAATGGAAAGCCTTATTATTCTATCAAAATAATTAAGATTTATTCATATCGGGGAACTCATGGATATTACAGAATTACTGGCATTTTCTGCGAAAAACGGGGCTTCAGACTTACACCTGTCTTCAGGCATGCCGCCACTTATTCGTGTGGATGGTGAAGTCCGCCGCATTAATCTGCCTCCCCTGGAACACAAAGAAGTTCACAAGCTGATTTATGACATCATGAATGATAAACAGCGTCGTGACTATGAAGAAAATCTTGAAACTGACTTTTCTTTTGAAGTTCCAGGCGTTGCCCGCTTCCGTGTGAATGCATTTAACCAGAACCGTGGTGCAGGTGCTGTATTCCGTACCATTCCATCCAAAGTTCTGACGATGGAAGATCTCGGTATGGGTCATATCTTCAAAGAAATCTGTGACTATCCGCGAGGTATTGTACTGGTGACTGGACCAACGGGTTCGGGTAAATCCACCACACTGGCAGCAATGATTGATTATATTAACGATAACCGTTATGACCATATTCTGACGGTCGAAGACCCTATCGAATTTGTGCATCAGTCAAAAAAATGTCTGGTCAACCAGCGTGAAGTCCATCGTGATACTCATGGATTTAACGAAGCATTACGTTCCGCACTACGTGAAGACCCTGACATTATCCTCGTCGGTGAGATGCGTGACCTTGAAACGATCCGTCTTGCTTTGACCGCAGCTGAAACCGGTCACCTTGTTTTTGGTACTCTGCACACCACATCTGCTGCAAAAACCATTGACCGTGTGATTGACGTATTCCCTGCTGAAGAAAAAGACATGGTTCGTGCCATGCTTTCAGAATCCTTACAGGCTGTAATTTCTCAGACCCTGTTGAAAAAGAATGGTGGTGGACGTGTGGCAGCTCATGAAATCATGATCGGTATTCCTGCGATCCGTAACTTAATCCGTGAAAACAAAGTTGCACAGATGTATTCGGCCATTCAGACAGGTGCCAACTACGGTATGACCACACTGGATCAAAGCCTTAAAACACTGGTCAGTAAAGGTGTTATCAGTCCTCAGACTGCCCGTACTATGGCGAAACAGCCTGAATCCTTCCTGTAAGTATTCATGGGATTAGGAGACTGATATGGATTTTAATGATTTACTGAACCTGATGATTCAGCAGAAAGCTTCGGATCTGTTCATTACAGCAGATGTTGAACCTTCAATGAAAATTAATGGTCAGATTGTGCCTGTAGCAAACACAAAACTGACTGGAGATATTGTTGGGCAGCTGCTCAACAGTATTATGAATGATAAACAGCGTAAAGAATTTGCAGATACCCGCGAATGTAACTTTGCCATCATGAACCGTGATAAAACTGCACGTTTCCGTGTCAGTGCATTTCAGCAACGTGACCAGCCTGGCATGGTTTTACGTCGGATTGAAACCACGATTCCAACCATGGATGACCTAAAACTTCCACCGATCTTAAAAGAACTTGCCATGACCAAACGTGGCATCATCATTTTCGTTGGTGCGACAGGTACAGGTAAATCCACATCACTGGCTTCCATCATTGGATACCGAAATCATAATTCAAAGGGTCATATCATTACCATTGAAGACCCGATTGAATTTGTTCATGAACATGCTGGCTGTATCATTACGCAGCGTGAAGTCGGTATTGATACAGATTCTTTTGAAATTGCACTGAAAAATACACTGCGTCAGGCACCTGATGTGATTCTGATCGGGGAGATCCGTTCCCGCGAAACAATGGACTATGCCATTGCATTCGCAGAAACCGGTCACCTGGTATTTGCTACACTGCACGCCAACAACGCCAACCAGGCGATTGACCGTATCATTCACTTCTTCGAAGCAGACCGTCACAGCCAGCTGTTCATGGATCTGTCCCTGAACTTAAAAGCTATGGTTGCACAGCAGCTGATTCCAACACCGGACGGTAACTCCAGACGTGCTGCTATTGAGATTCTGATTAACTCACCTTTAATTTCTGACTTAATCCGTAAAGGTGAAATTCATGAAATTAAAGATCTGATGAAACGTTCACGTGAACTGGGAATGCAGACGTTTGACCAGGCCTTATATGACCTGTATAAAGCCAAGCAGATTACCTATAAAGATGCACTGAAACATGCAGACTCACCAAATGACCTGCGCTTACAGATCAAACTTTCTGAAGAAGGTGCTGACCGCCTGATGAGTGCAGGTTCTCAGATTACCTATGACGGACAATAATCCTTAAAACAGAATAAAAAAAACAGGCTTCAATTGAAGCCTGTTTTTATTTTCAGATCAATACCAGATCCTGAAATGGATCAGTATCTCACCGCAATAAAACATTATTTTTTACGCAAAGCTTCCTGGCATTCAGCCGCATCACAGTAACCATAAAGGTTCAGTGAGTGACCTGTCAGGGTAAAGCCATAGTTTTCAGCAACATGATGCTGTTCCTGCTCAATAACATCATTACTGAATTCAACCACTTTATTACAGTTCTGACAGACCAGGTGATCGTGATGTTCTTCCTGCATGATTTCAAAAACAGAATGATTGTTTTCAAAATGATGGCGCTGGATAATCCCCGCAGCTTCAAACTGTGTTAACACACGGTAAACAGTTGCGAGACCGACATCTTCGCCCTGTTCAAGTAAAGTCTTATAAATGTCTTCCGCGCTTAAGTGATGTTGTCTTGAATTTTCAAGTAATTCCAATATTTTTATTCGAGGAAGCGTAACTTTAAGTCCAGCTTTGCGTAAATCTTGGTTTGAAATAGGCATGAAAAAAGGTCTCTCAACAAATTTAAAGTTGGAATATGCAACAAAGTTAAGATGCAGTATGATCTATCCCTGGATCAAATGCATCATAATTAATTTGGGATAGTGTAGCAAAATGCAAAAAATCATGTTGGCGTTATTCGCCACTTCACTGCTCGCAGGATGTTCAGTCCTGGGCGTATATAAAGTGGATATCCCACAGGGCTCTCCGCTGACGCAGGCTCAGGCCGCACAGATTCATGTCGGAATGAGTCACCAGCAGGTTCGCTTTTTACTGGGTAGCCCAACAATTACAGATCCGATGAATCCATTGCGCTGGGATTATGTCTACAATTATATCCCCGGCACATATGCTAAAAAAGCGAAGATTCCTGCTGCAAAAGGTCAGCACCTGAAAGTTTTCTTTGACCAGAACGGTATTGTAAAAGAAATTCAGGGGCTGGAAACTATTCCAGAATCACAACCAGGCTTACCAGGCTCCAAAGAAGCCATCCTGACTGCGCCCCCACTATAGTCAGTTTGAAACAAAAAGAAACCCCTGCTCCAGGGGTTTTTCAAATTACTTCAATTGTTTAAAGCGATTACCTTTTTCAAAGCGTCCTACAGGGTGCTTTTCAGCCCTTTTCCGACGAATGTCTTTCGGATTGATGGTCAGGTTACGATAAATTTCGACCCGATCCCCTGCATTGAGCTGTTGTGACAGATCCTGCAACCGCACACCAAAGATGCCCAGTTTTAATGGCTCAGGCAATTCAGTCTGTTCACCGATACCACTTTGCTCTACCGCATCCATTGCAGTCATACCTGCAATGAAAGGGACTGAAATCAGAAACTGTTGCTGTGGAGCAGCATACGCCACCCACACATTCAATGGCTCGCTCATCCGATCAGCTGTCCTGCAACTGCAATGATTGCAGTCACAATAGCGAGTGGCAGTACAATACGGACCATAATACGCCAGATATTATAAAAAGCTTCGCTGCTGAAATTCATTGCTTTACGTAAATGACTGATTTTCATGATCCACCCCACAAAAATGGCATAGATCAGACAGATAATCAGCCCCCAGAGCATAATCAGTGTATAGAAAAACGATGATGCCAATGGAATAAACCACACAAGAACCGCTGCGAGTAAAATCAGCCACTGAACAATAATGCTCAACTGACGCTGCTGCAACTGTTCACGTGCCATCTGCAGTAAGAATGCTGCAGTCATGACCACTGCAACTGTCAGTACAATCACCGGAATCTGTGCATTGGCTGCGAAAAAGCTGAATACGACTACAGCAAGCAACTGAGCAATCCAGATAGGAAGTACTGTTTTAGTTGCCTGATCCTGCTGACTGAGCTGTGCCAGAGTAGACTGCCAGTACAGCCCCATCCCCAGACCACTTGCGACCAGTGCAAGAACCGTTGCATTTCCCCATTCAGAGAACTCTACAGGTGTCAGTTTCCATGCCTGTACAGGTGTTCCCAGTATCTTGGATAAAACCACGGCAGCAATCACCGCAACCACACCTGTCAGCACCAGTAACTGTCTTAACAGAAAAGACAGCAGAAATGCAGCAACAGACACCCCTGCCAGCAAAATCGGGAGCTGAACACCCTGAGCAGTAAACTGTTCCAGCAGTACCGCTGAAGAATTCAGCATGCCACCTGCCAGAAACGGTATAAAGACAACCGCAAGCCAGCCAACGATTCTCCAGCGCTGAGAAGTATCAGCATCACGGGTTAAACCTGACAAAGCCTGTAATGCAGTTGTTTTTGAACGTTTTGCCAGCGCAATTTCCAGGTAGCACAATGGCAAAGCCAGAATCAGCATCGTTCCAAGCCACAACAACCAGAAATCCATCTGGCGCTCAACCTGAATTCCTGTTACAGGTGCGAGCGTAGCAATAATGATGAAAGACAGACAAAATGCCATCAGAGGTGATAACCATCGTGACACTGCAATATCCTGCATGATGTGTTCCTAATTAAAATCTGTTGCTATTTTGCCTTTGTCATTGCTGAAAATCAAAGCTAATAAAGAAAAAGCAAACTATCTTTTCAGACAGTTTGCTGCGCTTAGTGTATTCCTGTTTTATTTTTTATAATCCCGTTTATCCTTTTTATGAGAAGAAACGAGCAAACCAGTTCTTACCTTTTTTCTTTTCTTTCTCTTTAATGATGCCCATCATGTTTTCTTTCACGGCACCCACATAGTCGGCATCATCGTGCTGAATATGGTTAATCAGCCACTTAGACAACACTTCATGCAGTTCTGCTTCAATTGAATGCCCCATCTCAAAACGGTCACGATAGGATTCAATTTTTTTAATAAACAGATCATGAACACGTTTATGTGGTACACGATATTTATAACCGGCTTCTTCCTGAAGAGATTCCTCAAAAGTAAAATGTGACTGAGTATAATCAATAATATTTTCAAGAATCTGCTTAACACGCTCACGGTCAGTGTTCACGTTTACATCATCAATTTCATTAATATAATCAAGAATTCGCTTATGCTGATCGTCAATCACATCGATGCCAGTATTGTATTCTGGTATCCATTTCATTTTCATTACGACCACCCCTGATTCAGTTCAACTATCACATAATTAGATAATATATTGATTTACAACAAATAAAAATCTAGTAAAACACCTGGGATTAAGTATAAATACACAATAGAGCCACAAGCCAATGATTTATATGACTTAATTAATTAAACCCAACCAAAAGAATCAGTTATTTTTTAACCAATGTTAAATATTAGACATGAATATATTTATGTTTTATATATTATTTTTTACGAAATAAATTCAGATATGAAATTAATACTTATCTGCAAGGGTGACCCTTTTCAGTTCAGGATTTAATCTTTCCCGTTCCAGTCTCTCAATATGGGTCAGGGTTCTTTTTACAGGCTGACCATGCTGAAACAGAATCATTTCGCCTGGCTGAAATGCGGTCCAGACTTCATTCTGTGTCAGTGGTTCAGTTGTGATAACAGCAACACGGTCTTCTGGTGTGGTTACTTCACTGAAATCGACCTCCACATCCAGATCAATCAGCTGAGCCGGTTTAAACGGATACTCACGAACCAGCCAGTGCAGTTTGGTCACTGCATAAGTAAACAGTGCCTGACCGTTGGAAAGACAGAAATTAAACGTTCCATGTTCAGCAATAGATGGGGAAATTTCAGCCAGCGCATCAAAGATCTGTTCCAGTGAAGGTTCAGTAAAACCGAACCTGGCAATCAGATGATCCAGCAGATAGCAGAATGCTCTTTCACTGTCAGTATTACCTACAGGGGTATAACGCCCTGACAGTTCAGGTGTAAAGTCGTGCAGATCGCCATTATGCGCAAAAATCCACTGCCGTCCCCACAGTTCACGAATAAAAGGATGTGAATTTTCCAGGTTTATTTTGCCCTGAGTTGCTTTACGGATATGTGCAATCACATTTCGGGCTTTGATCGGATAATTACGGATCAGTTCTGCAATGGGAGATTCCACCGCAGACTGATTATCCACAAAAAGACGGCATGCTTTATCTTCGAAAAAAGCAATACCAAAACCATCACAGTGATCTGAGGTCACACCTGCCCGCTGTGAAAAGCCACGGAATGAAAACGTAATATCCGTAGGGGTCGCACAATTCATTCCAAGCAGTTGGCACATAATCTTTGTCATACAGCATTTATTCTGATGTAACTATTGTGCATGAGTCCGTTGTTCGCTGTAAATCACTAAATTCAATACCCTTAACTATTTTATGGATTAACGGTGGATATTTTTCTTCAGGACAAAGTTTTTAGCGATTTCATTCACTTCAAGAAAAACAAAATAATCCAGGCAGTTAAAGTCTTTATCGTAATAAGCTTCACGTGAAAGTTTAGCCTGCATTTTCAGATAGACATCAAACAGTTTAGGAATCTTTTCATCCTGCGGAAAACTGTATTCAGGATATCCTGGTTCATACGCTTCTGTTGCCTGAATATCGCTGGCTTTATGCGCTGGCATATTTTTCATAAACTGATGAGTATGGTAAGCACGTGATTCATTACCATCCATACGGATGCTGACACAGCCGATCAGATGCTTTGCACGCATGCCCCACAGTACTTTAGGTACCAGGTTCAACCATAAAACCGACAGTGCTTTACCAGAACGATAGCGTGGATGTACACAGGTACGACCAATTTCCACAATGTTGGACAGATGAGCAAATTTATCTGTGATGTTGAATTCCTGCGCACTGTAGCTTTTGGACAGCTCATGCCCCTGGAACAGTTTGAGTCGCGTATACGCCACAATTTCATTGCTCATTCTGTCGCGTAAAACCGCATGTTCACAACCGAAGTCATAAATGTCCTGATCGAGACCATTTTCAAAGTCTATGCCAAACTGCTGGGAAAACTGCTCTGCTCTGAACTTTTGAACTTCCTGAATCTGTTTAATGTCTTCCGCCCATTCAAAGCGGTACTGAGTCTGTTCTGATGATTTTTTATTTAATGGAAAACTGAGGTTTTGTCTGTACTGATTCAACTTTGCCAGCATCTGAGTATCCTGCTCTATGTTTATCTTCTCTTTAAGGTAGGCAAAACATGTGACAGGAAAATGACTGTTTTTTAAGCATTGATATTTCATCATAAAGAATAAAAAAAGCCTCCATCACAGGAGGCTTTTTTATTAATCAGAATCAGTGACGGGCACGGTTGGTAATCAGTGTTCCAACACCATGATCTGTAAAAATTTCAAGCAGTGTTGCATGTGGAACACGCCCATCCACAATATGCGCACTGACGACACCACCTTTTACAGCATCCAGCGCACAGCCGACTTTAGGAATCATGCCGCCATAAATCACGCCGGTTTCGATCAATCTGTCCACTTCCTGGGTACTGAGTCCAGTCAGCAGATTTTTATTTTCATCGAGCACACCCATGATATTGGTCAGCAGAATCAGCTTTTCTGCGCCCAGTGCTTCAGCGACTTTACCTGCAACCAGATCAGCATTGATATTGTAGGTATTTCCTTCTTCATCCACACCCAATGGCGCAATAACAGGAATAAAATCACTCTGGGTAAACATTTCAAGGACGTCAGTTTTTACACCCACCACTTCGCCGACTAAGCCAAGGTCGATCTGTTGCAATGAACCGTCTTCAGCCGTTTTTGACATCAACAGCTTTTGCGCACGGATTAAATTGCCGTCCTTACCTGTCAGACCAATGGCACGACCACCGTGCTGGTTGATCAGGTTAACGATGGATTTGTTGACACTGCCACCAAGCACCATTTCAACAACTTCCATGGTTGCAGGGTCAGTCACCCGCATACCATCAATACGGTCAGATTCACGCCCCAGCTGCTTCAGAAAGGAGTCAACCTGAGGTCCGCCACCATGAACCACTATCGGATTCAGACCTACCGTTTTGAGCAATACAATGTCACGTGCAAATGAGCTTTCCAGTTCAGGATCAGTCATTGCATTGCCACCATATTTCACCACCAGCGTTTTACCTGCAAAACGTTGAATATACGGCAAAGCCTCTGTCAGAATCTGTGCTTTGTCTATGCCGGTATGCTGATGTGGCATACGTCTCTCCTTATTGAGCATTTAAAATGTCTTGTGCAATCTGCGGATACCGATCACTTAACATGGAAACAAATGTGTGTCGGATATCATCCAGCCGTGCTGGATTGTCTGCATCAAAACGGATTGTAAAGTATTCGCCAGTATTTGATGCTCGAATAATGCCAAATCCATCCTCAAAATCAAGTCGTACACCATCAATTTTACTTAACTGAGCGCCATAACGCTTAGATTTAATTTCAACATCACTTAAAACAACGCGCGGTTCTATGCTGTGCGTACTGATATAAGTGTCTTCTGTGCTGCAACGTTCAGGATAAGCAGCAAACAGCTGAGATAATGTTAAATCAGCTGACTGGCTCAGATATTCAAGTATGCGCAGTGCCGCATATAAACCATCGTCATAACCAAATCCACGCCCATCATTAAATACATAATGACCGGCATATTCTCCACCAAAGACAGCTCTCCCTCCTGACTGAGCAAGATATTTGCGCAGGAAAGTGCTGCCCGTGCGGATCATATGGGGGGTTCCCCCCAGCTGAGACACTGTGTTTTTCACCATTGTGGAGCATTTCACATCAAACACCACCTGATGACCAGGATGCGTTTTCAGGCACATTTCAGCAAATAACGACAGCATACGGTCAGCAGAAATCACTGTTCCACACTCATCAATCACGACCAGTCTGTCACCATCTCCATCCAGTGCAATACCGATATCTGCACCTTTTTTCAATACAGCATCACGGATCTGAACCAGATGTTTTTCCTGAGAAGGGTCTGGTGCGTGATCCGGAAAGTTTCCATCTGCTTCACAGCGGATCGCCGTCAGTTCACAACCCATTTTTTTCAGAACCAGGGCAGCACAGCGACCAGCCGAGCCGTTCATTCCATCCAGCACCACTTTAAAGGGTCGTTCCAGTTTGACATCCTGCAGAAGTGCATGCTGATACGCCAGACAGTAAGGAACAACCAGTGCATGTTGCAGCAGAGGAATTTCAGGTACTGGTTCAGCTACAAATTTCATCTGAGCTGTAACAGCGACCTGCTGAATCATTTCAGGACCTGGAGGTTCCCCCTGTATAATCCACTTGATACCGTTATCACTGACGGCGTTGTGACTTGCAGTCACCATGATGCCGTTACCCGCCGCATTTCGGGCACTGTAATACATCAGTGGTGAGGAACAGCACCCCAAAGGGATGACTTCAAATCCATGCTGTTCAAAAATCTGTTGCAGTAACCACGCATATCCTGGACTGCTCAGGCGGGCATCATACCCGATGACAATTTTTTTCTGCCCTGCCTGCAGATATTGCTGACAAAGACCATAAGCGATTGCCTGAACAAGTTCAGGAGTGAAAGAACTGACTGCGCCTCGAATATCGTAGGCACGAAATAAATGCGAAGGAAACGGCTTTTCTGAAAATGTCATTCAATGTTCTACTTTATGACAGCACTTTAATCATGCTTTGAAAAATGATTTCATCAGGTTTTATTTATCACTATACTTTAGCTCGTGCCCTCAATGCCTAAAGTATGATGTGTATTATACATTTGTAAAATATCTTAATACCGTAACAGAATATTTAAAATATTTTACCAAACAATAAATACTTAATAAAACACCTGATAAGAAAAATTTGATATAAACCAATGACTCAATGGTGGTTAATAAAAGAATTATTCGCAATGGAAAGAAATGTTTATTTATTTTGCAATGTTTTTATTTGACAGAATATCCCCTGTTCTGGGTATTTTTTATAATTAAGACAGGATGTGAAAGCCTGATGAATGTTCCATCAGGCTTCTGATTCAGGATCAGTTCTGACCTGTGTGACCAAATCCACCTGCACCACGTTCAGTTGCGACGAATTCATCCACAAGTTCAAACTGTGCCTGCATCACAGGTACCAGTACATACTGAGCCAGACGCTCACCTGGCTCCAGTGTAAATGCTGTCTGACTTCTGTTCCAGACGGACACCATCAGTTCACCCTGGTAGTCTGAATCAATCAGTCCAACCAGATTGCCCAGTACAATCCCGTGCTTATGACCCAGTCCTGAACGAGGCAGAATCAGACCCGCAAAACCAGGATCTGCGATATAGACAGATAAACCTGTTTTGACAAGTACGGTCTGTCCCGGTTCAATTACAGTCGCTTCATTCACACATGCACGCAGATCCAGACCTGCTGAACCGGCAGTTGCATACGCAGGCATTGGCCATTCGCCACCCAATCGTGAATCAAGTACTTTTACCTGAACTTTCATACAATAATTTCCTTTGGTTAAATTTTTCAATCAGCGTTTAATCAGATTGCGTAAGTTTTCTAAATACTGCTGCGCCTGGAGTTTCGGATCGACATCGCCTGCCAGTTTTTTCTTACGTCCCAGCCAATCCAGTTCATCCTGCGGTAACTCATCCAGAAAACGGCTAGGCGTCATCTGTTTCATCTGACCGCCCGCTTTACGCTGTTCTGCCAGAGTAATGGTCAGCCCCTGACGCGCACGGGTAATGCCTACGTACATTAAGCGACGTTCTTCCTCTACCGTTTCAGCGGCAATTGAGTTTTTATGCGGAAGAATTTCTTCTTCAAGCCCAATCAGATAGACATAAGGGAACTCCAGACCTTTTGAAGCATGCAGGGTCAACAGATTGACCTTATCGGTATCTTCTTCTTCCTGCTGCTGCTCCAGCATATCCAGCAGCACCATTTTGCGGATTACACTTTCAATGTTCCGTTCATCAACATCTTCAGCCCGGTTAATCAGGCTTTGAATACTGCTGTAAAGGATTTCAATATTGTCCAGTTTGGTTTTTTCCTGCGCAGGCGTTGCAGCAGACTCTTTGACATAGTCAATATAACCGGCTTCAACCATCATCTTACGGATAATGGGCACAGGTTCATCATCTTCAAGCAACTCACGGGTGAACGTGGTGATGAAGTCTGCAAACTCTGCCAGCTGCGTCGTCGCCTTTTTAGGAATGACCATGGTCAGTCGCTGATCGGCTGCAGCCGCCAGCAGTGCCAGATGATTTTCCTGAGCAAAAAGCCCCAGTTTTTCAAGGGTCACAGGACCAATCGCACGTTTAGGTGTATTGATAATTCTTAGAAATGCACTGTCATCTTCAGGGTTAATGATGAGCCGTAAATAACTCATGATGTCCTTGATTTCAGATTTGGCAAAGAATGACTGTCCACCTGAAAGTTTATAAGGAATCTGCATCTGACGCAGCTGTGTTTCCAGAATACGCGCCTGAAAGTTTCCACGGTATAAAATCGCGTAATCTTTCCAGTTTTTCCCGTTCATCAGCTTGTGAGTTAAAAGGTCTTTTACCACGCGTTCTGATTCATCGTCATCATTACGGCAGGTAATGATGCGGATCACCTCACCATGTCCCTTATCTGACCATAATTTTTTATCAAAAATATGCGGGTTATTTCCAATGACCGTGTTTGCAGCTTTCAGAATACGACTGGTTGAACGATAGTTCTGTTCCAGTTTAATCACTTTCAGATTAGGGAAATCTTCTTTCAGCAATGCCATATTTTCAGGCTTTGCACCACGCCATGCATAAATGGACTGGTCATCATCCCCAACGGCAGTAAACTGTCCCATTACCCCCACCAGCATTTTGACCAGAATATACTGTGCTGTGTTGGTATCCTGATACTCATCCACCAGCAGATAACGTACACGGTTCTGCCATTTGTCCCGTACTTCTGCATTTTCCTGAAGCAAACGGGTTGGCATCACGATCAGGTCATCAAAGTCCACTGCATTGTACGCACGCAAGTTACGTTCATAGAGCTGATACAGATGTGCAAACTGAACGTCTTCGGCTGTTTCACAGGTTAAATGTGCCTGCTCAGGTGGGATCAGGTCGTTTTTCCAGTCTGAAATCATCTTCATGGCTTTGGCAATCAGCTCTTTACTTTCAGCACCAGAAAGATTGTCACGATGCATCAGATCCATCAGGATACGTTTACAGTCATCTGCATCCAGAATAGAAAAGTTGGCTTTCAGAGGTGTATTTTTCAGCTCCAGGCGCAACATATTCAGACCGAAAGTATGAAATGTCGAAACCGATAAGCCTTTTGCTTCTTCACGAGACAGCAGTTTACCGACCCGCTCTTTCATTTCACGGGCAGCTTTATTGGTAAAGGTCATGGCTGTAATACGATGCGCAGGAATTCTACACTGCTGAACCAGATAAGCAATTTTCCGGGTGATCACCGATGTTTTACCCGAACCTGCCCCTGCAAGTACTAACAAGGGTCCTTGAGTATATTTCATGGCTTCAAGTTGCTTGTCATTTAACTGACTTGCCAGTGACATAGTTATTCCTCTTCTCTGTCCTTGCAGGATTATAGTCATCTATGCATGACTTTCATAACCCTAAAACTGATTTCCCGTTCATAAAAAAAACCACCCTGAGGTGGTTTTTTGTGTTCAGCCCTTTCAGACTGAACTGTACAGAATTATTGTACTGCGTAGATGCTGATTTCAACACGGCGGTTCTGTTCACGACCCGCAGCAGTTGAGTTGTCAGCGATAGGATTTGCAGAACCCTGACCCTGAGTGTTGATACGTGCAGTAGAAACCCCCTGACCAGCAAGGTAGCTTGCTACAGACTGAGCACGAGCCTGAGACAGAGGAATATTGATCGAGTCATTACCCGTGTTGTCTGTATAACCTGTTACAAGAATACCGCTCTTGTTGTCTTCAGTCAGCGTCTGCGCAACTTTGTTCAGCGTTGAATAGAAGTTAGGTTTGATGTTTGATTTGTTCGTATCAAATGTAATGCTGCCTGGCATGATCAGACCAACAGAACCATCTGGATTACGGTTAACTTCAACACCGGTACCCGCCATTTGCTGACGAAGTTTCTTCTCTTTATTGTCCAGATATACACCTGTCGCACCACCTAAAACAGCACCGATTGCTGCTGCACGGTTGTTCTGACGGCTGGTGTTGGCATTACCTTTAGATACACCATAACCTGCTGCTGCACCGATTAAAGTACCCAGTGCTGCTTTGTCGTATTCAACGCCACCGATGTTATTACCTGTAGTCTGGCAACCAGATAAAACCAATGCCCCTACGACCGCTGTAACTGCAAGTGCACGCATTGCATGCCTCCTTAAGAATGAGTCTTGTTGTTTATGTATCAGATGATGAATTAAAAAAAATGGTTAGACCATTGATTTTTTGTTAATAATAAAGCTTTAACTTACATTTTGTAATAATTAATTCCACATTTATCGCTTAGTACATCACAATTTATTCACAGTTGCACTTCAATACTTTTTAAAAGTCGCAGATGTCTTTATAGTGGAATCCATTACAAGTCTATGAGTTTAATGCAGGGATCGCTTTATGTCATCTCAATCAAATAAAGAACCATTATTAAAAAAAATTTCACGTGGTCTTACTGTCGGGTCAGTCATTACAGGCAGCACCTTCTTTCATGGTCCACCTGTCCTGGCACTGGGACTGACCAAACTGGTGAAAAAATCAAAAAAAGTGGATGAAACCAACATTCAGATCACCAACAGCTGGCTGAGTGTCAACAACTGGCTGATTGATCATGTTCTTCCTGATACAAAATGGGATATCAGCATAGATGAAAATCTGAATCTCAGTATGCAGGGTCGTTATCTGATGACCTGCAACCATCAGAGCTGGGTGGACACCACCGTCAATCAGTATTTTGGTCTGACCCGTATGCCACTGACCCGTTTCTTTACCAAATGGGAGCTTATCTTTATTCCTTTTGTCGGTCAGGCATTTAAAATCCTGGGTTTCCCTATGATGAAACGCCACAGTAAGGAACAGATTGCGAAGAATCCTGAGCTGAAACACAGAGACATGGATGAAGCACGTAAAGCCTGTGAGCAACTGCTGAGTCAGCCCTTTACTTTGCTGAACTACCTCGAAGGAACCCGCTTCAGCCCTGAAAAACATGCACAGCAGCAATCCCCTTTTAAAAATCTGCTTAAACCGAAAGCAGGTGGTCTGGCACTTGCATTGAATATTCTGGGTGATCAGATTGATGCACTGGTGGATATGACTATTGTTTATCCTGATGGAGCGCCGGGTTATGGCGAGTTCTGGCTCGGTGAAGTTCCCCGTATTGCTGTCAATTTAAGAAAAATAGAAATTCCAGCCTGGGTTCATGGTGGCAACTATGAAGATGATCCTGAGTTCCGTGAGCATTTTCAGCAATGGGTGGATGAACTCTGGACTGAAAAAGATCAGCTGATCACAGACATAAAAGCAAAATATCAGACGCCTAACGTGGCATAACCATCATGAGCACAGAAGGCAATGCAAGTATGAAACCAGACGATACAATAAAAAAATCAAAATACCAGCATCTTGATCCTAAAAGTCTGTCATTCAGAATCTATCTGATTTATGACATTTTTATGGTGTTTATTATTGTATTTAACCTGTTCTGTCTGGCGACCAACTTTTTCCTGATGAGTAATATCGGGAGCTGGTTTTTTCATGCAATTCACCTGCCCGCTGTTCTCGATTTTTACAAAGAGCATCTGCATCCGTGGGTGATCACGACAGAAGCCTGGTTTATTATTTTTCTGATTGCGGAATTACTGATCCGATGGACGATCGCTATTGTTCAGAAACATCATCGTCGCTGGTTTTTCTTTCCGTTTATTCACTGGTACGAAATCCTGGCGATTGTTCCACATCTGCGCTTTCTACGTCTGTTCCGTGCGGGCGTTATTGCTTACCGACTGTATGAAATGGGGTATCAGGTTGTTCCTCCATCCATTCAGAAACGTGCTCTGTTTTACTACAGCATTGTGATGGAAGAACTGTCTGACCGTGTTGTTCTGACTGTGCTGGATGGTGTGAAACATGAACTTACCACCAGTTCAACGCATAAAAAAATCATTCATGACCTGGTTGACCATCACCGTGTCATGTTTGCACAGGTACTGACCGAGATTCTGCAGGAAGCCCTGGCAACTGAGCTGAAGAAACAGCAGTACAACATTTCGACCAATGTTGGGAATATTGTCAACCAGGCCATAGAAGACACACCTGAACTGACTCAGTTACTGCGGCTTATTCCTATTGTAGGCAGTCGTATTGAACAGCAGATTCAAAGTATTGGTCAGCGTTTAGGGGAAAACATCACTGAAGGTCTGATTGCTCCGTTCGTTGCAGGCAGCCCACAGCAGCCAAATGCAGCCTATACACTGATTGCCGACAGGGTCAGTAATCTGAGCATTGATAATGCTGCTCTGGAACAGCTGGTTGAGTCAGTCGTTTATGAAAGTCTGGATGCAATCCGTGCTCAGGTCAAAGTAAAACAGTGGATGGAAAAAATGGAACAGCATGAGCAAGACAAAGAATAAACATCAGAATAAAAATGTTATGCAGTACAGTAGAGAAATCCCTCAAATTGTTCTAGCATTTGCCCTATTTACAATATTGTTTTGACAGCTTACTGAACAGGTCAGAAATCCTAAGGAATAATTATGGCTGATATACGGATAACAGGCAGAATGGTTAACTTTACACGGTTAACCCTTGATACAGATGATCATGCTGCCATCCGCCAGCAACTTACACAGATGCTTCAGGAGACCGGTTCTCAAGGCACACCTGTCATCATTGACAGTACAGTTGAACAGGAGCTGATTGCCCTGATTCAGTTACTGATCAGCCTGGATTTACAGCCTATGGCGGTTATTGATGGACTGCTTGGTGACGAAGCCCGTGCCATTCAGTTCCCTGTTTTACCTGCGGACCGCCCTTTACAGCGGATTAAACCCACCCAGGAACAGGCAGCAGAACCTGTAGCTGCCACAGACCAGCAGGATAAGAAAAACGCTAACCCTGCTGAACCTGTTAAAAACAGCCTGACTCAAGGTCATATTACCTCTTTTCATAATGAAATATTGCGTACAGGTCAGTGTCTTGTCCAGGATCACGGCGATATTATCAGTACAGCGGGCATCAACAGTGGTTCAGAAGTCATTGCTTCAGGAAATATACATATTTATGGCAGTGCCCGTGGTAGAGTCATAGCAGGTGCAGGTGGTAACGGGGCAGCACGCATTTTTTGCCACTCCCTTGAAGCCGAACTGGTTTCGATTGCAGGAACATATTGTGTCGCAGATGACATTCCTGCATATGCAGTAAAGAAAGCAGTTCATATTTACCTGAATGATCATCAGGAGCTTGTCTTTGAAGCTCTCGAATTTTAATGTATAAATAAACACCAAAAGCCCCATTTAATTTAAGGGGACGACCATAACAGGAGTGGATTCGGTGGCGAAAATTGTTGTCGTAACATCAGGCAAGGGTGGCGTGGGCAAAACTACGACAAGTGCATCTTTTGCAACAGGTTTAGCCCTTCGTGGCCACAAAACTGTTGTTATTGATTTTGACGTAGGCTTACGTAACCTTGATTTAATAATGGGGTGCGAGCGTCGTGTTGTTTATGATTTTGTAAATGTGCTGAATAACGAAGCAAGATTACAACAGGCATTGATCCGTGATAAGGACATTGAAAACCTTTATATCCTGCCTGCATCTCAGACACGTGATAAAGATGCGCTGACTGATGAAGGCGTAGCACGAGTCATGGATGAACTGTCTCAGGAATTTGATTACATTATCTGTGACTCACCTGCGGGTATCGAGCGCGGTGCGATTCTGGCAATGTATCATGCTGATGAAGCCATTATTGTGACCAACCCTGAAATTTCATCTGTACGTGACTCAGACCGTATTATTGGTATGCTGGACAGCAAAACCAAAAAAGTGGAAAACAATGAAGGTCGCATCCGTAAGCACCTGTGTATCACACGCTTCAACCCAGAACGTGCAGACAAGCAGGAAATGCTGACCATTGATGACATTTCCAAAGATATTTTACGTGTACCAACCATGGGCGTCATTCCAGAATGCCCAAGCGTTCTGCAGGCGTCCAACGAAGGTAAACCGGTCATTCTGTTTACAGAATCAGAAGCTGGTCAGGCTTATGATGACCTGGTTGCCCGCTTCCTTGGTGAAGAACGTCCTTACCGTCATATCTCGGTAAAACCTAAAGGCTGGCTGGCACGATTATTTGGAGCATAAACATGGCAGGATTCTGGAGTAAACTTTTCAGTAATGATGATAAACCTTCAAGCGCTCAAACCGCAAAAGACCGTTTAAAAGTCATTGTTGCTTCTGAAAATGGCCTGGGCAAACGCCTGAGCCAGGACAAAATTGACCAGATGAAGAAAGAAATCATGCAGGTGGTCAACCGCTATGTCCGCGGTGTGGATGAACAGCACATTCAGATGTCTGTCCGTTCAGAAGCAAATATTGAAATGCTTGAAATGAATATCAATTTACCTGAAGAACGATAATTTTATTATTGATTAGTCAGCTGAACTGATTCAGGGCAAAATATGCGGCAGCAGGAAATACAGTATTTCCATGTCACAGAATTTTGCCCTTTTTTGTAGACTGATTTCAGCCAGACTTTGCAGTTTTACTTATTTAAGAAAAGCTCAGAAGTTTTTTATAATGAAAAATATGTCCGTTAATTTTTTTGAGGAGATGCTGTTATGGCACTTTCACAGCCAGCAACGTTCAATGAAGAATGGTCAGACGAGCGTGTATTTGCCTATTTAGAGCAACTGCCTCCTGAAGGCGTCAATGCAGATTTTCATGTTCTGTATCATGCTTTCAAACATATGCGCCCGTTTGACTATGAACGTCTTTTAACAAAGTTTGTTGCAGATGGACGCGATGTAAATGCCACTGATCCTGAAGGACAGCGCATTCACGATGTGATCGCTAAGTTTCCACGTCAGAAAGACGGGTTCCTGGAAGTCCTGGCAAAGTTTGCATAATAAAATACAATGCTACAAAAAGCCTGCGTAAGCAGGTTTTTTTATTAAATTCAATAAAATACCCCCTCTCTGCACCAGTAGACTCATCAATGAAACAGCACATTTATTGTAAAAAAGGCATAGAAACTACTCACAGTTATCCTATTGTTGAGTCTATATTTAAAAATATCTGTGATTTTATTGAACTTAATGAAACATCTGATTTATTAAATAAAACCCATATACATGGTGCAACCAGTACCGAAATACAAAATATTTTAAATATAAAGCTCGAAACTCTAGGTTTCACAAGTGAAAAAAAGGGACTGTTCAAACAGTATATTTCGAGTAATTTGAGACCTGATTTTTTCAAAAAAATTTCAGAAAATGATGGAATTATTGTAGAGGTTGAACGTGGAAAAACCTTAGATAACAATATGAATTTACTTGATATATGGAAATGTCATATCTGCAAGGATGCCAACTATCTCTTTCTCATTATCCCTGAATTTAAAACCAATCAGAAAGGTTCAAAGCAGAAAATATT
Source organism: Acinetobacter sp. WCHAc010052 (assembly GCF_002165295.2). Taxonomy (NCBI): domain Bacteria; kingdom Pseudomonadati; phylum Pseudomonadota; class Gammaproteobacteria; order Moraxellales; family Moraxellaceae; genus Acinetobacter; species Acinetobacter sp. WCHAc010052. The sequence continues at coordinate 758,301 of NZ_CP032143.1, read as the reverse complement.
TGACCGAACCATCAACAGACTTGCTTCATTTTTTGAAGAGGATAATTATATTAATGTAGATGCTGTATTTATTCTCGGTTACTGATTAAAACAGAGGGCTAATAAATTAGCCCTCTGTTAATTTCACACCAGAATATCACGCTTACCATTGGCACCCATGGCACCAACAATCCCGTTCTCTTCCATCTGATCCACAATACGTGCCGCACGGTTATATCCAAGGCTGAACTTACGCTGCAAGGAAGAAACCGATACTTTGCGTGTCTCCAGTACAAAGGAGACACACTGATCATACAGCGCATCCCTGTTCGGATCACTGTCACCATCTTCAAAACCACGTGAAGTCGGTTCTTCATCATACGGCGTCAGAATTTCATCGACATAATCCGGATCACCACGCTCACGCCAGGCATCACAGATGCGGTTGACTTCATCATCTGAAATAAAAGCACCATGTACACGTTCCGGTTCAATTTTACCAGGCCCGAGGAACAGCATATCACCATGCCCCAGCAGATCTTCTGCACCGCCTGCATCCAGAATCGTCCGTGAGTCCAGCTTGCTGTTTACACGCAATGCCGCACGGGTTGGAATATTGGCTTTAATCAGACCTGTCACCACATCCACTGTCGGTCGCTGAGTTGCAAGCAACAGATGGATACCAGCAGCACGGGATTTCTGTGCCAGTCGGGTAATCATTTCTTCTGCTTTTTTACCCACCTGCATGATCATGTCTGCAAACTCATCGGCAACAATCACAATCAGCGGCATAGGCTGCAGACGTGGCGCGCGACTCTGAGTCGCTGTGTCTTCAGGTTTCCAGGTTGGATCAATCAGGTCTTCACCGTTGGCGATTGCTTCTTCAACCTTGCGGTTATAATCCGTCAGTTTACGCACTTTCAGCATCGACATCAGTTTATAGCGACGTTCCATTTCATTGACACACCAGTTCAAAGCACTGACTGCATCTTTCATATCTGTTACCACAGGAGTCAACAGGTGTGGAATATCATTATAGTTTGCCAGTTCGAGCTGTTTCGGATCAATCATGATCAGACGCAGCTGTTCTGGCGTGTACTTCAGTAACATCGACAACAGCATTGCGTTTACCGCAACTGACTTACCTGAACCCGTTGTTCCTGCGACCAGCATATGCGGAGCTTTAGCCAGATCGGCCAGAACCGGATTCCCTGAAATATCTTTACCCATCGCCATACTGAGCAGTGCATCTGGATCTCTGTACGCAGGTGTTTCCAGCAGTTCAATCAGGCGCACCATTTCACGGGTACTGTTCGGCACTTCAATACCGATATAAGGTTTTCCAGGAATAACTTCCACCACACGTACCGATGCCATGGACATGGAACGTGCAAGATCACGTGAAATATTAGTGACTTTAGATGCCTTGACCCCAGGTGCCAGATCCAGCTCAAAACGGGTCACGACCGGTCCAGGCTGTGCTTCGATGACCTTCGCTTTGACATTAAATTCCTGAAGTTTAATTTCAAGTAACTCTGAAAGTCGGGCTAACTGCTCTGCAGTAAAATTGACCTTTTTATTTGGATCGACTTTATCCAGAATATCCAGTCCAGGCAGAGGTGACAGATCAAGACGTTTCCGTGCAACCTGCATTGCCCGTGACATTGGGCGACCAAAAGCATCTTTCAGCGGTGCATCCAGATCAAAATCATCTTCTTCAATCTGTTGCTCAGGCTCTGGTTCAGCAACGCCTGCCGTACCCTGCCATGCATCCCTGAACGCATCCTTATCTGAAGCAACACGCTGTTTCTCTTCATCTGAGAAACTGGATACAGGAACAGCTGAGGTCTGTAAGTCCGTCTGAATATCTGCTTTTACAAATGCAGAAGACTGGGCATAACTGCTGGCAGTCCGCTCTGTTTCAATATTTTCAACAAGCAGGTCATCCAGCTCGTCAAATTCATCAGTCTGCATCTGATTTTTAGGAATATTACTGTGAATTACAGGTGTGCTGACTGTTCGGCTCTGTTCAGCAGTACTGTCCTGGATGTTCTGTACAGGATTTTCTGTACGTTCAGAATTGAACGGTGTATGAATATCGGTTGCTGTTTTTGTACCTGGTACAGCTGCAAGCAGTTCATCAAAAATTGCGTCATCATTCCAGTCCATCGACTCTTTTGTTTGAGTCTGTGACTGAACACCTGCTGCAGGATGAACCACTTCATCAAAATGATGTCCAGGTTTAATTGCATCATCTTCTTCTGCCGCACGCAGCAATGCATCTATTTCTTTCTTATGATGATTTTCATCTTCAACTTTCAGAGCACGCCAGACTTCACCTGAACCGACAATTTTCTGACTGTCCTGCTCAAGCTGATGTGCTTTTGCAATCGTCTGTTCAAGTTCCTGCTCATCTTCATCATCCCACTGTAACTGCTGAGATTTCTGCTCACGCTCCACCATATCATCAAACAGACGTTCTGCCGCATGATGATGCCGGGATACCCTGATCTCAGGAACTGCTTCTTCATGTTCAGCAAGGGAAGATTTATCTGAGACAGGAGTGACAGCTGCCTGTTCATGCGTATTTACAGCAGGTGTAGTCCGGTCAAAAGCAGACTCACTGACAGGAACATTTTTATAGAATAAATCCTGCAGATAAGCAGGAGTTGCTTTCAGCGTTGCCCATGTTCTGTTCCATTTGACACCAAAAGCTAGTGTAAACAGTAACACCCAGAACAGAATCAAAAATACCGCTGCGCCATAAACCGTCAGAATCTGTGACAGACTCTGCCCCAGTTCATAGCCAATGATACCGCCTGATGCATTTTCCAGTGTATCTGCCGGCATATCCCAGAACAGAAACAACAGACTTGCTGTAGCGAGTAAAATAAAAAACTGTGCTGCATAACGGAACGGCTTATTCAGAAAACTGTGTGGCCACCAGACCTGCACGGCTTCCATAAACAGAAAAACCGGTATCAGAAGACTTGCCCAGCCCAGAAAACCGAACAGCAGATCTGCAATCCATGCACCAGCGACACCACTGGCATTGGAAACCTGCTGGGTATCACTGGAAATGTGCATCCAGCCCGGATCAAATGGCGTATATGTCACGGTCGCAAGGAACAGATAAATTCCAAACGAAATCAAAAATAATGTCATGATTAAGCGCTGTGCATAGGCACCCGACATCGCTGTCATATACTGTCCTGTAACCAATTTTTCATTCATATTTTTACTGGAAACCTGCATCAGATGCAGAAGTGTTTTAAAACCATATATTATGCACCTGTTCATAAAAAAAAGATGCAGGATTGTTTAAGTATGTTGTTAAGTTATGCTATATAGCTCAAACCGATTTATGTCATCAATATTATCTACATTAATCACGTCCAACAGCATGGCTGTTTCACGTATAATTTCACAAATTTCGATATAAAAAAAGGATGCTGCGAATGAGCGCTCGTCATTCACGACTGATTATTTTAGGTTCAGGTCCTGCAGGATACAGCGCCGCTGTCTATGCTGCACGTGCCAACTTAAAGCCTGTTCTGATTGCAGGTCTGCAACTGGGCGGACAGCTGACCACAACCACTGAAGTGGACAACTGGCCAGGTGATCCAGAAGGTCTGACCGGACCTGCCCTGATGGAACGTATGCAGGCTCATGCTGAACGTTTTGGTACTGAAATTGTTTATGACCATATCAATGAAGTCGATCTGAGTGTCCGTCCATTTGTCCTGAAAGGTGATATGGATGAGTTTACCTGTGATGCACTGATCATTGCGACAGGTGCAACAGCACAGTACCTGGGTCTTGAATCTGAAGCTGCATACATGGGTCAGGGTGTCAGCGCATGTGCAACCTGTGATGGATTCTTCTACAAGAATCAGAATGTCATGGTGGTTGGTGGTGGTAACACAGCTGTTGAAGAAGCGCTTTACCTTTCCAATATTGCTGCCCACGTAACCCTGGTTCACCGTCGTGACAGCCTGCGTTCTGAAAAAATCCTGCAGGATCACCTGTTCGAAAAGGAAAAAGAAGGTAAAATCAGTATTATCTGGAACCATCAGGTGGATGAAGTACTGGGTGAAGCATCTTCAGGTGTTACAGCTGTACGCTTAAAATCCACTCAGGATGACTCTACACAGACTGTTGACGTTTCAGGTCTGTTCGTTGCAATTGGTCACAAACCAAATACAAGCATGTTTGATGGTCAGCTGGAACTGCGTAACGGCTATATTCAGGTGCACAGTGGAACTGCCGGTAATGCGACAGCAACGTCTGTTGCAGGTGTATTTGCAGCGGGTGATGTTGCTGACGATGTATACCGTCAGGCAATCACTTCTGCAGGTTCAGGCTGTATGGCAGCACTGGATGCAGATAAATATCTGGATTCACTGAATGACTGATCTGAACATCCTGTTCATCTGAATCAAAAGCCATCCTTCCTGGGTGGCTTTTTTATGTATGATAGAAACAGCTGTTCTGGAATTTTAACAATGTCTGCACTTCCTCCGTCTCAATTTATTTTCCCCGATCCTGTCGAAAGTGATCCAGAGGGTCAGGGATTAATCTGTATTGGTGCTGACCTTGACCCATCCACTCTGTATGAAGCCTATACACACGGACTGTTTCCCTGGTTTTCAGAAGGAGAACCCATCTGCTGGTGGTGTCCTGAACCCCGCTGCATTATTCGTCCGCAGGATTATCATCCCAGTAAATCCCTGCTCAGAAATATGAAAAAAATGGACTACAGGATGACCGTCAACCAGGCTTTTGAAACAGTGATCCGATCCTGTGCCCTCCCCCGCAGTTATGCCAATGAAACATGGATTTCAGAAGATATTATCCAGGGGTACTGTGAACTGTTTCATGCAGGATATGCCTACAGTATAGAGGTCTGGGAAAAAGATCAGGTCATTGGGGGACTTTATGGAGTGACCATTGGACAAGGCTGCTTTGGTGAGTCGATGTTCAGCACACAAACTGATGTCTCTAAAATGGCTTTTTATGCACTTATGCTGATCAGTCAGGAAAATAATCTCCCCTGGATTGACTGCCAGCTGGTCAATGACCACCTCTTAAGCCTGGGTGCCTGTACAATTTCACGCCATCAGTACCTTAATTCGTTACAAGATGTTGTAAAACAGCCCTCCATCAATTGGAAAAAATATCAGGAAGGTGTATTTTCAAGTAAAACAATAGCGTTGCACTCGCGATTAATTCAATGAAAATAAGAGAGGGATCTTGTACATGAATTCATATCACCCAAAATCCCTGCTGAACGATTTACAGTATTACATTACGCCACCACACGATTGCAGTTATCTTGAAAACAAATCTGCACGTATGGTTTTTTTAGATCCGGTTCACCGCATTGATGTGGTGACGCTGTCGGAACTGTCACGCATGGGATTCAGACGAAGTGGGGACTTCGTTTACCGTCCTGAATGTCACCTTTGCAGACAGTGCCTGTCCAGCCGTGTTCCAGTGCATGAATTTCAGATGAACAGCATTCAGAAAAAATCATGGAAACGTAATCAGGATCTGACCGTTAAAATCACATCCACCCGAAATGCAACAGATCAGCATTATGCACTGTATGAGCGTTACATCAATGAGCGACATGCAGATGGCGACATGTTCCCGCCCAGTCAGGATCAGTTTGAAAAATTCCTGGTTCACAGCTGTACAGACAGTTTTTTTCTCGAATTATGGAAAGATGAACAACTGATTTCAGTTTCCACCTGTGACTTGCTCGATGATGGACTTTCTGCGGTTTATACTTTTTTTGATCCGGATGAAAGCCGTCGTTCTCTGGGTGTATTTGCAATACTCAAGCAGATTGAATATGCCCGCAGTACAGGTCTGAATTATGTATATCTAGGCTATTGGGTGCCCCACTCAGAAAAAATGAATTACAAATCTCAGTATATTCCCCTGGAACTGTTGATAGATGGGCAATGGCGCAGACTGAATCATTCATTGTCTAAAATTGAAATCACTCAGCTGGGTGATTCACTGATGACGACACTGCCCTCGGGCTGGAACAACCCTATTATTAAATAATTATCCTGAAATGCCTACTGTCAACTGAACAGACTGGCAAAATCATCACTGCAGGATTTCACCATAATAATCGCATGCTCCCGGGTACCGTCAGTATTCGGGTAGTAATTTTTCCGCAGATCAATCTGATGAAAATGTGCCTTTTCATACAAAGCAATCGCAGCTTTATTGGATTCTCTGACTTCAAGAAAAATCTGAACGGGATTGTTTTTCAGCATCTGAACCGACTGATCAAGCAATTCATAGCCCAGACCCTGCCCCTGAAAGTCAGGATCAATCGCCATCAGCAACAGATTGGCTTCATCCACCACCGCCTGCAATATACAGAAACCCACCACCTGACCATTTTTCTCAATCACAGTGCTGAGATAAGAATCAACTGATTCCTGAAACTGCTTGTATGTCCATGGATGGCTCTGTACCAGATTTTCAATTTTAACCACTGCTGAAACATCAGCCTGTTGCATTAAACGAACCATCTTCGTTCTTCTTTTCAAGAAACAATGTGCTGAATTATAGGCATTTCACTCTGATAGGCAAATATAAAAGACCGCTGTAGCAACAACAGTTTTTAATAGCACAATATGCAGAATAAAATCAGGATAATGCATACACAGGACTCTCTTTAAATCCGCTTTATCTTTATTTTTCAGGCAAAAAAAGAGGTGATTTTCATCACCTCAAAGAGTCAACCGATTTTACAGCCCCAGTTTTGCTTTCCAGGTTTCAAGCAACTGAACTGTATCCAGATCATTCGGGTGAAAGCCTGGTTTAAAATAAGCCAGCATTTCTTTGGTCATACCTGCAATGATGCCTTTAGATGGACTATAGGCATATTTATAAATCATTCCCAGTTCTTTCAGATTCAGTTTCCCATCTTCTTTTAATAATCGGATCACAAATGAAGATTGTGCCAGGAAAATTAGCGTCACAGCAAAAACCAGAGCCGAGGTACGTAAACTGTACGCCTTTAAACCTTTACCAAAAACACCCTCATAAACATCAAAAGCCACTGCTTTATGTTCATTTTCCTCAACCGCATGCCAGTACCACATATATGACATGGTCGGATCAGTCATTAATTCCTGAATGTGTTCATTGATCAATAACTGTGAGGCAATTGTTGCAGTGAAATGTTCAAGTGCTGTTGTTGCTGTTAAATCCACCATTTCCTGCGTCATTCCAAATGGTTTAACAACTTTTGCAAATGATTTACGTGCAAATTGAATCAGACGACCTGTTTCACGCTCGTATTGATCGACCTTATGACCAAATTTCTTTGCCGAAGCATTAAAGTTCACATGCTCCTGAGTATGCATCGCTTCCTGTCCAATAAATGCACTGATCTCTTTCTGCAATGCCTCATTGTCTTTAATACTTGGGTGATAACGTACAGCCCGTACAGAATCAATAAAAAGTTTTTCGCCATCAGGAAACAGCGCAGACAATGCAGTCATGAAATGTGTGATACCCGCAGATTCACGTGCCCAGTATTCAGGTACATCATCAAAACTGAAATTCATACGGCGGACTGGGAAGCTTGCACCTGCACGGTTGGAAATATTTACTTTTGCATTCATTGCGGTTACTCCTGTATCTGCTGAACGCAGATAAAATCTTATGCTTGTTTTTCTTAACTCTTATATTACGGCTTTATTAAAATGCGATAAGTGCAGTTTAGGACATGCAAATATCAGTTAAGGACAGCTTATATAAATATTGTCCTACAAAATATTCACTTAAATTATAAATCTGATTTCCATAAAAAAAGCGCTCCAAAGGAGCGCTTTTTTTACATCAGTGCAAAATTATGCAGTTACTTTCGCAACAACACCAGCACCAACTGTACGACCACCTTCACGGATCGCAAAACGCAGACCTGGGTCCATTGCGATTGGGTGGATCAGTTCTACTGACATTTCAACGTTGTCACCTGGCATAACCATTTCAACGCCTTCTTTAAGTGCAATCGCACCAGTTACGTCAGTTGTACGGAAGTAGAACTGTGGACGGTAACCGTTAAGGAATGGAGTGTGACGACCACCTTCTTCTTTAGAAAGTACATATACTTCCGCATCGAATTTAGTGTGTGGCTTGATTGTACCTGGTTTAGCAAGTACCTGACCACGCTGAACATCTTCACGTTTAGTACCACGAAGAAGAACACCACAGTTCTCGCCCGCACGACCTTCGTCAAGAAGTTTACGGAACATTTCAACGCCAGTTACAGTTGTTTTAACTGTATCTTTGATACCAACGATTTCGATTTCTTCGCCGACTTTAACGATACCAGACTCAACACGGCCAGTTACTACTGTACCACGACCTGAGATAGAGAATACATCTTCGATTGGCATAAGGAATGCTTTATCAATAGCACGCTCTGGCTCTGGGATATAAGTATCAAGCGCTTCAACAAGAGCAAGAACAGCTGGAACGCCGTACTGGTTGTCTTCACCGTTAAGTGCAGAAAGAGCTGAACCACGGATAACTGGAGTGTCATCGCCTGGGAAGTCATAAGTAGAAAGAAGTTCACGAACTTCCATTTCTACTAATTCAAGTAATTCTTCGTCATCAACAAGGTCACACTTGTTAAGGAATACAAGAATATAAGGTACACCAACCTGACGTGAAAGCAGGATGTGTTCACGAGTCTGTGGCATTGGACCATCAGTCGCAGCACATACAAGAATCGCACCATCCATCTGAGCAGCACCAGTGATCATGTTTTTAACATAATCGGCGTGACCTGGACAGTCAACGTGCGCATAGTGACGGATTGGAGAATCGTATTCTACGTGTGAAGTATTAATTGTAATACCACGTGCTTTTTCTTCAGGTGCAGAGTCAATTGCAGCGTAGTCTTTCGCTTCACCACCAAAAGTTTTAGCACATACAGTTGCAATAGCAGCTGTTAAAGTTGTTTTACCATGGTCAACGTGACCGATTGTGCCCACGTTAACGTGTGGCTTATTACGTTCGAACTTAGCCTTAGCCATGAGATCTTCCTTTTAAACTACTCATGGGGGCAAACCCATGAGCTTGGTTTTTTTAACTATGAATTAGTTTGGGCTTATAGTAATCGAAAGATTACTCGTCGTCACCTTTTTTACCGCCATTTTGGAATTTAGAAATGATGCCTTCAGCCACGTTACGTGGAGTTTCAGCATATTTAGCAAATTCCATAGAGTATGTCGCACGACCTTGAGACATAGAACGCATTTGAGTCGCGTAACCAAACATCTCAGCAAGTGGAACTTCAGCACGGATCGCTTTAGTACCGCCAGGTAAATCGTCCATACCCTGAACCATACCACGACGACGGTTTAAGTCACCCATGATATCGCCCATGTAGTCTTCTGGAGTTTCTACTTCAACTTTCATGATAGGCTCAAGCAGGATAGGATCCGCTTTCATGAAACCATCACGGAAGGCATAAGAACCTGCCATTTTGAACGATAATTCGTCAGAGTCGACATCGTGGTAAGAACCGTCGAATAATGTCGCTTTGATACCCACAACAGGGTAACCAGCCAGTACACCATTCTTCATACGTTCCTGAATACCTTTGTCAACCGCACCAAAGAATTCTTTAGGTACTACACCGCCAACAACTTCTTCAGCGAATTCGTAGTCTTTACCAGCATCTTCAGCAAGCGGTTCAAGACGTACGTATACGTGACCGAATTTACCTTTACCACCAGTCTGACGAACAAACTTACCTTCCTGTTCAACCGATTTTTTGATCGTTTCACGGTAAGAAACCATTGGTTTACCAATGTTTGCTTCCACACCGAATTCACGCTTCATACGGTCAACAATGATGTCAAGGTGAAGTTCACCCATACCGGCAATAATCGTTTGACCAGATTCTTCATCTGTACGAACGCGGAATGATGGATCTTCTTTTGCAAGACGACCTAAAGCAACTGACATTTTTTCCTGGTCAGCTTTAGTTTTAGGTTCAACTGCAAGTGCAATTACTGGCTCAGGGAATTCCATGCGCTCCAATGTAATTACGTGATTTTCATCACAAAGTGTATCACCAGTTGTAGTATCTTTAAGACCTACACACGCTGCGATGTCACCTGCACGAATTTCTTCGATGTCATGACGATCGTTTGCATGCATCTGCACGATACGACCAACACGTTCACGCTTCATTTTTACTGGGTTATAACACGGGCTACCCGCTTTAAGAACACCAGAATAAACACGTACGAACGTTAAGTTACCAACGAATTTGTCGTTCATGATTTTGAACGCCAGCGCAGAGAATGGTGCTTCATCAGACGCTTCACGAGAACCTTCAGTTTCGTCTTTGTCGTCAAGAATACCTTTGATCGCTTCTACGTCAGTCGGTGCAGGCAAGAATTCAATTACAGCATCCAACATACGTTGAACACCTTTGTTTTTGAATGCAGAACCACACATCATTGGCTGAATTTCATTCGCCAGAGTACGTGTACGTAGACCGCCAACAATCTCTTCTTTAGTCAGTTCGCCTTCTTCCAGGTACTTGTCCATCAGGTCTTCAGATGCTTCAGCAGCAGCTTCAACCATATTCGTACGCCATTCTTGCGCTAATTCAACCAATTCAGCTGGGATCTCACCGTATTCAAACTTCATACCTTGAGATGCTTCATCCCAGATAATCGCTTTCATTTCGATCAGGTCAACAACACCCTGGAAGTTTTCTTCAGCACCGATTGGAACAACGATAGGCACTGGATTTGCACCCAGGCGAGTTTTCATCTGTTCAACAGCACGGAAGAAGTTCGCACCTGTACGGTCCATTTTATTTACGAACGCAATACGTGGAACTTTATATTTATTTGCTTGACGCCATACAGTTTCAGACTGAGGCTGAACACCACCTACAGCACAGTAAACCATGCATGCACCGTCAAGAACACGCATAGAACGTTCAACTTCGATTGTGAAGTCTACGTGTCCCGGGGTGTCAATTACGTTAATACGGTGTTGTTCAAACTGGTTACCCATACCAGACCAGAAGCATGTTACTGCTGCTGAAGTAATGGTAATACCACGTTCTTGCTCTTGCTCCATCCAGTCTGTAGTTGCAGAACCTTCGTGAGTTTCACCGAGTTTGTGGCTTTCACCTGTATAAAACAGAATACGTTCAGACGTAGTTGTTTTACCAGCATCGATGTGGGCAGAAATACCAATATTACGATAACGAGAAATTGGGGTTTGACGAGCCATGATTTCTTGCATTCCTAAATTTTGTTGTTTAAAACAGGACGCTTTAAGCTGCATAGCAACTTAAAGCGATTCGATGACAGTTCTGTGAAAACAGAACTGTCACCCTCCTGAATAGGGGCTGTTTTATCCGCTTAGAAACGGTAGTGAGAGAAGGCTTTGTTGGCTTCAGCCATACGATGCACATCTTCACGTTTTTTAATCGCTGAACCTTTACCTTCAGCTGCATCAAGCAACTCACCAGCAAGACGTAAAGCCATTGTTTTTTCAGAACGCTTAGCAGCAGCATCTACTAACCAACGCATAGCCAGGGCAGTACGACGGGATGGGCGCACTTCCATAGGTACCTGATAAGTAGCACCACCAACACGGCGTGCTTTTACTTCGACCATTGGACGAACTTTTTCAAGCGTAGCTTCAAAAAATTCAACTGGGTCTACTTTATTTTTTTCCTGAACGCGGTCTAAAGCACCGTAAACGATACTTTCAGCAATAGATTTTTTACCATCTTGCATTACGTGGTTCATGAATTTAGCGATTGTTTGGCTGCTGAACTTAGGATCCGGAAGGATTTCACGAGCAGCAACTACGCGACGTCTTGGCATTTTAAACTACCTATATATATGACACTTCAGGTTAATCCAGCCGTAGCACAAAGTGTCATGTGCTTTCGCTGGCCTTACTACACGTCGCTTGAATTTCACAAAATTAATGCAGAAATCAGACAAGCGAGACGATAAAGGATTGCGGTTCTACAGTCTTAAGAGCTAATTCTTAACGAATTATTTCTTAGGACGTTTAGTACCGTATTTAGAACGTGACTGGTTACGGTCTTTCACGCCAGCACAGTCTAAAGAACCACGAACGGTATGGTAACGTACACCTGGTAAGTCTTTAACACGACCACCACGGATAAGAACAACACTGTGCTCTTGCAGGTTATGACCTTCACCACCGATATAGCTTGATACTTCAAAGCCTGAAGTTAAGCGAACACGGCAAACTTTACGCATTGCTGAGTTAGGTTTTTTAGGTGTAGTTGTATAAACACGTGTACAAACACCACGACGCTGTGGACAAGCCTTCAACGCAGGAACTTTTGATTTTTCAACCAAAGTCGTACGACCCTTGCGGATCAACTGATTTGTTGTTGCCATATGGCAATTCTCCCGTTAATAAAAAGCCTCAAAAAATTATCACTTTTTGAGGGCAAACAATTGTAAAGCAGGATGCAAAAATGGTCAATATCCTGGCACCCAGAAGATTGACCACATATCGATTAGGCGGTTTTAAATTTCAGCCTTTTCAGCTTTCAGTATCCGTGTCTTTCACTGTTTTAGCAGCGGTTCTTCGGCGGGTGGTTTTTGCTGTTCCTGCTGTACTTTTTTTCACAGGTTCTACTGTAGCTGAAGCAGATTTTTCTTTAGCTGAAGCTGCAGTATTCTTTGTAACTGCCGGTTTCCGCACTGATCGCTTAGGCTCTGCAACCGTATCTTTTGCTGTTGTCTCTGCTTTTTTCTGCGTGACTGCACTGGATTCACTGTCAGGAGTCACTTCTGTTTCGGCTTGCTGGAGGCTCTTTTCCTGTTTCACTTTTTCAATCTGTCCAATCAGTTTAGGGGCAGCCTGACTGATCAGCTCCAGGGATTTTTCATAGGCAGCAACAGGAGACAGGCCTGTATCTTTATGATCAATAAGATAGGCTCTTGCGCCTGAAAATACCTGCTGTGCTTTAGTATTTACATCTTCAACCAGTTTCCAGCTGTAAACAGCACTGACTGATGCACTGATCAACGGAGTCAGTTTCCCCAGCACAGATACTTTTGGAATATTGTTCAGCCATGCCCATTTCAGCTCACCTTCATCAGTAGTCAGCCATTTTTTCAGAGCTTCAAGATCATTACCTGACCCCAGTAAAAGCTGTAACTGTTGAACATCATGAGTTTTCAGCACATTGGACACCGCTTTCAGCCCAAGCAGCATTGCCTGTTTTTCAGCAATCAGTCCCAGATCAACCTGTCTGAAAATAAACTGCACAATATCCTGCTCTGTTTCTTTATTCAGCTCAAATCCATAAGAACGCCCAACCTGATAAATTGTGCGGAGTGCCAAAATAATGGATGCGGGAATATCAACTGCTGATCCAACCGCACCTGTTGCTCCAGTTAAAGCACCCTGCACAGATGCAATCCATTTATTCTGCTCTGCAAATGCCTGACTGATGCGGCGGGAACGGTCCACATCCTGAGTCAGCTCCTCAAGATCACGGATGCCGGCTTCATCCAGCAATGCATCCACAGAGCTGATATCTGAACTGAAAGTATTCAGCTGTTCAAAAAAATAGTCAGAAATACGGTCCGACAACTGAGGTGACACAAAGTGTGCAACCTGATTGACTTTGCCATAATGTCTGCCGAGCACCTGCCGTGAAACCTGGGGTAAATGATCTTTCAGCATCTGCTTCGGGTCTTCATATTTCCGGGCTTCAAAAGCACCCATTTTTCGGGCACTGCCCTCTACAACCTGATGACCCACCAATGGCTGAGTGATGCGTGTGACACTGTCAGGTGCAACCTGATTCAACAGCTGAATCCCTGTAGAACTGAGCTTTTTAGCCACTCCAAAGGCACTGGAGATGATTCCGCCTGATTGTTTATTTTTAGTATCTGCCATTCCTTACCCCTCTGTTCCCAATGCTTGCTTTTATTGATAAATACTAGGTGCTGTCTTAGTTTATCTCAAGTTGAATGTAGCGTGTTAATCCCTGTCCAATTGTATACAGTTGTAAATTTCCACAGACCGAAATAGGCATAACATTTGCCATAAGAATTCAAAAGTCTTTCTGCTATCATGAGTTCAGCTCAAAACAGGAATCCAGCTCAGATTTTTCAATCTGTATACAGCTGAGACTCTGTAAAATCACCATATAAGGGAACTGTAGATGAAACGTGTTGTCATCACCGGTATGGGTATTAACTCATGTATCGGCAATACATTGGAAGATGTCACTCACTCTTTAAAAAACGGTATTTCAGGTACTCGCCATAATCCAACTTATGAAGAATTAAATTTCAAAAGCCATGTCAGCGCTGCTGCTGAACAGAACTTTGATGGCATTGACCGTAAACTGAAACGTTTCATGGGTGTCTGTGCAATGTATGCCTACAATGCCGCTGTTGCAGCAGTAGAACATGCAGGTTTAACAGCTGAACAGATCGGTGGAAATCCACGTTACGGTATTGCAGGCGGTTCAGGTGGTGGTTCAACAGCTTCCGTGATTGAAATGAAAGAACTGCTGGAAACTAAGGGTGCCCGTAAAGTAGGTCCTTTCTTTGTACCGCGCAATATGTCAAATACCATTACCGCTAACGTCGGTGTTGCATTCAAATTACAGGGTGTAGCTCACTCGATTACCAGCGCATGTGCAACTTCTGCCGATGCAATTGGTTATGCATACAACCTGATTCAGCTGGGCAAACAGGATCTGATGCTTGCTGGTGGCGGTGAAGAAGATCACTGGTCACAAAGCTTACTGTTTGATGCAATGGGTGCGTTGTGTTCTAAATACAACGAGACTCCTGAAACTGCATCCCGTCCTTATTCTGCGGATCGTGACGGCTTCGTAATCGCTGGCGGTGGTGGTTTTGTTGTACTTGAATCACTTGAACATGCACAGGCACGCGGAGCAAACATCCTGGCTGAAGTTGTGGGCTATGCAGCCAACTCTGACGGCGCAGACATGGTTGCACCATCAGGTGAAGGTGCAACACGCTGTATCCTGATGGCACTTGAAGAAGCAAAACAGCATGGCGTAGAAAAAATTGACTATGTAAATACGCATGGTACATCTACTCCTGCAGGCGATGTGACTGAACTTCAGGCAATGGGTCGTGCTTTTGGTGAAGGCAATGTGCCACCACTCAGCTCAACCAAGTCCATGACCGGTCACAGCCTGGGTGCTGCAGGTGTACAGGAAGCAATTTACTCTGTACTGATGATGCAGAATGACTTCATTGCACCAAACATCAACGTGACTGAACTTGATGAAGGTACAAAAGGCTATGATGTCGTACTTGAAAAACGCGACACAAAACTGAATACTGTCATGAGTAACAGTTTCGGTTTTGGCGGTGTAAATGCCTGCCTCGTTTTCAAAAAATGGGAAGGCTGATTTAAGTAATTCTGATCATTCACAGTATCAGACTGTGAATGATCAAATTCTGACACTGCCCTTTAAAGGGTAAATTGATGGACGCTCCTTCAGAAGCTTTCCTTTGGGTCAAAGCACTTCATATCATTGCAGTTGTTTGCTGGTTTGCTGCATTGTTCTATCTCCCCCGCCTGTATGTCTACCATGCCATGAGTGATGATGCTGTGAGTCATCAACGCTTTGAAGTCATGGAACGTAAGTTGTATCGTGGCATTATGTGGCCTGCGATGATTGCAACTTTAATCACTGCACATTTCCTTGTCGACTGGGGTGATGCAACCCGACATTATCATGAAGCCTTGTGGTTTTATCTCAAAGTTGCTTTGGTTGGTCTTCTGGTGATTTACCATTTTGTCTGTGGTTATTACCGTAAAAAACTGATTGGCAATGCACACTACAAATCACACAAATTCTGGCGTTTTTTCAATGAGATGCCGACATTTATTTTAGTTGCCGTGATTATTTTAGTGGTGGTTAAACCGACTTTTTAAATTGTGTTATCAAAAATTTAAAACCTCCTGTTGGAGGTTTTTTTTATTCTGATCGGATAAAAGCTTTACGAATTTTAGAATTCAACGGCATTGAATAATACTTTTCAATTGCCCACTTCAAGATAAAGATTAGGATAAAATAACACCATTCTATTAAAGTTAGATAATATAAATTAAAGCTTTGCACAGACTCGACTTACATTGAAAAGTTTAAATTGCTTTGCGTAGTCGATGCCTCACTTTTGAAGGATCAAAAGTGACAAAAATCCTTTGTTAGACTGAGGGTAAGTCCCTTTACCCCAGTCTAACAGGCGACATCCATGTCGCCAAACGCGATAGCACCACTGAATATGAAATCTTTAAAGCTTTAACTTTTAAATTAAGTTAATTTAAAATATTGGTATAAGTCAGTTACAGTATTAACTATCAATCTACCGTTTATTTCCAATCTGAAAATATAAATCTCCCAAAGTTTGAATCAATGCAGTACTCGCTGGTTGCAAAGGAAACATGAACTCATTTTTTATTTTTCCATGCGATGCCAGTAAGCCTTTGATCGGAGCAGGATTAGGTTCAGCGAACAGACATTTAATCAAAGGAGTCAGAGAACTGAAAATACGTTGTGCCTGTTCTAACTGCCCTGCCCGAATATATTTTTCCATCTGTACATAACGTTCAGGATAGAAATGAACAGCAGCACCTATTGCACCACTTCCTCCCATACATAATGTCTGAAAGATATTAAAATCCTCACCTGCCAAGACTTGCAAGTTACCATCAGCGATCAGCGCCTGCGTGATTTCTGGCGAACCCGCACAGTCTTTAATTGCCTGAATATTGGGGTGCCGAGCCAGTGTCAGTAAAGAGGAAAGCTCAAGATGGACACCTGTTCGATAAG
Organism: Acinetobacter sp. WCHAc010052; assembly: GCF_002165295.2. Classification (NCBI taxonomy): domain Bacteria; kingdom Pseudomonadati; phylum Pseudomonadota; class Gammaproteobacteria; order Moraxellales; family Moraxellaceae; genus Acinetobacter; species Acinetobacter sp. WCHAc010052. Next base: position 741,425 of record NZ_CP032143.1, on the reverse strand, counting down.
GAATTTCATAAATAATCACAGGGAATGGACTCAACTCAGCTATTTTCAGAAAATACTCAATCAATCCTTGCTGAGAGGGTCGAATATAAGCGGGCGAAGACACCAGTACCCCTGCCAGATTAAAACGTGATAACTGCTCTAATCGCTGTTGGATCTCATTAAAATTACTTCCTGTCAGTCCTGCAATCACAGGCAATCCATCTGCAGCTTCGATGGTGGTTTTTAGCACCAGATCCTGTTCTTCTGAACTGAGCAGATTTGCTTCACCAGTCGTACTGAGACTGACAAATCCAGCAATACCCGTAGAACGGTATTCAGTCACCAGTTTCTGAAGGGCGTCGCCATCCACAACCTGTTGGCTGAATGGTGTAATTAATGGAAGCCAGATACCTGAAAAATCAAACATCATGATTTTACTCACTTTAAAAAGACGACCGTCTTTGAGTTCAATCAGATGGAGGGAAAATGTATTTAATAAGCAGGGGGTTGTACACTGTTCCGTCACAATCTGACGGAACAGTTGCCCCGGTCAGATAAGCAACTGTTTCTTATGTTTAGATTCTGTCTGAAATACCCACAACTGATCGCCACAGCAGAATGCATGGTTCAGAACAGTTGTCGAAAGGTTCATCAAAATCGTCATTTTTAGAATTTAACTGAAAAATTAAACCAAGACAAGCCGTATTCGCTCAATTAAAAACAAGGTTTTTCCTGCCTTAGACCACATTCTTTCAGAGTAAAACTTATTCAGATTGAATAAACCCTTTTCGTATAGACCTGTTTAACGGCGTCGAATAATACTTTTCAATTGCCCAACTTAAGATAAAAACCAAGATAAAATAAATCGGTAAGAGCATCAACTTTTCAGCAGGCAAGGTTTCTTTGGGGAAATAAAACACTTTAAATATCCCAAGAATAATCAGATGAAACAGATACATTTCATAACTGCGCTGACCAATCCACACCATAATTTTTGCAAAGAATGACTGTGTCTGAGCTTGTGGATTCTGCGCAAAACAGAATATTAAAACTGCAAACAACAAAGCAAATGCACTGATGCCCCATGTGCTGACTTCTTTAATCGGTGCATAGAAATACAATGCAATCATTAAGGCTGAAACAATGCCAATGATCAGATTTTTATTGGGCAATGTACCTGAATACTTTTGAACGATGAGTGCCGTTATACAGCCAATCGCAATACCATCAAAACTTGAAAAATAATGATAGAGATATGCCCCACTTTCTTCACCAAAATGCAAAGAACGGAAATACGGTGCATAACAAATCACAGCGAGCAAAAAGAGAATAAATCCTTTACCGCGACCTAAAAGTACACACAAAACTGGAAATGCCACATAGAAAACTTCTTCTACAGACAGTGACCACAGCACACCCAGTGCATAGTTCACCCAACCATTTTCAATGATCAGGATATTCATCCAGAAAGTAAATGCTGAAAATACGGTCAATCCATAAGACACTTCAATATCATTCGGTGCCTGATTCATGAAAGGCTTTAAACCGAAACTGCCTAACACCGTGACCATTGCCACCAGTAAAACCAGACAGGGAATGATCCGTGCAATACGGCGTATATAGAAATCTTTGAGATTGATCTGAGCTAAAGAAGTACTGCGTTGCAAAGTATGTTGCGTGATCAAAAAACCCGAGATCACAAAGAACATGGTGACACCATAATTACCATTTCGAGCGATCAGCGTACTCAGGCTTTCACCAAAAACCTGTATCCCTAAAAAAGTATCATGCAATTTATATGGAATATTGAAATGGTGAATCAACACCAGAAGTATGGAAATGCCACGTAATACATCTATTTTATAATTTCGCATAATGCTCGTATTCGTTTTAACTGCGAGTATTAAAATAGATTTTTTTAGTGATTGATAATAATTTGTGAAGGCTTTGCAATTCAAATTGTGAGGAAATGTTCAGGAGATAACATTTCGGTATCTCCTGATATTGTATAAAAATAATGATTTACTGGAGTTTATTACGCTTTTTCATACGTGGTTTATACAGTAGCTGATAAGTCACTGCGAGGATAATCACCCAAAGCGGACTGATCATCAGTGCTCTTAAAGTATCAGGCTCTAAACTCAGAATCACCAAAGTGAATGCAAGGAAAATCAGTACCACATACGACATCCATACGCCACCAGGCATTTTAAAGTTTGATTTTTCATGCAGTTCAGGACGCAATTTACGATAGCGGATATAGCACACCATAATAATGCTCCAGATACTGATAAATAAAATCACACATAATGAGGTTGCCAAAGTGAATGCTTCAAGTGTATTCGGCACAAAATACTGCAATGCAGCACCTGCCATGATGAAACTACAAGAGAACAACAAGCCTTTTGCAGGAACAGCACGCTTAGATAGTTCTGCTAATTTTTCAGGTGCCTGACCTTCTTTTGCCAAACCGAAAAGCATACGACTGGTCGAGAACACACCGCTGTTCATTGACGACATGACTGAAGACAGTACCACCAGATTCATGATAATCGCAGCTGAAGCAATACCTGCATGCATAAACAGAGTCACGAATGGGCTTTGATCAGCAGGAATCTGATTCCACGGCGTCACAGACATCACGATGAATAATGCTAAGACATAGAATAAAATAATTCGTGTAGGGATCGCATTGACTGCTTTCGGTAGGTTTTTCTCAGGATCTTTGGTTTCAGCTGCCATAGTCCCAATCAGCTCAACCCCAACAAAGGCGAATAAAGCGATCTGGAAACCAGCGAGGAAACCACTGCCACCTTGCGGGAACATACCGCCATGCGACCAAACATTGCTGAAACTTGCCACTGAACCGCTTGGCGCCTGGAAATGGCTGAACACCATAAAGCCACCAATCAAAATCAAACCAATAATGGCTAAAATCTTGATCAAGGCAAACCAGAATTCGATCTCACCGAACAGTTTAACGGTCAGTAAGTTAATACCCAAAACCAGTAAAACACAGCCTGCGCTGATCATGGCTTGTCCCATGGGGGTAAATGCCGTTCCCTCGGGTAGCCAGAAATTCAGATAATTAATAATGGCGGCAAGGTCAGCAATCCCGACCAGAATCCAGCCGAGCCAGTATGACCAACCGATGTAATAACCAGCACCAGGACCAATCAGGTCGTGTGCCATGTCGATAAAAGATTTGTAATGTAGATTTGAAAGCAGAATTTCACCCAATGCACGCATCAGAAAAAAGAACATTGCACCAATGATCATGTAAATGATCAGAATAGATGGACCTGCAAGAGAGATGGTTTTCCCAGATCCCATAAACAGACCTGTTCCAATCGCGCCACCAATCGCAATCAACTGCAAATGACGGTTGGAAAGTTTTCGTTGTAGCTCATGTGGCGACGATTGTCCGTCATCTGGATGGCTTGAAGTTGTCATAAAAATATCCTTTTTGACATTTCTTTCAGATCAAACCCGCTTTTGGCGTCAGAACATCCTCGTTCCTGTGTTTGATCCAGACCGACTGAGCACTATGGGTGGCATAGTGCCGAGTCGAATTATATTTACAAAAAATTAAGCCTGCGCTGCCGTGACTGCAATTTCAATCAACCAGTCTGGATTGACCAAATCAGCTTGAATCGTTGCACGTGAAGGCGTTACACAACCTTTTAACCAATCGATCCAGACGGTATTAAAGGTCTGGAAATCAGAAAGGTTCTTAATATATACATGTGCAGACAATAAGCGAGATTTATCAGTATTTGCTGAAGCCAATAGCTGATCAATCGTTGCTAAAATATCCAAAGTCTGCCCTGTAATATCGGCATCGGTATTTTTAGGCACCTGTCCTGATAAATACACAACTTTATTGAATATTGTCACAGCACTCATCACTTCTGTGCTGTTGATCTTTTGTATATCGCTATGCTGAGTCATTGTGACTTCCTTTTTTTCAATTAATGATTTACTAAAAAAATGCATTCTCAATGCGTATTTTTTAATTTTAATTTTCAAGCATGAACGGGACACGTGCAGTCACACCACACATCAGTTCATAACCCACTGTGCCTGAACTTGCTGCCACATCATCAATAGGCAACACCACACCATTTGAAGATTTGCCCCACAACACCACTTCACTGCCGACTTCGGCTGCAGGGATATGGGTTAAATCCACAGCCAGCATATCCATGCTGACGCGACCGATGGTTTTAGTCAGAACATCATTGACTAAAATCGGGGCATCTATGGAAATACGCTGATAACCATCTGCATAACCACATGCCACGATGCCAATTTTCATCGTTTCTGTCGCAGTGAACTTTGAACCATAACCCACTGTTTGCTCCGCTTGAATCTCTTGAATGGCAAGAATTTCACTGCGTAAGCTCATGGTCGGCTTGAGATTCCAGTCCTGAATGGAATGTGTTGGGAAATCGGGCGAACTGCCGTAGAGCATGATGCCACTACGTACAGTATTGGATAGAAGCTGTTGAGAATGTCTTAAAATGGCTGCGCTGTTGGATACGGTACGATCACCTGGAAGATCACGAACCGTTTCTTCAAATACGCCATATTGATAATCAATACCGGACTGTCCAAGACGCTCACCATCTGCATCTGAAAAATGCATCATGTGGGTAATGGATTTGATATTGCTGAGTTGATTGAGCTTTTCCCATGCAGCACGGTATTGTTCAGGTGGAAAGCCTAAACGGTTCATCCCACTGTTCATTTTCAGATAAACATCAAACTGTGCAGGCTGTGAAAATTCAGCCAACCATTGAATCTGATGCGCACTGTGAATGGTAAAACTCAGATTTAAATCCAGACAGACCTGTAAATCCTGCGCTGAAAAAATGCCTTCCAAAAGCAGAATTTCACCTGTCCAACCCAACTGTCTAAGTCGTTTGGCTTCATCCAAATCCAGTAATGCAAAACCATCTGCTGATTTAAATGCCTCATAAACACGTTCAACACCATGTCCATAGGCATTGGCTTTCACCACAGCGAATACTTTGCTTTGTGGTGCATATTGCCTGGCAATATTCAGGTTATGTTGCAGTGCATCCTGATGAATCACTGCACAAATCGGTCTAGGCATTTTATTCGTCCCTGAATAAGTAGATGGTAGTCGTAAATATCAATTAAGCAGCGTGCGGATAGCGTTTGATTGATAAACCTTCAGTACTGATGTCTGTTTTATGGTTCAGGACTAAATCACTGATCAGTTTTCCTGAACCACATGCCATCGTCCAGCCGAGCGTGCCATGACCTGTATTGAGGAACAGATTTTTAAAGCGTGTCGCACCGATAATTGGCGTACTGTCAGGAGTCATTGGACGTAAACCTGTCCAGAATGAAGCCTGAGCCAAATCACCACCTGGGAATAAATCCTGTGTGACCATTTCAAGTGTACCGCGACGATCTGTATTTAAGCCGTGATTAAAACCACTCAGTTCAGCCATACCACCAACACGGATACGCTGATCAAATCGAGTAATCGCAATTTTGTAGGTTTCATCTAATACAGTTGATTGTGGTGCATAGTTTGCATCGACAATAGGAATCGTCAGTGAATAGCCTTTGACTGGATAAACAGGTAAGTTCAATTCAAGTGGTTTTAAGAAATCACGTGAATAACTACCAAAAGCCAGTACATAACGGTCTGCTGTCAGAACTTCACCATTGACCACCACACCTTTAATTTCATCACCTTCAACCACCAGTTTTTCAACATTCTGGTTAAATTTAAACTCCACACCTAAATCTTTAGCGAGGTTTGCCAAAGCATTGGTAAATAAGTAGCAGTCACCTGTTTCATCATTTGGTAAATGTAAACCACCAACCAGTTTATCTTTTGCATGTTCAAGTGCTGGTTCAACTTTGGCTAAATCATCTTTGAGAAGTAATTCATGTGGAACGCCACATTCTTTTAATACGGCAATATCGCGTTGTACCATCTCAAGTTGTGTTTCGTTACGGAAAACCTGTAGTGTTCCTTTTGAACGGTTTTCGTAACTGATGCCTGTGTCTTTACGTAGCTCACGTAAACAATCACGGCTGTATTCTGCAACACGGGTCATACGTTCTTTGTTGATGGCATAACTTTCTGCATTGCAGTTTTTCAGCATTTGCGCCATCCACTGCAGTTGCCACATACTGCCATCAATATTGATTGCCAACGGTGCATGATGCTGAAACATCCATTTCACGGCTTTGAATGGAATACCCGGAGCAGCCCACGGTGTCGAGTATCCAGGAGAAATTTGCCCTGCATTACCAAAGCTGGTTTCTTCAGCTGGTCCTGCCTGACGATCTAAAACTGTAACTTCTGCTCCCTGCTGCGCGAGGTAATATGCACTAGCTACACCAATCACACCACTACCCAATACGATTACACGCATTTCTTATCCTTTACACACATAACAGTTTATTTAACTAGTATATTTGTGGATAAATAGTTTATTTCACTATTTTTAGCGCTATAATTCAGGTGTTTTAATCTTTTGTCGTGAAAAAATAACAAAAAGAGGAAAATATTCATGCGCAAATTAGACCGTATTGATCGGATGATTTTAGAAATTCTACAGAATGAGGGTCGTATTGCCATCAGCGAACTGGCTGCCCGAGTCAGTTTATCCACTACGCCCTGCTCAGAACGTGTAAAACGACTTGAACGTGATGGTGTGATTATGGGTTATCACGCACGACTCAATCCAAAGCATTTAGACCGCAATTTACTGGTATTTTTAGAGATCAGTTTATCGGCAAAGTCAGGGGATGTTTTTGAGCAGGTTGCCAAAGACCTGGTGGAAATTCCCGAAGTACAGGAATGTCATCTGATTTCAGGTGATTTCGATTATCTGGTCAAAGCACGACTTAAAGAAATGACTGCGTATCGTCGCCTATTGGGTGACCTACTGAAGAAACTCCCATCTTCCGCATCTTCACATAGTTATATTGTGATGGAAGAGATTAAGGAATGTTTGTATCTGGATGTGGAATAAAGGCTGTTGCTGCAAATTTATTCAGAATAAAACCTTTCATCCTCTTGCGGAGTCTTCACTCCTCATGCCTGAGCCATATATGCTGTAAGAGAAAGGACTTTTAATATTCATTTTATTACTGAGTATCATGACTTTTGACTTGCTCAGTAAATATAAGAATGTAGAGATGAACTTTTAAACCCATCTCTACACATTTCATCAAACCCAGTTCAACAGTTCTGAAAACCTGGAAATCCTCGCTTTTGGCTGTGCTTCATCCAGTTCTTCTTTTGAACCATAACCATATTCTACTGCAATGGTTTCAATGCCATTTTTACGAGCACCAAAAATATCATGCTCACGGTCACCGACCATTAAGCATTCTTCAGGGTTTAACTGCTCTTTTTCTAAAATATAAGTAATAAGTTCGCCCTTATTGGTACGCTCACCCGTCAGTTCACTGCCGTATGGGTAGTCGAAGTATTTCAGTAAATCAAAATGATCCAGAATCTGACGTGCATATACTTCGGGTTTAGCCGTCGCTAAAAACAAACGATAGCCCTTATTTTTCAATGCCTCCAGCGTTACCGCAACATCATCAAAAACATGGTTTTCATATAGCCCTGTCACTGCAAAACGCTCTCTGTACCCAAGCAAAGCTTGCTCTGCCAGAACATCATTTACATCGACATTCAACAGTTTTGCCAAAGAGGCTTTCAGTGGTGGACCAATAATCCAGTCAATATTTTCACTGTCAGGAATCGGATGCCCAACTTTATTCAGCCCATAACGTGCAGAGGTGGTAATGCCCACTTTGGGATCAGTCAAAGTCCCATCCAGATCAATTAAAAGATGCTTAATCATGAGTTCATCCTGCCATTACAGAAAATATGACTTTTACTGAAAACACTGTTTTACAGAAATCAGTGTCGAGAGTTGCTTCAAAGTTGCCTATACTAACGCAAATTGTGATTTTAAGGACATGGCTGTGCGCCCAACCGTACTTTGTTTTTCAGGTCTTGACCCTTCTGGCGGTGCAGGAATACAGGCAGATATTGAAGCTATTGGGCAAAGTGGTGCACATGCAGCCATCGCCTGTACCGCACTGACAGTTCAGAACTCTCAGCAGGTCTTTGGCTTTGAAGCGACTTCTAAAGAATTATTACTTGCACAAGCCAATGCTGTAGTGGGTGATTTGCCAATTAAAGCGATCAAATCTGGTATGTTGGGTACTACCGATAATATCGCAGCCTTGGCTGAGTTTTTACGGGAACATTCAGATTATCTGTATGTACTTGATCCTGTTTTAGTCGCAAACAGCGGTGGTTCACTGGGCAATCAGGAAACTTTAGTCAAAGCCTTTGTAGAACTGATTCCTTTGGCTACAGTACTCACTCCAAACACAGTGGAGCTTCGTGCTTTAACAGGTGAACAGGACCTGGAAAAAGCCACTGCAAAACTGTTTGAAATGGGTGCTAAAGCAGTTCTGGTCAAAGGTGGACATGAAGATACACCTGGCTATATCCGCAATGCGCTTTATGTGAATGGTGAAATGGTTTCCGAAACTAAATGCCCGCGTTTAGAGGGTGAATATCATGGTTCAGGCTGTTCATTGGCAAGTTTTATTGCAGGTCGATTGGCTTTAGGTGATTCATTACAAGTTGCTGTAAATCATGCAGAAGCTTGGTTATTTGGTGTATTGAAAAATGCTGAAACACCTGTTGAAGGTGGTCAGAAAATTCCAAAGCGGTTTTGAGTTGAATTGCTTTTAGCTCCTTCTCTTGCGGGTGAGAAATGAAACTCCGCAAGAGAAGGAGTTTCATAGCCCCTCATCCTCTTGCCGAGTTACCTCCTCATCCCAAAGGGAGAAGGAGCTTTCATTATTAACTTAGGTTCAAGTTAGAAATTTTTTAATCACTTAAATAAATACAAAAATCAAAGCCCTCACATCTTTCGCTATTTATCTCATAACACTTTTATAATTAGAGTAATTACCCTAAAATAATTTTATCCATTATTCAAAGCTGAACACAGCGAATAAAAAGTCGTAAAAACAAGGTTAAGAACAAAATAATTGAAAAGGAATGACTGATGAATTACTCACAATATCAAGATGACCTGAATAAGCTGTTAGAGTCTGAAATCTTTGGTGAAGCTGTTTTTCTTACTGCTGCCAAACATGAGAAATCAGGAGAACATAAACAAAAGTGGCAGGCTTTAGCTGCTCTGGAAACCCAGACCCTTGAGCGTTTTCAGGCATTTTTAAAACAGAATAACTTAAAAGCCACATCTCGCTTACATATCAAAGTTCAAGGCAATACCACAGGTTTTGCATTGGCTAAAATGCCGTGGAAACTGGCGATGTTTTTAATCAAAGATGGTACTCAACCTTTTATGCAAGCCTTTGAACGCTTATGTAAACATGCTGATCAGAATACTCAGATGTTTTTTGAATATGTGCTGAATCATGAAAAAAGTATTTATGAGTTTGCCGATAAAGAGTTGAAAAAGCAAAAGACAACTTCTTTGGATAAAGTAAGATATTTACTTGATTGAAATAAGTATCTTACTTAGTCACTAAGCTATTTTTAATCAAATGGTTTTATCTGCATGACTATCTTTCAAATTCTGTACATGCTGACGATTGGTTTTCCATGACTTTGTAAAGTTTAAAGACTTGAGTATTCAAATTAATATAGATTACATTTTCAACAAAATAATTTATAATTAAAGCAATCAAATTAATGATATTAATGAAAAAATGGTGCAAAAAGGTCCTGAATATGAAAATTTTGCTTTCAATTATTTTACTGCGCTAATTGAACAACGATATTTCGGATTTCCTCCTAATCAATGTCAACTTACACCTCAAAAACCATTTTATTCAAAAGATAGAGAGAAAAATATTTTTTTTGATCTTGTATTGGAAATATTTTTACCACAACAATTAGATCCTTTTTTAATATTTGTAATTGAATGCAAGAATTACAACCATAAAGTCCCTGTTGATGATATTGAAGAATTTGCATCTAAAATTGATCAGATTCGATTTCAAAAAATCAGCCCTATATGTATCACTACTGTTGGTTTCCAATCAGGTGGATTAACTTTTGCAAAAAATCGAGGAATTACACTTTGGAAAGTTATACAAGCTTATGAAAATCAAGAACCTGAAATTGTATTAAATCGCCAGAAAAAACGTATAAAACTGTTAGAACAAGAGATAAAATTGGCTTTGACAGACAACACATATCGCGATTGGAAGTTTGGCAATACTTTCATTCAAACACCAAGAAAATTTACACTTTATCCTAAAGACTATATTAATGAAATCATCTCAAATGAAAATGATAAAGCTATTCAGTTAAAAAATTTTAATAACCAGAAAATAAATGTTCCTTATTTATCCAAATCTAAAATCTCATTAATCGCTGAAGATATTTATAATCAGTATAAATTCAACAATGGAAAACTAGATATTTTTAAAATTTTAAATAGCTTTAATATTTCAGTATTCTCAACTGAAGAAATTTTAGATCAAGCTACAATAGCTGAAATTAATTTCAGTCAGAAGAAAATCACTCTTTTTGGAAAAAATTACTTTTCAGAAACTCAAGTAAATTTTGCACTTGCTCATGAAATTGGTCATTTTCTTCTAGGGCATGATAGATATTTAAAAACTGAACGCCAAACTCTCAATATATCAAAAGGAATTGAGCTTAGAAACTCTTTACCAATAAACTTAGATAGAATTGAATATCAAGCAAATTATTTTGCTGCCTGTTTATTATTACCTGAAACAGCCCTTACTAACACCTTTATCTCGCTGATAGATAAATATAATGTAACTTATAGAGGTTTTACACTTCTATATGTTGATGAGCAACCTTGTAATTTAGATAATTACAACAAAATTTGCATACCTATTGCGAATTTCTTTATGGTTTCACAAGAAACTTTAAAAATTAGATTAACAGAACTACGATTAGCAAAATTTAATATTAAGGGTAAGGCTAAAGCATTGGATAATATTATGCTATCAACGCACCTCCAACTTTAACAACATATCCTTATTCTCTAACCCACCTGCAAAACCCACCAGTTTCCCATTTGCTCCAACAACCCGATGACACGGCGCAATAATCGAAATCGGATTTTTACCATTGGCAGCACCCACCGCACGAACCGCTTTGACATTACTAACCTGTTCTGCAATCTGTTTATAACTACGGGTTTCACCAAAAGGAATCGTCAACAAAGCTTGCCAGACTTTCTGCTGAAACTCAGTGCCCTCAAAATCTAAAGGCAAATCAAAAACCTGACGTTGCCCTGCAAAATATTCATTCAACTGTTTTTGTGTTTCGAGCAAGATCGGATGCTGTATATCTTCAATCAATTCCGCCAAACGAACACGATTGGGATTTTCATTTTCCCAAAGTACAGCGACTAAAGCTGTTTCAGTCGCTACGAGCTTGAGCTGACCGACAAGAGAAGCCATCTCCATGAACGATAATTTCATCGACTTCTCCTTGAACCAATACGCATTAAGATGATGAGAGTTTCATCAATATTAACCCAGAAATGATTAAAACCGCAGCCAACATACGCATAGCAGATGCAGGTTCACCTAAAAAGAAAATCCCGACTGCAAATGAACCCACTGCGCCAATCCCTGTCCACACAGTATATGCAGTACCGAGCGGTAACGTTTTCATGGCATAGGACAATAATGCAAAACTTGCAATCATGAAAACAATGGTCAAAATACTTGGTGTCAGTTTACTGAATCCATCAGACACTTTCATAAAATATGCCCAGACTACTTCCAGTAAACCCGCAACAACCAACAACACCCAAGCCATAATTTATTCCTTACATACGAAAAACAGTAAGGCGAATAATTCAACCTTACTGTCCAAAATTAATTTACATTTAAACTTATGAAGATGAGAGTTTCATCAATACCAGACCTGAAATGATCAAAACAGCAGCGAGCATACGCATGGCAGAGGTTGGTTCACCTAAAATAAAGATCCCGACCAAGAATGAACCAATCGCTCCGATTCCTGTCCAGATGGTATAGGCAGTCCCCAACGGCAATGTTTTCATGGCATACGCCAAAAGACCAAAACTTAAGATCATGAAAAATATAGTGATAACGCTCGGTGTGAGCTTTGTGAAACCCTCGGACATTTTCATGGTATATGCCCAAACGATTTCAAAGACACCTGCAAAAATAAGAACGATCCAAGCCATGACGACCTCCAAATTTTAATTAGAGTCAGGTCGTCCTGACGATTTTTCTTGGTGCAATTTTTAGAAATAAAGCACGAAGGGAGGTCGTTCCTCCTTTGAATAATTAAATACTAACTGATTTTGCGACATATTTGGGCATGATTTACAAAACTTGACCCAAAATACACCTATAAAATCTAGGGCTTTAATTGTTAAAGCCCTAAAATAGTTCATTATTTAAAACATCAAAGTTCAGGTCTAAAACTTAAACCTGATCCCTGCACCATAGAGCCAACCCTTTTCAGAATCACTTTCAACTTGCCACGGCGTTGCATCATTGCCTTTGGAATATTCATAAGCAATATCGATATAAGGCATGACTTTTTTACTGATCTCATAACGGGTTTCAATCCCTGTTGTGACAGCACTTAAACCTGATTTTTTGGCATATTTAGACTCATCATTAAATACCACATCGACATTCAAATACGGTCGAACAATCAACTTCTGCGTCAGCAATAAATCACGTTCAGTTTCCAGACTAAAGCCTGAATAATTGTCCTCACCTACATAGAGATAAGCATCTGTTTCAAAAAAATATGGTGCCATACCATGCAAGCCAATCACACCATCCAGCTTTTCTTCAGTATCAGTACTGCGCTGATCACGTTCAACTTTTTCCACACGATAGCGCACACCGATCTGCGCATCCCAAAAGTCGGAGATCATCCGACTGTAGAGCATTTTAAAGTCATATTCAGCATCGTGTGATTCATGCTTATCGATATGTGCTTTCAGGAAAACCTTGTTTTCATCTGTCCCGATACGGGTTTCTATTTCAGACTTTAAAGCACCCTTGCCATCTTCGTTGAGCAACCATTTATTATCCACCGTGGTTATCGCATAGATTTGTGCCCCATGTTCTTTGCGATGATCATGCCCTTGATGAGCTGTGTGATCCTCGGGAGCAGAAACTGTTTTTTGCTGATGTTGTGAATGATCCATTGCGCCATGATTCATAGATGCGTGATTCATATTTTCATGATTCATCTGTGAATGGTTCATTTTGGAATGATCCATTGCAGGCATCGCAATCTCTTGGGTTTCAGTTGATGGATCTGAATGATGCCCTTCATGTGCCACAGCCCAAGCGCTGACTAAAAATAAAGAACTTGCCAATACTGTTTTTGGAAATAACTTAGTGATGTGCATGATTATCTCCTTTTAAGTCTTGGTTTTTCGAATCAGTTGAGCCTTTTTGATCAGCTTGATTTTTAGGTTGAGCTGTTTGGCAGTGCGCTGAATGTTCAGCATGGTTCATATGCGCATGCTCACCCTGACGATGTTGTGTACATTCTGCTTCTGACATCGTTGCATGACTCATCGCATGACCTTGTGGCATTTGCTGATTTATCATTTGATGGTTAGACATTTGATGATGTTCAGCATGTTGCTGTTGCATATCATGTGTATGTCCTTCATGCGCCATCGTCCAAGCACTGATTAAAAATAACGAACTTAGCAATACAGCTTTTGAAAATAACTTAGTGATGTGCATGTTGATCTCCCTGCTGTACTGTATTGCTGCTTTTATCTACATTGCTTGTTTGGCTATTTGAAGTATTGTTTTGAATTGGTGTCGTAGTCGTTTCACCCTCTGAAACATTGGCAACGATCAGTTTATTCATCATGCCTGCGCTCATGTGATACAGCAGGTGACAGTGAATCGCCCATTCCCCCAACTCATCGGCAGTCAACAACGCCGTCACAGTTTTTGCAGGTGGCACAACGATGGTGTGTTTGTTCGGCATATCCACGGCAGGCTGACCATTTTCCAGTTGCATAAACATGCCATGTAAATGCATCGGATGCGCCATCATGCTGTCATTGATAAATTTAATTCGGATACGCTCGCCATATTTGACTTTTAACGGCTCTGCGTCACTGAATTTTTTGCCATTAATTGTCCAGATATAACGCTCCATCGTACCGCCCAAACGCACAACCAATTCACTTGTCGCTTCACGGGTATCAGGTTGTGGAGTTAATGATTTTAAATCACTGTATTGCAGGGCTTTATCGCCTTGTGGCGTTGCAGCATTTGCCCAACCTTCCACAACCACATTAGATTTTTTCGCTGTTTTTGCTGTTTTTACTACAGTCATCTGATGTTGTGAATGATCCATTGTGGTGTGATCCGCAGTTTGCGTATTCGCATGATTTCCTGCTTCCTGATCCATCTTCGAATGATTCATTTTTGAATGATCCATGCCCGCATGTTCAGTACCATGCCCCATATCATCCATGGTTAAAATGGCACGTGGGCGCGCTTGTGGCATGTGAATACCATGCGATTGTGGCGTCAATTCATTGTGTAATGTGCCAATCGCAAAACCTGAGCGGTCAATCGACTCGGCTTCGATCTGATAATGTCCTGTCTTCGGCTCAACCACGACATCGTAGGTTTCTGCTGTACCAATGCGGAACTCATCCACAGGTACAGGTTTCACAGGCTGACCATCGGCAGCCACCACTGTCATTTTTAAGTTCGGAATACGCACATCAAAGAACGACATCGCAGAGGCATTGATAAAACGTAGACGCATTTTTTCATTCGGTTTAAACATACCTGTCCAGTTCTGTTCCGGCGTTTTACCATTGATCAAGTAGGTATAACCCGTAACATCAGACATGTCAGTTTTTAACATACGCATCTGATTCCACATTTTGCGATCAGACCACGTGGCTTTTAAACCATCACGTTTCACCTGTTTCCATACATCACCCAAAGTTTCGCGCTGATCCTGATAATATTCAGCGGAAATTTTCAGGTCTTTTTGAATCTGGTCGCTGGTTTTTTCATGGAAATCCGACAGCATCACCACATAGTCACGCTCAGTTTTTTCATGCTCAGAAAGTGGTTTCTTGTCCTTTGGATAAATCACCAAAGCACCGTATAAACCGTCCTGTTCCTGACCTTTGGAATGTGCGTGATACCAGTAAGTTCCGCTTTGACGCACTTTGAATTTATAAACAAAATCGCCTTTCGGTTTAATGCCATTAAACCCGTTAAATCCTGGTACTCCATCCATCAAACCTGGTAATAACAGCCCATGCCAGTGAATCGAAGAATCCTGATTTTTTAAATTATTATGTACATGAATGACTGCATCATCACCTTCCTCAAATTCGAGCAAAGGCGCAGGGAACTGACCATTTACGGTAATACGTTTTAGGGATTTACCTGTGACATTGACCATTCCTTCATCAATGGTCAGATGATATTCCTTGACTGCTGCAAAGCCCCAGGTAGACGAGAATAAAGCAACAGCGACGACGATGCTTTTTGAAAATTGAATAGACATAACTCAACCTTAATTTCTGAATTTATTTAAAAAAATAATGCTTCGGAAAATCAGATTAAGCTTTAGGAGGACGTAGAATTTCCTGCCAGTGCCCTGCGAGATGCTGAGCCTGGTAATGAATTTTAGGGGAGTTCTGTTCAGAATTGTCCTGGGGAACAGTCAATTTTGGAATATCGGTATTAAACCAGACAATAGAAGATTGACAGGAGAACAAGGCACAGTTCTGACAGTCAGCATGCTGTACGTGCTGAGACTGAATCAGTTGATTATGACAATCTGTTAAAGATTGCGACGTATCAGTATTCTGCTGATTCTGCGCTTCCAGATCTGCACAATGCTGTTTCATATCCTGTACCGACATGTGCTGCATCATGGTTGCATGATCAACACTGGTCTGATTCTGTATCTGCTCATGTTGCATCTGCATACTGATCTGCATGGTTTTTATAGAAGCAACAGACACACTGCTCCACCCTATGGCGAAAACCATAAGACAAACAAACCAGGCCTGTTTGCAGAGTTGTGTGAACACGTCAGAATCTATCCGCGAATATGAATAACTCTTTTAAGCATATCCTGTAATACCGTGATTGGCAAATTACAAAAATGTAATTCAGGTTTACACAGCAGATACACCTGAATACTTTCCAGCCAGTATATTTTTATAGCTGTGCTGAACAATCCATCAGTACAGATCAATATTTAAATCATAAAAAAAGAGCCCATTTGAGCTCTTTTTAAACATAAAACGATGAGTTGATAAACGATTGATCGCTATTTGATTAATCTATACTCAGCTTATCCATATGCTTATCAACATGGTTATCCATAGAGTTATCTACAAAGTTATCCACAATTTATGAATAACTTATTCAAAAAACTCTAAACGCTCACTGCACCGACTTTTGCCAGTTCAGAACGCATTTCATCAATCACTGCTTTATAATCAGGCTTGCCAAAAATAGCTGAACCAGCAACAAACATATCTGCACCAGCTTCAGCAATTGCATGGATATTTGCCGGTGTTACACCACCATCCACCTCTAAACGGATATCACGACCTGAGGCATCAATGATTTTGCGTGCCTGACGCAGTTTATCCAGAGTTCCAGGAATAAATTTCTGACCACCAAAACCAGGGTTCACACTCATCAGAAGCACCTGATCGACTTTATCTAAAACATAGTCTAAGTAATGTAAAGGTGTTGCAGGATTAAATACTAAGCCTGCTTTAGCACCACCATCTTTGATCAGTTGTAAAGAACGGTCAATATGATGTGTTGCTTCTGGATGGAAGGTAATAATATCCGCACCTGCTTCCAGGAAGTCTCCAATCATACGATCTACAGGTGACACCATGAGATGCACATCAATCGGTGCTTGAATGCCATATTTTTTCAGAGCCTTGCACACACCTGCTCCAAAAGTTAAGTTTGGAACATAGTGGTTGTCCATCACATCAAAATGCACAACATCTGCACCTGCTGCTAATACATTGTCGACTTCTTCACCCAGACGGGCAAAATCGGCAGAGAGTATTGAAGGGGCTATTAAGAATGGCTTGGACATGAAAAAACCTGGCTGGCTGTTATCGGATAAATTCCATTATAACAAATCAGACCAGGTCCGTCAGAATGTAAATACAGACTCAGCCATCAATGAATGAAGCTATCTCAGACTGAACCTGATTTGCCCTGTTACTGCGTTTGCAGTTGCTTTTCAAATTTTTTGACCTGTGCGATACGCTCTTTTGTTGCAGGATGGCTGGATAAAAATTCTGTGACTGCATTACTGCTTTTCTCTTCACTGTTTTCTTCAGACAGGCGCTGTAGAAAATCTGAAAAATATTTCACAGGTACATTCTTTTTATGCATCTGCTTCAATGCGTACAGGTCAGCTTCTGACTCAAAATCACGTGAATAACCTGCGCCAACAAGTGCCACCGGTAGTGAACTGAACAGATCGGAACTGTCACCTGTGACAGCAATTAAAATTGCACTGAAACCCAGACTGGCAATCGCCTGCTGCAGGCTGTGACGTTCCACGATATGCCCCTGTTCATGCGCAAGCACACCCAGTATTTCACGGTCATCTTTGGTCAGTTTGACCAGTTCATCGGTCAGAATAATTGTATTGTTTGGCAATGCCAGGGCATTTGCACCGATTTCACCACCAGCCCGAAACAACAGTTTTGCCGGCTTCCCTTCTGCCACACTGTCCAGATACTGCTTACGGATCTGTTCCTGTCTTGCAGCCGGTAATGTTGATTTTTCCGTCATCCGGAAGACCTGCTTTTCAGCTTCTTCACCCAGCTGATTCATGGTGTCAACAGGTAACACACGGGCTATGTGATGGGATGCAAAAGGAACACCCCATTTCACCACAGCAAAGGCAAATACAGCGACAAAAACGATACTGAACAGAATCAGTGAGGGAGAACGCTCAAGCTTCCAGATGGAATGATAGGTCTTTTTATTTCCAATCATAAACCAGTCAGGCAAAGCCTGCTGAAGCTCAAGCCTTGCGTCATCCTTCATTTCAATGATCGGTTTTATTTTGCCAAGCGCACCAATCAGCGTCATATCTTCATACATATAACGCCGTTGCTTTTCATACTGATCACCATAACGGATCAGGACAGACTGTGCATCTATAGGACTGATCCGTGCAGGCTGCGGTCTGGATACAACGCCATCATAAAAAACTGCTTCGACAGATGAAACCATATCCATTTGCTCCATTTTTACAGAGAAATATCAAGATCAAAAATATCACTGATCTCTTCTGCCAGCGCACTGTGATCCTGCTGAGCAATGTTATACAGCTGATCGGGATCATCCACCATATTCAGGGTCAGATTGTCCACCTTATAACGATAACTGCGAACCGCTGCCCATGGACTTAAAAAACCGACTGAAACAATACGGGCAAGGATATTGGTCCCTTCAATCCACGCATAGCGCCACTGATTACAGCTGGTATCGAACTTACTGTTGCCTACGGTCACGTTTTTCCAGGTCGCAATATAAATTCGTGCAGCAATCAGAGGAAACAGGAAAAAAATTGCCAGTGTATAGATCAGACCAAAAACAGCCATTGCACCTGAACCAATGGCTTCAAGCCCTGAAGACATGGAGATGCCTGAAACAGCAACCAAAGCCACCACAATAATGATAAATGCAAGCAGGGGTAAATAAACTGCTCCCATAAAAGTCGTCCATCTGGTATGGATGGTAAATGGAAGCTGACCTGCAAACAGGTGGTTGAAGGTATAGCGTTTATACAACCAGATAGCCACAGGGAAAAACAGCCCAAGCGTCACAATGGTCAGCAATAAAGCCAAAAAGAAAACAATATATGCTTTCAGCGTTGAACCGCCAAAGTAGAAGCGGCTGTTGCCATACTTACTGTTTCTGGCAGTAAAGCGGATGGTTGCTCTTAACAGCCACGGTACAGCCAGATAGATTAAAAGTGCACCAATCCCGGCAATTTTAGGAGAATATCCCGCAGCAAGCGAAATACCGATATACAGTCCAATCGCAATCAGACGACCGATCAGGATTTTGCGTGGGACACCCGTAAAATCAAACTTACGGTTATAAAATTCAGTATTGCCATAAAAATAACGTAAGCGTCTGACTTTTGCCCAGGGTGCATACAGACTCAACGTAACAATCGTCAGCAGAATGTTGACGATCCAGATGCCGAAATACTCAGAAGCACTGCCATAAAACTTAAAACCCAAAGTTTTTGCATTGCCTGAGGAATGAGTAAACGAAGGAATGACTGGCGGTGTTGTGACTGATGGATCAACAGGAATAATTCCGGGTTCTGTGTTTTGCATTTTTTACCTTAATATTTATTTTAGGTTGAATTTTTAATATTCAGATTTATCTTTTAAAAAAAAGCTCCTCAGTCGAAACAGAGAAGCCCGTGTTCTTTATATCATATAAAATTCATGTGTAATATGCAGGAATTTTAAGCACCCAATTGTACAGCATGAAACTGTAAATGTTCATCTATAAATGACTGAATGAAATAATAGCCGTGGTCATAATCCTCGTGCTCACGCAGTGTAAGTTTCTGACCTGCTTTTTCACATGCTGCCTTGAACAGTGCAGGATTGAGCTGAGCATAGAACTGATCTTCAAGTCCCTGATCAATCAGAATTTCACTGAAAAGTGCACCTTTGGACTGGATCAGTTCCACAGCATCATGCTGCGCCCATACTTCCTGGACATTTCCCAGATAATTTGTAAATGCCTTGATTCCCCACGGACACTGAGATGGCGCACAGATCGGTGCAAATGCTGAAACTGAACTGAATTTTTCAGGATATTTCATGGCAAGTGTTAAAGCACCATGACCGCCCATGCTGTGCCCCATAATTCCTGTTTTATCAGCATGTACCGCAAAATTTCTGATAATCAGATCATACAGTTCAGAAGCAATGCAGTTTTCCATCTGATAATGCGCTGACCACGGAGATTCTGTTGCATTGATATAAAAGCCCGCCCCCTGACCGATATCCCAGTGATCACCCTTTGCGACATTTTCACCGCGCGGAGAAGTATCAGGAGTCACCAGAATCAATCCCAGCTGAGATGCCATTTTCTGTGCATGTGCCTTAATCGCAAAAGTTTCTTCGGTACAGGTCAGCCCCGCCAGGAAAAACACTGCTGGGCACTTCTGTCCATCAAGTGCCTGAGGTGGCAAAAAAATACCAAACCGGCTTTCACAGTTCAGTGTTTCTGAGCTGAAACTGTAAATTCGCTGCTCACCATCGAAACATTTATTATTTTGTACCAGTTCCATGATCAGTCCTTTAAATAGTGATGTTTGATCAGTGCTGCACTGCTGCTGCATGTGATGTCAGTTGTGTTTCTGCTGCAGGAGCATCAACCTTTGCGGATGGGAACAGATGCTGTTCCAGCTGAGGAAGCATCAGCTCCATATTTTTTCCCATAGACCATTGTGGTTCTGATGGATCAAAACCCTGCGCCTTTTCCCATTTTGCAACCGTTTCACTTGCCTGAACAAAAGCCTGACGGATGCTTGGCTGCTCCCGCATTGCCTGATCAAAGAATGCCCGTCCAAAATAGGTATAATCCGCTTCATTTGAACAGCCGAAGGATGCACGATCTGCTGCTGAAGCTGTAATGATCAGTGTATTGTCATCCTGCAGTGCAGAAACAAAACTACCCGAATAACAGGCAGATATTACAATCACACGCCAGCGTACACCTGAACGGTCCAGTGCATCTTTAAGCCACTTTGGATCGACCTGAGTCAGATCAAGGGGCGCATTTTCCATTTCAAAACGGTTCGGTAGACCATGTGATGTCATATAAAGAAACAGTACATCACTCTCACGGTTCATCTGCTGCCCGATTCTACGCAGTGCCAGTTCCATACTGGTTGTCGATGCAACCGGCAGGCTCAAGCGTGTGGACGGATTATTTACAAGTGCAATCGAACGCCCGAAAGTTCCAAAACGGGTATCAAACTGTTCCCGTATCCGTTCAATTTCGGACATAAAGACATCCTGATAACCTGCACCTGCCACCCCCATAAAGTACCAGTGTGATTGGGCAAACTCACCCAGCTGAATGGTTTCAAGGGCTTTATTCAGCAATCTGTTCTGAGCATAAAATGCATCTTCTTCAAAAACCGGTGGAGACTCCTCCACTTTCCAGATAGGCTGGTTTTTGACGGACATCTGCCAGACCACCAGGGTAAACAGGGTCGCAGCAATAATCAACGCACGCTCCCACCATGGCCAGTGCAATTCACGTGCAAACACCCAGACTACAGCCAGACTCTGCCAGACAAACAGCACCATAAATACGGTCGGCAGATAGTCATATAAAGCATAAGGTAAAATATCGAGCAGACCGAGGTACTGAATCAGGCTTTGCAGCAGTGCAATATGCGTATCCAGCACCAGCCACAATAAAGCCGGAACAAGCATTAAGCGGGGATTGTTAATCCGCTGGGACAGGAAAATACCGACAATGAGAGCAATAAACGGCCACAGCGCATAACTGACCAATCCCTGAGAGTTGAACTCCCCCACTTCACCAGCGCTGAGCCAGCTGAACAGTGTATTGGCACTTCCACCCAGAATCCCCCAGAACACAAGCTGCATAATGGATGGGCGTACAATCTGTAATGAACGTCGTGATCCAAGAAAAAGCCACATCCCAGCCGTCTGGTTGCTTTTAAAATCATGCCAAAAATTGATGGAGGGTTTGAAGTCAATCATAGGGGTTTCGGTTCAGCTGAGAGCTTGCTTGAATGCTCTCTTAGTTTATTCCTGATGCTGTTTTTAGCAATGATGTTTTTCAACTATATAACAAATCGTTGCCGATTATTAAATCATTCACCAGCAATTATCCTAAAGTCCTGGCTGAAAATATGCATCAAAACGACAGGCATCGCCTGACCACTGATAAGTGGTTGATTCATTATTCAAAAACACTGCCAGTCTTGGGCGTTTCACAACCACCCGTTTTGCAATCTGCTTTGCCAGTGGCAACAGCGCATCACCAAGATCCATTTCACCATCTTCAGGCAGTAACATGTGCAGTAACTGCATCTGTTTTTTAACCTGAGCCTGTTTTTTAACAGCCTGCTGATTCTGATCACGCTGTGGAAACATTGGATCCAGATAAACAACATCCACCGTCTGGTTCTGATCATTCAGCTGCTTCAGATATTCTGCTGAATCTGAAAAGACCAGCTGAATGGAAGCCGTCACCTGACTCAGATAAGCATCCTCTTTTGCTCTGTTCAGACTGTCTTCAAGTAAGCTAAACAATACAGGATGACGTTCAACCAGGGTCACTCTGGCACCCAGGCAAGCCATTAACAGACTGTCATGCCCAAGACCTGCTGTTGCATCCACCAGCACAGGCTTCTCAGAAAGATTACAGGCTCTGGCTATCAGTTCCGATTTTAAGGATGCTCTTTTTAAACGTGGAACTTCTGCGACCCAGTCGGGCTGCATTTTCATACCACTGGCACACAGCCATAAGCCTGAACTATCCACACATAAAGCCAGTTCAGGATTCAGACGCAAAAATCGCGCATTCAGCTTTTCGACCTGAACCATACTGACCTGAACCCCACGTGAAAAAAGCACAGCAGAATACTGCTGTGCTTTTTCCTGAAATTCAGACTCGGAATATAAGCGTATTTCGCTTACCATAATTTCCAGCCTGTTAATGCAAACAATAAAATAATCAGTCCAGAGACAATACGGTACCATGCAAAAACCATGAAATCACGTTTTGCCACATAAGCCACAAGAACACGGATTAAAATCAGTGCTGACACAAATGAAACCAGTGTACCGAAAGCCAGTACGGTCCAGTCCTGCGTACTTTCAAAGACATGATAGCTCTGATATAAGTCCAGTAAGCCTGCACCCACAATAACAGGAATACCCAGAAAGAATGAAAACTCAGTTGCTGCTTTACGTGAAACACCCAGCATCATTGCACCAATAATGGTTGCACCCGAACGTGAAGTTCCTGGAACTAAAGCTAAAACCTGAATCAGACCAATATAAATGGCTTCTTTAATTGAAATATTTTCAACTTCCTGCGCATTCACTTTCGGCGGATTCTTCTCCACCCACCAGATGATCACACCACCAACAATCAGACCTAAAGCAATCGAAATATCATTGAACAGATATGCTTTTACCGTTTGCCCCAAAGTCAGACCAACCAGCATGATTGGAATGGATGCCAGGATTAAGCCTATCCCTAACTGACGCCCTTTCGGTTCACCAGATACAAGCCCTGTTGCAGCACCCCAAAGCTTTGCCCAGTATTCATAAATAACCGCAGCAATCGCACCCATCTGAATTGCGATCACAAAAACATCACTTTTTTCTTTGGTCCAGAAGTTCATTAATTCAGAAGCAAGAATTAAATGTCCTGTACTGGAAATTGGTAAAAACTCTGTTATACCTTCAACAATACCCATGATTGCTGCTTTAAGCAGCAGTAAAAGATCCATAGAAAATCCTGATTATGGTTTGCCCTGTTCTGGAATTTTTTTCCAGGCATTATCACGTAAATAGACAGGCAATGCCTGCTCAGCACTGACCCACTTTTTCTGGCTTGCATGCTCGCGTGCAATGGTAGCAATATCATTTGCTGTTGCATTCAAGTCTTTGTATTGTATTTGTTCTTGCTTAATTAAATCTGAACCCGAACCCACCAGCTGAAACTGAACCTGTTCAGCAGCTCTGGCGTAATCCAGTAAATATTCTTCTGAAACTGCCTGCATGATGCCCTTATCATTGAGCTGATAGCTGGCGATGTACACTTCCTGCATACGTGCATCCAGTACTGCTGTCACCGCTGTCAGCCCCGCAATCCGATAAGCCGCCTGCGCCAGTGCCTGCAATGTGGAAACAGGGATAACCGGTAAATCATTTGCCCATGCCAGCGCCTGTGTCACAGCAGCATTGATCCGTACTCCACTGAACGAACCTGGTCCACGACTGAATGCAATTGCCGTTAAATCGGCAGCAGCAGTTTCCGTCTGGATAAAACCTTGCTCAATCAGCGGTAAAATAGTTTGTGTCTGCGCTTTCGCTCTTGCATCCAGCTGAAAATAAAGCTCCTGAGTTTCATCCACGATAGAAACAGAACACTGCTCATTGGCTGTTTCCAGTGCCAGCAATTTCATGCACAACCTATTTTTCAAATAAATAAACGGTGACTATGATACTCCACTCAATCTCAGTTCGCGAGCGCAGAAACTGTTATTAAAAATAAAGCCAGATCAATGTCCGGCTTTAAAACAGAATATTCTCTGCTGTTACAGGGTTACAGCTTCAAGCTGCTGAAAGTTTTTAAAATGCTCTGCATAATGCATGGCACTCATTTTCAGTCGGAATTCCGCATTTTCATCCAGCGTTTTGACCACTTTTCCCGGTGACCCCATCACCACAGAATTATCTGGAATCACCTTACCTTCAGGAATTAAGGAGTTTGCACCAATAATGCAGTTTTTACCGATCACAGCATTATTTAACACCACAGCATTAATCCCGATCAGGCTGTTGTCTCCCACCGTACAGCCATGCAGCATGGCTTGATGCCCGATGGTGACATAATCTCCAATATGCATATCTATGCCGGTATCTGTATGCAATACCGCGTTTTCCTGCACATTGGTAAAATTACCCAAATGAATTTTTGCATTATCACCACGGATTACAGCACCAAACCAGACACTGACCTGAGTCCCCATTTCGACCTGCCCAATCACAGTCGCATTATCCGCAACCCATCCATCCCAGGGCTGATTTAAAGCGCGTGGCGTAAATTCCTTAAACTTATACAACATGATGCAACGTCCTTATCCTTTAGCTTATCTGTGATTTTTGACTTTAAATGCAGGTGAATTCAGTAAAAATGGCCAGTCTTTCTGATAATTCAAACCATACTGAAACAATGACACCAGCATTCTTGCGGTTAAACCCCATACCACCTCATTTTCCACCCGCATACTTGGAAAATACAGGGACTGATGTTCAAAACGGACTTCGTAAGGAACAGGTGGTGCATCCATCAGATTTTTCAATGATGCAAAAAATATCCGGTCAATTTCAGTAGGTTGAGCAGTCAGCTGAACCTGTGGTGGAATCAGCCCAACCACTGGCTTTACCAGCATTCCATTTCGTGCTTTCTGCATGGGCAGATCCCCGACCAGCTGCACATCAAATGGACTCAATGCGGTTTCTTCCTGAGCCTCACGCAATGCAACAACAATATTACTGGTATCCTGTGGATCACGCTTTCCACCTGGAAATGAAACCTCACCTGCATGATTATTCAGATATACAGAACGTCGTGTCAGCAATACTTTTGGGTCATGTTCATCTGTGATCGCAATCAACACAGCTGCGTGAGCTTCTTTGACCCGCTTTGAAAAACGCAGATTTTTTTGCAGCACATGTGTCAACAACCGATCTTCCATAGATTATTTATCCATTTTCATGAAATTTTATCATAGCCGAATTTTCAGCCATGCGGTGAGAAATGATGCCAAAGTTCAATTTTTCAGTTATGCTGACAAACACTCTGATCATTGATGATGACTATGAATTTTTGTGCAAACTGTGGCCATGAAACAACCGATAAAATCCCTTTGGGCGACCATCAGACTCGCCAGGTTTGCACACATTGCGGCAACATTCATTATGTCAATCCCAAAGTCATCTGTGGTGCACTCGCCTTATGGGAAAATAAAGTACTTCTGTGCAGACGTGCGATAGAACCCCGTTATGGTCTTTGGACACTGCCTGCCGGTTATATGGAACTTTTTGAAACCATGGAACAGGGAGCTGCCAGAGAAACACGCGAAGAAGCCGAAGCAGAGATTAAAATCGAACAGCTCTACTGTATGTACAACATTCCCCGTATTGGTCAGATTTATGCGCTGTTTAAAGCTCAGCTGATTGATGGAAAATTTGGTGCAGGTGAAGAAAGCATTGAGTGCCGACTGTTTGACGAACATGAAATACCATGGACTGAACTGGCTTTTCCAAGTGTTGAACGGACATTAAGACATTATTTTGAAGACCGCAACAAAGGTCACTTTGAAATCCATCTTGAAACACTGGGTTCGCGACTGGATCATACAGGCTGATTCCCTGATCTAAATTATAATTTTATAAAATTTAAAATACCTGACACTTTCATGCGACTGTATCAGGAAACAGATTTCACCTGAGCATTCATTTTTGGTTCAGGTATCTATTTACAGCACTGTTCTGAATATCTTCAGAAACATAAATAAAAAAAGCAGCCTTACGGCTGCTTTTTTAAGTCAGAAGTCAATAACGAATTATTGAGCTGCTTGACCAGGCTGTACAACTACAGTACGGCTACCAGAAATAGTCGCGAATACACGACGGTTCATAGCACGGCCTTCTTTAGTTTTGTTGTCAGCAATCGGTTGATCCCATGCGAAACCTTGAGTAGTCAGACGAGCTGGATCTACGTTGTATTCGTTTACAAGAGAAGTTTTAACCGAGTTAGCACGAGCTAAAGATAAACGTTCGTTCAATGCACGTGGACCAGTGTTGTCTGTGTGACCTTCGATGCGAGCAGTAGCGTTTGGATATTCAACTAACTTCTCAGCAACTTTAGCGATTTCAGGCTTGTACTGATCTTTGATGTTTGACTTGTTAGTGTCAAAGAACACACGAAGTTCCATGTTCAGGTCTTCAGTCAGTTCCTGTGGAGCAGGCTGAACTGGAGCAACTGGTTCAACTGGAGCAACTTCAATTACTGGAGCAGCTGGTTTCAGGTGACCACCAAGAACAACGTTCAGACCTGCAAGAGCTGTATAGTTCCAGAAATCTTCATCGATGTTGTAAGTAGCACGAGCTTCTGTACGAAGAGACAGAGCATCGTTCAGACGCCAGAAAGCACCGATACCAGCATTACCTAAAGTACCTTCATCATCTTTCAATGAATCTTCTTTCAGGTCATATTCGTATTTGTAGTGACCAGCACCTAATAATACGTATGGCTTGATTTTGCTGTCGTAGTTTTTAGTGATCAGGTCAGAAGTAGCGTAGAAGTTACCATTGATCTGAGTCTGTTTGTATTCACCGTAGTTAGAAGCTTTATCTTCGATATCGCCTTTAACCTGGTTGTATTCAGCTTCAAAACCTAACCATGGAGTCAGTTCAACACCAAGCGCTGCACCAACAAACAGGTCGTCCTGAAGTTCTGGCTCTTCACCATAAAGGTGATCTTTATAGCTGTTGTTGTGTTTAGTGTCTTGGAAAGTATAACCAAGCATTAACGGAGTAACAGTTACGCCTGCGTTTGCAGCTGCTAATGGAGCAGCTACCAGCATTGCTAATGCAATACGACTCATTTTCATGGATTTATCCTCCAGAGATAACAATTGTTGTTCAAGCTCAAGCCTAAAATTTTTGGCTATCCTGAGATAGGCTTTATAAATACCCCAGATCTATTTTTAAGCTAGTCACCTCGAATCATACAAACACTTTATTTGTTTTCCAAGTGCTTGATAATTTTAATCAAGTAAATTATTGACAAAATTACTTACAATTTCCGTTGTAATTCGGTAAATTTTTACTCAACGTGGCTGTATGAATAGCTTATTTACTCTTGTCTTTCATTTTAACAGCTTTCTGAACACTTGAGTAATAAAATCTTAGTGACAAGAATAATCGACTAAACAGAACCTTAGCACAGCATTCTGTACAAATTATTAAAAAAAACAAGGGGAATATGATGTTTTTAAAGAGAAAAAATGGATTCACTTTATTTGAACTGATCGTAACCATTGCCGTTATTGGGATTATCGCTGTCCTTGCCGTTCCCTCATTCAAAAATCTGATGGCATCTCAGGAAGCTAAAAAAAATGTCCAGATTCTTAATTCAGTGATCCAGCTGGCAAAGTCACAATCTGTTACACATCGTACAAATACCGTACTTTGCTCCAGCGCTGATGGCAGCAGCTGTCAGGCGAACCAATGGGCAACAGGCTATATTCTGTTCCTGGACAGAAATAAAAATGGTGCAGTGGATAGCGGTGAAAAAGTCATCCAGTCAGAAAAGACAGGACTCAAATATGGCACACTGACCTGGGCGGGTTCCGGGTCTGTTGCGTATCTGACATTCAGAAAGCCCAATGGTTTACCAATCGGTAGTAATGGAACATTTACCTATTGCTCCAGTGTGGGATCACAGAATCACTATAAGGTGATTCTGAATGATATGGGGCTGACCCGACAGGAACGACCATCGAGCTGTTGAGAACCTGGCAGTCTACAGTTTGGGACTGGGGATGCTTTATTCCTGAGCAAATTTCAATATACTGCTTAAATCCGGAATTCTGATAAATCCAATATGGAGAAAACAATGACTGACATCGTAATTGTAAACGGCGCACGTACCGCTATGGGTGGTTTCCAGGGAAGCCTGGCAACTGTCACTGCACCAGAACTGGGTGCTGTCACTATTAAGGAAGCGATTGCCCGTGCGGGTCTACAGGCTACAGATGTTGAAGAAGTCATTATGGGTTGCGTACTGCCCGCAGGTCTGAAACAGGGTCCAGCCCGTCAGGCAATGCGTCAGGCTGGTTTGCCTGATTCCACCGGTGCTGTCACCATTAACAAACTGTGTGGTTCAGGCATGAAAGCTGTCATGCAGGCTGCCGATGCCATTAAAGCTGGTTCAGCTCAGGTGATTGTTGCAGGCGGTATGGAGTCCATGACTAATGCACCGTATCTGTTACCAAAAGCACGTGGTGGCTACCGCATGGGTCATGGCGAAGTCAAAGATCATATGTTCTTTGATGGTCTGGAAGATGCAGAAACAGGTCGCCTGATGGGGTCTTTTGCTCAGGATATGGCAAATACCCGTAACTACACCCGTGAACAGATGGATGAGTTTGCAATCCGTTCACTGAAACGTGCGCAAACTGCGATCACCGAAGGCTATTTTGCAGATGAAATCGTCCCTGTGACAGTTTCGGGTCGTAAAGGCGATGTAATTGTTGATAAAGACGAACAACCGTTCAATGCCAACATTGAAAAAATTCCAACGCTACGCCCTGCTTTTGCCAAAGATGGTACGATTACAGCTGCGAATGCCAGCTCAATTTCAGATGGCGCATCTGCTTTAGTACTGGCTTCTGCTGAACTTGCAGCGCAAAAAGGCTTAAAGCCACTGGCAAAAATTGTGGCTTATGCATCCAACTCACAGCACCCTTCTGAATTTACTATTGCCCCTGTTGGCGCAATCCAGAAAGTCCTGAACAAAACCGGCTGGGATGCTCAGGACGTTGATCTATGGGAGATCAATGAAGCATTTGCCATGGTGACGATGTGCCCAATTGATGATTTCAGACTGGATGCTGAAAAAGTCAATATCAATGGTGGTGCATGTGCACTGGGTCATCCTGTTGGTTCCACAGGTTCGCGTATTATCCTGACTTTAATCCACGCTTTAAAACGTACAGGCGGTAAGAAAGGTATTGCAGCTCTGTGTATTGGTGGCGGTGAAGCAACTGCGGTTGCCATTGAAATTCTTTAAAATTTAAAGCACTCTCCCCTTAAATTTCAAAAAATGTAAATTTAAAATCCCTCAGCTTTGAGGGATTTTTTTATCACGGATCATTACAATTTTTTCAGCAAAAATTAAGCAATACACTGCTAAATTAAATATTCAGAACAAAAATGGACTGCTGTCATGCAACTGAATCACTATCTTAATTTTCAGGGTGAAACCGAAGCTGCCTTTCACTTTTACAGATCAGTTTTTGGTGGAGAGTTTTCTTTTATCAAACGTTATTCAGAATTACCAGATGCGCATATTTCAGAGAAAGAAAAAGATTATATCCTGCATGTTTCTTTGCCAATTAATCCATTTACCATTTTGATGGGTTCGGATACCACTGAACAGTTCTGTGCCCCGCAAAGTGCGCCTTTCAGCAAAGGTACCAACCACTATATTTCCATCAACCTGGATGCAGATGAGCAGGCTGAAGCACGACGCCTGTTTGATGCTCTGTCTGAAAACGGTCAGGTTGAAATGGCGCTGGAAAATACTTTCTGGGGTGCGCTGTATGGTGCATTTACCGATCAGTTCGGGATACGATGGATGGTGAACTGTCAGCTTGAAACTGAATAGCAGAATACTGGAAATGCAATATAGCCTGTTGAATCAATTCAGGTTATATTGCACTCATTAAAAATACGATTGATAAGAAATGATTCCAGGCATACCTCATACCATTCTGATCATTATCATCACGATTCTGACATCGTTGGCAGCGTGGCAGCATCGGAACATTATGAATCGTTTGATTTTCAATATTTCAGCGATTAAACATGGGCAATTTGATCGCTTTCTGACGCATGGTTTTATCCACAATGATGGAATCCATCTGTTTTTCAATATGTTCACCCTGTATTTCTTTGGGCGCAGTATTGAATGGTTTTTCCGTGACTATTTAAATGGAATGGGCTTCGTCCTGTTTTACTGCAGTGCCGTTATTATTGCTGCGATTCCCAGTTATTTACAAAACCGAAATCTGAATTCTTACCGAAGTTTAGGTGCTTCTGGTGCTGTGAATGCAGTACTGTTCAGCTCGATTTTATTTAATCCATGGGGAATGATTTATATCTATTTTATCCCTATTCCTGCAATACTCTTTGGCACAATTTACCTGTGTTACAGCATGTATGCTATTCGCTCTGGACATTCTCCACTGATTGACCATCGTGCTCACATCACAGGTGCTGTGTATGGTTTCTTATTTCCTTTATTGCTGGAACCAGATTTAGGGCGTGCTTTCTTTTACAAGTTTCTAGCAACACCTTTCTCTTAAAGACTTAAGCAAAACATTGATTTTTAGTGGCCTTTAAACATCAATATTTGAGAACTGCGCAATAATGGTCAAGCCAACCGTAATAAAGGCAATGCCGACCCACCCTGCCAGGTCAATATGCTGCCCTAAAAATGCTTTTGCCAGCAATGCCGTTGCAATCACGCCGATACCAGACCAAAGCACATATAAAATACCCGCTTGCATAAACTTGAGTGCATAGGCGGCACAGGCAAAAGAAATAATATACAGAATCAGGGCAACTCCCTGATCTGCTTTATTGACCAGACCATTGCCTTTGGCAGAATAAAACGTTGAAAGTACATCTGTGGCAATTGCGATCAACAGCCAGATCACACCTGGATTTATTTTTGCAAGCAATAAAGACATGATTATTTTCATTTATCCGATCATGGGCGGATTTTAGCTCAAGTGCCTTTAAACCACTAGCATGCCCTGTATCTCAATCATCTTTGAACACCAATTTACAGTGATAAAAAAAAGGTGAATCCATGATTCACCTTTTTGCTCAACAGACTGAAAGGTCTTAGAGTAATTCTTTACGCAGTTGCTCAGGTGTTTTCATTGAGAGTAAACCTGGTGCAACATCAAATGCAGTTTTCGCACCGTACTGCTGCATCTGATTTAAGCGATAACATGCACGTGCATACGCAACCAGCACACTCGCTGTAAACTCAGGATTACTGTCGAGTTTTAATGAAAATTCAACAACCTGATTCTGTTCATCACTGGTGTTTCCACTGCGGATCACAAAGCCACCATGTGGCATCTTCTGGTGATCTTTTTTCAGTGTTTCTTCATCAATGAAATTTACAGTGGTGTTGTAGTCTGCAAAATAGTCAGGCATGGTCACGATTGCCTGCTCAACCGCTTTTGCATCTGCACCGTCTGCAAGAACCACATAACATTCACGCTGATGTTTTTCTTTGGTCGTTAAAACAGGACGTGCGCCACTGCGAACTTTTTCAATCGCATCCGTTGATGGGATGGTATATTGCACACCTGCTTTCACGCCATCCACACGGCGAATTGCATCCGAGTGACCTTGGCTTAAACCTTTACCCCAAAAAGTATAAGTTTCACCATCAGGTAATAATGCTTCACCAAATAAACGGTTGATTGAGAACATGCCTGGATCCCAACCAATCGAAATCATCGCAGTTTTCTTGTTTGCTAATGCAGGTGCATCCACCGCCGCAAAATATTCAGGAATACGTGCATGGGTATCAAAACTATCTACGGTATTGAATTGGCTTGCCAAGATTGGACCCTGCTGTGGCAAATCATCTTTCGAGCCACCACATAAAATTAATACATCAATTTTATCCTGAAAATCACCCAGACTATCCATGTGAAAAACCTGAGTGGTCGCAAAACATGGAGAAACTGTTGCAGGATCACGTCGGCTGAAAATACCAACAAGCTGTAAGTCCTGATTTTTCTGAATCGCAGTTTCAACACCACGCCCAAGGTTGCCGTAACCGGCAATACCTACACGAATAGAATTTTGCATAAAAACAATGTCACTTCTGAATAAAAAGTCTGAATACCATGCCACCCAAGGAAATAATTCTGTTCATTTCCCTGACGGATATTTTGCTTCTGAAAAAAGATGAGTACTGATCTGTATCAATGATACTTAACGCTAAATACCTTAACATATTAAATTAAGTTAATATAAAACATGCAGATATAATTTTTAATTTTCCATTCATTTACACAATAAAAAAGCCTGCATGATGCAGGCTCCCGGCACTCAGTCAGGATTATGCACCTGTCTGATAATGCGCTTTCGGTACAGCAGTCGATGCCTGGTAAGGATTGGTGAAATCCCCAAGACCTGCCGCAGCTTCAGTAATATCTTTACCTTCTTTGATCACGAAAGTATCGAAACCTGAACGCTTCATATAATTTAAAACGTCTTTAAATACATCACCTGTTGCACGAAGTTCACCCTGATAACCCTGGCGACGCAACAACGCAGCAAATGAATAACCACGACCATCGTTAAAGCCTGCAAAATCAATGAAGATTGCATCCAGCTGATCCAATGGAAACTGGTTCACTTCAGGAGAGGCATCCACGGTGATGAATAAGGCTTTTTTACCTGAAACATTGGCAATCTGATCCAGTTGTTCAACAGTCAACAGTACATCGCCTTGTGGCAACACACCATCTTCACCAATGATCTGATAAGTATTGTCTGCAATTGTGCCATCTTTAGAGAGGACTTGAAGTGCTGTATTAAGCATATGCACGCTCCTTAAATGGCTGGATACCGACACGACGATAAGTTTCGATAAATTCTTCACCTTCGTTACGAAGATCGAGATAAGTATTTAAAATTTCATCCACAATATCAGGTACAACTTCAGCTGCGAATGATGGTCCTAAGATGTCACCGATTGAAGCATCGTGGTCTGCATTTCCGCCCAAAGTGATCTGGTAGAATTCAGCGCCTTTTTTGTCCACACCTAAAATACCGATGTTACCCACATGGTGATGACCACAGGCATTCATACAGCCTGAAATATTCAGGTCAATATGTCCCAGGTTATACACAGTATCCAGGTCATCAAAACGGCGTGAAATCGCTTCTGAAATTGGAATGGATTTCGCATTTGCCAGTGAACAGAAATCACCGCCAGGGCAGCAGATAATATCGGTAATAAAACCGATGTGCGCACGGGCAAGGTTGTTCTGATCAAGCGTCTGCCACAGTTCAAACAGATCTTTCTGTGGTACATCGACCAGTGAAATATTCTGTTCGTGCGTGGTACGAAGTTCACCGAAAGTATATTTGTCTGCAAGATCAGCAATCAGATTCATTTCTTCGGTGGTCATATCACCCGGTGCAACACCTGCACGTTTCAGTGAAATCGTCACGATACGATAGCCTGCAACTTTATGTGCATTGGTGTTGATATTGAACCATTGTTTGAATTTTGGATGCTCTGCAAACAAAGCATCAAAGTTTTCATCTGCATAGTTCTGATAATCAAATGGCGTGAAGTTCTCATCCATTTTTTTCAAAGTATCTGCATCAACTTTTAATGTTTTGATGGTTTCGGCAAATTCTGCTTCAACTTTCTCAGCAAATACTGCAGGAGTTAAAGCTTTTACCAGGATCTTGATACGTGCTTTATATTTGTTATCACGGCGACCATGCAGGTTATACACACGAAGAACTGCTTCAAGATAAGCAATCAATTCTTCACGTGGTAACCATTCACGGATCATGGAACCAATAATTGGGGTACGACCCAAACCGCCACCGACTTTGATTTTATAACCTAACTCACCCGCTTCATTGCGTGTCAGATACACACCGATATCATGGAATGAAGTTGCTGCACGATCCACTTCTTCAAGCGCAGAAACTGCAATCTTGAACTTACGTGGCAAGAATGCAAATTCAGGGTGGAACGTTGACCACTGACGGATCAGCTCACAGGTAGGACGTGGGTCAGCAATTTCACCTGCAACCACACCTGCATACTGGTCAGTTGTCGTGTTACGGATACAGTTACCTGAAGTCTGAATGGCATGCATCTGAACCGTTGCAAGCTCCTGCAGCATATCAGGCACATTTTCAAGCGCAGGCCAGTTGAACTGAATATTCTGACGTGTGGATACATGTGCATAACCACGGTCATATTCCAGAGCCAGTTCAGCCACTTTACGCAGCTGATTTGAGTTCATCAGACCGTAAGGCACAGCGATACGCAACATTGGTGCATAACGCTGTACATATAATCCATTTTGCAGGCGTAATGGGCGATACTCATCTTCAGTGAGTTTACCCGCTAAATAACGTTCCGTCTGATCACGGAATTGTGCAACACGTTCATTAACCAGTTGCTGGTCAAAATCAGTATATAAATACATGGCGTACAGCTAGTAGATTCATTATAACGACGCACAATATAACGACTATTGATGTATCAAAGAAATGCGTTTTTTACATATTTAATAGCGGTTTTATTGATAAGCATGTTTCAGTCACGCTGTTATCAATGCCTAAGCTTCTTTTAAAGCAGTTTATTGTTATATGGATGAATTTATTCAATACTTATCATATTTTTTAATATAAGCGTTGGCTTGTCTTTTTCTGGGCCACTTTGCTCATTGTCTTTATTGCTGAAAGCTGAATATTTTGCCTGGACAAAGAAAAAGCCTGACGGATCAGGCTTTTTCTTCAGGTTTATTTTTTAATCCGGCAGTGCATAAGCCACCAGCGAATCGCCCATTTTGGTTCCAAACGAACCATGACCACCCGCCATAATCACCACATACTGTTTACCGTTGATTTCATAAGTCATCGGTGTTGCCTGACCACCTGCCGGTAAACGACCTTTCCACAGTTCATCACCATTGGTGACGTTAATGGCACGGATATAATTATCCTGTGTTGCGCCCACAAACATCAGGTTCCCTGCTGTGGAAATAGGACCACCGAGCATTGGCACACCCATTTTGAACGGCGGTAATGGGATACCTGGCAGACTGTCACGGATTGTCCCAATACGGCGTTTCCATGCAATGTCATGTGTTTTCAGATCCACACCTGCAACATAGCCCCATGCAGGCTGTTTACAAGGCAGTCCAAATGGTGACAGGAATGCACTGATTTCAACACCGTAAGGCACACCATACATGGGTTGTACACCTGATTCTGTCCCTGCACCTTTCGCAGTTTTTTCACGGTTCGGATCAGTTGGGATCAGCTTGGTCACAAATGGCAAGCCTATAGGATTCATGACGGCAACCTGACGATCAGGATTGACAGACATTCCGCCCCATTCAAACACCCCTAAGTTACCAGGGAAAACCAGAGTTCCATTTTCTGAAGGCGGTGTATAAATACCGTCATAGTTCAGTTTATGGAATGCCACGCGACAGATCAGCTGATCAAACATGGTGGCACCCCACATCTGTTTATCAGTCAGCTTATCCTTCGGTGCAAGATTGAAGTCTGAAAAAGGCTGAGTTGCAGCATAGAACTCACCTTTGGTCTGTGGACCACGTTTCACGGTCTGTGGTACAGGTTTTTCAGTCACAGGAACAATCGCCTCACCGGTACGGCGGTCCAGTACAAATGCATTCCCTGTTTTGGTCAGCACATAAATAGCAGGAACGGTATCCCCTGCTTTGTTTTTGATATCCGCAAGGGTTGGCTGTGCTGGCACATCCATATCCCAGAGGTCATGATGTGTGGTCTGGAAATTCCAGATCAGCTGACCTGTTGTTGCATTGATCGCAAGCATGGAGTTTGCATAACGTTCATGCAAAGGTGTGCGGTTTCCACCCCAGATGTCGGGTGTGCCCACACCGGTCGGCACATAAACCATATCCAGTTTAGCGTCATAAGCTAAAGGTGCCCAGGCATTTGGAGAGTTCTGAACATATTTCTGACCTGGTCCTGGAATTTTATTTGGATCTTCTGCACCTGTATCGAACACCCACAATAATGCACCTGTATTGACATCATAGCCACGGATCACACCAGACGGTTCTTCAGTTGAATAGTTGTCTGTGGTTGAACCCGCAATAATAATAGTCGTTCCTGTAACCACAGGCGGAGAGGTTGGAATGTACCCCCCTGGATACGGAAATGGCATGTCTTTCTGTAAATCCACTTCACCATTATGTCCAAAATCAGAGCAGGCTTTACCCGTGTCAGCATTGACAGCAACCAGACGTCCATCATTGACAGGTAAAATGACCTTACGTGGACATTCTGTGGAAGTCGATTTCTTTGTTTCCAGACTTGCAGCAAAACCTGTGGTATTGGCAGCATCATAATAAGAAACGCCACGACAGGTCAGATGCTGAAAAGTATGATCTGCTTTCAGCTTCGGATCGAACTTCCATTTTTCTTTACCTGTTGCCGGATCAAGTGCCACAAGGAACTGATGCGTTGTACAGATATACATATTATTGCCAATTTTAACTGGCGTGACCTGGTTGGTTGTTTCACCTGAATCCTTATCTGTTTTAAAGTCATTGGTGTGATATTCCCACGCGACTTTCAGGTCTTTAACGTTTTTCTCATTGATCTGAGTCAATGGAGAATAGCGCAACCCTGACTGAGTACGCCCATAGGCAGGCCAGTCTGAATCAGCAATTCCTTCAATCGGTGCAGGCGCAGGCTGTGCTGCACTTAATGTCCCACGGATTTCCTGAGGATCATTAAAAATGGAATAGATCATGACTGCAATTGTGATTGCCAGTGTGCCTGTCAGTGCCAGTTTTGCACCTTTACTGTCCCTGAAACCACGGGTCACAGCAGGAATGAGCAACCACAGTCCAAATACACCCAGTATATCCAGTCGTGGGGCAAGTGCAAAGAAGTCAGAACCCACTTCCCACAGCCCCCAGATCACTGTCCCCAGTACCAGTGCAGCATAGACCAGCAAGGCGGAGCTTTTCAGCTGTTGAAGCAAAAATGCAGTCGCAAGGAAGAGTAATCCAGCAATGATGTAATACCAGGAGCCACCCAGTACGGCAAGATAAATCCCGCCTGCAAACAGAACCAGTCCAGCGACTGCGGCAATAACAACGGTCAGTGTCCGGAAGCCTGATGCCGAAGATGGAGAATTCATAATGACCACCTATATTTTAATGTATTGAATCCTCAGTGCTCTTTCATAGAAACCATGAGGCTGTTTTAATTATTTTCAGTTAAAAAACCATGTTCTTTTCAAAACTGTGAATACACCCATTTTCCAGCATTCACATCCCTCAAAAGCACTGGCTTTCAAGCTAAAAACTAAAATGCTGTCTGTAATTTAATACCGCCCACCCAGGCGCTTTCACCATTTTTATAAGCACCGACATGACGGATATACTGAATATTTGGACGTACCGTCAGCCAGTTTGCTGCATGTATACCGTAATAAATTTCAGCATCGTATTCTTCGTTTTGCTGTGCCAGCCCATTCGCTGCCTGCAGGTCACGGACATCATCATTGATGGCGATACGTGCTACACCCACGCCAAGATCATCTTCAGGGCGGGCATCGAGCAGCCCTTTATAGACCAGACCGATATTCTGCATATTGCTGACATTATTGGTATCTGAGTCATGTACTGTCAGATTGACAAAACCACTCAGTCCACGGCGGACATCATCTGCATGTGAGGTCAGCTGTTGCTTTGCAACAACCCACATTCCCTGCTTATGGGAAGTTCTGGAAGGATGCTCTATTTCAGCTGCATCAGCGGTACTGTAGTAATAACCCAACCGATATTCACCAGGCAGTTGTGCTATTGCGGACTTCGGTTGCCAGACCACTTCAGCAGGAATAATCGCACCATGTGAGCCATCTGTACTTAAGTTGAATCCCTTACTACGTCTTAAGTTCTCAGGGTTATATTCATAAACACCCAGCTGTGCATAAAGGTCAGGTTGCAGATTGTATTTGATCCGGGCAGCCCACTGGCTCACCGGCCAGTTGTACCACTGATCACCCACCCAGTTGCCGACCTGAGAACCGCACAGTGCCAGGTTCTGAAAATCGCAGTCAAAAACGTTGAAGTCTTCACCTTCACCGAAACGTCCCACTTTAATATCCAGTTTCTGATCCAGAAATTTTTTCCTGATCCACAGATCAGTCAGACGCCAGGTCTGACCACGCCCCCACACTTCCTGGGCAGAGCTGAGGTGTCCTGCGAGTGCATCAGAGGTCTGAGAAAGAGAATGTCCATTACGCTCTGTAATGGTGATCTGAGCTTCTGTATCCTGCCAGCCCAGAATTGTGCTGAGGTCTAAATGTGCACCCAAAGCGAACTGATCTGTATATTCAGTACCGTGACTGGAATGATGTTTTGAATCGAGCAGACTTGCCATTTCACCTGTATACCCCAGGCTGAAATCGTATCCCTGTTTTTGTAATTCTGTACGCTTACCGTTCCAGTCACCCAACATCCAGGGACTTTGAACATCAAATGGTTTTGCAGCAAAAGTAATCTGAAAACTGCAGCTCATCGCAAGAACGCTGATCACCGAACAGAATTTTCTACATACTCTATCCATAAAGCGCAACCTATATATTATTCTGTTAATACATACAGGTTACGCTCGATGTTTTTGTTTAAAAGTGTGTTTTTTGTTGCACTTTGTATCTTTGATCTCAGAACAGAAAAATCACAGTTCTGACTCGCCCAGTTTTTGTCCAATAAATGAATAATTTAACCGTGATCTTGAAAATTTGATCGGGCATGCCAGCTGTGCTTCTGTCTGCTCAGAATTTTCACTCAAAGGTACATTCACGACCCAACCACGCTCTTTTGCCAATTGTGAATCAAGCGCTTCTTCCAGTTTCAGAACAGGTTCCACACAGACATCAAGTCCTGAAAATAGAGACTGCCAGTAGACAAATGGCTGTGTTTTCATTTTCTCAGCTATTGTCTGTTTCACTTCTTTTCGGTCATCAGCATCAAAAGATGCCCCTTTTGCCATTAAAACAGGTAATTCCAGTGCCGTTGCCAGACCCGCCATAAACTGAGGTTCCAGACTGCCGACTGACATATAGCGACCATCCTGAGTTTCATAATAATCATAGAATGTTCCACCATTCAGGTGTTCATTTTCCACCTGCTGATGCTGTTCACCTGCCAGACTGGCAGACGCTGCCATATTGTTCATGGTCACAACACAGTCGGTCATGGAAATATCAATATACTGCCCCTGTCCACTGATCTGACGCTCAATCACCGCAGACAGAATTCCAATCACTGCATGCAAAGAACCACCGGCAACATCAGCAATCTGAATCCCCATAGGAGGTGGTCCACTTTGCTTACGACCACTGTGCCCCGCTATTCCTGACAGAGAAATATAGTTGATGTCATGCCCTGCTTTATCTTTATAGGAACCTGACTGACCATAGCCTGTGATGGAACAATAGATCAGTCGTGGATTGATTTCTGCCAGTGTCTGATAGTCCAGACCCAGCCGCTGCATGACTCCAGGACGGAACTGTTCGACCACAATGTCATACTCAGATATTTTCTGTTTAATCAGTTCAATGCTTTCAGGATTTTTTAAATCGAGTGCAACAGACTGTTTATTTCGGTTCAGATAACTGTGTGAAGTTGCCTGCCCATTTGCATACGGAGGCAGTAGACGCACGAGATCTGGGCGGGTTGGCGATTCAACATGAATCACTTCTGCACCCAGGTCAGCCAGATATAAAGTTGCAAATGGACCTGGTAATAATGTAGAAAAATCGAGAACTTTCAATCCGTTTAAAGCCGATGTCATACTAATTTACACTCGTTTAATGTTGATTTTTTACTCATATTAGAAATATAAATGAGGCTGAACAATGTCATGTTCAGCCATTTACCTTGATCATTTCGGCAATTTAACATGTAAAAAGGGCAAAACCTTTATTGTAAATTGCCAATTGAATTATTTTTAGCGTCATTTAGGTCAACCCAAGTGAATATAAAAGAGTCTGAAGGATTTAACATGAGCCGCGATACGATCAGTATCCATTTCGTCAATGCAGCTCTTACCGGGGTTAAACGCCTGGGCATGGATGTAGAAACCCTGCTGTCCCATGTTGGCATTGAAGCTGAATTACTTCGCCAGCCTAAAGCCAGGATTTCTCCTGAACAATATACCCGCTTCATTAAAATGCTGTGGATGGTCACCCAGGATGAACACGTCGGCTTTGACATTCAGCCTCGACGCCTGGGCACTTTTGCCATTATGTGTCAGTTGATTATTCATGCAAAAACGCTCGGAGATGCACTGGAGCTGTCTTCTCAGTTCTACAAGCTCTTTGGTGATGAATGGTCTGTCAGCCTTGAACGGGATAAACATGAAGCCCGCCTGGTGCCTCTGATTCCAAAATCCATGGACCCTGATCACTTCATTACTGAAAGTATGCTCATGATCTGGCATGGTCTTGCCTCATGGCTGATTGAACGCCGCCTGCCACTTGAGCGTGTACACTTCGGTTACCCTCGCCCAAATCATGCAGAAGAATATGATGCACTGTTTTTTGCACCCGTGATGCAGTTTGATGCTCCCCGTACAGAAATTACCTTTGCAGCGGATTATCTGGATTTACCGATCCGTCAGGATGAAGCCGCACTGGAAGAATTCCTGAAAGCTGCACCTGCTCAGTTACTGGTTAAATTTAAAAATACCAACTCCCTGACTTCACGTATCCGTGATGTACTGAAGAGTCAGATTGGTGAGGAAATGCCAACACTGAATGATGTTGCCTCCATGCTGTATCTGTCACCACAGACACTGCGTCGCCGTCTTGCTGCTGAAGGGAAAAGCTACCAGGGCGTGAAAGATGCTTTACGCCGTGATGCAGCCATTCACCTGTTGCTCAACCCAGGACTGACCCTTGAAGATGTGGCACAGCAGGTCGGTTTCAGTGAAACCAGTACATTCCACCGTGCATTTAAAAAGTGGACTGGGGTTACACCTGGGCTGTACCGTCAGTTACATGGCTATCATTAATCAAGCTGTTTCCAGTATACAAAAATAAGCCCTGTCATAATGACTGGGCTTGTTTTTTATTTGCGGAATATAAAATTATTATAAATATGCCTTTTACTGCCAATGCAGAGTCTTTTTAGCCATACGTATTCACCTGTTGTTTCCCTCCTGCTGCTGACTGAAACTGATTTGCCCGACTGACCAAAAATATCAGGCGACTCTCCCGTTCTCGTCATTGAACTCTGTACTTTATGAAGTACACTCGAAGCACCATAACAAATTTAAAGTCATAAAAAGGAACAGCTATGAGCGAGGCTTACATCATTGATGCCATTCGCACACCACGCGGAAAAGGAAAAAAAGATGGTTCACTGTACAGTGTCAAACCGATTACTCTACTCACAACATTACTCAATGAATTAAAAGATCGTCATCAGTTAGATACTTCTAAAGTCGACGACATTGTACTGGGCTGTGTGACACCGATTGCAGACCAGGGTGGGGATATTGCCAAAACTGCTGCAATTGCCGCAGGCTGGGACAATGATGTTGCAGGTGTGCAGATCAACCGTTTCTGTGCATCAGGTCTTGAAGCTGTAAATATGGCGGCTCAAAAAGTCCGTTCAGGCTGGGAAGATGTGGTTGTAGCAGGTGGTGTCGAGTCCATGTCACGTATCCCGATGGGTTCAGATGGCGGACCGTGGGCGCTTGATCCTGAAACTAATTTAAAATCAAAATTTGTCCCGCAAGGCATTGGCGCAGATTTGATCGCAACTCTGGATGGTTATA
Organism: Acinetobacter sp. WCHAc010052; assembly: GCF_002165295.2. Taxonomy (NCBI): domain Bacteria; kingdom Pseudomonadati; phylum Pseudomonadota; class Gammaproteobacteria; order Moraxellales; family Moraxellaceae; genus Acinetobacter; species Acinetobacter sp. WCHAc010052. Next base: position 699,165 of record NZ_CP032143.1, on the reverse strand, counting down.
CGCGTTCCGATGTGGATGAATTTGCAGCAAATTCACAGCGCAAAGCAGCTGCTGCACAAGCGGCAGGTCATTTTGATAAATCCATCGTGGCTGTAAAAGACAAAGCAGGCGTGGTGATTTTAGACAAAGACGAGTTTATTAAACCAACGACGACTGCTGAAGGCTTGGCAAAACTCAACCCAAGTTTTGAAATGATGGGTGGCATGGGCTTTGATGCTGTGGCATTACAGCAATATCCTGAAGCGCAAAAGATCAATCATGTACATCATGCAGGTAATTCATCAGGCATCGTGGATGGTGCTGCGGTGGTGCTGCTTGCTTCTGAAAAAGCGGTGAAAGAACAAGGTTTAAAACCACGTGCCAAAGTTTTAGCGACTGCATTGGTCGGTACTGATCCAACGATTATGTTGACAGGTCCTGCGCCTGCTGCACGTAAAGCATTGGCGAAAGCTGGCTTAACGATTGATGATATTGATCTATTTGAAGTGAATGAAGCCTTTGCTTCTGTGGTAATGCGTTTCATTAATGAATTAAAAGTTCCTGTGGAAAAAGTCAATGTAAATGGTGGCTCGATTGCCATGGGGCATCCATTGGGCGCAACAGGTGCAATGATTTTAGGTACTTTACTGGATGAGCTTGAACGTCAAGGCAAAAAACGTGGTTTAGCAACATTGTGTGTGGGTGGTGGTATGGGTATTGCGACCATTATTGAGTTGGTATAAGGAGAATAAGAATGAGCGCAATTCAATTTGAGAAAAATGCGGATGGCATTGTTATTCTGACTATGGATTCTCCAAACCAATCTGCAAACACCATGAATGCAGATTTCCAAAAAGCCTTGACTGAAACTGTAGAAAAATTTAAAGCGGATTCTGGTGTTACAGGTGTGATTTTCCGTTCAGCGAAAAAGACTTTCTTTGCAGGCGGTGATCTGGATGATTTGATTCAGGCTCGTCCTGAAGATGCCAAAGAGTTCATGGCAATCGTTGAGCTGATGAAAAAAGAACTGCGTTACATCGAAACTTTAGGTGTACCTGTGGTTGCAGCATTGAACGGTACAGCGCTTGGCGGTGGTTGGGAAATCGCACTCGGTTGTCATGCACGTATTGCCTTAAATGATCCAAAATCCAAGTTTGGTTTACCTGAAGTGACTTTAGGTTTATTGCCAGGCGGTGGCGGGATCGTGCGTATGGTGCGCCTGTTGGGCTTACAAAATGCATTCCCATTCCTGATGGAAGGTAAGCAGTTTGGTGTTGATAAAGCCAAATCTTTAGGTTTAATCCATGATACGGCGGATTCTGTTGACGAATTGATGGAAAAATCAATTGCATGGATCAAAACCAATCCGAAATCACAACAACCGTTTGATGTGAAAGGTTATAAAATCCCTGGTGGTGATCCTAAAACACCTGCTGTGGCTCAGATTCTTGCGATTGCTCCTGCAATGCTGCGTGATAAAACCAAAGGTTGCTATCCTGCGCCTGAAGCGATCATGGTTGCTGCGGTTGAAGGTGCTCAGGTCGATGTGGATACAGCACTGACCATCGAATCACGTTATTTCACTTATCTTGCAACAGGGCAAGTGGCGAAAAACATGATCGGTACTTTCTGGCATGGTCTGAATGCGATTAAAGCAGGAGCAAGCCGTCCGAAAGATGTTGCAAAATGGCAAGCAAGCAAAGTCGGTGTACTTGGTGCAGGTATGATGGGCGCAGGTATTGCCTATTCAACAGCTTCAAAAGGCATCGCTGTTGTTCTGAAAGATGTTTCTGTTGAAAATGCAGAAAAAGGCAAAGCCTATAGCCAAAAACTCCTGGACAAAAAAGTGTCTCAAGGTCGCATGACCGCTGAGAAGCGTGATCAAGTCTTGAGCCTGATTACTGCAACGGCTGATGCTGCTGATCTGAAAGGCTGTGATCTGATTATCGAAGCAGTCTTTGAAAATCAGGAACTCAAAGCCAAAGTGACTCAGGAAGCAGAAGCATTCCTTGCTGATGGTGGTGTGTTTGCATCAAATACTTCGACACTGCCAATTACAGGTTTAGCAAAAGCCTCTAAAGATGACAAAAACTTTATTGGTTTACACTTCTTTAGCCCTGTCGACAAAATGCCTTTGGTTGAAATCATCAAAGGACAAAATACATCTGCTGAAACTTTAGCGAAAGCGTATGACTATGTTCAACAAATTGGTAAAACACCAATCGTGGTGAATGACAGCCGTGGTTTCTTCACCAGCCGTGTATTTGGTACCTTTGTGAATGAAGGTCTACGTTTACTTGCTGAAGGCGTACACCCTGCACGTATCGAAATGGCTGCGCTTAAAGCAGGTATGCCTGTAGGTCCATTGGCGATTCAGGACGAAGTTGCATTGACCTTGTCTGAGCATGTGACCAATGAAACCCGTAAGGCACTGCAAGCTGAAGGTAAAGACTTACCACATTCACCATCGGAAGATGTGTTGAAAACCATGATTCATGAGTTTGGACGTAAAGGTAAAGCTGCAGGTTCAGGTTTCTATGATTATCCAGAAGGTGGCAAAAAACATCTTTGGGATGGTTTGAGCCATTGGAAGAAAGATATAGATATTTCTGAACAGGAAATGATTGACCGTATCCTGTTTGTTCAAGCACTCGATACTTTACGTTGCTATGAAGAAAATGTATTAGAATCTGTAGTGGATGCCAATATCGGTTCGATCTTCGGGATAGGTTTTGCGCCGTGGACAGGTGGTGCGATTCAGTTCTTAAACCAGTATGGTTTAGAAAAAGCGTTGTTGCGTGCCAATACACTGGAAGCTAAATATGGTGAGCGTTTCAAAGCACCACAATTACTCAAAGACAAAGTTGCAAGCGGTAAAATTGACTGATCCTAATCTCCAGTCATTCAAATAAGGGGCTTGTTGCCCCTTATTTTTTTAAATCAATCGTCAGATGTTCAGACTATTAACCCTGATGTTATGCCGTAGCCGACACTGGAAAAGATGTAAAAGGTTTGATTTCCTTAAGCACAAACATGCTTTGCATTTCCTTAATACCAGGTAACCTGCGAATGACCGACATGGAAAAATCAGCATAAGTATCCAGGCTCGGAGACACCACCTGAAGTAAAAAGTCTGCATCTCCACCAATACTGTAACATGCCACCACAAAATCCAGCTCCGCTACTTTTTCTTCAAATTTTCGTGCTTCAGCTTCACTGTGACTGTCTATAGACACCCTGATAAACACCATCACACCCAGACCAATTTTTTTACGATCCAGCTGAGCGCCATACCCCCGAATCAGCTTTTCATCTTCAAGCCGCTTAATCCGACGCCAGCACGGCGATGCAGACATTCCGATCTGATCGGCAATCTCCTGTGTGGTACTGCGCGAATCTTTCTGTAATATCTCCAGAATTTTCGCATCTGTTTTATCCGTCTGCATAAGGGTTGTTTTAACCTTTTTATTAAATAATAAAGAAAATATATACCCTGTATTTGTTTAAATACAATCAAAACAGACCATTTTCACCCTGAGATTTACTGAACAATACTGTAAAAATATTTACGGTAATTTCTCATGGACTCAGCTTCTCAACTTTTTATGTATGCAGTGGCACTCGGTATTGCTGCATTCATTCCAGGGCCTGGCATGACCGCTTTACTGTTCAGTACGCTCAGTCGTGGATGGCGTCAAAGCTGTCTGATGTTGCTGGGGCTGATCACGGGCGATTTCATCTATCTGAGTTTAGCGCTGTTCGGTCTGTTTCAATCCAGCGATTTTTTGCAAGGGATTTATTTTAAAGGGCTGATGATGCTCTGTTGTCTATATCTGTTCTATCTGTCCTGGAAATACTGGCACTTTAACCAGAACCTGTTGCCTGCTGATCTGCCTGAAACAGCACAGCAATCGAAAAACAGCTATATACACGGACTCTGGCTGACGCTGTGTAACCCCAAAACCATGTCATTTTACCTCGCACTGGTTCCTGTCAGTTTTGGCAATCAGATTCTCATTGAACTCACAGCCAAGATCTATCTCATCACCTGTGCCGTCTTAGTGCTGGTTGGTAGTTTTTATATCGGTTGCTCATTTCAGTTCAAACAGTATATGAACAACCTTTTTATTCAACGGCTACTCTTAAAAAGTGTGGCACTCATCATGAGTGGGCTTGCTTTAAAAATGATGTTCAGTGAGTTCAGCTGACTGAATAATGCAGATTTTCTGCATTTTTCTGCCTGAGATTAAATCCATAAAATATTCATGGCTTTTACATATTTTTTATACTCACAGTCAAAAATCATGTTATAAAAAGCACCATGTTCTGATTCTTTTTCCTTTGGAATACTCCCATGTCTGATGCTGCTCAATCTGAAAAAATTGCGAATGAAAAGAAAGGTTGGAAAGGTCTGCTGATCGGTTTTATCCTCAGCGCATTTTTCCTCGGATTCTTTTATCTTGCAGTAAGCAATGAACCTGACTATATGCCGAGTCAGAAAAATAAACAGACTGATTCTTCCCAGCAACCTGCTGCCACACATGCACATGAAGACATGAAAATGTCTGATGCTGAAATGAAAAATATGCAGCGCGGCGAAGCGCATACTGAACATGCACACTGATTTCTGCTGAAACATAAAAAGGGCGTCATGCCCTTTTTTGTTGCCCTGTATTTCATATTTTCAGATAAAAACTCAGACTATCCGAAATATTCATGCTTAGAGCAAAGAGGTTTTCACGCATAACTGCATGGTTTTTTACTTTATTCAACCGCATTTATTTTTTTAAATTTCTACCGCTACCAAATCAGGAAAGTAAAGCCAGCAACTCAGCCCAGCAGATCAATTAAAGCACTCAACTCACTGAAATGATGCATATTCAGATCTGCACATGAGGAATACACAGTCGGATCCGGGTGAAAGAAAATACTTTTCAGACCTGCCCTGTTCGCTCCCTGGATATCTGCAATGTCATTGTCACCTACAAATACGCACTGCTCTGCTGACCGTTACAGTTGCTGACATGCTTTATGAAAAATAGCCCTGTCAGGTTTTCTCAGTCCAACAGCATCAGATACCAGTATGACTGAAAAGAACACACTTAATCCCAGAGCCTGAAAATTATGTTCCTGAAACGGAGTTTTACCATTGGAAATCAGCCCGATCTGATAACCCGACTGATAAAGCTCTGAAACTACTGCTGCAACACCCTCAAATGCGACTGAAAATTTATTCAGATCCTCAATGTAGCATTTCAGCAACTGCGCCATTGAATAATGGCGAATACTGAATTCCTGAATCAGCTGTGTATAAACCACATCTTTCCATACTGAACCATTGGCATCCAGTTCAAGAAATCTGTGGATAAACTGATCTTTATGCACAGCCGGAACAAGCTGATAAAAATTGATCTGCCAGTTCAGAAATCTGCGGAGCGTCTCTGTCCGATTCAACAGGGTCTGATCCAGATCAAAAAGAACCGCTTTGATTTGCTTCATTCCTCACTCACTTTCAGCCCAAACCGATCAGGCTATGCTCAGAGTTCCATTGACATATCTTGATGAGGAATACCGCAATCAGGATATTCTTCACCATAAGCTGTAAAACCCAGGCTTTCATAAAATGCAATCGCATAAACCTGAGCAGACAATCTGACAGATTTACGCTGTTCAGCCCTGGCATGATCTATGACAGCCTGCATGAGCACCTTACCCAGTCCCAGTCCACGACTGGACTTCAGAACCGCAACACGACCAATACTGTTGTCCATTAACAACCTGGCTGTTGCAACAGGCCGCTCATCTTCATACATTACAAAATGCAGTGAAACTGCATCCTGTTCATCCCATTCATCTTCAGCAGCAATCTGCTGTTCCTGAATAAATACCGCTTCACGGATCTGCATGGCATGCTGTGCCAGATCTGACCACTTTCCTGCACGGATTTCACGGCTCATTACTTATTCATCTCCAAAAATAAGACCACTTTACTGTCCATATCATATTCAGACAGCCTTAAGAGCACACAAGCAGATCTGTACTGCTCAGCATTTACATCCAATGCCCTGCATATCCCAGGCATCGTTCAGCAACAGTTCCAGTGAATGCTTCTGAATACCATACATTTCCTTCAAAGCCTGAATCTGAGCAAGAACCGTTTCATCCACCTGTTTAAAATCTTTACGCTTTGTTGCCAGGATCATTTTATTTTTACTGGTGTGTTCCAGTGCCACAAATTCAAATACTTTGGTGTCGTAACCATAGGCTTTTAACAGCAGCGCACGGATTGTGTCTGTCAGCATTTCAGCCTGCTGCCCAGCATGGATACCAAACTGAAGCATTGGAGAAAGCACTTTCGGACTCTGCAACTGAGGGCGAAGTTCCTTATGACAGCACGGCGCACACATGATCATCTGTGCATTCAGGCGGATTCCTGTATGGATCGCAAAATCTGTCGCAACATCACAGGCATGCAGAGCGATCATGACATCCAGTTTTTCAGGATGATATGTCCTGACATCGCCCTGAAAAAAGTCCAGCTGAGCAAATTCAGACTGCTGTGCAACATCCTGGCAGAAGCCCACCATTTTTTCATTCAGCTCAACCCCGGTCACAAACGGCGTCTGCCCCTGTTTTGCCAGATAATCATACAGTGCAAAAGTCAGATAACCCTTACCGGAACCAAAATCAACCACTTTCAGAGCCTCATCTGAAGTCTCTATCTGGCTGAGCGCACCTGAAAATATCTCTACAAACTTATTAATCTGCTTCCATTTACGCGCCATACTCGGAATGATCTGTGCTTTAGCATCCGTAATCCCTAAAGGCTGTAAAAAATAACTCTGCTGATCCACATAACGGTGTTTGGTTCTGTCATGTCCCTGTTGCACAGTCGGATCTGGACGGTTCGATGATGGTGCTGCACCAAAGGCTTTTTTACTCACAGTCAGCATGGCCTTTTTCTTGTTCTTTTTAAACTGATATTCCTGATCTGCCGTAAACAGATTTGCCTGTTTACAGTCAGCCAGTAAATGCTGAACGATACTGACTGCATCTGCCAAAGGATGATTTTTAGTCACATCATTGGTTTTATAACGATACAGACAGCTCAGCACGTCCTCATTCTGAAGTGAAATGACTCGGCAGGTGATTTTTTCCAGATCTGCCAGTTCGCCTTTGTACTGACTGAGAATGATTCGATCAAAACTTTTATTTTCAACAGCTTGAGAAAATTCATTTAAGAGCTGAAGTTCCTGGGGAGTGATCGTTTCCAGTATGGACATGAGTAAAGCCTGATTTAATTTACCCTTGAAGTTTAAAGCGTCTTACCCTGAATTCAAAATTACATTACTATACAGACGTATATTTTATTGAATAAACATAAAATGAATAATGCACCGCTTCTTCCCGACTACGATGCAACAGAAGAAAAACTGAATTATCTCAGCCATGGTGCAGGCACTGCACTGGCACTGCTTGCGGGCATACTGCTGATTATTAAAGGGGCTGATCTGCCCACAGGACAATGGATCGGACTCTGGGTCTACGCACTGAGTATGGTTTTGCTCTTTGGTGCTTCCACGCTCTATCACATGTCCACCACAGCAGACAGACGCTACTGGTATAAAAAACTGGATCACACTGCTATTTATTATTTAATCGCCGGTACCTATACCCCATTTCTGTCCATTGCCATTCCAACAGCAAAAGCACACGCTTTACTGATAGCTTTATGGCTGATTGCGCTAATTGGTACACTATTCAAGTTAATATTCATTAATAAATTTCAGAAAATTTCTTTAATTGCCTATCTCGTCATGGGATGGTTAGCCGTATTGGTGATGGACGACATGCAGCGCTACCTAAGTGCTCAGGCTTTAACCTTACTGATCACAGGCGGACTTGCTTACACAATTGGTGCATTGTTTTATGCACTGAAAAGAGTAAGATATACACATGCTATCTGGCATGTTTTTGTTCTGATAGGCGCTGGATCACATTTCTTAGCGATCTATCTTTACGTGATTTAACCTCCTCATTCTTCATTTCAGCGACCCTGAGCAAGTAGAATCAGAGTGGGTATTTCGTTGTTTTTTTAAGAAATTACGCCTTTTTTAAAAAGATTACGCTTTTAAAACTAAGCTTTTTTATTTTTAGTAAGTGTAAGGTTCAACATGGCGTCATCTGCTCCAGCTGCTCCACAGGAAGTAGCAACAAACTCTAAATTCCGTGTACTTACCGCCAGCCTGGTGGGTACAACCATTGAATTTTTCGATTTTTATATCTACGCCACCGCGGCTGTGATTATTTTCCCTCATCTGTTTTTCCCTGCAAGTACAGACCCAACCACCGCAACTATTCAGTCGCTTGCAACATTTGCCATTGCATTTATTGCCCGCCCAATTGGTGCTGCACTGTTTGGACATCTGGGTGACCGTATCGGGCGTAAAGCCACACTGGTTGCAGCATTACTGACAATGGGGATTTCCACGGTCTGTATCGGTTTACTACCGACCTATGCTCAGATTGGAATTATGGCTCCGTTGCTGCTTGCTCTGTGCCGTTTAGGTCAGGGACTGGGACTGGGGGGTGAATGGTCTGGTGCTGTTCTGCTGGCCACTGAAAATGCACCTGAAGGTAAACGTGCCTGGTATGGTATGTTCCCTCAGCTTGGAGCACCAATCGGTTTTATTTTAGCAACTGGCTCATTTCTGACCCTGGGTGCATTTATGTCTGAAGAAGACTTCATGCAGTGGGGCTGGCGTATTCCATTTATTTCAAGTGCGCTGTTGGTCATCATGGGCTTATGGATCCGTCTGAAACTGCATGAGACCCCTGCTTTCCAGAAAGTGCTGGATAAACAGAAAGAAGTGAATGTTCCTTTTAAAGAAGTCCTGACCAAACACTGGGGCATGCTGATTCTGGGAACCATTGCAGCCATCTGTACCTTTGTGGTGTTCTACCTGACAACTGTATTTGCACTGAACTGGGGAACTACACAGTTAGGCTATACACGTACAGAATTTCTTGAGTTACAACTGGTCGCAACGCTTTGTTTTGCCGCATTTATTCCACTGTCTGCCGTATTTGCAGAAAAGTTTGGACGTAAGGCAACCTCCATTGGAGTATGTGTAGTCTCTGCCCTGTTCGGTTTGGTGTTTTCCAGCATGCTGGAATCCGGCAGTACTGTGATCGTGTTCCTGTTCCTTTGCCTGGGGCTTGCAATTATGGGACTGACTTATGGTCCTATCGGTACGGTACTTTCTGAGATTTTCCCGACTTCTGTCCGTTACACAGGTTCAGCACTGACCTTCAACCTGGCGGGTATTTTCGGTGCTTCTTTTGCACCACTGATTGCAACCAAACTTGCAACCACTTATGGTCTGTATGCCGTCGGCTACTATCTGACTGCAGCATCCATTCTGTCACTGCTGGCATTCCTTGCTATCCGTGAAACAAAAAATGACGATGTAAACAATCAGGTTTAATCTGACCTGAAAATAAAAAAACCAGTGCACAGAGCGCTGGTTTTTTATACCGAATGTTTTTCAGCAGCTAATCTTCCAGCTGCATCTCCCCCATCATCAGCTCATAAGTATCACTGTACACTTCACGATCACCTCCTGCCCGATAATAAGCAGGAACGATATAAGTCACCAGATCATGAAATTCTTCAGTAAAATACAGATGACTGATCAGCATTTCGCGCTCTTCTTCAGAAATCCCCAACCCACTGGTCAGTTGTTCAAATTTAGCTGAATATTGCTGTGCAAACTCATCATTTTCGACATCTACAGCCTGATTAAATTCTGTATCCAGTGCTTTTAAGCCCTGTTCAAGCTGATCCGACTGTTGTGCTGTCAGACCAAATGGTCCCCCGACTTCATGATGAAACGCCATGTTTTTATCCCCCTGTAATTTTTATAAATCCATCCATATCAGTATCAGTTTTTTTGCAGTTTCAGCATGGACTGATCAAAATATACTCTTAAAAAATGACAGAAAAAACAACTCTTTTATTTCAAATTTTATAACAGACGTTCTATTTATTCACAGCAATAAAAACAGCACTGATTTTCCATCAGTGCTGTTGGTCGGTTTATATCGATCAGTGAAAAATGAAGCTGATCTGAACATTCAATAAAGTCAGATCAGTTCAATGATATCAATGGTCGGTGGAACACGGAAACGGAAAGGAACTCCGACCATGCCTGTCCCGACCGTGACAAATACACTGGCATTTTCATGCTGATACAGACCTTTTTTATGCCCAAGAATGGAAACTTTTTTCATGACATAATCCGTCAGCCAGGGAAGTTCAACCTGACCACCATGAGTATGTCCTGAGAGCATTAAAGGACGGGTCGGTAACTGTGGCACCATATCCACCGTGTCTGGATTATGGGAAAGAATCACCCAGGGTTTGTCCTGAGGCAATTCGGGCATATACCGCATATCGGTTTTTCCTGCCCATAAATCACCGACACCCAACAGTCTGAATTCATCAAATTCAACAATCTGCCCTTCAATATCCATGACATCATTACTGCTCAATGCATGCGCCAGTAACTCCTGAATGGGTGGACCCGGATACTGTTCATCATGATTGCCATTGACCGAATAAACCGGAGCTTCAATCTGCTTTAAGATTGCCAGTTCTTCAGCCAGTTTATTTTCAGGTTCATAGGTCCAGTCACCAGCAACCACAACCAGATCAGGCTTCTGCTGATTGATTTTACGGACAATGATATTCAGCTGGCGTTCATGTCCTGAAAACAGACCGATATGTAAATCTGCGATCAGAGCAATTTTAACTGGTTTCTTCAGTGGCTGATTTTCAAGAATCGGATACTGCATGGTCTGAACTTTGACATGATGCGGCTCAATAAAACGCGCATAAACCAGCAGACCACTGATCAGAAATGTAAAAACAGCCTCATGCAGCGAGTAATACCCACTCCATCCCGCATAAATACTGAATATAAACAAAGGAATAAGCAGATAGGAAAGATAAAAAGCCAGCAGATGTACAAATGCTTTAAATGGATGGACTGTTTCTGTCCTTGACTGACTCAACCATGCCTGAGACACTGCCCATACGGCAAGTAATCCAAAACAGACATAAAAATATACAACGATTGAGTGCGTTTCCCACATATTCTTACTCTACAGTCTTACAGTGTTTTTCAACTGTTCTTATATTTATCTTTTCACAGCTCACAATTATACTCAAACCAAATTTCGGCTATATGATTAAATTATGACATATCCTCACAGCAACAATACAGGACAATTCAGGACTTCCACAGGACAAAAGGGAATGTTGCTGATTTCGTGCTGCCTGCTGCTGGGGGCTCCAGGTTGCAGTACTTTACCTAAACAGGAAGCTCACCCTGTTGAGTTTGCCTTCAATACCGACACTGCACAAACTTCACTTGCCAGAATTGTTCTACCATTAAGAGAAAAAAATCCTCAGCTGACGGGTTACCATGTTCTTTACGATCCGTTTGAAGCGATTGCTGCCCGTCTGCACTTAATAGATAAAGCCGAAAAAACCCTCGATCTTCAGTATTACATCTGGGACAACGATAAAATTGGGGCGCTGGCATTGCATTCCATTATCCGGGCAGCAGACCGGGGCGTCAAAGTCCGCCTGCTCATAGATGACAACAATGCCAAAAAAATGGAAGGAATTTACCTCGCGCTGAATCAGCATACCAATATTGAGGTCAGACTGTATAACCCTTACCGTTTCAGACATTACCGTGCCATGGATATGCTGCTGGATTTAAAGCGTATCAACCGCCGTATGCACAATAAAAGCTTTATTGCAGACAATCAGATTGCTTTGATTGGTGGTCGCAATATGAGTAACCAGTATTTCAATGTCAGTGACAACTACCAGTTTTCTGATGTTGATGTGATGCTTGTGGGCAATGCTGCCGATGAAATCATTCACTCTTTTGATGAATACTGGAATGATGATTATGCATTTCCAGTGCAGGAACTCGTGAACCCTAAGCACTATACCCTGCGTTTTGACAGTCTCAAGCAGCAGGTGGAAGAGCATTATCAGGAAGCCACTGTTCAGAACTATCTGGATCTGACCAACCGCTCTCAGGCATTTGAAAAATGGCTGAATCAGAGCATCCAGCTGGACTGGGTCAAAGCCGAAGTGGTCAAGGACTCACCGAGCAAAATTAAAGCCAAAGCAAAAAAAGAACAGCATCTGAATTTTCAGCTGATGGAACACCTGGAAAAACCACAACACAGTATTGATATTATTTCAGCCTATTTTGTCCCTGAAAAGAAAGGCGCTAAACGCCTGTCTGAACTGTCTGCTGAAAATGTTCAGGTTCGCGTACTGACCAATTCATTTAAAGCCAATGATGTTCCACTGGTACACGCGTTTTATGGCAAATACCGTCAGCAGTTACTGGAAAATGATGTACAGCTGTACGAGTTTTTAGCCGCACCTGAAGCCAGTAACCTGAATGTCAATACAGAAGAAGTGGCTAAAAAAGCCAAAGTCAGCCTGAAAGGTCTGAGCCGTTCCAGCCTGCATGCAAAACTGATGAGTATTGATGAAAAGCAGGTGTTTATTGGTTCTTTTAACTTTGATCCACGCTCAGCTTATTTAAATACTGAAATCGGTGTTCTGCTGAACAGCCCTCAGCTGGCAAAAGCCGTACACCACACCATGGATGAAAATCTGAGCAAATATGCCTACAAACTGGTGCTTGATGCAAACAACAGTATTGAATGGCAACTGAAAAAACACGATGGCAGTGTCAAAACCTACACCAAAGAACCACGGATGAAATGGTGGCAAAAAGCAGGAGTCAAACTAATGTCATTCCTGCCGATTGAAGGCTTTATGTAATTCTGACAGTGCGCGGGGCTGATCCTGCTCACTGGTTCAGTAGATGACCGTCACTTTCTGAGTATAAATTATGGTGCTTCAGCAGTATTTACAGACTGGACCAGCACCATCTGCTGAAGTTTTTCCAGTCCCTCCACCATTTTTTCCTGAACTTCTTTTGTCAGACTGTCCACAGTATGCCCCTGAACATCAATGGCAGCCAGCGTCATCAGGTGTGCAGTCACTTTCGGCATTTCAAGCACATTCTTTACGTGCTCTACAAAAGTCATATTTCCAATAAAAGGTGCAACGGTATCCATCTGTCCATGCTGATTGACATAACAGATCAGACAGATCTGAACCGGTTTACCCGCTTCAATTGCCGCGCCCAATATCCGACCATGCACTTTTTTGACTTTAGTCCCATCGGTGGTGGTCGCTTCAGGGAAAAACAGAACTGGAATATCCTGCTTTAAAAACGCAGCAATCTGTTCACGGATTTTGACTGAGTCGCCAGAACCACGCTTAATAAACAGTGTACCGCCACCTTTGGCAAGATTTCCCAGTATCGGCCATTTTTCAATTTCTGCTTTGGCAAGAAAGAAAACCCGTGCGCCTGAACCCAGTACTGCCACATCCAGCCATGAAATATGATTGCTGACCCACAGCGCAGGCTGGCGTGGAATTTCACCATGCACCTGAACCTCGACATTAAAAACCTGACTGAGCTGTCGGCAGAAATACTGCACATATCGGGTATTTTTTGGATTGTTCGGATCTTTATATAAGCGATGGCGATAAACCAGATAAAATCCATTACTGATTGCGCCAATACCTGCAATCAGTTTTCTGGCATATAGAAAAAAACGGGAAATACCCTTTAATGAGGAGCTTCTGGTCTCAGATACTTGGTTCATAGGTTTTTCATCAATCACAGGCTTTACAGCTTTTAATCATTTATTTTGTCTCATTCTATACTGATCAGTTTTAACTTGCATTGATATTAAAAACTCAAATTTCTGCTCTGCAACCAGTACCACATATTTAGTGAAGACCGAATTTTCATGATTTATGTTTCTGCAACTTTCTGCAAATCAGGGTTAAACAGCGCATCCGACGAAATATCGCTGTATTCCTGCCTTCAGCATGTTTTAAACTAAAACAAATATTTTCCGTGAGTAAGCCATCAGTGATCGAACTTCAGCAAAAAAAGCACAGTGAAAAAGTCATACTGGTCAGCGTTGCTGTGCAAATGCTCGAAGATCTCGACACAGAAGAATTTGCCCTTCTTGCACATTCAGCAGGTGCTGACATTCTTCAGCATCTACATATTCAGAGAAACCGTCCAGATTCGCGGTTTTTCATCGGTTCAGGTAAAGCCGATGAAATTGCAGAGCTTGTTTCTGAACTGGAAGCTGAACTGGTGATCTTTGATCATACACTGACGCCCTCCCAGGAACGGAACCTGGAAAGAATCCTGAAATGCCGTGTAATAGACCGCACAGGACTGATTCTGGATATTTTTGCGCAACGTGCAAGAACACATGAAGGGAAGCTTCAGGTTGAACTGGCTCAGCTGGATCATCTGGCTTCACGCCTGGTCCGTGGCCGCAGCAATCTGGACAGTCAGAAAGGTGGTATCGGTCTGCGTGGTCCAGGTGAAACCCTGCTGGAAACAGACCGTCGTTTACTGCGTATCCGCATGGGACAGCTGAAAGACAAACTTGAAAAAGTCCGTCTGACCCGTATTCAGGGACGTGCTGCCCGACAGAAAGCCGCTGTTCCGACAGTGTCACTGGTCGGTTATACCAACGCAGGAAAATCCACCCTGTTCAATATTCTTGCAGGCTCAGATGTTTATGCAGCCGATCAGCTGTTTGCCACACTGGATCCAACCCTGAGACGGCTCGACTGGGATGGAATCGGGGCACTGGTACTGGCAGATACTGTTGGATTTGTCCGCAATCTGGCACACTCCCTGGTCGAATCATTTAAAGCGACTCTAGAAGAAACACTTGAAGCGACACTGCTTTTACATGTCATTGATTCCAGCTCGCCCGATATGATGGAACAGATTGAAGCCGTTGAAAAAGTATTAAAGGAAATTGGAGCTGATGCCCCTGTTCTTCAGGTCTATAACAAAATTGATGTTACGGGTGAAGATCCTAAAATTATTTATGCAGAACCAGACCGTCCAGGACGTGTCTATGTTTCTGCACATTCATCCCAGGGACTGAACCTGCTGAAACAGGCAGTTCAGGAATGCTTAACCGGACAGATTCAGAGTTTTGACCTGACCCTGAAACCGGCTTATGGAAAACTCCGCAATCAGTTATATGCCCTCAATGTCATTCGGACTGAAAGTTATGATGATGCCGGCAATTTACTGCTGAACGTCAGAATTTCTCCTCAGAAACTTGAACAGTTAATCCGCCAGGCTCACCTTCCAATGGAGGAAATACTGGGGAACAAAGCTGAATATTTCAAAAGACCACTTGAAGAATTTGAAATCAAAAGCTAAATCGGTTAAAACGTGATAAGTATAATTTTAACATCAGATCAAAAATGGACTGGATCAAAAATATCGACTGGACAGCCTGGATAGGTACAATCTCGCTGATTATTATTTTCCGCGAAGCATCTGTATGGATCATGGCACAGTTTCATCATCCAGAACTGGGCAATCTGGTCGGGTTGCTCAGCTTACTGTCTGTGCTTTTACTCTGGCGGAAATTCAGAAAAATTCCAGCCCGACTGGTGGACACCAACAATAAAATCATGAAAGAAAGTGCTTTTGCATTTTTACCCATCAGTGCAGGCTCACTGATCATGATGGTGCATATGGGTAAAGAAATTCCTGCATTTCTGCTTGTGCTGTGTATCAGCACACTCATCCCGTTATGGGTCTATGCAAAAATGGCAAAAAAGTGGTTATAGGAGAAGCACATGATCGCAGTTTTATATGGATTTCTCATCACCCTTGTTGCCTACCTGCTGGCTAAACCGCTGAACCGGTGTATTCCTCAGATTCCCATCATTGTTTTTGGCATGTTCTTTATTATTGCCCTGCTCTTTGTTTTCGGCATTCCCTATGAAAACTATATGAGTCAGGTCAATCCTGTCTTCAATAATCTGCTTGGATATGTCACCGTTGCCCTGGCCATACCACTGGCGGCCATGCGTTATGATGACCTGCCATTAAAAGCAATGGTCGGTATTCTGGTTTTTGCAAGTATCAGTGCTGTCGCCATTCCAATGGGGCTTGCATGGCTGCTGCACATGTCAGATGCATCCATCATGGCATTTGCAACACGGGCAGTCACCACTCCGATTGCCATCAATATCGCAACACTGCTGCATGCACCGATCAGCATGGCTATTCTGATTGTTATTCTTTCTGGCGTACTTGGTGCTGCATTTTCTCCGTGGATACTTCGTCATATCAACGATGAACGAGCTTCGGGACTTGCTTTAGGGCTTGCAGCTCATGCCATTGGAACAGCGCAGGCATGGCAGCGTGGCAGTGTTGCAGGGCGCTATGCAGCCTTTGGCATGGCGGTAAATGCGGTGTTCACTGCAATATGGCTGCCAACCTTCATACTGTATTTACAGAAAATGTGATTGATCAGTCACATGTAAACAGTTGTATAGTTTAAAAAATAATCCTAAGATGATTTTGGGGATTTTAAATTATCAGAAGGAACGTTCGGATGGGGAAGATTAAACTTGCTGCTGCAATTGTGTTTTCAGCGCTCAGTTGCACGGTTTTTGCTGAAGATATTTCGGGAACATGGAAAAATATTGATGACAAAACAGGTTCATCAAAAGCAATCCTGGAGATTCGCCGTGAGGCAAATGACACCTTTACTGCCAAAATTGTAAAGGTGACACCTCGTCCTGGTTATACACCAAGAGAGACCTGCGTAAACTGCCCTGCACCTTATACAGACAAACCTATTTTAGGACTGGATGTTCTTAAAGGACTTAAAGATACCGGCAATGGTAACTTCAGCGAAGGCAAAATCATTGATCCTTTATCCGGTAAAATTTACAGTACCAAAGCAAAGCTCAGCAACAATGGAAAACGTCTGACTTTACGCGGTTATGTCGGTGTATCTGCGCTGGGTCGCAGCCAGACCTGGATCAAAAGCGATTAAAAATAATCAAGAGTCACCTGTGTGTGGCTCTTTTTATTTCAGCCACATAATTTTTTAAAAAGGTGATCTTTAGCAGGAAATTATGTTGACTATTTAACCAACAGGCATAATATAGTGATAAATATTAAATAATTAAATAACACAATCAAAGGAACTGATATGAAAAAAAATATATTCCTGGCTGGGGTAGCCGGTCTGATTTTAAGTGGGAACCTTTTTGCTGCAGACCTGACAGGTATATGGCAGCAGATTGACGATAAAACCGGCTCACCCAAAGCACTGATTCAGATTT
Source organism: Acinetobacter sp. WCHAc010052 (assembly GCF_002165295.2). Classification (NCBI taxonomy): domain Bacteria; kingdom Pseudomonadati; phylum Pseudomonadota; class Gammaproteobacteria; order Moraxellales; family Moraxellaceae; genus Acinetobacter; species Acinetobacter sp. WCHAc010052. The sequence continues at coordinate 681,875 of NZ_CP032143.1, read as the reverse complement.
CCAAAGACAGTAACGGTACATTCAGTGGCAAAATTACCAAAATCACCCCTCGACCTGGTTACACGCCTCGGGAGACTTGTGTAAACTGCCCAGCACCTTATACCAATAAACCCATCCTTGGGCTTGAAGTATTTAAGGGGCTGAAACTCGAAGGTGAAAACAGTTATGATGACGGTCGTATTCTGGATCCGCTTTCAGGCAAAACATACAGCCTGAAAGGTAAACTTTCTCAGAATGGAAAGCGTCTGCATTTAAGGGGATATGTCGGTATCGCTGCAATTGGACGCACTCAGATCTGGATCCGTCAGGAATAATTCATCTTTGGCACGTTTCAACATGATTTAAAGCTAATTTATAATTCCGGGGAATTTAAGCTACTCATGATTAAACAGTTCAAATTTATATCAGCAATATGTTTTGCTGCAGCCTGCAGCTCAGCATCTGCAGAAGATATTTCTGGGGTATGGCAACAGATTGATGATAAAACTGGAGCAGCCAAAGCCATTATTGAGATTAAAAAAGAATCCAATAATACATTCACAGGCACGATTGTAAAAGTGACACCACGTCCGGGTTATACCCCACGTGAAACCTGTTACAAGTGCCCTGCTCCTTATACCAATCAGCCGATTTTAGGAATGGAGATTCTGAAAGGTCTGCAGCATGTCAGCGGTACTGACAATTATGAAAAAGGTCGGATTATGGACCCACTTTCAGGCAAGCTGTACGATGCCAAAATGCGTCTGAATGCATCAGGAAAACGTCTGACTTTACGTGCCTATATGGGTGTTTCAACCCTGGGGCGTAATCAGACCTGGATCCGCAGAGATTAATATTTTCCTTTCTGAAATAAAAAAGCCACTTCAAGTGGCTTTTTTATGGTCTGTTTCACATCACAGGATTAGGTACGCTGAACGATTGTCTGTCCTCAAGGCGATAGGCAATCAGCTTATGCCCCCAGACACAGCCGCCATCAACATTCTGTATGTTCGGACTGATAGTTTTTCCTTCCAGTGCAGCCCAATGCCCAAAAATGACCTGATGAGTTTCTGCTGCCTGTGATGGATACTCAAACCACGGCTGAAATCCTTCCGGCATAGGCTCATCCAGTGCATCCTTGAAACTGAATTCCAGCCGCCCCACTGCGTCACTTAAACGCATACGGGTCAGATAGTTGGTAATACAGCGCAAGCGGGCATTCCCTGTCAGATCTTCAGACCAGAGATCAGGCTCTGTGCCATACATCTCTTTCAGAAATTCATCCATCACTTCAAAATCGTCATGTCCAATCACTGCTTCCACTTCTTTCGCCAGGAGCGCTGTCTGTGCAGCAGTCCAGATATTCGGCACACCAGCATGCGTCAGAATGGTCTGTTCATTCGGAAATAAACATAAAGGCTGATGACGTAACCACTCAATCAGATCATCACTTTCCAGCGCATGAATCACATCATCTATACGGTCTTTATCTTTGAGTTTTTTAATACCCCGTGCCACGGCAAGCAAATTTAAATCATGATTGCCCAGCACTGTAGCAGCCACATTTCTGTCGACCAGTTTTTTAATGAAACGGATAGCTCCGACAGAGTTTTCACCACGGGCAACCAGATCACCTGCAAACCAGATAAAATCCTGATCTGCATCAAACTGAATTTCCTTAAGTAAGGCTTTCAGCGCTTCAAAACAGCCCTGAACATCGCCTATTACGTAGTTATAACGAATATCTGAACGGTTCATATCCTGCGCCATTTAAGCCACCATCTGATCGGATAATGCAACAAACTGAGCCAGTGTCAGCGTTTCTGGACGTGCCATCGGATCTACACCCGCATTTTCAAAACCTTCTTCAACCAGCATACCTTTTAAGCTGTTGCGCAAAGTTTTACGACGCTGAGTAAACACATGCGAAACCAGACGTGCCAGTGCTTTTTCATTTTTTGCCACAATCGGTTTAACCGCATATGGCTCTAAACGGAACACCGCAGAAGTGACTTTAGGAGGTGGATTGAACGATCCTGGTGGTACTTCGAACAGGAAAGTCGGTTTACAGTAGTACTGAATCATCACAGACAGGCGACCATATTCTTTCGTATTCGGATCGGCGGTGATGCGGTCAACCACTTCTTTTTGCAGCATGAAATGCATGTCTTTCACTTTGTCACCAAACTCCAAGAGATGGAACAGAAGTGGTGTCGAGATGTTATACGGCAGGTTCCCCACTACACGCAGCGGACGCCCTTCCTGAAACAGCTCAGTAAAATCATATTTCAGTGCATCAGTTTCCACGATGGTCAGACGTTCAGGATGCGGTACACGACCAGGTAAACCTGCTGCAAGATCACGGTCAAGCTCAACCACCGTCAGCGCCTCACACTCACCAATCAAAGGTGAGGTCAGTGCCGCAAGACCAGGACCAATTTCGACAATATTGTCGCCAGAGCGAGGATTTACAGAACGTACAATTTTGGCAATTACACGCTGGTCATGCAAAAAGTTCTGACCAAAACGCTTACGCGTATGATGCCCTTCATCTTTTGGGTTTAAGGCATTAATCTGATACATAAAAGAGTTTCCAACGTGTATTAATTGCGGGCAAGTTCAAGTGCTAAATCCACTGCCACATGCAGACTTGAACTTTTAGCCAGACCAGTACCTGCAAGGGAGAGAGCAGTACCATGGTCAACAGAAGTACGAATAAAAGGTAAACCTAAAGTGATGTTGATTGCTTCACCAAAGCCCTGCGATTTTAACACAGGTAATCCCTGATCGTGATACATCGCAAGTACCGCATCAGCATCTTTTAAATGCTCAGGGGTAAATAAAGTATCCGCAGGCAGACTCAGACTCATATCAACACCCTGATTACGATAACTTTCAAGTACAGGATTGACTGTATCAATTTCTTCATGTCCAAGATAACCACCCTCTCCTGCATGGGGGTTCAGACCACAGACCAGAATACGGGGATGTTCTTTTTTAAATTTACTTTTTAAATCATGAAGCAGAATATCAATGACCTGATGAAGACGCTCTTTTGTAATGGCATCCGCAACTTCACGTAAAGGTAAATGCGTAGTCGCCAGTGCAACCCGTAAAGTTCTGGTTGCCAGCATCATGACCACACGCTCGATACCTGCAAACTCCTGATAATATTCAGTATGTCCACTGAAATGAATGCCGGCATCATTAATTACAGACTTCTGTACAGGTGCTGTTGCAACACCGACACTCTGTCCCTGCATTGCATAATATGCAGAGCGGCGCAGCTGTTCCAGTACATAGGCTGAATTTTCAGGATTCAGCTGACCCAGCACCACATCATGATTTAATGGTACATGTTCAACATATAACTGCCCTGTTGCAGATGACTCAGACTGCCCTTGATATTCCACGAGCTGCACATTCATTTTCAATACGCGGGCGCGGTCATGCAGCATATGAATATCCGCCAGCACAACAAGTGGGCGTTCATCCACACGATCCGACAGGCTTAAGCAGATGTCAGGACCAATCCCTGCTGGTTCACCACTGGTGATATATAAAGGCAGCATAGAAGAACTCTTAAATTAGCACTGATCACCATTATACAGCCTCAACCAGATAAATCTGTGCTTCTGTTCACAGGATCAGCAGTAAACATCCGTAAAATCTTAATGTCCTGTTTCCCCTGATTCATTTACTCATTCAATCACATAAAACCTGTGCTTAGTCTGTGACAAAGAAACGGTTCCATTTCAAAAACCAGGCAATACAACTCACTGAATAATTTTTTATAGTCATAAAACTCTTATATTTTTCATCTTTTCCTGTTCAATATTTTTCTTATTTTCCATCTGTGAATATGTGGTTATTCACATAATTTACCACTTTAGCTCAATCAGAATTAAAAATATGCACCCCTTTCACAAACCTGAAAACTGCTTTAGAATACGGCGCTTGAAATACTGCATTTCTATTGTGATTTTATCTGATTTCAGGTAGAATTCGCTCTCCTTTTGTTTGGACAGATTCCATAGTCCAAACCAACTATAATAGGTAGTGGTTTAATGAAAACTCTCAGCGCTAAGCCTGCTGAAGTTCAACACGACTGGTACGTTGTTGATGCTTCTGGCAAAACTTTAGGTCGCCTTGCGACTGAAATCGCTCGTCGTTTACGCGGTAAGCACAAGACATCTTATACTCCTCACGTAGACACTGGCGATTATATCGTTGTGATCAATGCTGAAGAAATTCAAGTGACTGGTAAAAAAGCGCTTGATAAAAAATACTATCGCCACACTGGCTTCCCTGGTGGTATCCGTGAGACTAACTTCGAGAAGTTAATTGCTCACAAACCTGAAGCAGTTTTAGAAAAAGCTGTAAAAGGTATGTTACCAAAAGGTCCTCTTGGTTATGCAATGATCAAGAAAATGAAAGTGTATGCAGGTACAGAGCATCCACATGCTGCTCAACAGCCACAAGTTTTGGACATCTAAGGGATACAGCACATGGCTACTAATTATGGTACAGGTCGCCGTAAGACCGCAACTGCACGTGTTTTCTTGTCAGCTGGTACAGGCAAACTCGTAATCAACAACCGTACTCTTGAACAGTACTTCGGTCGTGAAACAGCTCGTATGGTTGTTCGTCAACCGCTTGAGCTTTTAGAAGTTACTGAAAAATATGACCTTTACATCACTGTTGCTGGTGGTGGTATCGGTGGTCAGGCTGGCGCAATCCGTCACGGTATTACTCGTGCACTGATCGCTTCTGACGAAACTTTAAAACCTGCTCTTCGTCAAGCTGGTTTCGTTACTCGTGATGCTCGTGAAGTTGAACGTAAGAAACTTGGTTTACGTAAAGCTCGTAAACGTCCTCAATTCTCTAAACGTTAATCCGTTTACCGAATCGGACAGAAAACCTGGCTTATGCCAGGTTTTTTTATACGTAAAATCCACCTTCAGTATTGCTCTTCAACTTTACAGAAGCTATCACGAATATCTCATAATAAATCTTCCGCATAACCATCGGTCTTTATATTGATTAAAACCAGGAAAACTCTCACATAAGCATTAAAAGTGCCCGTGATTTTATTGTCTAAGTTTAGTATCCTAACCTATTCCATATTGCCTTGTTTTCAGGATTTATGTCAGTCGAAAATACTCATTTACAAGGGATCACGCTGTACAGTCATGCGGATGACTTCCGCTCACACTGGATTCGCTATATCCTTGCTGAAAAACAGATTAAATATAATCTGATTATTGTAGATGAGGATGATGAAGATCTAAGCTCACTCAACCCCTACAATCAGCTACCCATGCTTGTTGAAAATGAATTGAAGCTTTACCGCACTGATATCATTTCTGAATATATTGATGACCGCTATCGTCAGAACAAGCTTTATGCTGATGCACCGGTTGCAAGAGCCGAACAGCGTCAGTACATCTGGCGTTTTAATCAGGACTGGTTGAAAATGGCAGACCTGATCCTCTGTCACCCAGACACACTGAATGAAACAGCAAAACAACAGGCACAGAAACAACTCAGAGATACGCTTATCTCTCTGACACCACTGTTTCAGCATTATCCCTATTTTATGTCAGAACATTTCACCATTATTGACTGTATGCTTGCCCCAGTATTTATACGTTTAAAAACCATGGGAATTGAGCTCCCTGCACAGCATTGCCGTCCAGTTTATCTATACTTTCAACGTATATTCAGCCGTCCTGCATTTATTAAATCTCTCACTTTGCAGGAAAAAAACAGATACAGCGAATTTCTTCCAAATCAATAGAGCTACCATTATGTCCGAACCTGAATTAAATCTGACCCCTACCCGCCCATACATGGCGCGCGCAATTTATGAATGGATTCTTGATAACAACCTGACACCACACATCCTGGTTGATGCAACACAACCTCATACCAGTGTTCCAGAACAGTTTGTTCAGGATGGTCAGATTGTGCTGAATATTGCCCCGCATGCTGTACAGGCATTCCACATGAGCAATGAAGCCATCAGTTTTTCTGCCCGGTTTGGTGGTGTTTCACGTGATCTGTATATTCCCGTTTATGCATTAATGGGACTATATGCACGTGAAAATGGACAAGGACTGTTCTTTGATCCAGCTGAATATGAAGATATCAAAATAGACACAGATAGATTACAATCCGCAGCAACAGAAAAAACTGATACACCAAAGAAAAAACCGGGGTTACGAATCCTGGACTAAAATAACTTAGGAGAGTTGCATGGCTTTTGATTTAGTACAATATTTTGCTGAGCAGATTAAACTTCAAAAGCCCCAGCTTTTTAATCAGTATCCAGCGCAGGAAAAAAACCAGTTTATCTCTGAAATCAATGCACTGACACTTGGAAAACTGATTACATTAATACAGGAAAATGAAAGTTCTATTTATCAGGAAATCCAGAACCAGGATGCTTTATATATCCAGGAAATTTCCAGACATTTAACAACTTCAGCACATAATCAGTCAGAACTGAATAAATCTGAACTTGAATCAGCGATTACAGAAATGCTGTCCCTTCAGCTAAATGAAATCAAGCAACTCGACACAACAGGCAGTCTAGGTCACTCCGGTGTAAAAGAATTGCTGATTGGACAGATTGAACATCTTTCTGGTTATGCAGAAGACTGGGTTTGGTCAACAAACAACCTGTTAGAGCTAAAAGGTTCTAAACCTCTGATTCAGGAAGATATATCATTAGACGAAACGATGAAGGAATTTAATCTTATGGTACATCAACAACAGACTGACCACGCAGCAGCTTCAGACCAGGCTATCGAGGCGAACACATCCATTCCAGCATGGGCTAAAATCGCTGAACCATTGGTGGCTTTAGTCATTCTATGGATTCTTTATCAAGCAGCCACTCAAATGTTTAGCTGATCCAGTTGAATAAAAAAAACCACCTGATCCAGGTGGTTTTTTTTATTTAACCCTTTAAAGCTACTCTCACCAGTAAATTACTGTGTAATTTTTTGTAAATAAAATTTACAGAACTCTATTTTTTACATTTTGTTACTTTTGCCAAAACTTCCAACCTGGTCATTTTTCACTCACACTCAATCATATTTTCATAAACAAAATGAAGAATGCATCACATTAAAATCAACAAAAAATACCATCTATTCAATAAAAACTAGCCTTAATTTTAAACCTGAATTAATTCGATTGATTAATTTTGTGCTCAGTATTTAGAATGAAGCTAACTTGTTAACTACACAACAAAACAAGTCAAAAATTAAAATTCAACCACTTTATAACGACAAAAGGCGAGAAAACTATGGCTAAAGTATCATTAGAAACACTGACAAGCATTGATGGCTTCGTTGCAGCAGCATTAGTGGATGGGGAAAGTGGTTTGGCACTTGCAACACAGGGTGGCGGTGGAATTGATCTTGAACTGGCAGCTGCCGGAAATACCGAAGTGGTCCGATCCAAGCGCCGTGTAGCAAATGCATTGAATCTGAATGACAGTATTGTTGATATCCTGATCACGTTGGGCAAACAGTACCATCTGATTCGCCCACTTGAAAACAACGAAAATGTTTTCCTGTACCTGGTCCTGGATCGCGCTAAAGCAAATCTTGCTATGGCTCGTCACGAACTCAAAGCATTCGAGAAAAGCCTGGACTTCTCTTGATTAATATTCTGAAAGCCCTTTATATCAATTGAATATAAAGGGCTTTTTATTCCCTGCCAATCAAAAAAGTACCATGTATTTACAGAGAAAATTATGAGTAAGCAATATATCAATATTGCGATTGCAGGACTCAGCCTCTCTCATTCCGAAGAGCTGAAAAACCAGTTACGCAATATGATACCTCAGGATTATATAATTAAATGGATAACCGCAACTGATCCTAATATTGACTGCCTTTTTATTCATGAAACATTTTATGAAACCGAGGGTATTCAAAGAATAATTAATAAAAAATGTTTCCCTTGGCTAAAAATTACAAAACATCATCAGCAACAACAATTAACCAATAATGTATTAAATTTTCCGGTAAACAATCATGATGAGCTATCTCAATGGATCAATCATCACGTTCTGAATCAGGAACAGATACCTGAAGCTGAAACTGTAAATCATATTGAAGCACATGAAATAGATGAAGAATATCTGAGTGAAGTACTTAATCCTGAAAACCATGCAAAACTGCATCTGTTTGATGCGTATGGCTCCATAGGGATAGCTAAACCAGATCTGAATACAATATGGATCATTCCAGAGCGTAAAAAGACAGGGACTGACTCATCCTTTTCATATGATCTGGCGAATACAGATGATTTTATGAAAATCTACCGTAAGGAAAAATATATCTTACAGGACTGGTTATGGAATTTTTACTGGAATTCACCTGAACTACTGAAAATGATTGCCCCTGACGATGGCCATTTTAAAATTTTAAGCTGGCCTAAACCGGGTGATATACAAAATAAGAAACTGATTTTCCAGCTTTCAGCTGTTTTTATACAGGGAGCAAAAATTTCAAAAATTGCAGATCATTTTAATATTTCACAGCAGCTGATTATCCGCTTTATTGCAACAAACCTGGCAATGAATAATGCAGTAAAAATTAATATATGGGATAAACATTTCACCCCACCAACTCCTGAAGTTCAAGATAAAAAAGATGATCAAAGTTTAATAAAAAGTTTTTTTGGAAAAATACGGAAGAAATTTGGATTCTAAGGAGTATCTATGATTTTACAACAATATAAAATTGTTTTTGCTGGCACCATGGGTGCAGGAAAAACCGAAGCTATCCGATCACTTTCAGATATCCCTGTCCTTCTGACGGAAGCATTTAACACGGATACTCAAAGTCACCAGAAAATGGAAACAACCGTTGGTATTGATTATGGCGAAGTAACGCTTGAGGATGGTGTAAAAATTGGTCTTTATGGTACTCCTGGACAAAGTCGATTTGACTTTATCTGGTCAGTCATCTGTAAAGGTGCAATTGGTGCAATCATTTTAATTGATCACAGCATCGAAAATCCTCTGCATGAGCTTGAAAACTACTTAGATACGTTCCAGAACTATACAGACAACATCGCTATTGGGATTACCCATACTGACCTTGAATCAAAACACTCAACCAATATTTATAAAAACTGGCTGGTTCAACAAGAACTGTTCTCTCCTTTATTTTTCATTGATGCGCGTAAAAAAGAAGACGTTCTCCTTTTACTCGAAGCTTTAATCACTTCAGTTGAAGTTAACCATAACATTACAACTTAGGAGCTATACCCATGTTTGCACTGAAAAATAAACTGCGGAATGCGCCAATTGAACTGATTCAGCAAGCAAAATCAGAAATTGAAGAAATCATCAGAAATGTCAGGGGGATCAATTTCATTATGCTGTGTTCTACAGATGGTTTTGAACTGGCATCCATTCATAAAAAGGATATTTACAATAACAGTAAACTTGCTGCAGTATGTAGTTCAATCCTGGCTATGGTTGCTGCATTTATGCAGGAAATTCACCTTGATGGCTGTCAGACCATTACTTTGGATGCGGATAATGGTAAAGCCATTTTAACATCGGTAAACTCTGCAAATCACCCAATGATTATTGTTGCGCTCGCAGATAAGGATATTCTGTTAGGACAGTTACTATATTCACTGAAGACAGCCAGCAGTAACATCCGGTCGCATGCTGAAGCATTTCAGCCTACCTGATCCTTTATATCTTTTCACTGGACAATAAAAAAAACCCCCGCAGTATTGACTGCGGGGGTTTTTAGAATAATGAGCTGGCGATGACTTACTCTCACATGGGTAACCCCACACTACCATCAGCGCAAAGAGGTTTCACTTCTGAGTTCGGGAAGGGATCAGGTGGTTCACTCTTGCTATTGTCGCCAGCACAACTGTTTATGGATACTTGCTTTGGTCTTATTTAGATGCCAATGCTTTTTCCAAATGAGTTATTAACAGCTCTATCTGAGTTGGAACATTGTCATACTGTTGCGATTCTGAATCAAGTCATTCTGATGAATATCGAATCAACTGAGCTTCATACAACAACTGTTTGGGTGTTGTATAGTCAAGCCTCACGAGCAATTAGTACTGGTCAGCTTCACACGTCACCGTGCTTCCACATCCAGCCTATCAACGTCGTAGTCTTCAACGGCTCTTTAGAGGACATAAAGTCCTAGGGAAATCTTATCTTGAGGTAGGCTTCCCGCTTAGATGCTTTCAGCGGTTATCCCTTCCGAACATAGCTACCCGGCGATGCGACTGGCGTCACAACCGGTACACCAGAGGTTCGTCCACTCTGGTCCTCTCGTACTAGGAGCAGATCCTCTCAAATTTCCAGCGCCCACGGTAGATAGGGACCGAACTGTCTCACGACGTTCTAAACCCAGCTCGCGTACCTCTTTAAATGGCGAACAGCCATACCCTTGGGACCTGCTTCAGCCCCAGGATGAGATGAGCCGACATCGAGGTGCCAAACACCGCCGTCGATATGAACTCTTGGGCGGTATCAGCCTGTTATCCCCAGAGTACCTTTTATCCGTTGAGCGATGGCCCTTCCATACAGAACCACCGGATCACTAAGACCTACTTTCGTACCTGCTCGACTTGTGGGTCTCGCAGTTAAGCGCGCTTTTGCCTTTATACTCTACGCGTGATTTCCGACCACGCTGAGCGCACCTTCGTACTCCTCCGTTACTCTTTAGGAGGAGACCGCCCCAGTCAAACTACCCACCAGACATGGTCCTCGTCCCGGATAACGGGACAGAGTTAGAACCTCAATATTACCAGGGTGGTATTTCAAGGATGGCTCCATAGCAACTGGCGTCACTACTTCAAAGCCTCCCACCTATCCTACACAGGTAAGATCAAAGTTCAATGTCAAGCTGCAGTAAAGGTTCACGGGGTCTTTCCGTCTAGCCGCGGGTACACCGCATCTTCACGGCGAATTCGATTTCACTGAGCCTCTGCTGGAGACAGCGCCCCCATCATTATGCCATTCGTGCAGGTCGGAACTTACCCGACAAGGAATTTCGCTACCTTAGGACCGTTATAGTTACGGCCGCCGTTTACTGGGGCTTCGATCAAGAGCTTCGCTTACGCTAACCCCATCAATTAACCTTCCAGCACCGGGCAGGCATCACACCCTATACGTCCACTTTCGTGTTTGCAGAGTGCTATGTTTTTAATAAACAGTTGCAGGGGCCTGGTTTCTGTGGCTGCTGGCCGCTCAGGGAGTAAATCCCATCACCGCCGGCAGCGTACCTTCTCCCGAAGTTACGGTACCATTTTGCCTAGTTCCTTCAGCAGAGTTCTCTCAAGCGCTTTGGTCTACTCGACCTGACCACCTGTGTCGGTTTCGGGTACGATTCCTGTGTAACTGAAGCTTAGAGACTTTTCCTGGAAGTATGGTATCAGCCACTTCACTGTACAAGTACAGCTTGCTATCAGATCTCAGCATAGAGTACCCCGGATTTGCCTAAGATACATGCCTACATCCTTCCACCTGGACAACCAACGCCAGGCTGACTTAACCTTCTCCGTCCTCTCATCGCATTACACACAAGTACTGGAATATTAACCAGTTTCCCATCGACTACGCCTCTCGGCCTCGCCTTAGGGGTCGACTCACCCAGCCCCGATTAACGTTGGACTGGAACCCTTGGTCTTTCAGCGAACGGGTTTTTCACCCGTTTTGTCGTTACTCACGTCAGCATTCGCACTTCTGATACCTCCAGCAGACTTCTCAATCCACCTTCATCGGCTTACAGAACGCTCCCCTACCACTTGCAATAAATTGCAAATCCGCAGCTTCGGCATATAGTTTTAGCCCCGTTACATCTTCCGCGCAGGCCGACTCGACTAGTGAGCTATTACGCTTTCTTTAAAGGGTGGCTGCTTCTAAGCCAACCTCCTAGCTGTCTATGCCTTCCCACATCGTTTCCCACTTAACTATAATTTTGGGGCCTTAGCTGGCGGTCTGGATTGTTTTCCTCTTGACTACGGACGTTAGCACCCGCAGTCTGTCTCCCGGATAGTACTCATTGGTATTCGGAGTTTGCATCGGTTTGGTAAGTCGGGATGACCCCCTAGCCGAAACAGTGCTCTACCCCCAATGGTATTCGTCCGAGGCGCTACCTAAATAGCTTTCGGGGAGAACCAGCTATCACCGAGTTTGATTAGCCTTTCACCCCTATCCACAAGTCATCCCCTGGCTTTTCAACGACAGTGGGTTCGGTCCTCCAGTTAGTGTTACCCAACCTTCAACCTGCTCATGGATAGATCACCCGGTTTCGGGTCTACACCCAGCAACTGAACGCCCTATTAAGACTCGGTTTCCCTACGGCTCCCCTATACGGTTAACCTTGCTACTGAATGTAAGTCGCTGACCCATTATACAAAAGGTACGCAGTCACCGAACAAGTCGGCTCCCACTGCTTGTATGCATGCGGTTTCAGGATCTGTTTCACTCCCCTCACAGGGGTTCTTTTCGCCTTTCCCTCACGGTACTGGTTCACTATCGGTCAGTCAGGAGTATTTAGCCTTGGAGGATGGTCCCCCCATATTCAGACAAGGTTTCACGTGCCTCGCCCTACTCGACATCATCATATAAGCCCTTTCGCGTACAGGACTATCACCTACTATGGTTGCACTTCCCAGAGCATTCCACTAAAGCTTATATGACTTAATGGGCTGTTCCCCGTTCGCTCGCCGCTACTGAGGGAATCTCAATTGATTTCTTTTCCTAAGGGTACTGAGATGTTTCACTTCCCCTCGTTCGCCTCGCAACACTATGTATTCATGTTACGATACCTGCCTTATAGCAGGTGGGTTTCCCCATTCAGAAATCTCCGGATCAAAGGATATTTGCCGCCTCCCCGGAGCTTATCGCAGGCTATTACGTCTTTCATCGCCTCTGACTGCCAAGGCATCCACCACATGCACTTAATTACTTGACTATACAACCCCAAACAGTCGTTCATCCCTACAAGTAGGATGAGCAACAGATCGCGACGATTTCTCATCACTCTCATACAGTTGGCGTCTGTGAAATTAATCACTGTACAGCTTCAATTAGATTCATATACCAAAACGCTTGATTCAGTTTAATCGCTAGTTTCTCATTTCTTGTAGTTGCCTACTTGAAACGAGTATGAACAATTTATTTCAACTCAAATATATGCTGTTAATGATTAACTACCGCCTCGTCAGCAGGTAGCAAACTGTGATAAATCACAGAACTTAATAAACTGAAATCAGATGATGTCATATTCACTAAATTCTATAATTCAGAACTTCACTTAATGTGATGGTGGAGACTAGGAGAGTCGAACTCCTGACCTCCTGCGTGCAAAGCAGGCGCTCTACCAACTAAGCTAAGTCCCCAGTTAAGATCCCGATATATCTGTTTCTGTGCTGATTCGTCAGAATGGTGGGTCTGACAAGACTTGAACTTGTGACCCCACGCTTATCAAGCGTGTGCTCTAACCAACTGAGCTACAGACCCTCAGATACATCAATGAAGAACAACTTGTTGTGGATTCTTACCAATCGTCAATCTTTCGTTAAGGAGGTGATCCAGCCGCAGGTTCCCCTACGGCTACCTTGTTACGACTTCACCCCAGTCGTCGGCCACACCGTGGTAAGCGTCCTCCTTACGGTTAGACTACCTACTTCTGGTGCAACAAACTCCCATGGTGTGACGGGCGGTGTGTACAAGGCCCGGGAACGTATTCACCGCGGCATTCTGATCCGCGATTACTAGCGATTCCGACTTCATGGAGTCGAGTTGCAGACTCCAATCCGGACTACGATCGGCTTTTTGAGATTAGCATCCTATCGCTAGGTAGCAACCCTTTGTACCGACCATTGTAGCACGTGTGTAGCCCTGGTCGTAAGGGCCATGATGACTTGACGTCGTCCCCGCCTTCCTCCAGTTTGTCACTGGCAGTATCCTTAAAGTTCCCACCCGAAGTGCTGGCAAATAAGGAAAAGGGTTGCGCTCGTTGCGGGACTTAACCCAACATCTCACGACACGAGCTGACGACAGCCATGCAGCACCTGTATGTAAGTTCCCGAAGGCACCAATCCATCTCTGGAAAGTTCTTACTATGTCAAGACCAGGTAAGGTTCTTCGCGTTGCATCGAATTAAACCACATGCTCCACCGCTTGTGCGGGCCCCCGTCAATTCATTTGAGTTTTAGTCTTGCGACCGTACTCCCCAGGCGGTCTACTTATCGCGTTAGCTGCGCCACTAAAGCCTCAAAGGCCCCAACGGCTAGTAGACATCGTTTACGGCATGGACTACCAGGGTATCTAATCCTGTTTGCTCCCCATGCTTTCGTACCTCAGCGTCAGTATTAGGCCAGATGGCTGCCTTCGCCATCGGTATTCCTCCAGATCTCTACGCATTTCACCGCTACACCTGGAATTCTACCATCCTCTCCCATACTCTAGCTTCCCAGTATCGAATGCAATTCCTAAGTTAAGCTCAGGGATTTCACATCCGACTTAAAAAGCCGCCTACGTACGCTTTACGCCCAGTAAATCCGATTAACGCTCGCACCCTCTGTATTACCGCGGCTGCTGGCACAGAGTTAGCCGGTGCTTATTCTGCGAGTAACGTCCACTATCCCTGGGTATTAACCAGAGTAGCCTCCTCCTCGCTTAAAGTGCTTTACAACCAAAAGGCCTTCTTCACACACGCGGCATGGCTGGATCAGGGTTCCCCCCATTGTCCAATATTCCCCACTGCTGCCTCCCGTAGGAGTCTGGGCCGTGTCTCAGTCCCAGTGTGGCGGATCATCCTCTCAGACCCGCTACAGATCGTCGCCTTGGTAGGCCTTTACCCCACCAACTAGCTAATCCGACTTAGGCTCATCTATTAGCGCAAGGTCTAATGATCCCCTGCTTTCCCCCGTAGGGCGTATGCGGTATTAGCATTCCTTTCGGAATGTTGTCCCCCACTAATAGGCAGATTCCTAAGCATTACTCACCCGTCCGCCGCTAAGATCAGTAGCAAGCTACATCTCTCCGCTCGACTTGCATGTGTTAAGCCTGCCGCCAGCGTTCAATCTGAGCCATGATCAAACTCTTCAGTTTAATACTTGCTAGCACCTTAAAGGGTGCCAATCTTGGCTCATCAATTTTCTGACAAATTCTCTCAAATAAACTTCGAGTAATTTAAACCATCAATCAATGAAAATAATTTCGATCGATCAATCAGTAAAAATCCACACAAGTTGTTCTTCATATTCTCTTAATGATCTTCTCGATGCTTCGTCAGCATCAAGCTAGGTCGGCTATATTACTCTGAATCTCTTCAAAGTCAACATGTAATGTAAATTATTTTAAACTTTCTTTCTAAAACCCAGCTTAACCATTCTATGCTAAGCCACTGTTTTATCAGAAGTTTTAATCTTCATCACCGCCGATGGATGTGCATTCTACAGCATTTCAGAGCAGACACAACCCCCTCAGACATCTTTTTTTTGTTTTTTATCTTGTTTGGTGGGTTTTTACACAATTTATCTTATTTATCTACATTTTTTAAGCAAATTTGTTTTAATACGCATCATTCATATGCTTTAAGATGAATTCATAACGACTTTAATCGACGATTAATTTTTTCTGAATTCAGGACTCAGGATTTTATATATGCAATATTCTCAATATTTATGGGTAAGTTTACTCAGCATTGGGCTTGTCTCCCCTGTTTTTGCCAATTCAACCGATGCAAATGCAGTTGAAGAAGGAACCGTCAGCGAAGCTGCGCCTAAATACCCTCGCCTTGAATCACTGAAAGAATTAAAGAATATTAAGGCTAAAGATTTAAAAGTTGATGCAAATGCAGCACAGCCTGATGAAATCAAAGATCCATTACAACCCTTGAACCGTCAGATTTATGCATTGAATGACAGTGTTGACCGTCATGTCATCCGTCCTGTTTCAGTTCAATATAAAGCTAAAGTTCCTGAAAATGTCCGTGGCTCTTATCGTCTGTTCCGCAAAAACATGGGAGAACCGTGGAATGCTGTTAACCAGGTTGCACAGGGTCGCTTCACCCGTGCAGCAAAAACACTGGCTCGCGTAACCATCAATACAGTGACGACACTGGGTCTTGCTGATCCTGCCCGCAGACTTGGACTGTCCACAGAAGAAGAAAGTCTGGGAGATACACTGGGCTATTATGGCGTACCAAGTGGTCCGTATATTATGTTGCCAGTCCTTGGACCAAGCACTTTCCGTAATGCACTCGACTATCCTGCTGAGTCTTATGCAAAACCACTGACTTATATTTTCGACAATAATAATCAGGATGGTTTAGCCTGGGGAAATACCATCTGGGGCGGTATTGATACCCGTGCCAATCTGCTCGATGCTGAAAGCGTGCTTCAGGGCGACCGCTATGCTGCGATCCGTGATATCTATCTACAACATAAAAAGTTCGAAATCGCACAGAAAAAAGGGGATGATGCAGGAGCTGTTTCCTTTATAGATGATGGCGATGACTTCTCTGATGAAGACTCAGAATCCTCTCAGAATCCATCCGAATAATTTGTAAAAATTCATACCAAAGGTGGCATCATCTTCCTTTGGTACTCAATTGATTGTTATAGTAGTCCTTTCAGGTACGCATTGGATCAATCACAGACCTTATGTATTTCATTCAGCCAACACGCGATATTCCCTTTCTGAATCAGGTAATTAATACATTACCCGGTGTTCAGATGATACATATTGAAGATATTGACCTGTATGATCCAACGATTATTGCTATTGCAGATGTTCAGGACTTTCTGACTTATCAATGGTCATTACCGACAGTTGTGATTGCTTTTGATAATGAAGGCACTGCCCTTTCCCAGGCCTGGGAACTGGGTGCGCTTGCTGGCTGGACATGGAGCCGTCTGCCTGCAAATCCTGAACATGCGCTACAGAAAATTGATGCGCAATATAAAAGGAATCAGGACAGCCGTGACCTGCCTTCCGCTGCCGATCTTCAGAAATGCCTGTTACCCAATCCCATCGAACTGATTAACTATAAAGTTGAAACGCTGTTTCAGCCATCGGCTTATCTGTCCGGGGACTGGTATGACTACTGGAAAATCAGCGATAAAGAGCTGATGTTCTATCTGGCGGATGTTTCTGGGCATGGTGTCACAAGCAGTCTGCTGACCTCATGGATGGCAGCCTTTCACGGTCGCTCCAAAACCCCGCGCGAACTAATCAAGAAACTCAACGGCATGCTGGTTCAGGAAAATATTGAAAAGCACATCACCATGATTGCTGGTGTTCTGAACCTGGAGACTCATCAGCTGCGCTGGTCCAGTGCCGGACATTATCCTCCTGCCATTATTTTTGAACCCAATCAGACACCCCGTATTCTGAATACCAGCAGCTTTCCTTTAGGACTGACTGAAGACCTGGAAGTTGAAGAATTTGAATGTATCCTGAACCGCCATGCACGGTTCATTATCTGTTCAGATGGCGCACTGGAACCTTTCGACGGCGGTCTCAACGAACAGTTTGAAAAACTGGTCTACCATTTGCAGAATCAATCATTCCAGGCCCCTGATCATGTTGCAGATGACATTGCCATACTAAGTTTACGTCGAATCAATTAATTTAATTTTCAAACAGTTAAGTTTTTTTAACATGCAATACGACTCCAGGCTACTTGAGTCTGAAGTGTCCCTATGTGATAATTTTCACATCCTTCTCTGCAAATGGCATTTTTATGTCAACAGGTCATGTTGAATATGCAAGCTTGAATGGAACGCATATTTTTAAGCTTATTGGCGAAGTGCGTGCCCAATCCTGCATCAGTCTAGACAAACTTTTAAACAGAATTGAACAGCAGCAAAATGTAGTCGGCGCTATCGTTGATTTAACAGAAACTACGTTCATTGACAGTACTGTTCTTGGAATCCTGGCGAAACTCGGTTTAAAACTGAAACAGGTTCACCATATTCAGGCAGTTATGCTGTCTACAAACCCTGATATTACAACTCTTGCAAACAGCATGGGGCTGGGTCAGGTTTTTGTGATTTTAAATTACTGCGGTGATCCAAATGTCTGCACACAGGCTTTACTGGATGACAACATCACTCACGGTACAATGCTGGGTACAGTTCTTGACGCCCACAAAACACTGATGAAGCTCAATGAAAACAACCAGAATATGTTTGAGCCATTGGTAAAACAGCTTGAAAAGGAACAGGTTAACCTGGATTCAGCATCTGCCAAGCAAAACGCTTAATTTCCAGATCTACAGGGACAACACATGACTTTACTTTCCATTGTTCAGATGAACTCTCAGAATGACATTGAAGCAAACTTCAGTGTGATTGAGTCATTGATTCTGCAAAGTAAAGCTCAGGGTGCTTCCCTGATTGTTTTTCCGGAGAATTTTGTCTGCTTTGCCGCAGGTAAACAACGTGAAACCGCTGCCCGTTTTGAAGAAATTCAGCAACGGCTTGAGCAGCTGGCACATCAGCATCAGATCTGGATTGTAGCAGGCACACTCCCATGCCCTTTCCGTCCAGATGGTTCTGTGATTGAAGATGGCCGTGTCCGCACGGTCAGCCTGTGCATCAGTCCTGAACGGACAGAAGCCCGTTATGACAAGATCCATCTGTTTGATGTGCAGGTGGGTGATGCCGTCGGTGGTTATCAGGAATCCATGTTTTTTGAACCTGGTACAGATGTGGTTGTAGCAAAAACACCTTTTGGCAATATTGGCTTAATGGTCTGTTATGACCTGCGTTTTCCTGAACTGGCTTTAACACTTCGTGCCCGAGGTGCAAATATACTGACTGCACCAGCAGCGTTCACCTATACAACCGGTCAGATGCACTGGCAGTTACTGTTACAGGCTCGGGCTATGGACAGTCAGTGTGAAGTACTTGGTGCAGCTCAGCAGGGCTGGCACGGTGAAAAACGTCAGACCTGGGGACATGCAGGTGCAGCAAACAGTCGTGGTCAGCTCCTGGACATTGTTCATGCCGAAGGTGCTCAACTGATTACCGTACCATTTGACCTGGCTGAACAGAATGCTGTCCGTGCTTCCATGCCCTTGATGCAACATCGTGTCCTGCTGAACTACTGATCCATTCACGACTGTTTAAAAATTTCTGTTATTTCCATAAAATTATTAAAACATTTCACATATAATAATGATTCTCATTTTATTTTATAAATTTCCATGCTTAAAATTTCCCTTATCGCAACCCTGCTTCTTTCAATCTCTATGACCAGTTTTGCAGATACAGCCATTTCCAAAGACCTGCGCCCTTCTGCACAGCTGAACACTTCAATTGAACGACTGCCGTTACCTCCTACACCTGGCAATATGAAACTGCCTGAATTTGGTCAGGGAATTATTGGCTGGGGAACGGGACCTGATGGTGCTGAAAAACGACTGAACAATATCACTGCCCAGGATGTGAATGGTTTTAAGCATCAGGGAGTCAGCCTGGAAATGGTTCAGACCTGGCAAAAGTTTTATGAAAATGAAACACTGCGGAATCCTGGAAACCCTGCTGCACCACTTCGTGCAAAACTCATGAAAAAAATTGCAGAGTTATGGTAAAACAGGTCTGACTGATCTATCCATTGGTGATGCCTTTTCATCAATGGATAAGCGATATCTGTATACCTGCTCAGATCAAACCACTGTTTTCTTTTATTCTGACCATAAAACTCAGCTGCTCAGGCTAGAACTCAAACACATCCTGTAAACATTACCCTCCCATTTTTTACAAAATAACTGCGCACACTCTGGATATTTTCATTCAGGATATGTTTTCAGACTCAGATAACAGGGAACAGAGATGTCTTTAGAAAAAGTTGTTTATACCGCACATGCCAAAGCAACAGGTGGTCGTGATGGTCGTGCGACATCTTCCGATAATATTTTAGATGTAAAATTAGCTGTGCCAAAGGAAATGGGCGGTGCAGGTGGTGGAACCAATCCTGAACAGCTTTTTGCTGCGGGCTATTCGGCATGTTTCCTGGGTGCAATGAAGTTTGTAGCCAACCGTGATCAATTAAAAATTACACCTGATGCATACATTGAAGGTGAAGTCGGCATTGGTCCTATTCCTACAGGTTTTGGGATTGAAGTGAAGTTAAATATTCACCTGGAAGGTCTGGAACAAGCGGAAGCGCAAAAACTGGTGGATGCTGCGCATATCGTTTGCCCGTACTCCAATGCAACCCGTGGCAATATTGATGTGACGCTCAATGTAATTGTTTGATGTATTAAATAATTTAGATGATTGCTCAGGAGCCGATTTTTATAATCGGCTTTTTTAAACAAGAGACCAATATCTAATTAATTATTTGATTTTAAATAGAAATAGAGAAATTATTTCACATAACACCCATTATATTAAATGGAGCTAATATCCGACATATACTTTAATGTTCCCAGAATTTATCACCCTGAGATTCATAAAATTTATTAATGAACTCTTCAAAAGTATTGGCAACAATATACCAATCTTGTCGTTGATCTATAGGTAAGACAACCAAAATAGAGCCGTAATCATCACTATCAGGATCACATCGAACTAACAATAAGTCTGAATCTCCATAAAATTCCCCAATAATTAAGTCACTTTGAAGAGCATCAGCCTTTCGACTACTTTTATAAATTTTTGAAGCAAAAGTTATCTCCTCAAAAGGATATAATTTTAATCCCCATTGTCCATATTCTTGATCTATAAATAGATCTGCACCATTAGATATTGTATAAAAATCCTCTAATGCTTTTGGCAAAAGTGTTTGAAGTATTAGTGGGTAAATTTTGTTTTTTGGATTTAATGAACATCGTAAAGGAAAGGGACATTCAATACCTTTATGAATAGCTTTCTTAGGTTCGATCTCCCATTCATTTTGTATTTTTTCTATAATTTCATGAATACTATTCATTTATTACGCTCTCAAATACTTTTAACTTTCTCTAAAATCAACATAATACACCTTATGCGAAATAGATTTAATTTCCTATTTTAAATCATAACCTTATCATGCAATAAAAAGCCCAATTATTACAAATTAGGCCTTTTATGGATTTTTCACGTTTCACGCCTGGTATTCAACCATTGTTCCACGATTTTCATTAGGTGCAGTAAACAAAAACATTACTCTGCCGCTTCATTGGTCACACGTAAAACTTCTTCTATCGTAGTTTTACCTGCCAATACTTTACGTAAACCATCATCACGGATTGAACCTGCCTCACGGCGCGCATATTCCTCAAGCTCATATTCAGCCGCATTGCCATGAATCAAACGTCTCATCTGTTCATCCACAGGTACAATTTCATAAATTGCGGTACGCCCTGTAAAACCCGTATGGGAACAATGATCACAACCTTTCGGTACTGGAAGTTTTAAAATCAGCTCAGAGCTGACAGGTTTAAAAATATCTTTTTCAAAGCTGTCAGCTTCACGCCACGTATGACAATGCGAACATAAAGTCCGAACCAGACGCTGTGCAATCACACCAATAAGTGAACTCGCCAGCAGGAACGGTTCAATCCCCATGTCCTTTAAACGGGTCACAGCACCAATGGCTGTATTGGTATGCAGTGTGGATAATACCAGGTGACCTGTCAGTGATGCCTGAACTGCAATTTCTGCCGTTTCAAGATCACGGATCTCACCGACCATAACTACATCCGGGTCCTGACGGAGCATGGCTTTTAAAGCACGGGCAAAAGTCATATCCACTTTGGTGTTGACCTGCGTCTGACCAATCCCCTCCAGCTGATACTCGATCGGGTCTTCAGCAGTCAGAATGTTTTTAGAGCCATCATTTAAATCAGATAAAGCAGCATACAGAGTCGTGGTCTTACCTGAACCTGTAGGACCTGTAACAAGAATAATGCCATGCGGTCGGTGAACCAATGTCGTTAAACGATCATAGTCACTTTGCATTAACCCAAGGTGGGTCATATTCAGACGTCCTGCCTGCTTATCCAGCAAACGCATCACAACACGCTCACCATGTGACGATGGCAGGGTCGATACACGGACATCCACTTCACGACCTGCGAGACGCAAGGAAATACGTCCATCCTGAGGAATACGTTTTTCAGCAATATCCAGTTTTGCCATGACTTTAATACGTGAAACCAGCAAAGGTGCAAGTTCACGGCGTGGCTGGACAATCTCCCGCAACTGACCATCAACCCGTAAACGCACGGACAGTTTCTTTTCAAATGCTTCGATGTGAATATCGGATGCACCGACACGGATTGCTTCTGAGAGCAAAGCATTGATTAAACGGACAATAGGAGCATCATCTTCCTGATCCATCAGATCTTCAGTTTCAGGTACCTGATCTGCCAGACTGAGTAAATCAGGATGGTCTTCAAGCCCTGCTGCCACCTGCTGAGACTCCCCTGTGTCTCCTGCAAAACTTGAACTCAGAATTTTATTGAATTCCTGATCTGTATACAGCTGATGCTGTGCCACATAGCCAAGAAATCTGCGGGCTTCCTGAATCGCAGACAAAGGCGTGTTTTCACGGCGGACAATATAAGCCTGATCGCCTTCGTAACGGATCAGCACGCCATGTCTTTTTGCAAAACTATATGGTATTTGTAATTGTTTAAGCGCTTGCATTACAACTTATATTAATGATTAAACTTGTTTTGAGTGTACTCTAAGCGCATGACAGCGTGAAGTCTGTTTTTAAGATTTAAAGATATAGGGAAAGTAGAGTTGTCAAAAAATACTGAACACCTGGAACCCGAACTTCCAAATCTGAAATGGTGGGGTGAACAGCAGTTTGAGCTGTATCAGTCCAAGGCCTGGCAGTTTGGCTCGATGATGATGCGTCTGACCCGTGGCCTACAGGAATGGCGGCTGGAATATTATCGTCCACAGTTCCAGTATGACTATGAACAGCAGTGGAGCTGCATCAATGATGTCAGTTTTGGTTTTCCACAGCCTGTGCATGTTGAACGCTATATGTTCCGCGAAACACACAATACATTTCAGCTCATGCCGAGACTTGCTGACCGCTCGGTGGTGATCCGTCCTGTAGACCCTATTTACATTCCTGCTGGGCAGCGTGGGACGCTCTATATCAGTACACCCCTCTGGGTTGCAGGTTTTGTGCAGGCGCAGAAAGAACCCCTGTTTGATATTCCTGTTATTCAGCCTAAAGACACCTGGTTTGGACCTGACCACCGCTCAGGGGAAATGTGTTATGCCACAGCAGTCGATGGACGTACCGAGCTGAAGTCCTTAAAACCCCGTGCTTTTCGTGCAGTCACTCCCATTGATTTTCATAATGTCAGTAATCATCAGCTGCGTTTTGACCGTATGAATGTGCCTGTCCCTGCCTTGCCTTTATTTCACAGTGAAAGCACAGGACGTCTGTGGACCTCACAGATTAAAGTGCTGTATGAAGGTAATGACCGCCCTGCCCGTGTCCGTATTGAAAACCGGACACCGCCTCTGGCTGGTGAAGTGGTTTATGTGCATCCGCCACGTTCACCGGGTGGTGCGCTGTTCAATATGTTTGATTCATTCTTTTAGGAGTACATGATGGCTGAAACAAGTATTCCCAAAGATATTGCCGACAGTTTTAAAGGCGTATTTACCAATATCAATACAGACCGGCTCAGTGAGTTACTGGTTGCACTGGTGCTCTGTGTCATTGGATTTTTTCTCGCCCGACTGATTTCCAATGCATTTATCCGAACCATTGGCGCACGGTTTAATGCACATCAGCGACTGGTCTGGCGTCGTGGTATTTTTTATTTTATTTTCATGCTGTTTGTGATCACCAGTCTAAAGGAAGCCGGTTTTAAACTGAGTGTTTTCCTGGGTGCCGCGGGTATTCTGACGGTCGCTCTGGGTTTCGCCTCACAGACTTCAGCCTCCAACTTAATCAGTGGTCTGTTTCTGATTGGTGAAGGGTCTTTCGAGGTTGGGGACACCATTCAGCTGACCTTGATCCGTGGTCATGTGATCGAAGGCGAAGTGATTTCGATTGATCTGCTGTCGGTAAAACTGCTGACCATTGATAACATTTATATCCGTCTGCCCAATGAACAGCTGATCCGCGCTCCCGTTCATAACCTGTCCAAGTTTCCCATACGGCGGATTCCCATCAGCCTGTCCATCAATTTCAATGAAGACATCAACAAAGTCCGTGAAGTTTTACTGGATGTTGCCAGTGACTATCCACGTGTACTGGCCGACCCAAAACCGCAGGTAACGGTCACTGCCTTTGGTGAATCATCCATTGAACTGCTGTTTGCACTGTGGTGTAAGCAGGACAATTATTTAAGAGCCAAAGATGAAATTCATGAAATGATCCGTAACCGTTTTGTGGAAAATCAGATTGAAATTCCTGTACCAAAAATTGGTTTTGTAGACCGTCCTCAACACCCGCAAAGTCCTCTGAGCAATGCTGACCTGGATCAGTATGCCAATGCACAGAATATTAAGCGTGAACCTGACCTGAAATAAAAATCAGATAAGCCTTCTTCCATGAAGGCTTTTTTATTGCTGTATGAAAAGTGGGATGTGCTGCCTGTTCAGAACAGCATTATACAGATTCACTTTTCTGTCCTGGCATCGGTGCTATATACGCGATGATCAGCATGACAAAACCTGCGCCCAGAAAAGAGATGACCCGGGTTAATGTTCCGATATGTGATAAGTCAAACAGCACCAGTTTCAGTGTCACGATCACCAGCAGACTGCCACCCAGTAACCACACAGGTTTCAGCTGTTTACGGCTTGCGGTACTCATCGCAACAAATGCCAGTCCTACCCATAACAGTGTCAGACTTAACTGAACCAGTCCATTTTTCCACAGTGACATATCGTTATACGGTGTCGCAGCATAGATATGCAGTGCTCTGAGTAAAACATAACTGCTTAACCATAAAACACCGAGCACCACGAGCACTGCAGCCAGACTGCGGTCCAGTCCCGAATGAATCTGTAGCGTCAGCATCCAGATAAAACCGATCAGTACCATAATACTGACCACATCAAACGGATTCAGTACAGGGACAAAATAAGCATGAAACGTCTGCTGGGAATAGAGCTGAGAACAGATCATCCAGAGCATAAGTAAACACAGACTGCTTCTGCTCTGCCAGCATAACCGCCATGTACTGTCAGACGGTTGTTTAAAACACCACACAGCAAACAGTAAAGGAAGGATCACCACACTGATGAATGGTATGCCAGGAAACAGTGTCAGACTGACCGCACTTAAACTGGATAAAGCCCCCAGGCTGACCCATTCTTTTGCCATTTTTAATCCTGACAATGGTCTTAACCAGATCAGGGTTAATATAGTTGCAGCGACTGCAAATCCTGTACGGGTATAAAGATCTGACCAGACCAGCATGCCACCATGTATATTTCGCATGAGTAACCAGGCGACCACAGCACTCAGTGGCAACAGTCCTGCCCATTCGGGAACCAGCCAGGTCCAGCCTGCTTTACAGTATTTCAGATATTGATTGATCAGCAGCAGAAGTCCTGAACAGATCAGCAATGCATGCAATAACTGATCAGATCCATGCAACAGATCAAGTAAGACTGCCAGGAGCATAATCATGGCAGCAAACATCAGCATACCGAAAAAAATCACACTGAAGGTATTCAACTGCTGGCGGAACAAGGCTGTCCTGTTAGCCATCAGAACAACCGACAGATAACTCAGGCTTAGCCCCCACCCCATGATGAAAGGAAAACTGTCTGAATTTACCAGGCTATATAACCCATTCAGTCCTGCTACACTGAGCAGTCCCATCGCCAGGTACTGACTCAGCATGGACTTCCGGTACAGTGCAAAAATAAAAACCACTGCTCCTTCCACAGCCCAGCCGACCACACTCCATTGTTCAGGCAGTAAAATGGGGAGAACCAATGCCAGGAAAATCAGCATCAGACTGAAATAGCTCTGTGCAATCAGCTCGATGATCTGTCGGTTACGACACCACAAATACAGCAACAGATAAACGCCAGCAAACAACAGGCTAAAGGCTGCCTGCTGATATGGCAACTCAAAGTACATCAAATACAGGAAAAAATATGCCGTCAGAGGTGTTCCATAAATCACAGCCAAATCAAGCACAGGTTTCAGCTTAAAACTGTTGAAATCATGCTTTGCCAGCAACTGACTGAAACGGAAACCGATCCATATAAATACGGCAGCATGTGCAAGAACCAGCAGACTCAGGACTGGACGTTCAATCAGTGTGGCATGAGCAAAAGCATAACCACCACCGACCACAGCCGTCATCAGCAAAGCGATCTGATTCAGATATTTCCAGGGTCTGAGTGTGCTTAACAGCGCTACGCTCAGATTGATGACCAGATAATAGCTCAGCAGTTCAGGTGCTGTTGCATCCCGCACAGGCAATGTAAAAGGTGCGGCATAAGCGACCAGCATCGCCATCAGAGACAGCTCAACTGACTGCTGTTTCAGGCTGAGCCAGACCGTGACCGCCATAATGACCGCAAAACACAGACTGGCTGACAATAATGATGCTATGACTGAATTGTAATAGGCAAAAAACAGCGTCAGAAACAGCCCAGCGATACCCAGACCTTCCAGCGCCAGTGCAAAACTTCTATTTCTGGAAAACAGTGTATATCCGCCCCCTGCAATGGCTGCACTGAAACCAGCAACAATAACCAGCTTAAATGCCAGACTCAGCTGCCAGTGCTCGGTAGCGAATCTGAGCAGTAAGATAAGACCAGCGATCAGGACAGATATCGCCACCTTCAACACTGGATTACCTGTAAATATCCACTGCCTGATCTGCCCACTCAGACTGAGCTCTGTTTCAGCATTATGTGACTGACGCTGTTCTTCAGTCACACTTTGAAAGGGCTCAGCGATATGATCTGCCGTTTTTCTGTTCCCGATCTGAAACTGTAACCTGTTCAGTGCAAGCTCAAGACGCTGTAACCATCTGAGAAAGAAAAAAATCCACGCTGTAACACCCAGTGCGGTCAGCCACTGCATATCCGTAAACCCACCTGCAAAAGCAAGTACAGAGGCAATATAGAGTGGTGTTTTAGAGGTCGGTTCCGATATGTGCTGATACTGAACAGACAGCTCATCCAGCGGTTTCTGCACAGCGTCAACATACTGCATCACGCTGATCACCAGGGCAACCACACAGATATAAGTCACGACCGGTGTTTTCAGAAACCATGCACTGACTGCCACAATGATCAGCACCATCAGCCAGATCATGCGAATTTCATTTTGCCCTTTCAGCGAGCCATTCAGCATCTTATCCTGTTCTCTTTCCCTGTTTTCATGATCATACAACAATAAAAACCCAGGCTATTCAGTATTCATCAGATATTCGGTAACGTGCTTATACAATCATGTGTCTGCGCCCTGCCGAAAAATCACGTACAATAACGCAGTTATCAGAATTGGAAAGTTGCAATGCCACCATTTGTCCTGGTCGATGGGTCTTATTTTTTATTCCGTGCATTTCATGCACTACCACCTTTAACCACTTCAACTGGTTTACAGACCAATGCCATCCGTGGGGCAATTTCAGCAATTCAGAAATTAATGCGTCGTGTACAGCCAACACACATGGCGGTAATTTTCGATACACCAGAACCTACGTTCCGTCATGAACTGTCTCCTATTTATAAAGGTGACCGTCCAACCATGCCAGAGGAACTGTCTCAGCAGATTCCTTATCTACATGCGCTGATCCGTGCACTGGGTATTCCACTGCATATGCTGCCGGGTGCAGAAGCAGATGACATCATCGGTACACTGGCAAAACGTGCAGAAGCTGCAGGACATCAGGTGCTCATTTCCACTGGTGATAAAGACATGGCACAGCTGGTGACAGAGAAAGTCACACTGGAAGACAGCTTTAAAGACAAGCCCATGGATATTGCTGGGGTTATTGAAAAATTTGGGGTAAGACCTGACCAGATTATTGACTATTTAACGCTCATGGGTGATGCATCGGACGGTATCCGTGGCGTGCCTGGCGTCGGTGCAAAAACAGCGGCTAAACTGCTGAATGAATATGGCTCGATTGGCGGTATTCTGGAAAATGTCGACAGTATTAAAGGCAAAGTCGGTCAGAACATCAAAGATAACGTTGAAGGGATTGCACTCGATCATCAGCTGGCGAGCATCGTGATTGATCTGGATCTGAACATCACTTATGACGACTTAAAACTGTGTGATCCAGATGTAGAGACACTGCGTAATCTTTATACAGAACTTGAATTCCGTAATCAGTTACAGTCTCTTGATCACCCGAACAACCCCAACAATGTCACCTATAAGCAAACCACCAAAGAGATTGTTAAAACAGAACAGCAAAGTGATACTGAACCATCTATAGATCAGGCAAGCAGCACCAGTATTGATGACTTACTCGGTGATGCAAAATATCACACTGTACTGACCCAGTCCGACTGGGATGTGCTGTTTAAACGCCTGAGCACAGAAAAACGTTTTGCCATAGATACTGAGACCACCAGTCTGGATTATCGTGTTGCTGAAATGGTCGGTTTTTCTGTTGCATTCGACGCGAATGATGCTTATTACATTCCCCTTGCACACGATTATGAAGGTGCACCTGAACAGCTGAACCGTGAATTCATCATTCAGCAGATCAAACCGATCCTGGAGGATGCCAGTGTTGAAAAAATCGGGCATCATCTGAAATACGATGCGCATATTTTTGAAAATCACGGTATTCATCTGCAAGGTTGGTATTTTGACACCATGCTGGCATCTTATGTACTGAATGCAGTCGCAACCCGTCATGGTATGGATGATGTTGCCCGTGTTTATCTCAGCCATCTGACCACGACTTTTGAGCAGATTGCAGGTAAAGGCGCAAAGCAGAAAACCCTTAACCAGATTGAACTGGAAACAGCAGCCCACTATGCGGCTGAAGATGCTCATGTCACTTATCGCCTGTACGAAGTACTGGATCGTAAGCTGAAGGAAATTCCTCCTTTAAGCGGTATTCTGCATAATATTGAAATGCCGACAGCTGCTGTTCTGGCAACAATGGAAGAAAACGGCATTGAACTGGATCTGAATTTCCTGGATCAGCTCGGTGTCGAGTTTTCTGAAACCATTCAGCAGCTGGAAAATCAGATCATCGAAATTGCGGGAGAACCCTTTAATGTGTCCTCGCCAAAACAGGTCGGTGAAGTTCTGTTTGAAAAACTCGGACTGAAAGGTGGTAAAAAAACATCTACCGGGCAGTACAGTACTTCAGAAAGTATCCTGGAAAAAATTGATCACCCGATTACTGCACTGATTATTGAATACCGTGGTCTGACCAAACTCAAAAGCACCTATACCGACGGTCTGCTGAAACAGGCGAATAACGCCACTCATCGTGTGCATACCAGTTATCATCAGGCACTGACTGCAACAGGTCGTCTGTCTTCCACTGACCCGAACTTACAGAATATTCCTGTCCGTGAAGATATCGGTCGTCAGATCCGTAAAGCCTTTGTTGCACCGAAAGGACGTATCCTGCTGGCTGCCGATTATTCACAGATTGAACTGCGTCTGATGGCACACTTCTGCCAGGATGAGGCACTGGTACATGCCTTTAATCATGGGCAGGATGTACACCGCCGTACAGCTTCAGAAGTACTGGGCGTTCCGCTGGATGAAGTCACCAGTGATCAGCGCCGTCAGGCGAAAGCTGTCAACTTCGGTCTGCTTTATGGCATGTCAGAATTTGGTCTGATCCGTCAGCTTGGCTTTACCCGTCAGGAATCTCAGGACTATATCAAACAGTATTTCCACCGTTATCCTGGCATTTATGAATATATGCAGCGCACCCGTCAGGTCGCACTGGAGCAGGGTTTTGTGGAAACCATTACGGGTCGTCGCCTGTATACACCTGATATTGATGCGCGAAACATGATGGTGCGTAAAGGTGCTGAACGTGCTGCAATCAATGCACCACTGCAAGGTTCTGCGGCTGAAATCATTAAAATGGCAATGATTGAGGTGAATAAAATCCTGCCGAAAGATCAGGCAAAACTCCTGTTACAGGTTCACGATGAACTGGTCTTTGAAGTCGATGAAGCCGTTGCAGACCAGCTGGCTGAACAGATTAAAGATGTAATGCAGAAAGTTGTGACTTTATCTGTCCCTCTTGTCGTTGAAGTCGGTAAAGGCAACAACTGGGATGAGGCGCATTAAGTCTGAAATAAGTTCCCTCTCCTTTTAGGAGAGGTGATCTTTAAAATAAGAGATACAATCCTATAAGAAAAGAGAGATATTAAAAGTATCTCTTGTTCCTATAACCTCCAATAAAATCAATCTTCAATATCCAAATCATGATCATCCATTGATAACAATATTCTCAAGCCCATACTTTGATAATCTAAACTTGATAAATATTCAAACATTTAGATTTTAATTCATTAATCATTTTATGTTGTCTGTCAAAGACATTTTGTGGATCTAACTCAGCCCATGTAGTAATTTCATCCATACATCCAATGACATATTTGAGATATGTCAGATAACATTGGAGAGTTTTCAATCTGTTGTGAACATTGTAATCTCCCTAATAACCAAATACCCATTTCAGGATGTACAACACCCTGCTTCATCGCTTCAAGGACATCTAAAGCTAATGAAGCTAAATAAAATTCCGCATTTAAATTATTGGTTTCAAGTTTCATATTTTTAAATAAATATTTTAATAGTCATAACAATCTATATATTTCATAAATTCTAAGTAATAAAAAAGGACTCAATAGAGTCCTTTTTTATTGCCTGTTATTACAGACCGGTCAACAATACGATTGCCACCTGATTCATAATAATTTCAGCCATATACAGTGCAAGGAATGCAATAATTGGTGACAGATCAATCATTCCCATATTTGGCAGCAGACGGCGGAATGGCGCAAGTAAAGGCTCTGCCAGTTCTTGAATCACTTCAATATAAGGTGAACGGGACTGAGTCAGCATGACCACCCAACTCAGAATGATCGTCGCAAAAATCAGGTAACGACAGAAACGGATCAGATCCTGAATCATGGTGACAAAGGTCAGAATCAACAAGTGAATCGGACTGTTCGGCATCGCACCTGACAGATACATCACACCAAAAATTTTCAACAGATACAGCACGATCACTAAAATCAGTGCGGCCAGATTGACCCGACCTTTACCTACAGTCGGGAAAATGCGACCAAATATATCTACAATTTTTGTTGCTTTCACAGTGGACAGGACAACGGGATTGTAAGGACTCACCGACGCCAGCTGCATGAGAAAACGAAAAAATACGAGCAAAATCGCTACGTTAATAATAATGCCAAAAATCAGCGCAGAATTTGCACCCATACCTGAACTTTCCTGAAATCTAATGTTTTACTGAATACTGTCGCTCAGTTCCTGTGCCAGCTGCTGACTGCGGGTTTTAGCAGCAGCCAGAGCAGCCTGAATACTCTGCGAAATCTGTGCATGATCAAAAACTTCAATTGCAGCCTGAGTCGTACCATTTGGTGACGTTACATTTTTACGTAATTCTGCTGGTGTATTTGAGCTGGTGATTGCCATCTGAGCTGCCCCCAATGCTGTCTGTAAAGTCAGAGCCGTTGCCACCTTTTCATCCAGTCCCAGATTTTTACCTGCACGGATCATGCTTTCCATCAGATAAAAGAAATAAGCAGGACCTGAACCTGAAACTGCTGTAACTGCATCAATCTGTGCTTCGGTGTTTACCCACAGAGTCAGACCTGTTGCAGCGAGCACCTGGCTTGCCAGTTCACGGTCTTTCTGATCAACAGCTTCAGTCGCAAATAAACCATGAGCACCGGTCTGCACCAGCGCAGGTGTGTTTGGCATAACACGGACAATCCGCTCAGTGCCGAGTAATTCAGAAATGGTCGCCACTTCTGCTCCAGCAACAATCGAAATGACCAGTTTACCATCAAACAGACCGTTCAACGGCTTCAACACATTAGCAAGAACCTGTGGTTTCACCGCAAATACAACAATATCCGCATCACGAATGGCAGCAGTATTATCATCTGTAACGTGTACGTCTTTTTCCTCAAGGAAAAAACGCACTTTTTCAACAGGATCAGAAACTGTAATACGGGTTGGAGGCAGTCCACGTGCAATCAAGCCACCAATCAGTGCCTGTGCCATATTACCACCGCCAATAAAGCTGATATTACAATTTAAAACTGCGCTCATGATTCACGTCCGTCGTTACGTTCTTTATATTGAGAGACTAAATATGGCTGCCACCCACCTTTTTCGCAGTAAGCAGAATGTGCCAGCCAGAAACCTTTCGGTGTAAAGACACCTAGCATAACATTATCCACGCTTAATATTTGAATTGTATGACGCATCCACGGAAAAATTTGTGCCTCCTGCACTGCCTTTTTTAATGGCCAGCTCCCCACTCTGCCATGCAGATGAATCTTCTCCCCGCCCTGCCTACCCGTCAGTTTCAGTGGCTGATTCAACAGATTCCGTGACAGTCCGGTCTTAGCAGTTCCAGTCACAAAACTACCCGCTAAAGTCTGTACAGACTGGTTTAAAGCCTGGATGTATAAAACATCTTCAGATGTATCTGGATTTTTTCCAGCTGTATATTCCTGCTCAGTCAGGCGGTAAAGCTTCTGCTGATATCGCACATAATAAAAACCGTTCCAGTGCAATGCAGCCTGAGCATCTTTTTTTGAATACAGCACCTCACGGATCACCCGTTCCACCATATCCATAGAGGGTCGATACTGCTCTGTCCCTTTCATCCAGGCAGACAGTAACTGTCTCTGTCTGGCGATGGATAAAACACTCAGTTCAGCAATCTTCAGTTCCGATGAGTTGCCGCATTGCTGCAGATCCTGTTCCAGTACTTCTGTCAGAATTTCTGCTGCATCCTGCATTAACAGGGCAGTCCGTCCAAGTGCCTGCTGCATCCGTGGAAAACGTGTATTCAGCAAAGGCCATAAAATTTCGCGGGACCAGGCTCTGTCGTAATGCGTATCCTGATTGGTCGGATCTTCAATATTCTGCACATTCAGCTGTTGTGCCCATTGGCAAATCTGCTCACGACTCAGATTCAGCAAAGGTCGCCAGATACTGAAGTCTGCACGGATATCCAGCTGTTGCATGGCGGACAGTCCAAATACACCACTGCCTGACAGTAAACGTAACATCAGCGTTTCCGCCTGATCCTGTTCATGATGCGCCAGCACCAGCAGATCCGTCGGTTTTAAATGTTTCAGATAAGCCTGATAGCGTGCTTCACGTGCCTGGTTTTCCAGATTGCCCGCAGTGACCGTCACCTGTTCAACCACACAGGAGATGTTCAGTGCCTGACACTGTTGCGCAACAAACTGCCCCCAGTCTGTACTGGATGACTGAAGCTGATGATCAACGTAAATTGCACGGATTTTTTCGGAAGGGAAATAAGACATTAAATGCAGCAGTAACATGGAATCCATGCCACCACTGCATCCAATCAGAAAAGTTGTATTTTCAGAAAAGCTTTCTGTCTGTTTTAAGATGCCAGCCCAGGATTGTCGCTGCCAAACTTCATTAAGCGCTGGTAACGTGCTTCGCATCGTTCATCTGCATCCATCGTTTGCAATTCTTCCAAAGACTCCTGCAGAACTGTTTTTAAACTCTGCATCACCTGTTCAGGATGAAGATGAGCACCAGCTCCTTCATCCACCACATATTCCACAATGCCAATCTTCTTCAGACGGTCTGCTGTCAACGCAAGTGCTTCACTTGCCTGTTCTGCTTTTTCAGCAGTTTTCCATAAAATGGAAGCACAACCTTCTGGAGAGATAACAGAATAAATACTGTGTGACAGCATGATAACACGATCAGCAACACCGATACCTAAAGCACCACCTGAACCACCTTCACCCAGAACGGTCGCAATAACAGGAACTTTCAGAGCAGACAGACGTGCAAGGTTGCTTGCAATAGCTTCTGCCTGACCACGTTCTTCTGCGCCTACACCAGGATATGCGCCCATGGTATCAATGAAGGTAAATACCGGCAGTTTAAAACGCTCTGCCATGTCCATCAGACGCTGAGACTTTCTGTATCCTTCAGGGTTACACATCCCGAAGTTATGCTGAAGTTTTTCACGGGTACTGCGACCACGGTGCTGACCAATCACCATAACAGGCTGTCCGTTAAAACGGGCAAGACCACCGATCATTGCACCATCATCACCAAATACACGATCACCGTGCAAGGCATCAAATTCAGTAAAAATTTCACCCACATAGTCCAGAAACTGAGGACGTTCAGGATGACGCGCAATCTGGACAGTAGCCCATGCTTTGGACTGAGCAGCTTTATTTCTCATAGGTCGACCATTATCCCTAAATTAACCAACGTGTTAATCGATAAACTGTTCCGACTGAATATTCAACTCAACGTCCCAGTGCTTAAACTGAACCTGCTCATCATGCAGATCAGCGACAAGCAAAGGCCATTGTTTGGCATCACCAGAAACACTCAGGTGCCATTGTTGCTCATTGTCCACGGTCAGTTCAATGGCAGGAAGCATCTGATCGCTGCGACTGTGATTTAATAAAACTGCTAAACGAAGCAATAGACACAGGTAAACTAATTTGCTACCACCCACTTTCATAACATCGACACGGGCATCGCTTCTGAGTTTACGTCGATGGTGCGCCACAAGGTGAGAAAGGTGATTCTGATCAATCTGAGAAAAGCCGGCAATGTCTGAATGCTGAAGTAGATATGCCCCATGACGGTGATAACCGCTGTGACTGATCGCAAGTCCTATTTCATGCAGATAAGCTGCGCGGCGCAGTAAATCACTGTCTTCACTGCTTAAATCCAGGTCTGCAGCAACCGAATTGAACAGGTCCTGTGCTGTGTTGACCACACGTTCTGCCTGTTTTGGATCTGCATTATAACGCCCCATTAAAGCATGCACACTGCGGTCCCGGATATCTTCATGCTGGAAGCGCCCAAGCAGGTCATACATCACCCCTTCACGCAAAGCACCATCCGAATACACCAGCGTTTCAAGTCCCAGTACATCAAAAACTGCATATAAAATGGCAACGCCAGCTGGCAAAACTGCTCTGCGGTCTTCTTTTAATCCCTCAAACTCCATTTCAGAAACATGTCTGTATTTCAGCAGTTTCTCTTTGAGTTTTTCCAGACCTTCACGGGTCAGATTTTCCTGATCATCCCCCCAGCCCATGTTCACTGTAATCTGGCGGCAGGCTTTGATCGTACCACTGGAGCCAACAACCGTATCCCATCCAGCCGCTTTATAAGTATTGGCAAGACCTGACAACTCTTTACGGGCTGAAACAACAGCGCGTTCAAATGCTTTCGGGCTGATTTCACCGTCTTCAAAATAAGCTTTGGTAAAAGCAACACATCCCATCTGTAATGATTCAGTATGAATCGGTTCAAATTCTTCGCCGATAATCAGTTCTGTTGAACCGCCACCAATATCAATCACCAGACGACGACCACTGTTGACCATCGTGTGCGATACGCCCAGATAGATCAGACGTGCTTCTTCACGACCTGCAATAATCTCAATAGGTTTTGGCAGAATTTCTGCTGCTTTCTGAATAAATTCATGACCATTTTTTGCCTGACGCAACGCATTGGTCGCAACAATCCGCATTCTGTTGGGCTGTACTGAACCTAAACGACCGACAAAACGTGCCAGACAGGCCAGACCTCTTTGCTGGGCAGCTTCTGTCAGGTTTTTATTTTCATCCAGCCCAGCTGCAAGTTGTACTTTTTCTGACATTGAGGCTACTTTTTTTACTTCGCCATGATCAACCCGTGCAATTGCCAGGTGGAAACTGTTTGATCCCATATCAATGGCTGCCAGCAGCTCTTCATCAATCAAAAAATCAGACATTATTCAAATGAACCCAGATGGAATTTTGCTTAGAGTAATTCACATGCACCCAATTTAAAAGCCATTTATGCAGTCGTACAGACGAGTAATTATTTTTTCCGCATATATGACAAAAGTGTTACACAATACTCAGAACCGATTGTCGGTATCGTCAGCTTCAATTGGACAAATCCACCAGAACAACTGAAAATTTACATATACCCCTACATTGTTAAAGACGGCTATGTAATACTTATAGAAAGCTATCTTTAAAATTAAACTGGAGCAGTTCCCATGTCTGGTAATATTGTAAATACTACTGATGAAAACTTTGAAGCTGATGTTCTACAGTCAGATGTCCCTGTACTGGTAGACTTCTGGGCTGGCTGGTGTGCGCCATGTAAAGCAATTGCACCGGTACTTGAAGTACTTTCAACTGAATTTGACGGTAAAGTTAAAATTGTAAAAGTTGATGTTACTGCATGTGAAGCAACAGCTGTGAACTACAATATCCGCAACATCCCTGCACTGTTAATGTTCAAAAACGGTGAAGTGGTTGCTCAACAGATCGGTGCTGCACCAAAATCAAAACTGACTACTTTTATTGAAGAGAACATCTGATTTATACAGCATGTATTTCTGAAAAAATACGCTATACCTATAGCGTATTTTTTTCACATCAAATTGACAAATGAGTCATTTGCTCTTATATTGCTTAATCAAGAAATAAAGGATCTTAAATCCTCATCGTTTCTTACGAGACACAACACAAAAGACTGCCGCTCGGCATAGAAATTGTTTTCATACATTTTTCTTCGTAACAATGAATCAGACCTCTGAGTTGTTAATGTGCAAAATTTCTTTCGTTTTTTTTGCATAACTGCGGCCTAATGTTGCTCCTCCTTTCCACCTCTATTTCAGAATTTTTGATTCTATCTGACCTTATATGAATTTAACCGAACTCAAGAAAAAACCGATTGGCGAGCTCATCAAAATAGCTGAGTTTATGGGCCTTGAAGGGATGGCACGTAACCGGAAGCAGGATATTATTTTTGCCATCTTAAAACGCCATGCAATGAATGGTGAAGAGATTTTTGGTGATGGCGTACTTGAAATTCTGTCAGATGGTTTCGGCTTTTTACGTTCAGCGGCAGGTTCTTACCTGGCTGGACCAGATGACATCTATGTCAGTCCATCTCAGATCCGCCGCTTCAACCTTCGTACAGGTGATACAATTACAGGCACGATCCGTCCACCGAAAGAAGGTGAACGTTATTTTGCACTGCTCAAAGTAAACCAGATCAACTACGACACACCTGAAAACTCCCGCAACAAAATCCTGTTTGAAAACCTGACACCCCTTTTCCCAACTGAACAGCTGGTGATGGAACTTGGTAATGGCTCATCAGAAGATTTAACTGCACGTGTTGTTGACTTAATTGCGCCAATTGGTAAAGGTCAGCGTTCAATCATTGTTGCGCCGCCTAAAGCCGGTAAAACCATGCTGTTACAGAACATCGCTCAGTCGATTGTCCGTAACAACCCTGAGTGTTTCCTGATCGTACTGCTGATTGACGAACGTCCTGAAGAAGTCACCGAAATGGAACGTACTGTCCGTGGTGAAGTGGTTGCATCAACCTTTGATGAATCCCCTGCCCGTCACGTCCAGGTTGCTGAAATGGTCATCGAAAAAGCCAAACGCCTGGTTGAACACAAGAAAGATGTTGTGATTCTACTCGATTCAATCACACGTTTAGCACGTGCTTATAACACTGTTGTCCCATCATCAGGCAAAGTCTTAACCGGTGGTGTTGATGCACATGCACTTGAACGTCCTAAGCGTTTCTTTGGTGCTGCACGTAATATTGAAGAAGGTGGCTCACTGACCATCATCTCTACTGCACTGATCGAAACAGGCAGTAAGATGGATGAAGTGATTTACGAAGAATTCAAAGGTACAGGTAACCAGGAAATCACGCTTGATCGCCGTATTGCAGAAAAACGTGTATTCCCTGCCATGAATATCAAAAAATCAGGCACACGCCGTGAAGAACGCCTGATGAGTGAAGATAATCTGCGTAAAGTATGGATTCTGCGTAAACTTCTCCACCCAATGGATGAACTGGCAGCAGTGGAATTCCTGCTTGACCGCATGAAAGAAACCAAAACCAATGATGATTTCTTTGATCAGATGAAGCGGAAAGCAACAAGCTGAATCAGATCGAATTTAAAAAGCTGCCTTAACAGGCAGCTTTTTTATTTGGTTGACATTACTTACATAAATACACAATCCTGACTTCTGTTTGTAATTTAATTTTCAAGTTAATGATTATAAAAAAAATACTTCAAAAAACCCTATAACTTTTAGGGGCTTAATAAGCATTTATCCAATATAAACTGACTTATTAATTGTTATTTTCTGTTAAAAACAGCCTCAAAAACCACCATTTACTGCCTTTTTTTTATGCAACCCAGTGGAATTTAAAAATATACAGTGATAGCATAGCCGCAGACCAGTTAGACTGCCCTGCATTGTTAATGCCTAATATAATTTAGGAATAATAAAAGCACTTAACAGGCTAACGTAGGTTTTTTTTAATCTCATTATTTAGAGAGTGATGCCATGTTATTCAAAAAAATCGCTATTGCTGCTGCAGTTGCTACTACTTTAGCTTTCGTTGGTTGTGCTAAAAAAACTGAAGAAGCTCCTGCTGCTGAAGCTGCTGCTTCTCAAGCTGTAGCTGCTGCTTCTGAAGCTGAAGCTGCTGCTTCTGCTGCTACTGAAGTTGCTGCTTCTGCTGCTGACGTTGCTGCTTCTGCTGCTGACGTTGCTGCTTCTGCTGCTTCTGCTGCTCAATAATCTGACAGTTTCAGATTATTAAAAAAAGAGAGCCTTTGGCTCTCTTTTTTATTGCTTAAATTTTATGTTCCATTCTGATGCTTTAATTCATCATCCATACCTGCAAATTGCCTGTGTATAAAAAACAGTTCACACCAAAAGTGATCAACGCAATACTGAAAATTTCAGCTCTCAAATATCCTGGATTAAAAATAAAAAAAGCAGATCAATCGATCTGCTCATTTCCAACGCGCTGTCTGAATTTCTGACCTGCACGGAAGGTTACCACCCGACGGGCAGAAATTGGAATTTCTTCACCTGTCTTAGGATTACGCCCAGGGCGCTCCCGCTTGTCACGCAATTCAAAATTACCAAATCCTGATAATTTGACCTGCTCTCCTGAGATCAGCGCCTGGCTGATCTCATCAAAAAACAACTCGACCATTTGTTTCGCTTCACGACGGTTTAAACTCGTGAGCTCACTTAAATGATCAGCCATTTCTGCTTTTGTTAATGCTGTCATGAAGCCCTCAATGTCGCCTGGTAGGTATTTTCCAATACCTGGATAATGTTATCCATTCCGGATTTAATTTCAGCATCTTCAAGTGTACGTGCAGCGTGTTGCCAAAGGAGTGCAAATGCCAGTGAGCGCTTGCCTTCTTCAACGCCTTGCCCAGTGTACACATCAAACAGCCAGGTCGAATTTAAAAGCTCTCCACCTGTCTTTTCGATAAGTTGCTGAATTTCGCTGACATTAATCTTATCATTAATTAAAAGCGCAATATCACGTCTAACCGATGGGAAACGTGATAATTCTGTAAAATTAGATACATAAGTTTGCAAAACAGCCTGTTGATCCACTTCAGCAACCCAGGTTGTACCCAGATCAAGTTCATTTTCTAGTGAAGGGTGCAGACGTCCCAGGTAACCTATTGATTTACCATCGACAATAATTTCAGCAGATTGCCCAGGATGTAGCCACTCGCGCTCAGAATGCGTGAACTCAGCCTGAACTCGACCTGCCGCTAGAATCTCCTCAACCTCACCTTTTAGATCAAAGAAATCCATTGCCTGTGGCTTCCCGTGCCAGGATTCAGCTTGCTTAGCACCGACAGCAATCATCGCCAAAATTGGAATCTGTTTCAGATCATCAATGTTTTGTGCATTCTGATAATCAAAACGTAAACCTAGTTCAAAGAAACGTACACGGCTTTGTTGACGATTAATATTATACTGAACACAAGGGATCAAACTTGAAAGTAAAGTTGAACGCATCACAGCCAGATCACTTGAAATTGGATTTGCCAATGCCAAAGGATTCACTTGTGAATTCAATTGTTTTTCAAGTTTCAAATCTGCAAAGCTGAAGCTGATCGCTTCCTGATAACCCAAAGTCACCAAAGTCTGGCGCAACTGTGGTAATTCAAACTGATCCTGATGTTTTGCTAATTTCACATCAATGACAGGTAGGCTGATTTGAATATTGTCATAGCCATGAATACGTGCAACTTCTTCAATCAAATCCTGGTAAATTGCCATATCATAACGGTGCGATGGTGGAACAACAGTCCATTCACCTTGAGCTTTGACAGCTACTGTACAACCTAAACGCTGCAAAGCATCTGTAATAAAGTCTGATTCAACTTTATAACCCAGTAATTGATCCACTTGCGCTTGGTTTAATTCAATCACTTCGCGTTTTGGTAATAATGCAACTTGTTCAGCCACTGTAATTGGACCAAACTCACCACCTGCAAGTTCAGCAATTAATTGTGATGCACGGTGCATGGCAATCATTGGCAATTCAAAATCCACGCCACGTTCATAACGTTGCGATGCGTCAGTATGTAAACCAAAACTACGCGCACGACCTGCAATCGCAAGTGGAGCGAAGAATGCCGATTCTAAGAAAATCTCAGTGGTTTCATCTGTCACAGAAGAAGATAGTCCGCCCATGATCCCTGCAATCGCTAATGCTTTTGCGTCATCAGCAATCACCATCACATTTTCAGACAGTTCAACTTCCTGTTCATTCAACAAGACAAGCTTTTCAGCAGCAGTTGCCTGACGTACATGGACTGAACCTTGTACCTTAGCACCATCAAAGGCATGTAAAGGTTGACCGAGTTCAATTAATACATAGTTGGTAATATCCACCAGAATACTGTGCTGGCGAATACCTGAACGTACTAAAGCCTGTTCCATCCACTCAGGAGTTGGCGCTTTGGTATTGACGTTTTTAATCACACGACCTAAATAACGCGGGCAACCTTCAGTGGTGACTACGACCTGTTTTTGATCAGCAATTGTTGCTGCAACTTCCTGAATTTCAGGTGCAGTCACAGGAAGCTGGTTAATCACTCCAATTTCACGGGCAATACCACGGATACTGAAACAATCACCACGGTTTGGCGTGATACTGATATCAATCACATT
The DNA here is from genome assembly GCF_002165295.2 of Acinetobacter sp. WCHAc010052. Taxonomy (NCBI): domain Bacteria; kingdom Pseudomonadati; phylum Pseudomonadota; class Gammaproteobacteria; order Moraxellales; family Moraxellaceae; genus Acinetobacter; species Acinetobacter sp. WCHAc010052. The sequence goes on along the minus strand of NZ_CP032143.1, from coordinate 640,685 downwards.
GTCATCTAAGTTTAGATATTCACGGATATTCACACCAACAGGAGCATCAGCAGGCAGTTCTAACAGACCATCGATTTTATCTTCAAGGTCAATTTCAGATGCACCACACAGCATCCCTTGTGATTCAACACCACGAAGTTTGCCTTTTTTGATTTTGAAATCACCCGGAAGTACCGCACCAATCGTTGCTACAGGTGCTTTCATTCCTTCACGTACATTTGGTGCACCACAAACGATTTGCAATGGCTCACCTGAACCAATGTTTACCGTTGTTACACGTAAACGATCTGCATCAGGATGCTGTACAACAGTTAATACTTCACCGACCACAACACCTGTAAATGGTTTTGCCGCAGGCGTTAATTCATCAATTTCCAGACCGAGCATAGTCAGCTGATCAGATAGAGTTTCGCTATCGATGGCAGGATTGACCCACGTGCGTAGCCAATTTTCGCTAATTTTCATACATTCATTTCCTTAATCTCCCCTAGCCCCTCTTTAATAAAGAGGGGAAACACACTCATCTTTCTTTTCGTGTGGAAGTCCCCCTTTTTAAAGGGGGATTTAGGGGGATTCTAATACCTTTAAATTTAAAAAATCTGTTTAAGCAAATTGGCGTAAGAAACGCACATCATTTTGGTAGAACATACGCAAGTCATTGATGCCATAACGCAACATCGCAAAACGCTCTACACCTAAACCAAAAGCAAAACCTTTATATTTTTCAGGATCAATCCCAGCAGCTTGGAGTACGTTCGGATGAACCATACCGCAACCCAAAACTTCTAACCATTTACCACGTTCATCCATAATATCCACTTCCGCGCTTGGCTCTGTGAATGGGAAATAAGATGGACGGAAACGTACTTTTAGATCTTTTTCAAAGAATTCATTGAGGAGATTGACCAATAAACCTTTCAACTCTGCGAAACTGGTATTTTCAGCAACGTATAAACCTTCGATTTGATGGAACATCGGAGAATGTGTTTGGTCAGAATCGCAACGGTATACACGACCTGGGCAGACAATACGAATCGGCGGTTGACTGGTTTCCATGGTACGAATCTGTACGCCCGATGTATGGGTACGTAGTAAGTGATTGGCATCAAAATAGAAAGTATCATGCATCGCACGTGCAGGATGGTGTCCTGGGATATTCAATGCTTCAAAGTTGTGATAATCATCTTCAACCTCTGGACCTGTCGCAACAGTAAATCCAGCTTTAGTGAAGAATTGGCAAATCCGCTCTTGCACTTGAGTCACAGGATGAATACTACCCACAGTTTGACCACGACCAGGTAAAGTAATATCAATCGTTTCACTTGCAAGTTTCTGTTCCAGTGCTGCTTTTTGTAATTCTGTCTGACGTTCCGTCAGTGCAGCAGTAATGACTTCACGGACGGCATGAATCTGTGCACCAAATTCCTTGCGCTGTTCAGCGTCCATTTTACCCAGTGATTTTGACTGTTCAGCAAGCTGGCTCTTCTTCCCCGTAAACTGCACCCGAACCTGATCGAGTGTGGCAAGGTCTTGAGCTGCTGCAATTGCAGCGAGCGCTTCTTTGGTCAGGGCTTCCAGTGACATAGTAACTCTCAAAGCAACAATGATTAAAAAAATATAAAAACCCCATATTCTAACAGTTTTTACGCATAGGGATGAAGTTTCCTGTACATGAAAAATTAGATTGGAAAGCTGAATTATAAAAAGTATAAGATAGCGATAATCATCCTGAGATCAATCACAATGGCGCTCGATCAAATCTGGAAACAACAACTGACTTTAGTGACTTATGGCAATGAATTTCTGACTCAGAATCTGAGCTTCCAGCGATGGCTACAGCATTCCATTTTTAATCAGCACCTGATGCAGTTTCGGGACCTATCCACTCAACACCTGCTGGCTCAGCATTTTCAGATATGGCTGGAAGGGTTAAAAAAACAGGGATGTTATCGGATCAGCCTCCATTGTTCTGCCATACTCAATGATGAAAAAAACCCGAATCCAAACGTTGAGCTGTTGCCTGTCGCTCATTTTATTGTCAGCCATGAACAGAATAAAAAAACAGCATGGATTTTAGGTAAAGAGCTGCCTGAATGGTACAACGCAGACAATGATTATGAAATTCCTGAAAATCAGAAGGCAGCTGTACGCCAGGAAGTGTTCTGGAAATTTGAACTGAACCCGAAACTTGCAAAAAGTGTTGATACTGACCTGCAGCAACCGAACTGGGATGATATTCATCAATATACTGAAAGTGAACTGTTCCAGACCCGTTTTGCTGCTGATCTCAAAGCACCACTGACACTGAATCAACCCTATGATGGTTTGACGGATACAGTCAGCAGCACCCTGAATGAAACTGCAGAGCAAACACAGAATTTATCTCTGCTCCCTACAGATTATCAGGCTGATTTTGCTCATCAGTCACTGCACAGACTTGAAGCGCTTCAAAAACTGATTCAGCAAAAAATCAAGCATCCATATAATGACGAAGGTGTGCCTTTACAACCTGATGAGCAGTTAAATTTAAGACATTTTTCTCAGAAACTGGATGATCTGACAGCAAAATTTGTGGTTAAAGTAGCCAATCATTATAAAACAGCAAAACTTACCCCTGTCGAAATTGCCAACCCGCTCGACGGTGCTCAGACAGGCATCAGGAAAAATATCAGCTCCCGTCCAGGCACTGAACATAAATCTGCTAAAACAGGGACATTTGCGCTTATTTTTATCACAGTTCTGATCTGTATTGTGGCTTATTATTTTGGACTCTAAAACGGTCTGATTTACAGTATGAATGGCACTCCGGCTATCCTGAATTCAGCAGATTCAGACCTTTGCACCAAAGGCTGTTCTGCTGACTGACTGTATTCTACGTAGCATACTTCTAGCTGAGTTTTTAAATATTTGCCAGATAGGCTTTCAGCATTTTTCGACTGGTCAAGCGTACAAAATGAATATGTGCATACTGCGGATCAGTCATCATCTGCATGTATTTCACTCTGTTTTTCGAATGCGTTTTTATCATCCACAGCACAATGGAATCACGACTGAACATTCGCCTGAAACTTTCAGTATTGTCTGAATTTTTCCAGAACGGCTGCTGAGACATTGCACGACCGAAAGCACGCCGAACAGACTGATATAAATTTAAGCTGAACGGTAAATCCAGCCGGATGATGGTATCCACTTCCTTCCATGTGATATGCGTAGTCCGTGAATGATTTCCATCAATCATATAACCCTGATATTCAGGATCTGTATGTGCCTGCACAATAGCATCCTGAATTTTCTTAAAAAATACCGGATCAGGCGTTTCCTGCCAGTTATCCATCCACAACAGGTCATCCAGTTCAATATATGCCAGATGCAACTTTTTGGACAATTGCCTGGCAAAGGTGGATTTCCCCGAGGCTGAAGTCCCAACAACATTGATATATTTCATAAATGCACTCAAAACTGACCAATAAAAAAGCAACATAGAACGTTACTTTTAAAGATCAGAATCTCAATACAATGGTCTGATTCTCAGGCTGATTTTATGATCATCTGCATGCTGATTGATATAATGCTCTACCGCAATCACCTCACCTGTAATTTCTGCATCTGCGCCATACATGACTTTGATGCTTTCCCCGATTCGGGGTACAGAGTGAAGCTCCACTTCAATTGAACCCTGCTGAATACCCTCAATCTCAACACGCATGATCAAATACTCATCTGAAAGATATCTTTAATGTATTTGAACCTTGCCACCGCACCTATCGTATTCCTGTGCAGATTATGTAAAGACGGGTTTAATCATCATATTCGAGTTCATCTTCATGGATATTGATATAGTCAGGCTGTGGGGTCTCACCAAATCTGACTGCCTTGATTGTGGCAAGATTCATAAGCCTGGCTTTGGCAATCCGATGCATGCCATCCATGACCCGACCTTCTGCACAGAGAATAACAGGATAGGATAAATCTGCGGCTTCAATCAGCTGTATATGTTCAATAATCTGCAGGGTTGTCGGATGTGTGTCAGGAAACCAGTATGCCTCATTCAGTTCCCTGATCCCGGCTAATGGAGTTTCAATGACCTGAAATTCCTGGCTTAACTCAACCAGATGATGCACATCCCAGATATGGGTATCTTCACCCACCTGACGGAAATGGTATTGTTTACGCATGAAACAGGCGCTTTATTCAAAAGAACATATATTACATTTTACAAAAGTTCAGACAAAAAAAGACCGCTGAAAAGCGGTCTTTTTTTAATTATCCGGAGATAATTAAGCAGCTAATGCGCCTTTAGCTTTTTCAGCTAAAGCTGCAAATGCAACTGCATCATGCATAGCGATGTCTGCAAGAACGCGACGGTCGATGATAACCTGAGCTTTTTTCAGACCATCGATCATGCGGCTGTAAGACAAACCGTTCTGACGAGCACCAGCATTGATACGTGCAATCCACAGAGCGCGGAATTGACGTTTTTTCTGACGACGGTCACGGTAAGCGTATTGACCTGCTTTGATTACAGCCTGGAACGCTACACGATAAACACGTGAACGCGCGCCATAGTAACCTTTAGCACGAGCAAGAATTTTTTTATGACGACGATGCGCCTGTACACCACGTTTTACACGAGCCATTTATAATCTCCTTAGATGTATGGGCACATACGGCGAACTGAAGCAACGTCACTTACGTGAACCATTACACAGCCGCGTAACTGACGGATACGCTTAGCAGATTTTTTGGTCAAAATGTGGCGTTTGAACGCTTGTTTACGCTTGAAACCGTTAGCAGTCGCTTTGAAACGTTTAGCTGCACCACGGCGAGTTTTTAACTTAGCCATAACAACCTCTTTAAACACCTGTTCGGAACGTTCGCACCATTGCGAGGACGACCTGCAGGTAAGGGAGCGAGTATTCTAAAGTAAAACAGGACAAAACAAAAGCAATATACGGACTATATTTCCTCTCTGCTGTCACTTTCAGACAAACCACCTGTTAAGGTCTGCTGTGTTATTTTTTATCTTTTTCTGCACAAACTCTGTAAGGCTGATCAATCATCTGAAAAGGAAACAAGACAATCAGCAACTGCAATACAAAGCTCATAAAAACCAGACTGATGTTCCTGTGAACAATTGCATAAAATACATATAATAATCACATCTTGATAAAACCGAGCCGACATGAACCCTGCTCAGGATGCATTTGCAGCCCTCCGTTACCGTGACTTCTCAATTGTTACACTGAACCAGTTCTGCCTGACTTTAGCTATTCTGATTCAGGAAATCATTGTTGCCTATTCACTTTATCAGATCACCAAAGACCCACTGACACTTGGACTGATCGGGCTGGCAGAAGCCATTCCATTTATTGCACTGTCCTTATGGGGTGGGTATTTTGCAGACAGATTCAACAAACAGACTATTATGAAAATCTGTCTGTTTTTTTCTGTGCCTTTACCTTTGGTACTGTGGTGGCTGTTCCATGCGCACAGTCAGGGGCAGATTGGGCAAAGTACACTTTCATGGGGCATATATGCAGTGATTTTTGGTTTAGGGACAATCCGTGGATTCTACAACCCTTCTGCAACCTCACTTAAACCGTTTTTAATTCCACGTGAACTGTATGCCAATGGTGCAACATGGACCACCATTGGCTGGCAAAGTGGCGTAATTTTAGGTCCAATGCTGGGTGGTTTCATGCTGGCAGGACTGGGACGTGAAACCAGTCTGTTTTCAGTGTCTGCCTTACTTTTTGTGTGTTTTATTCTGATCAATCTGTTAAAAAACCGTACTTTTCCTGTTATGGAAACTGATAATTTATGGAACAGCCTCGGAGAGGGTTTTCGGTTTATCATGAAAACCAAAATCGTCCTTTGGGCTATTTCCCTGGATCTGGTTTCAGTGCTGTTTGGCGGTGTGATTGCCTTACTGCCTATTTTTGCAGAAGATATTTTAAAAGTTGGTCCTGAAGGACTGGGATATTTACGTGCAGCCCCTTCCATTGGCGCACTCATTACCATGATTGCACTGACCCGCTTCCCTCCAACACATCATGCATGGCGTAACATGCTGCTGGCAGTGGCAGGCTTCGGAGTTTTCACTCTGATTTTCGCTTTCTCAGACCATATGTGGCTGTCCCTTATCGCCTTAGCCATGACAGGTGCATGTGACAGTATTTCAGTTGTGGTGCGTCAGACGATTCTGCAGATTTATCCACCGGAAAATATGCGTGGTCGTGTTGCTGCAGTCAACGGCATGTTCGTTTCCAGCAGTAATGAACTTGGAGCATTTGAATCCGGGCTGGCAGCCCGATATATGGGAACGGTCTTTGCAACGGTATTTGGTGGCTGTATAACCCTTGTGGTGGTCGTGATCAGCTGGACAAAAACTCAAGATTTATTTGGAGTGGATATTACTAAAGGCGAAAACCCACAGAAATAAAAATGCTTCAGCGCTTGCGGGGTTTTCCAATTCAGGAAATACTTCGCGCTGAACTTCAGATCTGCCTCATCACTCTGCCCAAGATATTTTTATGAAACTACATTTCGCATTTCCACTGCTGCTCGCCCTCCCCCTCAGTTCAGCCATCAGTGCTGAGCCAAAAAACTCACCACAGCTTTCTGTTCTGAAAAGTTCAGCACAGTCACCGCATTTAACCACCCGTATTCAGTGGAACCGCTTCCCTCGACCAGCATTTAAAAATGAAGATTTAAAAGATCAGAACCGTAATGCAATTATCCGTGTTTATGCCGATACAACAGGAAAAGTCACCAAAGCCACCGTACAGGAAAGTACCGGACTGGAAAAACTGGATGAAATTCTGCTTACAGCAGTGCGCTTGGCAACAGTTAAACCTTATATGGATGACGATAATGCATTGCCTGTGATTGGTTATCAGGTGTTTAACTTAAAAGTTGATCAGGACAATACTGAAATCTGTGATCTGAGTTTTGACTCCAAAGTCTGGCTGGCACAACAGACAGATAAAAAAACGGCATTCCGTTATCGCAGTCAGCCACAGCTGGAACTGAATTCCGAACTGCTCAACAAACATGACCGCACTGTAAAATTCAGCTTTAAAACCAACCGACATGGTCATGTCAAATCAGTCAAAATCACGCAGGGATCAGGTATCTACGCACTGGACCAGCAAGTAAAACAGGCTGTTTCCACAGCTCAGGTCGATGTTCCTCGAAAGTTCTGGATTTATAAAAAATCAAAACTGAAAGATGAAATCAGATTTTCATCCATCAGCTGTCATTGAAGTGATTCAATGTGGAGATACCGTCAGTTATCTCCACATTATAATGATAAAACTTATAAAAACAGATTCACAATCAACCTACAGCTTTTGACTGTACAGGTTGCCCACAACTGAGCGTAGGCTTCTCTGTGCTTCAGGGGAAAAACCATCATATTTCCTTTTTCAGGATTCCAGGAAAATACTGTTCTCAAAAAATCCATACATTAAAAATATCAACATTACAGAAAGCTCGGGCATTGCTGAACTGGATCATAAAATCATCAATGCTGCATAAGTGCTACGTATTTATGTCAATCTACATAAATACTGACACCTGTAATCATTCATGAAAGATGGATTTACACATGGATTAATGCAGGAATCCACCCGTCTAAACCAGACCTGCAAATATCAGATAAATCACCAGATACCGACCTGTTTTTGCAACACTGACTATAAAAAGAAAACGTAGAAAATTTTCCCGCATCAATCCTGCAATCAGGGTGATCGGATCACCAATAACAGGCAGCCAGCTCAGTAAAAGCGACCAGTAGCCGTATTTTGCATAGGTCAGTTGGGCACGCTGGAGCTGGTTCTCAGAAACAGGAAACCACTTTTTATTTTTATAATGTTCAATTTTATAACCCAGCCACCAGTTGACGCAGGAACCCATGATATTGCCCAGACTGGCAGCCAACAGCAGCAAAACGACTGAACTTTTTCCTTCCATTAACAAACCTGCCAGTACAGCCTCAGACTGTAAGGGCAATAAGGTAGCAGCTCCGAAAGCGGACAGAAAAAGGAGTAAATAAGCCATGATTTCAGTGCTGATCACTGTCAGGAAAACGTTTCAGCATATAGATAAAGATGGAGTAAATAAATGGCAGACTGAAACAGCTCCAGTGTACAGCATCTGTTCATATACGCTCAGGTGATAACGACCTTCAGACACAGCATACCAGTCTATGCCGTTGTGCCAGAATAGATACTGTAAAAGTATCAGACTGCCTGCCAATAAACCCACAGCAATAGTGGTATCTTTCCATAGCAGATGAAGCCCGGACTGAAACCACGCAAATACTGTCGCAAAGATCAGTCCTGTCAGTGAATATAAAATCAGGCTCAACTGCCACATCCGATCAACAGAATAAGCCAGCTGCATGACAGCACTTATTCCTGCCAGCAACAGCATAGCCGTTATGGACAGCAACCAGTGCTGAACATAAGTGGTCTGTTTCACTGTGCTCAGTTCCTGTAAAGCATCGTGACCGGCCTTCGTCTCTCAGACTTTAATGGATAATGCTTTCTGCACAGCAGGACGGGTAGTTAAACGCTCAACATACTCTTTAACATAAGGGTAATCCTCAAGGTTTATCTGTTGCCATTCATGTCGCAGTATCCAGGGCAGGATTGCCATATCTGCTATTGAATATTCCCCTGCGACATACTTCTGTCCAATCAGCTGTTTATTCAGTACCGCATACAGACGTTTCGTTTCCGTCACATAACGCTCTACAGCATAAGGAATCTGTTCTTTGGCAAATTTGGAAAAGTGATGATTCTGCCCGAGCATAGGACCAAAACCACCCATCTGCCACATGAGCCACTGCTCCACTTCAACACGTTCCTGCTCATCCTCAGGATAGTAGAGACCTGTTTTACGCCCCAGATACTGTAAAATTGCGCCTGATTCAAAAACAGAAATCGGTTCTCCGCGTGGTCCATGCTGGTCCACAATGGCAGGAATTTTATTGTTTGGCGAAATACGTAAAAAGTCAGGCTGAAACTGATCATTTTCTAAAATATTGATCGGGAAAATCTGATAATCCAGTCCCATTTCTTCAAGTGCGATGGTAATTTTATGACCATTGGGCGTTCCCCAGTAATACAGATCAATCATATTTCATCCTTCCGCTTTCTCGCATATTTTCTAAATTTTATGATATGAATACTTTATTTTATAACATAGTTTAAGAAGATCACTGTATAAGTTTATGCAACTCTGACTGATAAAAAATTAAATATATAGACTATCTTTCGTTAGAAATCTCACCATTTGCAAAACTGATAAATCAGCTAAGTTAAACCACCCAAATTCCATCCCAAAATAATACATTCTTTTCTTTAACCCCTAAATTATTTCACCTATATTCAATTTAAACAGAACTGAAGCTTTAAAAATTACTTCTCATTCACCTGCCAGTTCAATAAATTTTAAAGGTCAGATATGAACTACGTCAGACAAAAAAACATAGATATATTTGTTTTACTCATTGGTGGCTTCTTCTTTATTGTGCTCATCCTGTTGTTTATGTTCGGATGGCCACACTACAAAGTCTGGAAACAAGGAATGGATGGACAAGCCGCTTTAGCTGAAGCAGAACAATCAAAAATGATCCAGGTACAGGTTGCAAAAGCTGAGCTGGAAAGTGCAAAACTGCGTGCCGAAGCCATTAAACTGGTCGGTCAGGCGGCTAAAGATTATCCTGAGTACCGTAAACAGGAATTTATTGGTGCATTTGGTGAAGCCTTACGTGATGGTAAAATTCAACAGATTATTTATGTACCAACAGAGGCCAATATTCCAATTGTAGAAGCGGGAAATAAGCCAGTCTCAAATCAATAAGCATTCATTTATCAGAAGTGAAATTCAATTCAGACTTATTTTTCACAGCAATAAAAAAAGCACTGCTGAGAGCAGTGCTTTTTTAAGATCTAAAACAGGCTTACTTTTTCTTTTTAGGACCAAGTAACATACCCATCTGACGACCTTCCATTTTTGGAGTCTGTTCAACGATACCCACTTCAGCTACATCTGCTTCAATTTTTTGTAATTGAGCCAGACCCAGCTGCTGGTGAGCCATTTCACGACCACGGAAACGTAGAGTAATTTTGACTTTGTTACCTTCCTCAAGGAACTTGAGAATAGCACGCAACTTAACGTTGTAATCACCAACATCTGTACCAGGACGTAACTTGATTTCTTTCACCTGAACCTGATGCTGTTTCTTTTTAGCATCTTTCTGCTTTTGCTTCAGGTCAAATAAATGTTTGTTAAAATCCATGATTTTACAAACAGGTGGTTCTGCATTTGCCACAATCTCAACAAGGTCAAGATCTGCATCTTCAGCAGCACGCAACGCTTCTGCAAGCGTTACGATACCTTTCTGTTCTCCATCCGCAGCGACGAGACGAACTTCTTTCGCCTTGATTTCGTCGTTTAATGCAGGACGATTGCTTTTAGCACCTTGTTGTTGGTTACGGTCAGGCTGTTTAATCTTTCTTACTCCACAATATACCGGCCACGTTCGGCTACGGCTGCTTTAACCAGGTCAATAAATGCATCAATTGACATAGTCCCTAAATTTTTTCCAGAGCGAGTACGGACATTGACAGTCCCTTCCTCTACCTCACGATCACCCAGTACCAGCAAGTAAGGAATACGCTCTAATGTACGCTCACGAATCTTAAATCCGATTTTCTCATTTCTCAAGTCTGAAATCGCACGAATGCCATTTTCTTTAAGTTTTGCGACAACTTGCTGACAAGCCTCCGCCTGAGAATCGGTAATATTCATGACACATGCCTGAACTGGTGACAGCCACGGCGGCATGAATCCTGCGTAATGTTCAATCAGTATACCAATAAAACGCTCGAAACTGCCAAGAATTGCACGGTGCAGCATCACAGGATGGTCACGATCGTTGTCTTCAGTGACATAAGACGCTTCCAGACGTTCAGGCAGGTTGAAGTCACACTGAATAGTACCGCACTGCCAGATACGACCTAAGCAGTCTTTCAGAGAGAATTCAATTTTCGGACCGTAGAATGCGCCTTCACCTGGTTGTAAATCCCACGCCAGACCTGCTTCATCCAGCGCATCCGCCAGAGATTTTTCAGCCATGTCCCACAGTTTGTCATCGCCCACACGTTTTTCAGGACGTGTAGAGAGTTTCATCTGTACTTCTTCAAAACCGAAGTCTTTATACACATCCAGAGTCAGTTTAATGAAGTCAGCAACTTCTTTACCGATCTGTTCAGTGGTACAGAAAATGTGTGCATCATCCTGAGTAAATCCACGTACACGCATGATGCCGTGTAATGAACCCGATGGCTCGTTACGGTGACATGAGCCAAACTCAGCCAGACGGATTGGCAGATCACGATAAGACTTTAAGCCCTGGTTAAATACCTGTACGTGACATGGGCAGTTCATTGGTTTTACAGCATAGCTACGGCTCTCAGAATGAGTCGTAAACATGTTGTCTGCATAGTTGGCAGCGTGACCTGATTTTTCCCACAGCGTAAAATCAACAATCTGCGGTGTTTTGATTTCTTCGTAACCATTGTCCTGCTGGATTTTACGCATGTACTGCTCAAGTACCTGGTAAATGGTCCAGCCATTGGCATGCCAGAACACCATACCTGGTGCTTCTTCCTGCATATGGAACAGGTCTAAAGCTTTACCGATTTTACGGTGGTCGCGCTTTTCTGCTTCTTCGATACGTTTGATATACGCTGCAAGTTCTTTTTTGTCTGCCCAGGCAGTACCGTAAATACGCTGCAGCTGTTCATTCTTCGCATCACCACGCCAGTAAGCACCGGACATTTTAGTGAGTTTGAATGATTTTAAGAATTTAGTGTTCGGTACGTGCGGACCACGGCACATATCCACGTATTCCTGATGATAGTACAAACCCATCTGAGTCTCGTCAGGCATATCATCAATAAGACGTAATTTGTAATCTTCGCCACGCTCAGTGAACAGTTTGATCACTTCAGCACGCGGTGTCATTTTTTTAATAACGTCATAATCTTCATCGATCAGCTTTTTCATGCGTGCTTCGATGGCAGCCATATCTTCTGGCGTAAATGGCTTCTGACTGAAGATGTCATAATAGAAACCGTCCTCAATCACAGGACCGATCACCATTTTGGCTTCAGGGAAAAGTTGTTTTACCGCATGTCCCACAAGGTGAGCACATGAGTGACGAATGATTTCAACACCTTCCTGATTTTTAGGGGTAATGATTTCCAGTGTTGCGTCTTCGGTAATTAAATCACTTGCATCGACTAAGCGACCATTCACTTTACCTGCAAGCGTATTTTTCGCAAGTCCAGGTCCAATACTTTGAGCAACTTCCATCACGGAAACTGCTTGATCAAATTGTTTTTGATCGCCATTTGGCAATGTGATAACAGGCATATTTAAAATCCTTAAGGAGTGATGCCCCGTACAATAGAGCATATCACCGCGAGATTATGATCGAGGAAAATCCTCAAAAGATAAAATCGGTGGAACAAAAAAGTGAGGAAATTTTACACCTTTAATGCTTTTTGATAAACCTTTGTCAGAAATTTATATTGGACAAACAGAAAACCAGAGCTGAAAACTTACAGCACCGTTTAAAAATGCTGCCATGACTATTCCCTGAATGTCTGCCAGGCTTCAAACTGTCTGTCTTTATACAGCCATAGCACCGCAAACTGTGGAATTACCGCTTCACTCTGTGTTGGACGCAAAAAGACATAATCATCCACACCTGTCTGAGCATGTCTGGGGACATTCACCAGTTCCTGATTTGAACTGCGCCCGTACAACACATGAGGATGACTGCCTTGCGGATAGACATAATCTGCCATCCAGTAACCACCATAAATAAACAGTGCTTTAGACCTTTGTGGAATTTTTTCCAGTAAAGGCATACCTGGCAGACGTGTAAGCGGCAGCTCTTTAATGACAGGTGTTGCAATCCACATTGCTGTCTGCAGAGGCTTTAAAAACTCATTGTCAAAGTCACCGGGTTTAACCAGCATGGAACCAAATGACAGGTCATTACAGACGCTATGTTTCACGTGAAAACTGAAGCTTGGACTTCCTCCACCATTCAGACAGAGCTGGTCATGCCACAGTGCAGGATAAGTCCTTTGCAGATAATCAATAAAACCTGCGTAAATCTGCTGAGACTCCTCATAAGCCACCTGTGCCTTTTTAATAATGGAAGGCAGTTTCGTCACATGTGCGTCATAACCCATCAGACCACTGAATTTCAGATGCTGTGGATGTGCCTGAACAATATCCATCATTTCAGCCATCTGCTGTTCAGTCCTGATTCCTCCACGGTGTAAACCCACATCAATTTCAATATTGATCTGAAGCTGCACTGCATACTGCTGAGCCACTTCCAGATACTGATGCAGACGTGCAGGTGTATCAACTAGCCACTGAATCTGAGCATTTCCCCACTGAGAATAATGCTGATAAAAAAGCTGTACGGCATGTACAGGCATCGGCTTGCCAAACAGCACATCGGCTTCTGAGAAATTTTCCAGCAGAGGGATCAACTGTGGCAAATGAAAGACCATAAAGCGCTGTGTTGAAAGCTGTTCACTCAGTAACTGCAACAACTCTAGACATGCAAGTGACTTGACGACCAGGCGGGGCTGAAGATGAACAGCCTGTCTGAACTGCAGCTGAATATACTGAATATTCTGCTGAAGACACTGTCTGTCAATAATCAGTTGCGGTAAGCCGGTTCCCTGCTTTTTTAAATCACGGTTCAGTTGCTGAAAATATAGTTCCTGACTCATGTCATCGCCAACCTGTTATTCTGCATAAAATAATTGCTGTAAATATGGATTCAGAAATTTCTTTTCTGGATCAAGACGCGCTCTGAGTTGCAGAAAGTCATCCCACTTCGGATACAGCATCCTTAACTGTCCCGCATTCAGACTGTGCATTTTGCCCCAGTGAGGTCGCCCCTGATAACGCTGTAAAATCGGTTCAATTTCATCAAACAGCAGTTTCGGATTCTGCTTAATGTATTGATGCACAGAAATGGAAATCGAATCCCGCTGATAAAATGGACTCAACCAGATATCATCCCCTTTCACAAAGCGAAACTCAATCGGGAAAAAAGTCTGTTGCCCTGACTTCTGAAGCGCAGTCAGAATTTCCTGTAAGCAGGATATGCCCAGTTCAACAGGAACCTGATATTCCATTTCATTGAACCGTGTATTACGGGGTGTCGGAAATATTCTGCTCGACCAGTCCACACAAGTTGTGGGTTTCACAAAGACACCCAGCAGCTTTTGCAATTTTGGATTCAGTGAAGGAAACATTCGGGTCAGTTCACAGCATAGGGTCAGCAATGTATCTTCTGAAGGAAATGACTCTTTACGTGGCTGTGTATCCTCCTCAGTGATATCCAGTGTTTTCAGCATGACCTGCTCTGCATGTGAAAAAGCAAAAAATTCAATATGACGGTGTTCAGTTTTCCACTGCTGAATATGCTGCACCACTTCTGAAAGTGGACAAAGTTCAACATGCTCTTTCAGCTTATATCGAGGTTTGTTCTGCATTGAAATTTTTGTCAGCACACCAAAACTGCCCAGAGACACCCGCCCTGCCTGAAAAATTTCAGCATTTTCTGTGGGACTGCACTGTAACAGCTCACCCGATGCAGTCAGCAACTCAAAACTTTGTACATAGGCAGAAATACACTGCATGTCAGCACCCGTTCCATGTGTTCCCGTCGATACCGCACCTGCAAGGCTTTGCTGATCAATATCACCCTGCTGCATAAGGGACTGATTGATGGGCTGCAGGTACTGATCCAGATTGAACAGACGGGTGCCCGACCAGACTTCTGCAATACTGTTCTGCTCATCGGCACTGACCACACCACTCAGATGATCAAGTGACAACAGCGTTGCATCTGTGCAGACGAGTGGTGTAAAGGAATGTCCTGCCCCCACAACCCTGATTTTATCGCTCTGACGGACAATATCCTGCAGTTCAGACAGACTTTGTGGTTTTAAAATCTGTTGTGGACTGGCTTGCTGATAGCCCGACCAGTTGGACCATGTCTGCCGTTGTTCAGTCTGTTTCATAAAATTTCCTTATCTTTATTTTTCTATTCAGAAACCGCTGTTTTCAGATTACCCCGATTGGTACGTTTCAACAGTTCCTGAAGCGGCACTTCAGCAGGTCGGGTGGTTCGGTCATGCTGACGCTGGGCTTCCGTATTTTCCAGCTGTTGCGCCAGAGCACTGAATTTCAGCTGGAAGGCAGCATTGGTCCATTGTCCAAACAATGTATGACCGCCTTCATATGCCTGTTCCTGATATTCCTCATAGGTCGTTACATAGCCCATATAATCATTGCAGTAAGATGCAAGCCAGACAGGCTGATCACTGGTGTTCTGCACAATGGTTTCAAGCACACGCTTTCCGGCAGTGGTGGTGAACTCCCCCGGACAGCACACAATTCTCAACTGACCAATCTGAATCATCTGCAATGGAACCACTGAAGGTACCAATGGACTTTCCCTGATTGCACCTGCTTTGACCTGTCTGTTTATTTCATTGACCAGTGGATCAATAAATCCTGGAGCAAAGCCAAGTGGTTTACCCAGAATCCGCTTGATGCCAGATTCCATCAAAATGGATTTAACACCCTGCGATGCAAACAACTGCTGATAGAAATCAAAATCTTTGGCTGTACTGTCGTTCAGTTTTTTCTTTTTATACTGCTGACTCAAAAAACTCATAACCCGAACAATCGGCTTCGCAGCACCAAGTCCATCGACAGGTGTTCCTGCAAAAAAAGCCACCCCATGACAGGGAATACTGGTTCGTGCGTGTTTAACACCATGCGAAAGCTCCGGAGGAATATCCACGTTGCTCAGGTCGGTATAACTGAGTACAGCATCCAGTTTTCCACTTAAAACAGTGCCAGGTTTCATCAGTGCCTGTAATGCCTGCTCACTCTGGTAGCGTCCATTCTTCTGAGCATACTGATATTCCTGCTCACCTTTGATCGCCTGTCTGATTTTCAGCTGATTTTTCCCATGAAAATGAGGTGAAATGTCGCCTGCTGTTGCCTGAGCAAAAATTGCAACCGGATGATGCACCCCCTGTTCCAGCAGATACTGCTCTGAGTACCCAGCTGCATAGCCTTTATTGTCACCATCATGAGCATTCAGCGTATTACTCAGACAGGTGGCATGCACTCCAAAAAGCGAAATGAAAGCATGTAACTGCCCATCCCGATAAAACCCGAGCAGCTGCATTTCCCTGTTCATCGCCAGATGTGTTTCCGTTTCCTTACGATGTTGAACATCTGGATTACGGTTCCAGGCATTTAAGGAACGGTTCCATGCCACAGGAACATCTTCCGAAAAATGTGTTGTACTCATACAGATTTCTGTACGTCCCATCACTTTAAAAGCATGCTGAATACTGCTGACCGTTGCATAAACCACAGCATGCAGATGTTCAGGGACAAAACCCGGAGTAGGCATGTTATACAGCGCTTCATAAGCACAGCCGCCAGGACCTGAGTGTGTATGTGTTGCTGTCATCACAAAACGTTCTTCACAGAACAGATCTGCCATCAGTTTTTTCAGTTCAGCCACAACCTCTGAACGCATGGCATGAGTAATACAGCCAAAATCCAGACAGCTGAAAATCAGCGGCTTCTCCTGATGATCCTGAATCACCACCGTTCTGACATATAACGGCGTCCGTTTTTTGTATGCTCGATGCTGCCATGAGCCATAGCCAAACATGGCATAGCCTTTAGCTTCGATCTGAATTTCCTGCCTGCTCCATCCTGCCTGAAACATAAAAATTCCTTTTGTATGATTATTTTTATAGAGACAATTCTTAGTTTAAAAGTTAAACAAAATGGTGCAATATCAAGTAAGGGTTTATTGCACCATTTCATGGGGGGATAAAAGGACACATGCCCAGACAGCAAAAGGACTTTGCCGAAAAACATCATTTCATTCCACCTGCTCTGCTTTCCGGACTGCTTCATTATGCTGAAAATCAGCACATTGAATATATGCACTGGATGGATGGGATCAGCCTCGACATTGCTCAGATCAAGCAAGGGACAGGATTCATCTCATTTCAGGAAATCTGTACGGTTGTACGGCGTGCGCTGGCTGACTTGCGTGATTCTGCTCTTGGAGTAAAAGTGGGTATCACTGAAGGTCTGATGTCCATGGGCATTCTGGGGTTTGCCATGCAGTCATGCCAGACGCTTGAGCAGGCACTGGCAACCGGGATGCAGTACCATCCTGTGTCTGGCAGTGTGCTGGATATGGACTATCAGATGGACAAAGACGGTACGCTGGCTGTGGTTGTGACTGAACGCTATCCCTGTGGTGACCTTTACCGTTTTTTCTGCGATGAGTTTTTTTCAAGTATCATCACCTGCATGAATGCCATGCTGGGTGATCATGATGATCTGATTGCAATTCACCTGAGTTTTCCACGCCCCGCCGATACTGAGCCCTACCTTCAGCATTTTGGCTGTCCGGTGCATTTTTCTTCTGCAAAAAATACCCTGACATTTCACTCCTCACTGCTGCAAAGACAGATCCGCACTTACAGCATGGCAAATTTCAGCACCGCTATCCGTATGTGTGATCAGTTGATGCAGGATATACAGACCATCAATCAGAATAAGTATGCCAGCGTACTGGATTATCTGATTGAACAGCATTTACCGGATCGTTTCGATATGCTTCAGGCAGCTGAACACATGAAAATCAGTGAAAGACATTTACGCAGAATGCTGCTGATGGAAAACATCAGCTTTCAGCAGATCCGCCAGCAGGTTCTTGAACGTAAAGCCAAAGAACTGTTACTGCAGGATATTTCCATCAGCACGGTCAGCGAACAGCTAGGATTCAGTGAACTTCGGGAGTTTCGCAGAGCATTTAAACGCTGGACAGGACAGGCACCTTCAGACTTTAAAAAACTGATGATTTCTTCTGAATAATCCGTCTGTTCTGACGGTCATTCTGACTATTTTAATTTCAGAGCAAAAGCAAATCTGAGAACCCAGCAGTTCAGTATTTTCAATATATTATTTTTAAATTATTAATTTTCAACAGCTTAAAATGATGTAAAAAATACTCGACTAAAGCATTAATGCAAGCGGCACTTAAAATGCATATCTTTTAATCAGAGATAAAACAAATACAGAGATGGAGTTTCTGCAATGGTCAGCGCATATGATGAATTACCGCGTACACCCGCAAATTTTGTAGCATTATCCCCTTTACGCTACCTTGAGCGTGCGGCATATATTTACCCTCATCAGGATGCCATTGTTCATGGCGAACGTCGTATCTCATGGCGGGAAACATACACCCGCTGCCGACAGTTTGCCCATCAGCTGAACCGACTCGGTATTCAGAAAAATGACACTGTCTCCGTTCTGCTGCCGAATATTCCAGCCATGGTGGAAGCCCACTTTGCGGTACCTATGGCGGGCGCTGTACTCAACACCTTAAATACCCGTCTTGATGCAAAAACCATTGCATTCATGCTTGAACATGCTGAAACCAAAGTCCTGCTGGTCGACCCTGAGTTTGCCGCACTGGCTCAGGAAGCTGTAGCTCTCGCACCGCAGGATATCTACATTATTGATGTTGCAGATGCTGAATATGAAAACAATGACTCAACACCGCGTATCGGTCAGGTTGAGTATGAAGACTGGCTTGCAGAAGGTGATCAGGATTTTGAATGGCATTTACCTAGAGATGAATGGGATGCCATCAGTCTGAACTATACATCTGGCACTACAGGTAATCCCAAAGGTGTGGTTTATCACCATCGGGGTGCTTATATCAATGCTGCAAGCAACATCATTGCCTGCGGTATGACACCTCGCTGTAAATATTTATGGACACTGCCTCTTTTCCACTGCAACGGCTGGTGTTTTGCATGGACTGTTGCTGCCAATGGCGGCACAAATATCTGTCTGCGCAAAATTGATCCTGAACTGATTTTCAGACTGATTGATCAGTATAAGGTGGATTATTTCTGTGGTGCGCCAATTGTGCTGTCCATGCTGATCAACACACCAAAAGATCAGCAGATCAAGTTTACACACCGTGTTGAAGTGATGGTGGCCGGTGCTGCACCTCCTGCGGCAATCATTGAAGGTATGCATCATATCGGAGTACAGGTAAACCATGTATATGGTCTGACTGAAACCTATGGTCCATCCGCTTTGTGTGCATCTCAGGCGGGCTGGAGTGATCTGTCCATTCAGGAACAGGCTCAGCTGCATTCACGTCAGGGCGTACCGTATCCTCTGCAGGATGGTATGCGTGTTCTAGATTCTGAAACCATGCAGCCTGTACCGAATGATGGTACAACCATGGGTGAAATTATGTTCCGTGGCAACATTGTGATGAAAGGTTATCTGAAAAACCCTGAAGCCACCGCAGAAGCATTCAAAGGTGGATGGTTCCATACCGGTGATTTAGCCGTCTGTCAGCCAGACGGTTATGCCAAAATCATGGACCGCTCCAAAGATATTATTATTTCAGGGGGTGAAAATATTTCATCACTTGAAGTTGAAGAAATTCTGTATACGCACCCTGCCATTATGACGGCAGCTGTTGTTGCCAAGCCTGATCCACGCTGGCAGGAAGTACCCTGTGCTTTCATTGAACTGAAAAAAGGGGCAGAAACAACCCCTGAGGAAGTTATTGAGTTCTGTAAACAGCATCTTGCCCGCTTTAAAGTACCGAAAGATGTTGTGATCTGTGAAATTCCAAAAACATCGACAGGTAAATTACAGAAGTTCGTACTTCGTGACTGGGCAAAAGAACGTTCAATCGGTGAGTTTAATTAATCCTCCGCTGTATCAGCTCTGACAAAAAAGCCTTCATTTTTAATGAAGGCTTTTTTATTACAGTAAAACAGTTTCTGGGCATATTCAGAATAAAAAAAACGACCTGATCAGGTCGAATTTTTCAGCTTCAGTTCACTTATTTTGAATTATCTGAAATAAGTGCAACCTGCTGTACATAGTTAAACAGTTTCAGCTTTGAAGCTTCCAGTTCCTCAGGAGGAGCTGCTTTGGTCACATCACGCTGAATACGCAACAGATGCTGACGTAAAGTATGACGTTCAGCTGCATTGTGCATTTTAGTGAACTCATTAATGACCGGATCGCCCTGAGCAATAATACGGTCCACCCAGCGTTGCAGCTGTGCAGTTTTTTTCATTCCCTGTTTTGGGGTCAGGTAAGAGAGAATGACCGTTTCATCTTCATTGCGTAACAGTTTCCCAATACGCTGAAACTGTCTGCGACGTGCTTCAAAAGATGAAATCAGCTGAACATCCAGCAAAGCTTCTATAAGGCGTTCCTCGACAGGCAATGCCTCAATCTGCTTTTTTGGCAGTTCTGCCAGCTGTTCACCCAGTGCAGCCATACGCTGTACTGCTTTTTTCTGTTCAGTTTTACTTGCACGCCCATCCAGTGATTCAAAGTCTTCATCTGTAAAGCGGTTCGGTCGACGTGCCACGATTAATCTGCCTCGTAAAATTTTGCTGCAAAAAGTGCCTTGATGTCAGATAAAGCGGTTTCTTCATCTGCACCATCAATCACCAGTCTTAAGGTTGTACCCTTGCCTGCGCCAAGCATCAGCAGGGACATGATATTTTTTGCATCAACAAGCTTGTCGCCTTTACCAATCTGAATCGAAGAACGAAACTTGGTGGTAACTTCGATGAGCTTTCCTGACGCACGCGCATGTAAACCCAGTTTATTAATTACGTCAACAGTTGTGTCAATCATGACCAGTGCTTCATTTCTCTATGTAAAACCTGAACAGACCATTTTGCCTCAAGAGCCTTTTTTAGTCTATCTACAATATAAACAGAACGATGCTGTCCACCCGTACACCCAATGGATACCGTCATATAATGACGATGCCCTTCTGCAAAGGCAGGCAGCCATTTATCCAGGAAGTGGTAAATATCTTCAAACATTTCATTGGTCTGAGTGCTGTTTTCGAGAAATTCCCTGACCGGTTCATCCAGTCCAGAAAATTTTCTCAGTTCCAGATCCCAGTGCGGATTAGGCAGATGACGGACATCAAAAACATAATCTGCATCCAGTGGAATGCCATGTTTATAACCAAATGACTGCAAAATCACAATCAGCCGATCAGACTGACCCAACCTTGAAAGCAGGGTATCTTTTAAGTCGTGCACACTTTTATCTGTGGTATCAATATGCACTGTCGAACGAAGCTGTATCGGCAGAAGCAGCGTTTTTTCTTCCTGAATACACTGATTCAGACTTTTAAAACGGCTTGATAACGGATGTGGACGACGTGATGCACTGAACCTTGCAATCAGTTCCTGATCCTGAGTGGTCAGATAGACAATATCAACTGAACCATGTTTCTGTAACTGTTCAAAAACATGGTCAAATTCCTGAAGATCTTCACGGGTACTTCGGACATCGACCCCTAAAGCCAGCTGTTCAAGATTATTTTCATGATCGAGTTTCGCCACAATTTCAGGCAGCAATGCCAGGGGCAGATTATCAATACAGTAATATCCAAGATCTTCCAGTACCTGCAATGCAGACGACTTCCCTGAGCCTGACTGTCCTGTAACAATTAATATGCGCTTCATGGCAATGCTATTCCTTCATAGCGTAATTTATGCGGTAAATTTTACCTGCAGATTATCAATCAGGCGGGTTTTGCCCAGTTTTGCTGCAACGAACAATACAAGATCCTGATTAAATTCAGAAGTTTTCTGAAGTTCAGGAGTTCGTGCTTCCACATAGTCCACAACCAGACCTGCCTGTGTCAATGCTGCTTTAATATTTACTAACACTTCATCCAGTGAGGTCTTCTGCTGTAACTGCTGCTCTGCCAGTTTTAAGGTCTGGAAAATCACAGGCGCCGTCTGACGCTGTTCTTCGCTCAGATAGCCATTACGTGAACTGAGAGCAAGTCCATCTGCGGCACGGGCAATCGGTACACCAATCACTTCCAGTGGAATATTCAGATCCTGAACAAACTGACGGATCACAGCCAGCTGCTGATAATCTTTCTGACCAAAAAATGCATAATTCGGCTGTACGATGTTAAACAGCTTGGTCACGACCACAGCAACACCATCAAAGTGACCTGGACGCTGTAAACCACATAGATCATTGGTGATTTCACCCACGCTGATATTGGTCAGACGAGGTTTTTTGCCATACATCTGTTCAACCGAAGGAGCAAAAACAATATCACAACCCACTTCAGCCAGCAGTTTACTGTCCTGATCCAGGGTACGTGGATAATTATCAAAATCTTCATTTGGTCCAAACTGAATCGGATTGACAAAAATACTGACAACAACCACATCACACAGTTTACGTGCTTCACGAACCAGATTCAGGTGACCTTCATGCAGGTTACCCATGGTCGGTACAAAACCGATCAGCTTTTTAGCAGCACGGGCAGGACTCAGTGATGCACTCAGCCCCTGAATGGTAGTTTCTGTTTTCATGATTACAGCTCAACCTGAAAAGTATGTTCTGGCGCGGGGAAAGAACCATCCTGAACCGCAACATGAAATGCTTTAAAAGCATCTACAATTGCAGTTTCCCCTGCCTGTTCCTTCATAAAATTACGGACAAATTTTGCAACACGACCAAAAGTCAGTCCCAGCATATCCTGTACCACCAGCACCTGACCATCTGTTTCCACACCTGCACCAATACCGATGACAGGGATTTCAGGAAACAGTTCGGTAATTTCCTTACCGAGCTGTGCAGGAACACATTCGAGCAGTAAAACGGCAGCACCTGCCTCCACAACAGCTTTACAGTCTGCAATCAGCCTGTCCGCTGCTTCACGGGTACGTGCCTGAAGTTTATAGCCACCAAATACGTGTACTGACTGTGGTGTAAGTCCGAGATGAACACAGACCGGTATACCGTTACGGGTCAGAACCTGCACAGTTTCACTCAGCCATTCACCGCCTTCAATTTTGACCATCTGCGCACCTGACTGCATCACAGCTTTAGCACTGATCAGTGCATCATTCAGAGTTGCATAACTCATAAACGGTAAATCAGTCAGAATAAATGCATGCTGATTGCCACGGCGCACTGCAGCAGTGTGGTAGACCATATCATCAACAGTGACAGGGAGTGTCGAATCACGTCCCTGGATACACATTCCCAGTGAATCACCAATCAGAATCGTATCAATTTCAGCAATTTCCATTGCTTTTGCCATGCTCGCATCGTAGCAGGTCAAACAGGAAAACTTTCTTCCATCCGCCTTGAATTTTTTTAGATCGCTTAAACTGATCATGCAGATGCTCCTTCTATGGAAAATGCAAAATATGCTTACTAAATTAAATTTTTGCCCAGTTTTCATCAGCCAGTACATCAAGTACCGGATTTTTGACAATGGCTAAAGTTTTTAATGGCTGATCCTGTATCCGAATGGACTGATCCAGATCAAGCAATGGGATCACCACAAAGTCACGCTCCATGACACCAGGATGTGGCACAGTCAGACGCTCTGTTTTAATCTGTTCTGCACCATAAATCAACAGGTCAAGATCAAGTGTACGCTCACCCCAGTGACGCAGCCTGACACGACCTGATTCCTGTTCTATTCTTTGCAGCTCATCCAGCAAGGCATGCGCATCAAGTTCCGTCTTCAGCTCAGCGACGGCATTCAGATAATTCGGCTGATCCTGTGGTCCCATTGGAGGACTCTGATACAGTTTCGATGTTCGCACTGTGCCCAGCTGTTGCAGCTGGACAATAGCTTCACTCAGAATTTTCTGCGAATCACCTAAATTACTGCCCATCCCGATATATGTGGTGATCATTGTGTCGGCCCAAAAACAACCTGACTTAAATCACGCTGGACACGCTTACGCTTCATAATCGGGTGATCTGCACCAATACTGCCGTCTTCATTGACACGTACATCTGAACGTACAGGTCTCTCAGTCGATGTTTTCGGCTTACGCTGACGGCGCCCACGGGATTCTGTTTCCTGCACCAGAGGCTCAATTTCAGAGGTTCTGGAGTCGGGAGCTTCATCCTGCGCCGCTTTACGACGACTGCGCGAACGCTTACGGTTGTACTGTGCAATCGCCTTTTCTTTTTCGTCCGCACTCATGGTCTGATAAGCATCCCACCATGCCCCCATGCCCTGCGTTGAATCATCCCCTGAGTTTTCACGCAACAACAGGAAGTCAAAACCTGCACGGAAACGCACATGCCCAGACAGTGACTCGATCTGTTGCGGTTTAGGGTTGAGTAAACGGGTCTGCATTTCCCAGACTTCACGGATGAATGTTTCCGCAAAACGTGGAATGATGGTTCGGGTCGCCTGTCTTTTCAGTACATCCAGTCCTGCCTGAGCACGGGCTTCAGCTGGAACTGTTCCTTTTGCACTGTAAAACTCACAACGTTCAAGGAATGGTTTCCACAACAGAACCGCATAGAAGAATGCCGGGTTAATGGTTTTCCCGATCTGAATCCGCTGATCTGTATTTTTTGCAGCCTTGCCAATAAAGTCCGTGATATCCGGCTTGATCTCTGCAAACAGCTGTTTCCATATCCCAAAATCAATCAGCATCGGTAAAACACGGTGCAGATGCCCCATGGTAAACAGTTTCTGAGATTCATCGTAAAGACGGTGCGGAGACACATCCCGCAGCAGTTCAGTCATTTCAGGTATGAAAACTTCCAGTATGGAATCATCAATCTGAAAATTCAGCTTGGCTGCAAAACGCAATGCACGCAGCATACGAACGGGATCTTCTTCAAAACGTAATGCCGGATCACCCAGTAAACGCAAAGTCTTATGCTTGATATCATCGACTGCATTACAGAAATCCAGCACCTCACCTTTGCGTGGCTGGTAATACAGTGCATTGATGGAAAAGTCGCGACGTGCAAAATCCTGTTCAATACTGCCCCAGTTATTGTCACGCAGGATCATTCCTGCCGCAGAAGTCACAGCCTTTTTAGGTGGAGCACGGAAAGTCGCCACTTCAATCAGCTCACGTCCAGCATAGACATGGGCAAGCTCAAAACGCCGCCCAATAATCCGGCAACGGCGTCCAAAAACTTCTTTTACCTGAGCAGGAGTTGCATTGGTGACGGCATCAAAATCCTTAGGGTTAAGCCCAAGCATCAGATCACGGACACCACCGCCTACGATATAGGCTTCATAGCCTGCCTTGGTTAAAGCATCAATAACATCGAGTATTGAAGCGGGTAACATTGCAGTTGATAAACCGCATTTTGACGCGCGCAAAGTTTGCAAAAGACGTTGTCTCCTACGTCTGAACGTAAAATTCTTAAGATGCTGCTAATCATATAACTAACACCATCAAAGGGCAATTTGATTATCCAGATACCTGAAAGATTGTCTGCTGCAAAATTTTCCTGCTTCACCTGACCTATAAAGCCAGTCTGGCTCTGTTTTTCTCCATCAGCGCAGGACCAATTCCCTTGACCTGATCGAGCTCTTCCACCGATTTAAATTTTCCATTTTTCTGTCGGTAATCAATGATTGCCTGAGCTTTTTTCTGCCCGACACCTGTAAGCTGCTGAAGCTGTTCCAGTGTGGCACTGTTCAGACTGACTTTATTTCCTGTTGCTGCTGCAGCCGTTTTTTTTGAACTTCCAACAGTTGTAACTGTGGGTCTGGACAGATAATAGTCTGCGGTATTGCCTTTTAATTTCTGATCCTGTGCTTCCTGCTCAGCTTTCCATTTCAGATACTGCTGATCAAACTGCTGAGCATGCACTCCCTGAAAACTCCACAGTACAGCGGACAGAAAAATACAGATAAACTGATAAAATGTATGGGCTTTGATTGTCATTTTTAGCCTGTTTTTAATTGTTTTTTCGCCTGCTCCCAAAGTTGATCCATTTCTTCGAGGCTCAGTTCTTCAATTTTTTTATTCTGATGACCAGCCTGATCTTCAATATAAGCAAAGCGACTTCTAAATTTATGAATGGTTCTTAACAGAGCCATTTCCCCAGAAACGCCAAGTTTACGTCCAACATTGATCAGTGAAAACAGGCAGTCACCGAATTCTGCCATTATTTCATCGGAATTCTGCTGCTGAACAGCCTGATTCAGTTCAGAAAGTTCCTCTTCCAGTTTGGCATAAGCACCTGCAACATCTTCAAAATCAAATCCGATCTGTGCTGCATTCTGCTGGATCTGTTCAGCCTGAGAAATGGCAGGTCCATGCTTGATACTGTCCAGCCTGGAAACCGCCTGACCTGCTTTTTCTTTTTGCTTGATCTGTTTCCAAAGCTCAGACACTTCTTCCGGACTTAAAGCTGCAAACTGTTCAGCCTGAAATACATGAGGATGCCGACGGATCAGCTTATCTGTAATCGCCTGCACCACATCAGAGAAATCAAATGCCCCCTGCTCACTGTACATCTGTGACTGAAACACCACCTGCAACAGCAGATCACCCAGTTCATCCCGCACATCACTGGCATTACCATTTCTTACAGCATCTTCAACTTCATAAGCTTCTTCAATGGCGTAGCGGGTCAGACTCTGAGGTGTCTGTTCGCGATCCCAGGGACATTTTTCCCGAAGTTCTTTCATGATATTCAGCAGTTGTTCCATGGGAATTCCTCAGCATGTTTCAGGTTCATATTTACAGGTTTTATTGCTATGCTCAGTCTGCATTAAAAAAATCAGAACAATACAGAACAGGGAGCAAAAGACATGCAAAGTATCTTTATCAGTGGGGCTGCACAGGGGATTGGGGCAGCCATTGCAACCCTGTTCCATCAACAGGGTTATAAAGTCGGTATCTATGATATCAATATTTCCCAGGCCGAACAGCTTGCGCAGCAACTGGGAAACAATGCCAAAGCAGGATTGCTCGATGTTTCTGACTATGCACAGTGGCAGGCAGCGCTGACCGAATTTACCGCATGGGCAGGTGAGCTGAATATTCTTGTGAATAATGCAGGGATTCTTTATTCAGGGGCATTTGAAAATACCGATATTCAGTCACATCACCGGACGGTGGATATCAATATTAAAGGTGTACTCAATGGCTGTCATGCGGCTTTACCTTTTTTAAAAACAGCATCCTTTGCACGGGTCATCAATCTGTCGTCAGCTTCAGCCATCTATGGACAACCTGACCTGGTGTCCTACTCTGCCAGTAAATTTGCTGTTCGTGGGATTACTGAAGCACTGGATATCGAATGGAAAAAATACGGCATCCGTGTACTGGATGTGATGCCTCTGTTTGTACAGACTGCCATGGTAAAAAATATGGATGCTGCAAGCATTGATAACATGGGCGTACATTTAACCGCCTCAGACGTCGCAAAGGATGTATACAGCCGAGCCAGAGCAAAAGATACCCTGTTTACAGCAACGCATCTGCCCGTTGGCTTAAAAACCAAAGTTCTGTTTGGGCTGTCCAGTGTCAGTCCTCAGTTCGTAAACCGTTTAAGTAATCTGCTGATTGCACGGCGTAAATAATACTGAGCGCTTATCGCAATCCAGTAATGCTGAACATCAGTACTGCCCATAAAAAACCAGCATCACCGGATACTGGTTTTTTATTGTAACTATGCATTTTTCAGCACTTAGCCACGTTTAAATTTCTTTTCAGCCTTTTTGAATTTCTGAACATAACGGCGTTTACGGGCAGCAGTACGTTCATCAATCTGAGATTTACGACCTTCAAACGGGTTCTCAGAGGTTCTGAATTCGATTTTGACCGGTGTACCTTCAAGTTTATAGACTTTACGGAACACGTTTTCCAGATAACGACGGTAATCCGCAGGGGTTTTATCCACTTTATTACCATGAATGACAATCGTCGGTGGATTCTGACCGCCCATATGCGCATAACGCATTTTAATGCGGCGACCCTGTACCATTGGAGGCTGATGAGCGTCGGTTGCATCATTTAAAATCTGAGTGATTTTTGCAGGTGATACTTTCAGGTGCGAAGAATCATAAGCACGGTGAATGGATGGATATAAATCACCAACGCCCGTACCATGCAATGCCGAAATCAGATGGATTTTAGCCCATGGAATAAAGTCAAAACGACGATCCACATCAAGCTTGCACTGTTTGCGGTCATAATCAGACATATTGTCCCATTTGTTGATCGCAATCACCATGGCACGACCAGCTTCAAGCGCATAGCCAATCAGGTGCAGATCCTGCTCCACGATACCATCACGTGCATCTACAACAATTACAACAACATGTGCATCTTTCATTGCCTGTAAAGTTTTCACAATTGAGAATTTCTCAATCATTTCATCGACTTTACCTTTACGGCGCACACCCGCAGTATCAATCAGAGTGTATTGACGACCATCACGTTCAAATGGGATGTAAATCGAGTCACGCGTTGTTCCTGGCTGGTCAAATGCCACAACACGTTCTTCACCCAGCAGACGGTTCACCAGCGTCGATTTACCGACGTTTGGACGACCAATAATCGCTAAACGCAACCCTGTATGTTTATCATGCTCTTCTGGATTTTCATCTTCAGGTACATCAGCCAGTACGTCTTCCAGCATCTGCTGAACACCACGACCATGACTGGCTGCAACCTGCATTGGCTCGCCCATACCGAGTTTGAAAAACTCCACCAGTGCAGCTTCGGCATGTACGCCATCCACTTTGTTAGCAACCAGGTAAACTTTTTTACCCAGGGTACGCAGTTCACGGGCAATCTGCTCATCTGAAGCAAGCAGACCTGCACGCGCATCTACCACAAATATAATAATATCGGCTTCATGAATGGCAGTTTTGGACTGTTCTGCCATGTAGGAGTCAATACCCCCTTCATTTTCGCCAATACCCCCAGTATCGACCACAATAAAGGATTTATTCTGAAATACAGCATCGCCATATTTACGGTCGCGGGTCAGACCTGCGAAGTCAGCTACCAGAGCATCACGGCTCTTGGTAATCTGGTTAAATAAAGTTGATTTTCCGACGTTCGGACGACCAATGAGCGCAATTACGGGTTTCATAGATTAACCTTAATTCAGAATCAGACAGCGGGCTGGTCTGAACATCAGAAACAATAGAAGAAAAATAGGGTAAAACCTGAATAAAAACTCGGGGCTGAATAATCAAAACCCCGAGAATTTTAAAAAAATTAAATATCAGCGCTATAGTTTAGCACAAGGCAGAAAAAAAATTAACGGTTCTGCCAGACGCTGAATGCACCCTTTTGCGTGGATACATATAACTGATTGTCTACAACACGCAGTGAACGGACTTCACCACTGGTTTTAGCACGACCGGTCAGCTCTCCATTTGCAGGGTTAATCAGGTGCAGTGCGCCCTCATAATCACCCACAACGAGATCCTGACCCAGCATGACCGGATTACTCAGTTTACGGTTCAGCAGACTGTCATTCTGCCAAAGCTCCTGCCCTGTCGTAATTTCGTAAGCAGTAATTTTACCATCTGCACCTGCAACAAAAACAGCATTACCTGCAACCTCTGGACGGCGGATACTGCTTGAGTCTTCACTCCAGATCACTTGCTGGGTTGCAAGATCAGTCACAGTCACCTGCCCCTGAAAGCTGGTTGTCACAAGGAACTGACCTGCGATAACAGGGTCACCATCAATATCATTCAGACGCTGAATATCAGAACGCCCGTCACTGACAGCTACACGACGCTGCATACGCGGCACACCACTTAAAATATCCAGGGCATATACATAGGCATTGGCAGACGCAATAATGGCTGTCTGTGCATCAAGTGCAACCGGTTTCGCCATACCACGCAGGCTGAACTGAACATTCGGCAGGTTATACGTCCATAGCTGCTGACCAGTTGCCAGATCATGCCCATAGACTGTGCCATCATTACTGACGGTCACAACACGCCCAGACTGAATCAGTGATGGTGCAAGCACCGCACCCGCCAGCTGCGCTGTCCATTTCTGCTCACCGGTTGCCTGATCAAGTGCAAAAATCTGCCCTTTTTCATTACCGGTAATCAGCATGCCTTCACCAGCTTCAACACCGGCACTCAGACCTGATTTACTGATTTTTTTCTGCCACAGACGGTCTTTACCACGGAATGCAGATACTTCACCTTTAGGCTCAACCGTAAAAATCACGCCATTTTCTACATCCATCTGTAAACGTAATGGATCTTTGACAGAAGTTGCGGACACAGAATGCGTAAAGACAGGAACAAGGGTCTTGCTCTGTACAAGTTTAGGCAGTGGATTCGGCTTTACTTCTTCGACTTTGACTTTATTACTCGAACATCCTGCCAGTGCAACGACCAGCACGGTTAAAGCAAACGGTATTTTATATTTTATATCCATTAAGATGCTTCCACTTGTGTATTCAGAACTGGGCGTTCGATATCCGGATCATCCACCAGAACGCCTACACTTTCGAGTTTAATCTGTAAAATCTGACGTTCCTGTTTGCGCTCAAGCAATACATCCCATGCGCTCTTATATGCTTTTTTAGCATTTTCGACATCATTTTTTGCAACATAGACATCGCCACGGGCTTCTTCAGCCGTTGCTTTAAATGCCGGATCAGTGACTGCTGTCAACGTTTTTAAAGATTCATCATATTTTTTCTGAGCAAGCTGAGCATAAGCCAGGCGCAGTTTCAACACCTGGATCAGACCTTCATCTTTCACTTTTGAGTTTTCAACTTTCTTCAGTGCTTTTTCAGCAGCTGCATAATCGCCTTTATCAAAAGCCAGTTTTGCCATCAGAAACTGTGTCTGAATGGCCTGTGCTGAATCAGGTGCTTCTTTCACGATTTTATCCGCAGTAGCAGACAGGTCATTAAAAGCATTTGCACCATTGGCAGCATTTGCATCATCCATCAGTTGCTGAACTTTCGCTGTGTTCATCTGGTTTTCTGCCAGTGTTTTCTTCTGCCAGTACTCCCAGCCGAAAAAGGCAATCAACGCAATTAAAATCCCACTGACGATGGCAGAGCCATACTTTTTGGAGAAAGATTTTAAATTATCAAGTTGTTCTTCTTCACTTAACGCGCTCATACGACTACCTTTTCCCTTATATTTTCGGCTTATTTTGCAGAAAATCTGCCCATGACAAATGTAACAATATCAGTAATTGCAACATCATTCTGTTCAGCTGTTGCAAGTTCCTTCACAGACAACTGCTGTGCTTCCCACTCGCGCTCACCCAGAATCATTGCAAAAACAGCCCCTGACTGATCAGCTTTTTTCATCTGACTCTTCATTGAACCCTGTGAACCTGTTTTCAGACGGATTGTACTGCCCGCAGCTTCCAGCTGATCACGGATCTGCTCTGCCAGTACCAGTGCCTTACCTTGTGATGCAGGATCTGCAACCAGGAAAATATCACATTCACGGACAGGTGTGTTGTCTTCAACCTGTTCAAGCAGAAGCAATAAACGCTCCATACCCATTGCAAAACCAACCGCAGGTACAGACTGATCTGCTTTACCTTTCAACTGTCCAACCAGACCGTCATAACGTCCACCTGCACAGACTGTACCCTGTGAACCCAGATGCGTCGTTGTCCATTCAAACACGGTTTTATTGTAATAGTCGAGACCACGGACCAGTTTCTGATTAATGACAAAAGAAATACCCGCATCAGTCAGATACTGCTTCAACTGCTCAAAATGCTGTAGGGTTTCTTCACTCATAAAGTCATGAAGTTTTGGTGCATGTTCTAAAATTGCCTGTGTTTTAGCATCTTTAGAATCCAGAATCCGCAGTGGGTTGGTGCTTAAACGACGCTGAGAATCTTCATCCAGATCAGCCTTGTGTGCAGTCAGAAATTCAACCAGTGCTGCACGGTATTCTGCACGTTCTTCAGACTCACCCAGTGTATTCAGTTCCAGCTGCACTTTGTCTGCCACACCCATGCGTTTCCATAAACGCGCAGTCAGCAGAATCACTTCCGCATCCTGATCAGGTGTTGCCACGCCAAAAGTTTCCACGCCGAACTGGTGGAACTGACGGTAACGTCCTTTCTGCGGTTTTTCATAACGGAACATTGGACCAACATACCAGACACGTGGTGTTGCACCACGCAGCAGATTATGTTCAACCATCGCACGTACACAACCTGCTGTCCCCTCAGGACGCAAAGTCAGAGACTCAGGCGGGTTACCTTTATCAAAAAATGTGTACATTTCTTTTTCGACAATATCCGTTGCATCGCCGATTGAACGTTTGAACAGATGCGTCTGTTCAACTATCGGCAGACGAATCTGCTGGTAACCATAAGCATCCATAATGGAAGCCAGATGCTGTTCAAGACGTCTCCACGCAGCGGACTGGGATGGAAGTACGTCATTAAAACCTTTAATTGCAACAATTGAACTCATGATTTACTCAGAAAAACTTGTACGGATAATCTCTTTCGATTTAGCTTCTTCAAGCTCTACAATACGTTGACGAACCATGGATTCGATTTCATCAACCAACTGATTTGTATCAATCAAATGGCTTTTTTCACCATTCAGATAAACAAGCGAACGGGGTGCAGCACCCACCACACCAATATCAGCTTCCTTGGCTTCACCAGGTCCATTGACCTTACAGCCAATCACAGAGACATCCATTGGGGTACGGACATCTTCCAGACGCTCTTCCAGCGCCTGCATGACTTTGATAACATTAAATTCCTGACGCGAACAGCTCGGACAGGCAATAAAGTTAATGCCGTTGGAACGTAAACCAAGCGATTTTAAAATATCAAAGCCGATTTTAATTTCTTCTTCAGGTTCTGCTGCCAGAGAAATACGCATGGTGTCACCAATGCCTTCCATCAGCAGACCACC
The DNA here is from genome assembly GCF_002165295.2 of Acinetobacter sp. WCHAc010052. NCBI lineage: Bacteria > Pseudomonadati > Pseudomonadota > Gammaproteobacteria > Moraxellales > Moraxellaceae > Acinetobacter > Acinetobacter sp. WCHAc010052. Next base: position 607,790 of record NZ_CP032143.1, on the reverse strand, counting down.
CAGTGCAATGGCTGACTTCACTGAGCCTGTGCGGTACACCCCAGCTTCTGTGACACCCAGATGCAATGGGTTATCAATCTGTTCGGACAGCAATCTGTAGGCATCCATGGTTAAAAACACATTGGATGCTTTTACAGAGACCTTAAATTCATGAAAATCAAGACGGTTCAGAATATCAATATGGCGCATGGCAGATTCAAGCAGTGCCTGACCTGTCGGTTCTCCATATTTTTTCTGAATATCTTTTTCCAGTGAACCTGCATTGACCCCAATCCGCATGGAAATATCGTTATGACGTGCAGCAGCAACCACTTCACGGATTTTCGCTTCTGAACCGATATTACCCGGGTTAATACGCAGGCAGTCTGCACCAAGATCTGCAACACGCAGTGCAATTTTATAATCAAAGTGAATGTCTGCAACGAGCGGTACGTTTACACGCTTACGGATTTCACCAAAAGCTTCAGCGGCTTCCATACTCGGTACAGAAACACGCATGATATCTGCACCGATATCTGCACAACGCTGAATCTGTACAACTGTCGCATCGACATCACAGGTTTCAGTATTGGTCATACTCTGGATGCTGATTGGTGCATCCCCCCCGACATAAACTGAACCAACACGGATTTTACGGGTAGGTCGACGTTTAATTGGATTCTCAATCATTATATTGCTCTGCTGTTCGCCTGCATTAACGTGATAAACGGAATTCTGCTTTGCCGTTTACAGTATATGGAGACAATGAAATACTTTCATTATTTAAGCTTAATGACACTGCTGCTGCATCATCCAGACGGATCTGGAATGGTGTTTCACCGCTGACAGCCAGTGTTGAAGCCTGACGACCTGTCGCAAGGACCTTACCTGTAGAATCCACGATATTGACTGAAGTCGGACGGCTGAACTCAAGCTTTAACTGATCACCTGAAACTGCTTCTGTACCGTTCATACTCAATACCTGAACATCCGGCTCTTCAGCTACAGGTGCTTCTGAGTTAGAACCGGATGATGTCCAGTTCTGGATCAGCATCACCAGTCCAGCCAGTACCACAACAACAACAGCTGCAATCAGACTGCGCTTCAGCCATTTTCTGTTACGTTCACTGTTTGAACCTGGCAGTTTCCCCATAATTTTAATTGGAGAATTATTCAGGGCATGATTCGGTAACAGACCTGTATCATTTGCATAAATTTCATCAAAACGCTGAATGATCGTTGAAGCATCCACCTTCAGATATTTCGCATAAGTACGATAATAACCCTTGATAAATGCCGGTTCAGGCAATGATTTGTAATCATCCTGTTCCAGAGCAGTCAAGGTTTTCAGCGGCATATTCAGTTCTGCTGCAACTACATTTAATTCATGCTTCTGATTCATGCGAATCTGACGTAAGTATTCACCTGGACGCTGAACATTTCCTAATGCGTTGGTTGCTGTGCTTGAACCGGTTGGTTGCTGTGAATTAGGATTTACTTCCATACGGCCTCAGTACTGTGCTGTAATTTCAAATAACTTTGGTATTCCTGGCTGTCTGGAAACAGAGCCCGTAACTGATTGACCAGCACCTGCATTCCCAGATTATCGCCATTGGCCCGTGCGATGCGGATACCGATCCATAATGCACGCGCTCCCTGATTTTTCTGACCGACTGCACGGACAAACTGCTCATACAGCTTCCCTGCGGATTCAGCCTGCTGGTTCAGATAAAGAATTTCTGATAATTCCAGCATTGAAACAAAAGAATTACGGTTTGCCTGGAGTGCCTGTCTGAATGCTTTTTCAGCACTCGCCTGATCTCCCAGCTTCAGATATACCCGTCCAAGATTTTCAAGTGCTCTTGAACGCTGATCATATCCAAGCGTTGCTCCCGCAATACTCAGTTGTTCAACCGCCTCATTATAACGCTCAACCTGATATAAGTACGTACCATAGTTGTTACGCGCCTGCGCATTTTTAGAATCTGATGAGATGGAACGGCGGAAATAGCTGTCAGCTTTTTCCATGCTGATTTTACTGCCTTCCTGCTGTAACAGGATACCCATCATCATATTGGCATTTGCATCACGTGGATCTGACTCAAGTGCCTGATCCAGTGCTCGTTTCGCTGCATCAAGATCACCACTGCGAATGTATTCAGCCGCCAGCTGAGATCTGACTTTGACTGCTTTTTCAGGATCTTTCTGTCCAATTGTAGCGGGAGTCTGACAGCCTGAAATCAACACTGTTGATATACAGACTGTTGTTATAAATGCAATTTTTAAAACAGACTTACCCAATTGACTTCCCCTTGATCTAGCCTTGCGAACGCAATATCTCATTTTTTTCTGAAATTTTCTTTTTCCATTGCTCTGCACGACGGGTACGATCTGCAACCTGACCAACAAGCTGACCACAAGCTGCATCAATATCGTCACCACGTGTCTGACGAATCGTACACACAAATCCTGCATCAGACAAAGTTTTTTGGAAAGAAATAATCCGGTTACGGCTTGAACGTCCGTATGGCGCATGCGGAAACGGATTAAAAGGAATTAAATTAATTTTACTTGGCAGATTTTTCAACAGCTTAATCATCTGCTGCGCATGCTCAGGATGATCATTGACACCATCCAGCATGACATACTCAATCGTCACGTGTTTACGTGAACTTTCATTGCCATCTTTGGCAATATAACGCTGACACGCTGCAATCAACTGTTCCAGCGGATATTTCTTATTGATGGGAACCAGTTCATTACGCAGTTCGTCATTTGGTGCGTGCAGTGATATCGCCAGAGCCACATCAATATCTTTCACCATCTGATCAATTTTAGGTACAACACCTGATGTGGACAGCGTGACACGGCGTTTTGACATACCATAAGCAAAGTCGTCGAGCATGGTACGCATTGAGTTCAGAACAGCATCATAATTTAAAAGCGGTTCACCCATGCCCATCATCACGACATTGGTCACAGAACGTTCACGCTCAAGCACAGGCACATCTTCCATGTAGGAATAGTTTGCCATCCACAGCTGACCAATGATTTCTGCCTGAGTCAGATCACGCTGAAAGCCCTGTTTACCTGTAGAACAGAATGAACAGTCCAGTGCACAGCCCACCTGCGATGAAATACACAAGGTGCGGCGTAAACCACTGCGGTGCTCAGCAGGAATCAGTACAGTTTCAACGAGTGAGCCTTCACCATCACCGACACGGAACACCCATTTTCGGGTACCGTCTTTGGAATAGTTTTTATGCACCACTTCTGGCGCTTTAATTTCACAGATTTTTTCCAGTTTTTCACGTAACTTGCCTGAAATATTGGTCATTTCAGCAAAATCAGTGACAAAAAACTGATGAATCCATTTCATGACCTGACTGGCACGAAATTTCTTCTCCCCCATATCTTCAAAAAATTTTTCAAGTTCAGCCCTGGACATACCCAGTAAATTCACTTTTTGTACAGGTTCTTTCTGCGCAGAAACGGATACTGATGTTTGCTGTTCAGCAGAAATAACGGATGAAGCAGTCACTTCGGTACTCATGTGTAATTACCTAAACCATATTTTAAAAGACAGGAGATGCTCAATAAATAAGCAGATGAAGCTCAAGAAATAAAAAAACCAGATAAGTATAATAACACTTATCTGGTTTGAATACTGCGAATTAACGAGTACGTGGGCAGATCTCAGTCTGAGCGAAGAAGTAGTTAACTTCACGGTCAGCAGATGCTACAGAGTCAGAACCGTGAGCAGCGTTTTCATCGATGCTTACAGCGAAGTCTGCGCGGATTGTACCTGGAGCAGCTTCTTTAGGGTTAGTTGCGCCAAGGATGTCACGGTGAGCAAGAACTGCGTTTTCGCCTTCAAGAACTGAAACAACAACTGGACCTGAAGTCATGAATGCAACTAAGTCACCAAAGAAACCACGTTCTTTGTGTTCAGCATAGAAGCCTTCAGCTTCAGCTTTAGACAGGTGTTTCATTTTAGTTGCAACGATTTTAAGACCAGCTTTTTCAAAACGGGCAAAGATATCGCCAACGTGGTTTTTGCCAACAGCATCTGGTTTAACGATAGATAAAGTACGTTCAATAGCCATTGATTGGCTCCTTATGTCAAATTAGACGTGAAAATTTTGCCGCATTATACCGAATAACAGGCTGATTTCAGCAGCTGATATGTAAAAAAACCCGATTTTTTCGACGTACTGCCTGGTGCTTTCAGCTGGCTTCGTCTATCCACGCCATCTGAATCGCTTCCAGCAGACCTTCTGTAGATTTTTCTGGACTGTCTGAAAAGTCCGGTAATGCGCATACCCAGGCATGCAGGTCAGTGAAACGGATCCACTGAGGGTCTACATCAGGGTGAGCTTCATACAGCTCTATTGCAATATCAATGGTATCTGTCCAGCGTAAGCCCATGACTTATCCTGCGTACTGTAAAAAATTCGATGCTGTACTTTAACAAATTTCAGTCTTTAAACACCAGTACCTAACCTGTATATACAATCTTTACAGCACGATATTCAGATAAGGTGCAGTGAAAATCACAGCGGTAGCGACTACAGCACCGATCACAGCACCCACCGCAACATCACTTGGATAATGCAGTCCCAGCACCATTCTGGAAAGTGCAACCAGTACGGTAAAAGGCAGCATCACAATCAACAGTACAGGTGCTACATAACCCAGTACAGTCGTTACCATAACGGCATGCAGAGTATGTCCAGATGGAAAACTGAAGTGATCCAGTGGCCGCTCACCCATGCGGATGACCTGATGCACCTGATAAGGTCGTGGTCTGACTGTTTTACTTTTAAGGACTTTATAAATCATGGTACCGATCAGACAGCCCAGAGCCAGGTAAATCAGCTGAACATAAAACGCCAGTCCTTTCATTGCCCAGACAATGAACAGCATACTGCCCCAGAAAAGACCATCTCCGAGACGACTGATAATTTTAAAAAACTGCGACACCTGGTCTGAATGAGAAAAATTATTCAGATACAGACAACCTTTCAGATCCAGGTCAAGTATTCTTATTTTTGCATTCTTAAATTTCATGGATACACTCCTTTAAGCACGATGCTTAAATTTCAGGACGTCACTTGCGTCTCCTTCGCAACCGCATACAACGCCTGTTCAAACTGCTGAACAGGATAGTTCCACCCTGCCTGCAGGGTTTTTTCACGTGCCACAGCTCCCATTTGCCGCAACACGTTATTTTCAGGTAACTGATACATGTGCTGGATCAATGCCGAAGCCTGCCCTATTGGGCTTAACCAGCCTGATACTTCATGTTTTAAATGCAGTGCCGCACAGGCATAGTCATAAGCGACAACAGGCAATCCGCTCGCCATGGCTTCCAGTACCACATTTCCAAATGTTTCCACCTGGCTTGCAAAGACAAAGACATCTGCACTTGCATATGCAGAAGCAAGATCCCTGCCACCCAGACTTCCAGTAAACACAATATCGGTATTTTTATGTATCTGCTCAAGTCGGGTTTTATCTGGTCCATCACCGACCACAACCAGCTTAATATCTGCCTTGCCCATTTTTTTCATGGCGTTATAGGCATCAATCAGGACATTCACTTCTTTTTCCGGTGATACCCGACCCACATAAATCATGACGCGGGTCTGTTCTGTCGCACCCCACTGCCGGCGGATTTTTTCAGAGCGATGCGCAGGTGAAAATCTTTCCGTATCCACCCCTCGCCCAACCACAACAAGCGGACATTTCACACCAAATTCACGCAGTGCTTCCTCTGTGTCCTTACTCGGTACACAGGTCAGATGAGTTGCATTGTGAAACCAGCGCAGATAACGCTGTACAGGTTTCACAAAAAATGCGAGATCAAAAAAACGACTGAAGTCCTGAAAGGCTGAGTGAAAACCACTGGATACAGGCAGTTTTCTGCTTCTGGCAGCCTGCAACGCAGCAAGCCCCAGAGGCCCTTCAGTGACAATGTGTACAACATCGGGCTGAAAATCATCAAGCTCAGCGGACAGCTTCATAAACTGTGGCCAGCCAAACTTCAGACCAGGATATTTAGGAATGCTCTGCCCTTTCACCAGACATTCACGATCAGGTTTAAAGTCAGCACATGAATGCAACTGTGATGGGCGGATCAATAAAATTTTATGCCCTGATGCCTGCAGCCCTTTACTCAACTGCAATAAGGACATCGCAACACCATTAATTTCTGGTGGCCAGGTTTCAGTTACAATGGCAATTTTCAGGCGGGGTCTGACCAGTTTTTCAAGTGCCTGATCAGCCCGATGTACCACATTCGAGCCGACGGTCTTTTTAAAGTAGAATTTAAAATTATCTGGAAAATCTTGTTGTTTTAGCAATTCAGCAGCGTAGATATTTGACATTCCACACCTATATCTTGATTTTTACACAAGCTTAGCGCTGCTTTTTTTCATTTTGATGTTGTTTATATGACAGTTTGCTGAAATCAACTGACATACTGGCTGTTATTGAATTCTTCTGAACAGCCCCTTTTCCACCTGATAATTCTGCCCATTTCCAAAGCTCACCTGCCTGTTTACACCATCCAGATGCGCAGAGCCTTTGATCTTTTCAAGCTGAGGAGATCTCTGAAATTTTTTAGTCTGCGGATTATACATCCAGTAAATCTGATAGTTATCTTCCAGTCGTTTGCCCTCAGATGCATCATCCAGCACCAGGTCAAAATAACCATCAAAATTCATATCTTTATAATTAATCCCATAAGCAAATGCAGAAAAACCATCGAGCTGCTGAACAGTCTGACCCGTTCTTTTATCCTGAACATCTATGCGCTTAATATAATGCTTATATGCTTTATCATCCCAGTAGCCATAAAGTTTAAATACAAAAGCTGGACGCTCTGATACCTGTACCATCGGTTTAAAACTGATATTTTCAGAAATCCCATCTCTTTGGCTGAATAATGCAGACATTTCTCCAGACTGTGCATTCAGATCACCACTCAGGCTATACATTCCTTTTGCAGCATCTCCAAGTTCAGGGTTAAATGATTTCATTTCAATTCGGTTACCTTTCTGAAACCCTTCAAAACTGACTGCACGACCATTTTCAAGATTAAACAATGTGCCGTGAGGGTTCCAGACGCCTGAGTAAATATCGAGTAAGTACCGATCATCTGTGGATTTCAGCATACGTTGCATATAAACCGTCACATCACGTAACTGAGTCAATCCACTCTCAAAGACAGTTTCAGCTTTGAGGGATGAGGCACAGCCAAGCAAAATCAGAATACTCAATACTGCTTTAATACTCATAAAACCATCCAGCGTGAAATTCAGTTCATTCAATAATGTCACATAGCCGAACAGTCCGTAAAAAATATTTTTACTACAGAATGTTCAAATTTTCTTATTTCCAGCAGAACCACCTATTCATTAAAACCATATATAACAATACAATAAGCAGAATTTATAATAAGTTAAGAATAAACATGCAAGTCAATCCTGGGGAATCCACGCTGTACAGCTGCCGTCCACAGCAAGCCATTTATCTGGGGATTATCTACAGTGTCATCGTATTATTTCTTCTCCGAGTATCTTTTGAACACAATGAGACTGACTGGTTTCGTTTCATCTATATCATCATCAGCGTCGGTTTCAGCATTCATTATCTGACTTTAAAATTTATTCTGACTGACCAGCGCTGCTGTATGCACTCACTCCTGTTTAAAAGCGAGACACAGCTGAGCTCACTGACGGAGCCTGTTTATCTGCAGCTCCCACCCAATCACACAGCCATACTGAAACTCTACCGGCTGCTCCGGATGTACAAAGCTGAGAACCACATTCTGTTCTGGCAAAAACGGGCTTTACTGCGTTTCAACAATCACTCACCCGCTCGCTCCGGTTTTTTTCATCAAACCCTAAGACCCCCACTGACACTACTGAACATGTCTCAGTTTTCTGAAGAACAATCCAGAGAAATTTTAGTGAACCTTAAATATCACTGGCAACTCAACCTAGAAACATTCAACGAAAACCCATCTACTGAAGAACTGGAGTTGCTGAAAAAATCCCGTCAGGAACAGGATATCGGTTATTCACCATTACTGATTACAGCTGTTGCCTTACTGATCGGATTTGCGGCAATGCTTGTCAGCCCAATGGTGCTGCAAGGCTTACATTTTGCAGTAGAAGCATGGAATCTGATGATACCTTTTATTATTGTTTCCATACTTTTCAGTTGGTTGATCATTCGGACTGAAGGCAAAAAATATCCATTTTTCAGCGCCCTTCTGAGTGGCTGTTTACTTGGGCCCTGCCTGTACTTTGGAGCATTGCAGCTGAACCGGATTTACAGTGAGCATAATGCAGCCATCGTGACAACTCAGATGTATTTAAATTCGGTTGATCAGCATTCACAGCAATGGTCACTCAGTCCAGAGCTTGCAGAAACAAGCGGTTTAACTGATATTTATGTTCATAAAGACTGGCAATGGTACAGATCAGACTTAAAAACCGGTCAGAAATACACAATCCAGCTCAAGCAAGGCTATTTCCAGGATTACTTCATCGACCAGGACAGTTTTCGACTGATTCCTGAACAGTAACTGAATAATCCAGTATAAAAAAACCCACTCAATCGAGTGGGTTTTTTTAAGATCAAACTAAAACTTAGTTTTTCTCTTTATCTACGATTTTATTTGCCTGGATCCAAGGCATCATCGCACGCAGTTTACCACCAGTCACTTCAATACCATGAGCCGCGTTCTGACGACGACGAGCTGTCATTGAAGGATAGTTCAACGCACCTTCCTGAATGAACATTTTCGCATATTCACCAGACTGAATACGTTTCAGTGCATTACGCATTGCTTCACGAGACTGTTCATTGATAACTTCAACGCCAGTTACGTATTCACCATATTCAGCATTGTTTGATACTGAATAGTTCATGTCCGCGATACCGCCTTCAAACATCAGATCAACGATCAGTTTCAGTTCGTGTAAGCATTCGAAGTAAGCCATTTCTGGAGCATAACCAGCTTCAACCAGAGTTTCGAAGCCCATTTTAACCAGTTCAACAGCACCACCACAAAGAACTGCCTGCTCACCAAAAAGGTCAGTTTCAGTTTCTTCACGGAAAGAAGTTTCGATAATACCTGTACGACCGCCACCTACGCCTGAAGCATAAGAAAGCGCTACATTACGTGCATTACCAGAAGCATCCTGGTGAATCGCGATTAAGTCAGGAACACCTGAACCACGCTGGTATTCAGAACGTACTGTGTGACCAGGTGCTTTTGGAGCAACCATGATTACGTCCAGGTCAGCACGTGGAACAACCTGGTTATAAAGAACAGAGAAACCGTGAGCAAATGCCAGAGTAGCGCCTTGCTTGATGTTCGGCTCAATTACGTCACGATAAAGCTGAGACTGGAACTCATCTGGAGTCAGAATCATTACCACATCTGCCTGAGCAACAGCAGCAGGAACTTCAGACACTTTAAGACCTGAATTCTCAGCTTTTTTCCATGAAGCAGAACCTGCACGTAAACCTACAGTTACGTCCACGCCAGAATCTTTCAGGTTAAGCGCATGCGCATGGCCTTGTGAACCATAACCGATGATCGCTACTTTTTTGCCCTGGATGATAGATAAGTCACAGTCTTTATCGTAAAAAATTTGCATTGCTGTCTCCGCTAAAATGCTTTGTTTCCTTTCAGTCTGGTGTGTGTTTTCGTTTTCACTGAACCAGACCCTCTCCTTTTCAGAAAGAGAGGATAATCGGAATGTATAAAATTAGATAGTTAAAACTTTTTCGCCACGTGCGATACCGGATACACCTGAACGCACCACTTCAAGAATGGTGTTCTCTGCCAGTGCATCAATAAAGCCATCCAGCTTATCTGTTGTTCCCGCGATCTGGATCGTATAGGTTGTCGGTGTGACATCAACGATCTGCCCACGGAATATATCTGCTGTGCGCTTGATCTCTGCACGGGCAGAACCCAGTGCTTTGACTTTAATCAGCATCAGCTCACGCTCAATGTGCGCACCTTCTGACAGATCAACAACCTTCACCACTTCTACCAGTTTATTCAGTTGCTTGGTGATTTTCTCAATCTGATGATCATCACCATAAGTGGTCAGTGTCAGTCGGGACATGGTCGGGTCTTCAGTCGGCGCAACATTTAAAGTTTCAATGTTATAGCCACGCTGAGAAAATAAACCCACTAAACGGGAAAGCGCGCCTGCTTCGTTTTCAACGAGTACGGAGATAATATGTCTCATTCTGTACGCTCCCCTTTAGATAACCACATATCTTTCATGGACTGACCAGCGATCAGCATTGGATATACATGTTCTGAACGGTCAACCATGACGTTGATAAATACGCATTTATCATTAATCGCCATTGCTTCTTCAAGTTTCGATTCAAGTTCATCTGCATGATCAATCTGAATACCGACATGACCATAAGCTTCCATCAGTTTTGCAAAATCAGGAAGTGACTCAACATACGAGCTTGAATGACGACCTTCGTAGTTCATATCCTGCCACTGTTTCACCATACCTAAAGCACGGTTGTTCAGGCACAGAATTTTCACATTCAGACCATACTGCTTACATGTAGACAGTTCCTGAATACACATCTGAATGGATGCTTCACCGGTAATACAGACAACCTGCTGATCAGGGAATGCCAGCTTTGCTGCCATTGCATAAGGCAAGCCTACGCCCATTGTGCCCAGACCACCTGAGTTGATCCACTGACGCGGACGTACATAGGTATAGTACAGCGCACCGAACATCTGATGCTGACCAACGTCTGAAGTAATGATTGCCTGGCTGTTGGTTACTTTATCAAGAGCAGCAACCACCTGCTGAGGCTTCATTACCCCGTTTTCACCAGCTTCATAACGCAGACCATGAACTTTACGCCATTCATTGATCTGAGACCACCATGATGCAATTTCTTCTGGATTTGGTTTTGAAACATTCATCTGTTTCAACTGAACCAGCATTTCCTGAAGTACAGGCTCAACCGCACCCACAATAGGAATGTGCGCAATGATGGTTTTTGAAATCGTTGCCGGGTCAATATCAATATGAATGACTTTCGCATCTGGACAGAATTTAGCCGGATTATTGGTTACACGGTCATCAAAACGCGCACCGATTGCTAAAATCACGTCTGCATTTGCCATAGTCATATTGGCTTCATACGTTCCATGCATTCCAAGCATGCCCACAAACTGTGGATCATTACCAGGGAAAGCACCCAGACCCATCAAGGTATTGGTGACAGGATAATTCAGTATATGTGCCAGTTCTGTCAGAAGCTCAGATGCATTGCCCTGTACCACACCACCACCGGTATAAATCACAGGACGTTTTGCATTGATCAGCTCATCAATAGCTTTACGGATCTGACCTGAGTGACCACGATGCGGTGGCTGATAAGAACGCATCTTCACTTTTTCAGGATATTCGTAAGCAAATTTTTCTGCTGGATTCGTTGCATCTTTTGGAATATCAACAACCACAGGACCTGGACGACCTGAAGACGCGATATAAAATGCTTTTTTAATAATCGCAGGAATTTCACTGGCATGACGTACCTGGAAACTGTGTTTAACGATAGGACGGGAAATACCGACCATATCTGTTTCCTGGAATGCATCTTCGCCAATTAAGTGTGACGCAACCTGACCAGACAGGATTACCATTGGAATGGAGTCCATATAAGCCGTTGCAATCGGAGTAACCGTGTTGGTTGCGCCTGGCCCAGAAGTGACCAGAACCACACCGGTTTTACCTGTTACGCGCGAGTATGCATCTGCCATATGTCCGGCAGCCTGCTCATGGCGTACGAGGTAATGATTTATTTTTTCCTGTTGAAATAGCGCATCATAAATATGAAGAACTGCGCCGCCTGGGTATCCAAAAACATGTTCAACGCCTTCGTCCGCCAATGCGCGAACGAGCATTTCACCACCAGATAAAAGTTCCAACGTGATTCACCCTAGTCTTATCAGCCGTCAAGTGGGAGGCACTGACAGCATTTCATTCATTGAATTGTTTGCCTGTTATAGCACACATATTTCTCAGTTTTTGCAGCAATGGGAAAAAAATCTGATCTGACTGCCGTTTAAGCAATATATGATCTCAAACATGTTGGGATAAACATGTTTTCCTGCTTTGTTCATATTCTCGGCTAGAGAAAATGCCCATTACGCAACATGACACTTATTCGAAGGGTGATCGAATGAAGGCATATAAAACCGAAGTGAGCATTTTTGTGGTTTAAGACACAGTTGTCAAGTTTAAAAACTGGCTTTTTCCTGTTTATTTACAGACCGTTCAATTTTTAACCCTGACTGAGATTCAGGCAGTTTCACCGCATAGCCTGCGCACCACTGCTTCTCAGACGATGTGTCTTCATTTTCATAAAAAACAGGTATAAATTATATAAATAAATTGAATCATTGTTTTAACCGCACAGCTGAATACATACAGTGTGGACAGGATAATGTTTCGGTCTGTGTCTGCATTCCATTCAGCCACCCTGATCATATAAAACACAATATTCTGATCAAAAAAATGAGGCTGAAGCCAGGAGCAGATGAGTAATACACAGTAAACTTATTTTAAAATTCATCTCACAGTCTGTATATTCAGCGTGATGATGACGGGGACTGAACCATGATTTCAACTGTATTTAAAAGCTGCTGCCTGACCGCACTGTCTTTGATTTTTCTGAACACCGCTCAGGCACAGGAATATTACAGATGGGTGGATGCAAACGGCACAACCCACTATACAAAGACACCACCACCCAAACAGGCAAAAGCCAGGTCAAAAGTCAGCACCTATGGCTGGAAAAACAGCACAGCCCCTGCCCCGCAGGCAACATCGTCTTCTGCTGCGCCTGAAGCGTATGAAGCAGCCGAGGCAGCAGCAAGGGCGGCTCAACATCAGGAAGCCAACAAAGCTCTGGACCAGGCTCGGGGTGAATAATCTGATCAGCAGCATCTGCTGAATTTCAGCTTCACTCAAATTCTTTTACTTTTTCCTGCATAAGGCACAGTCCAAAATTCACTTTTCAGTGTATTTTGCGCTATGCTGTGTGCCACAGTTTTTAACCATTGTTCTCTATTACGTTTATGACTACTCATATTGACCCTGAATATCAAGCCAGTGCGATTGAACCAGCTGTCCAGAAAGACTGGGAAAATCGCAAATCATTCAAAGTTGCCGACACTGTAGAAGGTCCACGTCGTTATATCCTCTCGATGTTCCCTTACCCAAGCGGCAAACTGCATATGGGTCATGTGCGTAACTACACCATTGGCGATGTGATCAGCCGTTTCCACCGCCTCAAAGGCGAAACCGTTCTCCAGCCAATGGGTTGGGATGCTTTCGGCTTACCTGCTGAAAATGCTGCAATTGCACATCAGGTCGCTCCTGCAAAATGGACTTTTGAAAATATCGCGTATATGCGTGACCAGCTGAAAAAACTGGGACTTGCAGTCGACTGGGATCGTGAATTTGCAACCTGTACGCCTGAGTACTATCACTGGGAACAATGGTTATTTGTTCAGCTTTATAAAAAAGGCTTAATTTACCGTAAACTTTCAACGGTGAACTGGGATCCGGTTGACCAGACTGTTCTGGCAAATGAACAGGTTGAAAATGGTCGTGGCTGGCGTTCAGGTGCATTGGTTGAAAAACGCGATATTCCTATGTACTACTTCCGCATCACTGACTATGCACAGGAATTATTAGACGATTTAGATACTTTAAAAGATGGTTGGCCACAACAAGTCCTCACCATGCAACGTAACTGGATTGGTCGTTCACAAGGGATGGAAATCACTTTCCCTTCAGCACAACCTGATGTTTATGCAGATGGTTTGACGGTTTATACCACACGTGGCGATACCTTGATGGGTGTGACTTATGTTGCGGTTGCAGCAGAACATCCGATGGCGTTAAAAGCAGCAGAAAATAATGCAGAACTCAAAGCATTTATTGAAGAATGCCGTATGGGTTCAGTTGCCGAAGCTGATCTTGCCACTGCTGAAAAGAAAGGTATGGCAACAGGTCTTTCAGTAAAACATCCAATCACAGGTGAAGAAGTACCTGTCTGGATCGCGAACTATGTATTGATGTCATACGGTTCAGGTGCAGTCATGGCTGTTCCTGCGCATGATGAGCGTGATTTTGAGTTTGCTAATAAATACAACTTGCCAATCCAACAAGTCATCGATGCCAAAGGCGCTGATGATGCGGATTATTCCGCAACTGAATGGCAGGAATGGTATGGCTCTAAAGAAGGCAAACTGGTTAATTCAGCAGAGTTTGACGGTTTAGACTTCCAGGCGGCTTATGATGCAATCCTTGCAAAATTAGAACCACAGACTTTGGCAAATGCGAAAGTTCAGTTCCGTTTACGTGACTGGGGTGTTTCCCGTCAGCGTTACTGGGGTTGTCCGATTCCAATGATCAACTGTGACAAATGTGGTCAAGTAACGGTACCTGAAGAACAACTTCCTGTTGTTTTACCAACTGATGTTGTACCCGATGGTTCAGGTAACCCTCTGAACAAAATGCCTGAGTTCTACCAGACGACTTGCCCATGTTGTGGTGGCGAAGCACGTCGTGAAACCGATACTTTAGATACTTTTGTAGAATCTTCCTGGTACTATGCACGTTATGCTTCTCCTGACTTTACGGGCGGTTTAGTTAAACCTGAAGCTGCGCAATCTTGGTTGCCAGTGAATCAATACATTGGTGGTGTTGAACATGCCATCCTGCATTTACTTTATGCACGTTTCTTCCACAAGTTAATGCGTGATGAAGGCGTGGTACAGGGCAACGAGCCATTCACCAATCTTCTTACTCAAGGTATGGTGCTTGCGGATACTTACTACCGCGAAGCTGAATCAGGCAAGAAAACATGGTTTAACCCTGCTGACATCGACCTGGAGCGTGATGAAAAAGGTCGTATCACTTCTGCCAAATACCAGGGTGATGGTCAAGAAGTGACTGTTGGCGGACAGGAAAAAATGTCCAAATCCAAAAACAACGGTATCGACCCGCAAGCGATTATTGATCAGTACGGCGCAGATACTGCACGTGTGTTTATGATGTTTGCTGCACCACCAGATCAGTCACTTGAATGGTCAGATGCAGGTGTTGAGGGTGCAAACCGTTTCATGAAACGTGTATGGCGCCTGGCTGCTGGTTTCCTTGAAAAAGGCAATGCTGCTTCTGATATCGACAAAACTGCTCTTTCTGCCGATGCTCAGGATTTACGCCGTAAAACTCACGAGACCATCCAGAAAGTCGGTGATGACATTGAGCGTCGTCATGCCTTCAACACAGCGATTGCTGCTTTGATGGAACTGATGAATGCCACCAATAAGTTTGAAGCAAAAGACAATAACGATGTTGCTGTTGAGCGTGAAGCCATTACAGTATTACTGACTTTACTTGCACCGTTTGCACCTCACCTGAGTCAGACTTTACTGGCTGAGTTCGGTATTGAACTGAACAGCACACTGTTCCCTGCTGTAGATGAGTCTGCCTTAACCCGTAATACCCAGACCATCGTGGTTCAGGTAAACGGTAAACTTCGTGGCAAACTGGAAGTATCTGTTGATGCTTCTAAAGACGATATTCTGGCACAGGCAAAAGCATTACCTGAAGTACAGCAGTTCCTGACTGGTCCAACCAAGAAAGAAATTGTTGTGCCGAATAAGTTAGTGAATCTGGTGGTTTAAAAGCCTTGTATCCCCTCTCCTCTCAGGAGATGAGAAGCATGGGGCTTCGCAAGGGAGAGGTCTTTATAAATTGAAGCACCCTCATCCTCTTGCGGAAAATATTCCTCATCCCAAAGGGAGAAGGAACTAAAAGCCTACAAAGCCCGTTGCCAGTCAACGGGCTTTGACTTTACAATCCCTGTCATCATGGAAAATATTCCAGAACATATTTTAAAACTTTCCGCAGAGGACACAGCATGCATCTGGCGCAACGTATAGCAGCAGTTGTTTTAACCCTGGGCTTAGGTGCAAGTCTGACAGGATGTGGTTTTCACCTGAAAGGAACCAGTCCGTCCGCGACACCGGTTGCTTATACACATATGAATCTTGCCGTACCTGAACAAGCAGAGGAACTGCATGAGAAACTGGCTATTTACCTCGGTGCAGCTGGCGTACAGATCAGTAACTCTCCGAATGCCTATATTCTGCGTGTACTGGACTACACTCCACGTCGTCTTGAACTGAACGGTAAACTGGTCGAAACACTGCTTCGTCTAAGCGTAACATTCCGTATTGAAGATGCTCAGGGTAATCCTGTGACTGAACCACGGACTATTACAGCTTCACGCAGTTATCAGTACGACCTGGCTACAGTCAACACCGATGATCAGGAAGAAAAATACCTGAAACAGGTCATCATGGATGACATTGCACAGCAGATTGTCCGTCAGATTTCTTCAAACCGCTTACCAAAAGCAGTTGATTCTCAGCCTGCACCTCAGAAAGCTGCGGAATAATACAGCATGAAAATGGACTATCTTCAGGCACTGAAACGTGTGGATGAAGCACGTGGTGCCTGGATTATGCATGGTCAGGAGCCTCTACTTGAGCAGAATCTGCTGGATGCATTCCGTAAAAGCTGGTCCACCCACGAAATTGAACGCCAGCGTTATGACATCAGCAATGTCGGCGACTGGAGAAACGTTTTTAATGCATTAAACAGTCTCTCTCTGTTTTCAACACAACTGGCTGTTGAAGTGCATGGCAATATCAAACCTGATGCCAGCAGTCTCAAACTGCTGAAGAGCTACATTCAGCAGAATGAACACAATCTGTTGCTTGTGGTCATGCCCAAACAGGACAGCAACAGCCTCAAATCCAGTTTTTTTCAGTTGATTGAAGCCAATGGTGTCACGGTTCCTTTAACTGCAAATTATCCGCAGGACAGACAGCGAATCTTAGGGCTTGAAGCTGAAAAACTGGGAATCAGGCTCGCGAGTGATGCCTGGCAATGGCTGGAACAGCATCATGAACATAACCTGCTTGCAGCTAAAAACAGCCTGATGCGGGTCAGTGATACCTTTGCTGATGTTGGTGTGATTCAGATTGATCATCTTTACTCATGTTTACAGGATCAGTCACGTTATACAACATATGACCTGAACGATGCCCTGCTGGATGGCAACCTGGCGCAGTCCATCAAAATTTTTCAGTACCTGATTGCCTCCGGTGAAGCCATGACTCTGATTCTGTGGAGTATCAGTAAAGAAATGCGCTTACTGATGCAGCTGTTTGAACAGCCTCAGAATGCCCTGCAACTCGGGATCTGGAAAAATAAAATCAGTGTCTATCAACAGGCATTGCGCAGACTGAATCCTGCTGTCTTTTTAAGCTGGCCTGCGCTGTTACTCAGAATTGACGCTTCCATTAAAGGCATTGGCAATGAAAATCCTGAACATCTGATTCAGCAAGCAATTTCCAGCCTCTGTGGAAAACCTCTGTTCAGTGATATTGCTTAAACTCAGATCAGAAATACAGATGAAATATTCTGTATTTTGATCAGTAATTTAAACCTCATTGACCAAATAAATAATAATCATTTTCAATTCCTTAAAAAATTCACGTTTTCTCCTCAATTCGACCTTATAATTTGATCAATTTTTCATTCTGACCAGACTGTGTATATCATGCCAAAAATAAAACCAGCCAAAGTTATACTTATTGCCGTCTGCCTTGCCATTATTGCAGCAGTTGCGTGGACATTTCTGAAACCGAAAGACGTTAAACCTCAGTATATTACCGCTGAAGTCTCACGTGGGGATATTGAAGACTCTGTGCTTGCAACCGGTGATCTGGAAGCCACCAAAATGGTCAGTGTCGGTGCGCAGGTATCCGGTCAGGTCAAACGCATGTATGTCAAACTGGGAGATCAGGTAAAACAGGGGCAGCTGATTGCTCAGATTGACTCTGTCCGTCAGACCAATGATCTGAAAACAGCAGAAGCCAGCATTAAAAACCAGCAGGCTCAGCTGGCAACCAAACAGGCAAATTTAGCCAAAGCAGAAGCTGAATATATCCGCCAGAAAAATATGTATGCAGAGGATGCCACATCAAAATCCGAACTGGACAGTGCGGTCGCTGCATTTAAAACAGCGCAGGCCGATATTGCTTCCATGAATGCGCAGATTGAACAGTCCCGACTGACTCTTGCAACCGCGAAAGAAGATCTGGGTTATACACAGATTGTTGCGCCAATTGATGGAACTGTGGTTGCCATTGTGACGGAAGAAGGTCAGACCGTAAACGCCAATCAAAGTGCGCCAACCATTGTCAAACTGGCAAAACTCGACACCATGACCATTAAGGCACAGATTTCTGAAGCAGATGTCATGAAAGTTGAAGAAGATCAGAAAGTCTATTTCACCACTTTAGGTGACAGTGAGAAAAAACGCTATGCAACTCTGCGTCAGGTGGAACCTGCGCCAGACTCCATCAACACTGAAAGCAGCAACAGCTCGACGTCATCATCAAGCAGCACAGCAGTTTATTATAATGCTCTGTTTGATGTGCCTAATGATGATGGCAAACTGCGCATTGATATGACCGCTCAGGTTTATATTATTCTGGCTGAAGCTAAAAACGTACTTACCCTGCCTTCCTCAGCTTTGCAGGCTGCAAGAAGCCCTCAGCGTGCAGCTGGAAAAAACAGTTCAGATAAAAATACATCTGCTCAAAAGCCATCACAGAATAAAGAAGGTGCTCAGAACAGTGACCGTCCTGAACGCCTCGAACTGAGTCCTGATGAAAAGGCACTGATTGACCAAGGCAAAGCATCTGTCTCTGTTGCCCGTGTTCTTCAGGCAGACGGTACAGCAAAACGTAAACAGGTACTGGTCGGTCTGAACAACCGTGTCACTGCTCAGATTTTACGTGGACTGAAGCAGGGCGATCAGGTGATCATTGCCGATGGTTCTGATACTTCAAATGATTCTGCGAAGCGCAGCAATAAAAACGGCCCAATGAGATTCTAAGCATGGATCAGAACAACAGTCAGAATACGCAGCCTCTGCTTGAGGTCAGCAATCTGATTCGTGAGTTCCCTGCGGGTGAGTCCACGATTCAGATTTTAAAAAGCATCAACCTGAAGATTTATCCAGGGGAACTGGTTGCCATTGTGGGACAGTCAGGTTCTGGTAAATCGACCCTGATGAATATCCTGGGCTGTCTGGACAAACCGAATTCAGGCAGTTACAAGGTCAATGGTCGTGAAACCGGTAAACTTGAACCCGATGAGCTGGCACAGTTACGCCGTGAATATTTCGGTTTTATTTTCCAGCGTTATCATCTGCTCGGAGACCTGACCGCCGCAGGTAACGTCGAAGTTCCTGCAATTTATGCAGGAGTTGATCCTGCTGCACGTCAGAAACGCTCACATGAACTGCTGACGGAACTGGGTCTGGGTGACAAAACACAGAACCGTCCCAATCAGCTTTCAGGTGGTCAGCAACAGCGTGTATCCATTGCCCGTGCCCTGATGAATGGCGGCGATGTCATTCTGGCAGATGAACCGACCGGTGCGCTGGATAAAAACAGTGGTATTGAAGTGATGCGTATTTTACGTGAGCTGAATGCCAAAGGTCACACCATCATCCTGGTCACACATGATCTGAATGTTGCAAAAAATGCGACCCGTATTATTGAAATCAGTGACGGTAATATTATCTCCGACCGTCCAAACACACCTGAAACAGAAGGTCATACCGAGCAGCTCATTGAGGCTGATGGAATCGAGAAACAGAAAAAATCTTCGGTTCTTCGGGCGACTTTCGACCGTTTTGGTGAAGCATTCAATATGGCCTTGCTGGCGATGAATGCACACCGCATGCGGACTTTCCTCACCATGCTCGGAATTATTATCGGTATTGCGTCGGTCGTTTCGGTCGTCGCACTCGGAAATGGTTCACAGAAACAGATTCTGGAAAATATCAGCAGCCTGGGTACCAACACCATTACCATTTTCCAGGGGCGTGGTTTCGGTGACAACTCTAAAACGGCTCAAGCAAAAACACTGATTCCTGCCGACGCAGAAGCACTCGCTGAACAGCCTTATGTCGATGGTGTCAGCCCTTCAGTCAGTTCCAGTGTGACGGGTCGCTTCAAGGACACAGAAGCATCCATCAGTGTCAATGGTGTCGGCAATGACTTTTTCTACGTCAAAGGGATCAACCTCGCTGAGGGTCAGGCTTTTGACAAACAGAGTGTCTATCAGCTGGCACAGGATGTTGTCATTGACAACAATACAAAAAACACTTTCTTTGCAGATGGTACCGACCCTGTCGGTCAGGTGATTCTGCTTGGAAATTTACCGAGCCGGATTATTGGTGTCACTGAAGCTCAGAAAAGCATGATGGGGAATTCGGACAGTCTGAATGTCTATCTGCCTTATTCAACGGTCATGAGCCGTATGCTGGGTCAGTCCAATGTGCGTAACATCACTGTCCGTGTGAAAGATGAATACCCGAGTGCTGTGGCTGAAAATGCCATTCTGGCGCTGCTGGAGCAACGGCACAACGCACAGGATGTCTTTACGCAGAACTCTGACAGTATCCGTGAAACCATTGAGCAGACCACGGCGACCATGACCCTGCTGGTATCTGCTATTGCAGTCATTTCCCTGGTGGTCGGGGGAATTGGGGTCATGAACATCATGCTGGTGTCTGTAACTGAGCGGACTCAGGAAATTGGGGTTCGTATGGCAGTTGGAGCACGTCAGTCTGACATTCTGCAACAGTTCCTGATTGAAGCCATTCTGGTCTGTATTTTAGGTGGTATTCTCGGTGTGCTGCTTTCCCTGGGTATTGGTCAGATTATCGGACACTTTGCCAAAGGCACATTCCAGATGGCGTATTCCACAACATCCATTATTGCTGCCTTTGTCTGCTCCACACTGATTGGGGTGGTCTTCGGATTCATTCCAGCACGCAATGCCGCACAGCTTGACCCTGTCGATGCACTGTCCCGTGAATAACCAGGAAATAAGGAATTTCTCATGCAGATGAATTTAACAAAACTTACAGCTGCCCTTGTTCTTGGAAGCAGTCTGGTCGGATGTGCTGCCGTGGTGAAAACACCTTATCAGGCACCTGCAGTCAGCATTCCCGAAAATTTTGCCTATAACAAAGCCAGCAGCAAACAGATTCAGAATGATCTCTATGCAGATCAGTGGTGGACACTGTTCGGTGACAGTCAGCTGAACCAGCTGGTGGATCAGGTCATGACCCGAAACAGTGACCTGGCAGTAGCAGGTATCAATTTACAGCAAGCCCGCTTACAGGCTGGACTCACTGCAAATAAACAGGGAGTGCGGGTCAGTTCAGGTGTTTCTGCCGGACACAGTGTAGACCTGCATTCAGGTGATGATGCCTCTAAAGGTCTGTCTCTGAGTGGTGGTGTAAGCTATGAGGTCGATCTGTTTGGAAAACTTGCCCGTCAGACGGAAGCCAGTCAGTGGGAAGCCAAAGCAACCGAACAGGATCTGCAGGCAACCGGTCAGAGCCTGGTTGCAACCACAGCCAACCTCTACTGGCAGCTCGGTTATTTAAATGAACGCTACAGCACCGTACAGCAGAATCTGGCATCCACACAGAAAACCTATGAACTGGTTCGTGCCCAGTATAAAGCAGGTGCAGTTTCCGGACTGGATCTGACCCAGGCTGAACAGTCTGTACAAAGTCAGAAAGCCAGTCTGAGCCAGATTGATCAGCAGCGTGTCGAAGCACGTACCGCACTGGCGGTGTTGCTCAATATTCCTGTACAGCAGCTGAATATTCAGGAACCACAGCGGCTGCCACGTGTCAGCTTACCGAATATTTCAGCAGGTCTGCCAGCAAGCCTGCTCTCACGTCGTCCCGATTTAAA
This sequence comes from Acinetobacter sp. WCHAc010052, assembly GCF_002165295.2. Lineage (NCBI taxonomy): Bacteria > Pseudomonadati > Pseudomonadota > Gammaproteobacteria > Moraxellales > Moraxellaceae > Acinetobacter > Acinetobacter sp. WCHAc010052. The sequence goes on along the minus strand of NZ_CP032143.1, from coordinate 585,856 downwards.
TGCAGCTGAACTGCGCTTACGCAAAGCACTGGCAAATAAAGATGCCACCAAAGCCAGTTATTATCCGTCCATCAGTCTGACGGGCAATCTGGGGGCAAGCAGTACATCGCTGACGCAGCTCCTGCAGAATCCTGCACTGTCCCTTGGGGCAAGTCTAAGCCTGCCTTTTCTTCAATACAATGACATGAAAAAAGATCTGAAGATCAGTGAACTGGATTATGAAAAAGCCATTATCCAGTACCGTCAGACTTTATATCAGGCTTTTGCAGATACTGAAAATGCACTTTCTGCCCGCAGTGAACTGGACAAACAGGTTGCCTTACAGCAACGTAATCTTGAACTGGCAGAAAAGACTGAACGCCTGACTCAGGTCCGTTATAAAAATGGCGCGATTGCCCTGAAAAACCTGCTGGATGCACAGGAGACAACCCGTAATGCACGACTGACGCTGGTTCAGACCAGACAGAGTCAGTACAACGCTTACGTCACACTCATGCAGGCACTGGGTGGCAGTCCTGTCAAACAGCTCCCAGGCTCTGAATCAAACAGTTGAATAAACACTCATACATCCATCATAAAAAAAGAGCCTCCGATGAGGCTCTTTTTTACAGGGTCTGAATATGATCAGAAATATTCATCCAGCCGCTGATACAGCTGTTCTGCTTTTTCATAGCCCAGTGAGCGGGCTTTATCCAGCCAGTTTCTCGCTTCCGCAAGATTCCTCACTACACCTTCTCCCTGTAAATATAAGCGTCCCAGCTGATAACAGGCTTCAGGCTCATTCATCGCTGCTGCCTTTTCATACATACTGACAGCATAGCTGAGGTCTTTTTCCACCCCCCATCCTTTTTCATACATTTCTGCAAGATGATTGATTGCCAGACTGTCCTGATGTTCTTCAGCCCGTTTCAGCCAGTGCAAAGCCTGCGCATAATCCTGCTCAGTGCCCTGTCCAGACAGATACAGAATACCCAGCTGGGCATAACATTCCTGGTCGCCACGCTCAGCACCCTTTTCATACCATTTGAATGCCTGAGTATCATCCTGCTCAAGCCCACCCAATCCTTTCAGATAATTGCCTGCCAGTTTACAGGCTGCTTTTTCTGAACCTGAAATATAGGCATATTCAAGATACTGACGGGTACGTATGCCGTTCATGACTGGAATCAGTTCACTGCTGTAATACAGCCCCAGTGCATAATAGATATCCGCCTGAGTCTCGACTTTATAGCCCATATAACTCTCAGCGGCATCACTGATCAGCTCTTTTGCCTGATTGTGATCCTGTGCAACTCCTTCCCCAAGTAAATAGCAGATTCCGAGTCCCATTTTACTGGTCATCTGAGCTTCTATAGCATGTGCATGCTGATAAATGCCAAATGCTTTCTGGGTGTTTTTATCAACGACATCCCCCTCAAAATACAGCGCTGCAATACTGCATAATGCAATCAGATCATCGGCATGTGCCGCCTCAGACCATAACTGAAAAGCACGCTGCTTATCACAGGGAACAGCCCATCCATTAAAACTGGCAGTTCCAAGCAGGCTCAGTGCCATGCTGTCTTTCTTTTCTGCCATTTTTTCAAGCTGGCTGACCACCACAGGCTGCTGTTCGATATCAAACAATCTACGCAGGACAGCCAGGTAATAAGGATAGGCAAACTGGGTACTTCCAAGTTCCACACTGTTTCTGGCATATTTTAAAGCTGTTGCAGAATTTACAGGAACCCCAATCCCACAACTGTAATGCTCAGCAAGCATCAGCGTTGCATCCAGATGGCGGTTTTCAGCAGCCTGATGCAGATAACCATGCCCTGCAATAAAATCCTGCTCAGGACCTTCTGCACAGAAATGCTGTCCAAGAATATACTGCGATGCCGCATTGCCCTGCTCGGCATTATTTTTCAGAATTTTCATGGCGCGGGCTTCGTCTTTTTCCACTCCATCGCCCTGCATAAATTTGATTGCCATCTGAAACTGAGCATCTGTATTGCCTTTCGCAATGGCATGCTGATACCAATAGGCTGCTTTTTCTTTATCTTCGCGCCCATAGTCAGCACAGTCATAGATTTCACCCAACCGAAAAGCGGCAACATCACTGCCCATACGGTATGCTTTTTCCAGCTGAGCCACCGCGGTCTGTACATCAGGTGATTTCACCTGCCCCTTGAGCTGCATGGCAGCCATATTGATGAATGCATCAGGAAGTTCATACTTCTGCCCCAGATCGGTATAAATCTGATATGCACGCTCATGATCAGCTTCAGTCCCACTGTTCACAAGTTCCTCTGCATAACCGAGCTGTGCCTCCAGCTGTTCAAACCAGAGTTCGCTCTGAACATTGTTCTGATCCCGTGTAACAGGGTCAGGACGTTTCCACATCCAGAAGGCCAGACCACCTATCGCTAAAATCAGTACCAGTAAAAACCACATCAGCTTTCCCCAGAAATTATTGTTTCTTTTATTTTTAAAAACAGCTTCAGTCTATTTTAAATTTTTCCATAAAAAAAGCACCTGAAATCAGGCGCTTTTTTCAATAATGTCAGACTTGAACAGAAACTTATTCATCATCCATCATTGAAGGGCTCATACCAACCGTATTAAAGCCAGCATCAACATACAGGATTTCACCAGTAATACCGTTTGCCCACGGCGAGCAAAGGAACAGTGCGGCATTACCCACATCTTCAATGGTGACATTACGTTTCAGTGGTGCAATTTTTTCATTGGCATCCAGCATTTTACGGAATGATTTAATGCCTGATGCAGCCAGTGTACGGATCGGACCTGCTGAAATCGCATTGACACGGATACCTTCTGCACCCAGACTGGATGCCAGATAACGGACACCTGCTTCAAGCGATGCTTTTGCCATGCCCATTACGTTATAGTTTGGCATCACATATTCAGAACCCTGATAGGTCAGTGTCAGCAGACAACCCTGACGGGCAGCCAGTAAAGGCTTGGCAGCACGTGCCATTGCAATAAAGCTGTATGCACTGATGTCATGTGCAACTTTGAAACCGTCACGGTCAGTCACGTCAGTGAAGTCACCATCCAGTGTATGCGCAGGTGCAAAACCAATTGAATGCACCACGCCATCCAGACCATCCCAGTGTTTTGCCAGTTCTGCAAATGCACTGTCAATGTCGGCATCTACCGCAACGTCACAAGGAAAGACAAGCTCAGAACCAAATTGCGCTGCAAATTCATCCACACGCTTTTTCAGTTTTTCATTCGGATAAGTAAAAGCCAGTTCAGCACCTTCACGATGTAATGCCTGTGCAATACCAAAAGCAATGGATAATTTACTTGCAATACCCGCAATCAGAAAACGCTTACCTGCCAGTAGTCCTTGTGCCATGTGAATCTCACTTAAAGTAATTTGACGACAATAATGCCCTGTCTCAGGTATTTAAGAAATTGCATAATGCGACTTTTTTTAAATCCTGCAGAGATAAACAAAAAATCGCCCTTTCAAAGAGCGATCAGTCATTCAACTTAAAATTTAAGGGAGATCAGTCGTCACCCTGTAACATGCTCAGCAGACGCATGAATGAATAATACATCCACACCAGCGTCGCCAGCATTGCAATACCGCACAGCCATTCATAAGCCTTAGGTGCGTACTGAGATGCCCCTGTTTCAATCAGATCAAAATCCAGAATCAGGTTCAAAGATGCAATCACCGCTACAAATGCTGCAAAGCCAATACCCAGCAGGTTGGTTTCAAACAGATAAGGAATACTCGAACCAAATGCCAGGCGCATGATCATCTGCACCACGAATACCAGCGCAATCGCAATACTGGCAGACATGACCACTGCTTTGAATTTCTCTGTGGCACGGATAATCTGAAAACGGTACAGACCAAACATCACCAGTGTAGTCACAAAGGTCGCAAGTAATGCCTGAAGCGGTACACCAGGAAAACGCAGCTGGAAAATGACCGAAACACCGCCCAGAAATGCACCTTCAAAAAAAGCATAAGGGATTGCCAGTACAGGCGCTGTATTCGGTTTGAATGTCGTGATCAGTGCCAGAATGAAACCACCGATACCACCGACCAGTGCAGCCGCATAAGCCATAGAAACATTCTGTGTCATAAAGCTGTAGAGAAACACGCCCAGACCCAGCACAGCAGCAATGACGGTCAACAGCACAGATTTCTGAATTGCACCACGGACGGTCATCGGCTGACTGAAGTCAGTTGTGGCTTCCACACGGGTTAAAATCGGGTTATTACTTTGCATAACGCTCTCATTTTTATAATTTAAAAACAGGGAAAGGGAAACACTTACTCAATACAATGTCAGACTAAGGTTTAATTTCAAAGATACTCTGTACTATAACTGAAAAAAAATTCATCACAAATTTTCCGTGAACTATAACGCATTTTTAGCTTACAGGTATTGCCTTAAATTATTAGCTTTCATGTATTTAAAAAATAAAAAGAGGCTTCCGCCTCTTTTTTATCTGCATCAGTCTTTATTCATAATAAAGAAATATTCACGGTAGTATTTCAGTTCCGCAATCGAGTCACGGATGTCATCCATTGCCAGATGCGAAGCATTCTTTTTCAGACCACCCATGATTTCTGGACGCCAGCGTTTTGCCAGTTCTTTCACCGAAGAAACATCCAGATTACGGTAATGGAAGAACTGTTCCAGTTCTGGCATCAGGCGGTGCATAAAACGACGATCCTGACAGATGGAGTTACCACACATCGGTGATGATTTTGGGCTGACCCATTTTTTCAGAAACTCAAGCGTCTGCTGTTCTGCATCCTGAGCAGTCAGTTTACTGCGACGTACACGTTCAATCAGTCCTGACTGACCATGCTGACGGGTATTCCATTCATCCATTGCATTCAGAATCAGATCGGACTGATGCACCGCAAGAACAGGACCTTCCGCAAGAATATTCAGATTATCATCCGTAACAATCGTTGCAATTTCAATGATCCGGTCGTTGTCAGTATCAAGACCTGTCATTTCAAGGTCAATCCAGATCAGGCGGGTATCAGGTGTGCTGCTCATAAATGTGCAATCTTATTAGGCTGTAAAACATCAATAGTAGCAAATTAATTGCTTTCTGGCTGTAACTGATACCCTGCTTCATGCTATTTTTGCCTACCTGAGTTCACGGTTTTAGGAAATGAATGGCTTTAATCCGCAAGCGTCGACTGACTGAACAGCAGCAGCGCCGCATTCATAAGCAACACAAGACACGTCAGGAAGAAGCAGATACTTCCAGTGACCTTGAAGGTCTGATTGTCCAGCATTATGGACGACAGCTTGAAGTACAGGCACTTTCTGTACCTGAGGTGCATCCTGAAAAACCGACCGTTGCTGAAGGCGAACCTGAGCCTGCCTGGAAAGCCATCGAACTGGGCAGCGTGTGGCGATGTCACACCCGTACCAACCTTGAACTGTTGGTCACAGGTGACCGTGTAAAATGGCAGGCTGATCCAAACACAGGGCTTGGAATCATTACTGCGATTCAACCCCGTACATCCCTGCTGACCCGACCTGACCGTTATCATAAAGTCAAACCTGTGGCTGCCAACATCAGTCTGATTGTGATTGTATTTGCAGCACTGCCTGAACCTGCACCGGGTTTGATTGACCGTTATCTGGTTGCCTGCGCAGAAGCGGATATTGCTGCCCTGCTGGTACTGAATAAAACTGACCTGCTTCAGGAAAATGATCCGGTACTGGATCTGATCCAGGAGTATCAGAACCTTGGTTATGAAGTCATGCAGACTCATTCCATGGGAGATCTGACAGAGCTTCAGCAGCGTCTGGACGGTGAAACGGTTGCTTTTGTTGGGCAGTCTGGCGTCGGAAAAAGCTCTCTGATCAATGCCATCGTGCCGGATGCAGCACAGAAAACCAATATTATTTCTGAGAACTCCGCACTGGGTCAGCACACGACTACATCCACCCGTTTGATCCGTTTTGGCGAAAACGGCGCACTGATTGATTCACCGGGAATCCGTGAATTTGGTCTGTGGCATCTGGATGCTGAAAAAGTTCAGCGCGGCTTTCCTGAAATTGAAAACCGGCTCGGCTACTGTCAGTTCCGCAACTGCACCCATAAGCATGAAAAGCAATGTGCTTTACGTCAGGCTGTGCAGGATGGCGAAATTTTAGCCCGTCGGCTGGACAGTTTTTTACGCTTAACCGATGAAATTGTTGAAGCTCAGCAAAAAAATTAGGTTTTATTCATTCCCAGCCCTTGAAGCGGTGATTTTGATCGCCATATTTATGAGCTATACTCTTGGCAATTTTAAATTGTAGTTAGGTGACTTGTGGAACGCTGGTTCGAATTTATGGGGAATCACCCCTTCCTGTTTGGAACACTCGCGGTTCTGATTGTTCTGTTTTTCGTTCTTGAAGGACAGCGTAACGGTCGTAAAATTTCAGCACAATCACTGGGTATTTTAGTCAAAGCAAAAAATGCCATGCTGATTGATCTGCGTGATGCCAAGGATTTTCGTGAAGGTCACATCAGTGGCAGCCGCAATATTCCGTACAGCCAGCTGACCAAACATCTTGAAGAGTTAAAAGCAACAGACCGTCCGCTGGTCTTTATCTGTAATCTGGGTCAGATTGCCGGTACTGCATTACAGCAGGTGGGTCATGCAGATGCTTACCGTCTTGACGGTGGTGTCAACAACTGGAAAGCTCAGGGCTTACCACTGGTTAAAAGCAAATAATTTCGCTTAAGGAGATTTAAAATGGCTGAAGTCACTATTTATTCAACTTCTGTATGTCCATATTGCGTCCGCGCAAAACAGCTTCTTGAGCGTAAAGGTGTGGTATATAAAGAAATCAATTTATCCAATGAAGAACCTGAAGTCCGTATGGAGTTAATGCAGCGCACTAAACACCGTACAGTTCCTCAGATTTTCATTAACGAACAGTTCATCGGTGGGTTTGACCAGCTGTATGCACTGGAACGTGAAGGTAAACTTGACGAATTACTGGCATAAACATCAGATGATTATGTCTTCATAATTAAGGATTAAAGAATGAGTGAAGAACAACAGGTTCAGCCACAACTGGCATTAGAACGTATTTATACAAAAGATATTTCATTTGAGGTTCCTGGGGCACAGGTATTCACGAAGGAATGGCAACCAGAGTTAAATATCAATCTTTCATCTTCGGCTGAAAAAATTGATCCGACTCACTTTGAAGTGGCTTTAAAAGTTGTGGTACAGGCAAACAATGCTGGTGAGACTGCTTTTATTGTTGACGTGACTCAGTCTGGTATTTTCCTGGTGGATGGTGTTGAAGAAGAACGTCTTCCGTACATCTTAGGTGCATACTGCCCGAACATTCTTTTCCCGTTCCTGCGTGAAGCTGTGAATGACATGGTTACCAAAGGCAGCTTCCCTCAGTTGCTTCTGACTCCAATCAACTTTGATGCAGAGTTTGAAGCGAACCTTGAGCGTGCTCAGGGCGCTGCTGCTGAAGGTCAGGCTTAAGTTTCAGTCTGAACTCAGAAAAAAAGACCGCTTTATGCGGTCTTTTTTATTGCCCGTTTTCAGTCATTATTCTGAACGTCAGGTTAATGCGTGCGGTTTCGATTTTCTTTGCAGGTGGAAGCCTGTGCAACCAGTGAGTCTGCGTATTTTCTTTCATCACCAGTAAACTGCCATGCTCAAGTGTCACATCCACTTTTTCTTTGCTCTGTTTATGCTTAAAGCAGAATTTCCGCACGGCGCCAAAGCTGACTGACGCAATTGCTCCCCCTTTTTTCAGTTCAGTCTCACCATCACTGTGCCATGCCATTCCTTCATTGCCCGAATGGTACAGATTCAGCAGGCAGGAATTGAAACGCTCCCCTGTCAGCTGCTCCACCACCGTTTTAATTTCAAGCAGTTCAGCTGTCCACGGCAGCGCATGTTTCGTTGTTCTGGAGTACGTATAGGAAAATGGTCGCTCTGCGTACCACGCAACTTTTCTCTGGGTATAAATGGTTTTACCAAAAATAATGGCTTTGTCCTGTTTCCAGTCAATATTACTCAGCAACTTTTCAAAAAAGAGACTGGCTGCCTGCTCATCAAAAACTTTGCCGTAGTACTCGGCACACCCCTCATAAGGCAACAAACTGCCTAGTGGCTGAGAATCATTGTCCTTCTGAGTGAACATGTGCTCCCTCCCAGCCAATCATTGCCGTTTTACGGACACTTCCCCAGTGATAATCACCGAGTATTCCTGTTGCCTGAATCACCCTGTGACAAGGGATTAAAAAAGCCACGGGATTTGAGCCAACAGCTGTTCCAACAGCACGGGATGCTTTTGGCTTTCCTGTTCGGGCAGCAATTTCACCATAACTGCTCAGTTGACCCATTGGAATTTTCAACAGGCATTCCCAGACTTTCAGCTGAAAATCTGTCCCTTTCAGATGCAGTTTAATCTGTGAAAACTCAGTCTGTTCTGACTGAAACATCGCAAGTGCATGCTGCTGAAAACTGTCCTGCTGCTCTACAAAAGTTGCTTCAGGAAATTTTGCCCGCAAGCCGTCCAGTGCCTTCATATCATTACTCATCAACAGATCAGTGAATGACATATGACAGATACCTTTACCCGTGGACGCAATCAGTACCCTACCAAAGGGCGTATCAGCAAACTGATAATGAATGTTCAGACTTTTCCCACCACTTTTATATTCAGCAGGTGTCATACCTTCAATCTGAATAAACAGGTCATGCAGGCGGCTGGGACTGGACAGACCTGTGGCATAAGCACTCTCGAGCACAGAGTTTTGCTGTAACTGCTGTTTTGCATAATTCAGGCTGATGTACTGTAAAAATTTCTTGGGACTGGTTCCTGCCCATTCAGTAAATAACCGCTGAAAATGCGCAGGACTCAGATGCAGATGGGCAGCAACCTCATCCAGACTGGGCTGAGTTTTAAAATTATGCTGAATGAATTCTATTGCACTGGCAATCCGTTCAAACTGTCTTTGCTGCTGCATATTCATCTCCAGTGTCCTGACAGGTATGGATTCATGAAAATCCTAAGCACACTGTATCAGTCTGTTCCAGTCTGCAAAATCCAGATCATGCGCAGTTTTCTCTGCCATCACATCAGACATTAATAAAAAAACCGCATGATGAACACGCGGCTTAGATTTCAGACTCCAGCTTCAGTGATGGTGATACACTGAGTGTCCCGCATCACGTATGGTCTTCAGTTTCTGACCTTCTACTTTTGCCTGTGCCAGCTGACCGGCTTTCAGCAATGCACTGGTCTTATCAATCTGTCCAATCAGCTGATCATACAGAGCGTCTGAAGTTGGTGCTTTACGGTCTGCTGTTTTTAATTTGACCTTTTTTGCATCCAGAGCAGCCGTTTTCATACTGTCCAGTGCTTTCTGTGCATCTTTGGTATTTTCAGCTTTATTAAATGCCTTATAGTTTTTAGCCAGTGTCTCCATATTATGCTCAAGTGTTTCTGCAAAACTCAGACTGCTGACCAGCAAGGCAGATGAAAACAGGAGTGTGGCTAAAGTTTTTTTAATCATGAGCAATTCCTTTGATTGTTCTGTAAAACTGTGGCTGCGTTATTGTGAAAAGCATGATGCAGGTGATCCTGTGTATCCCTGAACTGTATTTTATGATGACATTCCAGTCAAAGATCAACTTAGTGGATGACACATAAAAAATGCAACGGATTCGTTGCATTTTTTGTTTTCTGAATGAAAAAAAATTTAAACGGGATCTATTTCATTGTGCAAGGCATCATGAACAGCCTCCACCAACTGCTGAGCAATTTCCTGCTTGGATGCTTTTTCCAGATCACGTTTTTCCATCTGATACTGTTCTGCAAAAAATACTGTCATGGCATTTTCATCAGAAGCAAAGCCGATGTCCTTACGTGAAACATCATTGCAGGCAATCATATCGAGCTTCTTGGCCACCAGTTTCCCCGCTGCATATTCTTCTACATTACGGGTTTCTGCGGCAAAGCCCACCATAAATGGACGTTTGCTCTGCTGAGCAATGGTTGCCACAATATCCGGATTTTTCACCAGTGCGACATTCAGTTCATCACCTGCTTTTTTAATTTTATGCTCTGCAACTTCAGCAACCCGATAGTCTGCCACGGCGGCAGTTGCAATAAAGATGTCGCAGCCTTCTTCCAGCTGATGCAGACTTTCATCAAGCATTTTCATTGCCGATGAAACGTTGATACGGCGGACACCGTTTGGTGTATCCAGACTGACAGGACCTGCCAGCAAAGTCACTTTTGCCCCAGCAGCATAACAGGCAGCGGCAATTGCAAAGCCCATTTTTCCGGTACTGTGATTGGAAATATAACGCACAGGGTCAATCGCTTCACGGGTAGGACCTGCCGTAATCGTGACTTTTTTCCCTGCCAGCAGACCAAACTTTTCTGCCAGGGCACGCTGTGCCTTGTGGAAATAATCTTTGACCTGTTCTGCAATTTCCTCAGGTTCCGGCATACGTCCCAGTCCAACATCACCACATGCCTGAGCTCCTGCCGCAGGCATGATGACATGTACGCCATCTTCCACCAGGGTATTTAAATTACGCTGTGTAGCTTTGGCTGCCCACATCTGCTGATTCATGGCAGGTGCAACCCAGACAAGTGCTTTGGTTGCCAAATATAAAGTACTCAGCAGATCATCTGCCAGACCGGCAGCAAATTTAGCAAGGCTGTCACAGCTGGCAGGTGCCACCAGAATCAGGTCTGCCCAGCGTGCAAGCTCAATATGTCCCATGCCCGCTTCTGCTTCAGTGTCGAGTAATTCGGTATGTACAGGATTGCCTGAAAGAGCCTGAAAAGTCAGTGGAGTAATAAAAGCCTGTGCGCCTTTGGTCATGACCACACGGACATTAAAGCCGTAATCCTTTAAACGGCGGACTAAAATGGCACTTTTATAGGCGGCAATACCACCTGTAACCGCAAGAATAATATTTTTATTTGCAAATACACTGAGATCGAAACTCACGATCAGGCTACCTTTCTGTTGCAGTGGCGCTCACAATATCATTAAATATACCCATTCCCAAGTCACATACTCGGGTAATTCATACCTATTTCATAATAAAAAAGTCTAAAAACAATGAATTTTTCAATAAAACACTGGCCTGAACAGGAACGTCCACGTGAACGTCTGATTCAGCAAGGGGCAGACAGTCTGTCTGATGCAGAACTGTTGGCAATTTTTCTTCGTTCAGGCTCAAGACAGCATTCAGCGGTTGAACTTGCCCGTATGCTGCTTCAGCATTTTGGCAGTCTGAGCCTTGTACTGAATGCCTCACAGGAAGATCTGTGCAGATTTCATGGCATGGGGCTGTCCAAATATTCTCAGTTGATTGCCGTCCGTGAACTTGGACGACGCTATACAGCCCAGCATTTATTTCAGCAAAAAATTGAAATTACCAGTTCCACTGTACTCAAAGACTTTCTACGTTTTGAACTGCTCGGGGAAACACAGGAGGTATTTGCTGTACTGTGCCTTGATGCTGAACTGCGTAAAATCAGTTTTAAAAAGCTCTTTTACGGCTCACTGAATTCCTGTGAAATTTCCATCAATCAGTTACTCAGACACACCATTCAGCAGCATGCCAGCTCCATTGTCATTGCTCATAATCATCCCTTTGGTAAAGCACAGCCTTCACAGGCAGATATGACGCTGACCCTGCAAATTCAGCAGGCACTGAACCTGGCTGAAATTCAGTTACTCGATCACTGTATTATCACTCAGGACGGTTTCTTTTCATTTGCAGAAAACGACTGCATGAAACTGGTATGATTCGGGTTGCGAACCCTTGACAAAAGCAAGGCAAGCCATGAAGATCAACACAAAACCGATAGACATAAAAAATCATGATAGTGCGTGACCAACCCAGTGTTTTCAGGCTGCTTTTCTCATGGCGTGGAACGATCCTGCCTAAGGTATTGCCACCATTAGGGGTTGTTATGCTGCTCTCCACCATCATTGGTGGTTTATCTTATATTGACTACTTTCATTTTACAGAAATGCCCCTGGTCGGCTTCACCCTGATCGGTGTTGTACTGTCCATTTTCCTCGGTTTTAAAAATACTGCCTGTTATGACCGCTGGTGGGAAGCCCGCAAACTGTGGGGCATGCTCATTGCCAATGCACGCCATTTCGACCGTGACTGCCGTATGCTGAGTCAGGGGCGACGTGAGCGGGTCATTCAGCATGTGATTGCGTTTGCCAACGTCCTGCGTGACCGATTAAGACACCAGACTGCCAATCCCACTGCCCTGGTGGAAACTAGCGGTATGAGTCAGCAGGCTGTCACTCAGCTGTACCAGCATGCAAATGCACCGCAATATACGCTCAGCCTGATTCAGTGGGAGCTGATGCAGGCGATGAAAGAAGGTGAAATTTCCGATATTATTTACACACAGATGAATGATCATGTGACGGAACTGAGCCTGGTACAGACCGGTTGTGACCGCATAGCAACCACGCCTTTACCTTTTGCCTACTCTGTCCTGCTGAACCGTACTGTTTATTTCTTCTGCTTTATGCTGCCATTCAGTCTGGGGTCCACACTTGGGCTTGCAACACCTCTGCTGGTGGGTATCCTGGCTTATACTTTTCTTGGGCTGGATGCTTTAAGCTCTGAAATTGAAGAACCTTTTGGAACTCAGAGCAATGATTTACCGCTTGATTCCATGGTCAGAACCATTGAAATTGAACTGCTGGGAACTTTAGGTAAACCGACACCGCCACCCATTCAGGCGCAGGATCATAATCTGCTGTAATTCATTTTCACAGATCTTCACGGCGATGAAGGTCTGGATTGAAACCTGAATCAATTATTTAAAAGATTCCCAGATACCGACCTGCCCTTCTTTTACCCGTGGAATATTTCCAAGTTTAATCCAGGGCATGTGATCGCCATGATAGTCACTGCCAACCGATACTTTCAGACTGAACTGCGCAATCATCCGGTCAACCATCTGTCGGGTCGAAGCTGGTTCAATATTCGGTGGAAGTTCAACAGCATCGCCACCATATCCTGCAAATATTTCAATCAGATAACGGATATTGGTTGCAGATAAATCATATTTGGTCGGATGTGCCAGCACAGCAAATCCACCACTTTCATGAATCACCTGAACAGTTTCTTCCAGTCCCAGTCCATCAAATCTGACGTAGGCTTTTTTGCCTTCCTTGATATATTTGTCAAAAGCCTGCTGTACTCTACTGACTATGCCTTTTTCCACCAGTGTTTTTGCAATATGCGTCCGCGTGACACGATCTGGAACATGGTCTACTTTGCTCAGCACATCTTCATAAATATCCTGCCCGATCAGCGGAACCAACAGATCACAGATCTGACGTGCACGGCTTGCCCTGATCTGTTTCTGCTGCTCAAGTACACGCTGTAAAGGTTCAGGATTCTGCATGTTTAATGCAACAATATGTACGCCATAACTTTTTTTCGTGGAGGGTCTGGACCACTGACTGGAAATTTCCACACCTGAAACAATGGTCATGCCTACAGTCTGAGCCGCGGCTCCCGCTGCATCCAGCCCATCCATTGTGTCATGATCCGTCAGTGCAAGCGTATGCACACCACGCTCATGGGCAGCCTGCACCAGCTGTGCCGGTGACAAAGTTCCATCAGAAATATTGCTGTGTGTATGTAAATCCAGTCCTTCCATCACTTATACTATGTCGTTTAGCCGAGCAGATTCAGATACTCTAACATGAAAGCACTTTTAGACTTTGTGCCAATTCTTATTTTCTATTACTTATTAAAAACAGTAGATCCTAAAGACAGCCATCATCCATTACTTGAGTTAATCGGCTACACAGGCGGCATCAATAATAATGAAATTCTGGTGGCAACTCTTGGACTGATTCTGTCCATGATGGTGATCTACGGCGGTCTGTTCATTTATCAGAAATTCAGACTGGAAAAACAGCAGCTGATCATTCTTGTAATCACGATTGTGCTGGGCGGTGTCACGCTGGCTCTGCGGGATGCGACCTACATTAAATTAAAAGCAGTTCTGCTGAATCTGGCATTCTCAGGGGTATTTCTGCTTTCTCCATATTTTGGGACAGATAAAAAGCCACTCATTCAGCGTCTGTTTGATCCTGTATTTAATTTCACCCCTAAAGGCTGGATGAATCTGAATTTTGCATGGGCTGCGATGTTTATTGTGATGTCACTGTTGCATGCTTTTTTTGCATTCTTTTTCATGGGCGGCAAATACTGGGGCGAATTTACCGCATTCGGCGACATGATTGTGATGATTTCCTTTATCATTATCCAGTTTATTGTATTGCGTAAACACTTTAAATCATCTGAAGAGTAAAATTCAGTATTTGAATTTCCGGAAAAAATTATGCCATTATTCGTATTAACCTGTACTGATATTGAAGGTACAGTGGAAAAACGCCTGGAAACACGTCCACAGCATATTGAACGTCTACAGCAGCTGGACAATGAAGGTCGTCTGATTGTTGCAGGTGCCATGCCTAAAGAACCTGGGAATCCTCAGGCAGGTTTCTATGGCAGTACCATGATTGTTGACTTTGAAAGCCGTGAAGCACTGGATTCATGGTTACAGGAAGAACCCTTTCTGAAAGAAGGTGTTTATGGTCATATTGACGTAAAACCGTTCAACAAAGCCTTCCCTAAAGGATAAAAAAATGCGTGTCGTTGTTACTGGTCTACTGGGTCTGTCACTCGTATGTTCCACTGCATGGGCTGTAGAAACAGCACCAGCGCCTGCTGCAGCTCCGGCAACGACCGCAACTGCAGCTGTTCAGAATGCTGCCAGTAAACCAGGCATTCTGTCAGCGGCTGCTTCGTCAACTGCAGCATCTGCATCTGCTCAGGGACAGACACCTGAAAGCAAAGCACTGACGGCTGAACAGATTGCAAAAAATAAAGTACTCCAGGAAGCAAGCGTCAAAGCACTGGTCAAAGACCAGGCCACCCGCCTGCAACAGCTGGAAAAAGCCAATCTGGATGCCCTGGCGCAGAATCAGGAACTTCAGCTGAAAAATGACAACCTGGGTGTTCAGGTTCAGGTTTTACAGAGTGAACGCAGTGCACAGATGTTCCTGTATGGTGCTGCAACGATTGCTGTCGGTGTATTTCTTGGATTCCTGATCGCAAGTTATGTCTATACCAAACGACGCCGTCAGTGGTAATAATCTCTGATTCTCTCTCTTAAATAAGGTTACTGTCTTGTCTGAAGCCATTCAAACTGCCAGCCTGGACTGGCAGTGTGTTGATGGAATTGAAATTCCTGTTTCCCGCCAGTTTGGTGATGTTTATTTTTCCAAAGACAATGGTCTGCTTGAAACCCGACATGTCTTTCTCAATGGAAATGATCTGACTGAGCGTCTGTCTGCATTACAGAGCCATCAGTATTTCTGTGTCGGTGAAACTGGCTTTGGTACAGGGCTGAATATTCTGGCTTTATGGCAGTTGTGGCAGGAATGCAAACCTGACAATCACAGTCATCTTCATGCTGTATCTGTTGAAAAATTTCCTCTGTCAAAATCCGATCTGATCCGTGCGCTGAATGCATGGCCGGAACTGAAACCTTTAGCAGAACTCCTAATTGAGCAGTACCCGCTTCCTGTGGCTGGCTGTCATCGCCTGAATTTTCCTGAGCACCGCTTTTCACTGGATCTCTGGCTGGGCGATGCACATGATGTATTTCCACAGATGCCAAAGACCTCCACTGTCAATGCCTGGTTCCTTGATGGTTTTGCACCGTCATGCAATCCGGACATGTGGGAAGAAAATGTCCTGAATCATATTGTCCGCCTGTCTGACACAGGTACGACTTTTTCATCTTTCAGTGTGGCGGGTGTGTTAAAACGAGGCTTACGCAGTCACGGCATTAAAGTGACCCGTCCCCGTGGTTTTGGTCATAAGCGGGAGATGCTTAAAGCCGTCTGGCTGGAAGCCGAAACAGAAGCTGATATGACGACTCCAGCAGAGCATTCTGGTAATACCGCTCAAAAAAAAACGGCGGCTGACGGGCACTCGCTATCCAGACCTCGTCAAATTGCCATTATAGGCGCAGGAATAGCCGGTTTAAGCTGTGCATGGTCACTCGCACAGCGTGGACATCAGGTGAGCCTCTACGACAGAACTGCGCCTCTTACAGGCGCATCTGGTAATCCACTGGCTCTGCTGAATCCCAAACTGGGAAGTATTGCCATGAGTGACTATCATCTCATGACCGTCACTTGGCAGTATGCACTGAGACATTACCGTCAGTTCAGTGCATTCCGCCCACTTGCAGTCCATCAGATTGCGCTGAAAAAAGCAGAAGAAAGCCTCGCACTCGCAGATGATTATCCTGAGAACCTGCTCCAGAAACAGCCCTGTGATCTGAAAACAGAATATCCATCGCTTCTGCTGACTCAGGCAGGTGCGGTATCCCCGCATTTACTCTGTGAAGAAATACTGCAACATCCACTGATTGATTTTCACCAGGCAGATATTCAGTCCGTCGAATTTATAGATGAAAAAGTACAGTTGAAAATGGCTGAGTCTGCTGAAACAGTGGTTTTTGATCATGCTGTCATCTGCGCAGCCAAACAGAGTTCAGCTTTTTTTGAGCTTTATCCTGTACTCAGACCCATACGGGGGCAGGTCAGCTGGTTGGACAATACAGGTTCTGCACTGAATAAAGCACAGGCTTACAGTTACGGTGGGTACTGTATGCAGTTAAATGATCAGCAACTGATCCTGGGTGCATCATTTTTACCAGGTCGTGAAGATACTGATGTACTGGAAGATGATCATGTGCATAACCTTGAACTTATCCACAATGTCTTTCCTGAATATGCAGAATCACTAGCACCTGTATCCGAATGGCAAGGTCGTGCAAGTATCCGTGCGCAGACACCTGACTTTTTCCCTGTCTTAGGCAGACTGGATGAAAACTCAGAAATTTATACTTATGCAGGTCTGGGTTCAAAAGGTTTTTTATATTCACCTTTATGCGGTGAAATTATGGCAGCACTGATATTAAAAGAAGCCTGCCCTGTTCCTGATAAGCTGTTGAAGCAGTTAAATCCTTTACGCTTCCGCAGCAGCCGTAAAGCCCCTAAAAAGCACCATGCCACTGGCGAAAACTGATTTTCTTCATGTTGTCACTGAAATGCTGTCCATAAAAAAGCGCCTTTCGGCGCTTTTTTTCAGTGATCTGATTCCAGTGATAAGCCTGCATCACGTGCTGCACGTGTGCCTCCCATCAGAACAATATAATCACGTGAACTGTCAAAACCCTCAAGTTTTTCAGCTGCACGTGGAGCTTTACTACCGCCGCCACATAAAATGTAAATAGGCTGATCCGAATTCACTTGAGTTAAGCTATCCGCAGTTAAACCATCAATCGGCTGGTTCACAGCTCCTTTTAAATGGCTTTCAGCAAACGCTTTATTGTCACGGACATCCCAGATGACTGCATTTTCTGGGAACTCAAATGTTGTAATTTCGATTTTACGGATCATTGCGCACTCCTTTGATGTAAACAACACTTGGCAAATGAAGAAAACATCCCTAGCATCTCAGATATTCTTTCCCTTTGTAAAGGTCTAAACCATGCCTTCTTTTGATATTGTCTCCGAATTGGAAGTTTTTGAAGTAAATCATGCAGTTCAAAACACCCAAAAAGAAATTGCAACCCGTTTTGATTTCCGTGGACAGGATGTTTCCATTGAACTGAATGAAAAATCCAAGGAAATTAAAATCAGTACTGAAAGTGATTTCCAGTGTGAGCAGGTTTACTCCATGCTTGAAAGTCACTTCTTTAAACGTAAAGTGGATATCCAGGCTCTTGATCCACAGAAAATGACAGCATCTGGTAAAAATGTTGTTCAGGTCATTAAACTCAAAGATGGTCTTGACTCAGATACCGCGAAAAAAATTAATAAAGCCATTAAAGAAAGTGGCATCAAAGTGCAATCTTCCATTCAGGGTGACAAAATTCGTGTTACAGATAAAAAACGCGATACTTTGCAGCAGGTAATGGCATTTCTGAAAGAACAGCAGTTTGGTGTGCCTTTACAGTTCAATAATTTTAAAGACTAAGTTCCTGATGAACACATAGGTAACCACATGACTCAGACCAATCGTTTAGCAAAACTGGTAAAAGCAACATCCAGATTTCCCAAAGGTGTACGCAGTACATTATGGAGTAAAGCCTTTGGTCGGGTCGTGCCTATGGTCGGTACAGCCGGTATTAAATATATTGAAGTCAGCCGCAACACCGTGATTGTTGAGCTGAAAAACCATCGTGGAATGCAGAACCATATCAATCAGCTGCATGCCGTCGCCATGGCTTTACTTGCAGAAACAGCAACAGGTTTTGTAACAGGCATGAATGTCCCTGACACATCCATTGTACTGATTAAAAGCATGAAAATTGATTACAAGCGCCCATCCAAAGGTGATATGCGTGCTGTAGCAACACTGACTGATGCACAGATTCAGGAAATGCAAAGCACAGATAAAGGCGAAACACTGGTTTCTGTTGTATTGACAGATGAATCAGGTCAGGAACCTGTACAGGCTGAAATGCTCTGGGCATGGGTATCTAAAAGCCGCCTGAAAAAGTAAACAGCCCTCAATATAACGATTCCATACACAAGACTGACCTTTCCTTACAGATCAGATGCTTTACTCCATTGCAGAATAGAGCCATCTTCCTTCAGGTCAGTTTATAATGAACAAAAAAGTTTTACTGGCTGCATTTTTTGCAGCCCCACTTCTGCTGAGTGCATGTCATCAGCTACCCACCCGCACGGCTGAAACACAGAGCCATTCCACTGATCAGACTCAGTCTGCGATACAGAAAGCAGAACAGAATAAAAAAGCTGTCATCGATTTTTATGAAGGTGTTTTTATCAAACATCAGGTCAAAGAATATGCAGACCGCTATATTGGAAGTCAGTATATTCAGCATAATCCGCATGTTCCCGATGGTAAAAAACCTTTTGTGGACTATTTTGTCGGACATTTCAAGGAAAACCCTGAAGCAAAAAGCATCATCAAACGTGCCATTGCTGAAGGAGATCTGGTTGTACTGCATGTACATTCCACACAGTATACTCAGGATGCAGGCGTTGCCATTGTCGATATTTTCAGAGTTGAAAATGGAAAAATTATAGAACACTGGGATGTACAGCAGGCAGTTCCAGCACAGCCTGCCAACAGTAATACCATGTTTTAATCATCAAACCTCTTACGAAAGCTGGTTTCGGTAAAATCTGAATCAATATTGAATGTTCCCTCTCCTTTCAGGATGAGAAACATCGTTTCGCAAGAGGGGGAGGTTTTCTATTTAAAATCCCTCATCCTCTTGCGGAGTTACCTCCTCATCCATGAGCCATATATGGTGCAAGAGAAGGAACTCCCAATATTCTTTTGGATATGTTTTTAATCTAAAAGTTGAACATTTTTTGACTTGGTAAGAAGCCTATATTTTATTTTAAATTCACAATAAAAAATCCCAGTCAAGGCTGGGATTTTTCAGATCAACTGATCTTATGCATTCTGTGATTCAGCATATTTCAGTTTTACTTCTTCAGGAATCTGACGTTTGTTACCTGCAACATCCACTGCAACAAAGGTGAATACACCCGCAGTCACACGCTTAGCTTCCCGTGAACTGTCATGACTGTCCCAGACCTCAATCTGCATCTGAATTGAAGTATTTCCCACTTTCAGAATTTTTGTGTAGCAGCTGATCACATCGCCAACTTTAACTGGAACCAGGAAAGTCATCTGATTGATTGAAATTGTTGCACAGCGTCCTTTACTGAAGCGTTCTGCGTGAATCGCTCCTGCAAGGTCCATCTGTGACACAATCCATCCACCAAATACATCACCACTCCAGTTGGTATCCGCAGGCATTGCAATCGTTTGAAGGGATAAGGTTCCTTCAGGTTTTACATGAGCTTCTGACACATTCACTCCAGTCTTTCACATTATTTTGAGACATTCAGCTGCTGATCCAGCCATTGCTGTAGCTGTGGGGATCTAAGCGCACCGCTTATTCTAGCAACTTCCGTGGTTTTATTCATTAAGACCAGGGTAGGAATACTTCTGACATTGAATGCGCTGCTCAGGCGTGGATTGGCTTCTGTATCAATTTTGGCAAAAATCACATGTGGATTATGCTTTGCCACTTCAGCAAAATGGGGTGCCATCATTTTGCATGGACCACACCATTCTGCCCATAAATCAATCAGCACAGGTAAATCACTGTTACTGATAAAATTACTGAAATTCTGTTCATTCAGTTCAATCGGTGCCAGCGGAATCAGGGGCTGATGACACTGACCGCAGGCAGGACCTGATTCAATTTTATCTTCCGGTACTCTGTTTTTTGCACCGCAGGCAGGACAGACAATAATCATTCACCCACTCCAATATGTTCATGTAAGAAATCTAATTGGGTCGAAATTGCTTTTTCCAACCATTGTCCATGATAAATTTCAAAATGCTTCATATCCCATTCATGATACTGCACAAAGGGTGCAATATTGGTTGCCGTTTCACGACTGGACTCAATGGAAATCAGGCTGTCCTGACGAGCGGCAATAAACAGCACAGGAATACTGATTTTACGGACATCCTGAATCGGTCGGTAACGGATTAAATGAAAGAAAACCCGGGCAGGAATTTCCCCGCTCCAGTAAAAATCAGGATGGACAATGGACATATACCCCTGATAACTGTCCTGAGTCGGTATAAAACACAGCTCATTCCGGGCAACAACCGGGAGTTTTCTGGGGGACATACCGACTTTGGCGCCCATATAATCCTGACTTGAAACTTTTAAAGCTCTAGGCAACTGCTGAATCGGATACAGCTTTGCACTTTCAGCACCATCCACAAATGGAATCTGCGCGATCACCGCCTGAACATTCTTTAATTCAGAAGCCAGATCCAGTACATACCCACCACTTAAGGATGTTCCCCACAGCACAATGCGCCTGTTATCAATGGACTTTCTTTCAGCCACATGAGCAATCATGGTCCGCCAGTCTTCGAGCTGTGCTTTTAAGGACACCAGTTCACGTGGTCGTCCGGTACTCCCCCCCCAGTAACGGTAATCAAACAGCACCACTGCATAACCTGCCTGGGCAAAACGCTTTGCATACTGAACCAGTCTGAACTGACGCAATGCAGCAAGACCATGCGCCATAATAATGACAGCAGGCTTTTTTACAGCAACTGGACGATAAAAATCGGCTGCGATCACTTCCTGTTCAGACTTCACATACAATGGTTCAACTGTATAAGAATGCATACGCGCTCCATTGCGTTATTTTATGTTTATAATCGCGATAAAATTTCAATACATTCAGCTCTGAATTCAGCTTAATGCTATCATAAGCATAATTCTATTCTTTCCATAATGGAGTGACAAAATGAGCGAAAATGTTGGCTTTGCAGGTCAAATTGGTCCTGAACATGTAGAACAGGTTGTCGAAAAAGGCTTTAAATCCATTATCAATAACCGTCCAGATATGGAAGGTGGTTCAGAGCAGCCAACCAGTGCACAGATTGAAGAAGCATCCCGTACTGCAGGACTCGATTATGTCTATCAACCGGTTGTTGCAGGACAGATCACTGAAGTTGATGTCCGTACATTTGCCAATCATTTCAATGAGCTGCCAAAGCCAGTACTGATGTTCTGTCGTACAGGCAACCGTTCAAACAATCTCTACCAGCTGGCAAAACAGATGGATCTGCTGGATGATTAAGCCGTTTTTACAGGCCTGCTGTTTCAGTCTTTTTATTTGCAGTTCCATGACGCCAGTTCTGGCGGAATCCGCAGCACTCAGCACAGCACTGACTCAGAATGTCAGTGTTTCAGGAAAAATGACTGAAGATAAATTCAGAGTCTTGCTGAGCCAGGGTTTCAGATCCGTGATTGTAAACCGTCCTGATCAGGAACCCGGTAATACCGTAACCGTTTATGCGCTGCGCAATATTGCAGAAAAGAAACAGGTCAGTGTAATTTACCAGCCTGTCCAGAGCGGTAAAATTTCTCCGACAGACGTCACAGAGTTTGCACGTTATTATCATGAATTACCTAAACCTATTCTGATGATATGTAACAGCGGTTCCAGATCAAGTCAGCTGTTTCATCAGGCTAAAACCGCAGGATTAATCAATGAATAAACTGATTATTGTGATACTGTGCGCAATCACCATTTCTGGTTGCAGCTCAATGAACATACGCCCTACCGCTGGGGTCAGCATCGGAACATCGGTTAAATAACAAATAAATCCCAGGCGCTATATGCGCCTTTTTTTATGTATGGTATCTTTACGCAATATAACTAAATTCTGTACATAAAATTTTATTTGGGGTATTTCATGAAGTTCATTAAAGGGACGCTTGCTTTAGCTTTGACTGGATTACTTGCTGCCTGTGGCGGTGGTGGAAGCGATGGCTATTATAATAATGCTGGTAGTTCAGGGGGCAACAACAATGGTGGACCAACAACGCCAACCGATCCAGAAAACCCGACAAATCCAGATTCTGCACAAGCTATTCTTAACTCTCTGAAAAAAGAAGGTCAGTTCCTGTTTGGTAATTATGACCCAACAGATGCAACAACCGCGAAAGGCTACATTGACCACGCGATTGATACTTTTGCACAAGGCCCTTTAGAGTTAACACTCGCTATACGTAATGTTAATTTAGATGGCTATAAATTGACTCATTATAGAAAGAAATGCTTTGCTGAAAGTACAAATGATTATAGAGCCTGTTATGTATTTATTGGCGAAGAAATTAAAACATTAATTCCTGGTTATGGCGACTGGGACTTCGACATTACTGCTGACGATCTTAAAAACATCAAACTTCAGCATGACAATATCACACCAAATCTTGATGAATATCAATCAAATACAAGAATTTATATTTTTGAAAATGAAAATGGTGATAAAAACTTCCAGGATGTAACCATTACCGGTGCATTTGCCTATCCATTTCAACAATCATGGGGGCTGACTCAAACTAGACAAAAGCGTTTTGTTTTGATTAATGGAAGCACCAGTGATTATAAGATCACAACAACCATCCTTGTTAATGACCCTGTCACAGGTCTACCTGTTGAAAAAGAAATCACGACCGGGGCTGTAAGTATCTATAAAGATTTAACATCTACGGATGGCAGTTTATATAATATTCAAGCTGGTTCTGGATTCAATGTACTGATCAATGATAACGCCAATGTTCCGTTTGCTGAACCAATTTCATTCAATCTCGCATCCACGCCAGGCAGTAGTGACTCTGCATACTATCGTTTAAAGGCCGATGGTACTGAGGTACTCAGTTTACCGAATATTACTGCTATTGATGGTACCCGTGTTGAAAATGAAGATCCTTCTACAAATACTCAAAGCTTCACCGGCAGTATCTATATGGAAGGCAACAATATCTTCCAGTTCAGACAATCTGCGAATGGCAGTATTCTGAAATTTAAACACAAATTCAATGACATCACTTTTGAAGGTCAGTCCGTAAACAATAATGGAACCATTAAAACCACACTGACTCAGCCTAGCGGTGTGACTTATTAATTAAGTGTAAATAATTGCAAGAAAACCCTCAGTCATGAGGGTTTTTTTATATAGTGGGAAAGAGCCTAACTTTCCAGATTTCATTTATGTACGACATTATTATTATTGGTGCGGGAACGGCAGGTATCGCTGCCTATAAAGAAGCAATCAAACATACACAAAATATTCTGATCATCAATGATGGCCCCTGGGATACCACCTGTGCCCGTGTCGGCTGTATGCCCAGCAAGGTACTGATTTCTACTGCAAACCGCATGCATGATATCGAACATGCAGATGAAGTTGCCTTAAAGGTCACCTCTCAGATCAATACCCGTGACGTTATGCCTCATGTCCGAAAGTTAAGAGACCGTTTCACTGCAGCAACCCTCAAAGACGTCAACAGCTGGAAGCCAGAACATAAAATTTCAGGAAAATCTGTATTTGTCAGCCCAGATACCGTTTCTGTGAATGATCAACACTATCAGGCAAAGAGTTTTATCCTCGCTGTGGGATCAACACCGGCTCTCAATACGGATTGGAAAAATGAGCTGGAAGACCGCCTGATCAGTTCCGATCAGGTGTTTGAACTTGATCAGTTACCTGACTCAATGGCAGTCATTGGCAGCGGCGTTATTGCTCTTGAACTTGCTCAGGCTATGCAGCGATTGGGCGTAAAAACAACCATATTTGCCCGTAGCCGCAAGGTCGGTATTTTGACTAGTCCATTTTTGCAGGAACTGGCACAGACTGAATTATCCAAAGAAATGGATATTAAATTTGAAATTTTGCCTGAGTCCGTCTGTCTGAAAAATGATACTGTAGAAATCAGCTATACTGAAAATGGCATTCAGCAAAAAATTTATACCGACTACGTACTGTCAGCCACAGGTAGAATCAGCAATTTAAGCTCCTTACATCTGGATCATATCTCAGAATCATTCACAGACCTCAAACAACTTCCTGTAGATCCTTTCACGAAACAGCTTGGAGGTTTCCCTGTTTTTGTTATTGGTGATGCCCATACAGCAAAACCTCTCCAGCACGAAGCGGCTCATGATGGACGTCAGATTATCAGGAATTGTCTGAATTATCCTGATGTTCAGAAACTTCCGGTTCTGACAGGGCTTGGAATTGTTTTCAGTGAACCTGAAATGGCAATTGCCGGTAAAAGCCATAAACAACTTATTCAGGAAAATATCAGTTTTGTTACAGGCTTTGTATCTTACGAACGGCAAGGTCGGGCAATTGTCCTTGGGAAAAATAAAGGTGCCATTGAAATTTATGTTGAGCAAAAAACCAGAAAGCTACTCGGTGCAGAACTCTTTACCGAGTCTGCAGAGCATTTAGCCCATTTGCTCAGCTGGATGATTTCCGAAAATTTAAGCATTGACAGCATACTTGAAAAACCTTTTTATCATCCTACACTTGAGGAAGGTCTACGTACTGCGTTAAAACATGCAAGACGGCAACTGAATGCCTGATCAATACACAATTACATCTTCCTGACTTCAATCAGGAAGGTGCCTCAATAATAATAAAAGGAAAAATGATGAATAAAACAGCACCGATGTCTCTGAATCAGTTAAAAAAGCCCCCTTCCAGACCAGTCGCTCAGGCAACTCCTCCAAAAGCTGAAGTAAAACTTTACCCTGTTGAAAATATACAGTTTCTGCTTTTTAATGGAAAAGACATGATCAGCCGACAGTTAAGAAGTGGTCAATTATGGGACTCCCCCCTGATTGAAATCATCAAACATTTTTTAACCAACATTGAAAAACCCGTGGTTCTGGATATCGGTGCAAATCTTGGAGCAATCACGATTCCTGTTGGTCTCTATGTACAGAACAAACAAGGGCAAGTGATCAGTTTTGAAGCACAACGTGGCGTCTATTATCAGCTATGTGGCAATATTTTCAGTAATCAGCTTATTGATACATGTACTGCTTATAATATTGCTATTGGCAATATCTCGGGTTCCATCCAAGTTCCTGTCCTTGATTTAGCACATGAAGGCAATATCGGGGCATTATCCTTAGATGAAAATATCAGACGTCAGCAGAATCTGATCACCAGTACCATCAGTCAGTTTGATAGTGTTTCATTGCAGCCTATAGACAGCTTTAATTTCACTAAAATTGATCTATTAAAAATAGATGTTGAAGGTCTAGAGCTAGAAGTACTCGAAGGCAGTGTCAGTACTTTAAAAAACTGTGGTTTTCCCCCGCTGTTCTTTGAAGTATGGGGAGACTACATGAAGGAACTGATTCCTAAACGGACTGCACTGATGAATTTTGTACAGCAGGGCTTAGGCTATAAAACCGTAATGTACGGGGAACTCTGTATAGCTCAGCACCCGGACAATCAGATCTTTGAAATCAGCTACAGTAAAGCAGCAGGTTTAAGCATGACACGACTGAAATAGCTTTGACTTTTCTTTTCTGTGGACAATAAAAAACACCCTCAATCAAATGATTGAGGGTGTTTAGGAATAATGAGCTGGCGATGACTTACTCTCACATGGGTAACCCCACACTACCATCAGCGCAAAGAGGTTTCACTTCTGAGTTCGGGAAGGGATCAGGTGGTTCACTCTTGCTATTGTCGCCAGCACAACTGTTTATGGATACTTGCTTTGGTCTTATTTAGATGCCAATGCTTTTTCCAAATGAGTTATTAACAGCTCTATCTGAGTTGGAACATTGTCATACTGTTGCGATTCTGAATCAAGTCATTCTGATGAATATCGAATCAACTGAGCTTCATACAACAACTGTTTGGGTGTTGTATAGTCAAGCCTCACGAGCAATTAGTACTGGTCAGCTTCACACGTCACCGTGCTTCCACATCCAGCCTATCAACGTCGTAGTCTTCAACGGCTCTTTAGAGGACATAAAGTCCTAGGGAAATCTTATCTTGAGGTAGGCTTCCCGCTTAGATGCTTTCAGCGGTTATCCCTTCCGAACATAGCTACCCGGCGATGCGACTGGCGTCACAACCGGTACACCAGAGGTTCGTCCACTCTGGTCCTCTCGTACTAGGAGCAGATCCTCTCAAATTTCCAGCGCCCACGGTAGATAGGGACCGAACTGTCTCACGACGTTCTAAACCCAGCTCGCGTACCTCTTTAAATGGCGAACAGCCATACCCTTGGGACCTGCTTCAGCCCCAGGATGAGATGAGCCGACATCGAGGTGCCAAACACCGCCGTCGATATGAACTCTTGGGCGGTATCAGCCTGTTATCCCCAGAGTACCTTTTATCCGTTGAGCGATGGCCCTTCCATACAGAACCACCGGATCACTAAGACCTACTTTCGTACCTGCTCGACTTGTGGGTCTCGCAGTTAAGCGCGCTTTTGCCTTTATACTCTACGCGTGATTTCCGACCACGCTGAGCGCACCTTCGTACTCCTCCGTTACTCTTTAGGAGGAGACCGCCCCAGTCAAACTACCCACCAGACATGGTCCTCGTCCCGGATAACGGGACAGAGTTAGAACCTCAATATTACCAGGGTGGTATTTCAAGGATGGCTCCATAGCAACTGGCGTCACTACTTCAAAGCCTCCCACCTATCCTACACAGGTAAGATCAAAGTTCAATGTCAAGCTGCAGTAAAGGTTCACGGGGTCTTTCCGTCTAGCCGCGGGTACACCGCATCTTCACGGCGAATTCGATTTCACTGAGCCTCTGCTGGAGACAGCGCCCCCATCATTATGCCATTCGTGCAGGTCGGAACTTACCCGACAAGGAATTTCGCTACCTTAGGACCGTTATAGTTACGGCCGCCGTTTACTGGGGCTTCGATCAAGAGCTTCGCTTACGCTAACCCCATCAATTAACCTTCCAGCACCGGGCAGGCATCACACCCTATACGTCCACTTTCGTGTTTGCAGAGTGCTATGTTTTTAATAAACAGTTGCAGGGGCCTGGTTTCTGTGGCTGCTGGCCGCTCAGGGAGTAAATCCCATCACCGCCGGCAGCGTACCTTCTCCCGAAGTTACGGTACCATTTTGCCTAGTTCCTTCAGCAGAGTTCTCTCAAGCGCTTTGGTCTACTCGACCTGACCACCTGTGTCGGTTTCGGGTACGATTCCTGTGTAACTGAAGCTTAGAGACTTTTCCTGGAAGTATGGTATCAGCCACTTCACTGTACAAGTACAGCTTGCTATCAGATCTCAGCATAGAGTACCCCGGATTTGCCTAAGATACATGCCTACATCCTTCCACCTGGACAACCAACGCCAGGCTGACTTAACCTTCTCCGTCCTCTCATCGCATTACACACAAGTACTGGAATATTAACCAGTTTCCCATCGACTACGCCTCTCGGCCTCGCCTTAGGGGTCGACTCACCCAGCCCCGATTAACGTTGGACTGGAACCCTTGGTCTTTCAGCGAACGGGTTTTTCACCCGTTTTGTCGTTACTCACGTCAGCATTCGCACTTCTGATACCTCCAGCAGACTTCTCAATCCACCTTCATCGGCTTACAGAACGCTCCCCTACCACTTGCAATAAATTGCAAATCCGCAGCTTCGGCATATAGTTTTAGCCCCGTTACATCTTCCGCGCAGGCCGACTCGACTAGTGAGCTATTACGCTTTCTTTAAAGGGTGGCTGCTTCTAAGCCAACCTCCTAGCTGTCTATGCCTTCCCACATCGTTTCCCACTTAACTATAATTTTGGGGCCTTAGCTGGCGGTCTGGATTGTTTTCCTCTTGACTACGGACGTTAGCACCCGCAGTCTGTCTCCCGGATAGTACTCATTGGTATTCGGAGTTTGCATCGGTTTGGTAAGTCGGGATGACCCCCTAGCCGAAACAGTGCTCTACCCCCAATGGTATTCGTCCGAGGCGCTACCTAAATAGCTTTCGGGGAGAACCAGCTATCACCGAGTTTGATTAGCCTTTCACCCCTATCCACAAGTCATCCCCTGGCTTTTCAACGACAGTGGGTTCGGTCCTCCAGTTAGTGTTACCCAACCTTCAACCTGCTCATGGATAGATCACCCGGTTTCGGGTCTACACCCAGCAACTGAACGCCCTATTAAGACTCGGTTTCCCTACGGCTCCCCTATACGGTTAACCTTGCTACTGAATGTAAGTCGCTGACCCATTATACAAAAGGTACGCAGTCACCGAACAAGTCGGCTCCCACTGCTTGTATGCATGCGGTTTCAGGATCTGTTTCACTCCCCTCACAGGGGTTCTTTTCGCCTTTCCCTCACGGTACTGGTTCACTATCGGTCAGTCAGGAGTATTTAGCCTTGGAGGATGGTCCCCCCATATTCAGACAAGGTTTCACGTGCCTCGCCCTACTCGACATCATCATATAAGCCCTTTCGCGTACAGGACTATCACCTACTATGGTTGCACTTCCCAGAGCATTCCACTAAAGCTTATATGACTTAATGGGCTGTTCCCCGTTCGCTCGCCGCTACTGAGGGAATCTCAATTGATTTCTTTTCCTAAGGGTACTGAGATGTTTCACTTCCCCTCGTTCGCCTCGCAACACTATGTATTCATGTTACGATACCTGCCTTATAGCAGGTGGGTTTCCCCATTCAGAAATCTCCGGATCAAAGGATATTTGCCGCCTCCCCGGAGCTTATCGCAGGCTATTACGTCTTTCATCGCCTCTGACTGCCAAGGCATCCACCACATGCACTTAATTACTTGACTATACAACCCCAAACAGTCGTTCATCCCTACAAGTAGGATGAGCAACAGATCGCGACGATTTCTCATCACTCTCATACAGTTGGCGTCTGTGAAATTAATCACTGTACAGCTTCAATTAGATTCATATACCAAAACGCTTGATTCAGTTTAATCGCTAGTTTCTCATTTCTTGTAGTTGCCTACTTGAAACGAGTATGAACAATTTATTTCAACTCAAATATATGCTGTTAATGATTAACTACCGCCTCGTCAGCAGGTAGCAAACTGTGATAAATCACAGAACTTAATAAACTGAAATCAGATGATGTCATATTCACTAAATTCTATAATTCAGAACTTCACTTAATGTGATGGTGGAGACTAGGAGAGTCGAACTCCTGACCTCCTGCGTGCAAAGCAGGCGCTCTACCAACTAAGCTAAGTCCCCAGTTAAGATCCCGATATATCTGTTTCTGTGCTGATTCGTCAGAATGGTGGGTCTGACAAGACTTGAACTTGTGACCCCACGCTTATCAAGCGTGTGCTCTAACCAACTGAGCTACAGACCCTCAGATACATCAATGAAGAACAACTTGTTGTGGATTCTTACCAATCGTCAATCTTTCGTTAAGGAGGTGATCCAGCCGCAGGTTCCCCTACGGCTACCTTGTTACGACTTCACCCCAGTCGTCGGCCACACCGTGGTAAGCGTCCTCCTTACGGTTAGACTACCTACTTCTGGTGCAACAAACTCCCATGGTGTGACGGGCGGTGTGTACAAGGCCCGGGAACGTATTCACCGCGGCATTCTGATCCGCGATTACTAGCGATTCCGACTTCATGGAGTCGAGTTGCAGACTCCAATCCGGACTACGATCGGCTTTTTGAGATTAGCATCCTATCGCTAGGTAGCAACCCTTTGTACCGACCATTGTAGCACGTGTGTAGCCCTGGTCGTAAGGGCCATGATGACTTGACGTCGTCCCCGCCTTCCTCCAGTTTGTCACTGGCAGTATCCTTAAAGTTCCCACCCGAAGTGCTGGCAAATAAGGAAAAGGGTTGCGCTCGTTGCGGGACTTAACCCAACATCTCACGACACGAGCTGACGACAGCCATGCAGCACCTGTATGTAAGTTCCCGAAGGCACCAATCCATCTCTGGAAAGTTCTTACTATGTCAAGACCAGGTAAGGTTCTTCGCGTTGCATCGAATTAAACCACATGCTCCACCGCTTGTGCGGGCCCCCGTCAATTCATTTGAGTTTTAGTCTTGCGACCGTACTCCCCAGGCGGTCTACTTATCGCGTTAGCTGCGCCACTAAAGCCTCAAAGGCCCCAACGGCTAGTAGACATCGTTTACGGCATGGACTACCAGGGTATCTAATCCTGTTTGCTCCCCATGCTTTCGTACCTCAGCGTCAGTATTAGGCCAGATGGCTGCCTTCGCCATCGGTATTCCTCCAGATCTCTACGCATTTCACCGCTACACCTGGAATTCTACCATCCTCTCCCATACTCTAGCTTCCCAGTATCGAATGCAATTCCTAAGTTAAGCTCAGGGATTTCACATCCGACTTAAAAAGCCGCCTACGTACGCTTTACGCCCAGTAAATCCGATTAACGCTCGCACCCTCTGTATTACCGCGGCTGCTGGCACAGAGTTAGCCGGTGCTTATTCTGCGAGTAACGTCCACTATCCCTGGGTATTAACCAGAGTAGCCTCCTCCTCGCTTAAAGTGCTTTACAACCAAAAGGCCTTCTTCACACACGCGGCATGGCTGGATCAGGGTTCCCCCCATTGTCCAATATTCCCCACTGCTGCCTCCCGTAGGAGTCTGGGCCGTGTCTCAGTCCCAGTGTGGCGGATCATCCTCTCAGACCCGCTACAGATCGTCGCCTTGGTAGGCCTTTACCCCACCAACTAGCTAATCCGACTTAGGCTCATCTATTAGCGCAAGGTCTAATGATCCCCTGCTTTCCCCCGTAGGGCGTATGCGGTATTAGCATTCCTTTCGGAATGTTGTCCCCCACTAATAGGCAGATTCCTAAGCATTACTCACCCGTCCGCCGCTAAGATCAGTAGCAAGCTACATCTCTCCGCTCGACTTGCATGTGTTAAGCCTGCCGCCAGCGTTCAATCTGAGCCATGATCAAACTCTTCAGTTTAATACTTGCTAGCACCTTAAAGGGTGCCAATCTTGGCTCATCAATTTTCTGACAAATTCTCTCAAATAAACTTCGAGTAATTTAAACCATCAATCAATGAAAATAATTTCGATCGATCAATCAGTAAAAATCCACACAAGTTGTTCTTCATATTCTCTTAATGATCTTCTCGATGCTTCGTCAGCATCAAGCTAGGTCGGCTATATTACTCTGAATCTCTTCAAAGTCAACATGTAATGTAAATTATTTTAAACTTTCTTTCTAAAACCCAGCTTAACCATTCTATGCTAAGCCACTGTTTTATCAGAAGTTTTAATCTTCATCACCGCCGATGGATGTGCATTCTACAGCATTTCAGAGCAGACACAACCCCCTCAGACATCTTTTTTTTGTTTTTCTTACTGAGCGTTTATTTATTAATCTATTTTAAGTGTTTTTTCTTATTTTTACTGTAATTGGTGCTGTAGACATCATTTTTTCAACCATTGGATGTTCATCTTTTTTCTCCTGCCACTTCAGGGGGCGACAGTCAATGTACTCGCAATAGCCTGCTGTTCCTGCTTCTTTATAATCATTTATGGTTAACTGATAGCAATAACTTCCGACATAACCTGCTGCAAGCCCAAATTTAAAATCCCCCCGACTTTGTGCCTGAATATGAATTTCAGTTTCAGCGTCCTGATAATGCCATTCAAATTCACGCGGCAGATACATTTCCTGCTGATTGGGTGTTTTTACTTTCGGATAAACACGATGTACGCTGAAAATCACATTTTCATCATACATAACAGCTGTAGCCCGATGAAAATCGCGTAAGTAAATTCTGGACTGAACTACCTGGTTAAAGTTATTTCTTAACTGAGCCAGCAACAGTTGCCGCTGATCTTTTAAATTAATAATCTGATATGTAAAAAAACATAAAGGTAAATATGGAATGTTTACAGCGCGGGCATATTCAAACGCCCCCATCTGATCAATCTCAAATTTCTGCTCTTTATAAGTGATCTGCCCCTGACAGCGGCATAACAGAGACCAGTGTTCAAACAGTCCAAGTTTCAGTTTTGTAAAATGTGAAATAACAGGTTTTGTTGTAATTTTCAGATCGACACTGAGTTCATCATCCTGCCGCTGTAATCTGAACTCAGGTAACGCCCCGCTCAGTATTTCCCTGTCGGCAAACTGGTAATGGTTTTGTCGTAAATAACAGTCATTTTCGACAGAATAAGAATGAAAATGCCCTGCCATCTGTGGACTGACACTGCAGATTACAGCAGCCGTATCACCAACCGTGGTTCTGATTGCCGATGGATTACGCAACATGGGAACGTTAGGTTGCCCAATAATGGTCAGGAAATTAAAGTAGTGCAGCGGTGCAGGCAGATCAGGAATCATGATGCCCTGATGGATGATCCTGAACCATCCTTTTTGCGGATGGTAGGCAAGATCGAGTGGAAACCGAGCCTGATTGAGCTGCCTTGATTCATCGACTAAATTCATAAGCAGCTGCATATCAGACTCCGATTTTTATTTCATTATTTTTTTTAACCTTTGCGACCAGCCATAAAAGTTGTCACAAATCCTGACAACGCATAGATGATCGAAATTACAAGTATTCCAACAGGAATATTATAAGTCATTGCTGCAAGTATAAATACTGCAATTGGTAACACGAAAAATGGGACACGTTTACGGTCCACGGTTTTAAAGGAATAATATTTAATATTGGAAATCATCAGCAGACCGACTGCAATAATGATCACAGCATTAATCCCCTGAACTGCAGCATCTTTAAGATCAAAGATCTCAGGAAAGTCACGCCCAACCCAGACCAGTGAAATAATCATGATAGCTGCAAGTGGGCTTGCCACACCAATAAAGTAGCGTTTGTCCACTACACCGATCTGCACGTTAAACCGCGCTAAACGGAATGCAGCACATGCGGTATAAACAAAACATGCAGCCAGACCGATGCGTCCAAGGTCATTCAGACTCCAGCTGTACATCAGGATGGCAGGTGCCACACCAAAAGCCAGCAGATCCGATAATGAATCGAACTGCTCACCAAAGGCACTCTGCGCACCAATGGCACGGGCTACACGACCATCCAGACCATCAAACAGCGCGGCAATAAAAATTGCATAGATTGCCTGAGTAAAATCACCGTTCATACTGGCAATAATCGAGTAAAAACCTGAAAGCAACGCTGCCGTTGTGATCAGGTTTGGCCACAGGTAGATACCCCGACGCTTCACTTTCTGCCCTTCATGTGTATGTTCTTCCTCTTCAACTTCAAACGTAATTCCGTCGAAACTACGCTGCTCGTCCTGTGAAGAATGTTCACTTTCAGGTTTATTTATATTTGTCATTCTGAAGTCCTAATCTGTGACCTGTTTTTTCGCACTCTGTGTTCTGAATTTATTCGCCAACCAACCAGCGAACAGCTGCATGACCACCATTTTCACTCATACGTAAATGAGGGAATAACCATTGCAATGCTTCGTCTGCATCCTGAGAGAATTTCCATGGTGGGTTGATCACCAGCAGACCACAGCCATTCAGTCCGACTGGAGTATCATCTGGCCATACACACACTTCGCAGACCAGCTGACGGCGGATACCTGTTTTCATCATTTTCTTTTCAAAACGCTCAATCATGGCACGGTCTTTAATCGGATACCATACGGCAAAAACACCTGTCGGCCATTTTTTATAAGCAGCAACAAGCAGTTCCACCAACTGAGGAAAATCTTTACGCTCCAGCTCATAAGGTGGGTCAATCATGACCAGTCCACGCTTTTCTTTAGGTGGAATCACACCGAGCAGACCTTCATACGCATCACGTTCATGCAGACCTGCACGTTTGTCACGAATGTTGTAATACAGCTGCTGAAACACATCACGCTGCATTTCAAAAATAGTGGCTTTATCAATATCACGCATACCTTCAAGCGCAAACCACGGCGAACCCGGGTATGCACCTTTACCTGAACCTGCACGCATATCTTCCACAATTTTCAGATACTGTTTCACGCCTTCAGGTGCATTACGCTTAATTGAATCATCCAGTTTCACCAGACGATGAATACCGTTTAAAAACTCACCTGATTTCTGTGCTTCTGAAGTCGACAAGTCGTACTTACCTGCACCACCATGTGTATCTACATAGCGATAAGGTTTGTCTTTTGCATTCAGTCGACTTAATAACTGAAGCAGCAATACGTGCTTCATCACGTCGGCAAAGTTGCCTGCATGGAAATGGTGACGGTAATTCATGTTTCATTAATTCCTGATATCAACTGTTATTTTAGCATGAAAAAATGTTTCGTTCCGACTGCTGTCTTACACTAAAATAACGTTCTTTCAGTTATTCATTTTCAATGGAATTTTATATGGATGCAGTTCTTCTCCCAAAGTCATGGAATGTTGATCAGATTATTCACGATCTGGATCAACAGGGTTTTACTGTTATTGATGAAGCCTACCCTCCCGCATATATGCACAGACTGGTTGAAGAATGCACCTCAAACCTGAATAAATTCAGAGATGCCGCTATTCAGAATGGCGTTGTCAGCAAAATACGCAGTGATCATATTTTATGGATCAATGAACAGCTCGAAACAGCCAGTCAGCATGTGCATCAACTGGAAGAACTGGCAAAGCAGCTGAACCGAGCCTTCTATTCGGGCATCCGAAATGTGGAAGCTCATTTTGCCTGTTACAATTCAGGTGAGTTCTATGCCCTGCATCGGGACAATCCTCACAACAAAAATGGCAGGGTCTTTTCCGCAGTCTATTATCTGCATGAACAATGGCAAAGTGACTGGGGTGGTGAACTGCACCTGCAGGACAAAAATGATCAGTGGCATATTCTTCAGCCGAAGCCGAACCGTATTGCACTGTTTCAGAGTGATTTATTACATGAAGTCCTGAAAGCAAAACATCAGCGTCTGTCCATTACTGCCTGGCTTCGCAGCGATTCAGATATCATTTAAGCAGCGCCCGATGCAGAATTTCAAATCTGCAACACTGCGTATAATGTTCAAGGGCTTTAAATTCCTGAAGATGCCCACATAATACTGAACATTATTCAAGAGGAACTGATCATGTTTGAAAATACAAAACAACTTATCGAGCGTATTGGTGAGACAGATCAGTTATATCTGAAAAACAACACCCCTGAACTTGCACTTGAACGTGGGGACTTGCGTTTACAGTTGGTCGAACGAAGTAACTCCAGACAGGAACAGGTTCATTTTCTCCAGGAAGCAATCGTGCTGTTTGAAACCGCACGTGTTGAATATGAAGAAATGCCGATGCCTCTGTATGTAAATTTATCTTTGCATCTAGCAAAAGCCTATATGGTTTATTTCGAACTAAGCAAAGAAACCAGATATGCGCTGATTACACAGCAGATTTTAAAACCGATGACTCAACATGAAAGTGCTGATATTTATTTTATGCTGGCTTACGCTTCTGTGAGCAAAAATGAACTGTCACTGACACGACACTGGCTTAAAAAATATATGGCTACGGCTGATTTTGATCTGGTTTTGTTAAAACAGCACCCTGCTTTTAAACCTGTACAGAATGAAGCATGGTTTAGCCAGATGATTCAGGACAGGTTGCACTGATAGCATCTGGATTAATAGACACCAATAAAAAAGATGGCTTTTGCCATCTTTTTTATTGTGGAGATTGCTTCAGCTTATGCAGTCTGTAATTTATAGGCATCCATATGCAGTTGTTGATTCAGTTCATCAATCCACATTGACCAGTCATCATCCTGAACCAGATGGCTGATCAGGAAATCACGCTGTGATTTATTCCAGAACGGTGCATCATGTAAGTTCTGGCTGGCGGTTAACTGGTGAGTGCGGACATACAGCTCTATTGCAGCGGGGCTGTTTGCCAGTCCTAACTGAGAAAAAAGCATTTCGAGGGATGGTTTGTTCGTCCTGAGCATGAGCGCCCTCCTTACTTATCAGCATAATTGTCATTAGTTATGCAATTAACTTATAAGATAAAGCAAAGAAAAGCCAGCTGAATCTGCTGGCGATGTTGTTTCAATTTGTGTTCAATAATTAAACTATCAGGTTTTACGCACAATTCACCTTACTTCTGTGCATCAGTACTCAGCAATTCACTCAGCTCATCAATGACCAAAGACCAGTTATCATCTTTCTGCCAGTGACTCACTAGAAAATCACGCTGTGAATCCGTCCAGAAATCAGCTTCATGCATCATGACACCTTCTGGCAGCTGGTGTGTTTCAACAAATGAATCGATTGAGGCTGGCTCAGAGTCCAGTCCCAGCTGATCAAACAATAATTTGAGTGTCGGTTGTTCATCAAACATTTTTATTTTCCATTCAAGTCTTTATTTTTACACCACAAATCTACCCCGAAACGGGTTTAAATACTGCTACATCAGGCATTCATCCTGTTATTTTTTGTAGAAGCCGTTTCTCATCCATAAAAAAAGCACCCCAGAATGGAGTGCTTCTTCAATTCAATTTAAAAGATCAGTGATCTTAAAAATTCAATTATTTAACCATGTCAGCAACTGCTGCACGTTCGCCTTCTAACTCATCAAGAGTGAAGTTGATACGTTCACGGCTGAATTCATCGATTTCAAGACCTTGAACGATTTTGTATTCGCCATTTTCACAAGTTACAGGGAAACCGAACATTACGCCTTCAGGAATACCATAAGAACCGTCAGAAGGAATACCCATAGTTACCCATTCGCCGTTTGTGCCAAGAGCCCAGTCGCGCATATGGTCGATTGCAGCGTTAGCAGCAGACGCAGCAGAAGACAAACCACGTGCTTCGATGATCGCAGCACCACGTTTACCAACAGTTGGAAGGAACACGTCTTTGTTCCATTCAGCATCGTTGATTTTGTCTTTTAAGCTTTCGCCGTTTACTGTTGCAAAACGGTAGTCAGCATACATTGTTGGAGAGTGGTTACCCCAGACAGTCATTGTTTTGATATCAGAAACTGCAACACCAGCTTTTTGAGCAAGTTGAGTTAACGCACGGTTGTGGTCAAGACGTAACATTGCTGTGAAGTTTTTCGCTGGAAGATCTGGAGCAGATTTCATTGCGATGTAAGCGTTAGTGTTCGCAGGGTTACCTACAACAAGAACTTTAACATCACGGCTCGCAACTTCGTTCAGAGCCTGACCCTGACCGATGAAGATTTCACCGTTTACTTTAAGTAATTCAGCACGCTCCATACCAGGACCACGTGGACGTGAACCAACTAAAAGTGCGTAGTCAGCATCTTTGAATGCAACTTTAGGATCATCAGTACCGATCATGCCTTCAAGCAATGGGAATGCACAGTCGTCAAGTTCCATCATTACGCCTTTAAGCGCAGCTTGAGCTTTCTCAAATGGAACTTCTAATAATTGAAGAATAACTGGTTGGTCTTTACCAAGCATTTCGCCACTGGCGATACGGAATAATAGGCTGTAACCGATTTGACCTGCTGCGCCTGTAACGGCAACACGAACTGCTTGCTTCATGTAATTATCTCCAATTGAGGATCGTTAATGTGATTAAAATGGGCTTTTCCATTTAATCGAATTATCATAAACGCCCAAGATTGTACTCCAATCTTTTCGGATATGCATATAAAAGAGGTCGTATTTCAACAAAAGTATGATAGAAAATATAAATAAGATGTTTCAATAAAATCAGTAGGAACCTTTAATCAGAACTGTCGCAGGACAATTCCCTGTCACTGTGCCTGAGCACTGTCTGTACTGCCCATTGGTCCGATAACACAACTGAACACCGGTCAACAGCGGATTCCCCTGATGATTCTGACAGGTAAAATGAATACCTGCCGATGTCAGTCCTGGATTAAGCTGCAAAAATTTCAGTCTGACTGTGTTCAGCTGCATCTGGCGTGTTTCAGGTGAAGTCAGCTCCGCAGGTACTTTCAAGCGTTCCGCAAAATTGATAATGGTCCGGAAATACTGGCTGGCATTTCCAGGAACGCATCCACCCACAGACTTCCACAACTGTACTCTGGCACCTTCATCAGGCATGACCCGTGCAACCACCTTTGCCTGGAGTGGCGACAATGCTGCTGATGATGTGGTATGACAGTCACGCTTTGAAGTTTCAGGAAACAACCCCTGAATATTTAAAGAGTAACCCTCA
Organism: Acinetobacter sp. WCHAc010052; assembly: GCF_002165295.2. NCBI lineage: Bacteria > Pseudomonadati > Pseudomonadota > Gammaproteobacteria > Moraxellales > Moraxellaceae > Acinetobacter > Acinetobacter sp. WCHAc010052. Next base: position 547,262 of record NZ_CP032143.1, on the reverse strand, counting down.
AGACATTTCCGTTTTTTTGACCGCAGACTGTCCATTAAACATGCCGCTGGAGTTAACTGTACTTCCATCACGTAGCCCTGTACCGTCTCTGCACGGAGCTGCGGACTGACAACAGACAGCCATACACCGCCCAGACTGAGCAATGACAGTTTCAGCGGTACAGACGGTCGAGTCCTGGTCATTTTCAGCTACCCAATTCCAGTGGATATTACAACTTCATAAAATTTACAGTTAAGGCGTGTTCCTGAAAGGTATCACCTGCATCCGTTTTCCAATGGACTGCGCTCCCTGCCCCAGTAGCACACCATAATGTGCCGCATTGGTCATCACATTTTTCACATAGTCACGGGTTTCATTCAGCGGAATACTTTCTGTGTACTGATCTGCCGCTATGGACTGAAACTCAGGCTGCCATCTGCGCGCACGGTTTGGACCGGCATTATAGCCTGCCGTTGCAAGTACAGGATTACTGCTCAGCTGCCCCTGAATCATGGACAGATAAAAAGTTCCATAACGGATATTAGTGTTCATATCGGTCAATGCAGCAGGGTTATAGGTTTCACCCATCTGACGGGCAACCAGTTTTGCTGTATCAGGCATGATCTGCATCAGACCACCTGCACCCACATGCGAACGGGCATGCGAAACAAAACGGCTTTCCTGGCGCATCAGACCATATGCCCATGCAGGATCAATACCGGCATTACGGCTGTGACTGACCACATATGCCTGATGTGGCATCGCATAACGGTAAGCATAGTTATGTTTATTGGTGGTTCGATCCGCTGCATAAATAGCCCGGTCATACCATCCCATATCCGTTGCGCGTTTAGCCGCAGCCAGAATCAGACCATCATCATGTTTCAGATATGCCTGTCGGACTGCCCAGTTCCATTCACGGTTCACATAATTTTCAGGTGCATTGACACGGCGCAGGGCAAAAGCACGACTGAAATGAATATCCTGATTCAGACGTTGCATATCAGATGAAGACGGCTCTGAACTGGATGGAGTACTGCTGTATGTCTTTCCCACCAGGTCTTTTGCCAGCAGATTATGGTAGTCATCGCCCTGTGCAAGACGGTTCAGAATTTCCTGTCCTGTTTTTCTGGAAGCAGCATCTCCACGCTGTACTGAAGCACGAGCCAGCCAGTACTGCCAGCGGTCTTCCTGTTTCTGAGTGACACTCATTGCATCCACCGCACGGATCACACTTTCCCATGCGCCAAAACGGATCGCCTGACGGGCATAAATTTCAGCTTCTTCAGCACTGAACGGCAGTCCATAACTGGCATCCAGATAATTCAACACTTCTTTGTTGAAATTGTTTTTCATGACTGTGGTTCCACCAATGTAGCCCACAGCCCGATACATGGCTTTCTGAACTGCTTCTGGTGTTCCCTGCGCTGCACGCTGCACAGATGCAATCGCCGAATTCAGGTCACTGTCTGCAAGACGACCGATCGCAAAGATCAGATAAGCCTGATCTTCACCGGTTGCTTTAGGTGCAGACCACAGATAATTCAAAGGATTTGCCTGTATCTGATTCAGCTGAGCTAGGGTTAGGGTCAGCCCCAGTGTCTGTGCTGTTGCCACTGCCTGACCAGACTGTCCTGCGCGTAACTGCGCCCACAAACGCTGCTGTTTATCCTGCGCTGTCATCAGTGGACTGGACAGCATCATGCGCCCAAGTCCTGTGCATGAATCAGGTTGGGAGTTGGTGGCAAGCCATACATCTTTATATTCTGCAAAAACTAGCTGATCGCCTGTTCTGGCTCTGACCTGTGCAACTGCACAGCTTTCTGCCTGGTCTGCATTTGTCACATATTTCAGAACGGGCTGCGCTGTTGCAAAGTCAGCCTGTTTTACTTTTTCTTCGACATAATCAGCTGCAAGTTTTTCTGCCATTGCAGACTGCGGATAACGCTGAGCAAAATTCACAATATTTGCCGCTGGCTGCATGCCAAGATTGTTGTTCAGTATCCAGTATTCAGGATAATACCCCAGTGCGTCATTCTGCATTTCAGACTGATACTGCTGTAACAAGGCAACATTAGCGGCACCTGCAGCGCTGAGAGCTGCCGTAAACTGTTCATCTGCCGCACTTACACCTGTAGCAAATCCGATTGCTGTAACGCTTAAAGCAAGTACTCTGTAACCATTTTTCTTTTTGATCGAACTAAACATTGACCTGCCCTGAGCCATCTTTGGATTGCCTTCATTCATCTGAACAATTTTACCTAGTTTAATTACTCTCCAGCCGTTCTACTGTTGAGTTGTGTAACCTTATGATTAAACAATATTAATTTTCAATCATTTTTACTCCATAAATCAATATTTTTGAGTCGTGATTTAGAGCTACAGCTTCAGGTATAATTCCTGCTAAAATACGCCCCTTTCATTAAAACTCCATGAAAATGCCCAGCCTGTTCTCTACAGCTTTCTGTTCTGTCCGAGACCGTCAGACATTTTCCCTTATTATTTACCAGGAGCCTGCATGACGGTTCAAACCTTCATTCCCAATGGTGCCAAAGCTGCCTCAGAAAACACTGTAACCCAGCCACAGCACACCCCAGCCGACGGTACGGTTAAAAAACTGTACATCGAAACGCAAGGGTGTCAGATGAATGAGTATGACAGTCACCGTATGGCAGACCTCTTGGGTGATTCTCACGGCTATGTGCTGACCACCGATCCAGGTGATGCTGATATTCTGTTGATGAACACCTGTTCCATCCGCGAAAAAGCGCAGGAAAAAGTATTTTCTGAACTGGGTCGCTGGCGCAAACTGAAAGAAAAAAATCCAGAACTTGTCATTGGTGTCGGTGGTTGTGTTGCTTCTCAGGAAGGTGACAACATTCAGAAACGTGCGCCTTATGTCGATATGGTTTTTGGTCCACAGACCCTGCACCGTCTGCCTCAGATGCTCGATCAGCATGTTGAACAGATTGAAAAACCGAAAAAAGAAAAAATCAGACTGGTGGATATTTCTTTCCCTGATATTGAAAAATTCGATTTTTTACCAGAACCGCGAGTTGAGGGTTTTAAGGCTTTTGTATCCATCATGGAAGGCTGTTCAAAATACTGCTCATTCTGCGTGGTGCCTTATACCCGTGGTGAAGAAGTTTCCCGTCCGCTTGATGATGTGCTGGCTGAAATTGCAACACTGGCTGAAAAAGGTGTCCGTGAAGTTTCCCTGCTGGGACAGAATGTAAACGGTTACCGTGGTGAAACCTTTGAAGGCAATATCTGTACTTTTGCAGATTTACTTCGTCTGGTTGCAGAAATTCCTGGTATTGGACGTATCCGCTATACCACTTCTCACCCACTGGAATTCAATGATGATCTGATCCAGTGTTACCGTGATCTGCCACAGATGGTTTCGCATCTGCATCTGCCGGTTCAGAGCGGTTCAAATGATGTGTTACAGGCAATGAAACGTAACCACACCATTGATGTCTATATCGACAAAATTGCACGACTGCGTAAAGTCCGTCCAGACATGCACCTGTCTTCAGATTTCATTATTGGCTTCCCGGGTGAAACTGATGAACATTTTGAAGAAACCTATCAGTTTATCCAGGACATGGACTTTGACCATTCCTACAGTTTTGTTTATTCAAAACGTCCAGGTACACCTGCTTCAGAACTGCCAGACAGCACCCCTGAAGATGTGAAAAAAGAACGCCTGGCAAAAGTGCAGCAGTGGATCAAACAGTCCAGTATCCGTAAAACAGATGCCATGCTGGGAACGGTTCAGCGTGTCCTGGTCGAGAATGTTTCCACCAAAGATCCTGACCTGCTGGTCGGTACTGCTGACAATACACGTCTAGTTACATTTATTGGTGACCCGTCCTGGGTTGGACGCTTTGCAGAGATTGAGGTTACAGAGATTAAAACTTTAAATTTAGTTTATGGTGAACTCTTGAATCTTGAGCCTGACGTGACGTAATGTAAGGGTATAATCAAGACAACACTATAAGGACTTCTCTTGACTGCAGCGATTCGACGTACAGTAGCTTTTCCTGGGATTTCGATGGAACGTTTAAAGAGCATGCTTGGCGCTTATAACGGACATCTTAAACAAATAGAACAACGACTGAATGTCCAGCTTTCCCATCGCGGTGATGCTTTTTTCATTGATGGTGAAATGGATGCAGTTGAGAGAGCCGAAATGCTTCTGCAGCACCTGCATGAAGAAGCAGAAACCTCCCCTCAGATCAGTGCAGATACTCTGCATCTCATGATTCAGGGGAGCCAGACTGACCGCGAACTTCAGGCTGACCTGTTTGATCAGGAACATACCGGCCTGGATGATGTCTGGCTACAGACACGCAAAGGTCGTATCAATCCTCGCGGTGCCAATCAGAAGCGTTATGTACAGCGCATTTTACAGAGTGATATTTCTTTTGGTATCGGTCCTGCCGGAACGGGTAAAACCTATCTTGCTGTTGCAGCAGCTGTAGATATGCTGGAGCGCAATGAAATCCAGCGCATATTACTGGTTCGTCCAGCGGTGGAAGCCGGTGAAAAACTGGGCTTCCTGCCTGGTGACCTGACCCAGAAAATTGACCCTTATCTGCGCCCGCTTTACGATGCCCTGTATGAAATGCTGGGTTTTGAAAAAGTAGCCAAACTGATTGAACGCCAGGTGATTGAAGTTGCCCCTTTAGCTTATATGCGTGGTCGTACCCTGAATCACTCATTCGTGATTTTGGATGAAGCCCAGAATACAACACCTGAGCAGATGAAAATGTTCCTGACCCGACTGGGTTTTGGTTCCCGTGCGGTCATTACAGGCGATGTCACTCAGGTCGATCTGCCACGTGGGCAGCAATCAGGACTTGCACATGCGCTGCGTGTGATCGAAAATGTGAAAGAAATTCACATCACCCGTTTTCATTCCCGTGATGTTGTCCGTCACCAGCTGGTTCAGAAAATTGTTGAAGCCTACGAAGGCTGGGACAGTGAACAGCAGCGTCTGACAGCAGCAGCCAGAGCCGAACGTAAAGCACTCCAGGAAGCACTGGTCGCTGAAAATGACAGCAAAGCGGACGAACAGCATCAGAGCTGAATAAATTAAGGATTCATCTTGAAACTTAGCCTATCCTTACAACAGGATTTCCAGTCTCCAGCGCTGGTACTCAAACGTGCCAGCATCAAAAAAGTGATTGAAACCACACTGCGTTATATTGATACCCAGAGCGACTGTGAAATCGGTATAGCCTGCGTTGACAACAATGACAGTCACAAACTGAATCTGGAATATCGAGGAAAGGACAAACCGACCAACGTGCTGTCTTTTCCAAGTGATCTGCCTGATGAAATGGCACAGATTTTAGAGACCTTTCCAATTGGCGATCTCGTGATCTGCATTCCCGTAGTTTTACAGGAAGCGGATGAACAGCAAAAGACGCCTGCTGAGCATTTTACCCATATGCTCGTACACGGCACACTGCATCTGATGGGCTATGACCATGAAACGTCAGATGAAGATGCTGAAGAAATGGAAACACTGGAAATTGAAATTCTGAAAAAGCTTGGCTTTGACAATCCTTATACCATCAAAGAAGACTGACCATCCAGGCAGTCATCCTCTCAGGCAGAGGATGACTGCTTCATTCCCCCATTCAATAAAAATCAGCAGCAGTCTCATCCTGAAAAGACATTTCAGCCAATACAGTGAGCCTCTATGAAATACGTTGTGATCTTTAAAGCTGAAACAAGAACACTGGATCAGGAGTATTTCAACACTGCCTGTACTTTGCGTGAAAAAGCACTGACACAGTTCAACTGTCAGAAATTTGAATCGCTGACAGAACATCACACTGAAATTGCACTTTCCTACTGGAATTCACTGGAAGATATCCAGGCATGGCACAAAGATGCTGAACATCAGGTGGCGCAGCAGCTGGGCAAAGAAAAATGGTATGCGTATTTCAGTGTTGAAATTTGCGAAATCCTGAAAAACTATTCCAGTCAATAACACAGCACATCAGCCATCCACATTCATTGCCAGCATCTGAAAAAACTCCTATCACAATCAGACATCAGTTCAGAATTATTATTTTCAGAAAACCGACTTTAATCTGTGTTAAAAATAAAAATAATTTCAGACCGTTATAAATCCAATGAAAAAACTTCTGACTTCCACTCTATTGGCAACATCATGCTTATTTACAGCACATTCCCATGCAGATATTGAAACGGTCTGCAAGCAGCCAAAATCCGAAAAAGCATCGACAGCGTGGTCAGGGCATTATTATTTACAGGGAGTCATGGAAGTGGGTTCTGAACTGCTGCTAAAACCAGATGGTACTTTTAAATGGTACCTGACAGTTGGCGCACTGGATCAGTACGCAGAAGGAAAATGGTGGAAAAATGAAAGCTGTATTGGCTTAAAAGCCGAACCTGAATACAAGGCATCTCTTGAAATTTTTCCCATTCAGCTGAAAATCGAGGAAAAAGTTTTAAAAGCCGTCTGGTCAGGTGGACACGAACAAGGTGCATATATCCGGGCTGAACCTCATAGCGATGCCGAATAAAACAGCGTCAGTTCACCTCAAACTCAGCATCTGCAGGATCAAAACGCCACGTTCTGACAATTCGAAGTTCAGAAATATCTTTCATTTTCACATCAAATGCCCCAAATGGAGCTGCTTTACGGACAGATGCTTTTGCTGCTTCATCAAGCACGGAATGACCTGAGCCTTCAATCAGGCGAATAGCACGGATTCCGCCGTTCTGATTCAGAATCACCATCAGGCGCACTTCCCCAGCAAGCTGCTGTGCTTTTGCCAGATCTGGATAATAACGGTTACCGTAAAACTCGACTTTTTGCCTGAATTTTTCCATATAGGCAGCCGTCATATCCTGTTTAGCCTGAATACCATCCACAGTTTTAATTTTCTGCTGACGGCTGAAGTTCTGCTGACGCTGCAGATACTGTGCTTCCAGACTGGCAATCATGGCTGCCTTTGCCTGATACTGGCTGTTCATTTCATCTGCCGCTTTTTTACGACGGTTCTGCTCCGCTTCTTTCTGCCAGCTGAGCGTGGTCATCAGTACTTTTTCTTCGAAGCTCAGCTCTTTTTTCTGCTGCATCTGCTCCCGACTTTCCTGCTTCTGCTCCCCTGCACTCTGGTCAATCATTGGAGCAGGCATATCACTGGACATACGGTGTGCTTCACGGAATGTTCCCGAACCCTGCTGATCTGCCTGTGCTAGAAAATCGGCATTTTTAACTTCCGTTTCACTGGGACGCATGGTGACCGCAATTTCCCTGACCGCTGCATCCTGTGGTTCGGACATGGTGAACTGCACAGACAACACCAGCAGATGCAGAACGGCAGCCATGATCACTGCTGTTGCAAAAACAGGGTCTTTCCACCAGTTATTCACCAGTGGAGAAAAGTTAATTTTCCTGAGCATCACAATAAACCGACAAAATGCCTGATTCCCCAACAATACAAAATCAGTATAAAATAAACGCAGTCATCACTTTTAGACAAAAAGCAGAAGCCTGTCACCATGCGGGCTGCACATAAATAAATTCATGAAAATGGTGCATTTAATTTTGTTAAACTGCAAGGTTTCAGGTCTGTATTTTTAATACATTTTCGATAAAAAATTTCCCAAAACCTAATCAACGGAATTTTCTGTATGCAATCACTGATATCCAGCATCTCCAGACGTATACGACAGGTATACCAGAAAGCTGAAGGATTTATTGAAGATGAACGTGAATTTCCGATGTCTCAGGTTTTTCTGAATGCTACATTTGAGCGTTTCGTCACCGACAATGTCAAAGTCCTTCAGGATCTGCATGCCGATCTGCATGATGACTGGTTACGCCTGTATGCCACACTGGATGTCAAAGGGCTTTACACCACACTGTCTGTAGACCTGAAACTCATTCAGATGGAACTGAACAAAGATATGCAGTTGATTGTTTTTGAACAGATCAGTGATACACAGGTCATTGAAGCCCGCTTTAAAAATATCTTTCAGAAAATGGCTTTTAATCTGGCACTGTTTTTTTATCAGAAAGTTCTGAACAAAGATCCTTTGGGAATGATTCTGGAAAAACTGAATGTCGTTACCGTCAAAGATGACCTGTTACACCTTGACCTGAACCGCTGGCTTGGGAAAAAACGCTCCATTATTGATACGCTGACCAAAGTACACGTCAATCATGCAGTGCTTCGTGATGCAGAACTTGTCGTCATTGGCAATGTCAATCTTGCAGCACTGTTCAGCAAACTCTCTGAAGATAGAATGGATGATAATCCTGAAGAAGATGATGAAACAGACGACAGCACTGTCACGCCGGTCAGACAGAAACAGAGTTGATCGTTTTTGATTATCAAAACCTGAGCATTGAACAAAAAAAACCTAACAGGAAAGATACACTCTGAACAGATTTACAGAATATATCTCCATATTTCAGATGCATAATATCCTCATGCAAACTTTTTTGCATATCAGACCTTAAAAAGGAAAATGTACTTATGGCTCAACATGTATTGAAAACAATGGCGATGGCAACAGGTGTCTCAGCTACACTGCTCCTAGCTGGTTTCTCAAGCCAGACTTTTGCCATGAGCCCATTTCAGGCAAGCTATCAGTTTAATTACAACGGTAAAAACTTAGGTTCTGCCACCCGTACACTGAGTAAATCAGGCAATGGCTGGAATTATGTCTTTGCTGCAAAAGCAGGTGGAATTGCCTCTGCAACTGAGACCAGTCGTTTCACGCTCAATGGTGACCAGATTTCATCGACAAGTTTCAGCCGGACCAGTAAAATTCTTGTTCACAACAACACGATGAGCATTAATTTCAATCCATCTGCAAAAACCATCACTACCAAAAAAGACAATGAACCCCGTACTTTTGCATGGAAATCCGGTGTACTGGATGAGTTGAATGCTGAACTTCAGTTACGTGAAGATCTTAAAAATGGTGGCTTGAAGTCCAGTTATTCGATTGCAGATGCCAAAGAAGTTGAATCACGCAGATTTGTCAAACAGGGTGCTGAAAAAGTCAAAACCTCTTATGGCACATTCGACACAGTCAAAGTAGTCATGAAACATGACAAACCAGGTCGTGAAACTATTTTCTGGCTGGCACCAAAACTGGACTACCTTCCGGTCAAAGTCAGTCATATCGACAAGAAAACCTCTTATGGTTTACTGCTGACTGGTTATAATGGACCATCAAATTAATCAATTTGATCAATTTCGCTTGCATTTTTTACGGTGCTTTTTAAAATACGCCTTTGCTTTAAAAAGCACCTGCCCTTAGAGGAATCTCCCCGTGCACGCTCTGGAACAGAAAATCTTAGCTGAAGGTATCGTTCTATCTGATCAAGTTCTGAAAGTCGACTCTTTCTTAAACCATCAAATTGACCCTGTAATGATGCAACAGGTTGGTCAGGAATTTGCCCGTCTGTTTAAAGATGCCGGTATTACAAAAATTATCACCATTGAAGCTTCAGGTATTGCTCCTGCTGTTATGGCAGGTCTTGAACTGGGCGTTCCAGTCATCTTTGCCCGTAAATACCAGTCTCTGACGCTGAAAGATGACTTATATCGCTCTAAAGTATTTTCATTTACCAAACAGGTTGAAAGTACCATCGCGATTTCTAAAAAGCATATCACTGAAAGCGACAAGGTTCTTGTGATTGATGACTTCCTTGCAAACGGTCAGGCGGCACTGGGTCTGGCAGACCTGATTCATCAGGCAGATGCAGAAGTAGTCGGTATTGGTATTGTGATTGAAAAATCATTCCAGCCGGGTCGTCAGCTGTTGCTGGACAAAGGTTACCGTGTTGAATCACTGGCTCGTGTTGAGTCACTGAAAGATGGCACAGTCACTTTTGTAACTGAATAATCAGTGAAATTAAAAAAGAGTGCTTATCAGCACTCTTTTTTTGGCTTTACACATCAACAAAAAATCATCATTGAGCTTAAACAACAATCCACACTGTATATTTTCCATGGATCAAATTTTTCTGTCATGGATAAAAAAAGCCTGATCAATGGATCAGGCTTTTTTCAGATTTAGAATAAATATTTCAGCATTGCGCATTTTTCAACTGTAATGCTTCTTTCTGACGCTGAACAAAGCGTAACAAGCGATCTGCCACATCAAAACTGCCGTGCTTGAATAAAGCTCTCGCTTTACCCTGCTCAGTCTCAAAAATAAGACATTCGATGCTGAAAGCACCTTCTTCATCATGCAGATGCAAAGCAAGATCTCTTGGATACTGCTCTGCCTGAGCAATCAGGTCGTCGCCCAGATCCAGCAACACACCAAAATAATTCAGATCAACCACCTGAACAGGAAGTGTCACAGGTAAATGACGATGTGTCAGGACAGTTTCTGGCTGCTGTACCCGCACACGCGCTTCACCTCTGCGCTCCATCGTCAGCAGCTGAGCACGGGTCATTGGAATAATGCCTTCAACCTGCTGAATGGATTCGCCTTTTAAGTAGGTGGCAAACAGATTCATAGTTTCCTTACGACGTTGCAGCTGAGGCACATGATCTGCATTGGCAATCATGGCAAATTCCATATCCGGGCACTGAAGCGCAAAGTTTGCATTTTCATGCGGCAAAGTAAAACTGTCATACTGACCACAGGCAACAAGGGTACGGCACTGTGGAATCGGAACACCTGCAAGACGCAGTAAACGGTTACAGTTAATGTCATAACGTTCCTGCTCTGTTGCCGTAAATTCTGCCATTTGCTTGAAGAACAGACGTTTCGCAGTCGGTGACATACGGGTCACATCAAGTTTTGCATGATTGACCAGGTAAAGAATAACCGCCTGACCAAATTCCTCCATGCGCTGTTCTTTCATGAGATGCAGTGATTCTTCAAGCAGCATGCGCCAGCTTTTACGGGTCTTCTGCATAACACCCATCAGAATCATACGATCAATCAGTTCTGGACGCTGATGCGCAAGACAGGATGCAACAACTGAACCTAATGACATGCCCATGACCCGGATTTTTTCCAGCCCGACAATATCCATCCAGTGACCCAGCATACCTGCCAGGTCTTCCAGTTCGAGTGTTCCTGCTGAAAGTCCGGTGTCCACATTGGAGATCTGCTGATTGGCACCCATGGATGGCAGATCAATCAGTACCACGGGACCTGCATCAAACAATTGTTCCACACAGTATTTGTAGGAGTTAAAATTCTGAAATGCACCACCGATAATCACAATGGGCGTGTTGTGCATAGTCTCAGGAAGACCAATTGCCATATATTCAACTTTCCAGCCATCAATCCACGTTGTCCGTGCCGGCTGTTTGAAGCTGTGTTTATCATAAACATCAAAGAAACCAAAGTGTGTACTGGCTTCATGTACGTCCGTGTCCATCTGGATAATGGAATTCATCTTCCTTTCCTCCAATCTTCCTGCCTTGTTTTTATTGTGCAAGAATTCATTCAGAAAACCCTCGTCATCATATAAACATCCTGCTTTTGTATTTATTTGTATGACTTCATTGTCCTTAGCATTTCATTCTATACAGAGGAGCAATTTACAAGCAACCACTTATGCAACCGCTTATCTACTTTTATTCAGGCAAACAATTTCAAAATGTTTACAGGTTTAAGCGCTTTTCCTGCTTTTTTAATTTTCTGGTGCTTCATTGTCCAGCCTCTGGCTGTTACTATCGAAGATGAAATTTCCATGTGATCAAACCGCTATGCAAGATTCTATTGAACAATACATGCAAACGGTAGGACAACAGGCACGTCAGGCATCGAGTATCCTGGCTGGCGCTTCTACCCAGACAAAGAACAATGCTCTTTCTGCTGTTTATACAGCGTTGGAGAACAGTGAATCCAGTATCCTGGCCGCTAACCAGACTGATATGACCAAAGGTCGTAACAATCAGCTGGACAGTGCCTTACTGGATCGTCTGGAACTGACGCCCACACGCTTTAAAGACATGCTGCAAGGTCTCAAGGATGTGATTGCACTGGTTGATCCGATTGGAGAAATTACAGACCTGGCTTATCGCCCGACCGGTATTCAGATTGGTAAAATGCGCGTGCCGCTGGGCGTGGTCGGCATGATCTATGAATCCCGTCCAAACGTGACGCTTGAAGCTGCTTCACTGGCACTTAAGTCAGGCAATGCCATTATTTTACGTGGCGGTTCAGAAGCGATGGAATCCAACAGAGCCATTGCTGAAGCTGTTCAGCATGGACTGAAGGTTGCAGGACTTCCAGAAAGCTGCGTACAGGTGATCAATACCACTGACCGTGCTGCGGTTGGACAGCTGATTACACTGTCTGAATTTGTGGATGTGATTGTTCCGCGTGGTGGTAAAGGCTTAATTGAACGTATTACCAATGAAGCAACAATTCCAGTCATTAAGCATCTTGATGGGAACTGTCATGTGTATGTGGAAGCTCAGGCAGATCTTCATAAAGCCTTGCCGATTGCACTGAATGCAAAAACACATCGCTATGGTGTCTGTAATGCCATGGAAACCCTGCTGGTGGATGAAAAAATTGCTGAAGATTTTCTGCCACGTGTTGCAGAGCTGTATGCTGAAAAACAGGTTGAACTTCGTGGTGATGCTGCAACCCGCCAGATTCTGGGCAGCACGGTAAAAACAGCAACAGAAGAAGACTGGTATGAAGAATACCTGGGTCCTGTACTTGCAGTGAAAGTTGTTTCAGGTATTGAAGAAGCAATTCAGCACATCAACAAGTATGGCTCACATCATACCGATGCCATTATTACTGAAAATTTCAGTCTGGCACGTCAGTTCCTGACTCGTGTTGACTCAAGCTCTGTAATGGTCAACGCATCAACCCGTTTTGCAGATGGTTTTGAATACGGCTTAGGCGCTGAAATCGGTATCTCTACCGATAAAATTCATGCCCGTGGTCCTGTTGGACTGGAAGGTCTGACTTCACAGAAATGGATTGTTTTAGGTGATGGTCAGATCCGTCACTAAGCGACCTGTTTTTAATATCCGGCAGACTTCTTTGTCTGACTTTATGTTTTTGTCGCATCAGGCAACATCATAAAACCTGCACATGGAAGTCTGCTGTTCAATTGAACAGCCCATCCTGTTTTTATATTCATAGATCTCCTGCTTAATCCCCTCCTCACATCTTCTGCTTTGATGTTTCATAAACCCAGTGCTATACCATTTTTCCAGTACAGTTATCACTAGATGGTCACAGAAGCAGAATAAAAAATCTTTCAGCATTTTTACGCTGATTAAATACATATACCTCAACTGAGGCTGATATGAATGATGCAGGTGTTTTGGGAAGGTATTGGATACATGTGCCTGAGAACATGTGATGACAGATGATCTGAATCAGGTCGTGGAAGTAATATTTTTAAACATTTACAGTCGCCTGACAGCACTGGAACATGCTATGTTAAATAAAGGCTTATTCTTCTAATCATAAATTTAAACAATCAACTGATAAATATTAACTATTAATGATTTTTCGGTCGATAGTGCTTAAGTCTAATCTCCTAAAGTCTATCTAGAACAGAGAAAAAACCCGTGTTAAAACGTCATTACTGATCTGGATTGCACCGATTTGTACTGCATGAAGATCACTCAATGGACGATTCATTTCAATTAAAATTTGGGTATTAAAACGTGTCTACATCAGTATTGGTAATTAACTGCGGTTCATCCTCCATCAAATATGCACTTGTGTCTGAACGTCGTGAAGACCGCATTTTCGGTCTTGCTGAAAACTTAGGTTCAGCAGAAGCTCGTATTAAAGGCGTTACCGCTGGAAACCAGCCGCTTGAACTGTCAATTCCTTTTGCAGACCATGAAAAGGCACTTGAAACAATTCTTGAACGCCTGTCTCATTATAATCCTCAGGCAATTGGTCACCGTGTTGTTCACGGCGGCACATTAACAAAAGCAGAATTACTGACGCCTGAAATTATTGAAAAAATTCGTTCAGCAACACCACTTGCACCATTACATAACCCAGCTCACCTTGTGGGTATCGGTGCAACTATGCGTCTGTTCCCTGAACTTCCTCAGGTCGCTGTTTTTGATACAGCATTCCACCAGACCATGCCTGCTCACGCTTTCCGTTACGCAGTGCCAAAATTCCTTTATACAGAACATAACGTGCGTCGTTATGGCTTCCACGGTACAAGCCATGCTTATGTTTCAGAGCGTGGTTCTGAACTGGCAGGCAGCTTTAAACAGGGTGGATGGCTGACAGCTCACCTTGGAAACGGCAGCTCGACCTGTGCCATCTGGAATGGTCAGAGCGTCGATACTTCTATGGGCCTAACACCACTTGAAGGTGTTGTTATGGGTACCCGTAGTGGTGATGTAGATCCAAGTATGCACAGCTTCCTTGCCAGCAACCTGGGTTGGGACATCTATAAAATTGATAAAATGCTGAACAGCCAGTCTGGTCTTCTGGGTCTCTCTGATCTGTCCAATGACATGCGTACACTGATTGAAGCATCTGAGCAAGGCAATGAAGATGCCGCGCTTGCTATTGAAGTGTTCTGCTACCGCCTGGCAAAATCACTGGCTGCTCTCAGCTGTGGCTTACCTCGTATTGATGGTCTGTTCTTCACAGGTGGTATTGGTGAGAACTCATCCTACATCCGTGAAAAAACACTGACTTACCTGCCTCACTTTGGTTTCAACCTGTGTAAAGATAAGAACAGCACACTGAACCGTGGTTCAGAAGGTCGTATTGATGCAGGTACAGGACCACAGATCTGGGTTATTCCAACAGATGAAGAAGGCCGTATTGCTAAAGAAACTGAAAATGTTGTAGCTCATGAGGTTAATCAGACAACTGCAAAAAAGTCTGAAACTGATACCGCGACTGCTTAAGCAGTCGCTCTTTACCCTACCCAGTTAAATTTTAATTTTTATTTCAGATTTTATTATGAAAACAATTCTTTTAGTGCCAACAGGCGAAGGGGTAGGCTTAACTTCTGCATGCCTGGGTTTAATTTATGCCCTTGAATGTCAGGGTGTTAAAGCAGGTTTCCTGAAACCATTTTCTCAGGAACTCACACTGGGGGCTGACCGTACTTCTGCACTGTTCCGTCACCTGACCCAAAGTGAAACTGTTGAACCGATTCCTTATGCAACTGTAACTCAGCAGCTGAACCATGATGAAAGTGATGAACTGCTTGAAGAAGCTGTTCGCCTGCACCGCCAGATTGCAAAAAAACATGACCTGATCATTGTTGAAGGTCTGCTGCCAAACAACCGCGACTCTTTTGCATCTGAACTCAATACAGCACTGGCTCAGGCACTCGATGCCAAAGTCATTATTGTCAGCAATGCAGACATCAGAAATCCACTGTGTTCAGCTGAAAAAGTTGAAAGCCAGCTGCGTCACTTTGGTGGTTCAACAGGTACACGTGTTTCAGGTGTTCTGTTTATGCGTACCAGAGGTCTGCCAGAAGATTCTGCACAGATTCCGGTTACAATTGACCCTGCTCTGCGCCTGATCAGCGATACCAACAAATTTGTCAGCGCAATTCAGCAGACCCATGCACATATCGGAACAGATAAACTGCCTGTGATTGGTCTGGTACCATTCAGCAACACGCTGAGCGTGCCACGTATGTCTGACCTTGCAAGCCACATTCAGGCTGAATGGATCAACACTGGTGAAGCAGCTCAGCGTCGTGTCCTGCACAGCAGTCTGATTGCATCCAATATTGAACATGAACTGCATAAATTTGTTGCAGGCGAACTGATTATCAGCGCATCTGACCGCATTGACGTTCTGCTCGCAAGCAGTCTTGCAAGCAGCAACGGTATTCCTCTTGCAGGTCTGGTTCTGACTGAACACCATGCCCCAAATGCACAGGTGATTGAATTCTGTCAGACAGCAATTAAACAGGGTCTGCCTATTCTGCATACTCCGCTGAGCACATTTGAAACAGCACAGAGTCTTGCCAGTCTGAGCAATGAAATTCCTGTAGATGACACTGAACGTGCTGAACAGGTGACCCGTTTTGTTTCCAGTCATATCAATGAAGACTGGCTGACCAGACTACTGAATGGTTCATATCAGACCCGTCTTTCTCCTTCTGCATTCCGTCATGAACTGGTACAGAAATCCATTGCTGCAAGAAAACGCATTGTACTGCCTGAAGGTGATGAGCCTCGTACCGTACAGGCTGCTGCAATCTGTCAGTCACGCGGTATTGCACAATGTATTCTTCTGGCTAAACCAGAAGCTGTAATTGAAGTTGCAAAAGCTCGTGGCATTGAACTTCCACATGATCTTGAAGTGATTGATCCAGACCTGATCCGTGAAAACTATGTCGGAAAAATGGTTGAACTGCGTAAAGGCAAAATCAATGAACTTCAGGCACGTGAACAGCTTCAGGATACCGTTGTACTGGGCACAATGATGCTTGCTCTGAATCAGGTCGATGGTCTGGTTTCTGGTGCAGTACATACCACTGCAAATACAGTCCGCCCTGCTTTCCAGCTGATTAAGACAGCTCCAGATTATTCACTGGTTTCGTCTGTGTTCTTTATGCTGCTACCGGATGAAGTGTATGTGTATGGTGACTGTGCAATCAACCCAGATCCAGATGCAGAACAGCTGGCTGAGATTGCAATTCAGTCTGCTGACTCCGCAAAAGCTTTTGGTATCGACCCGCGCATTGCCATGATTTCCTACTCAACAGGAACATCAGGTGCAGGTGCTGAAGTTGAAAAAGTTGCTGAAGCGACCCGTATTGCAAAAGAACGCCGTCCTGATTTACTGATTGATGGTCCACTTCAGTACGATGCTGCATCGGTTGAAAGCGTTGGTAAGTCTAAAGCGCCTGATTCTAAAGTTGCTGGTCGTGCCAATGTCTTTATTTTCCCTGATCTGAATACAGGTAACACAACCTATAAAGCGGTTCAGCGCTCTGCCAATGTAGTCAGTGTTGGACCAATGCTGCAAGGTCTGAACAAACCTGTAAATGATCTGTCCCGTGGTGCTTTGGTGGATGACATTGTCTTCACGATCGCTTTAACCGCGATTCAGTCTGAACAGCAGGCTGGATAACAGTTTCACGTTTTCGAGTTGATACTCAACCACCCTGTTGTAAAACAGGGTGGTTTTTTTAATATAAACCTCAGTAAAGATTAAATAAATCAAATATTTAATATAATAATAACAATCACAACAAGTATAATATTCACGTTTTTATCTGATTGTTTTTGTTTATGAATTTTAAATCTTTATCTACGGCTTTCACACTCGCATTGTTCAGTACATCTGCTTTTTCCTATACTTCTGATCCCCTTATTGGAACCTGGAAAATCATTGATAACCGTACTGACTCTTATATTTCAGACATTGTGATTCGTAAAAACTCCAGAACACAACAGTACAGCGCGGTAATTACTCAGCTGCATGGAGCTTCAAAAAACTTAAAAAACTGTCAGAAATGTACAGGGAGCCTTAAAAACCAATCTGTTATCGGTATGGAAGCATTGCAGGGGCTTACTTCAGATACAGGTAAAACCCGTTTCAGTAATGGTCTCTGGACAAACCCTGAAAATGGTTACCAGTATAAAATCAGTGGGCAATTAAACAACGCAAAAACACAACTGCAAATGACAGGCAGCACTCCACAGAACCAGACAACTTCCATGCTCTGGATCAAGCTGCAGGACGTTCACTAAGCTGATCAGAACTCAGCCTGATCACCGTCTGAATGTGCAAAAGTAATCGGTACCTGTTTTTCACAGACATCTGTATTTTCAGCAAAGCCGACAGCTTATGTTAAAAACGTACCATGACCGAACCAGCCATGTACGCACATCAATTCAGGCATAAAAAAAGCCCGACATCCTGTCGGGCTTTTTTCGTATTTGATGCTTAGGCATGACTCCTGTCTTACCTGACATTCCTTGTACTGTATTTTATTGTTATTTTCGGAGCATCCTGCTCTCTATGCGTCCATCATAAGAAAATATTCAGATGCTGTATATTGGACAATTCCTCCAATTCATGTACGCCATAGCGTACAAGGGCACCCTTGTTATAATAATTGATTCTGTATGACGCAGGTCATATCCTGATATTTCAATATGACATGGAGACAGTTAAAAACTGTGAGCTCTACTTTTATTAAACCTGATGAGTTATTTTTTCTTTGCCAGCCATACCGTATGCCCTGTGCATTCAGGATCTTCGGTCACCATTTTCAACACCTCAAAACCATGCTCTGCAAGTAACTGTCGGTATTCTTCCTGAGAAAGACTGGCATGATAAAGCGCATCACCAAACAGCTCACCGATGGTTTCTCCTGCTGAAGGTCCACTGCTGAACATCAATGCCGTACCCTGTTGAGCACAGTCTGTAAACTGCTGAAACATCGCACGCTGATCATCCGGTGACAGATGAAAGAAACTGTCCCATGCCAGAATGCCCTGAAATGTCTGATCTGCTTTAAAGTTGCGCATATCATGCACAATCCATCGCTGATCTGGAAAATTCAGCCGAGCCATTTCAATCATGGTATCTGAGCTGTCCACACCTGTCACCGCATGCCCCTGAGCAATCAGATACGCTGCAATGGGTTTTCCAGAACCGCAGCCAAAATCAATAATCTGTGAATGTTCAGGGATAAATGCCAGAAAATGATCCAGCCAGGCTTTTTCATACAACAAGCCTCCACGAAGTGCTGTCCAGGCACGGGCATGTTTTTTATAGAGGCTGATAATATTTTCAGCAGGACAATTCTGATCCATCATCCTTATTCCTCTTCAGTTCCATGACAGATCAGTATAGAAATTTAAAACGGTTTCCGCATAAAAATTGATTAAAAGACATAAATTCAGACATAAAAAAAGAAGATAAAGCGTCGGGCTTAATCTTCTTTCTGACCATACATCCAGGTTGCAGCAATATAGATACTGAATCCAATCACCATCAACACGCTTGAAATTGTCATCTTTCATCACTCATGTTTTGATGATGGCATTATGTGAAAGTTTTATGACAACTTTATGACAACAGTGTCATATTTAAATAAAAAAACAGAAATAAATTAAAGTTGTTTATTTTCATATGCTTAAAATATAAAAACCATTCATGAAATTCAGTTTTTATTTTCACAGATGAAATAATTACAGATTTTATGTCTCTTACTCAGTGAAATATGACAGCAAATATTTCATTAAACTTTAGCCGATAAAATATACAAACACGCCACAAAAAGTGCAATATCACGTATAATTTAGCCCGCTAGCTATCAGCCCGCTCAAGAGATTTTTGATATGACAACTATTATCAAGCAAGACGACTTGATCACATCGGTCAAGGACGCGCTTCAGTTCATTTCGTATTACCATCCACAGGATTTCATCCAGGCAATGAGCCGTGCGTATGACCGCGAAGAGAACAAAGCTGCCAAGGATGCAATTGCACAGATCTTAATCAACTCACGTATGTGTGCAGAAGGTCATCGTCCAATCTGTCAGGATACTGGTATTGTTAACGTATTTGTTGATGTGGGCTTAGATGTTAAATTTGATTTAACCATGAGCCTGGATGATGCAATCAACGAAGGCGTACGCCAGGGTTACCTGGAAAACTCAAACGTACTTCGCGCATCTGTACTTGCAGATCCTGCTTTTGGTCGTAAAAATACCAAAGACAACACCCCTGCTGTGATTCACTACAAACTCGTTCCGGGTAATAAAGTAGACATCACTGTGGCTGCCAAAGGTGGCGGTTCAGAAAATAAATCCAAACTGGCAATGCTGAATCCATCTGATTCAATCGTGGACTGGGTACTGAAAACTGTCCCAACGATGGGTGCAGGCTGGTGTCCTCCTGGTATGCTCGGTATCGGGATTGGTGGTACAGCTGAAAAAGCCATGATGCTTGCAAAAGAATCACTCATGGAAGAAATCAACATGGACGAGTTACTTCGTCGTGGACCAGAAAACAAAATCGAAGAACTCCGTATGGAAATCTTCGAAAAAGTAAATGCACTCGGTATTGGTGCACAGGGTCTTGGCGGTCTGACTACCGTGCTTGATATTAAAATCAAAGACTACCCTTGCCACGCTGCAGGCAAACCAGTCGGTATGATTCCAAACTGTGCTGCAACCCGTCATGCACATTTCCAGCTGGATGGTTCTAGTGTTGCGCATATTCAGGCACCTAAACTTTCTGATTACCCTGAAGTAACCTGGGATTCTTCATCTTCCAAACGTGTTGACTTAGACAACATCACACAGGAAGAAATGAACTCATGGCAACCAGGTGACACATTACTGTTAAACGGTACGATCTACACAGGTCGTGACGCTGCGCATAAACGTATGTGTGAAATGCTCGACAATGGTGAAGAACTTCCTGTCGATCTTAAAGGTAAATTCATTTACTACGTCGGTCCTGTTGATCCTGTTGGCGATGAAGTGGTTGGTCCTGCGGGTCCGACAACCGCAACACGTATGGACAAATTCACCCGTCAGGTGCTTGAAGCAACAGGTCTGTTCGGTATGATCGGTAAAGCGGATCGTGGTCCAACTGCTATCGAAGCGATCAAAGACAACAAAGCAACTTACCTGATGGCTGTCGGTGGTGCTGCTTACCTCGTGTCTAAAGCAGTTCGTCAGGCTGAAGTTGTCGCATTTGCTGACTTAGGTATGGAAGCAATCTACAAATTTGTTGTTGAAGATATGCCTGTATCTGTTGCTGTCGATGTCAACGGTACATCTGTTCATGCAACTGCACCAAAAATCTGGCAAGCAAAAATCGGGAAAATTCCTGTGGTTGATGCTGCTGCGAAATAATCCTTCGTACTCAAAAAAAGCACCCTTAGGGTGCTTTTTTTATATCAGCTGATGGATGGACTTTTCAGCACACCAACACACTGTTATGATAACTGTTTCACATTTATATTAATTTAAGTGTTTTATATCCATTGGGGCAGTTATGACATCACTATTAAAGCTCAAGTCCATTCTTATAACAGCCGGCATACTGACCTTCAGCACGGCTGGTTTTACTCAGACTGTACAGGACACAACGCTTGAAAAACTACTTAAGCTCAGCAACACATCGCAGCTGATCATTCAGTCCAGTCATGATATGAAACCGCTGTTTGATGCCCAGGCACAGGATCTTTTAAAAGCCAATCTCGGATTACAGACACTGAACAAAGAACAGCAACGTGCAGCTGAAAAAATCAGTCAGCTGCTGCAGAACACCAACCAGGAAATAGTCTCTGATCCGAAGTTTTTGAATCTGATTAAATCAGGTTACCGCAGTACATTTACAGAAGAAGAAGCACAGGCTTATATTCAGTTTCTCAGTACACCAATGGGACAGTCCATTAACAACAAAAGTTCCAGACTGATGAATGATATTGTCAAAGGTACGGTCAGCCTGACGGGTGAAATCATGAATGATCCTGCCCGCCAGGAGAAATTCAGAGAGCAGATGATGGCAATCATCCACCCACTCATTCTGAAATAAAAATTACCAGGTTGCCGGATTCCAGATTTTAAATGGCTTTATCAACTGCACATCTGAAGATGGGTCATATTTAGGTGCTTTCAACTTCTGTGCTTTACTGCGGACTTTCCCTGTCTGCTGATCTTCCGCAATAAAGTTATAACTTTCAGACTTTAACTGTGTAAAAGCAATTTCATTCAGCCCAACACGCTCAGGAACAATAATCAGAGGTCCTGAAACTTCACGACGGGTACTCAGATTCTCTTCATCGTATTTAATAAAATAGCTTTGCCCTGCCTCGACACTGAAATCCAGATATTTCGGTTTCTGGAAATACTGAACTGCCAATGGGCGACTGGTTGATAAACGATACGTACCCGCTGGTAATTCCACCCAGTAATAGTGATTATTCAACAGACTTGGAATACGGTCACCATTGATAAACAGGCTCGAAGCCACGATTTCCTGACGGTTCCATTTTGAATCGGGACGATAAAGATAAACAACAGCAGCCTGATCATTCTGAGGCTTAACTGCTTTGAAGTTCTGACCTAATTTCTGATTGACCCATCCACCGACAGAAAACCCACCGACACGATACTGCTCAAAAAAACCGGGTTTTTTCTCAGTGTCGACACTTTTCAGTGTAGAAGTCAGTTGAGGCGACTGCTCAACAGATGATTTACCATGGCAGCCAAATAAAACCAGACTGCTGCACATAACAACATATAAACCACGCATGATTATCCCTCACTGCGTTTTTATTATTTTTCGATTTTTGTATAACACGCAAACAGCGTTTCAGGCATCCACGCCTAAGGCAGAGATTAACATCCAGTTATCTTTTTTTAAATAAAAAACGCGCGAAAATTCTACATTTTCACGCGTTTCTGACGAACAACTGTAAATCAGGCAGATTTACTGTTTATAACCTTCAGATCCACTTTAGGCTCAGCAGCTTTCTGTTCTGCTGGCTGACGTTCAGAACGCAGTTCTGGCTGTTCAGCGCCATTAATCACGGCTTCATTGACCACAACCGTACCAACATCTGTCCGGCTAGGCAGATCATACATGACTTCAAGCAGACTGTTTTCCAGAATCGAACGCAGACCACGGGCACCCGTATTGCGTTCAAGCGCCTTTTTAGCAACAGCACGCAGTGCAGACTCTTCAAATACAAGGTCCACATTTTCCATATCAAACAGATACTGATACTGACGTGTCAGTGCATTTTTAGGCTCTGTCAGAATCTGCATCAATGCATCTTCATCCAGTTCGTCCAGTGTTGCGATCACAGGCAGACGACCGATGAATTCAGGAATCAGACCAAACTTAACCATATCGGTCGCTTCAACCTTACGGAAAAGATCAGAAAGTTTCTGAGTCTCATCTTTTTTCTTCACATCTGCTGTGAAACCGATACCACCTTTTTCCTGACGCTGCTGCACAATTTTCTCAAGACCTGAGAAAGCACCACCGCAGATAAACAGGATATTGGATGTATCTATCTGAATGAATTCCTGTTGTGGATGTTTACGTCCACCCTGAGGAGGAATGGAAGCAACCGTTCCTTCAATCATTTTCAGTAAAGCCTGCTGTACACCTTCACCGGATACATCACGGGTAATGGATGGGTTTTCAGACTTACGGGTAATCTTGTCGATTTCATCGATATAGATGATCCCTTTCTGTGCCTTTTCCACATCGTAGTCAGCTTTCTGCAATAGTTTCTGAACAATGTTTTCAACATCTTCACCCACATAACCTGCTTCTGTCAGTGTTGTTGCATCTGCCATGGCAAATGGAACATCAAGCAAACGGGCAAGTGTCTGTGCAAGCAAGGTTTTACCTGAACCTGTCGGTCCAACCAGCAGAATATTACTTTTCGCAATTTCCACTGCATCGTCATTTTTATGACCTGACTGTGTCACTTTCAGACGTTTGTAATGGTTATATACCGCAACTGAAAGGGTTTTCTTTGCAACGTCCTGACCAATCACATACTGATCCAGTGCAGCACGGATTTCATGTGGTTTTGGTAAAGGTCGGCTCGCCCAGTCACCGGATTCAACCTGCTGACTGGTCTGCACAAGATCAAGGCATACGTCCACACATTCATTACAGATGTATGCGTCCTCTCCTGCAATCAGTTTCCCGACTTCAGACTGCGTTTTACCGCAAAATGAACAATGTTTTTGTCCTTGAGGATTATCGGACATATTCACTCCAGTATTAAATCTTTATTACTTATGGACGTTTAGATAACACTTCGTCCACAAGACCGTATTCTTTAGCCTGCTGTGCAGTCATAAAATTATCACGGTCTGTATCACGTGCCACTTTTTCAAAGTCCTGACCACTGTGTTCAGCCATCAGTCTGTTCAGACGTTCTTTAATGAACAGAATTTCACGGGCATGAATTTCAATGTCAGATGCCTGACCACGGAAACCACCCAGTGGCTGGTGAATCATGACGCGGGCATTTTCAAGACAGTAGCGTTTGCCTTTGGCACCTGCATTCAGCAGGAATGCACCCATGGATGCTGCCTGTCCCATACAGTACGTCACCACATCAGGTTTAATGAACTGCATGGTGTCATAAATCGCCATTCCGGCAGTGACTGAACCACCAGGAGAGTTGATATACAGGTGAATATCCTTGTCTGGATTTTCAGCTTCAAGAAACAACATCTGGGCAACAATCAGATTTGCCATGTTGTCTTCAACTTCACCTGTTAAAAAGATTACTCGCTCACGTAAAAGACGTGAAAAAATATCAAAAGAACGCTCACCACGGGATGACTGTTCGACCACAACCGGCACTAAAGCGTTTTCAATAGATGGAACATACATACGTTTATTTATTCCTGAATTCTTGTTACACAACCCATAGCCACAATATGAGGGATAATTGCTGAAATTGCAAAATATTCACAATTAAATAACAGAATTTTTTTGGATATACTTTGTGAATTCAGGACATCCTCTGCTCATGGATACGCAGAAAAAAAGGCGCTTTACGCGCCTTTTTTCACTCAAGCAGTGATCAGCCTTGCTGACGAGCCTGTTGCTCTTTCAGAAGCTCTTCATAGCTTACAGCTTTGTCAGTCACTTTTGCAGAAGCAAGGATGTAATCTACAACCTGATCTTCAAGAACAACTGCTTCGATCTGTGAGCGCTGCTGTTTATCATTTTTGAAGTATTCGATCACTTCAGATGGATCTTCATAAGAAGAAGCCATGTCTTCGATATAAGCTTCAACACGAGCTGCGTCCACTTCAAGTTTAGCATCAGCCAGTACTTTACTTACCAGTACGCCCAGTTTCACTGATTTTTCAGCCTGTTCTTTGAACAGCTCATCCGGCAGCATGCTGCTGTCAAATGCTTTAGCGCCCTGAGCACCAAACTGCTGTGTGAACTGCTGAATCATCTGCTGACGCTGACGGTCAATTTCCTGAGCCATCATGGAAGCAGGGATTTCAATGTCGTTTGCTGCAACAAGTGCATCAAAAGCAGCGCCTTTCACCTGGTTACGTAAACCGTTTTTAACTTCACGTTCCATGTTTTTACGAACGTCAGCTTTTAATTTTTCAACGCCTTCTTCTTCAGTCAAACCAAAGATTTTCAGGAATTCAGCATCAATTTCAGGAAGCTTCTGTTTTTCAACCAGTTTAACATTGATTTTAAACTGAGCAGTTTTGCCTGCCAGGTTAGCAGCCTGATAGTCTTCTGGGAAAGTAACATCAATTACTTTCTCTTCGCCTTTCTTCATGCCAACAATGCCATCTTCAAAGCCAGGAATCATACGACCTGAACCAAGAACAAGCTTGAAGTTTTCTGAAGAACCGCCTTCAAATTTTTCGCCGTCAATTGAACCTTCAAAATCAAAAGTTACCTGCATGTCTTTTTTAGCCATGCCTTTTGTTTCAGCCCATTCAGCGCGCTGTTTCTGAAGGTTTTCAATCATCTGATCAACGTCTTTGTCGTTTACTTCAGTTGATTTACGTTCAACTTCAAGCGCATCAAATGCTTTTACTTCAACTTCTGGATAAACTTCAACAGTTGCTTCATAAACAAGTGCGTCGTCTTTGTTTTCAACTTTTTCAATGTTAGGCATGCCTACAGCATTGATTTTTTCCTGCTGGATCGCTTCAAACACTGTGTCACGAATCACGTCGTTTACAACTTCCTGATAAATGCCTGCGCCATATTCGCGACGCACAACATCCAAAGGCACTTTACCTGGACGGAAGCCGTTAATCTTTACAGTTTTGGCAGTACGTTTCAAACGAGCTTCAAACTGCTCGTTCACACGGCTCGTCGGTACAGATACATTTAAACGACGGGCAACGCCCGAAACCGCTTCAGAAGTTACTTGCATGGCTTCCTCGATATTAGAAATAGTAGTGGCATTTTTGAAAGTGCCACATTATATGACAACATTTAAAAATATACAAAATAGCATTATAACACTATAAATTTCATGTTGAACGCTGAACTTACAGTCTAAGTAAAATCAATAAACTGCAATTAAATCTGATTATTTCCCAACCCGCTATTGCAAATGATAAAGTTTCTCATTATTATTAGCATGCAAAAACCTAACTTATTGTTTTTTATTTTTTTATTTAGCGGAATCGTTTAAACATGGGATATATCAGAAATCATAAGAAGCGCACTCAGCTGGCTGCTGCTTCAATCATAAGCCTATCATCACCTTGGGTCTTCGCAGACGGTGATACAAAAGTACAAAAGGTAGAACAGCTAGATAAAATTACCTTTGTTGCCGAGCAACAGGAAAGCTATTATGTGAAAGAATCCCAGAATGCAAAAATGACAGCACCACTGCTGGATACCGCCCGTACAGTCAATATCATTTCAAAAAAAGAAATAGATGAACGTGCGGCAACTTCTTTACAGGATATTCTCAGAACAACGCCAGGGATCACTTTAGGCTCAGGCGAAGGTGGTACACCTATGGGCGACCGCCCTTTCATCCGTGGTTATGAAGCCAGTACAGATATTCTGATTGATGGTATGCGTGACTATGCACGTGGTTCTCATGAAAGTTTCAACCTGGAAGCTGTTGAAGTGAGCAAAGGACCCGGTTCTGTATATTCAGGTCGTGGTTCAACCGGTGGAACAATTAATTTAGTTACTAAAAAGCCAAAAAACAAAACAGAATCTGAAGTAACTTCAGAATATCAGAACTCCGGCAAAGGTCATGCGAAATACCGCTTTACCACTGATAATAATGTTGCCATTAACGACAATATTGCAGTCCGTCT
Source organism: Acinetobacter sp. WCHAc010052 (assembly GCF_002165295.2). Taxonomy (NCBI): domain Bacteria; kingdom Pseudomonadati; phylum Pseudomonadota; class Gammaproteobacteria; order Moraxellales; family Moraxellaceae; genus Acinetobacter; species Acinetobacter sp. WCHAc010052. The sequence goes on along the minus strand of NZ_CP032143.1, from coordinate 520,494 downwards.
GAACGCCATGCTGGATCAGGGTGAAGTTGCCCGTCGTGATAATGTTGAAACTGACCGCTGGGGTGTTGCACCGTCCATTACGTTTGGTATGAATGGCCCTACCCGTCTGACTGCCGGTTATAGCCGACTGGAATTCAATGACACACCTGATATGGGCATTCCATTCAGTAATGCATCAAATCCAGACAGAAAAACACCGATTGAAAGCATGCCATTTGAAACCAATTTTGGCCGCCCGGACATTGATTACCGCAACTACACTTCCGAAATTTTCAGCCTGAATTTTGAACATGATTTCAACGATGCACTGAAATTACGTATTGCAGCGCAGGATCTGCAGACCATACAGGAATATTTCTTTACCCGTCTAAGCTTTGGCTGTGTAGCAAGCAGTGGAACGGCATGCCAGACAGAGGGTCCTGGTCTGACATATAACCGAGCAAACCGTCAGTCGTACCGTACAAGCCATGTCAATGCAGCTCAGGCTGATTTACAGGCTCAGTTTAAAACAGGTTCCATAGCCCATGACCTGATTGCTGGTATTGATTACAGCAAGGAACGTATCGGTACACGTTCAGGCGCTGCTGTTGGTGCAGGATCTGAAACAGTTGATTTCTATAATCCGACACAGAAAAATTACTCTGGCTTCCACATACCGTGGGGCGTATGGACAAACGAAGGGGAAATCGAAGCAAAAGGAATTTATGTCTTTGACACCATTTCTCTTTTACCAAAACTGGATGTTAATTTAGGTCTACGTTTTGACGATTATAAATCAGCAAGTTCTTCTGACTCAGTTTCCGAAAACATGTTTAACTACCAGGCAGGCATTGTTTATAAACTGACTGAAAATGGTCGTATTTATGCAAATTATGCAACTTCGATGAATCCAACCGGGGATAACCTCGGTCAGGCTGGTGGTGCAGACGGAGCAGCAAGCGGTGCAGCACTGAATGATCTGGATCCTGAAAAATCAAAAAGCATTGAAATTGGAACAAAATGGGAACTCTTTGATGGCGATTTAGCGCTGAATGCCGCTATTTTTGAAACAAAGAAAACAGATGCCCGCAGTTATGATGCTGAAGGCATACTTTCAAATGATGGCGATAACCGCGTGCGTGGCGTAGAGTTAAGTTCAACAGGTCAGATTACACCTGCATGGAACTTAAGCGCAGGCTATGTCTATTTAGACCCTGAAATTTTAGACTATAAAAGTGGCGCTAAAGCTGAAAATATGAAAGGCAAGCAAATGAAATTTATTGCCAATCATAGTGCAAATCTGTGGACAACCTATGCCTTAACAGACAAGTTCAAATTCGGTGGTGGTGCAACTTATGTCGGCAAACGCTTTGTCGATGACGTGAATACCTATTATTTACCAGACCATATCCGCTATGATGCATTTGCTCAGTATCAGGTGATCCCTGAATTTGGCTTACAGTTTAATATCAACAACATTACAAATGAGCGTATTTATGATGCTTCACATGTTGGTGTATTTTCAACAATTGCCCCAGGTCGCTCATTTGCTGTGAAAGGCACTTATCGTTTCTAAAACTGAAAATATAAGAAAAAGCAGCATAAAATACATTTATGCTGCTTTTTTATCCATATTTTCTCTGTATATCTATACAGAATAATAAAAGCACAGACTAAAAATCAGTATTCTCAATAAAAATTTAAAAATCCAACCATTTTATCAATATTTAACAAAAACATAACATTAAGTGTTTTTTGTTATATCATTACATTAAATACTACTATCATATTGTGATTATTTATCGCCATTTGCAATCAAACAGTGATGTAAAAATTAAATAAGAATTATTATTATTCGCATACAAATTAACAGTCTCGTTTGGGATGCATATGTCTTTCATTAAAACACGTAAAAAGATTGTTTCTACAGCAATCGCTTCTTCCTTGTCTGTCATGGCTACAGCTGCAATCGCTCAGGATGGCGTAACACAGGCTCAGCAACTTGAAACGATCCGTACTAAAGCAACTGCTGAACAGGGTTTGAAAGTCGATACATCTGCAAACTCCAAATTCGTAGCACCTTTACTGGATACACCTAAATCTGTTTCTGTTATCTCTAAACAGCTAATTGAAGACACTCAGGTGACAACCCTTAGCGACGCACTGCGTACAGTTCCAGGTATTACTTTAGGTGCTGGTGAAGGTGGTAACCCAAACGGTGACCGTCCATTTATCCGTGGCTACAGCTCTGAAAGTTCAATGTATGTAGATGGTATCCGTAACGCTACTTCACAGAACCGTGAAATGTTTGCAATTGAACAGGTTGAAGTCACCAAAGGTTCTGCATCTGCAATGGGTGGTGCTGGTACTTCTGGTGGTAGTATCAACATGATTTCTAAAGTGGCTAAAAAAGGCGACTTCTTAGAAGGTTCTGTAGCAGGCGGTACAGACAACTACCAGCGTATTACTTTAGATGCAAATAAAGACTTTGGTAATGGTATTGCTGCCCGTGTAGCAGTGATGGGACACCATAACGAAAAAGCAGGTCAGGATAACGGTGCAGAATACAAACGTGCAGGTATTGCACCAAGTATTACTTTTGGTTTAGACACTGCAACTCGTGCAACTTTAGCTTACTATTACCTGAAAACTGACGACACACCGGATTCAGGTGTACCTTATTGGGATGCTGCAACAAAAACATCCACAGGCAAACCATTTGAAGCAAAACAAGGTATTTACTACGGATGGAAAGATCGTGACTTCCAGCGTCAGGAAAACCAAAGTGGTACGTTAAAACTTGAGCATGACCTTACTGATAATTTCACAATCAGTAATACTGCAATGTACAGTAATACTAAAAATAATTACGCATGGTCTCAACCTGATGACTCGAAAACCAATATTCAGAATGGTCAGGTATGGCGTCGTTTAAATTCCCGTATTTCAGATACTAATGCATTTACAGATCAACTTGCATTGACTGGTAAATTCAATACTGGTGAAATTAAACACAGCATCAATACTGGTGCCGAATATTCCAAACAGGAAGCAGATGTTGGTAACCATAACTGGGCAAGCAATGCTGATGCTTCCAATAGTTGGTCAGGTACTGGTTCAGGTGGTTATTTATCCAGTGTAAAAAATCCCAACTGTCAAAATACTACGTCGGTATCTTCTGACTACTGGTGTACATCTGCAACAAATCCAAACTCCAACGACCCGTGGTTAGGTACATTTACTGCAAATAAAGCTGTTTCAACCAATACATCTGAAACACAATCCATTTATTTCTTAGACAGTATTACTATTACACCTCAGTGGATTCTTGATCTTGGCGTTCGCTGGGATAAATTTGATACTGATATCAAATACAATAAAGATTCAGGCTCAATCAAAGCAGGAACTGCTTACGAATCAAGCACTGATTTCTTTAACTATCAGGCAGGTGTAACCTTTAAACCAGTTGAAAATGGTTCTGTATACTTAAGCTATGCAACTTCTGCAAACCCTGTTGGTGTGGATGCAGGTGATGGTTCAGAAGGTATCAGCGTTCCAGGTCGTAATAATAACGATGAACAGGCACGTGCTATAAACAACTTAAAGCCTGAAGAAGTTAAAACTTACGAGCTGGGAACTAAATGGGATGTTCTTGGCGATAAGTTGAACTTAACTGCGGCTATTTTCCGTACCGAAAAAGAAAATACACGTGCAACTGATGCAGATGGCTTTACACGTAATATTGGTGAAACACGTGTAGATGGTATCGAGTTAGGTGCAAACGGTAACATCACTGACAAGTGGGCTGTTGCAGCGGGTTATACTTATCTGGACAGTGAAATTGTAGATGCTGGTTTTGTAAATACTGCGGCTTCAGGTAAACCACCAGTCTATGAAATCAGTCCTAATAATGGCAACCAGGTTCAGAACGTTGCTAAAAATTCAGCAACTCTGTGGACAACTTACCAGGTTCTGCCACAGTTAAATTTAGGTGTAGGTGCAATTGCGATGGATAAAGTCTATGGTGATGCTGCAAATACTAAATGGGTTCCAGGCTATGTACGTTACGATGCAATGGCTCGTTATAACGTAAACAAAAACGTTGATTTACAGCTGAACGTAAACAACCTTTCTGACAAACGTTATTTCACTAAAGCATATGCATCACACTATGCAACTGAAGCTGAAGGCCGCAGTGCTGTACTGTCTGTAAACTTTAAGTACTGAGTTTAAAATTAATCCATAATAAAAATATGGATTAAGCTCAACTGTTATATAATAGCCTCTATTCATAGAGGCTATTTTTCTATAAAACAATATATTCCCAACTCATCGAGTTTAAGGTGCTGCAATGATCCACCACATACCAGATGTGCTAAGCAAAGAACAGGTTCAATATTTCCGCGATGCCATGCAAAATGCTGAATGGGTTGATGGACAGCAGTCTACCGGCTCTCTTTCAGCCAGTGTAAAACGTAATCAGCAGCTTCCTGAAAATCATCCACTGACACAGCAACTGGGCAATATTATTCTGGAAGCACTGGGCAAAAACCCACTGTTTTTATCCGCTGCCCTACCTCTGGATATTTTACCGCCTTATTTCAACCGTTATGAAAATCATGAAACTTTTGGATTTCATGTCGATAATGCCATCCGAAATATACGTGGGACGCAACATCGTATCCGTACTGACCTATCCTGCACCATATTTTTGAGTGAACCTGAAGAATACGAAGGTGGCGATCTGGTTGTCGAAGACACTTATGGATACCACGAAGTCAAACTTCCTGCGGGAGATATGATCCTCTACCCATCAACCAGCGTGCATGAAGTTACACCTGTGACCAAAGGTTGTCGCACAGCCTCATTTTTCTGGATACAGAGCATGATCCGTGACGATGCAACGCGGCATATGCTGTTTAACCTGGATCAGACCATTCAGAATTTAAGAACAGAACTGGGGGATGCACATACTGAGGTGGTTAAACTGACCAGTCTGTACCACAACTTAATCCGTAAATGGGCTGAACTGTAAAACAGCTCAACGATTATCAATAGCAAAAATTTAAATCCAAAAAATATTCAGCCATCGGTCAGGTAAATATGAGCAACGCAATTTTAGCCCCATTGACACAAATTCCGCCCTATTTACAGACGCTGAACGATTATGAAAAACAGGCGGTTAAACATTTACCTGAAGCAAGCTGGCATTATTTAAATGGTGGCGCAATGGATGAACAAAGCATTCAGGATAACCTGAATCAGTTCAGCCAGATTCGACTTGTTCCACGTCTGCTGAATGATTTAAGCGGTGGTTCAACCGAGATCGAAATACTTGGGCAGAAATTCCCTCACCCGGTTTTTCTGGCTCCCATTGGACATCAGCAGCTGTTTCATCCGGATGGTGAAGCTGCATCTGCACTGGCAGCTGAAGTCATGGGCAGTAATTATGTATTAAGTACATTTACCAATACCGACCTGCATCAGCTGAAAAAAGAAAATCCCAATAAATGGTTTCAGCTGTACTGGCAGGGAAACAGAGAGAAGTCACTGGCGTTACTGAAACTTGCTGAACAGCATGACTTCAAAGCGATTGTGATTACGGTGGATGCACCACATAAAGGCATCCGTGACCGTGAGCGCCAGGCATTCTTTGAACTGCCTGAAGGTATGCAACATCCGCATACTCCTGCACATATTCCCCTTCCTGAAATTACGGAACTTCAGCACCCTGTTTTTGATGGTCTGATGCAGATTGCACCTAAATGGGCTGACATTGAATATATTATTTCTCAGACTAGACTGCCTGTCATATTAAAAGGAATTCTCCATCCTCTTGATGCAAAAAAAGCAGTCAAACTGGGTGTCAAAGGTCTGATTATTTCCAATCACGGCGGACGTGTTCTGGATACCTCCATTTCACCCCTGACTGCATTACAGAATATAAAAGCGGTTGTGCCTGAAGATTTTCCTTTATTACTCGATGGTGGTATCCGTCGGGGTACAGATGTATTCAAAGCCCTGGCAATGGGTGCATCTGCGGTACTGATCGGTCGCCCTGCCATGTATGGTTTAGCCGTTGCAGGTGCTTTAGGCGTTGCACATGTCCTGAAGATTTTAAAAGAAGAATTTGAAATTACCATGGCATTAATGGGAACAGCTACCGTAGCTGAGATTAATTCAGAATATATTTCTCACAAATAAGCCTTTTTAAGGAAATAATTTTCCAGAATGTTCTGAATGATGCAAATTAAGGAAATTATTCCCGCAGAGAGTGTTTTAGAATTAATCTAAAGTCAGACCCTGTACACGTTTTAAGACTTCGGGCTTATGCTGCTCAAACTGCACATAAGTTGATGCAAATTAAAGTAAAATTTCATCAGAACTTACTTGTAAATGGGTCAAATAGACACAATCTATACAGTAGAGCGTTGCCTTTATCCAAGACACGAGCAACGTCATCTACACAAGGAGTTACCTCATGATGTTGGCTGATCCAAGTAAAAAATACCGTCGCATGTACCAGCGTGTAGACTTGCCTGACCGTCAATGGCCTGACAACGAAATCAATAAAGCGCCAATCTGGATGAGCACGGATCTTCGTGATGGTAACCAGGCGATTTTCGAACCGATGAACATTGAACAGAAGTTCAAAATGTTTCAGATGCTGGTGAAAATCGGTTTCAAACATATTGAAATTGGCTTCCCTTCAGCGTCTCAGGTGGACTTTGATTTCACACGTAAACTGATTGAAGAAGGTCATATTCCTGAAGATGTTTATATCGAAGTTTTAGTACAGGCACGTGATCATTTGATTGCACGTACTTTTGAATCTTTACAGGGTGCAAAACGCGCGATTGTGCATATTTACAACTCAAACTCTCCAACTTTCCGTCAGAAAGTGTTGAATGTTGATGTTGCAGGTGCAAAACAACTGGCAATCAATGCTGCAACCAAAGTCAAAGAATATGCAGCAAAACAGCCTGAAACAGATTTTATTTTCCAGTACAGCCCTGAATGCTTTACTGCAACTGAGTTAGAAGTTGCTAAAGACGTCTGTGATGCTGTAACTGAAATCTGGGAAGCATCTCCTGAAAATAAAGTGATCTTGAACTTACCTGCAACGGTTGAAGTTTCTGGTCCTCACGTTTATGCAGACCAGATTGAATGGATGCACCGTAACTTACAGCGTCGTGATGGTGTAATCATTTCAGTTCACTGTCATAACGACCGTGGCTGTGGGATCGCTGCATCTGAATTAGCAATCATGGCAGGTGCTGACCGTGTTGAAGGCTGTGTGTTTGGTAATGGTGAACGTACAGGTAACGTCGATGTTGCTGCGATTGCATTGAACATGTACACCCAGGGCGTGCCATGTGAACTGGATTTCTCAAATATCAACGAAATCATTGCAACTGTAGAAGAATGCACAGGCTTACCTGTACACCCACGTCATCCGTATGCAGGTGATCTGGTCTTCACAGCATTCTCAGGTTCACACCAGGATGCAATCAAAAAAGGTTTCGAGTTCCAGAAGAACGAAGAAATGTGGGATATGCCTTACTTGCCAATTGACCCACGTGATTTAGGTCGTGACTATGATGCGGTGATCCGTGTTAACTCACAATCCGGTAAAGGTGGTATCGCATACTTGTTAGAATCCAACTACAACGTGGTGTTACCTCGTCGTTTACAGGTTGAATTCTCTCAGGTGGTTCAGCAGGTTGCTGATGATGAAGGTGTGGAAGTCACAGCTCAACAGATCTGGACATTGTTCAAAGACACTTATGTTGCAGCGAAAGATGCCCATTACTCAGCGAAGAACTATCGTCTGTCAGATGAAAACGGCAATCAGGTGATTGAGCTTGATGTGGTTGTAAATGGTGAAACTCAGCATTTACGTGGTGAAGGCAACGGTCCGATTTCTGCAATTCTGAATGCTCTTCAGTTGCCGATTGATGTTCTGAATTATGAAGAACGCGGTATCAGCTCTGGTGCACATGCCAAAGCACTGGCATTGATTGAACTTCAGGTTCAGGGTACAGGTAAATCTGCATTTGGCGCAGGCGTACATGACAATATTGTCACTTCATCCATTGAAGCGATTATTGCAGCAACCAACCGCCTGATTGAACAGGGTGTGTTAAGTACTGACCAGGTTATTGCTGCTGCTGTTTAAGCACTGCTTAGAAAATAAAAGACTTTAGAAAGGATACCCCAGATGGTATCCTTTCTTTTATTTCTTCACTCTAAAGAATTTAAGGCGAATTATTCCTGTGTCTTTACCAGTTGACTCAGTGGGTGTTGTCACCCCAGAAAAGTTTCAGTTTGAAGAGCCATTAGAGCTTGAATGCGGCCGAATCCTTCCACGTTTTGAAATTATGGTCGAAACTTATGGTGAGCTCAATGCAGACCGATCGAATGCGGTTTTAATCTGTCATGCACTGTCAGGACATCACCATGCTGCCGGTTATCATCATGAAGATGACAAAAAACCAGGATGGTGGGATGCCTGTATAGGTCCAGGAAAAGCCATTGACACTTCAAAGTTCTTTGTCGTTGCCTTAAACAATATTGGTGGATGCAGTGGTTCTACAGGACCCACTTCGCCGAACCCTGAAAATGAAAACCGTCCTTATGGACCGGATTTCCCACTGGTCACTGTCCGTGACTGGGTCAAAACTCAGGCGATGCTCTCTGACCGTATGGGTATAGATACCTGGTATGCTGTAATTGGTGGTTCTCTTGGTGGCATGCAGGCGCTGCAATGGTCTGTGGATTACCCAGACCGCTTACAGAAATGCGTCATCATTGCCAGTGCACCTAAACTTTCTGCTCAGAATATCGCCTTTAACGAGGTTGCACGTCAGTCCATCTTATCCGACCCTGACTTTCATAATGGTCGATACCTGGAGCATGACAGCTATCCGAAACGTGGTTTAATTCTGGCACGCATGGTTGGACATATCACCTATCTGTCTGAAGAAGCCATGAAACAGAAATTTGGACGCGATCTGAAGTCCGGCAAGTTTATGTACGGCTTTGATGTGGAATTCCAGGTGGAAAGCTATCTGCGTTATCAGGGTGAACAGTTCAGCCGTAATTTCGATGCCAACACTTATCTGATCATGACCAAGGCACTGGACTACTTTGATCCATCCCGTGAGTATGAGCAGTCATTGAAAAAAGCGATGGCAAACACAAAATGTCAGTTTATGGTGATCTCGTTTACCACTGACTGGCGCTTCTCTCCACAGCGCTCTCAGGAGATTGTGGATGCCCTGATCAGTAACCATAAACCGGTCAGTTATCTGGACATTGATGCAGAACAGGGACATGACTCCTTCCTGTTCCCTATTCCCTTATATGTCAAATCCTTACGTGCCTTTTTAGGTGGGGTTGAACACCTGAATGCAACACCACGGGAGACAGTATAATGCGTATTGATCATCAGCTTGCAGAGACATGGATTAAACCCGATTCCAAGGTGCTTGACCTCGGTTGTGGTGATGGTGAACTGCTGGCGCATATGAGCAAAAAACACAATATCCGTGCCTATGGTCTGGAAATTGACCAGGAAAAGATTGCAATTGCGGTCAGTAGAGGGTTAAATATTATACAGCAGGACTTAAACCTCGGTTTGAGTCGTTTTGCCGACCAGTCTTTTGACTATGTTGTCATGGCACAGGCTTTGCAAGCCGTAGATGCACCAGACGTTTTATTACGTGACATGGTGCGCGTGGGGAAACAGGCAATTATTACTTTTCCAAACTTTGCACACTGGAAGACCCGTTCTTTCCTGGCACTGAAAGGAAAAATGCCTGTTTCAGAAGCCCTACCCTATATGTGGTACAACACGCCTAATATTCATTTATGTACTTTCCGTGACTTTGAAGCTTTATGTGCTGAAAATAACATCCGGATTATTAACCGACTCGCCGTAAATGGGGACCAGCAAGGTAGTTTACTCAGTAAACATCTCCCGAATCTGTTTGGTGAAGTCGCAATTTATCGAGTGAGCGCTCTATGAAAAAAATATTATTCAGCACACTGGTTGTTGGACTGTTCAGCATTCAGACTCATGCAGACTATGTAGCTCCTGCCCCATCTGTTTCAAGTCAGGCAGCACAGTATTCTGTAATGGACATTAACAGCCTGAGCAAAGCTGCGAAAGCAGGTCAGCCTGGCGCACAGTTTTACCTGGCAACCAAATATCAGCATGGTAAAGATGTACAGAAAGATGACCATCAGGCATTTGCCTGGTATAAAGCAGCTGCCGATCAGGGACTGTCTCCTGCTCAGCTGAATGTTGGCCGTATGCTTGCTGATGGTATCGGAACCCGAAAAGACGAAGCGCTTGCCCGTAAATATTTTGAAAAAGCGGCCAGTCATGGTGATAACCGCGCCAGCTTTAACCTTGCCATGATGGATGAGCAGAAGAAAAACTACATGGGTGCTTACCAGTGGTATGAACTGTCCACACGTGACGGTATGCTGGACAATAAAGTCATCAACATGTCTGAAGCGAAAAAAACCGCTCTGGCTGCCAACCTGACACCAGATCAGATCCGTACTGCGCGTGACCGTGCAGACCAATGGATTCAGGCACAGTAAATAAGATATTCAAAATATAAAAGCACCTTCGGGTGCTTTTTTTAATCCTGGCAGAACCCATCACAGAATCCATGCCACAGCCTGAACACATCCACAGTGCCATCATCAATCCAACCTGAATCTGATCTTCATTTTCACCACTATTCAATACACGGAATCATCCTTTGCAGTTGTTTGAGGCAGAATTGAATCTACAGGTGAATGCTTTAAAATCATTTTGATATGCTTTGAAGTTCAACGGGTTCTGCGAAGGATAAATAAATCTTATTTTCCTGAATGATTAAAATAACTTATCGAGCCCACGTTTAATCTGCCTGAAAAATCAAAATCAATTAAATTCCGTATTTACCTTTTTAAAGTATATAAAGTCGATCACAGTCATATTTTTCCACAGCAGGAACTGTAATGATGAGCTGAATATTCAAATAAAAATACGGAAATTAAATGAAATCAGTTGTCTGTCAGAATGCCGAATTAAAAATAGAACACTTAACTGAACTGCTCCCTGCCAAAGGTCAGGTACTGCTGGACGTGATCCGCTGCGGAATCTGTGGCAGTGACTTACACATGCAGCACAACTGCGACCATATGCATAACCTCGCTGCAAAAGTTGGCTTTAAGGGACTTGCCAGAAATTCAGATAAATTTGTCATGGGACATGAATTCTGCGGAAAAATTGTCGATTATGGACCAAAGACACGTAAAAAATTCAAAACAGATACCCTAGTCTGTGCCATACCTTTATTACAACTGGAGGATTTGGGTTATCAGTCTACGGGGCTGTCACCCAATGCATCGGGTGGTTATGCGGAACAGGTTTTAGTCCAGTCCAGCCTGATGTTTGAAGTGCCTAATGGTTTAGATGCAGACAGTGCTGCCATGACTGAACCGATGGCAGTTGCCTTGCATGCTGTTCGACGCAGTCGGATTAAAACCAGTGAACCTGCTATCGTGATCGGTTGTGGTCCAGTCGGACTGGGTATTATTTTGATGTTAAAAGCAGCAGGCGTGAAAAAAATCATCGCCAGTGACTTCTCAGCCAACCGTCGTAAACTGGCTGAACGTTGCGGTGCAGATGCAGTGATTGACCCTGCACAGAACTCCCCTTTTGAAAACTGGAAAGAGCTTGGTTTACTAGGCGATGCTGCCGAAGCACTGAATTATGGTTTAGGTCTTTTTGATAAAATTCAGGCAACAGGTATGCCGTGGTGGCATGCATGGCGTGTCGCAGATAAACTTGGTGCATTGCCAAAACGTCCTGTTATTTTTGAATGTGTGGGCGTTCCTGGAATCCTGCAACAGATCATTGATGGCGCACCGCTACTGTCCAAAATTATTGGCGTAGGTGTCTGCATGCAAAGTGACCGTATTGAGCCTGCACTTGCGATTAATAAAGAAATCGAAATGCAGTTTGTTCTTGGCTATACCCCTTTAGAATTTCGTGACTCTTTACATATGATTGCAGAAGGCAAAATTGATTGCTCACCGCTGATTACAGGTATCGTGGGTTTAGATGGCGTGATCAATGCATTTTCTGCACTGCGTGACCCTGAGCAGCACGCAAAAATTCTGGTTGATCCAAAGAAAACGGGTTCGGATATTTCAATAAGATAATTCAGACAGGCTTCAATCCGCCATACCTCGTTAAAAACAGGTGTGGCTTTTTACTGAAAATGAACCAATCTCCCCTGGATAAAATTTCTATTTTTCAAATCATGCCAGGAATCCGTTAAAATACCCTCCACGATTCAAACTCAGAGCAATTGAAATGTCTGCACAAGACTGGTTATCCCAGGGAACATTAGTACTCGCAAGTAATAACAAAGGCAAAATTGCTGAATTTGAAAAACTGTTTGCCGAATTAGCCCTACCCGTTGAAGTGATCCCTCAGGGAAAACTCAATATCGAAGACGCGATTGAAGATGGTTTAAGTTTTATTGAAAATGCCATCATCAAAGCACGTCATGCCTCTAAAATTTCAGGTAAACCTGCGATTGCAGATGATTCAGGAATCTGTGTCCCGGTTTTAGGTGGCGCACCAGGCATTTACTCTGCACGTTATGCAGGTGAACACGGCGATGATGCTGCCAATAATGCAAAACTGCTGGCAGACCTGAAACCATATCGCCAGGATGGAAATCCAGTTCAAGGTATGTTCGTCTGTGTTCTTGCATTTGTACAACATGCAGAAGACCCGCTTCCACAAATTTTCCAGGGTATCTGGCAAGGTGAAGTTCTGGAGCAGGCACGTGGTGAAAATGGCTTTGGTTATGATCCTTTATTCTGGTTACCCGAACTGAACATCTCAAGTGCTGAAATGAGCAAAGAAGAAAAGAATAAAATCAGTCACCGTGGTCAGGCAATGCAGTTATTTAAAGCAAGTTTAGAGAAATAAGTCCCTATGAGAATCCCCTCCTTTTTCAAAGGAGGGTTAGGATGGATTCAAAGCTATGATAAGAAAGACTTTCTATTACTTAAATCTTTTATAATAAATGAACAACCACGCCATAAATCACACAGACCACCACACTGACCATTGTCCCCGAAGCGATGTATTTGGCTGAAATACCTGTACCCTGATAATGAGTTTCCAATGCCACAATATTGGCGGCTGGGGGTAAACAGAACAATAAAAACATCACGCCAATATAAGTATTGATCTGGGGAAGTGGCAGAAAAAAATAAGCCAGTCCACACAGAATCAGACCGCAAAGCATTTTCAGTACAGCAAGTCTGGCACTGGTCTGTATGTCCGCCCAGTGTACTTTGGTTTTTCTCAGCCACATGCCCAGAACGCACATGCCTGCAAAACTCATACTCCATTTTGCCAGGGTGTAAATCCATTCAACCAGCAGAGTATTCTGAAAATGCTGCACATCAAAACAACGTACAACACCCGCAATCATCAAGGCAATCACAGGCGGAGACTGGAGCATTTTTTTCAACAGATACAGCTTCGCCTGCGGTTCAGAACTGACTGAAGTCACTGCCCAGGAGTTACCAAAAATTGAAACACCTATATACAGAGGAATCATTGCCATACTGTGTTCTGTACCAAAAATGGCGATTGCAACAGGAAATCCAAGCCATGCCATATTGGTATAGCTGAAACATAATGAAGCCAGACGGTCTCTGGAGAGTTTCAGATAAACAATGAACAGAATAAAACAGGAAAAGAAGGCAAACAGAATCAGCATGACACTGCCTGTTTTGTAGAACACCATATTGTAAATAATCACAACAGGAATCAGCAGTCTTGCCAGCAGCATGGACAACAGCGGTTTCAGCTGAGTAGCGACAGCAGCTGATGCAAGCAGAAGCCCACAGATGAATGCCGCCAAAGGAAATAGCAAAGCCAAATTCGGTCGTCCTTGATTGGGTCACTTATGCTATCACGTCATTTTGGTTGCTGTCAGAAACATCCTGTTCATGGCTACTGAAAAATCAATGTCGTAAAACTGCAATACAGATGTCACATCGCTGTCACACAGACCTGTTGAGATAGTTGCAATAAAACAGGAGATATAAACATGGCTGGATTATCAATTTGGCACGTTGTGATTTTCGCAATTGTGGTCATTTTACTGTTTGGTACTTCCAAACTGAAAAACCTCGGCAAAGACGTGGGTGGTGCGGTCAAGGATTTTAAAAAATCCATTAAGGAAGATGACGCTGAATCAGCGCAGTTAAAAGATCCCCGTACGATTGAAGCAGATGTCAAAAGCACTGAAAGCTCGGTAAAAAGCTAAGCAGGTGATCTCATGCTGAATCTGGGAATGACTGAAATACTGTGTTTTGCCATCATTGCTTTACTGGTGCTGGGTCCTGACAAACTTCCGGAAGCTGCACGTTTTGCAGCAAAATGGTATGGAAAAATCAAACGCTTTGTCAGCAATATTCAGAATGAAATAGACAGAGAACTGAAACTTTCAGAGTTTCGGGAAGAAATGCAGAAAGAAATCGAAAAGATCACGGAACTTGAACGCCGTATGCAGCAACAGCTGGATCAGATGAAAAATCAGTCGATTCTTTCAGATGAATCCGAAGCATCTGAACCGGTCATGGAAGTCTCAGCACATAAAACTTATCTTCCGTATCAACCTGAAATATTTCCTCCATTTACTGCCACTTATCTGAACAACAGTCAATGCAATCTGCTTTGCTCCATGCCATCCCATCAGAATTCAGAGTTAAAAATTGCCGTATGAACCAGTTACCCTCCACCACAGTAAAAACAGAATCTCTGGAACAGATGCCTGTCATGCAGCATCTGATTGTTCTGCGCAAATATCTGTTCAGAATTGTGGGAGTCACACTGTTTCTGTTTTTCTGTCTGCTTCCTTTCAGGAATTATACCTACCAGTTACTTTCTGAGCCTTTAAGACAGCAGTTGCCTGCAACATCCACCATGATTGCAACAGATGTCACCGCAACATTCATGGCACCCTTTAAGCTGAATCTGTTTGTTGCACTTGTACTTGCCATGCCGTTTATTATTTATCAGCTCTGGTCTTTTGTCAGACCGGCACTGTATGAAAAAGAACGGCATCTTGCGACTCCACTGCTGCTGGGCAGCATTACGCTGTTTTATCTGGGCGTTGCATTTGCATATTTTGTCACACTGCCTGCCATACTGCATTTTTTCATCAGCGTGTCCCCAGAATCCGTTGCACCGATGACTGACATCAACAGTTATCTGAGCTTCTGTCTTAAACTGTTCCTGGTCTTTGGTCTGACTTTTGAAATACCCGTGATTACCCTGATTCTGATCCTGGTGGGTTTAGTCAGTACACAGAGCCTTATTGAAAAAAGACGTTTTATTATCGTTGGCTGTTTTTTTGTCTCCATGTTCGTCACTCCCCCTGATGCACTGTCCATGGTCATGCTTGCTTTACCCATGTGGATGCTGTTTGAAGTCGGTCTGTTTTTTGGAAAAATACTGGAAAAACGCAGAGCGGCATAAATGGCTGAACCAGCCATAACTGCTGTCCTGCATTTAATTTTTACTTTATAGCTCAATATTTTATAAAAAATAAAAACTGTCTTCAAAATGACTTATAAGTGTAAAAAAACTGTCACTGCCTGTTCATACAATCTAGACCAACTTATCTACAATTCATCAAATGGATTTACTATGACAGCCAATACCAATCAGCCAAGTCGTCGTGATATTTTAAAATGGTTTGCGGGAATACCTTTTTTACCGCTTGGGGCAATGACCACAGCAGCAGCTTTAACAGGCTGTAACGATGATGATAACGATACTGCCGTTGTCACACCGCCAGTAAAACCGGTCAACCTGAAAAAAGCAACCTTCACCGCTATGCCTGCACCGTCACTGACAGACGCAGCAGCAATGGCAACCACTACAGTGACTTCAAAACTGATTGTGGAATGGGATAACAACAGCTCAACAGAATATAAGCTGGGCTATAAAGCATTTTTCAACACAGGCGTTGAAGTTGACAACCTGAAAGGTGGAAAAATCCTGGCGGGTGGTTATTACGATATTAACAATAACCCTATTATTGACCGCTCTGCTCCAGGTCAGGAACGTCAGTTCTTTTCAGACTGTCCAGACGGTTCATCCCTGATCCACCTTGATAACGCAAGTGTCAGCGGTGTAACGACTCCTGTATTCCACGTGGTGCAGTTTGAATACACCAGTAAGAACCTTGCAAAAGAAGATATGTATGGACGACTGCCGTCTCCAATTGCTGTACTGACTCTTGATCAGGATCAGAAAACAGGACATCTGGAACTGAAAAAATACTTCAATGTGGATATGTCCAAAGTACATGGTTTATGGATTACCTGCGGAGCAAGTCTGTCTCCGTGGAACACACATCTGTCGAGCGAAGAATATGAACCGGATGCTTTCGATCAGATCGGAACATCACTCAGTACATTAAGAGCTTACAGTAAAAATCTGTATGGCAATGAAAATACAGCCAATGTCTACAACTACGGTCATCTGCCTGAAATTGTGCTCGATGGTCAAGGTGGCGCGACAGCGAAAAAACATTTCTGTTTAGGTCGTATTTCTCATGAACTGATTCAAGTCATGGCAGATAACCGCACGGTCATTATGGGAGATGACTTCACCAATGGTGGTTTCTTCATGTTTGTGGCAGACAAAGAAAAAGATCTGTCTGCAGGCACCCTGTACGTAGCAAAATACACAGCAGAACTGAACGAAACATCCACAGCTCCAATCCAGTGGATCAAACTTGGTCATTCAGACAGTAAAACGATTGATGACCTTGTAAATGTCCGCGGTATCAAAGCTGAAAATATTATGGAAAGCCTGAAAACTGCACCTCAGGACACTACAGGCTATACTCAGATCGTACTGGATAAGAAAACCCTGTGGATCAGACTGAAAGAAGCCAATAACGGTTTCAGTAAAGAAGAGATTGAACTTGCAGCCGCTTTCCTGGAAACACACCGCTATGCAGCCCTGAAAGGTGGCAGCATGGCATTTACAAAAATGGAAGGAACAACCGTTAACCTGAAAGATAAAGTGGCATATTCTGCACTGGCGAACATTCAGGATTCCATGATTGAAAATGGTTCTGGCTGGGTTGCTGAACACAAGGTTAAATTCAAGAAAACAATCAAAGCCGGTGGTGTGCTGGCACATGACTTAAAAGGCGGTCAGGTGGACAGCAGCAATGCGCTGATCAACAGTGAATGGACACCATACCAGAGTCATATGCTGTTTATGGGCGAGGATATTTCAGCCGATGCTTTGGGTAATACAGCAAACCCTGAAAAAGTGGCCAGCCCAGACAACTTAAAATACTCTGAAAGCCTTCGCACACTTTTCGTGGGTGAAGACAGTGGTAACCACGTGAATAACTTCCTCTGGGCGTATAATGTGGATACTCAGACATTCTCCCGCATTCTGTCCACTCCTGCAGGAGCTGAAGCGACAGGTCTGCATGCTGTAGACTCCATTAATGGATGGACTTATATCATGAGCAACTTCCAGCACGCAGGTGACTGGGGTGGTATTCACAATATCGTCAAAAGCCAGCTGACACCGCTCATCAACGAAAATTATAACGATGGTTATGCAGCATCAGTCGGCTATATTACAGCTGACCCGATTGCACCATCGGTACAGAAAAAAGCATAAGTTAAATATCAAAAAAGCCGACGTCATGTCGGCTTTTTTATTTCACGATCACTCAGGCTGTTTTTAGTGGCAGACGCAGATCAACCATTTGCCCCTGGGTTTCACCCTGCTGACTTTTTTCCAGCCAGTGAATATCGGCATGATTGATTCTCAGAAAATTGGAACATCGGGTTCCATACACTGGACTCTGAATAAATGTCGAAGACAGCAGTTCCTCCATCTGAGCATCAATACCTGTCTCAGGCAATAATGCTGGGATAATTTTCCGTTCATCTTCCAGCAGATCCCATACCGCATGCTGTAAATCTGCTTCTGAAACACTCTGCTCTTTTCCTGACAGCTGAAGTATCGGTAAAAATTCCTGTGTGAAACGTTTACGCAAATGTCGGGTTTTCTCCCAGTCATCACTCATCAGCCCATTGGATACCACATATACGCCTTTGGGCAAAACCTGAGGAGCTTCTCCTCGGTTGCTCATATAGACCGCCTGCTGTGCATTTCCCATAAACAGATTGAAGCCTGCATAATCCCGCTGATTTTTTTCCAGCTCCTGGGCAAAACGGATCGGTGTCTGATCCAACTCCAGATATGAGCGGATGAGATCACCCCGTGAAGTTGGATAGCTCTGCCTGTCTGCCCCATCCCTGAAGTTGGTCACGATTGCCCAGCGCCCCTGTTCCGTTACCCCCATCCAGCTGCCACCGGACTGTAAATCCTGTCCAGCCACCACCGGACTGTCCTGCCATTGATGCAGACCACGGGTCGGACGATGATAAAACTCATCCCGATTTGAAATCAGGCATAAAGGCATGTCTTCAATGACCTGCCATGCAAACGCAACAATACACATATTTCAGGCTCAATATCTTTACACACTGAATGTACAACATTTTTCATCTCTTTCAGCTAAAATCTGTGCAAAGTAAAATGACAAGGAACAGGAATGCTGACCTATCCGAATATTGACCCCATTGCTGTTGCTCTGGGACCACTACAGGTTCACTGGTATGGACTGATGTATTTACTGGCATTTTTATTTGCCTGGGGACTTGCAACACATCGTGCCCGACAACGGGATGGCTGGACCTCTGAAATGGTGTCTGACCTGATTTTCTATGGCGCACTGGGTGTCGTGGTCGGTGGTCGTGTGGGTTATGTCTTCTTTTATGGCTTTGAGCAGTTCCTTGCCAATCCTCTGTGGCTGTTCCAGGTCTGGACAGGGGGCATGAGTTTCCACGGCGGATTCCTCGGTGTCATGATTGCCATGCTGCTCTGGTGTAAAAAATACAGTAAAACATGGTTTCAGACCCTGGATTTCATTGCACCCTGTGTTCCAACCGGTCTCATGTTTGGTCGTATCGGGAACTTTATTGGAGGTGAACTCTACGGACGTCCCGTCGGTGACCCCAACTTTGCGCTGGGCATGATTTTCCCAACCGACCCACTGGGTCTGGTCAGACATCCGTCACAGCTGTATCAGGCACTGGCTGAAGGTCTGATTCTGTTTATTATACTGTGGTGGTTCAGCTCAAAGCCCCGTCCACGTTACGCCGTTTCTGCGCTGTTCCTGATCGGTTATGGTATTGCCCGCTTTACTGTCGAGTTCTTCCGCGAACCGGATAACGGACAGTTATTCATTGCCTGGATGAGTAAGGGTCAGTTCCTGACTATTCCAATGATCCTGGCAGGTGCTGCGATGATGTGGTACGCCTACCAGAAGAAAATTTATGACTGGGGTCCTCAGAAAAATACGCCCCATTAATCCTTAAGTGAAGAATGAAACCTGTTTTCATTCTTCACTCATATTCTGTTTTACTGACTGTTTTCGCTGAATGCCACTATGCTTGAGTTCTGGTTTGATCCCACAGTATCCGTACTGAAAAAGTTCCTGATTCTGATCTCCATTTCGGTACTGACCGCTGTACTGTACTGGATGGCTCCCTTAAAACCCGATGCGATCTTAATGTTTGCAGGAACGGGTATTATTTTTCTGATCTGTCGCTACTGCAAAATTCATTTTGCCGCAGAAAACCCAGCAGGACTGCTGTATCGCTTACTGACCTGGATACCGCTTGCTTTAATCCTGGCACTGGTTTTCATGAATATTCAGTCAGGTGAAATACTGATTCCTGGTGCTCAGGGTATCGGATTTATGGCGATTGCCATCTGTCTGTTTTCCCCATTGTCTTTACTTCATCAGAACAGCTCATCGGAACAGAAGAAATAAATATGCTGGATTACTGGTATTCAGAACGCTGTAACCGTCAGATCAGACTGATCATCTGTATCAGTACCTGTGTGCTGATTTATATGTGCACGACAGTTGCACAACTGTCCACAACACTGACGCTGCTCTGCCTGGCAATGGGGATAGGGCTGCATCTTCTGTATCAGCTGAAGTCCCGCATCAGAGTCAAAGCACAGTATCAGCGGGGTATCAATATCCTGATGGGACTTCTGCCTTTTATCGTTTTACTGAACCTGATTCTGTGGTTGCCTCAGGAGCATCAGGTCATCCTGTTGCTTCAATGCATCGGATTCATTGCTTTGGGGTTATTTACAGTGTCCATTTATGACAACCGCGCACGGCGGCATGAATAAACAGCGCACATAAAAAAGGTCTGCACATCGGTCAGACCTTTTTTATTGAATCAGAATCAGTGATCCAGACGGTAATAACTGTAATTTACATTTTTATTCCGATAAACCGCATAACCTGACTGCTTATAGTCAGATACCCAGTTTGAACCTGAATAACCGGCAATATGCCCATACTTACTCGAACCGTTGCGGTCAATAATATAGATATCACCTTTTTTAGGATTTTCAAAAGAAGGGTTGATTTTACGATAACCAATTTTAGTCAAGGTACCACCCCAGTCCGCTGCAGCAACAGGATGTCCTTTCACTTTAGCTCCGGCAGACTCAAGTGCAACACGGATACTTCTGGCACAACGCTGAGTACTGGTCAGGCGGGTAATGGACTGAAGTTTCTGGGTAAACTTGTCAATATCAACACGCTGTGCACTGGCTGATGTGTAGCTTTTCGCTCTGGATGGATTTTGCGAACCGTGATCTGTCGATCCTGAACGTAACGCAACTCTCACTTCGGCTGGAGCATATACATCACTGCTCACATCTGTTCCCTGATCGTAAATCATTCCTGAACCATAACCTCTTTTGAAACACTATAACATTTTTCAATGTCAGGCGATGGTACGCCCCTGAGCCAGAAATTTCATGAAAAAATATGTAAAAAAGTTTGAGTTTGTAAATACACATCGTTCAAGTGATTATTTTACATTCATTTTTTAGAAATATTTTTTGACCAACCTGCTGTTCATAATTTTATATTCTGCCTGCAGATTATTCTGATCTGCTGTTTTCAGACACTGACAGCGAACCTCTGACGGTTTAAAAAAACCATCCATTCCGTATAAACTGATATATTATGATGTCCCTGAAAAACCAGACGCATGCACTGGATTTCAGCATACAGACCATCCATACAGTTTGAGAATTTTATGAGAACGTATTTAGACCTTCTGCAACATATCCTGGACAACGGCGGCGACAAAGGCGACCGTACCGGTACAGGTACCCGTTCGGTATTTGGTCATCAGATGCGTTTTGATTTAAACCAGGGTTTTCCTTTACTGACCACAAAAAAGGTTCATTTCCGCTCCATTGTGATTGAACTGCTGTGGTTTCTGAAAGGCGACACCAATGTCCAGTATTTACAGGACAACAAAGTCTCCATCTGGGATGAATGGTCAACTGCCGAACAGACTGCACGTTTTGGGCGTCCAGCAGGAGAGCTTGGACCTGTTTATGGTCATCAGTGGCGTAATTTTGGCGCAACCGAAAAAGCAGATGGTTTATATGAGCAAAATGGATTTGATCAGATCAAATGGCTCATCAATGAAATTAAAACCAATCCAAATTCACGCCGTCTGATTGTATCTGGATGGAATCCAAACGAGGCAGGACGGGTTGCTTTACCTCCATGTCATACCCTGTTTCAGTTCTTCGTCCATAACGGAAAACTTTCCTGTCAGCTGTATCAGCGCAGTGCAGATGTATTTCTGGGCGTACCGTTCAACATTGCCAGTTATGCCTTGCTGACCCATATGATTGCTCAGGTCTGTGGACTGGGTGTCGGTGATTTTGTCTGGACTGGCGGCGACACACATTTATATGCCAACCATTTTGAACAGGCACAGTTACAACTGACCCGTGAACCTTTGCCATTGTGCCAGCTGAAACTGAATCCCGAAATTAAAGATATTTTTGATTTTAAATTTGAAGATATTGAAATTACAGGCTACGAATCACACCCTGCCATCAAAGCACCTGTCGCTGTCTGATTCCTGCGGGTTTTCTGTATTTTCCTTTTATCTCCCCCTTACGAGGGGGACTTTTATATCAAAGTCTGAAACCGAGAATGAAACATGGCTTTTAAAAATTTCGAAGTTGTACACGTTGTGGCAATGGATCAGCAGAACTGCATTGGTAAAGGCAATGATTTACCCTGGCACATTTCCGCAGACTTAAAACATTTTAAGGAAATCACTCAGGGCGGTGTCGTGCTTATGGGCAGAAAAACCCTTGAGTCGATGGGCAGAGCTTTACCCAAACGCGTCAACTGGGTGATCACCCGGGATACCAGCTGGTCATTTGATACAGTCAAAACAGCGCACAGCATCGAAGAAGCACTGCAACTTGCAACAACCGATGTACTCGCATCTGAAAAGCCGAACAGTATTTTTATTATTGGTGGCGGTGAAATTTTTAAGCAGACCATCGATATTGCTGACCGTCTTGAACTGACTCATGTCGAACTCGATGTCCAGGGAGATGCACACTACCCTGCTGTACCTGCTGAGTTCCAGAAAACAGCTTCTGAAAAACATATTGACGACAAAACAGGCATTGCTTTTGAGTTCGCAACTTATCAAAAATAAGTAAAACCATAAGCATAAATATGTCGCATGCCAACAACAGATAAAAAGGAATTTATCAGAACCGTTGTCGTAGGGTTTCTGCATTTTATATTCAGCCTGGCAGTCCTGCTCAGCTCGCTTTGGCTGTGCATGGCACTCTGGTTCCAGGTACCTGTCAGTCCACTTTTCAGCAAACTTCTGATTGGTTTATGGATACTGTTTGCACTGAGTATTTTAGGCATCTATTTTACAGGGCATATTTTCAGCCGCACTAAGGATATTCTGCTTTATCTGATTATTTTCATCCTCAGTCTGTGCTGGTACTTCAGTATTGAACCCCGTCAGGACAGACAGTGGAATCCTGAAGTTGCCCGCATGCTCAGTTATGAAAAACAAGGCAATCTGGTAACGCTGCATAATGTCCGTAATTTTAACTGGCATGCAGATGGCAGCTATGATGAACGCTGGGAAACCCGCCAGTATGATCTGAACAGTATTACAGGCATCAATATTATTACCTCCTACTGGATGGGACCTCAGATTGCACATACCCTGGTGAGTTTTGATTTTGCCAATGCTGCCCCCCTGACCTTTTCCATCGAAATCAGAAAAGAGCAGAATGAAGAATTTTCAGCACTGGGTGGGTTTTTCAGAAAATACGAACTCAGCCTGATTGCATCGGATGAAAAAGATATTGTGTTTACCCGCAGCAATATCCGTAAAGAACAGGTTTATTTCTTCCCTGTTCAGATGCCCCGTCCCGAAATGAAAGCACTTTTTGAAGAATATCTGCAGAAAGCAGATCAGCTCGCCGATACTCCACGCTGGTACAATACTTTGACCAGTAATTGTACGACTCTGATTTTTGACATGGTACAGGCCGTGACATGGCAACCTTTACCTATCGATTACCGCTTGCTGGCATCGGGCTATCTGCCTAATTATATGTATGATTTAAAAGCCCTGGATCAACAGCTGACTTTACAGCAATGGTATCAGACCGCCCATATCAACCCTCGCGTACAGGATCATGACACCCTCAGCAGTGCCGGTTTTTCAGCACTGGCCCGTCAGGGATTACCCGTATCTGACGCCTATTAAAATAAAGATACAATTCCTGCTGGAGCTGTTCACAATTATTTGTTTATATGTAGGCAAGTCATTTAAAACATGAGTATTTCCATAATGTTAAAAAACTTACTTGCAGTTGGGGTTATCGGTACAGCTATTCTTGTCACAGGTTGTCAGACCACACCAAATGCAGCAGCAGGCATCCAGGCAAATAACCTGAGCCTGTTACAAAGCAAAACCTGGTATCTGACTCAGATTGGTCATACTGAAATTAAAACAACAGCAGACCGTAACACACCAACCTTGCAGTTTGACCAGACAACTCAGCGTCTGAGCGGTTCAGATGGCTGTAACCGTATTATGGGCAGTTATACTGCTGGACGTGACACCCTGACCCTGGGACCTGTAGCTTCTACCCGCATGGCATGTCTGAACAACAGCAACATTGACCAGCAGTTTAATGAAGCGCTGGCAAAAACTGCAAATTATCAGGCCTATGGCAAAACACTGAAACTGACTGACCGACATGGCAATGTTGTCCTTCAGTTCACCAGTGAAGTCCCACAGCAGTAAGATAAAAAAAGCCTGATTTCAGGCTTTTTTCTTTTTTCAGCAACATGGACATTGCAGCTTGATGATTCGTCCCTATATACATACTGAAAATAAAATAAGGAAGCAGTTATGCAACAGGCTTTATTAGGCGGTGGATGCTTCTGGTGTGTCGAAGCCGTATTTCTGCAGCTCAAAGGTGTGACTCAGGTCATCAGTGGTTATGCAGGCGGAAATACCGTTCAGCCCAGCTATGAAGATATCTGTCGTGGCGACACCGAGCATGCTGAAGTCATTCAGGTAGAATTTGATGAAAATCAGATCAGTTATGAGCAGTTGCTGAATGTATTTTTTGCAACACATGACCCGACTACACTGAACCGTCAGGGCAATGACATTGGGACTCAGTACCGTTCTGTGATCTATTATTATAATGATGAACAGAAACAGACCGCAGACCAGCTCATACAGCAACTCAAGGAAGAAGGTCTGGACATCGTGACTGAAGTCAGTCCTGTACCTGTGTTTTATGTTGCCGAAGAATATCATCAGAACTTCTTTGCCAGAAATCCTGCACAGGGCTACTGTAATTTCGCGATTCCACCGAAACTGATGAAACTGCAAAGTAAATTTCAGGAACTGCTCAAAGACTGAACACCGGGTTCATGCATAAAAAGTACACCCTTTATTCGCCATAAAATCATCTGCTGTCCTCAGCAGATTTTTTATTGATGGATCCGTATTTTTCAGATCATCGCATCTGGTAATATCAAAAAACTGAAAATCTTAAACAAACAGTTGAAAAATATCAGGTTCATCTGCATAGTCAGACTCAAATTCCTGATCTTTAAAATAACGATACAAAATGAAAAAAACTGCCCTGATCCTCTCCATCTGTTCACTGTTTATGCTGTCTGCCTGCAGCACACCCGAACAGCGTGCCTTCAAAAAAGCCACCAAAGAAGCGCAATCCGGCAAAGTAGATGCCCAGATTCAGCTGGCGGACATGTATCTGAATGCTCAGGGCACTGAAAAAAATGTACAGGAAGCCACCCGCTGGTATATTCAGGCAGCACAGCAGCAGGATACCCGGGCTTTTCAGTGGTTAAGACAGCAGGCTCTTCAGGGAAATACTCAGGCAACCACAACCATGACCCAGCTGATTGAACGTGGTAATGTACATTTTGCCCAGTGGATGCTGACACTCGCAGAACAGGGAGACAGTCAGGCACAATACGCAGCAGGCTGGATGTATGACACAGGTAAAGGACTGATCAAAGATAAGAGTAAAGCACAGCACTGGTATCAGAAAGCCGCCGATCAGGGCAATGTATTGGCAAAACAGGTACTGGGAAATCTGTATTATTTTAATAAAATTCCTTCAGACGACCCAGAAACAGGTATCGAATATTTAAAAACAGCAGCGCTGGAAAATAAAAACAATGATGCTGCGGTCAAAGTCGCACATTATTATCACTATGACGTCAGAGATGGACAACAGGCACTGAACTGGTACAGGAAATCTGCAGAACTGGGCGATCAGCATTCACAGCAGATGGTCGATACCTATGAACAGTGGAAAAATGAAGGACCGCTTGAAATACCGACTGCTGAAAACTCAGAAACAGATCCATCAGCTGAGTAAACATTAAAAAAGGACTGCATCATGCAGTCCTTTTTTAACACAGTTTCATTGACGTTTTATCAATCAGGCTTTTACAGCAGTCTTCCAGCTGAAGTCCTGAGTCTGACCTTTCAGTGTCATGGTCAGCTGATCACCTGGTAACAGCGCAGCTACACCCGCAGGTGTTCCTGTCATCACCACATCACCCGGTTCCAGACTGAACACCTGACTGATGTCGACCAGTAAAGTCCCGATATCAAACAGCAGCAGTGCAGTATCCCCTGACTGACGTAATTCATCATTGATATGCAGCGTGTAATGCACATCTGCCCAGTCCTTGATTTCTGAACGGCTGACCCAGTCGCCCAACATACAGGAACCATCAAATGCTTTGGCACGCTCCCAGGGCTGTCCTTTCTTTTTCAGGTCATCCTGTAAATCACGTAAAGTCAGATCAAGCCCCAGTGTTACTGCGCCAATTGCCTCAAGTGCCCTGATCGGGTCGGTTTCCTGCTTTAAAGGCTGATCAATACGTAATGTCAGTTCGCATTCATAATGACAGTTTCCCCACTCTGGGTTCCAGGAAATACCCTCATCGAGTGAAATCAGGCTGCTCGGCGGTTTAATAAATAACACCGGACGGTCTGGAATTGCATTTCCAAGTTCTTTTGCATGATCTGCATAAATGCGACCAATACAGACAATTTTAGATGGACGTGAACTCATAGTCTGGCGTGCTCCTGTATTTCCATATCGCTGATTTGCACTTTTTCATGGTTATTGTGCAGCGTGCTCTTTAAGCACCTGTTCAGTTTAAACATCAGTATGAAAAAGTGCTGTTACATCTGTTTTACTTTTTAAATGTATTTTCAAATACAGTCTGATCAGCCTGAGTTTCAAAAGCACGTTTCGGTACAATCACCACAGTACGGCTTTTCATCTCAATCATATACGTCAGTTTACCGACAGCAAAATTCTGTACATCATGGTAATGAATCATCTGTTTACGTCCATTGGCATACAGCTCAGCATGATCCTGATACAGATCCATACCCTGTTCACTTTTCCCGAACTGATATTTTACAAACTGACGTTTAAACATCATCGGTAAAAACCAGTATCGCATAATGATCTGAAGTAACAGGAAAAAAGTACCCAACGCAATATAGTAACGCCCTACTCCCTCAAACCCGATCATAAAGCCCCAGACAATAATACCAATACTGACCAGTGGGGTAATAAAGCGTGTAATCTGTTTTTTGCCAAAGGTAGCAAGGGAAAAACCATCCTGAGATTCTTCAAGATTCAGGTAATAACGCAAAGATAAAGCAGGCTTAGTCTCAGACATCGAACAATCATCAAATTGGCTATAACTGTTCTGGATTCTACACTGAATTTCCAGTTTTCCTCAGGTTTTTCCCTTTCAGATACATCATGTCACTACATTTTTCTGGAAAAATGGTAAAAATGACATTCAGAAAAATAAAAATGCAGATGGAACACTATGCGCATAATGCAATGGAAACTGCTCCTGGTTACTACACTGATCTGTAGCAGCAGCTGGGCGAAACTGATTGACTGGACCGACAATGTCCCTTCCAGTCTTTCACTGTTCAACAACAGTGCCGAAGAACTTGCGGGACTGACTGCCAACCGTATTGTGATTTTTGCCCACCCCGTACAGCAGATTCATCTGCCCACCATGAAAAGCAATACCAGAACCTCAGCCCGTTTTTACAGTGGTGCGGTGGTCATTCCAACCAGCAGCCAGAACATTGCAAAACTGCTTTCCACCTACAGCGGTTATGCAGGGCTTTTTCCCACAGTGAAATCTGTCAGAATCCTGGAGCAGAAAGACAGTATCAGTCAGGTCAGATATGCCATTCATATCCCGACTCCGATTCCGGTACTGAACTTTAAAGAAAATATCACCATGCAGCATCATCTGACTGCAAACAGCATTTCAAGCCTGGTGATAGATGCACCGATTCCGTATGGTGCAGGAAAACTGGAATGGTTTGATCTGGGCAACAATAAAACCCTGGTAACCATTACTCAATGGGGCGACCTGACTCAGCCCAAAGGTTTTATTTTCAGTAAAATTTTAAAAGCATTGCCTGAAGTCCGACTTGGCATGCCCGCGGGTACAGATGCTTTTCTGCTTGAAGCACTACAACGTCGCTACAAACCATCCAGTGCCACGCCCTTAAAAGCAGGTGAATTGCCCTATCCATCACTGAACAGTCAGCAGATGCAGAAAATTACCAGTCTAAGCCAGCAATCACAGGAACCTGTTTCTTTTATTCTGCCGCAAAATCAGGTGCCCTATACCCATGGTATGGAAAATATGCGTTTCACCACCAGCTACCAGTATTATGCTGCCACACCGGAAGCCTTACAACCCTGGCTGAAACCCACCGCATATAAAACACTGTTTCCACGTCAGATCAAACAGATTAAAACCACCGCGACAGGCAATAATGCAGAAGATGCCGCATTTAAAATTTCAGTCGGTCTGGGCGTGATCAGCATTCCCTTCGATTTTCAGATGCGCTTTCAATATCCTGATGCCACGCAGAACAGTTTTTATGCCAATGGTGGAGATTTAAAATTTGTACGGGGTGCAATGCGAATAATTTCACAAAAAAATGGAACCCTGCTTAATGTCATCAGCGCTGTAAAAATTGATGAAAAAGCTCCGTTTCTGCTCAGAGCAATGCGTAGTCTCCCCTATCATGAGATGCTGCCTGCTGTGGGTGGAAATACCGTTTTCACGTTAAAAATAAAGCAGAAACTGAAATAATTTTTTCATATTTGATGAATATTATAGACACAAAAAAACCGCATAAAATATGCGGTTTCTTTCATTTTACATCTGTCGATGTAATCAAGCTGGTGCGCTCAGAGAGATTCGAACTCCCGACCCCTTAGTTCGTAGCCAAGTGCTCTATCCAGCTGAGCTATGAGCGCGACGTCTTGATGGGACGCATTATACGCCTTTTCACTTCGTTGTTAAGTGATTTTTAACCTGAATGTCACTGAACGGATATATATTGGACGATTTCACTTTTATTCATACAAAAATTAAGCGATATATAATCTATTCCATATTTTAACTTTCATTTTTATATTCAAAAAAATCAGAATCGTTCAACACGGGTCAATGACGATCATTTTTCTTTCTGACTCTCAGCAAACAGTTTCGGGTCAGCGACCAAAAAATCAGACCTTTCATATCGTCTGTATTACAAACCACATTTCATTTCTTACAGAAAAACAGAATTATTGCCTGTGCTGCACCCATAAACTTAACCACAATGCAGCAAAGCGGTAAAACATAAAACAATACAGTACGAAGCATTCTGCCAGAATACGGCATCATTCTGTACCTGTGCAAAACCATCAGACACAAAAAAATCGCAACATGTGCGATTTAATAGTCATCTTTAAGATGTTCAAGTTGGTGCGCTCAGAGAGATTCGAACTCCCGACCCCTTAGTTCGTAGCCAAGTGCTCTATCCAGCTGAGCTATGAGCGCAATACTTGTGTTGCCTGCAAGGGCAATGCGTTGTAACGATTTAACTTATTGGTGCGCTCAGAGAGATTCGAACTCCCGACCCCTTAGTTCGTAGCCAAGTGCTCTATCCAGCTGAGCTATGAGCGCGACATAAGTAAATCGTTGGCGGTGAGAGAGGGATTCGAACCCTCGATACAGTTACCCGTATGCATCCTTAGCAGGGATGTGGTTTCAGCCACTCACCCATCTCACCGTAACGAGCCGCCATAATACAAAGTTAAACCCGATTCAGCAAGTCATAGTGCTAAAAAAAATAAAGAATTTCGCTCAATGAATTATTTTTTAAACAATTTGATGCTCAGGTACTGTTTTCTGTGGTTAAAAAACAATCCAGAGCACTCAGCTGCACTGTAAATCCACTGAAATGCCCCCATAAAACACATTATTGCAATCAATTACGTGCAGTCTTGTTCTGCATGTCTTATGCTTAACTTAATCTTCTGAACTGAAGCTAAAATACATGATGAAAAACTGGGAAGACCCTGAGGCAAAAGCCGAAGCACAACGTTATGAAAACCCAATCCCGAGCCGGACACTGATTCTTGAAACACTGGAACAGATGAATGCGCCACAGTCTCATGCAGATCTTGTCGAAAAATTTGATATTGCAGACCAGAAAAGTATAGATGCGCTGAGTCATCGTCTGAGTGCCATGGTTCGTGATGGGCAGTTGATGAAAGATGGTCACAGATTTCAGCCTGCTGCTGAACTGCCAGAACATGAAGCAACGGTTTATATCAACTCGAAAGGATTTGGTACTGCCAGCATTACCGGGCAGGATGATCTGATGCTGCCTGAACGTGAATTACGCCTGGTCTTTAATGGCGATCAGGTGAAAGTCCGTCAGACTTCAGTAGACCGTAAAGGTAAGGCATGGGGATTTATTACCGAAGTCCTGCAGCATCGGGTGAAACAGATTATTGGTAAAGTCACTGTTCACGAAGGCGAATACTTTGTTCAGCCAGGCAATCCCAATGCGCATCAGCCCATTACGCTGGAAAAAGAATTGATTGAACACGCTAAGGTAAATGTCGGCGACTCAATCCGTGTTGCGATTGATGATTATCCAACCCGTGAAGAACTGGCGACTGGTCATATTATTCAGTCCATGGCAGACAAAGCCGACACTGAAATTATTATTCCACAGACCATTCTTGAGTTTGGTCTGCCTTATGAATTTCCTGAAGAAGTGATTGAGGAAGCTGAGCGGTTTAAAGAGCCGACTGCCAAAGACCGTGAAGGACGTATAGATCTGCGTGATCTGCCTTTAGTCACGATTGATGGTGAGGATGCACGCGACTTTGATGATGCCGTCTATGCTGAAAAACGCCCTGGTGGGGGTTATCGTGTGGTCGTGGCAATTGCAGATGTGAGTCACTATGTCCGTATTGGTAAACCTCTGGACGATGAAGCTCAGGAACGTGGGACATCGGTGTATTTCCCTCACTATGTGCTGCCTATGCTGCCTGAAGCACTCTCCAATGGCTTATGTTCTTTAAATCCTGATGTAGACCGTCTGTGTATGGTCTGCGATCTGAATTTAAGCCGTGCCGGTCGTGTGACAAAATTTGAGTTCTATCCATCAGTTATGCACTCTCAGGCACGTCTGACCTATACTCAGGTTGCTCAGTATCTGGATGGTGACAGTACTGCCGTTCCAGAAAACCGAGACGTACGAAAATCGCTAAATACACTGTATCAGCTGTATGAAACGCTGAAAGGTTTACGTGCAGAACGTCATGCAATGGAATTTGAAACCGTTGAAACCTACATGACCTTCGATGAACTCGGAGGAATTAAAGAAATCCTGCCACGTTCACGTAATGTTGCCCATAAACTGATTGAAGAATGCATGCTGCTTGCCAACGTTGCAGCGGCTGAATATTGTCTGAAAAATGAAGTACCGATGCTGTACCGTGTGCATGAAGCACCTGAGTTTTCACGTATTCAGAAAGTAAAAGACTTTGTGAAGTTACTTGGTCTGCCCTTCCCTGATCAGCCAACACAGGCAGATTACCAAAAAGTGATTGAAGCAACCAAAGACCGTATTGATGCGCCAAGCATCCATGCTGTTCTGCTTCGCTCGATGATGCAGGCATATTATGGTGCCAATAATCTGGGGCATTATGGTCTGGCTTATGAAGCGTATACACACTTTACTTCTCCAATCCGTCGCTATCCTGATCTGCTGTTACACCGTGCTATCAAAGCCAGTCTGACCACAAAGAAATATCCTCTTTCAGGTGCAGCACTGGACGATGCAGGAGAACACTTCTCTGCAACTGAACGTCGTGCAGATGAAGCCTCCCGTTCGGTCACATCCTGGCTGAAATGTCATTATCTGCAACAGCATCTGGGTGAAGAATTTATCGGAACCATCAGTGCTGTTGCTGAGTTTGGTCTGTTTGTCACACTCAAAGACCTGTATGTCGATGGCATGATTCATGTCAGCCAGCTGGGCGATGACTACTTTGTTTATGATCAGCCAAGCCAGAGCCTGGCTGGACAGTCCCGTGGGCAGACATTCAGCCTGGGAGATGAAGTTAAAATTAAAGTTGCAGCAGTGAATCTTGAAGAGCGCAAAATTGACTTTGAACTGTTACAGCAGCTGACTCATGCCGGACGTGCCATCCGCAGTAAAGCTCCACGGATTGCAAAAACTCAGGCTTCAGAGCAGGTTTTTTCTGAACGTCCCAGCAGACAGGCTGCAGCATCCACAGGCGACGAAAATGGTGAGCGACCTCCCATTAAAAAGAAGCCCAAAGGAAAACCCAGTTCTTACAGCAAAAAGCCTGGTAAAAACACTGCAGCTAAGTCTGAAGCAAAGGCTAAAGATAAAGTGAAGAAAAAGGCGAAAGCCAAAAAGAAAAAAGCCAATGCGAAAGCAAAGGATGAATAATCTGAATTAAAAAGAGCGCTTCGGCGCTCTTTTTGTTTATGATGATTGAAATTTAACAACAAAATCTGTCATGGCAAAAAATTTAATCACAAAATATGATCATCACTATTATGTGATTTTCATTCTGTCTGTTTTAGCCATCAGTGCAGCTTATGCTGTTTCATTTGTTAATTTTCATGCAACAGAAGCTGTCAATATCTTTGCTCTTTGTGCATCAGTCATGCTCTATGTTGTTATCATTCTGTACTTCTGTTCTTTATACAGAAAACAGCAATGGATCATTCCCCGTTCGTGGCGGAATTTCCAGAAACGACCTTTGCTTTATTGTCTGATT
Organism: Acinetobacter sp. WCHAc010052; assembly: GCF_002165295.2. NCBI lineage: Bacteria > Pseudomonadati > Pseudomonadota > Gammaproteobacteria > Moraxellales > Moraxellaceae > Acinetobacter > Acinetobacter sp. WCHAc010052. The sequence goes on along the minus strand of NZ_CP032143.1, from coordinate 487,763 downwards.
ATATTTCCCATCTGCTTTATCCCTGTCTGCTGGCTTAATTTTTCTCAGCTTTTTCCTATGTTTTATACGAAAATCACTGGAATTAAATCGGTTGAAATTTTAACAGCACATACAAAAGAACATCACTTTAAGAAAAAAACAACTTACTGCCTATCAAACAAATACTCCTGCTTACCTGTTTGTAAGATCAGTGATCGGGAATTTGCACAGTACCAGAACAGAAAAGTCATTTTACAGATCACCCGTCAGAAAAGTTCACTCGGAACTATAGTCCACTCGATTGATCATATTCGAGTGTCCAGGAGCAGTCATCTGCAATGAGTCTGTATCCTGTCGAAATAAACAGATAGAGTGACGGCTTTTACTGACTTTAATACCGATCCATTTTCAGCATCATTTAAATCCAGTCTGAAAATGTATGAAATCCTGCAACACTGTTTAAATTTATTGTCAAAGCTTGATTTCCCCGTTCAGAAGCCCTACATCTATAAATAATTCAGGACATTATCTGGCATAAAGACATGACATTAGAAAAGGCAACTTTACCTGTACCCCAGTTCGATCAGATCACACTAGATCAGCTGAAACAACAGATTGAACAGGCAATTGCAGATGGTCAGGCTTTTTTAAATGACCTGCAGGCAGTACCTGACAGTATTCAGCAGCAACTTCAGACGCTGGAGCAGATTGACACGCTTGAAAACAGCATGAGCGAAGCATGGGGCATTCTGTCCCATTTAAATGCGGTCATGAATAATGCTGAGACACGTGAGCTGTACCAAGCTTTACTCCCTGGATTAAGTGAATATTACACACAGCTTGGTCAGCATGTTCCTTTGTACCAGACCTATCAGCATGTTTATGATGCATCACTGTTTGATACCCTTCCCCCTGCTCAGCAAAGTGCCGTTAAACTTGCTTTAAGAGATTTCAAGCTGTCTGGTGTTGCACTGGAAGGTGCTGCTAAAAAACGTTATGCAGAAATTTCAGCACGCCTGTCTCAGCTGTCTTCTGACTTTTCCAATCATGTACTGGATTCAACGCAGGCTTTCAGTCTGCCCCTGTCAGAAGATCAGTTAAAAGGTTTGCCTCAGAGCAGTATTGAACTGTTAAAACAGTATGGGCAGCAGCGTGAACTGAACCAGCCCGTTGCGACACTGGATATTCCATCGTATCTGGCTGTGATGACCTATGCCGATAACCGTGAATTACGTGAGCAACTGTACAGAGCTTATACCACCCGTGCATCAGATCAGGCAGCTGATTTACAGTTTGACAATACCCCGGTCATGGTCGAAATCCTGAGCTTACGTCAGGAAATGGCAAAACTGCTGGGCTTTGACAATTATGCAGAATATTCCCTGGCGTCCAAAATGGCGCCTGATGTTGAAACGGTCCATCAGTTCCTGGTTGATCTGGCTGAGCATGCAAAAGCACCGGCTGAGCAGGAAATTGCTGAACTGAAGAACAGTGCACAGGCAGATGGTGTTGAACAGTTACAGCCCTGGGATGTTTCTTATTATTCAGAAAAACTTAAAATTCAGAAGTTCAATTTATCTCAGGAAGATTTAAAGCCGTATTTCCCTGCACCTAAAGTGATTCAGGGATTATTCAGCGTAGTGAACCGTCTTTATGGTGTTCAGGTGATTGAACGTGAAGCACCTGTCTGGCATCCCGATGCACGTTATTATGAGCTTGAAGACCAGGGCATCGTAATCGGTGGTTTCTATTTCGATCTTTATGCCCGCAACGGTAAGCGTGGTGGCGCCTGGATGAGTGGGTTCCGCTCACGGATGCAGACTGAAAACGGCATGCAGAAACCGGTCTGCTATATGGTCGGTAACTTTACACCTGCAGTGGGTGATCAACCTGCACAACTGACGCATGATGAAGTCGTGACCCTGTTCCATGAGTTTGGTCATGGTCTGCATCACATGTTGACTGAAGTGGATAATATTTCTGTTGCCGGTACACACGGCGTTGCCTGGGATGCTGTGGAACTGCCAAGTCAGTTCATGGAATTCTGGACATGGGATACTGAAAGTCTGCAACTGATCAGTCAGCATATACAGACATCTGAAAGCCTGCCAGAAAACCTGCTCAAAGCACTGCTTGATGCCCGTTTTTTCCAGTCCGGTATGCAGACTTTGCGCCAGATCGAGTTTGCTCTTTTTGACCTGACTATTCACAGGAAAACTCCTGCACTTCAGGCAGATCAGATCCAGCAGACACTCAATGAAATCCGTCAGAAATATGCTGTTGCGCCTTCTGCTGAATACAACCGCTTTCAGCACAGTTTCAGCCATATCTTTGCCGGTGGCTATGCTGCGGGGTATTATTCCTACAAATGGGCAGAAGTTTTAGCAAGTGATGCTTTTGACCGCTTTGAACAGGAAGGTGTATTTAATACTGTCACTGGCAAGCAATTCAGAACGTTTATTCTGGCAGTTGGCGGAAAAGATTCAGCACTTGATGCGTTTATCAATTTCCGTGGACGCGAGCCGAAAATAGATGCTTTATTACGTCATCAAGGTTGGACTAACACCTCTAAAAACGCTTAAACTATTGACCTTTGATTAGATCACAGGGTGAGCTGAATGACCATTAAACGTCGCTTCATTGCAGGGGCGAAATGTCCGAAATGCCAGGCAATGGATCGGGTGGTTATGCTCACCTCTGGTGAAGACGAATGGATTGAATGTATCGACTGCGGTTATTCGGAAAACCGTCCAACCCATGTCGATGCACCAGAAGAACCACCTCAGCCTGATGAGGTGGGCGTCATTCAGTTTAAACCACGTCAACCTGAATAATTATAGGTCCTTTTCATGGCGTCAGATTCAAGAAACAGCTCTGTACTTTTATGGGGAATTACGGCTGCACTGGTTGCGGCAGTAGTCATATTTTTTGCATATCAGTGGCTCTTTGCAACCGGCAACGAAAAGCTGCCTGAATATCAGGACATCAATGCTCAATCTGTAAGCCCTGCTAAAAAATCTGCTGTACCTGCATCTGTAGAACAGCCTCCTGTTGCCACTGAAGAAGAAACCATCAAACTGGTTGAAGAAGATCTTTTAAAAGCACCTGTTCCTGAAAATGCCTCATTAGCCAAAGAAGAAATTGCCCGAATGGATGACCTTCAGGCTCAGCTCAAAGATCAGGAAAAAATGCTGAAACAGCAGCATGCTGATGCAGATGAACTGATTAAACTCAAAGAAGAACAGTTAAAACTGCTGGAAGCTCAGCTTGCTCAGAACTGAGCCCTGATCAGACATAAAATACTGCATAAAACCCTTTTCAGCTGGATTGCAACTGACCTGTTTTCAGCGGTTTATTCAATAACTGTGCCATCAGAATCCCTGCCAGTGTCAGCCCACCACCTGCCAGATGATAAAATTCAAGCTGCTCACCCAGCATCATGACTGCAATCAGAGCCGTAAATAAAGGCAGTAAATTCATAAAAATACTGTTTTTACTGGGGCCCAGACAGCGCACGCCCTCAATCCATAAATAAGACAGCAGCACAGAAGAAAAAATACCGGCATACACAATCAATGGTACTGTCTGCATGTTCAGTTGCCGCTCACTGTTTTGCAGTCCCACAAAAAACGGGAAAACATAAATCAATGCGAATATTGCCTGTACATACGTGGACTGCCATGCAGGAACTGGCATTTTCCAGTATTTGAGTAAAACGCTGTACAGTGCATATCCAGTCGCTGCTATCAGCATCAGACCATCGCCTGCATACACACCACCTGCAAATAAAGTACTGATCTGACCATGACTGAGCAGATAAGCAATTCCGATCAGAGAAAGTATTCCTCCCAGTACCATGCCATAACTCAGTACTTCCTTTAAAATCCAGGTACTGATCAGAAGCGTCAGCAATGGAATCAGGGCTGTAACAACTGCCATATTGGTTGCAGTTGTTGTGGAAGCTGCCTGATAGGAAAGCCACTGAAACAGTGAGACAGACAGAAAACCGCCAACAGCCAGCTGCTTCCAGTAACGGATGATCATCTGACGGTTTTTCCAGGCCGGAATCAGGACAAAGGTACTCATCACAGTCAGAGCAAGAACCAGCCGATAAAATGTAATTGCCACAGGTGAAATCGCATGGCTTGCCATTTTCGACACAACAACATTACCCGCCCAGAACAGAATCGCCAGCAAGGGATACATAAAAGCATAACGGCTCATCGGAACTCCTGTATTTTCAGATTTGCTGTATGTATGCTAAAAAGATCAAAAGGATCATTTACACGACAAAAAGACATTTATTGTCGATAAAAAGACAAGTAAGGCAAAAATATGGGCACCCGTTATTCACATGGTTATCTGAATTACCCCGTCTATGCATTTTCACAGGACTATCGGCATGGTCATGTTGAAGACTGGCATGAACACGAACGGATTCAGCTGATCCATACATTAACCGGTGTTATTCGTATTCAGACGGAAGCAGGGACATGGGTCACGCCTCCTGGTCGTGGAGTCTGGATTCCAGCAGGACAGTCACACTCCCTGCATATCAGTGGTGATGTACTGGCATGTGGTGTCTTTATTGACCCGCTTGCCCGGGCTGACCTGATCCAGGAATGTCGTGTCGTCGCTGTTCCTCCCCTGCTCAGGGAACTGATTACTGCGGCTCAGAACATTCAGGAAGAAATCCACCCTTTCAGCAGAAATGAACGGGTTCTTGAACTGATTCTGGATGAAGTCAGACAGCTATACGATCTCCCGTTTAACCTGCCAGAGCCCCGACATCCAGGTCTGCTTGCGCTCTGTACTGCTGTTCGGGCTCAGTTGAATCTGCCCTGGAGTATTGAGCATGCAGCAGAGCATGTTCACATGAGCAGTAAAACATTCAGTCGGCATTTTCAGAAAGAGACCGGACTGAATTTCAGTCAGTGGCTGCGTCAGGCAAAACTGTTACATGCCATGACCGAACTGGCGCTGAAAAAACCTGTTCTCGGTGTGGCGCTGGATCTTGGTTATGACAGCCCCAGTGCTTTCAGTGCAATGTTCCGACGTGAAACAGGGATGAGTCCATCTGAGTATATCCAGCAGTTTCAGTAAAAAATGCGATATACGCCTGTCTGTTTCCCGACAGTTTATGGCAGTAATTCAGGCGAATATATTCCGATCACAGCACATAATTTTCTTCAGTCCCTCATGATGGAGAAAAATGATGTTGCTGCATCCACAACAAAAATACAGAGCTTTTGAAAGTATTGAGCTGACTGACCGTACATGGCCTGACCATAAAATCCGCCATGCACCGCGGTGGTGTTCAACCGATCTGCGGGATGGTAATCAGTCCCTGGTCAATCCAATGAATCCTGAACGGAAACTGAAATTTTTCAGAATGCTGCTTGAATGCGGTTTTAAGGAAATTGAAGTTGCCTTTCCCTCTGCTTCAGAAACAGATTTTCTATTTGTCCGTCTGCTGATTGAACATGATCTGATTCCTGATGATGTTCAGATCCAGGTGCTGACTCAGGCAAGACGGGACCTGATTGAACGTACATTTGAATCATTACGGGGAGCTAAACAGGCAACCATTCATCTGTACAATGCTACGGCAGAAGTGTTCAGACGTATTGTATTTAAAATGAGTGAACAGGAAGTTACTGCACTCTCTGTCAGCGCAACACAATATATCCGTGAACTGTGCGACCAGCACCCAGAAACCCAGTGGACATTTGAATATTCACCAGAAACTTTCTGTTTTACTGAAGCCCGGTTTGCCCTGAAAATCTGTGAAGCAGTGAGTGCTGCATGGGCACCTTCTGAAAACCGCCCCATGATTCTGAACCTGCCGACCACCGTTGAAGTCAGTATGCCAAACATATTTGCTGATCAGGTGGAATGGTTCTGCCGGAATTTTTCACAGCGAAAAAATGTCTGTATCAGTATTCACCCACACAATGATCGTGGTACAGGTGTTGCAACGGCTGAAATGGCATTGCTTGCAGGCGCAGACCGGATAGAAGGCTGTTTATTTGGTAATGGAGAACGTACCGGTAATGTAGATCTGGTCACACTGGCATTGAATCTCTATACCCAGGGAATTTCACCACAGCTTGATTTCAGTCATATCCAGCAAGTGGTTGAAGTGGTGACAGAATGTAATGAGCTGCCTGTTCATCCCAGACATCCTTATGCAGGAGAGCTGGTCTTCACAGCATTTTCAGGCAGCCATCAGGATGCCATTAAAAAGGGATTTGCTGCCCGTAAAAACCAGCAGCACAGTTACTGGGAAGTCCCTTATTTACCGATAGACCCTGAAGATCTGGGCTGTAATTATGAAGCGGTCATCAGAGTCAACAGTCAATCAGGTAAAAGTGGTGCGGCATGGATTCTTCAACAGAATCACGGTATTGATCTGCCACCAAAGCTTCAGCGTGAGTTCAGTCAGATTATTCAGCAACGTTCCGATCAGGATGGCAAAGAGCTTGGGCAGGCTCAGATCTGGGATATATTCTGTGAGCACTATGCGCTGAAACAGGAAAAACTGCGGCTGAGCAGTTATAACAGTTTTCAGCCTGAGCAGGGACTGACAGAAATCACACTGTCCCTGAACGGGCAGAATGTCACCTGTACTTTGCAGGGATGTGGAAACGGTCTGCTTTCAGCGAGTTGCAATGCCTTAAGTGAACTGATTCCTCAACAGATTCAGGTGCTGGATTATCAGGAACATACTCTCGGTAAAGCCACATCCAGCCGCTCCATCTGCTATCTTCAGGTACAGCTGAAAGGCATCGGTATTTTCTGGGGAATAGCTATAGATCATGATATCGGCAAAGCCTCTATTCAGGCGCTGCTGAATGCCTGTGCCCAGGCTGAAACCGTTACCCACATCCCTGAAGCGCTGTAATTTCAGTTCAATGATTCTGCTAGAATACCATCAGGTGTTCTGGCAAATCTTTTCATGAATCAATCCACTGCTTCACTGCCCCTTTTTAAAGCGATTGGGCTGTTAACCCTGTCAGCATTGCTGTTTTCACTGATGGGCGTCTGTATCCGTAATGCCTCCTACACTGTGGACAATGCCACCATTGTCTTTTTCCGGAATTTTATCGGTCTGTTTATATTTTTACCTCTGATTTTTAAACAGGGTCCGCAGTTCTTTAAAACAGAGAAACTGTGGATGCACACCTGGCGAGCTGTGGTCGGACTGATTGCCATGTATGGTTTCTTTTATGCCATTGCGCACCTGAAACTTTCCAACGCGATGGTCTTTACTTATTCATCCCCTGTTTTTATTCCACTGATTGCCTGGCTGTTTCTGAAAGAAAAAATGACCCGCTCCATGCTGCTGGCAGCAGCAATCGGTTTAATCGGTGTCATCTTTGTTGCCAAACCGGATGCCGGCATGTTTAACCAGTTATCTGTCATCGGACTAGGTGCCAGTTTTCTGGCTGCTACGGCTTTTGTCACGGTACGTGCGCTGACCCAGACCGAACCGCCTGAACGTATTGTGTTTTATTTCTGTTTTATCGGGACACTGATTTCAGTGATTCCCATGTTCTGGCATTTCAGATGGTATACCCTAAAAGAGCTGAGCTTTCTGATTGCTGCGGGCTTACTCGCCAACATCAGCCAGATTTTTATGTCGAATGCATACAGACTTGCACCTGCCGGTCAGATTGGTCCTGTCAATTATATTGCCATTATTTTTGCCGGTATCTGGGGTTATCTGTTCTGGCAGGAAACTCCTGACACATACAGCCTGCTGGGCTTTGCTTTTATTCTGCTGGCAATTATTTTATGCAGTCCCCTGTTACAGAAGCGGCTTCAGCACTGATACACAGATTCAGAAATTCACCATAAAAAAAGCACCCGAAGGTGCTTTTTATCATTCTGACTGTTACTGATACCAGCCAAACATTTTGAAAAGATAAGGTGCATAAGTCACGATCAGTAATGACGGAAACAACACGATGATTGGCAATAACCAGCGTTCATAACGATAGTAGAAACTGGTATATTTTTCTTTCGCTTCTGCATCGGCTGCCCTGACTTCTTCATCACCGACCGAGAGCCTGGTCAACAGGTGATTCAGTGCAACAGGTGGTGTCACATAACCCAGTTCAAATGCCACCAGTACGATCATCCAGAAGTGAATCGGATGAATACCGTTCTCATAAGCCACAGGTGCGACCGTTGCTGCCACAAGAATCACGGCGCCGAATGGATCGGTCGTCATGCCAATAATCGCGAGCAACAAGGCAATAAAGGCAAGAGAAATATAGATATTACCCAGATGTGTCGGCAACAGCTCTACAATTTCAGTACGCTCAATCAGACCACCAACACTTGCAGACAATGCCATCAGAATAATCAGTGCCCCGATATGTCCAACGGTTTCTGCTGAAGCAAACCAGATTGCCCCACCGAAACCACGTTTATTCCCTGCACTGTTTGAACCATGCTCACGCAAAAATTCAGATTTCTGTTCATGTTCCAGCGCAAGCACATCATGCGTTGTCGCAGGTACATCTGATGTAAAGCGGTCACTGAACCATTTATCAAACATGATGTAGGCAATCAGAATGATTGGCAGAATCACAGGTGCCGTAAACTCATCCATTTTTGTGTCCAGCCCGTATTTATACAGGGCAACCACAATAAAGGTAATCACGATATATGGGATGACAGGTACACAGGCACGCAACATACCAGGAACCGCAACTTTAGGTGAATTTACACGGAAACGGGTTTCAGCCAGATACAGAGAAACACCCAGGAAAATAAATGCTGTTAACCAGAAGACATAAATACCGTGGTCAAACAGTTCATCTGATGTGACATGACGACTGTCCAGCATGGAAATCAGAATCACCAGCAGACATGGACGGATCACCACACCCAGTGAACCTGACATGGCAGAAACCGCAAGTGCATACTGACGGCGTGAACCAGAGTTCCACACTTCCTTATAGATAATTGCACCAGCTGCGACAACGAAAATACCTGAAGCTCCAGTATAAGCCGTTGGAATTGCAGCTGCAATCAGAATCAACCAGGTCAGTGTTTCAGGTGCAAGATTCCACGGACGCAGAATACCCAGGAACAGATCCATTACACGGGTCTGGGTCAACAGCATACCTGCCCAGATAAACAGCGCCAGATTCAGGAAAATACCTGAGAACTCCACCAGCTGCCCAAGATAAATACCCTGCCCCATTGGATAATCCATGAAGAAGGTAAATGCAATACCGGTAATAATCGCCATGTAGGCATACAATGGTACACTCAGTAATGCCAGACCAAAATTACCAGGACCTGACTGCTTAGGCGCAGGTGGTTTTATAAAATGAACAATACTGATCAGGGTCACAACCGAGAACAGAATCATCCATAACCAGTAAACGCCTATGGTTTCGGCTGTTGCCGTTACACCTGAGTTAATCACTGAACGGTACTGACTGAACACAGAGAAAGTCAGTAATGCATTCCCCAGCGCCATGGCAACTGAATACACCCGATAATCGAGTGTTGTCGTTGGTGCGCGCAGTCCAATGTGATGGAATTTCACAGAAGCGGTAATTGCTGCAACCACGACCATCAGCAGAAGAATCAGTACACGGTTTTCTGTACCGAATTTGAAAATACCAAAAAACGATGTTTCCAGTGTACGGTATGCTCTGATAGTTGAATGACTCTCCATATATTTCATGGCTTTGTCATAGAACTGGAATTTTTCCTCACACTGCTGCTGACCCGCCATGACAGAAGTACGCACATCCGATTCTGAGGTTGTACCAAAAATATCGGCAAACTCATCATTGGAATTTGTTTTCATCTGCTTCTGAACGAGCATTTCAATATCGGGATGACGGTCACAGGTCGGTTTTTCAGGCTCGGCTCTCAGATATGAATACTGCATCCCGATTTTTTCATTACCATACAGGCTTTCACCCACGCGCAATAACTGCCCATGAATCATCTCACCCGTACCAATAACCAATGTCAGAAGAAGAAGTAACAACGTGACCGACGTTGAGATCCATTCATTCCATATATAGCTCAACAGGCCCATTCCTGTCCTGTTCTGATTATTCTCTTGCATAATATCCACTTCTTATTTTTCTCTTCGTGGAGAACCACTCAGAAATTCGGCATTACTGATTATCCATTCAATCATTCAGCCAGCATCTGCCAGGGTTTAGCTAATACCCGAACAGTTCCGTATTTTTTTTGTTTACCACGCCTGAAACAAATGATCAGAACCCAGGTTCCGATCATTTTTTACATATTTATTTATACCAGTCAAATAACTTAAAGATATATGGGATGTAAGCCACAATCAGCATTGCGGGTAACATCACAATCACAGGTAATATCCATCGTTCATAACGGTAATAGAATGGTTTGTGGCGAACCTCAGCATCTGCTGCTGCAACTTCTTCATCACCGATCGCCTGCCTGGCAAGCAGATGATTCAGTGCAACAGGAGGTGTGACATAACCCAACTCGAATCCAATCAGCGTAATCATCCAGAAATGCACAGGATGGATACCGTACTGATAAGCAACTGGAGCAACTGTTGCAGAAATCAGAATTACAGCACCAAACGGATCCATGATCATACCGACAAAGACCATCAGTGCAACAATCAGAGTAATCACAATAAAGATACTGCTTATGTCTGTTGGGAACATATCCATCACTTCGATACGCTCAAGGAATCCACCAACACTCACAGACAGAGCCATCAGAATGATCAGCGCACCGATATGACCCACAGTTTCAGTGGTTGCCGTGTGCATGGATCCCCAGAAGCCCTGAGCTGAACTTTCACCACCGTGATCAGGTGCTTTATAGTTCGCAGCATTGGTCTGAGAAGAGTTTTCTGAAAGGCTTGCATCCCAGTGTCCTGTCGCTGCGACAGGTGCAGGCACATGACGTAATTTATCAAACAGAACCATAATCAGCAGTACAACCGGCATCATGACAGGTGCTGTAAATTCATTCAGATCCGTAGACAGAGCATATTTATAGAACAGCCAGATCAGAACAAAGATCAGGATGTATGGCAGTACCGGTACAAATGCACGTGCAGACTGCGGAAATGCAACAGCAGGTGATGCAATCCGGAATTTCTGTTCAGCAAAGAACAGCGAAATCACCAGGAACATCGTCGAGGTCAGCAGGAACACATAGACACCATAGTGATACAGCAGATCAGTCGTGACCTCTTTATTCAGTGATGCAACCACCACGATCAAGAGGCATGGACGCAGTACAACACCCAAAGAACCTGACATTGCGGTTGCTGCCAGAGCAAACTGACGGCGACCACCTGCATTCCAGACTTCCTTATAAATAATCGCACCTGCAGCGATAACGAAAATACCCGATGCACCGGTATAAGCCGTTGGTAATGCCGCTGCAATCAGAATCAACCAGGTCAAAGTTTCTGGAGCCAGATTCCACGGACGCAGAATATTCAGAAACAGATCCACAATGCGGGTCTGTTTCAGCAACATACCTGCCCAGATAAACAGTGCCAGATTCAGGAAAATACTGGAGAATTCAACCAGCTGTCCGAGGTAAATACCCTGCCCCATTGGATAATCCATGAAGAAGGTAAATGCCACACCTGTAATAATTGCCATGTGTGCATAGAGTGGAATGCTTAAGAAAGCCATTCCAAAATTACCGCCTTCTTTGGCTTGCGATGGGACTTTAAGCAGCTGCCAGAAGCTGATCACTGTCAGTATTGTAAACAGCGTCATCCATAACCAGTAAATCGTCTGCATTTCACCAGTGATGGGAACGCCTGAATTAATGACTGAAATATACTGACTGATACTGGATGCCGTCAGGAATGCATTCCCGACAAACATATATACAGAATACACCCTGAAATCGAGCTTCGTCACTGGGCTACGCAGTCCGATATGATGTGCATTCAGTGTTGCACTGATTGCAGCAAACACCACCATCAGTACCAGTAAAATTGCACGGTTATCTGTACCAAATTTAAAAATACCAAAGAAATACGTTTCAACAGTCCGATAGAACGGCAGGCTTGGATGCTCTGCAAGATGTTTTTCAGCTTTATCAAAGAACTGATATTTTTCTTCACACATCTGCTGAGCAGCAAGAATAGAAGCACGGACATCGGCTTCAGATGCCGTTCCAAATACATCCGCAAACTCATCTGCAGCATTGGCTTTCATCTGTGTCTGAACCAGTGCATCAATATTGGGATGACGATCACACTGAGGTGCTACCGGGTCTGCCCGTAAAAATGAATACTGCATACCTGTCGCAGGATTACCATACAGGCTTTCCCCCATTCGCAGTAACTGACCATGAATCATCTCGCCCGTGCCGATCACTAAGGTCAGCATCAGTAAAACCAGCACCACCAGGGTGGACACCCATTTTGTCCATATATGTTTTATCTGATCAAGTCCTGATCTTTTCAGTCCATTATCCTGCATACGCACACCTATTTTTATACTGGCTCTTCCGACAGCGTCGTGATCACCGATCCTTCTTTATGAACGGTCAACATCCTGGACCATCTCATATTCCTTGTTTTCTATAAATCTGACCGAAAACAAACCTAAATAAAATGACAATACACATTTTCTTTTTTGTTTAAATAGTCAACAGATTCACTTATCCGTCACATACATGTGAATCACATAAACAACAGCAAAAATCATTCCCCAGATCACACCCAGCAAATGTGCTTCAACCAGTACCGGACTTCCGATCAGTTCAGCTGTTCCCATACTGCCAAAACTGTTTTCCCAGAGCAGTTTCCCCAGAACCAGCAGCAGTACCAGAGCAGCAAAATTTCTCTCCCGCGGGTAAAGCAGATGTATACAGGCTACCGTCACATACGCTCCATGCAATACGCCTGACAGTCCTGCATAAGCACTGATATCCGTGAGAAAATAATAAAAACACAGGCTGATACATGGTGGTAACAACAGCAGTAAAGCAATAAAATGCCTGACCTGAACCCTTGGAAATATAAAAGGCAAACACATAAATGCCAGCATGTTCAGGACAAAATGTACCCAGCCGACATGTACCCAGTGTGCTGTCCATAATCGCCAGAAATCGTGCAGCAGTGCCTCACGCCAGTAAATAAACACACTGGCAAAGACCTGTAAACACGCAGAAAGGGACATAAACACTGCGATAAACACAATTCTTGTAATCAAAAATCGGTCCTGCATGATTATGCCCCTTTACAGTTCAGCTCCCATCCATGGGAATAGAGTTTCTGCCTTTTACACCTGGAACAGTTTTACTGACTTTCAGCTTCCTGAGCTGCATCACTCTTAGCATCTGCTTTGGCATCACCATCAAACAGATCATCCAGTTCTGATGAATCTTCCTTATCATCCCAGAACTTGCTCATGCCTTCATCGTTTGCACGCACACCTGTATTTTCAGTCCAGTAACGGTCTGCAATACCCTGAATCATACCAGCCGCCATACTGTCGATCAGTTTAAACTGCGGATTGACCAGTTTGCCTTCCTCACGGGATGCTGCATAAGATTTCAGTGCATCACGCACTTTCGCATCATCGCCACTTGCCTGTGCAGCAACAGCATAAAGTGCATGAGACAATCTCACACCTTTCTGTTCACCAATCTGCATGGACTGCTTGAGCGTCTGATAAGGATCAGGCTTACCATCACCTGCACCTGGTAACAGCGTCCAGATGACAGCACGTGTTGCTTCAGGTGCTCCCCAGAATTTTTCATTGTTCAGACAGACCATGCCCCGTTCCACGATGGCAGCAATGTCTTTTGGAACATTGACTGCACCACCCGAGTTAATATCGTTGGTCATAGCCTGCAAACCACTGATCATGCCCATCAGGTAAACTGTCTGATCCAGATCACTTTTCATTTTCGGGCATTCTTCACCCAGTTTTTTCTTGTATTTTGATTCCCAGCGTTTTTCAAACAGCTGATAACCTGTGTACTGGCGCTGTGCAGCAATGGCAGCCCAGCGTTTCTGTTCTATCCGTGCATCCTGAGCTTCAGTCACCTGACCAGCTTTAGATGCTCTTAAATAACGCAGTTCTGCGCTGTTGGCTTCGTTTTCAGCACAGATCCCCGCTGATGCATACAGAAGTACAGCAACACGCGTTGGATCAGCCCCCATATCTTTGGTTGCCATAATCGCAGGTGTTAAGGCATTACCGGAATTACACGCCATATCGGCATCTTCCATCGCCAAGATAGGTGGAACAATGTGTTTTTCTGTAAAACCCAAGGCGACATTTGCGCCTGTTTTAATCACCTGTGAACATCCCGACAAAACGGAAAGAGTTAATGCTGTAACTGCCATACCCTGGCATATTCTTTGGACTTGCGACATTTTCCTGTCCTCTATAATTGTGTTTATGTCCATGCAAACTAAACATAGCAGAAGCGAAATGTGAATAAAAGAGTATTTACTCTAATCCAATGAATACTTTGCCACGAAATCAGGGCGGGATAATTGACTGAACTGGCAGAAATATGAAATTTCGGGCAAAAAAAAGTAGCATTGCGACGGTTCGGCACATGCTACTTGTTAACTCAAAACCCTTTCGGGGCTATTCTTGTGCAAATCGTTCCTTCAGCACAGTTCCCAGTCGTCCTATAACAATTGCAAGAACAATCGCTATTACCAGAAACATCCAGTTTGACATCACCATGGTGACTTCCTCAGTTGGCTGTTGGTAGGTTTAATGTACATGGGCTTTGAGTTTCATTGCTTAAAAATTGTCTGACAATTAATCTTTTATGCATATTTATACAGACCCTGTCTGACAATGTACTCCTGAAAAAGTATTATCTATCTGTATTTATTCAATATAATTATTCTTAAAATTTAATGCCTGTTGGACAATCAGAGCATTTCTGCCAGTGTTTTTATACTTTTCCATTGCTTATAGCTTAACTGATCACGCCAGATGATACGGTTTTGATCTTCCTTCTGATGAAAACAGACGATGACCAGTAACTGAAAATCCAGAATTTTTTCAATTTCAAGCTGACTGGATTTACCCTGCTCTGTCACTGACCATAACTGATGATCAAGTCTGGACAGCACAAACGGCTTCTGATTTCCATTCAGCCTGATCAGTGAATATAGCGCAATACATACACCAACCAGCCATATTCCAGGACTGATCACCTGATACAGTGCCGTCAGCACCAGCATCAAAGCAAGTATCTGTATTGCGCAGCCCGTTCTGCTGCGCCCTACATTAAAACTCAGATCAGCCATGAACGTAATGTTTCAGCTTCTGGATCAGCGTTTTCATTTCCGGACGGGGAGGTTCAGAAACCTCCATAAACCAGTCAAGTAAATCCGGGTCTTCCTGATCCACCAGTTCACCAAAAACAGCTTTTTCTTCTGCATCCGCCTGAAGATAATAATTTTTTACATAGGGATCAAAATAAACATCAATTTCCTTCAGTCCTCTGCGGGCACGGTAAATGACCTTTCTTTCTTCCAGGCTGATTTCTTCGCTCATACAATTTCCCCAATCGGTTTTACTGCCTAGTTTAACGCATCAGTATAAAAAGTGCCGACAGAATTCCTGCAAATGACCAAATTCATCAGTTTTTTTATGCAATTGAGCATTCATCACATTGTTCATTTTTCAGCAATATTTTAACTTCTGTTTACAAGGAAAATTCTTAAGGAAAAAAACAATGCAGTCTGGTGCAATCCGCCCTTTAGCAAATATGCTGCCTCGTCAATTATTCAATGCTGAACATGAGGCTTTTCGCGAAACAGTACGTAAATTTTATGAAAAAGAAGTCGTTCCCAACATCGCAAAATATGAAGCTCAACAGCATGTAGACCGTGATCTTTGGAACAAAGCCGGGGAAATGGGGCTTCTCTGTGCAACCATGCCTGAAGAATATGGTGGCTATGGTGTAGACCGTCGTTACAGCATGATTCTGATTGAAGAACAGGCGTATGCGATGGACTCCTCAACAGGTTTCTCACTTCATTCAGATATTGTCGCCAATTATGTCAATAACTTTGGTAACGAAGAACAAAAGAAAAAATGGTTACCTAAAATGGCTTCTGGTGAAACCGTGACCGCTATTGCCATGACTGAACCTGGCACGGGCTCTGACTTACAGGGTGTACGTACCACGGCTGTACTGGATGGTGATGAATATGTCATCAACGGTTCCAAGATCTTCATCACCAATGGTTACTTATGTGACATGGCGATTGTGGTCTGTAAAACAGGTAATTCAGACAAAGGGTCAGCAAACTTATCTTTAATTATTGTAGAAGCGGATCGTGCAGGCTTCAGCAAAGGTAAGCCGCTGAATAAAATCGGTATGAAAGGACAGGATACCTGCGAGCTGTTCTTTGACAATGTCCGTGTTCCGAAAGAAAACCTGCTGGGTATGGAAGGCATGGGCTTTATTATGCTGATGAAAGAACTGGCATGGGAACGTATGCTGGTTGCCATTATCTGTCAGGCGGGTTCTGAGGCTGCATTTGCACATACCCTGCAATATACAAAAGACCGCAAAGCATTTGGCAAACCGATTGGTGCTTTCCAGAACACCCGTTTCAAACTGGCTGAAATGCGCACTGAAATTGATTTCTGCCGTGCCTATTTAGACCGCTGTATGGAACTGCAACTCGAAGAAAAACTAGGGGTGGATGCTGCTGCGGCTGCCAAATATAAAATTTCAGAACTGTTCTCTGAAGTTGTCGATGAATGCTTACAGCTGCATGGTGGTTATGGCTATATGCTTGAGTACCCGATTGCCCGTGCTTATATCGACAACCGTGCAAACCGCATTTATGCAGGTACCAATGAAATCATGAAAGAACTGATTTCCCGTTCACTCTAAGCATTTCCCATAAACGAAAAAGGAGCGATATGCTCCTTTTTTTGGGTCTGTTCATTACAGACATCCATGCTCTTTATTTAATGCATCTGTTTTTATGCACAACAGTTCAAAGCCCGCTTCGCACAATATTTAAAGGCATTAAAAAAGGAGCCGAAGCTCCTTTTATGTCTCTTAAACCAGATTAAGAAACCAGTTTAGGCTTTTTTGCAGACTGAGCCTCACGTTTATGAAACTTCAGTACACCATCATCAAATTTGGCATTTTTAAGCTCTTTACGGTCTGCAAGATAGTTATTGGTCACTTTCCATGGTGCATGTTTACCCTGTTTCGGCATGACATTCGCAGCACGTGCAATATAACCTGAAGATAAACTGCCCATGACCGTATCTTCCATCAACTCAGTTGCATCCCCTTGTGGAATCACCTCATCAAAACCTTTCTTGTCCATATAGTTCACAAGACGGCTGATGTATTCACCCGCGATATCCACTTTCAGTGTCCAGGAAGCGTTGATATAACCAATGATCATCGCCATATTGGGTACATCACTGACCATCACACCCTGATACAGCATATGATGTGAAGTATTCATTTCTTTACCATCAATCGTGGCTTTAATACCACCCAGAATCTGGATCTCAAGACCTGTTGCAGACACAATAATATCCGCATCCAGATGTTTACCTGATTTCAGCTGAATACCGGTCTCAGTGATTTTCTCAATATGATCTGTTTCAACACTCGCCTTACCTGAGCGTAGAATTTTAAATAAATCGCCGTCAGGTACAACACATAAACGCTGATCCCACGGGTTGTAAGCAGGGGTAAAGTGCTTCATATCCACTTTGCCTTTCAACTGCATTTCAATTGATTTTAAAAGCAGTTTACGCAGAAGCTTCGGTTGCTTCTGAGCTAAAGCATAGATACCGCGCTGCATACCAATATTACGTGCTCGTGTAAGTTTATACGCAACATCTTCAGGAAGTACCTTACGCATTTTGTCATACACAAAATCAACAGATGGAATGGACGCAATGTAAGTTGGCGAACGCTGTAACATGGTCACATGCCCTGCACCACCTTTGGACATTGCAGGCACCAGGGTAATTGCTGTTGCTCCACTGCCAATAATCACTACCTTCTTACCAGAATAGTCTAAATTTTCAGGCCAGAACTGCGGATTGACAAACTCACCTTTGAAGTTTTCTTTTCCTGGATAATCAGGCTGATAACCCTGATCATAATTATAATAACCGGTACAACCGACCACAAAATTAGCAACCCAGGTCTGTAACTTACCATTCGGATCTTCAATTTCTACACCCCATTTCTTTAAAGATGAATCATAGTTTGCAGTGCGGACACGATGATTAAAGTGAATCTTATCTTTAAGCTTAAATTCATCTACAACTTCAGCAACATAGCCTTTGATTGATGCACCATCTGCAAGAACATTTGCTTTTTGCCAAGGTTTAAAATTAAAACCAAAAGTAGACATATCAGAATCAGAACGGATGCCTGGATATTTAAATAAGTCCCAGGTGCCCCCAAAGCTTTCCCGGCGCTCAATAATTTCAAATGAACGTTGTGGTGAGTTTTTTGAAAGATGCGCGGCTACACCAATACCAGAAATACCAGCACCAACAATCAGAATATCAACTTGCTTTTCCATGTTCTTTTTATAACCTTTTTAAAAGTACATTTTTATTTAATCACAAATTTGACAATACGCAATGTCAAGTTTAAAAAAAACTGACGAAATTCATGTCAGTTCAGGACAATTTCAAATATTGTCAGACAATAAATGATTGGATTTTATTAAAAAAACACCATAAGATGCTGATATTAAATACTATACAGAAGTTTAATCATCATTCTTCCAACACCAGCATTAATTCAGTCCAATAATTTTTTGAACTCATCCATAGTTTCTGCACGTAATTCTGCCCCATAAGGCAGTAGATCATAATCATCAGACTCATCGACACTTTCATTCAGCAACCAGTATCTATTGGAACCGGATAAAAGCCAACTGTCAGAATCAGCGAGCTTTGAATTTTAAAACCATTTGCATGATCAATTTCAGTCTTCTCAAAGATATAAAGTGAATATTCGGCTTCAGGAATGATCATTTCAAAAACAAAGAATACTTTAAATGTCCTACGCAAAATACGTATTATTTATTTCACGTGGTGTTATTAGTAAAAAATCCTCTATTTTAATATGCTCAATCTCCGCCCCTAAGTTTTCCAGTCATTATTCATTCAGCCTAAAGTTATTATTAAGCTTCAAATATATAACTTTTTTATTTTCAGACAATAAAAAAGGTCGGTTAAAAAACCGACCTTTTCGAACAACCTGTTGCTCTTTCTGCGAAATTATTTAACTTCGCGATCTACAAGCTCAACGTAAGCCATCGGTGCAGCATCACCTGCACGGAAGCCCGCTTTAAGAACACGTAGATAACCGCCGTTACGTTCTTTGTAACGAGGGCCAAGAACGGTAAATAATTTACCAACAGTTGCAGCTGAGCGAGTACGAGCAAATGCCAAACGGCGGTTTGCTACAGAATCGACTTTAGCTAAAGTGATTAAAGGCTCAGCAACACGACGTAATTCTTTTGCTTTAGGAACAGTAGTTTTAATTAACTCGTGTTCGAACAAAGAATTAGCCATGTTTTGGAACATCGCTTTACGATGACTGCTTGTACGGCCTAATTTCACACCACTATTACGATGACGCATGGTGATAGTCCTACTTAATTAACGGCTGCGATAGGCAAAACGATCGTCCATACGGAGACTGGCTGGTGGCCAGTTCTCTAAACGCATGCCGAGCTGTAAGCCCTTCGAAGCCAGAACATCTTTGATCTCAGTAAGCGATTTTTTACCCAGGTTAGGAGTTTTAAGTAACTCAACCTCAGTACGCTGTACCAGATCACCAATGTAGTAAATATTTTCTGCTTTCAAACAGTTAGCAGAACGAACAGTAAGCTCTAGATCATCAACTGGACGAAGCAGGATTGGATCAACTTCTTCACGAGGTTCCTGAGCCACAGGTGCCTGATCTTTCTGAAGATCAACAAAGATCGCAATCTGTTGCTGCAAAATAGTTGCAGCTTTACGGATCGCTTCCTCTGGATCAACAGTACCGTTGGTTTCAAGATCAATTACAAGTTTATCAAGATCCGTACGCTGTTCTACACGAGCATTTTCAACTGTGTAAGACACACGCTTGATCGGGCTGTATGAAGCATCAAGCTGTAAACGACCCACTGGACGGGTTTCGCCTTCCGGGAATCGAGAATCAGATGTTTCATAACCGCGACCCTGAGCAACTTTCAGGCGCATTTTCAGCGAACCTGAAGCACTTAGAGTACCGATCAGATGTTCAGGGTTAACCACTTCAACATTATGTGGTAAACGAAGGTCAGCAGCAGTTACGTCGCCAGGACCCTGTTTTTCCAATGTCAAATATGCTTCGTTTTGATCGAACAGCTTAATAGACAATCCTTTCAGGTTCAGCAAGAGCTCGACGATGTCCTGCTGCAAGCCTTCTAAAGTACTGTACTCGTGCTCGACACCTTCAATCTCAACTTCAACCACAGCAGCGCCAGGTAAAGAAGAAAGAAGGATGCGACGTAAAGCATTACCAAGAGTATGACCAAAGCCACGCTCTAACGGTTCCAGAATAACTTTTGCCGAGGTCCCGCTTGCCGCTTCGACCTTGATCGCTTGCGGAGTTAGAAACTCATTTGCAGTACGCGTCATTATTGCTACCTCAAGGATTATTTAGAATACAATTCTACAATCAAGCTTTCGTTGATTTCAGCAGGTAAATCTGAACGATCAGGTGCAGCTTTGAACGTACCTTCCAGCTTAGAATGGTCAATTTCCATCCAAGAAGGAATGCCACGTTGTGCAGCTAATTCAACAGCGTTTTTGATACGCAGTTGTTGTTTAGCACCTTCATGTACAGCAATTACATCACCAGCTTTAACCTGAATAGACGCGATGTTAACACGACGGCCATTCAAAGTGATTGAGCGGTGAGATACAAGCTGACGAGCTTCTGCACGTGTAGAACCAAAACCCATGCGATAAACAACGTTATCCAGACGGCTTTCAAGCAGTTTCAACAGGTTTTCACCAGTTGCGCCTTTCACACGAGCAGCTTCTTTGTAGTAATTACTAAACTGACGCTCTAAAACACCGTACATACGACGTACTTTTTGTTTTTCACGTAATTGTAGTGAGTACTCAGATTGCTTACCACCACGAGCTCCGCCATGTTGGCCAGGAGCTTTAGCATGTTTTTTAGTTTTGACGTCAAATGGTTTAACGCCAGATTTTAATTGCAGGTCTGTCCCTTCGCGGCGAGAGAGTTTGCATTTTGGACCAATATAACGAGCCATGAATGTTTCTCCTTACACGCGACGTTTTTTAGGTGGACGGCAACCGTTGTGCGGGATTGGCGTCACGTCGGTAATGCTGTTAATTTTATAACCCACTGCACCTAATGCACGAACCGCAGATTCACGACCTGGACCAGGACCTTTTACAAGGACATCCAGGTTTTTCAAACCGTAATCCAAAGCAGCTTTACCAGCAACTTCAGCAGCTACCTGAGCAGCAAACGGTGTTGATTTACGTGATCCACGGAAGCCTTGTCCACCGGAGGTAGCCCAAGCCAATGCATTACCTTGACGATCGGTAATCGTAACAATGGTGTTATTAAAAGAAGCGTGAATGTGTGCAACACCTTCAGAGACGGTACGGGTGACCTTCTTGCGTGTGCGAGTATCTTTAGCCATCTTTTAGCTTCCAGAAATCTTATTTCTTAATAGGTTTGCGCGGACCTTTACGGGTACGTGCGTTAGTTTTGGTGCGTTGTCCACGGACAGGCAAGCTGCGACGATGACGAAGACCGCGGTAGCAGCCTAAATCCATTAAACGTTTAATGTTCATGGAAATTTCGCGACGTAAATCACCTTCGGTCGGAACCTTAGCAACTTCTGCACGAATCGCATCAAGCTGAGCGTCGTCTAATTCACGGATCTTAGTTGTAGTAGTGATACCTGCAGCAGCTAAGATGTTCTTAGCAGTGTGGCGACCAATACCAAAGATGTACGTGAGAGAGATAACAGCATGCTTGTTATCCGGAATGTTTACACCGGCAATACGAGCCATTCAATTTTCTCCAAAAAGGCAGTCAAGATAATCAACCGCCCCACAAAAATCTTGAGGGGCGGATAATAACCTAATTAGCCTACTGAAATCAACAGGTCTTGATCAGATTAACCTTGACGCTGCTTATGACGAGGTTCAGCGCTACAAATTACGCGAATAACCCCATGACGCTTGATAACTTTACAGTTACCACAAATTTTCTTTACAGAAGCCTGTACTTTCATGATGAAACCTCTAAGTGCGCTTATCCCTTAGGATGAGCAGTCGTTTTTCTCATCAGCGATTGATTATCATATTGATGTGAAGTCAGATGAGCCTGTAGCTGAGCCATAAAGTCCATCACAACAACAACCACAATAAGTAATGATGTCCCACCCAGATAGAATGGAATACCAAATGAACTTTGCAGTACCATTGGCATTAAACAGATTACTGTAATATAGATCGCACCAATAAATGTCAATCGGTTGAGAATATGATCTAAGTAACGAGCAGTTTGCTCTCCTGGACGAATACCAGGCACGTAAGCTCCGCTGCGTTTCAAGTTCTCTGATACTTCTTTAGGGCTGAAAACCAGCGCTGTGTAGAAGTAGCAGAAAAAGATAATTAACGCACCAAAGAGCACCAAATATAACGGTTGCCCAGGCGAAAGCACGAGTGCCAGATCCTGCAGGCTACGCTTAATCAAACCGGCATTTGGATCAGAACTGCCAACCCACTGTCCAAGACTCGCAGGAAACAACAGTAATGAACTTGCAAAAATTGCCGGAATAACACCCGCCATATTAATTTTTAATGGTAGATGTGTCTGCTGAGCAGTGAATACCCGGCGACCCTGTTGCTTCTGTGCATAGTTTACCGGAATGCGACGTTGCGCTTTCTCAATAAACACAATAGCAGCCAATACACCAAGTGAAAGCAAGCCGAAAATAACAAGACCGATCAGACTGGTCTGCCCACTGTCAACTGATGACAGGGACTGCATGATCAGATTTGGAAGCCCGGCAACAATACCAGCAAAAATGATCATTGAAATACCATTTCCCACTCCGCGTTCAGTGATCTGCTCACCAAGCCACATCAGGAACATAGTACCTGCAACCAGAGAAGACACTGCGGGAACATAAAATGCAAGACCCGAGCTCAAGGTAATCCCCTGACCGATCAGACCTGCACACATACCTACAGCCTGCACAAGCGCAAGCAACAGCGTACCCTGACGGGTATACTGATTGATTTTACGCTTACCCTGCTCGCCTTCTTTTTTCAAAGCTTCAAGCGAAGGAACAACAGTCGACATTAACTGCACAATAATAGATGCAGAAATATACGGCATAATCCCTAAAGCAAGAATCGACATCCGCTCCAGTGCACCACCTGAAAACATGTTAAACAAACCAAGGATAGTTCCCTGGTTTGCATTAAACAGATTTTCCAATGCTGCATTGTTAATGCCTGGTACTGGAATATGCGCTCCCAGTCGAAAAACCAGCAAAGCACCGATGAGAAACATCATACGGCTTATAATCTCACGGTATTTCACATGAAATGGCTGGCCTTTCATCATATTGACATGACCTGAAGAACTAGGAGACATAGACACTGGAGATTACTCCTCGACTTTACCGCCAGCAGCTTCAACAGCAGCTTTAGCGCCTTTAGTCAATGCAACACCTTGTACAGTGAATGCACGGGTAATTTCACCAGAAAGTACGATACGGGCACGAATCATATCTTTACGCACAACGTTAGCTGCTTTCAGAGTTTCAAGTGAAATAATATCACCTTCAACTTTAGAAAGTTCAGATAGACGTACTTCCGCAGTTTTCAGAGCCTGTTGGCTAGTGAAACCGAATTTAGGCAAACGACGATAAAGTGCAGTTTGACCACCTTCGAAACCTGGGCGTACACCACCGCTCTTACGTGATTTCTGACCTTTGACACCACGGCCACCAGTCTTACCAACGCCAGAACCGATACCACGGCCCAGACGAAGGTTATCACGCTTAGCACCTTCAGCAGGTGCAATTGTATTTAAACGCAGAGTCATGGCTTATTCCTCTACACTAACCATATAGTAGACTTGGTTGATCATACCACGGTTAGAAGGGGTATCCACCACTTCTACAGTATGACCAATACGACGCAGACCTAAACCTTGCAGGCTAAGCTTGTGATTTTTCAAGCGGTGCGAAGCAGATTTAGTCTGGGTAACTTTAATCGTTTTCATGATTGATTACCCTAAAATTTGTTCTACTGAAAGACCACGTTTCGCAGCAACCTTCTCTGGAGAAGTCATGTCACGCAGACCATTAAAAGTCGCGTTAACAACGTTTGCAGCGTTAGTAGAACCATAACATTTAGTCAATACGTTACGCACACCAACAGCTTCCAGTACGGCACGCATAGAACCACCTGCGATTACGCCTGTACCTTCAGAAGCAGGTTGCATGTAAACACGGCTTGCGCCATGACGTGCATTGATTGGATGTTGCAGAGTGCCGTCAGTCAGTTCTACAGTAATCATGTTGCGACGAGCAGCTTCAAGTGCTTTAGAAATAGCAGCTGGAACTTCACGTGCTTTACCACGACCAAAACCTACACGACCATTGCCATCACCTACCACAGTCAATGCTGTGAAAGAGAAGATACGACCACCTTTAACAACTTTGGCTACACGATCAACGGCAACCAGCTTTTCAACAAGACCTTCGTTTTGTTCAACTTTAGCCATGATTAGAACTCCAAGCCGTTTTCACGAGCAGCATCAGCCAAGGCTTTGATACGACCATGATATTTAAAACCAGAACGGTCAAATGCAACTTTAGTTACACCTGCAGCTTTCGCACGTTCTGCGATTAAAGCACCTACTTTAGTGGCAGCTTCAACGTTACCAGTTGTACCAGCGCGTAAAGTAGCATCCAAAGTTGAAGCTTGCGCTAAAACTTTGCCACCATCTGCTGAAATAACTTGAGCATAGATGTGACGCGGTGTGCGGTTTACACACAGGCGAGTCGCACCCAATGCACGGATGTGCAAGCGTGTGCTTTTCGCACGACGCAAACGGGATTGTTTCTTTTCGTTCATAAGAACCTCGCGCCTTATTTCTTCTTAGCTTCTTTACGAAGTACAACTTCGTCAGAATAACGAACACCTTTACCTTTATAAGGCTCTGGTGGACGGTAACCACGGATTTCCGCAGCAACTTGACCCAATTTCGCTTTATCAGCAGATTTCAGGATAATTTCAGTCGCTGTAGGAGTTTCAGCAGTTACACCTTCAGGAAGGTTGTAATCAATCGGGTGAGAGAAACCAAGGTTAAGGTTAACAACGTTACCTTTAACCGCAGCTTTATAACCAACACCGATCAGTTGTAACTTACGTTCGAAACCATCGCTAACACCTTTAACAAGGTTGTTAAGCACAGCGCGAGCAGTACCAGCCTGCATCCAAGCGTCTTTCGACTCTGCTTTAGGAGCAATAACTAATGTACCGTCTTCCTGTTTGAGCTCGACCAGCGCATGCAGGTTGAAAGACAATGTACCTTTAGTGCCTTTCACTTCGACCTGCCGGCCGTTCTGAGTAACTGTCACACCGTTAGGCACAGTTACTGGGGCTTTAGCCACACGAGACATGAGGAATCACCTATTAAGAAACAAAAGCAATAACTTCACCACCGATGCCCGCAGCACGTGCAGCGCGATCAGTCATGATGCCTTTGCTTGTAGAAACAATTGCAACACCTAAACCTTGCTTAACGCTAGGAAGGTTATCTTTACCGCGATACTGACGCAGACCTGGACGGCTTACGCGTTTCACAGTTTCAATAACTGGTTTGCCTTCGAAATATTTTAAAGTAATTGTTAAAGTCGCTTTGCCTTCATTATCAGCAACAGCAACATCAGCAATATAACCTTCTTGTTGAAGTACGTTAGCAATAGCAACTTTCAACTTTGAATTAGGCATAGAAACAGTCTGTTTCTTTGCCATTTGTGCGTTACGAACACGTGTTAACATGTCGGCAACGGTATCTTGCATACTCATTTATAGTCGCTCCTTACCAGCTTGCCTTAACAACGCCCGGTACATCACCCTGCATTACTGTGTCACGTAATTTGTTACGGCTTAAACCGAACTTACGGAAGTAACCATGAGGACGACCAGTTAAACCACAACGGTTACGCAGACGTACTGGAGATGCATTACGTGGTAATGCCTGTAACTTCATCATCGCTTCGAAACGTTCTTCATCTGATGCATTTACGTTTGCAATAACAGCTTTTAATTCAGCACGTTTTGCAGCGTATTTAGCAACAGTAGTTTCGCGTTTCAATTCGCGATTAATCATACTTTTCTTAGCCATATCGACCTCTTATTTGAACGGGAAGCCGAAACCACGCATAAGCGCACGGCCTTCGTCATCAGTACGAGCGGTCGTAGTGATAGTAATATCCATACCACGAATACGATCGATCTTATCAAAATCGATTTCAGGGAACATGATCTGTTCCTTGAGACCCATTGAGTAGTTACCACGTCCATCAAATGATTTCGCAGAAAAACCACGGAAGTCACGGATACGAGGAATCGCAATAGAGATCAGACGGTCTAAGAATTCGTACATACGTTCGCCGCGTAAAGTAACTTTACAACCGATCGGCCAACCATCACGGATTTTAAAACCAGCGATTGATTTACGAGCTAAAGTTAAAACTGGTTTTTGACCAGCAATAGCCTGCATATCAGATAAAGCACCATCAAGGAGTTTCTTGTCAGCAGAAGCTGCACCAACACCCATATTGATAGTGATTTTAGTGATGCGAGGAATCTCCATCACATTACCCAGGCCAAGTTCTTCTTTTAACTTAGCGCGGATTTCGTCGTTATAACGTGTTTTAAGTCTGGCCATAGCCTATTTCAACCTATTACTTCGCTACCGCCACTGATTCACCATTTGATTTGAATACGCGAGTTTTCACGCCTTCAATCACTTGGTAACCAACACGGTCAGCCTTTTGGGTTGCAGCATTAAAAATTGCCACATTTGAAATATGAAGCGAAGCTTCCTGAGTAACAATACCGCCTTCAGCGCCAGTTACACGGTTTGGCTTCTGGTGCTTCTTAACAAGATTAAGACCTTCAACCTTAACCGTGTCATTTGAAACAGACAGAACAGTACCCTGTTTGCCTTTTTCTTTACCTGCGATCACAATTACTTGATCGCCTTTTTTAATCTTAGCCATGATTGCCTCTTATAGAACTTCAGGAGCCAATGAAATAATTTTCATGAACTGTTCAGTACGAAGTTCACGAGTCACTGGTCCGAAAATACGAGTTGCAATCGGCGCTTTGTTGTTGTTCAAAATAACAGCTGCGTTATCGTCGAAACGGATAACTGAACCATCTGGACGACGGATGCCGAATTTTGTACGTACAACAACAGCATTCATCACGTCACCTTTTTTAACACGTGCGCGTGGAATAGCTTCTTTTACAGTAACTTTAATAATGTCGCCAACAGAAGCATAACGACGATGTGAACCACCCAGTACTTTAATACATTGTACGCGGCGAGCACCACTGTTGTCTGCTACGTCGAGCATACTTTCGGTCTGAATCATTGCCCTACTCCAAAACCGAGCATCACCGGTCGCAATTTCGAAAGGCTCAAAGAGTACTCGAAATTGACCGATGATGCAACAAGAACGTTAATTACTCAGCAGCTGCTTCAACAACTTCAACCAGAGTCCAAGACTTAGTTTTAGAAATTGGGCGGCTTTCTTTAATGGTTACAACATCACCAGTTTTAGCTGTGTTGTTCTCATCATGAGCGTGTAATTTAGTTGAACGGCGGATTGATTTGCCATACAACGGGTGTTGAACGCGGCGTTCAATAAGCACAACAATAGACTTGTCCATTTTGTCGCTTACGACTTTACCTGTTAACGTGCGAACTGTTTGCTCACTCATTGTCCGTTCCCCTGTTTTTCGGTAAGGAGGGTCTTGATACGAGCAATAGTCTTACGAGTAAGCGCAACTTCATGCGATTTACCCAGTTGACCAGTTGCTTTCGCCATACGAAGACGGAATTGGTTAAGCTGTTGCTCATCAAGCAAAGCTGTCAACTCTTCTACCGATTTTTCACGTAGATCTTTAGTATTCATTACATCACCGTCTTAGTAACGATAGTGGTTTTGAAAGGAAGTTTAGCTGCAGCAAGCGTAAACGCTTCACGAGCCAATTCTTCACTAACACCATCCATTTCGTACAAGATCTTACCTGGTTTGATTTGGCAAACCCAGTATTCCACAGAACCTTTACCTTTACCCATACGAACTTCTAATGGTTTTTCAGTAATTGGTTTGTCTGGGAAAACACGGATAAAGATCTTACCACCACGTTTAATACGACGGCTGATTGTACGACGCGCAGCTTCAATTTGACGAGCAGTCATCTGACCACGCTCAACAGATTTAAGCGCAATTGTACCGAAAGATACAGTGCTACCGCGATGTGCCAGACCAGTGTTACGGCCTTTCTGCACTTTACGGAATTTAGTACGTTTAGGTTGCAACATGGATTATTCTCCTTTTTCAGCAGAACGATCATTGCGACGACCACGACGCTCCTGACCTTCACCACGACCGCGACCACGTTTAGCTGGACGTTCTTCAGCAGGAGCAGGGTTCATGACTTGTTTCATGCCACCTAAGATCTCACCACGGAAAATCCATACTTTAACGCCAATCGTACCGTAAGTTGTTTCAGCACGCATAGTAGCGTAGTCGATGTCCGCACGAAGTGTATGCAAAGGTACACGACCTTCACGATACCATTCAGTACGTGCAATCTCTGCACCACCTAAACGACCAGAAACTTCAACTTTGATACCTTTAGCACCAGCACGCATTGTGTTCTGTACCGCACGCTTCATAGCACGACGGAACATTACACGTTTTTCCAGCTGAGAAGCGATAGCTTCAGCAACCAGACGTGCGTCCAGGTCAGGGCGATCGATTTCGTTGATGCTTACTTGCGCAGGGATACCCATGATCTGAGTAAGCTCACGCTGTAATTTCTCAATGTCTTCGCCTTTTTTACCGATTACGATACCAGGACGGGCAGTGCTGATTGTTACTTTAGCAGCGCCTGTAGGACGTTCGATAAGAATGTTGCTGATCATTGCATTCTTAAGTTTTTTAGTTAAAAACTCACGAACCTGCAAATCTTTAAGCAAGTATTCAGCGTATTGTTTCGGACTCGCATACCAGTTGGCGTTATGACGTTTTACAACACCAAGGCGGATACCGATTGGATGAACCTTCTGACCCATATCAAACCCCTACCTTAACGGTAATGTGACAAGTACGCTTAGTAATACGATCTGCACGGCCTTTAGCACGTGGCATAATACGTTTAAGGCTTGTGCCTTCATCAACGTAAATCGTAGTTACCTTAAGGTCGTCTACATCTAAACTGTTATTGTGTTCAGCGTTTGCAATCGCAGATTCCAATGCTTTTTTAACCAGAACAGCAGCTTTTTTGTTGCTGAAGTTCAGGATATTAAGCGCGTGAGCAACAGATTTGCCACGGATCAGGTCTGCAACCAAACGAGTTTTTTGTGCCGAGATAGCGGCACCGCATAATTTAGCAGTAACTTCCATCATCGCACCTTAACGTTTAGATTTCTTGTCAACACCGTGACCACGATAGGTACGAGTTGGCGCG
Source organism: Acinetobacter sp. WCHAc010052 (assembly GCF_002165295.2). NCBI lineage: Bacteria > Pseudomonadati > Pseudomonadota > Gammaproteobacteria > Moraxellales > Moraxellaceae > Acinetobacter > Acinetobacter sp. WCHAc010052. The sequence continues at coordinate 457,974 of NZ_CP032143.1, read as the reverse complement.
AATTCACCGAGTTTATGACCAACCATGTGTTCAGATACAATCACTGGAACATGGTTACGGCCATTATGGACAGAAATTGTTAAACCAACAAAATCTGGGAGGATCATCGAACGACGCGACCAAGTTTTGATCGGCTTACGGTTATTAGCCGCGATAGCCGCTTCAACCTTAGCGAACAAGTGCGCATCGACGAATGGGCCTTTTTTCAGAGAACGAGGCATTGTCAGATTCCTTTACTTGTTACTTAACGCGACGGTCGCGAATGATCATCTTAGTCGTACGCTTGTTGGTACGTGTCTTGTACCCTTTCGCTTTTTGACCCCATGGGCTTACAGGTTGAATACCTTTGTTACGCCCTTCACCACCACCATGTGGGTGATCAACTGGGTTCATCGCCATACCACGAACGGTAGGACGAACGCCACGCCAGCGGGATGCACCTGCTTTACCAAGTGAACGAAGGTTGCTTTCTGAGTTAGATACTTCACCTAACACAGCGCGACATTCAACGTGTACTTTACGCATTTCGCCTGAACGCAGACGAACGATTGCGTAAGAACCGTCACGACCCAACAGCTGAACCGAAGTACCAGCAGAACGTGCTAACTGAGCACCTTTACCGATTTTAAGTTCAATGTTGTGAAGAGTAGAACCGATAGGCATGTTGCGAAGTGGCAAGCAGTTACCTGGACGAATTGGAGCATCGTTACCAGACTGTACTTTATCACCAGCGCGAAGACCTTTAGGTGCAATAATATAACGACGCTCACCATCAGCATAAAGCACAAGTGCAATATGAGCTGTACGGTTAGGATCGTATTCAATACGTTCAACTACAGCAGGAATGCCGTCTTTGTTACGTTTGAAGTCAACAATACGGTACTGTTGTTTATGACCGCCACCAACGTGACGAGTCGTAATGTGACCGTTGTTGTTACGACCACCAGTACGTTTTTTAGCTTCTGTCAACGGAGCATATGGTGCGCCTTTGTGAAGGTGATTATGAACCACTTTCTCTACAAAGCGACGCCCTGGAGACGTTGGCTTACATTTTTGAATTGGCATAATTTTCGTCCTTATTCCGCTGCGCTTTCAGCGGTATCGCCCAAGTCAGCCATTTCAACATCCTGGCCAGCTTTCAGGGTGACGTATGCTTTTTTAACATCAGAACGACGTCCGATAGTTTTACCAAAGCGTTTAGTCTTACCTTTAGTGATCGTTGTGTTAACTTTAACAACCTGAACACCAAAGAGTTGCTCAACTGCTTTTTTGATTTCAAGTTTGTTTGCATCAAGTGCAACTTTAAAAACCTGAACACCAGCAGTTTCACCTAAAACTTGTGCTTTTTCTGAGAATACAGGTCCTTGCAGGACTTGATAGATACGTTCGTTGTTCATCCGAGTTCTACCTCAATTTTCTTAGCAGCAGCAACAGACATAACAACTTTATCGAACGCAATCAGGCTAACAGGATCAATACCAGCAGCATCAACCACATCAACGTGTGGAAGGTTACGTGCAGCAAGATACAGATTCTCATCAACAGCATCAGTAACGATCAATGCGCGAACTGCATTCAAGTCGTTAAGTTTCGCAAGCAATTCTTTAGTTTTTGGAGCTGCAACAGCAAACTCTTCAACCAGTACCAGGCGATCTTGACGAACAAGTTCAGCCAGGATGCATTGCATTGCACCGCGATACATTTTACGGTTTACTTTTTGAGACCAGTCCTGTGGACGGGCAGCAAAAGTTTTACCACCACCAACCCAGATCGGGCTGCGGATAGAACCAGCACGCGCACGGCCAGTACCTTTCTGACGGAATGGTTTTTTACCACCGCCAGAAACGTCTGCACGTGATTTCTGTGCTTTAGAGCCTTGACGACCACCAGCTAAATAAGCTGTAACAACCTGGTGTACAAGAGCTTCGTTGAATTCACGACCGAAAGCAACTTCAGATAATTCAACAGCAGAGCCGGAAACAGTATTTAAATTCACAATATTTCCCCTCAGGCCTTGATTGTAGGACGTACAGTTACGTCACCACCGGTAGCACCAGGAACCGCGCCTTTAACAACAAGAACTGAACGTTCAACGTCGATAGCAACGATTTCAAGACCCTGTGTAGTTACGCGTTCAGCACCTAAATGGCCAGCCATTTTTTTGCCTTTGAATACGCGACCAGGAGTCTGGTTTTGACCAGTAGAACCTAAAACACGGTGAGAAACAGAGTTACCGTGTGTAGCATCTTGCGTACGGAAGTTCCAACGCTTAACACCACCCTGGAAACCTTTACCTTTAGACTGACCAGTTACGTCAACAATCTGACCCACTGTGAACAGCTCAACGGTAAGAGAACCACCAACTTCACGACCTTCAAGATCAGCTTCTGTAGCGCGGAATTCCTGAACCAGACGACCAGCAGCAACACCAGCTTTCGCAAAGTGACCTTTCTGAGCGTTAGTTACGCGAGATTCGCGACGTTCACCAGTAGTGACTTGAATCGCTTGATAACCATCAGTTTCAAGCGTTTTGATTTGAGTGATGCGGTTAGGATCAACCTCAATCACTGTTACAGGTACAGAAACACCAGCATCTGTAAAGATACGTGTCATACCGCACTTGCGACCGACTAAACCAATAGCCATGTGCATAAACCTCTAAAAAAGCGGCCTAATTAACTTAGAGCGTTAATTAACCGAAAGCCTTAACCCAATGCGATCTGAACATCAACACCAGCTGCAAGATCCAACTTCATCAGTGCATCTACAGTTTTGTCTGTAGGCTGAACGATGTCGATCAGACGTTTGTAAGTGCGGATCTCATACTGGTCACGCGCATCTTTGTTAACGTGTGGTGATGTTAAAACGTTAAAACGTTCGATACGGGTAGGCATCGGGATTGGACCACAAACCTGTGCGCCAGTACGTTTTGCTGTTTCTACGATCTCTTGAGAAGATTGATCAATTAAACGGTGATCAAAAGACTTAAGACGGATACGAATTCTCTGGTTAGACATACCAGTTAACTCCAAGCCAAATATATAAAGAATCACTCCTGACGCATCTCACCCCACTATAAAGGCAAGTGTCAAGAGCAGTGAATATCACTAAGGTCATGATCGATGCCACGACTGTCACGATGCTGACTGTTTTATTCACAGCCAACCCCCTTTCATTAAAGGGTCGCTCATTATAGCGATTGTTTAATGCATAAGCAAACTTCTTTTACCTTTTTTCGTTTTGATTACAGAAGTTCAGCAGGATCAGGTGTTTATTATTTAATCAGCACGCAGTTTTAGCCAGAACATAGTCTATTGCTCTGTTGAGCAGCTGATTTCCTTGTTCAAAACAGTGTTCTGGCGATTGCTTCAACTCCTTTTCGTTCTGTACATAGATACCATCAAAAACCGCAAGCTCCTCATCATTTTCCAGAAACATCTGTAATACCCCTGGGGTCATTTCAGGGTGGAACTGAAAACCCAGCACATTACTGCCCAGCTGATACATCTGATTACGGCAAACACTATTTTCAGCAAGATGAACCGCCCCTTTCGGCAGTTCAAATGTTTCACTGTGCCACTGCATGACACTGAAGACTTCAGGCAGTTCAAAAGTTCCTTCCGGTACATTTCCAACCTTCGTCACGGATGTCCACCCAAGCTCCTGATGACGGTTCCGGCTGACAGCCGCACCCAGTGCACTGGCAATCAGCTGTCCGCCCAGACAAAGACCAATAGCCGGCTTTCCCTGTGCCAGATAACGTCGTATCCAGCGTTTTTCAACTTTCAGCCATGGAAAATTTGCTTCATCATTTACACTCATTGTGCCACCCATAATAATGAGCAGATCAACATCATTAATCTCTGGCAGTGCTTCAAGCTCAAGTGGCTGCTCCACAGGTAATGCAAAAAATTCGGTTGCTGTAATCTCTGCATATCCAGCTTTGAGATAACTCAGACAACTGCCAAACCCCTCACCTGCAATATGTTGAAAATAATGTACTTTTAATGCTGACTTCATCATTTAAAGACTCATTTTTATATTTACTCTGATTAGATTTAGCAAAAATAAAGCCAACTTCCGTTTTTGTTATATTTTTAAACATTTACAGGATTCTCTAGCCATAAAACACCGTTTACTCTTAAGCTTAGGTCAATCAGCAATAATTTTTAGAGTATATCTGTGGACAAAAAATTTCAGACAGCACTGATTCATGCACCAAGAAAAGCCGGTCAGTATATTGAAACCATACAGCCTCCCCTGTTTCGTGCATCCACGATTATTTTCAGAAATACCGATGCACTGTTTAATCGCCACTGGACCGATGACTACGACTACAGCTATGGCACACATGGAACACCAACCACATTTACCCTGGGCGACAACATTGCTCAGATCGAAGGTGGGAAATACCACCTCCTGACGCCCAGTGGTCTTTCTGCAATAAACCTGGTCAATTCCTGTTTTTTATATCAGGGCGATGAAGTCTGGGTTCCTGACAATATCTATGGTCCCAATATGGAGCATCTGAATTACCTGGAAAGTCATTACGGTATTCAGGTTCGTGTATACGACCCTATTGATGCAACGACATTTCAGCCGACTGAAAAAGCAAAGCTGCTGTGGCTCGAGGCTGCCGGCTCCATCACGCTTGAATTTCCGGATCTGATCGGTCTGGTCAAAAAAGCCAGGGCTCACAATATACTGACTGCTTTAGACAACACCTGGGGCGCAGGACTTGCATTTAATGCTTTTGATTTCAGCGATAAACATCTGAGCGTCGATATAACCGTCCATGCACTGACCAAGTATCCGAGTGGTGGCGGTGATATTCTGATGGGTTCTGTCATTACTCAGGATAAAGCATTACATCACAAACTGTTCCGTACTCATGCCGTACAGGGCATTGCGATTTCAGGGGATGATGCAGCACAAGTTCAGCGTAGCTTAGCGTCGATGCAAATCCGCTATCAGCATCAATCAAATAGCGCATTACAACTTTTAACGTGGCTCAAAACACAAGAGACTTTTGCACAAGTCCTTCACCCTGCTGACCCTGAAAATATCAGCCATTCATATTGGAAAGAAACTTGTCAGACCGAACAAAGTGCAGGCTTAGTCAGTGTCATCTTTAAAGCTAAATATGATATGAATGCGATTCGTAAATTCTGCGATGCTTTAAAGCTTTTTAAACTCGGTTTCAGTTGGGGCGGACCTGTCAGTTTAGTGATGTTGTATAACCTGGCTGATATGCGTCATTTAGAGCATTCACATTTACAACAAGGCATATTGGTTCGCTTTTGTATTGGCCTGGAAGACGCTGATGATCTAGTTGCGGATATTCAGCAGGCTTTAAAAGCTTTGTAAATCAAAGGCATTTAATAGCACTTAAGAACAACATGCATAGTAAAGCCTGTTGTTCTTTTTTGGTACACATTATTAGAATGTGAATTACACACATCAAAACATCTATAAGCACTATAAATTCAGTGATTTAATATCTAGTCGGACATTGTCTGAGCATTGTAAAAACAGATAAAAATTAAGCACAACACATTCTTTCTATGTTAAAAATTAAGCCAATAATTCCAAAGTTTATAGTTAGAAATAGGTTTATTTATGGCAACGCCAATCGTCATTGCAAAAAAAACATCAGATACCTCACAAGACATCGTTTTACATTCACAATTTGCCAACCGTCATGGACTGATTGCAGGGGCGACAGGTACAGGTAAAACTGTAACGCTCAAAGTACTTGCAGAAAGTTTTTCACGTCTTGGTGTACCTGTATTTCTTGCCGATGCCAAAGGTGATGTTTCAAGTATTGCCAAAGCTGGCGCATCCAATCCTAAATTTGACGAACGCATTAAAAGCTTAGGAATTGACAGCGTTCCTTTTGCTTCATCTCCAACGACATTCTGGGATCTTTTTGGTGAACAGGGACACCCGATCCGCACCACCATTTCAGAAATCGGTCCATTACTGCTGGCACAGATGCTGAATCTGAATGACACACAGGAAGGTGTGCTTTCTGCTATATTCCGCGTTGCAGATGATCAGGGCTTGCTGCTGATTGATTTTAAAGACTTAAAATCCATGCTGACTTATGTCAGTGAAAATGCAGCCAGTCTGAAAGCCGAATATGGCAATCTTTCACCTGCCAGCCTGGGTGCAATTCAGCGTAATCTGCTCGCTCTGGCCGATCAGGGTGGAGATAAGTTTTTTGGCGAGCCCAGCCTAGATATCATGGATTTTATTCAGACCGACAGCAATGGTCAGGGATATATCAACCTGCTGGCTGCTGACAAGCTGATGAATACACCCAAGCTGTATGCAACTTTTCTGCTGTGGATGCTCTCAGAGCTGTTTGAAAAACTGCCTGAAGTCGGCGACATGGACAAACCTAAGTTGGTGTTCTTCTTTGATGAAGCACACTTGCTGTTTGATAATGCCAGCCCCGCACTGCAGGAAAAAATTCAGCAGGTGGTGCGCCTGATCCGCTCGAAAGGTGTGGGTATTTATTTTATTACCCAAAGTCCACTGGATATTCCTGAAAATGTCCTGGGACAACTGGGGAACCGTGTACAGCATGCATTACGGGCATTTACACCAAAAGATCAGAAAGCAGTAAAAACCGCAGCTGATACATTCAGGGCAAATCCTGAGTTTAAGGTGGATGAAGCCATTACTCAGTTAGCTGTGGGTGAAGCGCTGATCAGCTGCCTGGATGAACAGGGTACGCCTCAGATTGTGGAAAAAGGCATGGTGATGCCTCCCTACTCCTCATTCAGCCCAATTACACCTGATGAACGGAAAACACTGATGACACAAAGCATCGTGGCGGGCGTTTATGAACAGGAAATAGACCGTGACAGCGCCTATGAAATGCTGCAGCGTAAAGTGTCTGAAAGTGAACAGCAGAAACAGGCTGATGCTCTCTCTGCACAGCAGGCGAAAGAGCAGGATGCACTTGCAAAACAGCAAGCCAAAGAACAGGAGCGACTGGAAAAGCTTCAGGCTAAAGAAGCTGAGAAAGAAGCAGCTGCACGCGCAAAACTGACACAGGATATTGTAGGGACATTTGCAAAAAGTGTTGCCCGCAGCCTGGGAGGCAGTACAGGTCAGAAAATCGTTCGGGGACTGTTGGGGTCGTTGTTTAAGAAGTAGTTTTTTTGTTGCAGGCCTATTCAGTAATATATCAAGAACAGGACTGCACCAATTTAACGATTTTCTTTAGATAACAGCCAATCCAAAGCATTCATTTTCACAATACCATTATAATTTGCATCAGCACCGATCCGATCTAAAGTTAAAAGATACTTTGGATAGGAGTCGGATATTTTTTGCAGTGGGCGTAATTCTCGTGCCAAAGTATCTTCGTTGAGCGTGTCTAAAGCCACTTGATAATAAGCAAGATTTTGCATCGTATCGACTGCTACAAAATCAATTTCATATTCATCAACTCGCCCGACATAAACCGTATAGCCACGTCTTAGTAATTCCAGATAAATCACGTTTTCTAAAATATGTCCTTGGTCTGCATTGGCATCGGGCAGCATGATACGGCGTAAACCCACATCAACCAGATAGTATTTTTCTGATGATTGCAGCAACTCACGACCACGCACTTTAAATTGTGCAACACGATAAAACAGCAAACTATCCTGCAAGCCCTGAATATAGCGTTTGACGGTTTCAAAGGAAATTTTCACACCACTGGAAGCAAAGGTGTTTTTGATTTTATTGATGGAAATGGCTGAGCCTGTGACGCTGGCTAAATATTTTGCCACTCGTTCCAGTGCATTCACATCACTCGTCTTTAAACGTGGAATCACATCTTTAAACATGATACTGGCGTACACAGCTTGCAAATAATCATAGCTTTCTTGCTGGTTCGATATTGCCAGCGTATAAGGAAAGCTACTTTGTAGATACATCTCATATAGATCGGGGTTGGATAATTGACTAATCTGTGGATTATTTTCTACATGCCATTGTTTAAATTCCTGAAATGATAAGGGTAAAATATGCTGTTCGATATAGCGTCCTGTAAGCAAAGTTGCCAGCTCACCACTTAAAAAGAACGCATTTGAACCTGTAATATATAAGTCGATACACTCTCGTACATAGAGGGAATCTACGACTTTTTCAAATTGTGCAACATACTGAATTTCATCTAAAAACACATAGTTTTTTTGGCTTTTATCGACTTTTGATAAAATATAGTCTTGCAGTTTACGATAGTCGGTCAGCTCTTCAAATTCCATCATTTCAAAATTAATGGCAATGATATTTTGTGGCTGTACGCCCTGTGCCTGTAAATCCTGCTGAAACAATGCCAATAAAGTCGATTTGCCTGAACGACGCACGCCCGACAGCACTTTAATCAGGTCACGGTCTTGCCATGTATGCAAAAAGTCCAGATAGGTTTTCCTGCGGATCTTTGGTGTTCTCATGTTTCGCCCACACTCTAATCTCTCCACCAATAATATCAAAATTTAGAGTGCAAGTATGAAGAAATAGTTTTTATACCAAAAGTTTAGACCAAACTCTAAACTTTTAATAACATTAGATGATAAAAATCCCATTATGCATGTGAGATATAATGGGATTTAAGTAGGAGTCGATAAATTATCGTTTCTTACATTGCTGATGGATAAACTCCATTGCGTTAAAAGTACGTTTAATATCATTCTCTGACATATCTTCGGGTCTAAATGCGACAGCTGTTCCACTATCACGTGCCTGCCACCCTCTTACCAATAACGTATATTCTTGGTATGACACTCCACCTACAAGAAACATTCTATATCGACTGGTAAACAAATCCCTTAGTTCTGATACCTTAGACCAATCTATAACAACCTCTTGCCTTAAACGCAACTCATGACCACCATAACTCACCCCCTTGCCACTTTGAAAATAACTAGTTACACAACCATCACTTTTCCAATCATGGATATACGCCTTATCACTATTAATTTCTCCTAGTAACTCAAGGTGATTTTTTCTTTCCGTAAGATAAGCATGAGCTTCTTTTAATGTCGTAAATTTCTCAATTTTATCTTCTGCATAGGCAACAGGCACAGTACATAACACCCCCAACATCATTGCTATCATTAGTTTTTTCATTTTTTGACTCCAAATTAGTTAAGGCTCAGTAAGTGGCGTAGACGGTATTGGTGCAATCAATTGCACAGGTGCATTGGCACGATTCAACACTGTGGCACTGCTTTTATTGACTTCCAGCCCTGCTGCTGATTTGATGAGCTGTACACTTAGCCCAACGACTTCATCTTGTTTTAAAGTATTATTTGCCCCAAGCTGACAGAGATAAAATAGTCCTGTATCAAGAAAAGCTGTGCGTTCAGTGGTGGTAGTTAAAAGTGTTGAGGTGGTCGCAATGGCTGCACTTAAAGCCTCTCGCTCTTTTTCATTGTTCGAAATTTCCAATGCCCTAGTCCATTTCAGGATTTGATCTGACAGTGCAACACTGGCTTTGACATCTTTAGTGGTTAATGCCCGTTGAACACATGCTTCCCCCTTAGGATATACAAAAGCTGCGGAAACATCAGAATCCCAAACAAATAATGACCCAACCGTATTACCATTACCTCCATCTCTTTCTGCGACTGAAACATATGAACGCTTAAAATATGGTGACACACAGCCACTACTTAAAACCATGCTTGTCGCCAAACAGACAATGGCGATTTTTTGAAAAGATATTTTCATAGTGCTTCTCTTTAGTCACCGTGATATGACCAACGGACTGTATGAGCTTTCCAATTAAATCTATTTCTTATTTGACTGATTTCATCATTGCGTTTATCTGCTGCTTCCTGATATGAAGCATATAGTATTGAACAATTTGGAGAATCACTTAAAGTCCCAAATTCAGCATTAACATAAGACCGAAAACTATTCTCTACACCAACATGGTAAATACCATTTTTAATACGAAATACAGAAGAAACTACATATTGCGGATCTGTAGACTCACCGTAACGTGTAGAACAGTAACCATAACGAACATCATTATTTGCCTGCACCACACCTGAACCCAACAGCCCCATTAGTAACACTGCACTAGCAATCATTTTTGTCTTTTGCATCTTATGATCTCCTCCACAAACTTTTAGTTTAAACAGCTTTTAGAAAGGTACACTATCCTCAAATGAGGAGGTTAACCTGAAACAGGCAAAGTTTTGACAAAAATAAGGAAAGTCTCTCTACCTAATCATTGAATTCACTCAAGATGTACATTTTATCCATAATATTTTCACTAAATTTCAATAAAAAACCAGATCATAAGTATATTCCATAAAAAAATTATGGTTTTAATCTGAAAAGATATTTACAAGTGATCATATAAAATGTATTTTAAATATATCTTATATAGCCATGAGAGATCAAGCATGACTCCGCAGCAAATTGACCTTGTAAAAGCCACTGTACCTGTACTTCGCGAAAATGGCGTAGCATTAACTGGCTATTTTTATAACCGTATGCTGGGCAATAACCCCGGCTTAAAAGAAACTTTCAACATGGGGCATCAACGCAGTGGTGCGCAGGCACAGGCTTTGGCAGGGGCTGTACTGGCTTATGCAGAAAACATTGAAGATCCATCCGTACTGCTACCTGTTGTTGAGATGATTGCTCATAAACATGTCAGCCTGAATATTCAAGCGCCAGATTACAACATTGTTGGAGAAAACCTGCTTCACTCCATCAGTGAAGTTCTAAGTATTTCAATGGAAGATCCTTTAATTGATGCCTGGGCTACGGCCTATGGTCAACTGGCTGATTTATTCATCAGTACTGAAAAATCCATTTATGAACAGCACCAGCAAACTAAAGGCAGCTGGTTAGGCTGGCGCAATTTCAAAATTGCTAAAAAAGTGGTGGAAAGCGAAGAAATTACATCATTCTACCTTGCACCTGTAGATGGTGGCGACTTACCAAAATATGAAGCAGGTCAATATATTTCGGTACGCGTGATTGTTGAGGAGCTTGGTTTAAAACAACCGCGCCAATATACACTTTCCACCAGCCCACAAGCCGACTATTTACGTATTTCAGTGAAACGTGAGGACCAGAAAGGTGACCTGGTTGCAGGCTGGGTATCGAATACTCTGCATGGTATGGATGTCGGTTCAGAAATTGAAGTGTCTGCGCCAACAGGGAACTTCTATCTCATTGATCCAAATAAACGCAATGTCTTCATCAGCGGTGGTGTCGGCTTAACTCCAATGATTGCGATGCTGAATCAACTGGTAACTTTGGATATGCCGCAGCCCGTTACCTTTATACATGCCTGTCGCAGCAAACATGTGCATGCAATGAAACAGCATATTCATGATCTGAAAGCGAAGTATCCGCGCCTCACCACTGTGACTGCTTATGAATTCCCGCATGCCAGTGACAGACAGGGAGAGGACTTTGAGATTAGCGGTCGTTTGGATCTCAGTACCATTGATACGGCTTTATTGCCACAAAATGCAGACTATTATCTATGTGGTCCAATGCCATTTATGGCTGAACAACAAAAAGCTTTAATTGCCCGTGGTATCCCGGCTGCCAGTATCCACAGCGAAGCTTTCGGTACAGGTGGTGTAAAACACTAACTCTCCCGCCCACCTGAAATAAAATAGGGTTAGTTTAGTTATGCTAGACTAACCTTTATTGATTTCTCCTACCCCCACAGTATTATCATGCAGCTGAATAAATTTACCGACTACGCCTTACGTATTCTGATGTATGTTTCACGCCCCAGAGAAACACCCTATACCATTGCTGAAATTGCCACTGATCTTCGTGTTTCACAGAATCACCTGGTAAAAATCGTACATTTTATGGGTAAACACGAGTGGCTGATTACAACCCGAGGAAAAGGTGGTGGAATCCGTCTGAACGAAAAAGCACTGCAACTGAAGCTGGGCAGTATGGTCCGTATTCTTCAGGGTGAAAATCAGATTGTGGAATGCAACACTCCGCCCTGCGTACTTCGCTCCAACTGCGGACTGAAAGGCATACTGGATCAGGCACTTGAACAGTTTTATTCAAGCCTGGATCAGTACACACTGAGCACGGTACTGAATGCTCCACCGAAAAACTCCCCAATTGCATTACTGAACCTTTAATCACTCACTGTGAACGCTAAAATTCGCCTGGTGAAGCGTCTTCCTTTATAATGCAGAATTACAGGCAATAAATTGAAGTTGAGTCATGCACCACAGCAGAGGAAAATCCAGAAACAGTAAAGTTGCGAATGCGCCAAAGCAAGTATTCAATTATTCAAAAAAGACGGATTCCGTCATTGATGAATATGCTGGACGGGCACTGACCTGGTTGCGTAAAGCTGAATTTCTGATGAGTGCTCCAAAACTGAATCTGTGTGTGGATGATACAGGTTATGAAGTCGCATTTGCCGGTCGTTCCAATGCCGGTAAATCAAGCGCCATCAATGCCCTGACCAACCAGAAACAGCTTGCCCGTGCATCAAAGCGTCCTGGACGCACCCAGATGATCAACTTTTTCAGCCTGGGCAATCCTGACCAGCGACTGGTCGATTTACCTGGTTATGGCTATGCAGCCGTTCCTGAAGCCATGAAGATTGTATGGCAGAAAGAACTTGAAAACTATCTGATTCACCGTGAAAGTCTGCAGGGACTTGTACTCCTGATGGATATCCGTCATCCACTTCAGCACTTCGATGTCATGATGCTTGAATGGGCGTATTCACGTCATTTATTTGTTCATGTACTTTTAACCAAATCTGACAAACTCAATCGTGGCCCTGCCAGTAAAGTCCTGCTGGATGTGCAGCAACAACTGAAAAAGATGAAACTTGAATTTTCCATTCAGCTGTTCTCATCCCTGAACAAACAGGGTTTGGAAGAACTGGCGAGTGTGATGGCAGGTCGTCTGAACTTCACACTTGAACAATCACAGGATTTTGATATCAATTCGATTGCTGAAGTTTCAGAAGATGACCTGGATGAAGATCCGGATGATTTTTCTGAGCCTGAGACTGAAAACACTCCTTCAGACGACAGAAATGATACGCCCTGATTTCACTGCAATTTAAAGATTGTCCGACCAGATTCATCTTTAATTGACAATCAATTGTCCCGAATTGCTAATAACAATTCGGGACAATTTTTTTATGCTGACTGATATGTCTTATGGTTATGCTTAGTGAAGCAAGAAAAATTAAAAGGATGATAAGCATGAAAATTTTTGATCGTTTCCGTAACTCCCGAATTGGATCTTCCATTTCCTATTCCATTAAACCGCGTAAGGTTAAATTTGAATGGCAGGAAACGCCTGTGGACTGGATTCCAGACCACCCATTCACCAGTTATTTTATTAATGAAATTAACAATATTCTTCCTGCGGGCGAGTTCTGGTTCTGCCGTCTGTACAACCGTGTTTTACCTAAAGTCACTGATGAAAAACTGGCTGAAGATGTCCGTGCATTTATCCGTCAGGAAGCGATGCATGCACAGGCGCATGTATCAGCAAATAAAGAATATCTGACCGTTCGTAACATCGACATTCAGCGCAACCTGGATCTTATGGATTTTCTGTTTGGAAAATTACTGGCAGATCAGCCACTCGGAATCACAGTTCCCAAAGCACTTGACCATCAATGGGATCTGTTCCGTGTCGGTATTGTTGCGACAGTTGAGCACATGACCTGTGTATTAGGAAAATATGCACTTTATAATACCCAGTGGGAAAAATTAGGCGCAGATCCAAACATGCTTGATCTGATCAAATGGCACGGCGCGGAAGAAATTGAACATCGTACTGTTGCCTTTGATTTATATCGTCACCTGGGCGGTGGTTATATTTCCCGCTATTATCAAAGTGTGATTGCCATTGCGGCTATTCTGGCACTCTGGGTTGATGGCGCGGCACACATCATGGGACAGGATCCACGTTTTGCAGACAAAAAACCTGCATTCTATAAACCGTGGATCTGGCGTGAATGGGCAAGCATCGCTCAAAGAGATAACCGTATCATGCCTCACCCGCTGTGGCTGGTTTCACAACAGCTCGGTTACTTAATGCCGTGGTACGATCCAGTACATGAAGCAAAAACTGAAGATGCTATTGCATACCTGGATCAGTCCCCTGCTGCAAAACGTGCTTTGCCAAAGGTTGCCGCATAAACTTTAAATATTCAGTTCAATAAAAAGCAGGATTTCAATCCTGCTTTTTCAATGTCTGTTGAAAGCATACTGTTCAGCAGAACCGTCAGGTCGGCTGTTCCATTTCACGGGTATGCCGATCCACCACCACAGAAATCATCATATCGCCCTGAACATTGACCACGGTACGAACCGTGTCCAGCAGACGGTCTATCGGCAATAAAATCGCAATCGCTTCCGCAGGCAACCCAACAGACTGCAGCACCATAATCATGGTCACCATGCCTGCACTTGGGATACCCGGCGCGCCCAGAGATGCAATCATAGCCGTCAGACAGACGATCACCTGCTGCCCCAGACTCAGATCCAGCCCCATCAGACTGGCAATAAACAAAGCAGCAGCTGCCTCATACAGTGCCGTACCATCCATGTTCAATTGCGTCCCCAATGGAATAACAAAACCTGCAGTCTGAGGTCTGACCCCCAGATTTTCCTGGGCACATTTCAGTGATAAAGGCATGGTTGCTGAACTTGAACTGGTGGCGAATGCCGTAATCAATGCTGCCCGTGTACCCTTAAAAAAGGTCAGTGGATCCATCTTTCCAAAAATCCATAACAGTAAAGGCAGAACGACAGCACCGTGAAAAATGGTGGTTCCTGTCACCACCACAGCAAATTCAGCCAGACGGCTCAGTACCGAAATATCTTCAGTCGCAAGCAGTTTTGCAAGCAGTGCAAAAATACCCAGTGGTGCAAGTTTCATCACCCAGCCGATCATCAGCATCATAATGTCAAAAAACTGTGCACTCAGATTACGTACCGTTCTGAAGCGGTCTCCGCCATGAACCAGTGCAACCCCGATAAACAAAGCAAATACCACCACAGCCAGCACATTGCCTTCAGCAAATGCCTTGAACGGATTGATCAGTGTATTCTGAATAAAATTCGTCAAAAATGAGGTCGGTGTCAGTGTATCCGGTGTCTGGTGCTCGCTCATTGCCTGCTGAAACATGGCAATATCTACCCCCTTTCCAACCTCAAACAGATGCGCACTGCCAATTCCCAGAATCAGTGCCAGGGTCGTAGTCGTCACACAGCAGGCCAGCGTAATTTTCCATACCCGCCCCAGCTGACCGCCTGCCTGTAAATTGGATACACCAACCACAATGGAACTGAAAATCAAAGGAATCAGCAGCATCTTCAGCAGACCGATAAAAATACTGCTGATAATGCTTAATCCATAAATACCGGCATGAAAAAACTGAGTTCCAGGAAACAGAGTCAGTACGTATCCCGCAATCAATCCCAGAATCGCAGCAATTAATATTTGTGTATTCAAGCTCATGGCATCTGCTTTTATCGTTCAATCCTGAGGGCAATATGCCATGTGATTTTTTCAGAATCGAGCATTATTTTGTCATCGTTCTGCTGTTTTTTAACTTTGCATGTCTCTTTAAATAAAAAGCAGACACCGCTTGATCCCCTGAATTTTATACACCTGTAAACCTGACTCCATTGAACCACCCGCTGATTTCAATAAAGAAAGCCGTAATATTGCGGCTTCAGGGACACATAAAATGACTTATTGCGTTTCAATTTCACGCAGACGGATTAAACCTTCCTGCGTTGTGCTGCAGACCAGTTCACCGTTTTGCCACATGCGACCGAAATTCAGACCACGTGAATTTGCACTGACGGTTGCATCCATGTCATACAGCATCCAGTCATCCACTCTGAACGGTTTATGAAAATACATGGCATGATCAATACTGGCACACTGCAGACTTGGAGAGAGATAACTCAGCCCATGCGGACGCAATGCCGTGGTCATCAGCGTGAAGTCTGAATAAAACGCAGCAATGGCCTGATGCAGTGAAATATCATCCACCTCTGCTGCAATCTGGTCATGCGTGCGGATGTAGTGCGCATAGGATGGTGCTTCAGGCTGTGGTTGATACGGATTACTTGGATTGACCGGACGGATTTCCACATGGCGGTCACGCATGAAACTGGCACGGACATTTTCAGGCACAAATTCAACCATCATTTTTTTCAGTTCAGCTTCTGCTTTCAGCTGATCCACTGCGGGATAATCCGGCTCATTAATCTGATAGTTCAGACCTTCTTCGTGCGCAGCAAAAGAAATCATGGCTGTAAAAATAGTACGTCCATGCTGAATGGCTTTGACCTGACGACTGACAAAACTTTTGCCATCACGCAGACGCTCAACTTCATAAATAATGGGTGCATTGATATCACCCCCATAAAGGAAATAAGCATGCAGGGAATGCGCAGGACGGTCAGTGGTATAGGAAGCAGCTCTTAAAGCCTGCCCCAGTACCTGTCCACCAAAAACACGTTTACCGACCAGGTTACGGCTGATTCCGCGATAAATATTTTCTTCCAGTTTTTCAAGGCTGAGTAATTCAACCAGTTCCTGAGTCAATGCATTCATTGGATAACCTTTTCAGTAAAGCTGACCATGTGGCAGACGTATTATAATTTCAACATGTTCTGTATGGATATTCTGCCATAAATCCTGAGTAAAACCCTATAGAATGACTGACTGCCGTGTCATGATTATTTTTGAAAAAATCCTGCAAATTTGCGGTTATTAACGATAAAATCCCACCATAACGCTGCATTTTGTCAGAAAATGACATACTGTTTCTGCGTAGAATTACGCAAAATATTATCCCCCTGAAATATCTGCCGTTCTCAGTCCTTTGGAGTAGGAGTATTTATGTCCCAAAGAGGTTTTGGTCAAATGTATCGCCAGCTTTCCAGTAAGCTGCTTGACCTGGTGGTAACCCCACACGTACTTGGTGAGGTTCCAGCTGAACCGACTGCCACTGCAGATTCAGAACAGACACCGCAGAAAGTGGTCTGTTATGTCCTACAGAATTATTCACGCAGTAATGCACTGGTGGTGGATGGTGAAACACGCCGTCTGAAACTTCCGCCTGCACTTGACTCACTGAACATTGCGGCACATAAAGAAAAAGCATCCATTCTGTTTTTACAGCACCATAATGAAAACAATCTGCTGAATCCTCCGCTTCATGCATTTCCGCCCCGTCTGCTCCGACTGATTGAAGTACTGGAAAAACATCCTGAAACTGATATTGAACTGATTCCGGTGACAGTCCTGTGGGGACGTTCTCCTGACAAAGAAGACTCGCTGCTGAAGCTGTTGTTTACAGATACATGGGCAACACCCGGCACGGTAAAACAGCTGGTGAATATTGGTCTGCATGGTCGCCAGTCGTACCTTGAATTTCATCAGGGACAGTCTTTACGTCAACTGGTGGATTATGCGAAAACCACGCATCCAAACCTGTCCCCTGCGACGTATATTGCAAACACCTTAAATGATTTCCTGGACAATGAACGTGAAGTTGTACTCGGTCCTGACCTGTCAGACCGTCGCAATGTCATGCATTCCCTGATCAAATCGCATGATGTACAGGATGCAATCCGTCGTGAAAGTATCCGAAGCAAAATCAGCATGATTGAATCAGAACGCCGTGCCATTGGATATCTGAATGAGATTGTATCGGACTACTCCCATTCAGCAGTCCGCTTTGCAGATATGGCACTGACCCGTTTATGGACACAGCTTTATGATGGTGTGGAAGTCCACAACTTCAGCACTGTCCGTGAACTTGCCAAAGACTACGAAATTATTTACACCCCATGTCACCGCAGTCACATTGACTACCTGTTACTGTCTTATGTGATTTATAAACGTGGCATGATGGTGCCGTACATTGCTGCGGGTGATAACCTGAACATGCCGTTTGTCGGTCAGTTACTGCGTGGTGGCGGTGCATTCTTTATCCGTCGTACCTTCCGTGGCAATGGGCTGTATACCACGGTATTTAAAGAATATCTGTACAGCATTCTGTCACGTAACACACCACTGGAATACTTTATTGAAGGTGGTCGTTCGCGTACCGGTCGCCTGTTACCACCCAAAACAGGCATGCTCGCCATGACTGTTCATGGACATTTACGTGGTCGTGCTAAACCGATTGTATTTGTTCCGACTTATGTCGGTTATGAACGCTTAATGGAAGGTTCGACCTATGTCGGCGAAATGAATGGTAAGCCGAAAGAATCTGAATCCATTATCGGCATTTTAAAAACATTACGTAAAATTGAACGTATTTTTGGCAAGGTTCATGTGAACTTTGGTGAACCTGTTTTTCTGGATGACATGCTGAAACAGCACAATGCTGAACAGATCAAAATTGAAAGCAACGATGCACCTGTTCCCGAAGCGGTTTCTGCTGCGGTCAACAGCTCTGCCAATGCAATTCTGGAAAACATTAACCGTGCTGTGGTGATCAATCCTGTTTCATTACTGTCCTTAATTTTACTGGCAACACCAAAACATACCCTGGATGAAGAAATCTGCATTAAACAGCTGGATACTTACCGTAATCTGCTGACAGCACTGCCTTATGATGAACGTACTCAGGTTACTCCGCTGTCAGGCAAAGAAATTATTGCTTATGGTCTAAAACTGAAACTGATCAAACGGGTTCAGCACGTACTGGGTGATATTATTGCGATTGAGGACAATCAGGCGATTCTGCTGACTTATTTCCGCAATAACATTCTGCATGCCTTTGTTTTACCTTCACTGGTCGCAGCACTGGTTGAGCATAACGGTAAAATCAGTAAGGCGGATCTGATCAATGTGATCCGTACGCTTTATCCATTCTTAAAAGCTGAACTGTTCTTAAAATGGAAAGATGGTGAAATCAAAGCTCAGGTCGAAGAGTATGTAAATGCTTTGGCTCAGGCAAATCTGATCTTTGTCGATGATGCAGATCTTATTTACAGCCCAACACCGAACTCTGAAGATCACAATCAGCTGAAAGTACTGGCAGTACCTGTACGTCAAAGTCTTGAGCGTTATTACATGACTCTGGCACTGATTACTCAGCGTGGTTCAGGCAATATTTCTATTCGTCAGGTTGAGGAACTGAGTCACCTGGTTGGTCAGCGTCTGTCTGTGTTGTATGAATTCAATTCACCTGAATTCTTTGATAAAGCCTTGTTCCAGAGCTTTGTGAAAGTGTTGACTGAGCAGGGTTATATCAAGACCAATGAAGACAATGCGATTGTGTTTGATGCTCAGTTCCGTAATGTAGCGCAATACGCCAACCTGGTACTGGATGATGTGACTTTACAGATGCTTCAGCATATTACTTCATTTACCGATGATGAGCTAAAAGAAGCACTGGATGCTTTGGCTGCACAGCAGGCGAAGAAGCGTCTGAAGCGAAAGAAGAAGTAGAAACTTTTCCACTATCTTCACTGAAGATCAGTGAATAGTAATTCACCCCAAATAAGGTGCTACTTTTATCATTAGTGCATTCCACATTGCGATAAATGCATATTCACATGAGTTTTTCCGTTTGAATATGCATTGTTTAGAAAAAATTTAAATCTTTAACTTATAATCCTGTCTGTTTTAGATTTTTGTAAAGAAGCAGAACCATGAAAAAAAAATTCAACTTATCCCATCCAAAATATCGGCCCGATATTGACGGTTTAAGAGCTATAGCTGTTTTAGCTGTAGTTCTATTTCACGCTTTCCCCTCATCTTTAAGAGGAGGGTTTATAGGCGTAGATATTTTTTTTGTAATATCTGGTTTTTTAATCTCAACAATTATCTATGAAAATATAAAAAATGAAACCTTTAGCTTCAAGGACTTTTACTCACGGCGAATTCGTCGTATTTTTCCTGCTTTATTGGTCGTAGTAATTACAACTTTTATATTTGGTTTCTTTATCTTATCTGCTGATGAATTTAATAAATTAGGAAAATTGGTTGCTGCAGGCATAGGTTTTGTTGCTAATTTAGTCCTATGGAGTGAGGCTGGATATTTTGATTCTGCCACTGAAACAAAAACTTTGCTACACCTTTGGAGCCTGGGTATTGAAGAACAATTCTACTTTTTTTGGCCATTATTACTATTTTTTGCATGGAAACGTAATTTCAATCTTTTGATAGTAACAATTATCGTTTTATTTTTTTCACTTATATTCAATATTTTAAATATTAAAACCGACCCAATTGCTACATTTTACTCGCCTGTAACAAGAATATGGGAATTACTCTTTGGTAGCCTATTAGCTTGGGTAGTAGTGTTTAAAAACGATAAACTTTTAAACCTAAATAAAACAGCAAACGCATCCTTATCCAAAATGTTTTTTTTCAAGCACATTAGGGAAGAATATTTATTTTCCAATATCCTTTCCTTTTCCGGAATGATATTCTTTCTTATAGGCTTCATAGAAATAACAAAAGAATCGAATTTTCCTGGATTTTGGGCTTTACTCCCTGTTTTAGGCACAGTTATGGTAATTATGGCAGGCCCTACAGCATGGATAAATAAAAATATTCTTTCCAATAAAATTGCTGTTTGGTTTGGTTTAATTAGTTTTCCTCTCTATTTATGGCATTGGCCCATACTATCTTATGGAAGAATTTATTATGACAAAACTCCACCCGAAAGTTTCAGATGGATTGCTATTCTAGCCTCTATATTACTAGCGTGGCTGACTGTTAAATATATTGAAAAACCTTTTCGATACAGTAAATACAAAACGCAAACAAAAGTAATTTTTTTATGTAGTACAGCACTGATACTCGGTCTTATTGGCTTAATTACATACAAAGTAAATTTTATGGATTCCAAAATATTCAATGATCTAAAAATTCAGAGAAAAGGTTTTGAGCATGCCTATGGTCCATCACTAAACTGGTATGAAGGTAAAGAGAATTGGCTATTTTTAGGAAATAACCATGATGCCAGTGTAGAAAAATTAAAATTAGTTACCCCACCAAATATACAGAGCATTGAAGCAATACATCTAAATATGAAGGAAATTGTTAATACAGCAGCACTGTTTAATACACATGTTCTTTTTATTATGGGGCCAAACAAAGAAAATATTTACACTGAATTTTTACCAACGGCTTTAGTTCCATCTGAATTAAAATATAGTAGCTATTTTTTAAATTCTCTAAGAAAAATACCTAAACTTAGTGTATATGATCCTACACTTGACTTAAAAAATGCTAAAGAAAAGGAAGGTATTTTATACTGGAAAACTGATACACACTGGAATCAGAAAGGTGCATATATAGCATTTTCGGGTCTAGCTCGAATGCTATCACAACCTATTCCAAAAGTTAAATTTCACTTAGGACCTATATATGAAGGTGATTTAATCGGTATTTCACAATTAAAAAATTTCCCGCTTTCTGCATCAGACAATTGGATCGTAGTATGGGATAAAAAGCCTATTTCCATTGAAAAAAGATTATCATATGAACATGAATCTTCATTTGGACATCCAAGAATTGTAACTACAAAGAATGCTCTAACTGATAAATATGTCTGGGTTATTGGAGATTCCTTCTCTAACGGATTAGCCACTTATATCAATGCAACTTTTAAAGAAGTACGATATATAGGGCATTGGAGTGATAAGTTAAATAACTTATCAGAGGAATTGAACAAAGCAAATAAAAAGCCTGATTTTATTATCATTGAACGTGTTGAACGCTCTTTTTAAATTTAAATAATGTACCTCGCATGAAGTTTAATTATTTACAAAAAATAAACTGATCATGTAAAAACCACCCATAACAGAGTGGTTTTTACATGATTTATTACGTTAAATATTCTCAAACAACACCCCGAACATTTTAATAAATTTAATTCAAAAGCCTAATCCTCCTAAAACCAGGCTCCCCTTGAAACCCTCCTGCCTTGCAAAAATCCTTTTCCCTACTTCCCTGTCACTCTCCAAAACCAGTTCAGGCAAACCCAACTCCCTTTGAATCTTTAAAATCATTTCATGCAAAGGCTGAGGTTGATTATTGGTACAAATATAAGATTTTTCAGGACGTTCCACGTGAAGTAAATTCACTAAGAAACTCGCTAGATCATCTATATGAATCCGATTCGACCAATGAATATTTGGATAAGTTTTTGTAGTTTCCGCGAGCTTCACCATTCTCGCAGTCGAAGTACCATAAATCCCTGTCGGACGTACAATCACACACTGTTCAGGATAAGCCTGTTGCCATAATTGTTCCATTTCTAACAACAATTTTCCCTGCTCATCACCTGGAATCGCAGGCGAATCGTCATTGATGATTTCACCATGATTTTCACCATAAACACGAGTCGATGACACCACAATGATTCGCTTTACAGGATGATCTTTTAAAGCACATACAATCGGTTGAACAGAATCCACATAAGTCTGCCGATACGCTTCAACTGAACTTAAAGTTGTATTTCGAGATGGTGCAAGGAGTACATAAACAGCATCAACAGGACTGATCTTGGATAAATCCAGTTGCTGAATATCCTGAATCAAATGCTCAGCAAAATCATCCTCTTTCGGACTACGGCTCACTGTGGTAATTTGGTGATCCTGTTGAAATAATTGTTTAGCAACACGCTGCGATGTTTTACCATAACCGATAAATAGAATATGCATCAAACGACCTATTTAAATCTATACATTTAAGCTGTTAGTTAATTTTATACAAAATATCTATAGCATACTTGGCTTATAGATCAATGTGGATATGCGATAACGTCATCCGCAACTGTTTGAGGCAGGACTTCTTTTAATAGATAATGTTTTTGCAATATTCTTGTTTTAACGATGGTATATGACGAGTTTTGCGGTGAGGAGCGAAGCTCCGCAAGATGGTTTTCTTGCGCAGTTTCACTGCTCATTTTACGAATGCAAAATACATTTCGTAAAATTAAGGCTAATCCCTTAATCAAAACCTTAGTTGTAAGACTCCGTCGAAAAGAATTGATTAGCACATAAATGATTATTTAATATTCGTTACGAACCGAAGTTGAGGGGACATGGCTGCCGTCCATCAATTGCAAGGGGTTGGCAATGCCGCCGCTGCGCTACTTGAAAAACTGAATATATTCACCACAGATGACCTGTTGTTTCATCTGCCCCGTGACTATGAAGATCGTAGCACGATCATTGCCATGAACCAATTACAGGTTGGGCGAAGCTACCTCATGGAAGGCGTGGTCAAATCCATTGACATGCCACCAGGAAAGCGCAAGTCGATGGCGATTCTATTGCAGGATGATTACGGCAAAGTCACCTTACGTTTTTACCATATTTATAAAGCATTGATGGATCGTGCCAAAGCAGGCAACCGTTTAAGAATCTTCGGTGAAGTCCGTGTCGGCTCCCGTGGTTTAGAGCTTTATCATCCTGAAATACAGCTCATTACCGAACATACGCCTTTACCACAAACTGAATTGACCGCCATTTATCCTGCAACCGACGGTTTAACTCAACCAAAACTGCGTGAATATGTGAAGCAGGCACTGAATCATCATGCCGATGATTTACCTGAATTATTGCCTGAAAAATTCACCAATGGTTATGCACTCAATCAAGCACTTGAATATATTCACCATCCCCCTGTGGATGCCAATATGTTGCAACTGTCACAAGGTTCGCATCCTGCACAGCAACGCTTGATATTTGAAGAACTGGTCGCACACCAGATCAGTTTACTGACACGTCGTGCTTATATTCAGCAGATCGCAGCACCGTCATTTTCCTATAGCAAAAGTTTTGCCAAACAACTTTTGGCAAGCTTACCTTTTGAAATGACCAATGCACAAAAACGTGTATCGAATGAAATTGCCAAAGACTTAAAACAGAACAAACCGATGTTACGCCTTGTACAAGGTGATGTGGGCGCAGGGAAAACCTTGGTTGCAGGTGTTGCCGCCTGTCATGCTCTGGAAGAAGGTTGGCAAGTGGCACTGATGGCACCAACTGAGATTTTAGCGGAACAGCATTATCTGAATTTTAAAAAATGGTTTGAGCCTTTGGGTTTAAATGTTTCCTGGCTTTCAGGCAAACAAAAAGGCAAGGCACGTACAGCGGCAGAACAAACCATTAAAGATGGTACGGCGAATGTCATTGTGGGAACACATGCACTTTTTCAGGACAATATCGAATTTGCCAAATTGGGTTTAGTCATCATTGATGAGCAACATCGTTTTGGTGTGGATCAGCGTTTAGCACTACGTAATAAAGGCGTGGACAATACCACACCACATCAATTGGTCATGACTGCAACACCCATTCCACGTACTTTAGCCATGTCTGCTTATGGTGATCTGGATACTTCGGTGATTGATGAACTACCGCCTGGACGTACCCCGATTCAAACCGTGACCATTCCACTGGATCGCCGTGAAGAAGTCTTACAGCGCATTGCCAAGAACTGCGCTGAGGGTAAACAAGCCTATTGGGTATGTACCCTTGTCGAGCAATCTGAAACCCTTGATGCACAAGCCGCAGAAGCCACTTATGCAGAAATCAAAGAACGTTTTCCTGAACTCAATATCGGATTGGTTCATGGAAAAATGAAAGCCGATGAAAAACAGTCGGTCATGCAGCAGTTTAAAGATAATGAATTACAGCTGTTGATTGCAACCACCGTGATTGAAGTCGGTGTCGATGTACCCAATGCCTCCATCATGGTGATTGAAAATGCTGAGCGTCTAGGGCTTTCACAACTGCACCAGTTACGTGGACGTGTTGGACGTGGTGCAACAGCGAGCTTCTGTGCCCTGCTCTATAAAAGCCCGCTGTCGCAAAATGGGCAGGAGCGTTTACGTATCATGCGTGAAACCAATGACGGTTTTATCATTGCAGAAAAAGATCTGGAAATACGTGGACCTGGTGAATTACTCGGAACGAAGCAAACAGGTGATATGGGTTTCCGAGTCGCCAAACTTGAACGGGACGATCACCTACTCAACCAAGCCCACCATGTTGCAGGGCAAGTGTTAAAAGACTACCCTGATAATGCTGAAGCCTTACTCAAACGCTGGCTACCTGAAGCACCAAGATATGCGTATGTGTGACCAATCGAAATATTCAGGTTTTTTGATTGTTTAACCTCAGATATTTAAACAAAGCAGATACACCCAGCACACCCCAGAAGAAACAAGGTATTGCAACAACCAGAACTGTCACCAATGACTGGACTGAGAATGAGTTCAACTGCATTTTCCAGCTGAATAAAGTAATAAAGCACAACAAAATTATGCTCCAGTAAATAAACATTTTCTGGGTCTGATTCTGGTTTTCAGGTAACTGAGATACTGGCATTTTATAAATAAACATCATCACAACCCATAATCCCAATACACCACTTAAATATTGCAGAAACTTAAACACAGGAATACTGATATTCCCCAAATATAACATTTGTTGTAAAAAAGACATCTGTTGAACAAAAAAACCTGTTTTATGGGTGAAAGCATCCCAGACAATATGAGTCAAAATACCTAAAAAATTGATATCACAATAATCCAGATATTTTTCATGCAGTATGAAAGCCAGTCATAATGCTGAAAAACAATAAAACGCTGTCGTAAAAAAGGAGGAAGATGCTCTATGAACTGATCACGGATTACGATGTGGATGAACAATGCCAGAAGGATGCTGACAGGAATATCTACAAGAAATATTCCCGCAAAATGATGTCCAAAATCCCCCTGCATTTTCATTCTTAAAAAATATTCAAAATCAGGAGCCATACAACCAAGAATCAGTCCTGTAGCAGACAGTTGTTGTTTTTGTAACCATGGACTGAACAGTAACGTTGCCGCAGTATGAGAAAAAGTAAATGGCATGGAATTTTTACACTGTAGAGTAATTCAGTTTTTTAATTTTCATAGTGAATAAACTTTATTCTAAATTATACTGTACAAAATTTATTTAAAATAAAAAATCAGAATAAAAATGCTCTCATTCATCAACCAATTGCTCCATAAAGGTGTACAAAGCATCTCCCCTTGCCTGCTCTGTGGCATAGACCGTCAGCAACAGCATTCACTCTGTGCAGACTGCTGGGAACAACTGCCGTGGTACAAGCAACACATCCAGCGTCATGAACACAGCATCCTTTGCGCACACCATTATGACTTTCCCATGAACCGAATTATTCAGACTTATAAATATGAACAGCAGCTCCAGTATCAGAATCTGCTCGCACACAGCTTACTGAATTTAAGAACTCCCAAAGTTCACGCCATTGTCCCCATGCCCATTTCAACAGAACGACTCAAAGAACGTGGCTATAACCAGATGTTGATCATTGCAAAAATTATGGCGAGAGAACTGAAAATCCCTGTATGGCAACCTGTAATCCGTGCAGCGCAATATTCACAAAAAGGCTTAAGTCGCATCGAACGACTGGAAAATATCGAAGAACAGTTTCAGATCATTCCAGCAGAAAAAAGAAAATATAAAAAAGTGCTGATCATTGATGATGTGGTCACCACAGGAAGTTCAATTCATGCACTCAGCCAAGCCTTAGAAAAACTTGGCTGTCAGCAGATTTATACCGCATGTATTGCAGCAGGAGGAATTAAAAGACAATCTCAGCTTGGAGAAGTAGAGATCAATTTCAAAGAGAATAGTTATACCATTCTATCAAAGTTGGATAATATAAATTAAAGGTTTGCACAGACTCGACTTACATTGACAAGTTTAAATTGCTTTGCGTAGTCGATGCCTCACTTTTGAAAGATCAAAAGTGACAAAAATCCTTTGTTGGACAAAGGGGATGTCCATATCGCCCTTGTCCAACGGCGACATCCATGTCGCCTCACGATAGCAACACCATGTTTAAAGCAATTGGTTGCAGAAAAGCAAAAGTGGCTAATTTATATAAAGTTAATTTAATAGATTGATATTAAACAAGATTTTCCTTACACCACGGAATCACAACTTCTTTGGTTAATGGCGCAAGTAAAGTCTGCTGATCATCCAGATCAATCCATTTCATCTCAGCAATTTCAGCATCAATCTGCGGTGCCTGATCCAGACTGACCTGATAGACATAACTGACCAGTTGATGCCCTGCTTCATTGGCAGCCTTCGTTTCAAAACGTCCAACAAACTGCTCAATTTCAGCATTCGCACTGATTTCTTCAGCTATTTCACGAATCATGGTCTGTTCAGGCGCTTCATTCGACTCAAGCTTTCCGCCGACCTGCATAAAGAACTGCGTATTTTTCTTGCGGACCAGAAGCAGTTGATTCTGTTCATTTAAAATAATGGCAGCTGCAACAGTGATGATATTCATAAAATTAAAACAGAGGATAAAACACAATATATTGTGACATTGTTAAAAATAAAAACAATATATTGTGCTAAAACTTATTTACGCCAGTTTACCCACAGCCTGCCGTTCCTGCGCACCCCATTTCGGTTCAGGTGCAATATAACGCTCAAACTGCTCCAGAATAACCTCGACCGAATCAGATTGAATCAATGCCTCAGTAAAGCGGCTTTTCGTAAAACCTTTATCGGCACTCAACTGGATAAACTTCAGTAAATCATCATAAAAACCATTCACATTTAAAAATGCACAAGGCTTTAAGTGAATACCCAGCTGTGCCCAGGTCCACTGTTCAAAAATCTCTTCCCAGGTTCCAGGACCACCAGGCAAAGCAATAAAAGCATCAGACAGTTCTGACATTTTAGTTTTGCGTTCATGCATATCTTTAACCACATGCAGCTCAGTCAGATGAGGATGTGCAAGCTCTGCATCCACCAGATTCTGTGGGATAACACCAATCACTCGACCACCGGCTTCCAGCGCACTGTCCGCAACCACACCCATCAAGCCTGAACGACCACCACCATATACCAGGGTTTTTCCTGCCTGAGCAATTTTACGACCGGTATTCTGCGCATTTTCGAGGAAGATTGAATCGGTTCCCATTGAGGAACCACAGAAAACTGCTATCGAATTCATCATTTTTTCACCATGTTATACATCTGTCATGCCACTGCATTAAACTTCGGGCAGATTTTTTAATAAAATAACGTTTCGATCAGTGTTTTTATTTAAATCCTTGTCTAAAATACATGCATCAACATCAACCATACTGCGCAAAGGAGAAAAGACGGCATGCTTGAAGCCTTTTACGCCACAGAGCGCGGTAGCCTGGAAGATGCCACTATTAACGGTGGCTTCGACCTGCATCAGGATCTTGTCTGGCTGGATCTGATTGCACCTTCGCAGGAAGAACAGCAATGGATTATGGACGCATATGATCAGAATTTACCTACACTGAAATCACTTGAAGATATTTCATCCTCTGCCCGATTCTATCGCGATGATGACGGTATTTTACATATCAGCACCTATTTTTTAACGAAAAATAAAAACTTCCTGCTTGATGGCGAAACTGATGACAATTCCAGTATTTTAGCCACAGTTCAGACAGTTGCTTTTATTCTGCATAAAGAACGCCTGTTTACCATGCGTGGTGAAAAACTGGTGGCGTTCCGGGCTTTTCGTGCCCGTGCCCGACGCAATGATTACGATATTGACTACAAAGATCCCACCTGGATCTTGTTAGGTCTGCTTGAAGCCAAACTGGATGAGCTTGCGGATATCCTGGAAGATATCCACAAGGATCTGGAAAAATATTCCACAGAGGTACTGAATAACCGTCACAGGGAAATGATTCTGGACCTGGATGACATGATTACCCGACTGGCTCAACTCGAAGATATGCTCGGAAAAGCACAGCTATGTCTGATTGATTTACGTCGTGTCCTGACTTTCTTATCACGTCCACGTGCGTTGGGCAGTCACATCTATGATGCTGATATTCGAGAGCTCAGTGAAGATGTACGATCACTGGTGGAGCACGATGCATTCTTATTCCAGAAAGTCCGATTCCTGCTGGATACAACTTCCGGATTCATTAACACCGAACAAAACGATACGATCCGTCGATTTTCCATCTTACCGAGTATGCTTGCACCACCAATGCTGGTTGCCAGTATCTATGGCATGAATACAGATGTTCTGCCGTTTGCGCATGGCACAACCAGCTTTGTTGTCGTCAGTCTTATTCTGGTTGCTTTCTTCATTGGTCCACTGATTTACTTCAGATGGAAAAAATGGATTTGAGCAAGCTTTCTTTACTCCCTCTCCTTCCAGGAGATGAGCAGTAATACTGTGCAAGGGAGAGGTTATAAAAAATGCTTTATAAAGACCATATTAAAAGCACACAATTTAAATCCAATAAAAAAAGCACCTTTCGGTGCTTTTTTTATTGCGTCAGATGAGTTTTAAAGCATCCTGCAAATGACAGGCCTGGATGATTTTCATCATTTTTTCAGGAACTGACCTAAACTGAAGCCCTGTTGCCGCTGGTGTCTGTCGAAGCCAGCGCACCAGTACCGCAAGTGCCAGTGTGCTGCCCTGTTCAAGCTGACTCAGGTTAACCACAACAGGAAACTGCTGTTGAGCCTGTATCAGTTTAATGCCCTGCTGATAATATTGCTCAGCATTGGTATCGTCTATTGTTCCAGAAACTTTCAATTCCTGATCAATGAATTCAATCATTGTCCACCTGTCTTATTTTTTATCAACCGCTGCTTCTGCATCCGGTTTGAAGTTGGCAATTGCCTTATCCAGGTTATTACCATTACGTTTTACAGTTGCAGCAAACTGGTTACGGAACTGAAGACCAAGGTCAATACCTGATACATTGATATTACGGATTTTCCACTGACTGCCTTTATCCGCCAGCTGGAAAGCCACAGGAATTTTTTCACCTTTATTAATGAAATCAATGGTGACTACAGGATTTTTGCTCTCAGTTTTTCTGTACGGACGCATGCTGTAAGTCTGATTTGAATATTTCGCAAAAGCACTGCCGTAGTTTTCAATCAGTGTTTCACGGAAATTTTTCTCAAACTGAGCACGCTGAGCTGGACTGCTGCTCTGAGCATAAGTACCCATGACTGTGCGGGTAAATGCCTGAGAATCAATATGCGGATCCAGTTTCTGACGAACAATCGCCTTCACCGCAGCAGGATTATTCTGCAGTTTTGCATGATCATCCTTAAGACTGGAAATCAGACCATCTGCTACACGCTTGATAAAATCAGGTGGTGCTTCAGCTGGCGCAGCCATAGCTGTACCTGCAATCATCGTGGAAAGAATACTTGCTGCAAGCGTTTGTTTAATCAGTGTATTCACTTTGATTCTCCTCAAAAATTATTCAACAAATGACACTTCAGCATCTGCTGTCTCGGTAGAAGCGGACTCTTTAGACGCTCCACCTTCTGGCTTTTCATCTGATGATTTACCTGCACCACCGGTCACAAATTTGGTGATCAGGTCTTCAATTTCCATGGTGCTCTGTGTGTTTCCAATCTGATCACCACGTTTTAAGTAATTCAGACCGCCACCTGGTACAACTTTCAGGTATTTCTCACCCAGCAGACCATTGGTTGCTACCATTATGTAAGCATCTTCATCAATATTTGTGATGGATTTCATGTTACCAATCAGTTGCTGTTCCATTTCTTTTTGTTTCGCTAGATCAGCCTGTTCGTAATCACTGCTGTAACGGAGATCTTCCAGTGCATTCTGCTGTACCTGTTTCAACTGTTCTGCATTGAATGAAGTCAGGCTTCCATCCATTGTTATTTTTACTGTTGCAAGACGGGTTACAGGATCAAGGGTAATCGAATCCACCTGCCCAACCTTTACACCACTCATGGCAACTTTGGCACGTGGCTTGATTCCATTGACGTTATCAAAGGTTGCTGTCAGCTTATAACTGTCTTTCAGATTTGTTCCGACCAGACCACTGACTTTCATTGCCAGGAAAAACATGGCGATACCGAAGATAACAACAAAAATACCTACGGCCAGCTCACTTGTACGTGATTTCATTAAACACCTCCAAACATGACCGCAGTCAACACAAAATCAAAACCCAGTACACACAGCGATGAATACACCACTGTCCGTGTTGTGGATGTTGCAATACCTTCAGATGTCGGCTCACAGGCATAGCCCTGATATACCGCAATCCATGTACATATCAATGCAAAAACAAAACTTTTAATGACAGTGCCGTTCAGGACATCCTTATAAAACTGGACGGAATTTTCCATACCACTCCAGTAAGAGCCTTCATCTGCTCCCAGGAAGTCCACACCCACCATCTTGCCCCCCATAATGCCCACCGCAGCGAAGATGACAGAAAGCATGGGTAAACTGAAAATACCTGCCCAGAGTCTTGGTGAAATCACTCTTTTTAAAGGATCGACACCAATCATTTCCATACTGGAGAGCTGTTCAGTCGCTTTCATCAGACCAATTTCAGCGGTCAGCGCAGAGCCTGCACGACCCGCAAAAAGTAATGCTGCAACTACAGGTGCAAGTTCACGCAGCAGCGTCAGTGCAACTGCTGTCCCCAGCATTGCCTCACTGCCAAAAGTCACCAGAATGCTGTACATCTGCAAGCCCAGTACTGCACCAATAAACAGCCCTGAAACCACAATGATCAGCAGTGACATGACACCGACACGATACATCTGATAGACAAACAGCTTTACACCAATACGGGTGGGCATGGAGAACAGAATCTGAAGCAGCATTAACGTCGCAACGCCAATGCCACGTACCCGATCTATCACCCGACGACCCAGCAGAGCTATGGCATTCATGCCTTCACCTCATCACTTAAATAGGGTTTATGACTGAACTGATAATCCACCGGACCTTCAGCAGCACCGGTCAGGAACTGACGTACAAATGGAGACGCATGAGCTTTCAGTTCAGCTGGTGTACCTTCACCCTGCACCTTGCCTTCAGCAACCACATAAATGTAGTCGGCAATGGACAGTGTTTCTTCCACATCATGCGAAACAATAATGGTGGTCAGATCCAGTGCTTCTCTTAAAGAGCGGATCAGGCGGGTCAGGACACCTTTCACAATCGGGTCCTGCCCTGCAAAAGGTTCATCATACATAATCAGTTCAGGATCAAGTGCAATGGCACGTGCAAGTGCGACACGACGGTTCATCCCGCCCGAAAGTTCAGAGGGCATAAACTGCTCTGTACCACGCAGTCCAACCGATTCAAGTTTCAGTGCAACCAGTTCTGCAATCAGATGCTCTGACAGTTTGGTATGCGCGCGGATAGGAAAAGCAACGTTTTCATAGACTGACATGTCTGTAAACAGTGCGCCACTCTGGAACAGCATCCCCATACGGGCACGTGCTGCAAAAAGTTCCTGCCGTGACATCTGAGCAATATCTTTTCCATCCAGCAGTACCGCACCCTGATCAGGCGTCAGCTGTCCGCCGATCAGTCTGAGCAGCGTGGTTTTTCCTGTGCCTGATGGACCCATAATCGCAGTGATCTGACCGCGACGGATGTTTATACTGACATTGTCATAGATGATTCTGTCGCCTCGCTTAAAACTCAGATTTTTCACCTCGATGAGTGTCTGAGCCTGTAGAGGTGTCTGATTATTCATAGCTGAGCGTTATCCTGCATTTTTTCAGCATGCATACTATAAAGGATTGGAAGACAAAATGTTACCTTGTAAAAAAAATGCAACTGTGTACTGATTGTTCTTACTTGCTTATTTTATTTATTTTTTTGTGAGTATGAAATATCTAAAAATAAAACACTGTATTACGCAAAATAGCTATACAGATAATAGGCAAGGTTACACAGCAGCAGAATCACACCGATATATGGCATAAGCACCTCTTTTGCTGAACGGTTTAAAAATAACTGATGAATCATATTGTTATTCGCATTTATCAAAACAAATTCAAAGTATGATCTAGTATACATTTACTTGGCAAAAGATCAATTATTAATCCCATAAAAAAAACCGGTGTTACCACCGGTTTTTTCGATTTAACTTTAGAAATCAAATCAATCGTTAAATTTACGACGTGGGCGATCTTCACCGAAAGTACGTTTCGGACGATCTTCACCGCCAAATGAACGCTTAGGACGATCATCACCAAATGAACGTTGTGGACGGTCACCGAAACCACCTTCACGACGTGCTGGACGATCACCGAAATCACGTTTAGGACGGTCGCCGAAGCCACCTTCACGGCGTGGTTTGTAATCTACGCTGTTACCACGGTTGTCATCATTCGAGTTAAAACGAGGTTTATCGTTAAAACCGCCTTCACGACGTGGACGATCAGAGTTGAACTCACGGCGTGGACGATCTTCAAAACCGCCTTCACGACGTGGGCGATCATTGTTGAACTCACGACGTGGACGATCTTCAAAACCGCCTTCACGACGTGGACGATCAGAGTTGAACTCGCGACGTGGACGATCTTCACCACCGAATGAACGCTGAGGACGATCACCGAAACCGCCTTCACGACGTGGTGGACGATCACCGAAATCACGCTTAGGACGATCATCGCCATAAGAAGGACGATCACCACGTGGTTTGTCATCGTAGCTGCGACGTGGACGATCATCACCGCCTTCACGACGTTTGAAGTTTGATTCACCTTCAAAACGACGACCGCCACCAAAACCGCCACGACCGCCATCACGACCACGACCACCGCCATTACGACCGCGACCGCCGCCATCACGACTACCGCGTGCAGGAGGTGGAGATGGCTCTAAACCTTCGATTTCAGAAACACTTAAACGCGCTTCTAAATAATCTTCTAAAGCACGGATTTTACCGCGTTCACGGTAAGTTGCCAGAGTGATTGCTTTACCTGTACGACCCGCACGACCTGTACGACCGATACGGTGTACATAATCTTCATTCTTCATTGGAAGACCGAAGTTGATCACGTGAGAAATTGTCGGTACATCCAGACCACGAGCCGCTACGTCTGTAGCAACCAGGATCTTAGCACGACCTTCACGAATGCTGCGTAAACGACGGTTACGTACAGTCTGTGGCATTGCACCGTGCAGTGCTACAACTGAAAGACCTGCTTCTGCAAGCTCTTCAGCCAGCATGTCTGTATCTTCCTGAGTTGAAGCAAATACAACTGCCTGATCAACATCTTCTTCATTTAACCAATGCGTAAGCAGTTTTTTCTTATGCTCAAAACCATCAGTCCAATGTAAAGTCTGGGTAATGTCAGTATTTGTAGAATGACCAGTTTCAATCGAAATACGCATTGGATCATTCATCATGCGTTCAGCAAGATTGATGATACGTGGCGCAAATGTTGCAGAGAACATTAAAGTCTGTTTACGGTTTAAAGCTAAATCGCTGATTGCTTCCAGGTCTTCAGAGAAACCCAGGTCAAGCATACGGT
This sequence comes from Acinetobacter sp. WCHAc010052, assembly GCF_002165295.2. NCBI lineage: Bacteria > Pseudomonadati > Pseudomonadota > Gammaproteobacteria > Moraxellales > Moraxellaceae > Acinetobacter > Acinetobacter sp. WCHAc010052. The sequence goes on along the minus strand of NZ_CP032143.1, from coordinate 423,613 downwards.
CAGCTTCATCAACAATTAAAGCGTCAACTTTATCAAGTTTGATCTGACGACGGTTTACAAGATCAAGTAAACGACCTGGAGTCGCAACTACAACCTGTGCACCTTTTAACTGCTGGATCTGCTTACCGAAAGGCATACCACCCATGATTGCAGCAACACGAACACCTTTCATGTGGCGTACAAGTGCGATTGCATCCTGACAAACCTGCTGAGCAAGTTCACGGGTAGGAGAAATAACTAAAATGTTTGGTTGAGTTACCGCTTTCATACGTTCTTTGAAAGGAACGAAAGTATCTTCCTGACCAGCCAAAGCATTTAACGTAGGGAGTAAGAAAGCAGCAGTTTTACCTGAACCAGTCTGGCTTGATACAAGAAGGTCCTTACCTTCCATAGCCGCTGGAATAGATTGTTCCTGCACAGGAGTAGGTGCAGTGAAACCAAGAGATTCAAGTGCTTTTTGTAGCGACTCGTCTAAAGAAAAATCAGCAAAAGTTTTGCTCATAGAGATATTCACCCTGATGTGGGTGCTCCATTAATATAAGATCTGATGGACATCGGCAAAAAGCGGCACAGCAATAATCGCTGAAAAAATAAATCAGCGGCGATCCGAGAACGACGATGCGTATAACGCACACATGATTACAGCCGCAACCTGAAAGAATCGCTTAAGCGATTGGGTGGGGCGCGAAATATTGTCCTCTCTTTGGACCGGACGCGCATACACAATAATAGAAGAGAAATGTTCAGGTAATGAACGGAATTTAAGTGCGTGCGCGGAGTATAGCAGAATATAAAATAATGTCACGAAGTTTTATTGTTTTTTCCTGTGAGGGATCACTTGGTCAAATACCTTTCCCTAAACCTCTTCCATCAGGAGAGGGAACATTCAATACAAATCAGAAACCTGGAATCCAATTCCCCACAGGTATCCATTACCTTTATAAAAAGAAGATAAGAAATATAAGGGTGTGACTTATACCCCTCAGAACTTACAGCGGGAATGCATAAATTCAAAATCAGCAATGAACTTAAAAAAATCATAGACACAAAAAAAGCCCTCATTCACATGAAGGCTTTTTTGAATCAGATATAAACTGCTTATTTAGCAGCATCGCCCCAGGCAGGAACAACCTGCTGCATCAATGGTTTTAACATCTTCATGGAACATGCGATCACCTGACCATTTTCCATGGAATCAGAACCACCACGCGCATCAACCACTGTACCGCCTGCTTCTTTCACAATGAGTTCGCCCGCAGCGATGTCCCAAGGTTTCAGACCCAGTTCAAAATAACCGTCTAAACGACCAGCAGCCACATAAGCCAGATCCAGTGCAGCAGAACCTGCACGGCGGTATTGCGCACCAGCTTCAGTAACGTTCAGTAATGAGTCAAAATGGTTTTTCGCATAAGACACCACTTCACCGTTACGGATTTTACGGTAGGCATGACCTACACCCATAAAGGTATTTTCAAGGCTGTCTTTTACATTTACACGGATACGGCGCTGGTTCAGCATTGCACCACGACCACGGCTTGCAGAGAACAGTTCGTCTTTTACTGGATCGTAAATAACACCGTGCTGAGTCACACCTTTGTGCTGAACTGCAATGGATACGCAGAAATGTGGAAAACCGTTAATAAAATTTAAAGTGCCATCAAGTGGGTCGATCACCCAACACCAGTCAGCATCGTGACCTTTACCTTCCTGAAGACCAAACTCTTCACCGAGGAAACTGTGATTTTTATAACTTTTGCGAAGTGTATCAATTGTCAGCTGTTCAATGTAGCGATCTACACGTGTAACAGGACCATCAATCCCCTTTTCTTCGACTTGCAGATCGAGTTTATGACGATTCTGATGCGCTTTTAAAAGCTCTTGACCAACTAATTGCGCCGCACGCGCAGCCATAACCACCATAGGTTCCATTGAACACCCACTACAAATCTGAAAGGAGACTGATAAAGAATAATGCATAAAAGCCCCGATATTTTAGCAAAAATATGAGGCTTTAGGTAAAAAATGTTTTCAGAATTTTTTTCAGCAGCTTAAACCGCCTGAATATGTCTCAGCCATGCCTGATTCACTGCATTTTCTATGCCCTGTGCATCAAGTCCAGCCTGCTTCAGCATCTGAGCATGAGCTGCCTGATGCATAAAGCTGTCATCCAGTCCAAGATTCAGAATCGGTTTCACGATCTGCGCCTTAGCCAGATATTCATTCACCGCACTGCCAGCACCTGCCATGACGGCATGTTCTTCCACGGTGACAAACAGTGCTGTACTGTCAGCCAGTTCAGCAATAAGCTGCTCATCCAGTGGTTTCACAAAACGCATATTAACCACACAGACACCTGTTTCATGCTGTTTTGCCAGTTGCTGTGCAGCTTCAACAGAAGCATTTACTCTGCTGCCAAACGCAAGCACAGTAATACATTCGTCATACTGATCATTGAATCGGGCAACCACTTCAGCCTTACCGATTTCCAGTGCTGTCATTTTCTGCTGAATTTCGACACCATAACCATTGCCACGCGGATAGCGCACAGCTGCCGGACCAGGGTACAGATAAGCCGTATGCATCATCTGACGGCATTCATTTTCATCTTTGGGTGCCATGATGACCATATTCGGCACTGTCCGCATAAATGCATAATCGTATGCACCTGCATGTGTCGGACCATCTTCACCCACGAGACCTGCACGGTCTATACCAAAGGTAACATCCAGGTTCTGCAGTGCAACGTCATGAATCAGCTGGTCGTAACCACGCTGTAAAAACGTTGAATAAATGGCAACAACCGGTTTTAAACCCTCGCATGCCATACCGGCAGCCAGTGTCACCGCATGCTGTTCAGCAATGGCAACATCAAAGAAACGCTCAGGATACTGTTTTGCAAATTTCACCATACCAGAGCCTTCGCACATGGCAGGAGTAATCGCCAGCAGTCTGTCATCCTGTGCCGCTTCATCACACAGCCACTGACCAAACACATCTGAATATTTTGGTGCTGCTGTTTTTGCAGCAACGGCATTTAATTTGCCAATAGCATGGTATTTGATCTGATCTGCTTCGGCAGGTGCAAAACCTTTGCCTTTCACAGTATAGATATGAATCAGACGTGGTCCTTTACGTTTTTTCAGTGCATTGAAGACCTGAACCAGCTGCTGTACATCATGACCATCAAAAGGTCCAAAATAATCAAAGCCTATCGCTTTAAACAGGTTATCTGCTGCATCTGTAGCAGCACTGTGTAATCTTGAATTATATGTCCACTCTGGATGTGACTGAACATACGCCTGTCCATCATCATCTATACTGACAGACTGACCACTTTCCCAGATGGCAGCCAGGTGTTTTGCAAAACCGCCCGTACTGCATGAAATGGACATATCATTGTCATTCAGTACCACCATCAGGTCAGCGTTATGTGCCACAGCATCATTCATGGCTTCAAATGCCATACCGGCTGTCATTGCGCCATCCCCGATAATCGCAACAACTTCACACGGGTTTTTCTGATAACGCCGCGCAAGCGCCATCCCAAGCCCCGCTGAAATAGCAGTGGACGAATGTCCTACACCAAAGGTATCAAATACAGATTCTTCACGGGCAGGAAACGCAGCCAGTCCATCTTTGGCACGGATTGTCACCAGCTGCTCACGGCGACCCGTCAGTGCTTTATGCGGATAAGCCTGATGACCTACATCCCAGATCAGTCGGTCCTGTGGTGTATTGAAACAGTAATGCAGTGCAACCGTCAGTTCAATTACACCCAGGTTCGCACCAAAATGACCACCGCTCTGACCAGCAGCATACAGAATGTACTGTCGCAACTCATCTGCCACCTGTTCAAGCTGAGACTGGCCGAGTGAACGCAGTTGCTGAGGATGATCTATGGTATCCAGCAAAGGAGTTACAGGGCGTTGAGTGGGTATTTCTGTATACAGCATATGTGGCGAAGCCTTCTAAAGCCTGGCAAATCTAAGCTAGGGAAACGGGTTAGCAACGATTGAGCGCGAATCATAACACATTCAATCAGCCACATTTATCATGCCATACCGAATGAATGACTGTTCAGTATGACAATGCGAAGCCTAGATTATCCTGAATAATCTTCCTGTTTATCAACTATTATCGTTCTCTTTATACAAAAAAGAAAATCTTCTGCATAAAATCATCAATGCAATTCTACCAATGTCCAAGCATTACGCTATACTTTAGTCAATTTATGAACTGACTGATGGGTTAAGCAGTGCCTGTAAAATTTGTCGCAACTTCACGTTTACCAACCGCTTATGGCGAATTCAAAATCACAGTATTTCAGGATCCGGAAACAGGTGAAGAACATGTGGCAATCTCCAAAGGGCTTGAAACAGCACCCTCTGCACCCGTTCTGGTCCGTATACACTCTGAATGTTTAACCGGTGATGCATTTGGCTCGCTGAAATGCGACTGCGGTCCACAGCTGCACAACACCATGAAAATGATTGATGATGCAGGACAGGGCGTTATTCTGTACTTACGTCAGGAAGGTCGTGGTATTGGGCTGACCAATAAAATCCGTGCCTATGCCTTACAGGATCAGGGACATGACACGGTGGATGCCAATCTGTTGCTGAACTTACCTGCCGATGCGCGTACTTATGAAATGTGCAACATCATGCTGGATCAGCTCCAGGTTAAGCAGGTCAGACTGATTACCAACAACCCACTGAAACTCAAGGCACTGACCGATCAGGGCATTGATGTGGTGGAGCGTGTTCCGCTGACCGTTGGTTTAAATAAATTCAATGAAGATTATTTAAAAACCAAGCATGACCGCATGTCACACATGTATCAGAAAGATGATTTTTAAATAAATCTGATGTGCATTGTTTTATAAGTATCATGCTAAAAAATTCGTAAAACAGTTTCTGAATGACATTAAACATCCCTTCTCATGCGCCATAACGGCTCAGAGATGAGGAGTCAGCTCCGCAGAGGAAGCAAGTAAGTTCAATGGACTCCTCCCCTTTGTAAGGAGAGGAAGCCTCTCAACGCACTCACCACTTAAATCGTCATGGAAAAAATCTGATTATCCGGTTTTCTGCGTTTTAACCTTAAATCAAATGCCATACAGATATTCCGTACAAATGCTTTGCCTTTTTCAGTCACACAGATCTGCTGTTCGGTTATTTCCAGTAAACCATCCTGCTGCATTTCCTGTAACTGCTCCAGCACCTGTGGCAACTCAGAAAAATACATGGCTGACTCCTGCCATGACGTTTTAAAACCGCACATCAGATTTAAAATATGTCTGCGGATGATCAGGTCTTCCTGATTCAGCACATGCCCTTTAAATACAGGCAGTTCATTACGCTCAAGCCGTGCATAGTAGTCATCAATATTTTTTTCATTCTGTGCAAATCCGTACCAGCTGTCGCTGATGGAGGATGCCCCCAGACCGATCATCAACTGTGTTCTGGAAGCGGTATAACCCATAAAGTTACGATGCAGAGTGCCCTGCTGAAATGACTGGTACATGGCATCTTCTTTCAGAGCAAAGTGATCCATACCGATTTCATGATAGCCACAGGACAGCAGTTTTTTCTTACCTTCTTCATAGCACTGTCGTTTCAGATCATCTTTAGGCACATCCTGATCTTTAAAACCACGCTGACCATTGCCTTTAATCCATGGCACATGAGCATAACTGTAAAATGCCAGACGGTCAGGCATCAGGCGTGTCGTCTGCTCAATGGTATACAGCACATCATCCAGCTGCTGAAACGGCAGACCAAACACCAGATCATGTGAAATGGATTCATAGCCGATTTCTCTTGCCCACTGGGTTACACGTTCTACATTTTCAAAAGGCTGAATCCTGTGAATGGCTTTCTGCACATCAGGGTTATAGTCCTGAACACCATAACTGACCCGACGGAATCCCAGCTCATACAACGCCTGTAAATGTTCACGGGTGGTATTGTTCGGATGCCCTTCAAAACTGAACTCATGTGTACTGGCAATATCCGCACTGGCTAAAATGCCCTGAATCAGCTGCTGTAAGTGTTCAACCGAAAAAAATGTAGGAGTACCGCCTCCCAGATGTATTTCCCTGATGACAGGTTTTTCCTTCAGCAGTGCGCAGTACAGCGACCATTCTTTTAACACAGCCTGAATATAGGGTTGTTCCACTTCGTGCCGTTTGGTCACTTTTTTATGACAGCCGCAGAATGTACACAGGCTTTCACAGAACGGCAGATGAATATAAAGACTGATACCCTTTGCACTGCTGGATTCTGTAAATGAACGCAATACACTGTCCTGCCAGCTGACTGATGAAAATGTACTTTCATCCCAGTACGGCACAGTTGGATAACTGGTATAACGGGGACCCGCTACATTATATTTCTGAACCAGTGACATACTCATTTTCAGCACCTGTTTTACCTGTACGCATTGTAGAAAAAATCCTCAGAACATCTGAAATTTCCACAGCTTCAGCTCCATTGTGCGGAGCGTAAATAAATAATTCAACCAAGCAGATCAGTCGGAATTTCAACAAAACTGCATGATTTAAAATGCTGAATATAGAAATTCCCTTATTTTTTGACTGAATATATGCTTTGATGTGAAACATCTTCTGTTTTGGTCAATCTCCCAGGAAGCCTGCCATGCAAAATCCAACATCCGCCGACATTCAACGTGTAAGAGACTTTCTGACGGACTTACAGACCCGAATCTGTACTGCTTTAGAACAGCAGGAAATTCAGGGCGGTGGAACTGCGACATTTGAAACAGATGACTGGCAGCGCCCTGAGGGTGGCGGTGGTCGCTCACGTGTACTGCAGAATGGTACTGTGATTGAAAAAGGTGGCGTGATGTTTTCACACATCAACATCTCAAAACTGCCTGCATCTGCAACCGAACGTCACCCACAGATTGCAGGTGCAAAAGCTCAGGCAATGGGTGTTTCACTGGTGATTCATCCCAACAACCCCAATGTTCCAACCTCTCATGCCAATGTCCGTCTGTTCGTTGCAGAAAAAGAAGGACAGGAACCGATCTGGTGGTTTGGTGGCGGTTTTGACCTCACCCCGTTTTATCCGAATGCAGAAGATGTTTCAGCCTGGCATCAGACAGCCCATGATCTCTGTGCACCCTTTGGCGAAAATGTGTATCCGGAACATAAAAAATGGTGTGACGATTATTTTTATTTAAAACATCGTGATGAGCAGCGTGGTGTCGGTGGTCTGTTTTTTGATGACCTGAACCAGTGGGACTTTGAAAAATGCTTTGAATATATTCAGGCAGTGGGTAATGGCTATCTTGAAGCGATTATTCCAGTGTTCCAGCGAAATCAGAACAAACCTTTTACCCAGGCACAGCGTGATTTTCAGCTCTACCGCCGTGGACGCTATGTAGAATACAACCTGGTCTACGACCGTGGTACCCTGTTTGGCTTACAGACCGGTGGACGCATTGAGTCCATTCTGGTCAGCATGCCGCCACTGGCAGGCTGGTCATACCGCCCTGAATGGGATGAAAACAGCCCTGAAAAACGTCTGACGGATTACTGGCTGAAACCGCAGGACTGGTTAAAACTTTCAGACTGAAACAGATCACATAAAAGCCATCCTTATATGGATGGCTTTTTTTTTTTAACTGTATCATTCATGGGCTGAAAAACCCTGAAACATTAACCCACAAATATAAATGGTACTTCTGCACCAATCGGAGTTTAATAATCAACTTGAGGCTGAAACTCTTTCATCACAGTGTAAAAATTTCACGCCATTATACTTTGATGCTGAATTCTTTCAGGGGAACGAAATGCCGAAATTTACTGTCAGCCGTCCTATGCTTCTGTTCTGGATATTTTTAGTGGTGTTATGCAGCTCTATCAGCACGACTGTTTTTTCAGAAAGTGCTTTTAATGATCATTTTGCGCTCACAACCATGACCATTGCGATTATTGGACTGGTCAGCAGCACATCAGTACTGCTGGTCAATCTGGTACATGCCATCTGTAATCCAGAATAAACCTGTAAAACAGACGAATCCAGCCTGATACCACTGTTTTCGCTGTGCTGGAATATTCTGCAAAGGCTTCTGAATCCCTCCAATTCAGCGTATATTGATGCACATTTCTCCACATGGACTCTGTGCGATGAGCAAACAATTCGCCGTTATTGGCAATCCGATTGAGCAGTCACGCTCACCTGAACTTCATCATGCCTTTGCAGAAAAAACAGGCATAGCTCTGCAATACAGCAAACGTCTTGCACCGCTTGACGGCTTTCAGCACAGCGTCCAGAGTTTTTTTGACCAGGGCGGTTCAGGGATGAATGTCACTGTGCCTTTTAAAGAACAGGCATACAGCATGAGTTCTGTCCTGACTGAACGTGCCCGAATTGCGGGTGCAGTCAATACATTATGGATGGAAAACGGTCAGCTGCATGGTGATAACACCGATGGACAGGGACTGGTTTATGCCATTCAGGCACTCGGATGGGAACTTGATCAGACGAACATCCTGATCATCGGTGCTGGTGGCGCAACCCGTGGCGTGATCTATCCACTGGTGCAGGCAGGTGCAAAAAAAATTGTCATTGCCAACCGTACACTTTCCCGTGCTGAACAGCTAATTGCGGACTTAAAAGATGCCGTCCCTGGTGCTGAACTCATTGCCTGTGGTCTGGATCAACTGAATGGTCAGTTTGATATTGTCATCAATGCAACCTCTGCCAGTTTAAGCGGTGATGCCCTGATTCTACCTGACACATTACAGTTCCAGCATGCTTATGAAATGGCTTATGGCAAACCATCGTCCTTTCTGGACCAGGCAAAAGCCCGTGGTGTAGCACATTCAGAAGGTTTTGGCATGCTGGTGGGTCAGGCCATTGAATCTTTTTCCATCTGGAACGGCATTAAACCCGAACTGAAGGATTTTCTCTGACCGATATAAAAAACCTCTGCACATGACAGAGGTTTTTTTATCACTTTGACAATGTGAATCTGCTTATGGATTCAGATTTTCTGTCACATCCGTATAGGCTTTACGGTACAGATCACCATCATAGAAACCATCATGCGCAGCTTTCAGATTTTTGACTGATGCTTTTGACAGTCTGCCTTTTCGGTCATCCATATAAGCCTGCGCAAGAACAGCCGCAACAGCTTTCAGATTCTGCTGCTGTTCTGCATTCATCTCGTAATCCGCACTGAACAGCTGCATATAATACTGTGCAAACACCGCCTGCTCAGTTCCGAGCTGCTTTTTCAGTTTTGCCCATTTCTGGTGTGTCTGAACCTGCTTCACCGCATCAGTAACAACCTGTTCGATACTGGCACCCGCATCATCAAACTGGTCTGAACGAATCAGCTGATGCTTTTTCTGCAACGCTTCAAGACGCTGCAATGCTTTTCCTTTCAGCTGTTCCTGTTTTTCTTCCATAAAGTAATAAGCATAAACTTCAGAAATTTCATTCAACTGTGCCGTAGAATAATGTTTCAGCAGTTCAGGATAACGTTTTGTCATTTCCGGAACAAAAACTGCCTGATACGTTCGGACTTCTGAACCTGTACGTGTAAAGGTCTGTTCTGCAATTTCGGCAATATTTTTTTCCAGCGATTTGCTGTCGGTTTTCCCAGATGCTTTCTGATCAGCTGAAGATGACTCCAGACTTCCTGTAAAAGATTTCACCATTTTTTCAAACATGGAACCTTTGCTGACTTCATCAATAGATCTGGCATTCTGCATCAGTTTACGGTCAATGGCAGTTGCATGACCATAATTGCTGATTGCCAGCTGATTGAGCAGACTGATCTTTCCTGTTTCAGGGCTTTTCCAGTCAACATGCGTATCGAGCTGAATCAGACGCCCTTGCGCATCCATACCAATGTCCAGCACCAGTGGCGTTCGCTGATCAGCTGTTCCAGCCATCATCTGCTGAATTTCAGCCTGATGTTTATGCCACAAGGTTTTTACATCCTGAGCCGTCATCAGCACCCGCTGCTGATAGGGAGAAAATAAAGGTTCAACACTGATCAGTGCTGAAATTGCCTGCATACCTGGAGCGGTTGCCTGCTTTTTCTGTTCAGCCTCTTTCAGCACCCGAATACCATAATAATACTGGCACTGAGAAACACTTCCCATCGGAACCGCTGAACCTGCTGTCTGTATTGCATAACAGGCTTCCCTGGAAAGGATGTCTGACTGTTCTGCAGTTGCATCGGCTACGCTCTGCTGTTCTTCAGAATCCATATGTTCGGCAGGCATATCTTCATCAGATGGAGCAGCATCTGTCGCAGCCGCAGCGGCATATGCAGCACTCGAATCATTTTCCTGACTTTCAGCCTCTGCTTCAGCATGTTTCGCGTACTCATGATCATCATGATGGTACATCAGCTCATGTAAACGGCTGTTCACCAGCTCTGCAACCCGCTCCTCAGAATCATAGGCTTTCTGAGCCAGTGACAGGGATTCGTCAGCTCCCCCTTTTCCATCATTATCCTGAACCTCAGATTCAGCATGGTTTTTTTCAGCAGCCTGTTCTGTATCTGTAATTTTCAGAATCTGCTTCTGCACATAGTCCCTGTTTACAGTTTCAAAAATTGCCATCTGCATCATCAGTGTTTCCATATCACCCTGATAACGGATTTTGCGGTGAATCCCCAGTTTCTGATCCTGAGCCGTCACCGTGCTTTCATGCAGCTGACCTTTATCAGCCAGCACAAAAGGAACTGCATTCATCTGACGCAGATATTCTGCAAATTTTTTAATATCGACTTTTTCAATGTCACCTTTGAACTTAGAAAAATCGACATAGGCATAGGTATCCTGGCTTTCACTGTTCACCAGAAATGGCATCAGGGCAAAATAGTTGGTGTAGAAGCGATAATTTTTCAGGTCTGCAATCATGGGCAACTGAGCCTGAATCTGTAACGTCGGTTTCAGGTACTGAACATTCATATTCAGTGTTGCCAGCCGGTCACGATAATGTACCGAACCCTCATAATCAAACTTCAGGTCATTCAGAATATTGACTGCGCTCCGAAGAAACCGGGATGAAGCGTCTGCTGACCGATCTGTATGGGATGACTGTTCCTGGGCAAGCTGACTGAACAGCAGTGATTTCTGTTCAGAACTCAGCTTTACGCCCTGCCCTGTCAGATACTGCTCCAGCTGTCGTCTCAACTCAGGCTCAAGTGTTCTGGTCTGATGATCTGCATTCTTTGAGGACTTTGCAGGTTCTGTACTTTTTGCCTGAAGCGTAGTTTTGCCACGATAATCAAAACCTGAGGTTTCAAACATCGCATTCATGGCACTCACTGCATCCTGCTCCACAGTGGCAGACTTATTCTGAGTGGATTTTATGACATGCTGTGAACACGCTGTTAAACTCAGAGCAAATAAACTGAATGTTAAATATTTTAATTTCATAAAACTTATAAAAACCTTAATTTATTTATACTTTAGTACAGAATCCATACATATGACTTAAATCCAGTCATACTGTTATCTTAACAAAAAGTGAACAGGAGGCATTTAGCCTTTCCGCTCAGATTCGCTTTTCTGACAGTTTTTTCGGGACTTCTTATCAATGCATTTATAGAAGTAAAATTGAATAATAAATCCATAGAGTGAAAACCCATAACTATATTTGAATTCAGGATGACATCTCATGCCCGCATATAAAGCTCCCGTACGTGATATCCGCTTCTTAATGAATGAAGTATTTGACTATCCAGCACATTACAAAACACTGTCAACCGGTGAAAATGCTGATGCAGATACAATTGATATGATCATTGATGGTGCTGCAGATTTCTGTGAAAACATTCTTTCTCCGCTGAACCAGTCAGGCGATGAAGAAGGCTGTCATTTTAAAGATGGCGAAGTGACCACACCGAAAGGCTTTAAAGAAGCCTATGATCAGTTTGTGCAGGGTGGATGGCAAGGTCTGTCCTATCCAGAAGAGTTTGGCGGTCAGGGCTTACCAATGTCGCTGAACCTGGTGAAGTCTGAAATGATGGGTACGGCAAACTGGTCGTTCACCATGTACCCAGGTTTAAGTATGGGCTGTATGAACACAATCATGCAGTTTGGTACAGATGAACAGAAAAACATCTATATGCCTCACCTGACTGCTGGTACATGGTCTGGAACGATGTGTCTGACTGAACCTCAGTGTGGTACAGACTTAGGTCAGGTAAAAACCAAAGCAGAACCGAAAGAAGATGGTACTTATGCCATTTCAGGTACAAAAATCTTTATTTCTGCGGGTGAACATGACCTGACAGAAAACATCGTGCATATTGTGCTTGCACGTCTTCCTGATGCACCTGCAGGTACCAAAGGTATTTCGCTGTTCATCGTGCCTAAATTCCTGCCAACGGCTGATGGTGGTGTGGGTGAGCGTAACCCGGTAACCTGTGGTTCAATCGAACACAAAATGGGTATCCGTGCTTCTGCAACAGCTGTACTGAACTTTGATGGCGCAACAGGTTATCTGATCGGTGAAATCAACAAAGGCTTACATGCCATGTTCACCTTTATGAACACAGCACGTATCGGTACTGCGGTACAGGGTCTTGCACACGCAGAACTTGCATTCCAGGGTGCTCTGCCTTATGCAAAAGAACGTATGTCCATGCGTGCTTTGTCTGGTAAAAAAGATGCAGACAAAGTTGCAGATGCCATTATTCACCATGCTGACGTACGCCGTATGCTGCTGACTCAGAAAGCCATTGCTGAAGGCGGTCGTTCCATGATTTATCATGCAGCACAGCTTGCAGATAAAATGGCAGATGCTCTGGCACAGGGTGATCAGGCAAAATTTGATGAATACGATGACAAACTGGGCTTCTACACCCCTATCCTGAAAGGTTTCTTAACTGAAATGGGTCAGGAAGCTGCCAGCCACGGTATGCAGATCTTCGGTGGTCATGGTTATATCAAAGAACACGGCATGGAACAGATTGCACGTGATGCACGTATCTCTACACTGTATGAAGGTACAACAGGTGTTCAGGCGCTTGATTTAATCGGTCGTAAAGTTCTGCTTTCCTCTAAAGGTAAAGTGGTTCGTGAATACACCGCTGAAATTCTGAAATTCTGTGGTCAGCATGCACGTAATAAATACATGCGCCGTTTTGCATGGGATTTAACCAAAATCTGTGCACAGTGGAATGCACTGACTGTCCGCATCATGCTGGCAGCACGTAAAGACCGCGACGTTGTTTCTTCTGCATCTGTAGATTTCCTGATGTTCTCCGGTTATTCAATGATGGCTTTCTACTGGGCGCAACAGGCTGCTGTAGCATCAGAAAAACTGGCGTCGGGCACAGGTTCTGAAGTTCCTGAGTTCTATAAAGCAAAAATCAAAGTGGCAAACTTCTACTTTGACCAGCTGCTGCCTCGTACACAGGGTCATGCTGAATCAATGGTTAACCCATCCAAAACAACAATGTCTCTTGAAACTGAACACTTCAGCTTCGACTACTGAGTTTTCAGTCAATAAAAAAAGACCGCTCCGGCGGTCTTTTTTTATAGCAACAGATTCAGAACCATAAATTGGTCAGATTACAAAAAGCACAAATAACACACAAAAAAAACTGATCCTTAAATAAAATAAAACAGAAAATCCGATTAAAAAAAGTTCCAATAAACATGTGTTTATTCACCATAAATCTTTAAGAAGATTCTTATAAATTCGTCTTTCGGTCGTCTGTGCCAGAAATAGATGTCATACATTTTATTTACAAATAACAGGCTGATGTTATGAAAAGTCACCATATTCAAACCGTCCTGTACTGGATTATCCTGGCAATCGCATTTATTGGTATTGTCGGTTATGAGTGGCTCCCTTCGAGCTACCGTGGTGGCTGGCTTTTCGTGCTTACACTGATGATTTCTGGTGCACTGGTCCGCTTTGGAACAGCCATTCTGATTGGTGTTATCGCATTTTTCTGCGTTTCAGTTTATTTCCTGTTTGATCTTTCTTCCATGCTGAATATTCAGCGTCAGATTTTACTGCTGTTCACTGTGATGTTTGCACCACTTTTCCTTAGTGCTGTCCGTTACAACCTGTATTCAACCAAACAGGAAAGTTCAGATGCAGCAGCATTTATCAGTAATTACAACACCGATCTGCTTCCCCTGCGGGCATGGCAGAACACCAGTCAGGAAGTGTTGAAAGTCCTGCCGTTTTTGTCCCTCAACTATTATGAAATTATTCATATCAAAATCACCAATGTCGTTCTGATTCAGGAAATGCTGGGTGAACATGAATGGCTGGTGAGAAAAAATAAAATTATTCAGGTTCTGGCAACCAAAAATGAGGGGGCGGTCTATCATTTTGCCTCTGAAAACCTGGACGAGATCCGCAGTATTGTATTTCGACAGAATGCCTCTCAGGAACAGACTCCTCTGTTTCTTGAAGCACTCAAAAATATTGACAGTCTGCAGTTCGACATACACAGCCAGCTGATTGAGACTCACAGTGCTCAGCAGGGAGAGGCTTATGTCCATACTCCTTAATATATGTGGGGCGTTTTTAGTTTCAGTACAGCATTTTCCCGATCCAACTTTGCAGAAAATCTATAAGCAGGAATATGGATGCAGTTTTGAAATTCAACCCGCCAGTCCTGATGAAAAACTGCCCATTCACCGTACACGGGAAATTCATGTCTTTTTTCCGTCACAGAGTACCTGGTGGCCTCTGTACAGCTACGATCAGATCAACTCCGCAAGTTTTAACCGGATGCTTGAGAATGGAATCAAACCAGGCATTATTATTCCTTCTACTGTGAACTGGGCATATTACCGAACGCTTAAATCTGCTGTGCAACGCGGTGCCGTCCCTGTTCTGGAATACCGACTTGAAGATCCAGACTATTTTTCATCAGAAGCGACCTTAGCCACAGCTTTCGGCTTACGCCCCGTGGCGGCTTATGTCCCTGATGGCTGGGATGCCAATTTACTGATTCAGCCGAAAGGCACATATTTAATTCAGCATACACGCGGTATCGGACAGCTTCCTCTGCCTGCGCGTGAGATTAAATTCAATCAGCTCACCCTGTATGCGACAACCACTAAAGATCACCTGATTGTGGGCAAACAGATCATTCTGAATCCTGCGGACACTATCCCTCTACATAATATACAGGCACCTGAGTTCGGGCTGTCCTGGCGGTTTAATGGTATTGATTTTAAAAGTGATTATGAACGGATTCATACCACTCCCGCTGGTTACGGCTTACTGATTGTAAGTTTTGTTTTATTACCCATGGACCTGATACTCAACACCCGTTACCCCAGTATTCTGAGTACCTTAGGTAGCTCCATTTCATGGGTCTCGTTATTACTTGGCATAGGACTGTTTGTCCTTTTAAGCATTTCTATCATTAGAAAAGTAAGGAAAAATGGAACCGATTAATTTAATTTTCTTATTTGGTTTTATTGGCATCTGGATTCCTCAGGCTTTCTGGGCCTGGCTCAGTTATTCAGCCTGGCAATATTCACGTAAAGCCGCCGACGAACTGAAAAATTTGCCGACACCTGAACGCTGGCCAATGCTGAGTGTGCTTATTCCTGCCTACAACGAAGAAGTCGTGATTGAAGACACCCTGCATGCTATGGCTGCGCAGGATTATCCATCAGCATCATACGAAGTTCTGTTAATCAATGACGGTTCCAAAGACGATACCCTCGCTATCTCTGAACGGCTGGCAAAAATCTATCCCTGCATCAAGATTGTCAATGTTCCCAAAGGTATGGGAGGAAAAGGAAAATCCAGAACCCTGAACAATGGTTTACCGCATGCCAAAGGTGAGCTGATCGTGGTCTATGATGCGGACAGTACACCTGAGCCTGACTGTGTACGCTTACTGGCCCAGACACTGATTGCAGATTCAAGCCTGGTTGCAGTGAATGGTAAAGTCCGAACCCGGAACTGGCGTGACAGTATTTTAACGCGCTTCATTGCAATTGAGTTTATTTACTTTCAGTGGATTTTTCAGGGTGGACGATGGAACCGTTTCCGTCTTTCCACCCTGATGGGCACCAATTATGTGATCTGGCGAAATGCGCTGGATACCTTAGGTGGTTTCGATGAAAAATCCCTGGTGGATGACACTGAAATGAGCTTCCGTGTCTTTCTGGGCAGTAAAAGAATCAAGTGGGTTCCCTATGCAATCGGCTGGCAGCAGGACCCACCCTCTCTTGAGGTATTTATTAAACAGCGTTCACGCTGGACTCAGGGGAATTTCTACGTTACGGAAAAATACCTCCCGATTGCCCTGAGAAAACCCTTTCCAATTGGCGTTGAAATTGGCAACAACATCATGTGTTACATCATGTTTGTACCTGCCCTTTTCTGGAGCCATGTCGCACTGGTTTTAGGGCTGCTGAATATCGCAGGCATGACCATTCCAGGACCCTTCGTTGCTTTATGGGGGCTCTCATTCTGCCTGTATATTGCTCAGATGTGGTTTACCTTATCTTTAGAAAAAGTAAAACCTGAATTGTATTTTTATTCAGTGATTGCTTATTTTTCATATTCACAAGTTTTCCTGATTATCGTTGTCAAAGCCGCCTACGACATGCTGAAAAGCAGAATCAAAGGTGAAGGTATTCAATGGTATAAAACTGAACGCAGCAAAGAGAAAAAATAATGAAAACTTTCCATTTCAAAACCCTCTCCCTCTGCCTGCTGGCAACCAGTGCCATGAGTTTCATGACGACCTTATCTCATGCCGCTGTCCCTGCCAGCTGGACATTTAACGATGTTTTAAGCCAGAACAAACGCAGTCAGATCAGTCAGTATTTTTATGTCGGTCAAGGCGAGCAATGGAACAATGCGGTATATAAAGCAAAATATAATACCGACCCCAATACGCACCTGCTGGTCACTTATAATGACAAACCCATTTACAGAACAACTTTAGATGGCACCGGTCTTCTGAGCTTTCCACTGCCTGTTGAAAAAAGTGGCTTTCACCGTCTGGATTTTATTGTTGAAAACCGTGAGACCACTTCAAAAGAAAACATGTGTGCTGAACCACCCATTTATATCAGCTCACTTGAACAGGCAGAAATCAGTTATCAGCCTCACCGTTCACAGCTCCGTTTAAGTGAACTGCCAGATGCGTTGTACAACCCTAAACTCACGAGTAAAACACCACTCAGAGCTGTTTTTGACTACAACACCAAAAGCATAACTGAACGTAATATACTGGCGCGACTGGTCGTGGGCTGGGAACATGCAAGGCAGATTCAGTGGTTCCGTCCTGAACAGAAAACAGAGCAGCCGGCTGATTATCGGATTAATATCAAACAGGTTCCGAACTTAACTACTGCACCTGTAAAGTTAAGCTATGTTCAGGGGATTCCGACATTAAGTATCGAATATTCCACGGCTGAACAGCTCGAAGCTGTTGCCCGCGTACTGCTGCAACCAAAGTTCAACAATCAGCTGACCGGTGACTCCGCCAGTATCACCTCCTCAGTTTCTGAGCCTGAATGGGCAACCGCCCGAACATTCAATACCCTGGCAGATTTTGGTATCCAGGACTTCAGGATAGGTCTGGACAAATATAATTTCAGTTTAGCCTTCCCATCCGTCTGGGAACCCTCTGACAGTCTTTCCGGTATTATTTCACTGCGTTCACAGACCGGTTTGCTTGAAGGTTCTTCAATCTCCGCCTGGATCAATGATCAGCTGGCAGGAAATATTCAGCTGGCTTATCTGGAAGAAAAACCGCTTGATCGCCAGTTTAATATTTTAGGTGCCAAAGTTGAAGTTAAGCCAAATTATAATTTACATCTGGAAAACTCAATTATTGCCAACTCCCAATGTCTGCCCGCTGCACACGGCGCAGTCTGGGTCAATACAGAAAAATCTCAGCTGACACTGCCTTATACATTAAAAATCGGGGTCATGAGTGCTTCATCATCTCTTGCCGCCACACCCAAAATTGCGGTATCCGGTGATCCTGGCAGTCTGGGAATGGCTGTCACCGCCATGCAGTCTGCCAAAGATATGTTACTGACCAATGCACCAGTCAAGCTGCAGATTTCAACATTTAATCCAGCAGCACCTGAAAAAGTGAATATCCGTATTGATGCTGCAACCTATCAGCAACTGGTGAAACAGCATGAAAATATGCTCTACGCACCTACTGCACAAAATGGTTTTTTTGCGGTGTTCACCAACGACAATGTACACTTCATTACCAGTAACGAGCTTGGAGCCAATACCTTTAACCAGTACTGGTCTGGCATTCAGAGTGAAATTCCAAATAATGTAGGACAGATTTTTGTCTCATCTGAAGGACAGTTGCATATCCTGGAAAATATTTCTCCGGTGAAAACGCAGCAGGCAGTGATTAAACAATCCAACAGCTTCCTCTGGATCATGCTCGGCTTATTTGCAATTGTAGTCATCATGCTTCTGTTACTATGGCGTAAACGTAAAAATGATACGAAAAAAGACGATTAAAATCAGTCTCTATGTCAGCATCATGATCAGTGTGTTGTTACTGGGTACTGTATGGGCAACGCCTGGTACAGTACCACCTGCTCAGGTGGTTGGTGTTTTCTGGCAACCGACTTTACAGACCAGACCAAGCGGCAACTGGGATCTGCTCGGGGTACGGACTTTCGTACCTCAGTTTGGTGTGGTGGATGGTAAATCATGGGTTCCTACGCAAAATATTCCGCAATGGAATCCACTGCCTGACTGGAAAAAAATCCAGCAGAATGCATGGGCAAAACATCTGATTCTGGGGCTTTCAGGTGAGTATGATGAAAAACAGGCACGCGCCAATGTAGCCCGCCATGGCGAAATGTCACTACAGTTTATTCAGGAACAGCAGTTAACACAGAAACCGACAGCCTATTATTTTCCTGTCGAAGCCGATCCCTCCTGGTTAGGTGTTGGCTTACTGGGACAAACCCTCAAAACTCTACCTAAACCGTTATGGGTCAGTATATACAGTGCTAAAGCCGAACCCGCCGCTTATGATCTGTGGTTAGGCAGCTGGCTTCCTGAACAGACTCAGGTTTTTTTCCAGGATGGTGTCGGTACAGGTGTACGCACCCCAGTCCAGGCAAAAAAAATACTGGAAAATCTGCAGCATAAATTTGGCAAAGAACGGATCGTCCTTGTGGTTGAAGCATTCAGACCTAAACGTGGTGGTGGTTTCCGAGCTGCCTATCCCTGGGAAATTATTCAGCAGCTCAACACTTATCAGAACCAGAAAGTCTATATCTTTGATGGTCCACACTATCTGAGCCGACCATCTGTATATATGATTGCTTTATGGCAAAAAATGAATACCTGATGTCTGAGTCAGATCAGGTACATTCCATCATTCAGCGTCCAAAGACATCCTGGTACATCCGTTCCAGAATACGTTCAGATGCATGACCATCTCCAAAGGGATTTTCCACTTCTGACATTTGCTGATAATATTTTTTATCATCCATCAGTCGTCTGGCATGTTCGATAATCAGCTCTTTGTCTGTTCCAACCAGTACACCAGCGCCCACATCGACAACTTCTGGACGCTCTGTGGTTGTTCTTAAAATCAGTACCGGCTTGTTAAAGGATGGACCTTCTTCCTGCAGTCCTCCCGAATCCGTCATAATAAAATATGCCCGATGCATCATATTTAGCAGGTTTGGATAATCCAGCGGCTGTAACAGATGTACCTGTTTATGGTCTTTAAAGAATCCATGTACCACCTGATGTACAGCTGGATTTAAGTGTACCGGCCAGACAAAATTCAGTTCAGGATAATGCTCTGTCAGTGTCTGAATTGACTGACAGATATGCTCAATCCCTTCACCAAAATTTTCACGTCGATGCGCTGTCACCAGTACCACTTTCTGCTCTGGATTAAAATTTAATCCCAGCTCCTGCATCAGCTTCTGACTACGTCCATCATCCATACGCTGTTTCGCCAGTCGAACAGCATCCACAACGGTATTACCAGTGACACAGATATGCTCAGGATTGATCATTTCATTTTTTAAATTCTGCCCAGACTGCGCGGTCGGTGCAAAATGCCAGCGTGCCACACGTGACACCAGCTGACGGTTGCCTTCTTCAGGAAATGGATGATCCATATCATAAGAACGCAGCCCTGCCTCTACATGAGCAACAGCCTGTTTGAGAGCAAATGAGCTCAGTCCTGCTGCCAGTACGGTGGTTGTATCACCCTGCACAATCACAGCATCCCGTTTCTGTCCATCCGTAAAAACGGTTTCCAGCTGCTGTAAACCCTGGATCAGCAACTGATTCAGACTTTGACCTGCATTCATCATCTTTAAGCGATGGTCAATTTTGATTTCAAAAAAATCGATGGCATCACGAACCAGTTCATCATGCTGACCTGTAAATATCACCTCAACATCAAAACGCTCATCCTGCTGTGCCTGCAGGATAATAGGAGCAACTTTAATCAGTTCAGGACGAGTTCCAAAAACAACACTTAATTTAAATTTTTGTGCAGTCATATTTAAAATCCATGATAGAAAGTGAGTTCCACGCGGGTATTGTCATAGGTGTTTTTGATTTCTGAGGGTGTGCCTGAGATATATTTGCCATACATTTTTTCCACGCTGAGTGTGGCTGGAAATTGCTTAAATGGCTTCCATGAGATGCTAGGACCCACTTCAATTAAATTATTGTAATAGCGTTGAGCCGTGTCATTAATCGCATGTACCTTGCCATAGAACTTCAGTCCATGGTCGGCAAAATAAAGCCCTGAGCGCACTCTTAAATCGGAAAGAACTGAATAATCTTCACGGGAATAAGTCGCGATGTTGCCATAAGCATCTGTATACCAGTTCGGTGAAGATGTATTTTCGGTCAGTTTTTGATGTTGCCATTCTTCATAGCCTGTAACGCCCGCAACCACACTTTCACGAGTTCTGGAACGGTCACGGTCAATCAGATCATAGCTGACACCAACTTCCGCATAGGTGCGGACTGGAACATTCAACCAGGGTTGATAACTCACACCCACACCCACAATGGCAGCATTGTCATCAAAAATTAAAGCATTGCTGTGCAAAGTCGCAGGATTGGTATTACCCTTCGATTTTGTATCCCGGTTTAAGCTTGCAAAACCATAGACCTGACCTTGCTGGCTTTCGCCAAAGTAACGTCCTGCACGTGCTTTCAGTGGTGAAACACCCATCGAAAAACGGTCTTCATAAGAGGGCGAAAAATAGATATCTGCAAAATAAGCACTGCCTGTGCTGCTCTGATCCCCCTGTAGATTCAGAACCGCCTGATCAGCTGTGGCTTTGGTCTGAGGGTTCTGTGAATTCTGCAAAGTTTTAAATACGCTGACTGCTTCTGCATTTCGTCCCAGACCATTGAGTAAATATGCCTGCTGCAGGGTCAGTTCTTCATCCTGAGGACTCAGTTCACGTGCCTGGGTAATGCTTTTTAATGCATCTTCCGGTCTTTTCTGATTAATCTGTAAATAAGTCAGACTTTTCCAGACACGCACATCCTGGGGCGTTTTTTCTGTCAGTTGAATTAAAATCTGTTCAGCCTGTGCAGGATTATTTTTTTCCGTTTTATAAAACTGATCCCACAGATCATAAACAGGATGACCGGGTCTCAGTTCCGTTCGATCCTCTGAATCTGCATATGCCAAAGGTGCTGTTAAAGCCAATCCTGACAGGCTCAGAACCCACAGCATTTTCACAAAGGGATATCGGGAATCACGCATGCACAAAAACTCACTCAGTTCGTCTAAAATGGACAGTGCCACTGCAACTTCAATTTATTGAATAATATATAGACAATATTTTAAAACAGACGACCGAACAGCTACTTAGAGCCTTTGTTATTGATTTGTTGTTTTCATGATAAAAATGCTGCACACACTTATTTATCTGTTTTTAATACTACTCAAAACACGCCCCACAGCATCGAAACTCCGGCCAGCAGCAACATGCCATCCAGGCATAAGTTGAACATGCGTTCCGATATTTTCAGCACCATTAATTTGCCCAGATAGTTGCCTGCCATCAATGACAGTCCAACCATTACCCCTGCCAAAAGCACATCCTGTTTCAGAATCCCCAGTGCGCCAAAAGCAATACTTTTAGAGGCATATAACGCAAAGGAAGACGCTGCTTCTGTTGCCAGTAAAGCACCTTTGGTCAGACCAAAACCACTGAATACCGGCAACAGTAAAGGTCCTGTAGAAAAAACCACACCCGTCAGAAAACCCAGTAATGCACCTGCAATCACCAGATGAAAACGGTTTAACTGAAAACCATGATGTTTTGCCAGGCGGCGCAGTGGAATCAGCGCAATAAAAAACAGTCCGATACAGAGACTGGAAAGCGCAGGCGGAATCGCCCACAGGGTATTTGCTCCTAAAACAGCAGCAGGGATACCTGTACTGACAAACAATAAAAAAGCTTTAACATTCAGCTCATGTCGCCACAGTATGACACGGGAAATATTTCCCATAATTGAAGCTATTGCCATGATCGGCACGGCCAGTTTTGCACCAAAAATATAAGCCAGTATGGGCAATAAAATAATGGATGAACCCGTCCCCACAACACCACTGATCATGCCTGAAATGATTCCGATGAAAGCCAGTGCCAGATAAATCATGGCTCAGTTATTTCCGCTGCAAACCGTGAAAATCATAAAAACTCTTCCAGCACGGAATTTAAAAATATGTGCCCCTGTTCAGTACACGCCAGCCGGTTTTCATCATCCACCATTAAATGACGCTGTTTCAGAGAGTCCAGTAAAGGTTTAACAGTCGCCAGTGCTGTGCCTGTTCTTTCGGGATAAAACTCAGCAGGAACGCCTTCATTTAACCGCAAAGCATTCATCATAAATTCAAAAGGCATATCATCATGTTCGATACGCTTATACTGCAGATTTTCTGCGGGTACTCTGGCTAAATAATCCTTAGGTAAACGGGTTTTCTGATAACGGTACACACCATCAGGCTGTGTCACTTTGCCATGTGCTCCTGCCCCAATTGCTAGATAATCCCCGAACTGCCAGTAATTCAGATTGTGTGCCGAAGGTTTCTCTTTACGCCATGCAGACACTTCATAATTGATAAAACCGTGGGCTTTTAGATACTGTTCACCCTGCTCCTGGATGTCCTCAAGGACTTCATCGACAGGTAAAACCGGCTGAGTCCGAAAAAAGACTGTATTGGGTTCAATGGTCAACTGATACCAGGAAATATGCGTTGCACCACTTTCCACCGCCAGTTTCAGATCAAGCAATGCCTGTTCCAGTGTCTGCTCAGGCAAACCGTGCATCAGATCGACATTGACCCGTTCAAAGCCTGCGGCTCTGGCATGCTGAATCGCAGTCACCGCATTATCACTGGAATGAATCCGCCCCAGTTTTTGCAGATGATCAGTATTGAAGCTCTGCACCCCTATGGACAGACGGTTAATCCCGGCTTCCAGATAATCCGCAAAAGGATCATGTTCCACCGTTCCCGGGTTGGCTTCCAGTGTAATTTCACATCCCTGCTCAAAAGGAATCAGTGCTTTTAACTGAGCAAACAACCATACATAACCCTGAGCTGAAATCAGCGAGGGAGTTCCCCCTCCAATAAACACACTATGAATTTTACGTCCCTGCGCGAAATCCGTCTGGGTTTTAAAATCTTCAACCAGCGCCTGTAAATATTCCTGCTCCAGTTCCTGTGACAGAGCACCGTCAGGCACCGCATGAGAATTGAAGTCACAGTACGGACATTTGCGCACACACCAGGGCATGTGAATATACAGAGAAAGGGGAATATTTTGAGGATTTAAATCTGCCAAGGAAGAAGCTCAGAACGGTATGGAGAATGCATAATTTTAACATGAGTCTGACCTGTTCGCCCAAATACCCATAAAGCAGAGTACAAATGATTTTTTGACTTCGTTTTCGTTCAGTATGTCAGTCCAGGAAAAAGAAAACAGAATTCATGGAAATTGACCCTGTTTTTATCCGTAACCGATATACTGAGCTGAATGACTGAAAAGTTCTGGTTTAACTGAGGCGAGCGTAAACATTCATGCAGGACAAGGTACAGCCTATCGTCGTTTTTCTTTAAAAGTTTATTTCCTGAATTGCTCTTTCTTGAAAAGATAGAAAATATAAATGGAAAAAATATGCCATCTTTACAGGAAATAATGAACAGTTCTTTTTTTGAAACTTTTTTGTATTTTGCATGTGTAGCTATTTTTGCACATTTAAGTTCCTATTATTATCAGACTGCAATGAACATTCCTTTCAAAAAAGAGGTCAGTATTTATTCCATCCTGGTCGGTTTTATGATTTTCACTTTTATGTTTTTAATTTCGTGGAATTTCCCTGGTGCTGTTATTGCAGGTGTATCAGGTGGAATAATTTTCACTCATCGAGCCACATAACGCTAGACCATTTTCAGAAATCAACCTGTATAAATTCGCTCATAGCATAAATTTCCATTAGACTGAAATTCAACCAGATAAAAAATACACGATTATAAGATGATGAAACTTTCGAGCCAGTTTCTCCTGCTGCTTCCTTTGGCAATGGGCATCGGCATTGCCATGACCTTTCAGACGGCGATCAATTCTCAGCTCAGAGAATATTTACACTCGCCGTTACAGGCTGCCCTTTTGTCATTTTTAGTTGGTACAATAGTGCTCGCCTTTTTTGTGTTTTTTCAGTCTGCGGCAAAACCTTCCTTACAGGAATTAAATCAGATCCCTTTGTATCTGTGGTTCGGAGGATGCCTGGGTGTCTATGCCATCAGTATCAGCATTTACACCGCACCCAGACTGGGTTTTCTGACCCTGTCAGGTCTGATTATTTTTGGACAGATCATGATGTCGATGCTGCTCGATCATTTCGGATGGCTCGGGGTCGAAAAAACACCCATCAACTGGCAACGCCTTTTAGGCAGCGTGGTGATTTTCATAGGTGTGCTTCTCACTCTGCAACGCTGATCCTTCTTTATTCTAAGCACATTTAAAACGAGTACTTCTTGTGTCAAATACGACTGCCACAACGTCCCGCTTTGAATTAAAGCAACTGTTTCATCTCATGCTGCCCATACTGGTCACTCAGTTCGCCTATGCAGGTTTTGGACTGATTGATACGATTATGGCAGGTCATATGTCTGCTGAAGACCTTGCTGCGATTGCAGTGGGTGTTGGACTGTGGATTCCCATCATGCTGCTGTTCAGCGGAATCATGATCGCGACAACACCACTGGTTGCAGAAGCCAATGGTGCGCGTACACCTGAAAAAATCCCGTCCATTGTACGCCAGTCACTTTGGGTTGCTCTGGTGCTGGGGATTATTGCCATGCTGATTTTACAGGCAATGCCGTTACTGCTTCCACTGTTTGGTGTACCCGACTCCCTGTTGCCTAAAGCCAGTCTGTTTTTACATGCAATCGGTTTTGGTATGCCGGCTGTCACTATGTATGCGGCTCTGCGGAATTATTCAGAAGCCCTGGGTTATCCACGTCCTGTGACGCTGCTCAGTCTGGTTGCCCTGGTCGTGCTGATTCCTCTGAATTTTATTTTTATGTATGGCATCGGTCCAGTTCCTCATTTAGGCAGTGCTGGCTGTGGTTTTGCAACCGCAATTTTACAGTGGTTGATGTTTATTGTTTTAGCTGTGTATGTATTCAGGGCGAAACGCTATCAGCGTACACAGCCCCTGACTCATTTTGAGAAAATCAATCCGGTTCTGATCAAACGGATTCTTAAACTGGGTCTTCCGATCGGTCTCGCCATCTTCTTTGAAGTCAGTATTTTCAGTACCGGTGCGATTGTGCTGAGTACTTTGGGTGAAGTCACCATTGCTGCTCATCAGATTGCCATTTCTGTAACTTCACAGTTGTTTATGATTCCAATGTCACTTGCGTTGGCACTGACCATTCGGGTCGGGACGTATTATGGTGAAAAGAACTGGGAAGCAATGCGAAAAGTCCAGCAGGTCGGACTCCTGACCGCAACTGTTTTTGCTTTTATCACCATGTTGCTGATGTGGCTGTTGCGCCATCAGATTGTAGCGATTTACACAACTGACTATGCTGTGACAGAGATTGCAGTGTATCTGGTGCTGTTCGCCATCGGCTATCAGCTCATGGATGCCTGGCAGGTCAGTGCCGCTGGCTGTCTGCGTGGTATGCAGGACACCAAAGGTCCAATGTGGATCACCATGCTTGCTTACTGGGTAATTGCATTCCCTGTTGGGATTTACCTGGCACGTCATACGGAAATGGGGGCATCAGGTGTCTGGACAGGACTGATTGTTGGTCTGAGTATAGCCTGTGTCTTATTAATTATCCGCTTGATCATGATGAATAAACGGGTCAGCCTGCCTGGCTGAAATCGGTAAAGTATGTGTCATGTCCGCCAGATAAAGACATGACACATGCGCTGTTTTTATTTCTGTAATTTCACCAGAGCATCTTTCAGTCCCTGAGGCACTTCCGCATCTGTTGCATCATTTTTAAGAATCACCTGCCCGACAATGACATCTGTACCATTAAACGTCATGGTGGGAGCACCATATAACTCATAGCCTTCATTCAGGGCTTTGGTCACCCTGGCACAGAAACTGACATCATCTTTTCCTGTTAAATAACGATAAATTTTCACGTATAACCCATCATTTAAACTGCTTCATCTCTGTTTATTTTAACGGAATTTATATTGTCCGTTCCTGCCCGACTGTCTGACCAGATAATTTTTCGCCACATGATCTGCAGATAAGAGTCATTAAGAAACAATCTTTTAACAATTTAAAGTA
Source organism: Acinetobacter sp. WCHAc010052 (assembly GCF_002165295.2). NCBI lineage: Bacteria > Pseudomonadati > Pseudomonadota > Gammaproteobacteria > Moraxellales > Moraxellaceae > Acinetobacter > Acinetobacter sp. WCHAc010052. The sequence continues at coordinate 396,809 of NZ_CP032143.1, read as the reverse complement.
GGCAGTTGAAGCATTGTCGCCTATGATCAAAAACAGCCAGTATTCCAACAAGGCACGGGGATCCACACATGTCTAAAAGTGCAAGTACACCAGGTAAACGTTTTATGAAGCTTGCCAGTATGACAGCAAGCATTGCGACCAAAACAGTTTCAAACTCCATCCGCAACTTTAATGCCGATGAAGATCAGAAAAATGAAGCCCGCAGTAAACTGTTTCAGGACATTGGTGTACAGATTGCCGACACACTGGGGGAAATGAAAGGCGCAGTCATGAAAGTCGGTCAGATTGCATCTCAGTATAAAGATATTTTCCCGCCTGAAGTGGCAAAAGCGATTGCTAAACTACAGCGTCAGGCACCCGCGATGCCCTTTGCTGAAATTAAGCAACAGGTGGAAAAAGAACTGGGACAGCCTCTGAATAAATCCTTTGCGCATTTTGATGAACAGCCTTTTGCAGCAGCATCTATTGGACAGGTGCATAAAGCCACCCTGCATAATGGCACGCCTGTCGTGGTCAAAGTTCAGTATCCAGGTGTGGATGAAGCCTGTGAAAGTGATTTAAAACAGGTTCGACTGGCTTTGCGTTTAATGGGCGTGATTAAAGTTGATAAAAAACTTCAGGATCGCCTGTTTCATGAAATCCAGGAAAGCCTGCATGAAGAACTGAATTATGAAATTGAAGCGCAGAACCTGGAAGTATTCCGCACCTTTCACAAGGCACTGGACAGCAAAATCATTATTCCCAAAGTCTACAAAGAACATTCTTCACGGCGTGTACTGACCTTAAGCCTGGAAAAAGGTGAAAGTATTGAGACAGCGAGCAGCTGGGATTTAACAGTCCGTAATGAGATCGGTCGTCGTCTGATTCAGGCACTGGGTCAGCAGATGTTTTTCCTTAAACGTTTTCACTGCGACCCGCACCCAGGTAACTTCGCTTTCCGTGAAGATGGCAGCGTAATCATTTATGATTTTGGTGGGGTAAAAACTTTATCCAGTGACATTATCGGGCATTTTAAAACACTGGTAAATGCAGGCAGACAGCTGGATATCAGCACCATTGAAAACCAGCTGACTGAGCTGGATGCACTTGCTGAAAAAGGCAAATTTCCAGAAGAACTGTACAACGCCTGGCTGGAAGTCTTATTGCGTCCATTGACGACTCATTATGATTTTGCAGAAAACTCGGCACATCACGACGGCATGAAACTGGTGAAAAAATCACTCAAATACTGGGATGTCTTTAAGCCCTCACCAGATACCCTGATGGTGAACCGAACAATTTCAGGTCAGTACTGGAATCTGATTCATCTGAAAGTGCATGACAACCTGAATGATGTTTTTGAAGAACTGGTGCCTGTGCAGCACTGAGTTTAAAACTGAACAGGACAGCATCATGGCATCACTGTATGCTGCTCTGTTTTGAGCTAAATGCTCAATCACAGCAGACAGATATTCTGATCTGATCATTTTCCTGCATACAGATTTATTCATCGGTTCTGCAGAGAACATTCGAGCTGCTTAGTCTGTTTGTAAGAAATACATCTCTTGTGTGAAAAATATAATTGAATTTATTATAAAAATTACTCTGGCACTACAAACCCTTCAGCTTCCGTTAAGAATGTAAACCTACAATGAACTTCATGATCTCCTCCAGAGACATTTTGAAGTCAGCGTATTCTCCTCTTACCCTGGCTTCTTTTTTTATCTGTTCGCCAGCAAAATCTGAAATATATAAAAACCGACAATCAGGCACACCAGTCCCACAACCAGACTGGTAAATGCATAAAGTATGGCAACGGAAAACTGCCCCTGGCGGATCAGTTGAAAAGTTTCCAGTCCAAAACTTGAAAATGTGGTAAAGCCACCCAATATTCCTACCATAATAAACAGCCGTGTTTCATTCTGAAGTACAGGAAAACGCTGACTGAAAGCAAAAAATACACCTGCCAGAAAACAGCCCAGCAGATTGACCGACCAGGTTGTCCAAGGGAATAAACTCTGCGGTCTGACCAGCCACAGTCCTGCCCCATAACGCAGACTTGCACCAATCGCCCCACCTGCTGCAACAAGTAACCAGTTCATTCAACCTCCGGCTTTGTGTATAACTGTCATTTTATCCACAGCACTATAGCTGAAATCTGACTGTGCTTAAAATTTATGATGAATGACAATAAAAATTACGATAGTCTTTCTGCTTAAAACAGATACCAGATTGAGGAAATTATGGCTCAGGATTTACTTGCGCAGTTACAGACAGGCGAAGCAAAATTTGCAGATGTGATCAGCTATATAGAAGCCCGTTACACCCATACTCCTACTGCTTTTCAAAATGGTGCTCAGCATAATGCTGCCACTGAAAATCAGGGCAGTGCCAAAGTCTTTGCTTTTGCAAAACTGAACAGCCTGAACCCTGAGCAGACCTTAAGTCTGTTTGCAGAACATTATGCATCTGTGCTGGCAAGCCCTGAAGCCACAGACCATCAGAACATCCGTCAGTTTATCCAGAATGGCTGGGATGGTATTAAGTTTGAAAGCCCTGCTCTGACTGTAAAATAAAGAACTGATTTTCCTGACTATAGCTTTAAGCTATAGTTTTCAGGAGATACGCACCCTACATGTCCATTCATCCACAGGTTTTCCTTCCCATGCCCGGACATGTTTTACATCAATCAGTTCTTCACCTGGCTTTTCCGCAGTAAAACGGAATACCCGTTCGCCTCCACTGCCCACCACGTTTTTCTGATTACTTTTCCCCTGCTGATAAGTTTCCTGAATCTCAAACAGCTGATGCTCAGAATTTACTTTCCAGCCATATCCTGTAGATGGGTTTTCAGCCAGGGTCAGTTCGATCACCTGACCGACATCCATTTCCATTAAGGATGGGCATTTCTTTTTCAGTGTATAGACATGCGTCTGTCCATCCACAGTTGGGCTCATACTCCCACACCCTGCAAGCAGGATTGCACCTGTCATCAGAACCAGTAACTTTTTCATTCAATCGGACTCATTTACAACAGGCTTCTAGCCTTTTACTTTTTCAATCCATTGAATTGAATTTACACGAAATAATTCACATGCACCATCACCGGTGTCATCAGGTGTCAGCGAAGACGTCCACACCAGATCTTTGTCCTTGATCTCCACCAGTTCGCCTTTCAGCCGGACCAGATCGCCACGTTTTACGTTTTTAATCTGAGCTGCAACTGCAGGACTGGCAGGAATAATATGCATATTGGACACCATCTGTATTGCCTGACTGGCAGGAACAGGGAGACGGTCCATTTTCCAGTTCAGATAACGGTCATACTGATTTACGCTGATGTGACGGGCAATTTCAGGTTCAGCAAACAGTCCCCAGCTCACTGCATAATCAATCGGTGAGAACTTTGCCTGTTCATCTTCAGTATAGACTTTTGAGCCTAAAATACGAAAATCACCTTTAAATGGCTGCAGTACCGAAATAGACTGATCCTTCATGACAGGCGCTAACCCTTTAGCAATATTATCGGCTGCAGCATGACTCTGTATTGCGAGCATGGCCAGCACACTGCTGATGATGAGTTTAAATTTCATCTGTTTCACCTGTACATTCCCCAAACTGAACAGGCATGATAAAACATCTGTCTTAAGCAATTTTTAATTTACAGTAACAATATGAATGAATTCCGTCATATTTTTGTCGTCATTCTCTGTTTATTTCTGTCCATCATAAAACCATCAATAAGAGAAACACATGCTTTATAAATTTTATCAGCAGCATATTTTTCCTCATCTGCTTAATCAGGTGATGCAGACTCCAGCACTGATGGATCTGCGCCGTGAGCTGCTACTTCCTGTGCAGGGTGAAGCACTTGAGATTGGTTTTGGTACTGGGCTGAATTTACCGTTTTACCAGAATGTCGATTTAATTTATGCGCTGGAGCCAAGCACTGAAATTTATCAACTCGCGCTGGATCGTGTACACCATAATCCTTTTCAGGTGCGTCATATCCAGGCAGGTGCAGAAAAGTTGCCTTTTGCGGACAACAGCCTGGATCATATTGTCAGTACGTGGACCATGTGCAGTATTGCTGACCTGGATCAGGCGTTAAAAGAGATGTTCCGCGTTTTAAAACCTTCAGGTACTGTGCATCTGGTTGAGCATGTCCTGCACAATGAAAACCGCAAAATCCGTCAGTTACAGCATCTGCTGACACCAGTACAGAAACGCCTGGCGGATGGCTGTCATCTGAACCGCAATATTGAACAGCAGATGCTTGAACATGGATTTATCTTTACGGAAAAGCAGTACATTGCTGCCAAAGGCATCCCTGCCCCAGGTCAACTGATGTTCCTTGCCCGAGCCACCAAATCTGCTGTTAACCCAGTATGACCAGGGACTCTATCAACACCTTCTGACACTGAGGGTTTCTGTGCAAGGGCTGATAATAACCATGACGGTTCTTCACAGACTCAACACCGACCGTATAGCCTGCCAGACGGATAATCTGCCCTTTTTTCAGCTTCCGCAGTGTTTTAGCAACAAAGGCATTATCTGCGATCACATTGATATTAAAGGTGTGTTCTTTCAGCTCAGGACTGACACTGCTCAGATAACTCATATCTGCATAAATACAGCGATTTTTCTGGCTGTAGTCCAGTCCTTTCAGATAGGTCGACTGCGCATAAGGTGCTTTTAACAGCAACAGATCCACAGTGCTGATATCACTGAATTCATGATGATTACTGGTACCGGTGGATCTGAGATGTCGTGAACTTTGTCGGGCACCATATATTTTTTTCGCAGCCACAATGTAGTCACCCGAAAAATCGTCTCTTTTTTCAATCACCACACTCTGCTGTAAAGCAGGTGTTTTCATATCAGGAATGGTTCTGAAATACTTTGACCAGATCCACAAAGGCGCAATCACACACAGAATACAGACAGCCAGCTGTTTCATATTTTCAGAATATTTCTATAAAATGATAAAAATCATGACATTATTCAGTCATTAAAATCAATACGTATGGTTTCAAAACGCACCCGTCCCTCACGTATTGCCTCAGCAATTGCCTGCTGCCCCCGGGTCAGTCTCGCTCCACCACTTTTAATATCAATCAGAACCACTTCGATGTCTTCCGCTGAACCATCGCCATCTCTGAAATCTGTATAACCATCGAACACGACATAGTCGACCGGGTCACCCAGAAAGCGTGCATCGCTGGGTAAATACTGAAATTCAGGCAGTACAGGTGCAAACTGCTCTGCCATTTTTCCTTTTAAAACCGCACGACTGGTATTTACACTGCGCTTCTGAGCCTGAGCCATTGCCTGCTGGTGCTCCAGTTCAAGCTCGGCAATATACTGTTCATATTCAGCACGGATACGACCATTGCGGGTATTGCTCAGAATAATGGTGGTCAGTACAATTCCTATAGCTGCACCGATCAGCATTGCCATCCACACCGACATCAGAAACTCCCTGTGGTCAGTTCCTGAAAACTGTGATTAAAATTTAAGACTTTTGTCATGTGTCATAACCGTGTCACAAAAGAGTGATATGCTAGGGTGGTATATAATAAAACCTTACGGTGTCATGAGAACTATATTAATTGCCAATCAGAAAGGCGGTTGTGGCAAAACCATTACAGCGATCAGTTTAGCATCTGCTTTAGCACAAAAGGGATATAAGGTTGCACTTGCAGATGCAGACAATCAGAAATCTTCTCTGCAATGGTTGAAGCAACGCCCTGAAGAAGTGGCTCAGATACAGAGTCTGGACTGGCGTCATGAAAAATCCATCGGTGAAGTGCCTAAAAATATTGATTATCTGATTATTGATGCGCCAGGCGCACTCTCAGGCGAGCATGCAGAGCAGCTGGTCAGCGAAGCACATGCCATTATCACACCGTTACAGCCCTCTTTTTTCGATATAGACAGTACCCGCCGTTTCCTGAAACATTTACAGGATATCAAACGTATCCGCAAAGGAAAGGTGCAGATTCTGTTACTGGCAAACCGTGTTAAACCCAACAGCTCAAGTTCAAAAGATATTCAGGATTTTTTCAGTAAAATTGAACAGCAGCCTGTTGCCTGGATTTCTGAACGCTCTGCCTACGGTCAGCTGGCCATGCAGGGTCTGAGCATTTTTGACAAAACACAGAAGAATTTTTTAAGCATCCAGAGCCAGTGGCAACCGGTGCTGAATGCCATCGTGGATGATCCTGGTGAATGGTTCTGAAGCATTCTTTATCAGAAATCAGGAACATAATCTTTACAATACTTACTGGGTGCTCATTCTCGGACGCCTTATTTTCAGTTAAGATGGCTGAGATTTAAAAAATTAGACAGTGAATACCGTGGTGCAACAGTACGCGTCGACTTTACAGAAACTCCTCCTGTTCGGATTGCTTTTTTTCCTTCTGTTCCTGGGCTTTCATGTGCTCAAGTATTTCATTGTCCCTGTTTTATGGGCAGCAATTATTGCGTACATGACCTGGCCGCTGTACCGCTCCATTCAGCGTTTATGTAAAAATAAAGCGACGCTGAGTGCAACCCTGATGATCAGCCTGATCGTGCTGGTGATCGGTATTCCCCTGACCATGGCTATTTTCATGCTCCAGCATGAAGGTCGCAATCTGTATTATGAACTGCAGAAACAGGTTTTTTCAGGTCATCTTTCTGTTCCTGACTTTATCCGCAATTTACCGATTATTGGTAAGGAAGTCAGTCGTACCTTACGTGAAATCAACCACGATCCAAACAGTATCATTCAGTCTGTGTCGCTGTGGATTCAGAGCCACCTGAATTACGGAAAAGTCCTGTTTAACGAAGTCACTAAAAACATTGTCAAACTGTGTTTTGCAGTCATGTCCCTGTTTTTCTTTTACCGTGATGGACAGACCATTTTAAATCAGGTCAGTAAAGCACTTGAAATGGTAGTTGGTCCACGCGTACATCACTATCTTTCCACCATTTCAGACACTACACGTGCTGTGGTCTATGGTGTGGGACTGACCGCGGTGGCTCAGGCTTTCCTGGCCGGAATCAGCTATTTTGTTGCCGGTGTACCTAACCCGATGGTGCTGACCATTGTCACCTTCCTTTTTGCACTGATTCCTTTCGGTCCTCCAGTTGCCTATACCGCCGTGTCACTGTGGCTGTTTTCACAGGGACAGACCATCGAAGCCATTGGCGTGATGATCTGGGGTGTCTGTATTGTCAGTACCGCAGACAATGTTATCCGTCCTTTGGTCATTTCAGGCGCAACCAAAATTCCGTTCCTGCTGATCATGTTCGGTGTGCTGGGAGGACTTGCAAGTTTTGGTCTGGTGGGACTGTTTATTGGTCCGGTCATTCTGGCAGTTCTGCTCGCCATCTGGCGTGAATGGCTGCATGAAACCAATGAGCAGGAAGCACTGTTAATGCCTAAAGCCACACTGGTTTATGACATTACCGACGAGACTGATCAGAACAGTTGATCCTGATCAGGTTAAAAAAGTCATACACAGCTCTGCCAGATAGAGCTTGTACTGATCGCATACCTTTGTTTGAATGAAAATATTCTTCATAAAACAGGATATAAGCGATGTCCATTCAGAATGCAGTTGGAGCTGTACTGCTCAGCTCCATTTTCGCTGCGGGTTGTGCATCAACCGGCAGTACCTCTGGCAGTCAGTCTGCTGCTTCAAAAACCGTAGATATTCATGAAGTCAGTGCTCAGGGTGTCGGGCAAAAAATCGGAACCGTTGAGTTTAAAGACAGCCTGGCTGGACTCGCCATTACGACAAAGCTCTCTGAGTTACCGCCAGGACCACATGGCTTCCATATCCATGAAAAAGGCTCATGTGAAGCTGCTGAAAAAGATGGAAAAATGACTGCTGCGCTTGCTGCTGGTGGACATTTCAACCCTGAACAAAGAGCAAATCATGGCAACCCGCTTGCAGGACATAAAGGTGATCTTCCCGTACTGAATGTAGATGCTTCAGGACATGCCAATACCCGATTACTGGCACCAAGACTGAAAGTTGCAGATATTGAAGGTCTGGCTGTCATGGTGCATGCCGGTGGAGACAATTATTCTGATACACCTGCACCACTGGGTGGTGGCGGAGCGCGTATTGCCTGCGGTGTCATTCAATAACTGACAGTATTGTGGATAAGTTCAGACTTATACACATTCCATCCCGTTTCAATTCTGAAAAATGCAGATGAAAATCTGCATTTTTTACAGCCACAGATGACGATCAGCATCTGATTGAAAATCATGGATTTCAAAAAAATACTAAAATTAATTTCAGTCCAGACCCGAAATGTTAAAATAAACTTTATTTCATACCAGTCTGCGACCTTGTGAATACCGCCCATAGCATCTTTAAAAGCTTTCAGAACAGTTTTCTGCTGATGTATTGCTTACAGATTTTTATTGTTCTGTCAGGGACAACACTGGGCTTATATTTCACAGGTTTTGAAGCGTTAATTGTACCTGTGACACTGGGCGCGATTGCCACGGCGCTGACTGATTTTGATGACCGGCTCAGTATCCGCTTGCGTAATCTGCTGTACGTCTGTGTGCTGTTCTTTGCAGTCAGCAGTATTCTTGATTTTTTACATCCCTACAAATTTTTATTTATTCTGTATTTAGCCCTGTCCAGTGCAGTACTCATGCTCATGGGCGCACTGGGACAACGCTACGCCACGATCTCATTCGGCACAGTGTTACTGTCCATCTATACCATGTTTGGACTGGGTGAATACAGCGAGTGGTATCTGCAACCCAGCTACTTCGTACTGGGCGCATTATGGTATGGACTGAGCTCCATTATTTTTTATTTGCTGAAACCCACTCAGGCTGTTCAGGACAATTTAGCACAGAGTTTTCTGGCACTGGCTGACGTACTGAACCGTAAAGCCACCCTGTTTGACCCTGACAACACTGATAATATTGAAACGCTGCTGTACGATCTTTCCCTTAAAAATTCAGCTGTAGTCCAGCAACTGAATCTGACCAAAGCATCCCTGCTGACCCGGTTAAAAGCATCCCGTGCCAATAAACACACTATTTACTGGCTGAATCTGTATTTCCTGGCTCAGGACATCCATGAACAGGCGACGTCCAACTATCTGCATTATGAAAAAATTCATGAAAACTTCAGCCGTACTGATTTGATTTATCGTGTGCAGAAAAATGTCCGTTTACTGGCTCAAAACTGCCAGCAGCTGGCGGTGTGTGTCGTACAGCAACAGCATTTTCAGTTCAGTCAGGAGCATGAACAGGTCCTGCATAACCTGGAAGCATCCATGAACGCATGGATTGCAGAAAACCCACAGAATCTGGAAGTTCATAATTTATTACTGGTGCTGAACAATTTACACAACGTGCAGGTTCAGTTTAAAAATCTGAGCATTGAACAGGAACAGTACCAGCAGAGCTACAGCCGACATCAGCATGATCTGAATTTACTGGATGATGATATTCACGGTGTGCAGGATTTATGGCTCAAAATCAGCCAGCATCTGACCCCTGCCTCGGCTTTATTCCGTCATTCCGTCAGAATTGCATTTGTATTTACTGTAGGCTATGCCATTTCCCTGCTGCCCTTCGCTAAAAATGGCTACTGGATTTTACTGACCAGTTTATTTGTCTGTCAGACCAGTTATTTTGCTACCAAAAGTCGCCTCAAACTGAGAACTTTCGGTACTGTCCTGGGCGTACTGCTGGGGATTCCTGTGCTGTATTTTGTCCCTGGTGTAGAGGGGCAGCTTGTACTGACTATTGTGTTTGGCGTGTATTTCTTCTATTTGCGCTCAAAAAAATACGCCATGGCAACACTCATGGCAACCCTGATGGTTCTGCTGATTTTCAATTTAAAAGGTGCAGGCTATGCCGTCATACTACCCCGTATTATTGACACATTAATCGGATGTGGAATCGCCTGGTTTGCTGTCAGCTTTATCTGGCCCGACTGGAATTTCCGTAATATTTCCAACAATATTTTAAAAAGTACTCAGGCAACTTTAGATTATTTCGATGCCATTGTGCAGCAGTATCAGCATGGTCGGGATAACAGTATGCAGTACCGCAAAGCCCGTCGTTTTGCACATAATGCGCAGATTGAACTCTCCAGCATGATTTCCAGTTTAAGTACTGAACCCAGTCCCAATAAAGATTTAATTCATTACTCTTTCCGTTACCTGGTCTACAGTCACAGCCAGCTGAGCTATATTTCCGCGCTGGGCAGCCATCGTGAACAGGTCACTGATCCTCAGATTCTGGACTTACTGCTCTGGTGTAAAAACACACTCTCGGATGTGTTATTACAGCAGCATGCACTGGATGAAACCCTGATAGAAAATCAGTTAAAGGAAATTCAGCAGCGGAGTACGCAGCCTGATCTGTCTCCAGATCTGCGCTTAACCTTAAAACAGATCAGCCTGATTCTGGAAACTCTGCCTGAACTGATCAAACTGAGAAAAAATCTGCTCGACATGGAAATTTTATAAGATACAAACCACTCATTTATCTAAGTTTTTAATTTATTTAATTTTTGTATAAATTGATCACAGGATAGGCTAAACTCGAGATTCATTCTCATTTGATTAAGTGACCATGAATATCAAATCTTTACGTATCGTCGGTTTCCTTGAAGGTCTTTCTTTTCTTCTCCTCCTGTTTATTGCCATGCCAATGAAATACATCTGGGACAATCCCGTTCTGGTCAAATATGTTGGAATGGGTCATGGTGTACTGTTTATTTTATTTCTGATTGTGCTGTTTGTGGTCTGCGAAAAACAGAAATGGTCACTTAAAATGTTTTTACTCGGACTGATTGCCTCGATTTTACCTTTTGGACCTTTCGTCTTTGATCATAAATTAAAGAAGTTTGAACAATAATTTATTCCCTCACCCCAGCCCTCTCCCCAAGGAGAGGGTGTAAAATAAGCCTGTTCCTAGAACTCACCACTAGCTTTACGCTGCTGCATAATATTTTTCAGAACAGCTCTTGGCGCTGTGAACCACAAAGCAATCAAGGCGACACATGAAACCGCATAAGCCCATAAGTGGAAATGCTCATACATGATACGTACCAGTTCAATCACAGCAAAAAACATCAGCATTAAAATGACTGAAACCGTTGCTGCCACAGTACCTTTTGAAACCTCAGATGACATTAAAGCAAAACGGTAAAGCACGGAGAAACTGATCCCCTCGCCAAAACTGACCAGAGTCATACCTGCAATCACACAGAACAGGAAATACTCCTGCCAGATGACTCCTGCCAGTACAATTGCAGTTCCCAGCAACATCAGCGGTAAACCCACCAGGACAGTTTTTCCCAAAGCCAGACGGTCAATCACACGAATCAGCACAATATTGCCAATAATCAGACCACCCAGTACCGGAAACTGCGCCAGACCATACTGCATACTGCTGAGTCCCAGTTCTTCCACCAGCATGACCGGTGACAAGGCAATCCACAGCATCAAAGGCATCGCCACCATAGGCAGTCCAAGTGTCATGGCTAAAAAAGTTTTATTTTTCAGAACTTTTTTATAGTCATCCCAGATATAACTGAGAGGCTGTTTCGGAATACTCTGCTGTTGCACTGGCATTTTGGCTTTCAGACCAAACCAGCTGAGAAATGCTAAAAAGGCAATGCCAATAAATCCCCAGTGCCATGACACATGATCAATTAAAAATGCACCTGCCACAGGTCCAATCAGTGGAGCAAGCAAAGAAATATTTGCCATGAGTGCCATCACTTTAATGGCATCACGCTCTTCAAAAGTTTCCTGGATTGCAGCATAACCTACCGCTGCAATCACAGACAGACCAAAGCCCTGCAAAAATCTTAAAGCAAGAAAACTCTCAATATTGTGAGTCAGTAAAATCAGCAGACAGGTCACAACAAAAAATGCCACCCCTGCCAGTAATACTTTTTTCCGCCCAATCCGATCCGACAGTGGCCCCAGTAATGCCGCAACACAAGCACCACCCAGTAAATAAAAGGACATGGAGGATGGTGCCCAGCTGCTGCTCACGCCAAACTCTCTGGTAATGGCAAGCATGGCAGGTTGTACCAGGTCATTACCGATATAAACTGAAAATTCGAACAGCACCAGTGCCAGTGGAAACATGAAAGTTGCCCGACTGAGTCTTGTGGTCTGTTCAATCTCTATACTGTTTTTCATTTTAGTCTACATATCTGAATTGTGCTGTCATGCGGGCATATCATTCAAGCTGTACAAAATTGCTTTACTGATCTGCTGTTCTTATAAAATGCGCTGAAATAAAACAGCAGATATAAATATCCTTTCCTGTTCAATAAAAAGAGAACAGAAAACTGTGTGCTGTATTTTTAAATACATACACGTCAGCGCAATGACAGACACCGAAATAATAAATTGAAATTGTTAAATCTGCTTAGATAAAGCAAGTCAAAACACCGTATTCACAAGGTGTCTATAGAAGATTTTGATATGTGAGATTTTACCGAATCGACAAATATGTACACAGGATTCAGTTGTAACAGTCTAACACACGTTCATTTCATGTCAAAGTTGAACATTTTTTATTCTTAAGATATTCTAAATTTTCTATAAACAAATATGAATAATTTAAATGAAAAATAAGAATCCTGTAGCCATGATCATTATTGGTATTGTTTTATTCCTCATTGGTGGAGGTCTGTATTTGAACAGTTCCAAGCCAGCGATCAGTGCAGAAGAGCAGGCACGCTGTGAAACATTAGTTCAACAAAAATATGGTGAAAATTCCAGTTCCATTATTGGCAGCTGTAAAACCGATACTGGCTTTGTTGCCATGATGAATGCTCAGGCAGATGGTGCCACTTCAGCTGAAGAAACTGCCAAAGCGATCAGTTCAGCCAACAACCAGGAACTCGGTTTAGGCTTTTTCGGTAAATTCCTGACGGGTCTGTGTGTCGGTACTGGTATCGTCATGTTTATCAAAGGCATTATCGGTCTGAAAAATAAAGAAAATCCTACTGTTTAACTTTTCTTAAAGCACTTTAAAAAGCATGCAATCGACCTGATAGCATGCTTTTTTCTTTATTCATCTTCTAAAACTCTGGATTTGATGAATGTACCCTTTTTAATATCATCAAATGCTTCGAGTATTTCATCATAGGTATTCATCACAAATGGACCATGACCATTGATGGGTTCCTGCAGTGGTTTACCTGTTAAGAGCAATAATTTGCAGTGCTGTAATGCGGTAATTTCAAAATTCTGTTCCAGATTCGACATAACAGCCAGCGACTGTTCCTCAAAGATTTCATCCTCTGGCTGAAACTGTGCTTTGCCTGAACGTAAATATACAAGTGTGGTTTCACCAGCACCTGCGGGTAGAGTCACGGTTTGCCCTGCCCTGATTTCAATATCCAGCACATGAAGCGGTGAATGTACTTTTGCAGGACCTTGATGTGCTTCGTTATTTCCATCGACATACGTTCCTGCGATAACACGTAATGTTCCTGCTGAGTCTGGTAGTTCAACTACTGGAATATTGGCTTTACGCAGACTTTGATAACGTGGTGGATTCATTTTGTCTTTGGCAGGTAAATTGACCCAAAGCTGCACCATTTCAAAGTATCCACCTTGCCTGGAGAATGCTTCGCTAAAGATTTCTTTGTGTTCTACGCCTGAAGCGGCGGTCATCCATTGCACATCGCCTGCGGAGACAATTCCACCTCCGCCTGTTGAGTCGCGGTGTTCGAGTTCGCCCGAAAATATCAGGGTAACAGTTTCAAATCCTCGGTGTGGATGTTCGCTTACACCCTTTCGTAAATTGGTCGGTTTTAAGATGCCGGGACCTAAGTGATCGAGTAAGAGGAATGGTGAAACGGTATTGCCCAGTTCATAGTGTGAAAAGACTGAAAGCACAGGATAAAAATCGCCAATGGCAAAACGGGTATCGTTACGATGGATAAAGGCAAGGGTTTTCATGTTGTTATACTGATGAATTTAGACTCATTGAAGCATAATCCATCAGTATGTATCGCTCAATCATCTAAATGCGTTTCAGTGTTCCATCATTGATGATGATCTACGATTAAAAGCTACAGAAAATGACTGCGAATATTCTTCAACTCATCCTCGCAATCAAATCTAAAGCTATTTCAAATATTAACCATAAAAATGCTGTTTTAAACTAAAGCTATATTCTGTTAAATATTGCTGTAATTTTTCCACATCATTGGTTGGCTCAATCGTTCTTAAATTCAATGCTTCAATTTTATCATTCAGCAATTTTAAAATCTGAGCCTGTTCTAACTCAGGAACCTGAGCCTTTTCTTTCTGTTGTTTTTTAATTTCTAAATAGTCTTCTGCCCAATGACGTAATGGATCACTCGAATCTATTTGCGCGAATAGTTCAGTAATCAATAATTCAGGCATGATTTGTTGGGTTGCCAATTCTGCTGACATCAAACCACGAATCGAATAGAACACTTTTTTATAGGTAAAGTTATCTGCTGTTTGCATCACATTCATCCCACCTTTAGCAAGTGATAAATAGTGGTAATACAAAGCTTTATAATCTATACCTTCAAGTAGTCCATCTCGAAATTTTTCCCATTCTGGAAATTGGTTGAAATAGACAATATGCGCACGTACCCATTCCAAAACGGTTGGGTTGCTTTTGGCGAGTAAGCCAAACATTTTATTGAGATCGAATGATACAAAGTCAAAATCACCATCCATGATTTCTATCAGATCACGATGTTTTCGGTAATCGTAATATTGGGCTTTTGATGGTAGGTGAAAACCGCGTACATCATAATCACTATCTGGACTTGCCATACCCCATAAACGACTGCCACTTTCGATATAAAACAGTGGATGTTCATCTCTGTTTTGGAATAAGTTCTGGATTTCTTGTTGGATGTTCATTATTTTCACATTTTAGGTAAATCTTCTAAAGTTATAGCATTTTCTGGAAAAATTTTTGGATCTTCTTTAAATTGAAGCCACTTGTTTTTCATCCAGTGTTCTACTTATCGGCAAATAATGCGAAAGATCAAAACCATTGCCGACAATTAAAATATTCATTTATTGTTATTCCCAAATAAAAAAGCGCATCAACCGATACGCTATTTATAGGGATTTATCTTTTTATTTCAACAACAAATCAAACAATCATCAAGGACATTTTGCTGTCTGGAAAGACTTGGTGTTTTTACCACGGTAGCACTGATACGACTTCTGCGTATCTGACAGTTTCCAGTCTCCATTGACCTGCTTAAAACTGTAAACAGAACGGCTTGCACGTACAGAGTCATCCAGCAAACCTGCCTGAACCACAGTCACCTGTGCAGCAGTTGGTGCTTCCACCCGGTTAAACACCTGACGGATTTCAATACTGTGTGTCGCCTGTTTCAGCTCAGGTTCCGCTTTCAGCACCTGTTCAAGTGGTGTATCTGAAGACCCGACACTGGACATAAGTTTCTGCGTCGTTGCACAACCACTCAGCAGCAGAACTGCGCAGACTGCTAAAACTGAAAATTTAAATAACATACAGGTTTCCCCCAATAAAAAAGGCATAGATCAATGATGCTATGCCTTTACAGATTACACTACTGGAACTGTGTAGCGTAAAAAGTCCTGTTACAGATCAAACAGTTTACCTGGGTTCATAATACCGTTTGGATCAAACACTTTTTTCAGCGCTTTCATGTATTCGATTTCTTCAGCAGAACGGGTATAACCCAGGTATGGTTTTTTCGTCATACCCACACCGTGTTCAGCAGAAATTGAACCGTCATATTTTTTCACGATCTCAAATACGTATTTATTTACAACCTTACATTTATCAAAGAATTCATCTTTAGACAGATTTTCAGGTTTTAAAATATTTAAGTGTAAATTACCGTCACCAATATGACCGAACCAGCAGATTTCAAAGTCTGGATAGTTCTGTTCCACGATTGCATCAATTTCTTTAATAAATGCAGGAACATGCGTAATTAATACTGAAATATCATTTTTATATGGTGTAAATGGTGCAATCGTTTCAGAAATGTCTTCACGTAAACGCCATAAGCTCTGAACCTGTTCAAGGCTCTGACTCATGACACCATCAAGTACCCAGCCCTGTTCCATGCAGTGCTCGAAGATTTCCATCGCAGCATCCATGATCGGTTCATACGGTGCTTCAAATTCGAGAAGAACGTAGAATGGACACTGAGTTTCAAATGGGCGCTGTACATGACCACGGTCAAGTACTTTCTGCATAGCCAGTTCGCCAAAGAATTCAAATGCAGTCAGATCAATTTTTTTCTGGAATGCATGCAGTACAGGCATAATCGAATCAAAATCCTGAACACCCAGTACCAGCACCTGTAAATCATGTGGCTGACGTTCAAGTTTAATTTCTGCTTCAGTCACCAGACCCAGTGTGCCTTCGCCACCAATAAACAGGTGCTGCATGGCATAGCCAGTTGCATTTTTAATCATGCCTTTGTTCAGACGCAGTACATCGCCTTTACCGGTCACAACAGTCAGACCAAGCACCCAGTTACGGGTCATGCCATATTTGATGACTTTAATACCGCCAGCATTGGTACCGATATTACCGCCAATCTGCGATGAACCTGAAGATGCAAAATCCACCGGATAATACATACCCTGTTCTTCTGCATAGTTCTGAAGCTGTTCAGTCACGACACCTGCCTGCACACGAACCATACGGTCAGCTGGGAAAAACTCCAGAATCTGGTTCATTTTGTCCATGCTGATCACGATTTCGCCATTGGCAGCAACAGCACCCGCAGATAAACCTGTACGACCACCAGACGGTGTGATTGCAACGTTAAACTGATTTGCCAGCTTTACGACTTCCTGAACCTGTGCAGTACTGGAAGGAAAAACGATGACTGATGGGTTCGGATCAAAATGTTTTGTATGATCCCGTCCCCAGTTTTCCAGGCTGTCCGCATCAGTTTTAATACGGTTTTCACCTACAATAGCTGTCAATTGGGTCAATAACTCTGGGGTTAAAGCGACTGGAGCATTCATCGTTTTTCAGACCTGGTAAGAAATAATTTAAGTGTTGCATGAACGGAGTTCTGTATTTTTACATCACTTTAAAAGCGATGTAAAATCAGATATTTCCACAGAAAAAATCTTTTTTCTGTTCTGTATGGCTGCATTTTACCTGTATCTAAGCACAGTATAAAGTACAGACCCGATATACATTATCCACAGTCTGTGTATAGCACCCTTAATTTTTCAGACTTTCATGCCTGTTCAATGCCAAAGCATGCGGTTCAGCAGTTAAATTCAGCAAAAAGATGAAAAAATATCCATAAGTACAGTCACAATGGAAATATCTATAGACCAGTGTCTATGGTATCATACTGCGACTAAATTTGGCCTTTGTAGCGGAGCCGTAATGAGCCAACATCTTTCACTACCAAAAGATAAAATTCGTTTCTTGTTGTTGGAAGGCGTTCACCAGAATGCAATCGACACGTTAAATGCAGCTGGATATACCAATATCGATTCCCGTAAAACTGCGCTTGAGGGTGAAGCGCTGAAAGAAGCGGTTAAAGATGCACACTTCATTGGTATTCGATCCCGTACACAATTAACTGAAGAAATCTTTGAAGCTGCGAATAAACTGATCGCAGTGGGTTGTTTCTGTATCGGAACCAACCAAGTGAATTTAAATGCAGCCATGATTCGTGGTATTCCTGTATTTAACGCACCTTATTCAAATACTCGTTCGGTTGCAGAACTTGTACTTGCTGAAACTATTCTTTTACTTCGTGGCGTACCTGCTAAGTCGGCTTCCACTCACCGTGGTGGCTGGAACAAATCTGCAGTGGGCTCATTTGAAACCCGTGGTAAAACTTTAGGTATCGTAGGTTACGGCTCAATCGGTTCTCAACTTTCAGTTTTAGCTGAAAGCCTGGGTATGCACGTGATTTATTATGATGCAGTGACTAAACTTCCAATGGGTAATGCACGCCAGGTCGGTTCACTTGATGAATTACTTGCAAATGCAGACGTTGTAAGCCTACATGTTCCTGATGTTCCTTCTACTAAAAACTTCTTCGCAAAAGAACAATTTGCGAAAATGAAAGAAGGTTCTATCTTCTTGAACGCTGCACGTGGTACATGTGTTGTGATCGAAGATTTAGCTGATGCGATTAAATCAGGTCATATTGCTGGTGCAGCAGTTGACGTATTCCCGAAAGAACCTAAAGCTAATGGTGAAGAATTTGTTTCTCCACTTCGTGGCTTAGACAACGTGATCTTAACACCTCACGTGGGTGGTTCGACTATGGAAGCGCAAGCGAACATCGGTCTGGAAGTGGCTGAAAAATTTGTTGCTTACTCGGATAAAGGCATGACTTTATCTGCTGTAAACTTCCCTGAAATTGCACTTCCACTGACTGAAGGTAAACACCGTTTACTGCACATTCATAAAAACGTGCCAGGCGTTCTTTCTAAGATCAATAACCTGTTTGCTGAACACGGCATCAACATCTCTGGTCAGTCTTTAATGACTAAAGGTGATGTGGGTTACCTGGTGATGGACGTTGATGCAACTGCATCTCAGGAAGCACTGGATACACTTCATGAAGTTGAAGGCACAATCCGCGTTCGCGTATTGTTCTAAAACTGTTTGATGTTAAAAAACCACAGGTATTTGCCTGTGGTTTTTTTATGTTTAAATCATGATTCACTGAAATAGACCTATTGCTTAAGTCATTAAGTAATCAATATAAAATTAACATTGAAAGTTCCTTCTCTTGCGCCATATATGGCTCAGGGAGAAGGTTAGGATGAGGGAATTCTTTAGATAAAACATCTCCCTAACCCTCTCCTATGATGAGAGGGGACTTCCATTGTGACTTTATTAGGATTCAAAATAGCTGATGTAAGAGCTCTAATATTCTTCTTATTGTTCAGGTATTCGAACTCAATTTAGTTTATCTTAGACCCATGCCAAATTTAAAAGCCACACCACATTTACAAGCTTTAATTTTACTGTTCATCGCGATGATCAGTATGCAAAGCAGTGGTGCGCTCGCCAAAATCCTGTTTGATCAGTTCCCTGTACTGACCATTTCCGCAATGCGTTTACTGCTCGGATCATTGATCCTGGCTGTCATTTTTAAAATCTGGCAGGCTGATTTTAAACAGGTGAAATGGAAGGCAATCGCCACCTACGGCATCGCTCTGGCAGGGATGAACGCCCTGTTCTATTTATCCATTTCACGGATTCCTTTAGGAATTGCAGTTGCCTTTGAATTTATCGGTCCACTCAGTGTCGCTTTATTTCATGCACGACAACGCTTTGATTTCGTTTGGGTTGGACTGGCAATCTTAGGACTGGTTTTACTGTTTCCTTTCAAGCAAGCCTCACAAAGTTTAGACCCGATCGGGATTGCTTTTGCACTGGGTGCAGGTGCATGCTGGGCACTGTATATTATTGCAGGACAACGACCTTCAGGTGTTTCGGGTAACCATACCGTATGTTTAGGCATGTTTATTGGCATGTTATGTCTGATGCCGATTGCTTTGTTTACAGGGATGCCAATAAGCGTTTTTGAACCCTCAAATCTGATTTATTTTATTGCTTTAGCTATCTTAGCCAGTGCCTTACCTTTCTCTTTAGAAATGATTGCACTCAGAAATCTCTCAGCTTTAAGTTTCGGGACATTGATGAGTTTAGAACCTGCGATTGCCGCCTTTTCAGGATTTATCTTTTTAGGCGAACAACTGCTCTGGACTCAATGGCTTGCACTTGCAACGATTATCAGTGCATCCATTGGCTGTACTGTAACAACGCAGAAAGCCAGAAACAGTCATAAAAAAACCACTCCTTAGAGTGGTTTTAATTCATCTGAAACGGTTTTAAGTCGGCATCTGGCAGAAGTATTCTGGATTATCAGATGGAATCCCATTATTAAACAGATAGACTACAAATTGCTGCGGATCATCCCGCTTAAATCCTTCCGTACCATTTGCATACCCACAGAATGTACCTTGCAACATTGAACCAGTAACTCTGAAATTGGTAATTTTTCCTTCCTCCAACCATTCAAAACCTGCAAACTGATTTGGAAGTCTGACTAATTTTTTCTCATTAAATGGAACTGTAAATCTAAGCTCCGTTTCCTGCCCAAAATCATTTGTTCCAACACTTACATTCACATTACATGGTTTGCCAACCAAGTCTGGATGAGCTGTTTCATAAATACACTGTATATAAAAACTGAGACCTTTATCCGCAGCAACAACTTCTTTATCATCCAGAACGATTTTCACATCAGCTTTAGCTCCCGAAACCTTACTTCCCCTGTAACGAACCCACTGATCACCCTCAAGGGTAATCGCTGAATATGCAAGCCAGACCAATGTATTATCAGAAGATTTAAGACCTGTCAGAACATTCACACCTTCTTCCGATGCTGTAAATTCGGCATTTTTCTCATCGCCATTTACCGTCGTAGTAAATTTACCACTGCAAGCGACAGGCGTACCGTTTTTAAGCGTACAGGAAACTTTATTACTGGTTGCAGGTGTGCCCAGATCAATCACCACATTTTTATCGCCAGGTAACTGAGATGTTACCGATCCGATTAATGTTCCAGTTGTATCCTTTGCAGTCCAGTAAATAGTGCCTTCCGTTGGCATATTGACAATATCCACGCCCTCGGCAGGAATTGAACTGGTTTTGGTTAAACCTGAACCGTCTTTCAGCTCAACTTTCGCGGTAATATGACACGGGACATAAGTCGCTGCTGACTTACATTTCACATTGACCTCACCAGGGTTTTCAAATTTGAAGTCCCAGTTCCACGTGGAAAAGTGCGTTACGGTTGCATGTACAGCAAGCCCCGTTGGCGAGGTTGCTGAGCTGATTACTGTACCTGGTGTTCCTTCTTCCTTCCATTTTCCTGTTTTCGGGTCGAAGTACCACATCGGAATGGATGTACCCACCGTCATCGCCTGATTATTAATACTGGTCAGAGGTAAATCCATCTGAATATCAGCACTTACACCCTGCTTTAACTGTAATTTCTGACCAGCGCTGTTTGTAAATGTTGCGGTGATCATCCCTGCACTGATCAGTAATGCCGGATTACCCTGAGCATCTACTGCAACACCATTGGCTGGCATAGCATTCAGATCACTGCCGGTAATGTCCCACGGGGTAAATTCAACAGTCACCTGACCTGTCGCTGCCTGAGTTGTACCTTCAATCACAAAAGCGTTTGCAGGAATACTGATCTGTGCATTCATAAACGCAGCCTGAATCACCTGCTCATCTTCAATTTTAGCCACAGTCAGTGTCTGTTTAACCGGTAATAAATTTGCCGTTAACTGAGCCAGATCTTCAACTTTCAGCTCAACAGACTGAGTAATAAAGCCTGCTTTTTTAAATGTGACGATGACTGATTTTGCCGATTGAGGAATCCTGACTGTCGAAATAATCTTACCGTTTGCATCAGTTTTTAATATCTGCCCAGCAATACTGATTTCAGCACCTTCAAGCGCAGTACCTGTAGCTGTCTGTACCAGTGCTGAAACAGCTTTGGAAACAGTCGCTTCTTCTGTAGCAGAGTTATTCTGTGAATTACTGTCACTGTCTGAACCTCCGCAGCCCGCCAGTGATGCCCCAAGCATACAGACCAAACTGATCTGCTTAAATTTAATTGATAAATCAATCATTATTATTGTCCCCAGTTTTAATGTGCGCAAAAACGCACGCTTATTATTATGTTTTTGAATTTCAATAACAAATTAGAATTATTTTTACCGTGATTAATATATTATCTGTAAATGAAATGGCATTTTCCATTTTTTCATAACATCTATTATTTCCAGATTCACTGTTATAATTCACTGACTCATTTCAGAAAATACACCGCCTGCGGCTGTCAGTGTGCATCATGCCAAATACTCAAATTACTGCTGTGTTTTACATGGTTATGTCCATGATTGCATACCAGATCAGTGCATCATTTGCCAAACAACTGTTTGAAGTACTCGACCCACTTACAGTAGTGACCTTAAGGCTCTGTTTTGCATCCATTCTGATTTTCCTGATGTTCCAATCCTGGAAAATCATTAAGCGTCTGCCCTATTTAAAATGGAAAGATCTTCTGTTTTACAGTGGCTCTGTCTGCCTGATGAATGTTCTGTTTTATGCCTCCTTAGGAAAATTACCTCAGGGAATTGCCGTTGGACTGGAGTTCTTAGGGCCATTAACCCTTGCTTTTTTATCCATAAAACAGAAAAGCGACTATATATGGGTATTTCTTGCCGTCATGGGCATTGCGCTGATGATCCCGTGGCAGGATGCAACCGCACATAATTTTTCATGGCTCGGTGCTGCTTTTGCAATTGGTGCCGGTGTCTGCTGGGCATTCTATATTTATTTTGGGCAGAAAGTGGTTCGCCAGAATATCGGTATGCATGCCCTGACCATTGCGATTGTGCTGTCTGCGATGGTGATGCTTCCAGTCAGTGCTGTACATAACCCAGAGGCACTTTTACAGACGCAGTACTGGAAACAGGCACTGATGATTGCACTGCTGGCAACTGCCATCCCTTATGCACTGGATCTGATGGCACTGAAACAGCTGAGTAAGCTCAGTTATGGAACTTTATCCAGTCTTTCCCCTGCTATTGGTGCCGTCACAGGAATGATCCTGCTCAAAGAGCACATCACTTTTTATCAGTGTATTGCGCTGATCTGCATTATGGCAGCATCTATTGGAGTAACGTTCAGAGCTAAACCTGAATCCGCCCAGTAAACAGATTTCTGTTATTTCAGATAAATAAAAAAGATGGTTAAAACCATCTTTTTTTC
Source organism: Acinetobacter sp. WCHAc010052 (assembly GCF_002165295.2). NCBI lineage: Bacteria > Pseudomonadati > Pseudomonadota > Gammaproteobacteria > Moraxellales > Moraxellaceae > Acinetobacter > Acinetobacter sp. WCHAc010052. The sequence continues at coordinate 373,978 of NZ_CP032143.1, read as the reverse complement.
ATTTTAGAGAATATCTCATCTCAGGCTGAGAAAAACATCTGATAGCTGAGCCGGACTATCAGCACAGACACCAGTATCAGAAACAGAATACGGATAAAACCACTGCCGTATTTCAGTGCCAGTTTTACACCGACCACAGAGCCGAGCATATTGGCAACCGCCATAATACATCCCACGGTCAGCAGCACATGCCCCGAAGGAATAAAAAAGCTCAGTGCTGCCAGGTTGGTCATGACATTTCCAATTTTGGCCAGCGCGGCAGCGTGCAGGAAATCCATCCTTAAGTAGCGGATAAAATAAAAGATAAAGAAGCTGCCCGTTCCTGGTCCAAACAGCCCGTCATAGAAACCGATCGCAAGGCTTCCTGCTCCGGCCAGCAGTAAAATTTTAGGCGTGATGTTCTGAGGGGTATGAATCTGACCAAACTGTTTTTTCATTAATGTATAAACAGCCATGACAATCAGCATGATCAGGACAAAAGGCTGAAGTACGCTTTTGGGAATCATGGCAACACTGGCTGCACCCAGAAATGCACTGATCATGGCACAGACACCCACCACGATCAGCAGCTTCCATTCAAACCGCACTTTTCTGGAAAAAGACCAGGCTGAAGTTGCTGTACCGACCACTGCTGCCAGTTTATTGGTTCCAAACAGGGTGGCTGGTGCAAGCTGAGGATATGCACCCATCAGTGCCGGAATCTGAATTAATCCACCACCACCCACAGCAGCATCAATAGTGCCTGCACAGAATGCAAAAAAGATCAGGCTGAGAATAATCTCCATGTCCATACTGCCTCACCTCTTTTTATCATTCATTCAAAAATAAAAATTATAGGTTCAAAACCCGTTTTGGTACCAGCCGTTTTTTGTCAGTAATTTCAGCAAGTCCGAGACACTTTTCACCGTCAAACACCAGCACCTGTTCCTGTGCTGCATGATCAATATTGCTTTCCATACCACGGCAGAAAAACTCTGCACGCCCTTCAGGAACCTGAATTTTCAGAAAATGATCCACCGGCGCATAAACAGGCAACAGCAGCGCATCACGCTCTGCTTCATTCAAGCTTTCCAGATATTCAATGGTGTATTCAGGAATCAACTCAAAATGTCCGGTCTGAATGCGGTGCAGATATGTCAGATGACCAAACGTACCCAAAGCCTGTGCAATATCTTCACCAAGTACACGAATATAGGTTCCTTTTGAACAGGTCACATCCAGGCTGATACTGTTTTCTGTAAAGCCGAGCAGCTGAATGGATTCAATTGTGATCGGTCGGGCTTCACGCTCAATTTCAATTCCCTTTCGCGCAAGTTCATATAACGGGCGACCATCTTTTTTCAGTGCCGAATACATCGGTGGAACCTGTGAAATATCACCAGTAAATGCATTCAGTACCGCCTGAATTTTTTCTTCAGTCAGTTCTTCAACTGCTTTTTCCTGAAATTTTTCACCTTCAACATCACCTGTGGTGGTGCTGTGCCCCAGATAAACTGTGGTCTGATAGCGTTTGGTGGATTCCAGCAGATAATGAGAAAACTTGGTTGCTTCTCCCAGGCAGACAGGTAAAAGACCAGAAGCCAGTGGATCAAGCGCACCGGTATGTCCTGCTTTCTGTGCTCTGAACAACCAGCGAACCCGTTGCAGTGCTGCATTGGAGCTGATACCTAAAGGTTTGTTCAGTAAAAAAACACCACTGAGATGGCGGCGCTGGATACGGGATGAAGATTGTTTCATATAAAAAGCTGACAGAATCGGACTGTGCAATGGTAACAATGTGCCTGCTGTATTTACAACTTTTCGCTAACAGCTCTGATAATTTATGGCATATTTAAAAGCGCTGAATTCAAACAATAAAAACATCCCACAGGTATGCAGGAATGCAAAAAAATAAATTATGGATATTACTGATCATTGCTGTCGTTGCAACGGGCACTCTGATCTACTGGCTGGCACCATCATCATCAACAGGGACAGAGCAGAACAGTCACCCTTCCGAACAGAATCTGCTTCAGCAGACTGAAGAACAGGCTGCATCTTCTGCACAGACCGATCCTTTCAGCAGTAAAAGCCAGCAGGACACTGAGGTGAACTGCCAGATGCAGCTCGATGCAGGCAACAGGCTGATTGTAAATGAGCAAACGCGGGACTGTTTTGAATATTTCATTACCCAGATGGGTGAAAAAAATATGGATCAGATCCAGAAGAGTTTCAAAGCATATATAGAAAAAAGCTACAAAGAACCTGCTCTGGGGCAGATCATTGATTTGTGGAACCGTTATCTGCAATACAGACAGCAGCTGGGTACGCTCAAATCCCCAGGCGGCAGCCAGGAAGAACCTGGATACTATGCTGCAATTTTCAATGATATGAAAAATCTGAGAAAGCGGTTCTTCTCAGCTTATGAAATTGAAGGTCTGTTTGGCACTGAAGATATTTATAATGACTACACCATTGAGCGCATGAAAGTTCTGGCAGATAAAAAACTGTCCGAATCGGAAAAAGCAAAAAAACTGAAAGCACTTTTTGATGATTTACCTGAAGACTGGAAAGAAAACCTGGAACAGCTGAATAAGCTGGAAGATCTGCGCAAACTGACTGCCGATATTAAAGCCCGTGGAGGTTCTGCCGAAGAACTGCATCAGATGCGGACCAGCCTGGTCGGAGCTGAAGCCACTGCCCGACTGGAAACACTGGATGTTCAGCGGGGTCAATGGAAAAATAATATCAACAGTTATCTCAGTGAAAGAGACAGTATTCTGAACAGTGGTATGAGTGACTCCGCCAAACAGCAAGCGATTGACCAGTTACGTACACAACGCTTCAGCTCAAAACAGGATCAGCTGCGTGCTGAAACTTTTGAAAGCGTCCATGATCAGGGGCAAAAATTACCCTTTGCGGATTAACTCACTCACCATTTTCATCTGATTGAAACCACCTGGTCCAGGCTGTGGTGGTTTTTTCATGATTATTCCAACTGTGTCACTAAAGGACATTTGTATATTTTTTATTCAGATGCAGTTCGCTGTTCTGATTACTTTTTTTGTTTTCTATTGTCCTGAAATGATATGACATCAATCTTTTTTAGTGGAAAAATGCTTGAGCAACAAAACAAAAACAAAATGAATGCGACGAAACAGTGAAATGGAAACTGCCTGCTTTTTCATCGCTATCGCTCAGTTCAGCTGAACGCTGAATGTAATAACAACAATGTATAAAAAAGGATCATTTATCATGAATTCCAGTCTAAGGAAAAATGCTGTCCTGTTATCTCTGATGACCGCAGCAAGTATCGGACTCAGCTCAACTGTACAGGCAGCTCCGGCTGTATTGCAGATCAAGGAAACAGCTAAATCTGATTATTCCCGTACCAAATATCCCATCATCATGACCCACGGCTGGTTAGGCTGGTCACGTATTGGCAACGAGAGTTTCAATATTGATTACTGGTATCAGATACTGCCCGACATGGCTCGCAATGGCGCGACCGTATTTGCAGCTCAGCTGTCTCCTGCCCATACCACTGAATTCCGTGGTGAACAGCTCATTGCCCAGGTCGAAGATGTGATTGCCATTACGGGGAAAAATAAAGTCAATCTGGTCGGGCATTCACACGGCGGTCCAACAGTTCGTTATGTTGCTGCGGTCAAACCTCAGTATGTTGCATCTGTAACCGGTGTCGGGGGGACATTCCGTGGCTCAAAAGTTGCCGATGATATTCAGAGCAACACAGGTTCCCGTACATTCTTTAATATTCTTGGGGATTATATTGTTGCACCCTTGATTTCATGGGCGCAGGGGCAAAAAGACATGCCTTTTGATTTTGATGGCTCAATGAAGTCTCTGACTGAAACTGAATCTGCAAATTTCAATAAACGCTTTCCGACCACAGCCCTGGCAGCAAACTGTAACAGCAGTGGTTCAAAAGTGGATCAAGGCATCTACTATTACTCCTGGGGTGGTACGGCTCAGACCACCAACCTGCTGGATATAGACACCATTTTAATGCAGCTGGGACCTTTATCTTATGGAAACAAAGACAATGACGGTATGGTTGCCCGCTGCAGTTCGCATATCGGTCAGGTCATCCGTGATAATTACAACTTAAACCACACCGATCTTGCCAATATGATGTTTGGGCTTAAGGGGCTGTTCGCTCCAGATCCTGTTGCTTTATTCAGACAGCATGCAAACCGCCTGAAACTTCAGGGACTCTGATACTGAAAATCCCCCGCCACCGTGCGGGGAGTTTTATTTTAAAAACACCTGTTTCATTATTGTTTACATTTCCTTTAACCATTTGTCGAATAGTTCACAAAACATACAAATAAATTCCTATAATTTTTTTTGACATGTCCGATTGTCAGATAAAAACGAAAAGAACAATGAGGATTATATACAAATGAAATATGGATTATTAATGGCAGCCACACTCAGTGCAGCTGCTGTCACCAGCACACATGCCGTCACATCACCTCAGAAAATTGAGGCTTCCCGTGTCACTTCAAATTATGCTCAAACCAAATATCCCCTTGTTTTCAGCCACGGGATGTCTGGATTTATCCGTTTGGGCAATGATGCACTGGGACTGGATTACTGGTACCAGATTCTTCCCGACCTTACACGTAACGGTGCCAATGTATGGGCGACACGTGTCTCTCCTTTCAATTCTTCAGAAATCCGTGGTGAGCAGCTGGCTCAGCAGGTAGAGGAAGTACTGGCACTGACGGGTGCTCCTAAAGTGAATCTGCTGGGGCATTCACACGGCGGACCAACCATCCGTTATGTTGCCGGAATCATGCCGGATAAGGTTGCTTCACTGACCGCAATTGGTTCACCGAATAAAGGCTCGCCCGTTGCTGATTTTATTTTAAATATCCGTGATGCCGCACCCATACTGGAAAAGCCGCTGGTTACCATCGTCAATTTCCTTTCTCAGGCAATCGTCTGGGCTCAGGGACTTGATCCAAAAAGCTATCCGCATGACTCACTGGCGGGTGCCAACAGTCTGACTGCTGCTGGGTCTGCAAAATTCAATGCTAAATTTCCAATGGGTGTGCCGACCACAGCCTGTGGAGAAGGGGCATATAAAGAAAAAGGAATTTATTTTTATTCCTTTACGGGTAACACCCCTGTGACCAATTTACTCGATCCTGATTCTGCCATGCTGGCAACCAGTCTTATTATCAATAACAAAGGTGATAATGACGGTCTGGTTCCACGATGCAGTGCGAGGTTCGGAAAAACCATCCGTGATGATTATTACTGGAACCACCTGGATGAGGTCAATCAGGTACTGGGCTTACGTAATATTTTTGCGCCAGATCCGGTTTCTGTTTACCGTCAGCAAGCCAACCGTCTGAAACTACAGGGACTTTAAGTCCTGACACAAAAAATGCGCCCTCTTGTGGCGCATTTTTTTATTGCAGATCAACGACTGTTCCAGCTGGAAGAAGCCGTTGGTGTACATGCCTGACCGCCACCCTTATCTGAAGCTTTTTCCCAGCAGCGTTCACCGCGGAAGTTCAGTACCAGATGTCCATCCATATACTGTCCGGCAGTCGTAACCGGTGTGGCTGTCAGCACCCACTTCTCTGAGCCCAGTGTCGCTGTTTTTTCCAATGTTCCTGCACTGTTGAGCCATCCCAGCTCGACGGTATACAGTACATCACCATTCGCTGGATAATTTTCAGTGACTCCAAGGTCTGATGCAGAAGCACCTTTCACTTTAAAATTTGAAATTTTATATTTCTGAATCTGAGCAGCCATCTGCTGTAAACCGGTTTGCATTTCTGCACGATGTGTCTGTCGTACATATTCTCTGTAAGACGGATAGGCTATGGCAGCCAGTATTCCAATAATTGCCACAACAATCATCAGCTCAAGCAGTGTAAATCCTCTTATTCGGCTTACCATGTCTCAGCTCCCTTACAGTCTGAAGCAATGGAGCTGCCCTGCTTTTTACAGCGCAGTCCTGTATTTGAGAGTACATAGCTGTCCATACCCGACTGATCAGATGCAACCGTTGCCCGAATAATCCAGCTTTGTCCTGATGCCTTATACAGACCATTACCGTCTTTTTCATTAAGCTTAATGGAAAAATCTGCACCATCTCTGACGTCAAACGTATAGTGCGGCACGGTACCGACTGCCAGATCAAAACCCTGATAATTAAAATTACGGGATTTCCACCGCTCAAGTTCTGCCGCCAGCCGCTGAACTTCCTGCTGTGCCTGCGACATATGTGCCCGTTTGACATAAGTCTGATAACTGGGAACAGCAATTGCAGCAAATATAGCAAGAATGGCAACCACCACCATGAGTTCAATCAGGGTAAAACCCTTCTGCAAAAATTTCATATGATTCTGCATCACCGGCTCCCTTATCTGAGTTTTTCATACCAGCGTTGTGGAATCAGGCACATCCGTGTCTGCTCACCCGTACTGGTTCCCCCACTGATGGTAATGGTCATACGCCCACCGGTGCTGATACAGTAGTTGGATGCACTGGTCTGATCTTCCTGAGAGTTGCCACCACCCGATCCGCCGCCTGAACCTCCACCCGAGCCATTGCCGTTATTTTTGTCATTCCCCACAGTAATGGTGTGAATACCCGGTCCAATCATCGAATGCCCCCTGCCCGTCGGGTCATCTGCTGCACACTGACCATAAGGCAAACAGAAGGTCGTCATCAGACTTGCACCTTTCACACCTGCACCACAGTCGCCAGACAGACCATCCTTGCTGGCATCAAAAGTGGAAACAAACAGTTTTTTATTCAGTGCAACCGGCGTACCGAACACTTTTTCAGACTGTTTGGTGTAACTCTCACACTTACCAAAACCTTTCACACAGTCCTTAAACTCGTAATACCAGCCATTACTGCCTGCTGGAGCAACCAGGGTACTGTTATCCTGACGCGCTGCATCACTGATCAGGCGCAGACCATTGACATTGTCAGGTCGGATGTCTTTGGTGTTCCATGAACTGGCTGTGTACAGATCCTTACGGGCAACATCTTTATCATAAATATTATAGATCGCGTCAAAGCTGTAATTGTCATTTGCAAATAACGGCTTACTGCGGTTCCCGCTTCCCTGAGAAACAGCTGCGAAAATAGAACCATTATGACTGTACAGAGAAAATGCAGGCATGTCGTAAAAACGTGGACTCTTGCCACCATCCAGATGCCCATTGAAAATACGCACTGGTTTTTTCACGATACTGCCCAGAACGCTCTGGCTGTTATCAAAATCGACCCTGAAGATCTGTCCACCCAGATCCCCAAAATAAATATGATCCGTCAGATCATCACCATCACGATCCACACTACGGATTTCGCTGACCACACTGTATTTCATTTCTGTGTGGTTACTGCCAATCGTTCCACTGTCTGTAGTTGCACTGCTGTCCGAAGCATTAGCACTGCCCCACCACAGCAGTTGACCTGCCTTGGTCGTATTACCATTTTTGTCTTTACTGTCATCGGCACTGAACATATACACACCAGCACCTTTTTTATTGTCCTGGTTATAATCAGCATCTTCATAGCCCATGTCATAACCACCGCCAACAAACATTACCCGGGTACGTTTTCCACCCCAGTTCACAAATGCAATCGTTGGCTTAGACCAGCTTTGTCCCATATAACTTAATGGTGTACCAGAACCTGCTGCATCTGGGTTAATGTGGAACTTCAGCTCTGGTTTATCCATATCCCGCAGGTCAAGCGCATAATAACTGCGACCACCCATACGCAGACCACCATAGGCCATCTGTACACCCTGTGGTTCTTTTCCAGACTCACCTTTCCCTTTCCCAACAGTCAGATTACCACTGCCATCAATCACATATTCGGTATAAGCCGTCCACGGACCATCCACACCATAGAACAGTTTATTCAGACCACCATTGGTTGTTTCTGGTTTCAGGAAGGCATCACGCTGTTTTTCCACCATTTCATTGGGCACAAATGCAAATTTTTCTTTACCTGTTTTGGCATCCACAACATGCAGTAAACCTTGTGTCGTACCAAACAGGACATAATCCTGTCTGTTTTCAGACTCCATTATTTTAGTTGTGGTATTGAATTTCAGCTTCCCTTTATTGGTCAGCAGAATTGGCTGAGAATGCATGACCGCACCGATCTGACGCTGTTCCGCAGCCTTAGTCAGATCGGTGGCATTCGGGTTGGCACTGTTCACTGCATACCCCAGCAAAGCCATCAGATAACCACGGTACGGATCATTCGGATTGGTTGTCAGGTCGGTCGGTAAAACAGACCTGAGAGATGTTCCTTTTGTTCCTTCCGCTGTACGATCCGTCAATAATTTCCGTTGCAGTCTGGAGTTTATATTTGCCGGTGTTTCAGTACGAAGCAGTAACTGTGACCACGCTCCACCCTGCAAAGCAAACGCAGTACTGCCTGGAGTATCACCGTCCAGATTCTTTTTATCAGGGTCTTCGGCATATGCCCAATAGTCAAAGTTATCAATAATTTTTCCATCATCATCAATAATCTTATTGCCATCCTTGCCTTTGAGAATACCGTTGGCATCCACCAGGTACTTTTTCATATTACCGACCCAGAGCTGATAGCTTTTATCTGGTGTTGGCTTAAACTGCTGATAATATGCATCATCCTGAAGTACAGCAGGATTCAGTGCATCTTTTGGAATCGTTGGTGAACCCGTAGTGACTGAAGGAATCTCTTTTGACAGGCTGTTAATGAAATCATTGACGCTCTCGACAATATCCTCAGAGCTGTTACCTGAATACCAGCCACCTTCACCAATAATTCCAAGCTTTGCTGCATTTTTCTGGTTAGAGTCTGCCGATGATTCATTTACAGCCTTCAGGTTTTCATCTTTAGAAAGCGTTGGATCAAATGTAGGCACCGAATTAAAAGAGTTACCAAAACCAACCATTGCTGTTTTAAGTTTTAATGAGATTGGATTATTGCCCGTATTCAATAAAGTCCGTGCAAGTTCATGGCTACAGTCCCAGGTTGAATTATTGCAGGAGAAGCTGTCTCCTTTGTTACCCAGAGCCTGCTTCATTAATCTTTGTGGATTATCATCAGAAACAGGGTTACCATCGGTCAGGATATAAACCCCCTGACCACTGCACTTAGCAACTTCATCTGTCTGAGTCAGAGAATATGGTTTCTGATATTTTGACTTATCTGAAAGTTTTGTTTCATCTTTTGAATAAGAAAATCCACTGCCCGTACCAGAAGTACTTTCCCCCATCATATATGCAACTGTTTCAGCATAGGAACGGGAGGTTGGCGTATTCGTTTTTGCCTCTAATGCTTTTACCTGATCAATCAATAACTGTCGTTGAGTTTTCTTTGCAGGCATATTCAAACAATCAATATCACCAGATTTACAACTCAGGCGCCTTGCAGGAATCAGCACAGCACCCGCTGCCTGGTTTTTATTATTATACCTGGCTCCTAAGGTTGAAATTCCAATGACTTTATCATCACTCAGTTTATCAATGCCTTTTGCAGTGTTCCCCTGAAGCAAATCAAGCATTGCAATCTGCAACCGATCCATCCGGCTGCCTGTGGCGCCTTTATCAGAGTTATCCATTGACCCCGAAATATCCAGCATAAACATCAGGGTAACCTGACCCGATTTGGCTTCCTGATAGATCTCAATATCACTTGCCTGTGTCACACTGCTGCTTAACACGACTGTACTCAGAGCAGCAATATTCACTGCCAGAACCTGCTTGCGCCAGTTATTTTTCATTTTCTCAGATATCTTTTTCATTCTTCCGCCCCCTTAAACAAAGTCCTGTGCAATCACATACTCAGTAACACTGGACTGAAACGGCACACTCAATTTTTCAAGACAGCGCGTAACACTGTCCTCACTGTCACCCTCAGGACTGACTCCATCAGGAATGGTTGGATCATTCATATGAGAACTGAAGCATGCATCTATTTTGCTGCTTTCAACCGTGGTCAGACCCGGCATAATGGATACTGCAAATACCTTGACCGGCTTACTGCGCTGCAGTTTTACAGTGTTGTCATCCGTCCCCAGAATCTGACCGTAAAAAGGATCATTCTGTGCTTCAGTACTGAATTTCACCGCAACCTGGGTCATGACAGCCTTGCGCCCACTGGTGAAAAAATTTTCGCTGACAGTACTGGTACTGCAATACCCATCTGTACCAAGACTGTTGTTTTTGGGAGATTTATCTGGAGCATTCCACGCCATAATGCTGGCACGGGAGATATCAAAAAATGGCGTTTTCAGCGTTGAATTATCTTTAGGTAAAACACCGCGATAGCAGAACACCAGTTCCTTGTCTTTATTTGCTGCCCCGTCTATATAACCAAACATGCCACTGCTGGACAGGCTCTGAATAATATTGTCTTCCTGTTCCACATTGAAAAATGCAGCATCGGAGTTCTGCAGCATCAGTTGCTGTGCCTGACTGTTGGTGGCAATATTCAGTCCGACCTGGCTTTGACGTATGGCCAGGGTACCTACAATGGTAATCGCCACCAGTAATACCAGCACAATAATCAGGGTCGCACCCGATTGATAATTTCTCATTGTGCTCCCCTTTCCCCGAACGTATTACGCAATGCCACAGTCTGTGTCACCACCTGTCTGACATATTTTACCTGCTGATTTTTTTCAGACTTCTTCACCACTACAGTCTGATCCAGCACAGTAAACTGCTGATCTGCCTTATAAACAGCATCGCTTCCGACCGTCTGTGCTGAGCGCATTAAAGCCCCAATCTGAACCGCCAGAATCCGTGGTCGGGTTCCTGCCTGTGTTGCCATATAATCTGCAACAGAAATATAGCGGAGCTGGTTTTCAGCCTGAACTTCCAGCAGAACTCTGAAATGATCCACACGTTTCATAATAATCTGCGGATCTTTATCGGCAAACTGTCCATAGGTTTTGCTGTCAAACCTGGAAATTTTTTCCGGTGAACCCGTCTCACTGTACCAGCCTGCCTCACAGGCTAAAGCCAGGGGTTCATTGGATTCATTCTGATCCACGGAATCATCCACCACCAGGAAATAGCGCTGTACAATCATCCGCAAAGGATTAACTGTTGTTCCAGACTTCACAGGGAATTCTATTTTCACCCCTTCACAGTCATAACCACCAAACCAGTTTTCGCCATCTTTGACATACTGAGGCTTATACTGCACCGTGAGCTGATCACTTTGCAGTGCTGTACCGGCTTTACAGGTATTGGCTGCCTGAACATTGCTGTCCGTTGCAGCCACACAACTGACATTGGAAGCATGTAAAGCTGAACTGGATAATAATTTTGTTTCTGCAGTCACCCCTTTAATCGTCTTATAGAGATTGCTTAACGGCTCTGCGACTTCAGGTGCAGTCACTACAGTTTTAGTGGCATTGACAGAGGATGTCAGCACAATTCCGCCATGAGAAGTTTCGTCATTCATGGCAGATGAAAAGGTATTCAGATTGGATAACCGAATGTCTTTAGTAATCAGATTTAAACCAAAATTTGCATTATCCTGGAGATTTCCCATCCCTTTCTGTAAGGAATAACTTTTCTGAGCTGTCAGAAAAAGTAACATGGCAGCTGCTGTCACCACGAGTCCGAGTGCAAGTGCAATCATCAGTTCAATCAGCGTAAAACCTTGCTGTGACTTCATATCAGTACACCTCCATAATCAGGCAGGTTGATGATGGGTCATAAGCCGTACTGGTGGTGCAGTTCCCCTCACCATTGGCATCACCATTGGTGGGCGCTGTATCACCCCATGCAATATAAATACAGCTGCGCTCATCTGAGTTTCCCTGGCAGTTTTCCAGATTGACAGACATACCCCGTACAGCCGCTTTCTGAGTCAGTTGTGCCACATCAAAATCAGCCATATCCGCTGCACTGCACATTTCTTTGCTACAGATTTTTGATGATGCCTGCTGATCTGTTGCTTTTTTCAGTTCAGTTTTATAGGTTTCAATTGCCCCTCGGTTCACCCGAAGTCTTTCTGCAAAATCCCGCGCAAGATTGATTGCTTCCACCCGCGCACTGCTTTCTGAGGTCGCTTCCATCGCTCTGTATTGCAGTGCTGCAAACCCCATAATGCCTAATGCCAGAATCAGTAAAGACACCAGCACTTCAACCAGTCCCACACCTTTTTGATTATTCAGCATCTTCATGAACACTCCCCATTGGTCACAGGCTGAATAAGCCCCATTCTGGAAATGCTGACGGTCATGGACTTTTTACCCTGCGCTTTATTACAGATCATGATGGCTGTATCGACAGTTGCACCTTTAACCGTACCGTTCATTTCAAAAGTAATGGGAGAAATATCCTTCTTCAGCACCGCCTTTGCTTCCGGCCCCCAAAGAAACAGCCTTTTTTCTTCCAGTGCTTTTTTCTGAGCAGCGTCTGCCTGAACGGACTGATATTTTTTATTTAATTCATTCTGAGAAGACAGAATTTCGACCTGAACATCACTTCTGACCAGTGTTGCCTGCGCTCTGGCCTGACTCAGTATGCCGACCAGGTTCTGTGTACTGCTGTTTAGCTGCTGCCGTTCCATCATGTCACCAAAAGAAGGGGCTGCCGCCATGACAATGATGGCAAGCACTGCAACTGTGACCATGAGTTCAATCAGCGTGAAGCCCTGATTTTGCTTAACTAACACCCCAAAACACCCCAAAATGCATTCAATCAATGCAAATAATAAAAATAACTAACAAATAAAAAATCAATTTACATGAACTTTAATGTTTTTTTGATAGTTTTTTAATCTCATTCATTTTATATATTTTTATTATATATAACAAATAAAAACAGGACACCTGTATATTATAAGGCACTTTATTGTTTTTAATGTATAAATTTGAATAGAAATTCTTACAAATTAAAGCTTATTGTATTTTTATAATATTTATTAAGTCTAAGTAAATCGGAATAATTTCACACTTTAATTGATTACAAAAAATAACAAATGAGCAATACACTAAATATATCGGCAAAAAAAAATGCGCCCAGGGCGCATTTTTTTACTCGAATAAAACTAAAATTATGCTTTAGTTTTACGAGCTGGTAATTTCTCACGAATACGTGCAGCTTTACCTGACAATTCACGCAGGTAGTAAAGTTTAGCACGACGAACGTCACCACGACGTTTCACTTCGATACCAGCAACGATTGGAGAGTGAGTCTGGAATACACGCTCAACACCAACACCGCTGGAAATTTTACGTACAGTAAAAGCAGAGTTTAAACCACGATTTTTCTTCGCGATTACAACACCTTCAAAAGCCTGAAGACGCTCACGGTCACCTTCTTTTACTTTTACCTGAACGATTACTGTATCACCTGGTGCAAAAGCAGGGATATCAGATTTTAACTGTGCATTTTCTACAGCTTGAACTAAAGGATGCTTACCACTCATGGGGTATCTCCAGTATGTGCGAGTCAGAAGAGGTCTGATCATCGCTGGGTATAGAGGCTAAAGCGCATAGACCCGATTAGCTTTCCCTTTATGCCTGACCACTTCAATGCATAAAGAGCCTATTAAAAATACTCAGATTAATTCTGAGTATCTGAATCCCGAAGCCATTTTTTTTGCTGCTTCGTCAACTCCACTTTTTCAACCAGTTCAGGTCGACGTTCAAGTGTGCGTTGATAACGCTGCAAAAACCGCCATTTTTCAATATTTGCATGATGCCCAGACTTTAACACCTCAGGCACATCCAAACCTTCAAAATGATCTGGCCTGGTATATTGTGGGCAGTCCAGAAGACCATCCACAAATGAGTCCTGCACAGCTGACTGTTCATCGGACATCGTATTCGGCAAACGTCGAATAATACTGTCCAGCAGAACCATCGCAGGGAGCTCACCACCCGACAGAACGTAATCTCCAATAGACCATTCCTGATCAACATATTGCTGGATCAAACGTTCATCGACACCTTCATAACGACCACACAGTACAATCAGACCATCATATTCGACAAACTGCTGTACCGCAGGTTCATTTAAGGTTTTTCCCTGCGGTGACATATACACCACAGGAACATGAACCGCACCTGCCTGCTTTGCAAGCTCTTTAGCATGGCTGATTGCTTTGCTCAAAGGCTCAGCCATCATCACCATACCAGGACCACCACCAAATGGACGTTCATCCACTCTTTTGTAGTTGCCCTCTGCAAATTCGCGGGGATTGATACAATGAACCTGTATAATGTCCCGTTTCGCAGCACGCCCGCTAATACCGTAGGCTGTAATCGCTTCAAACATTTCAGGAAAAAGCGTTATGACTGCAAAAAACATCGCAGACTCCTCTGTTTTCCTGCTGCGTTAATTCTTTAAAATAAATTTAAGAATTAATAATCTACGCCCCAATTAACGTAAATACGACCAGCTTCAAGATCAACCCGCTGCACCACATCTTTATGCCATGGAATCATCCGCTCTTCGCTATCGACACTGTCAGGTGTTGCGTGTACCACCATAACGTCGTTAGCTCCTGTTTCAAACAGTTCGTGAATTTTACCGAGATTGATTTCCTGTTCATCATCGTTCAGCCCTAACACTGTTAAGCCTTTCAGATCTGACCAGTAATACTCGTCCACGCCCGGTTGAGGCAGTTGCGACTTTGAAATCCAGATATTTGCACCAACCAGACTGTCAGCTGCAGTGCGGTCAATGACCCCTTTCAGCGCAACAACCAGGCCTTTGCCATGTGGTTTCCAGCGTTTTACATCTGTTGTTTGCCAACCTGCTTTGGTCTCAATGTACCAAGGCAGGTAGTCAAATATGTTGCTCATGGGTTCTGTATTGGAATAGACCCAGAGCCACCCATTTAATCCATATGCTGAACGTAGCTGTCCAATCTGAATCCGATCTTCGGGCACATTCTGTGTTGGTGTCATGGGCTACCTGCTGACAATTAAAAAATAATTATGCAGCAGCTGCAGCTTTTTTAGCTTCAGCAGCTAAAGAAGCAACACGTTCAGACGGCTGAGCGCCCAGAGCAACCCAGTGTGCAAAACGGTCAGCATCAAGACGAAGTTTTTCTGCTTTACCTTGAGCTGTTGGGTTGAAGAAACCGATACGTTCAATGAAACGACCGTCACGTGCATTGCGGCTGTCAGTCACAATGATTTGATAGAACGGACGTTTTTTAGCACCACCGCGTGCAAGACGAATAACTACCATGATACAACCTTATAGTTTTTACGGATTATCCCTGTACCGACCATCGATACATTTCAAACCCCTTTCATAGAGGGCAATATTTTACGTTATCTTTCTTCCGAAAGAAAGGTTATTTTTTGCTTATCCACAGTTCTGAATTTAATCAGCGACCATCCCAGCTGGTCAGTGCTGTTGGCGCGCATGCTGAACCACTGTTGTCATCACTGCCTTTGGTCCAGCACTTATGTCCCAGGTTATTCAGAACAAGATGTCCATTGCCTGCCTGACCATTTTGTGGCTGTGCTGTAAGCGTCCAGGTCTGTGCCGCTACAGACAGGTTCAATGTATAATTTGCTGTACCTGTTGCTGGAAAGCTCTGTGACAGACCCGAGTTACTCAGTTTCGCTCCGGTGTAATTATGATTGATCGCCCTGTAACTTTGCAGGTTCGTTGCTATGCTCATCATCTCGCTTTGCATTTCTGCACGTTTAGTTTTCCGCACATATTCCTGATAAGATGGATATGCAATTGCCGCAAGAATGGCAATAATCGCAACCACGATCATTAACTCAATCAGAGTAAAACCCCTGTACAGCCGCATTACCATTTCTCCACATCCTGTGTACCGCAGTCATTGAAGTTTTTGACCATATCTGCTGTTCGTGTCATACAGCGCAATCCATCACTTTTAATCAATAAATCGTAGTTTTTCGGCTCCTTAGGCAAAGCACCACCACCTGTACCTGTTTTGATCCGTTCAACTTTCATTACCCACCCCAGTCCTCTCACGGCTTTTGAGGCATCTGTTTCTTTCCCCGCACTTAAAATAATATTCAGTGGGTTTTTCGTCGCAGAATCAACAACTGTCAACAAAAACCTGGCATTTGATGATGTCGCACCAACGGGGAGATACAACTCCCCTGTTTCCTTATTGAAACCAGGATAACTGAAAGTAGGATCAAAGCCCTTATAACTGAAGTTTTTAGATTTAAAACGCTCAAGTTCAGCCGCTATGCGCAGTGATTCCTGTTGAGCAATTGCCAGATCCCGCTTCCGCATAAACTGCTGATAGCTGGGAATGGCAATTGCCATAAAGATTGCAACAATGATCAGTACAATCATGAGTTCGATCAGCGTAAAGCCGTGATTTTTTTTCATTGCTTCAACCTATCGAGACTCATACCAGCGTAGATGCTGCAATCTTGCACCTGTATCAAACAGCTGACATTGAGGCAGGTTTTTATTTGCATCTGCTGTACAATCCAGACTGCCTGGTTTAGGAACAATCAAACCTGTTTCATCTGTTTTATTACTATAGCCTGCACCTAATCCTGTTCCTAAAATACCACCACCCAGTATGACTTTATTTGGACCTGTTGCACCATCTGGATATGTAAATGGACACTTACCTGTAGGCAAACAGAACTGGTAAAGCTCAGTATCCCCAACCACACCTGAACCACAGTCACCCATAATACCCGTACCATTCTTATGATAAACGTTGACGTAAAGCATACTGTCCAGGGCGTATATTTCATTCATTCCTTTATATTTACCAGCAACATTATCGTACTGATATTTCCAGCCACCCGTATAAGAAGTCACCTTATTAGTCGTAGTAGTCTGTGCAATACCTGCTTTCAGATCATCAAAATCTACCAGTTCCAAAGACACACCAAGTCCAGCTGGTGATGTTCTCAGCGTAGTTGTCGAATATAGATCAGAACGTGCCACATCATTATCATAAATGACATAGACACCGTCATTTGCTGTAGCAGTTGTCACAACCGAACCATCAATGGTATGTGTTCCTGCCAAAGGTGAACTTCTGTTACCAGAACTCAGGGCAAGCGCACCAAACATACCATCTACACCCTTATGTACAGAGAAACTAGGCATTTCATAGAAGCGTGGACTTGCACCATTTGCAACATGGCCGTTATACAAACGTACAACGCGTTTTGCAAAAGCCCCTTTGGTCGCAGCTTTATTATCCAGGTCTATACGGAATGCCTGCCCACCCAGGTCACCAAAATACAGATGATCTGCTAAACCGTCCGAATCACGGTCAACCGCATTAATCTGGCTGACCACACTGAACTTCAGGTTGTCATTATGTGTTTTTATAGTTCCTGAATCTGTTGCTGCGCCTGTCGATGTGCCTGCATTTGCACTCGCCCACCACAGCAGGTCACCATTGCCCGCATCAAACATATAGACACCAGCACCTTTGTTATTGGTCTGATTATATTTAGGACACTCGTAGCCTTTATTGTTATATTTATTCTGTGCATCATAATTTGCCAGCGCCGGGTTATTCTTAGTCTCATCTCCACACTGCACATCACCAGTACTGTCATATCCCCCGCCAACCAACATGACCAATTTGCGGGTTCCACCCCAGTTTACCCAGGTCACAGTTGGTTTGGACCAGCTTTCCCCCATATAACTTAATGGTGTACTTGCAGCGGCATTTGCTGGGTTCACATGAAACTTCATACTCGGACTGTCAATATCACTCAGATCCAGTGCATAGTAACTTCGCCCGCCCATACGCAAACCACCATAAACCCACTGTAAACCTTTCAGATTGAGTTCTTTATCATTATCCTTACGACCTGAATCTTTAACTGTCAGCGTTCCGTCTGTTTTGGATACATATTGAGTGTAGGAAGTCCAGGCACCATCAATACCATAGTAGAGCTGATGACGCCCTCCGTTTGTATTTCCCTCTGAGAGAAAACCCTTGTACTGATTTTCCATCATTTCATGAGGCACGAAAGTAAAGACTTCTTTACCACGGTCATCATCAGTATCTTTCCCTACATTAACTACATGCAGCATGCCCTGGTTCGTACCATAGAGCAGATAATCTTTCCGATCAGTACTAGTAACAACTGGCTTAGCACCGTTTGTACCTTTATTTACAACCACTTTACCTTCCTGAGTCAACAGCAGTGGTTTAGAATGCATCACTGCACCCATCTGCCGAATTTCAGGAATGCCAGCCAAAGATGCCTGTGTAATACCAGTCTGATTTTCCCCCACCCCATAGCCTAATACGTTAAGCCAGTAATTTTTCTTAGGATCACTTGAAAATACAGCTTTAGTTGCATCAGCTGAAAATAAACTCTCCAGATCAACCTTTTTAAGCGTTGATGTTTCAGATGCGACACCCGCAGTGATTTCACGGTTAGTAAATACTTTACGTTTTGAGTATTGATTACCTTTTTCATTCGACTGATCACCCAGAGGCAATCTACCTAAAACACCACCAGTGTCATTTGCACCCCATATACCATGTGCATCTGGATTTATTTCCCCAACATCAGCCCCTGCATTTCGAATCAACGCAATCAGTTTTGTATTGTCATATAACTGACCATCTTTGATATGGTATTTATTTAAGTTCCCTAACCACAGTTGCAAATCTTTATGCGGCTTAGGTGTAAACTGAGCATAATAGCCATAAGGCTGGATCTGAATTGGGTTTAAAGCATCTACAGGCAGAGATGGTGAACCTGTAGCAACCGGTTCAAAGTTAGGCTCCATGTCTTCAACAAAATTTTTAAAACTGGTAATCACTTCATCCGTTGATGAAGCAGAATAGAACCCACCTTCACCATAACTGTTTGGATTGGCAGCTGTGTTTCCTATCCCCGGGACTAATGTACCATTCGAGAATTTAGTCTTATTCCCCCAATAACATGCATTTTTAGCATCTGCACCCGAGATAAGACTGCAATTATAATATGTGCGTACTTTACCTGTTTTAGGGTCTGCCAGATTTTTACGAATCGTACCATTTGGATCAGCCACATCAAATACTGAACCGAACCCGACCACAGCTGTTTTTATTACATGTTGATCATTATTTTTTACGCTATTAAAAAATTGCTGTAAATTATTCCCATTATTTAAATATTTTGCAAAAGCACCAATGTATTCCCAGTCTGCTGAGCCAGAATATTTTGCATTAGTATTTACCAACCCCCCACTTGTATTTATATCATTACTCAAATTTAAAGCTAATTTCATTGGAGTTTTTGCACTACCACCCACCCCGTTTGGCTCACCATCTGTTAAGAAATAAATACCTTTACCTGAGCATTTCGGCTCAGTGACTCTATCTAATGGACTTATATACTTCATATTTGAGCTAGCACCTGTAGTAATTCCAGATGCAGCACCAGTTAAACCTATACCGCTATACGTCCCGCCACCTGTTGTTGTTCCTAATAAATATGCCGCAGATTCAGCATAAGATGTTGCTGTTGGTGTATTATTTAATCCTTTAAAGGTATTACTTTTAATTAAATCCAGTACTTTTTCACGTTGCGCAGACCCAACCCCACCCCAAGTGTCTGATTTAACTACAATATACCCCCTTTTTCCGTCATTGGGAGCAAATGTCCCTATACCAATTTGGGTATTTGGTGGAATATCATCTGATGTTGCTAAGTTATATAAAGCATCCTTTAAGCGACTCATACGATCATAATATTTTGTACCACCAGTATAAGCATAATATTTAGTATTACTACTTTCTTTCCTAAAAGCAGATAATATTTCATCACTAGGGGCTGAAATTTTTATAGAACATCTGCTTGTATTTGGGTCTAAGGTTGTACCGGAACTACCACAACTATACCATTGTGTTCCACTTTTAAAGTAATAATAAGTTTTTGTATTACCCCCCCCTACCTGACAATAATTTCTTGTGTATCCCTTATCAGCATCATAAACACCCAAAAAATCTATAATATCACTATCTTTTACATTACTTGGTGTATCACATGAACCTACTCGCCCAGAATTTGGATTACTCCTATCCATACTCCCTGATAAATCCAGCATCATAAAAATAGATAACTTTGTCTGATCAGGCAGTTTATAAATATCGATATCACTCGCCTGAGTGGTGGCTACATGACAAATGCTTGCGGTCATTAACATGGATACCGCAACTGAAAGTAACTTCTGATTAAATTTTTTCATTTCTTCGCCCTCTTACAGGTGGGTATCCATCAAGTCTTAAGTTTTGGTGAGCTACCCACCACATAGTCTGCATGCTGTAAGTTGTATGGGATGCCCAGACCCTCAAAACACTCTTCAACAGTTTCAGTCGTTTCTGTCTTTTTAATTGCTGTCTTTTTAAAGCAGGCTTCAATCTGAGAGTCTGTTGCTCCGACATAGCCTGGTAAAATTGAGATCACTGTGACACCAATATTGTTTGCAACAAGAGGAACTTCGCTCTGACCCAGACTGGTGCCAGATGGCACAGTACTGAAAGGCAAGGCATCCGGTTCTTCATTTTTTTTCAGATAGATCTGAGCCTGTACAGCTGAACGTCCAGCGGAAAATTCATCTGCTTTACAAAAGCCTGTGATCCCCATTTTTAAGGTTTTACCGTCCTTATCAATCACACTGGTTTTGCTCGTGGAATAGAACGTTGCCATGGCAGATGGGCGGTAACAAAAGACCAGTTCATCATCTGCATTACCTGCTGAGTTGAAGTAACTGAACATACCATCCATTGCCAGCTGTCTTGCAATCTGATTCGGGTCTTCCACGTTAAACAAAGCAGAGTTACTGTTTTCAAGTAAAAGTGAACGAACCTGGCTGTTTGTCGATATTTTCAGGTCCAGAATACCTGATTTAACCGCCAGCGTTCCCACCAGTGTCACCAGTGTCAAAATAACCAGAACGACAATTAGAGTTGCACCCTGTTGTTTTTTCATCACGATGCTCCCAGTGTATTTCTAAATGCCACAACCTGACTGAATACTTCTCTCAGGAATTTAGAGCCATTTTTTTGTTCAGCATTCAGAGTCAGTGGATAACCTGCAACATCAAATGTTTTTGAGTTATCAATCAGTTTTTCACTATTGAGTGCTGTTGTTGAGCGGGCAATAACACCGATTTCAATGGACATCACATTATAAAAACTGCTTTCCGCTGTGACCGTATCAGGCATCTCCGCCAGATATTCGCCAACGCTCATGTATCTGAGTTTTTTATCCGGTGCTTTAACCCCCAGACGGATTTTAAATGCATCAATTCTCTGCATCAGTTGCTGACCTGCTGTCAGGGTTCCATCTGGATTTTTTTTCAGACCCGTAATTTCTGTATCATTTTCTTTATAGCTACCGGCATCACAGTACAAAGAATAAGCTTTTGGCTGCCCCGGCGTCTGAACAGGATCTTCTTTCAGGTAATAACGCTGAACAATAGTTCGCACCTCTGAAAAATCAAAAGGTGTCCCTTCACAGTCCTGACCTTTAGCCTTATAAGTCACAACATCAGTCTTTTCTGTATCCGCACAATTTTCATTAGTCGAAGGGCAATGTCTTGTAGTTACTTTGCGATATTCTGGAATAAACTGAATCGTTAGCTGATCATTTTTCCCCGCTGTTCCAGTTGTTGTGGCAGCCGAGTCTTTATCCTGCTTAGTCAATAATCCTACATCAACGCCTGACAGCGATGAAGGTAAGTTTGCGACGCTGAAAATAATGCCCGAACCTACATGCTTATTGTTTACTTTCTGCGTTGAAGGTGTGTTCAGATTGGTATGTCTTAAATCATGTGTAACCATGGAAAGACCAAAGTTTGCATTTTGCTGAAGCTCACTCATTCCGCCCTGCAGCCCTAAAGAGCGCTGTCCAGTAATAAACACTGCAACACCGGCAGCAACAATGATCAGACCCAAAGCCAGGGAAACCATCAGTTCCAATAATGTAAAACCTGTCTGCTTATGGCTTATCATAGTTATATACCTCCACAAAAATACATTTTGCTTCTGGCACATAGGCTGCGCCATTTGTGCAGTTCATATTTACAGAACCATCTGCAGGGTCTGCACCGTTGGAGGGTGTTGTACCTTCCCATGCTACATAAATACATTTCCGCTCAAGACTGGCAGTCCCCTGGCAGTCCAGAATACCTATCTCCATCCCCAGGTTCGTCGCTTTTTCAGCAACCCTGGCATAGTCATACTCAGCCATTTCCTTCGCTGTACAAAACTGTGAGCCAGTTCCACTTGCACAATTTTTAGGAACTGACGGGGCTACAAGCTTTTTATAATCCGCTAAGCCATCTCTGTTGACCCTGATTCTTTCGGATAGATCCCTTGCAATATTCATTGCCTGAATATTACGACCCGCTTCATGACTGGCGGCAAGCGCCCTAAGCTGTAAAGCTGTAAAGCCAAGAACAGCTATACCCAGCAGAACAAGAGCAACCAGCACTTCTATCAGTCCTACACCCTGTTGATAAGATCGCATTCTGTTCCCCTACTCACTGCCTAGATCAGCGGGACAAGCCCCAGCTGTCCTGTCATAGATCACCATTCCACTTTTTCGGGCAATAATGACTGCTTTTAACCCTGCATCTTTTTTATGTCTGAAAACAAAGCATAGATTGTTGTCAGACTTCATCTGCCCCATCATGTTATATGTCAGTGCAGTAGCCGTCGGCTGGCTCGGAGCCCACTCCACTTTGTCACCTGGAACCCATGCACCTGTACCACTCAGGGTCAGTGTCTGTTCTTTCTGCTTCAGTACAGCTTCGGACCTTAGATTGATCATATGCTCTGTAAAATCACGGGCTGTCACTTTCAGCTGATTTGTTCGAACGATATTTGTGAAAGATGGAGCCGCCATGACTGCTATAACAGCCATCACTGTAATAGAAACCATCAACTCAATAATGGTAAATCCCACCTGACCTCTTTCTTTTATGACAAATGATGCTCTGTCCAACTCAATCACCCGAACTATTTTTTAGCCACTTATTTACAAAATAGTAACATGAATATTTTTTATAAAATCATGCACATATTTGAATTTCCAAGAACCACTTCACACAAACCCATAAAAAATATCAGCAATTAAAAAGTTCTCATCCAGCTTTAGATAAGCGGTAAATTTAATCAGACAGACAGCACATCATTTTCCCTCCCAATCTTATTAAAAACCTGTATACGCATAAAAGGTGCACAAAAAAAGGACAGCTTATGCCATCCCTTTTCCATTGTTATGATTTAAACCATCCAGTTTCTCAGAATTGCATCAACTCAGTTATCCCATCCAGATGTACTGCTGAGTGAACAGCTGACCTGCCCTTTTTGCCAGGATTTATAGCCCTGATCATTCAGGCAGACTTTTCCATCTCCATTCTGAATAGACGATACCGGTGTTGCCTCCAGTTTCCACCCTTTAAAATCTGAATCCACTGTCAGCGCCAATGAATAATGCGCCATATCCTGCTTCGGATATTTTGCCGGTGCGGTATAACCTGCCACTGAAAGATCTGCATTTTTATAACTGTTATGAACAAGGTGATAAGCCTGTAATTTCTGTGCAATCAGGCTTAATTCATTCTGTAAATCCGTTCGGTTGGTTCGGACTTTGTAGTTGTTGTATGTCGGATATGCAATCGCGGCAAGAATACCAATAATTGCAATCACCACCATCATTTCAATTAAGGTAAATCCTTTGATTTTCTGATGCATTTACCATTCCTCCCTACCATTGGCAATACTGCCACAGGAGTCATAGCCAATATTGTTATAGGTTCTGTTTTTACAGCGGGTTCCCTGACTGGTCAGCAACAGTGAATAATTCTGAGCATCTTTACTTTCTGCCCGAATCAGCCACCTGTAACCTGCAATGGTACTGGTCACTTCACCCTGACTATTTTTGACATCTGCTGCAGTCAGCGGTTTTTTTTCATCTGCATCCAGTATTTCAATGACATATTTGACTGCACTGCCTGTCGCGCCTAAAGGCAACTCAAGCTTACCCGTTGAAGATACATAATAATTCTGTGAAGGATTGGCTGCATCTGCGTACAGAAAACTGGGATCAAAGCCTTTGTAAGTATAATTTTTAGCACGGTGCCGCTCGAGCTGTTCGGCAAGTTTCTGCATTTCCTGTTGCGCTGCGGACATATGTGCTTTACGTATATACGCCTGATAACTGGGAACAGCGATTGCTGCGAGAATCGCAACAATCACCACCACCACCATCAGCTCAATCAGTGTAAAACCCCGTACAGGATGAACTGTCTGCATAATCTGCTCCTTACTGCTCATACCAGCGGGCTGGGCGCAGTTTACGGGTCAATGTGTTATCAGACTTCAATTTACTGCTGCTGTCCGCACCTGTACAATTATCACCCTGACAGGCATTGTTCAGAACAGTTCGGGTATTTGTATCGCCTGACCCTTTAGAACCCAGGGTAATACCCACGATTCCAACACCAGCATACATTTTGTTTTTCGCCAGTTCTGTCTCACAGTTACCGTATGGCATACAGAATCGCTGAATAACCGTTTCACCTTTAATACCCGCATTACAACCCTGAACAGTTCCATCTTTTGATGAGTCATATACACTGACCAGTAACTGTTTGTTTACAGCCACTAAATCAGTCAGCACTTTCTGACTGCGTTTTTCTGAAGAGGAAAATGGATAGTACCAGCCGGCATCTGTTGCTGTGACTTTAGTTACACCCGAAGCCTTTGTACGCATGGCATCTGTCAGCTCCACCAACCCTGTTTTAGTCAGGTTTTTAGTAACCAGACTTGCATTATCCAGTGAATACAGCCCTGATTTAATCACGTCCTTATCAAATACAGTATAGGCACCGTCTTCTGACCAGCTGGCAGATGAACCTTCCTGCTGAAGCGGACGGCTTCGGTTACCTGAGGCAATACTGACAGCTGCCAGCATACCTGATGCTGAATCCTTAAACAGACTGAATACAGGTACATTGTAAAAACGTGGGCTTTTACCGGCACTTTCATGCAGATTCAGCATTTTCACTGCACGGGTTGCAAATGCAGTGGAGCTGCCTGCAACTTTGTTGTTGTTCAGATCGATACGCCACAACTGCCCGCCCAGATCACCAAAGTACAGATGATCAGTCAGACCATCGCCGTTACGGTCTACCGGTTTAATCGAAGAAACCACGCTGTATTTCATATCTGTAACGTTCAGCGCCTGTTCTTTAGCACCTGTATTCACTGTGCTGGCATTTGAACTTACCCACCACAGCAGTTCGCCGTTATTTGCATCAAACATATAAACTCCGGCACCCGTACCGTTGGTCTGATCATATTCGTTACATTCATAGCCTTTGTTGGTATTCAGTGTGTCGGTGCAGTTGACTGTACCACTTGCATCATAACCACCGCCCACCAGCATCACCAGACGCGATGAACCTTCCCATTTCACACGGGTCACCACAGGCTTGGACCAGCTTTGCCCCATATACTGCAAGGCAGAAACAGTATTTGAACCTGAACTGTTAATAATCTTCTGGTTAACCGGGTCAATCTGAAATTTCAGTTCAGGCTTGCTGATATCTCCAAGATCCAGTGCATAGTAGCTTCGACCACCCATGCGCAGACCACCATAAACCCACTGTTTACCATAGGCATAATTTACACTGGCAGTACCATCTGCTGCCTGCGAAGCATAACTGAACTTACCTTTGCCTACTGTCAGATAACCTTCAGCTCCAGTCGGTACATACTCGGTATAAGCAGTCCACGGACCATCCACACCATACAGGTAGTTCTGCGTTCCGCCTGTGGTCAGCTCTTTTTTCAGGAATACTTTTTTCTGATCTGATTCGAGCATTTCATTAGGTACAAATGCCAGTTTTTCCTCACCCGTAGAAGCATTGACCACATGCAGCAAGCCCTGATTGCTACCAAATAACAGGAAGTCTTCCCGATCATCAGTACTGATACTGGTTGTCCCCACCTGAATTTTACCTTTCTGAGTCAGTAAAACCGGGTCTGAATGCATTACTGCGCCCAGCTGGCGCAACTCAGGTCTGTTTTTCAGCGTTGTTAAATCGATATCCGACGGTATTTCAGGATTGCTGACATCATAGCCAAGCAACAGCATCAGATAACCACGTAGTGGATCCGCCTTTGTGGCATCATCAGAGAAATATTTTTTATCAATTGATTTTAATGATTTATTTGTTGTGCAGGTTGCACCATCTGTAGCTGCTTCACACTTACGGTTAGTAAATAATGCACGAACCGTGTCACCTTTATCATTTTCTTTTAAAAGCAATTTATTCAAAGCACCACCCTGAAAAACAGGATGTAAAGTCAGTGTCGTATCTGTACTTGCAGATGCCCATAGGTCAGTAGCACTGTCTTTGATCAATCCTGTTTTTTCATAGATCTGCGCATTCAGTTTATCTTTGATTAAGCCATCAACAATTTTGTATTTTTTCACGTTTCCGAACCAGGTCGGATATGCTTTGCTGACAGTAGGCTGGAACTGAGAACTGTATGCAGAATTTTGCAGCTCATAGCTGTTCAGAGCATCAACCGGAATGGTGACACTGCTCGCAGATGCTGCCGGAATATCTTTTGCAATAACATTGATGAAATTATTTACACTGTCAACAATGTCATTTACTGATAAAACTGAATAATATCCCCCACCTCCATACGCACCCCATTTTGCCGCATTTTTTACATCATGCTTCATTTGCTCATCGGGTATTTCAAGGAAGCGTTTAGAAAAGTCTGCACTGTTTACTTTGCCCAGATATGCATTTAACTGTGTAGTATTTGTCAGGTCATTTGCAGTTGTGTTCGGTATATAGGAAAAATCACGCCCTACACCGGCTACAGCTGTTTTAATTGTCAGCCCCGTTGGATTACTTGCTCCATTCAATCGGTCTGAATAATTGGATATACATGACCACAATGCATTACGACGTAAAGTCCCAACATCAAGGATACCTGCATAATCAGTCAGTTTTGCATTAGCTGCACAGTTGAAATCAGCAAAAGTCTGGTTCGGGTTTGCAAGACTCCTCTGCATCACTCTCTCCACAGCAAATTCTGTGGAGTAGGAATTACCATTTGAATTGGTCAGCTCTGGAGTACCCGCAGTAAGCACATATATACCCTGACCATGACACTGCCGACTGTCCGCTGATGTACCCACTTTACTCATCTGCGACTGGATTAAGCCTGGACGCACATAGTTATTGCCCGACACAGCATTTGGATCTGCGTAGGAAAATCCACTATATGGGAAATAACTCTTAAAAATTAACCCGTCATAAATACTGAGATCTTTATTTGAGTTGTCTTTATAGTAATAAATCGTCTCAAGAAATCTCCCCTTATCACTGTCTCCAGTCGTTTCAGTATCTGCAGGATAATCGTTACGGGTAAAAAACTTCGGTGAGCCATACTCTTCTTTAATCCATTTGCTCAATTCATCCTTACCACCTTTGGCATTAACACCAAAGAACCAGTCCAGGACTGATGTCCAGCTGGATTTTGTGTGTTTCCATGTTGACTTACACAATCCTGCCTGATCAGTAGAGCTGCACGTTGCAAAATAGTCAGCAATTGCAAAAGTCACCTTCCGACCAAAAACATCCAGACCTGTACCCTTGGTTGTTGTCCCCATCAATGAGGCTGCTGTTTCAGCATAAGCTGTAGCAATCGGTGAGTTTTTATCTTTTTGCAGTAAGTCCCAGCTCCAGCTACCGTTGGTTTCCTCTGAAACACCTGCAATGGTTCTTGCCAGTAATAAACGCTGTGTAATCTGACCACCAGCTCCATCACTGACTTTGGCATCCAGCCGTCTTGCCACCACTCTGACCTTACCAGCATAAGGGTTTCCGTCTGGCACATAAGTTGAAAACGATGACAGCCCTATCACCTTATCATCCGACAGTGCTGCAATACCTTTGTCAGCATTACCCATCAGTAAACTGATCAAGGCAACTTTAGATTTAGTCAGACGGTCATAGCATTTATATTCAGTCCATCCAGTACGGTGCTCACATGTTTCTTTTATATAGTCGAGATAACTCTTATAGCGCCCTGGAAAGAACAGGTTATTCATATTGCTGCCAATATTCAGAAACCAGGTATCCGCCTTATTGTAACGACAGAAGGTTGTGGCAAAAGACACCCCACCGATGGAAAGCGTATCGGTACTGCCTGACAGGCTTTGACTACAGTTATGATAATCTGAAAAACCGTCATTCAGCTTTCCCAGCACAGCTTTCATTTTCTGCGTCTGATCCAGCATCAACATGACCGCAACAGATCCGTCCTGAGCACCCGCTTTATAGATCTCAATATCAGCTGCCTGCGCACCACTTGCACCCAGCATAAAAGCCGACCCCAGCATCGCCCTGTACAGCACTTTCATTTTATTTGTTTTCATGTCATCACCCAGTTTTTGTTTTAATGTCTGTATTTGTGTGCCCTGCCTGGAATGTCAGGAGCTGAACCCCGTCACATAGTTATATTCAGCAACCTGTGTGCTGTAAGGCACTTCCAGTGCTTCAAGGCATTTCGACACTGTATTTTCTGTCGGATTTGTCACTGTGCTCATATTGCCTGTCAGGCAACCCCGGATCTGCTGCATGGATGCTGCACCCAGTCCAGGTAGTACAGAAGTGACATATACGGTAAAACGGTCATTGCTGTCTGTTTTTGCAGAAACCGCATCTGTTCCAGTACCAAAGTTTTCAAATGGTGTATCTGTTGCTGATGCACGGCGGATGGCGACCTGTGTCAGTACTGCCCGACGGTTACTGGTAAAATGATTGTCTGTAGTTGAAGTCGGATCACAGTATCCACTCATCCCCAGACTGCTGTTTTTAATGGTGCTGCCATCCTTATAAATCATGCTGGCAGTATTGATATCAAAAAATACTTTTTTACCTTCCCTGAAGCAGAACACCAGTTCTTTACCCTGATTTTCAGGGCGGCGAATAAATCCCAGCAATCCTGCTGAAGTGGAAAACTCCCCAAGACGGTCTGGTTTTTCCAGAGAAAGCATGACTGCATCAGAACCCTGTCGCAAAAGATCATCGACCTGGCTATTCATCGAAAGCTGCAATGATGTGATACTTTGCCGGATCGCCAGTACGCCAATCACCAGTATCAGTGACAGGATGAACAGCACAACCACAAGTGCCGCCCCACGCTGATGTTGAAAATGATTTTGATGCTTCATTATTCAGCCTCCCCCAGTGCATTACGCATTGCTACGGTCTGCGTCGTGACTTTCCTTAAATAGTTGGTATCTGCTGTTTTCAGCTTGAGATCTTCCTGATCCAGCACTGTAAATTTTTCAATATCTTTCAGATCAATATTTTTGCCTGAACTGTTCTGAGCACGTACCACAAAACCTAAGCGTACACTTCTGATCTGAGGTTTAACTGCAGTGGCATTTGCCATGAGATCGTTATAGCCTTTAACAGTCAGATAACGCATATTTTCAGGAGCTGCATACCCCCCCTCAGAAACCCCCAGCAGAACATGAAAATGATCCACCCGACGCAGCACAATTTCACCCTGCCCCAGCAGTTTTCCTGTCACGATGACCGGTGAAAATGTCTTTTTATCAGCCGAGCTGCTTTCCGCTGTTCTTGCTGCTTCTATAGACTGCAGGCTGTAACGTCCTGCCGCACATGCCAGAGAAAGCGGATCATTTGGCTCTGTGTCACTGCCATCATTGTCTCTGCGCAGAAAATAACGCTGAATGATATAAGTCCGGTCTGCAATATTCTGTAAGGTGATCTTTTCACCGGAACAGTCGTAACCGACAACCGTTGCCTTTTCAGCATCAGATAAGCCTGTGTCACGGTTTTTCATGGCATTGAACTCTTCATCTGAATACAGCGTCTGAATAGCCTTAAACTGAATGGTCAGCTGATCACTGCTGACATTCCCCCCCATATTGGAAATACCTGTCCAGCTGTTGGCTGCTGTGGTCAGTGCTGTTTCATTGCCACGTGTCATATACCCGACATCAAAACCTTCACCCAGTGTTCCACCTGCTGCTGTCGCCAGATATTTCGTCACATTGTTCTGAGATAAAATGACACCACCCTGCGCCATATTTCCATCTGCGACAGCAGAGAGCGCACCCAGATTGGCTTTTCGGATATCCCTGGCAATATATTCCAGTCCAAAATTCCCAGAATCCTGCATATCCCCCATAGCTTTCTGAACAGCAAGACTGCTCTGACTGGTCAGAAACAGCTGAATTGCAACTGCTGTAATCACCAGACCAATCGCAAGTGCAATCATCATTTCAACAAGGGTCAAACCCTTCTGTTCCGCTCTTATTTTTATTGTTTTCATTGGTAGGTCTCCATAATGACGCATTTCGCCGTTGGCAGATAAATTCCACCCTTGGTGCATGCCTGCCCATCTGAAGTACTTTCTATCGGTTTGGTTTTTCCCCATGCCACATAAATGCAGTAGCGATCCTTGCCCGCAGCAGTGTCACATTTTGGCATTTTGATCTGAAGCCCAAGCTGCTCTGCTTTTGACTGAATATCACTGACATCATAAGCTGCCATATCTGTGGTGCTGCATTTCTGGGTTCCCAGGCATTTAGTCACTGTTGCAGCAGAAGCATTTAACCCCGATGCATAGGACGCTAATGCAAACTGATTTGCCCGAATCCGCTCACCAAGTTCTTTAGCGAGACCCATTGCCTGAGTCCTGACCAGAGCTTCGCCACCGGCATCGACAGCACGATACTGAAGTGCAATAAAACCGAGCACACCTATGGAAAGCAGCAGCAATGCCACAAGCACTTCCATCATGCCCGCACCCTGTTGATTGACTGATTGCTTCATACACTGCCACCTTCTGTTCCGCACCAGAACAGCCCTGTTAATATTATTATTTCTTTCATTTTTCTGATTTGATGTTCTGACCCGCTCAGCACCTGCTGATCTGATCTTTTATGTTTCTGTAATTTTTATTCAGCCATCACTGACTGCCATTTTTATTTGCTTCACTGTCTGAATAATCAGCTCTGTACTGCCCCCTTAAACAGTTACAACCCCATACCAGTGACTGAATCCACTCGCACAATCACATTCTGTGCAGCAGTTCATCATATTGTTTATTAAAGATTAATACTTTTGGATGTAATTTAAACACAATCACAGATGATCGGTATAAAAAAACGGATGAAATCCAGGAGGAATCATCCGCTAAATCAACCACAAATGTGATGCAATATGCTTTTTAGTGCGACTGCTCAGTTTTATGCCTGTGTGACAACAGGAATCCGCAGTTCTTTGGGTAAGCTGAAAGTAATATTTTCTTCACGACCATTCAGTTCCTGTGGCGCAGTTGCACCCCAGTCCTGCAAACGCTGAATCACCTGTTTAATCAGAATTTCAGGTGCAGATGCCCCTGCCGTCACTCCGATTTTAGAATCCTGATTAAACCAGGACTGTTCCAGCTGATCTGCATTATCCACCAGGTAAGCATGTTTCCCCATGCGTTCTGCCAGTTCACGTAAACGGTTCGAGTTGGATGAATTTGGCGAACCCACCACCAGTACAACATCACACTGCTCAGCCAGATCACGGACTGCATCCTGACGGTTCTGGGTTGCGTAGCAGATGTCGTCTTTGCGGGGACCCTGAATTTTAGGGAAGCGTAATCTTAAAGCATCAATCACTTTAGCCGTATCATCAATGGACAGTGTCGTCTGAGTCACAAATGCAACTTTTTCAGGATTGATGACCGCAAGGGATGCAACGTCTTCTTCATCTTCCACCAGGTAAATATGACCACCCTTTTTTTTGTCATACTGCCCCATCGTACCCTCTACCTCAGGGTGCCCTTCATGACCGATCAGAATGGCTTCCGTTCCCTCTCGGGCATATTTGGTCACTTCTATATGCACCTTGGTCACCAGTGGACAGGTTGCATCAAACACTTTCAGACCACGGTGTTCAGCTTCCTGCTGCACCGCTTTTGAAACACCGTGTGCACTGAAAATCACAATATTGTCATCCGGTACTTCATCCAGCTCATCCACAAAAACAGCACCGCGCTGACGCAGATCATCCACAACAAATTTGTTGTGAACCACTTCATGCCGGACATAAATAGGCGGATGAAAACATTCAAGCGCTCGGTTGACGATCGCAATTGCACGGTCTACACCTGCACAAAAACCACGTGGATTGGCCAATACAATTTCCATAGGATCCTCAGTGTTCACTTAAATTCAAGGATAAAACCAGAATTTTTTCAAACAAAATGACGTTTGCTATTTTGTTTGAATCCTGTCTGCTCTAAAATAGAGAAGATATTTTATCATATCAGGAAAAATATCATGTCGGGTCTCTTGTTTGTCGTTTCTGCTGCATCAGGAACAGGCAAAACATCCCTCGTAAAAGCGCTGCTTGAACGTGTCAACAATCTGCACGTTTCAGTTTCCCACACTACCCGAGGTCAACGTCCTGGTGAACTGGACGGTGTCCACTACCATTTCAGTAAAAAAGAAGATTTTCTCGCCCTGGTTGAACAGGGTGGTTTTATTGAACATGCGGAAGTTTTTGGAAACTATTACGGTACTGCACAGGCAACCGTAAAAGAACAGCTTGCAAAAGGTCATGATGTACTGCTTGAAATTGACTGGCAGGGCGCACAGCAGGTCCGCAAACTTTTTCCTGAATCCATCCAGATTTTTATTCTTCCACCAAGCCAGTTTGACCTGCGCCAGCGTCTGTCCAACCGTGGTACAGACACTGTTGAAGTGATTGAACACCGTTTAAGCTGTGCCGTTGAAGACATGCAGCAGTATACCAATTTTGACTATGTCATTATTAATGATGACTTCAACAAAGCACTGCATGATCTTGAGTCACTGATTACTGCCAACCGACTGACCATGCCGCAGCAGGCTGAACGTCATGAAGACCTGATCAGAAAGCTGATTACACCCGTTGCTCAAAAGTGATTAAAACTTGAGTCTGAAGACAAAGCATTTTATACTGCGCAGTCTGTTTTAAAAATTACCATTCGAACGAGAACTTTATGGCACGCGTAACCGTTGAAGATTGTTTAGACCATGTAGACAACCGCTTTGAGCTTGTACTGGTTGCAAGCAAACGTGCGCGTCAGCTTGCACGTCAGGGTATTGAGCCAACTGTTGAGTGGGACAATGACAAACCTACAGTTGTAGCATTACGTGAAATTGCAGCAGGTCATGTTTCCAAAGATATCCTGAAACAGCGTGAACAGGACTATCAGACTTCAAGTCTTGATCTTGCTTTATCAGCAAATAATCTGAATCTTGATGGTTTTTCTTTCCAGTAAGAAAGTAACCTGAAAAAAAGCCTGGTTTTTACCAGGCTTTTTTATGTTCTGAACTTTAATATTTTCTCAATAACCGTTATAACAGTAGATATTCATATTTATTGCTGGTCTGACAGCTTTCATTTTCTGAAATGAACAGTCTGACAGGTCGGGCAATCTGCTTTTCTGAGGAAAGGCAGCCAACCATCTTCTGTTAACAGTAATTGTGTAAAAGGTGTTTTATGCCAGGCTCAGAGGTCAGCCAAGCCAAGCAACAGCTCAAAATCATTATCGACGCTTACATGGATCAAAGCGATATCGAGCGCGTTCTTGCGGCCTGCGATTATGCTGATCTAGCCCATGACGGCATTACCCGTAAAAGTGGCGAACCCTATATTTTACATCCAATTGCGGTCAGCAGTATTCTTGCTCATATGCGGCTTGATCCTGAAACCCTAATGGCAGCACTGCTTCATGATGTCATTGAAGACACAGATTTCAGCAAAGATGACATCACTGAAAAATTTGGTAAAACAGTCGCAGAACTGGTGGATGGCGTAACCAAACTCAGCCATTCAAGTGATAAAGAATATAACAAAGCTGCATCGTTCAGAAAAATTTTACAGGCGACCTTACAGGATCCACGTGTCATTATTATTAAACTGGCTGACCGCTATCATAATATGACCACCCTGGGGGCATTACGTCCTGACAAGCGTGCCCGGATTGCACAGGAAACCTTTGATGTTTTTGTGCCTATGGCACGACTGGTCGGTATGAATGAAATGGCAGATAACCTGGAGCATCTGTGCTACCAGAATCTGGACCTGGATATGTTCAACAATGTTCAGGAAGCCCTGCTTCAGACCAAACCCAAACGCTGTGAATACCAGACCAAATGGGAAAACAACCTCACTGCCCTGCTTCAGCAGAACCAGATTGCGGGTCGTATCAAAAAGAAAAACAACAATATTGAGCTTTTAAGACACTTCGTCAAAAATGACATTGATTTACAGGAACTGACGCACAGTCACGCCTTTGAAATTATTTTACAGAGCATTGCTGACTGTGACCGCCTCGCTGAAATACTCGCTGAGCATTTTCAGGTTCTGCATTATGAAGACCACATCCGTAAACCACTGCCTGGTGGCAACCAGTCCCTCATGATGCGCCTGAAAGGTGAAAAAACCACACTTTCACTGACCATACAGACCGAACTGATGCGTAAGGCTGCCCGTTTTGGCGTCGTACTTGGTGAAAATGCACCGCAGGCCTGTCGCTCTGCCATTCAGGCATCCATGCAGAATCTGAATATCCTGATTGATGACCAGTGTGCCAAAACCACATTCAGTGATCTGCTGGACTATCTGCATCAGGAAAAAATCTGGGTGTATACCCCTCACGGGCATCTGCACGAACTCCCACAGGGAGCAACAGCCGTCGATTTTGCATATTCTGCAAGCCTATTCTTAGGTAACCATGCTGTAGGTGCCAAAATCAATGGTGAAACCAAACCATTGTCCACCCCACTGCTGAGTGGTCAGGTGGTGGAAATCATTACCGACGTTCTGGCAACACCAAATCCAGACTGGCTGAGTTTCGTCAACACGCAGAAAGCCCGTCGTGCTCTTCAGAATATTCTGCGTGATCAGGACATTGAAGAACAGCGTCTGATTGGACAGCAGGCACTGAGCCGCGCACTTAAGCTGTTCAACCGCTCCATTAAAGACCTGAGTGATGATGACTGGACCGATCTGCTGCAATGGCGCCATGTCGAATCACGTGATCAGCTGTTTGAACAGATTGCTGTCGGTGATTTACTCCCTCAGCTGGTTGCCAATCACCTGTATTCTCAGGATCAGACCCAGGAAGAACATGTCTCTGATCGACTGATTCAGGGTACTGAAGGTGTGGATGTCAAATATGCACACTGCTGTAACCCTGTACTGGGTGACCCGATTCAGGGACATCTGTCACGCAGAGGTCTGATTGTACACCGCGCACGCTGTCACAATCTGCTGCACGAACAGCATCTGCACCCTGAAAACATCATGCCTCTGCAATGGACATCCGAAGATGTGGATGATGTCAGCTTCACGGCATACCTCAGCATTGATATGGAAATGAATGACGAACAGATTTCTGACCTGATCTACCAGTGCCGTAAAGCAAAAACCGGTGTGGAAATGGTCCGCAACCATGAAGGCAAAACCTATGTCAACGTGGTGGTCAACAACCGTAAACAGATTGCCCGTATTATCCGTGACCTGCGAATGCATTACGGCTTCCCAAGAATTACCCGCCTTGCCCTGCCACTGAATATTTCAGAGACCTCAAAAGCGAGTTGATCACTTAAAACGATAGTACTTCTGCATGCCCATAGCTTCGACTATGATGTATGCAGACGAAAAAAGGAGAAAGCGATGTCCCGTCAGGTAATCCATACTGAAAATGCACCAGCAGCTATTGGTACATATTCACAAGCCATTCTGGTTAGCAACACTCTGTACCTTTCAGGTCAGATTGGACTTGACCCATACAGCATGGAACTGGTAGAGGGGATTGAAGCGCAGATCCGACGTGTTTTTGATAATTTAAAAGCCGTATGTGAAGCAGCAGGTGGTTCTCTGGCTGATATTGCAAAACTGAATATTTTCCTGACCGATCTGTCTCATTTTCAGCTGGTCAATCAGATTATGGGCGAATATTTTGCACAGCCCTATCCTGCACGTGCAGCACTGGGCGTTGCAAGCCTACCTAAAGGCGCACTGGTTGAAATGGATGGCATTGTTATTATTAATCAATAACATAAATCCAGATCATACAATACCACCGATCAGGTGGTATTTTTTTATTCAAAATACCAATCAGCACAAGTGATCTTTTAAATGAATCCTGTTGACAAATGATAATAATTATCAATAATATCACTTATCCCATTCATACTTTGGTTGTATCGCATGTACGTTTGTTTGTGCCGTGGTATTACAGATCAGGACATTAAAGACGCAGTTGCAAACGGTGCTGAAAGCTACCGTGAAATCCGCGATCTGCTTGACCTGGGAACATGCTGTGGTCGTTGTGCCCCTGAAGCACGCAGTATTATCAGCGATGAACTGTCAGAAATTGCTGCCCGTATTTCAATTGCTGCCTGATTTTTTGCAACACCCGAATAATCATAATTATAAACTCAATGGTCGAAAGACCATTTCTCCTCCCCCGCTTATGACTCTGAGCGGGTTTTTATTGCAGCAGACTTCAACGCTCTGAATATCTTTGGACTATTCAACTGTTTTTGATTGCGATTTTCATTTGCTGTTCCATAAATTACTCGCCAATCAACCCTGTACGCATTAAGATAAACAGATGGATTGCCTTAACTCCCTTAAGGCATAGATTGTTGATGGAGCTATGCAATGAAAGGCAACCGTGACGTAATCAATCAGTTAAACCAGGTGCTGTACCATAATTTAACTGCAATTAATCAGTATTTCCTGCATTCACGTATGTTTAATGACTGGGGAATTGAACAGCTGGGTTCAGCAGAATACAAAGAATCCATCCGCCAGATGAAACATGCTGATAAAATTATTGAACGGATTCTGTTCCTGGAAGGACTGCCAAACCTGCAGCATCTGGGCAAACTTTATATCGGACAGCATACCGTTGAAGTACTGAACTGCGATGTCCGCAAAGTTAAAGAAAACATTGAAGCAATCCAGAAAGCTGTTGCACTTGCTGAAGAGCAGATGGATTACGTGACACGTGACCTGGCTCAGGAAATTCTGGAAAAAGAAGAAGAATACTGGGACTGGCTGACCACCCAACTCGACCTGGTTCAAAGTGTTGGCACTGAGAACTATATTCAAAGCCAGTTGTAATTCTTTCAATAAAAAAGCCAGCTGAAACTGGCTTTTTTATTATGACTCAGTTTGAGATTTACAAAAAATCAATCTGCCTGTTTCACAGAAGATGCCGGCAGCAACTGTTCATATTTTACATCTACTTTTTTCATCTGCTTTAATAACCATAACTGATGCTTTGCTTCTTCTGGATAACCATTATAAGCCAGCAGTTTTGCATATTTAATGACGTCATATTTCGTTGGATAGTTTTCCACCATCCCTTTCAGTTCATCCAGCTGTTCACGGGAAACCTGGGTATATGGGTTCATCCTGATCCAGTCAATGCGCCGGTCAAATTCCTGGAGTATATAAATCTCGTCCTGGTTGGTCTGTTTTGCAGGCTGCCCATCATAACGGATGGACTGATTCAGCTTCGGTACCAGTGTTTTATAATCTCTGTAAATCAAGGCAAGTAAAATCAACCCGATAACAAATGTTATCTGCATAAACCGTGGAGACAGAGAAAACTGGCTGCACTGAGTATTCTGCGACTGCACAATACCGAGAATAAAACCCATCGGCAGCAGGAAGTAAGCATACATCAGCGGAAATTCAAGCAGACCATGCACCATCAGTGCACCGATCATCAGCAAGCCAATCACGGATTCCACTGAATTGACCTGTCTACTGAGCTGAACACCCCACCAGATAAAATACAGCAGTATTGGTACACCCAGCAGCAGACCATTCCACAGCAGCAGATCAATCACAATATTATGTGCACTGCGTATCCACACCGGCCCTGGAAATGAGTCACTGATCTGCATGTAGGCTACACTGGTCTGATGCCATCCGTAGCCAGACCAGGGTTTATTCTGAATGGCATGCAGCATCTGATCCCATATTGCCAACCGGGACATATCTGCCGTAGCACGTGCCACCACACCTTTGGTCTGTGCAATATTTACATCAGAGAACTGTACAACTGCCTGAGTCAGTACAGGAATACTTAGAGTAAATACAATAAACAGCGCCAGCCAGCTCAGGCTGTAATACCACTTTAAAGTAATATAGCCTTTGTACTGCTGCCATGCAGCGTAAATAAGCACACAGATACAGGCAACCCATGAAGTCCTGGACTGACTTAAAGCCACAGCAAACAGCATAATCAGTGTGCAGACTACAATCATCCAGTTTTTCAGCTTTTTCTTTTCATACAGATACAGCCCCGCCAGCAGCGACATAATCAGAAAACTGGCCATGTTGTTTGGCTGAGCAAAATTTGCATAAGGGCGGGCTGCATTTTTCATGTCAACCATACCTGGGATATAAGCATCAATTGTCAGCCATTGGCTGATTGCAATCAGCCCCGTCAGTGTTCCACAGAAAATAAATACGCTACACAATCCTGCAAATATCTGCTCCCTGTCTGTTTTACTCAGAGTCAGGTTATAACCCAGAACAATACAGAACCAGAAAGCAAAGACAAACAGGAAGCTGAGCAAAGCCTTATCAAAAAAGAAGATCTGCCCCACTCCCCACTGAATCAGTGGTATCACTGAAATCAGCAGCAAAGGAGTAGTGATTCCAGGAATACTGATCCTGTCTTTAAGATAAATGGCAGCCAAAGCAAACACCGCCAGGAAAGCATATAGCTCTCCGGTATAAGTCACCCATGGCCGGTAGTGCACAGGGAGCAGCCATGCCAGTGATATACAGACACTGGCGAGGAGCAATAAAAGGAATTTCATATTGGGGAAAATGCAAAAATATTGCAGCTATGATAGAAAAATTTGCGCTGAATGTCGTTGCAATTTATATACTGAATGCGATGTGATCATTTTTTTGTAACTGGCACCTTTTATTTGTATAAAAAACAATCATTCCATTTATGCTAAATACGTTCAACTAAGCCACATTAATTTTTTATTTAATGTCACTGAACACATCAAAAACATAATCACAACAATAATTTTCATTAAAACTGACATTTTTTGTCAACTAGTTACATATTTAGGTATTAATTTTTTTCTATATTAGACTTTATAACAACTCAATCTATTGATTTAGCAATGAATAAATGGATATTATGTAGCTGGCATACTTTATGCAAAATATAAATTAGCTTACAAAGCTTATAATTAAATTAACAAAACATTTGTGGAGAATGTTATGAACACTATGCAAAAAGGTTTTACCTTAATTGAGCTCATGATTGTGGTAGCAATTATTGGTATTTTGGCAGCTATTGCGATTCCTGCTTACCAGGACTATATTGCTAAATCACAAGCGACTTCTGGTCTGGCGGAAATTAACCCTGCTAAAACTCAATTCGAAGTTGCAGTAAATGAAGGTAAAGATCCTTCTACCGATGCTTCTGCTGCAGGTTATATTGGTGTGCCTTCTGTAACTCGTTATTGTGAAGTTAGTACAACTTTTGCTTCAACTACAGGTGTAGGTACAATTGTTTGTGAATTACAAAATGGTAATGCAACTAAGATTAATGGAAAAACCATTACTTTAAATCGTAGTGGTGAAGGTGCGTGGACTTGTGCAACTGGTAATGGCTTAGACGCTAAATTTAAACCAGGTTCTTGTTCTTAATATTAAGTTAAGTGTTTAAAAAGTGGAGATTCGTTCTCCACTTTTTTATTTCGATACATTCCATCGTACTCAAGACATGCTCTCATTTAAGCTTTACACCAAATAAACATACAGGCTACGTAGATCATAAACTGATTATTGCGTGTAAGTTAATCAAATCGAGCTACAATCGCTTGAACATATTTCAATCCTGCAAAGGTATTTGCAACTTAATATCTTAATTTATACAGATATTTGTCAGACTCCTTATTCAATCTCCTACTGTCTGATCTCATCATAATAATCGGGATCATATTTTATTCCCACCCCATATTCTGATGTGCTCAGTATCATCCTTCTTATCAGTAATCAAATAAGTTGCCTCATTTACAGTGTCAATCAGTTATTTTACAACCTGACGGTCATAGACTTCCCCTTTGGGAGATTTAAAAATCAATTAGTAACTCATTCACATCAATTACAGGATGATTTTTTGCTCATCCATCACATGACTGTCAATTTACCCTTTCAAGAACATTTCAAGCTCAACTTGCATGCCGATGCACGCGTATACAGCTTCCATCAATAAATACCTTTTTCTGATCTGAAATATCACGTAATCAAAAAACAACCCATAAACCTCTACCTGCTTCGCAATTCAAGCTATTCCAAGCAGCTCACCAGGGGTGAAGTTAATGAGGGATGTTATGCCTGTAGCAGTTCCCAAAATGACTTTATGATATTTCTGCTTTTTTGAGCAATAACAACTGTTAATTACATAGTATTTTGAATTTTCTCTTAGATATCACCTAGTGAGAAGAGCATGTGTCATTGGAAAAAGTTGAAATAAAAACAGCTTAAAGGAGGATTTTAAACCAATGACTCAGATAAGGACATGCCCTGACGAAAGCGGCACTTTAAAAGTGAATATTTATGCTTTTAAGAACAGCCATTTGGTTTATATTTTTCTGGAAAACCTGTGGTACCACAACTATATATTCCATCTGCAGATCGGTTAATATAGATTTCAGCATTTGCAGAAAAACCCGTGGTATTCTTTAAATGACAACGGATTGCTTTTAAAGCAACGCCTGTATTATCCGGATTTGTTGCGCTGATAGTACAGGTAGGTGTGCTGCTGCTTAAATTAATATCAGCAGGTGTGAGAATCGTTGAATATTGATGATTGACATAAAGTTCATAGGACGATTTTCCAGCAGAAATTTCATGTAGAGCAACAGAAGCTCGACTTTTTGCAATATAATCCTGATATGCAGGAATAGCCACAGCAGCAAGTATCCCGATAATGGCAATAACTATCATCAATTCAATGAGCGTAAAACCGGATTGAGTATATTTCATAATTTTTTTGACTTAAACTTAAATATGATTTATCTAAAGCAAAAACTATTCCATCTTTAAATAACATATATAAATTAACAACTTATGTATTTAAAGGCTTAACAAACCGCCAAATTCATAACAATAATTTCACTATATGTCAAAAATTGACAGTAATTTAACAAAGCTTTGCTGTACAACAATTTAGAATTAAGATTCTCTATCTACTTAATTTTAAGTTATAACCTAGGTATGTGATCAGTCAAATTCTGTAAATCTATTGAAGACTGCTACACCTGTATGAGTCTCATCTACCTGACTGAAAACCTTTTTGCTTTTAATTTTTCTTCTAATAATTTGATACAATACATCCTGGTTTTACCCAATTCAGGCGATAATAATCAGACCATTTTTTACAAATAGCTCTATCTAAACGCTTGACCATATTTAACAGTTCATTTCTTTCTAAAGCGCCCACTTGTCTATATTTTAAGGCTTGACATTCTTTACAAGCGGAATCATCACATATACCTATCGATCAAAATTACTTATTTGCTGTATTTGGTATCATAAGCTCCATTTGAATAAACAGAATTAATCTAATCATCGGACAGGATTTGAGTAAGCAAACCTCCTAAATCCCTGGACTGACTGATATTGTTTAGCGAGAGCAGAACAATACTCACACAAATTAGTCGTCTGTATCTATACCAATATGAAGTTGACGACATTTGTAAGATATTCAGGTTGATTTTTTACGTTTCAACTTCTCTTTACCTAAAAATGCCAGGCACGACTACATTATAAATATTTGTTTTTTTACCGTTATTTTATAAATATGTGTAATATCAATATACTTCAGTCTTCAACATAGGGTCGAATAATTCAGTGCCATTCAATCTATAATGACACCATGAACAAAGCCTCTAAATATAAGCAAAGAAAGATGAAAAAGGATTAATCATCAGACAATACTGAATCGACTTATCAAAACAAGCCTTGTTTCGTTCAAGCTTGTCCTGACGTTATACGTGCCATTGAGTCATAGGATCAAAACATATCAAGATTATTCGATTTATATTTTTAAACTCTATTATTTAAAGGAATAGTAGTATTATCCTCAGCTCTGCTAAAGATCCAATTAAGGATAATGGGGGGGATGACACTATACGGAATATTTTACAGATTGCGTCAATAGCATAATGAATCCTGGAATCATCAATAAAACATCATGACTGATGTGGGATGTTAAGCCTCATCCAGGTGAAAAAACTGTTGCTTTACCAGTATCTTATTTGCACCTTACAGTTACTTTGTTTTTACATCAAATATATTGAATACGTTATAATCAGTAAGCTGCTGTACTTTGATAGAGTTCTGTTGATTGAGATATTTCTAACACCAACTACGAAGTGTTTCAGGTGTACAACCTAATTTAGGCGAAATTACTATGGTTTCCACCTGGATTGGCAGAGTGGTTCAGATTTCTGATGCAAATAAACTACTCACTCATGATTCCAGGTAATTATTCTAATTTTGTCATAGATACATTCTTTCAGAATATTTTATCTCCAACAATCCAGGAGAAATTCCTTCTGAAAGGATATCCAAAAAGATGGCTTTATGGGATAGCTTTATACAACAAAGCTTTTTATTGTATTAAAATGAAAACCTTATTTGAGTATACGGGATGTTTTTAATGAATCAACGCCTTAAATTTTTTTTATGTCATTTGTTGATCTCCATTATAATTGCACTTATTGTTACAGGTATTATCTTCTTTATATGGTACCCCTCACCTCTTGCTCAAGCAGCAGGAGTTACCCATCTTTTTATCATGTTAATTTTAATCGACTTAATAGTCGGTCCTTTAATGACATTATTAATTTATAAAAAGGATATAAATGCTTTTAAAATGGATTTAAGCATTATTATTATTATTCAAATTTCTGCACTGGTTTATGGACTTCATAGTATTACACAAGGTCGTCCGGCATGGATTGTATTTAATCAAAATAAATTTGAATTGATTAGAGTGAATGATCAATTTATTGAAAATACAGAACATATTAATGAAAAATTTCAAAATATTTCATGGACTGGACCACAATATGTTGCAGCTATACCCAGTCAAAATATGAAGCAAAGAGAAGATGATTTATTTATGGATGCATTAGGAGGCGTTTCTTTAGCTCAACGTCCTGAACGATATGTTACTTTAAGTCATGTAAAACAGGAAATACAACAACAGTCTAAGGATCTGGATAATTTAAAAAAGTTTAATGATGTAAAACTGGTAGAAAAAATATTAAAGCAATATCCTGAAGCAACAGCATATTTACCCCTTAAAGCAAATAAACTAGATATGGTCATACTTTTGAATAAAAAAGAAGGAAGTATTGTAAATATCGTAAATTTACGCCCATGGGAATAATAAAGCAGTATTTTTATTAATTTTGAGAGTTGAGGAATTTATGTTTAAAAAATATGGGGTTATTTTAGGAATTGGTCTTTCTTATTTTATTGGGATTTTTAGTATTTTTCACTTAAAACCAAGTTTTTTAGATTTAGCCATTGGTTTACAAATGAGTATAATTCTAACTTTTACTTTAGGACTTGGGTTTTTTATTTACAAAAATAAAGCAATTGAATTATCAATAAGTAGTTTGACTTGGATGTTTCTTGCCTCATTGATTTTAATTCAACCATTCCTAAACTCAATAACATATCCTGATGCTCTTATTTTTCCTGTTATTTATTGTTTAATTTTGGCATTAACTACAATCATAATAAAACAAATTCTTGTAAATGAAAAACAAGGGCGAGAGTTCCTATGTAACAGTATTGCGTTCATTTTATTAACTGGTGGATTATGTACTGTATTAACTCTATTGTTACAATTGTTTTCTATAAACCTACCTTTTGTTGCTTATTTAGGGAGCAATACCCCGTTAGGAAATATAGTTCAGCCAAATCAAACTGCTTTTGTACTCTGTTTAGCAATGGTAGCTTCATTATATTTAAATGAAATTTTACCCTGGTATAAAAAAATAAATTTTATTATTTTATTTTGTTTTGCCATTGGTATAGCACTCACTGCAAGTCGAGGTGGTTTATTGATAATGTTGGGTATTCCTTTTTTATATGCTTTAATTCTTAATATGCCAAAGAAATTAAGAGCAATACAATGGGGTGTTAATTCTATAATCTTGTC
This sequence comes from Acinetobacter sp. WCHAc010052, assembly GCF_002165295.2. Lineage (NCBI taxonomy): Bacteria > Pseudomonadati > Pseudomonadota > Gammaproteobacteria > Moraxellales > Moraxellaceae > Acinetobacter > Acinetobacter sp. WCHAc010052. Next base: position 329,692 of record NZ_CP032143.1, on the reverse strand, counting down.
AATTGGGTATGGTGCAGGACTTTACCTATTTAATCAATTTGTCGCTGGAACAAGTGAGAATGCTATTGTTCGAGCAATGGGTGCCGCAGGTCAAGCTTCGAACAATGAGCGAATTTTTGAGCAAAACTTAGCTTATAATTTATTTTCAAGTCATCCAATTTCAGGTTATGGGTGGGGAAACTCCCTAAAAGGAGCTTTTGATTATGCTTTACAGGATGACTGGTTTATACTGGCCCATCATTCACATGTTTTTATTACACAAATTGCTGCGGAATTAGGTTTATTAGGATTACTTGTATTAATTCCTTTAAGCTGGATTCTTTATAAAAATTTAAATTTTAAAATGAATGCTATTCAGGCCTTTCCTGTTGTACTTGTAGTCATAACACTTGTGTATTCAATGAGTGAATTTCCATTATGGTATTTACGATTTAGCCTTATTTTTGCTATTGCTCTAAGTATGATAGATCCAAGTTCGTTGAAAATAAAAGCATATTACAATTCATTTCTTGGCAGCATCTGTATAATCATTAGCTTAACATCAGTATATTACTATAAAACATATTTAGAATATAATCGCTATACAGAGCTAACTTTTTCGGATCAATTGACAACCCAGCAAGTAAATAAACTAGAGGATGTTTTTGGTTATAAAGAATATAAAGAACAATTACTTTATTATTCCTTAACCTTAGATAATCATTTATTATCTCAAAAAATATCACTGGGAAACAGGGTAATAACTAAAATACCAGCTATGGTTTTTTTAGAAAAACAAGCTGTTTACTATGCTTTAAATGATGAAGATAATAAATCTTTAGAACTCTACAAAAAGAGCTGTATTATAGATTACAGGAAAAAATGTTCAATAATAGAAAAAAACTTAAAAGATAATGCTGAGAAAAATGCAGAAAAATTTGAAAATATTTACAATAATTTCATGATATGGAATAAATCTAAATAATAATAAAGCCTTCAGAATTTCATTCTGAAGGCTTTATTTAGCACCAAAACCTGTTAAAACAACTCTAATCGTTTTGAACAAAATTAAGATATCCAACCAGAAAGAAAAGTTTTTAATATAATAAAAATCATATTGAATCTTTATGATTGTATCATTTTCATGACTTGTATGTCCTTGCATAACTTGTGCCCAACCTGTCATCCCAGGTTTAACAATATGCCTGTAAATATAAAAAGGAATCTCGTCTTTAAATTTCTCAACGAAATCATTGGGTTCAAGAGGGCGAGGACCTATTAAGCTCATATCACCTTTTATAATATTAAAAATCTGCGGTAGCTCATCTAATCTAAATTTTCGTATTATTTTTCCAACTTTAGTAATTTCTTTATTACCCGTAGAGGGTTGCGCATACATACTTCTAAATTTGTAAATAGTAAAAGTGCTATTTCCCTGTCCTTTACGTTCCTGTTTAAATAAGATATTTCCATTACTTTCCATTTTTATAAAAATGGAAATAACTCCCATTAACAGAACAGTCACGGGTAATGTAATTAAAACAATACAAAGATCAATCAGGCGCTTAATAATCATATAAAAAGGTGAAGGTAATAAACTCCCAAATTGATTTTCTGATAAATGTTCTATTTGAACATACCCCGTCAATGACTCCTGAATATATTGAACATGAAATACAGGTATCATTTTCAATGTGCATTCTGCTAGAAATTGAGTCCATTTTGGTTCTAATTTTCTATAGTGTAAGTCTGCAACTATTCCTTTAACTTTTAGATTTTCTATAGAGGGGGAGTCCAGTTGAATAAAATTAATTTTTTTAATATTATAACTTTTTGTAATTTCTGAAATCTTTCCAAAAGGCACCAAAGCATAAGTTGTTGGATGGTTTTTCTGAATTAAAAAATATTGAATAATAAAGTAAAAAATATTAATAGAAAATCCAGTTAATATTACATGTCGTGCATAATTAAAACGCGATAAAATAAAAAAGGATAAAATTAAAAAATAAACAATAGATACACTTGGAATTATAAAACTCAATATACTGGTTCCTGCGAATCTCTGAAATTGATTAAGAATCAAGTATATAAAAAAATAAGCTACTCCATTTGCAATAACTGTATTTATGCGAGCAGGGTCATTAACATCATAAAAATATAAACCCCAATGTTCAAATGCGGGCAATAAAAGAACAATTAAAGCCCCCAATAAAAAAAGGAACTTTGGGTGAGTCAATATATTTTTAACAACAGAGAAATAATTGTAAATCATTTTATTGAATGCAGATACCAATAAATTTATCATACATAAATACTACAAAAATACAAGTATTTATATAAAATTGCACTTAAGTTGACTTATGTGAATATTGATTTAAACAACGATTATTTAGTTTTTTACGATCTGAGTCATAAAACCATCCCCATTTATTAAAGTAAAGAAATGCACTTTTCAAATGTATTTTAAGTAAGGAAGAGCTTCTATATGATTCTTGATTATGTTTATGAATAATTTGTGCCAATGGATAGTAAACAGCACCATATTTTTCAGCACATCTTCTAGAAAGATCTATATCTTCCATATATAAAAAGAAACGCTCATCAAAACCTCCCAATTTTATTAAAGTAGATGATCTGAACAACATAAAACAACCGGAAATGGATGGTGCGAAAATTTCTTTATTCAAATCAAAGTTTTTCAATAAATATTCTTGATCTAATTTATCTGCAAATTTTGAAGTAAAACGTCTCGCAAATAAATTAACAGGGGATGGTAATAGTCTTGCTCCATATTGGTTTTCACCATCTGGGTAAATGACCTTAGGAATAAATAAACTTTCATCTCTATCTTTCACAAAATTTATAAAATTTTCAAATTCTTTTTGCTCAAACCATATATCTGGATTACAAATTAGAAAATAGTCACTATTTTTTGAATATTTTTTAATTGCATAATTATGTCCATATCCAAAACCATAGTTCCCATTTGTTTTTAAATAGATAATTTTTTCATGTTTGAAGTTTTCCGCCCAATCACTTAAAGCATTATCAACTAAAATAATCTTACTAATAAATGGTGATAGAAAAAGACTATCCAGTGTTGGCTTTAAATCGGCATAGCTATGTCTGTAAATTACAATAGATGCAATAATATTCATATTAGATACTGCCTTTATACATTTTTTTAAATATTGCATCCTTTGTTGCAATATAAAAAATCTTTATATTACTAATTCTAGGAGTGATAAAAATAGAGAATATTAAAAAATATTGAAAGGTTCTTATAATTTGCAGTATCTTCCAATTAATTGGGAGATCTGAATAAAGTATTAAATATATACCATTTCTTAATATAAAATAGCGCCTAAACAATGAATGAACATTAAAGTATTTATTTAATATAGGAATTTTTATAGAGTGTTCGCCAATACAATGCTTCATCACAATTTCATTAGCGATAAAACAAGTATATCCTTTTTTTTTGGCTCTCATACCCCATTCTATATCAACAAAATCTATAAAAAGTTTTTCATCCATAACTCCTATTTCTTTTATATTTTCAGTAGTAACAAGCGTGCCCGATGAAATAATATAATCTGACTTTGTAAATTCTTTATTTTTATTTAAAAATATTTTTTTCGTCTTTAAAAAACTTAATTGAATTGCTGGAGCAGTTATTCCAGTCTTAATATCTATATAAGCCGGTCCTAAACATCCAATTTTATAATTTTTAGATATTTTTTGATACAACTCAAACATCTTATAAATCATATCCCGTGGAATACTTGAATCTTGATCAAAAAATACAACATATTCATAATTACAATTAAATGCTTGCTTTATACCAATATTTTGCGCATATGCAATACCATAATTTTGATCCAATAATGAGATGTATGTTGGCATTAGACTTTCTAATTCAACACTGTTTTCTGATTTATTATCTACAATAACAACATCAGTATTTTGTGAGATGAGTTCACTCACTAGAACTTTTAATTTATCTATTGAAGGATTATAAGTTACAATAATTGCCAGAATTTTATTCATAAAAACACTTAGAAAATTAGATGATATTTAAAAAGCATGCTGATCATATCTAACATAAAACACAGTCTATTTAAGTTAGGCGTTTCCAAATTTAAAGCTGATAGACTTAAGTAACGTACAATTTCATAATACTATCAAAAATTATTGATCAAGAAAATTACTTGCTTAAGCACCTTCATGTTTAATAATCATATCCAACTTTATTACAGGTTATTCAATATAATTTCCTTTAACATTCAAGCATATAACGCTTATTTCTTTGTATATAAAACAGGTATTGTATATTGGATTATACAATACCTTGGGCAAAATCTTCAGGCATAAAAATTATTTATTTTCAAAATATTACTATAGATTTAGCTATTCCCTAAAGATCTCAAGATTTTATGTGTATCTACAACCATATTCCATTCTTGATCCTGTATGAGTCGTATCCTTTCAGCTTATACATTAAGGTTCAATTTAATAATATAAAGCGCGGATAATCAATTTATGTAAAAGTAAATTGATTAGCCTGAACAAAGTTTGGCATAGCTAAGCTATAGTCAATTAATACTCACTAAAAATTTGATTAAAACTTTCTATAAAACAAGATTGTTCACCTTAAAACTTAATGGCTCATTATCTGTTTAATTTTTAAAAATTTATCCATCCGTTAATAAATGCAACACCCCTCTTTAATTAAATCAACAGGCTGAAAATTAATTATTATACAATATAATGCTCAAATAAATAAGCCTGTACCTAAAAAGCTACCGTACAAATACTTAACCTTCTTACGACCAAACTTTGTGAATCAAGAAAATCTCTTTATCCAGTTTAATCCTTTTTCTCAATAGCATAGCTACTAAAAAGCAAAAGGATGAAATCCACTCCAATACAGTAAATCAATCCTGTCTCATCATGAAATTTCTATTTCAACTCTCTTTGTTATAGTTACGGGTTTTGTTCAAAACCTGTTAGCTCTTTAACTAAAAATTTTAAGCAATGGCGAACGGAAACATAAAAAACATTAGTCAAAATATGGTTATTTATGACGTAAATTACATATTGCTATCAATGCTCAAATTTTACAAATATATTTGGTTCAGCTGACGAAAAATAATGTCAGTGATTTACTTGTTTCATGTAAATTAATTAGCCTGATCCCAAAATGAGTGTACAGATTCAGTGTATAGAAATGGAATATATGATATACAGCGGTATTATCAACTGATCATGGATAAAAATACCTATGTGATTTTTCCGTCCAAAAAGAATGTTTTAATATGGAAAGATAGCTGAATAAGTTTAATTAAACATAATATACTAATCAATACAATAAAGTATTCAAGCTGAAATATATAAAAATATAGCCGAGTTATCACCTAAAAAGTTTGGTAAAACAAAAATGTACTGCATCAAATTACTCTACGATAAGCTCAGTGCCAGGAACTTTCAAAACAATTTAAATGTGGTTCAAGCACGTGTAAATAAATTTGCTGAATTAGGTAGACCTAACACCCAGGTTGTGCCTAAAACTGGTTGGATAGGATTCTGAAGAATTTTAATTCAACTATTTAAACAAACAATCACCATAAAACAGAACATATAAATTCAGAATCACCTGTAATTAATATTTCTATTTTTCTCTAAAAATATTTACTTTTTATTCAATAAATTTTCTAAAAATTTAGCAACAGTCATTAAAAAATAATATTTAAAAAAGGTCAGACTTTTAAGATTAAAAATTAATTCCTTCACGAACAGACTAAAAGATACTGATCTCAATCCATTAATACATCCAGCAATATTTTTATAATAAAGCTGTTTAAAATTATTAGAAAGTGCATACTTTTCCTGCTTCTTCAGCAGCGAATATGTATTTAAAATGAGTTTTTCTCTCATATAATCTGCAGAGTTATTGCCATGTAGCCTATATTTTGAAACTATACAATCGACTAAAAAAAATTGTGTCTTTTTTGAGAGCTCCAACCACATCTGCCAATCTTCAATTACACACTCAGGATTCCATCCACCTTCATCAACTAATAATGATTTCAGGATAATACAAGACATGGCAGGAAGATAGTTACCAGAAAGAATACTCTCATAATTTCCAAATTTTTCTTTATCTTTATAATCAAAATTAAAAGCCGTATAGTATAATAAGAAACTGTTTGTCTTTATATTGAAAGATGGAAAAGGTGAGTAAATATCGAGCTCTATTTTTTCAGAATTTCTCCCGACAAACTCAGCATCACCAAAAATCACACCTAAACTTTTATCATTATTCCAGGCACTTAAAAGAGTACTTATTTTATGACTCAATAAAATATCATCTGAAGCTACAGGTGAAAAAAATTTACCATTTGCCCACTTTAAACATTCATTTAGCGTTACTGCCAATCCCGTATTTGGCCTATGTCTAAATTCAAACCTTACAAAGCGCTCCTCACAGATGGGGATCATTTCTTTAATGACATCAACAGAGTTATCTTTTGACCCATCATCAATAATAATTAGTTCTATATTCTCATAATCCTGATCAATCACGCTTTGAATGGTTTCTTTTACAAACAAAGCGTGGTTATAACAAGGAATAACTATACTAACTAAAGGATTTGTTTCTTCTAAAAATTTCACTATAGCACTCCAAAAATATATTTGATAAAGAAACATACTTTTCGGTAATTTTAACAAACATCCTCATGTCAAAATCATCGAAAAATCAGACTGGTACCGTATTTTTCTTGAATACTTGAACAATACCAAACAGCTAAACATTTTTATCACAATAGATTCGTTAATGCCGTAAAATAGCTCTACCAACAAAAGCACCCATTATCATCCAATAAACCGCATAATTAACTGCGTGTGCAATAGCAACTCCTTCGAGGCCGTAAATGCCTGTTAATAAATACGTCCAACCATAAAACCCAGCAGCAAAAATAATTTCGGATATTATAAACAACTTCATCATTGCTTTTCCAAGCATTAAATAAGCGAGTATCCAACTACCAATTTTTAATGTGTCTCCAAACATTTGCCAGGCAAATAATTCACGCATCGGAATAAAGTCTGGTGTAAACAAAATCCCAATAATAAAATCTCGCAGTAGGTAAAGTACCAAACCGCAAGCAGCCGCTATAGGCAATATTATTTTGTAACCTTGAAGTATTTCCTTTTTTATTTCGGCTGACTCTTTTAGTTCAGAAAGCCTTGGTAAGTAATACAGACTTAATGTCGTAGTGACCACCATCAAATATGCACTACTTAACCGCCACATGGCTTCCCAGTAACCTGCAGCTTCCCATCCCAATATTTCACCCAGATGATTTCTAATTAAGATATGGCTGACTGGTATACATGCAGCACTGGTGAGTGCCATTGCTGTATATTTACTTAGGTTTAACACTACTTCTTTATTCAACCCACCAAAGAGGTAGCTAAATTTAAACCATTCTGTTTTGTAGCAAAAATATAAAGTGACAACAAAAGCGAATGAAGGAAAAATAGCTAATGCCGTTAGCGCTCCAATCAAGCCAAATTGAATAGCCAGGAAACCAGTTACCACTGAAGAAAACAAACTGCCTACAATATTGGCAATGATGTAATGATGAATTTCTTTTTTGCCATTTAATATAGCCAACAACAGTATGTTAAATATATAAAAAACCAATGTAATGGAAAACCAGACAAATACCATGCTGTAGCTTTCATCTTGTAAAAACCACGACGCTATCTGTTTACTAAAAACTGATACTCCAATACCAATAACGAGCGAGCCTAACACAGCAGTCATCCCTGCAGTACGCCACACTTGCCGTTGCTTTTCCTCTTCATTGTAATATTCTGCGGTGTACTTCACTACACCAGTATTGATTGCTCCACCAGCAAAAGTACTAATCATTTGTACGGCATTTTGAAAATTACCAATAGCAACATAGCCTGCTGGTCCGACATAAATCGCGAGTATCTTATTCAGGCCGAGCATAGTGAGCATTTTAATCACTACAGCAATTGCGTTTAACAGACTGGTCTTGATCAGTGTCACTATTTAGCCCTTGTAGCTGTTGCAGGCTTTAATCACTGCAATAACCTGTTCATCTGTTATCGTCGGCCCAATCGGCAAGCTTATCACTTGCTGGTGAATCAGCTCAGCAAGTGGATAGCTGTCCATATTCCATTCTCTATATGCCTGCTGCTGATGTGGTGGAATTGGGTAGTGGATTAAGGTTTGTATGCCAGAATCAAGCAAATGTTTTTGCAATGCTTCGCGCTGTTCGCAACGGATTACAAACACATGCCAAACATGTGCCTCATCGTGGGGGGTGGGTAAGATAATAGCGGTATTATTAATACCTGCGAGGTATGTGGCAGCAACTTTACGGCGGTGGGCTATTTCAGTATCGAGATGTTTGAGCTTGACGCTAAGCATAGCAGCCTGGATTTCATCTAAACGGCTATTCATGCCCTGAAATAAATTTTTGTATTTTTCAAGTGAGCCATAATTGCGTAGGGCACGTAAAGTTTCAGCGAGTTCGTCATCGTTGGTGGTGACAGCACCTGCATCACCTAATGCCCCAAGGTTTTTACCAGGGTAGAAGCTAAAGCCTGATGCGTCACCCCAATTACCAGCTTTTTTGCCGTCAATGCTGGCACCATGTGCCTGGGCAGAATCTTCTAGCACTAATAAATTGTAACGCTGAGCGATATCCATAATAGCAGGCATATCGGCCAACTGACCATATAAATGCACAGGTAAAATTGCACGCGTTTTCAGGGTTATCGCTGCGGCTGCTTTTACGGGGCACAGATTATAACTGGCTAAGTCTGGCTCAACCAATACAGGTACTAAGTTATTGGCACTAATGGCTAAAATACTGGCAATGTAGGTATTGGAAGGTACTATCACTTCGTCGCCGTCTTTTAATTTACCCAGTTCTTTCCATGCGCGTAGTGTTAGAATCAGTGCATCCAAGCCGTTAGCCACACCAACTGAGTATCTGGTACCACAGTAGTTAGCGAACTCCTGTTCAAATTGCGCAAGTTCATTACCCATAATATACCAACCAGAATCAACCACCTTAGTACAAGCAGCGATCAACTCATCACGGTACTGAGCATTAATACCCTTAAGGTCGAGGAAAGGGACGTTGTTCATAGAAGCCCTAAAAACTTAGCTTGTTTGTTAGTTATATAATCTAAAATCTTTTTTCCTGACCAATCTTTTAAATTTGCATCGGCACCTAAACTCATAAGATAGCGAAAAATAGTAGAATCATCATTAACTATTGAGTAATCCTTAGCATACATTAAAACAGTTGTACCTCGATAACTTCTATCATTTATGTCAGCGCCATTTTCTATTAAGAAATCAATTATATCTTTTCTGCCATGATACGCCGCTACTATTATTGGTGACCAACCTTTTTCATTCCTATCATTTATTCCCAGTATCTGAGTCAAATTTTTTTTAAAATCCACTAGAGATATGGTTGGTATTTTTTTTAAAAAACCATTAAGGTCATCAAAATGCAGTTCAATATCGTAATCTATAGTTGAAATCAAAGTATAATTTTCACTCTTGTCAATTATAGTGCCTGGTTTTAACTTTGACTTATCTTTCGTAATAACAACCTCTGAAATTTTCTTATTATCCAAACATAGAAGTTGGTATGGTCTAAAACTAAAAGCATATACTTGACGCTTTACTTGCCAAGCTGTTTTATTAAACTCTATGTTTAATTCATGGAAATTTATTGTTTTTGAAGAAAAATAAGTTGATTCATCAGAAGGTTGCTCTCTGCTCTCAAAAGTAGAATTGACTATTTTTTCAAAATTATCATCCAATAATTTTTTTGAGTTTTTAATATATTTCCTGTAGCAATCCTGACTTCTATCTTTTTCGCTTAGTGTAAAAACTTCCTGAGCTATTATATCACCAGTATCAATGCCACTATCTATTTTATGCAAGGTGACAGCCGTCTCATTATCACCATATAATATTGGCCATACCGAAGTATACATTCCTTTATACTTCGGTAATTTTGAAAAATGTATATTAAAAATATTTTCAATTTTTAATTTTTCAGGTTTAATTATCTGGTCAAATTCAAGCGAAAGGAAAAGCTTTATTTGTTTTGAGTAAACCTCATCAAGTGATAAGACTTTAACCTTCGCTTCCACTGCAGCTTTCAACAATGATCTCTGCCAACCATCAATTCCGGTGTCATTTTTATTTATTATTACAGCAACATTCTCAGCACCATAGAACTCAATTGCTAAAATAAGTCCATGAACAGCTATATCATTTTTACCAGCAATAACAATCATCCGGATACCTGTAAAAACTCATTATAATCACGAATATAGTCAGTTTCATCGTAATATTCGCTGGCTAATACCAATAGTACACAGTTGTCACTGAAGTCGTGCATTTCCCGCCAGACTAAATCTCCAATAAGTAAGCCTTTCGTCGGAGAGTCCAGCCAGGCTTCTTCACGGGTTTTACCATCATCCAGAATCATGCGACACTTACCAATAACACAAACTGCAATCTGCTTCAGGTTGTGATGGGCATGGAAACCACGTCCTACACCTTGTTGTGTATCAAAAATGTAATATACACGCTTAATATCAAAGGGGACTGTTTTTTTAGCTTCTAAAGCAATGAGTGAGCCACGGTCATCACCAAGTACCTTTAAATCAACCCATTGTATTAGACCCATTTTTATTTCCTACTAATTCCACTAAATACTGAACATAACTATTTTTACTGAGTTGATTTGCAATTCACTGAATATATTGATTAACGTTAACCTTTGTTGAAAAGTAACTTCCTCTTTTGTGTTTAATCTTATAAATTTCTACCTGATCTTTCATCCTGGTAACTGCCATTTTTCACTCAACGAACACTGATCCAGATTATAAAATCTCTAAACCAGGAAAAATTAACTTTATAGATAAGTTTCCATAATTCTTTGGCAAGCTCATCAGATTATATTTTCCAAGACCATACAGATTCTTTGATGTATAAATCAAAGCAGTAAATTACCCCATTAAATTTTGCCGAGCTTCTTTTAATAAAGTTCCAGAAGATTCTATGTTATTAATATGACATTCACCATTCTTAAATCTTTCGCACCCTAATTTACCTGAAGATGCTTTGAATAGCCCACATCAGCCAAACCATTATCACACCTTACAATGACATCTTCCCCAACATCAGAGCTTGTAACATCTGCTTTTTACAGTCAGATACAATTTCAGTATAGCCCCTACCCTTTCACTCAAACATACTAAAGACAGATTATTTAAGTATGCCTCTACCTCTTTTAAGTTCACTATGACAGCCATGTTTTCGTTTTACCCCCAATGACCTTCATCCACTTCAACTGCACAGACTGACTTCCCCCTTAAATAGATCTGGTAAAATTACTGTTTTAAAAAGCAGCAATATCAATGCAAAAGCACTGAATTATTTTATTAAGTTGATCACCACTGAAGTACCGTTCCATGTCATCTTTCCAGACCATCAAATTGTGTCTGCCAGTCCAGCAGTCTTATTTTAAATACTATTCAATAGTTTTATGAATACCCACCCCAAAAACTTCAGCTGATCCTCTACCCATCTCATTTTGAACGGTACCGATTCTATCAGAGAGAGTTTATTTAAATGATGTAACCGAATCTAAAACATTGATCCTATTATAGGATATTGCTTAATACTGACAAGCTGAAACATAGTCAACCGTACTATGCAGCCTTTGTTCTTTCCATGCTATACACCTTGTATTGCAATATATTAACATCAGACGAACACCTGTACTCTGACAGTGTACTGTTGATCGAGATACTTCTGATACCTGTCATAAAGTGTTTCAAGTATACAACCTGATTTAGGTGAAATTGCTTTGAATACCACCAGGTTGATGAGTATTTTCTCAGATTCATGAAGTAAAGGAACAGCTCATCCTTTTATTTCAAGGAGATATTCAGATTTTATCATAGACGTATTCTCTCAGAATATTTTGTCTCCAACTATCCATAGACATTTCAATACCAGTGACCCTTTGATTCCTTGAAACTGACTTGCTCAAATTCCGTCAGATGAACAGATTAGTTCTGTTTATCCAAATGGAGCTTTATACCCAATACTGCCGATAAGTAATTTCTGATCAACAGGCATACGTGGTGATTCCTCCATAAAATAATTTCCAGCATTGAAAAAACAAGCAAGCAGAGTCTTTAAAAAGAATAAACTATTAAAAAAATAATCAAGTGCTTAAGTAGAGTCATCTGGAAAAAATGACCTGATTATCATCACCAAAGTTTAATAAAACCAGGATGTATTGCATCAAATTATTATGAGAAAAATTAACAGCAAGGAACTTTTTCAGTCAGGTAAAGGAAATTCATATGCGTTTAGCACACCCTCAATAGATTTACTGAATTAAGTCGACCACATATCAAGTCGTAACTTAAATGTGAGTAAATATAGAAAATCTTAATTTTTAAATCTGTGACCAACAAAGCTATCGATTATTATCTTATGTAATTAACTGACATATTTTATTAGTTAATATATTCTTCAACCTAACAAAATTGGGCTGTTTCCCAGTTCATTTTTACTGTCTGTATATTTATTTGCGTAAAATAAATCCAGTATTTCCCCAGTTTTTATGACCCCATTCACCATTGCCAGACGATATTGCCCACTGCTTAATTCTTTTGCGATCTCCAAGCAGATTTCATTCCAGACAGTCTGTTCTGTTGCATTTTTAATACCACGGTCAATGACAATCTCCACTTTTTTCTCACAGAGGTTCAGATAAATCAGAACACCACTGTTCAGTTCTGTATCCCAAACACCCAATTCTGCAAACAGCTGTCTCGCCCGATGTAAAGTATTCTGATGGTAGGCCTGACTGGCGGGAATATGTCCTTCTATCACAACCTGAATTTCACCAATATGCCCCTGCTCTGCCTGCTTTACCGCCTGTGCGATAGCCTGCTGATCTGCTTTGGAAAAATAACGTTTTGTTGCAGGCATAAAAAGGAAATGTTTCAGCCAGCGCTTAAAACTGGGCTGTGACACTTCATGCAGTTTTGGTTCTGTGACGATTTCTGTCGTTTCTGTTTTAGTTACCATGAGCCTGATGCACCTCCTCCGCCAAAACCACCACCGCCACCACTGTAGCCTCCTCCACCGCCAAATCCTCCACCACCACTTCCACCGCGACCTGAAGAAGACAAAAACAGCTGAAAGATGGTTTGAGCCAGTGCAGTAATCAATAAAAAGAAAATTCCCACGCCTAGTAACAGACTGGTGACCAGTCCTGCACCATTGACCAGTCCTGCAACTACACCTGCAACCGCAGCAGTCGATGCACTGAGGCGGTTACCTACCAGATAGGACGCAAAAACACCTGCAACCAGAATGAACAATGCTGTACTGAAAGTCCGATCTTTGGCTTGCTGTTCATGCAGTGCCTGCTCCTGACGCTCTTTGAGTTCCTGCGCAGCTTTCTGAGCCGTTTCAGTATCCATATTCAGAATTTTTTCAATTTCTGCCAGTCCTGCATCTATCCCCTGCGCATACTGAGCCTGTTTAAAATAAGGTGTGATCTGATTTCTGATAATCCGGCTGGTGATAATATCCGGCAGTACACCTTCAAGCCCATAACCGGTCAGAATCTGAATCCGCCGGTCATTGATGGCTATTGCCATCAATAAACCATTGTCCTGTTTTGCAGAACCCAACTTCCATTTTTCTGCACTGCGCATGGCAAAGTCAAAGATATCTTCCTGCCCCGTGGTTGGGACAATAATGACACCGATCTGTGCCTTGCCCTGCTGATGCAGCTGTAATATGCGCTGACTGATCTGCTGTTTTTCAGCCGGACTTAATATTCCTGTCTGATCCACCACAGGTTCATTCAGTGTCGGCAGGCTGCGTATGGACTCACCATCTGCCATGTCGTTCTGAATCTGTGGCTGCTGTACTTCTACAGCTGTTGCATCTACGGGTGCTTTCTGACTGTTTGCCTGTTGCTGCTTCAATATTTTAGCAGCCACCACCGTATCAGCACTTTCATCTGTTGCTGTTGCAACCTCACTCCAGCTGACCGTACTGCAACAGAGCACCAGGCTGAACAGAATCAGCTGAAATACCCGGTTGAATGATGATTGCTTCCAGAAAGACTCAGGCATCAGCACACCTCAATTCAATGAGTTATTCAAATGAAACTTTCGGTGCATTCTGAGTACCCTGTTCTGCACTGAAATTTGGTTTAGTCTTCATACCAATCACCTTGGCAGTCATGACCTGTGGGAACTGACGTGAATAGGCATTAAAATCCTGAACCGTTGTGATATATCGGTTACGTGCAACTGAAATGCGGTTTTCTGTACCTTCAAGCTGAACCTGCAGATCACGGAACTGTTCATTGGCTTTCAGGTCCGGATAATTTTCTGACACTGCGATTAAACGTGACAGCGCACCTGTCATCTGTGCCTGTGCTTCCTGATATTTTTTAAACAGCTCTGGGTTTTCCAGGACTTCTTTATCGACTTTTAAGCCCGCAACATTGGAGCGTGCCTGAGTCACTTCAGTCAGCACCTGCTCTTCATGTTTTGCATAACCTTTCACAACATTGACCAGATTTGGCACAAGATCAGCACGGCGCTGATACTGGTTTTCCACCTCAGACCAGGCAGCTGTTACCGCTTCATCCTTAACCTGTAAAGTGTTATAGCCACAGCCTGATACAGTCAGAGTTGAAGCCAGAGCCATAGCAAGCATGCCTTTTTTGATATAATTCATCGCTTTTATCCTCAGGTATTTCTTTGTATTTGTATAAATATTTCCATTGTAGTGAATTTTATACCCTGTTGTGTTTATTTTGTTTAACTCCGTATAAACAATAAAAAAACCGGGAATATCCCGGTTTCATTATCATCAAAGGAACTGCTCCATCTTTTCCAGACAGGAATAAAAGGAATCAGAAAACCTGTCAGCTGTACAGTACGGCTTTCAGTTCAGGTTTAAATCCATCCATGTCATATTCATCTGCAAGTCTGGCTTTCCAGTGATTCACAAGATCTGTGTAATCAATTTCTGACGGATGAAAATCTGCTTTGAAATAAGACAGATATTCAGGGATCAGTGAAATCAGCATTTTTGCAATCATATATACACCAAAAGCATTCTGCGTCACTTTAGGCACACTTTTACGCCAGTCCTGCATAAACAGACGGGAAGCCGAATAGAAAGTCAGGCTTGCAAAACCCGTGGTCACACTTTTCATGACATTCCTACGGACTTTGTCATCCTTATAAACAGCCTGGTACACATCAAAGGCAACGGCACGGTGTTCAATTTCTTCAATAGCATGCCAGACCCAAAGCTTGATTGCATCATCATCCAGGGTACTGAGCACTTCAGGATGACGTAAAATATAACCGCCCAGTAAAGCCGTGAAATGCTCAAAAGCACAGGTAACGGCCAGCTGCAGTTTTGGGTGAGCATTTTTAATAAATGCATCACGGCGACCAAGCCATGCCTGGAAACTGTCCAGGTTATAGTCATCACGACGCCATGCATCATTAAATTCTGCATGTGCTTTGGAATGCATGGCTTCCTGACCAATAAATGCAGCTATTTCAGCCTGAAGTTTTTCATCAGTGACCTTTTCACGGACGTTCCGCACACTATGGACAAAGAACTGCTCACCAATGGGAAATGTGGAGGACAATGCCGTCAACAGGTGAGACATGACCGGAGAATTTGCAAAAAAATGACGACGGATGGCTTTAGGATTGAACTGTGGTTTACGTACAGTAATGCCAATCGCTTTCGGACGCTTTAAATATGATTTTTCTGTTGTCGCTTGAGTAGTTGTCATTTCAGAATCCAGACAAGATCGGGAAATAATGATTTATACTGGCAGATAATGCACATTTGTATATTGCATGATCCGTCACGAAATGACCAAAGTGCTCATTCTGTCAAAAAAGCCATTCACCCATCAGGAAAACAAACAGCAAAAACTTATTAAAATATTTATTTATCAAAATGATATAAAAAGTTCAGCACAAAACTTCACTGTAATGAAATGTCACTAAAACCTGCAGGATTCCGACAGAAAACAACGCCTGCATAAATGCAGGCGTTGTTAATGGGTCTCTGTATTTTTTAATGTGATCGTTCCATCTTACACATCAAGGTAATCCAGAATACCTTCTGCTGCCTGACGACCTTCCCAGATTGCTGTTACAACCAGGTCAGAGCCACGCACCATATCGCCACCCGCAAAAATTTTCGGGTTGGATGTCTGAAATTTATATTCTTGCTTTTCCGCTGCAAGCACTCGACCTGAGCCATCCAGACTGATGTTTGCAGAAGTGAACCAGTCAGCAGGACTGGTACGGAAACCGAATGCCAGCAATACGGTATCTGCCGCCAGTATTTCCTCTGAACCAGGAACGGGTTCAGGACTGCGACGGCCACGGCTGTCAGGCTGACCTAACTGAGTCGTCACAAATTTAACACCGGTCACTTTACCGTTCTCACCAACGATTTCAATCGGTTGACGGTTAAACTGGAATTCAACACCTTCTTCACGCGCATTTTTTACTTCACGGCGTGATCCCGGCATGTTTTCTTCATCACGGCGGTAAGCACAGGTGACTGACTCAGCACCCTGACGGATGGATGTACGGTTACAGTCCATTGCGGTATCACCACCACCCAGCACAATCACTTTTTTGCCTTCAACACTGATGTATTCTGAAGGATCTTTTTCCCAGCCTTGTGTACGGTTGACATTGGCAATCAGGAAATCCAGTGCATCAACCACACCATCCAGGTCTTCACCTGCAAAACCGCCTTTCATATACGTGTATGTTCCCATACCCATAAAGACTGCATCGTAATCTGCAAGCAACTGATCAATCGTGATATCTGTACCGATTTCCGTATTTAAACGGAACTCCACGCCCATACCTGTGAAAATTTCACGGCGGCGTTTCATCACGTCTTTTTCCATTTTAAATTCTGGAATACCAAAAGTCAGTAAGCCGCCAATTTCAGGGCGTTTATCAAAGACAACCGGTTTAACACCACTACGCACCAGAATATCTGCACAGCCCAGACCGGCAGGTCCAGCCCCAATGATCGCAACTTTTTTATCTGTCCACTTTACAGAAGACATATCCGGACGCCAGCCCAGTGCAAAAGCCGTGTCATTGATATATTTTTCGGCATTACCAATGGTTACTGCACCAAAACCATCATTTAAAGTACATGCACCTTCACACAGACGGTCCTGTGGACAGACACGTCCACAGACTTCCGGCAGGGTGTTGGTCTGATGACACAGTTCTGCTGCCTGAAAAATACGACCTTCCGCAATCAGTTTCAGCCAGTTAGGAATGTAGTTATGTACTGGACATTTCCATTCACAATATGGGTTACCACAGCCTAAACAGCGATGCGTCTGATTTGCCGCAACTTCTGCTGTAAAAGGTTTATAAATTTCCACAAACTCTGCTTTGCGGACATTGAGATCTTTTTTTTCTGGATCCTGACGGGCTACGTCCAGAAATTGAAAGTCATTGTTTAGGCGCTCTGCCATGTCTCTACTCCGTGGGTAGGCACAGTCTGTCTCTTTTCAGCTGTGCCTGCCTATCTATCTGCAGTCGTGGAATTATTGTGGGTCAGCTTGAGTGGTTTTCAGAAGCGTCTGTAAGTTTGCCGCTTTTGGTTTCACCAGCCAGAATTTACGGCCATAGAAATCAAACTCATTACGGATCTTATACGCCCAGGCACTGCCAGTTTCCTTGATGTGTTCATCCAGGATACGACCAAGGAACTCTTTATGTTCTTCCATGGATTCAGTTGAAATACGGTTCAACTCGATCAGTTCATGGTTGTAATGATCTACAAAGTCATTATCCAGATCAAGCACATAAGCAAAACCACCAGTCATACCTGCACCGAAGTTATGCCCTACTTTACCCAGTACCGTCACAATACCGCCAGTCATATATTCACAGCAATGGTCACCTGCACCCTCGATGACAGCAAATGCACCTGAGTTACGTACTGCAAAACGCTCGCCTGCTGTACCAGCTGCAAATAATTTACCGCCAGTTGCACCATAGAGACAGGTATTACCAATAATTGCTGTTTCCTGAGTCTGGAATGGTGAACCTTTTGGAGGGAAGATCGACACACGACCACCTGCCATGCCTTTACCGACATAGTCGTTGGCATCACCTTCAAGTCTGATATGCAGACCACCAGCATTCCACACACCCAGAGACTGACCTGCAGTACCTGTCAGATTCAGCTTAACAGGATGTGCTTCCATGCTCAGGTTGCCATAACGTTTTGCAATTTCACCTGAGATACGGGCACCGATTGAACGGTCACAGTTACCCACAGTAAAGTGATATTCACCGCCTGTTCCTGCTTCAATCGCTGGCAACATTTCAGCAATCATTTTTTCTGCAAGCAAGCCTTTGTCAAATGGCGCATTGCCCTGAACCTGACAGTACTGCGCTTTGCCTTCTGCTGATGGATGCGACTCAAGTAATGCACTCAGATCCAGATGCGCATGTTTGTCAGTTTCACCCGGTAACATTTCCAGTAAATCTGTACGGCCAATCAGGTCTTTTAAAGATGCAACACCTAAAGCAGCAAGCCACTCGCGGGTCTCTTCTGCAATGAAGTGGAAGAAGTTGATCAGCATTTCAGGTTCACCGATATAGTGCTCCTGACGTAAATGATCCTGCTGAGTTGCAACACCGGTTGCACAGTTATTCAGGTGGCAGATACGCAGGTATTTACAACCTAAAGCAATCATTGGTGTTGAACCAAAACCAAAGCTTTCAGCACCCAGAATCGCAGCTTTAACAACATCTAAACCTGTTTTTAAACCACCATCGGTTTGTACGCGAACTTTACCACGAAGATCATTTACACGAAGTGCCTGATGCGCTTCAGAAAGACCTAATTCCCATGGAGAACCGGCATGGTGAATTGATGATAATGGCGAAGCCGCTGTACCACCGTCATAACCAGAAATAGTAATGAAGTCGGCATACGCTTTCGCAACACCTGCAGCAATCGTACCTACACCAGGCTCAGAGACCAGTTTCACAGAGACCATCGCTTGAGGATTGACCTGTTTTAAGTCAAAGATCAATTGTGATAAATCTTCGATTGAATAAATGTCATGATGCGGTGGCGGAGAAATCAGCGTTACACCCGGTACTGAATAACGTAAACGTGCAATTAAGCCATTCACTTTACCACCCGGTAACTGACCACCTTCACCTGGTTTCGCACCCTGCGCCACTTTAATCTGCAACACTTCCGCAGAGGTTAAGTAGGCTGGAGTTACACCGAAACGACCCGATGCAATCTGTTTGATTTTTGAGTTACGGATCGTGCCATAACGTGCAGGGTCTTCACCGCCCTCACCTGAGTTTGAACGACCACCAATGGTGTTCATCGCAATCGCAATCGCTTCATGCGCTTCAGGTGACAATGCACCCAACGACATACCCGCAGAGTCAAAACGCGGCAGAATTTCTTCAACTGATTCTACTGCTTCCAAAGGAATTGGATTTTCAGTTTTCAGTTTCAATAAATCACGGATCGTTGCAATCGGACGGGTATTTACAAGCTCTGCATATTCTTTAAAGTCTGCATAATTGCCTGAACGTACCGATTTGTGCAGCGCATTGATCACATCCGGGTTAAATGCATGGTATTCCTTATCGAATACAAACTTCAGCAAGCCACCCTGATCAATTGGCTTACGGGATTTCCACGCCGTTTCTGCCAGTTTTTTCTGATCATTTTCAAGGTCTTCAAAAGTCGCACCTTTAATACGGCTTGGCACACCTGTAAAGCATTTTGCAACCACTTCATCGGACAAACCCACAGCTTCAAATAGCTGACCGCCACGGTATGAAGCAACCGTGGAAATACCCATTTTCGAAAGAACTTTCAGCAAGCCTTTATCAATCCCTTTACGGAAATTGGCCTGTGCATGAATTGGGTCGCCTAACAGCTCACCTTTAGCAATCAGATCATTGATCACATCATAAGCAAGGTATGGATAAATCGCTGTCGCACCAAAGCCTAAGATCACCGCAAACTGATGCGGATCACGTGCAAGTGCCGTTTCGACAATGATGTTTGCATCTGTGCGCAGCCCAACACTGATCAGATAATGGTGAATTGCACCTGTGACCATCGCTGCGTTGGCAGGTAAATAACCCTGACGGATTTTACGGTCAGAAATTACAAGCAATGTTTTACCGTCACGGATCGCCTGAGCTGCATCTTCACAGATACGGGTAATTGCTGCTTCAAGACCTTCTGTTTCAGGATAGTTCAGATCAATATCTGCAATTTCATAGCCTTTACGACCACTGGTGCGGATCTGATGCATTTTCGAATTTGACAGTACAGGACTGGACACAATCAGACGGTCTGCATGTTCAGGTCCCTGTTCAAAGACATTCTGCTCACGACCCAGGCAGGTTTCCAGTGACATCACGATGGATTCACGTAATGGATCAATTGGTGGATTCGTCACCTGAGCAAACTGTTGACGGAAATAATCCGTCACATGGCGAACCTGACGTGACAGAACGGCCATTGGCGTATCATCACCCATTGAACCAACCGCTTCCTGACCACTTTCGGCAATTGGACGAAGCAACTGATCACGCTCTTCAAACGTCACCATGAACATTTTCTGTGCCGCTTTCAGGTCATCACCTTTTAAGCCCTGATCACATAAATATTCTTCGAGTTCTGGGCTGCCCTGTACACGAACGGAGTTTTCACGTAACCATTCGCGGTAAGGACGCATTTTTTTCAGGTGATTACTGACATCTTTCGTATCGAGCATTTTGCCTGTAAAGGTATCCACCACCAGAATCTGACCCGGACCAACACGTCCTTTTGAAATCACATCTTCAGGCTCATAACCCCATACACCAATTTCTGATGCGAGTGTGATGTAACCATTTTTGGTAATTACCCAGCGTGCAGGACGTAAACCGTTACGATCCAGCATACAGATCGCATGACGACCATCCTGAATCACGAGTCCAGCAGGACCATCCCATGCTTCCATATGTTTGGAGTTGAACTCATAGAATGCACGTAAATCAGCATCCAGAGTTTCAACGTTCTGCCATGCAGGTGGTACAAGCATACGCAGTGCACGGAACAGATCCATACCACCGCCTACCAGGATTTCAAGCATGTTGTCCATGCTTGAAGAATCCGAACCTGTACGGTTTACAATAGGATTCAGCTCAGTCAGACCAGGCAGTAATGGGTTTTCAAATTTAGGCGTACGTGCCACAGCCCAGTTACGGTTTGCTGTAATGGTGTTGATTTCACCATTATGTGCCAGGTAACGGAATGGCTGCGCCAGTGGCCAGCGTGGCAATGTATTGGTTGAGAAACGCTGATGGAACACCACAATATGAGATGCCAGACGCTCATCGGCAAGATCTGTATAAAAATCGGTGATGTATTCAGGCATCATCAGACCTTTATAGGTGATGACAGTCGAACATAGCGTTGTAACATAAAAATAAGGGTCAGCAGTCAGTTGCTGCTCTGCACGACGACGTGCCATAAATAATTTACGGTTGAACTCAACCTCTGTCACACCCATTGGGCAGTTGACAAAGATCTGTTCAAATGCAGGCAAAGACTGCATTGCAATTGAACCCAGTGCATCATTATTGGTTGGAACCACACGCCAGCCAATAACACGGCAACCTTCTTCCTCAATTTCTTTACTTAAAATCTGTTTAGCATGTGCAGCAAGTGCTGGATCCAGGTTCAGGAAAATGGTCCCGACTGCAAAAATTTCACTCAGTGTAATGTCACTGATTTTTTTAGCTTCTTCACGAAAGAAGTTTTTCGGCATAGCCAGTAACAGACCACAGCCATCGCCCGTCTTACCATCAGCAGCAATACCACCACGGTGCGTCATGCAACTTAAGCTATGAATTGCGGTCTTGACCAGGTCATGGCTTGCATCACCCTGCATATGGGCGATCAAACCGAAACCACAGTTATCTTTAAACTCATCCGGTTGGTATAAACCTTGAGCGGGAGCTACAGTATTAGGCGATGGCATGTGCATAGCGTACCCTTCTTTTTACATAGGCCCATTGGGCAAATTAACAATTTTATTACTTGTGTCGTTCAATTCAGCGAAGCTCTGTTCAGTACAGGACAAATCACTCTCTTATGATTAAGATAATCCGATTTTATTCCCGATGCATGAAATATCTGCAAAATGTCTGCAGTAAATCCGCACTCTTTTAAAGCAGCTGACCTGAAAAATCCCACACACTCATTGAATCATTTCGCGCCAAAACAGGGATATTGACTCAACTCATGCACCAATAAAGCAATAAATATGCCAAATTATATTTATGTTTGTTAAATCTTCTGATTACTGTGTAATTCGACTTCAGTACAACAAAAAGCAGGCTTTTTCATTAAAATAATTGCACCACATTTGGGCAAAAAAATCTGTTTAAATATTGTTTTGCTCTATTTTAGTCCGATTGAATCCGCTGAACCTATTCTGGTGCAGAAACTGGAGACTGAGGTGTGACAGGCTTACTTTCAGTATTACTGTGACTTTTCTGCACATCCACCACATTACCATCTGCATCACGCCTGGTAACCGTTGTCGTTGTTGTGCTCAATGCACCTGGCGTTGCAGGTGCTGCAGGCTGTGGCTTAGGTAATGCAAGTAAACTTTCATCAATTAATGGCAGTGCTGCAGGACGTAAACGAACTTCATAAAGCTTACTGTTCAATCCCATCTCATCAGCACCCAGATCATTTACAAGTCCAGCATACTGTCCTATTGTTCTCACAACAGGCTTAATGGATGGCGGTAAAACCAGATTCTGCCGAGCAAATGCCGTTTTTGCCTCATCACTGTTTTTAAACAGACCATACAGCAGCACATATTGCTCTGCCTGGTTTTCACCACTCAAACGTATGTAATAGTAGTCTTTACGCTGAGGTAATTTTTTTAAAAAGCTTTTGATGATATCTTCTTCAGTCACTCTGAACAGCTCAACCGTTGAAGCTTTTTTATTTTCATCTATAAAACGGGTACCACGAAATTCAAAATTATGATCACCTGAGGCAACAACCCGGTTGGTTAGCTCCAGTGGTCTCACCTCATCCATTAATGCACCAAGATGGGTCGTTGCTGCAACTTTTTCAGGCTGAATCTGTAACTCCAGCTCAGACTCAGGTACGTTACCTACTTCAGCCAGTTCCTGCTTATCCGTCACAGCCCAGAAAATAAGCGCAAAAAACAGACACAGAACGCCCAGCAGCAACCAGATGTAGCCCTGTATTTTTTGCCATTGTGTACGGATTGCTGTCATGTGTTACCTATCAGTGCTGATTCGCCACAATTACCTGTTTCATCAACTCAACATCAAAGTCACGGGTAATTACAGCCTGTCCCAGCTTTTTCATTAATACAAGTCTCAACTGCCCATTCAGCACTTTTTTATCATGTGCCATATAAGCCAGAAACTCTTCCAGTGGAATTTTAGGACAAACGATCGGCAAATTGGCACGTAAAATGATTTTTTTTGTACGCTCCAGATCAGATTCTGAAATCCACCCCATACGGAAAGATAAATCAGCAGCCATAACCATTCCCGTCGCGACAGCCTCACCATGCAACCACTCACCATACCCAAGGTATGATTCAATTGCATGTCCAAAAGTATGACCCAGATTCAGCAGAGCACGGTCACCCTGTTCTTTTTCATCACTTGCCACAATCCGTGCTTTATGCGCACAGGACTTATAAACTGCAGTTGCAAGCACTGTTTCATCGCCTGCAACAAGCGCGCCCATATGCTGTTCAAGCCAGTCAAGAAACTCTACATCACCCAGCAATGCATATTTAATTACTTCAGCCAGACCCGCAGACAACTCTCTTGGAGGCAAGGTACTTAACTGAGACATATCGGCAAGTACAACCTGTGGCTGCTGAAAAGCACCAATCATGTTTTTGCCTAAAGGATGATTAATACCCGTTTTCCCACCCACACTTGAATCCACCTGCGACAGGAGTGTAGTTGGAACCTGCACAAAATAGACTCCGCGCTGAAAACTTGCAGATGCAAAACCCGCCATATCTCCAATCACACCACCACCCAAAGCCAGAACCGTACAATCCCGGTTAAACCCTGCCTCAAGTAAAGCATCAAAAATAAGATTCAGATGCTGAATATCCTTATATTTCTCACCATCAGACAGAATACAGGTATGAACTGTTTTTCCTGATGCTTCAAGCGCGGCAACATAATGATCCAGATACAGCGGAGCAACAGTTGTATTGGTCACCACCATGACCTGATGACCATGAATATAGGGTTCAAGCAGCTCCTGAGCGTTCAGTTTACTGCCAATAAAAATAGGATAACGGCGATCGCCGAGTTCAACATATAAAGTTTGCATGGAAATTAAGCCCGTCTGCCTATGATTATGTATTTTTTGAAACAACGACCTGAAGAATCTTTTGTGCAAGATCCCGGGCTGCCCCCTGGTTGGTTTCAATAATATGATGTGCAACTTCACGATACAACGGATCTCTGATCCTGAGCAACTCTCTGAGTTTTTTCTCTGGATTTTCCACCTGAAGTAAGGGACGGTTTTTATCGCGATAAGTACGCTGAAGCTGAATTTCGACAGGAGTATACAGATAAACAACAATACCGCGCTGTTTAAGAAACTCCCGATTGGGAGACTGAGTGACAACACCACCGCCAGTCGCAAGTACCAGCTGTTTACGTGTTGTCAGTTCATCAATGACTGAGGTTTCACGACTGCGGAAACCCGGTTCACCTTCTTTTTCAAAAATCCAGGGAATGGATGCTCCTGTCCTGCGCTCAATTTCATGATCACTGTCCAGAAACTCCCGACCAAGCAACTCTGCAAGATGTCGCCCTACTGTCGTCTTCCCCGCACCCATTGGCCCTACCAAATATATATTTGGCAGGGTTTCAAACTCATTGCCTGGCAAGGAGTCACCTATTATTCTGCTAAATTTAAAATATATTAATGATTTCTCGAAACACTGTCATTAACTATTCGTGGTGTAACAAAAATCAGCAACTCGCTCTTTTTGTCAGACTTGGAGTCTTTACGGAACAGTCGACCAATATATGGCAGATCGCCCAGGAAAGGTACCTTGATCTGAGTATTGGTTGAGACCTGTTCAAATATCCCACCCAGTACAACCGTCTCACCATTATCCACCAGCACATTCGTGTTGATCTGGTTTTTATTGATGGTGAACTGACCCGTTGGAGTTGCAGTGCCCACTGAGTCATTTGTGATATCCAGCATCATCTGAATCTTACCATCAGGTGTGATACTCGGCGTCACATCCAGACTCAGTGTTGCATCAACAAACTCTGTCTTGGACACAGCATTTACACCACCACCTTCAGCTGACTGATAAGGAATCTGCGTACCGGACATCACTTTGGCAGCCTGCTTATCCGCAGTTAAAACTTTCGGTGTTGAAATTACTTCACCATAGCCATCTGCCTGTAATGCAGACAATTCAAGATCTAGCATGAAATCAGACAGACTGATCAGACCAAAAGCAATTTTACTTGCTCCAGAAGTCGTCACCCCCAGGTCAACGTTCAGGTTCTGTGGACGTTCAATTGTGTACTTATAACCACCGGTTACATCATCTTCTTCAGGTTCACGAAGGTTCCATAGGGTCGTATCACTACCACCAACCAACAGGTTATTATTATTCGTAATCCCTTGAGACAGAATGCCCCACTTCACACCCATTTCTTTGGTAAAGTCAGTTGTTGCACGGACGATACGTGCTTCAACCATCACCTGTTTTACAGAAACATCAAGCAGATCGATCATTTTTCGGATTTGATCAATCTTCTGAGCGGTGTCATTGACAATAATCGTGTTGGTTCTTGGATCAACCGAAATCGTTCCACGTGGACTCAGTAAACTACCTACACTGTCAGCATCCGTTCCTGACCCTGAACCTCTATTGTTTGAAGAGTTTTTACCCTGTGTAATCAGTTTTTCGATATCTGTTGCTTTCGCATAGTTCAGCTGAATATATTCAGTCTGCAGTGGCGCCAGTTTCACACTCTGCGCCATTGCTTTGGCTTCTTCTTCTTCAGCCTTGATCAGCTCTGAAACCGGAGCAATCCAGATCACATTACCATTACGGCGTTTATCAAGATTTTTGGTTTTCAGAATAATATCAAGTGCCTGATCCCAGGGAACATCCTTCAGACGCAAAGTAATATTTCCCTGAACCGTATCTGCTGCAACCATATTAATACCGGTAAAATCTGCCAGTAACTGGAGTACACGACGAACTTCGATATCCTGGAAGTCCAGGGAAATCTTCTTACCTGTATAAGTATTAGCAGCACGTGGTTTCAGTGGGTTTTTATCCACTGGTCGCTTTAGACTGATTGTCAGTTTATTTTCAGCCTGGTAAGCCATGTATTCGTAGCTGCCAGATGACTGAATCGTAATCACACCATTACTGCCATCATTCTGCGCGTCAATGGTTGAAACAGGAGTCGCAAAATCATTAACATTCAGACGGCGCGTCAGATGTGATGGGACTTTATTTCCCAGTGTTCTGACCACGATCTTACTGCCCTGCTGCTGAACATCGACAGGTGTATTGCTTCCCTGCAGATCAATCACCACCAGGCCTTCACCATCAGAGCCTCTGTTAAATCCAATATTGGAAATCCCCTGTGCAGATTTCTGAGCAACAGGCTGAGCTGTTCCTGCCACACCCGCAGAGTTAATTTTCAGGATGAACGTATTACCTTCAACACGTGTGGTGAAAGCACCAGCATCTGCAAGGTTAACCGTCAGCCTGGAACGCTGTGCATCTGAAGTCACATCGACAGAGCTTGCTTCACTGGTTGCTACAGCAACTGAGTTCTGTTTCAGATTCTGCTGAGCTTTATCAAAATCCAGGATTAATCTGGATGGATTCTCAAGCTGATAAGCCTGAGGCTGCGGAGGCAATCCATTGAACATCACGCGAACTTCTGTTCCCTGCCCCGGTATCTGCATAGGTACGATATTCGTAATACTGACCTGAGCGCTGGCAGCCTGCATAACAGCCATTGCCACTGCACCCATTGAAAACTGACGGAACAAATTGTTCATTGTATTGCCATCCCCAAAAATAAAATCTTTAAAACTGTTATTCATTTTTATTCCTTTAAATTAAGGCGCTGGTCCTATTAACACCAGGCTTCTCGGCCGTTCCACATAGCCCTCACGCCCATCCGGAATAATTTCCAAAAGGTCAATCTGCGTAGGCGTGATATTCACCACACGACCATGATTCATCCCCATATAACTGCCACGCTGCACACGCTCAACCTCACCATCAGGCGTCTGAATCAGAGCAAGCACGTCACCCGTCTGACTGCGCATACTGCCTTTCATATTCAGTGCTTCAAGTGCATAGCTTTCAAGTGGCTGAGGCTGTCTGTTCAGGTTTGGATAAACCCGTTTCCCCGCCATGATTTTCAGCTCAGCAGCCAGTGAACTTGGCATAAATGGACTTTTCAGCTGATGTGCCGAATAGTTAAATGTTGGCGCAGGTTCAAACACAGGTGCAGCTTCGATTGGAATCGGTGGCTGATTACGGATATCCGCCATCTGCTGATTCACTGCATCAATACGCGAATCACATCCTGCCAGCAACAGACCTGCAACTAAAGCGAGAGAAATTTTTGTTTTCATTATTTCGCTCCTCCAGCAGCCGCTGCATCCGCTGGAGCAGTACCAGCCGCCTGATTATCTGTATTACCGATATAACGGTAAGTTTTTGCTTTTGCCGTATAACTGACCTGAGGAACATCAGATTTCTTCTCTTTGTTCTCAGATGCTGTAATTGTAAAATCATGTAAAGTCACAATACGTGGAAGTGCAGCAATACCACTGACAAATGAACCAAAGGCATGATAATCACCCGTTGCTTCAATGGATATCGGCTGTTCAATAAAGAATTCCTGCTTCACTTCACCTTCAAGACGGATATTTTTAAACTTCAGTCCTGAATTCACACCCGTCACGTTAATATCTTCAACCAGTCCAGGAATTTCAGTTTCCTTTGGCAGCTGTTCAAGCTGTTGGTTAAAACTTGCTTCCATCTGCTGCAACTGCAACTGATACTGCTGTAAATTACGCAGTTTGGAGTCTTTTTCACGGAACTCATTCAGCAGATTCTGTTCCTGTGCATTGGCACTGGAGATTGCATCAAGTTTCGGTTTGATCACCACAAAATAGCCTATTGCACAAATAATCAGTGCGATAAAAATCCAGCAGGTGATTTTTACAGATAAAGGCCAGCTGCCATAATTATTCGGATCAAGCGTATTGAACTGCTGAACAAACTTATCCAGCGTCATTTTCTTTTTCGGAGCAACAGCAGCATCCTGATTTAACTCATCAAATTCATCGCGACTCATTGTGCTGCCCCCGCTGTTGAACCAGTCGTTGTTGTAGCCGCAGATACCGCTGCTGTATCAGCAGTTTTTTCTGATGTTACCGGTGCTGCAATTTCGTCGAGATCCGCTGTAACCACAAAAGTTCCATAGCTTTCTTCAACACGAGGCACAACTGAAGTCTGGGTTTTATTCTTATCTTCATCTTTTGCCAGGAATGAATTCATAAATGCGTTGCGGTACCACGGAGATGCTTCCAGATTTCTCAGGAATTCAGCCACTGTATTTGGGCTTTCCGCCTTACCTTCAATTGTGAATTTATCTCCCAGCCGATCAAACTTTGTAATGTACATAGATGCAGGTGTAACACGTACAAGCTCATCCACAAGACGCACTGTAACCGGTCTCTGCCCTTGCAGCCCCTGAATCAGCTTCATCCGTTCCACAATCGCATTACGCTGATCCTGGAGTCCCTCAAGTGATTTGAGCTGAACATCAAGATTCTGATTGGTACTGATCACCAGCTGATTCGCCTGTTCCTGATCCTGAAGTTTCTGATCATAGAAGAACCATGCCAGTACAACAGCAAGCACCCCAATTAAAGCAGCCCCAATACAGATTGCTATAAATTCTTTTTTTCGTTTTTCCCTTAACGCATCACGCCAAGGGAGCAGGTTAATTCTTGCCATTAATCAAAACTCCTCAATGCCAGACCACATGCCACCATGAGTGAGGAAGCATCATTCTCAATTTTTTTAATATCAATCTGCGGTGAGAAGCCCATCTGAAGGAATGGATTGGCAATCGTGACACGGTAGCCCAGTTTCTGCTGAAGCAGTTTGGCAAGGCCCGGAATATTGGCATTACCCCCTGCAAGCAGAATATGGTCAATTTCATTAAACTGAGAAGATGAAAAGAAAAACTGTAATGAACGTGCCGCCTGCTGAACCACAGCCTCAAGATAAGGCTCCAGCACTTCAGCATCGTAGTCATCCGGTAAAGTCCGGCTCTTTTTAGCACGCCCCGCTTCCTCAAAAGACAGACCGTAACGGTTCTGAATTTCCTGAGTCAGCTGTTTGCCCCCAAACACCTGCTCACGGGTATATATGATTTTGTTATTCTGCAATACAGACAAAGTGGTCATGGTATGACCGATATCCAGGATACCGACTGTATTTGCCCCCATAGGCAAGGTTTCAGAGAACACCTGAAAAGCATTCTCCATTGCAAAACTTTCAACATCTGCAATTTTTGGAGTTAATCCACCCAGTTCCAGCGCTTCTGAACGTGCTTCAATATTTTCAATCGGTGTTGCGACCAGTAAAACATTGACACGTGAAGGATTTGCCAGACGATCAGGTAAAACTTCAAAATCCAGACTGACTTCATCAAGTGGGAAAGGAATGTATTGTTCTGCGTCCATCCGAATCTGAACTTCACGTTCATCTTCTGTCATATCAGCATCCATCTCAATCGTTTTGGTAATCACCATTGAGGTTGGAATAGCCATTGCAGCAGATGTGGACTGCGAGTTTGCCAGATTCAATGCACGTTCAAGCGCATCCCCAACCGCTTCTGGGTTAAGGATATTTTTTTCAACAACACTGCCTTCCGGTAATGGGACAAGTGCATAGCTCTCTACCCAATACCTACCATTCTTTACAGATAGTTCCAGTAACTTAACAGAAGTAGAACTGATATCTACTCCCATTAACCCCTTATTTGGCTTACGATATAACCTGAGCACAATACTATTCCTATTATTTTTTTATCCCCAAAAAAATTAACCCACTAATCGGCTGTGATCTATAATTTTATACGGATACAATTACTCATCTAACAATCCGTATGTGTAAAGGCTATACTGACCACCAATTAGTTTGCCATTAGCTCCTATTAAAACTTACTTGTTATGAAAAAGCTATCTTGTTCAGGTCGTGTTCATCCATTTTTTTTGATCATAATTATAATTCTGGTCGCAGTTCCTATGGGTTTCTATGGCATGTATCTCTATATTGCGCCATCCCTGCCAGAAATGAACACTCTGAAAAAGGCGCCATTACTGAAGCCCTTACAGGTTTACAGCGCTGATAATGAGCTGATTGCCGAGTATGGTGGCAAGCTTTCAGTACCTGTTGAATACAAACAGATTCCCAGTTCTTTTATTCATGCCTTTCTTGCAGCTGAAGATTCATCATTTTTTGAACACAGCGGAATCAGTTTTAAAGGTCTGGGACGTGCAGTTTCGGAAAGTGTTACAGGTTCTGGTGTACAGACCGGTGGCTCGACCATCACCATGCAGGTGGCAAAAAACTATTATCTCTCCCCTGAAAGAACCCTGAAGCGCAAACTGACTGAGATTTTCCTGGCACGTAAAATTGAACAGAATCTGAGTAAAGAAGAAATTCTGACGCTGTATGTCAATAAAATCTTTCTGGGGAAGAATGCATACGGAATTGCTGCGGCTGCCAAAATTTACTACAACAAAAGCCTGGATGAGCTGACAGTTGCCCAGATGGCAATGATTGCAGGCTTACCCAAAGCACCTTCAAAATACAACCCTGTCGCCAATCCTGAGCGGGCTCTTGAACGCCGCAACTGGATTCTGGGACGTATGCTGCAACTGGGCTACCTGAATCAGGGACAGTACCAGAAGTCGATTGCTGAACCGATCAGCCTGGATATGCCAGAGCGGGGAATCAGCAATAAATTTCCCTATGTTGGGGAAATGATCCGTGCTGAACTCGTGGAAAAATTTGGTGAGCAGGCAGTCGATTCAGGCTACAAGGTTTATTCAACCATTAACAGCCAGCGTCAGGCTTATGCAGAGGAAGCTGTACGGAAAGGTCTTGAAGACTATGATCGTCGTCATGGCTGGCGCGGTGCAGAAGCTCATGATAAACCACTGAAAGAGTTTGTTGCTTTTGCAAACACCTATCCGGCACAAGTCACCAAAGTCAACACCAGTTCGTTTGAAGCACTGATGCAGGATGGCAGTACTGTGACTGTTCCCTGGTCTGGTATGTCATGGGCGAGACCTTACCGCAATGCCAACAGTGTCGGTGGTGCGCCCAGCCGTGCATCACAGATCGTAAAAGTTAAAGATATTATCCGTCTTCGGCCAAATGAAAACAAAACCTCCTGGGCTTTGGTTCAGGCACCTAAAGTGCAGGGTCAGCTGATTGCATTAAACCCAAACAACGGTGCCATTGAGGCTATTGTTGGTGGATACAACTTTTATCAGTCCCGCTTCAACCGCGCATTACAGGGTTGGCGGCAACCCGGCTCCACCATTAAACCCTTTGTCTATGCCCTCGCACTTGAACGCGGCATGACGCCTTATACCATGGTCAATGACAATCCCATTACCATTGGGAAATGGTCACCAAGAAACTCCGATGGTCGTTATCTCGGGATGATTCCATTACGTCGGGCGCTTTATCTGTCCCGAAATACGGTTTCTGTCCGTCTGCTGCAAAGTGTCGGTATTGAACGTACCCGCCAGCTGTTTATGGATTTCGGGCTTCAGGAAGATCAGATTCCACGCAACTACACCATCGCACTCGGAACGCCACAGGTATTGCCTGTTCAGATGGCAACCGGTTATGCAACATTTGCAAATGGCGGTTACCGTATTCAGCCACACTTTATTGACCGGATTGAAGATGCTTATGGCAAAGTCATTTATCAGGTCAATCCTGAATATGCATGCATTCCCTGTATTAATGAGCCTGATGCTCCTGAGGATGATATTGCCAGTGACGAAAATGCAGCGTCCGGTGCCGATGATGCAATCACGCCTGATGATGAAGTTATTGAAGTCACCAATCTGAACAAAGATAAAATTGAAGCCGAAAATGCTTCCGAAGAACGTGGTCAGTACCGTCAGGCACAGCGTATTTTAAAATCCAGCTCTGCATATGACATGGCGAACATTTTACGGGATGTGATTCAGCATGGTACTGGACGTGCGGCTTTAAAAATTGGTCGTGGTGATATTGGCGGTAAAACAGGAACCACCAATGATGCAAAAGATGCCTGGTTTGCAGGCTTCAATGGCAAACTGGTGACAATTGCATGGGTAGGTTTTGACAAACCGACTACGCTTGGTCGTCGTGAATACGGTGGTGTCGCTGCTCTACCGATCTGGACCAACTTTATGGGCAATGCGCTAAAAGGAACACCGGCGGCATGGGTTCACCTGGACAAAAATGCAAAAGCACCGGTTAACCGCACAACAGCAACTAATCCGACTGAAATTGCGCAAAGAGAAGAAGACCGCTCTTCACCGCCTCTGGCAAGACCATTATACCGACCGGCTCCTGTTGCACCGACCCGTGTACCGGAGCGTGATTTCGATGACTTACCAGGTGAAGAAACGCTGATTCCAGATGAAAAAGCACCACCGGCAATGCAGCCTGCACCAGCCAGAAAACCTCAGGAACATCGTCCAGATGCGCTGGAAAACCTGATTAATGAAGTTGAATAAACTCAGCTCTCAGTTCTACTGAGCATAAAAAAAACCCTCTTAATCAGAGGGTTTTTTTATGCATTTCAGATTTCAATCTGTTTTATTTTTTCTTAAAAACATACATCTGAAAACTGGCTTTCAGGCTGGTGCTCTGTTGCTGCTCCAGTGCCTGGCGTTTTTCCAGTTTTGCTTTGTATGCATAAGGTGTCATGGCTATCAGATTTTTCAGCTGCGCCTGATCCAGTGTAAATTCCGACTCAATCACAGACTGATCAATCAACTCAAACGCATCCTGTAGCTGTTCTGCAAATTTGTGAGGGTCATGTGCATTCACCTCATCAAACAATGCTTCACGCATGGCATACAGATGCTTTGGAGCGGGTGTGACCACCATCAGATAAGCTTCGGGCTTTAATACACGGCAGATTTCCTCTTTGGGAATCGGGCTGAATAAACTGGTGCATAAATCAATACTGTGATCCATTACCGGTAAGGTTGCACCCGTCCCCACCACCCAGGTGATGTCCTTATTCATCCTTGCTGCAACCTGCACTGCATTTTTCGCAATATCCACCCCTACACACTGCAGCACTTCTGCCTGCATGGCACTGGTGTAATAGCCTTCACCACAGCCTATATCAAGCAGATTTTCAATACGCAGATTTTTGATTTTCTCAACTACCACCTGTTGTAAGGGTGCATAAAAACCACCTGAAAGGAATGTGCGGCGTGCCTGAACGGACTCTGGAGTATCTCCTGGATTTTTACTGTGCTTATGCTGTACCACATGCAGATTAACATAACCCTGTTTTGCCACGTCATAGCTGTGATTACTGGAGCAGCGCCACGTTTTTTCCGTCAAGCTCAGTGCTTCACGACACACAGGACACATCAACAAATTCATCACTTTCTCCAGACCATTGCGGTTATCTCATCAGCCATAAAAAAAGCCGGCAGCTGCCGACTTTTCGTATCATGCTTTCTTAGCGTAATTTTAAAGTCATCAGACCCAAAACTACCAGCATAATTGTAATAATCCAGAAACGGATCACAACCTGAGTTTCACGCCAGCCTTTTTTCTCATAATGATGATGCAATGGCGCCATCAGGAACACACGCTTATTACGCATACGCAATGAACCGATCTGCAGGAATACCGAAATCGCCTCAACCACGAACACACCGCCCATGATGGCAAAAACAATTTCCTGACGAACCATAACAGCAATTGTACCCAGCATCGCACCCAGTGACAGCGCACCGACATCCCCCATGAATACCTGAGCCGGATGTGCGTTGTACCATAAGAATGCCAGACCGGCACCAATCATGGCCGCACAGATAATCACCAGTTCAGAGGTGTATTTCACATAAGGAATATGCAGATAACTGGCAAAACGGATATCACCCGCAAGGTAGGCAAATACCCCCAGACCTGCGGCAACCAGTACGATCGGCATGATTGCCAGACCATCCAGACCATCCGTCAGGTTGACTGCATTGGAGCCCCCATTAATCACCAGATAAGTGAAAATAATGAAACCGATACCCAGTGGAATGGAAGACAATGGAATACTGAGGTTTTTGAAAAACGGAATCAGCAGATCCAGCATATTGGCAGTATGTACCGGATTGTCCTGCTGTGTAGCAATGACATACAGCGCAATACCCGCACCCAGTGAACCCACTGAAGTCCAGAAAAATTTCTTCCTGGCTGGCAGACCCGCATTATCTTTATAACGGACTTTAATCCAGTCATCTGCCCATCCCACAGCACCAAAAATAACCATCACACCCAGCACAATCCAGACGTAAGGGTTGCTCAGATCTGCCCACAGCAGCGTACTGATCCCGATGGATAACAGGATCAGAATACCGCCCATAGTTGGCGTACCCATTTTTTTGGCATGGTTTTCAGGTGCAAAAGAACTGACTGCCTGACCGTATTTCAGAGCCTGTAATTTACGGATCATCACAGGACCTAAAGCCCAGCCAATTGCCAGGGCTGTCAAGACACTCAGCAAGGCGCGCAATGATAGATACCGAACCACCTGAAAGGCATTTTCATAGCCAGCCAGATGCTGAAATAACCAATACAACATTTAGAGTTTCTCCATCAATTCGGTCATCAATGTTTCCATATGGGTATAACGAGAACCTTTAAACAGGAAACTCATAGACTGCGGCTGGTGGGTTTCCACCAGACTTGTTAATAACGGCAAAGCCTGTGCCTGATTCAGAAATGCCTGCATTTTTTTCCCGTACTGAGTACTGCGGGCACCTTCCTGTGCTGCAGGTGCAAATTCACCGACAGCAACCACAAAATTAATCCCCTGAACTGACACAAGATCACGACCCAGTAAATAATGCTGTTGTGCAGCACTGTCACCCAGTTCACCAATATCGCCCATCACCAGTACTTTAATACCATCCTGCTGCGCTAAAACTTCTGCAGCTGCACGCATAGAGGTCGGATTGGCATTATACGTGTCATCAATGAACAGATAATTCGCTTTGTGGATAAAATTCAGGCGACCTTTGGCACCCTGAGCTGTTTCCAGTCCAGTCACAATGTCATCCAGACCAATACCGATTGCCAGCGCAAATGCTGTCGCAGCTTCTGCATTGTGTACATTGTGCAGACCTGCAAACGGTAGATTCACTGACCGGGAACCCTGGGCTGTGTTGATCATGAATGAAGATGACTGCGCATGCAGTACAATATCTGTAGCAAAAACATCACCGCCCTCACCAAAACTCAGACTTTTTTCAGTCTGTACAGCAGTACGGATCTGATCCGTAAAATCATCCTTCGCAGGAATAATCGATGTTCCTGATGGACTGATGTGACTGTAAATTTCGGATTTAGCACG
Organism: Acinetobacter sp. WCHAc010052; assembly: GCF_002165295.2. NCBI lineage: Bacteria > Pseudomonadati > Pseudomonadota > Gammaproteobacteria > Moraxellales > Moraxellaceae > Acinetobacter > Acinetobacter sp. WCHAc010052. Next base: position 293,764 of record NZ_CP032143.1, on the reverse strand, counting down.
GCAGATACCATCACGCCCACCGAACTCGCCCATATGCGCTGTACCAATATTCAGAATACCGGCAACATGAGGCTGAACCAGATTTGAAGTATAGTCAATCTCACCCTGATGGCTTGCACCCAGTTCCATCACTGCATACTGATGTTCAGCACGCAGCTCCAGCAGCATCATCGGGACACCGAGGTCATTGTTCAGATTTCCCCGGGTGATCAGGGTCGGAGCAAGACGGGACAGGATACTGCCCAGCATTTCCTTGGTCGTGGTTTTCCCACTGCTGCCGGTCAGTGCAATCACTTTCAGCTGTGCATGACGTGCACGTCGGTATGCCCCAAGATGCCCCAGTGCAAGACGGGTGTCACTCACGACAAGCTGACAGATATCCACATCTACAGGATGGCTGACAATCGCAATCTGACAGCCTTTTTCTGCAACCTGTGCAATAAAATCATGTGCATCAAAGCGTTCACCTTTTAATGCAAGAAAGGCATCGCCCTGCTCTGCATGACGTGAGTCACTCAGAATACGTTTAATTTCACCCTGCGGTGCCTGATCTGAGTACCAGTAACCCTGAGTCGCTTCAGCAAGTTCATCTGCTGTCCACGGTTCCAGAGGCACAGTACTGGTGGTGGAAGTGTGCATCTATTTTTCCTGTTGCGCTGGATACGCTGAATCGGGTTTATGGTGTTGTGCATCTATCGCTGACTGCACTTCAACCACATCATCAAACCAATGGCGTACACCATCAATTTCCTGATAATTTTCATGACCTTTACCGGCAATCACCACAATATCACCCGATTGCGCATGTTTAACGGCATATTTAATTGCTTCACGGCGGTCATGGATTTCATGTACATCGTGCTGACTGAAATCTATATCACGTTTCATGTCAGCAAAAATCTGTGCAGGATCTTCTGTCCGTGGATTATCTGAAGTAATCATGACCGGATTTGCCTGCTCAAGTGCCGCTTTGGTCATCAGTGGACGCTTACCACGGTCACGGTCACCACCACAGCCAAATACAGCCCACAGCTGATTTTCAACATGGCGTTTCAGGGTTTTAAGCACCTGGGTCAATGCATCCGGAGTATGTGCATAGTCCACAACAAATAAACGGCTTGCATCACGGATCACCTGCATACGACCAGGTGCTCCTTTCAGCTTAGGTACCACTGCAATCAGCTGCGCCAGATCAAACCCTGCCTGCTCTGCCACAATCAGACTGGCAACCAGATTTTCAATATTGAAATGTCCCAGCAGCGGGCTGTTTACCGTAAATTCACCTTTGGCTGTTTTCAGATGAAAAGTGGCACCCTCCAGGCTGTACTGAATACCAAAAACCTGATAATCGGCACTTTTTGAAGTGGAATAGGTCAGTATTTCAGGATGTGCCTGATTACTGCTGGCTGCATCCAGCATGACCATTGCATGCTCATCATCTATATTGATGACAGCCGTTTTCAGGGATGAAAAGCTGAACAGTCGGGACTTGGCTTCGGCATACGCCTCAAGTGTCCCGTGATAATCCAGATGATCACGGCTAAGGTTACTGTAAGCTGCAATTTCAATATCACAACCATTCAGACGCCCCTGTTCAAGACCATGTGAACTTGCTTCAAGTGAAACAAATTCGGCACCATTCTGAGCAAAATCATGCAGTAAATTCTGTAAATGCAATGCATCAAGTGTCGTGTGCGAAGAAGCCTCAAGGTTCGGTAGAATCCCGTTCCCTGTGGTTCCCATCACTGCACATTTGCGACCCTGCAACATCAGCAGTTCTGCAACCAGACGGGAAATCGTGGTTTTACCATTGGTTCCTGTTACAGCCAGTATTCGTGCAGCTTTGACTGGATCTGTAGCCTGTAAATATTGTTTTTGCCATTGCCCCATCAGATGGCGGACATCTGAGCAGATAAATTCATGATCCAGTCCCAGTTTATTTTCACTGACCACTGCCAGCGCACCTTTATCCAATGCTGCCTGTGCAAACTGTAATGTTTTTTCAGGCTGGGAATAACTGGTCAGCGCAATAAAAATCTGCCCAGGCTGAACAGAACGGCTGTCCAGATTAAACCCCTGAAATGGTTTTTCCATCCACTCAGCATGCTGATCTGTAGAGTAAATATCCTGAAATGTAATTGACATTCATCACCTGTTTACTGAGTTTTAGGGCTGTCGAGGGGCTTATCCAACGGTACGTTCATCAGACGCAATGATTCCTGCATCACACGTGCAAAAACCGGTGCTGAAACGGTACCACCATAATAGGTTCCTTTCGGATTTTCCACGACCACAATCATGGCAAGACGCGGGTCACTGACCGGTGCGACACCTGCAAACAATGCCCGGTATTCATTCTGCGAATAACCTTTACGGTCTGCACGCAGTTTATGTGCTGTACCTGTTTTACCACCGACCCGATAACCTGGAATGGTTGCCCGGGTGGCTGTTCCACCAGGTAATGTCGCCGTTTCCATCATCAACAGAACCTGGTCTGCAATTTCAGGGGCAACAATCTGTTCACCTTTTGGCTTATCTTCCAGTTTATACAGGCTTAAAGGTACTTTCACACCATGATTGGCAAGCATGGCATAAGCATCCGCCATCTGAAGTACGGTTGCATTTAAGCCATATCCATAAGCCATGGTGGCAACCTCTGAAACATTCCACTTATTTTTTGGAAGAATCAAACCACCACTTTCACCAGGGAATTTCACCGCAGAACGCTGACCAAAACCTACACGCTGATAAAATGTCGGCAATGTTGCATAAGGCAGAGACAGTGCAATTTTTGCAACACCGACGTTGGAGGATTTCTGAATAATGCCGCCCAGTGTCAGAGCACCATAATTATGCGTATCACGGATGGTATGATTCCCTACACGCATGGAACCTGGAGACGTGTTCACCACAGTATTTGCGGTATATTTCCCACTTTCCAGTGCCATTGCTATGGTCAGTGGCTTCATGGTGGAACCGGGTTCAAATGAATCCACCGCACCACGGTTACGCATGGCATCTTTATTTTTTAAGCCTTCTTTATCATTTGGGTTATAAGAAGGCCAGCTGGTCATTGCCAGAATTTCACCGGTTTTTACATCAACAGTAATGGCTGTTGCTGAACGGGCATTATTCGCAACACCTGCCGCTGTCAGTTCACGGTACATAATATACTGCAGACGTGAATCAATACTCAGGGTAATATTTTCCCCAGGCTCCATTTCCTTGATCACCTCTGGATCACGGACACGGTTTCCGCGCTTATCACGGATCACCTGCTGCTCACCGTCCTCACCTGCAAGACGACCGTTCAGCTGCATTTCCAGCCCTTCAATTCCTGAGCCTTCGCTGTTGGTCAGACCGATAATCTGTGCGTTTGGCTGAGGTTGAGGATAATAACGCTTATAATTTTTTTCAGTATAAACACCCTGAAATTCACGTTTAGCAATCAGTTCGGCCTGCTGTGGCGGTACTTCTTTTTTCAGCACCAGATAACGCGAACGTGGACGCTCATAAAGCTTTTTCTTCAGCTCCTCCCTGTCCATACCGACAGCATCTGCCAGCTGATCCAGATTCAGGTTTTTATCAGGTAACTGACGTTTCAACTTACGGTTGTTCGGGTCTTTTTTCAGTTCTGCTGTGGTTTCTTCAAACAGCTTTTTATTGTCAAAATAATCCCGCGGATCCATCACCACTTTCATGACAGGTGTACTGATGGCAAGAGGAACACCATGGCGGTCATAAATCACCCCACGCATGGCTTTTACTTTTTCGGTGCGTAAAATATTGGCATTGGCTTTATTCTGCAGAAAATCCTTGTTCACCACCTGAACATAGAAAGCCCGCCCGACCAGTGCAACAAAGCACAGCAGGACCGTTCCCCACATCAGATAAAAGCGCCACATATCTACATTGAATGATGCTTTTTCAGTAATGGGCTGCTTTTTACGTGTTTGCTTTTTACGTGGATCTACCATCTACAGCCAGCCTTATTTTTTATCTTGTGTTGTTGCAGGTAAAGAAATCACTACCGTCTGCGCAGCAGGTGGCGAATACATCCGCAGCTGAGTCACTGCCCGTGTACCAATCTGCGCTGTTGCACCAAAAGTCTGCTGCTCAATCAGCAAACGTCCCCACTCCGCATTCAGATCATCGCGGTCACGCATAAAACCACTGAGCTGTCGATAATCATGCCGATATTCAAACACCTGAAAAACCACCATCATTGCACTGGAAAAAACCAGAGCAAGTAAAATAAAATAAACGATTATTTTTTTTAACCGCAAATTTTCTGTTTTGTTTTCAACTGCTTCTGTTTTCATTATTCGCCTTTTGCAGTCAGACGCTCCGCCACTCGCAACCATGCACTGCGGGAACGTGGATTTTCCTTAACTTCCGCTTCACTGGCACGGATTCGGTCAATTTTTTTCAGTCTGCGGGTGTCTTCAACTTTCTGAGGTAAACCCCAGCCATTATCTTCCGCAAGCGTGGATTCTTTCTGTATAAACTGTTTAATAATTCGGTCTTCAAGCGAATGGAAGCTGATCACTGCCAGTCTGCCACCAGATTTTAACAAATCTGTTGCCTGGGGTAAAAATGAATGCACATCATCCAGTTCCTTATTGATTTCAATACGGATCGCCTGAAATGTACGGGTTGCAGCATGTTTATTTTTTTCCCACTTTGGGTGCGCCACTTTGACAATTTCCGCCAGCTGCGCTGTGGTTTCAATATATCCTGCCTGTTTGATGGCTCTGGCAATACGTCGACTGTAGCGCTCTTCCCCGTACTGAAATATGACATTTGCCAGATGTTCTTCATCCACATCGACCAGCCACTCTGCTGCTGTCTGTCCCTGTGAATTGTCCATCCGCATATCCAGAGGACCATCTTTCATAAAGCTGAAGCCACGCTCTGCCTGATCCAGCTGGGGTGAAGACACCCCCAGGTCAGCCATAATGCCGTCCACCTTATCCAGACCAAGTCCATTAATTTCTGCTTTTAAATCTGCAAAACTGGCATGAATTATTTTAAACCGTGGATCTTCTTTTTCCAGCTGATACGCCACTTCCAGTGCCTGCGGATCTTTATCAAAGGCATAAACACGGGAATTTTCATCCAGTTTTGAAAGCAAAAGTCGGGTATGACCACCCCTGCCAAATGTGCCATCGACATAAATTCCTGTATTGCGCTCTGCCAGCAGTGCATCAACAGTTTCGTGAAGTAATACAGAAATATGCGACATAAAAATCAATCAACAGCTAACAGGGGAATTTAACTGCACATTATTACCTTGTTTTAATAAAGCTCCAAACGTCTTTTTGTAGGGAAATATTAATTTTCATAGAGAAAACCGTTTTTCCTGTCATTCCGGTCAAATTCAGCACAAAAAAACAGCAGAATCAGAACTATAAAACAGCTGTCTTTGTCCTGATCATTTTCACATCGCCATTTTCAAAATATTCTGCAACACGCCAGCCATGCCGGCAATAAAACCCATAAGCCCGGCTTTCAGCATCTGTTTCAAGCCAGATCTCCTGAAAATACTGAAATAAAAAAATTTCGGCTTTTTTCAGCAATGCTGCACCCACGCCCTGCCCTTCAAAATCAGGATGAACAAACATGGCAAAAATACTGCCTTCATCCTGATCAGCTATCGCAAATCCACATCCACGATGATTCAGCTCAGCCACCCATACCGATGGAGTGTTTTCAATCAACGCCAGAATCGTGCCTTCAGTAATACCTGATTCAGCCAGTTCCTCTCTGGATAAGTGATTTTCTTTGACTGCTGTCCGAATATCAAAAATCAGATCAATATCTTCAGCTGTCGCAGCGCGTATATGCATACTCATGATGATCCTGTTTACTTTAAAATCAATCTGATCTTTATAAAAAAACCTCCTGAAAAAGGAGGTTTTCTGCTCAGCACCGTGACCGGTTAACGTTTCTTACTGTAAATCTGATCAAAAACAGCACCATTCACAAAATGCGTCTGCTGTGCTTTTGCCCAGCCACCGAAGACTTCATCAATGGTAAATGTTTTCAGTGCAGGGAATTGTTTTGAATATTTTGCCAGAATCTCTGGATTACGTGGACGATAGAAATGACGTGCTGCCATTTCCTGACCTAATGGTGAATACAGATAGTTGATATAACCGGTTGCTAGCCATTTGTTGCCGTTTTTCTCAACTGTTTTATCAACAATCGCAACCGAAGGCTCAGTCAGGATCGACATGGATGGATAAACGATATCAAACTTGTTGCCCAGTGTTTTCTGGCTGATCATGGCTTCATTTTCCCAGGTCAGCAATACATCACCAATACCACGTTCAGCAAACGTCGTCATGGATGCACGTGCAGCCGAATCCATTACTTTGACATTGCCATACATTTTAGAGACAAACTCACGGGCTTTGGCATCATTACCCGCAGGCTGTTTCAGTGCATAACCCCATGCCGACAGATAAATCCAGCGTGGCAGACCACCTGTTTTCGGGTTAGGCGTAATGATCTGAACACCCGGTTTGGTTAAATCGGTCCAGTCTTTGATTTTTTTAGGGTTGCCCTTACGCACCATAAATACAATAGTGGATGTATAAGGTGCAGAATTATATGGAAACTCTTTCTGCCAGCCCGGCTGAATCTGACCTGACTTCACAATTTCATCAATATCATTGGCAAGTGCCAGTGTAACCACATCACCTTTCAGACCATCAACAACAGAACGTGCCTGCTTGCCTGAACCACCATGAGACTGTTTAAAATCGACGGTACGACCTGTACGGTCTTTCCAGTAAGTCCCGAATGATTTATTGAATTCATCGTAAAATTCACGTGTTGCATCATAAGATACATTCAGGAACTGACGGTCTGCTGCCTGTGCAGAGACAGTGGTCAGAGTGAAACCAGAAGCAACAATTGCTGCTCCTATCAATGCTTTTAAACCAGTTTTCATGAGAATTCAGAACAGTTGATCTTTAATTGTGATAACTATATGAAATATGCTGCACTTCTTCAATGAAAATACCGGATTTTGCTGATAAGGAAAAACGGGAGCATTCCACCTCAACACCCTGTTTTAAAATGAAATTTTTAAAACAGAATGCTTATTCTTAATTTATATGTTTTTATGAATCACTTATGAAATAAACAGATAAAAACCCACCTGTTTATTTCATTTCTGTTATTTTTCAGCTGAAATCTGATCATAAACAGCACCATTCACAAAATGCGTCTGCTGTGCTTTTGCCCAGCCACCAAACACATCATTAATGGTGAACAGTTTAATTTTAGGGAATTTTGCTGCATATTTTGCCGCAGCCTGAGCATTTCGGGGTCTGAAATTATATTTTGCTGCCAGATCCTGACCCAGTGGTGAGTACAGATAATTTAAGTACCCTTTCGCCAGATTCCGGTTTCCATCCTTATCCACGTTTTTATCCACGATGGCAACCGAAGGCTCTGCCAGAATCGAAATGGATGGATACACAATCTGATATTTATCTTTATCAGGACCAGATGTTGCCAGCAATGCTTCATTTTCCCAGGACAACAGCACATCACCAATACCACGTTCAGCAAAAGTCGTCAGTGAACCCCGTGCGCCTGAGTCCAGTACTTTTACATTTTTATAGAGCTTTTTAACCAGCTCACGCGCCTTGGCATCATTCCCCCCAGGCTGTTTCAGGGCATAACCCCATGCCGACAGATAAATCCAGCGGGGTGCGCCACCTGTTTTCGGATTTGGGGTAATAATTTCCACACCCGGTTTTGTCAGATCATTCCAGTCTTTAATACCTTTCGGGTTGCCCTTACGAACTAAAAATACAATGGTCGAAGTATATGGCGCAGAATTACTTGGGAATTCTTTTTGCCAGCCTGGTTCAATCAGACCTGCTTTTACAATTTCCTCAATATCATTGGCAAGTGCCAGCGTGACCACATCTGCCTGTAATCCATCCACAACGGACCGAGCCTGCTTACCAGAACCACCATGTGACTGTTTAAACTCAATCTCCTGCCCTGTTTTCTTTTTCCAGAACTCACCAAAACTTTTATTATATTCCTGGTAAAATTCACGGGTCGGATCATAGGACACATTCAGAAACTCTTTGCCTGCATGGCTGTGAACCGCCAGTCCACTCAGTACAGTGAAAAATGTAGATACAATTATTTTTTTCATATTGGGTATTCATTTAAAATAAAGATTAAACACAATCTATATTTTAAAAATAATGAAAATAATCAATTAGTTATAATAAATAATTATTTGTAAATATGATTTATGCATATCCATAAAACAGCAAATGATAGACCTATTTTTTATAAGCGACTGAAAAAACAGTGACTTATAAAAATTCTTCACTTTATCTCCACACTTATCTGATACAACATAAGCGCTGAAAAAAGAAAATATGTTTAGACCAAGACGGTTTTAAAGTAGTTTTCTTTATATTTTTGTAAATAATGTGACGTAGTTCTACTTTTTTATTTCAAAAGATGATTAAATTGTAGTCGTACAAACCTTCTTTATATAAAAATACAGTTTCTTCAATACCAAAGGGGACGTTGGACATGAACAGACAGTTTATTCAGATTTTACTGCTCAGCATGAGTTTTGCTCTTGCTGCTCAAAGCACGTTTTCTGCATCCATAAAATCAACCAGTGCAAAAGTCAGCCTGCCTGCTGAAAAAACTTCACTGATTGAAAAAGCCCTGAATCAGCAGAAAAATGGCGATAAAAACCTACAGTCAGATAACGATCTTAAAGTGATTACTGCCATTAAAACAGCACCGACACAAAGCTTCTTTGCATCACAGAATCAGAGCTTCAGCCGTTTTCTTCAGTCATTTTTCACTCAGAATAATTCTTAATTAATTCAGGCACCCAGTCCTCTGTAAAGGGAGCCGCACATTGCCTGATCACAGAATGCGAATTAAGCATTAAGTGATCAGGCTTTTTCGTTATAATGGTTTCAATTTACATTCTGAATAATATTCCGTTATGACAGTCCGTACCCGTATTGCACCTTCTCCTACCGGTTTTCCTCATGTAGGTACCGCTTATATCGCCTTGTTTAACTTATGTTTTGCTAAGCAGCATGGCGGTGAGTTTATTCTTCGTATTGAAGATACAGACCAGCTTCGCTCTACTCCTGAATCTGAAAAAATGATTCTGGATTCATTGCGCTGGTTAGGTCTGAACTGGTCTGAAGGTCCAGACGTCGGCGGTCCACATGCACCCTACCGCCAGTCTGAGCGTATGGGGATTTATAAACAATACGCTCTGGAACTGGTTGAAAAAGGTCATGCATTCTATTGCTTCGCAACCACAGAAGAACTCGATCAGATGCGTGCAGAGCAACAAGCTCGCGGTGAATCACCAAAATATGACGGTCGTGGTTTAAAACTTTCTCAGGAAGAAGTTCAACGCCGTCTGGCTGCGGGTGAAGCGCATGTGATCCGCATGAAAGTACCTGAGGAAGGGATCTGTAAATTCAATGATTTGCTTCGTGGGGAAGTTGAGATTCCTTGGGCGCAAGTTGATATGCAGATTCTCCTCAAAACTGATGGTTTACCGACATATCACCTGGCAAACGTAGTAGATGACCATTTGATGGAAATCACGCATGTCATCCGTGGTGAAGAATGGATTCCATCTGCACCAAAACATCAATTGTTATACCAATATTTTGGTTGGGACATGCCAACACTGTGCCACATGCCATTGTTGCGTAATCCTGATAAATCAAAATTATCAAAACGTAAAAATCCGACTTCAATCAACTACTACAAAGACATTGGTGTCTTACCAGAAGCTTTGTTGAACTACTTAGGGCGTATGGGTTGGTCAATGCCGGATGAAAGTGAAAAATTCACTCTAGCTGAAATGATTGAAAACTTCGACATCAAACGTGTATCACTCGGTGGTCCAATTTTCGATGTAGAAAAACTCAACTGGTTGAATGGTCAGTGGATTAAAGCGCTCTCTCCTGCTGAACTGTTAAATACTTTATTGGCCTGGAAATCTGACCGTAATACACTGGAAGAGATTGCTGCTGCAATTCAACCTCGTATTAACCTCCTGTCAGAAGCAGTAAACTGGGCAGGTTTCTATTTCAACCAGTTCCCAAGCTTAAGCAAAGAACAGTTTGAAAGTAAGAAACTGTCTGAAGAACAGGTTCGTCAAAGCTTACAGTTTGCCATCTGGCGTCTGGAAAGCTTATTTACCTGGAATAATGACACGGTCAGCCAGACCTTGATGGAACTGGCAACTCAGATGGAAATTAAGCTGCGTGATTTCATGCCTGCGTTCTTTATCGCGATTGCAGGTTCAACGTCTTCAACACCTGTGATGCAATCTATGGTCACGATTGGTCCGGACTTGACCTTCGCTCGTTTACGCCATGCACTTGAAATTGTGGGTGGGCCGAGCAAAAAAGAAGCAAAAGTGTGGGAAAAGCTGAATGAAAGCATCAAATTGCCGAAAAATGATGCAGTTGATGAAGCTTAACTGATTTTTTAGTTGACGAGTGCGGGCGTTATCCATAATATAGCGCTCACACAGACTGGGGTCATAGCTCAGTTGGTAGAGCGCTACAATGGCATTGTAGAGGTCAGGAGTTCGATCCTCCTTGACTCCACCAAGTTCTTAAATTGCTTTACCTGTGTTGCCTCACTTGTCCCTATCGTCTAGAGGCCTAGGACATCGCCCTTTCACGGCGGTAACCGGGGTTCGAATCCCCGTAGGGACGCCATATTCAAGGTGTCATACATCTTAGTAAAAAACCCAGGCATAATGACCTGGGTTTTTTATTGCCTGAATTTTAGTAATTGAATCATTCTGCTTTCAACTTTTATCACGTCTTTTGCATTCTGAAGCAGAACGTTTAGAATAATAGTCAGATTATAAATGTGGAACCACCATGCAATACCAGTGTCCAAAGTGTCAGAGCCGTAAAATCCTACCTGTTGCCAGTGCAAGTGAACCTGCTGTACGCCCAAATGTGCCTAAAAGCCTGGTCATTCTGATTCCTGCCATTTTTGTTTTATTACTGCTTGTGGTGATCAGCATTGCAATGTGGGCTTTTGGCGATGGTGCTGGTCAGACACTTCAGATTGCAACTGTGGTGGTTTTCCTGATCTGTGCTGGCGCAGGTGTGATGTTCTGGCGTGATCTACCTGACTTTAAAATTTCCATGCAGGCATTTATGAGCAATAACCGCCACTGGAAATGCCGTGACTGCAACCATGAGTGGAATATCTAATTCCAATATTTTTAATATATTAAAGCTCTTGCGAAAGTTAGAAAATATTGAGATTCAAAACATATTCAAAAGAATATTGGAAGTTCCTTCTCCCTTTGGGAGAAGGCTAGGATGAGGGGCTTTTAAATAGAAAACCTCTCCCCAACCCTCTCCTGAAAGGAGAGGGGAACATTCAATATTAATTCAGTTCTTGCTGAAACAACTTTCTCAAAAAGCCTATTAAAATTCTAAACCAAAAACCATTCACATTAATGTGAATGGTTTTTTTCATTATGCGTATGTGAATCGTGATCGTGATCGTGATCGTGATCGTGATCGTGATCGTGATCGTGATCGTGATGATCATGTTCATCAGTAGCATGCCCTGCCTCACTGTGTGCATGTGCCATACATTCATCATCTTCGATCTGCAAGGTCATCTCAGTAATACCATGTTCATGACTAAGCATTTCCATTGCATCCTGATAAAGCGCATTACGGTCTGCATGTGGTGCAAATAAATGTACCGTTAAGTGAACATTTTTAGAGGTAATTGCCCAGACTTTGAGTTGGTGAATACTTTCCACACCTTTCACTGCCAGTAAATCATTACGCAGTTTTTCAATATCAATCTCATCAGGTACACCCTCAAGCAGAATATTGATACTTTGTTTCAGCAAGATCCATGTTCTAGGCAAAACCCAAAAACCGATCAATACAGCAATGACCGTATCGACCCACATCCACCCCGTAAAGTAGATGACCGCTGCGCCGATAATGACTCCGATTGAACCCACAGCATCACTTAAAACTTCTAAATAAGCACCTTTGACATTCAGACTTTCCTGCGAGCTTGAAAATAAAATTTTCATGGAAATCAAGTTAATGATCAATCCAATAACCGCAACAATCATCATCCCCATACTTTGAATTTCAGGTGGATGACTGAAACGTTGATAGGCTTCATACAGGATATACATGGCAACCACAAACAGCATGGATGCATTGAACAGTGCCGCCAGAATTTCAAAACGCTGATAACCAAAGGTTCGCTTATCATCAGCAGGTAACTTGCCGATTTTAATTGCCACCAGTGCAATCGCGAGTGCCGCAGCATCGGTAAACATGTGCGCTGCATCTGAAAGCAATGCCAGACTTTGCGTGATAAAACCTGCAATCACTTCAACAATTAAGAATGTAGTCGTCAATGCCAAAGCAAAGGTCAGCTTTTTGGCATTGCCCTCTGTCACCACTGCATGGCTATGGTCATGTCCGTGCTCACTCATAGTGAACTCCTGTTTTTTTCTATCATTTTTAGCATATGAATTATGAAAAAATTTGATACGCGGAAACGTCATCAGCAACTGTCCGAGGCAGGATACCATTTGATGAAAATGTTTCTGCGACCCACTCAATATATCATTGGTATTGGACGAGTTTTGCTGATGACAATGGTTTTGCCTACTTTTCCCGAAAGAAAAGTAGGTCGCACCGAAGGTGATTACACTTATACCAATCACATAAATCTATCTTTATTTCCCTCGAAACTCTTCTTGTTTCAAATCAGTTCGCTCATTCATCCAGCGATAAATCAACGGCAGAACCACCAGTGTCAATAAAGTAGATGATACAATCCCGCCAATCACCACAGTCGCCAGTGGACGCTGCACTTCTGCACCTGTACCTGTTGCCAGCGCCATTGGGATAAAGCCGAGTGATGCCACACAAGCCGTCATCAATACAGGTCTAAGACGTAAAATCGCACCTTGCCACGTTGCATGGTAGACATCCATCTGCTGACGCAGTTCTTTAATAAAAGTCAGCATCACCAGACCATTCAGCACAGCCACACCTGACAGTGCAATAAAGCCTACACCCGCAGACATCGACAAAGGAATATCGCGTAACCACAATGCCACCAAGCCACCACACAGCGCAAATGGCACACCTGTAAAGACCAGTAAGCTTTCTTTAAAGTTATGGAACACTGCCATCAACAGAATAAAGATGGTAATCAGTGCCAGTGGTACAACCAGTTGCATGCGGGCTTTGGCAGACATCAGATTTTCAAACTGACCGCCATAATCCAGCCAGTAACCCGATGGCATTGGCTGTTTGGCTAAAGTGCTTTGCAACTCTGTGACAAATGAACCCAGATCACGCCCTTCAACGTTTGCAGTCACCACCACACGACGCTTACCATTTTCACGGCTGACCTGATTGATCCCCTCAATGTTGTCGACTTTGGCTACATCACGTAACTGAATCAAACCACCATTCGGAATCTGAATCGGCAAACTCGCCAGATGTTCAGGAGTACGCTGTGCATCATCCAGTCGAATCACAAAATCAAAACGACGGTCACCCTGTAAAATCTGTCCGACATTCTGACCGCCGACACTTGTTGCCACCAGGTCCTGAATAGCTTTTACCGACAAACCATACTGCGCAGCCGCAGCATGATTCACTTCCACATTGAGTAAAGGTAAACCCGAAGTCTGCTCAACATTGACCGCTGTTGCACCTGAAATGCTTTTGATTTTCTGTGCAATAAGATTGGCTTGTTGATTCAACACCTCCATATCATCACCGAAAATTTTCACACCCACATCACTGCGAACACCTGAAATCAATTCATTAAAACGCAGTTCAATCGGCTGTGAAAATTCACTGTTATTACCTGGCAAAGTATCCAGAAATGCGATCATGCGCTGACGTAATTCATCAATCGTCTCGCGCGGATTTTTCCACTGATCCTTTGGCTTAAGCAGTAACACCGCATCGGAAATATTCGGTGGCATCACGTCGGTTGCCACTTCCGCAGTGCCTGTACGGGCAAAGATCGCTTTAATTTCAGGAAATTCTTTCAATAATAACTTTTCGGTATTTTCCTGCATCCGTAAGGACTGTTCCAAGCCTGTACTCGGTGAACGCATCTGCTGAACGGCAAAATCACCTTCACTGAGCTGCGGTGAAAATTCACTGCCAATCTGTGTTGCCAAAACACCTGTTAAAAACAGCATACAGATCGCGATGGTGACCACGAATACTTTAAAGTCATAAGCTAAATTTAACAGTGCTTCGTATTTTCGCTTTAACCACAGCATCCAGCGACTTTCGGTTTCCTTAACTTCACCATTTACAAACAATGCTACCGCAGCAGGAACAAAAGTCACCGACAGAATAATTGCACCCACCAAAGCCAGAACCACAGTCATTGCCATTGGATGGAACAGTTTAGCTTCCACACCTGACAGTGCAAAGATTGGCAGATATACGACAAGAATAATCAATTGCCCGAAAATGAGCGGACGACGTGCCTGTTTTGCGGCAAGAAAGACTTCTTTAAATCGCTCGGCACGGCTCAGTAAACGTCCTTTGGCATGCTGTGCTTCAGCCAGTCGACGGATACAGTTTTCCACGATCACCACTGCACCATCGACAATAATCCCGAAATCGAGCGCACCCAAACTCATCAGGTTGGCACTGATTTTCTGTTCTGCCATACCTGCCAGTGTGAACAACATCGACAGTGGAATCACACATGCCGTAATTAAAGCTGCACGGAAATTTCCAAGGAATAAAAACAGAATGATAATGACCAGAATCGCCCCTTCTACAAGGTTCTTCTGTACCGTTTTAATCGCTCGTTCCACCAGATCAGTACGATCATAAACAGTTTCAATCACTACACCTTTGGGTAAAGACTGCTGAACTTCCTTCACTTTGGCATCGACTGCCTTCGCGACTGTTCGGCTGTTTTCACCCATCATCATCATGGCAATACCAAGTACCGCTTCCTCACCATTGTAAGTTGCGCCACCAGTACGCAGATCATGTCCTATCGACACCGTTGCCACATCTGCAACACGGATCGGGTAGCCATTTTTATTGCTCAGCGTGACATTCTGAATATCTTCAATACTGTTCAGCGTACCAGGTACACGCACTGTAAGTTGCTGACCATTGGTCTCAATGAAGCCTGCACCACGGTTTTCATTATTTTCCGTCAGTGCAGTCTGCAAATCCGTCAATGGAATCTGTAACTGTTGGAGACGGCTTAAATCAGGTGTCACCACATAAGTTTTGTTGAATCCACCAATCGAGTTAACCTCAGCGACCCCTGCCACACGCTGCAATTGCGGACGTACAATCCAGTCTTGAATTTCACGCAAATCCATCGCTGTATAAGGCGTACCATCGGACTTTTTCGCATTCGGCTCAGACTTGATCACCCATTGATAAATCTCTCCAAGCCCCGTGGAAACAGGTGACATGGTCGGTGCAATATCATCAGGTAATTCAGTCTGCGCTTCCTGTAAACGCTGATTGATCTGTTGACGTGCCCAGTAAATATCCGTACCATCTTTGAAAATAATGGTGACTTGCGACAGCCCATAACGGGAAATCGAACGGGTCATTTCCAGTTTTGGCAGACCCGCCATCGCATTTTCAATCGGATAGGTAATGCGTTGTTCCACTTCCAGCGAAGTAAAACCTGTCGCCTGTGTATTGATCTGCACCTGTGTGTTGGTAATATCAGGCACAGCGTCAATCGGCAGTTTCTGATAACTGTAAACCCCAACCCCGATCCACGCGACGATAAACAGCATCACCCAGATGGCATTTTTAATTGCAAATTGAATCAGCCGATCAAACAGACCTTCGGGTTTTGGAAGTGCTGATTCTGTATTTAAATTTTCAGTTTTAGAATCAGGAGAATCATTAATGCGCATGGCTCGCTTCTCCTTTTTCCAGTTCAGACTTCAACAGGAAACTGCCTTGAGCTGCATACTGTTGCCCCTGAGTCAGACCCGACTGAATTTCAATCCACTGACCATCACCTGAAACCTGCCCTAAAACCACAGGCTGTGGGCTGAATTCAATTTTCTTATCATGTTCATGCGCTATAAAAACCGCATCTTTGCCTTCAATTTTCTGCACTGCACTTTTCAGCACACGAATTGCCTGCGTTGAACCTGCCTGTTGCAGTTGTACATTGACCATTAAGTTTGGGCGCAGCTCAGTTGCATTGGACAGAACTTTGGCACGAACCTGTAATCGACCAGTCTGCGCATCAGCTTCACTGTTCAAGGTTTGAATCTGCGCTTTAAATGCATTGCTAGTTTGCAAAGATTTAAATTCAATCTGCTGATTCGGCGCCAGAGTGGCAAACTCAGAACTTGGCGCAATAAATTCAAGCCACAACTGATCCAACTGATCAATAATGAAAAGCTGATCCGCCAGCTGTACATTTTCACCGATCACTAAATCTTTTTTACTGATCACGCCTGAAATCGGCGCAGTCAGCACATAACGACCATTTGAACCCGATGATGCACCAAAGGCAGATAAACGTGCTTTGGTCGCCTGCACCTGAATCTGTGCCTGCTGATAAGCATTATAAGCGCGCTGATAATCCTGCTTGGCAGAAATACCCTGTGACCATAACTGACGTTCACGCTCATAATCCTGCTTTGCCAGTTGTAGATTAGACTGTGCAATCTGTAAATTGGATTGCTGATCGACCAGATCAGGCACCAGTAAAGTTGCCAGAGCCTGTCCTTTTTTCACATGCTGCCCCAGTTCAACACTGACCGACTGCACATGACCACTGAATGCAGGTGAAACGTGCGCCTGACGGTCTGTATTCACGGTTAATCTGGCAGGATAAGACGCTGATTTACTCACAGCACCGACTTCGACTTTGGCAAGCTGTACCCCCTGTTCCGCCATTTGCTGTGCGCTTAGACTGATGGCTTCAGCATGATCGTCTGCACCATCAGCACCCTCTTCATGCGCATGATCACCACCTTCTTTATGATCATGCTCCGCTTCTTTGCCATGTCCGTCTTCGGCATGCGCTTCTGATTCACCATGACCATGCGCATCGGTTTTGGCAGGTTTATTTTTACCTGAAATAAACAGCCCCAATGCAACCAGAGCGGTGATCACCAATGCAATAACAATCAGCAACGACTGAGAGATTTTTCCATGTTGATTTTTCAAATTGTGTTTTAGATTTAACATTTTAATTTCCCTCACTCATTCCACCCACCACAGGCAATGCCTGCGTGTCCTGCCACAAAGCCTGATTGATCTGTGCAATCGCATCTTTTGCCATGATCTGGTCTGGTGCTAAACCTAAGCTCAGACTTTCTGCTTCAATCGCACGTTGCCAGCCATCTTTCAGCAACTGCACCTTACGCAGACGAACCTCCTGCAACTGCAAAGTCGCCTGTTGCACATCGGTCACGGCAAATTTCCCCGCACTGAAACCCAGCAAGGTTTTACGCTGTACCTGTGTGGCGAGGGGAATCTGAGACTGATCCACTTCTTTAAACTGCACTTCCAGGCCCTGTAGTTCGGTCAATAGGGTTCCAATCTGCAAAGCATTCTGTTTCAGATAAAATTCCTGTTGCTTGCCCAGTAAATCCTGTTTTGCCTGTGCAATCTCGACACCATACTGCTGACGATTGAAAATATTTAAGGGAATAGAAACCCCCACCACCAAGGCATTTTCAGTCGCTGTTTCAGCTGATCTGGTTCGATTCATGCCTAAATTGACTGTTGGATTTGGACGTGCCGATGCCTTGAGCTGATCAACGGTGGCTTTGGCTTGCAGTAGCTGTAACTGACGTGATTTCTCCATCAGATTATCCGCAAGATAAGCCTGCACCTGTTGTGGAGTGGAACTCGGCCACAATGACTGTGGGCTTAAACCGATACGGATGGACTTATCTGCATCGCCCCAGACATTGGACAACTGCTGTGTTGCCACCTGTAACTGCAAATCTGCCTGACGGTATAAACGGACATTTTCCGCATGACTGAGTTTGGCACGATCCACATCGACCTGCGCCACACTACCCGCCTGATAGCGTTTCTGAATCGCATTCAGGTTTTCTTCACTGACATTGAGCTGTTCACGCACAACATTGCGTTCCAGTTCAAAAATCGCCAGTTGTGACCACAGATATTTCACTGCCAGTTCAAGCTGTGCCTGATAAATGCGTTGATTCAGCACCGTCTGATCTTTGGCAAGTCGCGCCAGTTGCTGTGCAGATTTGCGTTCACCAAACAGATCCAGTCGCTGAGAAAGACCAATCGAAAGCTCTTTTTCTTCGTCTGAGCCAAAGCCCGTCTGCTCTATGGACAACTCAGGATTTATCCACAGCTTTGACTGTTTTATATTCGCATCGTTAATTTTTTGCTGAGTTTGCCACACACCCTGCGACTGCTGATACTGCGCAGTTTTTTCAATTGCCTGTTGTAAACTCAGCTTTTGAACAGATGAATCTGCCCACGCGACCGATGACATTAAACTGATGACCACAGTGCTGAGAATGGCATTCCGTATTTTAAATACAGCCTTTGACCCTGTTTCAGACACAGGAATCGCTTTTTTTATAGACACACTTTTAGACATGATAATGCCCCACTAAAATGAATATTCAGTGGTGGGTCAATGTTTTCGGCTACCCCACCTTATAGCGGGGCGGATGCGGGCGGTGGATTGGGCAGAAATAAATCAGGCGACTGGTACAGATTTTTCCAGTCGATAAAGGCAGATTCAGGATAGGCAATAAACTTGGGTTGTTCAGCCTGTTGAGACACATCTGCCACGATAAAATGCGCAAATGAAGGCAAATGATCACTGTGATCATCTTCAAGATGATTCAGAAAATCATGTGCTTTGGCATCATTGAGATGATCATGAGTGATTGATTTCGATAATTCATCATTGAAAATAGAGGATATCGAATGCTGTTGCTGATCTTGAGTGCAATTCGGGGCAACATGATGTCCAAAATGCGAGGGTATGAGTTTCGCTGTTGTTGATACGGTACTTTCATGGTCGCAAAAAGCTGCTGCCACATTCCACAAACTCTGGAACATGAACAAACTCAATAAGACTGTAATAAAAATACCTGAGCGTTTCACACATTTCACTTCGAAACAGAATGTGCCTACTATAACAACGAAGCACTGTGTAATACCATTACATCCTGTATCCAGTCAGCAGACATAAAAAAACCGGTCAATTGACCGGTTTTTCCTTCAGGTGAAATTAAACACCAATTTTGCGGTATTTCTGACGCTTCGCAACAAGGTCATCGCCATCACGCTTTTGACGGTATGCTTCAAATTCAGCATAGTTACCTGTAAAGAATTCAGGTGTTTCACCTTCAAATGACAGGATATGCGTTGCAATACGGTCTAAGAACCAGCGGTCATGCGAGATCACCATCACAGTACCTGGGAATACAAGAATTGCATCCTCAAGCGCACGTAAAGTTTCGATGTCCAGGTCGTTTGACGGTTCATCGAGTAAGATCACGTTTGCGCCCATCTGCAGGATTTTCGCAAGTTGTAAACGGTTACGCTCACCACCTGACAACTGCCCTACACGCTTCTGCTGATCCTGACCTTTAAAGTTAAAGCGACCGATATACGCACGGGATGCAATTTCGTATTCGCCAATCTTTAAGATATCCAAACCGCCAGAAACTTCTTCCCAGACGGTTTTGTTGTTATCCAGTGTGTCACGGATCTGACCCACATAAGCCACTTTAACTGACTCACCCAGCACCACAGAACCAGTATCTGGTTGCTGTTCGCCAGTCATCATACGGAACAGTGTGGTTTTACCTGCACCGTTCTCACCCACGATACCGACAATCGCAGCAGGTGGCACAACAAATGACAAATCTTTATAAAGCGTACGATCACCAAATGATTTGCTGATACCTTCAACTTCTACAACCTTGTTACCCAGACGTGGGCCAGGTGGAATGTAGATTTCAGACGTTTCATTACGCTGCTGGAATTCACGAGAGTTAAGCTCTTCAAAACGCTCCATACGCGCTTTGTTTTTCTTTTGCTGACCTTTGGCATTTGAACGAACCCATTCAAGTTCTTTTTTCAATGCTTTAGCAAAAGATTCTTCCTGCTTGTTTTCCTGTTCTAAGCGGGCATTTTTCTGCTCCAGCCAGGAAGAATAGTTACCCTGATATGGAATACCCATGCCACGGTCAAGCTCAAGAATCCATTCAGCAACGTTATCCAGGAAATAACGGTCATGCGTAATCGCAACGATGGTACCAGGGAAGTCTTTCAGGAAGCGTTCCAACCAGGATACAGATGAAGCATCTAAATGGTTCGTTGGTTCGTCCAGAAGCAGCATGTCTGGTTTAGACAGCAGCAGACGGCACAGTGCTACACGACGGCGTTCACCACCTGAAAGTTTGGATACGTCTGCATCCCAGGCAGGTAAGTTCAGTGCGGCAGCCGCCTGATCCATCTGGTTCACAATATTGTGAGCATCCCATGAATGGATAATCGCTTCCAGCTTTTCCTGTTCTTTTGCAAGTGCATCAAAGTCAGCATCTTCTGCTGCATATTCTGCAAATACTTCGTCAAGACGTGCTAAAGCATCAAGTGGTTCACGTAAACCATCTTCAACATTACCGCGAACGTCTTTTGTTTCATCTAAAGGTGGTTCCTGCTCCAGATAACCAATTTTGATACCTGGTTGAGCACGAGCTTCACCTGAGAAATCTTTATCTACGCCAGCCATAATACGGAGTAAGGTGGATTTACCTGCACCGTTTAAACCAAGCACACCAATTTTGGCACCTGGAAAGAATGATAAAGAGATGTCTTTCAAGATTTCGCGTTTAGGCGGAACCATTTTCGACACACGGTTCATCGTGTAAATATATTGGGCCACGTAGGACTCCTCTATAATTAAAAAAACGCTGCAAAAATGCGAGCAATAAATGGCAATAATTATACGCTGAATTTATCAGCTTTTGTTCAGATTCATCCAATTTGCAGGTGTTATTTTTAAGATCTCGCCTGCATTGATTTTTCTGCCCATTTCACCATCCTTTATCCCGCCATTTTAAAAATCCTGAAACCCGAAAATACGGATAAATAAATGGTGCTTCTGACTATGTAACATATTTTTGTGACTATTATTTTTCACCCTGTCCATACTGAAAATGAATCGTCATTAAATGACAATGCAATCACGCTATATTATTTTTTATGATTTAAAAATTAATAAACCATTGTTTACTTCATATAAACCAATGCTACACTCTTTTGAAATTTAACAAAAAAGTTGATGGAATATGACTTACAAAGACGAAACCCTTGCCATTCATGCAGGTTACAGCCCTGAAGCCACCACCAAAGCCGTGGCAGTTCCGATTTATCAGACCACCTCTTATGCATTTGATAATACTCAGCACGGTGCAGACCTGTTTGATCTGAAAGTACAGGGTAATATCTATACCCGTATCATGAACCCAACCACTGCTGTCCTTGAACAACGAATTGCAGCACTGGAAGGCGGCATTGGCGCACTTGCAGTGGCTTCAGGCATGGCAGCCATCACCTATTCCATTCAGACCATTGCAGAAGCTGGTGACAATATTGTTTCTGTTTCAACGCTATATGGTGGCACATACAACTTATTTGCGCATACACTGCCGAAACAAGGCATCGAAGTGCGTTTCTTCGATTATCAAAAACCTGAAAGTTTACGCGATCTGATTGATGACAAAACCAAACTGGTATTTGTCGAATCGATTGGTAATCCACTGGGCAACATCATTGATCTTGAAGCGATTTCAAAAATTGCTCATGAATATGGCGTTCCTGTGATCGTGGACAATACCGTAGCTACACCTGCCCTACTCAAACCGTTTGAACATGGTGCAGACATCGTAGTGCATTCATTGACCAAATATATTGGCGGTCATGGTAACTCCATTGGTGGCGCAATCGTGGACAGTGGTAAATTCCCTTGGGGTAAATATCCTGAACGTTTCAAAGTGCTGAATACACCTGATCCAAGCTATCACGGCGTGAACTATGTGGAAGCCTTAGGTGAGGCAGCCTACATTGCCCGCTCCCGTGTTGTCCCACTGCGCAATACCGGCTCAGCGATCAGTCCTTTAAGTGTTTTCTTAATCTTACAAGGTTTAGAAACATTGAACCTGCGCATGGAACGTCATACTGAAAATGCGCAAAAAGTCGCTGAATATTTAAAAGCCCATCCAAAAGTAAAATGGGTCAATTACGCAGGCTTAAAAGATCATCCACAACATGCTCTGGCTCAGAAATATGTCAAAGGCAAGCCATCAGCCATTCTCTCTTTTGGCGTTCAGGATGGTCGTGACGGTGGTACACGCTTTATTGATGCGCTCCAGCTGTTCACCCGCCTGGTGAATATTGGTGATGCAAAAAGCCTGGCATGCCACCCTGCCACCACCACACACCGTCAGCTCAATGAAGAAGAACTGAAATCTGCGGGCGTCAGTGTGGATATGGTGCGTCTGTCCGTGGGGATTGAGCATATTGATGACCTGATTGCAGATCTGGAACAGGCTCTTTCAGCGGTATAAATACTGAGATAAAAATTCAGCAGACAGCCCTGATCATCAGGGCTGTTTCTGAGCAGAAATCCACTGAAAACCTGTGCAGTTTTTTATTCTTCAATTGGATACAGTTTCACCATTTTGCCTTCCGTTTATCAGCAGATCAAAAACAGTTTTCCTGGCCATATTGATTTTCATCACTTTTCAGTGATGGTTTTCCAGCCAGTCAAATCTCAAAAAACGGCACTTCCCTCATCCTGCCGGCATTACATCTTTTCATTGCACTAAGAGTGTGTTAAAAATCACTTAATAAGGCGAAAAACAATAGAGTATTTACTCTAAAAATAATTCATAAATTCATGGACTTAACCCTAGTATTTTTTTTAATATTGTATATTATTCCCCACCACAGCAGCCGATCATCTTTTATACAGAAATCCTCTTGCTGGTACAAAACAAGTAACTACAGCTCAGCAGTTCATCGCGTCAATCAGGGTAAAGAACATGAATCAGAAATTAGAGCAGCTTTTCCAGAAAAAGGTTCAGGGTAAAACCGTTTTAATCACAGGGGCATCAAGTGGCATCGGGCTGACTGTTGCACACAGACTTGCAGATGCAGGCGCGCATGTTCTGCTTGTTTCACGCACCAAAGAAACACTGGATCAGGTCAAAGCTGAAATTGAAGCCCGCGGTGGTAAAGCCTCTGTATTCCCATGCGACTTAAATGACATGGAAGCCATTGATGCAGTGTCTGCTGAAATTACAGCTTCTGTAGAGCAGATTGATATTCTGATCAACAATGCCGGACGTTCAATCCGTCGTGCAGTACATGAGTCGGCTGACCGTTTCCATGACTTTGAACGTACCATGCAGCTGAATTACTTCGGTGCTGTCCGCCTGGTCATGAATGTTCTGCCACAGATGATGCATCGCAAAGATGGACAGATCATCAATATCAGTTCAATCGGTGTACTGGCAAATGCAACCCGCTTTTCCGCGTATGTGGCGTCCAAAGCTGCCCTGGATGCATTCAGCCGCTGTCTGTCTGCTGAAGTACATTCACACAAGATTGCGATTACATCGGTCTACATGCCGCTTGTACGCACGCCAATGATTGCACCGACAAAAATTTATAAATATGTACCGACTCTGTCTCCTGAACAGGCAGCAGACCTGGTCGCCTACGCGATTGTTAAACGCCCTAAAAAAGTGGCAACCAATCTGGGTCGCCTGGCATCCATCACTTATGCGGTTGCACCGGACATCAACAACAAACTGATGTCGATCGGCTTTAACCTTTTCCCAAGCTCATCTGCATCGGTTGGTGAACAGCAAAAACTGAACTGGGTTCAGAAAGCCTATGCCCGCCTGTTCCCTGGTGAGCACTGGTAATTTTAAAGATTCACAGATCACAAAAAGGCATCTTCTCTGTTTTGAGTTGATGCCTTTTTTAATGTGGACTGATCTCTCAGAAAATTACAAAATATGATCACTGTTTCAATTCAGTTCTGTCATAATCAAAGTGATTTCACCCACCCAACAACAAAAGCAATACTGGAAAATCAGAATTTTAATATAACTTTAAGAATACTCAGTCACTATAAGATCAATAAAATGAGGGACAGCCCATGAAAAGTCTTCTTTTCTTTAAAGTGTTTTGTTTCTTTTGTGCAGGTCTGACTGCGTTCAACCTGATCACTGACTTACAACAATCACAAATACAGTTTTTCAGTGTTTTCATCCAGTCCGGATTGATTTTAATTCTGCTTGAATTTGCTGTAAAAAGTAAAATATCACCCGTTACAGCCAATAATACTTCAGCACCTGTGACCCAGGCTGAAAATTCAGAAAAACCCAACCCATACTGCTATATTTTCTCAAAAATTGGAGCTGGAACCGTAGCTTCCAGTCTGCTGATACAAAGCATGATTTCATAAATATTCATCCCTTTTAGGGTATGGAAAATAAAAAACCTCCCATCTGGGAGGTTTTTTTATTTTCAGGGTTTATTTCGAGCCTTTGATTCCGGCCTGAAGCAACAGTGCACCTAAACCGCCGATTTTATTTTCCTGTGGTTTAGCAGCCTGTGGCTTATGCTGATTTGTCTGACGCTGCGGGCGGTCTCCCTGAGGACGGGACTGCTGTGGACGCTTCGCCTGTGGTTTACGCTCTCCACGTGACTCATTGTTCTGCTCACGACGTGGCTGACGTTTAGCAGGTGCTTCTGCACCCTCTGCACGCATGGACAGATTCACACGGTTACGCTCAGCATCAACCGTCAGAACACGCACCTGAACAATCTGACCAGGTTTAACCACTTTATGCGGATCTGCAACAAATTCGTTGGCAAGTTCAGAAATATGCACCAGACCATCCTGATGGACACCAACATCCACAAATGCACCGAAGTTGGTCACATTGGTCACCACACCTTCCAGTTTAAGACCTTCTGTCAGCTGTGAAACTTCAGTAATATCTTCGCGGAATTTTGCAGTACGGAATTCTGGACGGGGATCACGACCTGGTTTTTCCAGTTCGCTTAATACATCCTGAACCGTTGGCAGACCAAACTGCTCATCAGCAAAGTCTTCAGCCTTCACCTGACGGATAATTTCGGTATTGCCGATAATATCTTTTACAGTGGTTGCTTTCGCTTCAACAATTTTATTGACCAGACCATAAGATTCAGGGTGAACAGAAGAAGCATCCAGCGGTTCAGAACCTTCCTGAATACGCAGGAAACCTGCTGACTGTTCAAATGTGCGCTCGCCTAAACGTGGTACATTTTTCAGTGCCTGACGGTTATCAAAACGACCGTTTTCTTTACGGTATTCCACGATCTGCTGAGCAATGGATTTATTCAGACCTGCGATATAACCCAGAATGGCAGGAGATGCGGTATTTACATCGACACCCACAGCATTCACACAGTCTTCAACCACTGCATCCAGTGTTTTCGCCAGGCTTGCCTGGTTCACATCGTGCTGATACTGACCTACACCAATGGATTTAGGATCAATTTTGACCAGTTCAGCCAGTGGATCCTGTAAACGACGTGCAATCGACACCGCTCCACGAATGGAAACATCCAGATCAGGCAGTTCGTTTGATGCCAGTTCAGAAGCTGAATAAACCGATGCACCTGCTTCAGAAACTGAAACACGGGTCAGTTTCAGATCTGCATTTTCAGCCATCATTTCAGCAACAACCGCTTCCGTTTCACGGCTTGCAGTACCATTACCAATCGCAATCAGATCAACACTGAACTCACGGCAAAGACGTGCCAGTTCAGCAATCGAACCTGCTTTGTCTTCTTTTGGTGCAAATGGATAAATTGTGCTGTGTGCAACAACATCACCTGACTGATTGACCACCGCCAGTTTCACACCGGTACGGATGCCAGGATCGACACCAAGTGTACAGCGCGCACCCGCAGGAGCAGAAAGCAGTAAATGACGCAGGTTTTCAGCAAAAACATCCATTGCCTCTGCTTCAGCCGCCAGACGTTTTTCTGTCAGTAAAGAATGTTCAATCGCAGGACGGACTTTACCCAGCCAGAATAATTTTGCAGTCTGCTTCAGATAGTCACGGCGTGACTGTGGTTGAGCGGCTTCAAGATCGTATTCTGTTTCAACACGGACCAGTGGCGCATCATCCTGACCATCAACTTTCAGTCCAAGTACGTTTTCCTGACGACCACGCAACATGGCAAGTAAACGGTGCGAAGGGATTTTATTTAAATTTTCAGAGAAATCGAAATAGTCGCGGAATTTTTTACCGACTTCTTTTTTCTCATCAGATGCGACTGTACTTTTCAGCTCTGCAGTTTTCGCAAACGTCTCTTTCAGCTCAGCTGTCAGGGAAATGTTCTGTGCCCAGTCATCAATGATAATGTGCTGAATGGCATCCAGCTGGCTTTCAGTATCTGGATAATCTTCGTGACTGAATCCTGCAAGTGCCTCAGCAGGTTCAATCTGTTCATTCAGAATTTTATCTGCTGCATCACCCAGGCCTGCTTCTCTTGCCTTGAAAGATTTGCTGGTCCGTTTCGGACGGTAAGGTGCATAAATCTCTTCAAGCGCATTTTTTGTTTCAGCAGCAAAAATCCGTGCTTTCAGGTCATCGGTCAGTTTGCTCTGTTCCGTTAAGGATTCCAGAACTTTTTCACGACGTTCAAACAGATCGCGTAAATAAGCCAGACGTGTATCAAGCTGACGCAACTGGATATCGTCCAGCCCCTGAGTTACTTCTTTACGGTAACGCGCGATAAATGGCACACTCGAGCCTTCATCTATCAGTCGGATGGCAGCTTCCACCTGCTCTGGACGTACGGCAATTTCTCTTGCCAGCTGCTGAACTAAGTCAGTCATCGTGTTTGATCCCATAAGGATGAATACTAAAAGGCATGATTATAAAGACCAAGACTATAAAATCCACAACTGTTTTATTAAATTTATAAGTGGTCAATCCTGCCAGTTCATGACATTTTCACAAATAGTCACTAAATTCACGGATAAGTCCATTTTATATCTGCCTTTTTTCTCCGTTTTACTGCATGATAGATGTATATATTTGGTATCTATGTCTTGATTTTTTCTGCAATATTTGTTGCTTTAGAACATAGCAAACAGATACAGATGAATCGTATACTCAACTTCAGCCGTTGTATTCATACGATGACAATAAAGAATAAGGAGCACATCAATGAGTTTAGTTGTACCTGCTGAAAACAAAGATGCCGTACAAGCCGAGACTGACCGCGTCGAACGTATTCTTGTGGTTGATGATGATGTGCGTTTACGGACGCTGCTTCAGCGCTTCCTGGAAGACAAGGGGTTTGTGGTTAAAACCGCACACGATGCCACTCAGATGGATCGACTGTTACAGCGTGAACTGTTCTCTCTGATCGTGCTGGACTTTATGCTGCCTGTAGAAGATGGCTTGAGCATCTGCCGTCGTTTGCGCCAGTCCAGCATAGACACACCGATTATCATGCTGACTGCCCGTGGCAGTGACTCAGACCGGATTGCAGGACTTGAAGCAGGCGCAGACGATTATCTGCCAAAACCGTTCAATCCAAATGAGCTGCTTGCCCGTATCCGTGCTGTACTGCGCCGTCAGGTGCGTGAAGTGCCTGGTGCTCCAAGTCAGCAGATGGAAGTCGTCAGCTTTGGTCCATGGTCACTTGATCTGTCCACTCGCACACTGACCCGTGAAGGTCAGGTGGTAACACTGACAACGGGTGAGTTTGCTGTACTCAAAGCACTGGTTCAGCATCCACGTGAACCACTGACCCGCGATAAACTCATGAATCTTGCCCGTGGTCGTGAATGGGGTGCAATGGAACGCTCGATTGATGTTCAGGTTTCACGCCTGCGTCGCCTGATCGAAGAAAATCCTGCCCGTGCCCGTTATATCCAGACCGTCTGGGGTGTGGGTTATGTCTTTGTTCCAGATGGTGCTGAATAATCGTCTTCAGTCAAATAAGCCTTTTTAAAAGGCTTATTTTATTTAAGCTCCCAAGCCACGGCATACATGGAAAATATCAGTGAAATTAGAACCGATTGATCCGCAGCAATTTACAGAATTTGAGGAATATTCTGAAAGGAAACGTACCCCATGGGAACGCTTTCTGGACAAAATCAAGCCTCGTTCAGGTGCTATGCGCACAACGGTACTGGTTTTATTTGTGGTATTTTTCAGCCTGTTTATGTCCTTGTGGTTTTTCTGGAAGACGCTGTATCTGCCAGAAATCCAGCAGCATGCCCGCTACCTTGCTGTAGAACTTGAAATATTGAATAACCCTGATCTGCGTATTTTCCATAAAGATACTGAAATGGATGTGGACACCTGGCTGAAAAACAGGGTTGGAATTGAATATGTCACTGACCCTGCCGACTATCCCAATGTCCGCGACAAAGTGATTGCTGAGTTCTTTACCAGTCAGATTGAAAAAAAGCTGGCGAAGGAACTTAAAGAAGACGAAGTAACAGTGTATTTCCAGTTCAAACCCAGCCCCCGTATCTGGATTCAGACACCTGAAATGAACGGCAACTGGGTTCGTGAACCCTTAAAAACCTATGCCAACTACAGTCCAGAACTGGTGTTCGGCTGGCTGCTTGGTGTGCCTTTGCTTGCCGCAGCGATTATCCTGACCCTGGTTCGGCAGCTGAACCGTCCTCTGCGCCGTCTACAGAATGCCGCAAACAGTTACAGTAAAACCGGTAAAGCACCTTACCTGGAGACCAATCATGGTCCTCAGGAAATCCGTGAAGTCAACCAGGCTTTCAACCATATGATCTACACCCTGGAGCAGACTGAACGTGACCGCAGAATCATGCTCGCCGGTATTTCACATGACCTGCGCACTCCCCTGACCCGCATCCGCCTGAGTGCCGAAATGATGCCTGATGATGATTTTCTGAAAGAAGGTCTGATTTATGATGTTGAGGACATGGATGCGATTCTGAATCAGTTCATTTCCTACATGAGGGATGGATCTGATGAAAAACCACAGGATACAGACCTGAATATGCTGCTACAGGAACTGATCATTCAGTTCAAACCACTGGATATCCGTTTTCAGCAACATGAACTGCCTGTGATTCAGGCCCGCAGTCTGTCACTGAAACGCCTGATCGGAAACCTGATCAACAACTCCAAGCGTTATGGGGCAGAGCCGATTGAACTCTCTGCAACACTTGAAAATGAACATATTTTAATTAGCGTTGCAGATCATGGTGAGGGTATTCCTGAAGACCAGATTGAAGAACTGATGCAACCCTTTGTCCGTGGAAATGAAGCAAGAACTGTTCAGGGCAGCGGACTCGGACTCGCTATTGTGAAGCGGATTGTAGACATTCATCAAGGTGAACTTTTAATACATAATCGTGAACAGGGTGGACTGGAAGCAATTGTTTCCCTGCCGCTGAACACCATCAGTGATGATGAAAAAACAAGCAGCAGCACACTTGAAAAAATTCGTCAGACTTTGACTGAACGCTTTTGACACCTGTTCAATAGTTGATCATACAGTTTTGATCAACTATTAATCTTATGATTTTAAAGTGTTTAAAATCATACTGATAAATATCATAAAAAAATCTTATACCCACATTTTCTCAAAAAATTAGACCTTAGCAGTACAGGTATGCAAAATGGCTTTTTTGATCGGTACAATCCGTATCAGTTTAAGATTTTAATGAGAGTAAACCATGTCTTTAGATCGCATCCGTTTAGCATCACTTCATGACAAAGTTATGAGTGCAGAACAGGCAGCTCAGTTTATCCAGGACGGCATGACCGTTGGGATGAGTGGTTTTACCCGTGCAGGTGAAGCGAAAGCAGTACCTTTGGCGCTGGTAGCACAAGCGGAAAAAAATCCGTTAAAAATCACTTTAATCACAGGCGCAAGTCTGGGTAATGATCTTGACAAAAAATTGACTGAAGCAGGTGTACTTGCTCGTCGTTTACCGTTCCAGGTGGACAACACTTTACGTAAGGCCATCAACAAAGGCGAAGTGATGTTCATCGATCAGCATTTATCTGAAACTGTTGAACAGATGCGTAACCTTCAGCTGAAAAAGCCTGATGTTGCTGTAATTGAAGCTGTTGCGATCACTGAAGATGGTGGCATCATTCCTACAACTTCAGTAGGTAACTCTGCAAGCTTTGCAATTTTTGCTGAAAAAGTAATTGTAGAAATCAACACCAACCTAAGCCCTGCTTTCGAAGGCTTACATGATATCTATATCCCAACTTACCGTCCAACCCGTCAGCCAATTCCATTGACTAAAGTGGATGAGCGTATCGGTACACCTGCGATCAACATCGATCCTTCTAAAATTGTTGGTATCGTGATCAACAGCGAACTGCATGACTCTCCATCAACTGTTGCTGATGCTGATGATGAGACTCAGGGCATTGCAAACCACCTGATCTCTTTCTTTGAAAAAGAAGTGGAAGAAGGTCGTTTACCAAAAGACTTAGGTCCTTTACAGGCAGGTATCGGTTCAATTGCAAACGCAGTATTAACAGGTCTTAAAGAATCCAACTTCGAAGACTTAGTGATGTATTCTGAAGTACTTCAGGACTGTACATTTGAACTGATCGATGCAGGTAAAATGAAGTTTGCATCAGGTTCTTCAATCACGCTTTCTGCTAAATACGGCGAAAAAGTATTTAACAACCTTGAGCAATACAAAGACAAACTTGTATTACGTCCACAGGAAATCTCTAACCACCCAGAACTGGTTCGCCGTTTAGGTATCATCGGTATCAACACTGCACTTGAGTTCGATATTTACGGCAACGTAAACTCTACTCACGTATGTGGTACGAAAATGATGAACGGTATCGGTGGTTCAGGTGACTTCGCGCGTAACGCACACCTTGCAATCTTCGTAACTAAATCCATTGCAAAAGGCGGCGACATTTCTTCTGTTGTTCCATTTGCATCGCACATCGATCACTCTGAGCATGACGTTGACATCCTTGTAACTGAACAGGGTCTTGCTGACTTACGTGGTCTTGCTCCACGTGAACGTGCTCGTGCAATCATCGACAACTGTGCGCACCCAATGTACCGTGATGCATTGAACGATTACTTTGATCGTGCATGTGAAAAAGGTGGTCAGACTCCTCACATTCTTCGTGAAGCGCTGTCATGGCACTCTAACTTCGAAGAAACTGGTCACATGCTGACTGCACAAACTCAGGAAAAAAAATCTGCTTAAGATTTTGACGCCATAAAAAAACGCCTCATTTGAGGCGTTTTTTTTATGCTTAAGAGAAACTGATCAGTACTCCACGGTTCTGGACTGAACCAGCTGCCCCCGATAAACACCCTGCGGGCTCAATGTGGTATGAATCTCATCCAGTCGGACTGTCCCACGATCCAGCTGAACCACCACATTCCCCCTGGAGTCCTTTTTGATCTCCACTGAAGATTCCATAAACAGGATTGCCATAAAATCCAGTCCCGATTCAGCCAGCTGAATATGAGTATCAAACAACTTCTGCTGATACGGATCAGTAAACTGTGCAGAAAGATCAGACTGTGCAACAACCTCTCTGAGCATCCCGTCACTTAAGGCATCAAACCCTGAGAATACCGATGTGCTTAGACACAGGAAGATACCTCCCGTGACGAGTGATAATTTTTTCATGTTATTCCCCAATAACAGGCGGGTCAGAGACCCATAATTCTGCAATCTTTCATAAAGGATTGCTTTTAAAGCACTTCAGCTTTTTATTACAACCGTATCTTTATGCACGATTGCCCCATTTTTTAAAAAATTATTAGAATTAAAAAGTTCATTGTTTTACGGCAGTTTATTCTGCAACTGTTGAGATATTTTTATAATACTATCTGTGTTCAGCTGACGTTCCACCGTTCCGATTTTCACATTGTCCAGATTAATCTGTAAGTCATTTCTCCCCTTGCCGATAGGCTCAAGTAATGTATGGATACCCTGTGTCGGGTCAGAAGACTGAAGCCCCTGCGCGATATGTTCCACATGCTGCTGTAAGGGTTCAGGCAAGTGACCTGATTCAGTCTGCTGCTGTGGAATATCCAGTGCAGCAACATTGCCACTGTTTTCGCCATGAACCGTTTTCTGTTGAAGTTCGCGCTGATTGCGCAGACCTGTTCTTTGAATATTATCCAGTTTCTGAGTATCAGCCTTCCATTGAACGCTGCCTGCCACTCCTCGCATATCCTGCTCGGTCAAAGACTGCAGAACACTCAGCGTGGAAGTATCCGCATTTGCATGGGCAGTAAACAACCACACCATCAACAGAACACTGCTATTTTTTGAAAGGAAATTCATACTGCAACCTGAAGGAACTCAGAAATAAACGGGTCAGTAAAGATAGTACAATAAGCAGACAAATCCAGGTACTGATTCAGGATAAATGGTTATGATGCATAGAAGTCGACATTTTTAAATTCTGACCGACCTTAATCAAGCACCCCTGTCCGAAGCAGCACAGGAAAAGTCACATGCCATAATTCAGTACGGTTATGCAGAAAGTGCTGAATCTCTGCCAGTGCATCCACCATCTGCGGATTCTGCTCCTGAGCTTTCTGATAATTCTTTAAAGCGGACCAGGTGTTTAAATAATCCAGCAACTGTTGCCCTGACCATTGGTATTCAAGGCTTATTTCAGGTGTTTGCAGCTCTTTGAAAGGAAATGGGATGGTCTGGTAGTTTTCATCAATATAACGCCGTTCAGCATCCCAGTATTTACCCAGAATGTCTGAGTACAGATGATGTACCTGCTGGTTCAGCTCCGTATTTTGCAGCTGAATCAGACCATAGCCCAGCACGACAATCACCCCATCAGGTTTTAAAACACGTCGGACTTCTGCATAAAAGGCATCGAAACTGAACCAGTGAATTGCCTGTGCCACAGTCACCAGATCAACTGAAGCAGATTCAAGGGTCGAATGCTCTGCTGGCTGCGCCTGATAAGTGACATTACTGAACTGAGGTGCCTGTGCGAGCTGTGCAGCACTGAGATCGGTTGCCATCACGTGCTTAAAAAAAGGAGCGAGCATC
Organism: Acinetobacter sp. WCHAc010052; assembly: GCF_002165295.2. Lineage (NCBI taxonomy): Bacteria > Pseudomonadati > Pseudomonadota > Gammaproteobacteria > Moraxellales > Moraxellaceae > Acinetobacter > Acinetobacter sp. WCHAc010052. The sequence continues at coordinate 260,563 of NZ_CP032143.1, read as the reverse complement.
TGAGTAAACTGCCCCGAACCTGCACCACAGTCCCAGGCGAACTCACGCTGTGAAACATGCCTGAGGACTTCATCAAGCACTGCTTGTGAATACTGCGGTCTGGCCTGTCGGTACAGCTCACTGTCCGAAGAAAACAGATCTTTCATTACGCTCAACCCTGTTTCTGTACATACATCACATCATGACGCCAGAAACAGGGCTCGGCAATACAGCCAAAGTTAAAAATGGTCTGTCAGATTCAGATCAGAATTTATAACCATAGGAAAAACCCAGAATGTTCTGATTCATTTTCAGTGTTGTTTTTCCGCCACCAAATGCAGGGGAAATTACACCTTCCACTTCATCCTCAAGTGCATGTGTATAAGCAACGCTGATTTCCTGATGTGAGTCAATATTATACGTTGCCCCGATACTGACGTGATCCTGAATCACACCTGGTGCAAGAATATTCAGAAACGTTTCACTGTCCTGTACAGGCTGATCATTGTGACTGTAACCTGCCCGCAGTGTCAGCTGAGGTGTTGCCTGATATGATGCTCCGACTTTATAGACATTGATATCATCCCAGCCAAATCCTGGACCTCTGGCTGTGCCAAAAGCATGTCCCTGCTGTAACTTTGCCACATCAAATGTATTTCCCACCGAATCGACATCTGAATAATTGATTCGCTGTACATCTGCTGCCAGTGTCAGTTTGGGTGTGACCTTAAATGCAGCACCGACGCCATAACTTTCCGGCACATCAAAATCGCCCTGCTCTGCAAAAAGTCCACGGTATTTATCAAAACGGTCTGCATCGATTTTAGAAGAATAATTTGCACCCAGGGTCAGACGCTCATCAAAGAAATGACCTGCCCAGCCAATACGTGCGCCAATACCTGTAGATGAGTCCTTGCCACGGTTGCTCAGGTTTGCGCCATCAGCCGAATAACCTGCAAAACCACCAATCCCTCTGGCTTCAAAACGCTGATAAAGAATATTGGTCGCAATACCAATCGACTGATGATCTGTATATTTCCAGGACACTGCAGGAGAGACAAAAACCTGAGTCAGGTCAACACCTGCTGATCCTGTATTTCCAAAGGCAGCATAGGGATTTTTATCATAGCCCGTATTCATGCCACCATTGCCATAAACAGCCAGCCCCAGCGCCACCTGGTCATTAATTTCATGATTCAGCGCAATATCAGGAATGACAAAATACTTACGTCCATTGCCATCATAGCTGCCATTGGCTCCATACTGATTGCCTGAAATTTTCGCAGAACGGTCGGGCGTAAATACGGTCAGACCTGCATCCACCCGACTGCCGATCCAGCTTAAACCTGCGGGGTTACTGGCAATGGTTAATGCATCCTGAAACTGGGCAATGGAAGTCCCCGCATTACCCTGAGCTTTAACACCATAGCCATGCATAAAATAACCTGTGGTTGCAGATGCAGAAGTACTGATTAAAGCGATCACAACACTGAGGGATAACAGCGAAACTGAATGATTCATATTTTATCTTAACTAAAAACAATATATAACAAAGTATATTGTTAGAGCTTATGCATGTAATCAAATATAAATTCTAATACTTATTCTTTTTATTCATATAAAAGACAGATCAGGGATTACAGCAGATTTTATAGCGCAAATTTCGATGTGCAATCCCGTCAGAGAGCTGAAAATTTCAGCTCTGACAGTAAAAAATCTCAGTTCAACACCCGTTCAATGACATAGGAAGTCTGTGCGATGGGCACCATCTCACTGTTCAGCTGATAATATCTGACATCATAGGTTCCTGGCTTCCAGCCTTTTGCAGGACTGAAACTGACCCAGTTCTGCTGGCTGTCAGCCGTGATCCGCTGTGGCATAAAAAACAGCACTTCACCGCTGTCTCTGTTGCTCCAGCGGATAAAAATCTGCTTACCACTGTCCACCTTACCCTGTGTATCCAGATGTGCGAACAAAGGCTGATGCAACGGTATATCACGGGGCAGAACCGCAGATGCTGTTATGGATTCATAAAAACTCACTGTCGCGCTTGCCACTAAAGGCGTTGCTGGATCAGTATTTTTTGCTTCAATAAATTCATTCATCAGGCGGTTTGCAAACATGCGCTTATCCTGGATTTCGGACAGATCATAATCCGGAAAAACCTGCTCCAGATAATGACTGATCTGCTCGGATGAGGCGGTGTTGATCAATGCGGTGATTTCTGAAGTCTGGGTTTTCAGCTGGGTCTGCCATGACGGCACACCCTGTCCTGTCTCCAGCTGAGCGGAAGATGAATGCTGCAGTTCAGCCAGAACCTGATCAGGCACCTTTGTCTCTGGTGTCTGATCAGAAGACCAGTGAGCGGTCAGATAGCCCAGTCCAAAGCACAGGATAGCAATGACCGCAGTTACAGCATAATGCATGACTAAGGCTTAACTGCAGACAATCTGCTCATTATTCATCACATTGTATGGCAGTTTGGATGCCTCAAATGTAGAACCCTCTGCAAGTACTCTGGCACGGTTTGCTCCCTGAGCATTGAGCAGTTTCAGATCACCGCTGACACAGACACCGGTCTGAGCCGTATTTTTCAGGTTCAGTACACACCCTGCCTGCGTGACCGTAAATGTTTTCAACCCTGAAACTGTGGTCGTTTTACAGGCAGTGACAATAGGGTTCCCAGACTGGTCTTCGCAGGCTGAACAGTCGTTGTTCTTTTCACAGGCAGATGCTGCTTTTTCACTGCGACAGACATAAGTCACCGCACCTTTGACAATGGTCTGACTATAAGAGGAGTTAAAGTTATCGCCGCCATCACCGCCACCACAACCACTGAGCAGCACAACCAGAAATGCCGAAAATCCATAACCTAAAATTTTTTTCATTGTTATCTCAATTATTACCCTCAATTTTTTATTTTAACCAATAAAAAAACCCCAGACAATGTCTGAGGTTTTTTGAATATGGTGGCGAGACCCAGGATCGAACTGGGGACACACGGATTTTCAATCCGTTGCTCTACCTACTGAGCTATCACGCCGATGCGGTGTATTAAGCCGTATCTGCTCTAATTAGTCAATAAAAATCATCACATTTTTATTTGATCGCATATTTTTTATGCAAAAAAAATCCCTGATGGGATCAGGGATTGAAAACACAAATACGTTTTAAATATGGTGGCGAGACCCAGGATCGAACTGGGGACACACGGATTTTCAATCCGTTGCTCTACCTACTGAGCTATCACGCCGATGACGCGTATTAAACAGTTTAAGTCCCTGAGCGTCAAGCAGCTTTCTGAATAATTGCTTTTAAATGTTCACTTTTACAGCATATTATCTATTTTTTAAAACTGTTTACTGCTGATGATTCAGTTATATAGTCGGTTTTTATTAACCTGCACACATAAAAAAAGCAATCCTGAGACTGCTTTAAAAACGGTATTCTTCAAATTTTCCCAATGTGATCCAGACAGCGGTGTATCGCGCCACAGCCCGGTTCGAAGGCTTTAACACCCTTTTCTTCTTCCATACGACAGGCTTCTTCCACCAGCCTTTCAGCAACGCCCCGCCCTCGGTTAGCAGGATGAACCACGATATTTTCCAGGGTTCTGCTGTCTCCCTGTCCAGTGCACCAGAGTGCACCAATCAGTTTAGTATTAAATTCTGCGGTATAAACCAGGGTATACTGAGCTAAGTTCTGCTCAAGTTGTTCAATGGCATCCTGCCCATCACTAAATTCTGGGCTTGTGTCATACAGTCGCTCAAGCTGGCTGCGCACTTCGTCATTTTCAAGTGAAGTATAGGCATGTACGGTTATAGGCATTGATTAACCCTCCTGAGCAATCTAATATGCAGTGACTTTCGTCAAAGCGAAACATCTTTACATCAAACTTTTAATTTTTGACGTTTTTTGAGGAACGTGTCTATGGCGCAACGTATCAGTGAAGTAGTAAGAAACACCAACGAAACTAAAATACGTGTTCGTGTGAATCTTGACGGTACTGGTCAAGGCACGCTGAACACCGGTGTTCCATTTTTAGACCATATGATTGATCAAATCAAGCGTCATGGACTGTTTGATATTGATATTCACTGCGATGGTGACCTGGAAATCGACGATCACCACACAGTTGAAGACTGCGGTATCACTTTAGGACAGGCTTTCGCTCAGGCTTTAGGCGATAAAAAAGGTCTGCGCCGTTATGGTCATTTCTATGCACCGCTTGATGAATCTTTAAGCCGCGTGGTAGTGGATCTGTCTGGTCGTCCTGGTCTGTTCATGGATATTCCGTTTACCCGTGCCATGATCGGTCGTTTTGATGTTGACCTGTTTTCAGAGTTTTTCCAGGGCTTTGTCAATCATGCGCTGATGACACTGCACATTGACAACTTAAAAGGCAAAAACAGCCACCACCAGATTGAAAGTGTATTTAAAGCATTTGCACGTGCTTTACGCATGGCTTGCGAGGTTGACCCTCGTGCAGAAAATACTGTGGCATCGACCAAAGGAACATTGTAATGACCCGTATTGCCCTTCTTGACTATGGCATGGGAAACCTTCACTCAGCAGCAAAAGCCCTTGAACATGTCGGTGCAACTGTTGATGTGACCAATGATCCAAAACTGATTGCTCAGGCAGACAAAATCGTATTTCCTGGTGTGGGTGCAATGCGTGACTGCATGCAGGGAATGCGTGAAGCAGGTATTGATGAAGTCGTGCGTAAGGCAGCTTTCAACAAACCTGTTTTAGCGATTTGTGTCGGTATGCAGGCTTTGCTGGAATCTTCTGAAGAAAATGGCGGTTCTGAAGCACTGGGCATTTTTGAAGGTGTGGTCAAACGCTTTCCCGATATGAAAGGCTTAAAAGTGCCTCATATGGGCTGGAATCAGGTGCATCAGGCTGACCCTGAGCATCCGATGTGGAAAAATATTGAGCAGGATGCACGTTTCTACTTTGTACACAGCTACTATGTAGAACCTGAAAATACTGCCTATACTGCTGCCACCTGTAATTATGGCATTGAGTTCTGTACCGCGATTCACAAAGAAAATCTGTTTGCGACTCAGTTCCATCCAGAGAAAAGCCATACTGTAGGCTTACAGCTTCTGAAAAACTTTGTGGAATGGGATATCTGATTCTGTTTTTAGTCTCAGATATTATCCGTTTCAAAGAAAAGCTCATTTTTAAATGGGCTTTTTTAATGTTCTGTTTCAGTCATCAGTCTTCCCGTGTGACAAAACCACCTTCGACCGGTCTGACACTGACTCGGATTTCAGCGTCCAGATTCAGCTCTGCATAGCGCAGTTTCAGTTCATTCATCAGCTGTTCAACGCTTGCCTGTTTCAGCAGTACCAGATCTGCAGGTACTCCACTTTCAGCGCCAGCAGATTTACCTTCAAGTATCCAGCGTTCAGACACACCTAAATACTTTGCCAGCTCCATTAGACTCTGCGCACTGGGTACAGACTGCCCCTGCAGCCATCGCCCTACCGTATCTTTGGAAACCTCAAGCGCAGAAACAATATCAGAGGTTTTTATATTCTTTTCCTGAATCAGCTGCTTGATCCGTTTTGCTCCATCGACAAATGCAGAAAACTCATCATCCCTGTTGCTCACTGTTTTTCACTCCTCTGCACAGTTGCTCTGCAAAACTAACATTTTTTGTTCAGCTTTTGCTATAACAGTAAAAAAACTTCAGGCTCTTTCTTTTGGATCATTCAGCACCCACTTTGCCGGATACAGCAACCATCAGTACTTATCCTCTGTTTCAGAATCTACCGCTGGAACGGATCAGGGTTATTCAGACCCTCGATCAGTGTCAGCAGATTGAAGCTGAGCTTAAAGCGGCGAAAATTCTGGGCTTTGATACTGAGTCCCGTCCGACATTTACCAAAGGTGAAACTCAGACAGGCCCTCATCTGATTCAGCTTGCCACAGAAACAGATGCATGGCTGTTTCAGGTCTCCCCAGAAATTCTGCAATTTCTGCAGGCTGTACTTTCCAGTAACACTCAGCTGAAAACAGGTTTTGGACTGAAAAATGATGCACACCTGTTCCGTAAAAAAGGCATCCAGCTGAATCATACGGTTGATCTCTCCAGATGCTTCACACAGCTGGGGTTTAAAAATCCTCTGGGTATTAAAAATGCCATTGCTGTTCTGTTCCAGCAGAATTTCCCCAAACGCAAATCTGTCAGTACCTCCAACTGGTCACGGAAAAACCTGAGTCCACAGCAGATTGAATATGCCGCAGCAGATGCCTATGCACCTGTGCTGATTTTTAAGGCGCTTCAGCAACAGGGTTTACTTCCACCTGATATTTCATAAAATTTTCTGCATAAATCTGCTTTGCTGTAATAAAAGCCAGTGCAGGCTCTTAGAAATTGATCAATATTTTGCTAAGATTAGCGCCAATAAATTCTTTATGAGACTGGGCTAGGAGCGAAAGCATGCTGATCATCCCTGCAATTGACCTGAAAGATGGCAAATGTGTCCGTTTAAAACAAGGTCGTATGGAAGACGATACCGTATTTTCTGATGATCCAGTTGCCACTGCACAGCATTGGGTCAATGAAGGCGCACGCCGTCTGCATCTGGTCGATCTGAACGGTGCTTTCGCAGGTACACCAATCCATAAGCCTGTGGTTGAAGCCATTGCCAAAGCACAGCCAGAGCTTCCAATTCAGATTGGTGGCGGTATCCGTTCCCTTGAAACCATTGAACACTACCTGGATGCAGGTGTGTCTTTTGTGATTATTGGAACAAAAGCTGTTAAAGAACCTGAATTTGTTGAAGAAGCATGCAAAAAATTTGCAGGTCATATCATTGTTGGTATTGATGCAATCAACGGCATGGTGGCAACAGATGGCTGGGCAAATGTCACTGATGTTAAAGCAACCGATTTAGCAAAACGCTTTGCAGATGCAGGTGTTTCCAGCATTGTGTACACAGACATTGCCCGTGACGGCATGATGCAGGGTGTAAATGTTGAGCAGACTGTACATCTTGCACAGTACTCAGGTCTACCTGTAATTGCTTCAGGTGGCGTGACCAACCTGGATGATGTCCGCAACTTAAAAGGACAGCTAGGTATTTTAGGTGCGATCACGGGTCGTGCGATCTATGAAAATACACTGAACCTGCGTGAAGCTCAGCTGTTACTGGATGCACAGTCTCTGTAAGACGGTTTCCCCCATTAAAAAAAGAGGTCGATATGACCTCTTTTTTTATTCAGGATGTTTATATTTATACCTTCAGGATTTTATCATCAGTCTGTATACATCGCCCTGTTGTCATTCAGGGTAATGATTCCTCTTAAAGCCCGATAAACAATCCAGACCCATGCCAGTCCAACCACCACGATACAGAAAGCAGATGCGCCCAGCGCAACACCGGCAAAAAGCTCAGGGTTCTGTCCGGTATAAAACAGAAATATAAACGGTACAAAAGCAATGACGTTCCAGATGAGATACCACCAGAACGTTCTGATCTGCCAGGTAAAATGACTTTCAAAGATGCTGCCTTTGACCGAACTGCGTTTTATATAATTGATGATCAGCGCAATCACGGCGAGCAGACCTGCCGAAAAAATAGCAACAATATAAAGAATATACAGAACAAGTGTCAGAGATCGGTTCGGATCTTTATCTATCTCATAATTCATCATCTACCCTCAGCAAAAAGCACCCAGTTAAATATGCAGGCTGTTAAAAGGTGAAATCAGCCATAAAATCAGCAATATATTAAAGCCTATGGTACAAAAATAAATCTGACGGAAAGGTTGTTTTTGTGTTTTATGTCGTAAACGCTGCTGAGCCAGCCAGGCCGCTGGCCATCCTCCCAGGAAGGACAACAGATGCAGAGTATTTTCAGGAACACGCCGATTGTTCTGTTGTGCAGCTTCTTTATCCTGCGCGTACATCCAGTAAGTCATGACGTTGATGATACTGATGAACAGCAGAATCATTCCCTGTAATTTTCCAGCCAGTACAAGCCCTGCCAGTACCACAATATAAGCAACACTCAATATCTGCATACCCTGCAGCCGTGGACTGGCATGAGATGCAGATGGCTGAGCCCTGGAGGATTGTTTACGGGTCTGTGCGGCTTTCAGATAAGTCACCTGGAGGGCTTTACAGCGTCCCTGACCATCCAGCTGAACCACATACTCCAGTGCACAGCCGACGATTGGACGTGGACCAGGTCGGGAAAAATCCTTGATGTGCAGAAATACACGATCTTTTGAGGCATCCTCAGGCTGAATAAAACCATAGCCTTTTTCATCAAACCATTCCACCAACCGACCCTGATCGCGCATTTTCACCTCATTTTATGCTGTAACAAATTTCATCCGTTCAATCAGCATATTACGCATTTCCACGGGGTTTTTCTGCAGAATATCTGTTCCTGTACGTCCTTCCATTGCATTTTTCTGTGCAATCTGTAAACGCATCATCCAGAATCTGCCCGCTGCCATCGCCAGATACAGCTCCAGACAGGATTTTTCATCTTCTGTCAGTGGTCGTACCGCACTGTATGCTTCCAGGTAGGCCATCGCTTTTTCTTCGTTCAGTACAACCGAAGGATAATCCGTACAGAAATCATTCATGCTGATGGCAATATCAAACAGCAATTCATCTTTATTCAGCTCATAAAAATCCAGAATGCCTTTCAGTTCATCGCCATCAAACAGCGTGTTGTCCCTGAACAGGTCTGAGTGAATAAAACCACGGGGACGGTCTGGATACATCATGCTCAAAGCATCGTACAGCCCTAGCAGATTACTGAGTAAGGTGCGGTCTGCCATGTCCAGTGTAGGCTGAATCTCTTTTGCCACACTTCGCCAGTAACGGTGATCCCGATATTCTGCACGCTGAAGCGGAAAATCCAGCAGTGCCACATGCATCTGTGCCTGTGCCTGTGCAATTGCCCTGACCTGTCCTACAGTAGATGGCATCGGGTGTTTGCCCATCATTCTTGGAGCAATCTGAGCCGGTTTATTTTTTAAGATATGAATGGATTTTCCACTGTGCTTTAAAGGTACAGGCACAGCCAGCCCCTGCTGCCCCAGATGTTCCAGTACCGGCACCAGTTCAGATGCACCCTGCTCATCCATTTCTTCAAAAATCGTCAGTACATACTGAGCTGTGTCACAGACCACAAAATAATTGGTATTCTGGATACCACCCTGAATAGGAATCAGATCTGTCACCTCCAGTTGATAAGGCGCTGCAAAATCCTGAACTTCCTTTAAACTCAGTGGGGTATAAACCGACATAGAAAACCTGCAAAAAAACTTAGCTAAGTTTGATAGAATAGCCGTTCAATCTGCCAAGGTGTAGCACCTGTGCGGGTCAGTTTCATAATTGGCTGTAATAACTGGAAAAATTTATGCTCGCTAAACGTATTATTCCTTGCCTGGACGTAGATAATGGTCGGGTGGTGAAAGGTGTTCAATTTCTTGATATCCGTGATGCAGGTGACCCTGTCGAAGTTGCCCGCCGCTACAATGAGCAAGGTGCAGACGAAATTACTTTCCTGGATATTACAGCGACTTCCAATGGCCGTGACACCACTTACCGTACCGTAGAACGTATGGCAGAGTCTGTTTTTGTACCTCTGACTGTGGGTGGCGGTGTCCGTAAAGTCGAAGATATCCGTCTGTTGCTCAATGCCGGTGCAGACAAAGTCAGCATCAACTCAGCCGCGGTCTTCAATCCTGAATTTGTTCAGGAAGCCTCTCAGCGTTTTGGCGCTCAATGTATTGTGGTCGCAATTGATGCGAAAAAAACCGCTGAAAATAAATGGGAAATTTTTACTCACGGCGGTCGTAAGACAACTGGAATTGATGCCATCGAATGGGCTGTAAAAATGGCTGACTTCGGTGCAGGCGAACTGTTGATCACCTCGATGGATGCCGATGGTACCAAAGCAGGTTATGACCTTGAGCTGATGCGTCAGATCAATGACCGTGTCACCATTCCAACCATTGCATCTGGTGGTGTAGGTAATTTACAGCACCTGGCAGATGGTATCTTAAAAGGTGGGGCAGATGCTGTACTGGCTGCATCCATTTTCCACTTCGGTCAGCACACGATCCCTGAAGCAAAAAAATACCTTGCTGAACAAGGAATTGAAATGCGCCTCTAAGGCTCAGTCACCTCTGACAAAGAGTATTCACTGCATGCTCTTTGTCATTTTAAAACAGTTCAAAAATGCTTATCCAGGCGAAAAACAGCTCAGCTTTCAGATGATATATTATTTTCAGTATTCATCCTGATCAAAAATGCTGAAATCAGCATCCAATATAGAAATTCAGGGCAAAAAAAAGGAGCCTTGAAGACTCCTGGAAACCGAAGAAACTACAGCACGTGGTTTAAAATCAAACAGAAAATCTTACAGCTGAAATTCATATCAATATCTGACTGCCAAAGACTATATGTTAAAAAACATACAGGATATTGACATTTCATACCACAAAAGTTAACAAATCACGACATTTTCTTAGACACATGCCCTGTTCTGCCAACCCGTAGACATTATATCATTTTCAACCGCTGATCCTGTTTGAAAGCTACGCTCAGGATGCCTCTTTCAGAAGAACAGGCTCCTTTCCAACCCATTTCGCTGGAAACAGACGGTTCACTGCTTTATTTAAAGCTGTCGCTGCAAAACCTGGTAAAGCGATCCCTAAAGGATTTTTTTCCTGTAAGGCAGCAGATGAAATGACACGAGTACCCATGACATAGTCAAACCATGGTTTTGTCACACACCAGTTTGCATCCTGATTTGAGTTCATATGATGATCATAATGCCATGGAATTTTTTTCATTGCCCATTCTGGTTCCAGGTGAGCACGGCGGTGAATGTAATAATAATTGCAGGCACTGTAGACCGCGGCTGCTGCCATTCCTTTTGAAAAAGGGTAAAACACAAGACTTGCAGCACTTGCAACGACAGCCAGGGAAACGATCTCATTTTTTGTACGCCAGTTGGAAATCCCTTCCACATAACCGTGGTCACTGAAATCCGTCTTTCTGACTTCACGGTGATGTTCCCAGTGGGATTTCATACTGTCTGGCACTGGGCTGTAACGGGATTGTCCCGGGCGATGTGTACCATGTAAAATATATTTATGTGCAACCCACTCGAAGCCGTTTGCAACGACCAGGCCAGCAAGGAAACCTTTCCACATATGTTATTCCTCCATTTCTTTTATTTAAATATAATGGTGGTATAAAGGTAAATATTGACGACAACTCTGCAATTCATTGACAAATTGCGACAACAAAAAAACAGATCAATATGCAAAAATTAAAGGACTACACAGGATCAGTTTACGGGGGACTTGGGCATTTACTGTATGCCTACTGTCAACAGAAAGGGATTCCTGTTTCAATAAAACTTCAGCAGGTTCAGAACCTTGAACGCTTTGACTTCAGTCTGTGGCGAAGTCTGCTGACCGATATGAATCAGCAGCTGCACACCCCTGCCCTCGGTCTGGAAATTGCTGAATATGTCGAACCCAAACATCTGGGTATCATTGCCTATATTGCACTGTCCTGTGAAAGCCTCGGTGAAGCCCTCTACCGCTATCATGACTTTCACCGCCTGGTTTATGACGGTACGACATTACAGGTGGAAATGCTCGAAGATCTGATTGCGATCCGCTGGGGCGAACTGCCTATTCACCTGACCACCCAGACCACTGATGAAATTGCCATTGCGCTGATGCTCCAGTTTCTGAAGCATTATATGGAATTTGATGATATTCACCTGCATGAAGTACATTTCCGTCATCCTGCACCTAAAAATCAAGGGCTGTATGAGCAGTACTTCCGATGCAAAGTCCGTTTTTCACAACCCTATGCACAGGTACTGTTGCCTGTTTCAGAACTGTCCAAACCGATCCGTCAGGGTGATCAGACCTTACAGCATCTGCTGATGCAACAGGCTCAGGCTCTGCTGGATAAGCTGCCCAATTCCACACAGATTGATCAGCGGTTACAGCAGGCTATTTTACTGGGTTTACAGAAGCATCAGTTTCAGATTGAACATATTGCCACCCAGCTGAATCTTTCAGTACGCCAACTGCAAAGGCATCTACAGCAGCAGGGCTCAACCTATCAGCAGCGTATGCAGGAAATCCGCTTCCTGCTGGCCAGACAATACTTACAGAATCCCCATTTAAGTCTGCACGAAATTGCTTTATTGCTTGGCTACTCAGAACAGAGTGCTTTCCAGCGCGCATTTAAACAATGGGCAAATCTGACCCCTCAACAGTGGAGGCTGCACAATCCTGAATGATTCACTGTCATGAAGGTGTCATGTCTGTTCATCATGTTTAGGTTGAGATTCTTCAGAATCTCCTTTAAAGATAATTTAAAGATAAAGAGTGATCTTCATCATTAAAACAAAGTAACACAATAACAAATGGAGCAAACGATGAATAAATATTTAGCAGAACTGATCGGTACTTTCTGGCTGGTCTTTGGTGGTTGCGGCAGTGCCGTACTTGCCGCAGCATTCCCTGAACTTGGCATTGGCTTTGCAGGTGTAGCCCTGGCATTCGGTCTGACCGTCCTGACAGGTGCGTATGCGCTGGGTCATATCTCAGGTGGACACTTCAACCCGGCGGTCAGCATCGGGTTGTGGGTCGGTGGACGTTTCGATGCCAAAGACCTGGCACCCTATATCATCGTACAGGTGATTGGTGCAGCACTGGCAGCATTTGTACTGTATCTGATTGTTCAGGGACAAAGTGGTTTTGCAGGTACTGGCGGTTTTGCAAGCAATGGTTTTGGTGAATTATCTCCTGGTAAATACTCCCTGACTTCTGCCCTGGTCATTGAAATTGTACTGACTGCTGTTTTCCTGATTGTGATTATGGGGGCTACAGATAAACGCGCACCTGCCGATTTTGCCCCGATTGCCATTGGTCTGGCATTGACCTTGATTCACCTGATCAGTATTCCTGTCACCAATACCTCAGTTAACCCTGCACGAAGCACAGGTGTCGCATTCTTTGCTGAAACAGCTGCTTTAAGTCAGTTATGGTTATTCTGGGTTGCACCGATTATTGGTGCAGTCATTGGTGCAATCATCTACAAAGTTGTCGGTGGTGAGCAGCAGGACTGATTTCTGTCTGAATAAAAAAACCTGCATCAGCAGGTTTTTTTATTTTCTGTTTTTAAAGAAACGGGTTTTCAATCTCGCCCTCTGCCCTGGTTTCCAGCGCTTCCGGTAAATCTGTCTGTTGCTCCAGTGCTGCAACAATGTCATTCAGATAAGTCTGTAAGGCTTTAGCTGCCTGAAGTCCAGCCTGATCTTTTGTAATCTGTAAATTTCCATAAATACTGACACAGTCTTCTGCATTTTCCAGGGTCAGATCATGAATGGCATGTGATTCATTGCCATGAATAAACGGTTTAAACATTCACTGATACTCACATCTTTTTGTTATATGAAGCATTATCCTAACTCAGCTGTTCTTATTTCAACAGCTGTAAAATGTACTGCAATAATGCCTCAACCAGCTGTTTCACAATCGCATCCTGTGCAGCTGAATCAATCGGTGCTGAAGTGGATGAAGCCGTCACAGATGACGATCTGAACTCCTTCTGTACTGCTTTCAACTGCTCCGCACTGATGTCTTCTGCACACTGGCTCTCGGCATCCCAGTGCGAATACACCAGAGGTTTAGCCGCTTTCACTGCATTTGCAGTCAATGGCAGCTTATAGGTATTTCGCTTCTGCTCTTCCGTCAGTTGTGGAAACAGATTGATGCCCAACTGTTCTTCAAGATAACAGACACTGACAATGCTGACCTGCTGAGAATTATCATTCGGTGCATAATAAGCTCCTATCGCGCCGGTTTTAGGCAGATACACCGCTTTATATACCGCTGTTGGAACAATCACCCCCTGACCAATGGTTTTCAGCTTTCTGCCTGAAAAAACCGGTCCAGTGACCACGTAAATATCCTGCTTTTGCTTCGTCACCAAAGCACGGGTGGCTTCTTCCAGTTCACGCCACACCTGCTGGTTATTCTTGGGTGCCTGCGGAACCATATTGGCAAGAGAAAAACTGTCATACTGTGCTTCAGTAACAGGCATGTCTGCATTGGGCGCCATATGTCCACGGTCATAGCCTGACCCACGGTAGTCCGACAACAGTGCCCTGTGCTCGGCACGGACTCTTTTTTCCTCATGAAAACTGTCTTCACGTGGAATTTTTTTGCTCAGACGTTCAGGTGTTAATGCTTCGGCTACCCAGAGCGGTGTTTTGGACACGCCCGAATACATGACATTAAAACCATTGAAACACAGCGGATATGCATTTTTCTGCAGACTGGTTTTGTGCAGATATGGAGGTACATCCCGATAGAACTGATCCATACAGGCAGAATTTGAAGCAGAAGGCATAATGGCAGCCAGCTGGCTGATTTTTTCCTGCCCAAATGCAATTGCAAAGCTGCTTGCAGCAACCATCCCCAGAACAATTTTAACCAGTGTGTTATTCAGAAAAACTTTCCCAAATCCACCTGTAGAACCACGACTTTTTTTGCGAGCCATTCCAACACAACAGACATTCAGTAAAACGGGCTGAGTCTGCAAGTCTGCATTTATCAACCCTGAAAACTTTCAGATCATCCCCGCAAACGCTTTATAATAAGCTCTGCGAATCCGTATCTGAAAAGGAATGAATGATTATGGCATGCCTGTTCAGCAGACTCGACCATAGAACGACATAATCTGTCGTTTATTCAGGCACTATGATCAATAAAGCGACATTCACTCCGATCCATCTGAAAAACAGACTCTATCCAATCTGCATCAATAAAAAAACCAGGTCCGAAGACCTGGTTTTTTATATCGAACTGAGATCAGATCTCGATCTGACTGCCCAGCTCAACCACCCTGTTCGGGGGAATCTGATAGAAGTCACTGACAGGACTGGTATTTCGCTGCATGGAAATAAACAGTTTTTCCCGCCACGGCGACATGCCGTCACCAACCGTATGAATCAGTCGATCCCGTGAAATAAAAAAGCTGATATGCATCATGTCATACGGAATATCCAGCTGTGCATAAGCCAGTTCCAGTGCGACAGGAATATTGGGCTGATCCTTAAATCCGTAATAGATAAATATCCGCTGAAATTTATCATCCAGCACTTCCACCCTGACCCGTTCCTGATCAGAAACATAAGGAACATCGCGGGTAATAACCGTCACCAGAATATTACGTTCATGCAGCACCCGATTGTGCTTGATATTGTGCAGCATCGCATGAGGAACAATCTCTGGATTACCTGTGAGGAATACAGCCTCACCAGGAACAAAGATGGTTTCAGAACTCATGCTGACACTTTTAATGAACAGATCCAATGATAAGGAGTCTTTGGATAAACGGTTATAAACAATTTCCCGCCCATCTTTCCATGTCATTAAAATCGTAAATGCAATTGCACCGATCAGAATTGGCACCCATCCCCCTGAAACAATTTTCAGCGACGTTGATGCAATAAAAATCAGATCAATCACCAGGAATGGAATAACAAACAGCGCCAGTTTCCATTTTGGCCAGCGCCAGAAACCATAAGCCAGCACTGCAATTAAAATCGTATCGCACAGCATGGTCATCGTGACCGCAACACCATAGGCACTTGCCAGATTGGCACTGTTCTGGAAAATCAGAATCAGCAGCAGAATGGAGATATACAGTACCCAGTTAATAAACGGCAGATAAATCTGTCCCTGCTCCACATCTGAAGTGTGCTGAACACTTAAACGTGGCAGATAACGCAGCTGGATTGCCTGATTTGCCATGGAAAACACACCTGTGATCACTGCCTGTGAGGCAATCACGGCAGCCGCAGTCGCGAGCCCAATCATTGGATAAAGCGCCCATTCCGGTACCAACAGATAAAATGGGTTTTCGAGGGCACTTGCATCACGCAGTAACAGGGCACCCTGCCCTGCATAGTTCAGCAGCAGACAGGGCAACACAATAATGAACCACGCCATTTTAATCGGCATACGTCCAAAATGCCCCATATCTGCATACAGTGCCTCACCGCCCGTCATGGTCAGAATCACAGCACCCATGGTCAGGAAGGCAACATAAGGCTGCTGCACAACGAAACTGATTGCCCAGTAAGGATTCAGCATGGAAAGGACATAAGGGGTCTGGATAATACTGTGCAGACCAATCAGACCAATTGAAATAAACCACGCCAGGGTAATTGGACCAAAAAATTTCCCCATCGTCCCCGTACCGTGACGCTGTACCAGAAACAGTCCAGTCAGAATACCAATTGCCAGTGGCATCAGCCACTGATTGAACATTGGCGTTGCAATGCTTAAGCCTTCAATGGCAGACATGACTGAAATCGCCGGAGTAATAATGCCGTCACCAAAAAACAGTGAAGCACCGATGAAACCCAGCGCAATCAGATAAATTTTTTTATTATCGGCAATCCGTGTTGTCCGCAGGTTTAATGCCAGCAGTGACATAATACCGCCTTCACCATTGTTGTCTGCTTTCATGATGACACTGACGTATTTAAAGCTGATGGTCAGCATCATGCACCAGACAATCAGGGACAGAATCCCCAACACTGACGCTTCTGTAATGGCAAGATGTGCTGTCAGAAAACATTGACGAAGCGCATACAGCGGACTGGTCCCAATGTCTCCAAATACAACCCCTAGAGCTGCCAGGGTAATGACCGGCAGGGCTGCTTTTTTTGCAGTACTTTGCATATTTTGTCTTCGTTTTAGACACTGATTTTTCGCAATCATATCACTGAGAAAAAAGTTTTGCTCTAAATCTATGGTTTCTTCTTGGCAGAATGTTTTTTTTTGGGTATCATGCCCAGCGCATGGTGAGGTGTCCGAGTGGCTGAAGGAGCACGCCTGGAAAGTGTGTATACGTTTGCGCGTATCGAGGGTTCGAATCCCTCTCTCACCGCCAAATTGGAAAGAATTGCAATCCAAAGCAGAGATGAAAGGCTTGAATCTACAATGGTTTAAGCCTTTTTTATTGCCTACGCAATTACAGGCAATCTGTTGCAATCTTGCTATAGCTGGGGGTATAAATGGGGGTATAAATTTATCTCTTAAATATTTATACCCCCAAATTAATGAGGAAATCTCTCATTAATACCTAGTTTGGGGATTATTTGGGGGTATAAATTGATTTTTGCCCTATTTATACCCCCAAAAGGTGCAGACATGCTTACAGATGCTAAGGTTAGAAAGATAAAGCCATTAGAAAAAAGGGCTAAATATGCCGATGAAAAAGGTATGTATCTTGAGGTTCTGCCTACTGGTGGCATGTACTGGCGTTTAAAATTTAGGATTAATGGCAAAGAGAGTGTATTCAGTATTGGTATTTATCCCGATATTTCACTTGCGAATGCCCGAATTGAAAGGGATAAGGCCAAGCTACTTATTCAGCAAGGCATTAACCCAAATGAAGCCAAGAAAAGGCAACAACAAGAAATAGACCAAGATAACCTTTTTAAAACACTTGCCCTTGAATGGATGGAAAACCGCAAGGACATGATCAAAGAAGGAACTTATCAACGTGACCTTACCGTTTTTGAAAAAGATATTTTTCCTTTCTTAGGGAAACTGCCTATTGATCAAATCAAAGGTAAGGATGTCCTAGATTGCGCTAAACGAATTGAAGATCGAGGCGCACAGGAAATGGCTAAGCGCTCAATCCCTTTGGTTGGTCGTGTATTCCGTTTTGCTATTCGTAAGGGACTTATTGAGAATGACCCTACTCCACACTTGGGCGAAGCCTTAAAACCAAGAAAAGTCAAAAATATGGCAAGGCTTGATATTTCCGAGTTTCCACCTTTCTTGCTCCGTATGGATAAATATCACGGCAGTTTTTTAGTTAAAACCGCTTTGCAGTTTATGACCTTAACTTTTGTAAGGACAGGCGAGTTGATCAACATGGAATGGAGTGAAATAGATTTTGATGCAAAAGAATGGCGTATTCCTGCCTATAAAATGAAAATGGCATTGCCTCATATTGTGCCTTTATCAACCCAGGCCATTGCACTATTAAAGGAACTCGAACCTTTAACAGGTCATAAACAGTACGTTTTTTATAACCATAGTACGGCGAAAACGATTAGTAATAATGCTTTACTCAGTGCGATTAGAACAATGGGTTATATGGGGAAAATGACAGGTCATGGATTTAGGGGCCTGGCATCTACGACCTTACACGAGCGAGGTTATATGCATGATGCTATCGAAGTGCAACTTGCACATAAAACAGGTAATGCCGTATCACAGGCTTATAACCATGCCCAACACTTACAGTACAGAACTAAGATGATGCAAGAATGGGCGGACTTTATAGATAGCCTTAGAAATAATGTCGTCCCCTTTCCAAAAAATAAACGTGCATAAATAAAGCGATAATTTAAGACTTTCAGAAACAATCCATTACGTGCAATTACCCCACTATCTGATATATTTTAATCACTAAGCCTAGAGTAGCTCTCGAAAAGTCGGACACCCAATCCGGCCGGCTTAGCCTTTTCTATTTTGGGTATGCTGTGGGAGGCATTATATGTACAGCACTAGTTTTAGTGATTGTTCACAATACTTAGATCATGCCGAATGGTTGAGGCTAACAGATGTATTAAATGACTGGTGTAAGCAAGATCAGTCATGCAAAGAAATTAAAAAATTAGCCATTTTAGGTGCATGTGAAAAGCAAGAAATAGAATATACAAGAAATGATGGGAAGTCTTTTGATGACCCTGTTATGGAGTTATACGGCAGAGGACTGCTATTAATCAATAAACGCTCATTTAATCGGTGGAAATCCAAGTTTGAAAATAAAGAGCAAATTTTTAATAAAAAAAATCAAAATAGTATTTCCCTTGCAGATTTCTTAAAGAATGCAGATGCCGAATACATAAGTATCAGTGAAGCTATAGATTCTATTCATCATCACTTAGGCTCAAATCAGGATATATCTAAAGCTGTTCAGCTACTAAACCTAGCTATCGGCAAGGCAGATGAACCACCAAGTATTTATAAAAATGATGACTTTAAAAGCTGGATGCCTGTCATTTTGAAGAATCAATACAATGGTGACTTTATGGAAGCACCCAATCCTAGTGACCAAGCAAAATTAGAGATAATCCATTACTTAGTTAATAAGATAATGAAAAAACGAAAAACTGAGGAGCTGGATGATGACTTACCGTTCTAATCCTTTTGACAAACAAGATTACAGTAAATTTGCTTTCAAAAAATCTGAATTATTAGAAATTTTACGGGCAATTGATAGTAGTTTTAGTTTTGATTCACCTACTTGTAATAATCAAAAAAGTGAACAGTTATCAAGTTATTCTAATTCCCAGTATGACTATAAATTTTATTTATTCAAAAAACCATTACTAACATTTCATGAAGCGGCTTGCATCATGACAGGATATGACCCTCAATATGTGGATCAATGCCAAAATGACACGAATTTTAGACAAAATTTTTCTGATTACTTGGGAGCTTATGATTATATAAACGCTTGCATTGATGCCCAAATGTTAAGCTATGATAACGACAGTAATCGACTATATAGCAATGAATTTCAACAATTCTTAGCAAATCAAAATATAGAAATTAAGGGATTTAATGAAAAAGAGTATATTGATTATTTAGCTCAAAAATCACTAAAAGAACAAAAAGAATTTAACAGTCAAATACCTTCAGCACAGACTATAGAAGCTGAAATTTTTTCGACAGACAATAGAGTTTTAGAACTTGAAAAGTCTATTAATAAATTAAAAGTAGAATTGCAGGAAAAGGATGATGAAATTGAACAATTAAAAAATGATATTCAGAAAAAAAATAGAAGTGTTTTTGAAATCAGTCCTGAACAAATATATACAACGCCAGCACTTGAAGCAGTAAAGGCAGTAGTAAATCATTGGTGGAAAGATTTTGATCCCGATAGCAACCAGCCACAATCTATACCACAGCAAAAACATATAAAAACATGGATTGCAGAGAATCACCCTGAAATGGACAGTGATTATATACAAACAGCAATAGATAAAATTTGCCGTCACCCCACTGCTAAAAATGGAGGAAATAGGAAATTTAACTTCTAAATCCACTAAAACCCATCACCCCAATAAAACAATAAAAATCAAAATTTTATTTTGGGTTGATGGCAGGTTTTTCACATTAACATTACCCCTTTAATAATTCCTTACCCCAACATTTATTTGCTTTGATTCACCCATCAAGCCGATGCAACTACTTGCAAAGGCTTTCTATTTCAATCTATGAATAGGATGGGTGTATATGTCATCTCTCAATCAAGAACAGTTTTTACGCATCAAAGACCTTGCCAATTATCCTGAAAAGCAGGCGACCATCCACACTTATAAAAGTGGTATCAACAAAGGCAAAACCAAGAATATTAATGCTCGCCCTGCCTCAAAAGGCTTGATCGGTGTATCTGATAAAACAATCTGGCAATGGGTGAAGCGTGGCGAGTTCCCTGCACCTATAAAGCTATCCGACAGCATAACTGTATGGCGTTTATCTGATGTTAAGGCATGGATGCAGTCCAAAGGATTGGAGGCATAAGCATGAACCATCAAACCCAAGTTTTAGACCATCTCAAGCAAGGCAAGACGCTTTCACAGGCTGAGGCTATTCATTATTTTGATTGTTACCGCCTCAGTGCTGTCATTCAGCGTTTACGCAATCTAGGTCATAACATTGTGACCCACCAAGAACCGAACCTAAACAACAAAGGCACTCACGCACGTTATGAGTTAAAAGAGGTGCAGGCATGAATCCATCTATTTTTAATTTCAATGAACACGGCGTTCGAGTTGTCCTAGATGAGAATCAAGAACCGTGGTTTTGTTTAACTGATGTATGTAAGGTTTTAGACATTTCAAGATCATCGGACTTATTACAGATTCAAAGGGGGTACGTTAAAAACGAAACCCCTAAGCGAAATGGCGCATTAGATCCAAAGGGTATGGCGGATTACCACACCCCTACAAATGGCGGTATTCAAAAACTCAAATTTATTAATGAGCCGAATTTATATCGAGTTATCTTCCGATCTAATAAAAAGGAAGCGCTGAACTTTCAAGATTGGGTATTTGCAGAAGTATTACCGACTATCCGAAAGACTGGAAGTTATTCAGCACGGCAGACCGCTTATGAAGAATTAAACCGCCTATGTATGCAGGAAAAGGTATCTAAGGACAAAGGCACATTTCACAGTTTAGGTATGCACCGCCGTAAACATGAAAAGCATTTAAACGCCGTCCGAATTGAAACATGCAAAGCCAATTTACAGCTTACTTTCGAGGGGGTACACAGTGAATAACCATGTAAACCCTGAGTTTTTCAAAGCCTTTGACCACTACAAAGCAATGCTTAAACAGTACGGTGAAGGACATCCAATTACTGAACAGGCATTCATGCTCACACTGCATTACACGCCTGAACATATCAAAGCGGAAATGGATGCCAAAGCTAAAGAACTGAACCTACTGCCACCAGTAAGCGGATATACCGATGAGGGTGAACCAATGTATAGCCTAGAGGATATTGCCAAGCATTTTGGAATCAGTTTTGAAGAAGCTGAACAACAGTTATTGCAGATGATAGATAACCGCCAACAGGTTGGGCTATCCAATGATGGGGTTTTAATTAATCCTAATTTTAAGCTTAACCGTGTGCAGTGAGGGCTATAACATGCTGTTTTCAAAGGTCAATCCAAACTTGGATTTATGCTTAAAACTCGCTTTAGTTTGGGCGGTTGCTATTTTTCTTGTTGCAAGTTGTGGGCGTTCTGCTTATGCTGTAGACCTCTCAAAAAACGTAAGCGTCACCCCACAGCGTCATTGTGGTTTTATTGTGCCTAAATTCTGCATAGGCCCTCAATTTATGCACGAAATATATGGTCCAAGCACTACAGCCGTGCATTCAAGGCTGCAATCCCTCTATGAGGGGATGACACGACAAAATAAGTCAGCAATGGCGAATATGTCGGGCGGTACTTACGTTCCGAGAGTGAATCCCCTCACCATAATTTCTCAAGTTATGGCGAATCTCAAAGCTCAAAAACGTAAGGAGGCAATCATGCCTAATATCCATCAAATTACACGAAAACGTATTCAATCTGCCGACTTTGCACATAAGCCAAGCCTAAGCAAACGCATTTCTTCAATGCTTAAAAAAGTATGGGGAGTGTAATCATGTCGAATCAAATCAATTCTAAAAATGCGCCAAAAAACTATGATGCTGGCGATATGGTAGATGCATATTCACTTGCTGAATGTGATATGCAGTGGATGAGTGTAGCTATCACTGATATTAAAAAACGAATTAAAGAAATCAAAAACAAGTTGGACAATGCAAATGTAATTGGGCTTTATGATTTAGAGCACGTTGTAGATATGTACCAATACATTGCTGAAAATCGATTGCATCATTATTCGGATGAAACCGAGGCATATCAAGCTGAATGGGATGCAGATAAAAAGGCGGTGACACTATGAACATCACCGCCTCCATCAAACCCGATAGTATCTTAGCAAATTGCACGGTATTTAATCCACTGGATGAAACATATCTAAATCATCCCATCATTGAGCGTTTTGGCCATCCATCACAGCCGATCTATGTTGACCAGTGCAATGTCGATATTAACGGCATGAGCTATGACAATCCTTTAATTCTGCCTATCTATGATGGGCAATTAAATCTTGTGCAATGTGCTGTATTACAGGATGGCCAACGTGTGCAAGTCATGCCAGATGGTCTGGCAAAAGGCTTTGCATGTTATGGCGAGTTTCATCATGACAAGCCTGTAATTATCACTTATGGCCTGGAAACTTTCTTTAAAATTACCCAGACCGGCTACGCCGTGGCATTGGTGTTATTGCCTACCCTTTGCAATGCCAAACAAGCAGAACTCAAGCCGTTTGATTTTGAGCAGATCCAATTTGTTATCAATCAACTTTCAAATGCCGGATATGCCCAGCTCTATCTGCCAGTGCGCCCCGAACATATCCAGCTTGAGGCATTCCAAAATCTTGAGAAAAATACGGCGGTTCGCTTACTTAATCAGCACATCGTTATAGATGAGCAAGGCATTAAAAACGAGTACCTGATCGAGCTGTACAAGGAGGATGATGCAGAGGAAATTGCTATTTTTCTTGATGAATCTATCAAGCGCTTGCCGACAAAAAGCATTTTACCTAAAGGTCATTTAGCCAAGCCCTTCAGGATGGATGACGGCGCATTTCTGCATATCCTGGAAAATGGCCTCTATCTGATCAAAGAAAAAAGAGATGAGGATGGACAGCTTAAACAAACCAGAACTTTTATCTGCAATTCAGCCATTATATTAGGCGAAGCGCGCAGTCTAAATAATGACAACTGGAAGCGTGTTATTCAGTTCCACGACAAAGACAACACCTTACACCGGTTGTTAATCCCTTATGAGCATTTTATGGGTGAAGCCCAGGAAGCACTCAAAATTATTGCTAATCATGGCCTGATGCCACCGCGACAAGCCTACAAGAAAAATGTATTCATTAACTACATTCAAGACTACCCGATAGAACAGCGTTTCCGCTGCGTGGATCGTGCTGGATGGCATGGCCATTGTTTTGCTACACCAAATAAAACTTATGGCAACAGTGAAGATGAAGAACTACTTTTTCACAGTGACAGTAAAAGCCCATATACCGTATCTGGGACCTTTGATGAATGGCAGGATCTTAGCAGGCTGATTGAACCTCATGCTTTAGCAGTACTGGCATTTTCATGTGCCTTTTCAGGGCAATTGGTTTTGCCCCTAGGTGCTGAAAGTGGTGGCTTTCACATCTATGGCTCATCGACCGATGGCAAAAGCACAATTACTAAAGCAGCCTGTAGTGTATGGGGTAATCCAAAGCATATATCCAAATCATGGCGGACCACGGATAACGCTTTAGAGAATGAAGCAGAACTCAGAAATGATAGTTTTTTAAATTTGGATGAACTTCGCCAGGCCGTACCTAAAGCTGTGTCTGATATTGTCTATATGCTTACCGGTGGCCAAGGCAAAGCCCGAAGTACCAAGTCCGGAAAAAACCGTGATGCCAAACAGTTTAGCCTTATGTATACCTCTACTGGTGAAGTCACCCTTGAGGAGCATTTACGCCGTGGCAGTATTGAACTGGATGCAGGCCTATTATTGCGCTTTGCTCATATTCCCAGTGATGCAGGTAAAGGATACGGCGTATTTGACTGTATTAATTATGGTGCAGCACCACAGGACGTTGGTAACCGCATTAATGAACTGGCATCACAGCATTATGGCCATGCTAGTATCAAATGGCTTGAATATCTGACACAGGATAAAGATGCCGTCATGCAGAGAGCCCAAGCCCTACTAGATAGCTTTATTGAACAGCACAGCCACATCAAGAATGGCCAAGCCAGCCGCGTTTTACGGCGTTTTGCACTTGTGGCCACTGCTGGAGAATTAGCAACACAAGCAGGCATTACAGGATGGCAGCAAGGACGTGCATTTGAATCCGTAGCGCAATGTTTTAAAGCTTGGCTGGGTAATCTAGGCAATGGCGAGAACATGGAGGAAACCAAAACGCTTGAGCATATTAAGGCCTTTTTCGAAGCCAATGGCACAAGCCGTTTTGAGGATCTAACCGTAATCCGACAGGCAGATGGTGAAGTACTACGCCAAAGGATTCATAACCGTGTCGGCTACTATGACCCCGAAGAAAGGACCTACCTTGTATCCCCAACCATGTTTAAAAAGGAAATGTGCACTGGGATGAATGAGGCCAGCGTCAAAAAGGCATTGATTAAGCATGGCTGGATTAAGGAGTTTATCGAGGGTGATAAAAAGCTGTATGTGAAGAAATCCAGCAATACCCTACCCGATGGCACACGCCCACGAATGATGCATTTCAGTGCAGAAGCCATGCAGAACCTAGACAGTGAAATCTGAAAATTATATTTATAAGGTGGACGCAGTGGACATGGTGGACATAGGAGGAATCTTTATAATTAATACCTTGTTATATATGAATATTATTCTGTCCACTTTATATAAACATATCTATATTAATAGGTGGACATAAGGTGGACACGACACAAGGTAAATATATCCTGTCCACTTCTTCTATTTTATCTGTCCACTTTTTTACTATACAAATTGATATGTAGGTGGACTAAATTAATTATTTAAAAACATATAGATAATTACCAATGTCCACTTTGTCCACCATGTCCACTCAAAAGGACTCATATACATAAGCAACAGGATAAGAGGAAGCTTTTTACCAACTAACTCACATTGTCTTATAAGGTTATTTGATACAATCTTACTTAATTGATAAGCATTGGCACCTAGCATTTAAGTATAAAAATATCGATGGAAATAGTTATTTCACTATTGATGATCTATTACGGTCACTTATTTGCCCTGCACCGCTAACCATAAGTTTTTTCAATAAAGCATCACGCCCATTTTCAATAGACCACTGCATTTCTTCATCTGTAATAACTGTTGCAATAAGGAACTGCATATTTCCATTAGGTAATTTGATGTCTGTAGGTAACGGTTTTTGTGCTTTGGCTATCAGTACATTGATGGTGTCATTTTCATCATTACCCACAGGTATTTCTTCAATTGTTAAACCGTTGTTTTTTTCAACTCTAGTTAATAAATCCACATCATTCAGTAAAACTATATTTCCTGTCCATTGCATAAACCAAAGTGGCCATTCTGCATTTTCTTTTGCAATCATGAGCACTTCATATCCATAGCCAGCCTTTCCAGTAGAAGGCATGGCTCTATTCTTTTTTTCTAATTTTGATGAGCTTGAAATGACCCGTCCTTGGTCATTATGTTTAATCTCAATATCAGTAGCTGTTAAAGTTGAAGGCATATCACTATTTGTAAGGCCAAAAGTAGAATATACCCATAGCCCTTTTTTGATTTTGTCGGCAGGTATTACATAAAAACCACCACCAGGCCAAACACCAAATAAGTTAGAAGCTTTCATAATGTCGTTAGGTAACTTACCTATATTTTTCTCATAGAAGGCTTCTCTTGCGTCATAGACATGTTGCCATTCTTTTTCTTCACTATTTTGAGCAAAGCCAATTGTTGATGCTGTAAGTGTAGTGAGTCCCAATAAAAATTTAATAAACTTCATATTCTTAAGCATTTATTTTCTCTATGTGTGAATGCGAGTGATTCTATCAAACAATTGTCATGGGTGTGCTGGGTCGTGACCCTGAAACGAAGAATTTTCCGAATGGTGGCAGCATTACTACATTCAGCGTGGCAACTTCCGAATTTTGGAAAGACAAGACCACTGGAGAACGTAAAGAGGCAACGGAATGGCATAGAATCACCACCAACGGACGTTTAGCGGATGTTGCAGGCAAGTACCTCAAGAAAGGCGGAAAGGTTTATATCGAAGGCTCATTGCGTACAAGGAAATGGAAAGACCAAAGCGGTGCAGATCGGGAGGTAACAGAGATTCGAGCTGATGAGCTGCAATTGCTTTAATGCTCGACTGGTGGGCTTATGATTTTTCTATTTTATTACTAATTGCTTTGGATGCTAAAGCGGCCAAGATAATAACTTTAATCTTATCTAATTGCTCTGTACTTAACCATTGCCATTTAACAGGGGTTATCCAGTGCCATATTAATGATATGCACATAACTATGAATAAAAACCAAAGAATCCAAAAAGCACATATAAATGCAAAGGCAAAATGATCTTTCCATTTTTGATCTCTAGTATGATCATTCTGAGTGGCTTTAATTTTTAATTGTTTATCAAGTTCTTCACTTTCACTATTTAATTGTTTATTTAAGTTTTCATTAGATGGCTCTGGCTTGTTATTAATAGAGCCATCTTCAACTTGAAGAATTTTATCATTACTAACTGTTTTTAACTTGGTGGGGTCAATTGTAGACAATGTTGATTACCACCTAGCTGAAGTACTTATGGTATAAGTTTTGGTAATGACTTTGGATGACATTATTGGGAATTAATTCAGCCCATCCAACACCTTTTCCGTATGTTTCTGACCATGGAGTATCTGGAGCATGAGTAATATCAGAAAGTTGATATGCACTAAAATCACCATAACTTGCATAAGTAAAATGGATAATTTGATGCTCTCTTTCATTGAATTGAGTTGGAAATTGGAGGATAGGGTCCATAATTAGACTTGAACCATAAATCTTTAACTCTTGATAAAGATTAGGTATAACTGGGCCAAACTTCCAAGCTTGTACCTCATCATAAATCAACGGTTCATTAAAAACTGCAAGCATCCAACCATGTGCAATATAAACTAATTTAAGCAATTGCATTTGAGTAAAATATTTACCGTCTTGATTACCAAGCCTTGTAAATTCATCAGCAACTTGAAGTGCAGTATGAGCCATGCTGTACCTCCTATAAGTAAATGCGGAAAACATTCCACACAGAGTCTTAACGACTATCAAACCTTCTAATTGTTGTCCAAGAATTACAACAACCCTCAGCGAAAGGCAAGGCATTATACATACCCTTACATTTCATATATATGGCTTTATATGCATATTTAAAGATAAAACGGCATATTCTGACGTCCTAATTTGAGCTTTTGACCGACAAAAACAATGTGAATTTAGCTATACAAGACATAAGCAATTTAACTTGATAGCCCCACATTTAAATCAACATGGTCATTCAATTAAAAATCAAATAAATAACATTAAGTATTTGTATTTTAAGTTATTATACACAATATTTGCATTTTATGCGTCTAATTGATAACTTATGCATAAGTTAATTAAATAAGGTTTATTTAAAATGGCATTTCGCTCAGATGAAGAAATAAAGGATGGGCAAGAATTTGCACAAAAATATTTGCTATCTCGATTAACGGATATTAGTCCAGAGGAACTATCTGAAAGTAGATCAAAATTAAATGACCTCTTCTTGGAGCTAGGACCTGTAATCGACACATACCCTAGTTGGCATCCACTAATTAGTGATAAGCGTACAAATTATGATCTGTTAGTGCCGAATAAAGAGTGTGGCTATAAGGGGTTAGATCATACTGTTTATTTTGCAAATGGTTTTATCACATGTCCATATGATGACGGTCAAAATGTTTTAGACTCAGTAATTAACCTAAAATACAATCCAGTCGCCGATATTACTGCAGAACGATTGGATGTTAAGTTTTACGCTAAATCAGCAACTCCAATTCTTGTACGTTGTAATTGGCAGAAACCTTTAGCAGACGATGGCACAATTCCTTTATCAATAGCAATTCCATTGCTACTCGAAAATGAACTTCCTCACTGGAGAACCGCAGAGGTAGCGGAAACATGGGAATCCATGCGACCTTATTTCTTAGGTAAACCTAATGGTAAAAGATCATCATTATTTGTAAATCAAGAAACAGGTCAAGCAATTAAAAAAATATGGGAATCATTAATTAACACTGGAATGTTTGGTCCGATAATGATTAGACCTTGAAACATTAGTTTTCTTTATCTTTTTAAAAATAGATAATCATCCTGAAGGATCAATATTCTAATAGGGTGATTATTTAGGTGAACAGCTTACGTTAAAAATTAGGCATTAAATCCTATTCAACCCCATGTACAGTAAGGCTTTAGCCTTTTTTGATAAATCCTCATTCTGTCCACCTACGTCAACCTAAAAAATGCATTTCGTATAGCAATAACTTGGTCACATTCTAAATGTCATCAAGTTATGTGCCATTTCAACCATTCCATCAACGTAGAATGAAAAACGCCGTGTATTTGGTTGTGCAACAGTGGTGTAATTTACTTGGACGCCTCTATGCTTCAAACCACATAAAAACCCTACTGAGGGCCTTACAAATAAAGCATCACAGCTCTTTTATGTACATTGTTGAAAGTAGTGTTTTGTCCAAGTACGTCCAAGTAAATCCGTATGACTACGTATAACAAATTCAGGATTTAGAATCCGAAATTCTACCCTTATGGATTTCAAATCTATGAGGGTTAAAACGCACTGGTACATATACCGTTCTGTGTCGCTACTTGTCGCAAAATGGCTTTAAATCTTGTTTGACAAGGCACTCATAAAAACACCTATAAAAATGCGCTCAAAGCCAAGCCATTCAAAATGGTATAGCGTTTTAACCGGTTATTGATTCTGTATGACTACGTATAACAAGGTTGGGGGGTAAATCATTATTTTCAGATTGATTTAATTACCTTAACAAACCATCAAGGAAAAGACCCTTAAAATGGTTTCAAAGCTATATACAGCAAGGTTTTCCAGCATTTTACTAAAAATGAATTTCGTCAAGGTAAAACTTATTTGCTGCATGGTTGTATTAAGAGTTTCTGAGACACAATGCAGTATCACATTTGCTACCAAAATCACACTCAAACATAAGCACTGTAAGGCTTGCATTGCTTTTAACAAAAATTCATTTCGTGTCTCTACGTGTCGCAAAATTGGCCTGGTACATCGATGTGTATTACGCCGTACCTTTTTTCTTAATGGACCATAATCATAAAGTGCTCTTAAATGGCCTTAAAGCTATGTGCTGTATGGTTTAGCTCTACTTTGATGTGTTTAGATTTTATCAAGGTACATCAAGGTAAATACTCGAATAAATCTTGGTAGCATTTCAAATGTGCCTAAGTTTTCACGATAGTCGAATGGTTATTATCACCATGCAGGTACAACAAGAATCACACCCCATTAAGTCACGAATGCCAGGCCCATACGCTCTCTATAGTTATGTTTTATGTGTTTTCTCGGCTCGGCTCCTGTTTTTTATTCAAATCTGACCTAAATCATTAGTAAAATAATGCAACGTGTTTTGCACGTTTTAGATCTAATACACTGATTCATATTAAGTAAATGGCTTTTTAATTACCTTGACATACACCCTATAAAACATGGTGTTTTATACGTAAATAAGGGTGATTGATGTGATTTTTATGCTGTTTTTATGCATTTTTATGCTTAAAACGGCCTTAAAAATGCAATTGAGGGGTATCTCGTGTGATTATTTTGGCAATTATTGCGGATTTTATGCATGAAAAGAGAAAGTAAGCGTACGGTCGAAGATTGTCTGAATATAGATAGTCGAACTGTGGCCAGATCCAATATGCTTGTAGACGGCGCCTCTGGTACTTGGGTATGGAAAATAGATAACCAAATTAGCTCATCGATGGGTTATGAGTATCGGCATGGCACTCTAATCCTTTCCTTTACGCAAAATAGTGTTAATCACCGGCTGCACATCAAAATAACTACCACGCCATGCAACTACGGCAATCACCGGTACTGGTTTATATGTCCTGGTAATGATTGTGGTAACCGTGCCGCAAAGCTGTATTTCGTTGATGGCCAATTTAAATGCAGGAAGTGCCACAAGCTTAATTACCTTATCCAGCAGTGCAATAAGGAGCATGTAGCAAGAATTAATATGCAGCGAATGCGAATTAAGCTCGGATGGCCATTAGATCGTGAAGAAATACCATTCCTTAAGAAGACTTATAAGCCACTCAATAAAAATGCAAAAACATTCAAGGCTATGGTTGCTAAGCATGATATGTATGAACGCCAGGCCAATGCTGCAGCTATAGCATCCCATAATGCATTCATGGATAAAATTGAAAAGTTTATTGAAAAATAGCTGATAGGAATTAACGTTATGTGAACGTCCGTTGAAATGCCATTGAAGCAGCGTTACTCACAAACCCATACTGCCGCTCAAATTTGCCATTTTAAATGCGGAATACGACCTTTTAGATTTCAAATCTAATAAGGTTTGGCCTGGAGTCTTTCAGGTTACCAAGGTCGAAAAATGCACCCAATACGCCCTATTTTTTGCTTTACGTTACCACTTAGAAAAGACCATTAAAACCAAGCTCAAAGATAAGCACAGCAAGGTTTATGCTGCTTTTGACGAATATTCATCTCGTATCACTACGTAAAACAAAAAATTAGGTTTTATAAGGTTTAAATAATAAGTTTTGACAGGTTTAAATACCAAGTCCAGACCATAACAATTGATAATAGATACAGCGCTTAATGGGTGGGTAATTATTGGGTTTTTACTGGGTTTAAATGTCTAGTTTTGTGAGGTTTTAATCATAGGTTTTACGGATAATTCGCAAATTGTATAAATATGCTGAACGTCCGTACTTTTGATTATTTTATATACGTGGACTATGTTACTACATCAAAAAAATGCTGTTACCACATCAAAACCTGTATATCCGATTTCCTGTTACCACATCAAAACGATATGCCTTATGCGATGTTTCGGCCAAATAAAAAATATAACTTCTTGTTAACTGCTACGGCGTTCTAAATGTCGGGTTTTGTGGGGTTGTGAACTTAGGATTACTTAGGATTTACGCCGTCTGCAATACTAAGTTTTACTAAGTCCAGACCATAACAATTGATAACAGCATGGCATTTTTGAATCTCAGGTTTTGACAGGTTATCAATGTTAAGTTTTGACAAGTCCGAGCAGTAAACGGAAAGTAGTATTTTGTAGTAGTCCAGACCATAACATTTGATAACAGGTACGGCGTTTTGCATGTGAGGTTTAAAGGCTTTTCATGTCAAAGAAAATGTCAGGTTTTTTCAGGTTCAAACCTTATCAATTCTTAACAGTGCAGCAGAAAAACATGCCGTAATCATGCCGTAATGAAAGTGAGGTTTTGTGAGGTTCAAAGCGTTTGAGCATCTTTGAATATTAGGTTTTATAAGGTTTTGTATTTTTAAAACTGAAGTTTTCTGAAGTAGGACGACGCAAAATTGCGTTGGCTAACCTGAGTTTTCCGTAGTAGTGATGAACTACGAAACTTTCGTACAGTCATACAGTGTGAGTATGGTCAAAATGACCACCCCGATACAGGATTTCCTGTACTGATACCGATAGCGGATTTCCATTATCGCCTTACTCAAAATTGCGTTGGCTAAATCTATGTTTTAAAAGCAAAGCTCAAAAGTGAGCAACGGTATTCACTGAGCGAAAAATTGCGTTGAGTGGGTGCGTCCAAATATAGGCAGACCTCAAAAGTGAGTTTTGCACGTGACTATCGGTCACTCACAAAGATAACCCCAACTTTGGGGGAATCTCTTAACTACCTTTAAAGTGTAGTAGCGGATCGGGAACATTTACCCCATTGGGGGATATGCTCAAAGTTGAGCGCATCTAAACAGCCGAGCTACTTAATCAACCACTTGGACGGCTAAGTTAATTTAGGATTACGTTATCGTTTCGGTAATCACCGAAACCCATGCAAGTGACTAGCTCAAAGATAGTTAGTGAGTAGCTTAAAGATACCCACAAAGGATAGGATTCTAAATCTAACCCCCATTGGCATTTTAAATGTGAATGGGTACGCATTTTAAATATGCTGTTTAGGAGCATACTGAATGCAGACCATGTACCAGTGCGTACCTGAACCACTAAACAGAGGAGCAGCTTAAATACTTTATGTGGCATCCATTAAATAAGGGAGGCAAAAACACAGCAAACCTGAGTTACCTATTCTTATAATCAAAAGAAACGCATGGGCGTGCGAGGCAGAGCGTTAAAGCGTGGTTTTAGCCTTTAAAATCACAATATAATTAAAATATATTTTTGGGTGCGGTCATCCGATCTATCAGACTGGAATATGTGAGCATCCCCCACGGCGCACCTTGTCCCTCAATTGAGGGAGCAGGGTCACATTTCAAATGCCATCCTTTAGATATACTCATTTAGCACATCGAATCTGAACCGCCAAATCAGACCTAAAACAGGAAAATAGAGGGTACTTTTGCGTGTTGGGGGTATAAATGGGGGTATATGTGGAAATTAAAACAAAAATAATCAATATATAACAACAACTTAAATTAAAAATATGACTCCCTCTCTCACCGCCAAGATTCAGTTCCACCTTATCCAGTGGAATTAAAAAGGCTTAAACTGTTATGGTTTAAGCCTTTTTTACGTCCTGTACATTCTGACTGCCCATTCTCGAGAGTCATTTCGGGGTATAAATGGGGGTAAAACAACCCGACTCCTTCCTCTTTAATACACGTAAACAGCAACAATTAAACAACCCGCCGCATTACAGTACTGAAAACATCTCAGCAGAGATAAAAAAATAAAGGACTGCAGCATACAATCCAAACAAAAACAGTTACATTCTGCATAAAAAAATCAGAACAGAAGTGTTCCAATTCCTGAATTCATCGTTTAGCATCAAATGACGATCCCTGTTTCATCCATAAAAAAACCAATAAACAACAAGGAGTAAATAAAAACAGTAAAACCTATCATCAGGATGCAATGTTCCGAACCTAAACTTAAGAAACAGCAGAACAGAATTCTGCGACCAAGCCAACAGAAGCACTTAAGACTCATAGAAACTGCTATTCGGGAGCGACAATGAATAACAGCATAAATTATGTAAAACAGGTCAAAAATGCTAAACGCGGTGGATATACCCCCACCATTGCCAAGGATGTAAATAAACACAAGGTTCAAAAAGCAATCCAGTTAATTGAAGAATGGAGAAAATTAGCCAGTGAGCTGAAACCCCAGTTACAATTTGATATGGCTTTTACCCTCGAAGAATGTGCCCAGGATCTGGATAAAATTCTGAGGAGCAAATAAATTTCACATAACAATACAATGATTTCAGAAAATTCATTTCAAAATTAAAACAAGATCACCAGCATGAACTCAGGTTGAACCTGAGTTCATTTACT
Source organism: Acinetobacter sp. WCHAc010052 (assembly GCF_002165295.2). Lineage (NCBI taxonomy): Bacteria > Pseudomonadati > Pseudomonadota > Gammaproteobacteria > Moraxellales > Moraxellaceae > Acinetobacter > Acinetobacter sp. WCHAc010052. Next base: position 226,749 of record NZ_CP032143.1, on the reverse strand, counting down.
CCTGAATCATCTCCAGAGACCATTCTGTTTTGTCTTATCAGAGTAAAGCAGCTCAAAGACAATCTTCAGGATCTGAACTTTAGCGGACAGATCTATATTTAGTTTTCCCAAACTCATTAATCGGTTATTTTTTGGCTTGCATTGAGTCAGAGTTTCTGTAAAATGCACTCCACAATGCCGGCATAGCTCAGTTGGTAGAGCAACTGACTTGTAATCAGTAGGTCCACAGTTCGAATCCGTGTGCCGGCACCATATACTTAGCCTCACTTATTCAGTGGGGCTTTGTTGTTTTTAAAGGTTTTAAAATTTAAATCAGTTTCGCATCCATCTTTATAAATATAAACAGTCAGATGTGTTCTGCACAGACCTGAACATAACGCACCAGCCCATCCTTATACAGTTTTTTGCACAATCGGGCAGTCATCTGAATTTTCAGAATATCCAGTCGTGATCCAGCATTCTGCTGCTCCAGTTCCGTGACAGTCTTTATTTTTGGGAAAATATAATCTGAAAAACCATGCAGTACAGGTTCAGACATATCCTCAATCACAATCTGCCCATAGCCATGCTGCTGCAATAACTGCGCTAAACCCGTCTGATCATATAAATATGCCAAACTGACATCAGCCGATTTCAGTAATGCCTGATATTGCAGTTTTTTTATGGTTGATACAGTTTGCCAGTCATCTGACAGCACCAGGCAGTGAAAACCTAACCGTGCTTTTGAATTTAAAACAGCCGTGACTGATGTCAGAAATGAATTCAGATTGCAGTGATATGCTGCATCTATGCACATCACCGCATCAAATTTCCTGGAAAATAAAACAGAGTTTAAATTTAAAAAAGACTGATGGTGAATCGCGGTCAGTTGAGGCAGTTTTTCTTTAATACGAAGCACACACTGGTTCTGTAACTCAACTGCTTCCAGCTCCTGAATCTGATAATGCTCAAGCCAGTGCTGAAGACTTGCCCCCTGCCCACAGCCCAGATCAAGCAAACGGTCATCTGCTTTCAGCTGTATGGCTTGTGCCAGGTGATCTGCCAAATGACAGCAGGCTTGAGGATAGGAAGATGTTGCATCATTCCAGTATCCCAGGTTGGTCCAGGGCAGTTCAGCATTATCCCCAAGTGCCACCGCATTAATGGCATATTTGTGCTGAGGTAAAAACTGCTGAATTGCCTGTAACCATTTCATCTGATCAATAGCCGAGTTGCGGTGCAACCTCAACTTTAGGTTTTAAGCCTTTAAATGGCAATGGTGCACCAAAAATCTCTGCAATCTGCATTGCAGAAGTCACAGCAGACTCAAGAATCGGTAGACCATCACACGACCATGAACCACAGTAAAAGACCTTACGGTCTGCCATTTTATGGCGTTCCTGTAACTCTTTATTCAGTGCAACCGTCTGCATATCCACAACTGCACGGGTCAGTGTCACAGTGGAAATCACTTTTTTCGGATCAATTTCAGTCACCGGACGCCATGTCTGAAAAACAGGGGATTTTCCAACCAGACTCGGTTCAATCGAGTTCAGCCATACCGTAAACTGCTGACGGGTAAATTTACGGTCCATCATATAACTGAGCACAGCCCAGTCTTTGCGCTTAGGCGGCATCACTGTAGGGTCAGTATGAATCACGAGATCACCTTGCTCAAATTTAAACTGTCTGAGCAAAGCTATGTCATCTGCAAACTGTTCGGCATCGAGGAATTCTTCAACTTTTGTTGTTGGTGTCGCAACAATCACCCGATCAAAGACAAATTTTTCATCTGCTGAATTTAAGATCTCTACCTTTTCGCCCTCAGTTCTGACTGAAGTAATGGCAGAACCACTGTAAATATCAATGCCATTGATCAAGCCATCAACCAGTGCGGAAGTTCCCCCCTGGATTCTTAATAAGGCATCGCCATCTGTCAGCTGACGCAGAAATGTCAGTAACGGTTTCGCTGGCCATTCACCGATGGTTTTCGGGTTACAGGTACAGATGGTGTACAGCACCGGCATAACAGCACCATGCCAGAATACTTCTTCAATGTCGTTTTTATTGATGAAATCTGCCAGCGTCATGTCCTGCTGATCAGATTTAAAAAACTGATGTATTGCGGTTTTCAGCTGCAGCATTCCTTTCACCAGCCGCCATCCGTACTGCTGGATTCCTTTACGGTTATTGATGATCGGTAAGTTACCGATCCGGCTGCGCGATGTGGTCAGCCATGTTTCTGTTTTATCTTCAAACAACCAGCTGCAAGCCATATATGTCCGCACAGGAAATGCCTTTATTCCCAGGTAAGCTGCGAGACTGAGCGTATTTTTCCACAGATGGGGATTCATTACCCTTAAAGGGGCATCAATCAGACCACCTTCAAACTCAGTACTGTGACTGTCCATCCCCCGACCAGGCAAAGCCTCAAAAATTTTAATGTTATGCCCTGCATCCTTGAGAATTCTTGCGGTAGCCAGCCCAGCCATGCCACTACCAATGACTGCAATTTCCAAAGTAATTATCCATCAGTTATACACTGCCCGAAATTATGTACCAGGCGCAGGCAAAACAGGCTATTAAAAAATGCCAGATTCAGACTGTTTACAATTGTCCATCAATAGCAGAATATTTTTTAAATTTACAAAACTTTACACTCAATGATGGCAACTTTAACTCCAAGTATTTGTTTGAATTTTTGGTTGTTTTTCCAAAAAATCCTTTAAAAAAGCAAAAATAAGTTGAACTTCTGTCAGTAAACCCATTTACAAAACAATAAGTCGACACTAAGATACGATTCAACAAAAACGATAACTGTGTCACAAAAATTATTTTAAAGAACGCAGTTAAAACAAGTAACTACAGCGCAAAAAAAAGCCAGAAAAAAACTAAGCCCCCGAAAGGGGGCTTTTTTTTATTTACATCATTTAAATTGCAGTTTCGATCATTTTATGTACTGACCGGAATTGCACCAAATTTGCCATTGTTGAAATCATGGAATGCCTGGATGATTTCATCACGGGTATTCATGACAAATGGACCATGCCCCTGAATCGGTTCATTCAGTGGTTTACCTGTCAGGACCAGAAATTTTGCATCCTGAGCAGCTTCCAGCTGAATAGTGGATTCACCATCCTGGGCAAACATCACAATCGAATGATCGAGCACTTTCTGAGTACCATTCAGCAACATTTCACCTGCAAGCACTACCACCAGGCTGTTGTGATCCACAGGGACATGAATATGCTCCACATGACCGGCTTTCAGTTCACCATCCCATACATTGACCGGACTGAAAGTTGAAGCAGGACCTGCATGTTCAGCAAATTTTCCTGCAATGACACGGATATGCCCTGCACCGTCTTCAAATTCAATACGTGGAATATTCTGCGACTCAATCGCCTGATATTTTGGAGCCGTCATTTTGTCTGCGGCAGGTAAATTCACCCACAGCTGCACCATTTCAAACAGACCACCTTGTGCCGCAAAAGCAGGTGAATGAAACTCTTCATGCACCAGTCCTGCACCCGCAGTCATCCACTGCACATCACCCGTCTGGATGGTACCACCACCGCCTGCCGAGTCTTTATGAGTCACCTCACCGCTGTAAGCAATGGTCACCGTTTCAAAGCCACGGTGAGGATGTGAACCCACACCATGCTGAGCTGTGGTCGGATCAAAATGATACGGTGCTGCATAATCCAGCAATAAAAATGGGCTGATTGCCTGTCCAAGACGGTCATAGGAAAACAGATTTTTTACAGGAAAACCGTCACCTACCCAATGCATATGCTGATTGCGGTACACGCCAGTAATTTTTTTCATTGCAATTCTCCTACCAGGGTCAGACAGCAGCCATACTGGATATCTGCGTATTGACCATTGGATTTAACATGCGTCTATTTTAGTGCTTACTGGGCGCATATACAGTACTCAGAACAGTATTCAGCTTCCTGTAAACAGGACAATATTAAAATACATCACAAAAACAGGATTAAAAGTTATTTAAAAGAATTATTTAGCAACTTATTCCTATTTTCAGGATTATCTATCCTGCTCAGCTGTCTTCATTACGACTTTTTTTCTGTTTATGATGAATTCATCAACTTTTATATAACCTGTAAATACAAAAAGGAAAGATCAACATGGGTACTCCATATAAACGCCTCGATAAAGATAATGCAGCTGTTTTACTGGTCGATCATCAGACCGGTTTACTGTCTCTGGTTCGCGATATTGACCCAGATAAATTCAAAAATAACGTCCTGGCCGTCGCGGCTGCTGCAAAATATTTTAATTTGCCGACCATTTTAACCACCAGTTTTGAAAACGGTCCAAATGGTCCTCTGGTTCCAGAACTCAAAGAAATGTTCCCTGATGCACCGTTTATTGCCCGTCCAGGTCAGATCAATGCATGGGACAATGAAGACTTCGTCAAAGCGGTCAAAGCAACCGGTAAAAAACAGCTGATTATTGCGGGTGTCGTGACTGAAGTCTGTGTGGCTTTCCCTGCACTGTCTGCACTCGAAGAAGATTTTGAAGTGTTTGTTCTGACAGATGCTTCGGGAACCTTTAACGAACTGACCCGTGATTCTGCACTGAACCGTATGTCCAGCGCCGGCGCTCAGCTGATGACATGGTTTGGTATGGCATGTGAGTTACACCGTGACTGGCGTAATGATGTTGAAGGTCTGGGAACCTTATTTTCCAATCATATTCCTGACTACCGCAACCTGATCAACAGCTATAATTTCAATACATCCAGATAACAGATGTTTTGATCAGAAGGACAATATCCTGAGCTTACAGGGTATTGTCCTTTTTTATGTAAATCTCAGGATGATGTAATGCAAACCGAAACTCAGTTATGATCATCACAGCTCTACTGCTTCGGGATTTTCATGCATTCTTTTGATGACTATTATTATTTCTATCTTGTGGTGAAACATGGTGGCTTCAGTACAGCAAGTGAAGCCAGTGGCATTACCAAGTCCAAACTCAGTCGCCGTATTCTGGATATGGAAACCCGATTCAACATCAGTCTGATTCAACGCTCCACCCGCCATTTTAAAGTGACCCCGCTTGGACAGGAGTTTTTTGAGGAATGCAGCAAAGTCATTGCTCAGGTCGAATGTGCCGAAAATGTCCTGCTGAGGCAGAAAAGTGAACCTCAGGGGCTGATCAAAATCAGTTGTCCATCGGTCATGATGCATTTTCAGATCCGCAACTTACTGAATCAGTTTTTAAAAGATTATCCTAAAGTGCAAATTGAACTGGAGCTGACCAGCCGTCGGGTTGATCTGATTCATGATGATATTGATCTGGCTATCCGTACCAGTTTTCAGGGCAATGAAGATTCCAGCCTGATTGTACGTGATGTGATTAAAACCACGCACTGCCTGGTGGCAAGCCCTGCACTGCTGCAACAGCAGACCATTGAACATTTTTCAGAACTGCATCATTTTCCAAGCATTGTGCTCGGGACACAGAAACAGCAGTATATATGGCTGCTCAATAACCTGCAGCACAATGAAAAGATCGAAATTCCACTGACTCCACGGGTGAAATGCAATGATCTTGCTGGGGTGTATTATGCAGTGAAAGATGGACTTGGAATTGCAGATCTGCCTTATCTGACGGTGCATGAGGATATCCGTTCAGGGAAACTGATTCATTTACTGCCTGAATGGTGCTCCAATATCGGAACCGTTCAGCTTGTTTATGCATCCCGTAAAGGACAACGCCTGGTGATGGAAAAACTGATTGATACGCTGATGACAGGACTGCGTGAAATGGCAGAACAATATGAAGGGTATCACCTCTGATCATGCCAATTTATAGCTGATGCTGTTTATCCACCTTAAAACGGATACCACCTTCGATATAATCTTTTAAATATCTGCCGATCAGTTTCGGGTCTTTGACCGCCGTTGGCCAGAAATGCTCCAGACCAATATCACTGATCACGTTTAAAATAATGTTAAAAGTGAACAGCACTTTTAAGGAAACTGCATCAGGTTCTGCTTCAGGCATAGCTTTCTGTAAAAGTTTAACCGCAGCTTCAGAAATGGGAACTAAAGTTTTTGCAACCAGAACCCGCCCTTCATCTCCTGCACTGATCGTTTTAGAAAAGAATTTCAGATGCAGAATGCCATGATCCTTTTGCAGAATTTTCACCATCGGTTTCATCATGGCATCCACAACATCAGACACCTGAACCTGTTCAGGGTCAATGGCTTCCAGCAGTGCCAGACTGTCTGTCACATAGGAATGCATCACAAAATCCAGCGCAGCTTCAACCAGTCCCCATTTGGACTGAAAGTGATAATACAGTGCTGATTTATTGGCAACACCTGCTGTCTCATTGATTTTCTGCACCGACAGTGTTTCGATATTGTTCTGAGAAAACAGAATAATTGCGGCTTCGATTAGCTTGTCTTTGGTCTGCTGACTCATTCGGTGTCCATTCTTTTGTGCATCATCTTTTTACTTTTCAAAAATTCAGCTTTCTATGAAAGACTGCCCTGATCCATCTTAATTTTCATTTTTCAGTATTATAGAAAAAATCAGGTGAATCAATGCAGTTCATTATAAAAAGAAACGTACTTCAGAAACACATTGGTATAAAAAATAAACCAGCTCATATTTCAGAACTGGTTTATGCGGGAGCAAACAGGATTAATTACAACCTTTTGCTTCAAAGTCTTCTTTGGATATGTATTTCATATCTGGCAGATAATCACCCATCACAGTTTTTTCCTCACCCCATGCTTTCACATTCTGTACAGCCTGCTTAAACTCAGGGTCTGGTAACAGGTTACGCATGATAAAGATGCCTAAATCACCATGTCCAACTGCTTTTCCATCTTCTCCCATATAGCCTGAACCACGAGGACTGAGCTGTAGATAGTTCACACCGCATGCTTCAGTTGCATTGGCTGGACGGTCTTCAGGTAATGAAGCCACAATGGTATAGAAACCGTCTTTATCGACATTTTTGATCTGTTCGTCATACAGACAGTAATTGGTTGCTGTCGTGATCAGTTCATTACTGCAGATCGACCAGTAGCGCACATCTGTTTTTTCAAACAGCGGATCATTGTTCAGGGTTTTCACTGTTGGCGGCAATTTGCCACGCAGTTCCATCACTTTACCTAAACGGCGGCTGGTCATGGCAAATACATATTCATTGTCAGGAGTCGCCCAGTAATTCAGTTTTGGAGTAACAGGCTGACCTTCACATTTATCAATTGGTTTTTTGGTCACTGGATCAAATTTATAAATACATTTGATGTTGTCCACGCCACTGAATGCCTTATACCAGGTTGGAATCTGCTGAGCCGGGAAGCCTTCATGCAGTTGCTGATTAAACAGTGCCAGTGAAGTTGCTTCTGAAATGGTCGTGGTTTTCTGAATAGGTGTCCGTTTAACCTGGAGCACATTACATGCATCGTTACCTGTTTTTACCTCTCCATTTGCCAGCTGTACTTTAAAGCGTGGGAAACTGGCATTGCCCTTTTCATCCATATTTTTATTCGGAACATAGACACGATAAAGCATGGCAACTTTATTACCCTCAGTTTTTGGAGCGTATAAAGTATTTTCAACAGGGTTTTCTGGTAACTCACCCAGCTCCAGCTGAGCAGTATAGGAACGACTTTTATCCAGTCGGTTATTGCCTGGAATAAATGGATTCACAGAGCCTTTATTCGGTGCAATGGTCGAATCCAGCAGTGAATTTACTCTAAGCCCTTCAGCGGTATAACTGACCAGAGAAAAATGGCGTGAATACGGATAATCACCATCAATCGTGACTTTGGCTCCTTCTGGTACAGCAAATTCCGAAGACCAGTAATTCACATTCGAATCAGGGAAAGCAATATTCAGAGGGTCTTCGCCTGTACCTGATTTACTGCTGAATGAGTTTTGCCACATACAGTCTGTCAGAGCCGATGGCTGCTCAGGCTGAACCGTCACTGTGGAATTATCATCACTTCCACCACCACATGCAGTTAAACCCACAGAAGTTAAAACAGCGGTCAGCACTATATTTAATTTAAATGTATTTTTCATTTTCCTTTATCCATGTCAGTCGCATTGTAAAACTTTGCGAACAAATTGCTCCTTTCATTCAAAACTTCCCTGTTTTGAATATTTAATCCAATCGGATTAAATTTATATTAATCCAAATAGATTAATTTGCAACCATCATTTTAAACTACTCTGTTCAATGCTGGTTTCATTCAAAAAAAAATTCACCAAAGCAAAAAAATCAGACACGAGGTCTGATTTTTTGTACAGCATTTAAGGATGAAAAATACGGTTCTGGCTTAGATTTTACCGATCAGATCAATGGATGGTGCAAGTGTTGCATCACCTTCTTTCCATTTCGCAGGACAAACTTCACCTGGATGTGCATGAACATACTGTGCAGCTTTCACCTTACGAAGAAGTTCCTGTGCATCACGACCAATACCACCTGCATTGATTTCAATGATCTGGATTTTACCTTCTGGGTCAATCACGAAAGTTCCACGATCCGCCAGACCATCAGCTTCGATCAATACTTCAAAGTTTTTCGCCAGTGTCCAGGTTGGATCACCGACCATGGTGTACTGAATTTTTTTGATTTCATCAGAACTGTCATGCCATGCTTTATGAGTGAAATGGGTATCTGTAGACACTGAATAAATTTCCACACCCATTTTCTGAAATTCAGCATAGTTATCTGCAAGATCGCCTAATTCGGTTGGACAAACAAATGTAAAATCAGCAGGATAGAAAAATACAACTGACCATTTACCCGTCATGTCTTTTTCAGACACTTCAATAAATTCACCATTTTTGTACGCTGTTGCATTAAACGGTTTGACTTCAGTATTGATTAAACTCATTTGGTATTCCTTCAATTCGTTTCGGGGATTGCTTATCTGTGAAACTAGAATACGAAACTCTTTAAAATAGGTAAAACAGTAGTTTTTTATAAAATTAATCGAAAAAATAGATTTATAAATTCATTTAACTTCTGAAAATTCATTGAATACACCTATCAATCAACGCTGTTGAATTTCAATAAAATTAAGCAAATCTGACCAGACTTAGCCACGCTGAATCTGCCAATACTGATTTATATTGCTGTGGAGAGATTTTAACCTGATGCGATAACCATGCACGACAATAACTTTCCGTCGCACCAATCACTAAGGACAGTAGTAATTCATTGGGAATATTTTGAATCACCTGCTGGTCATGAAACTTTTGAACCAGATTCATTAAATAATGATTACGCTGCTGATTCTTTTGCTTTAATTCAGCTGTATCTTCCTGACGTTTTACCATCGCACTCGATAGATATAAAAACCGCGCAAAATCAGGAAAATCCGTCACCCAGTCAATATAACTATGCACAATCGCTTTAATCGCATCCTCTAAGGATTGGACTTCAAGTAAAGCCTGTTCACGGCGCTCAGCCTGATCCTGTAAAGCTGTCAGATATAAGCTCCGGACAATGCCTTCTTTATTTTTAAAATGGTGATAAATCGCACCGACACTGGTTTCTGCACGTTCACGGATCATTTCGATATTGGTCGTTTCAATGCCTTGATTTAAAAAACAATCCAGTGCTTCATTCAAAATAATACGCTTTAATTCAGCACGACGACCACTGTAGATTCGTTCTAATAACACCAGATTATTCATCGCCAAACTCACATATTTTCGCCCATCAATGCCTTCGATTGACTCTTATATACAAAGAACCTGATTCCCCAGCCAATAACAGAATATTATTCCGTATTAGAATTATATTCTGATTTATTCAAACAGGAAAGAACAATGAGCCAGGCATTAAAATTATGGAACAGTTTTAAAAATAAACCTGCTGGGAAATGGACATTTTCAAAATTAATCTGTCTGAAAGCACCTTACTTCAGCAGCATTTCGCCTGTCTTTGAACAGCTGAAAGAAAATTATTGTGAAATTAACATCAAAAAACACCGTGCTGTGCTGAATCACATTGGAACGGTGCATGCGATTGCGATGTGTAATATGGCGGAACTTGCAGGCGGAACCATGACCGATGCAACTGTGCCATCATCGCATCGCTGGATTCCAAAAGGCATGACCGTGGAATATTTAAAGAAAGCGGAAACAGATCTGACCGCGACTGCCACGCCTGTAAATGCTGATTTTCAGTGGTCAGAAGGCAGTGATTATCTGGTCAATGTTGATGTCAAAGATACGGCAAATGAAACTGTGTTCAGAGCCGTGATTACAATGTGGGTGTCAGCGAAAAAATGATTATGTAAATCCCTTTTTTAATAAAGGGGATTTCCCTCATGCCGTTTTATTTTGATATTAGCCAATGCTCTGGAAATATTACAGACCTTGGCTCCAGTATCACATTTGAATGTTCTTTCAGCTTTAGTTCTATTTTATTAATTTCATTTAAATATTCTAAATATTTAAATTGAAAGCTGTACCTTTTATCTGCATGTTCGAATACCCATAAAATCCGATCTTTTTCATGAACGATATTTATTCCTTCCCAACCTCCATCATCAGCAATGCCACATGCGCAAGTAAATATTAAATAACGTCCACTTTTTTTTAAGGATCGCTTTAATTCATCCCAGACTACAAGCCCTGCCTCAAAATTCTGACTGGAACATAAATCCTGGTTATCTATCAGTAATTTTAAAAAAGCACAGTTTGTGAATGTAATACCCTCTATTTCAATAGCCACATGATCAGGTATAAACTCGAGTTCCAAACGAAAATTATTCATCACTGATGACTTTATCCATTTTTATTTTCTCTTTTCATTCTTTATCCAATAAAAAACCCTCTGCTTCCGCAAAGGGTTGAGTGACCACTGTCTTTTAATCAGAACGGTAGATCATCATCTAAATCAGCAGGTGCTGCGGCTGGAGCTGCAGGTGCTTTTGGTGCAAAACCACTTGGGTTATTGTTGGCATAACCAGACTGAGGTGCCTGACCGCCATAACCACCCTGGTTGTTTCCACCCTGATTACCATAACCGCTCTGCTGGTTATTGTTATAACCACCCTGACTGTTATTGTTGAAACGTGGCTGTTCAAAGCCCTGACCCTGTTCACTCTGCTGGCGGTTGCTGTCCAGCATCTGCATCTGGTCACCACGGATTTCAGTGGTATAGCGTTCCTGTCCATTCTGGTCAGTCCACTGACGAGTACGCAGTGAACCTTCGATATAAACTTTTGAACCTTTACGCAGATACTGCTGTGCGATTTCACCTAAACGGTTATGCAGTACAATGCGGTGCCATTCTGTCTGTTCTTTACGTTCGCCTGAGTTTTTATCTACCCAGGAATCGCTGGTTGCGATAGAAAACTGAGTGAGTGAGCCCCCGTTTGGGAATGTTTTCGTTTCAGGATCTTTACCTAAAGTACCCACTAAAATAACTTTATTTACACCACGCATCAGACGTATTCTTCCTGTATGTTTCTATTATTTACTTTATAAGAGTTATGATTAAATGGCTACCTCTTTCCCCAACAAGTGCGTTAAATGTTGTCGCGCAGCATCATCGATCTGCTGTTTATCAACTTTAATATAAGCAACCTGCTGGTCAGACATCACCACGACCTCTTCAATACCACGAATGGATAAAAGCTGAGAAGTCCATTCGTCCGTTTGTTTACCTTCAGGCAAACTGAACACAAAAGAAGAAAGATAACGTGGCTGAGCCAGCCCAAAACTGACGAGCAGCCAGATTATAGCAATACCGGTCAGGATACTCCAACCCAGCGCAGTATTATTCAGCATCAACAGCTGTCCGCCCAGCGTCCCCCCTGCGAAAGCCCCCAGGAACTGAGCACTGGCATTGACTCCCATCGCAGTTGCTTTGGACTGAATCGGTGCAGATTTGGACATCCATGAAGGCAACAGCGCTTCCATCACATTAAAAGCAATAAAAAATAAACCCAGTCCCAGCAGCAGTACATAACGGGATTCATAACCAAAGATTAAAATGGCAAGACCGGCAACGATACCGCCAATGGCAGTTAAGAAAATGCCCCGCATTTTGCGGTATTTTTCAGCCAGGATAATACTTGGAAAAGCAAAAAACAGACTGATTACCAGTAAAGGTAAATACACAATACCGTGTTTTGAAAGTGGGATATCTGCATAACCAATCAGTTGTGATGGCACATAAATGAACATTGCTGTCAGCAGTAAATGCAATGAAAATACCGAAACATGCAGACGGTTCAGGTCTTTCATTTTCAGTACCTGCTTCAGCTGTTTCAGATAACCCTGCCGGAAGTTTTTATGATGACGTGTGGTTTTAGGTACCATGAACAGCATCAATATTGCCAGCAGCCCCATCAGGGTCGTCACCCAGAACAGCCCAGAGATACCGACCAGACTGGTCAACCACGGTCCGAGACTGAATGCCACAACAAAGGACATTCCAATACTCATACCCATCACCGCCATGGCTTTGGTACGCTGTTCCTCACGGGTGACATCGGCAAGCAATGCCATAACCACCGCCGAAACTGCCCCTGCTCCTGCAATCGCCCGTCCAATAATCACACCATAAATGGTTTCAGACATCGCAGCGATTGCACCACCTAAGGCAAATAACAATAAGCCAAATACAATAAGCGGTTTACGACTGAAACGGTCAGCCCACAGACTGAATGGAATCTGTAAAAGTGCCTGACTTAAACCGTACACGCCAACTGCAAGACCAATCAATGCAGGTGTTGCATGCGCATAGGACTGCCCTGCAACAGCAAATACAGGAATAATCATGAACAGACCGAGCATGCGTAAGGCAAAAATACTGCTTAGGGCAAAAGTTGAGCGGCGTTCCAGTGCATTCATCATATTTACAGGCTTTAATTTCAGGACAGTCTGAGTAATTTCACATCATCGCATATTGCAGTGACTTTGTGGAAATCGTAAATCAAAAAGGGCGCAAATCTGCGCCCTTCATTGTAATCATTTTTCTTAAAAAAGGATTAACCGATGCGTTCCTGACGTTTCGTATACTGAATGGATGCAATCACTGCCCATACAATAAACGCCACACCGATCAGACCGGTTACCACTTCAGGTACGTGTACCCCTGTGCCACTCGCCAGCATAATAAATGCCAGTGCACCAATGGCATAATGCGCACCGTGCTCCAGGTAAATATAAGCATCCAGTGTGCCTTTTTCCACCAGGTAAATGGTCATCGAACGCACGAACATCGCACCGATGGCTAAGCCCAGCATAATGATCACAACGTCCGAGGTAATCGCAAATGCGCCGATTACACCATCAAAGCTGAATGATGCATCCAGCACTTCCAGGTAAATAAAGCCACCAATACCGGCTTTAATCACACCCGTTGGTGCGCCATTGGAGTCATGTCCTACAGCATTGCCGTCTTCATCAACTTCAGGTTCACCACCCAGTAAGTGACTGAGTACCTGTACGCCCACATAGACCACAATCCCCCAGATCCCTGCCATAACAACAACCAGACGGGTATCTTCAGCAATGTTTGCTGCCATGATCAGTAAAGCAATCAGCGCAAGAAAAACCGACATCGCAGGGACATTGGCCAGGCTTGCCAGACGTTTTTCCAGCCACTTGAACCAGTGCGTATCTTTACCTTCATCCAGGAAGAAGTTCAAAAACACCAGGAGCAAGAATGAACCACCAAAAGCAGCAATCTCTGCATGATGCGCCATCAGTTTTTTCGAGTATTCAATTGGGTTATTCAGTGCCATCTGTACAACTTCAAACATACCCATGTCTGCGGTCACTGCAACGATCACCACAGGGAAAACCAGTCGCATACCAAAAACAGCAATCAGAATACCAACTGTCAGGAAGATCATTTTCCAGAAATGATCCCAGTTGCGCAGTACAGAAGCATTGACAACAGCATTGTCAAAAGACAGTGACACTTCCATCACAGCAAGAATTGCAGTAATGGTCAATGCCGTGAACATGGCCTGTATTCCTGCATTCGGACCGTGATTCAGCCCCCAGTATGCAGATATTCCCAGACACACGATCGTAAAAATAATTGAGAAACCAAAATGTTTCCACATGACAGATCGACCTTAGAAAATATTTTAATCGGGTTAAACTTAAATTTGATTAAGCTTGAATGATCGTAATTATGACGACTTTTTCACATTTATCCAAAAGACTTCGTATGATTTTTTTTGATATCCATGACTCCCCGGAAGACATGTCATTTCTTCGCCATCAATCTCTTGATATAGTCCTGCCATTCAACGGTTATTATTCAGGATTTTATAATGAGTTTTTCTCAGGATGTCTGGCAACGCAATCTGGAACTGTACCAGAAAACCCTGGCACTACCCTTTAACCAGGAGCTTGCCAAAGGGACCTTGAGCCGTGAAGCTTTCTGTCATTATGTCATTCAGGATGCACATTACCTGGTTGCCTATGGTCGCGCACTCGCTGTCTGTGGTGCTAAAGCCTATGAAGCAGATGACATTATCCAGTTCACTCAGGGCGCAAAAGAAGCCATCGTGGTTGAGCGCAGCCTGCATGACGGCTTTATGAAAGATTTTGGTATCAGCAAAGCAGACTTTGAAAATACGCCTCTGACACTTGCCTGCCATCATTACACTTCATTTTTAACGGCAACAGCATGGTCAGAAAGCTATCCTGTCGTACTGGCATCCCTGCTGCCATGTTTCTGGATTTATGCAGAAGTGGGCAAAGACATTGTGAGCAGTTCTGTGCCGAACAATCCTTATCAGGCATGGGTGGACACCTATTCAGGCGAAGATTTCAATGAAGCAGTACGCAATGTACTGGCAACCATTGACCGTATAGCTGAACGTGCCGATGCCGATACACTGGAAAAAATGCACAAAGCCTATACCAAAGGGGCTGAACTTGAATGGCTGTTCTGGGACAGTGCTTACCATCAAAGACAGTGGGCTGGATTAAGCCTCTGAATCACTGTATCTGATAAAAAAAGCCCTCGTGAGTGAGGGCTTTTTTATTACGGGTCTGTTCAACCTCTGGTTTTATTCCATCCCAGATAAATCATGGCACAGAGAATTACGCCCCAGATCAGCCAGCGTGCTTCAAAAATTGATCTTCTGGCCTCATTTTTCGCAGTGTTCTGAGCAACATTGCCCTGAAACTTATGCGCAGGATTCAATGCTTCAATTTTTTCAATATCATTCGGTTTTTCACCCTGACCCACGATCAGATACACCGCTTTAACTTCTACATCTTCCAGCTGTGGGAACTGAACAGAAAGCTCGGACTGCCCATTATGGTTATACTGAGGAACCCATTCATCCACTCGCCCCATGACACGTGCGCGGGTCGTATCAAAAATCTGTGTATCCTTGATTTCTGCCGACGTCTGCTTTTCAATCAGCTTGTTCAGTTCTTCAAATTCTTTAAATGAATACTTCTGAACTCTGGCAATCTGATCAGACTCCACCTGAAGGCTGTCTTTCTGTAACGCAGGATTATTTTTAAATAAAATCCCCTGAGGTAACAACTGCAAATCAAGAAAGTAATGCCCTGATGCCGTTTTGTCCTGAAGTACGACATAAACAGCACTCCAGACCTGATCGCTTGCCGCAATTTCAGGTAAAACCACTTCATATTTCTGCTGATCAATCAGATCAAAATATTGATTGAATGCCAGAATTTTTGTTGCATCCTGAGCCTGACTCCAGCCACTGCATACCAGTGTGAAGATCAGTAATAATAATTTCCCCATTTATTATCCCAATATTTTCCATTTCTAATTTCAGGAAATTATAAATAAATCACAGAGCTGTAAATATATGCAAACCACCCGAAAATTTTGATTTATTATTTGTTTTTATTATTGAAAAACATAAAGTTATTTGACAAACCCATCCTTATCTCTTAAATATAACAAAGCCCGTCACTTCCTGCCAGTGCCTGTTTTTTTATGACATTTCAGGCACAAACTCAAAAATCTGCGCTGAAATGCAAAAAATCTTTTTTAGATGCCTTTCAGGTTGTCAAAACCTGTCCCAGCCAGTCCAATATCCACTTTGGTGATTTCATATTCAGCAACGCTCTGAAAAGGGTCAGTGCTTAAGAGTTCCTCCAGTTCAGACAATGGCATATCTTTCACCAGAAATATTCCACCTGTCACAGGATTTTTTCTGCCGGCAGCAATCAGGTCACCGCTGGCAAGATGAGGTTTCAGCCACTGAATATGTGCTTTTAACAGCAGATCAACTTCTTCCAGGCTTTTCTGATACTTTAAATTTACAATATACATCTGCGCTTCCTTTATTTATCCTGACCCGTTTTTAATTCAATATTAAAGTACTTCATTAAGAAAAATAATGATTCCATCCTGAAACAAGCAGCGTTGCTGTAACTATCCAGCACAGCGTAGCTATGCTCAGGCATGACCAGATGGGGAATTTTGTCGCGAGCAGATAGACCATCAGCAAATAAATAAAATACGGGATTAAAGACCACATACCAAACAGTGCTGTCTGCTTTAACGCCTCGGTACCTTTGTCCTGCGACACGATCACATGTGCAATCAGGGCAAAGGTCGGAAACAGTGGAACCAGTCCGGCAATATAAAATGCTTTCGACCTGGACAGCAGGGATATCAGCAGCACAACGGCTGCCCCGACTGTACATTTCAAAAAGAGTGACAGCATCCCTGCTCCCTTAAAAATATCCGTAAAAAACCTGTATTGAACAGGCTTATCCAGACACATGTTCAGATCTGTTCTTCACAGACCACTCAGAATAAATGTATCACCAGCAGTGCAATCAAGGCAGGCATTGCCTGAATATATAAAATCTTTTTACTTGCAGTCATTGCCCCATAAACACCAGCGACCAGCACGCAGCCCAGAAAGAATGTTGCAAGATGAACTGAAAAAGGAGGTGCGGCAAATAAAGACCAGATCAGCCCTGCTGCCAGAAATCCATTATATAAACCCTGATTCTGTGCCAGTACTTTGGTCAGCTGCGCTTTTTCAGGTGTATTGCCAAAGGCTTTTAAACCGGCAGGTTTATCCCACAGGAACATTTCCAGTACTAAAAAGTAGATATGCAGCAGTGCAATGACTGCAATCAGAATTTTGCCAATGATCATGTGATGGCTGTCCTTTATTTTTATGTAGCGAATAAACCTATTCTAAATGGATTTTAGCTGACAGTAACAGCTTCACGCATAAAAAATGAACTTTATCTGTAGTGCAGCGTTTATATGCAGATGCGACTAAGCAAAAACACCTGATCCGACATAAATTGTCGTGAAAAAACGAATTAATACAGCTTGAACAAAATTAAATCGCTATCATATATCACTTTAAATTTGCACAATTCCGAGACTGTTTTATGAGCCAAAGTCATATCCGTATTCGAGGCGCACGTACCCATAACTTAAAAAATGTGTCCCTTGATATTCCACGTGACAAGTTTGTGGTGATCACGGGACTTTCAGGCTCTGGAAAGTCATCTCTGGCATTTGACACTTTATATGCCGAAGGTCAGCGTCGTTATGTCGAATCGCTTTCCGCTTATGCACGTCAGTTTTTATCACAGATGGAAAAGCCAGAAGTCGATTCGATTGAAGGTCTAAGCCCAGCCATTGCCATCGAACAGAAATCGACCAGCCATAACCCACGTTCAACCGTGGGAACCATTACTGAAATTTATGACTATTTACGTCTGCTCTATGCACGTGTCGGAACACCGTACTGTCCTGAACATGACTTGCCGATGGTTGCACAGACTGTGTCGGAAATGGTCGATGTTGTAAAAGGTCTGGAAGAAGGTACAGCATTGATGCTGCTTGCCCCTGTGGTGCGTGACCGTAAAGGTGAATACAGCAATCTGTTTGAGCAACTGCAAAGTCAGGGCTTCGTACGTGCCCGCGTTGATGGCGAAGTGATCGACATTGACACCCCGCCTGAACTGGATAAAAAGAAAAAACATACTATCGAAGTGGTGGTGGATCGTTTTAAAGTCCGTGATGATCTCGGTAACCGTATTGCGGAAAGCTTTGAAACCGCACTGCGTTTAGGTGGTGATATTGCGGTTTTATCATGGATGAATGGCGAACAGCCTGAGCGGGTATTTTCAGCAAAACACTCCTGTCCTGAATGTGACCGCGCCGTTGCTGAACTTGAACCGCGTCTGTTTTCATTTAACAATCCATTCGGTGCATGTCCAACCTGTGATGGTTTAGGAACACGTAGCCATTTCAGTGCAGACAAACTGATTCCAAGCCCTGATGTGTCGATCAGCCAAGGTGCAATTCGTGGCTGGGACAGACAGCGCCCATACTATTACAGCATGATTGAAAAAGTGGCTGCACATTTCGGTTTTTCTTTGGATACACCGTGGAATGAACTGGATGCCGACACCAAAAAGAAATTTTTATACGGTACAGGCAAAGAAAAAGTCGACTTAAGCTACATTGATGAACGTGGTCGTAAACACAGCCGTGTGCAAGCCTTTGAAGGGATTTTACCGCACCTGGAACGTCGCTATCGTGAAACTGAAAGCAACTATGTCCGTGATGATCTGGCACAGTATTTATCCAATGCTGCCTGCGATGCCTGCGGTGGTTCTCGTCTGAATGAAATCTCACGCCATGTCCGTGTCAAAGACAAAACCATTGCCCAGATCACCAAAATGTCGATTGGTGATGCGGAACATTATTATCAGGATTTAAATCTTGAGGGTGCAAAAGGCGAAATTGCCGATAAGATTTTTAAAGAAATCCGTGAGCGTCTGCACTTCCTTGTTTCTGTCGGTCTGAATTATTTAAGTCTTTCACGTTCTGCGGAAACCCTTTCAGGCGGTGAAGCACAGCGTATTCGTCTTGCTTCACAGATCGGTGCAGGTTTAATGGGCGTGATGTACGTTCTTGATGAACCATCCATTGGTCTGCATCAACGTGATAATGATCGCTTGCTTGAAACTTTGGTTCGTTTACGTGACCTCGGCAATACCGTTTTAGTCGTTGAGCATGATGAAGATGCGATTCGTGCTGCTGATCATATTATTGATATCGGTCCTGGTGCAGGAATTCACGGCGGTCATGTGATTGCCGAAGGGACTTATGATGAAATTCTGGCAAATAAAGAGTCTTTAACAGGGAAATATTTGTCAGGAAAATTAAAAATCGAAGTGCCAAAACAGCGTACTCAACCGCCTAAGCCTGATGAAAAAATCAAGCTGATGGGTGCATGTGGTCATAACCTGCAAAATGTCGATTTAACCATTCCACTTGGCATCATGACTTGTGTGACGGGTGTTTCAGGTTCTGGTAAATCAACCTTGATTAACCGTACTTTATTACCACTTGCAGCAACGCAGTTGAATGGCGCAACAACACTTACCGCTGAAAAATTTGACTCGATTGACGGCTTACAGTTCCTTGATAAAGTCGTGGATATTGACCAAAGTCCGATTGGTCGTACCCCACGTTCTAACCCTGCAACCTATACAGGTTTATTTACACCGATTCGTGAATTATTTGCGCAAACACCTGAAGCTAAAGCGCGTGGTTATGCTGCGGGTCGTTTCTCGTTTAACGTGAAAGGTGGTCGCTGTGAAGCCTGTGAAGGTGACGGTATGATCAAAGTGGCAATGCATTTCTTACCTGATATGTATGTGCCGTGCGATGCTTGTCACGGTGATCGTTATAACCGTGAAACTTTGGAAGTCGGTTATAAAGGTAAGAATATTTCCGATGTTTTAGGCATGACCGTTGAAGATGCGATGCATTTCTTTGATGCAATTCCTGTGATTCATCGTCGTCTGGAAACTTTAAATCAGGTCGGTTTGGGTTATATCCGTTTGGGTCAGTCTGCCACTACCCTTTCAGGCGGTGAAGCGCAACGTGTGAAATTGGCTCGTGAACTGGCGAAGCGTGATACAGGCAAAACCTTGTATGTGCTTGATGAGCCAACGACTGGTTTACACTTCCATGATATTGCAAAACTTTTGGATATTCTTCATGAGCTACGCAATAAGGGCAATACTATTGTGGTAATTGAGCATAATCTGGATGTGATTAAAACTGCTGACTGGGTGATTGATCTGGGTCCTGAAGGTGGTGCGGGTGGTGGTCAGATTATTGCTGAGGGAACACCTGAAGAGATCGCGAAATCTAAAGTTTCGCATACGGCGAAGTTTTTAAAACCGATGTTGAAATAAAAATCTCCCCGAAATTCCCTCCTTTTTTCAAAGGAGGGAGCATTCCACTATTAATTCAATGGAGTTCCCCTCTTTTTAAAAGAGGGGTTAGGAGAGATTAAGGAAATATGCTTCAAATTGCTGTGATTTAGTGATAAAACAATTATTTATCAATCTCTATATTACTTTGTATGATTGGATTAGAAATATTAGATACCGCTATTAAAATTGGATTAGGGGCGTTAATCACAGGAATTATTGCTTTTTTAAATCAAAAAACAAATATCAAAGCTACTATTGCAAAAGATAAACTTGAATATAATAGAAAAACACTTACGCAAATTTCCTCTGATATCGAAGAAATTAATCATTTAGTTTTAAAAATATGGGCAATTTTCGAATTCGAAACTAAACAAACCCATATTGATAAAAGTAAAAATTTAGAGAGGCTCGACCCTTTACGTAATAACTTATTTAATGACTTTCATTTACTTAGTAAAAATGAAGGATTATTGCTATTACATGGTTATACGCAACAACAAGAAAAATTAAGAATATATGGTGAGTTGTTAGGCAAATTCAATTCATATACGTTGTTTAGAAATGATTCTATCAATGTTGAAACAACAGCAAATTTCAAAGCAGAAATTTTAGAAGCGCGAAAAAATCTTTATTTAAGTTTAAATAGTGTATTAACTTAAAATCATTATTTTAATCAACATAATATTTCAAACTCCTGCTCGTTGCATGTACCAACTTCATTAACTATTTAATTGAAAAAACAAAAGCCTCAAACTGAAGTCCAATCATATGAAGCGACATGGATGTCGCCCATTTAACTGAGGCACACGGACGTGCCTTCAGTTAAACAAAAGCATTTTGCCTACTTTTGTGCTTTCAAAAGTAGGAACATCTCAGGTAATGAAACTTAAAACATTAATGCAAATAAAAAAACACACCTAGTTTATCCAGCACATCCAAAGTCAGCTGTTTTCTTTCCCCGACATCATCACCCTGCTCCATCTGCATATTCAAAGCAAAAGCCGTCACCTTGCCATGACCATCATCCACCCAACCGGTATACCACCCCACCTGAGGGTTCACATCCATGCCCCAGCCACTTTTAGCATACAGCTTCACATCTCCACGACCTTCTATATACAGCATATCTTTCACCTGCTTTTGTACAGCAGTATCAAAACCCAGCTGCTCAGTCGCAAGTCCATAAGCAAATCGGGCTTCCTGTTCAGGCGTGACTTTCAAAGGTCCCACCAGCCAGAAGTTATCAACCTGCTTCCCAATGTCTGCATTACCAAAACCAGCACGTCGGACTTCCTGCTGCATCAGTTCAAGTCCAATTCGTCTTGCCAGCTCCTGATAGACCGGAACAGCTGAGGCCTGCATCGCCTGAGCTAAAGTCATATCCTTTTCCCACGCAGGAAAAGAGCGTTTTTCACCGTTCCATTTAAAAACTTCTGTCGCTGTCGCTTTACCATGCTGTAAACCAATCAAAGCATTCAGCATTTTAAAAGTGGACGCAGGAATATACTCAGTCTGAGCACGTGTTAAATCATTGCCATAACGTTTAAGTACAGTGCCATCAAAAGTGACAAAAACAGCCTGTGTACCTGCTTCATTAAACAGCTGTGGGATCTGCTGTATCCGACTGTCTTCTGTCTTTGAAGATATGAATGGTGACTTCTTCTGATTGTCCCCAGACATCATGATTCCCCCGGAACATGCGCTCAGCATCCACGCTGAAACTGCAAAAAACAGTGTTTTTTTCATCGTCAAAATTTCAAAAGTGTTTCCCTATTATAAAAACTATCGCTCTGTAGAACTGTACAGTTGTGTATTTTTATCCTCAGCTTCTGAACAGCACCGTGCAGAATATTCTGTTTATTTTTATGTCGGATATTTCTATGATAGATTCTGACCCATCTTAAAACCGTATCATTAAACAATTTACTTTACTGACTAATTAAAATTAATGCTAAAAATGAATAAATATCTGCTCTCTGTCAGTCTTGCACTGATTTCTTTACATACTCTTGCCGAAGGTTATATGAATGAAAATATGGTGATTTTCAGCTCATCCTCTGATGGCAGCAATACCCCATGGCAGGCAAATCCCAAATGTACACCTGTCATTCAGAAAGCCTCCACAACTCAAACCTGGTCAGTTCAGTATAATTATCCGGATGGTTCGCCTTTGACCTCCAGATTTTTAACTACAGCAAAGCCATCCATGAAAGCGGCTGAATGTGAACATCTGGTTCATTTTCCTGACAATATCCAGAGTTCCGGGACGTTTGAAAGTTTTTATCCAGACGGCAAACTGCGTAGCCGTATTCCATACACTGACGGTATTTACAATGGGAAACTGACTTTCTGGTTCGCCAGTGGCTTAAAAGAACAGGAATCCACCCTGCGTAACGGAGTATCAGATGGTGAATACCGCATCTGGCATCCCAATGGTCAGCTGGCACTGTCCATGGGCTATAAAGATGATGCTCAGCATGGTATGAAACAACGCTGGTATGAAGACAGTCAACCCTGGACTTATGTACGTTTTGAAAATGGTCAGATGCAGGGTGAGCTGAAACAATGGTTCAGGAATGGTCAGATGGAACGCCAGGGCGAGTACCGAAAAGGACAACGCCACGGTACCTATAAAGCCTGGTACGATGACGGAACACCGCAGGCTGTGCTGAATTATCAGACAGGAAAAATCATCTCTGCACAATGCTGGAATGAAATGAACAAACCAGTTTCAGCAAAACAGTGTATAGACTGGTTCAAAGACGAAGAATAACTTTCAGTGTGGAAGTTTTCAGGCTTCCACAATATTTTTACCATTTTCCTTAGCCCGCAGCAGCGCCTGATCTGCCTTGACAAGCAGTTCTTCCCAGTTTTCCGCACCCACGGCCACACCAGAACTCACAGAGATACTGAACTGATCAAACTGTTTATTGTCTGCGATCGCAGTCCGAATTTTCTCAGCAATTTCGAACAGGGTCTTTATCTGCATTTTTGCAAAAAGAATCAGAAACTCATCGCCCCCATAGCGAACTACCAGATCATCTGACCGAACATGACGTTTCAACTGATCGGCAATAAAACAGATCACCTGATCACCCACCACATGACCATATTGATCATTGATCTGTTTAAAATTATCAATGTCCAGCACAATCAAACCTGTATTGAGCAATCCTGAAGACGATGTTTCCAGAGCGCTGACATATTCATCCAGTGCCATCCGGTTTGAGACACCCGTCAGATTATCTGTAGCAGCATGATTACGCAGCTGATTTTCCAGTACATCCCGCTGGCGCAACATCCCCTGAAGTTTCTGGATCGCCTCAAGCAAAGAAATCTTTTCCAGTGCTTTCTCTGATATGAGCTTCTTCTCTCCATACTGGGACAGATCAAGTAATGTATTTCTTGCGTAGATTAGAGGTTTAAACACCTTATTACGTGCGTACAGCAAAGTAAAAACAGCAGCTCCCAGAGAAATCAGGGTCAGTATCAGCCTGAAACCCAGACGCTGTCCGGCTTTCTGAACATCATCCTCTGCAACGTTCTGACTGTAATCCAGCAGATAGTGCTGTAAGTCCACAACTGTGGCAAATTTACTGACCATTTTTTCAGTCAGCTGAACGCCTGAAACTGAATATGGCAAACCATTGATACTTTCCTCAATCAGTCCAGAGACCATAGGGATTCCCTGATCCAGAAATTCTGTTTTTACCTGATGGTGCAGCGCTGTATATTCCGGCGTTCTGGCATTATCCTGTTGCAGTGTATTAATCAGATCCCATAAATAGCTGATCTGCTTCTGCGTCTGCAAAGACCTGACCAGGTTGTCTTTGGGAATTCTTTCATTAAAGGAAACATAAGGTAAAATATTGGAAGCCATACGCCCTGCCTGATCACTCAAATCAGCCAGGATAAAGATTGTGGTGTAATAGCTGGAAACCGTAGTGTCTTTCGCCACGGAAGACAACAACACATTCCTCAGTCCCTCATAGCATCTGTCCCAGGCACTGAACATCTGACGAACCGCATAATCATATTCAGCGGATGTTCTCGCCTCTGTTGAAAGTAAAGAAACCCGATCCACATCATGACGAGCCTGCCGCAAAGACTCTCCCAGTTCTTTTTCCAGCTGAACAGCGACAAGCTGGAAGCCTGACTGTTTCAACACATCAACTGTCTGCTGAAACTGAATATCCACCTCTGAACGGTATTGTTTCAATTCCTGCTGATGCACATGAAAATCAGCAGCTGCCCCCGACATCAGTTTATTTGCTGGAGCCCGCTCTCTGGATACTTTATTGGCAAGCTCAGCAACAGCCCGCATTGAATTGATTTCCACCAGTGTGGTCGATGCTTTTTTGTAATACTGATAACTGCTGTAAATTAAAGGCAATGAAATCAAAAGAATGCATAAAATAATTGCAATCATGGACCAAAACAGCTTTTTTCTTATATGTTCAGAACGCAAATTTGCCATGATCTGATACACCCCAATACCTGTTCATTATGTTGACCTGCTGGAAAAAGTACAGAAGCCATATTATTCAGATTTTATTTTTACATAAAAATAAAATATTTACATGAAATAATCATAACATTTATCACTTTTTTATGTATTAAATGATTTATATCAATAATTTGATTATAAATGCTAATAAGTACACATTACACTGTTCGAATTATTTTTCTGACACCGATGAAAACACGGTCTGTAAAAATATTTATATTGTTAAATATCAATAATATACAATCAAGTGAAAAAATATTTACACCCGCATCAAATTAGTGCATAATGCCCCTCAATAGGGCAAGATAAGATTATTCCTCAGCAGATTTTCTGAATTTTCCCGATATTTTGGCGAAAAACCCCGGTTTCTTTAAGGAAATCGGGGTTTTTTATTGCTGACAACTATTAATCGACAATTATTATATGATTTAACGCACCATTATGGTGCAATAAATTTAATCTTTTAACAGCCCTGCTTTTCAGGCAAAAAAAAGCCCAACCTTGGGGAAAGCTGGGCAGATAAAAGTAAAACTTTTGTGGAGTCTGCATTGCAACGCTGTATCAAAACAGCACATCGCAACACAAGTAATAAATCATGAGAGAAATCACGAAACTATTACATAAAGTTGACCAAAGTAGTCAGACTTGATTTTCAGATTATGAGCTAAATCACAAATTATGTAAAGTCCGATGAATTGAATGTATTTGTCTAATATCTCAAAATATTTAAAAAACATTATACTTAATCACAGAATGACTATTATTTTGATCATTTTTAAAACAATCTGATTATTTAGGTAAACCAGCAGACCTAAATCAGAAATTTATGTCATTTTTTATTCAGATTTCATCGCGAATTAAACCACTAATGAATTGATATTTTCAATCAATATATTAAAATTAATCTATTTTATTTATGATTAATTTTCCTCAATTATCCATCTTATTTTCCGGTCAGATTATTTCGGTCAGCTTATTCACTTGTTCTAAAAACAGTTTTTAGGTTGACAAAGTAAAGCTTAATTGTACTTTTTTTAACCGCTACTATATTTAGAATAATTGCTCAATAAAATAATGTTCTTTTAGTTCATTGACTTAATAAAATGTTACAATACAATGCACAATGTTTAATCCATTTTTAACAAAACTGGTAACTATTATGAAAAAACTCGGTTTAGCCACTGCTTTATTATTAGCCATGACCGGTGCTCAAGCATATCAATTTGAAGTACAAGGTCAGTCTGAATATATTGACAACACAGTAAATGACAAAAACTTTACTGGTGCTGTTCAAGGGACTTACTACTTCAAAAATGTTGATTCTTCAAAAGGTCCACTGGCTGAAGCAGCGTTCTTAAACCAGGCTTCAAATGCATCCCTGGCTTATAACTATGGTGATTACGACGTTAAAGCTGATGCTGACAAAAACTTCGTATCTCACACAATCGGTGCAAAAGCTGAAGCTTATGTTCCTACTAAAGTTGTTCCTGTTTACGCAAGCGTTAACTACAACCACACAATCACTGACGGTAAAGACGGTCAGAAAGATGATGATGGTGACCGTTATGCACTTGAGTTCGGTGCGGTAGTTGCGCCTAACTTCCTTGTAGCTGTTGGTTATACAAGTGTTGCTGACCAGACTTCTTATGATGCTTTCAACATCATGAACAACGGTGTTGCTAAAGCTGCGCTTGAGTCTGCTGCAATCAACCAGGATCAGGATGCGATCACTGCACGTGCTAAATACGTAGGTGCTATTGATGGTACTAACATGGCTGTAGGTTTTGAATCTGGTATCGTTTACGGTGAAGATACTGCTTACAACCTGAAAACAGATCTTTATTTAACTCCTGCTTTAAGCGTTGGTGCTTCTTACGCTGAATCAAGCTATGCTGGTTCTCCAGACAAAGCATGGGCTGCAAACGTAAACTACTTCATCACTCCTGCCGTTGCAGTTGGTGCAAGCTACGTAAATGCAAACTACGAAGCTGATAAAACAGCTCGTACAACAGTTCGTGACACTCAGACTGTTGGCTTAAATGCTAAATTCCGCTTCTAATTTATTTTAGAAACTGAATCAGAAAAGGACGCTTATGCGTCCTTTTTTTGTCTTCGTTATTTCAGCTGTTCCGGTGTCCGAACCAGGTTCAGGAAATGCAGATGACGCTCATACTGATCAATAATATCCTGTAACAGATCTTCCTGTGTCCAGCCCATGACATCGTAGTTCTGCCCACCTTCCCTCAGAAAAACTTCTGCCTGATAATATTCAGCATCCATGCCGTCACTGACCATAAACTCTGGTGGTGTCGTTTCACGTGAAACGACCTGGTAAATGAAATTGATTTCATTCAGATGATCCACCCTGAGTTGGAGTCCTGCCTCGACCTCTGAAATACTGACATCCAGTTTACGCTGCTGAAACTCATGCTGAATACTGAGAAAAGCCTGACGTACCGACTGAGCAATAAACTGTTTCACCTCTTGCTGCGTATGTGGATAATGCATGATCAGTCCCAGACGCTGCTGCCAGCTACGGGGGTTCTGAATCGCGCGGGGTGTAATGCGGGCAAGCTGTAAGGCTTCCATTTTAGTGGCATCCAGCCTTAATGCTTTCAGCAGTCCCCAGCAGATCAGCAGCATAATAAAAGTAAACGGTAATGCACTCATCATGGTTGCAGACTGGAGTGCCCCCAGTCCTCCCACGAGCAACAGTACAACTGCAAGTACCGCCATGAGCGCAACCCAGAACAGGCGCTGCCATGCAGGAGAGTCTTCAGTTTTTGCAGTCAGAATATCGGTCACCAGTGCCCCTGAATCTGCCGATGTCACAAAAAACAGCATAACGAGTACGGTTGCGACTGAGCTCATCACACCCGAAAATGGCAAGGTATGCAGAAATTCAAATAAAGCAACGGATGAGTCTTTCTGCACAGCCAGCATGAGACCTGTGTTTGCCTCCTGTAAAATGCTGTGCAGTGCAGAGTTCCCCATAAAACCCATCCAGATCAGGGTAAATCCTGTCGGAATCAGCAGGACACCGGAAATAAACTCCCTGATGCTCCGTCCACGGGATACACGGGCAATGAACATTCCGACAAATGGCGACCATGAAATCCACCATGCCCAGTACATGATGGTCCAGCCCCCTATCCACCCATCTGACTGATAGGCATAAAGGTTAAATGTCATGCTGAACAGACTGGAAATGTACTGACCGACATTCTGAACCGTTGTCTGAAGCAGATAAATCGTTGAACCTGCAAAAAACACAAACAGCAGCAACAGCAGTGCAAGCCCCAGATTCAGTTCTGAAAGCCGTTTAATCCCTTTATCCAGTCCAAGAAATACAGACAGAGATGCCATGGTACTGACCACAACAATCAGAATGACCTGTGTCACAGCCGACTGCTCCACGCCAAACAGATAATTCAGACCGGAATTGATCTGTGTCACACCAAAACCCAGTGTGGTCGCAACACCGAAAACTGTTCCGATAGTGGCAAAAGTATCGACCGCATCCCCTGCAGGTCCATAGATTTTTTTACCAATGATCGGATAGAGTGCCGAACGTACCTTCAAAGGTAAATTATGCCGATATGCAAAATAAGCCAGGGATAATCCTACGACAGTATAGATAGCCCAGGCATGTAATCCCCAGTGAAAAAAAGTGATACGCATAGCCTGCTGGGCAGCCTGAATGGTCTGTGCTTCACCAGAAGGAGGAGAAACATAGTGCATGACCGGTTCAGCCACACCAAAGAACATCAGACCAATCCCCATACCTGCGGTAAACAGCATGGCAAACCATGATGAATTGCTGTAACTGGGTTCACTGTGTTCAGGACCGAGCTTGATTTTACCCATGTCTGAGCATGCAATATAAATCAGCAGAATCAGGAAAATGGCAACGGAGAGTACATAAAACCAGCTGAAGGAATCTGTAATCCACTGGTTCATCTGCCTGGTCACCAGGTCAAATGCATTGGGAGCAAGTAACACAACTGCCAGAAATGCGGCAATTGTCAGAACAGTACTGAAAAATACGTTCGGGTTAATATTGGAAAACCATGTTGATTTTCTGGAAGGCATAACTCCTCCAATTTTATTTTTTGAAAAGAATGACAGACCATGCAGGTCAGAGAAGATGTTCAGCAAAGTAAACAAAAAGCGGGTTCAGTGAAAATGAATTAAACCCAGACTCAGGATAAATCAGGATGGCGCAGACTGCAGTTTCATTCCTGTAACATTATTATCTTAGTGATTCTGCAGCATACAGGTACTCAGTCACGTGAACGCTCATCCGGCTTAGGGCGTTCAGGCAGATGTGCAATGTACTGCAGGGCAATCAGGCGCGAAACAATCAGTGCCAGATACATCACACCAGTGAACATCTGAAGCATGGCAAGAACCCGTGCCAGAGGACTCATCGGTATCAGATCTGACAGACCCGTCGCCGACTGCAGACTGAAGCTCAGAAACAGTAAATCCAGCCAGGACTGTAAACCTGAAACATTCGGATTCTGAAAACTGCCAGGTATCAGCAACTGGCAGATGCTGTACAGAAATGCAAATCCCCAGGCGAGTAAAGTAAAGACTGCACCCGCTGCAAACAGCTCATCACGGGTCAGATAACGATCCGCAAACATATAACGCAGCAAGCCATAGGCAGCCACGAAGTAAGCCGCCGCTTCAAAGACATGTGCCACCACCTGAACCGTAATATTTTTCACACCAAACAGGATGGGGATGGAAAAGATCACCGCACCACCGACAAAACTGAGCCCCAGGAAAGTAAATACAGGGGTCTGACGGATGACTTTCGCAATCAGCAGCAGCACCAGTACACCAAGTGCCCAGGTCAGTGCTCTGAACGAAAGACTGTCATACGTCAGTAATGATAAAAATAAAAGCAGAATCTGTATAAGCAACAGCCATGCTGATGGTAAACCGCGGAATACCCGCCAGAAATCTACAAAAGCCTGCATGTTATTGTCCTGAGGGCTGATTGTTATTTTACTTGCTGAAAATTAACACAATTGCAGCGTTATTCTTTAATGATTTTGTATATCTGCTGAATTTTATATACGTTTAACACGGCGGTTCATCCATAAAAAAAGCCCCGAATGGGGCTTTTTTTATCAGGCGGGATCAGTGATCTGATGCGCCAGAGATACCGATACCAGTCTGTGAACGTACAAACTGTGCATCAAACGCTTTGCGTTCTGCTTCTGCACGAGCAGAGCTGTCAGTTACAGAGAACAACCAGCAGCAGAAGAATGCAAGTGGCATAGCGAAGATAGCTGGACCATTGTATGGGTTGATTGGTGTTTCAGCAATTTTGAATGTATCCACCCATACTGCTTTAGACAGAATGATCAGTGTTACAGCTGTTACCAGACCAACTACACCGCCAATCACAGCACCACGTGTTGTTAAGCCTTTCCAGAACATAGACAGAACAAGTACCGGGAAGTTTGCACAAGCTGCTACAGAGAATGCTAAACCAACCATGAACGCAACGTTCTGTTTCTCGAAAATGATACCCAGGATCATTGCAAAGATCGCAAGACCAAGAGTCGCAATTTTAGACATGCGCAGTTCAGATTCAGGAGTCGTCTGACCTTTCTTGAATACGTTTGCATACAGGTCATGAGAAATTGCTGAAGCACCAGACAGTGTCAGACCCGCTACAACCGCAAGGATTGTTGCAAATGCTACTGCTGAAATGAAGCCCATGAACAGGTCGCCGCCCACTGCATCAGACAGGTGAACCGCAGCCATGTTGTTACCGCCAACAAGCTCAAGCTTGCCAGTTACCGCCATTTTTGCAACATCAATGAACTGTGGGTTGTTTGAAACAAACAGGATCGCACCGAAACCAATGATGAAAGTAAGAAGATAGAAGTAACCAATGAAACCAGTTGCAACCACTACAGATTTACGAGCTTCTTTTGCATCTTTTACAGTGAAGAAACGCATCAGGATGTGTGGAAGACCTGCTGTACCGAACATCAATGCAAGACCTAAAGAAATCGCATCAATCGGGTTGGATGCAAGGCTGCCTGGACCCATGATCTTGGTTGCATCAGCCAGACTGATATCATGTACCTGACCATAAATTGCAATCGACTGTTCAAACATGTTCGTGAAGCTGAAACCTACAGCCTTCATTACCATGAACGCCATGAACGTAGCACCAGACAGCAGCATAACTGCTTTGATGATCTGTACCCATGTTGTTGCCAGCATACCACCGAAGATTACATAAGCCATCATCAGTAAGCCAACGATCACAACTGCGATGTTATAGTTCAGACCGAACAGTAATTTGATTAACTGACCTGCACCTACCATCTGAGCGATCAGATAGAATGCTACAACAACCAGCGAGCTTACAGCTGCCAGTGTACGGACAGGTTTTTCAGCCAGACGGAACGAAACCACGTCAGACAGGTTATATTTACCTAAGTTACGAAGACGTTCAGCAACCAGGAACAGTACGATTGGCCAGCCAACCATGAAGCCCAGAGAGTACAGCAGACCATCAAAGCCTGAACTGAACACCATTGCGGAAATACCCAGGAAAGATGCTGCCGACATATAGTCACCGGCAATTGCCAGACCGTTCTGGAAACCAGAAATACCACCACCTGCGGTATAGAAATCCTGTGTGCTGGTCGTCTGTCTTGCTGCCCATTTAGTAATGAACAGGGTCAGACCCACGAAAATAGCAAACATGATGATTGCATGCCAGTTGGTTGCCTGCTGTTCAGCAGCACCCAGGTCTGGACCTGCCATTGCCATGCCTGACATCAGCAGCGTCGAAGCAGCAAGTGCTTTCGATTTAATAGAATTCCATTTCATAAAATTACTGTCCTTTATTCTGAGCAATAGCTTCCACTTCTTTCATTGCCTCTTCATTCAAGGCATCCAGCTTGTTGTTCGCGATATACGAATACACGCCACAGAGTATGAAAGAAAGAACAATAATGCCCAGACCGAGCGGCATACCCCACGTGGTGACGCCACCACTTACCGAACTCATTAAAAACTCTTTGTTATAGCCAACTAAAAGCATGAAGCCGACATAGACAATCAGCATAATTGCTGTCAGTGTCCAGCTTAATCGACTTTTTCTGCTGACCATTTCCTTAAATTTTGGATTCTGTAGAATACGATCTACGTGTACTTCATCCATAATAATGCTCCTGTACGCACCCAGCCGTGGGCACAAATTTTTAATTCGAATTATTTCGCACCTAAAAGTAACAATCTTAGGGGGTTCTTGTAATTTAGACTTTGGTCGTTAAATTTTGAGCAATTCAGGCTGATGAAGTTCATCATGAGGTATCATAGCCTCATGGTTGTGGAACTTCAGACACTATGAACAGCTGGCTCATCATGGGGGTACTTGCCCTCTATATCGCATTACTTTTTATCTGTGCTTTTTTTGGTGAAAAGCACGCAAGCCGACTCAGCACCCGTGGTCGTATGCTGCTGTTCAGTCTGACCCTGGGGGTCTACTGTTCATCCTGGACTTTTTATGGTGCAACAGGCGCTGCGGTCCGTGAGGGAATTATTTTCCTGCCCATCTACCTGGGACCCTTGCTGTTTGTCGCTTTAGGTTATGACATCTGGCGACGGCTTGGACGTGTCCGTCAGCACCATGCGATTTCCTCCATTGCCGATTTTGTTGCAGCGCGCTATGGAAAAAGTGGTCCACTGGCATCCTTGGTGACCATCCTTGCTGTTATCGCCATTATTCCTTATCTGGCTTTACAGCTGCGTGCCATTGCACTCAGTGCAGCCGTCATCCTGGATCAGAACACCAATATTGCCCAGACCACCAATGGCGTGCTGCTGTTGACAGCTGTACTGGCAATTCTGGCCATGATGTTTGGAACACGGCAGATAGCCAATACTGAACAGCACGGCGGTCTGATGCTGGCGGTTGCTTTTGAGTCTTTTGTAAAACTCTTTGCACTGCTCTGTGTTGCACTGTTCTTTATGTTTGATGCACCTGAAAATATTCACCAGATTTCATCCGATGTTGCCCATACGTTCAAAGAAGTTCAGCTGCTGGGCGTGCCTGAAACCTTCTGGATACAGACTTTACTTGCAGCATTGGCGATTATCTGTCTGCCACGCCAGTTTCACGTTGCTGTGGTTGAACTGCGCGATGAAAAACATATCCGTGGTGCCCGCAGATGGTTTGCCGTTTATCTGATTCTGACCACGCTTGCCATTATTCCAATTGCCAGCTGGGCACTGCATGCTGCACCCGAATACCTGGCGATTCCCGATGTTGCTGTGCTGTCCTTACCTGTCAGCTATGGTCAGGACTGGTTGACTCTGCTGGCGTTTCTGGGTGGATTCTCCGCTTCCACAGGCATGTTGCTGGTGTCTTCAGTCGCGCTGTCCATCATGCTCAGTAATGACCTGATCATGCCTGCATTGTGGAAAATCGGTGTGCTGTCACGCCATGACAAACGACTTCCACTGGTACTGAAGTTCACCCGTCGGGTCTGTATTCTTGCCGTCATGCTGCTGGGCTTTCTGTTTTTCCATTTCTTTAATGATATCGACAAACTCTCTGTTTTTGGCTTGCTGGCATTCAGTGCAGTTGCTCAGTTTTCACCTGCATTAATTGGTGGACTGTACTGGCGTGGAGGAAGTAAACAGGGTGTATATGCCGGGCTGATTGTGGGTTTTGTCATGTGGGCTTATACCCTGCTCCTGCCGACCATTCTGCAGAGTCTGCCCGCTCAGTTCGTTGACTTCAGTTCACATTTCCTGAATCTGGGACCATTTGGTCTGAACTGGTTACGTCCTGAAGCCCTGTTTGGATTTGAATCTTTTGCACCACTGACACATGGTGTGATCTGGTCACTCGGTCTGAATATTATTTTATATATCTGGATTTCCAGAATCTTCCGTCCTGGGATTGCAGAACAGATTCAGGCTGAAAGTTTCTTTTATTATGAAACCAAACCCCTGCCTGCACAGAACACCAGCACAGAGATCAACTATTTACATCATGATGTTGCCAAACTCAAAGTTGGGGATCTGATTGCACTTGCCAAACGGATTACCGGTGAGGGACCAACCACTCATGCATTCCGTCAGTTCTGTACCCTGAACAATGTTGTACTGAACGAAAACAGCAGTGCCAACGGCATGTGGTGGCGTTTCACTGAACAGTACCTGGCAGGCACCATTGGTGCAGCATCTGCACGGACACTGCTGACCACCGCTATGGTCAACAATGGACTTGCACTGGGACAGGTTGCCAATATCCTCGATCAGGCATCACAATGGCAGCGCTTCAACCAGAATCTGATCATGACCATGATTGACCACATGACTCAGGGGGTCAGTGTGGTGGATGAAAATATGTGCCTGGTCGCATGGAACAATCAGTATTTAAAACTGTTCGATTATCCTAAAGACCTTGTGTATGTCGGCTGCCCGATTTCAGATCTGATCCGATATAACGCAGAACGTGGCGAATGTGGTCCAGGCTCGGTCGAAGAACATGTCCGGAAGCGTATGCACTGGATGAAAGTCGGCAGTGCGCATGAATTTGAACGGATCCGTAAGGATGGTCGTGTCATTCAGATGCGGGGTAACCCAATTGAAGGCGGTGGTTTTGTAACCACATTTGCCGACATTACCGCTTTCCGTGAAAATGAAGCCGTACTTGAAGCCCGGGTTTCTGACCGTACCCAGCAGCTGGCAAATGCACTGGCTGAACAGCAGCTGGCACGTGAACAGGCTGATAAAGCCAACATGTCCAAAAGCCGGTTTATTGCCGCAGCCAGTCACGATTTATTACAGCCGATGCATGCAGCCCGTCTGTTCAGTACCGCACTGGAACAGAGTATTCAGTTCGATGAAGACCGAAAAACACTGCAACAGCTGGACCGTGCCCTGCATGGTGCAGAAAGTATGCTCTCTGCTCTGCTCGATATTGCCCGTCTTGAAGGTGGCACCATTCAGCCTAAACGTCAGGCTTATCCATTACACGATCTGTTAAGTGACCTTGAACTGCAGTTCAAGTCCATTGCTGCTCAACGCTCCATTCAGCTGAAAGTTCATGATGCTCAGTTCTGGATTGATACAGATCCTCAGTGGATCCGCCGGATTATTCAGAACTTTGTCAGCAATGCCCTGCGTTATACCGCACGGGGTCGGGTTGTGGTTGGCGTTCTACGCTCTACTGCACGTCCAGGACATATCCGGATCGGGGTCTGGGACACAGGTCCTGGTATTGCCGAAGAACAGCGAATCAAGCTGTTTCAGGAATTTGAACGCTGTGGACATACCTCACCATGGGGCGAACAGGGGCTTGGACTTGGACTTGCCATTGTGCAGCGCATGACCAGCCTGCTGGATTATCCGGTTCATGTCTACTCTGAACTGGGCAAAGGTTCATGCTTTATGATCGAAGTACCTGTGGTTGCTGCGCCAAAAGTAGTATCCACACCTGTACAGGCGATTCCGCTGAAAACCCGTGCCTACAAAGTACTGTGTCTGGACAATGACGAAACCATTCTTGAAGGCATGAGTACCCTACTCAGTAAATGGGGTTATCAGGTGTTTAAAGCCACAGAACCTGAACAGGCAATAAAACTGATTCAGCAGGAAAATATACAGGTCTGGCTGGTCGATCAGCACCTGAATCACGATAAAATTGGACTGGATTTTATTCTGGACAACCGTCAGGATAATGTCCCTGTTGCACTGATTACCGCAGATTCAGATCCAGAACTGCCACAGCGTCTAAAAGAGCTGAATATCGTACTGCTGAAAAAACCGCTGAAACCGGCATCATTACGTTCATGGCTTTCGGGTCTGAAAATATCAGAAAACTGATCCTTCAGATGCTGCCCGATGATTCAGCTGAATCGGGCTTTTATCAGACAATCACTGCCAGTTCTGCACAGGACTGGCTTTTTATTTTTCATAAAATGCAAAACATATCAGAATCATGCCTTTGAAAATGGTTTGAACTGACCATAAATTTCAGTCCTCATTTTTCTATGGCAAAATCCACCAGAATCTTAAGTGAACATGCGTACACTTAGTTACAATTAATTAAATTTATGATTTTTATTCATTTTATATCTACGTTTTTCCTACTCTGAACTTTAGTCGTATTCACCTTGCAAATCAGATAATTCATAAATAAGCACAACAAACGATCAGTTTTGTGTTTTATACGTGTCCTGAAAAATTCTGACCATAAAGCTGATCAACCGCTATTTTTAAGGAGTGATCAGATGAATATTTCAGAAACTGTTCCACATGGGGAAAATCAAAGCTTACAGTTCCACCGTCAGTACGGTGTCAATGCATTACTGCCAGAAATCGACTGGCAGCAGCTGTTCAGTCACAGCAAACTGAACGATACTCACATTCAGGCTTTACAGACCCTGTATCAAAGCGCGGTTCCGCTTGCACTTCAGGTTTTTGAACAGCTGGACTTTGATGTCTTTGCTCCGGCAGCCTATACACCTAAGGGACTGGGACTGTTTGACCGCCTGGCAGAGCAGGAAGAAAAACTGCTGACTGTCCTGCAGCATGAAAGTCATGACCTGAATGAAGAAACCCGTCATCAGTTATGGAGCATGCTGTTACGTGGTGGTGCGGTACTGGTGTTCAAAGCGTGGCTCGCTAAAGTCAAAACAGGTGAAAATGCGCTTGATATGACCCAGTTTGATGAACTTTCAGACCTGCTGTTTATCAAAACCTCACCTGAAACATTGGCTGCGCATCTGAATGTGAATACTGAAGCAGAACATGACCATATTTTCCTGATGTATGGCAATGAAGTCTTTCTCGACCGTTTCAACAGCCTTGAAACCGCAGCTCTGTTTGTTGACCTGGGTGTATATGATGCGGCTTTCCTGAGCCTGCGTGATGACCGTGTTGCAGACTATCTGAAAGCACAGAATTATGTCAGTCAGGAACAGATTGAAGACCTGAAATGTGCGCTCAATCCACTGGGCTGTCCTGATCTGATTTCCAGACAGAACTGCATTGCATAAAACTGACTGCAATAAAAAAGACCTCTACTGAGGTCTTTTTTTCATATAAAGACATCGCTTACATTTTTTTATCTTCAATATTCAGGGCATTAATTGCAAGCACTGCCTGAGTCCGGTTCTGTACACCCAGTTTACGGAAAATCGCGGTGACATGAGCCTTAATGGTTGCTTCTGACACATCCAGTTCATAAGCAATCTGTTTATTGAGCAGACCTTCTGCAACCATCATCAGTACACGGAACTGCTGCGGTGTTAAAGACTGAATCCGTTCTGCAAGCTCCGTTTCATCTGCTGCACGAGGGTCAAATCCAGAGTTTGCCTGAAGATTTGGTGGTAACCAGATCTCACCTTCGAGCACCTGACGGATTGCTTCGCCAATATGACTTGGATGAGCAGATTTTGGAATATAGCCCATTGCCCCATGTGCAATTGCACGTTGCATAATGGAGGCTTCTTCATGTGCAGAAACGACAATAATGGGAAGTGCAGGATACTGTGCACGGACATGAACCAGTGCTGAAAAACCTGACGCACCTGGCAGATTCAGATCCAGCAGAACCAGATCAGGCTCTGGACCATTTTCAAGCCGTTCATAAAATTCATTTACTGCCGCCGTCTCATGAATCTGAGCCTGAGGTAAGCTGTAGCGAACGGCCTGAATCAAAGCATGACGAAACAACGGATGATCATCAACGATTAATATGTTCATAAGCGACGTAAGAGATCTTTTTGCACAGTGTTTCCTATTCTAACCACACATATGCTGTTAAGGATATGCAAAGACTGACTTTTTTTTAGCCAAAACCACATTTATTTTAAGGAATTTGCACAAAACAATAGCATTCCTGAAAATATGACATCTTCATCAGTTTTTTATATAAATTTCAGTGCTCTGTATAAAAAGCTTATTCTTATGCAATATAAGTTTATTTTTCATAAACTTATATTTATATTTTTACTTGAAAAATAACATATCTTCAAAACAGATAAGTTTACTATTTTTCCTTATTTTACCCATGTCCCCTGATGTAGATTAATGAAAGGCATTCCGAGATTTGATTTATCAGGTTGCCAAAATGTCTTTTTATACTCAACAGAAACCATTAAACGTTGTCGCTGTATCTGGCGGCTTAAATAATCCATCCAAGACCGAAGCGCTTGTTCAAGCGATTTTGGATGAATTAGGCGAAGCAACACCAATCAATGTGCATTTCATTAAATTCAGTGAAATTGGACATTTACTCGGTGGAGCAATTTATCGCAACCAACTTCCACAACGTGTTCAGGATGATTTAGCTGCCGTAGAAGCAGCCGATGCTTTAATTGTGGGAACACCTGTTTACCGTGCCTCATTCACAGGTCTTTTTAAACATTTCTTTGACTTTGTTGAACAAACTGCACTTGTTGATGTACCAGTATTATTGGCTGCATCTGGCGGTTCTGATCGCCATGCTTTAGTGCTTGAGCATCAGTTACGTCCATTGTTCAGCTTCTTCCAGGCGCAAACTTTACCAATCGGTGTATATGCCACAGATCGTGATTTCACTCCTGAATACACCATTCACAGCGAGTTTTTACGTGACCGTATTACTTTAGCTGTTGCACGTGCATTACCGATTTTAGAGTGGGCACCTGCCAAAGGTCAGCGTGCAGAAGTGGTGAAATCAAAAACCGAACAAGCCAATCAAAACTTGGGCATTAACAAACAGATTGAACAAGATGAAGTACTTCCATCGGCTGCGATTCCAGACCTGGATGCTGCTGAATCTCGTTTGCATGCCAAATCCAAAACGCCAAAATCACAGGTTGCCTAAGCGCAACCTCGTAAATAGATAATAAAAATAGAGGGTCATCACATGTCACAAAAGCAATTTTCTCCTACCGATCAAAATGCTATTAAGTTTGCCTACTGGGTTCCCAACGTCAGCGGTGGTTTAGTTGTGAGTAATATTGAACAGCGTACTGACTGGAGCTATGACTACAATGTTCGTTTGGCGCAAGCCGCTGAAAAAAGTGGTTTTGAATATGCGCTGACACAGATTCGGTTTACCGCAGGTTATGGTGCGGAAAATCAGCATGAGTCAGTGAGTTTCAGTCATGCTCTTTTGGCTAAAACTGAAAAATTAAAAGTCATTGCTGCCATTCTGCCTGGTCCGTGGAAGCCTGCGCTTGCAGCGAAGCAATTGGCAACCATTGATTATCTAACCAATGGACGTGTGGCAATTAATGTGGTCAGTGGTTGGTTCCGTGGCGAGTTCGATGCGATTGGTGAGCCTTGGCCTGAACATGATGAACGCTATGTACGTTCTGAAGAATTTATCCGTACCTTAAAAGGCATCTGGACGACGGACAACTATAGTTTTGATGGTAAATATTACCAGTTTAAAGATTACACTTTAAAGCCAAAACCTGTGCAAAAACCGCATATTGAGGTGTTCCAAGGTGGAAGTTCACGCGCTGCACGCGACATGGCTTCCCGTGTTTCTGACTGGTACTTTACCAATGGCAACACTCCTGCTGAACTGAAAAAGCAAATTGATGATATTCGTGAAAAAGCCAAAGTGAATGGTCACAGCGTAAAAATCGGCGTGAATGCCTTTATTATCGCCCGAGATACTGAAGAAGAAGCTCAAGCGGTGTTGCAGGAAATCATTGCCAAAGCTAATGTTGAAGCGGTTCATGCTTTTGGTGACGCCACTCGTGAAGCAGGTGCAGCTTCTAAAGAAGGCGAAGGCAACTGGGCTAAATCTACTTTTGAAGATTTGGTTCAATATAACGATGGTTTTAAAACCAATTTGATTGGTACACCACAGCAAATTGCTGAGCGTATTGTTGAATTAAAAAATGTCGGTGTGGATTTAGTCCTTTCAGGTTTCTTACATTTTATTGAAGAAGTCGAATATTTTGGGGAAAAGGTGTTGCCATTGGTTCGTGAATTAGAGGAGGCTCAAAAGAATCAAATTACAGCAAAATCCGCTTAAAGGATGTGCTTAGAAAATAACAATAAATAATCAAAAATAAGGTTTTTAGTTTTCCCTCATGACTCGGCTTGAGGGATTTTTTTCTAACCCTTTTTCAATTTAAGCTTTTTTAAATTGTTTTAAAATGAGTGAGCTTTGCCGCAGCCTGAAAACTCAATTCCTCTGCATGTGCAAACAATAACATTTCAACTTCATGCCGAGTCACATTTTCCGAAAATTGATCAGCGACTTGCTGTAATAAAGCTAAATATTCTTGATAAAAGGTTTGAGTATTGGCTTTATTCCACTGTAAAAAAGTCGTTTGCAGTTTAGCTTGGAAAAAATTAATTAAGGTATTCCGCCCTTTCAAGGGTGGAAAATATTGTGGAAAATCGACAGCATATATCACTTGCAAAGCATTCAACGACATAGCAACACGAGCATCATAAATTGCGTAACGTACAGGGTCGATCACCGACAAAGCTTTTGACCAAGACGCAATGCCATCCGCTCCTTTTAAAATCAAAGTTTCAGGTGAACTTTGACTATATTCGGTCAATGTGCTGTCACTGTTGGCTTTCACTCCACCCCAATGATAAATGTACCACCTGATCATTTTATATTTTTCTTCAAAATCAGTCGCAACTGAAAATGCATGATGAAGCTGATGACGCAGCGAAATATTTTGTTCGTAGACATTATTTCCACTCAAACTCAGATCAACAGGAAGATGTTCTAAATTAATTTCCCACGTATAACTCTGCTTTAAATCATCAATATACTGATGGCTAAAATCTAAAATTGCTTGGTACAAATCCATGCTGTTTCCACTCAAGTTTTCATTCTTCTCACTCTTATTTTTTAATCTACTCTATATGATTATATTTTTCAGTATGTTAAATAAAAAAACCTCATTGCATTGAATGAGGTTTTTCGACTGAGATAGGGCATTTAAGAATAAAAACTCGGATCAGGCACTTTTCCTGTCAGCACCCATTCACCGACTTCCTGATATTTATAATCAATCGGATCATGCAAAGTCTGCGTGCGTACATTACGCCAGAAACGGTCTAAATTCAGTTTTGCAGTGGTCGCTCTCGCACCCATCACCTGGAAAATATTCTGCGTCACAAACAGCGAAGTATTGGTTGCTGCAATTTTTGCAGTGGCAATTGCAACAGATACCTGCCCACGCTGTTCGGCTGTTAAATCTTCACCCATATTCCATGCCTCTTGTAAGCTTTCCACGGCTTTATTGGCAAGTAAACGTACACTTTCAAGCTGCACATAAAACTCAGCGAAATGCTTTTGGGTAAATAGGTCATTCACAGCATTTTCAGCCAAAGATTTTGACCATGCTTTCTGACTTTGCACAGTTTCTTTCGCAAGCTCAAATGCTCCCTCAGCCACACCTAAAAATAAATGTACAAAAATCAGTTGCGCAATCAACGGACGTATACTCGAATATGGCGTACTTAAAGGACCTGGGTTGAGTAACAATTCATCTTTGGAAATTTTGACCTGTTCAAAATGACTTGTGCCACTATCCGTCTGGCGTTGTCCCATATTGTTCCAGTCACCCAAAAAACTTACGCCCTCACGCGCAGTGGGAATCACCCCAATCAATAATTTCCCTGCTTCATTAAAACCTGAACACAGCAAAATATCTGAATCGATCGAACCTGAACAAAAACTTTTATCACCTTGAAAAATATATTCATTCTCTGAGATTTGAGTTGCTGTAGTCCGTTTATCCAATGGGTTTAAAGTATTGCCCCAAAACAGATTATTCTTAGCCGTATCTTCAAACCATTTTGCATATTGCTCAGGCTGGGAAAATAATTGCACTGTCGCAATCAATAAGTGGTGAAAACCATAGACATGCGCCAATGAACTATCCACTTGGGCAATGGTACGAATGGTCTGAAAAATGGTTTTCCAATCCGCCCCTTGTCCACCATATTGCGTAGGAATAGACAGTCCAAGCAAACCACTGCGACGAATCAGATCACGTTCATACTTTGGATTTCCCCCTGTCTTGTCTCTTTCTGCCGCAGTCTGCGCAAATTGTTCAGCCAGTCGTTGGGCAACTTCGAGAGGAGATCGGTTTAAAGCCTGTGGCGCATTCATGTGACTGTCCTTATTTTCAATATTTTTAGCTTAGCAGATCATCCTGAACTGCTTTATCTGAATGCCTGCTGTACTTATGCACTATTTTGAAAATACTGAGCAACACAAAAAAATACCGTTAGCCTGAAGCAAACGGTATTTAACTTTTATATTAATCGCTGATGTTACACAGTAATATCAAATTGTAGATCGCATCTCAATAAAAAGTGGATACGCGATAACGTCATCCGCAACGTGTTTGAGGCAGGACTACATCTGTAAATTAATGTTTCTGCGATATATCAATCAAAAGATGGTATTTGTCGAGTTTTGCGGATGACAATGGTTTTGCCTACTTTTCCCGAAAGAAAAGTAGGTCGAGCCGAAGGCTAATCCCTAAATCAAAACTTTTGATGTAAGACTCCGTCTAGTAAGTTTAAAGCTGTTTTAAAAAATGCATTTCTTTTGAAGTGCGTAACATCAGTTAATCAAGAAAAGTCCTCTCTCCCTGTGAGATAAGGAGTAAAACTTCACAAGTGAGCCCTCATCTTCAAAGCCCCCTCATCCTAGCCTTCTCCCAAAGGGAGAAGGAACTTCCAATGCATGTGAATCTAAAGATCAAATCAACTGTTCGCCTGAACTTCTTTAATCAACTGATCCACCACACTCGGGTCTGCCAATGTTGAGGTATCTCCCAGACTGTCTAACTCATTGGCAACGATCTTACGCAAAATACGACGCATAATTTTCCCTGAACGGGTTTTTGGCAATGATGGTGCCCAATAAATGGCATCTGGGGTCGCAACAGGGCCTAGAACCTTACGTACCCACGCCACCAGTTCCTGACGCAATTCTTCAGTTTCAGCTTCACCTGCCTGTAAGGTGACATAGGCAGCAACGCCCTGACCTTTAATATCATGTGGCATACCAACGACGGCAGACTCAGCGACTTTTTCATGTGCCACCAAAGCACTTTCAATCTCAGCAGTTCCTAAACGATGCCCCGAAACATTCAGAACATCATCGACCCGCCCTGTGATCCAGTAGTATCCGTCTTTATCACGACGTGCCCCATCACCGGTGAAATACGCTCCAGGATAAGTTGAGAAATATGCTTCAATAAAACGCTCAGGGTCGCCCCAGATCGTCCGCATTTGTCCAGGCCAGGAATCCTTGATAATTAAATTCCCCTCTGCCTCTCCCTCCAGTTCATTCCCTTCTGCATCCACCAAAGCAGGTTGTACCCCAAATAAAGGACGTGTTGCGGAACCTGGTTTAACCGCTGTAGCACCAGGAAGTGGGGAAATTAAAATACCGCCTGTTTCAGTTTGCCACCATGTATCTACAACTGGA
Source organism: Acinetobacter sp. WCHAc010052 (assembly GCF_002165295.2). NCBI lineage: Bacteria > Pseudomonadati > Pseudomonadota > Gammaproteobacteria > Moraxellales > Moraxellaceae > Acinetobacter > Acinetobacter sp. WCHAc010052. Next base: position 183,544 of record NZ_CP032143.1, on the reverse strand, counting down.
CAACGGCTTTCACCAACCACAGTATAGTACCAGTTCCACGCTTCAGGATTGATCGGCTCCCCCACAGTACCCAATAAACGCAGACTGCTACGATCACTTTCACGCACGTAGGCATCACCCTCACGCATCATGGCGCGAATCGCAGTTGGTGCTGTATATAAAATGGTGATGTTGTGCTTATCAACTATATGCCCTGTACGTGCCCAGCTTGGATATTGCGGAATACCTTCCGACATCACTGTGGTCGTACCATTGGACAATGGGCCATACAACACATAAGAATGCCCCGTAATCCAGCCAACATCCGCGGTACACCAGAACACATCATTCTGTTTAATATCAAAAACTTCACGGAAAGTTGAATTTACATAGGTCAGATAGCCACCTGTGGTATGCAACACTCCTTTCGGTTTTCCAGTAGAACCTGAGGTATACAGAATAAACAGTGGATCTTCTGCATTCATCGGTTCAGGTGGACAAATATCAGTGACCGTCATTATTTCCATGTGATACCACAGATCACGCCCCTCTTTCATTGTGATCGGATGCCCTGTGCGGTGTACCACAATCATTTTTTCAACTGAAGATGTACCCTCCAGTTGTAGTGCTGCATCGACATTTTCTTTAAGTGGAATGGTTTTACCGCCACGCATGCCCTGATCTGCTGTAATCACCAGTTTTGCCTGACTGTCATCAATACGACTCGCCAAAGAATCTGGTGAGAAACCACCAAATACCACGCAATGCACAGCACCAATACGTGTACATGCCAACATCGCAATAGCAGTCTCAGGAATCATCGGCATATACAGCACCACACGATCCCCTTTACGGATACCATTTTTCTTCAAGACATTAGCAAAACGACAGACTTCATCATGCAGTTCTTCAAAAGAGATAATTTTATGACGTGACGGATGATCCCCCTCCCAGATAATCGCGGGTTTCAATGGATGTTCTTTTAAATGACGATCCAGACAGTTTTCACTAACGTTTAACTGTCCATCAGCAAACCACTCGATTTTAAAATTATCTGGGTCATAACTGGTATTCTTCACCTGCGTGAAGGGTTTAATCCAGTCAAGTTTCTTCGCTGCTTCTGCCCAGAATTCGTCTGGGTTTTCTACAGACTTCTGATAACGTTCAAAATACTGCTGTTCATTGGTTCTTGCTGTTTTTACAAATTGTTCGGGTGCCGGATATATCTCATTCATAATTATACTTCCTTGATTTTATTCATCTCATCACGAGATGTATGCCGAAATTCTTGCTTTTATTACCTGCATCAGAGCACTATTACGTTTGTTTTTTGATCAGCTCAATCATGCTTTAGTCGTATATTATATATACAGTTTTATCCTCCATTTAAAACATATTCAACAAAAACATGTCTCCATCTAGTATCTGCTTCATTAAATTCATCCTATAATTTTTACAGAGCCAGTGCAGGCGATTTAAAACAAACCAGCATTCTCTTACTGAAAAGCTACCGGAATCACTCATGAGTTCACATCATTCATCCTCTTTTTTTTCAAAATCTCAGCCTGCTGTTAAAGACAACCCTCTGTCAGCGACAGGACGGTTTGGTCGCTTAAGCATGATCGGATGGCAAAGTTTCCTGAACCTGAGCGTGTTTCTGGCGGTAATTGCACTGAGTTTATTTACAGGAATTTTCAATCTGAATGCGATGGCATTCAGCCATAATATTATTAATATTCTTTTAAGTTTTACTGGATTTTTCTATCTGGTACTCGTGGTCAGCTATCTCTATTTTTCGTTATTGATTGCTGTTCGCCGTCTGCATGACCTGAATAAATCTGGATGGCTTATCCTGTTGTTCTTTGTTCCTGTGATTCAGTTCTTTTTTATTCTGTATTTACTGATCGCACCAGGAACACGGGGAAATAACAGTTATGGTATGCCCAGAGCAACTGCTTTATGGGAAAAAATCCTCGCCTGGCTGGTTATTCTGCTGACTGTACTGAGCCTTTTCAGTATGGGCAGTTTAGTCTCGTATATGATGGGTGCAGGCGAACTGGATACTCCGGCTGAAGTTTTACAGAAAGGCACTGAGTATTTTTAAGTTGATTTTACTATAACTTATATAGACTCATCGCTTACTATTAACAACTTCCACCCAACCAGCTCAAAACATCTATATGTCATCTCTACCCTTACGACTCGATATACAGGGTCTCCGTGCTCTAGCTGTGCTTGCCGTGATAGTTTTTCATATAAATAAGGAGTGGCTTCCTTCTGGTTTTATAGGGGTAGATATTTTTTTTGTGATTTCTGGTTATATTATTTCCACAATAATATTAAACAGGAAAAGTGATTTTAGTATTTTAGATTTCTATAATAAAAGAATCTTACGTATTGTTCCTCCTTATATTTTCCTACTCAGCATAACCTGTTTAGTATCAACAATACTTCTTACCAACAATGATTTAATTGATTTTTATCAGAGTATAAAAACAGCATTATTATTTTATAGCAATTATTATTTTTCAGATTTTGGAAATTATTTCTCCCCAAGCTCAGAAGAACTACCTCTATTGCACACATGGTCACTTTCTGTAGAAATGCAGTTTTACTTTATTTTACCATTCCTTCTTCTATTTTTTTCAGAAAAAACAAATAAAACGATCATTATATCTACAATTATACTTATAACAATATGGTGTGAGCTTTACAATGAAAATCACTCGGATATCTATTTTTCATTAACAGCAAGAATTCCTGAATTTTTAATAGGAACATTCGCTGCAATTATTTATAGAAAAAACTACAATTTAAGATATCTCTCGCACTTTGGTATATTTTTATTAATCCCATGTTTATTTTTAATCCCTGAAAGTAAGTTTCCTGGAATTTTAAGTATACTGCCGTGTCTCGCAACTGCACTTATCCTTCTGCAAAAACAGGAAAATATTATTAATCAGTATTTTTCTAAAAAAATCATAGTTTATATCGGTACTATCTCATATTCACTATACCTATGGCACTGGCCTATACTGGCTTTTTTTAGATATTATTCAGAACAAAAAATTTTAGATCTGAAATATATTACCCTGTCAGTTATTCTAACTGCGATTCTATCTATATTATCTTATCACTTAATCGAGAAGTCTATTTCAAAAAATAAAAAATCCCGAGTTTATTCTTTTATTCTATTCAATCTTATATTTATTTTACTACTATTAACTTTTGGAAAAGATATAAATAAAAAAATAACACCTGATAATCCTTTAAGCCTCTCAAGATATGCCGATGCAAAGATGATCTGTCATAGTCAGATACTTCCATCCTGTTTAGTTATGACCAGTCCCAAGGAAAAAAATGTACTTGTTATCGGGGACTCACATGCAGGGCAGTTAAATTTATATTTTAAACATTTATCTAAAAGTACAGATTATAATTTCAATGTTATTTCATCAAGCTCATGCTTACCTATTGAAAAATTTAATATAAATAACTTACCAGAATGGGCAGTAGAACCATGTAAGCGTCAGATCAAAATTATCCAGAAAGAATTACCTAAATATGATACAGTTATCATTTCTGCCCTTTGGTCGAAGCACTTAGAAGATAAAGATTTTTCATTTGCATTATCGGATTTTATTAACAAAACCAAAAACACACATAATATTCTTATAATGGCTCAAATACCTACTTTTTCAAGAAATGTTAAAAGAGTAGAACATTTCAAGTCTTTAGGACTCAACCCTGAAATACATGTAGAAGAATATCAATCGACAGCGAATCAGGAAATTCAGGCACTATCAAAAAAATCAAATATTACTTTCCTTGATTTTTCAAAGAATCATATGTTTGCTGCTGCTCCATTTTACAAAGATATACCTATTTATTTTGATTCCAATCATTTAAATGAATCCGGTGTAGAACTGTATGTTCAAAATACAGGAAAAGAATTAATCTCAACGCTCAATAAATTCTAGACATAACTGATGAAACATAAGAAAATTTCACGATTCATTATTAAGGAATTCACGTGGCCGAACAACAGAATGCCCTGAGTGAAGTCACTCAGGGCACAACGCAGCTTATTCAGGAAGCCAGCGAAAAAACAGCGCAGACTGTCATTGAACATACTGCAAAATATAACGAGGCGTATTCAACCATAGATAAATTTGTCGATGGCTTCTGGGAGCGCCTGCCTTATATCTGCATTGCATTCATTGTATTTACTGTTTTTATCCTGCTTTCAAAACTGTTCAAATTCTTTGTTCGCAAAACACTGTCTGAACGCTCGTACACCAAACAGAACCTGGTACTGGTGCTGAACAGAGTCGGTAGCTCTGCGATTATTTTCTTCGGTTTCTTGATCGCAATGGTGATTGCGATTCCAGGTTTTACACCTGGTCAGTTGATGAGCGCCCTGGGTATCGGTTCCGTAGCCATCGGTTTTGCATTTAAAGATATTTTCCAGAATTTACTTTCAGGTATTCTGATTCTGCTTTCAGAACCGTTTAAAATCGGTGATGACATTATCGTTTCAGGCATGGAAGGTACGGTTGAAGATATTCAGATCCGTGCAACTTTCCTGCGTTCACCTGATGGTCGTCGTATCGTGATTCCAAACGCAACAGTTTATACCAGTGCTGTGACGGTCAATACTGCATACCAGCGTCGTCGCTGTGAATTTGTTGTCGGTATCGGTTATGAAGATGATGTGCAAAAAGCCAAAGATATTATTTTAAAACTACTGGATAAAGATCAGGCTATTCTGAGCCAGCCAGGTTTTTCTGTAAATGTTGCGGCATTGGCAGATTTCTCAGTCAATTTAAAAGTCCAATGGTGGGTCAATACCACTGAAACATCAACATCTGCATCTATCAGTATGGTACAGGAACATGTGATTCAGTCTTTTGCTGAAAATAACATTTCCATTCCTTATCCTGTTCAGGAAGTCAAAGTTTATCGTGGCGAACAACCTGATGATGAATCAGCACGCGCTAAATAAACGTCCCAGTACATAGGGAATTGCGGTTTCAGTTCTTAAAATTCGGTTGCCTAAGCTCACCGCCTGGCAGCCGTTTTTTATGAGTAAATCAATTTCATAAGGAATAAAACCACCCTCAGGGCCAATGATCACCGTACATGGCTGATCAACCGCATAGGGCATTTTTAAATCTGTATACGGATGCGCAACATAAGCAGGGTTTTGTTCACTAATCATAGTCGGTAATACATCTTCAACAAAGGGTTTAAAACGTTTATATAACTCAATTTTCGGTGCAATCGTGTCACCAGCTTGTTCCAGGCCTAATGTCACAAAATGGTCAAGCTGTTGTAGGAATGGAGTTTGCCAGTAACTTTTATCCACGCGATAACTGTGGATAAGCACTAACTTATCCACACCCAGTGTAACAGCATCCATAATTAAACGACGTAAAACTTTTGGACGTGGTAAAGCCACAATTAAAGTCACAGGCAGTTTTTCAGGGAAAGATTCTTCTTTTAGCGGTTTAATCTGAATCGATTTTTCTGAAATATCAATAATTTCAGTTAAGTAACGCTTTCCTTCGCGAATACCAACTTTCAGCGTATCACCGACTTTGACACCGACATGAGTATGTAAATGTTCAAGTTGTCGTTTGGAACTTATTGTCCAAATTTCAGATTCAGCCTGACGAGGGTCTAACAAAACGATGTTCATAGATAGGTATCAATCACTGCAATATGCTTTTGCAAAGACCCTTTATTTTTATTCAATACTTCAATTGCATGCTGACTCAGCTGTTGTGCAAATGCCTGATCTTGCAAACAACGTACTAATAGCTGTGTCACTTCATCCACAGACTGCCCGACGGCAACGGCATCTGCTTGTACAAACTCATCGACAATAGCTTGGAAATTAAAATAATTAGGGCCAATCACCGTTGGCACATCCAACACCATCGGTTCTAAAATGTTATGTCCACCACCTGGTTCATTCAGCGATCCACCGACAAAACAAGCCTGACTTAAGCCATACCACAACCACATTTCACCCATACTGTCGGCTAAATACACCTGAGTATCTGATTGAATAGATTGGCTTAAACTACGGCGTTGAGTATTTAAATTTAGACTTTGGGCAATATTAAAGACTTCATCAAAACGTTCAGGATGACGCGGCACGACAATCAACAACCAATCCGAATGCAGTTCTAAAAATGGTTTAAAAGCGGTAAGCAGTTTTTCTTCTTCAGGAGAATGGGTACTGGCGATGGTAATAATTTTACGGGAGCTTAAATTCCAGTCCTGTTGTAACTGTTGCGCTTTCTGTACAAATTGCTCAGGTGCAGAAATATCAAACTTAATACTGCCGACCACTTCAGTTTGATCTGGCTGACTGCCTAAATCAATAAAACGTTGTTGCGTTGCCAGATCCTGTGCCAATAAACGATCCAGTTTTTGCAACATTGGGCGGGTCAGACTCGGCACTTTGCCATAACCTTTGGCTGACTTTTCAGAAAGACGTGCATTGACCAAAATACAAGGTACTTTGAATTCTTTGGCTTGATCAATCAGATTTGGCCATAATTCCGTTTCAACCAAAATCAATAATTTAGGCTGATATTTCTGATAAAAATCAGCGATTAAATATTTTTGATCAGCGGGTAAATACACCGCCTGAAATAACGCTTCATAGGGCGCTTTTAAAAATAATGATTTAGAACGTGCCTGACCCGTCTTGGTGGTATTAGTCACAAGAACTGCATGACCTGCTTTTAAATAATGCTCGATCAATGGCTGTGCTGCATTGGTTTCACCCACGGAAACACAGTGAAACCATATTGTTTGCAGGTTTTTAACAGGCTGAAATGGGCCAAAACGTTCAAGACATTCCTGTTGATATTCTGCTGTATTTTGCGCACGTTTTTTAATTTTCGAGCGATACAAAGGTTTGACGATCGCCAGTGCTGCGTTATACCAGAAAGGAGTAGCCAAACAGAATGCCCCAAAATCAATTTCAATGGGCAAATATAGCAGAGCTATATTCAGTTGTTAATGAATAATATTTAACGAATTGTTCGTGAGGATTGTCATATACTCAGAAAATGAGGGTTTCATATAAAATCGTGATTTATTTGGATATAAATAACCAATGTTATGCAATTAGTATATTTTTGGAAACTGCTACTTTTCTTTCCAAAATAATAAGTTGGCTGACTATCAGCCAAAAAAATTACTGAAGTAATTCAATGTAGATAGTGCTATCGCATAAGGCGACATGGATGTCGCCGTTGGGTACAGGTAAAGGGACTTACCTTGTACCCAACAAAGGATTTTTGTTACTTTTTATCTTTAAAAAGTAAGGCATCGCCTACACAAATTAATCTAAATTTTGCAAGGCTAATGGGGCTGTGCTAACTCAAGAGCAATAATTAACTTACTACTATAGAACCAATATTTTCTCTTGCACCACGTATGACTCACGGATGAGGGGTAAAGCTCCGCAAGAGAATGAGTAATGCCACAGTCAGTTAATAATTTTTGAATCCTCCCCCCTTGCGGAACATGTTCCTCACCTTTTCCAAAGGAGGGAGATTTTAGGAATCTATCCTATAATTTTGCTTAACTGATCAGCATTAACAAGAAAATGAGGGGCTTTTTATAAAACTAAACCACTGAATTAAACCAAAGCAGGATAATCAATATACCCTTCCGCAGTTTGCGAACCGATCATATTTTCAAACACCAATTCATTGAGTGGTGCATCCTGAACCAGACGCTCATACAAATCAGGATTGGCAATATAAGCCTTACCAAAAGACACCGCATCCGCTTTACCTGAAGCAAGCAAGTCGATTGCATCGTCACGACTTAAACGCATATTGGCAATATAAGGCACACCGCCTGAGCGCTGTTTCATATCTTCACTGATACTGTCATCAGCTAAATATTCACGGGTAAAGAAAAATGCAATCTGACGTTTTCCTAATTGCTCCAAAGCATAACCAAAGGTTTCACGTGGAGCAGCATCACCCATATCATGCTCATCACCACGTGGAGCTAAATGCACGCCAACACGACTTGCTCCCCAAACCTCAATCAATACATCAGTCACTTCCAGCAATAATCGGACACGATTTTCAACTGATCCACCATATTCATCTTCACGCTGATTGGTTGAACTTTGTAAGAATTGGTCGATCAGATAACCATTGGCAGCATGCAGTTCAACGCCATCAAAACCAGCCGCTTTGGCACGGATTGCAGCCTGTTTATATTGCGCAATAATCGTTTTAATTTCAGAGATTTCTAAAGGACGTGGCACAACATAATCACGTTTTGGACGCAGTAAACTCACCTGCCCCGCTTGTTGTACGGCACTTGCAGATACAGGCGTTTCACCATTGAGAAGATCAGGATGCGATACACGACCCACATGCCATAATTGCGCAATGATTAAACCACCTTTGTCATGCACAGCTTGAGTTACAACCTTCCAACCCTCAACTTGTGCATCCGTGAATAACCCTGGTGTATTTAAATAACCATTGGCTTCTTCAGAAATCACCGTTGCTTCGGAAATGATTAAACCTGCACTGGCACGTTGCGCATAGTATTCCGCCATCATTGCGGTTGGAACACGATCCGCCGTTGCGCGACTGCGTGTTAAGGGAGCCATCACGACGCGATTTTTAAGATGTAAATCGCCCAGGACGAGAGGAGAAGAAAGTTCAGCCATATTTGCCTCATCACTTGCTTTCCAACCTGAATCAGGAATTAAAGCGAGTTTTTAAGATATTCAATATATTGCTGAATTAAAGCTTCATTACGTGAAAAGTACGACCATTGACCATACTTTTCTGCTTGAATTAATCCTGACTGTTGCAAAACTGACAAATGATTAGACATCGTGGACTGAGAGACATTACCGAGTTTTTCGATATTCCCTGCACATATGCCACGACTAAATCCACCGCACTGCTCTTCACACAGATACTGTTGTGGATTTTTCAACCACTCCAGAATCTGGCGTCGAGTCGGATTTGCCAATGCTTTAGAAATTAAATCAATATCCATAGCCACAACCCGTATCAGATACATCCAATTTTGAGCAAAGCTCTATTCAGCATCTTTGTGGATAATATATCGTATTTTTTCGATTTTAATATCGAATTTTTTAGATATATTGTAAAAATACTGATAAAGCTTTGCTATTTATCACAATTTAAATAGAAAAATTTGATGAAAAATGCGCTGAATTAAAGCCCTTGCTTTAAACTCGCTTCAATAAATTTATCTAAATCACCATCCAGTACCGCACCTGTGTTGGAATTTTCCACACCAGTACGTAAGTCTTTGATACGTGAGTCATCTAAAACGTATGAACGAATCTGACTGCCCCAACCAATATCAGACTTAGAATCTTCAAGTGCCTGCGCAGCTTCGTTACGTTTACTCATTTCCAGTTCATACAATTTTGCACGTAACTGTTTCCAAGCATGGTCACGGTTCGCATGTTGTGAACGCTGGTTCTGACATGCCACCACGATACCAGTTGGCGCGTGGGTTAAACGTACCGCAGAGTCAGTTTTGTTAATGTGCTGACCACCCGCACCAGACGCACGATAAGTATCAGTACGGACATCGGCAGGGTTAATATCAATTTCAATATTATCATCGACTTCAGGCGATACAAACACTGCTGAGAATGAGGTATGACGACGGTTACCTGAGTCAAATGGTGACTTACGGACTAAACGGTGTACGCCAGATTCGGTACGTAACCAACCGTATGCATACTCACCTTCAACACGGATCGTTGCAGATTTAATTCCTGCCACATCACCATCAGATTCTTCCATCAATTCAGCTTTGAAGCCATGACGTTCGATCCAGCGCATATACATACGCAATAACATGGACGCCCAGTCCTGCGCCTCTGTACCACCAGAACCCGCCTGGATTTCCACATAACATGGGTTCGGATCCATTGGATTGCTGAACATACGGCGGAATTCAAGTTTTGCCAGCTCTTCTTCAGCAGAAGTCAGTTCAGCCTGTACGTCATCCAGCAGACTTTCATCATCTGCTTCTACAGCCAGATCAAGCATTGCCTGAGCATCTTCCAGCTGTGTCGATAAGCCTTCCAGGACGTTAATTACGTTTTCAAGCTCACCTTTTTCTTTTGCCATCGCTTGCGCACGGCTCTGATCATTCCAGATCGCAGGATCTTCAAGCTCACGGAGAACCTCTTCTAAACGCTCTTTCTTCAGATCGTAGTCAAAGATACCCCCGTAATGTCTGACCACGGTCGTTTAAGTCTTTTAATTGGTTTAGATAAGGATTGATTTCCACGGAATTACTCTCAAGAAAAATTGGGCTTAAAAATAGCCAAATATTATATCACAGACTTTTAACACTGTTTGAACCTTCACATTCAGCACTTAACTTCTGAATAATTCCGACACATTTCATACTGCCCATCTCAAGACCTGAACATTTTATTATTTCAGACCTGATCAGAAACAGAAGCGCCAGTATGAAAGATAAAATTTCAGTTCACGCAGCATTCTTCTTTTTATGTTATTGCGCCAGAATGCTAGAAAACTGAGCTCAATTAGGAAAAAATCACTTCAGCTGTATCGGATAAAAACCACTTTTATATTACAAAATTTGTCCGCCGCTTACTTCAAATATACTTAAATCCATAATTCCCACACAGTTTTAATAAAACAAAACATTATTAATTTTTATTAAATATCATAATCTTAAATATCATTATTAACGCAATGTTACAGTGAATCCATCATGATGACGGTTGCAGTGTTGACCTGAATGGAATTTTCTTTAGACTGAAAGTTGTAACAAAAAATGTATTATTTTTATCCATTTTCAGAGGGGTAGTATCCATGAAAAAATTAGCAATTGCTTCAGCTGTTCTTTCCATGATTGCGATTACAGGTACAGCTCATGCTTATCAGGCAGAAGTTGGTGCATCTGCAGGTTTAATTGACCCGGATAACGGCAGTTCAAGCGGTTCTTTCGGTGTTGATGGAACTTACTACTTCAACCCTGTGCAGACCCGTAATGCACCCCTTGCTGAAGCAGCATTTCTTGACCGTGCAAGTAACGTGAAAGCTCAATATCACTACGATGAAGTCGGTGATGACGAAGTTCACAACTATGGTGCCGGTATTGAATACTTCGTTCCAGGTTCTGACTTTTATGTCAGCGGTAACGTTGGTCGTCAGGATGTAAAATTCAAACATGGCAACGACCTTGACACGACACTGTACAGTGCAGAAGTCGGTTATCTGCCTGCACCTGGTTTCCTGATTGCAGCAGGTGTTAAGGGTTATGACAATGACTACAAAGATGGTGTCGATCCAACTATCCGTGCCAAATATGTAACTCAGGTAGGTGGCAAGGATATTAACCTTGAAGCTGGTGCTGCATTCGGTGACCTGGATGAATACAACCTGGCTGCTGACTACTTCATTGATAAAACATTCAGTGTAGGTGCTGACTACTACAGCAATGATCTGAATGACAACAACGAATTCGGTATCAATGCCCGCAAATTCTTCACACCTCAGGTCAGCCTGGAAGGTCGTGTAGGCTTTGGTGAAGTTGGCAACAATGACTACAACAAATTCGGTGTTGCAGCAAAATACCGTTTCTAAGTTCAAAAAACTGTATTCATAATCAAAAGCTCATCTTCGGATGGGCTTTTTTTTGAACATTTTTTATAAAAACAGTGCTGGATCATTGACGTACTGGTTTTTTTTCATACAATAGCCAAAACTGTAACAAATCAGTAACATTTTAAAACTAAGAACGAGAGTCTTTCCAATGCTTAAAAAAATTGCTCTTGCTGCTGCACTAACAGCAAGCTTTGGGGTTGCACATGCTTATCAGGCAGAAATCAATGCCGGTTATGAAAAAACTGATATGGACTATGATATTGATGGTGACCTGTTCTTCGTAAATGGGAAATATTACCTAGATGATGCCAGTGCCAAAAATGCTCCTTTGGCTGAAGCTGCTTTTTTAAGTAAAGCCAGCAGCATCGGTCTCGGCTATACCAATGGTTCAGTTGATAAAACTATATTAGAAGTCATTAATGCAGAGCTTGAAATACAATCTTACGGTATTTCAGGAGAGTTCTTTATTCCAGAATCACAGTTCTATGTTGCCGGCAGCCTGAATCAGACAAAATTCACGAATACCTTATCCAGAGATAATTTAAGTTACGAAGAATCTGACAAGATAACAGGTTATACACTTGAAGCAGGTTATTTACCGGTAGATGGTCTGCTGGTTGCTGTTGGTCTTTCTAAAGAAAGCCTGGACCCTGTGCTTTATGGAAACCGTGGCTATATCACTTCCATGACCTATGCTTCTGCTGCCGACGAAGATAATACAGTCTCTTTACGTGCAAAATATGTTTCTCAGATTGGTAACTATTTTACCAATTTTGAAGGTGTCAGCTATTTCGGTGATGAAACAGCATACGGCCTTGGTGCAGATCTGTATATTGACCCAACTTTAAGTGTTGGTGTTTCATTTGCAGATTCAACTGAAGAAGACTCAGACACTATTTTCGGTCTGCGTGCTCAGAAATTCCTGACACCTGCCCTGGCTGTCGGTGTGAACTACACAACAACAGATGGTGCTGATTCTTATGGTATTAACGGAACATTCCGTTTCTAAAATCACTCTGTCATCCTCAATACAAAAAACCGCTCCAATGGAGCGGTTTTTTACTGTTCAAGGTGTAAAACTCTTAACTGCAACCGCGTGTGACCATTAAACGTATTTTTATCCAGTTCATAAACCAGCCGAACTTTACTGTTCATCGCATCAAACTGATATTTTTCAGCAGCACCAAAGGCAATGGCATCCACTCCCTGCCCATTTTCCAGCACCAGCTGCAGTTTAAGGTGTATTTCTTTTAACCAGCGATAGTCCACCACCTGAAACTCCCCCTCAAAAACAGGAGAAGGAAATTTCTGTCCCCACGGCGAAAAATGCTGTAAAAAATCAACTGTGGAAAGCTGAAATTCGGAAGCCGGCAATATACCATCTGTCCATAATGTTGCCTGAAACAGTGTTTCATCCATACTTGCGATCAACTGCTCAAAGAGTTGACTGAATTCTTCAAAATGTTCTTTTCGGATGGTCAGACCTGCCGCTGCGGCATGCCCTCCAAAATGACTGATCAGATGCGGATGCTGTTCTGCCACCATTTCAATACAGTCACGGATATGAATCCCCTCAATCGAGCGGGCTGAGCCTTTGATGTGTACACCATCCTGATCGGCTGCAAAGACGATACTTGGTCTGTGAAACTGTTCTTTTAAACGCCCAGCCACGATTCCAATTACACCCTGATGCCATTGTTCATTAAACATAATCAAGGCAGCAGGCAACTGTTCCTGATCGAACTGTAAAGCATCCAGCTCAGTCAGTGCTTCCTGCTTCATCTGGCTTTCCACCTGACGGCGTTCAATATTCAGATCATTCAACTGTCGGGCAAAGGCATATGCTGTCTGCATATCGGCAGCGAGCAGACATTCAATGCCTATATCCATGGTGTCCATACGCCCTGCAGCATTAATACGGGGACCCAGTACAAATCCCAGATCAGAAGCTTTTAATTCTGCAGGTTCGCGTCCTGCGATATCCAGCAACGCACTGATACCTGGTCTGCACAGATTCTGCTGAATTTTTTTGACCCCTGCATCCACCAGTATGCGGTTGTTATAGTCCAGACTGGCAACATCTGCATACGTCCCCAGTGCGACTAGATCCAGGTACTGGGTCATTTTTGCGGTGGATTTATTCTGCTTTGCCCGATGGCTGCTTAAATTTGCAAGTACATAAAAGGCAACGCCAACACCGGCCAGAGCCTTACTCGGAAAATCACAGCCCAGCTGGTTCGGATTGACCACAGCTTCTGCTGCTGGAGTATCTTTCGTCGTCAGATGGTGATCGGTAATAATCACCTGCATACCATGTGCCTGAGCCTGCTCTACACCTGCATGACTGGAAATACCGTTATCCACGGTAATCAGCAGTTCCGGCTGTGCAGTCACCTGTGCAAGATCTGCAATGGCTGGCGTCAGTCCATAACCGTATTTAAAACGGTCTGGAACCAGATACTGCACCTGAGCACCCATCTCTCTTAATGCCAGTACCATTAAAGCCGTACTGGTTGCACCATCCGCATCGTAATCACCCACAATGACGATTTTTTTCTGCTGATCAATCGCCTGATCCATCAGCTGAATCGCCTGATCCAGTCCCTTCATGGCTGGTGCAAGTAAATGCTTCAGTTTAAGCTCAAGCTGCTGTTCCGACTCCACCCCTCTGCGGGCAAGAATCTGAGCAATAAACGGTGACACGCCCTGAAAATTTTCAGGGCGTGTCAGAAATGGGCGTTGTTTAATCTGAATCTTTGACATTTATGGCATCAGTCGCTGGATTGTCCACACGTTGCTGTTTTTTTCATACACAAGGCGATCATGCAGACGGTTCGGTCTGCCCTGCCAGAATTCATAATATTCAGGTGTTAAACGGTAACCACCCCAGAATTCGGGCTTGTTCAGCTCAGCCTTTCCTTCGACTTCATCATGCAGTGCCTGAAAACGTTGCTGCAACAGTTCACGGCTCGCAATCACACCACTCTGCGGTGTGCTGATATGTGCTGCAATCTGACTGTCTCTTGGACGTTTATGATAATAATCTGTAGATTCATCCTGAGATATTTTGTCCACCCGACCACTGACCCGAACCTGACGTTCAAGCTCTGGCCAGTAAAACAGCAGCTCAGCATAAGGGTTTTCGGCTAAATCATGCCCTTTCTGACTGTCATAATTGGTATAAAAATCATATCCAGCCTCTGTTGCACCACGCAACAACACTGTTCTGACATGCGGACGCCCCTGAGCATCTGCTGTTGCCAGTGACATGGCATAGGGTTCGTGCAGTTTTGCTTCTAAAGCCAGATTGAACCAGTTCAGAAACTGTTCATGTGGATCTTTATCTATATGGTCTTCGTGCAGTTCACCTTTTTCATACGTCAGGCGCAACTCACTTAAATCCTTAATCACATCGCTCATTGTTCAGACCTCAGACTGCATGTTCACGGATGGCATCTGCCAGCTGATTTGCAAGTGTGGTCACTTCATCAATCTGATCACCTTCAACCATGACACGAATCACAGGTTCAGTGCCTGACTTACGGATTAAAATACGACCACGCCCTTTCAGCTGTTCTTCTGCCTGATTAAACGCTGCAACCAGTGCCGGTACTTCATACGGATCAAACATCTCTGCAAGACGGACATTGACCAGCACATTCGGCAGCAGATGGAAACCTTCTGTCAGCTCATGCAGTGCTTTACCCTGTTCAACCATGACGGTCAGTACCTGCAGGGCAGCAATAATTGCATCC
Organism: Acinetobacter sp. WCHAc010052; assembly: GCF_002165295.2. Lineage (NCBI taxonomy): Bacteria > Pseudomonadati > Pseudomonadota > Gammaproteobacteria > Moraxellales > Moraxellaceae > Acinetobacter > Acinetobacter sp. WCHAc010052. The sequence goes on along the minus strand of NZ_CP032143.1, from coordinate 168,123 downwards.
CCTGTCGTACTTTTATCCAGTGTCAGAACATGTCCAGAAGGTTCACCACCTGTCACCCAGCCATTTTCTTCGAGTGCCTGCAGTACATAACGGTCACCGACTTTGGCACGGACAAAAGGAACACCCGCTTTTTCAAGTGCCAGTTCCAGTGCCATATTACTCATCACAGTGCCAGCAATACCGGCAGGCTTATTTTTACCCTGAGTCGCCAGGATATAGAGAATATGATCGCCTGTAACCTGTTCACCGTTTTTATCCACCAGAATCACCCGGTCAGCATCGCCATCAAAAGCAATACCCAGGTCTGCCTGATGCTCCACAACGGCTTTCTGAAGATTTTCAGGATGAGTTGACCCACAGCCTTCATTAATATTCAGACCATCCGGATCATTATAAATAGCCACAACTTTTGCGCCCAGTTCACGGAACACAGCTGGTCCAACGCTGTAAGCTGCACCATTGGCACAGTCGACCACAATTTTCAGATTGTTCAGGTCAAAATGGTACGGGAATGTTGATTTACAGAATTCAATATAACGACCATTGGAATCTTTAACGCGGACACTTTTACCTAAGTTGGCAGTGTCTTCAATCACCAGGTCTTTTTCCAGTTCCTGATTGATGGCATTCTGAATTTCATCGGGCAGTTTTTTCCCTTCCGATGAAAAGAATTTAATCCCGTTATCAAAATATGGATTGTGAGATGCAGAAATGACGATACCCAGACTTGCGTGTAATGCACGGGTTAAATGTGCAATCGCAGGTGTCGGCAATGGTCCCAGTAGGTGTACATAAACACCTGCAGCATTCAGACCGGCCTGGAGTGCGGCTTCAAGAATATATCCCGAAAGACGGGTGTCTTTACCCAGCACCACAATCGGTTTATTTTTCTGACTGTATTTTTTTAAGACCTTACCTGCGGCAAACCCAAGTTTCAATGCAAACTCAGGAGTAATCGGAAGTTCCCCAAACTTTCCGCGAATGCCATCAGTACCGAAATAACTCATATTCTGCTCACTTTTTTATATTCCACAGCGATATTTTCTATCTCTGCCGGACATTTCATCAATCTTTAAACTTCCCATACTTTACCATCAAAATAAAAAAGCCGTCATAAAAATGACGGCTTTATGTATAAACAATACGAATGTTTAACCAACGCGATAATTCGGCGCTTCTTTGGTAATCGTTACATCATGGACATGAGATTCTGACATACCTGCAGATGTGATTTTCACAAATTTTGCATTCTGACGCAGGTCTTCAATGGTCGCAGAACCGGTATAACCCATAGATGAACGTAAACCACCCATCATCTGATGAACGATATTGCCCATTGGACCTTTGTAAGGCACACGACCTTCAATACCTTCTGGTACCAGTTTTTCAGCACCGGCTTTAGAGTCCTGGAAGTAACGGTCAGCAGAACCTGTTGCACCAGCCATTGCACCCAAAGAACCCATACCGCGGTATGCTTTGTAGTAACGACCCTGGAAGAATTCAACTTCACCTGGTGCTTCTTCAGTACCAGCCATCAGTGAACCGACCATAATTGTGCTTGCACCAGCACCAATCGCTTTCGCCATGTCGCCTGAGAAGCGGATACCACCATCAGCAATTAAAGGAATCTGATCTTTTAATGCATTGGCAACACTGTCAATTGCAGAAATCTGTGGCATGCCAATACCGGCAACAATACGGGTCGTACAGATTGAACCAGGTCCAATCCCGACTTTCACTGCATCTGCACCAGCATCAAGTAATGCAAGAGCAGCATCACCCGTTGCAATATTTCCGCCAATCACCTGTACCTGAGGATAATTTGCTTTCACCCAGCGTACACGTTCAATTACACCAGCAGAATGACCATGTGCTGTATCCACCACAATTGCATCCACACCAGCTTCAACCAGTGCTTCAACACGGCTTGGTGTTTCCACACCTGTACCAACTGCAGCACCTACACGTAAACGACCTAATTCGTCTTTACAGCTGTTCGGATAAAGTTCTGCTTTACGGAAATCTGTGACCGTAATCAGACCTTTCAGTTCGTTGTTTTCACCCACAACGATCACTTTTTCAATGCGGTTCTTCTGCAGAAGTGCCTGAATGTTTTCTTTGGATTCGTTCTCACGTACTGTGACTAAACGATCCTGACCCGTCATGATATTGCTGACCGGCTGTTCCAGATTGGTTTCAAAACGGGTGTCACGTCCGGTTACGATACCGACAACTTTTCCGTCTTTTACAACAGGTACACCACTGATGTTGTTTGCCTGAGTAATGGCAATCAGTTCACGTACAGTTGTTTCAGGAGTCACAGTGATAGGATCTTTCACCATGCCTGCTTCGAATTTTTTTACACGGCGAACTTCTGCAGCCTGAGCAGAAATATCCATGTTTTTATGCAGAATACCGATACCACCATTTTGTGCCATCGCAATCGCCATACGTGACTCAGTCACTGTATCCATTGCTGCTGATACCATGGGAATATTCAGTTGAATGCCGCGTGTGAGGCGTGTCTTTAGAGAGACATCTTTTGGGAGAACAGTAGAATAGGCAGGGAGTAATAAGACATCATCGAAGGTTAGCGCGTCTTGAACGATGGTCAACATAACAGTCTCGCTGGTAATTTCCGTGAGCTATTATATACAAATCTGAGTTTAATTTTCATTTTAAATTGTGGAATTTGCCATTTAATCCTGTAATTTTGTGCCATAACGGTACATCAGCCCTGTAAACACCACTGATGCACCCATTTCAACAGCGCATAAAAATCTGCTTTAAGCTGAAAACCTCTGCCAGATTCAGTTGATTAAACCCGATACACAAAATTCATGATTAGCCCATGGTCGCGATTTTCTCAGGGCAGCGGAAAATATTTTTATCCATAATATCCACACCACAAGGCAGATCCCATAACCAGTCCAGTAACTGCTCAATGGATTCACGACCGGCAAAAGGTGCTCCATGTTGCGGAACAATCATTTCTATATCCATGTCCTTCACCATATCCACCCAGTAACGCAGTACACGGTTGGAACACATATATCGCTGATGAAAGGATTTCATGTGTGGAATATGCGCCTGAAAGTTCTGAACCGGAGTCTGTGGATCACCTGAAAGTGATGCCCCCAGATCACCTGAAAACAGTACTTTGGAAATCGGATCATAAAACTGAAAATTACCGACTGAATGCAAAAAATGGGCAGGTATACTGAACAGCTCACTTTGCCCCAGGGGCAGACTCAATCCTTCGTCTGGCAGTTCAATCAGACGCTCAAACCATTCACCTTCCATTTTATCCATAGTAAAAGCAGAGTTGAGATGAGGTAAAAACCTCGCCCAGAGCCTGGATGCCACAATTTTAGCTTTGGTATGCATCAGCCAGCGGGGCATCGAGGTAATAATGTCAGGATCCTGATGTGAACCGAAGACATACCGGATATTGTCCAGCCGGATATATTTAAACAGCTCCATCGTCAGCGGTGTATAGGTCAGATCTCCCCCTGGATCAATAATTGCTCCATCCTGACCATTTACAATTAAAAACTGATTGGCCTGCACCCCCTCACCTTTAACCAGACTGGTAAAGACGATGCATTTATGTTCCCCATTATCAAATAAAGTATAGGATGTGGTTTTTGACATCTTTTTGTTCTCCGTCTGTTTATCATTTCTGCGCCCACATTCCATGAGTGGCACTGATTACATTATAACCAGTTAATTCCATAATAAAAGTATGCCTTTATACTAAATTTATAATTTATTTATGTTTTTATTAAAATTCAGGCATAAAAAAAGCAGGAAATCATCCTGCTTTTTTATATTGCTGTTTAACAGACCTGATCAAAATCCTCGTCATTGACCGAGTCATCAGGCAGCACTTCAACAAAAGGAATCATGTTATGTGCCCGTCGTGCTTTATTGCACTGCGCATCTGCAATCTGTACTTCTTTACAGGAAGAACTTCTGGCTTCATAAATCCCACAGCTGACTGCCTGACCCACTTCACCATTCAGGGCGATACAGCGAGGGTTTTTCTGATTGGTACCTTTCATGCAGGAATATACAGCTGTCAGTGGTTCCGTATAGGAATCAGGCATTGGCATGCCCTCTGCCCAGTAAAACGAAACCCTGAAATAAGCGCAGCAAGCGCCACAGCTGAGACATGCATCCTGTGTCGGTACCTGAGATAACATTTCTTATAAATTCTCGTCGTTAAAATTAATTTTCCCGACAGGAATCTTAAAAAATGTTGTTTTTCCGCACAAGATTTTTTTTAATTTTTTACTCTGGACAGGTGAAAACAGATTCGTCCATCAGATCTGTACCACACTGCAGAGTTTCCACCCAGTCCAGGAACTGGTTTATTTTTTCCTGACCAATAAACGCATTACCGTGCTGAGGAACAATCATCTCTACATCCATGCTGCGAACCATACTCACCCATAGACGGATAATTTTATTGTTGCACATGTAACGCTGATGGAAACCACGCATTTTTGGAATATGCGATTCAAAGTCTTCCAGAGGTGTCGAAGCATCATCCACGATGGATGCTCCCATATCACCTGAGAACAGAATCTTTGCAACCGGATCATAAAACTGGAAATTACCGACTGAATGCAGGAAGTGAGCAGGTACGGCAACAATATAGGATTCGCCTAAAGGAATTCTCTGACCACCATCTTTCAGTTCAATCAGACGCTCCAGCCAGCTGCCTTTCATGCGGTCACTCATAAAAGCTGAATTCAGATGCGGTAAGAAACGTGCCCACAGCTTGGAAGCAACAATTTTAGCTTCTGTATAAACAAGCCAGCGAGGCATGGAAGTGATAATGTCAGGGTCCTGGTGAGATGCCATGACATAATCCAGGTTAGTCAGACGCGTATATTTATTCAGTTCCATGGTTAATGGTACATAGGTCAGGTCACCGCCTGGATCCAGTACTGCCGCCCGTTCATTGTCAATAATCAGGAACTGGTTCGCCTGAACACCTTCGCCCTTTACAAGGCTGGTAAAACTGATACATTTATGCGTACCATTATCAAAAAGTACCTGCGATGTAGTGCGCTCAAAAGCCATTCCGAATTCCCCAGACAATCTGTTATTTACATTGGATTTTTAATTCCTTATAACATAAATGGAAATGGCGAAAGTTACAATAAATATACATTGAATGTTTCAAGTATTTCTGAATATCTTTAGTCGAAAAAAGGTCACAGTGACCCGAAACCATGATCACTGTGGTTATTTTACTGTGGGTCAGAACAGGTAATGCTGAACCAGGGTGGAAATACCGATAATCAGGAAAATTGCAGCACCGACCTTATGAATCAGGGAAACCGGTAAACGGTCTGCCATTTTATTTCCAATAAATACCGCAGGTGCATTGGCAAGCATCATCCCGACCGTCGTACCCGCCATGACCCACCAGAGGCTGTCAAAACGAGCTGCGAGTGCAACCGTTGCAATCTGGGTTTTATCACCGATTTCCGCCAGAAAAAATAAAATGAATGTGGCACCAAAAACACCAAATTTCTGCCAGTGGTTAATGCTGTCAGTTTCATCATCCAGCTGATCCGGAATCAGCATCCAGACCGCCATGGCAATAAAACCAAGCGATAAAATCCACATCATGACTTCAGGGCTGAGTAATGTGGTGATGAACTGACCCAGTGCCGCAGAAAGACCGTGATTGATCAGGGTTGCAAGCAGAATGGCAATAAGAATGGGAACAGGCTTTCTAAATCTTGCCGCCAGCAATAAAGCCAGTAACTGGGTTTTATCACCCATTTCAGCAAGTGCCACAATTGCAGTGGAAATCAGAAATTCATGCATGATGTCTTTCTCTGGCCAGCAAAAATTACCGATGACTTATCCCTCCTGCCAGCCATATCTGCAGAGTGATAAATCAAAGGTCTTGCCAACAAAAGAAAAGCTTTGGAAAAGCTGGATTGGTTCTTTGCTATGATGACCATGCTCTGTTGAGCAATTATGTTGACCATCACCTTTTTACTGATCGTAAAAAGCGGCTACTCCCCAATGAAGTACGTCCATTCTAAATGGCTTGGTATGACATTACAATGAAATTCATCCAGAAAAGCATCTCTTCTTAAAAAAAGAAAAAACCTGCCGAAGCAGGTTTTTAATCAAACAGTCCAGACAGACTTAAAGCAGAATATTACGGATGTCTGCCAGCAGTTTCGCCAGTTTATTGGTAAAACGGGCTGCATCCGCACCATTAATCACGCGGTGATCGTATGACAGGGACAATGGCAACATCAGCTTCGGATCAAAACCTTCACCATTCCATACCGGTTGCATAGTCGCAGGAGAAATCCCCAGAATTGCCACCTGAGGCCAGTTCACCAATGGGGTAAATGCTGTACCACCAATCGAGCCGAGGCTGGTGATAGTAAAGTTTGCACCCTGTAAGTCTTTCGGTGAAAGTTTCTTATCGCGTGCTTTTTTACTCAGCTCGCCGAGTTCAATTGCGATCTGTTTAATCGACTTCTGATCAGGATTACGCAGCACCGGTACGGTCAGTCCATCTGGTGTTGCTACAGCAATCCCCATGTGAATTTCGTTACGTAACAGTACGCCTTTCTGATCATCTGCCAGATGACCTGCAAAATACGGCTCTTCTTTAAGCAGGAATGCCACCGCTTTAGCAATGAAAGCCAGAATGGTTAAGCTGATGCCATCCTGTTTGAATTTGCCTTTCAGCTCACTACGCCATGCTTCAAGCTCAGTAATATCAGCCAGATCAAACTGAGTGACCTGTGGAATAAAGTTATTCAGTGACAGCTGGGGTACAGAGACCTGCTGAAGACGGGTCATTGGTGCAACTTCACCACCACCAAATGTGCTGAAATCAGGCAATGACGGTAAACCTGATGCAACAGGTGCTGCCGCAGCAACAGCTGTCGCCTGTGGTGCAGTCAGACGACCTTTGACATAAGCAAAGACATCGTCTTTCATCAGACGTTCATGTGGACCGGATGCTTTGACCTGAGCCAGAACAACACCAAGTTCACGCGCCAGTTTACGCACCGCAGGACCCGCATACACTTTGGCATTTTCAGCCTGCTGTTCTTTGCTGAGTTTTTCAGTCTGCGCAGGTGCTGATACATCAGTCTTCACTGCAGGCTGTGTTTCAGCAGTTTTAGCTGCAACAGGTTCAGATTTTTTCTCAGCTGGGGCTGGCTGCGGTTTTTCCGCAACTGCACTACCCTGAGCCTCAACAGTCACCAGTGCTGCACCCTGTGATACCGACTGATTCAGCTCGACATGAATGGCTTTGACCACACCTGCCACGGTACTTGGCACTTCAACAGAAGCTTTATCAGACTCCGCAACCACCAGACTCTGGTCTTTTTCAACCTGATCACCGACTTTCACCAGTATTTCTGAAACGGTAGCTTTATCCACGCCCAGATCAGGCACTGTGACATCCACAGAACCAGCCTGAGCAGATGCTGGCTGTTCCTGTTTCACTTCTGCAACCGGTGCAGATGCCTGCTCTGCAGGTGTAGACACAGGCTGAGTAGTCTCATTACCCGCCGAAGCTGTTTTAACTGTAATCAGCACCACACCTTCTTTGACCGTATCCCCTTCTTTGACGCTAATACTCTCAACAGTACCCGCAACTGTGCTTGGAACTTCAACTGTTGCTTTGTCGGATTCAACCACAACAATGCTGTCATCTACGGCAATTTCATCACCAACCTGAACCAGAATCTCTCCAACCAGTGCTTTTTCCACACCAATATCAGGGACTTTAACATCCACAACCTGTGCCGATGCTGACGCAGTTACAGGTGCTTTTGCTTCAGCTACAGGTTCAGCTTTTACTGTTTCAGCTGCAACTTCCTGAGTTGCTTCTGGAGCAGGTGCTTCATTTGCAACTGCGGCATCAGCAGATTCAACCTCAACCAGCACAGCACCTTCAGAGACTTCATCTCCTTCGGATACCGCAATACTTTTCACCACACCCGCCACAGTACTGGGTACTTCAACTGAAGCTTTATCTGACTCAAGCAGGACAATACTGTCATCCACAGCAATTGTATCGCCTACTTTGACTAGTATTTCTGCAACGGTGGCTTTGTCCACACCAATATCAGGAGTTTTAATTTGCATGATTATTTCTCCTCAGCTGGTTCAGCATAAGCTGCAACTTCCTGTACTGAAGGATGCGCCTGCGGTAACCATGCAACAGGACGGTCTACATCCAGTTCAAAACTCGAAATAGCATCTTTCACCAGGCGGGCATCCACCTCACCTTCATCAGCCAGTTTTTTCAGTGTCGCAACAACAATATGTGCTGCATCCACACCGAAGTAACTGCGCAGGTTGCCACGGGTATCTGAACGGCCATAACCGTCTGTACCCAATGCCACAAATGGACGGCTGTCTGGCAGATAAGCACGGATCTGTTCGCTGTAAGCACGCATATGATCGGTTGCAGAAACCACAATACCGTCAGTACCACGCAACTGCTGAGACACCCAGCTTTCTTTACCATCTTCCAGCGGATGCAGGCGATTATATTCTTCAACAGCCATACCATCACGTGCCAGTTCGTTATAGCTCGTTACACTCCATACATTGGAATGAATCTGGTATTCATCACGCAGGATTTTCGCAGCTTTGATCACTTCACGCAGAATCACACCTGAGCCCAGTAACTGAACCGTTGCTTTACTGTCCTGCTCCAGCTGATACATACCACGCTTAATGCCTTCTTCCACGCCTTCTGGCATTTCAGGATGCTCGTAGTTTTCGTTCATCACAGTCAGATAATAGAACACACGCTCCTGATTCACATACATACGCTGTAAACCGTCATGCACAATCACAGCCAGCTCATAACCGAAGCATGGGTCATAAGACACACAGTTTGGAATGGTGTTTGCCAGAATATGCGAATGACCGTCCTGATGCTGCAGACCTTCACCGTTCAAGGTCGTACGACCTGCAGTTGCGCCCAGTAAGAAGCCCTGAGCCTGTGAATCCCCTGCCGCCCATGCAATATCACCGATACGCTGGAAACCGAACATGGAGTAATACATGTACATCGGAATCATTGGCAGGTTATTGGTTGAATAACTGGTACCCAAAGCAGACCAGGCACTCATTGCACCGGCTTCGTTAATCCCTTCCTGAAGCATGTGACCATCTTTGGCTTCACGGTAGTTCATCAGCTGTTCCTGGTCTTCAGGCGTATATTTCTGACCATGTGCAGCATAAATACCCAGCTGACGGAACATACCTTCCAGACCGAAAGTACGTGCTTCATCCGGAACGATCGGTACAACACGGTCTTTAATCGCTTTATCTTTCAGCAATGCTGCAATTAAACGAACCATGACCATCGTGGTGGACTGTTCTTTACCTGCACTGCCTTTGAGCACAGCATCAAAAGCAGAAAGCTCAGGAATCGCAAGTGCTTCACTTTCTTTACGACGTGCAGGTAAATAACCACCCAGACTCTCACGACGCGCTTTCATGTATTTTATTTCAGGTGAATTTTCACTTGGACGATAAAGAGGAACGTCCTGTAGCTGATCATCTGTAAATGGCAGGTTGAAACGGTCGCGGACGTATTTCAACGAATCAATCTGCATTTTTTTGATCTGATGCGTTTTATTGACCGCTTCAATTTCATCTGACAGGCCATAACCTTTGACTGTCTTCGCCAGAATCACAGTAGGCTGACCATTACTTGTCATGGCTGCTGCATAAGCTGCATACACTTTGTATGGGTCATGACCACCACGGTTCAGGTTATCAATATCTTCATCACTGAGGTTTTTCACCATTTCCGCAGTTTCAGGATATTGCCCAAAGAATTTCTCACGGGTGTATGCACCACCTTTCACCTGGTAACGCTGATAATCACCATCCACCGCTTCTTCCATACGGGATTTCAGCGCACCTGTCGTATCTTTGTCGAGTAAGGAGTCCCAGTGACGTCCCCACACCACTTTAATCACACGCCAACCTGCACCACGGAAGACAGACTCAAGTTCCTGAATAATTTTACCATTACCACGAACAGGGCCATCTAAACGCTGCAGGTTACAGTTCACCACCCAGATCAGGTTATCCAGCTTTTCACGACCTGCCAGTGAAATTGCACCGAGGCTTTCCGGCTCATCCATTTCACCATCGCCCAGGTAAGCCCAGACTTTACGGTCTTCTTCTTTGACCAGACCACGGTTCATCAGATACTTCTGAATATGTGCCTGATAGATCGACATGATTGGACCCAGACCCATGGATACCGTTGGGAACTGCCAGTAATCAGGCATCAGATATGGGTGCGGATAACTTGAAAGCCCCTGACCACCGACTTCGCGACGGAAATTGTTGAGCTGATCTTCAGTTAAACGACCTTCCAGAAATGAACGTGCATAAATACCCGGTGCACAGTGCCCCTGGTAATAGATCATGTCACCGCCAAAGCTGTCGCTGTTGGCACGGAAGAAATGGTTAAAACCTACATCGTACAATGTTGCAGAAGACGCAAAACTTGCAAGGTGCCCGCCCAGGTCATCGCCTGTTCTGTTAGCACGCAGTACCATCGCCAGCGCATTCCAACGGATCAGGGCGCGAATACGGCGCTCCATATCCTGATCGCCAGGCATGGCAGGAGACTCTTCTACCGAAATCGTATTTAAGTAAGGAGTATTCAGTCGCTGAATAGGAACATGCTTTGCAATTGCCTGCTGATACAGCTTTTCCAACAGAAAAGCCGCTCGCTCTGTCCCCATGTGCTGTAAAACTGAATCAAAGGCATCTTGCCATTCCTGTGTTTCCTGCGCGTCAGTATCACCGTAAAACGCCATAATTCACCTGTTCCTTACCAAATTTTATTTTATATATGTACCATATTCCGGGGGTATGAAGTTATCGCTATAGCTGAATAGAGCATGACAGCATTATTTAGAAAATAAATACCCAATGACTATTTCTTACACAAGAACACAAAAAACCGCCAATAAAGGCGGTTTTCTGTACAGATTAAATTTATCTGAATGATATAAGCTGTGAACTTAAGGCAGCATAGCCAGGTAGGTCGCTGGATTCTTACGCTGACCATCCTTCACTACTTCATAATGAAGATGAGGACCTGTACAGCGACCTGTACAGCCTACATTGGCAATCTGCTCACCAGCGTCCACACGATCACCAACACGGGCAATCAGGCGAGATGCGTGCGCATAACGGGTGATATAACCATTACCATGATTAATTTCAACATACTGACCATAACCTGTACCCCAACCTGACTTGGTTACGATACCAGGACCTGTCGCATAAATAGGTGTGCCACTTGGCGCAGACATGTCCAGACCCGAATGGTTTTCAGCACGGCCGCCCATGGTACGACCACCATAGTTTGAGCTGACACGCTTCATATCAGGTAAAGGATGGGCAACCAGCCACGAATACGGATTTGAGGAAGAATAACTGACGGCAGATCTGCCATATTTCTTTTCAATACTTTCATTATTCAGTTCAACAGGTTTTTCACGCAGCTGAACAGACATTTTTGAAGTTGCTGGAATTTCAATATCCTCAACTTCAGCATAAGAACCTGATGCCAGTGTTTTTGTCAGCTGTTCAAGACGATCTTCTGAACTGCCATTCGCTGTTGCTGCATCAAGTTGAACCAGATCGGCAAAAGCTACAGACGCAGCTGATGCTGCAAAAGAAAATGCCAGTAAAATACGTCGCAAATGCATAAAAAACCTCTTAAACTGTTCTTACTCAAAATTTCCTTGCGTGATCTCTTCCTTGATATCCACTGAAAACTGGGCTTAAGATTAAGACATAAACATGAAGGAACAATGTATGTCAGAACCCGTCAATCCGTTTCAGCAAACAAGAAAACACATAAAAACAGGAAACTTAACGTTTCTTTCAAAGCAAGTGACTGCGTGGCAGAAACTTACAAAAATTATTCAACCCTTGCTGCCCCAACCAGAGCAATGGCAGGTTGTTTGTTATCAACACGGTATTCTGACGTTAACGGGTGAAAATCAGGCAATGATCAGTCAGCTCGGTTATCTTCAGAAACAGTATATTTCTGTATTGTCACAAATAGATGAATTACATGATCTGCATAAAATACAGGTCAGGTTAAGATTTCAGCCTAAGGCAAGCCCTAAATCAGATATCCCTGCAACTCCACTTGATCAGGAAACCCAGGACATGCTGCATGGTGCTGCTGACTTTGTGAACGACCCTAAGCTTAGCCAGGCATTGCGTCGTTTGGCAAGAAATAAAAAGTAAACAGCGTGATTTTTAAAATAATAACTCACCAATAAAACGTGATTAATTTATCGTTTTTATTTATCACCCTGTAACACAACCTTATAAAGACAACAACTTAAGTCACACTTACATAAGGAATTGGACATTCAGATGTGTCATTAAATGTTACAATTTCATAGCTGGATGGGTCGCTTTTGACATTGCGCAACAACTGATTGTTTAAAGCATGTCCAGATTTATAACCATCAAAGCGGGCAATAATCTGGTGCCCAAGCAGATACAGATCACCAACCGCATCCAGAATTTTATGGCGTACAAATTCGTCTGAAAAGCGTAAACCTTCTTCATTGACGACGCCGGTATCATCCAGACCAACAGCATTATCCAGGCTTGCACCTAACGCCAGATTATTGGCTTTCAGATAATCCAGATCTTTCATGAAGCCAAAAGTACGTGCTCCACTGACTTCGTAAACAAAAGTCTCTGTCGAGAAATCAATGGTTGCAGACTGATATTCTTTTTTAAATGCGGGATGATCAAAATCAATGGTGAAGTTCAGCTGAAAGCCCTGATGAGGTACAAAAACTGCACGCTTATCATCAATCAGTGCTTCTACAGGTTTTAATATTCTGATAAATTTTTTCGGAGCATCCTGTTCGGCAAGACCTCCCTGCATCAACAGATAAATAAATGGTCCAGCACTGCCATCCATAATTGGGACTTCGGAAGCAGATACCTCTATGATCAGGTTATCAATTCCCAAGCCAGCAATAGCACTCATCACATGTTCGATTGTCCCAACCTTGGCACTTTCCTGAACCAGGTTTGAACACATAAATGCTTCCTGAATCAGCATGGCATCAGCATGAATATCCACAGGTGGATTCAGGTCAATGCGACGAAACACAATTCCCCCATCAACATGATGTGGCACAAAGTTGATCATAACTTTCTGCCCACTGTGAAGACCAATACCACTGGCTTTCACTACACGCTGTAAGGTTCTCTGTTTCAACATGCGTTTTCTTTCATCTGCTCCAAAACTGCTATACGTTAGCATATTTAGCCATTGATAAAAAACAAAAAGGTAGTATTGCTACTACCTTTTATATATAAAACACTGATTTATAAAAGATCAGTGTTTATTTTCTTTGCTGATTTTTCAGATAATCCTGAATACTCATTGGTGTTGGACGCGAAGTCCCTGCTGAACTGCCTGTATTTGCAGCTGGCGCACTGTCTGCCTGCTGACGCTGAATAGCAGGTACATCATCATCTTCAGCGGTATTTTGAGGTGCAGAACTGTGGTTTACATGTGCCGAAGGACGTTTCGCAGGCTCTGCTGAATCTGCTGAATTACGGGTCAGACCTGTTGCAATCACTGTCACACTGATTTCATCACGTGCATCTGGATCAAATACTGTACCGTAGAATACCTGACCTTCATCCAGATCAACAATCTGATTGACTACATCGGTAATTTCTTCAATTTCACCGAAAGTCACATCATCGCCACCAGTGACATTGATCAGAATCCCTTTTGCATTCATGATCGTGACATTATCCAGTAACGGACTGCGGATTGCCTGCTCAGCTGCCTGACGTGCACGTGTTTCACCACGTCCACTGCCCACACCCATCATGGCATAACCACGGGTACTCATTGCAGTTTTCAGATCGGCGAAGTCAAGGTTGATATGACCTGGGCGAACCACAAGATCAAAGATACTGCGCACCGCATTCAGTAACACATCATCTGCCTTTTTATAGGCATCTTTCATTGAAATATCACGGAAAACTTTAAGCAGTCGCTGGTTTGGAATAATAATCAGGGAATCAACATGCGCTTCAAGTGCTTCAATACCCTTTTCCGCAGACTGCTGACGACGCTTACCTTCAAAGTTAAACGGCGTAGTGACAACACCAACGGTCAGAATCCCCATTTCTTTCGCAATTTCAGCAACGACTGGCGCGGCACCTGTACCTGTACCACCACCCATACCGGCAGTCACAAAAACCATATCCGTACCTTCCAGGTGCTGGCGGATCAGTTCACGGCTTTCTTCTGCTGCTGCCTGTCCTACCTGAGGATTGGCACCCGCACCCAGACCACGGGTGCTTTGCTCACCCAGCTGAATCTTGAACTGAGCATTCATACGATCAAGGGCCTGTTTATCCGTATTTGCACAGACAAACTTTACACCCTGAATATCAGACTCAAGCATGTGCTGTACGGCATTACCACCAGCACCACCTACACCGAATACAGTGAAACGGGCTTGACCGTTGCTATCGTTCTGATCATCTTCTAAAAATTCAAATGAGGCCATGACCTTTGGACTTCCTAATTCATCTCTGGCAGAAACTGCTCGCCCGTATACTGCCTTGATCTTAATAAACAAAAAAATTGTGTTTTAGGATGCTGTTCAACTCAAGGCTTGTCAAGTCCAAGTCGTCTGACGTACATCTTACAAACAATATTCCCTAAAAAATTAATCTAAAAAACTGATTTCAGTTTCTCATTTAACCCTGACCATGCCCGTCCAATCCGTTTCACAAAGGATAAATGATCGGTATCTTCCGGTTCAACAACCGCTTCCTGAGTTTCACTCTGACTGAACAGCAGCAGTCCTGCCGCAGTTGCATACTGTGAACGTCTCAATGCGGCCAGGTGCTGATCATCTGCACTGATCTGTAATGGCGGATTGCCCAGGTGTGCAGAAACACCCAGCATTTTTCTGACCAGGCTGATCATCCCTTCGATCTGGCAGGCATCACCGGTCAGTACCACACCATGATAAAGCCCATGAATGGCACCACTTTTCTCCAGTTCTTCACGCACCTGCCCAAAGATTTCTTCGTAACGGGCAATAATAATTTCTGTCAGTTCAATACGGCTGATGGTCTGAGGTCCATCGATTCCCTGAATCTGAATCATGTGATCCGGCTTGACCACTTTAAGGTCTACGCAGCCGTACAGCAGTTTAATCCGTTCCGCTTCTTCTGTTGTGGTCTGCAGTACTGCTGCAATATCACGTGTGACATGCTCACCACCACGCTGTAAGGTGTGTGCAAACGCCAGTCGCCCATCCAGATACACGGCTATATTTGTTGTTCCTGCACCGATATCCACCAGGCAGACGCCATATTCTTTTTCATCTTTCAACAGACTTGCTTCAGCGGTCGCCAGGCTGGAAACCACCATTTTTTCAACACTGATATTTGCGCCTTTCATGGCACGGTCCAGATTCTGCATGGTGCTGATCGGCAGCATCATCAGCTGATAATGCCCCGTCATGCTGTGTGCAGACATTCTGACCGGATTCTGTACCCATTCACCAGAATCATCCAGATCAAAACCCAGTGGAACTGCACTGACCAGGTAATGGTCTGAAGTCACATGGCTGGCTTTGGCAAGCTCAAGAGCACGTACCACTTCACTGGTGGAAATAGAATGGTCACTGTTGTCAATTGGAGTACGTCCAGATGCATAAAAACTTTTCAGTTCCGCACTCGGAATGGATACCCAGGCAGAATGCACACGACATTCAGCCATATCTTCCGCTTCCTGCACGGCATTTTTTATAGCTGTAATGACTTTATCAAGACTGACAATTTTTCCTTTACTCATGCCCCGGTTACGCGCAGTCGCCATCCCGATCACCTGGATGTTGTCCGGAGCGTGTACCTTGCCAATCAAAACTGAAACTTTGTGTGTCCCAATGTCAATCGCAACAACTGAGGGAACAGCTTCATTCATTATTCACTACCATTACATTTCTGTTTAATTTATGGCTTAACGCCTATGTTATAAAGCCAGGTATTATGGCTTTGCCGTTCTTCCATCCGCAATGCCTGTGTCACTAATCGTTACAACAAAGTGACCATTGACAATTTTTGGTGGCAGCCCATTTTTCCACTGTATTGCCAGACCGTTGCGGTACCGCAGGTCTATTGAGGAAATCAGAGGCCACACCGGTTTTAAATCGCTTTGCGCAAGATGGCTCATGCGCTGCAATTTACTCATCGTCTGATCCTGATCCACGATAACACGCAAACCAGAGTCAAACTGCATAAACCAGGTCATTCGGTCTGTTAGATATAATTCTTTTAGACGAATATTCACTGGTTGAAATAACTGATTAATTTCATGATAACGGCGCATCATCATTTTTGACTGATGCACAGGACCATGCAGTAACGGTAAATTCTGATAATTTTTAGGTTTTACTTCTGAAAATACATCACCACTGTCACTTAACAGCCGTCCTGTACCCCAGCGGGCAATGGCATGCTTCGGCATAACCCTGACTTTAATGGCATTTGGCCAAGCCCTGGAAACCACAACCCGATCCACCCATGAAATCTCAAGCGTTTTATCACGGATCTGCTCAAGATCAGAGGTGAAGTAATTATGCTGTACCGCAGGCGATACAAGTTTGATCACCTGCTGCGCTTCCTCATCCGAACGGCTTCCCACAACATTCAGTTCTGCAACCCGGGCATCCGTCATGACCTGATACAGAGCATACACACCCAATGCAAGTACAACGAATGCAATCAGCATCAATAACCACCCACCTGCATTGGCAAGCTTTTCTCCACGTGTCGGAGGCTTGTCATGAATGGAGGTGATTGCTGCCTTTTTTCGGCGCATGGATGCAGGAAGCTGAGCCATAAATCAGTGAACTTTTTCCGCTAAGGTCTGCTCAAGAATCGCAACACAAAGCTCATCGAAGCTGTATCCAACCGCCTGAGCCGCTTTCGGCACCAGAGAATGACTGGTCATACCTGGAACTGTATTTACTTCCAGCAACCAGAAATTGCCCTGTTCATCACGCATGGCATCAATACGTCCCCAGCCACTTGCACCCACTGCATTAAATGCACGCTGGCACAATGCCTGAAGCTGCTCTTCTTCAGCTTTTTCCAGACCACATGGAATACCGTACTGAACATCATCACGGTTATATTTTGCTTCATAATCGTAAAATGCAACGTCAGCCGGTGGCTGAAGACGAATCACAGGCAATGGCTGACCGTTCAGGAATGAAATCGTATATTCACGACCTGTAATCCATTTTTCAGCCATAACAACGGCATCATGTTTCGTTGCTTTTTCAATTGCTGCAGCAAGGTCTTCTGCTTTTTCTACCTTGCTCATACCCACGCTTGAACCTTCATGCACAGGTTTAATAATCAATGGCAAACCAAGTACACTGACCACTTCATTCAGGTCTGTGTCTTTGCCAACAATGCGATATGGTGCTGTTGGAAGCTCAGAACCCTGCCAGATCTGTTTGGTTTTGACTTTATCCATGCCAATAGCAGAACCCTGAACACCAGTGCCGGTATATGGCAGATTCAGCCACTCAAGCGCACCCTGAATCTGACCGTCTTCACCACCACGACCATGCAGTACAATAAAAGCACGGTCAAAATTGACCAGTTCAGTAATACTGCGTTCCTGAGGATCAAAACCTTCTGCATTTACGCCAGAACGCAGCAGTGCCTCAAGCACTGCCTGACCACTTGCCAGTGAAACTTCACGTTCAGCCGACTTACCACCCAACAGCACTGCAACTTTGCCGAATTTTGAAGCATTTGACATTTTTTATCCTTAAATCTTTAAAAACGGGTTAAATCCAAGCTCAGCTCAATTATTTTAAATAGAGGTTATGCTGAGTAAGTTCCACTGAAATTGCACCCACATTACCTGCACCCTGTGTCAACAGCAGATCGTTTGCCTGCAACACTTTTTTCATGACACTCTGAATGTTACCTTCAACCGGATCGAGTAAAATTGGCTCAACCTCACCCCGTAAACGGATGCTTCTTGCCAAAGCACGACTGTCAGCTCCCACAATCGGCTTTTCACCCGCAGGATATACCTCAAGCAACAGCAACTGATCAACCTGTGACAATACATCCACAAAATCATCAAAACAGTCACGGGTACGACTGAAACGGTGCGGCTGGAACATCATGACCAGACGACGGTCTGGATGGCTTGCGCGGGCAGCCTTAATGGTTGCTTCCACCTCTTTAGGGTGATGACCGTAATCATCCACCAGTTTGACATTGCCACCGTCCAGTTCAAACTCACCCTGAACCTGGAAACGACGTCCCACACCACTGAAACTTTCAAGCGCACGGGCAATGGCAGCGTCAGAAACACCTTCATCTGTCGCAACACCAATTGCAGCCAGTGCATTTAAAATATTGTGCAGACCTGGCAGGTTAATGGTCAGACGTAATGGCTCACGTCCTTTACGCAATACCGTAAAGTGTGATTGCATACCGGTCTGTTCAACATCAACCGCACGGATGTCATTGTCTTCATTAAAACCATAAGTCAGTAACGGACGTCCGATACGTGGCATGATTTCACGGATATTGGCATCATCACCACAGACAACAGCCAGACCGTAAAACGGCATTTTTTGCAGAAATTTGACAAATGTGTCTTTCAGCACATCAAAGCTGCCACCATAAGTATCCATATGATCTGCATCAATATTGGTCACGATTGCTGCCATTGGCTCAAGGTGCAGGAATGATGCATCTGACTCATCTGCCTCAGCAACAATATAACGGCTCGCACCCAGTGCAGCATTGACACCGGTACGGTTCAGCAGACCACCAATCACATAGGTCGGATCAAGGTTTTCTTCTGCCAGCATACAGGTCACAAGACTGGTCGTCGTGGTTTTCCCGTGTGTCCCGGCAACTGCAATACCATGACGGTAACGCATCAGTTCACCCAGCATTTCTGCACGGCGCACCACTGGAATACGGTTTTCAATCGCCGCTTTTATTTCTGGGTTTTCAGGATCAATCGCTGTGGAAACAACCAGTACATTTGCCCCTTTAATATTGTCAGCGGTATGACCAATGTGTACACGGATATCATTTTCTTCAAGCTGAGCCGTGGTTTTTGATGCTTTGATATCTGAACCCGAAACCTTGTACCCCTGGTTTTTCAGTACTTCAGCAATACCGCACATACCTGCCCCACCAATCCCCACAAAATGAATGTGTTTGATTCGGCGCATTTCAGGAATTTTAATTAATTTTTTTGCTTGTTCAGCAGGAATAGTCGGGGACATAATTTACTCGGATTACAATTCTTGAATTAAACGAACCACTTGCAGGGTTGCATCAGGCTGCGCTTTCTGACGCGCCTTTGCTGCCATTTCAGATAAAAGCTGGCGGTTCATAAGAGGAGTCAGCAGTGCAGCCAGACTTTCTGAAGTCAGATCTGCCTGCGGAGATATTTTTGCAGCACCCGTGTCAGCCAGAAATTTTGCATTGGCCGTCTGGTGATCATCCACAGCACTCGGTAACGGTACAAAGATGGCAGCGACACCTGCTGTCGCAATTTCTGTCACAGTTAAAGCACCGGCGCGACAGATAATCAGATCCGCTTCACTGTAGGCTTTTGCCATATCATCAATAAAAGGCTGAACTTCCACACTCAGTGACACTGGTGCATCTGCATAACGCGCCAGTGTCGTTTCTGCCTGATTCTGACCGCACTGATGAAACACTGAAACAGGAACCTGGAGCTGTTTCAATGCAGCAGGTACACGCTCATTCAGTGCCTGTGCCCCAAGTGAGCCACCCACTATCAGCACTTTAAGTGGCTGACCTGATTTTTCACGTTCCTGATAACGCCATGACGGATTCAGGATTTCAGTAATTTCCTTACGGACAGGATTTCCCGTCGTATTAATTTTTGGTCCATCAGGAAAAGCACCTGGAAATGCCTGACAGACGGTCTTTGCCACTCTGGACAACTGTGTATTGGTAAAACCGGCGATTGCATTCTGTTCATGAATAATCACAGGAATCCCCAGGATTCGGGCTGCAAGACCACCAGGCCCTGCAACATAACCACCGAATCCAGCAACTGCATCCACGTTCAGCTGCTTCATATAGCGCATTGCGCTGAGTGTTGCTTTTAATATTTTAAATGGTGCTGCCAGTTTTCTGAGTACACCATTACCACGCACACCCTGAATATCAATCTGATACACAGGAATATCATGATTTTTCAGAAGACGGTTTTCCATTCCTGCTGGAGTCGCCAGCCAGGAAACTTCTGAACCCTGCTGTTGCAGTTCTTTGGCAACAGCGAGTGCAGGAAATACATGTCCGCCTGTACCTGCGGCCATCATCATGACATGTCTTGGCTTAGTTTGCTGTGGGTTGGTCACGGTCTAATTCTTCAATTCAGATCTGGCAATAAAAATTCATATATAAGTTGACAATTGTAATCACAAACGACAAGGCATTAAAGTTTAATTACTGTATTTCGCCCGGTGTTTAATTGTTTTTTCCCTCATCTTTCTCAGTTTAAACCAGTTTTATTATTAATTCATACAGAACCCTGAAAATCTGTACCAATTCTGTGATTCTGACAGTGAATTTAACCATCAGAATCATAAAAACTTAAATCATGAGAATGCACTGTAAAAGCTCCTCATGATTCTTCATTTCTGTTCAGGCTTTTAAACCGGCTTCCAGCACATCAAACAGATCATCTGCAATGGAAGTTCCAAACTGGGTATCAATTTCACGGATACAGGTCGGACTGGTGACATTAATTTCTGTGACATAATTTCCAATCACATCAAGCCCAACAAAAATCAGACCTTTTTCTCTTAAAAATGGTCCCACTTCAGCTGCAATGGCTTTGTCATTTTCAGTCAGTGGACGTGCCTCACCCAGACCGCCTGCTGCCAGATTTCCACGTACTTCACCATTCTGAGGAATACGCGCCAGACAGTAAGCAACCGGTTCACCATTGATCACCAGGATACGCTTATCACCATCCACAATTTCCGGAATATAACGCTGTGCCATAATCGGAACACTGCCCATGGAGGTCAGCATTTCAATGGTGGAACCAATATTTGCACCTGTGGCAGAAAGACGGAAAATCCCCATTCCACCCATTCCATCCAGTGGTTTAACAATCACATCACCATGCTGCTGGATAAATTCACGGATCAGGCTCTGCTGTGATGTCACCAGGGTTGGAACCTGAAGCTGTGGGAACTGTGTTGCAAACAACTTTTCATTACAGTCACGCAGACTCTGTGGTTTATTGATAATCCACGCACCTTCACGCTCTGCCTGCTCCAGAATATAGGTCGTATAGACAAAATTCATATCAAAAGGCGGGTCTTTACGCATCAGTACAACATCATAAGCCGCGATGGATTCTTTTTTCTTTTCACCCAGTTCGTAATAATGGTTGTAATCTTCAAAAACCTGCAGCGATGAGATCAGCCCGTATGCCTTACCCTGATCAATGTAAAGATCCTGCTGCAGTGCATAGCCAAGCTCATGCCCACGGCGTGATGCAGCCCACAGCATTGCCATGGTTGAATCTTTCTTAAGATTCACATTTTCAATTGGATCCATCACCACAAGTACGCGCATAGTCACTGCTCTTTTTCAGTTTCGTTCTGAATGAGTATAGCGGAGATTCGTCGGTTCTTTTTCTCAATTTCGGTATAGAACTGTTCGAAATTTCAGATTTATATTTTAAAGCTGTGAGTGAATCTGTTTATTGTTTTACAGTATGAATTGAAATAATTCTGTCTGTAGGAAAAACTGCTGAACGCTCATGGGGTAAATCAATATGCTGATTAAAGATTTTATTCTTCATTAATAAAATGTTTTTGACACTGTTTTGTTAAAAAACCTGCTCTCAGTTCTATTATTTTTATGTTCAGTTTTTTGCATCATGATGATCTGTCTGATCATTATCCCGATCTAAAAATCAGCTTTGTACTTTCTGCCGTTCCATAATCAACTGATCAATGCTACCCGGATCTCTCGGCAACCCCAGTCGAACCTGACATCCGGCATCTCCGGAAAAGCCCTCAGTAATGCTGATTTCTGCAGATATTTCCACTGGACGACCAATATAAAAATCCGTTTTTTCCAGGCTATGACATAATCTGGTGGTGTATTTCGGCTCAAGTTCGCCTATTTTAAAATCCTGAAAATACACTGCCACAATAAACTGCTGATTTTTCTGCTCAGGCTCACGCTGAATCTGAACTGTTCGGTTCACAGACTGACCTGGCTGTTTCAACATCAGCACACCCAGCAGTTTCTTTTGTGTTGCTTTATTCAGAGTAATCATCATTTTGCACTCTGGATCATTTTGAAGCACAAACGGATTCAGACGGAAAAAAATATCCCGTTCAATCTGATATCTGTGCCACCGTTTCCGATCAAGATGCTGCAGGGTTAAAAAACCTGCCACCGCACAAAAGACCAACAACACAAGAAAAAGCATGATAATGCACTTCCCCATCCAGCTGACCGTGAATATAAAAAGCCACACTGCTTTTTATATTCACGGACGGGTTTAAATACCGTATTTCACGCGGTAAGCTTCCATTTTCGCCAATGCATCCTTCTCACCTTTTGCGTCCAGATAATTCATCAGGTCTTTCATGGTAATCAGCGCATGTACTGGGATTTCCAGTTCTTTCTGAACTTCCTGAATTGCAGACAGTTCACCCTGACCTTTTTCCTGACGATCCAGCGCAACGAGTACACCCGCAATGGTTGCACCTGCATTTTTCAGTACAGTGACCACTTCACGGATTGCTGTTCCCGCAGTGATAACATCATCAATAATCCAGACTTTCTGACCATGAACCGAAGCACCAACCAGCACACCGCCTTCGCCATGATCTTTTGCTTCCTTACGGTTAAAACCCCACGGTACACTGACACCATGATTCTGTGAAAGTGCAACAGCGGTTGCTGCAACAAAAGGGATACCCTTGTAGGCAGGTCCAAAAATCACTTCCACATTTTTACACTGAGTCAACTTATCCGCATAGCCTGAAGCCAGTAATGACAAAGCTTCACCATCATTCAACAGACCGGCATTAAAAAAATAAGGACTCACACGTCCCGATTTTAAAGTAAACTCACCAAATTTAAGCACACCGCGTGATAATGCGAGTTCGATAAAAGCTTGTGGATCAAATTGAGCTTGCGTTGACATGAGGTGCTCCAGAATTCATACATTGAGGTTATGACTGCGCATGATACCAAAGAGTAGCTACCCAGGTGATCAAAAAATTCTAAGAGTCGTGTCAATTAACGTCAACGGATTACGATCATCTGTCACAAAAGGTTTGCTTGAGTGGATGGAACAGTCTGAAGCAGATGTTATCTGTATTCAGGAAAGCCGGATCACACACGCTCAGTGGACTGACAAATTCAAACCTGAAGGATGGTATACCCACCTGTTTCCCGCGGAACGTCCAGGTTATGCAGGTACCGCGATTTACAGCCGACTGCCTTTTGTTTCAGTCACGGATGGACTTGGCTTCGAGCTGGCAGATTCTCAGGGGCGTTTCATCAGTGCTGAATTTGACCTGGGACTGGGTCAGACCGCTCACATCTGCTCACTTTATCTGCCGTCCGGATCATCCGGTGATGAAGCACAGGCACGTAAAGATCATTTTCTTGAAGAATATACAAAAATTTTAAAACAATGGCGTGATGAAAATAAATCCATCATTGTCTGCGGCGATTACAATATTGTTCACAAGCGTATAGATATCAAAAACTGGTCTGGCAATCAGAAATCTTCAGGCTGTCTGCCACATGAACGTGCGTGGCTGGATCATATTTATGATGAACTGGGCTATGTCGATACATTCAGGGAAGTGCGTAAAGAAGCTGAACTGTATTCGTGGTGGTCCAACCGGGGGCAGGCTCGTGCCAAAAATGTCGGTTGGCGGATTGACTACCAGGCATGCTCACCTGACTGGAAAGAGCGCACGCTCAATGCCTGGGTCTATAAAGACAGCTGGTTCAGCGACCATGCACCGGTCATTATTGACTATAAAATCTGAACCGCAGAACACTATTCAGTGAACACGCGTTTACTGAATAATGTGTTTTCTCTTACATAAGCTGTCGCGTTTGCCACTTATTTTACAGTCCAATTACGAGCATTATAGTCGCACGGCACAGGGATGGTTGTCAGGATGACAGCAAAAGGATTGGAAGCCGTAGGATGAAAAGATACACTGCCTGCAGTGAATCTCAAGGATGTGACATTGGACGTTGAAATGAGACCCGCATGATCAGGATGATTAAATGCGGGTTTTCTCTTTTCTGCTACCCTTGAATTTTTATTATTCTGTTATTTGAATTATGAAGCATTCTTTATAGCCTTCATTCTGACCATGACAGGTTTCATTTTCATGACATTCCTCACACTTTTTCAGATTAATATTTTCAGTCATGCGGAATGGTACTTTTCAGCAAAAAACGCTACCCTGACATGCGCCCATACTGAAAACAGGAAAATGTATGCTGAAAATTTATGGCATTAAAAACTGCAGCTCCATGAAAAAAGCCTTTGATCTGCTGAATGAACTGAATCTGCCTTACGAATTCCATGATTATAAAAAACAGGGTATAGATGCCGAATCCGTGCAGAAGTGGCTTGAGCAAGCCGGACAGGATGTTATTCTGAATAAAAAAGGAACGACATGGAAAAAACTGACCGAACAGGAACAGCAGCATGCACTGTCCAGTGAAGCAGCACTGATTGAAACACTGATGACTCACAGCAGCATGATTAAACGACCGGTACTTGAAACTGAACAGGGACTGCTGGTTGGCTTTGACGAAGCTGCTTACCGCAAATTATCCGCATAATTTTTTTATGGTTTTCAGCACATCAGTATGGCTGGTGTGCTGAACAAAAAAAGCCCGAATCTGTTCGGGCTTTTTTTAATGGACTGCGTCTGTCTCAATCAGTTTGCACGAATCCAGGTCTGGTTACGACCTAAAGCAGCAACACCGATATAACCTCTCAGCTCAAGTTTCTTACCGCCAGAAGCAAGTTCACCTTTCAGCTTATAAGTTTTACCAGACTGAGGATCAAGAATTGAACCATTGCCATAACTGGTTCCGCCTGTATTTTTCAGACCATGAATAATCGTTAAACCTTTCAGTGATTTATTGTTATAAGGTCCTTCACACTTGGTACAGGCGTTTTCTTCACCTGGTGTCAGAATGTTCTGGATGCTGGCCGTCAGCGTACCGTTTTTCTGTTCAGTGAACTTCACAACCGCTTTCGGTTGCTTGGTTTTATCGTCAATCGTTTTCCAGACCGTGCCATTCAGCGGGTCTGCTGCATTAGCTAAAGCTGTCAATCCGAGCAATCCTAATGCAAGTGCAATTTTTTTCATTTTTGTTTGTTTCCCTGGTCTGTTGTAGACGACTTTAAGTATTAAAAAGTCACAACAATTTTGCAATTTTTGAATGTGACCATTTAGTGTAACCTTGTAAGTTGTGTTGGTAAATATGCTCGTATTCTATAAAACAAAGAACAAGATGGAAAAAACATGAAGATCGCACCCATGTGGAAACAAATTATTACAGAAAGTATTTTAAAGACCGCCATCCGTACCCCCAGTCAGTTCACTCTGCCTGTCGGAAGTCTCAGATTTGCACTTGAACAGATGTGTCGGATTTTCCCGCAGAACAGAGATATTCAGGTACGTGCCCTTCGACTTTCCGGCATCCGTGCAGAAGAGCTGAAACCGCAGAAAGAATCAACTCAGCTGATTCTGCATATTCATGGCGGTGCTTTTTTCCTGGGTTCATTAAATACTCATCGGGCATTTCTGAGCGATCTTGCTGCGCGTACACAAATGCAGGTCATTCATGTGGACTACCCTCTTTCACCTGAACATCCTTATCCGGAAGCAGTCGATGCATTATTTGATGTTTACTGCACTTTAATTGATCAGGGGATTCAGTCAAAAGATATTATTCTTTCCGGAGATTCATGTGGTGCCAACCTCGCACTTGCACTGACCCTGAAAATCCGCGATGAACAGATGCCACAGGTCAGTGGTCTGATGCTGCTGTCTCCCTTTCTGGATCTGACTCTGACTGGAAACTCCATCCGTAATAACCGTAAACATGATGCCCTGCTTTCACCTGAAGCCCTGGAAGCAGGTATTGCCTACTATGTTCCAGCCGGCATGGATAAAGCTGATCCTAAAGTCTCGCCTTTATTTGATGACTTCAAAGGTCTTCCACCGACACTGGTGCAGATCGGTTCTAAAGAAATTTTACTGGATGACGCCGAGCGTTTTAAGAAGAAAGCGGTCGAAGCGGGTGTACAGGTCAGTTATAAGCTTTACACGGGCATGTGGCATAACTTTCAGATGTTCCATCACTGGTTTGATGAGGCTGAACGTGCGCTGGCAGATATTGCCGAATTTGCACATCAGTGTGATGCGGACTGAAACATAACGCATAAAAAAGGTCAGCAAACGCTGACCTTTTTTATGTATACAGACGGGTATCAGATAGTCTGAACCTGTGCCAGTGCATCTGAAAGTGCTTTGCTTTTCAGTTCATCACCCATGTTGACTCCTTCAGCACGAACCACCTGAATATCGGTCACACCGGTAAAACCAAATACAGTTTTCAACAGACCTTCCTGAAAGTCAGCCGGACTGTTGTCGCCATACACACCGCCACGACTGCTGGCGATATACACTTTTTTATCACCCGCCAGACCCACAGCACCATTTTCAGTATATTTGAATGTTTTGCCTGCAACTGCAATACGGTCAATCCATGCTTTCAGTGCAGATGACAGACCGAAGTTATACATGGCTGCACCCACTACAACCACATCTGCATCCAGGTACTGCTGAATCAGTTTTTCACCCAGCGCTGACTGCTCAGCATTCTGTCCCATCAGAATTTCTGCAGTCAGATGAGGAATTTCCTGCTGTGCCAGATCAAGATACTGCACCTCAGCAGTGCTGTTACCCGCCTGGAGCTGTTTGACAATCGCCTGACTCAGTTGACGTGAAACAGATGCATCGCCCAGAATACTCGAATCAATATGTAGAACTTTCATGTTATTTCCAAAATGCTTTATCAATAATGGCATTCTATATAAATTGCAGTATTGCGATAATCCCTCAATTCAAGACACAATATTCTATTTTTGAAACAATCAGTTTTTTCAACTTTCCCCCATCCTGCACTGTTGCTGTTCAAAATTCAGCAGAGTATGCTATGTTATTGAGCAACATTAAAAAATTAATATAAGCAACATACTTACATTAGAAAATTCAGGATGAATAAGGGGTACAGTCGGTACAATGAAAGCACTGTTTTCATCGGTTAAAAGCTCCTCATTAAAAACAAAAATGGTGGAGAGTCTGTTCGAAAGTGGTCCGGTCATGAACTGGGGCACGCTGAATAAATGCATTCTGATGCTGATTCTTGCGGCAGGCGTACACCTGACCTGGGTCATCTGGAAAGGCACTATTATTCTGAATCCTGAGTTATGGCAATGGGTTGACCTGGCGCTGATTAAAAAACAGATTCAGCTCAATATTGTCTTTCTGATTCTTTTTACCCTGATGATCATTCCCTGCCGTTTATGGGCTGAAAAAAAATGGGTTCAGCAGTGGTTTCCTTACATTTCGGTCGGTATTTTTGTTGCATCCATCTGCCGTGACGGTTATCTGATCGGTGTGCTCAGTCCTGCGACCATGATTTCCTATGTCAGTCTGGTCACAGTTGGACTGGTGCTGCTCCCCAGAGTGCTTGTCTACTGTGCTTTTATTCCTGCAACCATTTTTCTGGCAGGCTGTGGCTATCTCAGCTATATGGGAGTGATGACTTATGCGCCCATTTTTCATCTGAGCGGTTACAGCTACACAAACGGCTTCTGGATTCTTTCCATGCTGTTTTTTATTATTCCAATTCTGTGCACCTGTCTGTTTCTGTTCGAATCGCTTCTGAGCCAGTGGCGTCACAGAGAGCAGCTGATTCAGCATTTGAGTCAGGTTGACCCACTGACCAATACACGCAACCGCCGAAGCATCAATGAATGTCTGGAACAGCTGGATGTACTCAATGAAAAGGAAAGCGCAGTATATGCTGTGGTACTGGTCGACCTGGATCATTTCAAGCTGATCAACGACCGTTTTGGACATCATAAAGGCGATGAAGCACTGATTCTGGTCAGTGATGAACTATCAAAACATGTCAGAGAAAGTGATGTTGTCGGGCGTTTTGGTGGTGAAGAATTCATTCTGATTCTGCATCATTCTTCTGAACAGCAAGCTCAGCGTATTGCAGAACGCTGCCGTCAGGCGATTGAACAGATTGTACTGTTCAGTGATGATGAAGAAGCAATTCATATCACAGCCAGTTTCGGTATTGCTGCTTCTGCACCCGGTATCAAACCCATGAAACTGCTGAATCTTGCAGATAAGGCACTGTATGAAGCAAAAGCTCAGGGGCGTAATCAGGTCTGTTCATATTTCCACAGTGCTTTTCTGGATACGATCTGAATACTGCTGATCCAGAAACATTCATTCCTGAAGTTATCAGCCGGATGTACGGTAAGGCTCATCTGCCTCTACAAACAAATGTTCACGTTTTGCAGCATCCATCCACTGTCTGACCACAGGCAGATGCTGTATTTTCTGCATGTATTGCTGACTCAACTCAGTCACAGGCAGTTGGTAGCTCATCAGACGCATCACCACAGGTGCATAAAATGCATCAGCAATACTGAAGTCTCCAAACAGAAAACCATCCGCTTCTGACCAGATCTGTTCCACACGCTGTACATCCTGTCGCAGACCCACATGCTGCTGCCACAGCTGCTGACCTACAGCGGATAAATCAGCTTCAATATTCATCGGACACAGACTTCTGAGCTGCATAAAACCACTGTGCATTTCAGCGGTCACTGTTCGGGCTCTGGCTCTTTGTAACCGATCCTGCGGCCATAAGTGCTTTTGTGGAAACTGCTCTGCCAGATATTCTGCAATCGCAAGCGTATCCCAGACAGCCAGCTGATCATGCAGTAAAACGGGAACTTTTCCTGCTGGACTCAGCTTTGACAGCTGCTGTTTAAACTGCCCATCTGCACTGAAATCATCAAAAGCAACGAAGTGATCCTGAAATGGAAGTTCGAAATGCTTCAGAATCAGCCATGCACGCATAGACCAGCTGGAGTAATTTTTATTGCCTGTATATAACTGCATCATCTTAATAATCCTGAGTGATGATTCCTGCTTATACATTAATCCGAATGTCAGACTTCAGCAATATTGAACAGGTGCTCCTGCCCTTGCATTTACATCAGTTTTATTTGCATAGAATTTACAGTGCTCAGATATAAAAAAAGAGCAGTTTAGACTGCTCTTTGATGTACCAATCCTGTATTGGTCAGAATCAGAACAGATATGAGAAACCTAAGCCTGCCTGATAGTCACGATCATTACTATTTAAACCAACACCGATACTGGCATCCAGCTGGGTACGCTCATTCAGTGCATAAACAACCCCTGAACCTAAAGCATATTCATAATCCTGGCTTTCAGCTTTACGGTATACAAACTCAGAAAAGCCGGATAGTTTATCGGTAATGGCATATTCAATGGTTGGTACAGCCGTAACAGCCCAGTCGCTGTTCTGCGCTTCATAACGCATTGTAATCGAGGTGGTCACCAGATCACTGTAATCATAGGAAACCGCTGAAGTCAGACTGTAAATATCATCTTCATTGGTGAAACCATCATTTCCTGTTGCAATGATTGCTTCTGCCAGCACAGCCATACTGAGTTTGTCATCTTTAAGATCAATGGCTTTTTTGATCCCGATGCTGACATCCCCCAGACCATCTTCTTCTACAGACTTGCCTACTCTTTTGGTCTTGATCCAGCCCGGACCCTGCCAGCCCAGCTGAAGCTCCAAGTCTTTCGCCAGACCGGTACGGAACAGCATGTCGCCATTGAGGGTGACTGTTTTTTGCTTTTCACCATCTGTCACAGTTTCATTATAGCTGGCAGCGGGAATACTCTGCTCCCAGGCAAGCTGTCCTACAGGTGTAATCCCTGTTCCCATACCTGCGCCAGGGCGGTCAAAAGAAAATTCTGCTGCAACAGCGTTCAGGCTGAAACCGGCGGCAATCACCACACCAGTAAATTTAAAAACTGACATAATATATCCCGTTGATTTATGTTAATTCTTTGGTCATTTTTGCACCATGACTGCGTAACAGTTCCAGTGTCTGCTTTTCTTCAGGCAATGATTCTGCCCAGTTAATTTCGTCAAACTCACAGTCAAAAAACAGATCACTGATGGACGACAGAATGGTCAGACCTTCATCATCTTTACTGTTCGGCTCAACCTGAGCCTCCAATAAACGTTTAACCGCAGGTACACATGCTGAGCTTGCTGCATCCCAGAGGGGTCCATAAACTTCCTCTGTATCCCACAGATGAAGGTTCACTTTTGCCTGAATAAGTGCTTCCAGAATATCCATGTGTGCTGCCAGTAACTGCTGTTTCTGATCTTCAGAAAGCGGCTCACCTGTTTCATAGGCTTCACAGACCTGCTCCCACCACTGGAACAGACCGTCTGACCAGACAGAGATTGCAGGTCCTTTTTCAGGATCAATAAAATCAGGGTCAAGACCTTCTGCAAGAAGGCGCTGTACAAGAGCGACGTTCAGTTCTTCAATGGCCTGAACCAGAACCTGTTGCTGTGCTGTTAGCATGGAGAGGAATCTCTTCTGTATA
The DNA here is from genome assembly GCF_002165295.2 of Acinetobacter sp. WCHAc010052. NCBI lineage: Bacteria > Pseudomonadati > Pseudomonadota > Gammaproteobacteria > Moraxellales > Moraxellaceae > Acinetobacter > Acinetobacter sp. WCHAc010052. The sequence continues at coordinate 137,194 of NZ_CP032143.1, read as the reverse complement.
TTTTTGTCTATTATGCCCAGTAATATGGACTTTGTTCTGTGTAAATATGCGACAACCTGATTTTTTATGTCAATAAAAAAAAGCCCCTCAGGGCTTTTTTCAGTTTCAGGTCAGACCTGAAAATCAATCATCGACATCTGCAATGTCTGCATCTGCATCAGCAAACTCAAGCTGCCCACCACGTGGATTCTCTTTTTTCTCAAATGTATGCTCAAGACTGCGTTTTAAACGATCAATCGCACCATGAACAGCGGTGTCCACATTATGTGCCCGATGGGTCACCACAACTGGCTTCAGTCCTGCCGGACGGGCTTCGATCATACACTTGATATCATCATCGCCACCTTTGTCACCATTTTCATCGCTGAAATGCACTGAAAAATGGGTGATCCGTTCGCTGTGACGCTGGAATTCCTGGTTTAGTTCTGCACGTACATAACTAATTAAACGGTCGCTGTTTTGAATGTTTTTATCAGTACGGATTTCAATGTTCATATAATCTCGTCCTCTGTGTATCAGAATCTTCTTAAGTGCAAAACTTTATCTTGGCACGCATATAACCTGCTGATTTTTCAGCACTGTAACATCTTCATACGGGTTTGAAACGCTCCCCTCCATATTGAATGATGAACACCTTTAACAGTCTGCAGAACCGTGTTCTTATACTTCGAATATCGTGCTTAAAATGAAAATATGCAAGCCCTATTTCATCTTTTTTTAATAAAGTCATACTAAAGTTACGTGTTTTAACCCAACACATTTACAAGCAGTCAGAAGTGTGAAAATATCAGTCTGTTTGTGCCCTCAAAAAAACTGTTTTTATTCATTTTTTTCTTAAAATTTCGACCCTGCCCCTCTTTTTTCCACTCGCTGTGACTGTCTTTCACTGGTGAAGATTCATGTCATCGGTCAATTTTGGCTTTATTTTTGCCTGATTATCTGTATCCTCTACTACGCTTTCTCGGGGGAGAGATTTTTAATGAAACTTACACAAATTGCTGTTGCTCTGACAGTTGCATCCACTGCTGCATTCACTCAGGCTGCTCCAGTCTGGCAGGATTTCAGCCTGACAGGTCTTTATGGTGAAAACTATGAAGTTGTAGATGAAAAGCAGACCACACTGACTGTTGAATATGCTGCTAAAGTAAAATATGCAGATGTATTCTTCTTTATGGATCGCATGCATGGTTCAGATGACAACAATGTCACTTATTTTGAACTTGCACCTCGTTTAAGCCTGGGCGAAATTACTGGTAAAAAACTGACAGCGGGTCCTGTTAAAGATGTTCTGATCGCAACTACATGGGAAGGCAACCAGGACAACTTCGGCAACGATTTTGACAACTTCCTCTATGGTGTGGGCTTTGATCTGAACATTCCATACACTCAGTATGCAAGTGTCAATTTCTACCGTGCCAACAATGACATTCAGAAAGATGACTACCAGATGACCATCACTTATGGTGTGCCATTCAAACTGGGTTCTGAAGACTTCCTTGTTGATGGTTTCCTGGACTGGTCAACTGCTGAAAAAGATGACGTTGCGCATGCAAGCGAACTGAACTGGACGACACAGTGGAAATGGAACGCAGGTAAACATATCTCTCCAGATACACGTCTGTACCTCGGTATTGAACATTCCGTATGGAACAACAAATTCGGTGTTAAAGGCAAAGACGAAAACAACGTCAGCGCTTTGGTTAAATACCATTTCTGATAGATCACTGAATCCATCAGATCAGGCAGAACTTCGGTTCTGCTTTTTTATTTCTGTCATCTCCGCCCCGCTGCTGCTTGAGCTTACCGCCTGTTTTATACAGATTGGTTTCCTGTAAATGCGCTACAATTGCATGTCACTTTTCCATGTCCATACACTCATGAATTTTATGATCCGCGCTGCGCAAAAAGATGATCTGCCTCAGATTATGCAGATTTACAACACTGAAATCATGACAGGAACGGCGACATGGAACAGTCAGCCCAAATCACTGCAGGATTATGAACAGTGGTTTTATGACCTGCAGACAAACAGTTTTCCGCTGTTTGTTGCTGTAGAGTCCGCCTCACAGCAGATCGCAGGATATGCAGAATTTTCCAGTTTCCGTAATTTTAATGGCTACCATCAGACAGTTGAGCATGCGGTCTATGTTAACCCACAGTTTGCACGCCAGGGATTAGGCAAAGCCTTGATGCTTGAACTGATCAGGCATGCCAAACAACAGGGCATTCATGTCATGGTCGCTGCGATTGATCATGAGAATACTGGCTCGATTCATTTGCATGAACAGCTGGGTTTTAAGCAAACAGGTTATATGCCTCAGGTCGGTCAAAAATTTGGTCAGTGGCGAGATCTGGTGTTGATGCAGTTAAATTTTGAGTAGATTTAAAAACATTTATGCAAACTAAGAATAAAAAAATGAAAAAAACAATTTTCTTAATCATCCTTGCCCTGCCTATACACTGTATTGCAGATGATGAATTTTCTGAGAAAAACTTAAATAAAATACTCAATAAAGAATGTCGCAGCATTTCAAAATATGCCACAAACGGAAAACAATATTTTGATCAAAAGCAATTTAACCTGGCCTTACAGCAGTTTGAAAATCAGGTTACCTGGTCTTCAGTGTGCAGCAGTTTTGAAGAAGAAACTCGAATCAAAATTGCGGAAAAAGACATTATTTCAGCTGAGAACAATGTAGGTTTAACTTATGCCAGTCTGGGAAAACCGATGCTGGCTCGCGCATGGTTCTCAATCTCGGATGAGTCTAAAATCAGCCAGTACAATATAAAAAAATTTACCTCCTCCTGAGGGAAATTCACAGCTCAATGCTACATATATTGGCTATGTAGGTTATGGTCGATGGAATACGATTACGGTTGATCAAAATAAAAATCACTATGATATTAGCTTTCAAGGCTATGCCTTTAACCCTAAAACTGCTGTTTTGGGTGCCCCTAATATGGGAGAGTTTTATACAGAAATGCCATTCAATTCAAAAACTGCTGTTTATAAAAATACAGAGTTTTCAGATCATGAATGTTTCATCACCATTCAGTTTGAACAGCATCAGCTCAAAGTGACACAAACAGGTTATGACAGTGATTGTGGCTTTGGTGGCGGTGTAAACTCTTCCGGTATCTATTATCAAATTGAGTCAGAAAATGAATAAAATCACCTTAAAAACAATATTTCCAATACTCAGCTTAATGTTGATGACTCACAGCCATGCAGAAAACACCTTCCAGCAGGAGCTTAAACAGAACTGTTCGAAAATTGCACCTGCGGCGAAACTGGGTAAAAAACTGTACGACCAGAAGCAGTATAAAAAAGCACTCGAACAGTTTAAATTTCAGTTGGCATGGTCAAATTTCTGTACAGCAAATTCAGATGAAAGTGGCATGAGTTTTTCAGATCAGGCGCTCGATGTTGCCCGTAACAATGTCGGTCTGACTTATGCCCGAATGAACCAGCCTGGCTGGGCACGAGCCTGGTATGAAATAGACAGTACTTCCAGAGCCAGTCAGTACAATTTAAAGCAGTTGCCTAAAGCAAAATCAGCTTCTGATTTATCAGGAGAATATGTCAGTTACGCAGGCTTTGGCGAATGGGATCATATTACGGTCAACAAGCGTAATGGACGCTATGAAATCGCTTATTCCGGGCTGTATATGGGAATCCGCAGCCTGATTTATGGACCCAACATGGGCAAGTTTGACACTCACATGCCTGTAAATAAAAAACAGACCACTTTTAAATACGACGACTGCAAAATTGATCTGAATTTTAAAATAAGTCCTGAGCGTGGCAATTTTATTGAAGTGAAACAGAATGATGGGGCTTCAGGTTGTGGTTTTGGACACAATGTTTATGCAGGTGGTACTTATTACAAAGTAGAGGAATAAAACCTCTTTCGAGGTTTTATAACAACATTAAATTTTTTCAAATAATTCCTGTGCAATGTTTCGAGCAAGTTGATCTTTTTCTTCACTTAAATCATCTAATCTCACAGCATATTGAATCGCTTTACGACCAGCAACCTCCATAGGTCCATAATCATCATAAGCTTCACCAGTATAAGCGTTATAAGCCCTCAGGTCGTTTTGAGTAAAATCTGTACCCAATAATTGTGCTAAATAAATATAAACCCAGGCTTCACCTGAGTTTTTAAAAATATGTTGATATAAAAAGTCTTCTATCGCATCTAAATCACCACGATTACAAAGATAAAGAAATTGTTTATAAATCGTTTCCTGATCTACATCGAAGTTAATTTCTGCCACATTGGCTGGTAAAAACTTGATAAACTCCTGATAGTGATCAGCTAGCTTTATATATTCATCATATTGTTGAATCTTTTCTGAAGACTCTTTAGATTTTATATATTTTTGTTTTTCATTATCCCACTTTGCTCCAAAGGTAGACCCATCACGTCCATAAGGAGCAATTCGATTTGCCAAATAACGATAATAGCCCGCCAACACTGCATAAGCATCTAGATTATTACGCTCTTCGGCATAGCCTTTAATACTCTCTAACTTTTCTCCAATCTCTTCAAAATCAATACTATCTTCAACATAAAAGTCATCATACTCATCTTCTAAATGTCCATTTTCAAAATCTGAATAACTTAATGATTCTCGGAGTCCTCTGAAATTGAGTGTATATAAATTCAAAAATAAAAATTCATGTTGTAAAGTTTTTGCTAAATTGAAATATCCCTCATCTTCATAACTGGCTTTTAACAAACTTTTCAGTTTTAGCATTAAATTTTTAATTTTCTCGAATAATTCACGAGCTTCATAATCATCCCAATGAATATCTTCATCATGATAGTTTGAATAATCTGATTCTGGTGGATTTTTAAATATCTCTAAGGTTAGTAACTCTAATAATTCATGTTGATGATATATTTCTGAATCATCATATCCACATTCAATTAAAAGATTCTGCGATACAAAAGCATTATATGATTTGTAGCCTTGATCCAATGCAATCAATTCGTAAATATGTGAACGACTAATTTTTACAGCATGTTTAGTTTGGATTTTTTTCGCTAATTGATATGCAAATTCTTGAATAGACATAATTTTCTCATCTTTCAATCCTAATCATTGTGATTTTGGTGTCATTAGACTTTTAGCAACGCATGTTTAAATACTAAGAACCAAACGGATTGATACTTAAGAAAACTAAAGTTATGTGCAGTTTTTCATACTGACTTTGTGAAATCCCTTTTCTACTCATGCGTAAGTACGGTAGGCGACCTTATGATTAAAATAATAAATTCTGATTAAATTTTCAATAGTTAAAAATAAAAAGCCCGCAAAATGCGAGCTTTTTAAGAAAATGAGACCTAGATTTAAATATCACACACCCAGATCAGCTAAATTACCTTTCTGCTCCAGCCAGTCTTTACGGTCACCAGAACGCTTCTTAGCCAGTAGTTTATCCAGTAAATTCGCAGTTAGCTGAGTATCATCCAGATCCAGCTGCACCAGACGACGTGTATTCGGATCCAAAGTGGTTTCACGCAACTGACTTGCGTTCATCTCACCCAGACCTTTAAATCGGGTAATCTGTGGATTTTTGGTTTTAACTTTCTTTAAGATAGCCTCTAACTCTTGCTCATCCAATGCATAATGCACGTCTTTGGCATCATCAATACGGAACAGCGGCGGCATAGCCACATAAAGATGCCCTGCATCCACCATTGCCGGGAAATGCTTGACGAATAAAGCACAGAGCAAGGTCGCGATATGCAAACCATCCGAGTCCGCATCGGCAAGGATACAGATTTTGCCATAACGTAATTCAGACAAATCATCACTGCCTGGGTCTACACCGATGGCAATCGCAATATTATGGACTTCCTGAGAAGCTAAAACTTCATCCGAAGACACTTCCCAGGTATTTAAAATTTTCCCACGAATCGGCATGATCGCCTGGAAATTTTTATCACGTGCCTGCTTTGCAGAACCGCCCGCAGAGTCACCTTCCACAATAAACAGTTCAGATTCTTCAAGGGTATGCCCGACGCAATCCGACAATTTACCAGGTAAAGTTGGACCTGCAACAATTTTCTTACGTTCAACTTTTTTCGCAGCTTTTAAACGACGACCCGCTTTGGCAATCACCATTTCTGCAAGTTGCATTGCCACATCAGAGTTCTGGTTGAGCCATAAAGCAAACGCGTCTTTGGCAATATTTAAAACGATACTGGATGCTTCACGACTCGAAAGACGCTCTTTGGTCTGACCTGAAAACTGGGGTTCCTGAAATTTTAAAGACAGAATGTAGTTCACACCATCCCAGACATCTTCCGCTGACAATTTCATGTTACGTGGCAACAAGTTACGCAGCTCACAGAACTCGCGCATCGCATCAGTGACACCTGAACGCAAGCCATTCACATGCGTACCACCTTGCGCAGTCGGGATCAGGTTAACGTAACTTTCCTGAATCTGTTCACCGCCTTCAACATTCCAGCAGATCGCAAATTCAGCACTGGCACGTTCTGCTTCACCAGTGGCAACAAAAGCAGGCTCAGGTACAATGTCCCGATCCTGCAGTTCATCCATCAGATAGTCAACCAGACCATTTTCAAACTGCCATTCGATTTTTTCATCATTGATCTGATCGATATAAATAATCTGCAAACCCGCAGCAAGTACTGCTTTGGCTTTTAAATTATGTTTTAAGGCTTTTAAAGCAAATTTTGGAGAATCGAAATATTTAGCTTCTGGCCAGAAATGAACGGTCGTTCCTGAGGCACGTTTCGGTGCTTTACCTTCCAGTACTTCCAGTGGCGCAACCGCTTCACCATGTTCAAATGCCATTTTATACAGATTGCCCTGACGCTGAACTTCAACTTCAACGCGATCTGACAAGGCATTGACGACGGAAATCCCCACACCATGCAAACCACCTGAGAACTGATAGTTATCCGTACTGAATTTACCGCCCGCATGCAGTTTGGTCAGAATGATTTCAATCCCGCTCTGCCCATATTCAGGGTGAATATCGACCGGCATACCACGACCATTATCTTCAACGGATAATGAACCGTCTTTATAGACCGTGACGGTAATTTTACTGGCGTGTCCTGCAAGTGCCTCATCGACAGAGTTATCAATCACCTCCTGCGCAAGGTGGTTCGGTCGTGAAGTATCGGTATACATCCCCGGGCGACGGCGCACAGGGTCCAGACCAGATAATACTTCAAGTGATTGAGCCGTATATTGAGACACGTTTTAATGTTTCCTTAATTTTATGCAATCCGATAAAAACTGTAAGGCCATCGGGATTTTATCTGCAAAATTTTCCATTGCATGGTTACCATGCATTTCTGTCATGATCAGTGACTGATGCTGCCCTGCACTATAATACAGTTCTGCTTCACGATAATCCAAAACTTCATCGCCCTGCTGCAACAGCACCAGCAGACTGTCTGCATACTGAACAGATGGTACTGCCATATGTTCAAGCTGATCCAGCTGGGCATGATCCAGTGACCATTGTGCAGTCACCTGATAAGGCAGCTGCGCTTCTGCAAACAGTGTTCTGAACAGCTGCCATGGTCGCATGGCAGGATTGATGAGTACAGCAGGCACACCATACTTTGCGACCAGCTGTGTCGCATAAAAGCCTCCCAGACTGCTTCCGATCAGTGCCACCTGCTCCATGTCCTGAATCAGCTGCGCCACTTTTTCCACTGCGTCCAGTGGCGGCATATTCAGATCAGGCAGATGCACCACCAGATCAGCACGCTCATCTGCATAATGTTTCAGCTGTTGCCCTTTGATGGAATATGGACTACTGTTAAATCCATGTAAATAAATGACGTTCATCTGTTTTTATTGCAAATTTATCCAGTCTGTTTTAGATTTTAAAATGAGACATATATCACATTTGTGTTTTAATTTGTATGAGCTTAAGAATTGTCCGACAAAAAAATTAAAGCATGGGTGCATTCATCATGTATTTTAAAAGCTGTTCGGGATGAACAACATAAGATGAAAGCGTACAGATTTATACCTCGATCCTGATGAAAAATAAAGAGCAAGGTATAAAGACAATATAGGGGCAGAAAACAACTATGCCAAGTTTAACACCACTGCATGAAACTTACTGTAAATGGGACAGGACGCCACCCAGTCAGGCTGACGTACTTGAAGGACTGGCACAGCTGGTCAGTACACGTCTGACCGGTGTTGTACAGGATCTGATTCAGAGCATTCAGCGTGAAATGCTGCTCAGTATTTTTGGTCTGAGCAAACAGAAATCCTTAAAGTTTCAAAAAATTTCCTATGTCGACAAAATTTATCAGTTCGGATACAGCTCACTCCAGAATTATGGTAATTATTTTCTGGCTCCTGGTCTGCGTCAGATTATTGAAAAATTTCCTAATCTGCACGAGAAGCCCTTAACGCCCACCATGCATTTTCTGATTGGTGCTTTAAATGGGGTACTGGGTGATTATCTGCTTGAACAGCAGAATCCGATGGCACTCCCAATGGCACTGTATGACCATTATGGTGCTGTGCAGCAAGGTGAGCTGACCGGTCGTGTCGTCGTGTTTGCTCATGGTCTGTGTATGAACCATCTGGACTGGAGCAACCGGAATTTCGGTGGTATCGGTGAAAAACTGCTGGCACAGCGTGATCACAACACCATGATTTATCTGAATTATAATTCAGGTCGCCGTATTTCAGCCAACGGACGCAGTCTGGCAAATACACTTGAAGATCTGATTCACCGTAACCCACGGATCACCAGTATTGATCTGATTGGGCACAGCATGGGAGGGTTGATCTCGCGCAGTGCGCTGTTCTATGGCAAACAGAACATGTATGAATGGGTTCAGCTGGTGGAAAATCTGGTCTGTCTCGGATCACCGCATCATGGTGCGGTACTTGAACGCTTTGGCTTTGCACTGCAGGAAAAACTGGGACGCCTGCCTGTGGTGAAAATTATTGGTCATGTGGTCAACATCCGCAGTAACGGAATTCTGGATCTGCGTTTCGGCAGTGTCCGTGATGATGACTGGGAACACAATGATATCCGTATTGGGCTGATGGACGATAACCGTAAACCTGCACCATTACCGTCGCATATCAACACTTTCCTTGTGGCTGGAACCATTGAACATGAACACCGCAGGAACAGAACCCGAAAAGTGATCGGCGACTATCTGGTCAGTGTTAAAAGTGCTTTGGGTGAACATCCAAACCCACGCTTCCAGCTCAAACTGCCTGAGTCACATAAAGCAGTATTTTATGGTCTGAATCACTTTGAAATTCAGTATCACTCAAGCGTGGCTGAGCAGGTCGCAAAATGGTTTTATCCGGTTCATGATGTGGAAGCTGAAGAACAGATCCGTGAGTATATTATTCACCTAAAAAGTCTTGAAGGCATTGCACTGACTTAAGTTCAGTCCATAAAAAAGCCAGCGGATCTGCTGGCTTTTTTTATTTCACTCTGTTCAGGCAGGATATTTTCTGAATAACTGCCACAGACTGATCAGCACCAGCACACTGAAAAACACCAGTGACCATATTGGTAAAGACTGCCCCAGGAAGGTCCAGTCCACCAGTGCACATTCACCTGAACCTGTCAGAACCTGCTCAAAAACAGATTTTAACGGCAAAGTATCCATCCAGTAATCCAGACCTGGTCCACAACTTGGCACCTGATCCGGTGGCAGGTTCTGTAGCCATACATGACGGGCTGCAACACCTGCCGCCCAGCCAATGGATGCCAGTCCAAGAAATGCATAAATGCGACGGAACGCACCTGTTTTAGGATTATGAATAAATGCAATCAGTGAGATCAGCCCCAGTCCAATCAGACCAACGCGCTGAAATACACACAGTGGGCATGGCGAAAGCCCCTGTCCGTGCTCCAGATACAAAGCAAATGCCATACCGACAATACTGGCAAGAACCAGCAGACCACTGACCAGGCGATAACTCTTCTGCATGGCAAAACCTCTTAATTTTTATCTGTTCCCTGCTATCTGAAATCAGCAAGATATTGTTCAAAACTGATGCTCTCATCCTGTTCAAGCTGCTGTTGTTGCTGAAGAGACTGTTGAGCGGCATGGTCAAAATAAGTCTGTACATCTGAAGACAGCGGATGAGATGCGTATACATCGGCATGCTGTTGTGCCATGAAACTGCCAAAGCTCCAGGTACCACCATGTTCAAGTGTATCTGAAATCACCTGTGCAGATAATGTTGCATCCACATCAGTGATACGGTTCTGCATCAACACCAGTGCCTGACTGTACAGCTCTGTGTCATAGGTCTGATTCAGCAGCTCAGCCAGTTCCTGCATGGCAGTGACATGTGTCTGCACCCATTCAACCAGCGCAGTTTCACCATCAGCAGCCAGGATTTTTGCATTCGGCGCACGACCACGGTTCACCACTTCTGCATGATTCAGATCAAGTAAATCCTGCTCAGGCTCGAGCAGTTCAGGACTGTCTTTCAGCAGACAGTACAACGCAAGCACTTCCAGGAAAGCGGCAGTGGTTTCATCAATACCTACAGGGTTATACGGATTAACATCGACCGCACGTAATTCCACATAGCCAATACCACGGTTCGCAAGAGCCTGAGAAGGTGTTTCGCCTGCTTTAGGTACCTGCTTAGGACGCACCAGACTGTAGTATTCATTTTCAATCTGCAGCACATGGTCATTAATCTGTACAGGCTCACCCTGCGCATCATTCAGCCCCAGATGTGTAAACGGCGGATACGGTGTATGCACCGCCGTCTGCAGTTCTGCCACATAGCATTTTAAATTGTTGTAATGGATGCCCAACTGCTTCTGTGCAGAGTTCTGATAACCAAAACTCCCCATACGCAGTGCGGTTGCATAAGGTAAATGCAGCGTCCCTTTCACCAGCGGCAGCAACTGATGCTCACGACCTGTCAGGAAGCAACGGCACACCGAAGGACTGGAACCGATCAGATACACCACAAGCGGAGTCAGACGGATGAAGTTACGCACCAGCCCCAGATAACGGTGACTGCGGTAATCCTGAAGATTCAGCGCCTTTAAAGCATCGTCAGATTCGTGTTGCTGCAACTGCTCAAATAAATGGTCAGGGAATGAAATATTATAATGAACACCTGAGATGGTCTGCATACGGCGACCATAACGCACGCCCAATCCACGGCGGTACAGTGTTTTAAATTTTCCGATATTGGACGAACCATACTGTGCCAGACGGATATTTTCTTCATTATCATCCAGCATACATGGCATGGATAAAGGCCAGAGCTTTTCCCCGTTTTCCAGCTGAGCATGAACAACCGCGTGAATATCGGCAAGAAAATTCAGTGCTTCAGGAATGCTGGCTTTCGGTGGCGTAATAAACTCCATCAGTGCTTCAGAATAGTCTGTCGTGATGTGAGGATGTGTCAGTGCCGAACCTAATGTTGCAGGATGATCTGCCTGTGACAGAAAGCCATTACTCTGCATACGCAGGCTTTCACGCTCAATCCCCCGCAGCATCCCTTTCAACAGCGATGAATCCACCCAGGTTGGAAGTACAGCCAGAGCTTTTGGTGTGGGTTGACTCATTGCAATCTCGCTTTTTTCAGAATACGGCTAAATAAAATCATCAGTTTATATCAGTATACCGTGATTTTTTAATGTCATATGACATCCTGATTGCTTTCCAGGCAAAACAGATATTTAAATTTCCGCAATTTTTTATCACAAACTTACTGTATAAGACACTCAAAATTTGTGATTGTATTGCTGAATAAATGCTAATGAATTGTAAAACACATGAAATATCAGGAAATTCTGGACTTCTGGTTCAGCTCAGACACACAGCCTCTATGGTTTGCTAAGAGCACAGACTTTGATCAACTCATAGAAAAAAAGTTTAAAAATCTGTTATTGCAGGCACGTCAGGCAGAACTGTGGCAATGGCGCACCAGTGCAGAAGGCCGACTGGCTGAAATTATTGTACTGGATCAGTTCTCACGCAATCTGTTCAGAGACACTCCAGAATCCTTCGCACAGGATGCACAGGCACTGACGCTGGCTCAGGAGTGCATTCTGCTTGGGCAGGACGATCAGTTAAAACCGGAACAGCGCTCTTTTCTGTATATGCCCTTTATGCACAGCGAATCCCGCTTGATTCATGAACAGGCACTGCAACTGTTTGAAACACTGGGCAATCCGATCAATTTAGATTTTGAAAAGAAACACAAAGTGATTATTGACCGTTTTGGACGTTATCCACATCGCAATGCAATTTTAGGACGTGAATCAACTGCGGAAGAAATCGAATTTTTAAAACAGCCCAACAGCAGTTTCTGATCAGTAAAAGCTGTTGCAGACACCCTACGGTTTGCAGCAGCATCCTTCATCAATTGAACAATCTTATTTTTAAGCGGTCATTAAAAAATATAAGTTTTTTTAATGATCGTATTTTCAATCATTTCAGCCTGTATGGATTTCAACGGTTGAACATTCGACTTAAAGCCTGGAAACAGTGGAATACCATCACCAAGCAACACCGGCATCATAAAAACCTCCAGGCTGTTCAGTAAATTGTGCTCAAGGAACGAATTCTGTAACTGCGTTCCTCCCACCACCCAGACATTTCCCTCAAAGTTCTGTCTGAGATGATCGACCAACTCATGAACACCATGATTCCATACTGAAAGTGACGAATGAATTAAGTCCAGTGAAGAATCAGAAGTGACGATAAATCCTTTTTGATCTGGGTATGGCCATTCACCGCCAAAGGAACAGATCACCTCATAAGTTTTACGCCCCATAACGACGATATCAATCTCCTGAATAAAGTCGTTATAGCCACAGTCAATTGCCTGATAGGGCGTCAAAAACTCAACTGAGCCATCTTTTGTTGCAATATAACCATCTGCGCTTGTCGCAATATAACCTTTAATCTGAATACTCATTCAATTCATAATCAACCCTTTCATTTGCTTCGAGTATATCAAATCCCTGAAGTATTGATATTCACCCAGTCACCAGGACACTTTGATTCATCTGATCAACTCTGAAGTTATTTTTTGAATAAAAAGTGACGCTACAAATTTATAATGCCTGTCCATCGGGTAACAAAATTCTTCTTGAAATTCATGCTTAATCCATCAAATTCTGAGATGATCAATACCTGTTTTCCCTGTCCGGTTTTTTAAGGAGCTTAATATGAAAAAAGTCATAACCTGCCTGAGCCTGGCAGCTGCTCTGAGTCTGACAGGCTGTGCCACTACACCATCCAAACCACTGACTTTTGATCAGCTTGGGCAGTACAACACTGTTCCGCTGAATGCACAGACCTATCGTGTCAGCTTTGTTGCACGTCCAAATTTCAGTTTTGGTACAGCAGAAGAAATTACCCTGGTGAAATCTGCTCAGACTGCACTTCAGAACGGTTTTCAGTTTTTTAAAGTTGTCGATGATCCGAGCAACCGTAACCAGCAGCCTCCAAGACAGGCGGTGGTCTATCCAACCCCAATGTATCCCCCTTACGGGTATTATCGTCGTTACCCTGGTTTCTGGCCTGACCCGTTTTATGACATGCCACAGGTGGTCAATATTGACCCTGTTCAGGTGTCCTATACCATTGAATGCTATAAAACACAGAAAACTGCACCTGATGATGCCTTTGACGCCCGTCTGATTTTACAGTCCCTCGGTCAAAAATATGGCGTCAGTCCGACAGGACAGGTACTCCAGCCACAACCAGTTACTGTACCATCAGCTAAATAATCATTTTTAGGACAATGCATGAGCGGAATTGAACACAGTGAATCAGCCCATGAAGTTCCAGGCCTGGATCGTAGCAAGCGCTTTGCAACCATTGCTTTAGTGATTGCGGTGGTGGCCTGGTTTGTATTGATTATTTCTGCAAAACTGCTGCCTGAATATGCCTGGTTTATTCATATCCTCATGCTCGGTGCTGAAGCCGGTGTGGTCGGTGGTTTAGCTGACTGGTACGCCATTACCGTCCTGTTCCGCAACCCTTTTGGAAAAATTCCAATTCCCCGTTTTTTAAAAGACCATACCGAAATTATTCCACGTAACAAAGCCCGTATCGCGGAGTCCATGGGACGCTTTGTTCAGGAAAATTTTTTATCCCCTCAGGTGGTTGAACGCAGCCTTAAAAACACAGATTTAAGTATGGCGGTCGGTCAATGGCTTGCCAGTCCACAGAACAATGGTCAGGTGGTTGAAGTCATTCAGCAGACTGTTCCTAAAATTTTTGAATTTGTCGGTCAGGAACAGATTGGACGGTTTATTCAGAACAACAGCATTCAATGGGTCAGAAATACTCACATGAATCAGCTGGCAAGCGAGATGCTGCGTGCCGTACTCGACAACGACTTCCATCAGGACGTGTTACAGCGTGGACTGGATGTTGCACATGAATGGATGATCAATCACCCAGAAAAAACCCGTGAACTGACTCAGACCATGTTCAAGGAACTGGGGGTGTCACGGCTTGCCAAAGGTGCAAGCTGGATCGGGATAGATGTGGAACAGCGCACTATAGATTCTTTACTGGAAAAAGTGGAATCCATGCTGGCCGATGATGAACATCCTGTCCGCCAGAAAATTGAAGAAGCTGCTCATCAGTTGATGCTACAGTTGGCTGATAATAACAGCACCGCCAGTATCCGTCTGAATGAAACTAAAAATGCCCTGCTGGACAGTGAATCTGTACTGAATTTTATTTCAGGGGCTGTGGTTATTCTGTGCGATGCTGTAAAAAATGACCTGATGAAAGCAGACTCAGGTTTAGCCATGAATCTGCGGGTAGCCATTCAGCAGGTCGGTGAAAACCTGATTCAGAATCAGTCTGTACGTGATTTGCTGAATGACCGTATCAGCGGTATAGCGATCAATTTAAGTGATCAGTACAGTGAAAAAGTGATCCGTTTTATCAGTGAGCGGATTCATGAATGGGACTCCACTGAAATGATTGCCAAGATTGAAAATGAAGTCGGTGGCGACCTGCATATGATCCGTGTTAACGGTGTTGTGGTCGGTGCATTTATCGGTCTGACTCTGGGGGTGATTCGTGCAGTGATTGATTTTGCGATTTGACTGTTTAGTTGTCCTAAGCAGTTTTGTGAAACAGTACTTTTTTATAAGCGTGGAACGTGAAGAATCAATAAAAAGCCGCTCCAGTGCGCTGTTTATTGGAACGGATTTAGTTAAAATATTGATGCTTATAGGAAAATTTCAAACATTTCGTATAAGGTGTATTATTTTAATTTTAGAAAATATTAATTTTTGATAAGATAAATTTTTAATCAAAATAAATTAATAATCATGGGCTATAGATCTGGTGGGATGATATTTCCCTTTAAAGGTAATTTAGAAGAAATAGTTGACTTAATTAACAATTGGACTGAAAAAGACTTTGAAATTTTAGAACCTAATTTTAAAGCAAATGAAGCTATTGAATTAGAGTTTATTAAAGATAATTTAGTCATTATTCATAATCACAATTTTTTCTTTTCTGCTTATCAAGATAAAGATTTATGGAATGAAAGGCTTAAAAAGTCCTCATTGAATGATTGGGTAATATTTTTTGAATGTGTAGATAGTTCTAATGCAGCTAGTTATTTGATATTTAAAAATAATATAGAAGTTAGAAGAGTTACTGAATGTGAAGATCAAGCTTTTTATCAGGATGGAGAACCTCAAGATTTTGAAAAAGAATGGCTTAACGCCTCAATAGGTTATGAACATGAATACCAAGAAGGTGATGAATGGAAAGAGGAAATTATAACGGATCCAAACTTTTCCTTGGATGACATTGAAGAGTGGGAAAATTATTATAAATTTTATTATGTTGGCTCTATAGATAACTCCACCAACCATTTAGCTAGACAGTTACTAAGTGACTTGGCAAATAAATATCTGGGTTTTGATTTGATTAATGATTTTTATGAAATAGAAAATAGAATCACCCTAGGCTATGGGGAAATTGCTGAAAAACAGTTAACGCCCCATACACAAGAAAAAAGCTTTTTTCAGAAATTGTTATTTTGGAAGTAATATCCATTTAACATAATGGCCGTTATGCGAAATGGTTTTAATATTTTTATTTAAAATCAAATATTTAATAATTTAAAAATCCGCCATTCATCCCCCAAAAAGCAGACTGGAAACAAATCGCTTTCTTTTTAAACGGTTTTGATATCTTTTGCCAATAAAAATTGGCTAAATTTTGCAAAATTTACAAATTTGTATTAACATTTTTATATTAGCAAAAAGCGATGCAACTATGGAAATTGAGTTTTCATGGGATGAGCATAAAGCCGAAACAAACCTCAAAAAGCATGGTGTGGCTTTTGAAGATGCAACTTTGGTTTTTTATGATGCTTATGCCGTATATAAACAGGATCGCTTTGAGAATGGTGAATATCGTTGGCAAGCGATAGGGATGGTACATGGTCAGGCAATCTTACTGGTTGCTCACACAGTACAAGACCATGATGGGATTGATCATATCCGTATCATTTCAGCACGACAGGCAGTAAAAAAAGAGAGGAATGAATATGAGCAAAATCGTTAAATACAAAGTTGATTTGAACAATCCTCCAGTATTGCCTGATGAACAAAAAGTGAGACTGGAAGCTTTAGCTAAACGTCCAGACAGCGAAATAGATTGTTCAGATATTCCTGAGCTTGATGAAAACTTCTGGAAAAATGCTGTTCAAAACCCTTTTTATAAACCAACTAAGCAAGTGACAACTGTACGTATTGATGCGGACGTTATGCAGTGGTTAAAGGCTCAAGGCAAAGGCTATCAGACACGTATGAATAAAATTCTGCGTGATGCTATGCTGAATGAATTAAAGAATCATCCATAAAAATGGGAGCTATGGCTCCCATTTTTGTGTAATTCCCAAGTAGAAATGTCCACTTTGGCTATAATTAACCTATAGGCTAATGATAGATATAGATATCTTAATATCATTGGCCAGTTTCATTAGACCAGTACAATCAATTTAATAAATTAAAAAGCATCTTCAATTAGATCAGGTCTGAGTGAAACACGATTCCCTGCATAGAACGAAGAAAAGTAGGGGTCTTCTTCAAATTCCTCTTCAGCACTTCTTTGACGAAGAATAAATACATGATTTGGATAGTTTTCACTAAATTTTTGAATATTTTCTTCAACGTCATACCATGGTATAGAGTCTATTACATTGCCATCTAAATCAAAGGCAGATTCAGCCATTTGTTTTGGATCAACTATTCAATCATTGTAAAGTGCCTGAATAATTGTATTTTTTTCTTCTTTTAAAATGGATTTTCCATCTTTAGGATTTACAATAGCAAGACGTATATAGCTATACATACCCATGAGATTCTCCTTATTTTATTCATTGTTGTCTAAAATTTAATATTCACCTTTTTCAAATTTTAAGTCAATGAGGTGGTAATGCTCCCGAAAATTAACTGAGTTTAAAGGTAGAAAATTCCGTATTTAACATAAAATCTCTTATGCGAAATGCTTTTTACAAATCTTTATTTTCAGATGATTATAAATCTGCACCACCCATCCTCAAAGAATGACTGTGATTTGCTAAATTTCAACCCATGCAAACCCTTTGCCTCTGTCACTGATTGAATGATAAATTGCAATATAAGCAAGCAAAAATCAAAATTGCAGGTCTTAAGTGTTCAACACAACAAAAAAATATTCGTTCTATCTACATCAGATACAGGTCTTAAGCCCTATAACAACATCAGGACTTTATTTTAAATATGTCGAAAGAACCTTCAGATGCCGGTATGTTTTTATGGATGGCGTATCAGACCATGCAAAAAATGGGGATGGATGTTGCATCCATTTTTGCAAGTGTAAATTTACCCGATCAGCCACCTGTAAAAACTGTCCGCCGTAACAACTCCACACAGAACAGATTCTGGAGTGCTGCAGAAAAAATCAGCCAGAATCCAGATATTGGCTTGCATATTGGTGTCAATATGCCTGTTTTCCGTGGCCTGGTCATTGAATACCTGTTTTTAAGCAGTCCAAATTTTGGTGAGGGTTTAGCACGTTTTTTACGTTATCAGAAGATTCTGACCGATGTATTTGAGCTTTCTTTAACCGTGGAAGGAGACACTGCTGTTCTGTCTGGGCTTGAACATCCAGTCAGGCATTACCTGGAATGTGCCATTGGTATTATGCTCACATTTTTCAGATATATCAGCGACGGAGATTTTCAACCCAGTCAGATTTCACTGACCTATGCTTCCAGTGCCTCTCAAAAAACATATATGGATGCCTGGGATTGCCCTGTTCACTTCAGTGAAAGTAAAGGTGCAATTTTTTTCCCTGCTGCACTGTTGCAGAAAGCATCCCTGGCGGCCGAACCTGAACTGCTTAAAATTCATGAGGACCTGGCGGAACAGAAGCTTCATCAGCTGGAAAAATATCAGCTGGTTCATAAAATTGAGCGTCTGTTCAGCAGTGGTCTGCTGGAATCCCGACAGTTTGATCAAGCCCTGATTGCCCAGCATCTGAACTGTAGCCCACGTACCCTGCGAACCGATTTACAGACCATTGAGACCAGTTATGAGCATATTCTGAATCAGTACCGTGAACGTCTGGCTCGCAAACTTCTTGCTGAAACTCAGGAAACGATGGATCAGATTGTGTATCTCACCGGTTTTTCAGAGCATTCTGCATTTACACGTGCTTTTAAACGCTGGACAGGTGAAACACCGACTGCATACCGTCAGCGCAAACAAAGTTAAGGCTTTGACTGTAGTGACATGCTTTCAGCCTCCGTCAGGGTCAAAAGGTTCTGTGGGTTCACTCCTATAATTCACAGAACAGTGAATGGAGTATTTTCAGTATGCTTGGCTTCCCGATTGGTCTTTTTGTTGCAAATGGTATTGAGTGGTACGCCCATAAAGTCTGGTTGCATGAGTATCCGAGTAAGTACCGTAACAGCCCTTTTTTTACACATATTGCACATCACAAACGGGCGCGTTTAAATGCCTTTCATGATGAGGGCTATGCCGAGTCGATGTTTAAAAATGCAGAAATTTATAATGAAAAAACGGCACTGATCGGTCTGGCAGGTGCAGCAACCATTTTTTTACCCGTTGCGCCATTCTTTACTGCGGGTCTTTATTATTCAATTCATAATTACTGGAAAGTTCATGCCAGATCTCACTTAGACCCAGAGTATGCCAGAAAGCGTATTCCCTGGCATTATGATCACCACATGACCAGCAATCAGAATGCCAACTGGTGTGTAACCCGTCCATGGTTTGACTACATTATGGGAACCCGTGTAACCACAGATGCATCCGTAACCGAAACCAATCCTCTGGGCATGAAACTTCCAGGCTGGATTGAAAAACCACTGAACCGAACGTCCCGTCGTTTATTAAAAAAATCGTATCTGAAAATTAAACAAAATTCACAGCATGACCGTTCCAGTCTGGCAAAAGGCATTGAAGTGGAACTGGCTTAATCCATATATCCATTTACTCCCTGTTTTGTCATACAGCACAGGGAGATAATCACCAGTTTCAGCAGATCTGCTAAAAAAATGACACGGCGATATGCAGCCAGCACAGAATAATCAATCGTGAAAAAAGCTCCCTGTTCTGATTTTAAATCATCAGGTTTAAAAAACAGCTCTCCATCTGCCTGGCGCTATTCAGCTGATAAAACTGACCTGCTACACTCAGTTTCAACTTCAGACATTTCAGACCACTGAATATGATCAACCTCCAGTCCAAACTTCCTGCGCAAGGTGTTACTGTTTTCAGTACCATGACCGCTATGGCACAACGCCTGAATGCATTAAACCTGTCCCAGGGTTTTCCTGATTTTCCCGCCCCTCCTGCACTGCTGGAAGCACTCAGTCAGGCGACTCAGGACGGATACAATCAGTATGCGCCAGGTGATGGATTGTTGCCTTTAAGAGAGCAGGTTGCAGAGGTCTTTAAAAAGCGCGATGGTTTAAGGCTGGATCCCGTCCATGAAATCACCATTACTCCAGGGGCAACCATTGCTATTTTCTGTGCCATTCAGGCAATCGTTCACGCTGGTGATGAAGTCATTGTTTTTGATCCTGCCTATGACAGTTATGCGCCCAGCATACAGCTGGTCGGAGCAAAAGCCATTCATATTGCTCTGAATGCGTCAGCCTTTTCTGTCGACTGGAATCAGGTCAAAGATGCCATCAATGACCGAACCCGCATGATTATTGTCAACACACCGCACAACCCAACAGGTGCAATCTGGTCAGAACAGGACTGGCATACATTAACCGCGCTGATTCAGGATAAGAATATTGTGATTCTGTCCGATGAGGTTTATGAACACCTGATTTATGACGGCGAAAAACATCGCTCTGCGCTGAGTTTTCCTGCGCTGCGTGAACGCAGTTTTGTGATCGGATCATTCGGTAAAACATTCCATGTCACAGGCTGGAAAACCGGCTACTGCGTGGCTTCACCTGCACTGATGAAAATCTTCCGACAGATTTATCAGTTTGCCAGTTTCTGTGGTGTAACGCCTGTTCAGATGGCACTGGCAAGCTATATGCAGAATCATCCAGAACATATTGCAGGACTGTCTGATTTTTACCAGCAGAAAAGAGATCTGTTCAACTCAGGTTTACAGGACTCAAGATTTAAACTGTTGCCATCCCAGGGAACATTTTTTCAGAATGTCGATTACAGTGCCATTCGTCCTGACCTGAACGATACTGAAATGTGTAAGCTGCTGGCAGAAGAACATAAAATCGTGGCTATTCCTGTGTCTGTGTTTTATCAGCAGCCCCCTGAAGACCTGAGACTGATCCGTTTCTGTTTTGCAAAAAAAGAGGAAACTCTGGTACTTGCAGGAAAAATTCTTTCTGCTGTTTAACCATTCACCACTATCCAGTTTCCAGAGGATTGTGGGATGATAGCGTCAGTGAGCAAAGTCTGATCATTCACCCGAATGATCAGACAGAGTCCAGCAGGAGCATACTGAAAACACATGGCACAGACTCAATTAGTCAACCAGGAAAAATTCTGGAAAACATTTCTGGTTTTTCTGCTTCCTTTGATTGCAACCAATATTCTGCAAAATCTGTCAGGAACGATTAATACTGTTTTTGTTGGGCAGATGATGGGCGTGGATGCGATTGCTGCCATTTCGGTTTTTTTCCCAATTCTGTTTTTTCTGCTGGCTTTTGTGATTGGTATCTCATCCGGTGCAACGGTACTGGTCGGTCAGGCATGGGGAGCAGGCAATACAGAAAAAGTTCGCTGTGTCGTGGGTTCCACGCTGTTTATGACGCTGATCGGTGGCAGTATTATTGCCATTACAGGAGTTCTGTCCGCGCACAGAATTTTAATCCTGCTGGGTGTAGACCCAAGTGTCATGCACCTGTCCCTGCCCTATGTGCAATGGATGCTGGCCGGTAGTCCGCTGCTGTTTATTTATATTATCTATACCTCGATTCTGCGGGGTGTCGGTGACAGCGTGACGCCCCTGATTGCGTCCAGCATGACCATTATTATCGGTATTATTATTACGCCTGTCTTTATTGCAGGTTACTTCAACATGCCGAAACTGGGCATTATTGCGCCTGCCCTTGCCACCAGTATCGGTTATATCGCGGTGCTGATTTTTTTATTTATTTATCTCAATAAAAAAGATCATCCTTTAAAACCCGATGCTTCATTATTCAGTCATATCAGACATCAGCCCCAGCTGAGTAAAATTATTCTACGGCTCGGTATTCCAACCGCCATTCAGATGGTCACCACCTCGACAGCTGGTCTGGTGATTATCGGACTGGTCAATCATTATGGAGCACATGCCACCGCTGCCTATGGTGCCGTCAATCAGGTGCTGAATTATATTCAGTTCCCTGCGCTGTCCATTTCTATTGCAGCATCCATTTTTGCTGCACAGGCGATCGGGGCTGGAAAATCTGAGCTGTTACGCAAAGTGACCCGAACTTCTCTGATGATGAATATTGCAATTACAGGTGGACTGATTGCAATTGCCTATCTGTTTTCCCGCTATCTGATGGCACTTTTCATTACCGATGATACCGTGATTGAACTGGGCCAGAATCTGCTGTTTATTGTGCTGTGGTCAATACTGTTTTTTGGTGCTGCTTCTATTTTTGCCTCGATTATGCGGGCAAGCGGAACAGTGACCGTTCCCATGATCTTAAATATCGCAGCGATTGTGTGTATTGAAATTCCTGCTGCGTGGCTGTTCAGCGAGTGGGGGGGGGCTGAAAGGCATCTGGTACGCTTATGCGCTCGCCTTTGTCAGTCTGTGTATGATGCAGGGGCTGTATTATCAGTTTGTGTGGAAGAAAAAAGCGATTAAGGCACTGATTTAAATCTCAGCATTAAAAAAGCCTGTCTGAAACAGGCTTTTTTGTTTTACCAGGTCAACTGAAACCTTTCCAGAATCTGTGGTTCCACCACTGTACTGTCCTGGAAATCCTGCAGAATATCGTTCTTGATTGCAGCCAGCCGATAATCATCCCGCTTTCGTGGACGTTCCAGACCGACATTGACAATACGTTTAATCCGACCCGGATGAGGCTGCATCACGACAACTCTGTCACCAAGCAATACCGCTTCTTCCACATCATGCGTCACCAGTACGGCCGTGATTTTTTCACTTTGCCAGATCCGCTGTAATTCCTGTTGCAGGTTCGCACGGGTGAGTGCATCAAGCGCACCAAAAGGCTCATCGAGTAATAAAATCTGAGGTCGGTTCACCAGACTTCGGGCTATCGCGACCCGCTGGCTCATCCCTCCTGACAATTGTGCAGGATATGCCTTTTTAAAATTTTCCAGCTGAACCAGCTTTAAATTGTAATCAATCAGCTCTGCTTTCTCAGCTCTGGAAAGCTGACTCTGCTCAAGGGCAAGCCCTACATTCTGCTCCACTGTGAGCCAGGGAAACAGCCGATGATCCTGAAATACAATCCCACGGTCTGCACCTGTGCCTGTTACGGCCTGACCATCAATCAGAATACTTCCGTTAAATTCAGCATCCAGTCCAACCAATAATCGCAGTAAGGTCGATTTTCCACAGCCGCTGTTGCCGACAATACTGACAAACTCTCCTGGCTGAATATTCAGATCAATCTGATCAAGGACATGCAGCGGTTCTTTTTCATGAGGGAAGTATTTATCCAGCTGCTGAATCTGAACACTGCCTCTTTGTTTAATCTGTTGATTCATATAATGCTCTTATTCTGTTTATGTATTTGCTGACTGACGCCAGCGCAAATTATAGTTTTCAAAGAACTGTGCTGTTTTTGAAAAAATCAGCCCCACCACCGCTATGACTGCCATGCCGTACAGAACAATATCCATTCGGAACAGGTTCTGACCATCCATAACCGGATTGACAACACCCACCGAAGAAACAAAGAAATACTCAGCTCCAACTGTTGCCACCCAGGAATACACCAGTGCGATATTCAGACCTGCAAAAATACTTGGTGCAGCCGAAGGCAAAATTACTTTCAGAAAAACCTGTACAGGACTCAGCTGATAAATCTGTGCAACCTCCAGCACCTGTGCCGACACATGCTTTACCCCATCATAGGCATTGAAAAAAACAGGATAAAAAACCACCAGCGCAATAAAAATAATCTTGGATAATTCACCATGTCCAAACCACATAATCATGAGCGGAATCCAGGCAAAAACAGCGACATGCTTGATCGCATTTAAAGTGGGAGAAAAAATAAGATCAAGTTTCCGGCTTAACCCCAGAGCAACGCCTGTAGCTATGGCGACCAGACTGCCCACAATAAATCCTGTTGTATTTCTGAGCAGGCTGTACAGTACATTTTCCGTCAGCTCTCCTGAAACCCATCCTGAAACAAATGCATGCCAGACATCCATGGGCGGTGCAAGCAAAGCAGGATCAACCCATTGCTTCGTACTGACCACATACCAGATCACACCCAGCAGCAATGGAATCACCCATCCTCTTAAATCAATTTTTTTCATTATCTGTTCCTGTGTAGATTCCAGCCTGCAAACTGCTTCTGAATCAGACTGATCAACAGATCAAAAGCAAATCCGACCAGCCCGATCACAACCACGGTTGCCATCACCACATCAAGCTGAAAAATCTGCCGTCCATAAACCATGACATAACCAATGCCCTCACTCGATGCCAGCAGTTCAACAGCAACCAGTGCACCCCATGCGCTTGCCAGTGACAGCCTGAGTCCACCGATAAAACTGATAAAAGCACCGGGTAAAATTAACCGCTGGAAACGCTTCCATCGACTCAGCTGATAAACCTCTGCAACCTCCACCAGCTGGACGGGAATACTCCGTACACCTTTAAAAACATTCACGGTCATCGGAACCAGTGCTGCTTTGGCAATCAGGATAATTTTCAGTGCTTCATCGATACCCACCAGTAAAATCAACAGAGGAATCCAGCCGACCACAGGCACCAGATTAATGACTTTAAACAAAGGCCAGAGATACGCCTCCACAGAGCGGGATAAGCCCATAGCCAGCCCCAGCAATAAGGCAATCAGAATACCTGCGCTGAATCCATAAACAATCCGGCTCAGACTGATGCTCAGATTACTCCACAGCTCACCCGACAGATAAAGATCCTGTAAAGCCTGCCACACCAGCGATGGCGCAGGCAGCAACAATGGATTCACCCAGTTGTGCTGTACTGCTTCATGCCAGCTGATCAGCAACAGCAATGGGAAAATCAGCCCTGTGCCCAGCTGCAGAATCCATCTTTTTCTGAATATCCCGATCAGTGCTGAAACAGCAGATGGGCGGCTTTCAGGTTCAAGTACCGCGCTTTTTAAATCCAGATTTTGCTCAAGCATCATATTTCTCCTGCTTCTGAATGCTTACTTTCCATTTGCATTCAGTGGAGTCCAGAACCCCTGAAGATTTAAACTTTTCAATGCACTGTTGACATATTTCGGTTCAATCCAGCTGTCTACATCAATATTGCCGCGTATCAGTTTAAGATCCTGCCCTACTTTCAGTTTCTGCTTGATCAAAGTCACGTTATAAGCATCCAGAATAGGGGCTTCATGACGTTTCAGATCAATGCCACTATTGGCTTTAACAAACGTGTTGTAAGGCAAGCCGGATTTGGACCAGAGTTTAAACAACGCTGCTTTGTTCTGTGGCTGACTTTCCCATGCGGCCTGTCTGACCAGAACATTCACCACTCGCTGAACCGTTTCAGGATATTTCTGCTCAAACTTTGAATTCACCAGCACATAGCCCGACAGTTTGTATAAGTCAGGCTCCTGCTTCGTGTTGTAAATAATTTTCGCAATTCCCCGATCCACCACAGACTGAATGGAGACGTTGCTCCAGATCGCATCAATGTCACCACTGGCAAGTGCCGAATACCCGACAGGTCCATCCATGTTGACAAAACGGAAGTCTTTTTCACTCAACCCATATTTTTTAATGACACTGATAATGGACAGATGCAGATTCGTTCCTTTAAAAAAGCCGATTCTTTTCCCTTTTAAATCTGCAATCGACTTTGCTGTAGAGCTGGTAGGTACTGCAAGATAAGTATTGTCATTGGTTCCTCCTACAGCGACCAGACGGGTATCCAGCCGGCTGGATTTTCCAATCAGCGCAGGCAGATCTCCCAGCCAGGTAATATCCACCAGCCCATTTGCATAAGATTCATTAATTGCAGGTCCAGCACCTTTAAAGTTATTCCACTGAATCTTAATGCCGTCTTTCTGGAATTCTTTTTCCAGCAGTCCCAGCGTCTGGGTCGTTGCATAATAATTGCCATACCCCACCGGGCGGTTACCGGTACCGACCATCGGAGACGCCAGACGGATCACACCCGGTTTTTCCTCAGCGGCCTGAAGCGGTGCGGCAGCCAGCAGAACCGAGGAGGCAACAGCGGCATTCAACAAAATTTTTGACCATAACAACATAAAAAATTCCTCTGAATAATAAAATTAAAATCCGTACTGGAACTGTGCGACCAGCTCGTTATATTTCTGATGGGTTAATTCGTTATTGACATGATTCAGGTTGATCTGAAGTTTGGTGGTTTCGGCAAAAAATGCATTCAGTCCCAGGCTGTGAATATCAATACTCTGCTGATTCAGACTTTTGTCCCGATCGATGCTGTCAAAACGGTAAAATGCCTGATAGGACTTCGGCCACCAGTCGTCATAACGCCCCTGGTTACGGAACCCTTTTACGAACTGTTCACCAAAATTCCAGAACAGCGTGCCTGTATGTGATTCACTTTTACGGTTGCGGGTCTGGTTCTGACCGATATAGATTTCGTCTTCACCCTGAACATATTCATAGGTGACACCAAAGGGATGATGGTTGTAATAGACATCTATCCCCTGACGCAGAACATCGCCCTTTCCTGCAAAAGCCGCACTGTTGCCACTTAGATCAAACAGATTACTTTTACCCTGATACCAGGACAGTCCCAGACTCAGTTCACGTAACCATGAGTTATATTCTGCAGGGACGGTATAACGCAGACGCCCGATAAAGTTTTTATCGTCATTGTCATCCGATTTATTGGCACCATTTCCATTGACGACACCAAAGGCATAACTGATCAGTGGCGAGCGGTAGTTATAGCCATAGTCCACGATTGGGAAAGCATCCCCTCGAACAACCACCCCAACTTCACGCAAAGCAAGCCCATAGCCATAACCTGGCAGACTGAACAGCGCATTGTTAATGGTTGGTTTTAAATCTTCAGTCGCCTGAACTTCCTGACCAAATGGCAACAGTTGCTGCCCGACCGTGACCGACAGCCTGCCGGTATCCAGGCTCAGTGTGGGCAATACGTTGTAAATGAGCTGGGCATCGAGCAGATTAAGATAGCTGTTGTTGGTTCCAGTCTGCGGAGAGGTACCAAAGCGCAGATTGAAATCAAGGTTTTTACCCTGTTCATAGTCCTTGTACAGATTTCCTGCAAATCCAACCTGTACCGCTCCCAGATCAAATGACGAGTGTCGGTCCTGAACGGCTGATCCGATATTTGTGCCTACAGGTACGGTGCGCTGTGCTTCATCCAGATAGGATGCCTTGACCTGTACCACCCCATTGACCAGCAACTGTCGGGTGGATAATGCTGTTTTTGTATCGCGGTCACGCTGTACCTGATATTTAAAGTTTTCAATATCACTCTGTACCCCTTGCAGTTCTGCCTGGGTTACGTACTGACCATCTGCCTCATTTTCCGCACCTTCCTCGTCAGAACTTTCTGCAAGTAATGCATCTGTTTCAGACAATGGTGCTGTCGGCTGACTGACAGCAGGATCTGACTTCTGTGCCTTGAGACGACCAATTTCCTGTTTCAGCTGTGACAGAGACTGTTCAAGCTGGCTGACCTGCTGTTGCAACTGAGTCACATCAGTTGCATGTGCTGCCGAAATACTGGCACTCAATATGCTCAGTACAGAAACCCCAGATAAAAATAACTGTTTCATAAATCTGTTTCACCTACAGCTTTGCAAGTGAAACATCGGTGGATTTAATCAGGACAATCACCTGAGAACCGACCTGTAAATCTAGCTCATCCACTGAACGGGTCGTGATCACGGATGTAAACACACCCGAAGCTGTCACCACATCCACTTCAGAAACCACATCCCCTCTGACGATTTCCTGAATTGTCCCTTTTAACTGATTACGGACATTAATCGACTGAATTGTCATTTTTCCACCCTCTTTATATTAAGAGGGTAAATATCCGATATATTCCAAAGATTAAAAAATAATATAAAGTGATTTAATTATGAGTTTTAAATAATAACAATAATACAATTTTAAACCAGATTAACCTGATGCCT
Source organism: Acinetobacter sp. WCHAc010052 (assembly GCF_002165295.2). Lineage (NCBI taxonomy): Bacteria > Pseudomonadati > Pseudomonadota > Gammaproteobacteria > Moraxellales > Moraxellaceae > Acinetobacter > Acinetobacter sp. WCHAc010052. The sequence continues at coordinate 109,327 of NZ_CP032143.1, read as the reverse complement.
TAAATAATCGGAGTTTTTAATAATAATCTTTTCATATTCCCATACGAGTATATTATTATGGACCATATTTTTTATTTCACGGTTAATCGTCTGCCTGGATGCAGATAAAAATTCAGCAAGATCATGCTGTGAAAGTTTAAGCTCAATTTCTGTACCCATGCTGTGATATACCCCATACTGCTGCATAAAGCCCCATAGAATCCGACACAGTTTCTGGTGCAGACTGGCAACATGTAAAAATTTGAGTTCCTGCAGCAATGCCTGCATCCGTTTTGCAGTCAGCTCAAAGATACTTGAAAACAGGTTGTTGTTATTATTCATTTTACTTAAAAGTATATGTTCAGGAATAATCAGTACTGTGACCTGATTCAGGGCATGATAATCATAGTCCAGTGCCTGTTTATTCAGGCATGGAACAAGATTCATCAGGTTTTTATCTGAATAATAATGAAATGCATGATAACGCCCAGATGGACTTAAATAACCCACCTGAACAATACCATCCAGCAATACATAAAAAGCATCCGTACTGTTTTGATGACTCAGTATGACTTCACTTTTATAATATTTTTTAATCTGACTGTATTTTAAAATATCATCCACATCTTCAGCAGACATACTTTTAAAAATATTTATAACCGTATCTTTAAATAAAACCTGATTAATATGATCCACCATAATATCACCCCCTTATTTATCCATTCATTCAAATATTAAATAAGAGAGTAAAAATTATCGAATCATTTATTCTTAATAGATTATCTTTTTTTGAAATATCCAGCATTCAGTATTTCCTTAAGGATTTGACTGAATGCTGAATCCGATCAACACACCTGATTATGAAACTTTTTCATAAAGACCATCATTGGTCAGTCGAAGATCAGAAACATCAAACTTCTGTTCCTTACGAAGAATCTGGCTTGGCTTGCCATCTACGCCGACTGGGATATCCCCTTCGAGGGTAACACGGCGCACAACACGGTGCTGATCTCCATAATCATTGATTGCGCGGTGCTGCGTTGCACGGTTATCCCAGATCGCAACATCACCCTGTTTCCAACGCCAGCGCACCATATTTTCCTGCTTAATGACATAGGACTGGAACAGATCAAACAACTTTCGGGAATCTGAAGTACTGAATCCGACAAAACGTTTAAAGAAATGTCCAAGTAACAGGGTCTTTTCACCTGTCTCTGGATGAACCCGTACCAGTGGATGCTCAGTTTCATACTCAGTGGAATTAAACACACCTTTATACTGTGCCAGATATTCGGGACTGACACTGATCTGACCTGCATAGCCCGCATAGTCATAATCATTGCTGTGTACTGCCCGAAGCCCGTTTGCCAGTGCTTTGAGTGGCTCAGGCAAAGAAGCGTAGGCAGATGTGGTGTTTGCCCAGGCTGTATCGCCGCCTGCTTCTGGTGCCACAATGCTGCGTAAAATCGAAGCCTTAGGATATGCATCAATAAACGTGATATCGGTATGCCAGCTGTCTGCACGCGCGCCACGCGAATCCAGTTCCAGAATATGGTTTGATCCCTGTTTGACTGGAACCGTCGGATGATTCAGTGGCGTACCCAGTCGTGCAGCAAATGCTTCCTGTCCAGCATCATCCAGCTGATGCTGATCTCTGAAAAAGATAGCTTTATACTGCAGCAGTGCCTGATTGATTTCAGCAACAACTGCCTCGTCCAGATCGGCAGACAGGACAACGCCCTGAATTTCTGCGCCAATCCGCCCATTGACCGGTTTTACCTGAATATGTTGATAATTTTGACTCATGTGATTTCCCTCTGAATGTTTTGCAATAGTGTTATCTGTTCATTTGTGTAGCCTGTGAAATCATCATGCCCACTTCTTTTATTCTTTTCTGTCAAATAAATGACAATTTTATGCTCAATTTCAGATAAGAAAATCTATTCAGAAAATATGCTGTCAGACATAACTCTTTTTATTGATCATTCAGTATTGCCTGCTCAGTGCAGTCAAACAGCTTCCATAAAAAAACCCGCAAAATGCGGGTTTTCCTGGTCAGTATTCAGAACTTATTTCGGTTCCAGACGCTTACTCATTTTGGTCGCCAGACCCGTAATTTTCTGATAACCCGTCGGCAGAATACGCTGAACAATATCCAGTGTTTTCGCATCATTACCAATCAACAGACGACGTTTGTTTTTCAGCACAGCATCCAGAATTTCCTGAGCTGCTTCTTCTGCAGGCATACGCAACAGTTTGTTGAATGCTTTCGCTGACTTTTCAGGATTCATACCCAGTGATTTCAGGCTGTCATTCATACGGGCATCGTTGGCAATATTGGTACGGATACCCCCTGGGTGTACACAGGTCGCACTTACACCACATTTTTCCAGGTCCAGTTCCTGGCGTAACGCTTCAGTAAAGCCACGTACCGCAAACTTGGATGAGTTATAGGCAGACTGAGTTGGCTGAGCTGTCAGACCAAACAGACTGGACGTATTGATGATATGACCATCACCTGATTTTTTCAGATACGGTAAAAATTCTTTGGTGCCGTACACAACGCCCCAGTAGTTAATCCCCATGATCCACTCAAGATCTTCGTAGCTCGCCCCTTCAACTGTCGAACCCAGTGCCACACCGGCATTATTGAAAATCAGATTGACTGAACCGTGATTCTGAACCGTTTCTTCAGCCCATGCTTTCATCTGCTCACGGTCTGCCACGTTTACTTTTTTACTTGTAACACGCACGTTATAAGGTTTGGTCAGTTCTACAGTCTCAGCCAGTCCTTTTTCGTTGACATCGCTGATGGATAAATGACAGCCAGCTTTCGCAAGAAGAACTGCCAGCTGCTGTCCCATACCTGAGCCCGCACCAGTAATTGCAGCGACTTTGTTTTTAAAATTTTTCATTGTCTTTCCTTTGTCAAAATTCCGCACAAAGTTTACCCATGTGCAGCTCACACCCTCAATATAAATTTGACAATAGATATTGTCAATATCATCCATCCATGTTTTACTGATGAAATATTACACAAACAACCTGACATAGGCTTCTGCTGATTTTATTGATAAAATATTCTAGTTTGCACGGTTCATTTGGCACAATTTCATATGACTTACTCAGATACAGATCATGATGTAAAACCCACCGCCTCTACAGCGCCTGTTAAAAAAACGGTCAAAGAGCGTCAGTTCAAAGGCATGTCCCTGAGTGAGCGAAAACAGGCTCGTCGTGACAAACTGATTGAAGCTGGAATTGAAGCCTATGGCTCTCAGGGTTTCTTTTCAGTGACTGTGAAGGATATCTGTGTAGAAGCGAAACTCACTGAACGTTACTTCTACGAATCCTTCAAAAAGAGTGAAGATCTGTTTCAGACCATTTTTTTACAGCTGATTGAACAGCTGCAGCAGACCGTCATGCAGGGTGTCATGCAGGCATCGCCTGAACCGCGTCAGATGATTCACAGCGGACTTCGTGCTCTGTTTTCCATGCTGAAAGATGACCCGCGCACCGCCCGGATCATTTATGTCGATGCCATGCTGGTTCAGGAACTGCATAATCACGCCACCATACAGGAAACCATGGGTCGTTTTGACCGGATGATTCAGGCTTTTGTCATGCTGATGATGCCCCGCATTCCCCGCAGCGAGCAGGAAATTTCCCTGGTCGCAACCGGACTGAACGGTTATGTCACTCAGATTGCTGTCCGCTGGGTGATGGGTGGCTTCAGACAGTCACTTGATGAAATTGTTTCTGCCTGTGAAACCGTGTTTCTGTCACTGCTGGAAACATTTGCAGAACACGCTGAACTGCCCGGCTGATTCTCAGTTAAAGCGGTATTTTCAGATGCTGTTCAATTCAAAAAACTGTTTTATTTAATTTTTTTCAAAAATGGCATTGTCTTGAACTGTTCATGAATTCGTCTGAAAATTGTCACAAAAGGTTGCAATAATCAGCGATAGCCCCCTTTCTGCAATGATACTGTCATAATTAATCTTTGTAATAAGCCTGTCATAAATAAAAAGCGGTCCACCGTTTACACTAATTAGGATATTACGTTGTGAAAGATGACTACATATTAATCGTCGATGACGAACTTCCAATCAGAGAAATGATTCATACCTCTCTGGACATGGCAGGCTTTCAGTGTTTGCAGGCTGAAGATGCCAAACAGGCTCACCAGATGATCGTGGATCAACGTCCATCGCTGATTCTGCTGGACTGGATGCTGCCAGGCGGTGTCAGTGGTGTGGACTTATGCCGCCGACTGAAACGTGATGAAAACCTGAATGAAATCCCAGTGATCATGCTGACAGCTCGTGGCGAAGAAGACCATAAAGTACAGGGTCTGGATGCAGGCGCAGATGATTACATGACAAAACCATTTTCCACACGTGAACTGGTGTCCCGTATCAAGGCTGTTCTGCGTCGTGCCAATGCGCTCAGCGGTGAAAAAACCATTGATGCCAATGGACTGATTCTTGACCCTGTCAGTCAGCGTGTCAGCTTTGGCAACAACATTCTTGAAATGGGACCCACTGAATATCGTTTACTTGCCTTTTTCATGACCCATCCTGAACGTGCCTATACCCGTGCTCAGTTACTGGATCAGGTCTGGGGTGGTAATGTATATATTGAAGACCGTACAATTGATGTCCATATCCGTCGTCTGCGCAAAGTGCTCGAACCTTATGGTGCTGATCGCTTTGTACAGACTGTCCGTGGTACGGGCTACCGTTTCTCCACCCGTGCCGATGTTGCTTTAGGTTAATCTGACTGTATGTATGAACCCTACCCCGTCCCTGAACTTGCCCGTGAACATAAAAAATTCCGATACAGCAGTTTATGGGCTTTTGCCAAACAGGACTTACGCTTACTCGCTTTTTTCCTGCTGATTGCGGCCTGTGTTGGCTTTGGGACTGGGTATTTATGGAGCTGTCTGCTGCTTGCATTTGCGGTATTTTTTGCATTACAGCTGCGCTCGCTTTTCCTGGTCAATGAATGGATTTCCAACCGTCCCTATGATGTTCCACCCAATCTGGATGGAATATGGGGCGCACTGCTGTTCAATGTTTACCGTGCTCAGCGTCAGGAACGGATTGTTCAGGCAGAAATGGTCGGACTGATCGACCGTGCGCAGTCATCACTGGTTGCACTGGCTGAAGCTGTGGTACTGATTGATGAAATGCATCAGATTGAATGGTGGAACCCGGCTGCTGAAAAACTGCTGGGCATTCAGTCACTGGACCGTGGACGCAACATTCTGACCATTCTTCGTCAGCCTGGTTTTATTGAATACTTCAATCATATTGATCAGGCACCCGATGGTCTGAAAATGAAATCTTCAGCGTTTGAAGACCATTATGTTCAGATCAAAATGACCCGTTTTGGTGGTGAAAGCCGTCTGCTGGTCGCCTATGATGTCACCCGTATGCACAATCTTGAACAGATGCGCAAAGACTTTGTCGACAACATCTCTCATGAGCTGCGTACGCCCCTGACCGTGCTTAGTGGTTATATTGAAACGTTTACTGATCAGGAAGACCTGAATCCCCGCTGGAAACGTGCATTTGACCAGATGCAGGCACAGACCAAACGCATGAATGCACTGGTCAATGATTTACTGCTGCTGTCGCGCCTGGAAAATGACAAAAAAGTTGCAAAAAACCAGATCGTGGAAATGCCAGGACTGATGAATCAGTTATTTGATGATGCTCAGGCATATAACGTTGATTATGGTCACACCCTGAACCTGGACATTGACAGTCACTGTGATCTGATCGGTTCAGACATTGAACTGGCGAGTGCTTTCAGCAATCTGATCACTAATGCCATCAAATACACCCCGAAGGGTGGAACCATCACCATTGGCTGGCATGACGATCATGATCATGGCTATTTTACTGTCGAAGACACAGGGATCGGAATTGACCCACGGCACTTACCCCGTCTGACAGAACGCTTCTATCGTGTGGACAGCGCCCGAAGCCGACAGACAGGTGGCACCGGCCTGGGTTTAGCCATTGTGAAACATGTGCTGATGCAGCATAACGCTTATCTTGAAATTGAGTCACATGAAAATCGGGGCTCTGTCTTTAAAGTGGTATTCCCTAAAGACCGTCTGTTCAAAGCAGATGAAACCTGAGTTTCTGCTGAAAAAGACACAGACGCTGAAGCATTATCATGTGTAGGTAAATGCGTGGGCACAGACGTGAAATGAGCGACAGTATCAGACATAAAAAATGGGAGTTTACTCCCATTTTTTAATATTCATTACAGCATTCAGCCTGATTCATCCCTTACAGAATTTTCCCCAGTGCTTCACCCATCACAACAGTTGAGTTTGCTGTAAACGCTGCATCCCACTGCATTTTATTCTGTTCAAACAATACAATAGCTGTTGAACCCAGATAGAAACGTCCAAGCTCTGCACCTTTTTCCAGTTGCAGGCTGTGCTGGTTCAGTTCAAGACGACCTGATGGTTTAACCTTGCCGGTTGCAACCGTTTCAATACCTGCAACAATCATGGCTCCGACCAGTACAACTGCCATACGCCCGACTTCTGTGTCAAACAGACAGACCATGCGTTCATTACGTGCAAATAGCCCTGGAATATTTTCCGCTGTGGTCTGATTCACTGAAAACAGTTCACCAGGCACATACAGTGTTTCAGTCAACGTGCCTGCAAAAGGCATATGTACACGGTGATAATCTTTTGGAGAAAGATAAACCGTTGCAAATTCACCATTCTTAAACGGTTCTGCAAGACGCGGATCTGCAATCAGTTTTTCTACAGAAAAACGCTGACCTTTGGCCTGGAAAACATCGCCATTTTCAATTTTTCCGAGCTGTGAAATCGCACCATCAGCAGGTGAAACAACACTGGCAGGATCGGTGTCCACATCACGCACACCCTCTTTCAGAGAGCGGGTAAAAAATTCATTAAATGATTTATATTTCAGTGCATTGGTCTGTTCAGCAATAGACATATCAATACCGTATTGCGCTTTAAATGCCTGAATAACTGTATTTTTAATCAGTGGGTTTTCACTTGCTGCAAGTTTTCCCACAACGCGGGATAACTGATGCTGTGGAACAACACGCTGTGCCTGGATGAAAATCTGTTTTTTTAATCGTGATGTGAGGCTCAAGACGGCAACTCTCCAGTAATGACAGGACTATCGAGGCGGTTGCCCCATTCACTCCACGCACCATCATAAGCCTGTATATTCCAGCCCAGCAAGCGTCCGAGTATGTAGGCAAAACCTGAGCGGTGATGCGACTGACAATATACAACTACGGGCTTTTCCAGATTGAATCCAGCCTGCTCAAGTCTCTGTTGAGTGCGTTCAAGTGGCTGCAATTTTAAATGATTTTGTCGGTTAAGGGCAGTACTCCATTCAAAATGAAGTGCACCTGGTATATGACCACCGCGTCGGGCTGCCAGACGCTGACCAGTATACTCGTCTTCAGTGCGGCAGTCCCACAGCTGAATGTCCTGATTATTGACCTGATTGAGCAGGCTCTCATATTGAATACGGTATGTCTGCTCTACAGGTGTCCAGGAAATCAGCTCATTCACCGGTTCAGATTTTTCTGTCTCAGCCGATGTCGGATAACCCTCAGCAAGCCAGGCATGAATACCACCATTCAGCAGACTGACCTGCTCAAAACCGATGCAGTGCAGATTCCAGATTAAACGCCCTGCCCATGCGCCACCTTCATCGTCATAAACCACAACATGGTGCTCTGGCGAAATATTTAAATAACGGACCAGGGCTTCAAGCCCATCCTGATCAGGTAAAAGACCTGACGCATACTCTTCCTGACGAACCAGCAGCTTCGGTTGGACATGAAGCGCATGAGGCAGATGCAGCTGTTCATAAACTGAACTTCGGCTCAGATCGACAATCCGAAGTTTCTCATTTCCCAGATGAGGCACAAGTTCTTCGGCTTCAACCAGCAAGCCGAAACTGAGGGCAGATTGAGTCATAATTTTCGGTTTTTATTGAAATCAGATGCTCAGATCTTAACACAGCTCATTTGCACAATATTTCAGATTTTATGTATTGCTTTAGCAGAATATCAGATAAGCCTTCAGCATTTGACGGTCCTGCCTTCAGATGAATTATTCTTCAGTCTGAATATCAAACACCTGTCGCAGATATGCGAGGAACGTATCATTATCGGTCATGGTTTTACCTGGGCTGTCAGAAATTTTTGCCACAGACTGACCGTTACATTCCACCAGTTTCAATACAATATTCAGTGGCGTCTGTCCCATATCATTGGTCAGGTTGGTTCCAATCCCGAAGCTGACCTGAAAACGGTCTTTGAAGTACTGATGTAAAGACCAGGCTTTTTCCAGGTTCAGACCATCACTGAAGGTCAGCATTTTGCTTCGACTGTCCACTTTCAGTTTACGGTAATGCGCGTAGGCTTTATCGCCCCATTCATACGGATCACCACTGTCATGACGTAAGCCGTCGAACAGTTTGGCAAAATAAAGATCAAAATCACGCAGGAATGCATCCATTCCCACCACATCGGTCAGTGCAATCCCCAGATCACCACGATATTCCTGAACCCAGGTTTCCAGTGCTGCTTTTTGAAAATCACGCAGACGGACATCCAGTGCCTGGAACGCCTGCAAAAATTCATGTGCCATGGTTCCAATCGGTGAAATACCCAGGTTTTTTGCAATCAGCACATTGCTGGTGCCCCGGAAGATCTGAGGCACAGCGGCATGAAAAGTCTTGATCACGTGCAGTTGCCAGTCATAACTGTAACGGCGTCGGGTTCCAAAATCTGAGACCAGAAAAGGAGGATCAGCAGGATTCTGCTGTTTTTCGTATTGCTGAATCAGTGCAATTTTAGCTTTTAAACGACGTTCGCCTTCTTCCAGTACCTGTTCACTGCGGATTCTGCGGAAATACAGCTCATTGACAATAGCCAGCACGAAAATTTCAAACATCATGGCCTGAACCATAGGGCCTTCAACCCAGATGTCCAGCCGTCCCTGATCATCCAGTCCTGCATGAATAAAGCGTCGTTTCAGCTGAAACAGTTCAAGGTAATCAACAAAATCGCTCTTTATAAATCTCAGACTGCGTAAATAAGTCAGTTCATCATCAGCAAACTTCAGCTGACACAGATGATCCAGCTGTTCATTCAGATCATCCAGAATGTCTGTCAGTGGATAGACTGTGTCTTCCAGATTTCGGCAGCGAAAATGGTACACACTGTGCGTCTGAGGGAATTTGTGCAACACCACCTGTAACATGGTGAATTTGTACAAATCAGTGTCCAGCAAGGATTGAATGATTGGAGCCATATCTCTGAAAAATTTCGCTGTGCTTTTTGCATTAAAGCATACTTTTCCCAGTGGTATTGCAAGTTTTACATACAGCTAACTGAATTCCAGACCAAAGTCCAGTTCGTGTGCATGATTATTTCCTGTCTCTGGCTGAATCTTTTTCCAGAGATGCCACAATCTGCTGTAACTGTTTTTCCTGCCCAATCACCTGTGCAAATTCAGCTGCTGTCTTCTGCCCGCGCTGACCTGCAGCGGCGTCACAATCGACTTTACGCAGCTGCCTGGCAATAGAAAATTCCATTTTAAACAGTGCGCCCATTAAAGCGGTATTGCCCTTGCTGTCACGTGCACAGCGGTCAGCGCCATGCGCCAGTAACGAGCTGACAATGCCCTGATGACCATAATATGTCGCCATCATGAGTGGTGTGAAACCTGAAGCATTGCGTACATCAACGGGAAAACCATGCTTTAAAAATTCATTGATGACGTCTTCATTGCCTGTTTTGGCTGCAGCAAAGAAGATGTCAATCAATTCCTGTTGTGAGGTCATCTGAACATTTACAGCGGTTTTCGTGAGGGAGATATCCTGTGCAAGGGTCACATTTGCAAATGCTGAACTCACCGCAAGAATACTGACTGAAAATATACGTTGCATCATGCTCATAATTAACTCCAACAAAAATCGAACAGTGAACTGGACTGAAAATCATTCATTCCATTCAGATCAAAGAATAAAAATCAGTGCCTGTAAAACCCATCCCAGGATTGCAGGAAAGGTATAGAGTTTTACAGGACTTTCTGTAGGTGATGCCTTAGTCCTGGTCACCAGTCTGATTCAGACCAACCGTAATCAGTCTTTCAGTTGTGCAGCTTTCGCTTTAACAGTCACCAGATTGCCGTTTACAGCTTTCGTCATACGCATACCGTAGTCAGCATCTGCTTTGTAGAAGTAAGACAGCATGATGTGCCTGGTTTCAGAATCTTTAACGTTGCCTAAGTCAGCCGCTAAATTCATAATCAAGTTATCTTTTTCTTTAGCCGTATATGAACGGTAAAGCTCGCCTGCCTGCTTGAAATTCTGCTCTTTCACAGCAATTTGCTGCACTGTGCCAGTAAGCGGAGTCTGAACTGCACGCGCTTTTTCAGTTGCAGGTTTTGGTTCCATACGGCTTGGTTCGTAGTTCACGTCAGATGAAGTACCGCCAACGTTCATGTAGCCATCCTGATTGTTGTTGTTTACAGCAACAACTGGACGGTTGACAGGGATTTGCTGATGGTTCGCACCTAAACGGTACATTTGAGTATCAGAATAAGAGAAGATACGACCCTGTAACAGGCGGTCTTCGGATGGCTCAATACCAGGCACCAGGTTACCTGGAGCCAATGCCACCTGTTCCGTTTCCTGGAAGAAGTTTTTCGGCATACGGTTCAGGGTTAAAGTACCGACTTTGGTTTCTTTCACTAAATCTGTAGGCCAGATTTTCGTTGGATCCAGGGGATCAAACTCAAAGCTGTTCAGGTCTTCAGGCTCCAGTACCTGGATATAAAGATCCCATTTCGGGAATTTTCCAGCATTGATGCTGGCATAAAGATCATTGGTCAAATGATTGAAATCTTTACCCTGCTGTTCCATCGCTTCTTTAACATTCAGACCTTTTACGCCTTGTTTAGAGCGGAAGTTGAATTTAACGTATCTGTATTCGCCTTTATCGTTATAAAGTTTGAATGCATGTACGCCAAAGCCGTCCTGTTCGCGGTAGCTGGCTGGAACACCGTGGTTGCCATACACATAAGTCAGCATGTTGGTTGCCCATGGCTGGCTGGACAAGAAGTCAAATACGCGGTTTGCATCCTGTACGTTACTGACTGGGCTTGGTTTCATCGCGTGAATGAAGTCAGGGAATTTGATCGCATCACGGATAAAGAATACTGGCGTCTGGTTACCCACTAAGTCCCAGTTGCCTTCCTGTGTATAGAACTTGATTGCAAAGCCGTGCGGGTCACGTAAAGTTTCTGGAGAACCTTTACCATGAATTACAGTTGAGAAGCGTAAGAATACTGGCGTTTTAGTCCCAGCTTTAAACATTGAAGCAATGGTCAGATCAGACAGATCTTCAGTCGCAATAAACTCACCATAAGCACCCGTACCACGTGCATGTACAACACGCTCAGGAATACGCTCACGACCAAAACGCTGTAACTTTTGAACCAGCTGAACATCCTGAAGTAAAACAGAACCATTCGGACCTGCCGTAATCGAGTTCTGGTTATCACCAACCGGTGCACCATTATCTTTGGTTAATGGCGCTGCCTGAACCGCCACTGTTGCTGTTGCCAACATGGCAACAAGTAAAGAACGCTTAAACATCGTCTTCATCTCACTATAATTGATCCTTTCCTGCCCCGCTAAGATAGCCATTCTTTACAAATAGACAAAACAGATAATATTTATTATTTCAATCGCACTAACAGATAGATTGTTTTTTATTTTAATTTTTCAGAACATTAACGACTGATCACCTGTAAAAACTGCATTGCCCTACAGTCAGTTTGCTACAATTCACACTTGTCAAATTCAGCAGGAAAAGAAACCCCATATGCGTGCCTTATTACAGCGTGTCCTGGAAGCGAAAGTCGTGGTCGATGGCGAAACCACAGGTGAAATTCAGCATGGAATTTTAGTTTTTCTGGGCATAGGCAAAGAAGATACGCTGGAGAAAGGGCAAAAACTGATTGATAAGATTCTGAAATACCGCTTTTTTGATGATGAGCAAGGCAAAATGGGCTGGAATGTCAGCCAGGCAGGCGGTGGTTTACTGCTTGTTTCACAGTTCACACTGATGGCACAGACACAAAAGGGTTTACGTCCTGACTTTGGTACTGCTATGCCACCTGACACGGCAAAAGCGCTTTATGAGCAGCTGGTGGACTATGCCAGAAGTCAGTTCGGACAGGTGCAGACGGGTATTTTTGCAGCGGACATGAAAGTACATCTGGTCAATGATGGACCGGTCACATTTAACCTGGAAGTTGAATAGAACAGATGCTGATATAAAAAAAGCCCTCAACTGCGGGCTTTTTTTATATTGAAATTCCAGACAAGGTGCAGAGTTATAAGGATGCAATCAACTCAGCACGCTGCATCATCTCTGCTGGAATGTCCTGTACAGGCATGACCGTTAAAGACGGTTCATCTGTCTTTGTGACCACATCCGGACTGGCATCCAGCACAGCATTCACATCAGATGGAGTCAGGCTGTACATAGCACCTGTGACTGGATCTACAATCAACAGACCGACCAGACCACCCAGAAGAACATTTGCAATATACCAGCCATTTCCGGTACCACGCACATGAACGGTTTTCGCCTGATACCCTTCTTTCTCAAATCTGACCTCATAAGCTGCGGCTTTAAAATAACCCGCCCCCCTTTTTAAGGTGACCGTTACCGGTGTTGTTCCTGTATGAATTTTTTCACCGGCTTTATTGGTGATGGAAATCGACGCTTCTTCTGGAACAGACCTGAACGTCAGTGTCTGATTTGCCCCAGAAATAATACTTGCACAACCTGTCATGCCCAGTGATACAGCAATCAAACCTGATGTTATTATTTTTTTCATAAAAATACCCCCTGTACAGGAGGTATTTTTAACCATTAAAACATTTATATTCAATGGTTTTTTATCTTATTTACCTGTTTTTTCTTTAATGAATGCACGGGCAAGTCTGATTTTTTCTTTGACAGGTTTTGGCAGTTTAGGTGGAATCAGTTTCGCCGCCTGGTTAAACCATACCAGTAAACCAAAATCACCTTCCATTTTAATGGTACCACTTTGCATACCTGTCATGAACGCTGAAGGGTCACCTTTCACCAGTGTTTTCACACCCTGTTCGCTGTCTGCAAACTGGAGAATAAAATCTGCTTTTTCTGCATCACCGGCAACAGTATCAATCTGTCCATTATCTACAATAATCTGGCGCGCCATGCCCAGATCTGTACCGATCTGGATGCGGAACTGACGTTCGTGAACCAGCTCAATAAATTTTGGACTTGTACGGGCAAGCTGCTTCATGCGCAGTGCCAGACCCGCCACAAGCAGATCAAGTGGATCTGTGCTGACATCGACCAAAGGTAATTTCACGACTGGAATCGAAGAAAGTTTCATGACATTTAAGCCTGTTGTAATTGTTGGAAAATTAACTGCCTCATCCTAGCATAAGTTGCTGTTTCTGCATCAAGGCTTTGTATAACAATCATTAGTCTAAGGTAAAAAAAAATGTACACTGCTGTACATTTTTCGTGTTTCTGTTTTGGTCTGACACCGTGCTGTCTTAAAGCAATCAGCGGCTTGAAATCTGCTGACGCTCTTCTTCATAGACAGGAGTATGTTCTATATAACGGCGTTTTGCCATTGCGCGCTCTGCGCGACGGTCTTCACGCAGCAGCAGTAAGGTCACCATACCCATTGCCAGTGTCAGTGCAGACAGATAGCTGTAAGCAACCGACAGCTCAAACAGGTTCTGAATACCAAAACGTACTGTTTCCAGTAAGCCCCAGAACACCATGCCTGCGACCATGAATCCCAACCAGCGGCGATAAGGCGAGAAGAAAACAGCAATCACAGCAGCTGCCACTAAACCTGTGCCAGCTATGGTTGCCAAATTCGCTGTTACCATATGAACCTCCGTCATCCAGAACTGTTTCCTGCACCTGCATTCTGACCAGTTCCATCACCGTTTTAAGTTAAATAAAAAATTCCAGTTTTTTGTACTTTGTCTCTATGGAAGCATTATGAGGAGTTTTAGCGATAAAAAAAGTCCTGCTTTTTCCTCATACGACATATTTTGTCGCCATATTATTTTGTCATTACATTTTTTGTAATTTCGTCTTTTGTGGAAGTGAGACAGCATCATGCTCAGCGTGTCATTACAAAAAAACAACGCCATTTTCATGCAATAAAAAAAATTTTACCGATCCCGATAATCGTTTTTCTTTAAGTCGATGGAATGCAGTCATCTATCGGAAATACACGGATTTATGCAAAAAAAAAGCGCGACTTCAGTCGCGCCATTTCATAAAAATGCAATATATCTCAGGCTCTGTTCAGGTCTTTGTCATGCACACCCAGCAGATAAAGAACACCATCCAGACCGACACTGGAAATTGCCTGATTGGCATTCTGACGCACCAACGGTTTTGCTCTGAATGCAACACCCAGACCTGCAATTGAAAGCATAGGTAAATCGTTGGCACCATCTCCTACCGCAATCGCCTGCTCCAGGGAAATCCCCATCTTATCGGCCAGCTCACGCAGCAATAATGCTTTTCGCGCACCATCCACGATATGCCCTTTCACTTCTCCTGTGACCACACCGTCCTGTACATCCAGAATATTGGCATGCACTTCATCTATGCCCAGTTTCTGCTGAAGATATTCTGCAAAATACTGGAAACCACCGGACAGAATGGCTGTTTTATAGCCCAGGGCTTTTAAGGTTGAAATCAGACGCTCCGCCCCTTCTGTAATGGTCAGCCGTTCTGCAATGGCAGGCAGTACTGATGCATCCAGTCCTTTGAGCAAGGCAACCCGCGCACGGAAACTCTGCTGAAAATCGAGTTCACCCTGCATGGCACGTTCAGTGATCTCAGCAACCTGATCGCCAACACCTGCCTCAATGGCAAGCTCATCAATCACTTCCTGTTCAATCAGCGTGGAGTCCATATCAAAGCACACCAGACGACGGTTGCGGCGGTATGCATTGTCTTCCTGTACCGCAACATCCACACTCAGTTCCGTGGAAAGACGCAGGCAAGCCTCACGCATTGCCGCAGAATCCAGCATCTGCCCACTTAAACCGAACTGAACACATGCCCGTTTGGGCGCATCTGCAACATTGACAAGATCAGGACGCCCAGAAAGTCGGGTCACAGTTTCAATGTTGAAGCCCTGACTGGACACAATACGGGTAACAGCCTGTAAATGAGATGCGGTCAGTTCAGGTGCCAGTGCCGTCACAATATAGCGTGTCCGTCCACCTTCACTCACCCATTGGTCATATTCTGTTGCAGAGATAGGCTTAAAGCGAACAGTTAAGCCAATATCATGTGCTAAAATCAGAATTTCCTTCATGGCTAATGCTGTAGCTGTCTGGTCATCTGACGAAACAACAATACCTAAAGTCAGCTGGTTATGGATGACGGCCTGACCAACATCCAGGATCTGTAAGGAATGAGTGGATAAAACCTGCATTAATCGGGTGAACTGATTAGGCTGGTCGGGTCCTAAAAATGAAATAAGAATGATTTCTCGCATGAATTGACTCGAATCAGAACTGCAACTATTGTGAGAATCATAATCGAAATTGAATATAATTGCCTTGGAAGTTTACGTTGAATGCGCCTAGACAAGGGCTGTTTGCCAGCCTGCTGATTGTAAGTTTCGCGTTGCACACCTTTTTATTAGTGGTTGCAACCACTCACCAGCTAAATGAAAACCGTGCCAGTCAGGGACAGCTCATGACCAGTCAGCTGGTTACAGACAGTCTTTCTGAGTTATCTCCTGCCAATACAGTGTCACTGGCGCTGCTGGTGGATCGTTACGCCACCAACCCAAGTGTTGCATCCATCCGTATTCTCGACGCTGGCAATCAGGTTCTGGCGACGGGTGGTCAGGCAAAAACAAGAAATGGTGAAGTTTTTGTCCGTGATGCACTTCAGAATGAGAAAAAAGCCGGAACGGTTGAAATTACACTGATCAAACCGAGTATCGGGGAAATTCTGCGTACACAATGGCTGGCGATTCTGACTTCACTGTTCCTGCATGGTCTGCTGTGGCTTGCCTATCGTGCAATTGCCCGTCCAAGCCGTACAGAATACCTTGCCCGTATTAACAATGAATCCCGTCTGAAACATGAGCTTCAGACACTGACCCAGGCACTGGAGCAGGAAAAACATAATTCCGCTGTGGCGATTGCTCAGGTACAGCAGCAGGTTCAGGTTCGGATTAAACCCAAAGAAGCCAAAGCCACTGTGGAAACAGACAACAACACCGTTGCTCTGAATATTCAGTTTTATGATCCAAAGCAACTGCTGGATTCGGTCAATAATACTGTATCCATTCCCTACTTCAATCTGTGTCAGATCTTCCTGAACAAAAGTATTGAACTGTGCTTACAGCATTACAAACTTAACCGTTCAGATATCACCACGGTTCAGCAGTTCTGTGAACAGGGTGCAACATTGACTATTTCTGCTGAGACACCCAACTCGGTTGAATGTCTGACCATGATCGGCACGGTATTTCAACTGCTGTCTGACGTACTCTATAAACGCTACCGTGAAGAAAAACGCTTTGTTTTACAGACCCGAAGTGCGGTTTCCAGTGCGGTGGATGCCATGCAGCTGAGTTCTGTTCAGGCGGCTGAACGCCTTGTACAGCACCTGTCTGCCAAGGAAAGCGCGGTACATTTACCGGCTGAACTGCTGAAAGAAATTTCAGACCATTATCAGTTGGTCAACATGCCAAATCCTGCCAATGTACTGACCCGTCAGGCATTTATGATCAATGGTATGGACAGCACGACTGCTGAACTGGCACAGACTTTAAGAACCGATATTCTGAAAGGCAAGCAGTCCCGGGCATCCTGAGACACTGATTGATTTTTCTTTCCCTATAAAAAAATGCCTGGTCAATACCAGGCATTTTTTTACAATGGATCAGATATTGTTCTGTTTCTGTTCCATCAGATAAAGCTGAGCACTGAACGGATTTTCATCTGTACCCGCTGTCACTTTTTCCCAGTGACCGTCTGAATACAGTGTCCAGGCGTTCTGATTATCTGCCATATAGTTCTCTAAGCCATCTTTAATAATCTGTTTTTTCAGTCTGGTATTCAGTATCGGGAAACAGGTTTCAACCCGTGAAAACAGATTCCGTCCCATCCAGTCTGCACTGGCACAATAAAGCTTCTGTGCGCCCCCATGTTCAAAATAATACACACGGGTGTGCTCCAGAAAACGTCCGACAATGGAACGTACCCGAATATTTTCAGACAGCCCTTTCTGCCCTGGAATCAGACAGCAGATTGAACGGATCAGCAGATCAATTTTTACACCTGCCTGTGAAGCCTCATACAGTGCAGTAATCAGTTTCGGCT
Source organism: Acinetobacter sp. WCHAc010052 (assembly GCF_002165295.2). Lineage (NCBI taxonomy): Bacteria > Pseudomonadati > Pseudomonadota > Gammaproteobacteria > Moraxellales > Moraxellaceae > Acinetobacter > Acinetobacter sp. WCHAc010052. The sequence continues at coordinate 91,868 of NZ_CP032143.1, read as the reverse complement.
CTGTCAGCGCATTGACCTTAATCATAATATGCGCCCGCTTTCCTGCGCGGGCAAACGCAGTTTCCTGCTCAATCAGCTGTAACAGTCCTGCGTGCAGAGTAAAAGGGGCATGCAGCAATGCTTTGAGATGCACCATTTTGCCCATGCCTGTCAGTTCCTGAAACATCAGATGTACATCCGAACAGATCTGGGTATCTGTTGTCATCAGACCATAATCGGTATACATCCGTGCATTGCCTGCATGATAATTCCCTGTTCCCAGATGTACATAGCGCACCAGCTGATTATCTTCACGACGTACAATCAGGATCATTTTGGCATGGGTTTTATATCCCACAATGCCATAGACCACCACTGCCCCAGCTTCCTGAAGAATATTGGCAACAGTGATATTGGACTCTTCATCAAAACGGGCACGAAGCTCGATGACGGCGGTCACTTCCTTACCGTTTCGTGCTGCCTCTGCTAGCACCTGCACAATTTCAGAATCCGGACCACTGCGGTACAGCGTCTGTTTAATTGCAAGCACGCCAGGATCTTTGGCAGCTTCACGCAATAAATTAATCACAGGTTTAAATGAGTCGAAAGGATGATGCAGCAACACATCCTGCTTTTTCAGTACTTCAAATACGGAACCTTTACGCAGAATCTTTGGAATCACCGGTGTATACACGGGAAATTTCAGTTCAGGGCGGTCAAAATCTGCGGTCAGACGGGATAAATTCACAGGACCATCTATGCGGTAGAGATGACTTTCATCCAGATCAAACTCATTCAGCAGATAATCCGTAATTTCCTGCGGACAGTCATCCTCTATTTCCAGTCGGACTGCCCGTCCAAAACGGCGGGATGACAGCTCATCCTTTAAGGCAACCGCCAGATCATCCACATCTTCAGCAAGAATCAGATCCGCATTACGGGTGACCCTGAACGCATAACAGCCAGTCGCTTTCATGCCTGGAAACAGATCATCAATATGCTGCTGAAGAATGGCGCTTAAAAAGATATATTCCTGAGCATTGCCCGAAACATGTTCTGGAATGGAAATAAAACGGGGCAACGAACGGGGTGCAGGAACAATCGCCATCTCAATCTGTCGCCCAAAAGCATCTTTGCCTTCCAGACTGACAATAAAATTCAGGCTTTTATTGACCAGGCGTGGGAAAGGATGTGATGGATCAAGACTGATCGGGGTCAGCACAGGCTGCACCTGTTTACTGAAATATTCTGCAACCCAGCGTTTATGCTTTTCCAGAATATCCTGAAACTGAATAAAGTGAATACCGACACTCTGCAAAGCAGGCAATAACGTATGATTCAGCAGCTGATACTGCTCTTTTACTGACTGATGAACAGCCTCAGACAGCTCCTGCAGTACGACTTCAGCCGGCAGCGCATCGGGAGTCCGGGTAATGGCGTTCAGATCCAGCTGCTTCATTAAACCAGCAACCCGGATTTCAAAAAATTCATCCAGATTGCGTGAAAAAATCATTAAAAAATTCAGCCGTTCCAGTAATGGAAATTCAGGATTTTTTGCCTGCGCCAGGACTCTGCGGTGAAATTCAAATAAGGCAAGTTCACGGTTAAAATACGTTTCGGATGAATGCTGGAAGTTTTCCATATTTCTCTTTGCTGTCTGCCACAGTCTGTCTGTAAAACCCTCAACGGCATGTTAGGCAGGCTTTATGACAGTTTAGTTACATCTAAAAAAGAATTATGGACGGTGCTCATGAAACAGCTGTTAAAAACAGCAGCATAAAAAAGAGGGCGATGCCCTCTGATTGTTAAATACTGTACGTTTAAGTTTCAGGATGATCAGTTTTTGACGCCCAGTAGGTCGCCAGTGCCGGACCTGAAATATTGTGCCATAAACTGAAAATTGCACTGGGCACTGCGGTCAGCGGTGACGCAGCAAAATGTACGGCGGCAAGAGCCACCCCCAGCCCTGAGTTCTGCATACCGACTTCAATCGCAATGGCTTTGGAGTCAGCATAGGGTAGCTTCAGTAGCTGACCTGACCAGAAACCGAGCAGATAACCGAGTCCGTTATGCAGTATTACTACACCTAAAATCAGCAGACCCGACTCAAGAATCTGCGCTTTACTGCCACCAATAATCGCGGCAACAATAGCCACGATCGCTATGACTGAAATCAGTGGCATCACAGCAATATAACGTTCAACTTTCTGTTTCAGCAAAGTACGCATGACCAGTCCAAGTAAAACGGGAAACAGTACAACCTGTAAAATCGAGGTGAGCATAGACAGTGCATTAATCTCAATCCACTGACTGGCCAGCAGATAAAAAACAGCAGGAGTCAGTACAGGCGCCAGCAACGTTGAAACTGAAGTACAGGCAACTGAGAGTGCTGTATTACCTTTTGCCATATAGGTAATGACATTGGACGCCGTTCCACCAGGACAGCATCCCACCAGAATCACCCCAACCGCAATTTCAGCAGGCAGGCTGAACAGTTTACACAGCAGATAAGCCAGCGCAGGCATAATCAGAAACTGAGCCACGACACCGGTCAAAACGGCTTTTGGACTTTGCAGTACCCCACGGAAGTCCTGCACGGTCATGGTCATGCCCATCCCGAACATAATAATGCCCAGCATCCAAGTAATATAGGGTTTCAGCCACACAAAAGCAGCAGGCTCCAGCATGGCAAGTCCTGCAAAAAGCACCACCCAGAGTGCAAAAGTTTTCTGAATAAACTGCGTCAGACGCAAAAAAGCAGACATACTGAATTCCCGGTAAACTGACACTTCAGTTTTTCTGAACTGTCATACTGGCGGTATATCATTTTTTTTTACCCGCTGTCACGGTGTTTGTATCAGCGCTTTGCTGTAAATCCGTTTCACACCGGCAGCCAGCATATCCTGCCATGCATGCTGTAATGACCCCTGAAGATCAATCCCACGGGTCGCATCTGCAATCACCCAGGTTTTAAATCCCATACGGCTGGCGTCAATCGCAGTCCATGCCACACAGAAATCAGTCGCGATACCAGTGATATAAACTGTATCAATCCCACGGGCTTTTAAATACCCCTCCAGTCCGGTCACGGTTTTCCGGTCTGCTTCCATAAAGGCAGAATAACTGTCGATCTCAGGATGAAACCCCTTACGGATAATCAACTGTGCTCTGGGTAAATTCAGTGCCGGATGCAGCTCTGCATCCTGTGTGCCCTGAACACAGTGCGCTGGCCACAGCACCTGAGTCCCATAATTCAGCTCAATCTGATCATAAGGCTGTTTCCCTGGATGATTTTCAGCAAAAGAAATATGGTTTTCCGGATGCCAGTCCTGAGTAATGACAATATTGTCAAAACTGTCTGCCAGCTGATTGATCACCGGTATAATCTGATCTGCACCGGCAACCGCCAGATGTCCCCCAGGTGTGAATCCATTCTGTACATCCACAACAATTAAAGCCGTATTCTTCTGCATCATGCCTCTGTCCATTTTTTTCATTCTGCTCCAAGCATACAACAGAATGCTTGTCTGCGGTTGAATGCGCAGTCCACTGCCTGTCCGACAGTTTACACAGATAAAAAAACAGCCCGTAAAAACGGGCTGTCCAACGCTAAGTATCAATATTTCAATTTAAGCCTGAATACGACGTACCAGGAACAGCATAAATATCGCTGAAATCAGAATACACGGAATCGCTGCTGAAATAACTCCGGCTGCACCAAAACCTGCAGCAAGCAGCTGCCCTGCAATCACCGGTCCAAGCATCGCACCCACACGACCCACAGCCGAAGCCATACCGACACCTGTACCACGCATTTCAGTTGGGTAAACAATACTGCCGAACGCATACAGTACGCCCTGACAGCCAATCACAAATGCCCCCACCAGTGCCGATGCCATATACATCTGAGTCAGTGAACCTGCTGAATTCAGTGCAAAAAGACCTGCCAAAATACCGCCGTACATCAGAATAATCACATAAGCTTTTTTCCAGCGGTCAGTCAGCATACCCAGAATCACAGTACCGACAGTCGCACTGACCATAAAGAAGAACTGTGCTGTACTGCCTTCCTTACGTGAGAAGCCCAGTTCCATAAACAGGGATGGTAACCAGCTCAGCATGATGTACACCACCATCAGAGTAAAGAAATAGCTGACCCAGATCAGAATGGTGCGCATAAAATTCGTAGAATTAAACAGCTCTTTAAATGAAGCCTGTGGTGCTGCATTTTCAGTGACAGCCTGATTCTGTGCTTTCAGATATTCCTTCGACTCTGGCAGGAAAAACATCATCACAGGAATCACAATAATCGGCAGTAAACCACCCAGATAAAAAATATTTTTCCAGTTAGTACCAAAATCAGTACTGGCAACCAGAGACAGAATGGCTGCCCCAACCGGCATACCACAGTACATCAACCCTACAGCCCGTCCACGGTTCTGCGGTGAAACAGCTTCCGAAGCCAGTGTGATCAGAATAGGCATCGCAGCACCCAGTCCTGCACCCGCCAGAAAACGTACCGCCAGCAGACTGTTAAAGCTGTTGACCCACGCGGTACATAAAGTAAATACCGCAAATACTCCTGTTGACCAGATCAGGACTTTTTTACGTCCGATTCTGTCAGCAAACCGACCACCAATCAGCGCACCAGGCAACAAGCCCAGAATCCCTGCGCTGAAAAACACGCCCAGCTGTGAACTGTCCAAAGCAAAATGCTCACGGATACCCGCAGCTGCAATTCCCGCAGCCTGAATATCCAGTCCTTCAATCACAGCGATCAGGAAACAGATTGCCACCGTTACAATGGCATGTTTATTATCCGGTTTTTCCATAAGCAGCTCCTTGTTCAATCAGTGTCCAATAGAAGCCTCATCATCCCTGAGTCGATGTATTGTCATAACTACCAATAAGTTTAAGATTTTTCTTATTTTTCTGATCATCAGTTGAAATTTCTGCTATCTGAAACCGGCAGGCTATAGTCGTAAAAACAATTAATTCAAATAAATTCTGAGTAAAACCATCAGAAATACGACTTAAATATCAATATCAGCAGCCTGAGCACCGAAGTTACGTAAAATTACAAATAATAGTTAAAAGTGATTACTCCCCTTGTTTTTAATGATTCATTGCGATTAATCACACGAATGTAAATATAACTTTTACATCTATGTTGATTCTTATTTCATCTTAAATTCTGAGTTAATTCATAGGATTTCAATGCTGTTACAGGCTCTGCCTGAAAAAATCACTTTCGCAGCCGTTCCGCTCCGGACTGGAAGCTCATGCTTTTTATCCATATTCTGCTGTACTTTTTATAAAGTTTTTCACAGCTTTGACTAAAGCGTATTGTTCTTATGCCTCTGATCAGTCATAATTTGCATAAGCATTATTCAACCCTGAAACACAGGTCTGAAGTGCTGAAAATCAAAAAACGCAACCATCCCGACCTTCGTTTTATTACCCATCCGGATGGAAAAACAGGATATTTTTTCAAAATGACTCAGCAAGCACAGATCATTCAAGGCTCAATCGTCGCAATCGTCACCCCAATGTTTGAAGATGGCAGTGTAGATTGGAAGAGCCTGGAGAAGCTCGTTGAGTGGCACATTGCGGAAGGTACAAACAGTATTGTTGCTGTTGGCACAACAGGTGAAGCCTCTACACTGAGCATGGCTGAGCACACACAGGTGATCAAGGAAATCATCCGTGTCGCTGACAGACGTATTCCTGTCATTGCCGGCACTGGCGCAAACTCAACCCACGAAGCGATTGAACTGACCAGAGAAGCCAAAGAGCTTGGTGCTGATGCAGCACTGCTGGTTACTCCTTATTATAATAAACCGACCCAGGAAGGTCTGTTCCAGCACTACAAAGCGATTGCTGAAGCTGTTGATTTACCGATTATTCTGTATAACGTACCAGGTCGTACCGGCGTGGATATGGAAAATGAGACTGTTATCCGCCTGGCTGACATTGCAAACATCGTGGGTATTAAAGATGCAACCGGTGACATTCCTCGTGGTCAGGAACTGCTGGACGGTCTGAACAATAAAAACATGACCGTCTACTCAGGTGATGATGCCACTGCATATCAGCTGATTTTACGCGGTGCAAAAGGCAATATTTCTGTAACTGCAAACGTTGCACCGAAAGAAATGAGTCAGGTCTGTGCCTCTGCAATTGCCGGTGACGCAGCTCAGGCTGAACAGCAGAACAGTCAGATTGCAAATTTACACAATATTCTGTTTTGTGAATCCAACCCGATTCCTGTGAAATGGGCACTTCATGAAATGGAATTAATCGGTACAGGTATTCGCCTGCCATTAACGCCATTGGCACAACAATACCGCGCACCGCTTCGCGAAGCACTGATCGCTGCGGGCGTCATTAAATAAGAGCACGACACTATGCAATTACGTTTCGGTCTGACCCTCGTACTTTCAGCATTTACACTGGCGGGTTGCAGCACCATGGGTATCGGCAATGGTTCCCTGGATTATAAAAAAGCATCCTCACTGGAGCCACTGCAATACCCTGAAGGTTCTATGGTTCGCCCGGCGACGCCTTTGTATCCTGCTCCTACGGTTGAACAGCTTGCAATTGATCATGCACCTAAGCTTGAGAACAAGCGTGGCAACCGTTTTGCTTTACCCCGTCCAGAGATGACCCAGACCGACACCTCAGCGAATGATGCTGTGGATACCGGTACAAATACTGGTCGTCCTCAGCTTGTAACTGATGGAAATCAGAATCCCCTGCTCAAAATAGAAGGAAATTCTGATACAATCTGGCAGTACACACTTGCGACTCTCGGCAGTCTGAATCACACCATTGCTGGTCAAAGTAAAAACCGTCACGAAGTGACTTTAAAAGTCGATCAGCAGACTTATGTGTTACGACTCACCTCTGTTGGGACCAGCAACAACCTGGCTGTTTTTAATGCCAACAACAGTTTTGCAGACCCTCAGAAAGCTGCCGAGCTGTTAACCCAGATTTCCCAAAACTGGCCAGCCTAGTCGTTCTAGGCAATTTTTTTTTGCAAAAGGTTCCCCCATGTTAAAACAAACCTTGCTCTATACCGGTAAAGCAAAATCTGTTTATGAAACAGACAGCGCAGACCATCTGATCTTAGTCTTCCGTGATGATGCCTCTGCCTTCAATGGCGAAAAAATCGAACAGCTGGATCGTAAGGGCAAGGTGAACAACCGTTTTAACGCCTTTATCATGGAAAAACTGGCTGCTGCAGGCATTGAAACTCATTTTGAGAAACTGCTTTCTCCAACTGAAGTTTTAGTGAAAAAACTGCACATGATTCCTGTTGAATGCGTTATCCGTAACTTTGCAGCAGGTTCATTATGCCGCCGTCTAGGTGTTGAAGAAGGTAAAGAACTGACTCCACCTACTTTTGAACTTTTCTTCAAAGACGATGCGCTTGGCGATCCAATGGTCAACGAATCTCAGGCTATTGCTTTAGGCTGGGCAAATGCTGAGCAGCTTGAGCAGATGAAAGTTCTGACTTATAAAGTCAACGAAGTACTGAAATCATTATTTGATGCTGGCAACATGATGCTGGTGGACTTCAAACTTGAATTTGGTGTTTTCCATGACCGTATCGTACTGGGTGATGAGTTCTCTCCAGACGGTTGCCGTTTATGGGATAAAGACACCAAGAAAAAACTCGATAAAGACCGTTTCCGTCAAGGTTTAGGCGGTGTTGTTGAGGCTTATGAAGAAGTTGCTACACGTATTGGTGTAGACCTTTCTGATATCTGATTTAAACATCAGATCTAAAAAACCGGGCTTTTGCCCGGTTTTTTTATGATGAATCAAAAATGACAGGTTCTGATTCATCCTATCCATTCTGCACACAGCTTACTGCTGTTGCTGACTTTGCTGCCATCTGCGCTGTTGCAGGCGCTCTCCTTCAACTTCCCGTTTATTTCGGGCAGACTCATACAGCTTTGTGCCTTTCAGCTCCGGTGGCAGATAATCCTGCATCACAAAATGCTCAGGATAGCTATGCGGGTACAGATAGTCTGCGCCATAACCCTGCTCTTTCATCATGCGGGTCGGTGCATTTCTTAAATGCAGTGGAACAGGCAGATTTGCCGTTTTTTCAGCCAGCTCCATCGCTTTATTGATCGCCATATAAGTACTGTTACTCTTGGCACTCGTCGCCAGATAAACTGCACACTGCCCCAGTATTATTCTGCATTCAGGCATACCGACAGCCTGAACTGAACGGAAGCATTCTCCCGCAAGCAACAGTGCATTCGGGTTTGAATTTCCAATGTCTTCAGATGCTGCAATCAGCATACGACGGGCAATAAAAACGGGATCTTCTCCACCTTTGAGCATACGTGCCATCCAGTACAGTGCCGCATCAGGATCACTGCCCCGAATGGATTTGATGAATGCAGAAACCAGGTCATAATGCTGTTCACCCGATTTGTCATAGCGGGCAATATTCTGCTGTGCCACTTTCACGACCATGGCATTGGTAATGATATTTTCCACCTCAGGCTCAAAAGTACCTGCGATCAGCTCCAGTAAGTTCAGTGCTTTTCGGGCATCACCTGCAGCGAACTGAATCAGCGCATCAAACTCCTCGATCTGAATATAGCGTTCTTTCAGGAAACCATCCTGCTGAACCGCCTGCTTCAGTAAATGCTCAATCGCTTCATTGCTCAGTGCATTCAGGGTATACACCTGACAGCGGGACAGCAGCGCACTGTTCACCTCAAAAGACGGATTTTCTGTCGTTGCACCGATCAGCGTGATTTTGCCTTTTTCCACCGCATTCAGCAGTGCATCCTGCTGTGATTTATTGAAGCGGTGTATCTCATCAATAAAAACCACAGGTGTCAGTAGATCTCCACCATCTGCAATCACTTCCCTTAACTCTTTCACACCCGTATTCAGAGCAGAAAGACTGACAAATGGGCGATCCACCGCCTGAGCCAGCAACAGTGCAATGGTGGTTTTACCTACACCAGGGGGTCCCCAGAAAATAATCGAAGGTAAATGCCCCTGGTCAATCATCTGACGTAATGGTGCATGCTCACCCAATAAATGATCCTGTCCGATAATCTGCGACAGATCTTTCGGGCGAAGCCTTTCTGGAAGTGGAATACTGCTGTCTGACATCTTGGATAATTCTAAAAAATAGTGCTGTTGATAGTCTACTATGTAAATCATCCACCGAGTATTTCCAATACGCTGTTTTATATTTTTGTAATAAAAATATACACCGTATGAATTTACAGTTTTTAAACTGCTTATTTTTCAAAGCTGCCACTTTTTGAATGTTAATACAGTGTTTATACTCCTGCCTGTTTATCCGAAAATGGTATGGTGTATATTCAGCAGGCTATTTTTTACTGATATACTGATTATGTGATATTAATCACACTTTTCACCCTATAGCGAGTTTTTCATCTGTATGAAATCCTTATTTAAGAATAAACAGGCATCGCCTGAAATTCAGGATTTCCCAGTACTGCCTGTCAGTCGCTGGTCAGATACTGTCGCTGAAAATTTACTCGATGTCCTGCCTCAGCTGATCTGTACTAAAACACGCTCACAGCGCCTGTTCTGTAATCAGGCGATGCGCTGTTATACCGGCACTCTCGCCATTGAAATGAATGACCCAGAATTCTGGCAGCTGTATATCCATCCAGAAGACCATGAATACTTTCTGGCTCAATGGTTCAAAGGGCTGTCTGAACTGCAGCATATCGAAATCACCTGCCGTATTAAAGACAGTACACAACAGTATCACTGGTTCAGCATCTCTGCTGTTTTTCCAGCAATGGATCATGAGCTTGAATGGCTGATCAGCTGTACAGATATTGATGCCCAGATTATAAATCAGCAGAAACTGGCACAACAGATTTCAGCTCAGACGCAGATGCTTGATGCCAGTGTGGACTGCATCAAACTGCTGTCACAAAAAGGGCAGGTCATTTCCATTAATCAGCCTGGACGTGAGGCACTTGGGATCAGTCATGATGTCACATCTTTTGGGATGCCCTGGCTGAATCTGCTCGCCCCTCATGTCCGTAAAAATGGACAACGGGCACTTCAGGCTGCTGCTCAGGGGAAAAAAGCCCGATTTGATGGAATCACCCAGGTTGAAAACGGCAACCCACAGTACTGGGACAATATTCTGACCCCTATTCTGAATCATGAGGGTCTGCCTCAGAATATTCTGTGCGTTTCACGCGATGTCAGTGAACAACGGATTACCGCTGAAAAACTGCATCAGCTCAATGAGCGGGATGACCTGACCGGTCTGTACAACCGCCGTGCCTTTAAAAAACTGCTGAGTAAAACCTTACAGCAGTCCAAACGAAATACCACATCCACAGCATTGCTTTTACTGGATCTAGATTATTTCAAACATATCAATGATGCAATGGGCTATGTTGCGGGCGATCACCTCCTGAGAGTACTCGGAAAACGCCTGAAAAACTGTCTGGACAGCAATGCCTATGTTTCCCGACTGGGCAGTGATGAGTTTTCCATTATTCTGCCAGAGACTGGAGATGATCAGGATATTCTGAACATTGCAGCTAAATTACAGAAACAGCTTGATCTGCCTATCCGTTATAACGGTCAGTTTTTAAATGGCAGCATGAGTATCGGTTATGCTGTTTATCCCCGTGATGCAAAAGACTCTTCTGCTTTGCTGAAATGTGCTGATATTGCTCTCAACAACCTGAAATCGGGCGGTCGTGGCGGTATTCAGATGTTCAGCCAGAGCATGCTCGATGTGCTGGAAGAATCAGCTCGACAGCTGATTCTTGCCCGACAGCTGATTCGTGATAACAGCATTTTTCCTTTTTATCAGCCTAAAGTCCGTTTAAAAGATAAAAAACTGGTTGGCTTTGAAGCACTGTTACGCTGGCATGATGAACATGGTGATGTTCAGTTACCCTCCAGAATTTATAAGTCGTTCCAGGACTATGATCTGGCAACCCGTATCAGTGAAAAAATGCAGACCTCTGTTTTTCAGGATATTGCACAATGGCTGAAACAGGGCACCAGCGTTCTGCCTGTCTCGATCAATGCTGCTCCAGTTGAATTTCTGCGTGACAACTATGCAGAAACCCTGCTGAAACGTATGCAGTTCTATAAAATCCCCCCAGAACTGATCGAAATTGAAATCACTGAACTGAGCCTTGCCGAAGGTGGTGCAAGCTATGTCATCCGTGCCTTAAACCTATTGAAGAAAGCAGGACTGCGTATATCACTGGATGACTTTGGAACAGGACATTCGTCTCTGACCCGTCTGAAAGACTATCCTGTGGACTGTCTGAAAATCGACCGCAGTTTTGTGGTCGGTATGCAGAATGACCCTTCGATTCTTGCCATCGTCCGTGCCATCAGCCAGCTTGGTCCGGGCATGTCACTGGATATTCTGGCGGAAGGTATTGAAGTCACAGAACAGCTGAACACCCTGATCGACTGTGATTGTCATATTGGACAGGGCTTCTATTTTTATCAACCGATGTCATCTTCAGATGCTCTGCAACTGCTGCAAAAAAACTGAATCAGGCACTTCTCATTCAGTTTCATCTCCACCTTGTCTGCGATAAAGTCTTCACATATTTTTTATGCAGTATTTGATCTTATGTACCTGATCAGTGCCTGTCTGGCAGGACAACCTGTCCGTTATGACAGCAAAAGTTATCATTATGAGCAGATTCAACGGCTGATTCAGCAGGGAAAAGTCATAACAGCCTGCCCTGAACTGCTGGGTGGACTTTCCTGTCCTCGCCTGCCTGCTGAAATTCAGAATGGTAATGGTGCAGATGTACTCAATGGAACCGCTCAGGTCATTGATGCTGTGGGACAGGATGTCAGTCAGGCATTTATACAAGGGGCATATCGAACACTGGAACTTGCACAGCTGCACCACATTCAGACGGTGGTGCTCAAAGAAAACAGTCCATCCTGTGGTCGGCACTGGATTTATGACGGCAGTTTCAATGCTCAGAAAATCAAGGGAATGGGGGTTACTGCAACGTTGCTGCTGCAACATGGCTTCCAGGTCATTTCCGAAAATCAGTTTTTAGAACTACTCGCTTTAACAGAAGATTAACGCACCCAGCGCACGATATGATCTTCAATGTCTTCTTCATCCACTTCTGTTTCTGAAATACACCGACCTGCTGCGGACTTTCTGGCTTTGATGACACTGCTTCTGGAACCGGTATTCAGATAATGCCAGGTCGGCAGATTTTTGCCCTCTTTAAGACGGCGGTAAGCACAGCTGGGCGGTAACCAGTGTATGGTTTCCAGCTTTTCAGGTGTCAGCTGAATACAGTCAGGAACCAGCGTCTGACGTTCAGGATAATTGGTACACTGAGCCGTTTCACAGTCCAGTAATTTACATGAGACGCGGGTATAGGCAACTTCCTGGGTTTCATCATCTTCGAGTTTCACCAGGCAGCACAGGCCACACCCATCACACAGCGCTTCCCATTCTGGAAGAGTCAGCTCTGCTAAAGGGTATCTTTTCCAGAAATATGGACGCAGATCACCAGACATAATATGTAAATAAGGACATGACCTGAATATTATATCAGTCACTTCCATCCAGTTATGCAAAATTCATTTTTATTTTTAATTGTTTATCAATATTCAATAAAGCCGACAATTCGTCAACAAAACCGCCACATACAGCGACTATCGCACAGTTATATTTTAAAAACAGGGTTCATAACAACAAGGAGAAACATATGTTCCGCTGGGCAATAATTTTTGCAGTGATTGCACTGGTCGCCAGCTTGTTAGGATTTGGCGGAGTAGCAGGATTATCCAAGCAGTTTGCTATCATTCTGCTGATTGTCGCGGTCATACTGGCGATCGTAGGCTTCCTTTCCCGAGGAAAAGTCTGAAAAACAGACCAGCTTCCCAGAAAGAGAAGGATTGTTCCTTCTCTTTTTATATGCTGAATAAAAATAATTTCTCACAGTTTGATTGTATGCATTACATGAATTTTCAGAACCATTGTCATATTTTTATGCTTTAATCATTTTATTTTCAGCTTCATATGGAATTGAGTCTATGGCTTCTGGCATTAAAACCCGTGAAATTAACTATTCAACCCCAGACGGTAAACAGTTTACTGGCTACTTTGCTGCGCCTGAGTCCACTGCACCTGTAGCAGGCGTGATTGTGTCACCTGAGTGGTGGGGTCGGAATGAATACACTGAACAGCGTGCAAGAGAGCTGGCTGAACACGGATATGCCGCATTTGCCATTGATATGTACGGAGACAAAAATGTCACAACCGATGCAAAGCAGGCTTATGCATGGATGATGCAGACATTTGAAGATCCCGATACGATTGTGACCCGTGCGTCAGCAGGACTGGCAACATTAGCTGCACAGGAAGAAGTAAATGCAGATAAACTTGCAGCAATCGGTTTCTGTTATGGCGGTAAAGTCATTCTGGATCTTGCCCGTTCTGGCGCACCGCTTGAAGCGGTCGTGACTTTCCATGCAAACCTGTCACCGAAAGCACCGGCGCAGAAAGGACGGGTACAGGCTGAAATCCTTGTATTGCATGGTGAAGATGACAGCATGGTCAGCCTGGATGATGTCGATGCATTCCGTGAAGAAATGCATGCTGCTGAAGTCAGCCATGAAGTGATTATTTTTGAAAATGCCAAGCATGGTTTCAGTAATCCACAGGCAGATGAGCGTGCAAAAGCCAATGCTGTCGACCTCGGTTACAGTGCAGAAGCTGAAAAACAGGGATTGGTTGCCATGTATGAACTGCTTGACCGTCGCCTGGGTCAATAACATCAGGTTCAAAGTACAGTATAAATAACTGTACTTTCCCATCCTCTCGGGATGCCTGAATACCGCTAATCATGATGAAAAGAGGACACAATAATGACTGATAACAATTGCCCTTACTGCAATTTTGATGAATATGACATCATTGATAAAAACGAGTTTGGTGTCATTCTGCCCGAACCCAATGCACTGTCCAAAGGTCACTGTGTAATTGTCCCTCTGCGTCATATCAGCTCTTTTTTCGAGATCAGCGATAAAGAACGCAAGAGCCTGCAGTCCTTACTGGAACTTGCACGCAACGAACTTCAGATCCGTCATCAGCCTGCCGGTTTTCATGTCGGATTCAATGATGGCAATGTCTTTGGTGAAGTGTCTGAGCACCTGCATATTCACATTATTCCCCGTTATGAAGGTCAGGCTCTGAAACTGGATGAACGCTGGGGTATGGTCAATCCATAATTTCAGACCGTTCTCAATCAAAAAATGATGCTCAGGCATCATTTTTTATGTCTGACTCTCCAAGTCCGCTATACTGAACTTTTCCATTTTTCCCTGCTGATATGCCTGATTTTTCATTTTCTGATGCACTGCTTGCCTGGTTCGATGTCCATGGTCGCCATGACCTCCCCTGGCAGGTCGCAGATGATCCGTACAAAGTCTGGGTATCAGAGATCATGTTACAGCAGACCCAGGTCAAAACAGTTCTTCAGTACTTTGAGCGCTTCATCAACCGCTTCCCGACAGTCAAAGATCTGGGGACAGCCAGCTGGGATGACGTTGCCCCCTACTGGGCAGGACTCGGCTACTATGCACGGGCACGCAATCTGCATAAAGCGGCTTCAGTTGTGACTCAGCAGGGTCAATTCCCTAAGACACGCGAACAGTGGATGGAACTGCCAGGCATAGGACCTTCAACCGCTGGAGCGCTGATGTCACTCGGTCTACGCGAGTATGGCGTGATTATGGACGGCAATGTCAAACGTGTACTTTCACGTTTTTTCGCTGTCGAGGACGATCTGAGTAAACCTGTTCATGAACGTGCGATGTGGCAGCGGGCTGAACAGCTCTGCCCTGAAACGCGCAATCATGATTACACCCAGGCCATCATGGATCTGGGCGCAACGGTCTGCACCCCGAAAAAGCCCTTATGTCTGTACTGCCCGATGCAGCAGCACTGCCAGGCACATCAGCAGGGGCTTGAAACCGAACTGCCCTATAAAAAACCTAAAAAAGCAGTGCCTGTAAAATCCGCACATGTCCTGCTCATTCACAGTCAGCAGGAATGGTTCTGGCAGCAAAGACCTGCAACTGGGTTATGGGGAGGATTATGGGCACTGCCTATCGCTGAGTCTGAAAGTGAATTTATTCAGCTCTGCCAGCGTCTGCATCTGCCACCTCTGGCATCTTCAGTGCAGATCTCACACAGTTTCACTCATTTTACCTGGCTGCTGAATGCACATGTGATTGAACTGGAAACTGACCAGCAGGAATATCTGATGGCTGAACTTGGCGGACAGTGGTTAAAACCACAAATTGCTACAGAAATGGGTATTCCCACTGCCATGAAAAAATTGATCTCAGCTGTAAATCTATGACATATTCAGGCACAGTCATTGAAAGTTTTATTGACCAGATAAAATCGTAAAAGGGAAAAATACTGTGCTTCGCAATCTGTCTGCTGCTGCTCTGAGTCTGTGTATATTACTGATTTCTGCCTGTAGCTCCACACCGACCCGCCCGCCTGCACCCCTACCTGCGGATCAGACTGCCAGACTGAAAAGCATGACGCTTCCCTCCAGACTGCCTGTCCCTGTTCAGGGAATAAAGCCAAAACAGCTGAAAGATACCTGGGGAGCATCCCGCAGCAGTGGACGCACGCACGAAGGCATCGACATCATGTCCGAACGTGGTACCAGAGTGTACAGCTCAACGGAAGGACTGGTGGCTGATCTGCGTAACAACAATCTGGGTGGAAAAGTGATCTGGATTCTTGGACCTGGTGGCACATGGCATTACTATGCTCATCTGAATGAGCATAAGCGTGGCTTAAATGTCGGTGACTATGTTAAAAAGGGAGATCTGATCGGCTATGTCGGAAACACTGGAAATGCCAGACATACCTCCCCACATCTGCACTATGGCATCTATCTGAACGGTAAAGGTCGTGGCGCAGTCAATCCTTATCCCTATTTACGTTAAACAATCAGGAATTTTTCATGTCTGAAGCACTAATCAACCGTCTGGTGAAATTTGCAGAGTCAGGTAATCAGCAGAAAGTGGTGCTGTCCGGACAAAGCCATCAGGGCTGGGTGATGGAAATAACTGAAGACGCCCTGCTGATCAGTACAGGTTTTGCTGAAAAAACCGGTAAAGATATGTGGATCAGCTTTACTGACCTGCAACAGGCACAGCTGTATTACTGGGACAACAAACAGGATCAGTGGATCGAATTCCCTGTCACTTAAAATAAGGAGCATCACTTTATGTCTTTCAAACGCTGTGGCTGGTGCTCAGATGACCCTCTTTATATTGCCTATCATGACCAGGAATGGGGCAAAGCTGTACATCATGAACAGCATCTGTTTGAGATGCTTTGCCTGGAAGGACAACAGGCAGGTCTGTCCTGGATAACCGTACTGAAAAAACGGGAATGTTACAGACAGCATTTTTTTCAGTATCCGATTGCTCAGATTGCACAGTTCAGCGATGCCGAACTTCAGTTAAAAGTGCAGGATGCAGGACTGATCCGCCATATCGGCAAACTCACAGCCATTCGGGACAATGCCGTTGCATGGCAGAACATGCAGGCTCAGGGACATGATATGGTGACATGGCTCTGGGACTTTGTCGGGCAGCAGATTCAGATCAATCACGTTCCTGACTACCGGCAGGCTCCGGCTCAGACCGAAGTCAGCCAGCGACTTTCAAAAGCCTTAAAAAAGCAGGGTTTTAAATTTGTGGGTCCAACCACCATGTATGCCTTTATGCAGGCTGTCGGTATGGTGGATGACCATGAAAATGACTGTGATTTTAAGAAAAACCAATAAATCTCAAAATACAGGGAAGATCAGATGACCAGTAATACAGTTCACGCATACGCTGCCATGCAGCCAGGACAGCCTCTGGAATCCTATCAGTTTGATGCAGGCGAATTACAGCCCCATCAGGTTGAAGTCCAGGTTGAATACTGCGGTCTTTGTCACTCCGATGTTTCAGTGATTAATAATGAATGGGGAAATTCTGTCTACCCTGTCGTGGCAGGACATGAAATTATTGGAACGATCACCCAGCTGGGTTCTGAAGCAAAAGGGCTGAAAGTGGGTCAGCGTGTGGGCATTGGATGGACTGCAGAAAGCTGTCAGCACTGTGACCCTTGTGTAAGCGGACAACAGGTACTATGTACCGGCAGTAAAACTGCAACCATTGTCGGTCATGCCGGTGGCTTTGCAGATAAAGTCCGTGCAGGCTGGCAATGGATTATTCCCCTGCCTGAAGAACTGGATCCTGAAAGTGCCGGACCTTTATTATGTGGCGGTATCACCGTATTTGATCCTATTCTGAAACATCAGATCCAGGCTGTGCATCATGTCGGTGTGATCGGAATTGGCGGACTGGGGCATATGGCGATTAAACTGCTGAAAGCCTGGGGCTGTGAAATTACTGCATTTACATCCAGCCTGGATAAAACCGATGAGCTTAAAGCCATGGGAGCAGATCATGTGGTCAACAGCCGTGATACGGCTGCGCTCAAGACTCAGCGTGGCAAATTTGACCTGTTGCTGTGTACCGTCAATGTATCGCTGGACTGGAAAGCCTATTTAAATACCCTGGCTCCGAATGGCAATATTCATATGTTGGGCATGGTACTGGAACCCATGGCGATTCCTGCCGGTACGCTGATCAGCGGTGCAAAATCAGTGACCGGTTCTCCAACTGGTTCACCGTTTGCCCTGCGTCAGCTGTTACAGTTTGCAGCACGTAAAAACATTGCCCCACAGATTGAGCTTTATCCCATGTCTGAAATCAATGCAGCGCTGGAGCGTTTACATTCGGGCAAAGCACGTTACCGGATTGTGCTGAAAGCAGATTTTTAATCTATCCCTCATCCTGACCTTCTCCCAAAGGGAGAAGGGACTTTTTTTGTTTCAATCACTGCAAAATTTAAACCTTAAGCCACTTTATGTTCAGACAACTGTCCCCGCACCCATTCCCCCAGCAGTCGGATGGCATCCTGAATCTCGGTGGATAATTCATGTCCGGCATTCAGCCGTATACAGTTGTTATAACGACTGTCCTCACCAAAGACCTGTCCTGGTACAATATTGATGCTGTGCTGCTGAGCAAAATAATACATCGCCAGACTGTCGATCTGTTCAGGCAACTGTAACCACAGCGCATAACTGCCCTGCGGCTGGTTCAGACGGATTTCCACCCCCTGAAAAGCCAGAGAAATAAACTGTCTGTATGCCTCAACCTGTGCCATCAATTTTGGACGCAACTCACTCAGATGCTGACGATAGGCACGACTGAAAATTAAATCTGCAAGCCCCAGCTGCAAAGGCGTATTTACAGAATCATTCTGTAAAATCAGATTCGCATGTAAATGTTTTAAACGCTGAGGTAAACAGAACCATCCCAGTCGATAAGAAGGCGATAACGATTTGGAAACTGAACCGCAATAAATCACATAGCCTGCCTGATCCCAGTATTTAATCGGTAAGGGACGCTTCTGGCTGAAACTGCATTCGGCATAAATATCATCTTCAATCACATAACACTGATATTTTTCAGCCAGCTGAGCAATTCTTTCCTTATCGGCATTGCTCAGACAGAAACCTAAAGGATTCTGAAAGTTTGCAGTCAACAGACATACTTTCGCCCCTGAGTTCTGCATTACCTGCTCCAGGCGCTCCAGGTCAAATCCATCGGTATTTGCAGGAATTTCAATGATTTTCCGCTTCAATAATGCCAGTAACTGCAACTGACCATTATAGTTCGGTGTCGGCACAATAATACTGTCACCTTCATTGCTGACACTCTGGAGCATCACTGATAATGCAGGCATGCAACCATTACTGATGTAGATATCATCCTGAGCAATAAAAAAACCATCTTCTGCCCAGTGTGCTGATAAAGCTTCGCGTAACTGAGGATGTCCCTGCCGATTGTTATATAAAAAATCTTCGGGTCTGCAATGCTTTAATGCACGCTGAATCGAACGTCTCAACGCTTCAACAGGAATAAAATTCGGTGATAACTGGATTGAACCTAGGTGAATCAAACGGTTATTAGCCGATGCTTCATGAATCTGTATTTGCAGTTCCAGATTGGAAACTTCACGGGGTCTGGATTTAAAGTCCGGATGCAGTGGCACAGCAGTCTGAGCTTTAGCTTGCTGGGTCTGCACAAAATAACCTGCTTTGTTCCGCACATAGATCAAGCCCTGAGCTTCCAGCAGTTCATAACAGCTTTTGGCAGTATTCAGGCTGATCTTCTGCTGTTCAGCAAACTGGCGTAATGAACTCAGGCGCTGTTCTGCATGCAGTTCACCACAATATATTTTCTGCGCAATCTGCTGTGCCAGCAGCTGATACTGAAAAGCCATGCCTGTGTCCTTTTTTTAGTATTTACTGTATCTGTACCCAGATTAAAGCTCAATTTATGCTCTGTGTACAGATACAGAGGAATGGACACAATGAAAAATTTAATGCTGTGCAGCGTACTTTTATTACTGGCAGGCTGTGAAAAACCCACAGCAACGCAAATTCAGCAACAGCGTCATGGCTTTATCTGTAAATCCCTGATTGATGGTTATTTAAATGCGCAGCATCTGGGGCAGTTCAAATTCTGGGAACAGCAGCAGCTGAACACCCAGCAGAATGTGGAGTATATTTATCGTCAGCCCACGGTACACGGCGTTATGCTCGGTATTCTGCAACAGCCTGAAATACGCTTTCAGTGCAGAAAAGAAGCACGGCAGCAGTATGTGCTGGAAGTCCTGGACACAAAACTGAATCAGGCTTTTCCTGTCCTGACGGTACATCTCCCAGAACAGGCTGAAAATCAGCTGAGTGCCGCAGATTACAGCAGTTTTCCTGACTGAAACTGTGGATTTCAGTCATGGCAGCAGGCAAAATCCTGAACCCTGTAACAGGTCTTTAAACACAGACGGGATATTTTTTATTGTATAAAAAATGTTTTTGATATTCCGTCTGTTATAGAATATCCCCAGAGAGAAGAATATATTGAGTCCTTGGTCTACACACGACTCAAAACACGTGTTTAACTGTAAAAGTCTGCTAAGATCAGAGCAGATTTTATTATTCGAATTTGGGAAAACCTATGAGTAAAGCCTTACCCATCGCTGTCGCTGTAATTTTAGGCGGTGCTGCACTTGTACCTGTTTACTACGCAACTCAGAACCCTGCTGAAGTAACATCAAAAGCCTCTAAAAATGCCACTGCTGTACAGAAAATCAGCTATGCACTGGGCTATGAAGTTGCACATCAGACTCCTCCTGAGCTGGATATCAACAGTTTTGTAACAGGCGTCCGTGAAGGTCATGCTCGTGGTAAACCGGCATATACAGAAGAAGAACTGCAAAAAGCATATGAACAGTTCCAGCAGGAAATGCAGCAGAAACAGGTCGATCAGGCAAAACAGGCTCAAAGCAGCAATGATACTTTCCTGGCTGAAAATGCAAAGAAACCAGGTGTTGTCACTACCGCATCCGGCTTACAGTATAAAGTGACCAAAGAAGGTACAGGCAAAGCACCTGCTGCCAGCTCCATGGTCACCGTACACTATAAAGGTCAGCTCGTTGACGGTAAGGTCTTTGACAGTTCAATTGACCGTGGCGAACCGATTGAGTTCCCATTAAATCAGGTAATTCCAGGCTGGACTGAAGGTCTTCAGCTAATGAAAGAAGGCGGAAAAGCAACGCTGTATATCCCATCCAATCTGGGTTATGGCGCACAGGGCGTTCCTGGAACTATTCCACCGAACAGCACACTGATTTTTGATGTTGAACTGATTAAAGTTAAATAACACAAACAGTTTAAGGAGAGCGATTGCTCTCCTTATTTATTTGAGAAAACATCATGAAAAAAACAATTTCCCTGCTCAGCCTGATGCTCTGTACATCTGCTGTTGTTGCACAACCTGTCACGAGTAAAAGTTCCGCAGCCCAGCAGGTGGGTTACAGCTTTGGATATTTAATGGGACGCAACAATGCTGATTCCATTAAAGATCTGGATCTGGATGCTTTTGTTCAGGGCTTAAAAGAAGCCTCCAAAGGTCAGACTGCATCATTAACAGATGAAGAAATGGCTCGTGTACTGACACAGTACAAGAAACAGTCTGAAGCAAAACTGTTGATTGAACTGAAACAGAAAGCTGAAGCAAATGAAAAACAGGGCACTGCGTTCCTGGCTGAAAATGCGAAGAAACCTGGTGTTCAGGTCACTGCCTCTGGTTTGCAGTATCTCGTACTACAGGCGGGTAAAGGAAAATCTCCGAAAGCCACCTCAAAAGTTAAGGTGAACTATGAAGGTCGCCTGCTGGATGGTACTGTGTTTGACAGCTCCATTGCACGTAACCACCCTGCCGAATTTCAGTTAAGCCAGGTGATTCAGGGCTGGACTGAAGGTGTCCAGCTGATGAAAGAAGGTTCTAAATACCGCTTTTTTGTTCCTGCAAAACTGGCTTATGGACAGATCGGTTCAGGCGATGTCATCGAGCCGAACAGCACGCTGATTTTTGATGTGGAACTGCTGGAAATCCTTTCAAAATAAGCTTTTATAAAGCGCATAAAAAAGACCGCCATGCGGTCTTTTTTATTCAGCCTGTATTATACGTTTATACTTTATACATTCGGTTTTAACTGACGTGGTCTGAATCCTGCTGCCAGCAGACCTGCGCCATAGGCAACCACACCCACCACACACAGCAGAATCACTTCCACCACACGCATCCACTGAGATACATCACCGTTATACCAACTCATGGCATACCACAGGGCTGCAATCATGACGGTATTAGCAACAGCGAACTGTACAAACAGTTTTTTCCAGTGCGCACCAAAACGGAAAATATTCTTTTTATGCAGATAGAAATACAGCATTCCTGCATTGACCAGGGCTGAGCCTGTAGATGCCAGCGCAAGAGCCATATGCTCTGCATGCCAGTCAATCAGTTTAAAGAACCCAATAAATACAACGTTCAGAATGGCATTGGCAGCAACAGCCATCAAACCGACGCGTACCGGTGTTCTGGTATCCTGCTGTGCATAAAAACCAGGTGCAAACACCTTGATCAACATAAAGGAGATGACCCCTCCACTCATACACTGCAAGGCAAGTGCCGTCATCTGTGTATCTTCAAAAGTGAACTGTCCACGCTGGAAAAGTGCCTGAATAATAGGTGTGGAGAGCATAAACAATGCGATACTGGCAGGCACACCCACCAGCATGATCACCCGTGAAGCCCAGTCCATCATCCCTCTGAACTTTGTCTGATCCTGTTCTGCATGCCGTGCAGAAAGCGACGGTAAAATAACTGTACCAATCGCAACACCGATCAGCCCCAGTGGCAGTTCAGTCATACGCTCAGCACTGTACAGCCAGGACACTGAACCATCCTGCATGAAAGATGCCCAGATGGTGTTCAGCAGCAGGTTAATCTGGGTGACAGACACACCAAAAAGAGCAGGCAGCATCAGTTTCATGATGCGGTCCACCCCTTCGTGTTTAAAATCGACTTTTGGTGGAATCAGCAGGTTTTTACGCCACAGCTCAGGAATCTGAATTGCCAGCTGTAAAACCCCAGCCACGATCACCGCCCAGCCCAGTGCCATAATCGGCTCAGCCATATATGGCGTCAGCCACCATGCCCCTGCAATCATGGCAACATTCAGCAGCACCGGAGCAAAAGCCGGTGTCGAAAATGAGCCATAACTGTTCAGAATACTACTGGCAAAAGCCGTCAGCGACATGAACAGCAGATAGGGAATGGTCAGACGGAACATATCCACTGCCAGCGCAAACTTCTCTGGATCATTATGGAAACCCGGTGCATAGATATACAGCACTGCAGGTGCTGCCACCATGGCAATGAATGTCAGCAGAGTCATGACCGTTAACAGACAGCCAAACACCCGACTGATCAGGATCTGCACTTCAGCATGTGCCTTACTGGTCTTATATTCAGTCAGTACAGGAATGAATGCCTGTGAAAATGCCCCTTCGGCAAACAGTCGCCTGAAAAAGTTCGGGATGCGGAATGCAACCACAAAGGTATCAAAATCTTTCCCTGCACCAAATACATTCAGTAAGACAACGTCCCGTACAAGCCCAAGCACACGGGACAGCATTGTCATTGCACTGACAATAAAGGTCGATCGCCACAATGCCATCGTAACCATCCATTAAAAAATTCAGTCGCTATTGTAATGAAACTTAAACCAGTATTTCATTGTTTAATCGTTCAACAAAGCCACAGTTTATTGGTTTTATTGTTTACGCTGTTTCAGCCCGCTCAGAACTGTTCTGAACTTCTGCCAGTCAAAAAAAGGACCTGGGTCAGTTTTACGTCCAGGTGCAATATCTGAGTGACCTGCCAGATGCTGCTGAATTTTTGGATAAGCCTGCTGCAAAGCAGCCACCACCTCCGCCAGCGCCTGATACTGTTCTTCTTCAAAAGGCAGGTCATCACTGCCTTCCAGTTCGATGCCCACAGAATAATCATTACATTCTTTTTTTGCCAGATAACTGGAACGGCCTGCATGCCATGCCCGATCCTTAAAACTGACAAACTGCAGCACTTCGCCTGAACGTAAAATCAGCAGGTGTGCAGAAACCTGCATTCCTTCAATTGTCTGAAAATACGGATGCACAGACCAGTCCAGCTGATTCTGAAAAAACTGCTCAATATAACCACCACCAAACTGTGATGGCGGCAGACTGATATTGTGTATGACCACAAGCTGAATATCAGTATCATCAGGACGCTGATTAAAATTGGGTGAAGGAAGCTGCCGCGCACCGGTCAACTGTCCATCTATGACCTGAAATGAGGGTGCAAGCTGCATAAATATTCCCTGTATAAAATAACTGACTGTTCAACATATTAAACCAGTCCTGAAACTTTCATCCTGGATTATTTGCACTGAATGGATAATTTTGCTTAAAAATACGCTCTTGCAGATGAACAATGTTAATATAGCGCGCAATTTCCATGGGTTAAAAAAGATACGGAAAATCAGATGAGCATATCTCAGGCTTTACTGGAACAATCCATCCAGATCAACGTTCAGCAGGCTTTACAGGAAGACATTGGGGACGGTGACATTACTGCACTGCTGACACCTGAAGATGAACAGGCAACAGCAACGATTATCAGCCGTGAAGATATGATTCTGGCTGGACAGCCGTGGGTCAACGCCCTCATTCAGGCTTTTGACCCGACTGTACAGATCACCTGGTTAAAAAATGATGGCGAACTGGTCAAAGCCAATGAAACCATTTATAAACTTGCCGGTTCTGCCCGCAGTCTGCTGACTGTCGAACGTCCTGCGCTGAATTTCATTCAGACGATGTCTGCGGTTGCGACCAAAACAGCAGAATATGTGCGGGAACTTGACGGGCTGAACACCAGACTGCTGGATACCCGTAAAACTCTGCCTGGACTTCGCATTGCACAGAAATATGCTGTTGCAGTGGGTGGTGGTAAAAACCACCGTCTGGGACTGTTTGATGCCTTCCTGATCAAGGAAAATCATATTATGGCAGCAGGCGGTATTGCTCAGGCGATTGCCCGTGCGCATGAAATTGCACCAGGTAAACCTGTGGAAGTTGAAGTGGAAACCTGGGATGAACTGAATCAGGCACTTGAAGCACAGGCGGACATTGTCATGCTGGACAACTTCAGTCAGCAACAGATGATTGAGGCTGTTAAACACGTTGCTGGACGCTGTAAACTGGAAGCATCAGGCAACATTACCATTGAAAATTTACGCGAAGTGGCAACCACGGGTGTTGACTATATCTCGATGGGTGTTTTAACCAAAGATGTTAAGGCTGTGGACTTATCCATGCGCTTCAATGCGTGATGCCCTGCGCTTTTTAAGATCATGAGACACCGCAGCAGAATCCAGGTTCTGCTGCACAAAAAATTACAGCAGCATCTATATTCCATAGGCAGAATTTGATCATTAATCATGGATTTCTGTCTGCCACAATCCATAATGGTAATACGAAAAAACCATCCTGTCCCAAATAATAAAAGTGAAAAATCATGAAAAAAACAATCCCACTACTCAGCAGCAGTATAGCCCTGTGCATATCCGCCTCCGCCATTGCAGCACCCGTCAGCATTCATGTACTGAGTGCAACCATCAAAGACCAGAATATTCCGGATGCGGAAATTTTTTTACAGAAAAATGGTGAAAATACTGCAACTGCCCGTACAGGTAGTGATGGCAGAACACAGATCAACAGCAGTCTGAGCGATACCTCTGACAACCTGCTGATTATTAAGAAACCTGGGTATTCCACCCTTGTTGCCAAATGTCCATGCGACGGCATGACCTATGCGCTCAGCCCTGTGCTGAAAGATCTGAACAGTATGCGTATTGTTCTGAACTGGGGCAAAACACCTGCCGATCTGGACTCACACCTCAGTTATAAAGATCAGCATGTATTCTGGCAGAGCAAGCAGGGGCAGGATGCCAACCTGGATGTGGACGATACCGATTCATACGGTCCTGAAACGGTCACTATCGAGAGACGTCTGGACAATCAGTACTATGTGTACTCTGTACATGACTATACGGACAGAACCCGACCTGACACTTTAAATCTTGCCAGCAGTCAGGCAAAAGTCATGGTCTATGCCGGTGAATCCCTGATCCGTTCCTATTATGTCCCGACAGATAAAAAAGGGAACTTATGGACGGTTTTCCGTATTTCACCACAGGGCGAAATCCAGGACATCAATCAGATCTCAGGTACCCGAAGCAATGCAGACCGTATTGGGTCAACCGTGTCAGACTATCAGAACAGCAGTACACAGGTTCGCCAGACTCCTGTTTCCGCAGCGGCTCAGGCTCGTGCTAAGTCTCTGAATCTGGCGGCAGACAAAGCCTATAAAAACAGCCGTTATGAACAGGCAGCTCTGCTCTATCAGCAGGCCATTGATTACAATCCAAATGCAGGTCAGGTGTACAGTAACCTGGCAGTGACCTACCAGAAACTGAACCGTTCAGCAGAAGCTCTGCTTGCCAACCAGAAAGCGATTGCTCTGGCGACCAATAACAACACCAAAGCCTATTCACATTACAATATCGGACGTATTTACGAAGATCATCGTGACCTGTCTCAGGCACTGTACCACTTCCAGCAGGCAAATCTGTTTAAACCTACAGCCAGTTATGAGCAGGCTATCCAGCGTGTCAGCCGCTGATTCTGCCAGTCTGATGTTCCACATGAAACCAGGGAAGCACCTGCTTCCCTGGTCGATTGGTTCTTTATAGATTTTACATAAACGGATCGGTATAAGAGTCCTGCCCCGTTTCCACTCTGCCTGCAAAACGACGCTCATACAGACCATCGGCTGTGCTGACAATAAAATCATACCAGCCATATACGGAGCTCATGTCCAGCAGTAACTCAACCTCTTTGCCCGCCACAGTATCAATCGTCCAGTTTTTCTGATTCAGATAAGCGTTTGCTTTAACCGTCAGCTGAGCAGACTGCTGTCCATCATGACGGACTTTCAGATAGATTTTAGCTGAACATTCTTCGACACAGACTCTGATTTCTGGCAATGCATCCACCTGAATTTTCTGTTTCAGGTCACCTTTGAAACTGCGGTGAAAACCATTCGGTCCCAGTACCCACAGATCATAGCCCCCACTCGATACATCCCACACATCGTCCAGCTGTTTGCCCGCTTCAACCATATAACGGCGTGGCACAGCATCCAGGTTCAGTCTGTCATAGACATGGAAAACAGCACCCTGCTCACCTGTATTGGAAAAAATCAGTTTGACCTGCTGACTGACCGCATCCACTTTTGCACTGGTATGCAGAATATAGGGCAAGGCTCTGGAAAAACGGATGCCTTTTTCCTGAACAGGAAATTTCTGAGCAGCAGGAACCTGAACCTGTTTCATGGCTTCCTGACTGGAGCGGATGAAATCTGCCTGAGCTTTGGTTTTTTCTCCATCCAGATCAGGCACCTGCTCCAGATTTGGATTTTTAAAGTTAAAGGCAGAGGTCAAATCACCACACACTGCACGGCGGTACGGGCTGATATTGCTTTCTTTGACCCCAAAACGCTGCTCAAGAAAACGGATAATGGAAGTGTGGTCAAATACCTGAGAATTGATCCAGCCCCCACGACTCCACGGCGAAATCACATACATGGGCACCCGTACTCCTGGACCATAAACACCATGCCAGAAGTTGTCATTTTTGCCGTTTACGAACTTAAGTAAAGGCTGTGCCGTCGAAGCAGCAACCCGTGGGTGATTAAAATATTCATAGGAAACATCCTGATCACTCAGTGTGGTCTTACCATGGGTTTTCAGAATCTGTCCCTGATCATTGATCTCTCTTGAAGGTGCAGACGGTGACGGAACATGGTCAAAGAAACCATCATTTTCATCAAAGTTGACCAGCAGAACAGTCTGACTCCAGATCTCAGGATTTTCGGTCAGTGCATTCAGCAGTTCCTGGATATACCATGCTCCCTGTACCGGACTGGAAGGTCCAGGATGCTCACTGTAGGCAGCCGGTGCCACAATCCAGCTGACCTGCGGCAGTTTGCCTGCCGCAATATCCTTTTTGAACTGTCCCAGTAATCCACCATCATCAGGCATGGTATTGGCAATCCCTTTATATAAGGGCTGTGCAGCATCAATTTTTTCATCATAAGGCGGACAGAATGGATTTGCATGACTGACTGGCTTGCCCGAAAGTTCATTGGCACGGCGGTACTGTTTAAAACCGGCCAGCGGATTGTCAGTAAAGTTATCCGGCATGTTCTGATAGACTTTCCAGCTGACTCCAGCCTGTTGCAGGCGTTCAGGATAAGTCGTCCAGTCATAGCCTGACAGCGATGAACCGATACCATCAAATTCATTGACCACGCTGGCAACACCTGATGTTGCACCATTCGTTCCTGTCCAGATAAATGATCTGTTCGGGTTGGTTCCTGCATGCATGGCACAGTGGTAAGCATCACATAAGGTAAATGCCTCCGCCAGTGCAAACTGAAATTCGACTTCACTGCGCTTGTAGTAACCCATGGACTGTGGCTGTTTGTGCTGTACCCAGTTTCCCATGCGCCCACAGTCCCACGCTGCCTGACCGTCTTTCCATGAGTGAGGTGTACCACTGACCCGCTGTGCATTGCCCAGCCGGCTGTCTAAATGATAAGGCAGGACTTTATTTTTATCTGCATCGTACTGTTCCCAGACGGTACGCCCATCTTTCAACGGTATGCTGAAGCGGTCACCAAAGCCCCTGACTCCTTTAAATGTTCCAAAGTAATTATCAAAGGAACGGTTTTCCTGAGTCAGAATCACCACATGTTTCACATCCTGAATCGTGCCACTTTCCACTTTTGCATCAATCGCCAGTGCTTTCTGAATACTCAGAGGGAAACTGGCCAGTGCTGCGGCACCAAATGCCGTTTTTGAAGAATTGATTATAAAATCACGACGGTTCATCACATTTTTCCTTCAGCGGTCAGGGAGCACAGT
Source organism: Acinetobacter sp. WCHAc010052 (assembly GCF_002165295.2). Classification (NCBI taxonomy): domain Bacteria; kingdom Pseudomonadati; phylum Pseudomonadota; class Gammaproteobacteria; order Moraxellales; family Moraxellaceae; genus Acinetobacter; species Acinetobacter sp. WCHAc010052. The sequence goes on along the minus strand of NZ_CP032143.1, from coordinate 63,313 downwards.
GAATTTTGCAGCCAGGTTCAGGTTTAACCACAGGCGGATTCACCTGTGCCTGATCATTGTCATCATTACAGCCACTCAGCAGTAGCGCTGAACCGAGCAGAAAAACTGTCAGTAAACTTCGCATCGTCCTTTCCTGTTTTTATAGTGCGGACTTATTGATATAAAAAAAGCATGACATCAGCGTGATCGTTTTATTGCAGTCCTGTTAAAAAACAAAAACGCACCCGAAGGTGCGTCTGTTTAACAGAAATCTGTGACTTACCAGCCCAGTGCTTCCTGCTGTTTTTTCACCAGTTCCTGAATCCCTTTCTCTGCCATTTCCAGCATGGCATTGCTTTGCGCACGGGTAAAAGGTTTCTCTTCGGCTGTGCCCTGAATTTCAATAAATTCACCTGCCTGAGTCATCACCACGTTCAGGTCAGTCTGACAGTTTGAATCTTCTTCATAGCAAAGATCGAGCAGTACGTCGTCCTGATAAATACCGACTGAAACCGCAGCAACCAGACCTTTCAATGGGTCATGCTTGATTTTCTTTTTCTCCAGCAGCACATTCATGGCATCAATTAAAGCCACTGCAGCACCAGTGATGGATGCTGTACGTGTACCGCCATCTGCCTGAATCACATCACAGTCGATGGTAATTGTGTTTTCACCCAGTTTTTTCAGATCAACCATGGCACGTAAACTGCGTCCGATTAAACGCTGGATTTCCTGTGTACGACCAGACTGTTTACCACGGGCAGCTTCACGGTCACTGCGGGTGTGAGTTGAACGTGGCAGCATGCCGTATTCAGCAGTCACCCAGCCTTGTCCCTGACCTTTGAGAAAACGGGGTACAGAATGGTCAATACTTGCAGTACAGAGAACCTTAGTATGACCAAATTCAACCAGTACTGAACCTTCCGCATAACGTGTGTAGTTACGAGTAATTTTAATCTCACGTAACTGATCTAAAGCTCGCTGGTCAATACGCATAATTCGTCCTGATTTTTCACTGAAAAAAGTTGCCTCGCATTATAACAGATGCAACCGATTGCGTTTTATTACAAGTTGTCAGTTTAATTCAGACGGCGCATCATTCAGTCCCTTCATCATTTACAGTTTTTCATTGATTTTCTGTATGAACAGCATGTCTGTCATGCATCGCAGCCACCTCCTGAACAGACAGATCACTGTTTTTTTAAACAATAATCCACCAATCATTTAAACAACAGAAATACAGGCTGTTTTCAGCCCCTGTAAAGCTCCCTTTTAAATCATGCTTTCATATCAAAGTGTCATACTGTTATGGCAGAAAAATTGCTGATGAATTGTTCAGACGCTTACATACTTTTGTCTGTAGCGACTTGGCATGTGGCATGATCAAGTGCATATTCAAATGAAGAAAAACCGGAGAGTGTAAAATGATTCAACAAATTGATGCTCCACTGCGCGAAGATGTCCGCTTACTCGGAAATCTGCTGGGCGAAACCCTGAAAGAACATGCAGGGCAGGATTTGTTTAATCAGATTGAACAGATTCGTGCGCTCGCCAAAGGTGCAAGAGACGGTCAGCTGGAAGCAGAAAAACAGCTGGAACAGCTTTTTTTAAATTTAAAAGATGAAGAAATTCTGCCTCTGACCCGTGCATTTTCACACTTTCTGAACTTCGCCAATATTGCTGAGCAATATCATGTGGTACGCAGCCGGCGCCAGAGTGAATTTGATGTCACCGCACCATCGCCTAACGTACTCGATCACCTCTTTGAAAAATTTAAAAACCGTCAGATCGATACAGCCACTTTATATAAACAGATCTGTGAACTGAAAATTGAACTGGTTCTGACAGCACACCCGACTGAAGTCAGTCGCCGTACCCTGATTCAGAAATATGATGGCATCAACAACTGTCTGTCCAGATTTGATCAGCAGAAACTGACACCCAAACAGCGCAATGAAGTACTTGCCGACCTGAAACAGCTGGTCTGTTCTGCATGGCAGACTGATGAAATCCGTCAGCACCGCCCGACCCCTGTAGATGAAGCAAAATGGGGATTCACCACCATTGAGCAGACGCTGTGGAATGCGGTGCCAAAATTTATCCGCGAACTGGATGAACTGGTACAGGACAACTGTCAGCAGGCTTTACCACTGAATATTTCTCCGATCCGTTTTGCCTCATGGATGGGTGGAGACCGTGACGGTAACCCGAATGTCACCCACAACATTACCCAGGAAGTCCTGTGGCTGTCCCGCTGGAAAGCAGCTGATCTGTATGTCCGTGATATTGAAGACCTGCGCTGGGAACTGTCACTGGAAGCCTGCTCTGATGAACTGACTCAGGCACTGGGCTACACCCATCCAGAACCTTACCGTGAATATCTGCGTACCACACGTGAACGTCTGAAGATCACCCGTTCATGGCTGGCAAGCAAACTTCAGGGACAGCATTCAGATGTAGACCGTAACCTGATCATCCGCCATAAAGATGAACTGTTACAGCCCTTACTGCTCTGCTGGCGTTCACTCATGGCATGTAACCTGCCTGAAATTGCCAACGGCAAACTGCTCGACTTTATTTACCGTGTGAACTGTTTTGGGATTGAACTGCTGAAACTCGATATCCGACAGGAATCAGGACGGCACCGTCAGGCCATCTCAGCCATTACTGAATACCTGGGTCTGGGGAATTTTGAAACCTGGACTGAACAGGCGCGTCAGAACTTTTTAATTCAGGAACTGCAAAGCAAGCGTCCACTGTTGCCGAAGCATCTGGATGTTCCAGCAGGCAGCCTGATTGATCACCCTGATGTTCAGGAAGTATTTGCCACCATGCGGACACTGGCAGAACAGCCAAAAGAATGTCTGGGTGCCTATATTATTTCCATGGCGGAATATGCAAGTGATGTGCTTGCGGTACTGTTACTGCAGAAAGAAGCAGGCATTGAACATCCATTACGTGTTGTACCACTTTTTGAAACGCTGAAAGACCTGGATGGTGCTGCATCCACCATGAATACGCTGTTCAGTATGCACTGGTACAAACAGCATATTCAGGGCAAACACGAAGTCATGATCGGTTATTCAGACTCTGCCAAAGATGCAGGCTTCATGTCTGCCAACTGGGCGCAGTACCGTGCTCAGGAAGAACTGACTGCTGTCGCAAAACAGCATGCGGTACAGCTGACACTGTTCCATGGTCGTGGCGGTTCCATCAGTCGTGGTGGTGCGCCAACCCAGCAGGCACTGTTCTCTCAGCCACCGGGCTCCATTTCAGGTGCCATCCGTGTGACAGAACAGGGCGAAATGATCCGCTTCAAGTTCGGACTCGAAGAAATTGCCTTACAGAATCTGGAAATTTATACCGCAGCAACTCTGGAAGCCACCCTGCTGCCTCCGCCAGAACCTAAACAGCAATGGCGGGATTTAATGCACAGCATGACCGATCTATCTGTTCAGGTCTATCGTCAGACCGTCCGTGAAAACCCGCATTTTGTGAAATATCTGCGTACTGTCACACCTGAGCTTGAACTGCAGATGCTGCCTTTAGGTTCACGTCCTGCAAAACGTAAAGTCAGTGGTGGTATTGAATCCTTACGTGCCATTCCCTGGGTATTTGCCTGGACACAGATCCGTCTGATGCTGCCGGCATGGCTCGGAACAGGTGCTGCCATTAACCAGGTGATTGATCAGGGTCAGAAAGCGACACTGGATGAAATGCTGACCGAATGGCCATATTTCCAGACTCTGATTGATATGCTGGAAATGGTTCTGTCCAAAGCAGATGCCAATATTGCGCTTTACTATGAAGCACATCTGACACAGGATGAAGACCTGAAAGTGCTGGGCGCAGAACTGCGTCAGCGTCTGCATGATGCGGTACAGACGCTGCTTGTACTGAAAGGTGAATCCAAACTGCTCAGTTCCAACGATGTTCTGGATCAGTCCATGCAGGTACGCAAACCCTACCTGTTGCCCTTACATCTGCTCCAGGCTGAACTGATGAAACGTCGTCGTGGCTATTTACAGGAAAGCCCAAGCGAACAGACCCCAGTCGATCATGCACTGATGGTCAGCATTGCAGGAATTGCCGCTGGTCTGCGTAATACCGGCTGATTTCTGTCTTTCCTTTTCAGGATGTATATGCACTGCATATACATCCTTTTTTTATTGTGGATGCTGCAAAACAGTCTGAATGTCTCTGATCCGTATGATTCAATCCCAGACTCATAAAAAAATTTAAACAATTGCAAAATATTCTATTTTTCCACTTCAGTCCTGCATTTTTTTAATCTGTTGATTTTACTTGGATACACATAGTAACAATTTTACCAAGCGGTATATAAATCAGATAAAGATGAACAATCACAAGTCCTTAGTCTGACTCAGGGATAAAAAAAACAGAGTAAAGAGCGTATGATGTGCTCAATTTGTTTTTTGAGTGCTCACTTTATGTCCAGCTGGTTCCCTAAATGGCGACCTTATTCAGGCAGTATTGATGCCCGACCTGTTGGTACCAATGAATATCTTCCACCCATGCAAAGTGCTGTACTGGGTGTCCAGCATGCCTTTGCCATGTTTGGTGCAACGGTTCTTGCCCCATTTTTAATGGGCTTTGACCCGAACCTGGCCATTTTAATGTCAGGGATCTGTACCATCCTGTTTTTCCTGATGACAGGTGGTCGTGTTCCAAGTTATCTGGGCTCAAGTTTTGCTTTTATTGGTGTGGTCATTGCCGCAACCGGTTATACCGCATCAGGCACGGGCGCGCTGAACCCTAATCTGGCTGTGGCTGCGGGCGGGATTATTGCCTGCGGTATTCTGTATGCCATTTTTGGTTTTATTGTGATGGCAACAGGGACGAAGTGGATTGAAAAACTCATGCCGCCCGTCGTCACAGGCGCAGTGGTCATGATTATCGGCTTAAATCTGGCACCTGTAACGGTAAAGGGTGTGGCAGGCAATAACTTTAATATGTGGATGTCTCTGATCACCGTGCTGTGCATGGGTTCAATTGCCGTCTTTACTAAAGGTCTGTTACAACGGTTGTTGTTACTGGTCGGTTTACTGCTGGCTTATCTGATCTATTTCGTTGTCTCCAATGTACTGGGCAATGGTACACCAATTGATTTTGCACCGATTCAGCAGGCTGCCTGGTTTGGTATGCCAACCTTCCATTCACCTGAATTCAATGCCAATGCCATGCTGATCATTGCCCCGATTGCACTGATTCTGGTGGCTGAAAACCTCGGACACATTAAAGCCGTCAGTGCCATGACCGGAGAAAATCTGGATCCGCATATCGGTAAAGCATTTGTTGCAGATGGTATTGCTACAACGCTGTCAGGCAGTGTTGGCGCACCTGGTATGACCACTTATGGTGAAAATATTGGTGTGATGGCTGTGACCCGTGTTTACTCCACCATTGTTTTTGTCATTGCCGGTGTTTTTGCCATTTTCTTAGGTTTCTCACCTAAATTCGGCGCAATTATCCATACCATTCCGACTGCCATTCTGACGGGTGCATCGATTGTTGTCTTTGGTCTGATCACCATTGCCGGTGCAAAAATATGGATTGAAAACAAAGTCGATTTTTCTAAAAACAAAAATCTGATGGTTGCAGCAGTGACGATTATTCTGGGTACAGGTGACTTTGCCCTGCAGTTTGGTAACTTCAACCTGGGCGGTATCGGTACAGCAACTTTTGCAGCACTGATCCTGAACTGGTTCTTCAGCTTAAAAGATAAATCATAAATACTGAGTCTGCATGATTCCTTTCATCTCAGCGCAATATAGAAACTGAGAGACTGATGCGGAATGAACGTGATTTTACAGGCAGCCGAAAGGCTGCTTTTTTTATTGCAGGATTTAAGTAAGATATAAAAATGCCCTAGAGAATATCCCATCCATGCGCCTCGACTTTTTTGACTTACAGCTCTTTCTGAATATTGTGGAAACAGGCAGTCTGACCAAAGGGGCTGAACGCTCTGCTATTTCATTACAGGCAGCCAGTGAGCGCATTAAAAAAATGGAACAGCACTATGCCACCAGCCTGTTCAGCAGACATGCCACAGGCGTTAAACTGACCCAGGCAGGACAGAGCTTTACAGAACAGGCACTGCTGATGGTGCAGCAGTACCGCAGACTGGAACAGATCATGCTGCCCTATGCTCAGGGGGCGACCACACAGATGATCTTATGGTGTAACTCTTCTGCACAAAGTGAATACCTGCCGCTGTTACTGCCTCAGTATCTGCTGGAGAACCCACATGTTCAGATTGAACTGAAAGAAGCAGAAAGCAGTGAAATGATTCTGTCCCTGCAGAAAGGTACGGCTCAACTGGGACTGATCTCCGGTTTTTTTCATGCGCAGGATTTACAGACACTGGAGTTTTCCGATGATCCACTGGTGCTGATCTGCCCCAGAGATCATGTACTGAGTCAGCATTCACAACTCCAGCTGGTCGAAACACTGAACTATCCCTTTGTGGGTTTAATGCAGTACCACTCTTTACAGCAGTCAGTTGAAAACCAGGCAAAACAGCTGAACTGTGCCATTCAGTACCGTTTACGTTTACCCAGTTTTGCTGCGATTGCCCAGGTGGTTGCCAATGGTGTCGGTATTGCGATTATGCCCAAACGGGCTGCGCAGAGACTGAGCAAACTCCATGCCTTTCACCAGGTGGAACTGTCCGGTAGCTGGGCACAGCGTAAACTGTTGCTGGCTGCACAGAATTTTGATGCGCTACCTGCCGGGTATCAGCATTTTGCTCAGTTCCTGCTGGCGCAGAAATCTCAGCTTGAACGGCTAGATTAAATAAAAATCAGGCTGTTTTCAGCAGTTTTAAGCAATCATCTGAAAGAGATTCAGAGCACACCAGCCTGATGCAGCACTGAATACGACCCAAAAATCACCAGACCACAAAAGAAAATTTTACGGAATTTTTGCTCTGGGATACGGTAACGGATTTTTGTCCCTGCCCACATACCGACCAAAGCAGGAATCAGAGCAATCATGGACATTTTATAATCTATAGGCATCTGATCTACAGGATTCTGATGCAGAAATACCGCCAGACAGATCGTGGATATGGTAAATGCTAGCCCCAGAGACTGGACCAGATCATCCCGTTTCAGTTGCAGGGACTGAATATAAGGAACCACCGGAATCACCACGACACCCGTTGCCACAGTCAGTGCTCCGCCCAGATAACCGATGATCGGTGACAGCCATTTTTCATGCGGGGCAAGATTGGGCATACTTCTGGCAAATAAGCCATACAGCCCATACAGTGCCAGCATGCCACCCAGCAGTGCTTCACTGTGAAAACCACTGTTTCCTTCGCTCAAAGTCGGAAACACTGTCCAGATAGAACCGACAATAATCCCCAGCAACAGTGTCCAGAAACGGCGGATCAACCGCAAGACACCACCTTCAGCAAACAGTTGCCATAAGTTGGTCACCATGGAGGGAACGATCAGCAGCATTGCAGCCTGAAAAGGACTGATCACCAGGGTCAGCAGTCCCATTGCCACGGCAGGAAGTCCAAGCCCAATTGTCCCTTTAATCATGCCTGCAACTGCAAATACTGCAATCACCAAACCTATCATCTGTTTTGCCCTCTGTGTTCAGGGCTCATGTTAAAAGATTCACTTTGGCGGAAAAATCACTGATTTCCGAAGCAAGCCTCAGGCAAAGATTGAGGCTTAAATCCTGGCACCGGATATAAAATTTACATTCATTTTACGTTACTGCACGGATGGACATTTCTATAATTTTTTATCCCCAAATGGATTCATTCCAATGAATATGTCTGTCGATCACCCCACAAAAACAATGTCTCATCCTGCGTATCCTGAACCATCCTCAAACGCTCAACCATCACCCCAGCCCTGCTGTGAGCCTGAACACACTGCATTTGAGCAGGAGGTTCAGCAATATCTGGAGCAATTTCCTCAGACCACCCATGTCGATCTCTGTCTGCACGACCTGAACGGACATCTGCGCGGTAAGCGTATTGATCTGCAGTCCCTGAAAAATCTGAGCAAAGGCTGTTATTTCCCACTGTCTGTTTATGCCATGAGCCTGGAAGGCAAGGTCATTGAGGAAAGCGGACTGGGAAAATATATTGGCGAACCTGACCGCCTTTGCAGACCCATTTCAGGCAGTCTGCGCCCTTGTGCTGATGCACCGGAAACCCATGCCCAGCTGTATCTGAGCATGCTGAACGAAGATGGCACTGCCTGTGAATATGACCCAAGAAATATTCTGACAAAGCTGTTGCAGCAGCTCCATCAACAGAATGTTCATCCTGTCATGGCAGGTGAACTGGAGTTTTATCTGTTTGCTGAACATTCAGCGACAGACAGTGATCTCAACAGCTGTCAGTGCTTTGATATAGATATCCCGACCCATGACAGTCAGGTGCTTGCACATATTGAACGTGAGGCACGGCGTCAACAGATTGAAATGACAGCTATTGTTGCTGAAAGCTCTCCTGGGCAGTATGAAATCAATATTCAGCACAGTGCCGACTTGCTGAAATTATGTGATGACATGATGGCGATTAAACGGATTGTGCGTCAGGTTGCAGCACAGCACAGACTCAAAGCCTGTTTCATGGCAAAACCTGTCATGCAGATGGCAGGCAGTGGGCTTCATTTTCACATGAGCCTGTTAAATGCTCAGGGGCAGAATCTGTTCAGTGACAGTACGCCTGAACACATGCAGCCTGTTTTTGCACAGGTGATTGCAGGTTTACTCGACTTTATGCCCGCTTCCATGGCGCTGCTTGCACCCAACATTAATTCATTCCGCCGTTTTCAGTATGGTCATCATGTTCCACTGGAAGCCAGCTGGGGCTTCAATAACCGCAATGTCGCCATCCGTATTCCCTGTGCAGACCAGACCAATCAACGCCTTGAATACCGTGTTGCAGGAGCGGATGCCAATCCTTATCTGAGTATTGCTGTTCTGCTTGCAGGGGCTTTACATGGGCTTGAACATTCACCTGTACTACCAGACTGTCATGCCCACCAGTCACTGAATTCAAGCCACATTTTCCTGCCCGAACAACAGCCAGAAGCCCTGAAGTTACTGGCAGATCATTCCCTGTTAAAAGACTATCTGGGAACGGCATTTGTCAGTCTGTGGCTGACCTGCAAAAAAGCAGAATATCAGTCTGTGCAGAATAAAATTACTGCTTCTGAAATGGCATGGGGAATTTAGCAGACCTGACCCATCCGGCTCAGGGTCTGATTTCCCTGAGCTCCCGCTGAATAAAATGCTGAATCATTTCGCGATAAATTTTTTCCACCAGTTCAGGGCTGAGGTTCTGCTCAGTTGCCTGCTGGCGGACTTTATCAATCACCTGCTGAACACGCTCCGGTGACTGAACATCATCGACTGTCTTTTTAAACCTGACAGCCTGATCAACATAAAACTGCCGTGCAGACAGCAGTTCAATCAGCTCACGGTCTATAGCATCTATATGTGCCCGTACCTGTTCCAGGCTTTCACACTTCTCTTTCTTCATTTTGCTGTCCCTGCTCTGTCTCGGTTTCATTTTTATATTTTTCTTCCAGTACATTGCTGAAAATACTTTCAATCATCCAGACCCGATACAGACTGTTAAAGACATAGGTCTGACCATCTATACGCAGTTCCAGCACAGGAAAATCAGGCTGTGACTTCATTTCACAGAGCATGTCATTTTCTTTAAGTCGGGCTTCAACATCATCTTCAGTGAGCTGTTGCAGTTCGAGTTCCTGCTTCATCCGATCAAAATGAGACTTACAGGACAGGTCACGCCCTTTGGTCCAGACCGCCTGTAAAATACTGTACATGGCATCCACACGCTGTTCTTCAGGCACGCTGTAAAACAGTCTTGCCATTTCATCTGTTGCCGCCTGAGTCGGACGGCAGAACGGTGTAAATTTCACATCTGTCCGTTTGGACAGCCGTGTTGCCAGACTCCAGTCAAACAGATCACGCCCATGATAACTGAGCGGATAGACACGCAACTGAATGTTGTAATAGTTCGCTAGTTCCTCACGGATATACGCCAGCAGCAGCCATGAAATGGGATCTTCAAGTGCAATATACAGATCAAGCTCGGGATCAAGCCCCTGAATTTCATTCAGTTCTTCTGCATCACTGATCAGGTGTTCACGCCATTCAATATGATTAATTAAAAAAATTGGATTATCCGTCAGCAGCTTCTGCTGTTTCAGACGGCGGGTCAGACGAAGCAGATCATCCACGGCGTGGTACTTACGCTCACCAAGTTCAAAATAAGCAGCAAGCACTGCATCATCATTAAAAATACGTTCAGGAAAATCCTGTGGCTGATGGTGCTGACTGGCCATGGCATACAGGGTGCGCAGTTTTCCATACTGTTTCTGCCACAACATGTGAAACACATCTTCCAGCAGATAAAGAAAATCCTGCCCTCTCAGTGGTGTATTTCTCAGAATGGTTTCTGCCTGAACCAGTGCTTCTGCTGTAGGCTGTTCAGGGGTTTCATGAAAACTGAAGCGATGCTGTCGGGACAGAATTTTTGCATCATTCAGGCAGTAGTTCTGCCATTCCTCTGCCGACATATGATTGGGCGGTTCAGCCGTCTGACTGGAAATAATGACCCTTAGCGGTTTGAGCTCATCATTTAAAATATCTTCGAGTGCAGGTAACTGCTGTGCCGCAAGGTAACTGTAAACATCATCCAGACGCAAATGCACACTCAAGCCATTGTCCGTGGATAACACCTCCTGTCGGGATGGTTTGTCATAAAACCAACTCGATCGGAGCGGATCAAACCAGCGGCGTAACAGTGACATGAGATAAGCCTCGATATGAATACTGAGTCAGTCCGAATAATGACTGTACTCAGGAAAGGTATCCACTTCTGTGGATGCTGAAAATTAGAGTTCTTCACTCAAACTTATAACAATTCATCACCAATTGTTCAATGTTTTAGATTCCAGATTCACTGAACAGATTGATCAGTCCGACTGCCATCTGTCGGACAATAAAAAAACACCCCGCAGGGTGTTTTTTTATTTTTCTGCTGGATTCAGCCTTTAAACCTCACGTACAGCACCTTTGGATGCACTCGTTGTATGCATCGCATAGGCTTTAAGTGCTTTGGATACCTTACGTGGACGAGGTTCAGCAGGATGCCAGCCTTTTTCATCCTGAACTTTACGGCGTGCTTCCAGCACGTCATCAGTCACAGCAAGGTGAATGGTACGGTTTGGAATATCAATTTCAATGCGGTCGCCTTCTTCCACCAGACCAATTGCACCGCCTTCAGCAGCTTCTGGTGAAACGTGACCAATGGACAGACCTGATGAACCGCCTGAGAAACGACCATCTGTCAATAAAGCACAGTCCTTACCCAGACCTTTGGATTTTAAATAACTGGTTGGATACAGCATCTCCTGCATACCCGGTCCACCACGCGGTCCTTCATAACGGATCACAACCACATCACCCGCTTTCACACCGCCTGCCAGAATGCTTTCCACCGCAGCGTCCTGACTTTCAAAAACACGTGCAGTACCATTGAATTTCAGAATGGAATCATCCACGCCTGCTGTTTTTACAATACAGCCATCCAGTGCGATGTTGCCGTAAAGTACTGCCAGACCACCATCCTGAGAGAATGCATGTTCTGCATTACGGATCACACCTTTTTCACGGTCACCATCGAGACGTGAATAGTAACGGTCCTGAGAGAATGCCGTCTGAGTCGGTACACCACCTGGTGCAGATTTGAAGAACTGATACACATCTTCATTTTCTGTACGGATAATGTCCCATTTGTCCAGCGCATCTTTCATGGTTTTTTCATGCACAGTCGGTACTGAGGTATCCAGTAAACCTGCACGGTCCAGTTCGCCCAGGATAGACATAATACCGCCGGCACGGTGTACATCTTCCATGTGTACATCCTGTTTTGCAGGTGCAACTTTACACAGTACAGGCACTTTACGGGATAAACGGTCAATATCCGTCATGGTGAAGTCCACTTCGGCTTCGTGTGCTGCTGCAAGCAAGTGCAGTACAGTATTGGTCGAGCCACCCATGGAAATATCCAGTGTCATTGCATTTTCAAAAGCAGCTTTGGTTGCAATTGAACGTGGCAGCAGACTGAAGTCATTCTGTTCGTAGTGACGTTTCGTAATCTCTACGATCAGCTGACCTGCTTTTTCAAATAATTTTTTACGGTTGGCATGCGTTGCCAGTGTTGAACCATTACCAGGTAAAGATAAGCCTAAAGCTTCAGTTAAGCAGTTCATTGAGTTTGCTGTGAACATTCCTGAACATGAACCACAGGTTGGACATGCAGAGCGTTCGTATTCTTTAACTTCTTCATCAGTGAAGCTGTCATCAGCCGCAACAATCATGGCATCAACAAGGTCAATTGCATGTTCATTGCCACGGATTTTGACTTTACCCGCTTCCATTGGTCCACCGGATACAAAAACCACTGGAATGTTCAGGCGCATGGATGCCATGAGCATTCCCGGTGTGATTTTGTCACAGTTGGAAATACATACCATCGCATCTGCACAGTGTGCATTGACCATGTACTCCACTGAGTCTGCAATCAGATCACGTGAAGGCAGTGAATAGAGCATACCGTCATGCCCCATGGCAATCCCGTCATCCACAGCAATGGTGTTGAATTCTTTGGCAACACCACCCGCCTGTTCAATCTGACGGGCAACCAGCTGACCCAGATCTTTTAAATGCACATGACCTGGTACGAACTGTGTAAATGAGTTGACCACGGCAATAATCGGTTTGCCAAAATCTTCGTCTTTCATTCCTGTCGCACGCCATAAGCCACGTGCGCCAGCCATATTTCTTCCGTGTGTCGATGTTTTTGAACGATAGTCAGGCATTGTGCATTTCCAACATGTTGAGCTTGAGCCGGACGGTCAGGTCTGCTCTGGCAGAATTACTGAGATTTCAGTCGAAATACAGATATCATACAGGATACTGTTTAACAGATGACCACAGCCATGATCTTTATTTTCATTCATGGTCTGCTGATATTTCAACAAAAGCGATGATTCATCGGGTATGAAATCTAATATAACCGATACAGCCAGCTGAAATACAAAACTTTCATGAATAATTTTTTAATTTTCCATTCATATTTTTTATCATTAAGCCGACTGTAAAAACAGTCATAAAACCGATGTCCACAAAAAAGCGCACCCTTTCGGATACGCTTTTATCTCAGCAGAAATGCTCTGTCCAGGGCATTCCTGATAACCGTTTACCAGCTGATATTGACACGGCGGTTCGGTGCCAGACAGTTTACGGTCTGAGCAGACTTTGTCTGCCCTTCACAGGCTTTGTACAGACGGGTTGAACCATTGGCATTCACTTTGATCTGACCTGGCTGAACTCCCTGCTGTACCAGCAGATAAGCAACGGTATCTGCACGCTGTGCAGACAGTGCCTGATTGTAGGTGAAATTCCCCAGCTGATCTGCATAACCTGTCACTGATACTTTCTGACTGCCTGACGCCCTGATCGCCGCTGCAATATCTTCAATACGGCTGAAATCGCGGTTCACTGCCGCTTCATCATATCGGTCAAATGCAAACAGCACACTTGCCTGCGCAGCATGAACATCCAGACCATCTGCCACCAGAGCATCTGTCGCTACAGGCTCACTGTTGGCACCATACTGAGCCAGTCCCTGACAGGCTTCACCTTTCCAGTAATAGGCTTTTGCCAGATAATTTTTGTCAAAATCAATACGCAGCTGACAACGCTTATAGTTCTGTGTTTCAGGTACACGGATGTCCAGCACATAATTCCACTCACGCACAAAAAACAGCCCTTCACTGAAATGCGGGTGCCCAAGTACGTAACGGATCTGATCTTTGTTCAAGCCTGTATCGAGACGTTTCACCTGATCATATTCAAAACGCTGAACCTGATCCAGGTAGCTTTTTTTCACAGCTGGAAAATGAATGCTCTCATCAGCCATCTGCAAATTCAGTTGTTCAGATGCCGAAGCGGTGGTGCTGATTGCTAGCAAGCTCAGTGCGCAGCCTGCAAGTTGGGTTAAAACGGTTTTCATGTTGATCTCATTCTTTAGCTAATTCAGATACCGGATGGGAAAGGTAATACCTTTCCCTGCTGTGGATTAATCAATGACGCCACTGATACCAACACGCACACTTGGGTCACCGCCCTGAGATGCTGTTGCAATACCACCTGTCAATGACCAGCGACCGTTATCGGCAGTTTTACGTAAAGTCACACCAATCGCACTTTCACCACCGTGATATGCTGCACCCGCTGCATAGGTATATTTACCCGGTACATATGGTGCATTTTCCAGTGCCATTGCTGCTGCAATACCTGCGTTCGCTTTTTTCTCGACATCATCAATACGCTTGCTGGTTGACTGGAATGCCTGCTGTAACTGATCACCAAGATTGGTGATGCGGTCACCCAGCTGCTGATCGGCAGCATTCAGCGCACCCAGTGCATCGCCAACGTTATGATAATCTTTGGCATCTGCACCCTGCCCAATGGTATAGGTCGGTGCTGTGAAGCTCTGGGTAATGTTGTCATAACCTGCATTTCCTCCCAGATATTCAGCCATCGCCTGGTTGGTTGAGTTCAGCTGTGAACCGTTGACTGCCTGTTGAGAAGAAGAATTGATATTCCCATTGGCAACACCTTCCACAACTTTATTACCGGCATTTATACCGCCTGAAGTAATACTTGGACCATCCTTAATCGTCAGACCATCACTGTCAATGGTGGTGTTCCCAGCAGTGAAACGTTCAGCATCCACACTGTCCACTTTCAGATTCGGTGAGGTAGATACCTGATAATTGGTACTGCCATCGTCATTTTTACTGGTCGATACAACAATGTTGTCACCTGCAGTCACTGTAGATTTAGATTCAGTGGCATTTTTATTGACCGCTGCAATCGCATCATTGATGTTGTCAGCACCTGTACCACCAATATTTGAAATATTGCCATTGGCATCAAATGCCCCCTGTCCCAGCATGTCATGAATCTGACCACCATTCACAGCATCCTGTGAACCTGCTGCGATCTGACCATCGCCAACATTGGTCACTTTATTGCCAGCAGCATCAATACCGTCTTTGGTGATGCTTGGACCGCCATCAATCGTCAGACCATTGTTATCGAGTTTGCTGTCACCTACGGTCATACTGCCATCAGCACCAAGGTTCTGATCCTTGTTCATATTGACCGTGATGTTGTTGCCATCATTGCTGATGCTGACGTTACCGTCTGTATTACCAAAATCGACTGTATTGCCTGGTTTCACATTACTTGCAGTGCCACCATTGGTGCTGACATTCCAGCCCTGATTGGCATTGTTAGCCGTCTGATTGATCGACTCAATCGCATCATGAATCGTATTCTGACCTGTACCACCAATATTGCTGACAGTGACATTGCCATTGTTGCCAAGCTGTGCATTGCCTCCGATCAGACCTGCCAGGTTATCCTGTGCCTGATGCAGCTGACTGCCATTTACAGCATCTTTTGAAGTACTGGAGATGTCACCGTTTGCCACATTGGTCACTTTGGTATTGCCCGCATTGATACCTGCAAAGCTGATACTTGGCCCCATACTGATCATGTTGCCGTCAGCATCCAGTGTCAGAAAGCTCAGACCATTGCTGTTGATGACCGTACCACCGGCATTGACTGAGTCCACATTCAGCTCAGGATTCAGTGCGAAATCAATCGTGTTACCTGTTTTACTGACGCTCAGATTTTTCTCATCTGCTGCCGTCCCGATATCAATGGTTTCACCTGCCAGCACACTCTTGGTGTTTTCACCATTACTGCTCAGGCTGAAACCTTTTTCCAGTGCATTGATATTTTTGTTAATGATGTCATCAAGACGTGAATCAATTGCATACAGCTGGCTTCCGTTGACTGCATCGGTGGAAGATGAATTGACTGAACCATTGGCAACATTGGTGATTTTTTTGTTTCCAGCATTGATGCCTGAAACCAGCACACTTGGACCACCGGTAATGCTCAGTCCCTGATTGTTCAGAATACTGTTACCGGCTTTCACTGAATTCACCTGAAGGTCATCAGCTGTTTTAACTTCGTAATTGCTGCTGCCATCGGCATTTTTAGTCTCAGTCACCACCATGTTTTTACCCTGAGTCACTGTGGTTTTTGCAGCTGCCACAGCTTCATCAATGGTGTTTTTGCCTGTACCGCCAATATTTGAAGTGGAAATGCTGCCTGTATTCAGATCAATTTTGGTATTGCCACCGATCACACCCGCAACATTGTTCTGCGCGTTATACAGCTGACTACCGTTCACTGCATCTTTGGACGTCGCAGAAATATTACCCTTAGCAACACTGGTGATTTTTTTATTCCCTGCATCAATCCCTGAAGCCAGCAGACTCGGACCACCAACAATACTCAGACCATTACTGTTAATAGTCGTATTACCTGCTTTCAGTGAATTTACATCCAGATCATCGGCGGTTCTGACTTCGTAGTTACTGCTGCCATCGGCATTTTTTGTCTCAGCAACCACCATGTTTTTACCCTGGGTCACTGTAGCTTTTGCAGCCGCCACAGCTTCATCAATGGTGTTTTTGCCTGTACCACCAATATTTGAAGTCGAAATGCTGCCTGTATTCGGATCAATTTTGGTATTGCCACCGATCACACCCGCAACATTGTTCTGTGCGTTATACAGCTGACTGCCGTTCACGGCATCTTTCGATGTTGCAGAAACATCACCATTGGCAACACTGGTGATTTTCTTAGCCCCCGCATCTATACCACCGGCACTGATGACAGGACCTGTCTGAACCAGATTTCCTTTGCCATCATCGCTTACAAAACTCAATCCATTATGGTTCAGTACCGTGCCACCTGCTGTAACAGAAGTCACATCCAGGTCTGGATTCAGTGCAAAATCAATGGTATTGCCTGTTTTAGTTACAGTCAGATTTTTCTCACCTGCGGCAGTACCAATATCAATGGTTGCCCCTGCAAGGACTGCACCAGTATTCAGACCATTGGAACTCAGACTGAAACCCTGCTCCAGGTTCGCAATATTTTTATTGATAATGTCATCAATACGCGAATCCACAGCATATAACTGACTGCCATTCACAGCGTCTTTTGAGACGGAAGACACATCACCATTGGCAACACTGGTGATTTTTTTATTCCCTGCATCAATCCCTGATGCCAATATGCTTGGACCACCTGTAATGCTCAGACCATTATTGTTGATCAGCGTATTACCCGCTTTTAATGAAGTCACGTCCAGGTTATCCGAGGTTTTCACTTCATAATTGCTGCTGCCATCAGCATTCTTTGTCTCTGTCACCACCATGTTTTTGCCCTGGCTGACAGTGGTTTTTGCTGCAGCTACGGCTTCATTAATGGTGTTTTTACCCGTACCACCAATATTGGATACCGTCACATCACCTGCATGATTTACAGCCGCATTACCACCAATTACACTGGCAACATTGTTCTGAGCCTTATTCAGCTGGCTGCCATTGACAGCATCTTTCGATGTCGCCGAAATGTCACCATTGGCAACACCTGTGATCTTTTTATTACCTGCATCAATACCTGAAGCCAGAACACTCGGACCACCTGAAATACTCAGACCATTATTGTTAATGGTGGTATTACCAGCTTTCAGTGAGGTCACATCCAGGTCATCGGCTGTTGCCACTTCATAGTTTGTACTGCCATCGGTATTTTCAGTGGCTTTAACCACCATGTTTTTACCCTGGGTCACTGTAGTTTTTGCAGCTGCCACAGCTTCATCAATAGTGTTCTTACCTGTACCGCCAATATTTGAAGTGGAAATGTTACCCGTGTTCGGATCAATTTTCGTATTGCCACCGATCACACCTGCGACATTGTTCTGCGCGTTATACAACTGACTGCCATTCACTGCATCTTTCGATGTGGATGACACATTGCCACTGGCAACACTGGTGATTTTCTTATTGCCCGCATCAATACCCGAAGCCAGAATACTTGGACCATTCACAATAGTCATGCCATTACTGGTCACTGCTGTATCACCTACAGTCAGCCCCTTCTGGTTCAGCGTATTGCCGCCAGCCGTAATGCTTTTTACCTCAATGTCATCTGCCAGCTGAATCTGAATCTGACCATTGCTGACCTGAGTGGAAATATTTTTGTCTGCACCGACGATTTCAACCGATTCACCCAGTGCTTTCTGAACTTTTTTACCGTCCTGCGCTGTCAGTGCAAAACCTTTGTTTGCTGTATCCAGTGCGTTTCTGGCAATCGTATCTGTTGCAAACAGCTGACTGCCGTTGACAGCATCTTTCGAGATCGCTGAGATGTCACCATTGGCAACACTGGTCATTTTTGTGTCACCGGCATCAATACCATCAGCTTTCACAGAAGGACCTGTCTGAACCAGTGTCACGCCATCAGCAGCAAGTTGCTGGAAGTTCAGTCCATCTTTATTCAGCGTTGTTCCACCCGCAGTTACAGATGAAACATTCAGATCTTTATTCAGCGCAAAATCAATGGTATTGCCTGTTTTGGTTGCAGTCAGGTTGGTTTCACCTGCGGCAGTGCCAATATCAATCACATCCTGATCGGCAATAATGCTTTGATCCTTGCCATCTGAAGCCAGCGAAATTTTCGGCTGAGCAGCGTCAATAGCATTGATGATTGTTGTATCGAGTTTATCTTTCAGTGCAAATAACTGACTGCCATTCACAGCATCTGTAGATGTTGCTGTAATATCGCCTGCTGCAACACTGGTGATTTTCTGATTACCAGCATTGATCCCACTGACAGTCATGCTCGGACCATTGGTAATGCTCAGTCCATTGCTGTTCAGAACCGTACCACCAGCAGTCACAGAATTAATATTCAGATCATCCGCTGTTTTGACTTCGTAGTTACTGCTGCCATCGGTATGCTTTGTCTCAGTCACAACCACATTTTTGCCCTGAGTCACTGTGGTTTTTGCCGCAGCCACAGCTTCATCAATGGTGTTTTTACCAGTACCACCGATATTTGAAACGGTTACATCACCTGCATTGTTCAGCGCAGCATTACCACCGATCACACTGGCAACATTGTTCTGTGCCTGATTCAGCTGGCTGCCGTTGATGGCATCTGTAGATGTTGCTGAAAGATCACCTTTAGCAACATTAGTGATCTTTTTATTGCCCGCATCAATACCATTGACAGTCACACTTGGACCATTGGTAATGCTCAGTCCATTGCTGTTCAGAACCGTACCACCAGCAGTCACAGAATTAATATTCAGATCATCCGCTGTTTTGACTTCGTAGTTACTGCTACCATCGACATTTTTAGTCTCAGTCACAACCACATTTTTGCCCTGAGTCACTGTGGTTTTTGCCGCAGCTACAGCTTCATCAATGGTATTTTTACCAGTACCACCGATATTCGAAACGGTTACATCACCTGCATTGTTCAGTACTGCATTACCACCTATCACACTGGCAACATTGTTCTGTACCTGGTTCAGCTGGCTGCCGTTGATGGCATCTGTAGATGTTGCTGAAAGATCACCTTTAGCAACATTTGTGATCTTTTTATTGCCAGCATCAATACCACTGACAGTCACACTTGGTCCATTGGCAATGCTCAGTCCATTGCTGTTCAGAACCGTACCACCAGCAGTCACAGAATTAATATTCAGATCATCTGCTGTTTTGACTTCGTAGTTGCTGCTGCCATCGACATTTTTAGTCTTAGTCACAACCACATTTTTGCCCTGAGTCACTGTGGTTTTTGCCGCAGCCACAGCTTCATCAATGGTATTTTTACCAGTACCACCAATATTCGAAACGGTTACATCACCTGCATTGTTCAGCGCAGCATTACCGCCTATCACACTGGCAACATTGTTCTGTGCCTGGTTCAGCTGGCTACCGTTGATGGCATCTGTAGATGTTGCTGAAAGATCACCTTTAGCAACATTAGTGATCTTTTTATTGCCCGCATCAATACCGCTGACAGTCACACTTGGACCATTGGCAATGCTCAGTCCATTGCTGTTCAGTGTGCTGTTCCCTGTCTGAACCGAATTCAGCTCCAGATCCTGGCTCAGCGTAAAATCAATGGTATTTCCAGATTTGATCACTTTCAGATTTTTTTCATCTGCTGCAGTCCCAATATCAATGGTATCGCCCATCTGAACGTTGCCCTGATCAGCACCGTTACTGGACAGGTTGAAACCCTGATTCAATTTACCTGATACTGTTTTCAGCTGTGACACATTCACGGCATCCGTATCGGCAGAACCTGCACTGACGCCAGTAATACGACGGTCACCAATATTCATTTCACCTCTGGCAGTTCCCCCTACCAGAAATGCCTGATCAGACAGCGTTGTACTGCTTGCAGATGAGCCTGAACCAATCGCAATCGAGTCTTTATTGGTTGCTACAGCACCATTCCCCATCGCAATTGAGTTATCTGCCGATTGTGCAACTTTTGAATTTGTCCCCAGTGCAATACTCTGCTCAGCTTCAGCCTTTGAAATTGCCCCAATCGCCAGCGCAGCACCACCAGATGCATTTGCATAGACACCCAGTGCAGAACTGGCATCACCAGAAGCTGTTGACGTCATCCCCAAAGCAGTTGAAAAATGACCTGAGGCAGCAGACTGGGTTCCCATCGCAACAGAACCTGCACCACTGGCCGTAGTTGGACGGTAACTTCCACCTGCTTCTTTCCCACCCACAAGGCGGACACCAGTCAGTGCTTCATATGAATCGTTGATTGTTTTATCTGATGCAATACGGTCAATATCATCACCACCGACTGCAACTGCTGAATTGCCTGAAGCGATGACATTGGCACCCAGAGCAACCGTCTGATCGCCCGATGCCTTACTTGCATAACCAATCGCAACAGACTGATTCGCCCCATTAACTTTACTGGCTGTACTTGCATCTGTTCCTATTGCAACAGAGTTGGTCGCACTTGCTGTTCCCCCACCTGCTGCATAAGAAGCAGACCAGGCATCAGAGGAAAATGTCAGCATGGCAATGACAGGTAATGCGAGTAACTGCACGCTCTTTGATTTTGTTTTTGAATGACCTTTTGCCAGTTCAGAAACAGCAACCCACGCTCCCGCAGAAACATTCCAGACAACCCGATAAACCCTGTTCATTTAATACACCAAAACTATGCAAATCACATGAAAGAGCACATAATACCCTCGGTACAATTAGCATACAAATCTACACAATCACATACTATAAATATGTGTTTATTGCTTAAACAGCCCTATTTTCAATAAAAATAAATCACATTCACATAAATTATTTATTTTTATTTAATAATTAAATCATTGATATATATAAAATGAATATGTTTTTTAATTAAACACACCTGAATAAAAAACAAACATCAGCGACCATGAGAAAATGTTTCTGAATGTAATTTTCACAGATTCCTGAACAGCTTTTTTCTGTTTTTTTAATACGCTGTTTTTACAGTATTTATTCTTTTGATGTACTGGTTTTTAACCAATCAATCAAATCCCCTTAAAATTGCGATATTTGGTATAATTTTTATTTCCTTTCAGGTTGTTCATGTGAGAATTATTTTTGCAGGTACCCCAGAATTTGCAGCAACTGCCCTGGCGGCACTGTTAAAGACAGATCATGAGATCGTTGCTGTTTATACCCAACCCGACCGTAAAGCAGGTCGAGGTCAAAAGCTGTCAGCTTCTGCTGTCAAACAGCTCGCCCTGGAAAATAATTTATCCGTTTATCAACCGCTACATTTTAAAGCATCCACCGAAGAAGGTCTGGCAGCACAGCAGGAACTGGCTGAACTGAATGCCGATGTCATGATTGTTGCTGCTTACGGTCTGATTCTCCCTCAGTCTGTATTGGACACCCCAAAATATGGCTGCCTGAATATTCATGGTTCGTTACTGCCTCGCTGGCGTGGTGCAGCCCCGATTCAGCGTGCCATCGCCACAGGTGATACCGAAACAGGTGTAACCATTATGAAAATGGCAGCGGGACTGGATACTGGTGACATGATGTATAAAACCCTGTGTCCAATCACTGCCGAAGATACCTCAGCAACCCTGCATGACAAACTTGCCATTCAAGGTGCGGAAGCGATTTGCACAGTTGTGGAAACTGAACAGACTTTAGAGCACTACCTGAATACTCGTGAAGTTCAAGACGAGCAGTTCACAGTTTATGCACATAAACTTTCAAAGGCTGAAGCTCAAGTGGACTGGTCCAGATCTGCCATTGAGATTGACCGTAACATTCGCGCATTTAATCCCTGGCCTGTGGCTTTTACTCCAATTGATGAAAGCAATAATTTACGTATCTGGAATTCTCAGATCTCAGACGTCGTTGCCAATGGTGAATCTGTCGGTACGATTATTGAGATCAATAAACACGGCGTGCATGTCACATGCGGTGAAGGCGTGATTTGCCTTTCAAGCTTACAATGGCCAGGTGGTAAAGCCATTAACCCAGTACAAATTTTGCAAAGTCATAAACTTTCTGTAGGACATACATTCTCATGAGCCAGATTCAATCATCAGCAAAAAACTTGAATTTGCGTGCTCAAGTGGTGAAAACGCTGTTAGCTGTTCAAAATGGTCAATCTTTAACATCTGTTCTGAATCAGCATTTAAATATTGTTTCTGAACGTGATCGTGGTTTGTACCATGAGTTAAGTTTGGGTTGTTTACGTCAGTGGTATGGATTAAAGGCTATTACCTTACCTTTACTGACCAAGCCTTTGGACAATGAAGCTTTAGAAAGCTGTTTATATCTCGGTTTATATCAGCTTTTATGTACCCGTATTCCTGCACATGCTGCGATCTCTGAAACGGTGAATGCTGTTAAACAACTTGGTTTTGAGCCAATGAGTGGTTTGGTCAATGCCGTTCTGCGTCGTGTTTCACGTGAAACAGAAGAATTTCAGACTGCGCTGAATGAAGCTCATGGTCTACCAAGCTGGTTATTCAAACGCTTAAAGAAAGACTGGTCTGAACAACTGCCTGAACTGTGCCATAACCTGAAGCAGGTTGCGCCACTGACCCTCCGTGTGAATGAGCGTCAGATCAGCCGTGATGAGTATCTCGAAATTTTAGAAGAAGAAAGCATTGAAGCTCATGCATGTGAACTTTCTGAAGTTGGGATCGTACTTGATCAAACAGGGAATATCACCAGTTTACCAGGTTTTGAAGAAGGTGGTTTTTCAGTTCAGGATGAGCATGCTCAACTGTGTGCGACTTTGCTTCCAAACATGGATGGCAAAGTTGTGGTCGATGCCTGTGCTGCACCTGGTGGTAAAGCCGCGCATATTTTAGAACGTTTTAATCCTAAAAAACTGATCGCACTTGATCATGATACAAAGCGTCTGGTACGTGTTTCTGAAAACTTAGAGCGCCTTGAATTAAATGCACATGCGGATGTTGAAATCATCACCGCGGATGCAACCACATGGACAGCCGAGCAAGCTGTGGACTGTATCGTTTTGGATGCGCCATGTTCTGCCATCGGTGTGATGCGTCGTCACCCAGATATCCGTTTACTGCGTCAGTCTACCGATATTCAAAAAACCGTTGATTTGCAAAAGCAGATTTTGAACCACATGTGGCAACAACTCAAAGTTGGTGGCACGATGCTTTATATCACCTGCTCAATTTTAAAAGTTGAAAATGAGCAACAGATGGTGAATTTCTTTGCTGAACATGCAGATGCTCAGGAAGTGAAAATTGAAGCGAAATGGGGTTTAACTCAGATTCATGGTCGTCAGTTATTGCCTGAAACTGGTTTTGGTGACGGTTTCTATTATTGCAAAATCCAGAAAACTGTATAAGCCTTTGCTTCACTGAAATGCTATAAAAAAATGCCCGATCACATGATCGGGCATTTTTTATTTCAACTCAGCAGAATCAATCTTCAGCTTCATCCGGGTTTTTCACCAGATGGATTGTTGCCAGAATAAGACCGCCCCACAACAGGACAATCGACAGAATCATCATGATAATTGCAGATGTATTCATGTTATTTCTCCTCCGAAGTTTTGTCTTTTACAACACTCAATAGCACTGAACCAACAACGAAGAATACCAGTACAGCACCACCAATCAACCATAAAGTTGAAGCAGGATAACCACCATAACCTTCAGTCATCACCGCTTTAATCGTCAGCAATAATGCAACCAGTAAGGACAGTGGTGTAATCACGGTAAGTAAGAAATTCCAGCCTGCACCCAGCTTGATACTTGAGTATTGATTGACATGTTCCTGAAGTTGTTTCATCAATGGACGACGGAACCAGGACACCAGAATAATAGACAGTAAACCACCACCCACAATACCAATGTTATTGGCAAAGTAGTCGATGATGTCAACGAACGTGATCGCACTGTGCGTGGAAAATAAAACTGTAGAGATGACTGCTGAAACACCACCAATAATCGTTACAGCTTTATTTTTAGACCAACCTAACTTATCCTGGAATGCCGCAATCGGTACCTGTAAAATACTGACCATTGAGGTGATCCCTGCCACCACCAGTGAAGCGAAGAATAAGAAGCCAAATAAATCACCACCTGCGCCCATACTTGAAATGATTTTCGGGAATGCAATAAAGGCTAAACCAATACCACCTGAAACCACTTCTTTTACCGGTACGCCAGAACTTTGCGCCATGAAACCAAGAGCTGCAAATACCCCAATCCCTGCTAAGATTTCAAAGGATGAGTTGGCTAATGCCACTACTACACCCGAACCTGTCATGTTGGCTTTTTTATTCAGATAAGATGAATAGGTCAGCATGATCCCGAAGCCCACAGACAGTGAGAAGAAGATGTGACCAAAGGCAGCTAACCATACTTTATAGTTCGCCATCGCTTCCCAGTTCGGAGTAAAGAACGCATTTAAGCCGTCCGTTGCACCAGGTAGACGTAATGCCTGAATCACCAGAATCGAGAATAAAATCACCAGTAATGGCATAAAGATTTTATTGGCAAGTTCCACCCCACGACGTACCCCGCCATAGAGAATAAACATCACCACTGCCCAGACAATAACTAAGCCCAAAAATAAAGTCGGTACGAAACCAAAGGCAAGTCCCTCGCCATTCTGCAGATAGCTTTTAAAGAAGAAAGCTTCTGTATCTGCGCCCCATTGCTGACCAATGGAGTAGTACATATAACTGCCAGCCCATGACAGAACACTGGCATAATAAATCCCGATGACCAGAGTCACCATCACTTGCCACCAGCCCAGTGATTCAGTATTCATTAACTTTTTATAAGCTGTAGGCGGTGCTTTGCGATATTTATGACCAACTGCATAGTCTAAAAATAACAGCGGTAAACCCGCTGCAAAGATTGCAACCAGGTAAGGGACTAAGAATGCTCCCCCACCATTTTCATAAGCAACATAAGGAAAACGCCAAATGTTACCCAAACCCACGGCTGAACCAATCGCCGCTAAAATAAAGCCTGATCGTGCCGACCAGCTTTCACGAGTATCTGTCATACAACACCTAATTCTGTAGATGCCCTCACACGCTGCTTATTTTCATTTTGATGACACAGGCATGCAAAGCCGAATAATAAAAATTTTGTTGTTTGAATAAGACAGCACCTTTTGAGCACTTTGTTCTAATTACAAACCAGCACAAAGAACCGCTTTCTGGTTAAGAAATTGTGTTCAAATATTGCTGTTTAATGAGGCAACAATACTCGTTTTTGTGGAATATTTCTGTAATTTCGACACTAATTTCATGCTTATAGGCTGTCATTGATCCCAACTGGTTATTTTTTTATCCAAATATTCAATCTCCTTATTGAATATGTCATTTCAGTTTTACTTCACAGTCGCAGGAATTCGAAAATGCCCCGTAACCTTGTATTTAAACAGTAAATCATTTTCCTCTGTTCCTCGTCCAATATTATGAATAATTAAAGGTGTGGAACTGAAAAGTGCTTTTTTGTCTGAAACAATGCCGATATGAACCAGTCCCCGCCCGAGATCCCAGGTGACAATATCTCCTGGTAAAAAACGCTGTCCCTGAACACTGTACTCTTTGCGGTTGAAATAGGTCTGAATATTCGGAACCCGCCTATGATCAATGTTTCTGTCCGCTTTTTTTAAACCCCATTTCTGAGGATATCTTTTAAAACTGGCGGTCATATCTTCATGAATACGCTGCTGGAGATCAATGCCCTGATGACGCAGAGCCCGGATCACCACATCCGTACAGACACCTTTCACGAGGGGAACATCGCCCCCTGGGTACGTCAGTTGAGTATAAGCAGGGTCATAATAAAGCGTCCGACCAACCTGAGAACGTGCATCCTGCACCATTTCGGCGGCAGAAAAAGCCCATCCTGCCCCACTGATCACCAAAGACAACAGAAAAATGGCTGTTCCTGTAAATCGTCTGATCATCCACGCTACTCCTCATGATGGATACTTAGTCAGCACTTCGTATCACTAAAATACGTGATTCCTGCATATCCCGAATGGCAAACTGGACACCCTCGCGTCCCAGTCCTGAATCCTTCACACCACCATAGGGCATGTTGTCCACCCTGAAAGAAGGAATATCATTAATAATGACACCCCCCACATGTAAGTGCTCCCAGGCATACATCATCCTGTTCAGATTCTGAGTATAAACACCTGCCTGCAGTCCAAAACGGCTTTGATTGATCCGCTCGATTCCCTGCTCAAAAGTTTTATATTTTTCAATGACAGCCACAGGTCCAAAGGCTTCATCTTTATAAACTTCCAGGGATTCATCTACATTTTCAAGTAAAGTCGGTTCAAACATCACGCCTTTCAGTTCGCCCCCTGCCAGCAGTTTTGCACCTTTTTTCACAGCCCGATCCACCCATTTTTTTAATCGGACTGCTTCAGCTTCTTTGATCATGGGTCCCACAATTGTACTGTCTGAAGCAGGGTCAGCTGCTTTCAGTTTTTTCAGACGGGTCACCAGTTTTTTCTTTAATTCACTGTAGATGTCTTCATGTACCAGTATGCGCTGTACACTGATACAGACCTGACCGGCATGGTTATATGCCCCGCCGATCAAACGCTCAATCAAGGCATCCGTCACTTCAGTATCCGGTTCAATCAGTACCGCCGCATTGCCTCCAAGTTCCAGTGTGACTTTCTTACGACCTGAACGGGCTTTCATATCCCAGCCGACCTGATCTGAACCTGTAAAACTCAGCAGTTTGAAACGGTCATCGGTCACCAGAACATCTGCATGTTCACGTGGACATGGCAGTACGGAAAAAGCCCCTTTCGGTAAATCTGTTTCCGCCAGAACTTCAGCAATTTTAAGTGCAGATACAGGTGTCAGACTGGCGGGTTTCAGCACAAAGGGACAACCCGCTGCAATTGCAGGTGCAATTTTATGTGCCGTCAGATTCAATGGAAAATTAAATGGACTGATCAGGGAAACCGCACCAACAGGAACCTGTTTCATGATGCCCTGATAGTCTGCTGCTGCAGCTGTTACAGCTAAAGGAAGCATACGTCCATCATCAAGCTGTGTCACAGCATCGGCTGCCAGCTGAAAAGTATTGATCAGCCGCTCCACTTCAGCGACTGCCGCCTTACGGGGCTTGCCCCCTTCCGCAATTAAAATTTCAGTCAGTTCATCCCGCATTTCAGAAAAGCGTCTGACACAGTGCAGCAAAATTTTCTGTTTCTGAAATGGTTTTAAATCTGCCATTTCCTGTTCGGCTCTGACCGCAGCATCAATTGCTTTTTCAAGGACACGGGCATCTGCCAGCGCCACTTTGGCATAGGGCTGTAAAGAATATTTATCGAGTACTTCAAGCCACTGTCCGGTTTTGACCGCCTTACCCGCAACATACAATGGAAATTCCAGAATCTGGGTTGCTGTTGTTGTTTTTACCATTTGTAGCGATCCTTATTCTGATAATGCAAATTTTTTTAATCCCCTATATCATGCCCTCAGTTCATAGATCAATGAAATGTATTTAAGTAACAAAACGATCAACCACTATAATTTTTATGACAATCAAAAGGAATAATATGAAACTGACCAGAATGGCTGTTTTATCTGTCGTGTTCGGACTGAGTTCTTTAGCAAATGCAGATTTTATCGGATTAAAAGGAGATATCAGTTACTGGAATTTTGATGGGCATACCCGCACTGAACATTCCGTTCCTGGCATTGCCACAGATCTGAACAGAACCTATGAAATGGACCGTCAGGGAACCGTTCAGCTCTCAGCTGCATTTGAGCATCCTGTGCCTTTACTTCCCAATGTAAAACTCAAATATGTCAATCTGGATAATGAATCCAGGGACTCCGCATTCAGTTCAAAAACCGAACTGACCAATACAGACTTAATTCTTTATTATGAAATCCTGGATAATATCATCAGTGCCGATATTGGCGCAGGACTTGCCTATCTTGATGGTACAACCCGTATCTCAACTGCAGGCTTATATACAGACCACGATATCAGTGGTTCAACTCCGTTTCTTTATGCACAGGCTGGTGCCAAGCTGCCTTTTACAGGCTTAAGTGCCAATGCTGAACTGATCGTAACTGATATTAATGATACGAAAATGACTGATGCTCAGGCAGAACTGCAATACGACTTTGTCAAAAGCATTGCTTTGGATATCGGTGCAAAAGTCGGATACCGGATCATGAAAATCGAAATTGAAGAATCGAAAAATGAAAACATTGAATATGAATTTAAAGGTCCATATATTGGACTGGCTGCACATTTTTAAATGATTCATCTTCAAAACCTGAAAGCAGCTCCGGAGCTGCTTTTTTTATACCCAGCGATGTACGCTTCAGCTTACATGAACTGCAACTTTTTGCGGATTCCACTGCTGACCCTCTGTTGCTAATATACATTTCATCAGGACACAGGAAGTGTTCAGAGCATAAAAATAACAACATGAAAATAAACAGCAGGATGCTGAGGTACAACAGGAGTTATACCTATAACGAATATAAAAAGCCCCCGACAGGATGTCGGGGGCTTTTTAATTTCAGACGGATTCTCCCATAAAAAAAGCCCCTTTTCAGGAGCTCTCTTTATTCAGATCAGTATCAGCTGCTGTATGAACGTCTTCTTTTTACAGTCGATACTGGTACCTGCTCTGACTGAGCAACAGGTGTACGAATGAAAATCAGTGCAATCGCAGCAATAATGACAGGAATACCAACTGCCATGAAATTCAGCTGATGCGGCAGTTCTTTGGACAGCAGGAATCCAATCAGAATAGGTCCCACAATTGCGCCCGTGCGTCCTACTGCTGAAGCCCAGCCAATGCCTGTTGAACGGACAGACAATGGATAATACTGTGCGACATAGCTATAAAGTAAAATCTGTGAACCAATTGAAGCGGCACCAGCAACGGCAACCAGGAAATACAGCACAAATGGCGGAGAATTAAAACCTAAGCCGTAAAGTGCCAGCGCACCAGAAACACATAAGGTCATAATGACAGGTTTCAGATGGAACTTATCTGCAAGAATACCGCCACCAACTGTACCAATCACGGCACCAATATTCATTGCCAGCAGGAACATCAGACTGCTGCCCAGTGAATAACCCGCAGCCATCATCAGTTTTGGTAACCAGCTGCCTAAAGCATACAGTGTCAGCAGGCACATAAAGAAACACAGCCAGAACAGTGCAGTTCCCAGAGCACGACCCTGCTGATACAGTGCTTTGACTGTTGTTCCACCAGGTACGACCACTTCATCCAGCTCGAGCTTAGTCGATGCACTGACCTGATGTTCAGGTGCAATTGCATTGATCATCTTACGGGCTTCATCATGCTTACCCACCTTAACCAGAAAGGTCAGTGATTCTGGCAGGAACTTCCATACCAGAGGTAAAAACAGCAAAGGAAAACCTGCGATATAGAACATGATCTGCCAGCCATGCTCTGCAGTAAACCATGAACCAAATAATGCAGCCATAATACCGCCCATGGCATAACCACTGAACATGGTTGTCACCAGTGTACTACGCAGTTTTTTAGGCGCATATTCTGAAGTCAGAGCTACAAGATTCGGCAATACACCGCCAATGCCTAAACCAGCCAGAAAACGTAAAACACCAAATTCTGTCGGACTGGAAGCAAAACCACCCCAGAACGTAAAGCCACTGAAAAGAAAAACGCAGATCATAATGACCTTTTTACGGCCAATTTTATCTGCCAGTGTTCCAAACAGCATTGCTCCGAACATCATCCCACACAATGCCGTACTTGCCAGCATACCTGCCTGAACTGTTGTCAGTCCCCACTCTTTCATCAGTAAAGGCAGTGCGACCCCATTAATTGCAAGGTCATAACCATCAAAAACAATAATCAGTAAGCACCAAAGTACGATGCTCAAATGCGACTTGTTAAATTTTGCATGATCCACTACAGCATTTACATTCATTGTTTTCGCTGTCATTGAGACTCACCTCCAATTGTGAGATTTAATTTCAACATACAATGAATTTCTGCCTGACTTTTGTCCAAAACCTGAAAGGCATACAGTCATACCCCCAGGGTATAAAAAATCATTCTGGTAGAAAATGTCAGTAATTTCCCACATAAAAATCAGCCTTTCTCTTGTATTTTTTTCTGTGAACTTCAGTTCACGTGTTTTTATTGATATTAAACAATATGTTAAAAAACATAATATACCAGCTAAGACTAAAGAGGGTTTGATCTGAAAATTGTCGATCTTTGCCCCATTGAATGCTCTGTTGAAAGTAGAAAAATACACTGATCCAGCGTTCTTCACTGAGTTTTTTAATGCTTCAGACAATACTGCCTCTAAAAATGACAGTGTAAGAAATTGCGTACACTGCATGCCGTCAACAGCTATTTTGATCCGGCATCGAACTGGCTATTCTACAGTTATAGGGAACAGGAAGTTTCCCAGACAAAAAACAACAATAATCGGTCTGAGCAACAGGAAGTGAGGTAATACAGGAGTTTACCTAACGAACCAATACGAAGAAACCCCATCAGGATGATGGGGTTTTCTTTATTTATCTTTAAATATTCTGAAAATATCTGTACGTTGCCATCATTCTTATCTTTTTTGCAGCATTGATCGCTGGAGAATGAATAACTCTCATATCCATTAAATAAACATCACCTTGTACACCGGTTAATTCAATGATCTCTAATTTTTTATTCTGAAAATCAAAAGGCTGATTTAAATTTTTCAGACTCAACAGGTTGTTCAACTGACTTAGAGATAATCGTTCAGATAAATGATGTGAACCTTTTAAAATCAGAGTTCCTCCACCATGCGATTGAATATCATCAATTAATAAAAAAAACTGCAGTGACTCAAAAGCTGTTGAATGTGAATCGACATGCCATTTTAAATCATTCAGTGTCCACTTTTCCTGTTGAGGTAATGTCAGCAGAAGTTGTTGCTGTTGATCAAAATGAAATTTTTCAGCAAAAATTTTAAATACAACTTCACCAAAAATATCTGAATAATTTTCCAGCGCTTTCGGCTGTTTAACCACTCTGGAGAGCATTACAATCTGTTGAAAATGACTCAGATTTTTTAATTCTTTAGAAATTATTTTATTATTTTCATAAATTTTTAAACGTTTCAGCTCACTCATTAAACTTTGTCTGATTAAATTTACTTCTTTTTTAGCAATAAATTGAGACAGCTTAACTATTCCATCAGCACTCAACTCAGCTTTAATTTGTTTGAACTTTGACTGATCCAGATCTGTTCCATTCTTTTTCATTATTAACCGAACTGAATTATACCCTGGATTCTCCATGTCATTTTCAGTTTTTCCGACAATAAAAAACACCCTCAATCAAATGATTGAGGGTGTTTAGGAATAATGAGCTGGCGATGACTTACTCTCACATGGGTAACCCCACACTACCATCAGCGCAAAGAGGTTTCACTTCTGAGTTCGGGAAGGGATCAGGTGGTTCACTCTTGCTATTGTCGCCAGCACAACTGTTTATGGATACTTGCTTTGGTCTTATTTAGATGCCAATGCTTTTTCCAAATGAGTTATTAACAGCTCTATCTGAGTTGGAACATTGTCATACTGTTGCGATTCTGAATCAAGTCATTCTGATGAATATCGAATCAACTGAGCTTCATACAACAACTGTTTGGGTGTTGTATAGTCAAGCCTCACGAGCAATTAGTACTGGTCAGCTTCACACGTCACCGTGCTTCCACATCCAGCCTATCAACGTCGTAGTCTTCAACGGCTCTTTAGAGGACATAAAGTCCTAGGGAAATCTTATCTTGAGGTAGGCTTCCCGCTTAGATGCTTTCAGCGGTTATCCCTTCCGAACATAGCTACCCGGCGATGCGACTGGCGTCACAACCGGTACACCAGAGGTTCGTCCACTCTGGTCCTCTCGTACTAGGAGCAGATCCTCTCAAATTTCCAGCGCCCACGGTAGATAGGGACCGAACTGTCTCACGACGTTCTAAACCCAGCTCGCGTACCTCTTTAAATGGCGAACAGCCATACCCTTGGGACCTGCTTCAGCCCCAGGATGAGATGAGCCGACATCGAGGTGCCAAACACCGCCGTCGATATGAACTCTTGGGCGGTATCAGCCTGTTATCCCCAGAGTACCTTTTATCCGTTGAGCGATGGCCCTTCCATACAGAACCACCGGATCACTAAGACCTACTTTCGTACCTGCTCGACTTGTGGGTCTCGCAGTTAAGCGCGCTTTTGCCTTTATACTCTACGCGTGATTTCCGACCACGCTGAGCGCACCTTCGTACTCCTCCGTTACTCTTTAGGAGGAGACCGCCCCAGTCAAACTACCCACCAGACATGGTCCTCGTCCCGGATAACGGGACAGAGTTAGAACCTCAATATTACCAGGGTGGTATTTCAAGGATGGCTCCATAGCAACTGGCGTCACTACTTCAAAGCCTCCCACCTATCCTACACAGGTAAGATCAAAGTTCAATGTCAAGCTGCAGTAAAGGTTCACGGGGTCTTTCCGTCTAGCCGCGGGTACACCGCATCTTCACGGCGAATTCGATTTCACTGAGCCTCTGCTGGAGACAGCGCCCCCATCATTATGCCATTCGTGCAGGTCGGAACTTACCCGACAAGGAATTTCGCTACCTTAGGACCGTTATAGTTACGGCCGCCGTTTACTGGGGCTTCGATCAAGAGCTTCGCTTACGCTAACCCCATCAATTAACCTTCCAGCACCGGGCAGGCATCACACCCTATACGTCCACTTTCGTGTTTGCAGAGTGCTATGTTTTTAATAAACAGTTGCAGGGGCCTGGTTTCTGTGGCTGCTGGCCGCTCAGGGAGTAAATCCCATCACCGCCGGCAGCGTACCTTCTCCCGAAGTTACGGTACCATTTTGCCTAGTTCCTTCAGCAGAGTTCTCTCAAGCGCTTTGGTCTACTCGACCTGACCACCTGTGTCGGTTTCGGGTACGATTCCTGTGTAACTGAAGCTTAGAGACTTTTCCTGGAAGTATGGTATCAGCCACTTCACTGTACAAGTACAGCTTGCTATCAGATCTCAGCATAGAGTACCCCGGATTTGCCTAAGATACATGCCTACATCCTTCCACCTGGACAACCAACGCCAGGCTGACTTAACCTTCTCCGTCCTCTCATCGCATTACACACAAGTACTGGAATATTAACCAGTTTCCCATCGACTACGCCTCTCGGCCTCGCCTTAGGGGTCGACTCACCCAGCCCCGATTAACGTTGGACTGGAACCCTTGGTCTTTCAGCGAACGGGTTTTTCACCCGTTTTGTCGTTACTCACGTCAGCATTCGCACTTCTGATACCTCCAGCAGACTTCTCAATCCACCTTCATCGGCTTACAGAACGCTCCCCTACCACTTGCAATAAATTGCAAATCCGCAGCTTCGGCATATAGTTTTAGCCCCGTTACATCTTCCGCGCAGGCCGACTCGACTAGTGAGCTATTACGCTTTCTTTAAAGGGTGGCTGCTTCTAAGCCAACCTCCTAGCTGTCTATGCCTTCCCACATCGTTTCCCACTTAACTATAATTTTGGGGCCTTAGCTGGCGGTCTGGATTGTTTTCCTCTTGACTACGGACGTTAGCACCCGCAGTCTGTCTCCCGGATAGTACTCATTGGTATTCGGAGTTTGCATCGGTTTGGTAAGTCGGGATGACCCCCTAGCCGAAACAGTGCTCTACCCCCAATGGTATTCGTCCGAGGCGCTACCTAAATAGCTTTCGGGGAGAACCAGCTATCACCGAGTTTGATTAGCCTTTCACCCCTATCCACAAGTCATCCCCTGGCTTTTCAACGACAGTGGGTTCGGTCCTCCAGTTAGTGTTACCCAACCTTCAACCTGCTCATGGATAGATCACCCGGTTTCGGGTCTACACCCAGCAACTGAACGCCCTATTAAGACTCGGTTTCCCTACGGCTCCCCTATACGGTTAACCTTGCTACTGAATGTAAGTCGCTGACCCATTATACAAAAGGTACGCAGTCACCGAACAAGTCGGCTCCCACTGCTTGTATGCATGCGGTTTCAGGATCTGTTTCACTCCCCTCACAGGGGTTCTTTTCGCCTTTCCCTCACGGTACTGGTTCACTATCGGTCAGTCAGGAGTATTTAGCCTTGGAGGATGGTCCCCCCATATTCAGACAAGGTTTCACGTGCCTCGCCCTACTCGACATCATCATATAAGCCCTTTCGCGTACAGGACTATCACCTACTATGGTTGCACTTCCCAGAGCATTCCACTAAAGCTTATATGACTTAATGGGCTGTTCCCCGTTCGCTCGCCGCTACTGAGGGAATCTCAATTGATTTCTTTTCCTAAGGGTACTGAGATGTTTCACTTCCCCTCGTTCGCCTCGCAACACTATGTATTCATGTTACGATACCTGCCTTATAGCAGGTGGGTTTCCCCATTCAGAAATCTCCGGATCAAAGGATATTTGCCGCCTCCCCGGAGCTTATCGCAGGCTATTACGTCTTTCATCGCCTCTGACTGCCAAGGCATCCACCACATGCACTTAATTACTTGACTATACAACCCCAAACAGTCGTTCATCCCTACAAGTAGGATGAGCAACAGATCGCGACGATTTCTCATCACTCTCATACAGTTGGCGTCTGTGAAATTAATCACTGTACAGCTTCAATTAGATTCATATACCAAAACGCTTGATTCAGTTTAATCGCTAGTTTCTCATTTCTTGTAGTTGCCTACTTGAAACGAGTATGAACAATTTATTTCAACTCAAATATATGCTGTTAATGATTAACTACCGCCTCGTCAGCAGGTAGCAAACTGTGATAAATCACAGAACTTAATAAACTGAAATCAGATGATGTCATATTCACTAAATTCTATAATTCAGAACTTCACTTAATGTGATGGTGGAGACTAGGAGAGTCGAACTCCTGACCTCCTGCGTGCAAAGCAGGCGCTCTACCAACTAAGCTAAGTCCCCAGTTAAGATCCCGATATATCTGTTTCTGTGCTGATTCGTCAGAATGGTGGGTCTGACAAGACTTGAACTTGTGACCCCACGCTTATCAAGCGTGTGCTCTAACCAACTGAGCTACAGACCCTCAGATACATCAATGAAGAACAACTTGTTGTGGATTCTTACCAATCGTCAATCTTTCGTTAAGGAGGTGATCCAGCCGCAGGTTCCCCTACGGCTACCTTGTTACGACTTCACCCCAGTCGTCGGCCACACCGTGGTAAGCGTCCTCCTTACGGTTAGACTACCTACTTCTGGTGCAACAAACTCCCATGGTGTGACGGGCGGTGTGTACAAGGCCCGGGAACGTATTCACCGCGGCATTCTGATCCGCGATTACTAGCGATTCCGACTTCATGGAGTCGAGTTGCAGACTCCAATCCGGACTACGATCGGCTTTTTGAGATTAGCATCCTATCGCTAGGTAGCAACCCTTTGTACCGACCATTGTAGCACGTGTGTAGCCCTGGTCGTAAGGGCCATGATGACTTGACGTCGTCCCCGCCTTCCTCCAGTTTGTCACTGGCAGTATCCTTAAAGTTCCCACCCGAAGTGCTGGCAAATAAGGAAAAGGGTTGCGCTCGTTGCGGGACTTAACCCAACATCTCACGACACGAGCTGACGACAGCCATGCAGCACCTGTATGTAAGTTCCCGAAGGCACCAATCCATCTCTGGAAAGTTCTTACTATGTCAAGACCAGGTAAGGTTCTTCGCGTTGCATCGAATTAAACCACATGCTCCACCGCTTGTGCGGGCCCCCGTCAATTCATTTGAGTTTTAGTCTTGCGACCGTACTCCCCAGGCGGTCTACTTATCGCGTTAGCTGCGCCACTAAAGCCTCAAAGGCCCCAACGGCTAGTAGACATCGTTTACGGCATGGACTACCAGGGTATCTAATCCTGTTTGCTCCCCATGCTTTCGTACCTCAGCGTCAGTATTAGGCCAGATGGCTGCCTTCGCCATCGGTATTCCTCCAGATCTCTACGCATTTCACCGCTACACCTGGAATTCTACCATCCTCTCCCATACTCTAGCTTCCCAGTATCGAATGCAATTCCTAAGTTAAGCTCAGGGATTTCACATCCGACTTAAAAAGCCGCCTACGTACGCTTTACGCCCAGTAAATCCGATTAACGCTCGCACCCTCTGTATTACCGCGGCTGCTGGCACAGAGTTAGCCGGTGCTTATTCTGCGAGTAACGTCCACTATCCCTGGGTATTAACCAGAGTAGCCTCCTCCTCGCTTAAAGTGCTTTACAACCAAAAGGCCTTCTTCACACACGCGGCATGGCTGGATCAGGGTTCCCCCCATTGTCCAATATTCCCCACTGCTGCCTCCCGTAGGAGTCTGGGCCGTGTCTCAGTCCCAGTGTGGCGGATCATCCTCTCAGACCCGCTACAGATCGTCGCCTTGGTAGGCCTTTACCCCACCAACTAGCTAATCCGACTTAGGCTCATCTATTAGCGCAAGGTCTAATGATCCCCTGCTTTCCCCCGTAGGGCGTATGCGGTATTAGCATTCCTTTCGGAATGTTGTCCCCCACTAATAGGCAGATTCCTAAGCATTACTCACCCGTCCGCCGCTAAGATCAGTAGCAAGCTACATCTCTCCGCTCGACTTGCATGTGTTAAGCCTGCCGCCAGCGTTCAATCTGAGCCATGATCAAACTCTTCAGTTTAATACTTGCTAGCACCTTAAAGGGTGCCAATCTTGGCTCATCAATTTTCTGACAAATTCTCTCAAATAAACTTCGAGTAATTTAAACCATCAATCAATGAAAATAATTTCGATCGATCAATCAGTAAAAATCCACACAAGTTGTTCTTCATATTCTCTTAATGATCTTCTCGATGCTTCGTCAGCATCAAGCTAGGTCGGCTATATTACTCTGAATCTCTTCAAAGTCAACATGTAATGTAAATTATTTTAAACTTTCTTTCTAAAACCCAGCTTAACCATTCTATGCTAAGCCACTGTTTTATCAGAAGTTTTAATCTTCATCACCGCCGATGGATGTGCATTCTACAGCATTTCAGAGCAGACACAACCCCTTTTTCAAAGGTTTTTAATCGTGTGGACGTTTTTTCTACCAAATTTGTGAAAAAATCGTTTTTTTATCTATTTTTTGAGCATTTTTATAAAAAAATCCCGCCGAAGCGGGATTTTTTGCATTTATTTATTCATGTTATTTGGCTTTGTCGATAAACAACTGGGTGCTGTACTCCGTTGTTGCCAGTTTATTGATCTTCTTCTGACCAATCTGTCCTGGAAGTGCCTGTGCGTACTTTAAAAAGGCTTCTGCATAGTCCAGACCGACATTGACACGGCGTTCACCTGTAATGGTTTTCAGTGTTGTGTAGTAGTCACCACCATTTGCAAGGAAATCAATCGTGATGACTTTATATGTTTTATTCAGATCCAGATTTTCATATTGCCCTGCATCATTACGTACCTGAATCTGGCTGAGGCGTTGACCTTTGTTTTGAGTGAAGTCGACATTCCAGCGTAATCCGCCTGTATATGGATAACTGCCTGTATTGTTCTGTGCAATCACACCATCTATTGCATCTTCCAGCGTCGCTTTCACTTCTGCACCCGTCATATCCAGACGCAATAAGGTATTTTTAAATGGCAGGACATTATAGATTTTACCGACGCTGACATCGCCCAAAGCAACATCTTCACGTACACCGCCACCATTCTGGAAGGAGATATCGGCATTGAAGAATGTCTTGCCCTGCTGTAAAAATGCCTCTGCAATGATTTGTTGAATATCACCGCCATGCTGATCTACATGTGAGTTTTTATTACAGACATCTCCTAAAGAGGAACGTCCTACATCGCGTTGCGTTCCTGGGACACGGCGCGAACATAGATTATCAGTCGCTTGTCCTACGACTTCTTCAGCAAACTTTTGCTTTTGAGTTTGGTATGGTTGAATAACATTCAATGTTTTCGCATCAGGCTGAATAAAATTAAATGGTACTTCATCAGCTTTAATTTGATTCAGAATAATCGCTTTTTCTGCTGCACTGATATTTGGAATATCATTGCGGTTATATTTTTTCTGTTGTGCAGGACTTTTATCCGCATTAAACTTAATTAAATCAGCATTATACTTTTTAATGTCTACCGTGCGTTTAATATCATCACCTAAAAGTAGGTGCGGTGTACCTGCACAACTGACAATTTTACCATCTTTGTCAAATTTAACATTCAACTCACCCACAATATAGCTATATTGCCAAGCCTGAGCCACGCAAACTAAGTTTCCGTCTTTATTCTTCAGTTGAGTTGGATAAGCACCTTCTGGGGTCATATTGTATTTTTTCAGACTCTCAGGACCAAGCAATGTATGTGAGTCCCCACCAATAATAACATCGATATCGGTCAGTGATTGAGCAAGTTGCTGATCCAGGTCGTAGCCTACATGGGTTTGCAGGATAATATTTTTAATGCCTTGTGCTTTGTATTGATCAATTTCTTTTTGTGCTGTGACGATCTCATCTGCAAATAAAGTATCTGCATTCGGTTGTGATGAATTTTTAGTTTTCTTCGCCACCGTTAGACCGATGATGGCAAATTTCACCCCATCTTTTTCGAAGACTTGTGATTTTTGAATACGGTTGGTTTTATATAATGGTGAAGAAGCGCCAAAAGTAACATTGGCAGTCAGTATTTTAGTTTTGTCTTTACATACGCCTTGATCAAGGAAATCTATAAATTTTTTCAATCCATCATCATGGGCATCAAATTCATGGTTTCCTGGTGTAAAGGTGTCAAAACAGACGGTATTCATTGCATCAGCATCTGCTTTACCATCGCTTAAGTTGTAGTACAAATCCCCTGTAACTGCATCACCCGCATGAATTTTTAGCGCATTCTTCTTTTCTGCTGCCAGTTGATTGATCAAAGCTGTTACACGTGCGAAACCACCTTTTGCTGCATTAAAATCTTCATCACCTTGTCCAATATTAGCTTTTAATGCAAAACCATCTTTATCTTCATCAAGATGTGAATGGTGATCATTGATATGTAAAATATTAAGTTCCAGTGGCTTTGCTTCAACCTTTACAGCCGTATCATTATCGTCATTACAGGCTGTCAAAAGTATCGAGAGAACCGACAATGCCAGTATTTGTTTTTTATTATTAATCAACATGATATTCCCAGTCAGTAATATAAACTGGCTTTTATTCTGTCTGTTTTTTATTTAATCCTGATGAATAATTGAGCACACAAAAGTTTTTTTACTTTTTTCATCATCATTAAAAATGATCATTCCATAAAACTGGGGTATTTTCTTTGCTTTCGCCTTATAGATCATACAAGGACAAAGGCATACACTTTTTTATTTACGCTTTTATCCAGTCCAATGCCAAAACACTTTCTGCTTCGTATACTCACCTTATTTTGTGGCTTAAGTTTATTGTCCTTTGGCGTTGCACTTTCAATCCGTTCTAATTTGGGTACTTCTCCAATTTCTTCCGTGCCTTATGTATTCAGCTATATTTTCCCATTAAGTGTCGGCGTACTGACCATTATCCTGCATGCTATTTTTATTCTGATGCAAATGGCGATTTTAGGTAAGCAGTTTCAGATGATTCAGTGGCTGCAACTTGTGGTGGGCATTGTATTTGGTGTGTTTATTGATGTCGCGCTTTGGCTGACGCAGTTTATGGACATTCAACAATACGTTTACCAAATGTCAGTGTCATTGATCAGTTGTGTGATCACGGCGATCGGTGTGATTTTACAGGTTAAAGCACGTTTAATTTATCTGGCAGGTGAAGGGGTTTATCAGGCTTTTGCGATCCGGTTTAACAAAAATTATGGCACAGTCAAAACCTATGGCGATGTGATTCTTGTGGCTTTTGCAGCGATCAGCTCTTATCTGGTGTTACATCAACTGATCGGGATTCGCGAAGGGACGATTATTTCTGCTTTTTTAATTGGAACACTGATACGCACGATGATGCCTAAATTCAGTTTTTTAGATTTTAAATAAAGTGTTCTTTCTTATGTGACTCATCAATAATAAATCCATGTGAATTTACTGAAACTCACATGGATCAAATCATTAAAACAATACTCTTAAAATCGTACTTTCAAACCAATACGTTCAAATCAATCCGCCTGATAAAACGGTTTATCCCCCATCAAAGTCGCACGGTTCATCACACGATGTGCAGGACGATAATCATCTACGGCATAATGGAAAGTACAACGGTTATCCCAGAAAGCCACATCATTGGCTTGCCATGACCAGCGCACCACAAACTCTGGCTTTTGAATATGCTCAAACAACATTTTCAATACTGCATCGCTTTCTTTTGCTTCCAGTTCGTTAATTCGAGTGGTGAATCCTTCACTGACGAATAATGCTTTACGACCTGTCACAGGATGTGTACGGATCACAGGATGGCTGATCGGTGGATGTTTTTTCTTGGCTGCTTCCAGTTTTTCCAGTTCAGCAGGATCTCCACCAAAACGATCTACAGGGAATGAACGTGCAATATCATGTGTCGCAGTCAATCCTTCTAACATATTTTGCATCGGTTTTGATAAGGCTTCAAAAGCGGCTGTTCCACTTGACCATAAAGTATCACCACCCCACGCTGGTACTTTCTTGGCACTGAGAATTGCACCCATCGCAGGTTCTTCAAGGAAAGTTACATCGGTATGCCAAAGTGCATTGTCACGTAAATCATTCAGTTCAGTATCCAGTACCATAATTTCTGGCTGTTCTGGAATGTTTGGGTAAATCGGATGGACATGCAACTGACCAAATTGACGGGAAAATGCCGCGTGTTGCTGCGGTGTCATTTGCTGATTTCTAAAGAAAATCACCTGATATTTCAGTAAAGCTGCTTCAATCGAAGCTTTTTCCTCATGTGTTAAAGGCTGATTAAAATTAACACCTTCAATTAAAGCACCAATCGTTGGGTTCAATGGGGTCACTTTAAAAGTACTTGAAACAACAGCGTTCATTTCTTCCTCGATCATCTCATGATGTTTGAAAAGATTTAAATAACTTAATCCATCGATGTTCCTTGCCAAAAACTTAATAATATTTTTAAGTCTTAGACGGAGTCTTACATCAAAGGTTTTAATTTCAGGATTAGCCTTCGGCTCGAGGTACTTTTCTTTCGGGAAAAGTACCCAAAACCATTGTCATCCGCAAAACTCGTCAGCTACCGAATATTAATCATTGCATTGCAAAAAAAATACGCAACAAAAGTAGTCCTGCCTCAAACAGTTGCGGATGACGTTTTCGCGTATCCAACTTAATCTGATTTTAAATATGCTTTTAACACTCAGTTTCCTAGAAACTTTAGCTTGATCAGGCTTACAAAGATTGCTTATCCCAAGGCACCAGTTTTCTCTGCAAACGGCGCAGACCAATTTCCAGAATAAAAGCAATCACCGCAATAATTAAGATACCTACGATCACCACATCTGTCGCTAAAAGCTGTGAAGAGGATTGCACCATAAAGCCTAAACCCTCAGAAGCACCCACCAGTTCAGCAGCAACCAGTGTAGACCAACCCACGCCCAAACCAATGCGAATCCCCGTCAGAATATTGGGTAATGAGCTTGGTAAGATCACATGTTTAATAATCTGCATCTGGCTTGCACCCAAAGACTGTGCAGCACGAATTTTAGCTTGATCGACTGAACGTACACCTGTCGCAGTTGCAATCACAATCGGGGCAAAGATCGCTAAATAAATCAGCAAGACTTTGGATAATTCACCGATACCACACCAGATCACGATTAATGGTAAATAAGCCAAAGGCGGAATCGGACGGTAAAACTCAATAATCGGGTCTAATACACCACGAACAATTTTATTGCGTCCAATCGCAATACCTAAAGGAATCGCTGTAATCACTGCAGCAATTAAAGCTGTTCCAATACGTCCCAGACTTGCACCGATATGACTCCATAAGCTGATGCTCATATAGCCATTGGCAACTAAATCCTGAAAACGATCAATCACCGCAACTGGAGAGGGTAAAAATAAAGCATCAATCCATCCCAATGTCGTTACCAACCACCACACAGCGATGAGGGCAATAATCGTAATCGTACTGATCAGAGTAATACTGGTTTCACGTGGAACTTTTTTGGAAGCCGACTGAGGTGCTGTACCTTGAGCAACCAATTCAGGATCTAAATGTGCTGTCATGATTACACCTGCTCGACGTGTTGGTCCTGAATATTCAGCTGACCGTTTTGAATAAAGATACGATTCAACACATATTCACGTGTTTCAATAAATTTCGGATCTGATTTAATACTGCGTGCAGACTCACCATTGGCATAACGTTTGGCAAAATCCAGTTCCAGCTTTTCAACAATCCGCCCTGGATTTGGTGCCAGAATAATCAGATCTGTGGCAAGGAAAACCGCTTCCTCAATATCATGGGTAATTAAGAATGTCGGTTTAGCTGTGCTTTTCCAAACATCTAATAATAGACATTGCATTTGTTCTCGGATAAATGCATCCAATGCGCCAAACGGTTCATCCATTAACAATATTTTAGGATCAGATGCTAAAGCACGGGCTAAACCTACACGTTGACGTTGCCCACCTGAAAGTTCCCAGATATGACGTTGACCGAAACCGTCTAAATTGACCAGGCTTAATAACTCCTGTGCTTTGCTCAGTCTTGTTTTTCGATCTATACCTGCAAGTTCTAAACCAAAGGCTATATTGTCCTGTACATTTTGCCACGGCAATAACACATCATCCTGAAACACCACACCACGATCACGACTTGGTGCAAGCACTTCCTCACCATCGAGTTTGATCGAACCGAGTTGTGGATGAGTAAAGCCTGCAATCAGGTTTAATAATGTTGTTTTACCGCTACCTGAAGCGCCTAACGCCACCATCAGCTGCTCAGAACCTAACTCGAAAGATACATCCTGCAGTACAGGGTGTTGAGCACCAGCATACTGCGCTTGTACATGTTCTACCGTCAATA
Source organism: Acinetobacter sp. WCHAc010052 (assembly GCF_002165295.2). Taxonomy (NCBI): domain Bacteria; kingdom Pseudomonadati; phylum Pseudomonadota; class Gammaproteobacteria; order Moraxellales; family Moraxellaceae; genus Acinetobacter; species Acinetobacter sp. WCHAc010052. Next base: position 19,753 of record NZ_CP032143.1, on the reverse strand, counting down.
CAGCCATGATGAACCCTTCCGATCTTATTTAGACCCGCTGATATAGCGTGTCGTAATAAACTGTTGATAATCTGGAGACACTTTTCTCACCAAACCTTGTGCTTTTAGAAAATTTACTGAATTGGCAATATTTTGAATGGTACGCCCACCTAGATACTGCTGACTCAGTTGCACCTGGCGATCTGGATATTCCGCACCTGCAAGTAAAGTCGGTACATCCTGCGCATCTACACCTGTAATTTTGGCAATCTTTTTGACCGCAGGATAATCTGCCGTCCACTGTTTCTTATTACGGTTATAACTGTCGTAATAATTCAAAGTCACCGTAGAAAATTTACTTAAAACATCAGGATTCTTTTTGGCAAAATCTTTACGCGCGACCCAAACTTCAAACGTTGGAGAACCCCATTTCCCCACCTGCCCTGCATCAGTCATGACTTTGCCTGTTTTTTTGATATTGGCAAGTGCAGGTGACCAAACAAATGCACCATCAATATCACCACGACGCCATGCCGCATTGATTTCCGCAGGTTTTAAATTCAGTAAACGAATCTGATTGGTTTTGATATTCCAGTGTTTCAAAGCACCTAACAAACTGTAGTGTGATGTTGAAGCAAATGGCGTTGCAATTTTTTTACCAATCAAATCTTTTGGGCTATGAATCCCTGAACCATTGCGTACCACCAGTGCTTCTGCACTTTTCAGATCGGTTGAAATCAAAAACACTTCGATCGGTAGGTTATTTGCAACCGCCGCACCCAATGGACTTGAACCAATCAACGCAATATCGACAGAACCTGACGCCAAAGCCGTTAATACTTCTGCCCCACTGTTAAATAAACGCCAATCCAGCTTTTGCCCAATCGCTTTGTCATAGACACCATCTGCCTGTGCCACTTTGGCAGGTTCGATGTTGGTTTGATAACCAATGACGATGGAGCGTGCATTTGTCAGCCCACTCATGCCCATTAAGACAGTGAATGAACTCAACAAAATCAGTTGAGGAAGTTTCATGAGCGATGATAAAATGTGCCAGGAGAAAGGATTAAAATTCATGTTAATGGTAAGGTTTTCGTATATTAATAAAAAATATGTTTTTCAGATTTGCTTATCTTTTTTATTAATTTAGAAAGTGCGCAGAGTATGCTGTGACGGTTGGAGTGATTTGAATTTTCAGACAAAAAAAAGAAAGAGATCTCTCCCAAAACCTCTCCCTCAGAATTAGATCCTTTAACGATCCATCATGTCATTATTATAGTTATTCCCTTAAAACAAATTAAAAAGAGTCTCTTGGGGAAGAGACCTATAAACTGTGGAGCCTGCCTGTGCTTTTCAGGTCTGAACAGAATATTTATACACCTGTTCATTATGAGTAAATAATATACATAGATCCAGACAAAATCAATAATTATGGAAAAATTTAACCTTTGTTTTAATACGTTTTTTTTGAATTTTGTTATTCAGATAACTTATAAGCAAAAAAAAAACAGGAATGGATGAAAACCCATTCCTGTCTCTGTTCTGGCAATGTATCAGTCAGTAAACGTTACTTTTGCAATCGCTTTTTTACTTGCCTGAATAATCAGCGTACCGTTTTCTTTCACCATGTAGCTTGCATCCACAACATTCCAGTCCACTTTTACTGCACCACGACCAACAGCATCTTTAGACTGTGCCGAGTTTTTGGTTAAACCCGCTGCACGTAAAATCGAAATAATGGAAACTTCACCACCGAACTCACCACGTGAAATGGTCACTTCCGGTGTATCTTCCGGTAATTCGCCTTCAGTGATCAGATTACCCGCACCTTTATGAGCATGTTCAGCAGCTTCCGCACCGTGGAAACGTTCCACCAGTTCAAGTGCAAGAATTTTCTTCACTTCCTGCGGATTACGCCCTTCTTCAATCTCTTTCAGCAAGGCTGCAATTTCATCCAGCGATTTAAAGCTGAGTAAATCAAAATAACGTTCAATCAGGCTGTCTGGCATGGACAGGACTTTCTGGTACATCGCGCCTGGAGCATCAAATACACCAATATAGTTACCCAGTGATTTGGACATTTTATTAACGCCATCCAGACCTTCCAGGATAGGAACAGTAATACAGACCTGAGCTTCCTGATCATAACGCCCCTGAAGTGTACGACCCATCAACAGGTTAAAGGTCTGATCCGTACCGCCCAGTTCCACATCTGCTTCCAGTGCAATTGAGTCATATCCCTGAACCAGCGGATATAAAAATTCATGAATCGCAATAGGCTGATGACTGTTATAACGCTTGGTAAAGTCATCACGTTCAAGCATACGGGCAACCGTCTGCTGTGAAGCCAGCTGAATCAAGTCCGCAGCAGTCCGGTTGGCAAACCATTCTGAGTTAAAGCGCACTTTGGTTTTTTCAGGGTCCAGGATTTTAAACACCTGTTCCTGATAGGTTCTGGCATTTTCCAGCACCTGCTCACGGGACAGCGGTGGACGCGTTGCACTTTTACCTGTTGGGTCGCCAATCATGGCTGTATAGTCACCAATCAGAAAAGTGACTTCATGTCCCAGATCCTGAAAGGTTTTCAGTTTGTTGATCAGAACCGTATGCCCCAGATGCAAATCAGGTGCAGTCGGGTCGAAACCCGCTTTAATTTTTAAAGGACGATTTTCCTTGAGTTTCTTTAAAAGATCCTCTTCAGAAATAATTTCGTGGGTGCCTCGTTGGATGAGGGCAAGTTGTTCTTCCGCCGGCAGGAAATTTGACATCACAAAATCCAATACATCAGTTATCTCATTTGTGAGATATACTAACACTTTTTCAGCACATTGCAGGCTTAAGAATCACCATGACAGCGATCTATATTGGCGTAATGACGGGCACCAGCATGGATGGTGTGGATATTGTCGCTGCTTCTTTTGATCCACTGCAGTTACATGCGTCTCTGACACTGGCTTTTGATCCCGACCTTCGGGATGAGCTGATGGCGCTGACGTTACCTGGTGATAATGAAATAGACCGTATGGGTAAGGCAGATGTCAGTCTGGCAAAGATGATCGGTCATGGCATCAATACCCTGATTGAAGAAAACCAGCTGGACAGATCACTGATTAAAGCTATTGGTTCACACGGGCAGACTATCCGTCACCGTCCTGAACATGGCTTTACCCTTCAGATTGGTGACCCCAATATCATTACCGAAATTACTCAGATTCCTGTTGTTTCAGACTTCCGTCGTCGTGATATGGCGGCTGGCGGTCAGGGTGCTCCTCTGGTTCCGGCTTTTCATCAGGCACTGTTTCAGCACCCGACCATCCACCGTGTCATTCTGAATTTAGGTGGAATCGCCAATGTTTCCATGTTGCCCGCTGGCAATCCGGATAATGTATATGGATTTGACACCGGTCCTGCCAATATCCTGATGGATGCCTGGTGTCATCGTTACACCGGTCAGCCTTATGATGAAAATGGCAACTGGGCAACTTACGGTCAGCCCGTCAGAAGCCTACTGGAACGTCTGCAGTCGCATGAGTATTTTTCTAAAGAACCACCCAAAAGTACAGGACGTGAAGATTTCAATCTGGAATGGCTGGATGAGCAGATTGCAGACTGGAAAAATGATCTGGAATATGACGAACTGGAAGACACTCCTGAAAATGTTCAGGCAACCTTAATGAAACTGACCACCCGCGCCATTAAAAAGGCCATTTACCGCTCACCACTCGATACAGGTGAAGTCTATGTCTGTGGTGGCGGTGCTTATAACTCTCATCTGCTTGAACAGCTGCGCTGGCGTTTGCGTAAACACAACTGGTCTGTACAGAGTACTTCAGCACTGGGGCTGGCGCCAACCTGGGTCGAAGCTACAGCATTTGCGTGGCTTGCCATGCGCTTTGACCAGCAGCTCAGCGGTAATCTTCCTGCTGTCACAGGTGCAAAAGGTGACCGGATTCTGGGAACCATCACAGTCGTCTGAGACCTGACTTCTACAGCAACAGAAATTGTTTAACAATTTTCGACCTGATATGCCTGAGACCTGTCCTTTTCTGCTTTTCCACAAAAAGTGGAATCTGTCAGCATGGACAGAAACTGTACAGAGCTATTTATCATGACTGTAAACACTCAACGGATTACGCAATTTCAGCGGGACCAGCTGACCTTTGATGTCCTGGATACAGGTCCTTTAGATGGTCAGCCTTTTGTCCTGTTACATGGCTTTCCTGAAACCAACAAAAGCTGGCAACAGACAGCTGATATTCTGAATGCTCAGGGCTTCAGAACCTATGCAGTCAATCAACGCGGATACAGCCTGGGTGCCCGTCCCAGAAACCGCAGGGATTATCGAAGTTCTGCACTGGTGGAAGATGTTCACACGCTGCTGAAGCTGATCGGACAGCCCGTGTATCTGGTCGGTCATGACTGGGGTGCGGTCATTGCCTGGGATATTGCCCAGCGTTATCCAGAAAAAATTAAGCACCTAATTTCAGTATCTGTTCCTCACAAAGCTGCATTTATACGTTCCATGCTCAGCAGTACGCAACTGTTTAAATCTTATTATATGGGGCTGTTTCAGTTACCTGAAATTCCAGAACTGTTTTTTACCCGACTCTCAAAAATAGGACTGGGACTGCTCAAAAACTCAGGCATGACCGAACAGCAGCTCAAAGACTTTCAGCAGGAAATTGTAGAAGAAAAAAGACTCAGTACGGCGCTGAACTGGTACCGCGGCATTCCGTTCAGTTCAAATAAATATCTGACTCAGCCCGTCAAAGTCCCGACACTTTTCATATGGGGCAAACATGATTCAGCTATTGGTGAAAAGTCTGTTCAGTTAAACAGGCAATATGTTGATGCGCCTTATACTGAAGTAATTATGGATGCCACGCACTGGATTCCTGTACAGAATGCACAGCAACTGAGTGAACATATTCTTCAGGCAATTGCTGCCTGAAAGTATATACCGTAAAAAAAAAGCCCTCAGTGGAGGGCTTTTTTTTAGTCTGCAATTAAATGGAGAAAGATGAACCACAGCCACAGGTGGTGGTTGCATTCGGGTTATCCACGATAAAACGTGAACCTTCCAGACCTTCGATATAATCCACTTTAGAACCGACCAGATATTGATAGCTCAGCGAATCAACCAGCATTTTTACATCGCCATTGGCAAATTCAGCATCATCTTCATTCATGCTTTCTGCAAAATTAAAGCCATAAGAAAAACCTGAACAGCCGCCACCTGTTACGTAAACACGTAACATCAGTTCCTGATTGCCTTCGCTGTCACGCAGCTGGCGAACTTTCTTTGCAGCATTATCAGTCATCTCAAGCGCTGGTGCATTCATGATGGGGCTTCCTCAAACAATTTGGATGGCTTAAAAACAAAAACCATATATTCAGTATAACATACTCAATATATGGTCAGTGTGTGAACTTTAAAGTTTATTCAGAGTAAAAAACTCAGAATTATTTATAGTTCTCGTCCTGCATGGAACATTCGAAGTTCTTTGGATCCTGTTTACAGCGGAACTGCCATAACAGTTTCATCATACGCTTGTCATAAACACCACGTTTGGTCAGATCAACACGCGATTCACGCATCATCTTCTGGTAACCCGGTTTATCCGAAGCGGGTACTTCCATCCAGTATTTTGCAGGAATATCAGACTTCATTTTGCCCAGAATCGTAAATGCACGCGGTAACTGTGTTTTCACCCAGTCACGAGACTTCTGTCCATAGCCCGCTGGGAATTTTTCTGGACGGATAATCAGATTGCCTGTGACCTGGAGAATTGGATAATTGACGATCGCTCCCTTCGTACCCAGACCTTTATGTAACTCCAAAGGTTTGAACACAGCTGCTGGCGCACCAATAATGTCGACCTGACCATTGTTGAATTTTGCACCAAAATTGGTGACATCTGCACTCACAGCCTGTGCACCAATCTGCTGAACCATGATTTTCTGTGCCTGGTCATAATCCAGTACTGCAATTTTCTTACCTGCCGCTTTGGCAACGCTATTGATACTGCGGTCATTGACCATCAGGAATGCATCACCTACAGGAATGACACCTGCGACTTCATACTTTCCATTGACCATATATTTTGCAAATGTTGGGCTGGCAAGTCCCTGCATCACTTTAACCGCAAGGTTCAGATCTGGAATCGCACCAATGGCATCCAGCGAACCTGTAAATTCATTGAACTGACGGCCACGCATCCCTGTTACACTGATGGCATCACACTTGCCCGCTTTAAAGTCTTCAGCAATCACGGCTTCATTCTGACCAACGCGCAGTTCAATATCTGCACCCCAGTTTTTTGCCGCCAGCTGATAATCTTTCATAAGCGTATAAACATCACCGCTTTTACCGACCAGGTCAAACACACACATTACCTGTTTTGCCTGAACTGCACCTGCTGCTGTCATCAGACCTGCACCAAGCATCAAAACTTTAGACCATTGTTTCATTTTTTATTTCCTTGTCATTGTTTTTTGTTATTCAGTCACACTGAATTATTAAGGTTTATTCATCATTCAGCGGACACTCAAAAGACTGAGGGTCTTCACTGCAACGAATTTTTTTCATCAGTCCAAGCACACGCTTATCAAAGCGTCCTGATTTCATCAGATCAATACGGGCTTCCCGCATCAGTTTAATATAACCAAGATGATCTTCTTTCGGCACATTCAGCCAGTATTTCGCAGGAATATCCTTTTCAAGTTTACCAATAATCTGTGTCGCCCGCGGCAACTGAGAAGCCACATACGTCCGACTTTTCTGACCATAATCATCAGGGAATCGGTCTTTGTGAATGATCAGATTTCCTGTGATCTGTGCCAGTGGAAAACGATAAATTGCACCTTTTATACCCAGTCCCCGATACAGTTCAAGCGGTTTGAAAGCCACTGCCGGCGCTGCAATAATATCCACCTGACCGTTATTGAATTTTGGTCCAGCACTTAAAATATCGGTGGTCACAGGCTGTGCCCCCAGTTTCTGTACCATTTCTTTCTGAGACTGATCAAAATCCAGAACCGCAATTTTCTTGCCTGCTGCTTTGGCAACGGTGTTGATACTGCGGTCATTCACAAAAATATATGCTGCGCCAATCGGAATAAGACCAACAACCTCATAATCATTGCGGATCATCTCTTTTGCAAACTGCGGACGTGACAGAAACTGTAAAAATTTAATGGCACTGCTCAGAGATGGTAATGCGCCTGGCGCATCAATAGAACCTGTAAATGAATTGAACTGACGTCCACGTAAACCACTGATGGCAACACCATCACAGCGCTTCGCCTTAAAGTCTTCTGTCGCCACGCGCTCATCGTTATAGACTTTGACATCCAGATCAGCACCCCATTTTTTTGCTTCGAGGGCATAATCTTTCATCAGCGCATAGGCATCGCCTGCCTTACCTGCGACATCAAAAACACAGAATGTCTGTTTTGCCTGTACATTAAGGGCAAAGAAAAGACCTGCTGCCAGTACAAATCCTTTTTTTTGTGGTTTCATTTTCATCCTGAAAATTTTATTTATTCTGTGATCAGATTAATCTTTTTTTTAAGCCTTGCGAATGGCACAAATGACACAACTGCTGAAAGCAAAAAACCTGGATCAAATCCAGGTTTTTTGCTTATAAATCAGAATTATTCACCACCAAGTGAACACTCAAAGTTTGCTTTATCGACAGAACAGCGTGCTTTTTTCAGTACGCTCATCATGCCGGCATCATAAATACCCGATTTCGTTAATTCCAGACGGCCATCACGCATCAGTTTCTGATATTTCAGTTTATCTTCTGCAGTCAGGTTCATTTTATACTTCGCAGGAATACCACTTTCCAGACGGTTGATCATGGCAAAGCTTTTCGGCAGATTCTTCACAAAATAATCACGAGATTTCTGACCAAAACCTGCAGGGAACTGTTCAGGACGGATAATAAAGTCAGCTGTTACCTGTAACACAGGGAAGTTGAACATTGCACCGTTTGTTCCCAGACCTTTATAGATTTCCAGTGGCTTATACGCATAGGCTGGCGCACCAACCATATCCACCTGACCATTGTTGAATTTTGCAACAAAGTTTGACACATCAGACGCAACAGCCTGAGCACCGACACGCTGTACTAAGATTTTCTGCGCGTTGTCATAGCTTAAAACAGCAAACTTTTTACCTGCTGCTTTTTCAATGGAGTTGATGCTTTTATCACGCACAAAAATGAATGCAGAACCTAAAGGTGCAATACCTGCAACTTCATATTTTTTTCCGCTGAGATTAGTCGTCATTTTTGCAGCATTACGGCTGTCCAAGGCAAAAGTAATTGCTTTCTGTGCAATTGCATTGCTTGGTACACCACCAATTGAATCAATTGATCCTACAAATTTATTATACTGACGTGCACGCATGGCAGTCATAAAGACGCCATCACATTTACCCGCTTTAAAATCGTTATCAGCAACTGCTTCATCCTGACGTGGGATCAGATTCACATCTGCTCCCCATCCTTTTGCAGCCAGTGCCCATTCCTGAGCCATCTGATAAGACTCACCGGATTTGCCCAGTAAATCAAATACACAGACATCCACTTTTTCAGCCTGAGCTGTTGTTGTGATACCTACCGCTGTAAAAGCAGCCAATGCAAGGAGGGTTTTTTTCATTGTATTTTTTCCTTTAAGAATCTTGTTGTCACATAAGTGTCCATACACCAGATAATTTTAAGCAAGTTCCCGATAAAAAAATAGAGCATTTACTCCATTTTTTTTGATTATTTCTTACTTTTTTAACAACATATGAACCAGGTATCATTTTATAAATATAAAAATACAATTTTTTCATATAGTTATATTTTTATAAGATTTATGCCTGATTTACATTGCAAACTTTTTTTTACAATGTCACTAAAAACAGCCTACCTATTCGCCACCCAGTGAACATTCAAAATTGGTCCGTTCAACCGTACAGCGTGCTTTTTTCAGTACAGTCATCATGGTTGCATCATAAACACCCTGTTTAGTCAGATCCATACGCCCTTCTCTTAACAGCTTCTGATACTTTTCCTGATCTTCTTTTTCCAGATTCATTTTATATTTTGCCGGTATTTCAGCTTCCATACGTTTCACCAGCGCAAAACTTTTCGGCAGCTGTCTGACAAACCAGCTTCTGGACTGTGCAGCAAAATTATCTTCAAACTTTCCAGGTCGGATAATCAGATCAGCTGTCACATTGACTACAGGAAAATTAAACATTGCTCCTTTCGTACCGAGACCTTTATACATCTCAAGTGGTTTAAATGCGTAAGCTGGTGCAGCAACAATATCCACTTCACCTGAATTGAATTTTTTAATAAAGTTCGAAATATCAGACATGACCGGCACAGCACCAAAACGCTCCACCATCATTTTCTGTGCCTGGTCATAATGCAGGACAGCAAATTTTTTCCCTTTGCCTTTTTCAAGGGTATTGATGGAACGGTCACGGACAAATATATATGCTGTTCCAATCTGACCAATGCCTGCAACTTCAAACTGTTCCTTGCCAATTGTACTGACCAGTCTTTTATTGTTTCTCTTATCCAGGACATAAGCGATTGCTTTCTGGGCAATACTGTTACTGGGAACACCGCCTAGTGCATCAATTGAACCTGCAAATTTGTTATATGAACGGGCACGCATGGAGGTCATATAAAAAGCATCACATTCACCGGCTTTAAAATCACTCTCAACTTTGGCTTCATCCTGATAAGCGATCAGATTGATATCCCCACCCCAGCTTTTTGCAGCCAGTGCCCATTCCTCAAGTAATTTATAGGATTCTCCCGCTTTTCCCAGCAGGTCGAACACACAGACATTTTCCTTTGCTTCTGCCACACTGGAAGCCCCTAGAACTGTCAGTGCAGACAATAACAAAATTCCTTTTTTCATTATCCTTCCTCATTATTCTTTTCTGGTTTTCATGCTCTTTGACTATAACGCTGTTCTTTTTCCAAAAATAGATCAATTACTCCATTTCCGACAAAATGCAGATTTCCTGAATAAAATCACAACTTTCCATCAACCAGTAGACATATTCTGCTGTCTGTCTTTTCTTCGCATTATTTTTTCATTTCCCTACAGCTTCCTTTAGAATATGCCCAACTTTTGCTTCGTTTGATAATTCAATGATTCAGCTCGACCAGCTCTCTATACGCCGCAATGGACGCATATTATTTCAAAAAGCATCCATGCAACTTCATCCAGGCTGGAAAATTGGCTTAACCGGGGTCAATGGTGCGGGCAAATCCACCCTTTTTTCTGCTTTACTCGGTGGCATGGAATCTGACAGTGGTTCTCTGACCCGTCCTGCGGTATGGACAGTAGCGCACATGGCTCAGGAAATTAAAGCACTGGACATGAAAGCCATTGATTTTGTGCTGTCAGGCGATGAAGAATACTGGAGTATTCAGCATAAACTGGAACATCCGGATCAACTGAGTGACGAAGAGATTGCTCATCTTTATGGCCGTTTTGACGAAATTCACGGCTATACCGCGCCATCCAAAGCTGCACAGCTGATGGCTGGACTTGGATTTTTTGAACATCAGTCAGAACTGCTGGTTTCAAGTTTCTCAGGTGGATGGCGGATGCGCCTGAATCTGGCACGTACCCTGATGAGCCGTTCGGATCTCCTGCTGCTGGATGAACCGACCAACCACCTGGATTTAGACGCTATTTTATGGCTGGAAGACTGGTTAAAAGCCTATGAAGGTACTCTGATTCTGATTTCACATGACCGTGATTTCCTGGATGCCATTACTGACCATATTCTGCATATTGAAAATCAGGAACTGACGCTTTATACGGGTAATTATTCAACCTTTGAGCGTACCCGTGCAGAGCGCCTTGCACAACAGCAACAGGCTTATGAAAAACAGCTGGAAACCCGTGCGCATTTACAGAAATATATTGACCGTTTTAAAGCTCAGGCAACCAAAGCCAAACAGGCACAGAGCCGGATCAAACAGCTGGAACGTATGCAGGAACTGTCTGCAGCTCATGTAGACACCCCTTTTACGTTCAGTTTCCGTGAACCGAGTAAAATGAGTTCACCATTGTTGCAACTGGAGCATGCTGATATTGGTTATGGCGATAAACTGATTGTCACCAATGTCAGTTTGCAGATTACGCCGAACAGCCGTATTGGTTTACTGGGAATGAATGGTGCGGGTAAATCCACCTTAATCAAATCACTGGTGGGTGATCTTCCTCTGATCCAGGGGCACCGAAAAGCCTCTGAATTACTCAATATCGGTTATTTTGCCCAGCATCAGATGGATGCCCTGGATGGTCATGCCAGCCCAATGCTGCAACTGTCACGTATTGCTGATAAAAAAATCAGTGAAGCGTCGTTACGTTCATTTCTGGGAAGTTTCGGCTTCAGTGGTGAGCGCATGGATACCCCGAGTGAAAGTTTCTCTGGTGGTGAACGTGCCCGTCTAGCTTTGGCTTTAATTGTATGGCAACGCCCGAATGTGCTGATTCTGGACGAACCAACCAACCACCTGGACCTGGATATGCGTCATGCCCTGACTATGGCACTTCAGGACTTTGAAGGTGCGGTAGTACTGGTTTCACATGAACGCCAGCTGATTTCTGCTGTGTGTGATGAACTGATCCTGGTGCATGGTGGTCAGAGCCGTGAATTTGAAGGTGATTTAACTGCTTATGCAGACTGGTTACGCCAGGCACGCATCGACATGATCAAAAATGGTCAGAAACCTGCAGCACCTGTTCAGTCGCAGGTCGTTGAAAAAACTGTTATTTCAAAACTGGATAAAGAAGGTCAGCGTAAGGAAGCCGCCCGTCAGCGTGAACTCAGCCGACCGATACGTAAAAATATTGAAAAAAATGAAGCTCAGATTGAGAAAATTCAGCCACGTCTGGCACAGATTGAAGAACTGCTTGCAGATACATCCCTTTATGAAGCCAGCAGAAAGGATGATTTACTGAAACTGATGAATGAACAGACTGAACTGAAAGGAAAACTGGAACAGATTGAAGAACAGATGCTTGAACTGATGATGCAGCTGGAAGAACTGGAAAGTTCTTTCGAATAAGTCATTCCAGTCAGCCTATTCCACTTAAAAAGCCGTTATTTAACGGCTTTTTTTTGGGTCTGTAGAAAAATAATGAAGTCTTCAGCAAGACCTGATTGTCAGCAAACCGCTGGGGTATCTCTCGACGTTGAAATATAAAAACAATTAACTTATTGATTTAATTATAATTATTTTAATTAATAACTTTTATTTATATATTTCCGTGGAACATCTTTAGTTATTCTTAATATTAATTAGTCTGACTTAAGAGTATCATTTATTAAATAAATACAGTATCAATCCATATCCCTGTGACCCTGAGTCAGACATTTAACCTGAAAGACTGTTAACCCAGTTACCAATCAGATCAATACCCGCTGAAACTCAGATTTCATTCATATTTTTAAATTCATAACGCAGGGATTAAAACCAGCAAACAACTTATGGATAAATAAAAACAGTATCCTGTCTGTCACTCTCAACGGATTATCAGATCTGATACTGAAATTTCGAGATTTGATGTGGATAATTTTTTATTCAACCCGTTTAAATTTTCTTATTGACTGTATTTTCAGAGCCTTAAACTAAGTTATCCACAGTATTTACTGGTGCTATTTTATCCTGGTTTTGTATAAAACATCGTCAATTCTGACGAATGACAAGTGATTATTTTCATTTTAAACAGGGACAGGAGTGGCTATTTTTGATTCAAAATAACCACCCTGAATGAACTTTTTACGGAGAAAAATTTTATATTTTGATTATGTTGAATATTTTTATCTGCATTTACTGTATAAAATGCATCTGAGAAGATGTTCTCAGAAGGCTGATCTGCTCAATTCAACTCAAATATGACACCCATCAGGATGTCATTTCATGTCTAAGACAATTTCCTGGATTTACAGAAACGCAGTTCCACCACTTTCCATTCATCATAAAAAACCCATGATTCCTGTATCACAGTGGGTTCATTTTCCAGTTCCAGGGTAACCCGGCACTCAGTCAGATCGCGGTTAAATTCAAACTCCTCACTCATAATCTCTGGTTTCTGAGGCTTCCATACACCATTTTTAACTGCATGCGCAATTTTTTCATAACGGGTGTAATTACTCTCCGTCACGCCTTCCTTTTCATACACAACGCGAAAGGATTCATCTTCATATTGTGCAAGCACATCATAATTGCCTGTAAAAAATGCATTTACCCAGATATCACGGATATGTTCAAGTTGGTTATCCATCTCACAGCCTCTTGTTTTATATCTGATTTGTCGAATGATCCGATAGTCGCATAAAAATAAGACAGTTTGATAAAATTTAGATGACGTTACAGAGATACATCATAAAGATGTCAGCTGATACACCATTATTTTTCACAAAAAAAACCCTGAACAGCGGACTGTTCAGGGTTTTATCTGTTTAATTCAGTTAAGCATCAATATCAGCATTTAACGCATTTTCTTCAATAAAGGCTCTGCGTGGTTCCACATCATCGCCCATTAAGCAGGCAAACATACGGTCAGCTTCAATCGCATCCTGAATTGTGACCTGAAGCATATTGCGGTTTTCTGGGTCCATCGTTGTTTCCCAAAGCTGCTCAGCATTCATCTCACCCAGACCCTTGTAGCGCTGAATCATCATGCCACGGCGTGAATCGGACAGAATCTGCTGCCATACCTGATGGAAACTGGATACCTGAATTTTACGCTCACCTTTCTGCAAATAAGCACCTGCTTCGAGTAAAGTAAACCAGCTTTTCGAATTCTGCAGTAAACGCTTATATTCACTCGATGCAAGCAAACCCTGATCCAACAGATAATGATGCGGTAAATTATGCACATATACGGTCACACGCGGCCAGTACTGCATCACTTTCGCACCATCTGCGAGTTCTTTTTCAAAGGATTCAAGCGTAATTTCTGGACGTAAACCCGGTTGCTGTGCCTCAATAGCAGCACGTAACTGTTCTGCCCATTGTTTCACATAGTTTTCATCCTGGTTCTGATCCAGTTTAAATGCTTCCAGTCCAAGCAGACCATCCAGCAGACTTGCAGGATAACGTACAGTTAAACGCTGTAAGCTTTTTTGTGAAGTTTGATAATCTGAAATCACTTTTTCCAGTGCTTCGCCACGAATAGCCGGTGCTTCTGCACTGATATGCAGTTCCAGTTCATCAATCGCATTGGAAATCAGATAGGTTTCCAGTGCATCATTATCTTTAATGTACTGTTCCTGTTTGCCTTTTTTCAGCTTATAAAGTGGTGGCTGGGCAATATAAATATAACCACGTTCCACAAGTTCCGGCATCTGACGGAAGAAGAAAGTCAGTAACAGTGTACGGATGTGTGAACCATCCACGTCAGCATCGGTCATGATGATGATTTTATGGTAACGCAGTTTATCTGGATTATATTCTTCACGACCAATACCACAACCCAGTGCGGTAATCAGCGTACCCACTTCCTGAGAAGAAATCATTTTATCAAAACGGGCACGTTCCACGTTCAGAATTTTACCTTTTAAAGGCAAAATCGCCTGCATTTTACGGTTACGACCCTGTTTTGCTGAGCCACCCGCAGAGTCACCCTCGACCAGGTAAAGTTCAGACAGTGCTGGATCTTTTTCCTGACAGTCCGCCAGTTTCCCTGGTAAACCTGCAATATCCAGCGCACTCTTACGGCGTGTCATTTCGCGGGCTTTACGTGCTGCATCACGCGCACGTGCTGCATCAATAATTTTACCGGCAATGGACTTGGCAGCCTGTGGGTTTTCCAGCAGATATTCAGAGAATGATTTATTCATTGCCTGCTCAACCGCAGGTTTAACTTCACTGGACACCAGTTTTTCTTTGGTCTGTGAAGAGAATTTTGGATCAGGCACTTTCACTGAAACAATGGCAGTCAGACCTTCACGGGCATCATCACCCGATACAGCAACTTTTTCTTTTTTCAGTAAGTTTTCGCTTTCCATATAGCTGTTCAGACCACGGGTCAGCGCAGCACGGAAACCTGCCAGGTGTGTACCACCATCTTTCTGTGGAATGTTATTGGTAAAGCAACGTACATTTTCCTGATAAGTATCATTCCATTGCAGCGCTACTTCCACAGCAATGCCATTTTCAGCCTGTGTGGTGAAATGGAAAATTTCATTCAGATGGGTTTTGCCCTGGTTGATGTATTTAACAAACTCAGACAGACCACCTTCGTAATCGTAAATATGTTCCAGCGCGACACGCTCATCACGCAATACAATGCGTACACCTGCATTCAGGAATGACAGTTCACGTAAACGGCGTGCCAGAATATCCACATTAAAAATGGTCTGACTGAAGGTTTCAGCACTTGGCCAGAAGCGGACAACTGTTCCCGATGTGGTAGTGTCACCGATCACTTTCAGCGGATAAACCGGATCGCCGTGTTTATATTCCTGCTGATGAATATGACCTGCACGATGAATGGTCAGCTCCAGTTTACTGGAGAGTGCATTCACCACTGACACGCCTACACCGTGCAGACCACCAGAAACTTTATAGCTGTTGTCATCAAACTTACCACCTGCATGCAGGATGGTCAGAATCACTTCGGCAGCTGACACCCCTTCCTCAGGGTGAATATCGGTAGGAATACCACGGCCATTATCGGATACACTGACCGATTCATCTTCATGAATGGTTACAATGATCTCATCACAGTGCCCTGCCAGTGCTTCATCAATCGCATTATCCACGACTTCAAAGACCATATGATGCAGACCTGAACCATCATCTGTATCACCGATATACATGCCTGGACGTTTACGTACCGCATCCAGTCCACGTAATACTTTAATACTGGAGGAGTCATAAGCCTTTTCAGTGGTTAGTTCTGTTTGAGAAGCTGCTTGATCTTCTGAACTCATGGTTTCTCCCTGATAAATAATGGGTCTGTCCAAAACTGGCGAAAATATAAAATCATGGCCCAGCAACCTGAACCTGTCCCTGCTCCACATGGAACAACCGGTAACAGATAGATAAATCATGTAAATGTTTTTTTACTGATTGCTGGTCCAGCGTGGTGATAAAAACCTGACTGCCTAACTGGCTCAGACGTTCAATTAATCGCTGTTGTGCAGTTAAATCTAATTCTGCTGTCACATCATCCAATAATACCACAGTTTCCTTATTGCAGGCATGTAACATGGCAATTTGCGACAGTTTCAGCGCCATGATCAGCAGTTTTTTCTGCCCCCTGGACAGAACTGTATCAGCATCGCCCAATGGGGTTTTAAAATGCAGATCTGCACGGTGCGGACCGTATTCGGTATAACGTCTGTCCACATCTTTCTGGTGGTACTGAATCAGATCACTGGCCAATCCATGTTCCACATGGAACCCTGCGCTGTATTCCATCTGAATATCCAGATCAGGCAATAACTGAGCCAGATCCTGCTGCAGATACTGTTTCCACTGCTCCACTATTTCCATGCGCTGTGAATGCAGGATTTCCCCATAATCACTGAGCATTTTATTCCAGGGTTCAAGTTCTGACAGGGAAATATTGCGCTGTGACTTCAGCAGACTGTTACGCTGTTTCAATGCACGTGAGTAATACTGCCAGGCATGATAAAACTCTGGTTCCACGTGAAACATAAGCCAGTCGAGCAGCTGTCTTCTGGGTTTTGCACCATGATCAATAATATCTGTGCTTTGTGGGTCAATCAGCTGTAGCGGCAGTATGCGGGCAAGCTGCCCCTGTGTGGCAATGGAATCACCATTGACCTTAATCAGCTGCTCTCCACTCTGCAGTTTCTGCATGCCTATTTTTTCAGAGGCAGACTGGGCAAAGACCACGGCATCGGCAGTTTCATGCTGAATATAGTTTTTAGGAATATGGGTGCGGAAAGAACGCCCTGTTGCCAGCAGATGAATGGCTTCCAGAACGGAGGTTTTACCGGAACCATTCTGCCCATAAAAAACATTAAACGGCTGCAACTCATGGAGTGCAACCGCTTTCAGATTTCGGACACGTTGTATATTTAAACGCGTAATATGCATGGTTTTTAAAAGCCAGGCTGTTTAAACACGCATCGGCATGACCACATAGGTCTGATTCTGCTGGGTCGGATCCTGTACCAGTACAGACTGATTGGCTTCAGTCATGGTCATGGCAACATCATCGCCATCCAGCACGCTTAAAACGTCAAGAATATACTGCGCATTGAAAGACATTTCCATTGGCGTATCTGCATACTGAATCGCCAGATCTTCAACAGCTTCGTCCTGTTCTGGGTTATTGGCGCGTAACTGTAAAGAATCAGCACCAAAATTCAGAAATACACCGCGTAGTTTTTCATTACTTAAAATCGAAACACGCTGTAAAGACTGCTTGAACACATCATGCGCGATCACCACTTTTTTGTCGCCACCACGAGGAATAACACGGCGATAGTCCGGGAATTTTCCATCAATCAGTTTGGTGGTGAAACGGACTGTAATATCACCCTGCTCTTTATCCCGGCTTGGAGTACTGATGGTGACATTCAGCAGTTCACGACCAATCAGCAAGGTCAGCTGTTCATCTTCAATACTGAGCAGACGCTGTAATTCACCCACGGCTTTACGTGGCACAATAGCCTGAACCAGCTGACCCGCATTGGAAGACGCCAGTGTTTCACACAGCGCCAGACGGTGACCATCTGTGGTGACTGCACGCAACTGACTGTCATCAATTTCAAGCAGAGTACCGGTCAGATAAAAACGGACATCCTGAACCGCCATTGCAAACGCTGTTTTTTCAAACAGACGTTTCAGCTCACGTTCAGTCACCTGAACCTGAGTACCCTGAGTGTTTTCAGTGGTCAGTAATGGATAGTCTTCAGCAGGTAAAGTCCCCAGCACAAAACGGCTTGCACCCGATTTTAAAATACAGCGCTGATCTTCAGTGATCTGCAGATCCACAATCGCAGCAGCAGGTAAAGATTTACAGATATCCATCAGTTTACGGGCAGGAACCGTCGTTTCCCCTGGCTGCAGACAAGCACCCTCAGCAAGGGTGGTACTGGCCACCAGCTCAACTTCCAGGTCAGAACCTGTAATGGTTAAAGCCTGTTGATTTGCCTGAATTTTTACGTTTGAAAGAATATTTAAAGTATGGCGACGTTCAACGGCTCCGACCACATGTGACAACACATTGACTAAGCTTTCTTTCGCGATTTTCAAACGCACGATGGATTCCTCTAAATCTGGATAACGGTAAATAATCTGGGTAAATTTATTTTTTAGCTATGTACTATGCGGCAGAATATGCCGTATTGCAAGAACAGAATATGATCAAAAAATCAGCTTTGTAACAGACGCTGCAGATTCTTATAATCTTCATTAAAGATCGGATCTTCATCCCTTAAACTCAGGACTTTTTCACAGGCATGCATCACCGTACTGTGATCACGACCACCAAATGCCATACCGATTTCAGGGAAACTGTCTCCGGTCAGTTCACGTGCAAGCCCCATGGCCAGCTGGCGTGGACGCGCATAAATACGGGTACGCTTGGGTCCCATCAGTTCTTTTAATGGAATCCGGAAATATTCACTGACCACACGCTGAATATTCTCAGTACTGATGGTTCTTGCACGTATCGCCAGAACATCCTTCAAAGATTCACGGACAACATCAAGATCAATCACCGTACCTTTAAAGCGTGAAATGGCAACAACTTTGTTCAGTGCACCTTCCAGTTCACGAACGTTTGCCACCACCTGCTGCGCAATAAACAGAGCACAGTTACGCGGCAGTTCAACACCACTGCTTTCAGCTTTTTTTAATAAAATCTCAATCCGGGTTTCAATATCTGGTGGCTCAACGCCCACAGAAAGTCCCCATGAAAAACGGGACACCAGACGTGCATCCAGCTCAGTCAGCTCTTTGGGATAACGGTCTGATGTTAAAATAATCTGCTTGGATTCATCCAGTAAGGCATTGAATGTATAGAAAAACTCTACAAGACTGGCTTCTTTGCCTGCCAGGAGATGGATATCATCCACAAGCAACAGATCGAGAGAGCGGCAGTTCTTTTTAAATTCTTCCACTTTCCCCTGCTGCAGCGAGCTGACAAAATCCTGTACAAAACTTTCTGCAGTCATGTACATCACACGTGCATTCGGTTTCGCCTGAAGTAAGGCATTACCGACAGCCTGCATCAGGTGGGTTTTACCCAGACCTGTAGGACCATATAAAAACAGTGGATTATGCTGTGAAGCCCCCAGCTGTGTCAGAACTTTACGGCAGGTCTCTGCTGCCATCTGGTTGGAACGGCCTTCAACAAAAAGAGAAAAAGTAAACAGTGGATTCAGCTGACGCTTTCGACTGTTTTTAAGATTTCCCTCATCTTTTTCTTTTTTAGGCTTCGTTACAGGAACAGGCACTGATTCCAGCGCAGCAGTTGTGGTTGCCGGTTGTTCAGCAGCTGACAGGATTGCTCCAGGACGTGAATCCACCTGGATTTCAACTTTACGGACCCGACCTTCGGACAACTGTTCCGCAAGGATCGTGATCAGCTCAAGATGGTGCTCCTGAATATAACGCGTCCAGTAGGGATTAGGCGCATACAGACGGAGTATATCCCCTTGATCCTCAGCGACCAAAGGTCTTATCCACATCGTAAAGACATTACCTGATAACTCTTGACGCAAACGGGTCAAGCAGTCTGTCCAAAGCAT